>NZ_CM166472.1:0-2130000 GCF_056857015.1 Novosphingobium sp. BL-S-34
TCTATCGGGTTTTCCTTCCTCTCCGTGCTGCTTGCGGGGACCGGCCTGTTCATGGAGCCGCTCTCGCGCGAGTTCGGATGGAGCCGGTCGTTGCTTTCGGCGGGGCCGGGAATTGCCACTTTCACCAGTGCCGTGCTTTCGCCGTTCTACGGGGTTCTGATCGATCGGGTCGGCTCGCGGCGGTTGGCGCTGCCGGGTATCGTGGCCGTCATGGGTTCGACTTGCGCCTTTGCATTGGCCAATGGGTCGCAGGCGCAATGGATTGCCCTGTGGCTGGTCTTCGGGCTCCTCATCACCACGATCAAGTCGACGATCTGGACCGCTGCCGTTGCCGGAGTGTTCACGCGCGGCCGGGGGCTTGCGCTTGGTTGCACGGTTTCTGGCACGGCCCTGGCGCAGGCGATCGTTCCGCCCCTGGGCAACTTCCTGATCGAGGAAGTGGGCTGGCGAGGGGCCTTTGTCTGGTTCGGACTGGGCTGGGGCGGCGTTTCGCTGCTGCTTTGCTTCCTGTTTCTCTATGACGCACACGACCGCGCGACAC
The DNA here is from genome assembly GCF_056857015.1 of Novosphingobium sp. BL-S-34. Classification (NCBI taxonomy): domain Bacteria; kingdom Pseudomonadati; phylum Pseudomonadota; class Alphaproteobacteria; order Sphingomonadales; family Sphingomonadaceae; genus Novosphingobium; species Novosphingobium sp. BL-S-34. Next base: position 542 of record NZ_CM166472.1, read on the forward strand.
GCAGCGGCAAGGCGCCCGGCCCTCGGTCGAGCGCGCATCTGCCCGGGCTTACGCGGCAGGAAGCGTTGCGCAGCCGGCCGCTCTGGCAAGTGGCGATCTCGACGTTCGTGATCATGCTGCTGACGATCGGCCTCAGCATTCATCTTTTCCCGATCCTCACCGAATCGGGCATCAGCCGAGGCAGCGCGGCCTGGCTTACTTCATTGACCGGCGTGGCAGGCATCGTCGGCAAGCTCGCGACCGGGGCGCTGCTCGACCGCTACCGGCCCAACTGGATCGGGGGGCTGACGATGGGGGTCACCGCGGTGACTTTCTTCCTGCTGACGGTAGCGATGAATTCCACCGTGGCGATCGTCTTCGCCTTGCTGGTCAACGGCTACGCGGCAGGCACCAAGATGCAGATCTGCGCCTATCTGACCGTCGGTTATGCTGGAATGCGCCATTTCGGCGCGATCTATGGGCTGATGTCGGCGCTCGTGGCGCTGGCTTCGGGACTGGGGCCGCTCGTGGCAGGGGCGATCTACGACGGCTTCGGGGGCTATGAGCCCTTCCTTTGGGCGGGAACCGTGGGATGCCTGCTGGGTGGGTCGTTGCTCGTCACGCTTCCGGCTTATCCGAATTGGGCGGAGGCAGACCGAGAGGATATCGGCTCAGGCGACCGAGTGACGACGCGCTGACGGAAAGGCGCGGATCCCGGGGCAGGCGCTGAGCAGATGACGGACTGAAACGAGAAGGGCCGGAAAAGCGCATGCGCTTCCCGGCCCTTCGATCGATTGCTGAACCCCGGCTTCAGGCGGCGAGCTTGAAGGGCTCGATTTCACCCGAAAGGTAGAGCTTCTTGGCCTTGGCGCGGCTGAGCTTGCCCGAACTGGTGCGGGGCAGGCTCTTGGGCGGAACGAGTTCCACCACGCAGTTCATGCCGGTGATCGAGCGCACCTTGTCGCGGATCAAGTCGCGCAGTTCAACGCGCTTCACCGGATCGGAAACGCGGCAATGGACCAGCACGGCGGGCGCTTCTTCGCCATTGTCCATTTCCACCGAGAAAGCGGCGATGTCGCCATGGTTGAAGCCCGGCAGCTGCTCCACGGCCCATTCTATGTCCTGGGGCCAGTGGTTCTTGCCGTTGATGATGATCATGTCCTTCGCCCGGCCGACGATGAACAGATAGCCATCGGCCATGTAGCCCATGTCGCCGGTGTCCAGCCATCCGTCGACGAGGCAGGCCTCGGTCGCTTCGGGGTCGCGGAAGTAGGAATGCATCACGCTGGTGCCGCGGCACCAGACCTTGCCGATCTGGTGGTCCGAGAGGCTTTCGCCGTTTTCGCCGCGGATCACGACTTCCATGTCGAGCACGGGCTTGCCGCAGTTGACGATGGCGCGGTAGCGGGCCGGGCGGCTGAGGTCGCGCGGGCTGCCCGAAAGGCGTTCTTCCTCGACCAGTTCCACGCGGATGCCTTCGCCCGGCGGCATGATGGTCACGGCCAGGGTCGCTTCGGCCAGGCCGTAGCTGGGCAGGAAGGCCGATGCCTTGAAGCCCGCATCGGCAAAGGCGTTCACGAAGCTCTGCATCACGTCGGGTCGGATCATGTCCGCGCCGTTGCCGGCGAGGCGCCAGCGCGACAGGTCGAAGCGATCGGAGACCGGGCTCTGGCTGGAGATGCGGCGGGCGCAGATGTCGTAGCCGAAGGTGGGCGAATACGAGATCGACGTGCCTTCGTTGCGGGTGATCATGTCCAGCCATGCCAGCGGGCGGCGGGCGAAATCTTCCGTCTTGAGGTAGTCGCCCGAGACCTGGTTGGCGATCAGCGAGAGGAAGCAGCCGACCAGGCCCATGTCATGGTACCAGGGCAGCCACGAAATGCAGCGGTCGCCCTCGGCCAGTTCCATGCCGTGGCTATGCGCGGCCAGGTTCGACATGAGCGAACGGTGCGTGACCGCCACGCCGTGGGGGAAGCGGGTCGAGCCGCTGGAGTACTGCAGATAGCAGATGTCGTCCGGGCTGGCCTTGGGAAGCGCCACGACCGGCGCGTCCTTTGCCGCGAAGTCGGCCCAGGTGGCATGGTCGCAGCCCTGGCGCTCGGCGGCCTTGGCGGTCATTTCGGCGATTTCGTCCGGACCGACCAGGAGCATCGGGTCCGAGCTGGAAAGCTGGACCGAGAGCTGCTCGATATAGTTGTCCTTGCCGCCGAAGCTGGTGGGCAGCGGCAGGGGAACGGGCCAGGCGCCCGCATAGACCACGCCGCAGAAAAGCGATGCGAAATCGGCACCGGTTTCCGCGATCAGGGCCACGCGATCGTTCGGCTTCACGCCGCGCGCGATCAGCGCATGGGCCACCTTGATCGAATCCGTGCGCAGTTCGCTGAACGGATAGACCTGTTTCAGCGTGCCGCGCGGATCGTGGAAATTGAAGCCGCGCTGACCCTGCGCCGCATAGTCCAGCGCATCGCCGAAGGTGTCGAAATCGGCAAAGCGGCGGGCAAGCGCATCCTGGTTCGGGGTGGCGACAAGTGCTTCGCTCGCTCGCGGCACCACGTTGATGGTGTCGTTCATTTCGTTCTAACCCGTTGTTGTTATACCGTTTATTCTCACCGGAACCCCGCGCTATTATCCGGTCTTACCTGAACCGGACATAGCAATTCCGCACGACGTGGTTCCGTGCGCTCTCCCCAATCCGAGCCGACTGTGGCACGAATAGGGCAAGATGTCCGAGAACCGTCGCAATCCGCAACCCCTGACCGAGGCCCGCCTGGAAGAATTGGCGCTGGCCTATGTCGCGCGTTTCGCCACGACGCAAGGGAAGCTGCGCGATTATCTGCAGCGCAAGCTCCGCGAACGGGGCTGGGATGGGGAAGGGCGGCCCGATCTGGAGGCGATGATCGGCCGCTTCGTAGAGAAGGGCTATGTCGACGACGCGGTCTGGGCGCGGATGAAGGCCGGCAGCCTGTTGCGACGCGGTTATGGCGCGCGCCGGGTGGGCGAGGCGCTGGGCCATGCCGGGCTGGACGAGGACTTGCGCGCGGAAGTGCGGCCCGATGCCGCGGCGGAGCGGCGTGCGGCGCTGGTGCTTGCGCGGCGTCGGCGCTTCGGTCCATTCGCCGCAGAGGTGCCGGACCGGCCGCTGCGCGAAAAGCATTTGGCGGCGATGCTGCGGGCAGGGCACCGGCTCGACATTGCCCGGCGTATCGTCGATGCCTCCGATGCCGAGGATGCGGAGCAATGGGCCGAATCCGACACGGGAGACTATTGAGTGCGTCCGATCCGCCAACTGCCTGCCTTGTTCGCCTGCATGCTGGTTTCCGGCGTGGTCCTGTCAGCGACGGGGTGCTCCCGGAGCGCGGGCGAGGCTGCCGGCGCCGTTCAGGCCAAGACGGCGATCCATCCGGTTTCAGGCCTGCCGGTGATTCCCCTGGTCGTTCGCGCCTCGGGCAAGGCGCATGGTTTCGAAGTCGAAGTGGCCCGCAGCGAGGCCGAGCAGGCCAAGGGGCTGATGTTCCGCACCGAAATGGGCGCGGACGAGGGCATGATCTTCCCCCGCAAGGCACCGGCTCCGGCTGCCTTCTGGATGCGTAACACGGTGATTCCGCTCGACCTGCTCTTTATCGGGCCGGATCACCGCATCCTCAACATAGCCGCGAATGCCAGGCCTTACGACGAAACGCCGCTGCCTTCCGCGGGTCCGGTGATCGCCGTGCTCGAGCTGAACGGGGGGCGTGCGGCGCAGCTGGGGATCGCGCCGGGCGACGAGGTCTCGTGGAAAGCGCCTTAAGTTGACGGCAAGGCCCTTGGCATCGGCTGCGAACAGCGCTAACGCGCGGCTCATGGGAATCCTGTCCAAGATCTTCACCTGGTGGGACGGCGCCACCATTGGCACCTCGCTCTGGAGCTCGCGCAATGGCGAGCACGTCGGCACCGACGCGCAGGGCAACAAGTACTTCCGTTCGAAGTCCGACAAAGTGCGGACTACCGAAGGGTACGAGCGCCGCTGGGTGATCTATGCGGGCGCCAACGACGCCAGCAACGTGCCGTCCGAATGGCACGGCTGGCTGCATCACTCCTATGACGGCGTGCCGGAAAGCCACCTGGCTCCCGCGCGCATCTGGGAAGTGGACTACACCCCCAACGCCACCGGCACCGCAACCGCCTATCGCCCGCAGGGCGCGCTGGAGCGGGGCGGCAAGCGTGCCCCCGCCACCGGCGATTACGAGGCCTGGTCTCCGGAAGCCTGAGGGGCGCTGCGGTGATGCGGGCTCCTTTCGGCCGGACCGTTGCTTTTGCGCCGGCGCTCGTCCTGTCGCTCCTTGCAGGATGCGGCAAGGGGGAGCCGGCGCCTGAAGTGCAGGACACCAGCGTTCCCGATGCGATCGCCGGGATGCAGGCGGGGCCGGCGCAGGCTGCCAAGGGGCAGCAGATCGGTACGCCGAACAAGGACCGCGTCGTCACGCTCGGCGTGCTCAACAAGCGCAACAACCTCACGCAGGACCTGGTGATGAAGCCGGGCGAGGCACGCCGGATCGGCAACCTCGTCGTCAAGGTCGCCACTTGCGAGAAGTCGCTTCCCTGGGAGCAGCCGCAGGAAGAGGGCGCCTTCGTCCAGGCCTTCGTTGAAGAGCGCCGCAGCGCGGCCGAGAAGCTGGGATGGCACAAGGTCTTCTCGGGCTGGCTGTTCAAGAATTCGCCCGCGCTCAACGTCGTCGAGCACCCGGTCTACGACGTCTGGGTCAAGAGCTGCGCGATGAACTTCCCCGGCGAGGAAGCGCTGCCGTCTTCGGCGCCTTCCGCCAGGAGCGCCGCAAAGGCCACGGGCAGCGCCAGCGCCCCGGCCTCTTCGTCTGCAGCGGCCCCTTCGCCCGGTGCGACATCGTCCGCCGCGCCGGCGCCCGCGGCCATTCCCGAAGCCGCGCCTGAGGACTGAGCTTCCTGGAGAAGCGTCAGGTAGCGCTTCTGCGGCATTTCCACGGCACCCAACGAGGCCAGGTGCGGCGTCATGAACTGGCAGTCGAGCAGGCTGACACGGCCCCGGCGCAGCGAAGCGACCAGATAGGCCAGCGCGACTTTCGACGAATCGGTCGCGCGCGAGAACATGCTTTCTCCGCAGAACACCCGGTCGAATCCCACGCCGTAGAGTCCCCCGACCAACTGGCGGCGATCGTCCGCATCGTGCTGCCATACCTCCACCGAGTGGGCGTGCCCCAGGAAGTGCAGGTTTTCGTAGCTGGCCTGGATGCGGTGGCTGATCCAGCTGCCGCTTTCGTCCTCACCGTCCTCGCCGGCCTTTTCAGCGACCTGGCGCGGTGCGGCGCAGGCTTCCATGACTTCGGAGAAGGCCGCATTGCAGGTTACGGAAAACCGCTCCCGGCGCAGCGTCCTCGCCAGCGAGTGGGACAAGTGGAATCCACCGAGCGGCAGGATCGCGCGGAGACGCGGCTCTATCCAGAAGATCTCCGGGTCGTCCCGGCTGTCCGCCATGGGAAAGATCCCGCTGCGGTAGGCGAGCATGAGGAGTTCCGGCTCGATCATCGAGGGTGAGCGGGGCGCGTGCATGGTCCTGCCGTGAATTCCTGATCTGAAAGGCCGATCCCAAATCCGGGGCCAACCGGAAAAACGCGTGTTCGGAGCGCTTTGCCCCCATCCCGAGATCCCGGGAATCCTCGTGTAACCTGGGGTCCCAGCCCCGTAAAATGCAAGGGCGGGAAATAACTTGTCATCATGCCCTGTAACCCTCTTGTAATCCTCTTCTTCTCCTTCTAGAGGCTCCTTCGCCCGCAGGAGTGTAGCTCAGTTGGTAGAGCATCGGTCTCCAAAACCGAGGGCCCACGGTTCGAGTCCGTGCACTCCTGCCAGCTTTTTTCGAAAAGCGTTGAGGCACTTGCCAAGCGCCCGCTCCGGATATTTTCGGAGGCGGGCGTTTCGCGTATTATGCTGCAATTGCGATAAACGGAAAAGCACGATAGCGTGCTGCCCCATACGCGGTCTTGTCATTCGCGTCGCTGCGACTAGACAGCCGCGTTTGGCGAATCGAGCCCATGCACGATTTCGATCGGCGGCTCCGGCCAAGTACGTTCGGGGGCTTTCTCGAGAAAGAAACAGGCGCTGATGCACGGAACCGCGCGACCGCAGGCGGAACAGATCGGACTGAACAACGGCAGGTGGCGTGCCCTTTGGCAGCGCCTTGCCGAGTTGCTGGGCCAGGACAGGGCGCTTGTCCTGGGCGTTGTCCTGTCGGCTGTTGCGGCCCTGCCGGCGCTGGTCGCCTGGGCGCCGCAGATGACGGATTATCCCTCGCACCTGGCCGGTTACAAGGTTGCGCTGGATCACGGCGCAGACCCTTATCTGACGCGCTATTTCGTGTTCAACTGGGAATGGACCGGCAATCTCGGCGTCGAACTGCTGATGGTGCCGATGGCGCCGATCTTCGGGCTGGAACAGGCCGGGCGAATCATCGTGGCGATGATTCCCTTCCTTTCGGGCCTGTCGATCGTGGCGGCCTGCCGTTCGCTGGGCCGCAAACTCGGGGTCGGACCGATCCTGGCTTTCGCGATGATCTGGTCGCCCTCGCTGTTGATGGGCTTTCTCAACTATTCGCTGTCGCTGGCGCTGGGGCTGTTCACGTTCGCCCTCTGGGTGAAGCTGGAGGACCGCCCCTGGCGCTGGGCCGTCATGGTGCCGATCGGTTTCGTGGTCTGGCTTTGCCACGTTTCGGGCTGGGCAGTGATGGGCGTGCTCCTGTTCGGCTACGAATGGAGCCGCCGGAGCAGCTGGCTGGACTGGCGCCCGTTCCTCAAGCCCTGGCCGCTGATCTTCCCCCTGCTGCCGATGCTGATCGGCATGGGCGCGAATTCGAAGGTGTCCTACGGGCGCTACGTGCTCGATTACAAGTGGGGCATCCTCTACAAGTCGATGCGCAGCTTCGATTTCTACTTTGATATCATCAGCCTGGATCTCGTGCTGGTGGCGCTGGGCTATGCGCTGCTGCGCAAGCGCATCGATGGACGCTTCGGCTGGGCGGCGCTGATTCTGCTGATGCTGACGCTCGTGGTGCCGCGCCAGATCTTCGGCGGCGACTATGCCGACTACCGTTTGAGCACCACGGCGCTGCTGGTGGCCTGCCTTGCGATCGATCTGCCGATCCGGCGCTGGATGGTCGTGGCTGCGGCCTCGCTGTTCGTTTCCCGCACGGCCGTGACGACCGTGGTCTGGTACGAGGACGCGCAGACCGCCCGGCAGCTGATCGCCGCGCTCGACCAGGTGCCCGAAGGCGCCCGCGTGGCCACGGCCGTGGCGATTCCGCGTATCCAGTGGCGGTTCGGCCCGTTCGAGCACTTCGGCTCCTATGCCGTGGTGCGTCGCAGCGCGATGGAGAATTCCAACTTCGCCCTGCCGAACGTGCACATGCTCTCCATGCGCGACTTGTCCTACCGCTTTGCCGATCCGAGCCAGCGCATCCTCTATTCGCCGCGCCAGCACATCGACTTGCGCAAGTTCGGCCCTGCGCGCCATGCCGAGTATCTCTGGTATATCGGGCGGATCAAGCCGGTGGCGCTGCCCGACGGGGCGCGCATTCTCTACTCCAGCCCGAACTCGTTCCTGGCCCGTCTGGCCGATCCCGCGGACCCTTCGTCCTAGGTTTACGGAGCGGTTCGCCAGACCTTGCAAATCGAGCGGGCCGGGGCTAAGTCGGCGTTTCCTTCCGACATGAGGATCGCATCTGCCCCTCCCGGCCACGGCCGGGGCGGCGATGGCCCCTAGCCGGAAGCCGAGACTTATTTTTCTGCTCAGGCAGCAGGCAAGAGACGCGAGAACGACAGTCATGGCCAAGACCAGTCCCGGCGAATTCATCCGCCAGGTGCGTACGGAAACCTCCAAGATCTACTGGCCTTCGCGCCAGGAGACGGTGACGACGGCAATCTTCGTCGGCATCATGACGGTCTTTCTCGCGGTGTTCTTCCTGGGGATCGACGCACTGTTCGGCTGGGTCGTTAGCTCGATCCTGTCGCTGCTGTGATCGCCTGAACTAGCTTACGAAGAGAGATCCATGGCCCGCTGGTACATCATCCACGCTTATTCCGGCTTCGAGAACAAGGTAAAGGAATCCATCCTCTCGGAAGCCGAGCGGATGGGACTTTCGCAGCTCGTCGAGGACGTTCAGGTTCCGCACGAGACCATCACTGAGGTCAAGCGCGGCAAGAAGGTTCAGACCGAACGCAAGACCATGCCGGGCTATGTGCTCGCCAAGCTCGCGCTGAACGACGACGTCTACCACCTCGTCAAGAACACCCCGAAGGTCACCGGCTTCCTGGGTTCCAGCGGCAAGCCGCAGGCAATCAGCGAGACCGAGGCTGCCCGTTACTTCGGCGCCGCCGAAGCCGCCGCTGCCGCGCCGCGCAAGACCGTCAGCATCGATTACGAGATCGGCGATTCGGTGAAGGTCCTCGATGGCCCCTTCGCCAGCTTCAACGGTATCGTCGAGGAACTCGATTTCGACAAGAACAAGGTCAAGGTATCGGTGTCGATCTTCGGCCGCGCCACCCCGGTCGAGCTAGACTTCGAACACGTCGAACTCAGCAAGTAATCGTCGGCAAGAAAACGAAAAAGGCCGGGCATCTCGCCCGGCCTTTTTCGTTTCTCCGTCTGGTTTCGATCTGGCCTACGCGCCGCCGTTTCAGCTTGGCGGCGCATAAACCGTGAAGCGAACCCGTGCGCGCTCGGCGAAGCCCAGCCTGCCGTAGAGCGCCAGGGCCGTCTCGTTATCGGCATAGCTGTGGAGGAGGGGCCGCTGTCCCGAAGCCCGAATCGCGCCCGCCACGCGGCGTGAGAGCAGGGCGGCGTAACCCTTGCCGCGACCGTCGGGATGGGTGCAGACCCCGCTGACTTCCACATGCTTTGCCGTGCGTACGCGCTGACCGGCCATGGCCAGCAGGCGGCCGTTCTCGCGAATGCCCCAGAAGCGACCGAGGTCGCCCGTGCGCTCGGCAAAGGGGCCGGGTTCGGTCAGCAGCGCGAGTTCCAGCATGTCCGGGTAGTCGCTCTGGCCGAGCGGAACGGTGCGCGGATCGTTCTCGGCGCGGGCGATCTCCTCCACGGCGGCGGCGTTGCTTTCGTCGAACAGCAACTGCACGCCCTCTGCGCTGCGAAGGATCTCGGTGCCCGGAACCGCGAGGTCCTCGGCCACGCCGACAAGGCCGAGTGCGGCGAGGCCGGTGGTGCGGACCAGTTCGCCAAAGGCTTCGAGGCTTTCCGGAGAAAGATCGCGAAATGCGGCAAGCGGGCCGATTGAGGGATGGAAGCGCTTTGCCCGGTCGTTGCCGATGGAGAAACGGGCCTGTTCACCGGACAGTGCCGCCCAGATGAGAATGTCGAGTTCGTTGTCTGCCATGATGTCACAGCCTATGGGAGCAAGATCGGCCATCAGCAAGGTCAGGCGTCAGGAGGATCAGGCGCCAGCAAGATCGGGCGGCGAATTGCCGAAACCGGCGCTTTCCTTTTCGAACGATATGGTTTAGGGGCGCGCCCTTCGGTTCGGCCTCGTGCCGCCCGATTCCCTGCGGGAGGATGCTCCGGCACCCGTAAAACCGCTAAACATGAGCATCTGCCCGGCAGGTGCGAAAGTGTGAAGGAGTGGCCACATGGCCAAGAAGATCGAAGGTTACATCAAGCTGCAGGTCAAGGCCGGCAGCGCCACGCCGTCCCCGCCGATCGGCCCTGCGCTGGGTCAGCGCGGCGTGAACATCATGGAATTCTGCAAGGCGTTCAATGCCGCCACGCAGGAGCTCGAAAAGGGCATGCCGATCCCCACCATCATCACGGTGTATGCGGATCGCAGCTTCACGTTCGTCACCAAGACCCCCCCGGCGACCTTCCTCATCAAGAAGGCCGTGAACCTGAAGTCGGGCTCCAAGGAGCCGGGCAAGATCAGCGCCGGTACCGTCAAGCGCTCGCAGCTTGCCGAAATCGCCCAGGTCAAGATGGCCGACCTCAATGCCAACGACATTGATGCCGCCACCAAGATCATCGAAGGTTCGGCCCGCGCGATGGGCCTCGAAGTGGTGGAGGGCTGATTCCATGGCCAAGGTGACCAAGAAGCAGAAGTCGCTGACCGAAAAGCTCGGCGACAACCTCAAGCACTACCCCGTCGCTGACGCGCTGCAGACCCTGCGCGACCTGAAGACGACCAAGTTCGACGAAACCGTCGAAGTCGCGATGAACCTGGGCGTTGACCCGCGTCACGCCGACCAGATGGTTCGCGGCATGGTTTCGCTTCCGGCCGGTACCGGCAAGACCGTTCGCGTCGCCGTGTTCGCCAAGGGCGACAAGGCTGCGGAAGCTCTCGCCGCCGGCGCCGACAAGGTTGGTGCGGAAGACCTCATGGACGACATGCAGGCCGGCAACCTCGACTACGACCGCGTCATTGCCACCCCGGACATGATGGGCGTCGTCGGCCGTCTCGGTAAGCTGCTGGGTCCGAAGGGCCTGATGCCGAACCCGAAGCTCGGCACGGTTACCCCGAACGTCACGCAGGCCGTGAAGGACGCCAAGGGCGGCCAGATCGAGTTCCGCGTCGAAAAGCAGGGTATCATCCACGCCGGCATCGGCAAGATGTCGTTCTCGGACGCCGACCTGCTGACCAACTTCAGCGCGTTCGTCGATGCGATCGTCAAGGCCAAGCCCTCGGGCTCCAAGGGCAAGTACGTTCGCAAGATCTCGCTTTCGTCGTCGATGGGCCCCGGCCTGAAGATCGACACGACCGAGATCGCCGGCGCCTGATAGGCACCTGATCCTTCGGGATCATGCGAAACGGATAGAAGGGCCGGAGGGAAACCTCCGGCCCTTTTTCGTTGTGGCGATCCCCCGGCCTCGCGCCCCCGCTTGCGCGGAGAGGCGGGCCGGTGTATTTCGTGCTGAACAACTGTTCAAAATGATAAGCTGGAGAGTGTGCCGCCATGGCCATCCGATTCGAGGACATCAAGGAACACATCGGTTCGCGTGTCGTGTGGGACGACCGGGAAGACATCTTCACGCCCGAAGCGGCCGCCGCGATCCGTGCGAAGGTGGAAGAACGCACGGTCGTCGTCTTTCCCGAGATCAACCTGACCGATGCCGAGCAGCTTGCCATCACCGATGCGATGGGCGGGACCGTCAAGCTGACGGCGCGAAACAACGTCCAGCAGAACGACGACAACGTCTACCAGGTCACACTGGACGAGAAGATCAATCCGCAGCCCGAATATGTGCTGGGGACGTTCTTCTGGCACATGGACGGGATCACGGTGGATATGCCTCCGCCATTCGCCACGCTGCTGTCGTGCCGGATTGCTCCGGCCATCGGCGGAGAGACGGAGTTCGCCAGCACTTACGCCGCCTACGAAGGGCTGCCGGAGGAAGAGAAGCAGGCGTTGGAAGGGCTGCGGGCCGTCCACTCAGTGCGCGCCAGCCTCTCCCCGATCGCCGACGCCATTCCCGAGAAGCACCGCGAGCGCGTTCTGGGCATCGGCCTGATCAAGGAACATCCGCTGGTCTGGACTCACGAGTCCGGCCGCAAGTCGATGGTGATCGGTACTACGGCCGACCATATCGTGGGCATGGAAGTGCCGGCGGGCCGCGCCATGCTGATCCGCCTGCAGGAATGGGCGGCGCAGCCGGCGTTCTCACTGCGCCACAAGTGGACCAAGGGCGACTTCGTCATCTGGGACAATACCGGCGCGATGCACCGGGCGATCCCTTATGACAAGTCGACCGGGCGCATGATGCACCGAACCTCGATCGCCGGGACGGAGGCGGTCGCGGCCTGATCCGGAAAGATGTCGGGCGTCGCGCTGGACATGGTTCGGGGCGACGTCAGGGTTGGAGATTGGCCGCGGTGTAACACTCCACCAGATAGGCCAGAGGCCGTTCGTCCGGCAGCACCAGCATGGCCCGATGGGTGGAGATCGTGCCTGCCGGGCAATTCGCGGCGGCGCCGGCAATCGTCGAGAGCGGCAGGCGCCGGAAATGCAGGTCGGCCACGGCCTTGCCGAAAGGCACGTCGCTGGAGCGCAGCACCTCGTTCATGTCCGCAGTCAGGCGCTCTGGCACGTACCAGTTCCATGCCACCGACAGGACCCGGGAACCGCAGCTCAGCCTGACGTTACGCAGGGCGGCCGTCTCGCCGGGCTGCAGCGCCAGCTTCTTTTCGATGTCGGGGGGCGGGGGGATGTCGCTGCCGGTCACGAGCTGCGCCGTTACCCGCGCAGAGGCGGAAAAGCCGCGCAGGGTGCACCATTCCTCCAGCGCCAGCGTCGCGCTGTCATGGCGGCCCAGGACGGCTTCGAAGGCTTCGAGCGTCGTTGGGGCCTGGACGGCGACTGGCGCGGAGGACGCCATCAGGGCAAGCGCGAAGGCCGTCTCGAATGCCATGGCTCAAATGCCACCGGGCACCGCGGGGCGTCCCATCGCTTCCAGGCCCTGCACCAGAGCGCGGGTGCAGGCGGCAAGGTCCTGGGCGTTGACGGAGCGGATCACGAAGTTGGCGCCGGTGCGGCCCTCGGCCCAGAACGGATAGGAGCCGATCTGGCAGCCATCGTGGGTTCGTTCGGTTTCGCGCAGGAGTTCGGCGACTTCGCTCTCCCCCACCCAGCAGCCGACCGTCTCTGAAAGCAGCGGAGCCCCGCCTTCGAGCTGGCCGGAAAGAGCGTCGAGCATGCCGGCGGTGATGCTGGGGACGCCGGCCATGATAAAGACGTTTCCGGCGCGGATGCCGGGCGCGCCGGTGTAGCGATTCGGAATGAGGCTGGCGCCGTCCGGCGTGCGCGCCATGCGCAGGCGGGCATCCGTCAGCCCCCCGCGCGTGGCATAGTAGCTTTCCAGGATCGCACGGGCTTCCGGATGGACGATCACCGGCACGCCCAGCGCTTCGGCGATGGCGTCGACGGTGATGTCGTCATGGGTCGGTCCGATGCCGCCGGTGGTGAAGAGATAATCGTTGCGCGCGCGCAGCGTGTTCACGGCCTCGACGATGGCGGCCGTGTCGTCGGCGACCACGCGCACTTCCTTGAGGCGGATCCCCTGTACCTGCAGCCAGGCGGCGACTTGCGCGATGTTCTTGTCGTGCGTGCGACCGGAAAGGATCTCGTCACCGATGACGACGAGGGCGGCGGTATAGATTCGCAACGATTCGGCCATGCAGCATGGCTAGGACAAAGCGGCTCCGACTGCCAGCACATGGGGGCGCCGGACGGCGTTTCGCCTGGAATAGGCGCAAAAAAAAGGGCCGATCCGATGGACCAGCCCTACGAAAGTTTTTGGGAGAGGATGCCTGAAAGGCCCGATCCTTATGATCCGCGAAAGGTTTTGCTGCAAATGCGAAAAAATTGGGCGTGATTGCATAACCTGCATGTAATCGTTCGGGCGTTGAATTTCGGGCAGTCTTGAGGGGCAATGCGCTTGTTAGAAATGCATGCGCCTGCCGGTTCGCGCGCTACGGATGCCGCGACGTGTCGCAACTCAGCCTATCGAGCGATGTTGGAGCGTCTCCGGACGCTGTGGCTGCGCCTGCAATGAAGCGGCACGGCCAGTGCCTTAAAGCCAGAAACGGATGAAGGTGGGGTGCGCAGATCCTGCGAGACCTGACCGGGAGCAAATGGAGCAAACGTCAATTCGCGCGGATGCAGCGCAAAAAAAAAAGGCCGGTCCGAAGACCAGCCCTTGGAAAGTTTTTGGGAGAGGATGCCTGAAAGGCCTGTTCCATATGCTCCCGACACTGATTCGCTGCAAATGCGAAAAGATTGAGCAACGTTGCAAGCCGTGCAACTGCTGCCCGATCTGGCTCAGACTTCGGTGATGGCGCCGTAGAGGTCGTGCTCGTCGGCGTCCTCGATAAGAACATCAACGATATCACCGACTTCCAGGTTCTTTCCGGCATTGCGGAGGAAGACATTGCCGTCGATTTCAGGGGCGTCGGCCTGCGAGCGGCCGGTTGCACCGATGTCGCCGTCCTCGTCCACTTCGCCGACTTCATCGATGATGACCGGGAGGATACGTCCAACTTTGCCCTGAAGCTTGGCGGCGCTGATCGCGGCGGTCTTCTCCATGATGCGGGCGTAACGTTCTTCCTTGACCTCTTCGGGCACGGCGTTCGGCAGGTCGTTGGCGCTCGCGCCTTCGACGGGTTCGAAACGGAACGCACCCACGCGGTCGAGCTGGGCCTCGTCCAGCCAGTCCAGCAGGTACTGGAAGTCCGCCTCGGTCTCACCGGGGAAGCCAACCACGAAGCTGGAGCGAATCGCGATATCCGGGCAGATCTCCCGCCACTTGCGCAGACGGTCGAGCACCTTGGCCTCGTTGGCAGGTCGCTTCATCGACTTGAGCACCGAAGGCGCAGCGTGCTGGAAGGGAATGTCGAGGTAAGGCGTCAACAGTCCTTCCGCCATGAGCGGAATCACCGCGTCGACATGGGGATAGGGATAGACGTAGTGCAGGCGGACCCAGGGCTTGCGGCCCTGCGAATCGCTGAGCTGACCGAGTTCGCGGGCAAGGTCCGTCATGTGCGTGCGGACCTCGTGGTCCTTCCACATGCGCGTCTCGTGCCGCACGTCGACGCCATAGGCCGAAGTGTCCTGGCTGATGACCAGCAGTTCGCGCGTTCCGGCCTGGACCAGCTTTTCCGCCTCGCGCAGCACCGCGTCGATACGGCGGCTCGCCAGCTTCCCGCGCAGCGAGGGAATGATGCAGAACGAGCAAGCGTGGTTGCAGCCTTCCGAGATCTTCAGATAGCTGTAGTGCCGCGGCGTGAGCTTGACGCCGGCTTCGTCATAGATCTGGGGAATCAGATCGACGTAAGGCGAAAGTTCGGGCGGCGCGGCTTCGTGCACGGCCTCGACCACGGCTTCGTACTGATGTGCGCCGGTGACGGCCAGCACGTCCGGGAAGCGGGCGCGGATCACGTCGGCCTCATTGCCCATGCAGCCGGTGACGATCACGCGGCCGTTTTCGGCAATGGCCTCGCCGATCGCGGAGAGGCTCTCTTCCTTCGCGGAATCGAGGAATCCGCAAGTGTTGACGAGCACGACGTCGGCCCCGGCATAGTCCGGGCTCATCGTATAGCCGTCGGCGCGCAGGCGGGTGAGGATGCGTTCGGAGTCGACAAGCGCCTTGGGGCAGCCGAGGCTGACCATGCCGACCTTGGGCGGAGAGGGGATTTCAATAGCCATAGGGATGGCGCGCCCGATACGCCTATTGCGCCCGAGAGTCACGAAAAACGAATCGTACCGGCCGAGTGGCAGGCGAATCCCTTCCTTCGACGCGCACTTGTCTTGCGCCTTCGGCACGGGCCTGCAAGAGAGAAGCTATTGGAAAACAGGGGATGTCGATGGGTCCGGTTAACTGGTTGGCGGTCTTCCTGGCTGCGGCGCTCGCGGTGGCGGTGGGTCTTGTCTGGCACGGTCCGCTGTTCCGAACCGGGCGGCAGCTGATTCCCGGTCGCGCGCAGCGCGGGGCCAATTATGCCGTGGTCGTCTTCGTCATGCTGGTGTCTTCGGCCATGCTCGGCCACAATTTCGCGCGGATCGGGGCGGAAACGCTGGCCGCCAAGCCCTGGCTCTATTTCATGCAGACGGGCGGCGTCTCGGTGGCCTTCGTGATGCCCGCTGTATGGCTGACCCATCTTCGCCAGCGCACCGAGCCGATGCGCCGCGTGGTGGACTGCCTGTTCTGGCTGGTGGCCTATCTGGCGATGGGCCTGGTGTTCTGGGTGCTAGGCTGAACCCGCTTCGTCGGTAGCCTTGGTGGGGGCTATTTCCACCACGATGTCGCCGGGCTGCAGGATCCTGGCGTCGTCCTCCCAGAAGCCGATGGTGTGCTCTCCCCGGTAGATGCGAAGCCCCTTGCCGCCCGTGGCGAGCTGGTCGAGCGGTCGGCCGATCTCCTCGGGCGCCACCGGCCGTTCCACTAGCTGCACCCGGCCCGCCACGGAGGCGAGGTCGGAGAAATAGTCCGCGACGTGCTGGCCCTCGGCCGAGCCTGCCAGGAGCAGGCCGGTGAAGCGCACCGGGTTGATGACGTTGTTGGCGCCGGCCTGCCGCGCGAGGAGTTCGTTGTCGTCGGCCCGAATGACCACCGTGATGGGCACTGTGGGCGCGAGGTGGCGGGTGGTGAGCACGATCAGCACCGAAGTATCGTCGCGCCCGGCAGAGACCAGCACCGTCCGCGCCGTCGTCACGCGGACCGCGTTCTGGATATCGTCACGCGTGGCGTCGCCCTGGAGCACGTTGCAGCCCAGTTTCTCGGCGTGAGCCAGACGGGCCTCCACCGGGTCGACCACGACGATGCAGGCCGGTTCCATCCCGCGCTCGACCAGTTCCTTGACCGCTTCCGAGCCACTGACGCCGAAGCCGAGCACGACGATGTGGTCCTCCAGCCTTTCCTGGATTCGCTTCATGCGCCAACTCTCCCAGCTGCGTTTGATGATGAAATTGTAGGCCGTGCCGACGAAGATGGTGATGACGGCGAGCCGGATCGGGGTGACCAGGATCGCCTCGATCAGCCGCGCCCGGTCGCTGACGGGGGCGATGTCGCCAAAGCCCGTGGTCGTGATCGAGATCATCGTGAAATAGACGACGTCGAGGAAGCTGACCTGCCCGTCGTGGACATCGTGGAGCCCGGCCCGGTCGCTCCAGTGGACCATGATGACCACGAAGATCAGGAAGAACGCACCACCCAGGCGCAAGGCCACGTCGGCCCAGACCGGGACCGCCAGCGACCGACGCAATGGTTTGAACGAAGGCGGCCTGAATACGGCGCGAGCAGAGTGTCGCTTCGACATGCCCGCCAAGCTTAGGGGGCCTTGGGCAACTCGTCCAGCGGATCGACGGGCTTGCCGTTCTGCCGCACCTCGAAATGAAGCTCGTTGCCCTTGGCAAGGCCCGTGCTGCCGACCAGCCCGACGCGCTCTCCGGCCGCCACCCTGGCGCCTTCCTTGACGGTCACCCGGCTGAGGAAGGCGTAGGCGGTGAACCAGCCGTCGCCGTGGTCGAGCACGACGAGATTGCCGAACTGCTCCTTTTCCATGCCCGCGAAACGCACGGTGCCGGCCGCGGCGGCCCGGACCATCGTGGCATCCGGGGCCTTGATGTCGATGCCGTCGTGATGGTTGGCGCCGGTTGCGAAGCCGCGGCGGATCGGGCCGCTGACAGGCCAGGCGAATCGCGCACCACGGGTGGTTGGCGTGCTCTGCGGAGCGGGGATCGCCAGCAGCGGTGCGGCGGTGGGTGCAGACGTGGGCGCAGCGACAGGCACGGAAGCGCCGCTTGCGGACGGCGGATCGAGCAAAGTGGGGATCAGCAGCGTCTGGCCCGGCTTGACCGGCGCGACCGGATCGAAACCGTTGGCAAGGGCGATCTGCTCCCAGGGCACCGCGTACTTGTACGAGATCGAAAAGCCGGTGTCGCCTGCCTTGACCGTATGCCGGCGCGTGCGGGGGATCTGCAGTTTCTGGCCGGAGCGCACCGCATAGGGCGGCTGCAGACCATTGGCTTCCGCGATCAGGACGCGGGGAACTTTCGCTGCGGCAGCGATGCCGCCCAGCGTCTCGCCGGGCTGGACGACGTGGACGGATTCCTGCTCCGGCGGACCCGCGGCGGCGATGGCGGCTTTCGCCGTCGAACTGGCTGCGGCTGCTGCCTTGGCCGTCGCGCTGGCGCCGGAGGCGCGCGCAGGCGCCGCGGCATTGTCCGGTTTCGGTGCCGCCGTCTTCACCGGCGCAGGCCGGGGGCGCGGAATGGCAAGCTTCTGGCCTAGCCGGACGACGTAGGGCGCTTTCAGGCCGTTCGCTTTCGCCAGAGCCTCGGAAGAGACGCCGGCGCGGTTGGCGATGCCGTTCAGCGTCTCGCCCGGTTCGACGACGTGCACGGTCTCGTCACGCGGTGCCGCGACGGCAGGCGCGATCGGCAGCGCCAGCGCCGCAAGCAGGAACAGGGACTTGGGAATCATGCTTCGAAGCGGCTCGCGATCTGCGCTATCGCGGCGTCATGCGTGAGGTCGATCTGGAGCGGGGTCACCGAGATATAGCCTTCGGAGATCGCTTCGAGATCGGTGTTGTGGCCGGGCGTGTGCTCGATGCCGTGAAGGCCGAACCAGAAGTACGGGAAACCACGCGGATCCATGCCTTCGACGACCGAGCCGCGCGCATAGTCGTGGAAGCCCTGGCGGACCACGCGAATGCCCTTCACGTCAGCTCCGGCCAGGGGCGGGAAGTTGACGTTGATGAGGGTGCGCGGCGCGAAAGGCATGTCCAGCAGGGGGCGCAGCACTTTGGCGCCCCATTCCTCGGCCGCCGAAAAGCTGACATTGTTGCCGAGGCCTTCGCCCGCATAGACCTGGCTGAGCGCGATCGAGGGGATGCCTGCCATGGCCCCTTCCATCGCCGCGGAGACGGTGCCCGAATACGTCACGTCGTCACCGAGGTTGGCGCCGCGGTTGACGCCGGAAAGGATCAGGTCCGGCGGGCCGGGCAGGGCTTTCTTGAGACCCAGGGTCACCGAATCGGTCGGCGTCCCCGTGACCGAGAAGCGCTTGGGTGCATGCTCGCGCATGCGCACCGGGCGGCCCAGCGTCAGCGAATGGCCCGCGCCCGACTGTTCCTCGCTCGGCGCGCAGATCCAGATATCGTCCGAAAGCTGTGCGGCGATCTTCTCCAGGACATAGAGGCCGGGGGCGTTGATGCCGTCGTCATTGGTGAGCAGGATACGCATGATTTTTCTGCTGCTTTCATTCGTCGCCCCGAAACGGGTTCAGGGCGACGAGGAGTTCAGGTGTGCTTCGAGTCGAGAGCGGCTTCGTGGCCGGCCGTCAGCTTGTCGATCCCGCCCATCCAGGGCTTGAGCGCTTCGGGAACGCGCACCGAGCCGTCTTCCTGCTGGTAGTTCTCCAGAACCGCCACCAGCGTACGGCCGACCGCGAGGCCCGAGCCGTTGAGCGTGTGCAGGAACTCCGTCTTTTTCGAACCTTCCGGCTTGAAGCGCGCGTTCATGCGGCGGGCCTGGTAGTCGCCGCAATTCGAGATCGAGCTGATCTCGCGGTAGGCCGCCTGGCCGGGCAGCCAGACCTCGAGGTCGAAGGTCTTGCGCGCCGTCGCGCCCATGTCGCCGGTGCAGAGCAGCACTTTGCGATAGGGCAGTTCCAGCGCTTGGAGGATCGATTCGGCGGCCGCGACCATGCGCTCGTGTTCGGCTTCCGACTGCTCAGGCGCGCAGATCGTGACGAGTTCCACTTTCTCGAACTGGTGCTGGCGGATGAAGCCGCGCGTATCGCGGCCCGCTGCGCCCGCTTCCGAGCGGAAGCAGGGGGTGAGGGCGGTCATGCGCAGGGGCAGGGCGGCCGTATCGACGATCTCGTCCTGGACCGCATTGGTCAGCGAGACTTCGGCGGTGGGGATGAGCCAGCGACCGTCCGTGGTCCGGAACAGGTCCTCGGAGAACTTCGGAAGCTGGCCGGTGCCGAACACGGCCTCGTCCTTGACCAGCAGCGGCACGATGCATTCCATATAGCCGTTGGTGGCGGTCTGGGTGTCCAGCATGAACTGCGCCAGGGCCCGGTGCAGGCGCGCCATCTGGCCCTTCAGGAACGTGAAGCGCGCGCCGGAAATCTTGGCGCCGGTCTCGAAATCGAGACCGAGTGCCGGGCCGAGATCGGCATGTTCCTTGGGCTCGAAGGCGTAAGTGCCCGGCGTGCCCCATTTCGAGACTTCGACGTTCTCGCTCTCGTCCGCGCCGTCCGGCACTTCGGCGACGGGGATGTTGGGCAAGGCGGCCAGGGCATTGTGAAGCTGGGCGGAGAGGTCCTTCTCCTCGGCTTCGAGCGCGGGGAGTGTGTCCTTGAGCTGGGCGACTTCGGCCTTCAGCGCTTCGGCCGTGGCGCTGTCGCCCTGGCTCATGGCCTTGCCGATCGCCTTCGATGCCTCGTTGCGGCGGTTCTGCCCTTCCTGCATGCGCGTCGCCACCGAGCGGCGCTGCTCGTCGAGGGCGAGGATGTCGGCAGCCACGGGGAGAGCCCCACGGCGGGCGAGGCCGGCGTCGAATCCTTCGGGATTCTCGCGGATCAGGCGGATATCGTGCATGGCGCGCGCTATGCCGCCTCATGCGCGCAGGCGCAAGATTCCAGAGGCTCGTTTCGGCCTGCGAGAAATGGTGATCTTGGGGAAAATGTCCGCCTTGCAAAGGCCATCCCGTAGAAGGGATGGTGGGCGCGGCAGGGATTGAACCTGCGACCCCACCCGTGTGAAGGGTGTGCTCTACCACTGAGCTACGCGCCCGCAGAAGGACTGTGTCCGTTGCGGAAGCGCGCCTCTAGATGAGTCGGATCGAATTGACAAGCGCCCATCTGGAATTAAATCGCGGGGCATGACTGAAGAGACCCAGAACGGCCCTGACGTGCCGCCCGATCACCTCGCCATCAATCCGAAGAGCCCGTTCTTCGATGAGGCAAAGCTTCAGCGCGGCGTCGGTATCCGCTTCAAGGGTACCGTGCGCACCAATGTGGAAGAATACAGCATTTCCGAAGGTTGGGTGCGCGTTCAGGCCGGCAAGACGCTGGATCGCAAGGGCAATCCCCTGACGGTCAAGCTCTCCGGTCCGGTCGAAGCCTGGTACGAAGACCTCGGCGAGGACGCGCCGGTCGCCAAAGTCTGAGGTAAGGGGCCTGAGGTCCGCCAGGGCCTGAGGTCAGCAAGGCCCGATAGGGCCATACCCGGACGGTCGGCCTGTTTCGGCAGGCCGCCGGGCCGGGCGCCTCAGTAGAGGCCGGCGATGATTTCGCCGATGGGGTCGCTGCGGCGGCCCTTTTTCCTTTTCTTCGGTGCCCCTGGCGCGGCCGAGACGTCGTCCAGCCGTTGCAGGGCCGGATCCTGGCCCCCTGCGGGACCGGAATTGGGCCGCGCGTTGTAGATGAAGCCGGAAACCGGCCAGTGCGTGTTGCCGAGGTTGTGAATCGGCGCATACCACACGCGCACTTCGCTCCAGTCGTTCCTGGCCGAGACGTCGAGGACGGTGACGTTCTTCTCGATCCGACCGCGGCTTCCCTCGATCGGGGACCAGTTGGCATGGCTCACCAGGATCGTACGCGAATCGATGACCTTGCTGACCGTGGCGACATGGCCGAGCTGGGAATTGGCGTAAGGCTCCATCGCCATGACGGCGCCGATGCGCGGGGTATGGCCGATGGCATAGCGGCCCTGGGCCTGGCTCCACCAGGTATGGGCATCGCCGAAGATCTGGATGCCGGAAAGCTGGCGTGCATAAGGCACGCACTCCAGGTAATCGGGCTTTGCCACCGCGCCCACGGTGTCATCCGCGCCCGCCAAGGCGTCGTCTATGGCGGAACGGGCACTGGCCGGCGCGATCGTCGCGGCGGCCAGACCCAGTATGATTGCGATCCGGTAACCCTGCATGTGTTCCAATTCTGCCCGGTACGGTTATGGGATTCCTTCAGGGCATGGTTAACGACGAATTAGGAATTTGTTCCCGGACGTCCGGCTTATTTTATTCAATACCGCGCCGCGAGAACGCAGGCGTTTCCATTCCGAAGGAATTCCCCTACGGGCCGGAATCCTTTATCGAGTTATCAACATGCTTCCTCAGGTGATCATCATCGGCCGACCCAACGTCGGCAAGTCCACGCTGTTCAATCGGCTCGTCGGCAAGAAGCTCGCGCTCGTCGACGATCAGCCGGGGGTCACGCGTGACCGTCGCTTCGGCGATGCCGAGTTGCTCGGCCTGAAATTCCAGATCGTCGACACGGCGGGCTGGGAAGACGAAGAAGACCAGACTCTGCCCGGCCGCATGCGCAAGCAGACCGAGGCTGCGCTGGAAACGGCCGACGTGGCGCTCTTCGTGGTCGACGCGCGCGCAGGGCTGACACCTCTGGACGAGGAAATCGGCCAATGGCTGCGCGCTTCGCCGGTTCCGGTGGTCCTTCTGGCCAACAAGGCCGAGGGCCGCGCGGGCGAGGGCGGCGTGCTGGAAGCCTATTCGCTGGGCCTTGGCGATCCGATCACGTTCTCGGCCGAGCACGGCGTGGGCATGGCGGATCTGTTCGAATCGCTGCTGCCGCATCTCGATCCGCTCCAGCCCGAAGAGCCGGAATTCGAAGAGGAGGTGGACGAGGAAGCGCTGCTGCGCCGGCCTCTCAAGCTTGCCATCGTCGGCCGCCCGAATGCCGGCAAGTCCACCCTGATCAATCGAATTCTGGGCGAGGATCGCCTGCTCACCGGGCCGGAAGCGGGCATCACGCGTGATTCGATCACGGTCGACTGGGAGTGGACCGATCCCAAGACGCAGGAAGTCCGCCAGGTCAGCCTGATCGACACGGCCGGCATGCGCAAGCGTGCCAACGTGACGGAAAAGCTGGAGCGCATGGCGGTGGCCGATGCGCGCCATGCCATCGATTTCGCCGAAGTGGTGGTGCTGCTGCTCGATGCCACGCGGGGGCTGGAACACCAGGATCTCACCATCGCCTCCAAGGTGCTGGAAGAAGGCCGCGCGCTGATCATCGCGATCAACAAGTGGGACGTGGCCGAAGGCGCCTCGGCCCTGTTCAACGGCATTCGCGGGGCGCTCGACGACGGCCTGGCGCAAGTTCGCGGCGTGCCGCTGCTGGCCGTTTCGGCACGGACCGGCAAGGGCCTGGACGAGCTGATCGCCGCCGGCTTCTCGATTCGCGAGGCCTGGAGCAAGCGCGTGCCGACCGCCGCGCTCAACCGCTGGTTCGACGATGCGCTCTCCGCCAACCCGCCGCCGGCGCCGGGCGGCAAGCGCATCAAGCTGCGCTACATCACCCAGGCCAAGACCCGCCCGCCGGGCTTCGTGCTGTTCGGTACGCGTCTGGACCTGCTGCCGGAAAGCTATCGCCGCTACCTGATCAACGGCATTCGCCGGGAACTCGGGTTCGATGCGGTGCCGATCCGTCTCAATCTGCGCATGCCGAAGAACCCCTTCGCCAAGTAACGAAAAGGCCGCTGGAGACTGCTCCAGCGGCCTTTTTCATGCCCGTCGTTCGCGTGTCAGGATGGGTGCGCGGCTACCTCGGCGTCGGAAACCGGCGCTTCCGCCCGCTCTTCCTGCTGTTCGATGGCATCGGGCTCCAGCATGCCGTCGCTGTTCTTTATCTCGCGCATGAGCGTCCAGACGGCGATGAACAGGGCGGCGATCACCGGGCCGACGATGAAGCCGTTGAGGCCGAAGATCTGCAGGCCGGCCAAAGTGGCGATCAGCACCACGAAGTCGGGCATGCGTGTGTCGCGGCCGACCAGGATCGGACGCAGGATATTGTCGATCATGCCGATGACGAACAGGCCGCAGAAGGCCAGCACCGCACCTTGCCACATGTGGCCGGTCGCCAGCAGATAGCCCGCCATGGGGACCCAGACGAGGCCGGTGCCGACGGCGGGCAGTAACGAGAAGAAGCCCATCATCACGCCCCAGAGCAGCGAGCCGTCTATCCCCAGCAGCGAGAAGATCACGCCGCCGACCAGGCCCTGCGCCACGGCGACCACGACCGTCCCCTTCATCGTCGCACGCACCACGATCACGAAATTGCTCACCAGCCGGTCGCGCAAGTGCGGGCGCAAGGGCATGGCGTCCCGGATCAACCGTCCATAGCGGTCGCCGTCGCGCAGCAGGAAGAACGTGAGGTAGAGCATCACGCCCAAGGCCGCGAGGAAGCTCAGCGCGCCCTGTCCCACCGAGAGGAGCCGGGCGGCAAGGCCCTGGAGGCCGTTGGCGATCCCGGCGCCGAACTGGCGGCGCAAGTTCTCGAAATCGGTGAGGCCGTAGCGGTCGATCAGGCGCTCCAGCGATTCGGGCAGGGCGGCGCGGACTTGCTCCAGCATGTGCGGGATGTCGATCTGGCCGCCGCGGACCTTTTCGTAGATCGTCGTGACTTCCTGGACGAGGCTGACCCCGAGCAGGATGGTGGGAATGATGAAGAGCGCGAGCAGCAGCAGCAGCATGAGGCCCGCCGCCAGGCTCTTGCGGCCGCCGAACCGGGTGGCCAGCTTCGCCGTGAGCGGCTGAAACAGGATCGCGGCCACTACGCCCCAGAGCACGGCGCCGAAGTAAGGCAGCAGCAGCCAGACGAAGGCCGCGGTAACGAGGATGACGAGAACGCCGAAGCCGTAGTCCTCGATGGTATAGGGGGGGCGTTCCGGTTGCTCCATGCCTGCCTCTTAGCATGATTCCCGCCGCGGCAAGGTCGCCGGCCGAGGTGACTGGATTTTTCACGAAGTCTGGGCAAGACAGGGGGCATCCTCCCATTCGAGAAGGAGCATTCCATCTTGCCGCATACCCTTTCGCGCGCCTTTGCCCTGCGCGCCGCCGTTCTCGCGCTCTCCTGCGCCGTCGTTCCGCTCTCCTCGGCCTTCGCCGCGGACGAAGCCGGGGCCGGACGGGCCGCCAAGACCTCCAAGGGTCCGGAGCGCGGCTTCACGCCTGACGACCTGTTCAAGCTTTCGGGCGTCACCGACCCGCAGATATCGCCCGACGGCAGCCGGATCGCCTACGTTCGGGCCGCGGCCGATGTGATGACCGACAAGGTCGTGCCCTCGATCTGGCTGGTCGATACGGCAAGCGGCGTGCAGCGGCCGCTTGTGACCGGGGCGGGTGCCCATTTCTCGCCGCGCTGGTCGCCGGACGGCAAGCGCCTGGCCTTCGTTTCCAGCGACGGGACGGGCGCGCCGCAGCTTTACGTGCTCTGGCTGGATGGCGGCGCCAAAGTGAAAGTGACGGGGCTGCCTGACAGCCCCGGCGCGCTGGCCTGGTCGCCGGACGGGCGCCAGATCGCCTATACCATGCGGGTTCCGGGAGAGGCGCCCAAGATGGGCGCGCAGCCCTCGCAGCGCCCCGAAGGCGCGCAATGGGCCGAGCCGCTGCAGGTGATCGACCGCGTGACATACCGTGCGGACGGCGGCGGCTATGCCCAGCCCGGCTACGACCACCTGTTTCTCGTATCGGCCGACGGCGGCGCGCCGCGCCAGCTGACTTTCGGAGACTTCGACGACGGCGGTCCGCTGTCGTGGACGCCGGACGGCAAGCGCGTGGTCTTCAGCGCCAACCGCCACGAGAACTGGCAGCGCGACATCAACAATTCCGAAGTCTACGCGCTCGACATCGCGAGCGGCGCGGTGACGGCGCTCACCAGCCGCAACGGCCCCGATGCCGGCGCGATGGTCTCGCCAGACGGCAAGCACATCGCTTACCTCGGCTATGACGACGTCAACCGGTCCTACGAGAATTCCGACCTCTACCTGATGAACAGCGACGGTTCGGGATCGCGGCTGCTGATCAAGGGGTTCGACCACTCGATCGACGCGGTGAACTGGTCCGGCAATTCCGCGATCATGATCCAGTATGACGATCATGCGAGGACGTATGTGGCCCGCGTCGGGCTGGACGGTTCAATGAAGACCGTGGTCGAGGGGCTCAGTCCCGGAGACCATTTCGACCGGCCCTATACGGGCGGTGCGTTCAGCGTCTCCGCCAATGGCCGCGTGGCCTATACCTCCGGCACAACCCAGCGCCCGGCCGACCTTTGGGTCAGCAATGGCGGGACCGGCCGCAAGCTGACGGACCTCAACGGCACCTGGATGGACGCCAAGGCCCTGGCGCCTGTGCGCAAGCTGGCGGTGACCGCGCCTGACGGCCGCGCGATCGACGCATGGCTAGTGACGCCGCCGGGCCTGCCGGCGGGCCAGAAGGCGCCGCTGATCCTGGAAATCCATGGCGGCCCCAACACCGCTTATGCGCCGGGCTTCTCCACCGACTACCAGCTCTACGCGGCGCACGGCTACGCGGTGCTCTATACGAATCCGCGCGGCAGCACGTCCTACGGCGAGGCCTTCGCCAACCTGATCGACCGGGCCTATCCCGGAACCGATTATGACGACCTCATGGCCTCGGTCGACGCGGCGATTGCCGACGGGGTGGCCGATCCGAACAACCTCTTCGTCACCGGCGGATCGGGCGGCGGCGTGCTGACGGCCTGGATCGTCGGCAAGACGGACCGGTTCAAGGCGGCGGTGACGCAGAAGCCGGTCATCAACTGGATCAGCGAGGCACTGACGATGGACGCCACGCCGTTCACCTCGCGCTACTGGTTCGACAAGAAGCCCTGGGAAGACCCCATGGAGTATTGGCGCCGCTCGCCGCTGAGCCTGGTGGGCAACGTCAAGACGCCGACGATGGTGGTGGTGGGCTCGGAAGATTTCCGGACCCCGGTGAGCGAGGCGGAGCAGTATTACGCCGCCTTGCAGATCCGGGGGGTGCCGACCGCGCTCGTCAAGGTGCCGGGCGCCAGCCATGGCGGCATTGCCGCGCGGCCTTCGCAATCGGCCGCCAAGGCTTCGGCGATCCTGGCCTGGTTCGACAAGTATCGGACCGACGGGCAGTCGGCCGCGCCGGGAGCCGGCGCGCCTAAGGGCGAGTAGCGGAAAGTTCGGCGGCGAGCTGGGCGACCAGCTCCGCCGCCGGCATCGAGCGGGACAGCGGCGCGCCCTGTCCCGCCCATTGCGCGCCGAACAGGGGTTCTCCCTGGGCCTTGGCGGCAGCGTTGAGCGCTTTACCGGCGTGATAGGTGCGCGGATAGGCGGGGACGGGCGGCAGGTCCGCGCGCTCCCCGAGTTCCGTGAAGCGGTTGGCAAGGCACCGGGCCGGACGGCCGGAGATCGCCCGCGTCATCACCGTATGCCGGGCCGCGTCGGAAGCAAGCAGGGCGCGATAACCGGCATCGGCGTTGCTCTCCGGACAGCCGACGAAGGCCGTGCCGAGCTGCGCGGCAACCGCGCCGAGATCGAGTGCGGCACGTATGCCCGCTCCGTCCATGATGCCGCCAGCCGCGACAACGGGCAGCTTGCCCCAAGCGGCCAGCAGGCGGACCAGCGCGAAAGTGCCGAGCCGATCGTCGGGCGCGGCGGGGTCGAACATGCCGCGATGGCCACCGGCCTCCCAACCTTGCGCCACGAGCACGTCGATGCCCGCGCTGCGCGACAGTTCGGCTTCCGCCAGGCTGGTGACGCTGCCGACAAGCAGGCAGCCAGCCTGCTTGAGCGCCTGGATCGTTGCGGCGTCCGGCAGGCCGAAATGGCAGCTGACCACGGCGGGCTTCGCTTCCAGCACGACTTCGAGCATCGCGGCATTACCGGCGAAGCTCTCGTAGATGGTCTCCAGTCCCGTGGGCGGCGCTGCGCCAAAGGCGGCAAAGCTGGGCGCGAGCGCCTCCAGCCATGCCGCTTCCACCGCCGGTTCGGCGGCGGGCGTTTCGTGAACGAAGAGATTGAGATTGAAAGGCCGCTGCGTGCGGCTGCGCAAGTCCGCGATCTGGCGGCGGGCCTCGTCGGCTCCGATGGCGCCGAGGGCGAGCGATCCGAGCGCTCCGGCATTGCAGACTTCCGCGGCGAGAGCGGGCGTGGACGTGCCCGCCATCGGCGCCTGTACCAGGGGAAGGGAGAGACCGAGGCGCGCGAGAAAATCCATGTCTGCTCGCGCGCCGTCCGGGCTTACTCTTCTTCGCCCGCCGGCTTGCTCTGCAGCTGGCAGTAGTTCTGGATGCCCATGCGGGCGATCATGTCGAACTGCTTTTCGAGGAAGTCGACGTGCTCTTCCTCGCTTTCGAGGATGCGGGCGAAGATTTCGCGGCTGACGAAGTCACGCACGGTCTCGCAGTGGGCGATGGCGTCCTTGAGCAGCGGAATCGCGTCGTATTCCAAGGCGAGGTCAGCCTTGAGCACTTCCTCGACGCTTTCGCCGATGCGCAGCTTGCCCAGCGCCTGGAAGTTCGGGAGACCTTCGAGATAGAGGATACGATCGGCCAGCACGTCGGCGTGCTTCATTTCGTCGATCGATTCGTGGCGTTCGTATTCGGCGAGCTTCTTGATGCCCCAGTTGTCCAGCATGCGGTAATGCAGCCAGTACTGGTTGATCGCGGTCAGCTCGTTGAAGAGCGCCTTGTTGAGAAAATCGATGACCTGCTGGTCGCCCTTCATGGGAGATGCTCCTGAATCTGTTCGGGCGGGTTTATGGCCCTTTCAGACCTGTAAGGCAAGCAGGCACGCGAAAACACCCGGCCGAGGCCAGGTGTAACCCGCCTTGTTGCAGGGTCAGGCTGCCGCGCTCAGGGGCGCGTCGGCGCTTGCCGATTCCTCGGCGATAATGTCTTCGGCTTCGTCCAGGCACTGTCCGCACTGCGGCGCATGTCCGAGAGCACCGTAAAGCGCGGTGGCATCGCCGCGGCAGCAGCGGGCTACGGTGCGCAGGTCGGTCTCACGAATGGCATTGCAGATGCAAACGTACATGGTGCGAATCCTCTTGAGGACCATCATATGCAACTGCAAATGGATCGCAATAGCGTTCTTCAACTTCCTATCAAGCCATTGCCTTACGGCGATTTTTAAGGCGTTTTTGCTCTACCAGGGACCGCCAGAGCAGTTCCAAAGGGCCTCTGCGATAGCGACTCAGCCAGGGTTCGCTCCACGCCAGCATCACCATCCAGCCGATAAGAACCAGCGCCCACTGGTCTGCCGGGCCGAGCTTTCCGAACAAGCCCAGGCCCCATCCGTAGAACAGTGCACACATGAGCAGGCTGGTGCCGATGTAATTGGTGAAGGCCACTTGCCCGGCCGCGATGATCCGCAGGCCCGCGCGGGTTTCGAGCAGGTGCGGCGTCGCCCATACGATCGCCGCGGCGTAACCAAGCGCCGTCAGCAGGTGGGCGGGCCAGAGTCCCTCGCCCAGCAGCATGGCCATCGCGATCGGCGGAAAATGGCGCGGCCAGGCCCAGGCGAGCACCAGCACGGTAAACGCTAGGCCCGCCGCCGTCGCGCCGATCCGAAGCCGCCGCATCCACGCCTCCGGCCAATCGCCGCTGAAGAAACCGCTGCGCATCAAAACGACCCCGACCAGCATCAGCGGCAGGACTTCGCTCCAGGCATGGGCCGTCATGGTGAAAAGCCAGAACGGGTCGCCGCGCAGCTTGCCGAGTGCGATGTCCAGGAAACCGCCGTGGTAAAGCTGCGCCTGGGCGAAGTCGTTGGCATTGTAGAGGTCCAGGCGCGCCAGCACCTCGCGGTGCTGGCCGGCCGTAGCCGTGCCGATTCGCAAGGCTTCTTCCGCGCGCACCAGCGGAAGCATGGACCATAAGTCGATCACGGTGGCCGTGACGATCACGCCCGCCGCCAGGCCCAGCAACAAAGGGCAGGGCAAGCGGCGAACGAACAGCACGGCTATGCCGCAGCAGCCGTAGACGAACAGGATGTCTCCCCACCACAGCAGCCAGTAGTGCAAGGTGCCGAACACCATGAGCCAAGCCAGGCGGCGGACCTGCAGCACGTCGCCCTCGCGCCCGGCTGCGTCCATGCGCTCGCACTGGAGAGCGATGCCCGCGCCGAACAGAATGGCGAAGAGCGCGCGCATCTTGCCTTCGAAGAACAGGAAGCCGACGGCCCATGCGGCTTCGTCGGCCATGCTGGCGTGGCCGGGAAAATCGGGCGTCAGCGCGCCGAGGCTGGGTCCGGCGAAACCGGATATGTTGATGGTGAGGATCCCCATGACGGCAATGCCGCGCACCAGGTCGAGCGAGGCCAATCGTCCACCTGTCCCGGACGGCGGCCGTGGCATCGACGCGCGTGCACCTGCCCGGGCACTCCGGCCCGCGATGGCTTTCAGCATTCCTGGTCTCCCTGAGAGGAAGACTAGGCGATCAGCCGTGGCGCGTCCACGACGACCTGCAGGGCAGGGGTATGACTACGAGGTGACGATGCATTCGTGACCGGAGGCTTTGAGCGCGCCGCAGGCGCGGTCGGCCTGCGCCTTGCTGGCGAAGCCGGCGGCATAGAGCTTGGTGAGCTTTCCGGCCGGTACGAGCTGGCGCTTGCTTCCCGTCATTTCCGGGCGCTTCGACAAGGAGGCCCAGAGCTTTTCCGCATTCCCGGGAACGCCGAAGGCGCCGAGCTGGAGGCGCCAGATGCCGCCGCTCGCCGCGGCCGGAGCAGGGCGCGGCGCGGCTTTTGGTTCCACGGGTTTCGGCGCGGGCGGGGGAGCGGGGCGGGCGACCGGCTGGGCGGCCGCGACTCTTGGCGGCGCCTTCGCGGCAGGCGATGGCGCGCGGTCGGCCGGGCGCGCGATGGCGGGCAGGGTATAGTCGGCACCGGTGCGGGCGGGGCTGTCCGGGGCGTTGGCGATTCTCGTCGGCGTGGGCGCGCGCGGACCCGTTCCCAGCTCGGCCCCCGCGGTTTCGCGGGTGCGGGTCGCATCGGCCTGCGCTGTAAGCTGGGCGGCGAGCGCTACGCTTTTCTGACGGTCTGCCAGCGGAATATGCTCGTCCATCTGGGCAAGGGCATTGGCGGCCTGGGGCAGCCCTGCGCGCTGGGCCATGCTCACCAGGGCATAGGCCCTGACCCAGTCCTTCTCCACGATGTCGCCGTTGAAGTGCGCGACACCCAGGATATATTCGGCCCGCGCGTCTCCGCGCGCGGCGGAACTGCGCAGATAGGGCATGGCTTTCTGGCGCTCTCCACGCTGGAACAGCATGAGGCCATAAGTGTCGGAAGCCTGGACATGGCCTTGCGCGGCGGCCTTGCCGTAAAGTTCTTCCGCCTTGCCGAGGTCTTCGGGAACGCCGCGCCCCATCTTGTAGGCCTGAGCCAGGTTGAACTGGGCGTCGGCATCGCCCTTGTCGGCCAGCGGGCGCCATTGCTGGACGGCGGCGGCGTAGTTTCCGGCGGACCAGGCCTCGACTCCTGCCTTCACGCTCCCGGCCTTTACGTCAGCCAGGGCAGGAGCAGCGGCAAGACTCGCAAGCGCGGCAGCCAGTCCGAGGTGCAGGGGGAGACATGATAGGGCGCTTCGATTTTTCCGCACGTCTGCTGGCCTCGATTTCCTGACTAAGGTCCGGACATGGTAAGCGAAGGCACTCACCGGATCATCCGGATATCCCGAAAGATGCCCATGGAAGGGCGAAATTCGCGTTAACTCCGATGGTAAACGAAAAATCCCGGACCTGGCGTAGGCGGCCAAGCGGCAAGTGCCTGAAACGGCGGCGGGGTTAACTCTAAATTAGGAACGATCTGCGATCCAGCCCTCTGTGAGAAACTGAATTTTCCGAGCCGCCGATCTTTCGGCGCGGGGTTCCTCAGGGGGTAACGGCTTTGCGCGTACTGGCATTGGCATCGCAGAAGGGTGGTTCGGGCAAGACCACGCTTTCCGGGCACCTCGCCGTGCAGGCGCAGCGCGCCGGCGCCGGGCCGGTCGTCCTGATCGACATCGATCCGCAAGGTTCGCTCGCCGATTGGTGGAACGAGCGCGAGGCCGACTATCCTGCTTTCGCCCAGACCACCGTGGCCCGCCTCTCCAGCGACCTTCAGGTCCTGCGCCAGCAAGGCTTCAAGCTGGCCGTGATCGATACGCCGCCCGCCATCACCATGGCGATCCAGAGCGTCATCTCGGTCTCGGAACTGATCGTGGTGCCGACGCGCCCCAGCCCGCACGACTTGCGCGCGGTGGGCGCCACCGTCGACCTTTGCGAACGCTCGGGCAAGCCGCTGATCTTCGTGGTCAACGCCGCCACCCCGAAAGCGCGCATCACGGCCGAGGCCGCCGTCGCGCTTTCCCAGCACGGCACCGTCGCTCCCGTCACGCTGCACCAGCGCACCGATTTCGCGGCGTCGATGATCGACGGCCGCACCGTCATGGAAGTCGATCCCAACGGCCGTTCCGCGCAGGAAGTGACCGCGCTGTGGAACTACGTTTCGGACCGTCTCGAACGCAATTTCCGCCGCACCGTCTTCTCGGCACCGCAGTTGACCGGCCAGCCGATCATGCCCGGCGCGGCACGACCGATCGGTGGCTTCGGCCGCCGCGTGGCAGGATCCTGATCGTGACCGGCTTGAGCGAACACGGCTTTGCCTCGCTGACGCCCGGGCTGCTGGCCCGCAAGGGGCGCGCCCGCCCGGCGATGCGGCGCCAGGATGCCGTCAACCTCGGCGCCACGAGCCTTTCCGTCGCCGGTGCGCGGATGGAAGACCTTGGCTGGAACGACTGGGGCCAGAACGATGAGGTCCAGACCGATGGGGGCCAAAACGATGTGGTCGAGCTGGTCGGACCGAGTGCCGAACTGCCCGCTTCGGCGCCCGCGCCCGACGTGCTGCGCCAGATCGACGAGCTTGCCCAGCGCCTCGGCCGCATGACTGTCCAGAGCCGCTCGGCTGCTGTCGAGGGTCGACGCGCCGCCTTTACCCTGCGCCTCGATGCAGATCGTCACTTCCGGCTGAAGATGGCCGGCGTGCTGCTGAACCGCAGCGCGCAAGTGCTGGTTACCGAGGCGCTCGACAAATTCCTTTCCGAAATGCCGGAAATCGCCATGCCCGTCGGCGGGCGCAGCTGAGCCAGGGCCCGATCGATGCAACCCCTCAACTTCCGTGCCCGCAGCGCCGCTCTCGCGATCTGCACCGCGATGGCCGCGACGCTCCTGGTGAGCTGCGCAGGACAGGCGCCTTTCGCCCGCGCCGGTGCTTCGGCCGCCCCGGTTGAGCCGGGGGACAAGGATCTTGCCCGCGCGGAGCAGCGTGTCACCCGCTCGCCGCGCGATGCTTCGGCCCGCGCTGCGCTGGCCCAGACCTACCTCTCTGCCGGACGCTTCGATTCGGCCGCCACCACTTTCGAGGATGCCATTGCGCTGGGCGACCAGAGCCCGCGCACCGGCCTTGGCGCCGTGCTGGCCTATGTCGGCGCGGGTCGCGGGGCTGAGGCCATGGCCGTGCTCCAGCGCTTCCAGAACAAGCTGCCGGCCAGCGACTACGGTCTTGCCGTCGCTCTTGCCGGTCGTCCAGCCACTGGCGTGGATATCCTGACCGGCGTCGTTCGCGGCGGTGACAATACGCCCAAGGCGCGCCAGAACCTGGCCTATGCCTATGCCCTTGACGGCCGCTGGCGCGAGGCCCGCCTGATCGCCTCGCAGGACGTTCCGGCCGACCAGCTCGACGCCCGTCTTGGTGAATGGGCGCGTGCAGCCCGCCCGGACCAGTCGCAGGCGCGGATCGCCGGCCTGATCGGTGCGCCGCTGCGCGCCGATCCGGGGCAGCCTGCGATGCTTGCGCTCAATGCTCCTGCCGCTGGGCCGCGGATGGCCATGGCCGAAGCGCCCGCATCGGCTTCGCCCGAAGCGGAACTTCCACCCGTTCAAACCGGCGAAACTTTCTGGGGTGCGAACCAGCCCGAAGAGATTCAGCCGGTTTCTCCGGCGCCTGCGCCCATGCCGGCTGCCCGAGTCGCCGCGCCTGTGCGTGTGGCCACCGCGCGTCCGGTTCGTCCGGTGGCGGCGGCCAAGCCGCAGGTCGCTCCGGCCAAGGCCTTGATTTCGGCTACGCATCTCGTCCAGCTCGGCTCGTTCCGGACCATGGACGGCGCCAAGCGGGCCTGGGGAATTTTTCAGTCGCGCAACCCGGCCCTTCGGGGGCATGATTTGCGGATTACCGAGGCGAAAGTGAACGGCCAGACTTACTACCGCGTCGCGGCGGGCGGTTTCGACCAGCGTGCGGCCCAGTCCGTCTGCGCCAGCGTCCGGCAGGCCGGCAATCCTTGCCTTGCCTATGCGCAGCAACGGCCGCTACCCGGCGGCGTCGGTGCGAATCAGATGCGCCGCGCCGAGCTTTAGAGTTTCCGCGGGGGCTTTGCCCCTCGCACTTGAGTTCCATGTGAACCTAAACGGCTCCTGTCTTCGGACAGGGGCCGTCTTTTTTGGTTTCAGGGAAGTTAAAAAAGTGAAAGCGGCGGCCGGTCAGGCGCTCTTCGCGATGCCAGCAGAACGCCTGCCGGGGCCACAAAGGGGCGGCAGACGGACATATTCCGCGAGAAATGGAGGGTCGGCGGAGGGGGCAGGGGTCATTTGCCCCTGCCATCACGCGCCTGCTTACCTGGCCTTTACGGCGACCCCGCCCTTGAACAGCGCCAGCACGCGGCCCTGGACAGGCTGCTTGTCGAACGGCGTATTGCCGGCGGCAGCGGCCATCTTGTCCGAATCGACGATCCACGGCCGATCGGCGTCGATCACGGCAATGTCCGCCTCGGCCCCAACTTCGAGCTTGCCCGCATTGACGCCGAGCAGCTTCGCCGGGTTGGTCGCGATCAGTTCGAAGGCGCGGGAGAGTGAGATCACGCCGTCGCGCACGAGGTTCATCGTCAGCGGCAGCAAGGTCTCGGCGCCGGCCATGCCCGGCGCGGAATCCGCGAAGGGCAGGCGCTTGTCCTCAGGGCCGCGCGGATCGTGACCTGAGGCGACGACGTCGATCGTGCCGTCCCCGATCGCCGCGATCACGGCCTTGCGGTCGTCTTCCGAGCGCAGCGGAGGCGAAAGATGCGCGAAAGTGCGGAAGCCCGCCAGCGCGAGGTCGGAGAGCATGAAGTAGGCTGGCGTGACACCTGCCGTGACCTTGAGCCCCCGGTCCTTGGCCCGGCGCACGAGGTCCAGCCCTCTTGCGGTCGTCACCTTGCGGAAGTGGATGGCCGCGCCGGCCAGTTCGGCCAGGGCGATATCGCGGGAGATGGCGAGGGCTTCGGCTTCGGCAGGCGCGGACGGCAGGCCGAGACGGGTGGCCATTTCGCCGGAAGTGGCGACGGCCTTGCCGGTGATTCCCGCATCTTCCGGATGGGCCAGCACGACCATGCCGAGCATCCCGGTATATTGGAGCAGGCGCAGCATGGTGCCCGAATCGGCGATCCACTGGCGCCCGGTGGTCACGGCCTTGGCGCCCGCGTC
This sequence comes from Novosphingobium sp. BL-S-34, assembly GCF_056857015.1. Taxonomy (NCBI): domain Bacteria; kingdom Pseudomonadati; phylum Pseudomonadota; class Alphaproteobacteria; order Sphingomonadales; family Sphingomonadaceae; genus Novosphingobium; species Novosphingobium sp. BL-S-34. The sequence goes on from NZ_CM166472.1 coordinate 35,303, forward strand.
GCGCATGAGCGCGATCTCGGCGAGTGCCTTGCCTTCGAGGTTCTGGGTCGCCGCGGCGAGCGGATGGACCCAGAGGTCCGGCTTGCCCGATTGCGCCGCGAAGCGGACGCGCGCCGGCACGTCGAGCGGCGGGTTCTGGTCAGGCATGAGCGCCGCGCGGGTGATGCCGCCGAAGTGGAACGCGGGCTTGTCGATGGCGAAGACGCCGATGTCGACGAGGCCGGGGGCGATCAGCCGGCCGCGCGCGTCGTGAACTTCGTCGCCCGGCTGGGGCGTGACGTCAGCGCCGACGGCGGTGATGAAGCCGCCTTCGCTGCGCAGCGCGCCCGGGGCGATGGTGCCATCGGGCAGTATCAGCTGGCCGCCGGTCACGGTGAGGGGGGTATTGTTGCTCATGCCCGGGCCTCCCCAGCCCATCCGGGCATTCCGCGCCCTCGTCGGGTCAGGACATCGAGGCAGGCCATGCGCATGGCCACGCCCATTTCGACCTGGGTGGTGATCTGCGAGCGGCCGACGAGATCGGCGACATTGCTGTCGATCTCGATGCCGCGGTTCATCGGGCCGGGATGCATGACGAGGGCATTGCCTTCCGCCTTGGCAAGACGGTCCAGCGAGAGGCCGTAGAGATGGCGATATTCGCGCGGCGAGGGGATGAACTGGCCTTCCATGCGTTCGAGCTGGAGGCGCAGCATCATCACCACGTCGGCGCCCTTCAGCGCGGCATCGAAATCGTGGAAGACCTTGACGCTCATGCGCTCGATATCGGCGGGCAGCAGGGCCGGCGGTGCGCAGACGCGGACTTCGGCACCCAGCGAATTGAGCGCCAGGATGTTGGAGCGGGCGACGCGGCTGTGCAGGATGTCGCCGCAGATCGTCACGCGCAGGCCGTTGAAGGCGCGCTTGGCCTGGCGGATGGTGAGCGCGTCAAGCAGGGCCTGTGTCGGGTGCTCGTGCTGGCCGTCACCGGCATTGAGCACCGGGCAGTCGACGAGGTTCGAGATCAGGTGCACGGCGCCCGAGCTGGCGTGGCGAATGACGATGGCGTCCGCGCGCATGGCGTTCAGCGTCATCGCCGTGTCGATCAGGGTTTCGCCCTTCTTCACGCTCGAATTCGCCACCGCCATGTTGACGACGTCGGCGCCGAGGCGCTTGCCCGCGATCTCGAAGCTCAGCAGCGTGCGCGTCGAATTCTCGAAAAAGGCATTGATGATCGTCAGGCCGGAGAGCAGGTCGCGCCGCTTCTGCGTGCCGCGGTTGAGGTCGACCCATTGCTGGGCCTCGTCCAGCAGGAACATGATCTCGTGCGGGGCCAGGCCGCCGATGCCCACGAGGCTGCGGTGCGGGAAGGCTGCGGAGCCTTCCGGATATGTGAATTCTGGAGCTGTCATCGAAGACAAGGCCTTAGGCTCGGCTCGGAGTCGGCTCAAGGTGTTTTTAGCGCCAAGGCGGATCTTATGGGCACGCACCCTTTCGCATGGGCGGGAGACCGGATTGGCCGATGGCGCCCTCGCTATGGCCGCGCCCGGATAAGGGCGTTATGGCAGGGGATCGAAAGGCTGGTGAATTCATGACGTTCGCGCGCAAGATCTGGAAGCTGCTGGTGGGCGTGAAAGATGCCCTGGCCTTGATTTTCCTGCTGTTGTTCTTCGCGCTGCTCTATGCCGCGCTTTCATCGCGCCCTTCGCCGGGGAAGATCGTGGACGGGGCCTTGCTGCTCGAACTCGATGGCAACATCGTCGAGGAGAAGAGCAACGTCGATCCGCTCAGCCTGCTGATGAGCACGGAATCCACCTCGAGCGAGTTCCAGGCCCGCGATCTCGAACGCGCCCTGCGCCTGGCCGCCAGGGATTCGCGGATCAAGGCCGTGGTGCTGGACATGTCGCGCTTCCTGGGCGGCGGCATGGTGCATATCGAGGAAATCGGCAAGGCGCTCGACGAAGTGCGCAAGGCGGGCAAGCCGGTGCTGACGTTCGCGAACGCCTACGCCGATGACGGCGTGCAGCTCGCTTCCCACGCCAGCGAGGTCTGGGTCGATCCGATGGGCGGCGCCTTCGTGGCGGGGCCGGGCGGCAACCAGGTCTATTTCAAGGGACTGCTCGACCGCTTCAAGGTCAATGCCCACGTCTATCGCGCCGGCACCTACAAGAGCTTCGTCGAACCCTATCTCCGCAACGACATGTCGCCGGCCGCGCGCGAAGCCTATCAGGACATCTACGGCGCGCTGTGGAGCGGCTACAAGGCCGACATCCAGCGGGCGCGACCCAAGGCCCGGCTCGACCAGATGACCGGCGATCCGATGGCCTGGTCGCAGGCGTCGGGCGGCGACTTCGCGCAGGGCGCCAAGGCCGCCGGCCTGGTGGACCGCATCGGCGACATCACCGAATTCCGCAATCGCGTGGCCGAGGTCGCCGGGAAGGACGAGAACGGAGACCTGCCCTTCAAGGCGAATCGTCTGGCCGCATGGCTTGCCGCCAATCCCGAGAAGGGTGAGGGCGCGAAGATCGGCGTCATCACCGTGGCCGGGGAGATCGTCGACGGCGATGCCGGTCCCGGACAGGCGGGGGGCGATCGGATTGCCGACCTGCTGGACGACAATATCGACGAAGGCTTCAAGGCGTTGGTCGTCCGCGTCGATTCGCCGGGCGGTTCGGCCATGGCGGCCGAACGCATCCGCCGCGCCATAGACCGCTACAAGGCGCGCAAGATCCCCATCGTCGTATCGATGGGCAACATGGCGGCAAGCGGCGGCTACTGGGTATCCACCCCCGGCCAGCAGGTCTTCGCGCAGCCCGAGACGATCACCGGTTCGATCGGCGTCTTTGCGGTTGTCCCCAGTTTCGAGAAGACACTGGCCGACTACGGCGTCACCAGCGACGGGGTGAAGACCACGGCGCTTTCCGGCCAGCCCGACATTCTCGGCGGCTTTACGCCCGAAGTGGAAGGCATGCTCCAGGCCTCTGTCGAGAATACCTACCGCAAGTTCGTGGGCATTTCCGCCGCGGCGCGAAAGATGACGCCCGAGAAGCTCGATTCGATCGCTCAGGGCCGGGTCTGGCCAGGGCAGGAAGCGCTGCGCATCGGTCTGGTGGACAAGATCGGCAATCTCGACGCGGCGCTGGCAGAAGCGGCCCGTCTCGGCGGCGTCGGGAATGGCAAGTATCAGGCGGTCTACCTGAAGGACGAGACGGATTCGTTCTCGAAATTCCTGGGCGGGCTGACATCGGATTCCGAAGGACAATCCGCCGCCGCCCTCGATTTCGCCAGCTTTACGGCGCTGCGCCGCCAGCAGCAGTTCGCTCGCGTGACGGAACAGGTCAGCGCGATGTTCACGGCGCGCGGAACCCAGGCCTATTGCTTGGAATGCCCGATCGTTCCGGGCCGTACCAGGCCGAACGACTTGCGCGAACTCTCGGCTCTGGAAAGCCTGGCGCACTGGCTGCGCAAGGACTGAGCAGCAAAAAAGGCGCCGTGTTCCTTCCCGGGGATGGAACGCGGCGCCTGAATTTCCTGAATGGAATCAGTCAGGTGGTGGAAGTTCGACCGGGCCTCTCTCAGGGCGGTCGAAATCGGGTCCGGTCTCGGGAATTTCCGTGGGGGCCGTGGGTTCGTTCGGGTCGCTCGGGGGTACCGGAGTTTCGGGGGGAGTGTCGCCGGGATTGTCGGCAGGCTGGGTTGCCATGTTCGCCTCTCTCTTGCTGATGCTGTTGCAACCCGTGGCGGAGAGGCTTGGTTGCATGGCCGGTGCAGGCCGACTGGCGCATCGGTTCTTCGCATGCGATGCCGTCGCGGCGGGCCGGAACGCCGCAGCGGATCCGTGCGCGACTTGCTCCGGTGCGACTCGCGGCGCTTGCCCTTTTCCGCGTGTCCTTATAAGGGCACGTCCCTTGAGTTTCAGGCTTGATCTTTGCGGGCGTGGCGGAATGGTAGACGCGCTGGTTTTAGGTACCAGTATCGAAAGATGTGGGGGTTCGAGTCCCTTCGCCCGCACCATTACGCCGCCCTGGGGGAGATGAGTCGCGAGAATTGGCCCCGTAAGGCCCGTTGAATTGCACAGGAAGGCATTTGAAATGCAGATCGTCGAAACCACCAACGAAGGCCTGAAGCGCGCCTACACGGTGACCATTCCCGCCAAGACCATCACGGCCCGCGTCGAAGGCGAAATCAAGAAGATCGCGCCGCAGGTGAAGATGCCCGGCTTCCGCGCCGGCAAGGTTCCTGCCAATCTCGTCAAGAAGATGCACGGCGAAGCGATCCACCAGGACGCGCTGAACGCGACCATCCGCGAAGCCATGGACAAGCTGGTCGCCGACCACGCCCTGCGCCCCGCGATGAACCCCGACGTCGCTCTCGGCGAAGGTTACGAGCAGGGCAAGGACGCCGAGCTGACCGTCAGCCTGGAAGTGCTGCCGACGATCGCTGCGCCCTCGCTGGACGGCCTCAAGCTTGAGAAGCTGGTCGTGCCTGTGGCCGAAGACGCCGTGACCGAAGCGGTCGAGCGCATTGCCTCGCAGCAGCAGCGTTTCGAGACCAAGGACGGTGCGGCCGAAGACGGCGACCAGGTGATCATCGACTTCACCGGCAAGCTCGACGGCGTCGAGTTCGAAGGCGGCAAGGCCGAGAAGGCTCCGCTGGTGATCGGTGCCGGTCGCTTCATCCCTGGTTTCGAAGAGCAGCTCGGCGGCATCAAGGCCGGTGAAGAGCGCACCATCACCGTGACCTTCCCCGAGGACTACCAGGCCGCGAACCTCGCCGGCAAGGAAACCACCTTCGACATCGTCGCGCACGAAGTGAAGGCGCCTGCCGAATCGAAGATCGACGACGATTTCGCCAAGGAACTGGGCCTCGAGAGCCTCGAACAGCTCCAGGGCCTGCTCAAGGGCCAGCTCGAGCAGGAAACTGCCGGCCTGACCCGCACCGCGATGAAGCGCCAGCTGCTCGACCAGCTTGCCGCCGGTCATGACTTCGACGTGCCGCCGACCATGGTGGAAGCCGAATTCTCGCAGATCTGGCAGCAGCTCACGCACGAAGCCAGCCACGAGGAAGACCCCGCGGCCGCTCTCGCCGAGATCGAAGCCGAGAAGGACGACTACCGCAAGATCGCCGAGCGCCGCGTGCGTCTGGGCCTGCTCCTGTCGGAAATCGGCCAGGCCAACAGCGTCGAAGTGACCGCCCAGGAAATGCAGATGCTGGTCTCGCAGGCCGCTCAGCAGTACCGTCCGGAAGATCGCCAGCGCTTCTTCGAATATGTCCAGCAGGACCCGATGATGGCCGCCCAGCTGCGCGCCCCGCTCTACGAAGACAAGGTCGTCGACTTCCTGATCGAGAAGGCTGACGTCACCGAGCGTGAAGTGACCCGCGACGAACTGCAGGCCGCTATCGAAGCCGACACCGACGGCGACAAGCCGGCGGAAGCCAAGAAGGCTCCGGCCAAGAAGGCCCCGGCCAAGAAGGCTGCCGCCAAGAAGGAAGACGCTGCGGAAGACGCCGCTGCCGACGCCGACGAAGCCGCTGCCGAGGAAAAGCCGAAGAAGGCTCCGGCCAAGAAGGCTGCCGCCAAGAAGACCGAGGAAGCCGCTGAAGGCGAGGCGGAAGCCAAGCCTGCCAAGAAGGCTCCCGCCAAGAAGGCAGCTGCCAAGAAGGACTGATCCTTCTTTCAGGCTGATGCGCGAAGCGGCCCGGTGCGGAGATTGCGCCGGGCCGTTTTCTTATCGAGGATGGAGAATGTTATCCCACATCCCATCCGCGTTAGATCGTTAAAGCCCTTGAACATCGGCGAAGGGCACGCGACATAGGCGGTCCAAACCAGAAGAGGACTCCCATGCTCGACCTGTTTGGCGCCGCGGGCGCCCAAGGAAAGTTCACTACCGATCCCGTGACCGGCGCGCTGGTGCCGATGGTCGTCGAGCAGACCAGCCGCGGTGAGCGCAGCTTCGACATCTACTCGCGCCTCCTGCGCGAGCGCATCGTATTCATCACCGGCCAGGTCGAAGACCACATGGCCTCGCTGATCGTTGCGCAGCTACTGTTCCTCGAGTCGGAAAATCCCTCGAAGGACATCTCGATGTACATCAACTCGCCGGGCGGCGTGGTGACTGCCGGCATGGCCATCCACGACACCATGCAGTACATCAAGCCGCGCGTTTCCACGGTCTGCATCGGCCAGGCCGCCTCGATGGGCAGCTTCCTGCTCGCCGCCGGTGAGCCGGGAATGCGCATCGCGCTGCCGAACGCCCGCATCATGGTGCACCAGCCTTCGGGCGGCGCGCAGGGCATGGCGTCCGACATCGAGATCCAGGCGCGCGAGATCCTGCGGATGCGCAAGCGCCTCAACGATCTCTACGTGAAGTACACCGGCAAGTCGCTCGACGAGATCGAGAAGGCGATGGACCGCGACACCTTCCTCGAAGCCGAGGAAGCGCTGGCGTTCGGCCTCGTCGATAAGGTCTTCGAAACGCGGCCCGACGGCGACAAGCCGACCGAAGCCTGAGCATGACCGCAAGGTCGGGGCTCCAACGGAGTCCCGACCTTCAGTCCTTTGCAACGGTTGCGGGGATACCCATATCGGTCTCAGGATTGCAAAACCGGCCCCGTCCAAGGTAGACTCGACGAGTCGCCTCGAATGGGCCTAAAGACGGAAAATGACGAAATTGAGCGGATCTGACGCGAAAAGCACCCTCTACTGCAGCTTCTGCGGCAAGTCGCAGCACGAAGTGCGCAAGCTGATCGCGGGACCCACGGTCTTCATCTGCGACGAATGCGTCGAGCTTTGCAACGACATCATTCGCGAAGAGACCAAGGCCGGGATCGCGGGCAAAAAGGACGGCGGCGTGCCGTCTCCCCGCGAAATCTGCGAGACGCTGAACGACTACGTGATCGGGCAGGAACGCGCGAAGCGTGTTCTGTCAGTGGCGGTGCACAACCACTACAAGCGGCTGAAGCACAGCGGCAAGCAGGGCGACGTGGAACTGTCCAAGTCGAACATTCTGCTCGTGGGTCCCACGGGTTCGGGCAAGACGCTGCTCGCGCAGACGCTCGCCAAGACCTTCGACGTGCCGTTCACCATGGCCGACGCCACCACGCTGACCGAAGCCGGTTACGTGGGCGAGGACGTGGAGAACATCATCCTCAAGCTGCTCCAGGCTTCCGACTACAATGTCGAGAAGGCGCAGCACGGCATCGTCTACATCGACGAAATCGACAAGATCAGCCGCAAGGCCGAGAACCCGTCGATCACGCGCGATGTTTCGGGCGAGGGCGTGCAGCAGGCGCTGCTGAAGCTGATGGAAGGCACGACCGCTTCGGTTCCGCCGCAGGGCGGCCGCAAGCACCCGCAGCAGGAATTCCTGCAGGTGGACACGACCAACATCCTGTTCATCTGCGGTGGTGCCTTTGCGGGTCTTGAGAAGATCATCGCCGATCGCCTTCAGAAGCGCTCGATCGGTTTCGGCGCGCATGTCGCCGATCCGGACAAGCGCCGCGTGGGCGAACTGCTCCAGAAGGCGGAGCCGGAAGATCTGCTCAAGTTCGGCCTGATCCCCGAGTTCGTCGGCCGTCTGCCGGTGATCGCGACCCTGAACGACCTCGACATCGAGGCGTTGGTCAAGATCCTGAAGGAGCCGCGCAACGCGCTGATCAAGCAGTATGCGAAGCTGTTCGACCTCGAAGACGTGGAACTGACGTTCACCGACGAGGCGCTCGAAGCGATTGCCCAGAAGGCCATCGACCGCAAGACCGGCGCACGCGGCCTGCGCTCGATCGTGGAAGGGCTGCTGCTCGACACCATGTTCGACCTGCCGACCGAAGGCGATATCGCCGAAGTCGTCGTCGACAAGGACGTGGTCGAAGGCCGCAAGGAACCGGTTCGCGTGCTCAAGGGCGACAAGGCCGAGGCCGCAGCCTGATCCCTGCGAAGCAGGTGGAGACGAAAAAGGCCCGTCCGGTTCTTCCGGGCGGGCCTTTTCGTTGCCCGCAACGTGCCGGTCTGGTCTGACCATGCTCTGGTGTGGGGCGATGACGCGATACCTGTTCGTCTGCAGCCGCAACAAGTTGCAAGGGAGCTCGCCCATAGGGCCAATGTGATCGTGGTCATGGAAAAGGTTCAGCGGCGTAAAGTGCAGCAGACCTTCCGGCGCCACCTCAACCTGCAGCGCATGATCTGCCTCGACATTCCCGACCATTATGCCTTCATGGATCCCGACCTGGTCCTCTTGCTGGAAACCAGGATGGCGCGCCATCTTTCTCACCTGCCGATGCATCACGACGAGTGAGGCTCGGAAGGACCGGGGCCGAAAGGCGGACCTTAGGCTCAGTCCTCGCCCACGGGACGCGGCGGCCCCATCGTACCGCGGGCGCCCGGACCCATCCGTCCGCGCCGACCTTGCGGAACCGGATCGCCCTTCTTGATGGTGCGCAAGGCAACGCCGTCGCGGGTAATCGTCGTCGATTGGGCGTCCGTGGCCTTGAGCAGCCAGCCCTTGTCGCTCTGCACCCAGGTGTCGCGTGAGAGCGACGTGGTGCCGAACGTATGCGTTTCTCCGTCGCGCCCCTGGCGCTTGTCGCTGGCGACTTGCTGCTGGACGACCTCAACGGTCTTGCCGTTGACGGTCACCGACTGGATGGTCGTCTTCGAGGTGCGATCCGGATCGACGGGGATTTTCGCGAGCCCTGCGATCAGTTCGTCCGCGCTCATCTTGTTTTCGCCCAGGTCCGTGCGGACGAAATCGCCAGCGAGCAGGGGCTTGATGCGGTCTGCCTCGCGGCTGTCCATCGCGGCGCGAAGCTGCTCGTAGCGAGCCTCGATATCGCTCCTGGTGTCGGCCTGGGCCAGTCCCGGGACGAAGGCCCAGCCGAGGGCCAGAGAGAGCAGGAGGCGGGTAGAGGGTTTGCGGGTCATGTCGATCGTGTCCCCATGTCGCGGGTGGAGCAGTGGCTGGTGCAAAGTCCTAGCGGCAGGCTGCGATGCCGCAATCACGATATTGTACCTGATTGTCGCGCTCATGCTTGGCAGTTCGGCGCGCCTTGCCCACGCTGCGGCCCGACGGGCAGTCGGATCGACGCCGGGCAGGGGAGAGCACATGGGCGGACCTATCGCCGTTTCGCGGATCATCCACACGATCCACGCCACCACCGATATTCATCGCAGCCGCGCGCTCTATCAGGATGCGCTGGGCGGGCTGGTTTTCGCCGAGAACTTCTTCCCCGCCGAAGATCGCGATGCGGCGCTGCTCTATGTGACCGATCATATGGTCGAGCCGATGGCGGCCCGCCATCCGGAGGACCTGACGAAGCCTTTTGCACGCCAGGCCGCGCGGATCGGCCAGGGCTTTCACTCGTTCGAGATCAAGGTGGCGGACGGCAAGGCGGCCAGCGCGGCCTTCCGCGAGGCGGGCTGCACGGTCGCCAGCGACTACGGGGTGTTCTTCTTCGTCCGACCCGAATCGACCGGCGGCGTCCTGCTGGAAGTCTGCGAACTGCCGATGCCCAACGATCCGTGGGAGCGGGGCAACTGGGATCCCAGGGTCGGAGCCGGGCACCCCTGCCGGGTCACGGGCCTCGATCATATCGCCTGCGTCACGCGCGACATGGCTGGGGCCCTGCGGTTCTTTACCGAAGTGGTGGACGGCGAAGTCCTCAGCGACGAACGCATCGTATCGCCGCAAAGGGCGCGCCGCGTGCTCTTGCGGCTGGGCGATACGCAAGTGGCGTTCCTGGAACCTGAGGAACCTGAGGAACCCGAGGCCGGGGTCTTCAAGGATTTTCTCGCGAAGGCGCAGAACGGCATTTATGCGCTCGTCTGGAAGGTGGACGATCTCGCACAGGCCCAGGCGCACTTCACCGGGAAGCTGAAATTCCGCGTGGGCCAGGCCCATTGCGTGCCCGCAGGCCTGGCAATTGAGCCGGACGACTTCCTGGGCGCCCGGCACGAGTTCACTGAGGCCTAGACGACGGTTTCGCTCTCCAGGGCGCAGGGCGATTCGGCGTCCGTTTCGATCTGTACGGTCGGGTGGCCGATGCCGAAGCGGTGCTCGAGGTCGTGGGCCAGGGTGTGAAGGAAGGCGTCGCCGCGTTCGGCGCCGGGCATGACGAGATGGGCGGTGAGCGCCGTTTCGGTAGTGCTCATCGGCCAGATGTGAAGGTCGTGCACGCGGGTGACGCCCGGCAGCGCGGCCAGGAACTGGCGGACGGCGGCGATGTCGATGCTCTCGGGCACGCCCATCATGCCCATGCGCAGCGATTCGCGCAGAAGGCCCCAGCTGGACCAGGCGATGACGGCAGTGATCACCAGCGAGGCGATCGGATCGACCACTTGCCAGCCCGTGAACATGATGACGATGCCCGCGATCACCACCCCGGCCGAGACCGCCGCGTCGGCCATGAGATGCACGAAGGCCGCGCGCAGGTTGAGGTCGGACTTGCTCCCCTTGGCGAAGAGCAGCGCCGACAGCGCGTTCACCGCGATGCCGAGGGCCGCGACGACGATCATGGTGGTTCCGGCCACCGGCGCCGGTTCCGTGAAGCGCCGGATCGTCTCCACCAGGATCGCCCCGATCGCCACCCATAGCAAAGCGGCATTGGCGATGGCGGCGAGGATCGAGGAACTCTTGAGGCCGTAAGTGAAGCGCTCCGAGGGCGGACGCGCCGCGAGCACGCTGGCAGCCCAGGCGAGGAGCAGCGACAGCACGTCGGAAAGGTTGTGTCCGGCATCCGCCAGAAGCGCCATCGAGCCACTGAAGAAGCCCGCCGCGCCCTCGGCAATGACGAAGGCGACGTTCAATCCTACCGCAACTGCGAATGCCTTGCCCACGTCGCCAGGAGCGGGCGGACCATGGTGATGATGCCCGTGACCGTGTGCATGTCCGTGACCATGCGAATGGCCATGACCATGCCCCTTATCGGCCTGATCGTGATAATGCTGATGTGCGACGCCCATGACAATTTCATCGCATGCGCCGGACCTTAACAGCAAGCTATGACGTATCATCACATGCCGAAACGCGATTGCGCCGCCGAACATTGATGCCGCGCCGCGTGACATTTATGCCGCACCAAAGATTGTCATATTGGCGCATAAAACACGGAATTCTCAGGAAAAACAGGCGATCTCTGCAATCGAACGCAATTTGAGTCAGAAAATTGCGCAACAAAGATCGGAAATGAATCCCGTGCGTCAGAAGATTGTCATATTGCGCTGCTCTTAGCAGCCGCAGCAAATTTTGCGGCAGGGCAACTCTTCCGCATTTGGCGAAAACACTCTGAAGGTTTCCAGGGGGCTAAGATGAAGTTTCAATCCATTCTCTCCACCGCGACCAGCTCGCTCGCCGTCGGCGCAGCGTTCCTCGCCGTTCCCGCTTTCGCACAGTCGACCGGTTCGAACGAATTCGACAATGCGATCGTCGTTACCGGCGCTCGCGATGAAAGCGTAGCCGGCATCCGCATTCCTGACTCGCCGAAGGCGAAAGTTCAGATTGGCCAGGAAATCATCGGTGCGCAGCGCGCCGGTCAGACGGTCAACGAAATCATCAACCTCGTTCCGGGCGTGAGCTTCACCAACAACGACCCGTGGGGTTCGGCCGGCGGTTCGTTCACCATCCGTGGTTTCGACTCGACCCGTATTTCGCAGACCTTCGACGGCATTCCCCTGAATGACTCGGGTAACTACGCGGTCTATTCGAACCAGCAGGTAGACGCCGAGCTGATCGAAAACATCAACGTCAATCTTGGCTCGACCGACGTCGACAGCCCGACCCCTGCGGCCGTGGGTGGTACCGTCAATATCAACACCAAGGTTCCGGACGACAAGTTCGGCGTCATGACCAGCATGTCCTATGGCGACATCGTTGCCGAAGGTTCGGGCGGCGAAGATCGTTCGTTCCAGCGCTTCTTCGCGAAGGTCGAAACCGGCGAGTTCACCTCGGTCGGCACCAAGGCCTGGTTCTCGGGTTCCTACGCTCGCAATGGCGCGACGTTCGCCAACTACGGCAAGGTCGAAAAGAAGCAGTTCAACGGCAAGATCTACCAGCCGCTGGGCAGCGACGGCGACTTCATCTCGCTTGCTGGTCACTACAACGTAAACCGCAACAACTTCGGTGGATCGCCACTGAGCGCGCAGGCCATCACGCTCAACAAGGATGAGCGCTTCTATGACGTCGCGGGCGGCGTTCCCTGCACCACCAGCACGACCAGCGTGCCGAATTCGTGCGGTTCGCAGTTCGAACGTCGTTACAATCCGTCGAACACGGGCAACCTCCGCCTGAATTCGCTGTTCCACCTCACCGAAAAGCTGACCTTCTCGGTTGACGGCGCCTACCAGTACACCAAGGCAAACGGTGGCGGCACCTCGATCGGCGTCGAAGGCTACAGCACCGGCGGTTACACCGGCGTGTTCTTCCAGCGCTATGCGCCGGTCAGCAGCTCGAGCGCAGCTTATTACTTCTACGGTGACGTGGACCTCAATGGCGACGGCGTGACCGGTTCGGGCGATGCGGTACGCATCCTCTCGCCCAGCCAGACGATCACCAAGCGCTGGATCGGCATTGCCAACCTCGCTTACGAGATCGACGACAGCAACAGCGTTCGTTTGTCGTACAGCTACGATCGCGCCCGTCATCGCCAGACCGGCCCCGGCGGCTTCCTGAAGACCAACGGCGAGCCGTTCGACGTCTTCCCGATCAACGATCCGATCCTTGACGAAAACGGCTACAGCATCGGCAAGCGCGATCGTAAGTCCTTCGCTACGCTGAACCAGATCTCCGGCGAATATCGTGGCCGCTTCTTCGACGACCAGCTGACCGTCCTGCTGGGCGTACGCGCACCGTTCTTCAAGCGTGACCTGAACCAGTACTGCGTCACCACTGACGCCAGCGGCAACGTGAACTGCCCCGCAGCCGACCAGGTGGATGCCTATGCAACCGCCAACCCGACTTACGGCGTACCGGGTTCGCGTTCGATCAAGTACGACAAGGTGCTTCCGAACGTCGGTGCGGTCTTCAAGATCACGCCGGAAATCAGCATCGCGGGTAGCTACGCCAAGAACATCTCGGCACCCAGCACCGACGCGCTCTATGGCACCTTCTTCTACGATGCCAGCGACCCGCTCGCGCGCCGCGTTGCAGAAACTTCGGACAGCTTCGATGTCAGCCTGCGTTACAGCAGCCCGATCGTTCAGGCCGCTCTCACCGGCTGGTACTCGAAGTACAAGAACCGCATCGTTACCGCGACCGATCTTGACGGCAACTCGACCGATACCAACCTTGGTCCGGTCAAGAAGTACGGCGTTGACGCCAGCGTCGGCGTGACGCCGGTGCAGGGCGCTTCGCTCTACGCCTTCGCTTCTTACATCAAGTCGGAAATCCAGAACGACGCACTGGTGGGTAGCTGCTCGGCCGCCCAGCTTGCAGCCAACCTCTGCTATGTCAGCGGTGGTGACGCGTTCCTGCGCACCAGCGGCAAGCGTGAACGCGCTGCTCCCGAGTGGCTGTTCGGTGGCCGCGCCCAGTACACCACTGGCGACTTCCTGATTGGTGCCCAGGCCAAGTACACCGGCAATCGCTATCTGAACGACATCAACTCGGTGAAGTTCAAGAGCTACACGGTTGTCGACCTGAACATGGCCTATAAGCTGGAGGGTCTTGGCCTCGCCAACAGCGAAATCCAGCTGAACGTTACCAACCTGTTCGACAAGTACTACGTCGGCTCGTTCAGCGGCGCTCTCGCCACCGCATCGAGCTCGGCCTTCGTGAACTTCGGTTCGCCGCGTGCCGTCAGCGCTACTCTCGTGATGGGCTTCTAAAGCTCAAGCCAGAGTATAAGAACAAAGAGGGGAGGGAACGCGAGTTCCCTCCCCTTTTGCGTGCCTGCTTTCCGCGCTAGCCTGATACCGTTACGGCAAGCGGAGAGGCTGGCGTTGACGAAAGCAGAAAAGGCGGAGCAATCCGCGTCGCAGCAGATCGATGCCCGCATCGCGGAGCTGGGCGATTGGCGGGGGGCTCTGTTGGCTCGGCTGCGCGAGGTTGTCCTGGCGGCCGATGCCGGTGTTGCCGAGGACTGGAAATGGCGGGGGGTGCCGGTCTGGTATTGCGGCGGCATGATCTGCACCGGGGAGACCTACAAGGCGGCGGTGAAGGTGACGTTCGCCAAGGGCGCTGCGCTCGACGATCCGGCTGGGCTCTTCAATGCCAGCCTCGACGGCAACCAGCGCCGGGCCATCGATTTCCATGAAGGCGATACGGTAGACGAGCCTGCGCTGACGGCGCTGGTCCGCAGCGCCATAGCACTCAATCTGGCGAAGAAGCCTGCGCGGTCGAAGACATCCCGCTAGGGGCGAGGTGCCTCAGTCGTAGACGCAGGCATCGAGGCCCTGGGTCTTCACCGTGCCGATGCGGGCGGCGATGGTGTTGCCATAGCGCCGGGTGAAGCCGGAGGGGCTCTTCACGCTGCGGGTCTTGGGGCTGGGCAGGGCGGCCGCCATGCGGCCAGCCTCCGTGGTCGTGAGGTTCGAGGCGGACTTGCCCCAGTAGCGCTGTGCCCCGGCTTCCACGCCGTAAGTGCCGATGCCGGTTTCCGCGACGTTGAGATAGATCTCCATGATCCGCCGCTTGTCCCACAGGTTCTCGATCAGGAACGTGAACCAGACTTCCAGACCCTTGCGCAGATAGCGCGTCCAGCCATCGCCCTGCCAGAGGAAGACGTTCTTGGCCGTCTGCTGGCTGATCGTCGATCCGCCGCGCAGGCGGCCGCCGGCGGCATTGCGCTCGAAGGCCTTTTCGATGGCGTTGGTATCGAAGCCGTTGTGCGTGCAGAACTTGCCATCCTCGGCGGCGATGGCGCCGGCGACCATGTTGCGGTCGATCCGGCTGAGCGGCTGCCAGTCCTTGGTGATGCCGTTGCCGTCCACCAGCATAGTCACCGTCACGGGCGGCGGAACGAAGCGGTAGAGCACGGTCAGCCCCACGCTGATCGCAACGAACCAGAACACGATCTTGGCAAGGATGCGCAGCAAAGGAAGGGAGCCCCATATGACCGGCGCGCGGGAATGCCGCCGTCCGGGGCCATGCCTAGCGATATCGCGCGCGGCGGAAAAGGTGCCTGCGCTCGGGTTCCCCCGGCGAGATGCGGATCGTGATCGGGATTCAGTCGCGCGCGTCGAAATCGGCGCGGGCGTCGGCCACCGTTTGCAGATTGGCTTCGGCCCAGAGCCAGACGCTGCAGAACGCCTCTCCCAGGCCGTGACCCAGCGGGGTCAGCCGGTAATCGACGTGAGGAGGGATGACGGGATGAACCGTGCGATGGACGAAACCGTCCCGCTCCATTTGCCGCAGTGTCTGCGTGAGCATCTTCTGGCTGATGCCCGGCACGGCGCGGGCAAGGGCGCTGAAGCGGGTTTCGCCGTTTTCTTCCAGCGCTTCCAGCACCAGGAGCGTCCACTTGTCTGCCACGCGGCCGATCAGCTCATTGACGAGCGCATCGACGCCCGGCACGGTCGAATAGCTGGTGGTCGGCGGATTTTCCATTTCTTACCCTTGGGTGGCTACAGCACGTTCAGGTGCCTACTTTCCAAAAGAGAGTATAGATCTACATTCCGCTTCGCAATCTTTCTCACAGGAGCGTTCCCATGAAGACCAGCGGCAACATTATCCTTCTGACAGGCGGCGGCACCGGCATCGGGCGCGAACTGGCGCAGCGGTGGCACGATGCCGGCAACCAGGTCATTGTCACCGGGCGGACGCTCGCCAGCCTGGAAGAGACCGCGGAGGGGCGGCCGGGCATTCATCCCGTGGCGCTCGACGTTACCGATGCGGGCGCGATCGCGGCTTTCGCGAAGGACATTCTCGCGCGGTTTCCGGCACTCAACGTGCTGGTCAACAATGCCGGGGTCATGCCGCTGGAAGACATTTCCGTGCCGCGCGACCTTGCGCGCGCGGAAACGTGCGTGGTGACCAACCTGCTTGGCCCGATCCGCATGACCGATGCCCTGGTGGCGCATTTGCGCGAGCAGGAGGGTGCGGCGATCATCAATGTCAGCTCCGGTCTTGCTTTCGTTCCGCTGGTCGGCGCGGCGGTCTATTCGGCCACCAAGGCGGCGATCCATTCGTGGACCGATTCGTTGCGCTTTGCCCTGAAGGGTTCGGTCGAGGTGATCGAGCTGGCGCCCCCGGCGGTGCAGACCGAATTGACGCCAGGCCAGTCGACTCGCGAAGGCTACATGCCGCTGGACGCGTTCATCGACGAGGTCATGGGGCTCATCGGGCAGCAGCCGACGCCGGAGCTGATTGGCGTCGAACGCCTCGGTTTCCTGCGCAATGCCGAAGCCGAAGGGCGCTATGCGCAGACATTCGCCGCGCTGAACGCGGCGCCGCACTGATCGTCGCTCCGCCCGGGGCCCTGGAGGTCTCGGGCGGAGCGCCGCCGCTGGTCAGGGCGCGGCGCGACTGCTATGGCTTTTGATGTTGCATTGCAGCATGAGTGAGCAGTGACATGGCCCGCAAGGACAATTCACCCCACAGGCTGGACCTCGCGCTTCAGGGCGGAGGCGCGCATGGCGCCTTCACCTGGGGCGTGCTGGACGGTTTGCTGCAGGATCCCCGAATCTCGATCGGCGCGCTCAGCGGTGCCAGCGCGGGGGCGATGAATGCGGCGGTCCTCGTCTCGGGCCTGGTGGCGGGCGGCCGGGAAGGGGCGCGGGAACGCCTGCGCTCGTTCTGGAAGGCGTTGAACCGTTCGGGGCGCGAGGCCGGGCCCTTGATCCCGATGATCGAGGCCTTCCCGGAAGCCACCCGCGCGATGAGTTCATGGTGGAGCACCGTGTTCGGCGATCTCGGCATGGCGCATGCGTCGCCGGAAATGGGCCGGGACATGCAGGAGATCCTGCGCAAGGTTATCGAGGACCACGTCGATTTCGCCGCCATCGCCAGCGAGGATGCGCCGCCGGTGTTCATCTCGGCCACCAATGCGCAGAGCGGCGCGGTGCGCATCTTCCGCAAGCATGACCTGACGGCCGACGCCTTGCTCGCCTCGGCCTGTCTGCCGCTTTATTTTCCGCCGGTCACGATTGACGGGAAGGACTATTGGGACGGCGGCTACAGCGCCAATCCCCCGCTCGTGCCCCTGGTGCTGGAAAGTCCGAACGACGATCTGCTGCTCATCACGGTCAATCCGCAGTTGCGGAGCGAAACGCCGCGCAATGCTGCCGGTATTGCGGACCGGATCACCGAGATCGGCTTCAACCAGTCGATGCGCAAGGAAATGCAGGGTCTGTTCCTGCTGCAATCGTCGATCGGGCGGCACCGCGAAACGGACGGACTGATCGCCCGGGTCGACCGGCTGCGTTTCCACGAGATCCACGACGAGGCTGCGCTTTCCGCCATGCCTGCGCAAAGCAAACTCCTGCCGGTGCGACAGATCCTGCTGACCTTGCGCGACGTGGGAGAGGCGGCGGCAAAGCGCTGGTGCGAGGTTTCGATCGAGAGCCTTGGCCAGGAGAGCACTGTCGACCTGGCGAGCCGGTTCGGACCGGGTTAGGGCTCGAGGTCTCTCGATCGGATCGTCAGAGAATACCCGGCAGATCCAACCCCTTCTCCCGCGCACAATCCAACGCGATCTCGTATCCCGCATCGGCATGGCGCATTACGCCCGTCGCCGGGTCGTTCCACAGCACACGCTCCAGCCGCTTGGCCGCCGCCTCGGTGCCGTCGGCGACGATCACCATGCCCGAATGCTGCGAATAGCCCATGCCGACGCCGCCGCCGTGATGCAGCGAAACCCAGGTCGCGCCGCTGGCGGTGTTGAGCAGGGCATTGAGCAGCGGCCAGTCCGAAACCGCGTCCGAACCGTCGCGCATGGCCTCCGTCTCGCGGTTGGGCGAGGCGACCGAGCCGCTGTCGAGGTGATCGCGGCCGATCACGACCGGGGCTTTGAGTTCGCCCTTCGCCACCATCTCGTTGAAGGCAAGGCCGAGCCGGTGGCGGTCACCCAGGCCGACCCAGCAGATGCGTGCGGGCAGGCCCTGGAACTGGATCTTCTCGCGCGCCATGTCGAGCCAGTTGTGCAAGTGCGCGTGGTCGGGCAGCAGTTCCTTCACTTTGGCGTCGGTCTTGTAGATGTCCTCGGGATCGCCCGAGAGCGCGGCCCAGCGGAATGGCCCCACGCCGCGGCAGAACAGCGGGCGGATATAGGCGGGCACGAAGCCGGGGAAGTCGAACGCGTTTGCGACGCCTTCGTTTTTCGCCATCTGGCGGATGTTGTTGCCGTAGTCGGTGGTGGGCACGCCCGCCGCCTGGAAGTCCAGCATGGCCTGAACGTGCACCGCCATCGATGCCTTGGCCGCCTTGGCAACGGCTTCGGGTTCCCGCTCGCGCTTTTCGATCCATTCGGCGACGGTCCAGCCAGCCGGGAGGTAGCCGTTGACGGGATCGTGGGCGGAGGTCTGGTCGGTCAGCAAGTCGGGCCGGATGCCGCGCGCGAACATCTCGGGCAGCAATTCCGCCGCGTTGCCGAGCAGGCCGACCGAGACCGGCTTCTTCTCGGCATTGGCTTTCTCGATGATGGCCATGGCTTCTTCGATGGTGCTGGCGGCGACGTCGAGGTAGCCGGTGCGCAGGCGCATTTCGATGCGGCTGGGCTGGCACTCGATGGCAAGGCACGATGCGCCGGCCATCACCGCTGCCAGCGGCTGCGCGCCGCCCATGCCGCCAAGGCCGGCGGTCAGCAGCCACTTGCCCGAAAGATCGCCATTGTAGTGCTGGCGGCCCATCTCCACGAACGTCTCGTAGGTGCCCTGAACGATGCCTTGCGTGCCGATGTAGATCCACGAACCGGCGGTCATCTGGCCGTACATGGCAAGGCCGCGCTTATCGAGTTCGTTGAAATGCTCCCAGTTCGCCCATTCCGGCACGAGGTTGGAATTGGCGATCAGCACGCGCGGCGCATCGGCATGGGTGCGGAACACGCCGACCGGCTTGCCGGACTGGACCAGTAGCGTTTCGTCGTCGTTCAGGCGGCGCAGGGTCTCGACGATCTTGTCGTAGCTTTCCCAGTCGCGCGCGGCGCGGCCGATGCCGCCGTAGACCACCAGCTCTTCGGGGCGCTCGGCGACATCGGGGTGGAGGTTGTTCATCAGCATCCGCAGCGGGGCTTCGGTGAGCCACGATTTCGCGGAAAGTTCGGTGCCGGTCGCGGGCTTGATGACGCGGCTGTTGTCGAGGCGGGTCATTGTGTTTCCTCAGGTCAGGATTGCGCGAAGGCGAGGGCCGCCTTCAGCACGTCTTGCAGGATCGGGGTGAGGGCGGCGGCGCGGGTGGCCGAGAAGAGGACGGGCCAGTTGGCTTCGTCCGGTGCTTCGGGCTCATTCATGTAGCCGCGAATGGCGAGTTCCATCTGGATCGCGTGAACGCCGTTTTCCGGGTGGCCGTAGTGGCGCGTGGTCCAGCCGCCCCGGAAGCGGCCGTCGAGGACGTGGCTGAGTCCGCTCGCGGCGCAAACCTCGACGATGGCGGCGGAAAGCGCCGGATCGCACGTCTGGCCGAGGTTGGTACCCAGGTTGAACTGCGGCAGTTCCCCGTCGAACAGGCGCGGCACATGGCTGCGGATCGAGTGGGCGTCGTAGACCACGACTTTGCCGTGAATGGCGCGCAGCCGATCGATCTCGGCGGCGAGGGCGGCGTGGTACGGATCGAACCAGAGTGCGCGGCGGCGGGCGATCTCGGCCGCATCCGGCGCGTCGCCTTGGTAGAGCGGTTCGCCGTCGAAAGTCGTCGTCGGGCAGAGTTCCGTCGTCGCCTGCCCCGGATAGAGCGAGGCGCCCGAAGGATCGCGGTTGAGGTCGATCACGCTGCGCGAGACGCGCCCGGCAATCGTCGTTGCGCCCATATCGCGGGCGAAGGCGTAGAGTTCGTCCACCCACCAGTCCGCATCGCGCCGGGCGAGCCATTCGGAGCGGAACGCGGGCGCGACATCGGCCAGATCCGTGCCGACATGAGGGAAGGCGACGATGAGCGGGGCTTCGCCGCGATGGAGAGTGAAGCTTGGGCTCATGTGCGTTGCTCCAAGTATCGGCCGTTACCCATCACTTCGTCATTGTGAGCGTAGCGAAGCAATCCAGAGCGGTTCTGCGCCGCTCTGGATTGCCACGTCGGCTTCGCCGCCTCGCAATGACGAAAGTGAGAGAGAGTAGCCGCCCTCATGCGATGCCCGGAAGCAGGTCCGCAGCCGTATCGGCCAGCGCGCCGGAGCGGACCAGCAGGTTGGCCGCTTCCATGTCGGGGTGGAAATGGCGGTCGTCGTCCAGTGCGGGAACTTGGGCCCGCAGAACGGCGCGCGCGGCATCGAGCCAGGTGCTGGAGGCCAGCGGCGCGTGGAATTCGATACCCTGCGCAGCGGCGAGCAGTTCGATGCCGATGACGGCAGTGGCGTTCTCGACCATCGACAGCAGGCGGCGCGCGCCGTGAGCGGCCATCGAAACGTGGTCTTCCTGATTGGCGGAGGTCGGAATCGAGTCCACCGAGGCGGGATAGGCCTTCTGCTTGTTCTCGGAAACCAACGCAGCAGCGGTCACTTGCGGGATCATGAAGCCCGAATTGAGGCCGGGACGCGGCGTCAGGAAAGCGGGAAGGCCGGACAGCGCCGGGTCCACCAGCATGGCGATGCGGCGCTCGGAGATCGAGCCGATCTCGCAGACGGCGAGCGCGATCATGTCGGCGGCGAAGGCCACCGGCTCGGCGTGGAAGTTGCCGCCGGACAGCGCCTCGTCGGCCCCGTCCCCATCGGCATCGACGAAGATCAGGGGATTGTCGGAAACGCCGTTCGCCTCGATCTCCAGCGTCGTCGCGGCCTGGCGCAGCACGTCGAGCGCGGCGCCCATGACTTGCGGCTGGCAGCGCAGGCAGTAGGGGTCCTGCACGCGGGCGTCGTTCTCGACGTGGCTGGCGCGGATCGCGGAACCGGCCATCAGCGCGCGCAGGGCGTCGGCCACCTCGATCTGGCCGCGATGGCGGCGCAGGGCGTGGATGCGGTGGTCGAACGGTGTGTCGGAGCCCTTGGCGGCTTCGGTCGAGAGCGCGCCGGTCACCAGGGCGGAGCGGAACAGCAGTTCCGCCTCGAACAGTCCGGCAAGCGCATTGGCGGTGGAGAACTGGGTGCCGTTGAGGAGGGCGAGGCCTTCCTTCGGGCCGAGTTCGAGCGCCGAGAGGCCCGCGCGTGCCAGCGCATCGGCGGCAGGCATGCGCTCGCCGTCCAGGACGATCTCGCCCACGCCGATCATCGTTGCAGCCATGTGCGAAAGCGGTGCCAGGTCGCCGCTGGCGCCGACCGAGCCTTGCGAGGGGACCACCGGCGTCAGGCCCTTGTCCAGCATCGCTTCGAGCAGGGCCACGGTTTCAGGGCGGACGCCGGAAGCGCCTTGCGCAAGGCTGGTGAGTTTGAGCGCCATCATCAGCCGGATGACCGGCACTGGCGAAGGCTCTCCCGTGCCCGCTGCGTGGCTGAGCACGATGTTGCGCTGGAGCGTGGCCAGGTCCTCGTCGCCAATGCGCACGCTGGCGAGCTTACCGAAACCGGTGTTGATGCCGTAGACCGGCTCGCCCCTGGCCAGGATGCGCGCGACGGCAGCGGCACTTTCGGCCACGCGCGGGGCGCAGGCCGGGTCGAGCTTCACATCCGCGCCGCGGTAGATCGCGCGCCACTGGGCCAGGGTTACCTCGCCGGGCGTAAGCGTGTCGCTCACGTTGCCAGGAGTGAGCGTGTCGCTCACGGGTGTCGGCGTGAGCAGGTTGTCGGTCATTGTCCACTCCAGATGCGTGCATGGAGCGGGTTGAACCCCATGCGGTAAACGAGGTCGGCCGGGCGCTCGATGTTCCAGATCGCAAGGTCGCAAGCCTTGCCCTGTTCAAGCGTGCCGAGCCGATGAGAGAGGCCGAGCGCCTGTGCCGCGTTGCGCGTCACGCCGGCCAGGCATTCGGGCACGGTGAGGCGGAACAGCGTGGCGCCCATGTTCATCGTCAGCAGCAGCGAGGTCAGCGGCGATGTGCCGGGGTTGCAGTCCGTGGCGAGCGCGATGGGCACGCGGGCCAGGCGCAGCGCTTCGATCGGGGGCAGCACAGTCTCGCGGCAGAAATAGTAGGCGCCGGGCAGCAGGGTGGCGACCGTGCCGGAAACGGCCATCGCGGCGATGCCGGCTTCGTCGAGATGTTCGAGGTGGTCTGCCGAAAGCGCCCCGTGGCGTGCGGCCAGGGCGGCGCCGTGAAGGTTGGAAAGCTGCTCGGCATGGAGCTTGACCGGCAGGCCCAGCGCCGTGGCGGCGCGGAACAGGCGCTCGGTCTGGTCGGGCGAAAAGCCGATCCCCTCGCAGAAGGCGTCCACGGCATCGGCAAGGCCGGCCTGCGCGGCGGCGGGGAGCATGACGGTGCAGAGATGATCGATATAGGCGTCGGCATCGCCTGCGAATTCCGGGGGAAGCGCATGGGCGCCGAGGAAGGAAGTGACGATCCGCACCGGCCGAACCTCGCCGAGGCGGCGGGCGGCGCGCAGCATCTTGAGTTCGCTGGCAAGGTCGAGGCCATAGCCCGACTTCACTTCGAGTGTCGTGACGCCCTCGGCCAGCAGGGCGTCGAGACGGGGAAGGGCGGTAGCGACCAGTTCGTCCTCGCCTGCGGCGCGGGTGGCCTTCATGGTGGAGACGATCCCGCCGCCGGCGCGCGCGATCTCCTCGTAGGAAGCGCCTTCCAGCCGCAGTTCGAACTCACGCGAGCGATCGCCGCCGAAAATGAGGTGGGTGTGGCAGTCGATCAGTCCGGGCGTGATCCAGCGGCCTTCGCAATCGATCACTTCGGCGGCATCGAATGCGGGAGCATCGACCTCGGGACCGGCGTACAAGATCACGCCGTCCTGCGCCGCGATCACGCCCTGCTCGACAATGCCCAGCGGCTCCTGGGCCGACCCGGCACTGGCCATCGTGGCCAAACGGGCGTGTTTCCAGAGCCTGTCGCAGCGCATGACGAGTCGATCCTTGTTGCTTGCCCCGGTTATTGCATCGGTCGTTTTTAATGTATAGACAAAATAGCGAAGGAGCCCCGAAAGCGATGTCCGCCATTTCGCCCGAAGCCACGTCCTCCGCGATATTTGCCGACCTTGCCTTGCTGGAGCAGGGCTGGGCCAGTGACGTGCGGTTCATACTCCGGGACGGGCGGATCGCCGCCATCGAGCGCGATACGGCGGTGCGCGCGGGCGACGAGCGTCATGGCTGCGTGATCCCGGCGCTGGGCAACCTGCATAGCCATGCCTTCCAGCGCGGCATGGCCGGCCTGGCCGAACGCCGCGGGGCGACCGACGACAGCTTCTGGACCTGGCGGGACGTGATGTACCGCTTCCTCGACCGCATGGACCCGGACGACCTCCAGGCCGTGGCCGCCATGGCCTACGTGGAGATGCTGGAGAGCGGCTTCGCGCGGGTGGGCGAGTTTCACTATCTCCATCATGCCCCGGACGGCCGGGCTTACGACGATCCGGCGGAAATGAGCGCCGCCATTGCCCGCGCTTCGGCGGAAACCGGCATCGGGTTGACCTTGCTGCCGGTTTTCTACGCCCATTCCGGCTTCGGCGGGCAGGCTCCGAGCGAAGGGCAGCGGCGTTTCCTCCACGACCTCGACGGCTTTGCGCGCCTGCTGGAAGGCGCCCGATCGGCGGTCAAGGGACTGGATGAGCCGGTGGTCGGCCTTGCTCCGCACAGCCTGCGCGCCGTGTCGCCGCAGCAGCTTGGTGCGCTCGAAAGCATGGCAGGCGGCCTCCCTATCCACATCCACATTGCCGAGCAGGTCCGCGAAGTGGAGGACTGCCTTGCCTGGAGCGGTAGCCGTCCGGTCGCCTGGCTTCTGGACAATGCCGCGGTGGACCATCGCTGGTGCCTCGTCCACGCCACGCACATGACCCCGGAGGAAACGCGGCGGATGGCCCGCAGCGGCGCCGTGGCGGGGCTATGCCCGGTGACCGAGGCCAATCTGGGTGACGGCCTCTTTCCGGCGCGGGACTTCCTTGCCGCGGGCGGCTGCTGGGGTGCCGGCAGCGACTCGAACGTGATGATCGATGCGACCGAGGAACTGCGCCTTTTCGAATATGGCCAGCGGCTGCATCATCGCGGGCGCAATATCCTCTTCAGCCCCGCCATGCCCTCCACGGGCGAGGCGCTCTGGGGCCAGGCGCTCCGCGGCGGCGCGCGGGCGCTGGGGGTAAAGAGCGGGCTTTCCATCGGCTTGCCGTTCGATGCCCTGTCGCTGGACCTCGACCATCCCTCGCTCACGGCGCGCGGCGCGGATCGGCTGCTCGACGGGTTGGTCTTCGCGGCCGGGCGCGGGGCCGTGGATTGCGTGTGGCGCTTCGGCGCGCAGGTGGTAAGCGGTGGCCGGCACCGCGCGCGACAAGAGGTCGTCCGGCGTTACAGGGACAGGTTGGGCAGGCTGATCGGGTGAATAGACCGCTCCACGAACGCATCCGCCAGGATTTCGAGACGCGGATTCTCGCGGGCGCGCTGGCGCCCGGCGAACGGCTGCCGACCGAGCAGGCGCTTATGGCGCATTACGACTGTGCGCGCATGACGGTGAACAAGGCGCTTTCGGCGCTGGCCACGGCTGGCCTGGTGGACCGCCGCAAGAAGGCCGGCACTTTCGTCGCCCGCCCGCGCGTGCATTCCATGGCCATGGATATTCCCGACCTCGGCGCGCAAGTGGCCGAGCGCGGCCAGGCCTATCGCTTCGATCTGGCGCTGCGGCGCGAAATGCACGCGGCAACGGGCCGGGCGCAGGCCCCGATGGAATGGAAGGTCGATGGTTCCGTGCCGCTGCTGGAACTGGAGGGCATTCACTTCGCGGACGGCGCGCCTTTTGCGCTGGAGCATCGCTTCGTGAACCTGACCGCCGTGCCGGAAATCCTCGACGCCGATTTCACGGGTTCCTCGCCCGGAACCTGGCTCCTGGAGCATGTGCCCTGGACCGAGGCCGACGCCCGCATCACCGCGACGGGTGCCGGTGCGACGGAGGCGCGGTTGCTGGCGGTCGAACCCGGCGCGCCGTGTCTTTGCGTGGAGCGCAAGACGTGGCGCGGCTCCGAGCCGATCACTTATGTACGGCAGCTCTTCGTCGCCGGGGCTTACGAACTGACCGCGCATTTCGGACCCGGCGCGCGCCGCGACACCTGACGCGGCACTCCGACCTTGCCGTGGCCCGACAGGATTATGCGGCAGGGGGCAGGGTGCGGGCGGAAAGGGTCATGCTGACGGTGGCGGTCTGGCCGGGTTCGAGCCAGGCCAGTGTTTCCGGCGCGCGGTTGATGGCGTCGGTGGCGTGGCTGACGGGCTCCACGCAGAAGTAGTCCTGACCCTCGGGCGTGAAGACCACCGTCGTCGTCAATTCCTCGGAAGGCGCGATCGTCAGGCCGAGGCCGCGTGCCGGCCAGTCGATTTCGAGCATGCCCTCGCGGCCGGTATAGGCGGTGTCGACGGCGCGAGTGTCCACGGGTTCGCCCTGCCACCAGTCGATCGCTTCCTCATGCTCGTCAAGCGAACTCGGCAGGCAGTCAGGCGTGTTGTACCATTCTCCGCGATGCAGTCCGCGATAGACGGTTTCGGCGTCGCGGGGAAAATAGGGGTGGAAGCCGAGGCCCGCCGGCATCGGTGCATCGCCCTGGTTGGTGATGCTGAGCCTGTTGGTCAGCCCTTGCGCACCGAGTTCGAAGGTTTGCCGCGCGCCGTAGGGCCAGGGCCATTCACCGCCGGGGTAAGTGTGCTCCAGCAAGGCGTGGTTGTCGTCTTGTTCGATCACTGACCAGGCCGTGAGCCAACCGAAGCCGTGCAGCGGATGGGGGTGGTCGGACCCCGGGAAGTTCGGCGCAATCGTGCCTTTGCGCGCGCCGGTGTTGAAGCGGCCTTTGGAGATGCGGTTGGAGAAGGGCACCAGCGGAAAGCTCCCGACATCGAAGATCGTGCTGCCGCAGGCGGGGCGCATCAGGGGTTCGCCATGCCAGTCCAGCCGCAGCACGGCGCCGCCGCGTTCCGGTGCCAGTTCGAGTCGATAGCCTTGCGCTTCGAGGATGATCATCGCTTCCGGTCCACTCCCATGGGACGCGCCTACCTTGTGTTTCGGGCCTGAACGTCCAGGTCTGAACTTACAGGTCCGATCTGCCTGCAAGATCGCGCGGCGGGTTTTCGGCGGGGTGGAGGTAGCGCTAACAAAGGGGACGTGGCAAGACCCTGCCATGATCGGCAGCGATCATTCTCCTGCTACGCACGCCTCCCGCTGCGAAACCCAGGCCAGGGCGTTCTTCACCATCGTCCGGTATTCCGGGATACTGTACGTTTCCGGCCGGTGCCCGATCGCTGAGTAAAACATCCGGCCCTTGCCCAGGCACTTGCTCCAGGCGATCGGGTGGTCGCCCATGCGCAGGTCCTGCCCGCCCACGCCCTTGGGGGCGTAAGTATTTTCGTCCAGAGTGGCCAGGATTTTGGCGCCGGCTTTGCGCGGATTGGTGGTGAACGAGTACCATTCGTCGTTCATCGTCCATTGCGCGGGAAGCCCCTTTGCGAGCGGCGAGGAAGGCGTTTCCAGCCGGACTTTCGCGTCCTGGAACTGGGGCGACATCGGATGGCCGGCGAAACGCGCGCCGATCAGGGTATCGGCGTACCAGTCCCAGAAATAGGCCGGATCCCCCGCTGAGCCATGAACGGCCAGGAAACCGCCGCCATTTTCGAGATAGGCCTGCAGGGCTTTGCGCTGGGTGAGGGTGAGCACGTCGCCGCTGACGTTGTTCCAGATCACCGCGTCGAAATTGCGCAGGGTCTCGGCGCGGATGGCCCCGCCCTTTTCGGTGGAAGTCACGCTCCAGCCGTTCTCCCGGGCGAGGTCAACGAAGAGGGCATGCGCGGCTTCCACGCCGGGGGTGTCCTTGAAGCCGTTGATCTTT
Source organism: Novosphingobium sp. BL-S-34 (assembly GCF_056857015.1). Classification (NCBI taxonomy): domain Bacteria; kingdom Pseudomonadati; phylum Pseudomonadota; class Alphaproteobacteria; order Sphingomonadales; family Sphingomonadaceae; genus Novosphingobium; species Novosphingobium sp. BL-S-34. The sequence continues at coordinate 62,240 of NZ_CM166472.1, forward strand.
TCGAAGATCAGCAGGCGCGGTGCCCCGGCTGCAGATTTGCCTTCTGCGGATTTGCCGCCTGCGGATTTGCCGTCTGCGGATTTGCCGCCTGCGGATTTGCCGTCTGCGGATTTGCCCTCTGCGGATTTGCCGTCTGCGGATTTCCTGGCGGCGGGAATCTCCAGACGGTCGTCGTCGTAGCGCGCGCAGCGGGCCCTGCGATCGGCGTCGGTGACCGCCAGCTTGCGCAATTCGCCGTCGGCGCGGTCCACCGCATCGGCGGGCATGCCGAAGAACCCGGCGGCCTTGCGCAAAGTGAGAATGGCGGCGAAGCTGGGCGTCTGGGTGCCCATGAAACGCGGCGGGGCACGGTCCAGCGCGGCACCCATGTCACGCGAGACGATGGCTTTGGCCTCCGGGCTGAGCAGCAGGTCTATCAGCGGGGAATCCGCGGAGAACGGAGCATCGCGAAGCGGACAATCGAGCACGGCGGTGCCAGCCATCGTGGCGGGGGCAGGCCCTGCCATTGTCGAGACTGTAAATATCGACGCAGCAAAAAAGGAAGCGGCCAGCGCAGCGCAGGCTTTCAGGGTCCGTCTCATCATGGTTTCCAGCTCTCCCGGTCTGGTCCGTCCTGCCTAAAGCAGGGCCATGATTTGGCAAGTGCCACGAAGAGACCGATAGATCCGTTTCCGCCCCTATTCTCCGCGATAGCGCAAGGCGTCCACCACCAGCCGGAACGCCGCCGAAGGTTGGCGGCGGCTGGGGTAATAGAGGTGGTAACCGGAGAAGGGCTGGCACCATTCGTCCAGCAGCGGCACGAGGTGCCCGGATTCGATGTGCGGCCTGGCGTAAGTGTCCATCATCATGGCGATCCCCGCTCCGTCGAGCGCAGCGCGCAGGATCATCGCCATGCTGTCGAAGGTCAACTGGCCGTCGACGCGGACGGTCAATTCGCGCCCGTCCTTCTCGAACTCCCAGGCATAGAGATTGCCGCGCGAGCGGAAGCGCAAGTTGATGCACTGATGGCCGGCGAGGTCGTGCGGCGTTTCGGGGATGCCGTGCCGTGCGACATAGTCCGGGGAGGCGACCGGAACCAGCCGCGCGTGCGGGCCGATGCGGACGGCGATCATGTCGCGCGCGATGGATTCGCCCAGCCGTACACCGGCATCGAAGCGTTCGGCGACGATGTCCACGAAGCCTGCGTCGATATTCAGTTCCACGTTGATGTCGGGATAGAGCGGCAGGAACCCCCTTAGCGCCGGCCAGATCACCGAATTGGCCGCGTGTTCCGAGGCTGTCAGGCGGACGGTGCCGGCCGGCTTGTCGCGCAGCTCGCTCACGGTGGCCAGCCCCATCGCGATCTCGTCCATGGCGGGGCGCAGGGTGCCGAGCAGCCGCTCGCCCGCTTCAGTGGGGGATACCGCGCGGGTCGTGCGCGACAGCAGGCGCACGCCCAGTCGCGATTCCAGGCGGCGGATCGTATGGCTCAAGGCCGATTGCGAGGACCCGAGCTTGGCGGCGGCGCGCGTGAAGCTGCCTTCGTCGGCGACGGCGATGAAGGCGGTGAGATCGGCGAGGTGTTCGCGTTGCATTGATGAGCGCTTATCATGACTGTCATGCACTTGGCGACGGATAACGCACGGGCACCGGGGATGGCGACAGCCGATGAAATTCCGTCGGAAAGCCGCGTCCCGTCGGTACGACGGTCGGCCTGCGGCGCAAGTGCCGATAGTCGGGAACCGCGGGCGATGACAAGACTTTGTAATTGCCGAAGCTTCTTCTTGACCTTTGTTCCCGAAACAGATCATCTTCGCCCTGGTCGAGGGATCACCTGGAGCCCGATGATTTTGCGAGCTGGATTCGATCGTTTCCTAATCGTCCCGCTCGCGGCAAGCCTGCTTGCCTCTTGCGCGGTCGGTCCCGATTACAAGGTCCATGGCGCGCCGGAACTTGGCGTGCCGGACCAATGGTCCGTGACGGCGCCCCCGCAGGCCGAAGACCTGACGCGCTGGTGGCGCAACTTCGACGATCCCATCCTGACGCAACTGGTGGAGCGGGCGGCCGCCGCCAATCTCGATCTCGAACAGGCTTTGGCGCGCCTGCGCCAGGCGCGGGAATCGCTGGTGGTGAGCCGGGCCGCTCTGTTTCCATCCGCGAGCGGATCGGCCGGTGTCAGCCGGACCGAGGCGCTGCGTGGCGGCGGCACCGTCATCACCCTGCCGGACGGCACGGTCACGCAGACCGGCGGTGGGGGCAGTTCCAGCTTCTCGCTCGGGCTGGATGCCAGCTATCAGCTCGACCTGTTCGGCGGCAATCGCCGGGCGGTGGAAGCCAGCAAGGCCCAGTTCGAAGCCTCCGGGTTCGACTATGCCACCACTCTGCTGACGGTGGAGAGCGAAGTGGCGCGCAACTATGTGCTGGCGCGTGCCTATCAGGCCCAGCTTGCCAATTCGCGGGCCAGCCTTGCCATTCAGGACGACAATCTGCAGATCGCCGGCTGGCGCGTCATGGCCGGATTGGTGTCCTCGCTCGACCAGGAACAGGCCCGCGCCAGCCGCGCGCAGACCGCGGCGGGCATTCCGCAGATCGAGCAGCAATATAACGCCGCCGTCTCGCGTATCACGGTGCTGACCGGGCAGGCGCCGGGGGCGGTGAAGCCGCTGCTGCAGACCGTCCAGCCGATCCCCAAGGGCCCCGGCCAGGTCGGCGCCGGCATTCCCGCCAACGTCCTGCGCCAGCGGCCCGACGTTCGCTCGGCGGAGCGCCAGCTTGCCGCCACCACCGCCCAGATCGGCGTCGCCAAGGCGCAGCTGCTGCCCCAGCTCAACATCAGCGGCAGTCTCGACACCAATGCGTCGAGTTTCAGCAACTTGTTCGACACGATCACCGGCGGCCTGTTCGGCGGCATCAGCCAGGCGATCTTCAACGCCGGCCGGTTGAACGCACAAGTCCGCTCCAGCCGGGCGGCGGCGGACGGTGCCTTTGCCGCCTACCGCTCTTCGGTGCTGACGGCGCTGGAGGATATAGAGAACGCCGTGGTCGCCCTGAGATCGGCCGAGGAGCGGGAGCGGCAATTCGCCATCGCGCTCGATGCCTCGACCAATTCCGCCCTGCTGGCCCGTGCGCAGTATCGCAGCGGACTGACCGACTTCACCACGCTCAACACGCAGGAAAGCGCGCTGATCTCCGCCCGCAACGGGTTGGTACAGGCGCATTCCGACCGGGCGACCGCCCTGATCGCGCTTTACGATGCGCTCGGCGGCGGCTGGGACCCGACATCCGACTACACCGTGCTGGCAACCGAGCCCCGGGGAACCAACTGAGATGGCCGACGAAAAACTCGACGAATTCCTGGGTGCGGAAAAGAAGCCGGTATGGCGCCGCAAATGGGTGTTCTGGACTGGCCTGGTGGTGCTCGTCCTGTTCTCGCTCCTGCTCGTGCGCTGCTTCGGGACGACCGAGAAACAGAACTACGCCACCACCAAGGCCGAGAAGGGCCGTCTCGTCACCAGCGTCTCGGCCACCGGCAAGCTGGCGCCCACCACGCAAGTGACGGTGGGCTCGCAGCTTTCCGGCCTCGTCGTGAAAGTGCTGGTGGACGTCAACGACCGGGTGAAGGCCGGGCAAGTGCTGGCCGAGATCGACCCCGAGCAGATCGAGGACCAGATTCGCCAGGGCCAGGCCCAGTTGAACGCCAATCGCGCGCAAGTGGACCAGGCCAAGGCGACGCTGGCGGAATCGCAGGCCCAGCTGGCGCGGCTCGAGGAAGTCTCGCGCCTGTCCGGCGGGAAGGTGCCGTCGAAGACCGAGCTTCAGGCCGGACGCGCCGACATGCAGCGCGCTGCCGCAGCGGTGAAGACGGCGCAGGCCAATGTGGTGGCGGCCGAGGCCTCGCTGGCGCAGAACCAGACGCAGCGGGCGCGGGCGCGGATCATCTCGCCGGTATCGGGCGTGGTGCTGGCTCGGCAGGTCGATCCCGGCCAGACCGTGGCTTCCTCGTTCAACACGCCGACCCTGTTCGTGATCGCCGAGGACCTTAGCGAGATGAAGCTGGAAGTGGCGATCGACGAGGCCGATGTCGGCACCGTGGCCGAGGGGCAGAGCGCCAATTTCACCGTGGACGCCTTCCCCGGCCAGACGTTCCCGGCGAAGATCACCCGGGTGGAAATCGCCTCCAACCTCACGGCATCTTCGGCCAGTTCCTCCAGTTCTTCCAGCAGTTCCACCACCAGCACGAGCGGCCAGGTGGTGTCCTATGCGGCCGATCTTTCCGTGGCCAACCCGGATTTCAAGCTGCGCCCGGGCATGACCGCCACGGCCGATATCGTCACTTCGGACAAGAAGGACGTCATGCTGATCCCGAACGCGGCTCTGTCCTATAGCCCGCAGGCGACGGGCAATGCCAAGAAGAAGGGCGGCGGCGTGACCGACGCGATCGGGTTCCGCCCGCCCCGCCGCGGCCAGCGCGCGGCCAAGAGCGCCACGCTCGACCGGGGGACGCGCCAGACGATCTACGTGCTGACGGCCGAGGGCAAGCCGCAGGCGATCGAGATCGTCACCGGCAGCACCAATGGCCAGCAGACCGAAGTGGTTTCGGGCGATCTCAAGCCGGGCATGCCGGTCATCACCGGCGAGCTTGCCGGGACCGGGAGCTGAGGGCAGGGCACATGGCCGGCAGCGCTCCCGTCGCCACCCCGATCATCTCGCTGCGCGGGATCACCAAGGTGTTCGGCACCGGGGCCACCGCGTTCCGGGCGTTGAAAGGCGTCGACCTCGACATCGCGGCGGGAGACTTCGTGGCCGTCATGGGACCGTCCGGTTCGGGCAAGTCGACGATGATGAACATTCTCGGCTGTCTCGACGTATCGACCACCGGCGAATTCCTGTTCCATGGCCATCACGTCGAGAGCCTCGACCGGGACCAGCGCGCCCTTCTGCGGCGCCGCTATCTCGGTTTCGTGTTCCAGGGCTTCAACCTCCTGGCGCGCACTTCCGCACTGGAAAACGTCGAACTGCCGCTGCTCTACCGGGGCGATGTCAAGCAGGACCGCCGCAAGGAGGCCATGGCCGCGCTCGACAAAGTGGGGCTTGCCGACTGGGCGGGGCATACGCCGGGAGAGCTTTCTGGCGGGCAGCAGCAGCGCGTGGCGATCGCGCGCGCCATCGTCACCAATCCCGAGGTCCTGCTGGCCGATGAGCCGACCGGCAACCTCGACAGCCAGCGCTCGGTGGAGATCATGGAGTTCCTTTCGGTGCTCAACCGCGATTCCGGGATCACCGTGCTGATGGTCACCCATGAGCCCGACATGGCCGAATATGCGCGGCGGATCGTCCACTTCAAGGACGGCCTGATCGACCGCATCGAGCAGGGGAACGGGGCGCCGGCGGCTGGGCTATCGGCAGCAGGGCCATCGGCCGCAACACCCGATGGCGTGCCGGGCTGATGCTGGGCACGATCTTCCTTCTCGCGCTGCGCTCGATCCGGCGGCACATGTTGCGCTCGCTGCTGACCATGCTGGGCATCGTCATCGGCGTGGGTGCGGTGGTTTCGATGGTGACCCTGGGCAAGGCGACGACGGCGGCGGTGACGCAGCAGATCGCCGCGCTGGGCACGAACATCCTCCAGGTGCGTCCCGGCCAGGGCTTCGGCCGCGGCGGCGGCGGTCCGTCCCCGCGCGATTTCGACCCTTCGGATATCGTGGCCATCCGCCAGCAGGTGGGCGGGGTCATGGCCGTGGCGCCGCAGGCTTCCTCCAGCGGAACCGCGATCTACGAGGGCGCGAACTGGTCCACCACGATCAACGGGACGACCTCGGACTATTTCAAGATCCAGCCCTGGCCCTTGCAGGAGGGCCGCCTGTTCAACGAGGACGAGGAAACCGCCGGCAAGTCGGTGTGCATCATCGGCTCGACAGTGAGCACCAACCTGTTTCGGAATGCCGACCCGATCGGCAAGCGCTTCCGCATCGGCAACGTGTCCTGCGACGTGATCGGGCTGCTGACCACCAAGGGACAGGCCGGCTTCGGCGGCGACCAGGATGACATCGTCATCATGCCGATCAAGACGGTGCAGCGCCGTTTCCTGGGCACGACGTCCATCCGCACGATCCTCGTCGGCGTCGATGACAACTATTCCACCGAGCAGGTCCAGCAGACCCTCACCAGGCTGCTGCGCGAGCGCCGCCACCTGACCGAAGGCAAGGACGACGATTTCAACATCTTCGACACCAAGCAGATCTCCGACACGCTGACCCAGACGACGACGATGCTCACTCAGATCGTTGCCGCCGTCGCTGCCATCAGCCTGGTCGTGGGCGGGATCGGCATCATGAACATCATGCTGGTCTCGGTGACCGAGCGCACGCGCGAGATTGGCATTCGCCTCGCGATCGGCGCGGTGGCCAACGAGGTGCTGCTGCAGTTCCTCGTGGAGGCGGTGGTGCTCTCCTGCCTCGGCGGGGTCATCGGTCTGCTGCTGGCACAGCTCGTGGTGGGTGTGGCCACGCCCCTGATGGGCCTGCCCTGGATATTCGATCCGGTCGTCAACCTGGGCGCCTTCGCGGTTTCGGCGGTGATCGGCGTGGTCTTCGGCTATTTCCCGGCGCAGCGCGCGGCCAGCCTCAACCCGATCGACGCACTTCGTCACGAATAAGGAGAGCGGCGCATGGCCGGATTGCCTTTACGCGGACTGATCGTGGGCATGGCGAACGACCAGTCCCTGGCCTGGGGCTGCGCCGAGGCGCTGCGCGCGGACGGTGCGGAGCTGGCTGTGACGTTCCAGGGCGACAAGGCGCGGTCCCATGTCGAGCCGTTGGCACAGGCCCTTGGCGCGCCCATCTTCCTGCCGCTCGACGTGACCGCGCCGGAGCAGATGGAGGCGCTTTTCACCGAGATCGCCGCCCGCTGGGGACGGCTGGACTTCCTGCTCCACTCGGTGGCCTTCGCGCCCAAGCAGGACCTGCACGGCCGGGTCGTGGACAGCTCGGTGGAGGGCTTCACCAAGGCCATGGACGTGTCCTGCCACTCGCTGATCCGGCTTGCGCGCTTTGCCGAACCGCTCATGGCCGAAGGCGGCTCGATCCTGACGATGAGCTTCTACGGCTCGGAGAAAGTCGTGCCGGGCTACGGCCTGATGGGGCCGGTAAAGGCGGCGCTGGAGGCCAGCGTGCGCTACCTGGCCGACGAACTGGGGCCGACGGGCATTCGCGTCAATGCGCTGTCGACCGGGCCTGTCCGCACCCGCGCCGCGTCCGGCCTGTCGCATCTGGACGAACTGATCCGGCTGGCGGCGGAAAAGGCGCCGCTCCACCAGTTGGTGACGATCGAGCAGATCGGCCACATGGCGGCCTTTCTGCTCGGCCCGAAGGCCCGTTTCGTGACGGGCCAGACGATCTACGTCGACAGCGGCTACAACAGCGTGAGCGGCTAGGCGGCCTTTCGAGGATGCCGCGGCGGAACTGAAACAGTGAATTCGCGCGTCGTGAAATATCGCCAGGGTTCCGAATGCGCCGCGATCGCGGGGCATTCGGTAGAAACGTCTATGTATCTGTTGACGTTTTGAACAGACGGGCGCAGCTTCCTGTCTGACGGGTTCAAGGTTCGGATAAGTCGCCGATTTCATTCTCTTGGGCCCGGTATTTAAGATCTTCGCAGTCATTTCTACAGAGCAGTTGTCCCCGCGCGTCGCGAGGAATTGGTCGGGAGAACGTCATGGGCTGGATTATCGCATTGATCGTTGGCGGCATCGCCGGCTGGCTTGCCAGCCTGGTCATGAACCGCGATGCCTCGATGGGCATCTTCTGGAATATCGTTGTGGGCTGCGTGGGCTCGGTGATCGGCAACCTCATCGCCAACCAGTTCGGCATTGGCGGATCGGTGAAGGAATTCTCGATCGTGGGCCTCCTGGTCGCTTTCCTGGGGGCGGTGGTCCTTCTGGCAATAGTGAACCTGGTCCAGCGCGGCCGCGTGCGCTGATCGAATGCCGACCTGCTTCGGAGCAGGTCGGCACCGGTCCAGGCGGCGCGAACTCATCTGCTACAGGGATTTCGATGCGACTATTGAAGGTGCCGGTGCTTTGCGCATCGGCGGTCTGGTGGATGGCCCTGGCGGCGGCACCCGCTCATGCGCAGGGCGCGAAAGCGACGTCTCCGCCTGAATTCGCGCGGCGCATGGAGCACCTCAAACCCGGCGAATGGGTCTGGGCACCGGACGTTTCGCCGACCGGGCCGATCATGGTCTATGTGGACCTCTCAAGGCAGATCGGCATCGTCTACCGCAACGGCGTGCGGATCGCCGCGACCACGGTCTCCAGCGGCAAGGCGGGCCATGCCACGCCCACCGGCGTGTTCACGATCCTCCAGAAGGACGCGAAGCACCGGTCCAGCACTTACAACAACGCACCGATGCCCTATCAGCAGCGCCTGACCTGGGACGGTGTTGCGCTCCATGCCGGAGGACTTCCGGGCTATCCCGAAAGTCATGGCTGCGTGCACATGCCCTATGGCTTCGCGAAGGAGCTTTTCGCCATCACCAAGCTGGGCGTGACGGTCGTGGTGGAAGGCGATGCCGAGAAGCACGTCCGCACCAGCGACAACAGCCTGCTCGTCCCCTTCGACGACAAGGGCCGGCCGGTCGACCGCACCCCGCTGTCCGGAGGGGAGCAATATCGCTGGCGCCCGCAGCTTGCGCCCAGCGGGCCGCTGTCGATCATCGTCTCCAAACTGGACCAGCGGGTGGTCGTGCTGCGCAACGGCATCGAGATCGGCCGCAGCGTGGCCGAAGTGAACGACGACGATCCCGGCTCCCACGTCATCACGATGATCCTGCGGGACGGCAAGCCGCGCTGGGTCTATGTCGGCCTGCCCGGCCACGGCGATGACGAAGGGCGCGAAGTGGACGAGGCGATCGTCAATCGCCTGCGCCTGCCGCGCCCCTTCTACGAGAAGGTCAAGGCGCAGCTCGCGCCGGGCACGACGATCCTGGTCACCAATTCGCGCGTGGCCGAAGGACCGCCCGAGCACCTGACGGTGATCGACGCGGTCATGCCCAAACCCTGAACCTTACTGGTCTCGCTTCACGCCTCGGGATGGGGTGTGCATGCACCGGGCTGACCGGAGCGGCGCGGTCTGCCGAACCCGGCTCTTCCGGTTGTGCGGACCGATTGCAGTGGTAATCTGAAAATTGTCCTGATGACAGGAGGACTTCCTTGAAAGTTGCGGTCTTCAGCACGCGTCCCTACGATCGCGAATTCCTTGACAAGGCCAATGACGAGGCCGGTGCCGGTCACACGTTGTTCTATCTGGAGCCGCGCCTGAATTCGCACACCGCCCATCTGGCGCGGGGTCATGACTGTATCTGCGCTTTCGTGAACGACCAGCTTGGGCGCGAGGAACTGGAAATCCTGGTCGCCGGCGGAACGCGCATGATCGCGCTGCGCAGTGCCGGGTTCAACAATGTCGATCTCGACGCCGCCCGCGAACTGGGCCTGCGCATAGGCCGCGTTCCCGCCTATTCGCCCGACGCCATCGCCGAGCACGCCGCGGCGCTGATCCTTTCGCTCAACCGCAAGATCCACAAGGCCTATGCCCGCGTGCGCGAGGGCAACTTCGCCCTCGAAGGCCTGCTCGGTTTCGATCTCAGGGGCAAAGTGGCCGGCGTGATCGGCACCGGCAAGATCGGCATCAACCTGGCCCGCATCCTCAAGGGCTTCGGCTGCGAGGTGCTGGCCAGCGATCCTTTCGAAACCCCGGAACTCACGGCCATCGGCGGCCGCTATGTTCCGCTGGACGAACTGCTGGCCCGCTGCGACGTGATCAGCCTCCATTGCCCGCTGACGCCGGACACCCATCACCTGATCGGCCGGGAGGCGATCGGCCGGATGAAGCGCGGCGTCATGCTCATCAACACCAGCCGCGGCGCAGTGATGGATGCCCGCGCGGTGATCGCCGGGCTGAAGAGCGGGCAGGTCGGCTATGTCGGGCTGGACGTCTACGAGGAAGAGGAGGACCTGTTCTTCGAGAACCTGTCCGACCAGGTGATCCGCGACGACGTGTTCGTGCGGCTGATGACGTTTCCCAACGTGCTCATCACCGGCCATCAGGGCTTCTTCACGCGCGAGGCGATGACCGCCATCGCCGGCACCACGATCGACAATATCAGCACGTTCGAGCGCAGCGGCGCGCCGCGCCATCCCGTCCCGCCCGAGCCGGACCTCGTGCCGCAGGAGCCGCTGGCCGCCGGGCAGGGGGACTAGCCCCGCCGATGGCCGCGCTGGCGCTCGTTCCGATCCTGGCGCTCGTGTTCCTGATGACGGGGCTGCGCTGGTCGGCGGCGGCGGCCGGTACGGCCTCGGCCGTGATCGCGGCGATCGTCTCGGTCGCGGCCTTCCAGTTCGGAGACACGCCCGCCGATCTGGCCGGGCCCGTGCTGGAGGCGGGCTTCACGGCAGCGACGATCCTGTGGATCGTGTTTCCCGCGCTCTCCATCCACGAATACCAGATGCGGACCGGCGCCACCGGGGTGATCGGGGAGTGGCTATCGTCGATATCGTCCGATCCGGCGGCCACGGCGCTGCTGGTGGGCTATTTCTTCGCGATGTTCCTGGAGGGCGCCTCGGGCTTCGGCACGCCGGTGGCCATCGTCGCGCCGATGCTGGTCGCGCTGGGCGTGGCGCCGGAGCGGGCGCTGCTGGTCGCCCTGATCGGCCATGTCGTGGGCGTTTCCTTCGGGGCGGTGGGCGCGCCGATGGTGCCGCTGGTGGAGGCCGGGCCGGTCGACGAGCGGCGGCTATCGCTGGCCATCCTGCTGCTCCATGCCTGCATCGGCTGGAGCCTGGCGCTCATCGTCGTGAGGCTCGGCAGTGCGACGCTGCGGCACGGCGGCGCCGCTTCGTGGCAGGTGGCGGCAATGGCGGCGGCCTGCTTCTTCCCGGCGGCCGCCTTGATCGCGGGGCTGGCCGGGCCCGAACTGCCGACGCTGGGCGGTGCGCTGCTGGGCGGGGCCCTGTTCATCGTCTGGCTACGCCGCGGAGCGCCGCCGACAGCGCGGGCGCAAGGGCCGGAGACGAAAGCCCTGCTGCGCGCCGGATTGCCCTATCTTCTGCTGGTGGCGCTCATTCTTGCCAGCCGCCTGATCGATCCGCTGCGCACGGCCCTGCGGTCCTATCATGTCGAGTGGACCTACCGGCAGGGCTTCGGAGACCAGATGCTGCCGTTCTACCACCCCGGCACGATGCTCTTGCTGGCCTTCCTGCTGACGGCGCTGATCAACGGCTTTCGCCCGCGTCTCGTCGCCGGGTCGATGCTCGCCGCGCTCCGCCGCCTGCCGCAAGTGGCGATTGCGCTCGTCTCCGTGCTGACCCTGGCGCGTTTCATGGTTCACGGCGGGCTGATCGATGCGCTGGCCGTTGGGGCGACCGGCCTGTTTGGTCAGGCCTGGCCGCTCGCCGTGCCCCTGGTGGGGGCGCTGGGGTCGTTCGTGACAGGATCGGGAACGGCCTCCAACATCATCTTCGCGAACTTCCAGGTGGCCGCGGCCGATGCCGTGACCCTGCCGCACTGGCTCGCGCTGGCGGGGCAGAGCCTCGGTTCGGCTATCGGCAACATCATGGCGCCGCACAACATCGTGGCGGGCACGGCGACGGTCGGGCTGGTCGGACACGAGGGGAGGGCACTCGCCCGCACGGCGCCGATCTGCCTTGCCTATGCGCTGGCGGGCGGGGTGATCGTGCTGATCGTGCGCTGGGCCTTGGGCCTGCTCACCTAGAATTGTTCGGGGAATTTCAGTCATGTTGCAGTGATATCTTGGTATGCTGCAGTCATGTCATTTGCTGATGTCTTGGTTAATTCAGTAATTCTTCACCGATATCGCCTGAGACGATGTTGAGTATTATGTCTTGCGGGTGTAATAATCCCGGCTGATAGCGAGCGCGACATGATCACGAACCTCTCTTCCTCCGGCATTGCCACGCGGGCTTCCCGCCGCAGCAGGGCGGCAGGCAGGGGTTGGGAGCAGCGACGTGATCGTCCCAGAGATGCGGGAGGGCCGCGGCCTTCCCCCCAGGCGTGCAACGGCGGGTCCTGACCTGCCTTTGCCACTTCCGCCTCCTGTCCACATGTCCACCGAGAGCGACAGGAGGCGGAAAAACGCCCGGCCCGGCATCTCGTTCGATCGGTGCCGCGAACTTCGCGGGTCACGATCTTTCGAACGAACTCTCATCACTTTCCCCCCGATCGATGATCGGAATTTTGCGTGAGCCGGCAGGCGTGCGGCGCTTGATCGTGGCTGCATATCTGGCAAGCTGCAGGCGGTGCCGAAGGGCGCCGGGAGAGTGGCCTTGCCGGGTTTCAGGCCTGGTTGGAGACGACAAGGGTATTCAGGATCGGTCTGGAGCGGGCGCGCCCGTGGCCAGTCGATAGCGCGCCGGATGGTGCGACGCGGACAGTTCCAAACCGTTCGATGACAGGACGGAATCGACAGACCCGACCGGAAGGAGAATGACATGGACGCGAAGACCAGCGGCTGCCCGATGCACGGCGAGCCGGTAAGATCGCTGCTTGGCCGCACCAACCGTGACTGGTGGCCCAACCAGCTTTCCCTCGACATCCTCAGCACCAGCGGCGCCAGCGCCAATCCGCTCGGCGACGACTTCGATTATGCAGCGGCCTTCAAGTCGCTCGACTATGCGGCGCTCAAGGCAGACCTCACCGCGCTGATGACCGACAGCCAGCCCTGGTGGCCGGCGGATTACGGGCACTACGGACCCTTCTTCATCCGCATGGCCTGGCACAGCGCGGGCACTTATCGCACCGGCGACGGGCGCGGCGGCGCCTCTTCCGGCAACCAGCGCTTCGCCCCGCTCAATTCCTGGCCGGATAACGCCAATCTCGACAAGGCGCGGCGTTTGCTCTGGCCGATCAAGCAGAAGTACGGGGCCAAGCTCTCCTGGGCGGACCTGCTGATCCTCACCGGCAATGTCGCCATCGAATCGATGGGCGGCCCGACTTTCGGCTTCGGCGGCGGGCGAGAGGACATCTTCGAGCCTGAAAAGGACGTCTACTGGGGCACCGAGGAAGAATGGGTGGGCCAGGGCGCCGAGACACGCATCCAGCCCGAAAAGGAGATGGCGCTCGAAAACCCGTTGGCCGCGATTCAGATGGGCCTCATCTACGTCAATCCCGAGGGTCCCGGCGGCGATCCCGACCCGGTCGGCTCGGCTCGCGACATCCGGGAGACGTTCGCGCGCATGGGCATGAACGACGAGGAAACCGCCGCGCTCACGGCGGGCGGCCATACTTTCGGCAAATGCCATGGCGCCGGCGATGCGGCGAAAGTGGGCGCCGAACCGGAAGGCGCGGACATCGCGCAGCAGGGCCTTGGCTGGCAGAGCGGACACGAAAGCGGCTTCGGCGATCACACGATCACGTCGGGTCTCGAAGGCTCGTGGACGCCTACGCCGATCCAGTGGGACATGAGCTTCCTGCACATGCTGCTGGATTACGAATACGAACTCGTGCGCAGCCCTGCCGGCGCGCAGCAATGGCAGCCTGTCGCCCAGAAGCCCGAGGACATGGCGCCCGGCGCACATAGCCCCGAACGCCGTGTGCCGACGATGATGACCACGGCCGACATGGCCTTCAAGGTCGACCCCGAATATCGCAGGATCCTGGAAGGCTTCCGTGCCGACCCGAACCACTTCGCGGATGCTTTCGCGCGCGCCTGGTTCAAGCTCTGCCACCGCGACATGGGCCCCAAGGCGCGTTACCTCGGGCCGGAAGTTCCGGCGGAAGACCTGCTCTGGCAGGATCCGATCCCTGCCGCCGACCATGCCGCGATCGAGACGGGGGACGTGGCCGCGCTCAAGCAGAAGATCCTCGCTTCGGGCCTGACCGTGGGCGAACTGGTCTCCACCGCCTGGGCTTCGGCGTCGACATATCGCGGGTCGGACCACCGCGGCGGCGCCAATGGCGGCCGTATCCGCCTTGCCCCGCAGAAGGACTGGGAGGTCAACGAACCCGAGAAGCTCGCGAAAGTCCTCAAGGTCTACGAAGGCATCAAGGCTGAATTCGACGGTTCGGCCGGAGGCAGGAAAGTCAGCGTGGCCGACCTCGTCGTGCTGGGCGGCAACGCCGCGATCGAGAAGGCCGCGGCCGATGCGGGAACGCCCGTGGAAGTGCCGTTCCTGCCCGGTCGCACAGATGCCACGCAGGAGCAGACCGATGTGGAAGGCTTCGCGGTGCTGGAACCCCGCGTCGACGGCTTCCGCAACTACCTGCAGGTGGCCTTCACAGTTCCGACCGAGGAACTGCTGATCGACCGGGCGCAGCTCCTTGGCCTCAGCGCGCCGGAAATGACGGTTCTGGTCGGCGGCCTGCGGGTGCTGGGCGCCAACCACGGCGGCTCGAAGGACGGGGTCTTCACCGATCGCGAAGGGCAGCTCACCAACGACTTCTTCGTTGGCCTGCTGGATATGGGCACGGCGTGGAAGCAGGTGGACGACCAGGCCGACGAGACGTTCGTGGGTACCGACCGCGCCAGCAACACGCAGAAGTGGACGGCAACGCGGACGGACCTGGTGTTCGGCTCCAACTCCCAGCTCCGCGCGCTCATCGAAGTCTATGCCTGCGCCGATGCAGGGCCGAAGTTCCTCAAGGACTTCGTCGCGGCCTGGACCAAGGTGATGAACGCGGATCGGTTCGATCTGGCCGGAAAGGCGTAAGATCGGGGAGCCCCCGCGAAGGCGGGGGCTCCGCTGCCTTCTGCGAGCGAATTTGCCCCCTCGGGCGGATTTGGCGAACGGGCGGGAAGCCATATAAAGATATCTTTATATTTGCGTCGCGAAAGCTGACGGGGTAGGGACCATGCATTCGAGACGCCGGGCTTTGCCGTTCGGCGTCTCCACGCAACGTCCAACGTACCAGGAGCTTCCCGTGGCCACTGCCCAGATCGCCCACGACTACGCCATTACCGATATCTCGCTTGCCGATTTCGGCCGCACCGAGATCAACATCGCCGAAACCGAAATGCCGGGCCTGATGGCGCTGCGCGAGGAATTCGGCGCTTCGCAGCCGCTCAAGGGCGCGCGCATCACCGGCTCGCTGCACATGACGATCCAGACCGCCGTACTGATCGAGACGCTGGTCGCTCTCGGTGCCGACGTGCGCTGGGCCACCTGCAACATCTTCTCGACCCAGGACCACGCTGCCGCCGCCATCGCTGCTGCCGGTATCCCGGTCTACGCGATCAAGGGTGAATCGCTGGCCGATTACTGGGACTATGTCGGCAAGATCTTCGACTGGTCGACCGAAGAGAACCCTGACCTCACTGCCAACCTCATCCTCGACGATGGCGGCGATGCCACCATGTTCGCGCTCTGGGGTGCCCGCGTCGAAGCCGGTGAGCCGCTGTTCGAGCCCACCAACGCCGAAGAAATCGAATTCGTCCGCGCGCTGAACGCCTTCCTCAAGGCGAAGCCGGGCTACCTGACCGCCTCGGTCAAGGCCATCAAGGGCGTTTCGGAAGAGACCACCACCGGCGTTCACCGCCTCTACCACCTCGCCAAGGACGGCAAGCTGCCGTTCCCCGCGATCAACGTGAACGATTCGGTGACCAAGTCGAAGTTCGACAACCTCTATGGCTGCAAGGAATCGCTGGTCGACGCGATCCGTCGCGCCACCGACGTGATGCTGGCCGGCAAGGTCGCTTGCGTCGCCGGCTTCGGCGACGTCGGCAAGGGTTCGGCCGCTTCGCTCCGCAACGGCGGCGCCCGCGTGATGGTCACCGAAATCGACCCGATCTGCGCCCTTCAGGCCGCCATGGAAGGCTATGAAGTCGTCACCATGGAAGACGCCGTGAAGCGCTGCGACATCTTCGTCACCGCCACCGGCAACGAAGCCGTCATCACCGGCGAGCACATGGAAGCGATGCGCGACAAGGCGATCGTCTGCAACATCGGCCACTTCGACAGCGAGATCCAGATCTCGGCGCTCGACAACTACGACTGGAAGGAAGTCAAGCCGGGCACCGACCTGGTCACTTTCCCGGACGGCAAGCAGATCATCGTGCTCGCCAAGGGCCGCCTGGTGAACCTGGGCTGCGCCACCGGCCACCCCAGCTTCGTCATGTCGTCGAGCTTCACCAACCAGACGCTCGCGCAGATCGAACTCTTCGTCAAAAACGACGAATACAAGAACGAAGTCTATGTGCTGCCCAAGCACCTCGACGAGAAGGTCGCCGCGCTGCACCTCGAAAAGCTGGGCGTGAAGCTCACCAAGCTGTCGAAGAAGCAGGCCGACTACATCGGCGTGCCGGAAGCCGGTCCGTTCAAGCCGGACCACTACCGTTATTGATGCTTTCGGTAGGGAATGCCCATTCGGGCATTCCCTATGCGGCACCGGCCCACGCCCCCACCCGACCTCCCATCAGGATATGCTAGTGGGAGGTCGGGTGGGGGCGTGGGCCGGTGCCGCAAGCCTTCGACGGATGTCGAAGGCGTACTAAACACAGACGTTCTCCCCATTGTGTTTAGGGCTTCCCCGCATCATAGCCGTTGGTGAATGGACCAGGATCGCCTCGTACCCCTCCTGATCGGTCTCCTGCTCGCTGCCTGGATGCTGGCGGCGGCCTGGGCCGTGCTTACGGCGCGCAGCCGACAGAAGCGGGCTGAAAACCAGCTTCGCTCCGCGCGGCGCCTTGGCCGCATGGTCGAGGAATCGCCCGCATCGCCGCTGCTCGTCCGCTCCGACGGGCGAATCGAAGCCAGTCCGCGCCTGGCGCAGTGGCTGGGGCTGGACGAAGTGCCGCAGTTCCTGTCCGAACTCGACACGGGCGAGCGGGGCTTGCCGGCAGAGAAGCTGGAAGAGCTGACCGAGGCCGTACGCCGCACCCAGAAGACCGCGACGCCCTTTCGCATGGTGCTGACCCCGCGCGGGTCCACCCGGTCGCTGGCGCTGCGGGGGCATCTGGCCGACCCGCAAGTCTCGCCCGGCGGCGCCGCGCTGGTCTGGGTCTTCGACTTTTCCGACAGCGAGACCGAACTCACCCGCCTACGCGACGAAGCCTCGCGGGCGAGGGGGGATTTCACCGCGCTGGTCTCGCTGATCGAGGCGGCGCCGATGCCGATGTGGTTCCGCCGTCCGGACGGCGAACTGCAACTGGTCAATTCGGCCTATGTCGCCGCGGTCGGCGGCGACAGCGCGCAAGGCGTCGTGGCCAGTGGGACCGAACTGGTCGAGAACGTCGACGGCCTTACCCCGGCGCAAGTCGCGCGCGTCGCGGCCGACAAGGGCTCGCCGATCCAGCGCATCGTCTCGACCACGATCAACGGCCAGCGCCGCGCGATGCGCGTCAGCGACCTGCCCCTGGGCGAGGACGGGGTCGCGGGATACGCGGTCGATATCGAGGACCTTGAGGAAATGTCGCGCTCGTTCCGCGCTTTCCGCGAGGCGCAGCGCGGGTTGCTCGATCAGCTTTCGGCAGGCGTGGCCCAGTTCGACGCCAAGAAGCGCCTGACGTTCGCCAACCAGCCGTTCCAGCGCCTGTTCAAGCTCTCGGCGCAGGCCATGCAGGATCTTCCTGCCTTCGAGCGCCTGCTCGATGCTGCGCGCGATGCCGGGCGCGTGCCCGAAGCGCGCGATTTCCCCGCCTGGCGCCGTGAGAAGGCGGCCTGGTTCGCTTCGGGTGAAGCGAGCGAGGAAGCCTGGACCCTGGCGGACGGCACGCATCTGCGCATCGTCGCCCAGCCGGTGCCCGATGGCGGGCTGATGCTGATCGCCGAGGACCGCACCGAGCAGCTGCGCCTGTCGGCCGTGCGCGATACCCTTCTGCGCACCCGCACGGCCACGTTCGACAGTCTGTTCGAATCGATTGCGGTCTTCGCGCCGGACGGGCGCATGCAGATATGGAACCGCCGCTTCGCCGCCGACTGGGGGCTCGACAGCGACTTTCTCGACACCCATCCGCATATGCAGGACCTGCTCAAGAAGATCGCGCCGCGCCTCAAGCGGCCGGCCGAAGCGGAGACGGTGGGCAGCGTCATGCGCACCGCCACGCTGGACCGGGCGCAGAAGGGCGGCCGCATCGCGCTGGCTGACGGGCGCATGCTGGAGTTCGCGGGCGTGCCGCTGCCCGATGGCAACGGGCTGCTGGCCGTGCTCGACATTACCGATTCGCAGAAGGCCGAGGCCGCGCTGCGCGAGAGCAATGCGGCGCTGATCGAGGCGGATACGATCAAGACCCGGTTCCTTGCCAAGATGAGCTACGAACTGCGCACGCCGCTCACCTCGATCGGCGGTTTCGCCGAACTGCTGGAGGCGGGCGTCGGCGGCGAGCTTTCGGACAGCGGGCGCGAATATATCGAGGCGATCCTCACTTCCGTGGAAGCGCTGGGCGATCATATCGACAGCCTGCTGGACCTTTCGCAGGGCGAAGCGGGGCTGCTGCCGCTGAAGAAGGAAGAGATCGACCCGATGCCCTTCATCCGCTCCGTGGTGGAGGAGCGCGCGTCGCGGCTCCAGAAGGCGGGGCTGGTGCTGGATCTTCAGGCGAGCGGCCTGCTGCGGCCGATTTCCGGCGATCGCAAGCGGCTTGCGCGGGCCGTCGGCCATCTCGTCGACAATGCCATTGCCGCCTCCCGGCAGGGCCAGCGCATCCTGGTGCAGCTCGGCCGCCGCAAGTCGGGTGACGGGGAATGGCTCCAGATCCTGGTCCAGGACCAGGGAGCGGGGATGGACAGCCGCAGCGTGGCCCTGGCGCTTGACGGCATGAAGGCCAGCGCCGACGGCAAGTCGGTGGAGCGCAGCCAAGGCCTGGGCCTGCCGCTCGCGCGCCAACTGGTCGAGGCGCATGGCGGCGCGCTGCGCCTCGCTTCGGAGCCCGGCCAAGGTACCAGCGCGCTGGTGGAGCTTCCGTGAAGATTGCATTGCCCGACCTTGCCGCGATGGAACGCTTCGGCCGCGCCATTGCCGATCGGTTGCGCCCCGATGACGTCGTCGCCCTCACCGGCGGTCTCGGCGCGGGCAAGACAACGCTCGCCCGCGCCATCATCGCCGCCCTCGGGCACGAAGGCGAAGTGCCGTCGCCGAGCTTCGCCATCATCGAAGTCTACGATCCGCCGCAGGGCGACGTGTCTCCTGCAGGCGAGCCCGATTCCGGCCGTCCGGGCGTGCGTCTGCCGCTGGTCCATGCCGATTTCTACCGGCTCCAGGATCCGTCCGAGGCCGATGAGATCGGGTTGGACGACTATCGGCAAGGCGCCGTGCTGCTCGCCGAGTGGCCCGATCACGCGGGCGGCTTCGCCCATGAGCCGGCCTGTCTCTCGATCACGCTGGAAGTTGCGGGCGACGGGCGGACCGCCATTGTCGAGCCGGGGCCCGATTGGCGGGATCGCCTTGGGTTCTGATTTTATCGGAACAGCGATCACCGTTGTTTGTTTGTCGCATTTTCCGAGTCGTCAGGTGTTTCCACCCGACTTGAAAATGCTCTAGGGCGAATCCCGAAATGAGCACGAACCCAGCGAACCTTCCCGAGGACCTCGAACCCTTCCTGGCCGACGCCGGATGGGCAGGCGCCGCCGTCGAACCGCTTGCCGGGGACGCTTCGTTCCGGCGCTATTTCCGCGTTACCCGCGCGGATGGCGAAACGGCGATGCTGATGGATGCGCCGCCGCCCAACGAGGATCCCACGCCGTTCCTGCGCGCCGCGCGCTGGCTCGATGCCAACGGGCTGCGCGCGCCGCGCATCCTGGCGGACTGGGCGGAACGCGGGCTCGTGCTGATCGAGGACTTCGGCCACGCACGGATGCGCGACTATCTCGACCAGTGGCAGGACGACGAAGAGGCCGTCTACCGCGGCGCCGTGGACGTGCTGGCGCAGCTCCGCCAGCTGCCGCCGGGGCCTTTCCTCGACTATTCGATGAGCGAGTATCAGCGCGAGGTGCGCCTGTTCATCGACTGGTACTGCACGGCGCAGAACCTCTACGTCGATTCCGCGGGCTTCACCGCCGCCTGGGAAGCGGTGATGGGTGAACTGCTGCCTCGCCAGCGCCCGGGCGTGACCGTGCTGCGCGATTACCACGCCGAAAACATCATGCTGCTCGGCGCGCTGGAAAAGCAGGGCCTGCTCGATTTCCAGGACGCGCTGATCGGCCATCCCGCTTACGATCTGGTCTCGCTGCTGCAGGACGCGCGCCGCGATGTCTCGCCCGAACTGGAGGCCGAGATGTTCGACCATTACATCCAGGCCACCGATGCCGATCCCGAGACGTTCCTGGCGGACTATGCCCGCCTCGGCGCGCAGCGGAACACCAAGATCATCGGCATTTTCGTGCGTCTCTGGCGGCGTGACGGCAAGTCGCGTTATCTGGAACTGATCCCCCGCGTCTGGGCGATGCTCGAACGCGACCTGGCGCATCCGGCACTGGAGCCGGTCGCGCGCTGGTTCGATGCCAATATCCCCGCCCATTTGCGCGACGCCAATGGCGGGAGCTACGCGGCATGAACGAAGTGAAGCTGGCCAGCGATACGGCCATGGTGCTCTCCGCCGGCCTCGGCAAGCGGATGCGGCCGCTGACTGCCACCCAGCCCAAGCCGCTGGTGCGCGTCGCCGGCAAGTCGCTGATCGACCACGCGCTCGACAAACTCGATGCGGCCGGGGTCGAGAAGGCGGTGGTCAATGTCCATTACCTTGCCGACGCGCTGGAAGGCCACTTCAAGGCGCGCCACAAGGGGCCGCAGGTCACCGTGTCGGACGAGCGCGAACGCCTGCTGGAAACCGGCGGCGGGATGGTCAAGGCTGCGCCGCTGCTGCCCGAGACGTTCTTCTGCCTCAACAGCGACAATATCTGGCTCGACGGACCGGAAGACGTGTTCCACGAGCTTTCGCGGGCCTGGAACCCGGAAATCATGGATGCACTGCTCTTGCTGGTCTCGCATCCGCGCGCGGTGAATTATCGGGGCGAGGGCGACTTTCACCTCGATCCCGCAGGGCGCATCGCCCGCCGCAAGCAGGGCCGCATCGCGCCCTTCATCTATTCGGGCATCCAGATCGTATCGAAGCGCCTCCTGCGCGATGCGCCGGAAGGACCATTCTCGACCAACGTGTTGTGGAACCGCGCCATCAAGGAAGGGCGCCTCTACGGCATTTCCCATACCGGGCTCTGGTTCGAAGTGGGCGAGCCGACCGCGATCAAGCCCACCGAGGAATGGCTGACCCGTGCCTGACAGGGCGGGGCCCGACAAGAGAGGGCCGCGCGTATTCTCGATTGCCGCTCACCGCGGCTTCGCAGACGCCCTGGTGGCGGGATTGGTGCCGCGTTACGCCGAAGGTGAACTGGGCCTGGCGCGGCTGACGCTGCTGCTGCCAAGCCGCCGCACGGTCCGCACGGTGACCGAGGCTTTCGTGCGCTTTTCCGGCACGACCGACAGGCCGGGTCTTCTGCTGCCGCGCATGGTGGTGGTGGGCGATCTCGATCTGGACGAGACGCTGGGGCCCTTGCTCGATCCGCTCGGTGCCTCTGACATCCCGCCCGCGGCCGATCCGACCCGGCGCTGGCTCCGCATCGCTCACTTCCTGCGCGAGGTAGAGGGCGCCGAGGCCGGAAAGGGCGCCGCCCTGCTGCGCCGCGCCTGGGAACTGGGGCGCACGATGGACCGCCTGCTGGTGGAAGGCATCGCCCCGATCGACCTGATGAGCGAACGGGTGATCGGCATCGTCGGCGATCTGGCCGGCCACTGGACCGACAATACGCGCACGTTCCTGAAAGTGCAGCAGCACTGGATCGCGGAATTGGCCGAGCGCGGCGAGATCGACGCGCCGGAGCGCCGCAACCTCCTGTTCGAGCACGCCGCCCGCGAATGGCAGGCCTCGCCGCCGGCCTATCCCATCGTTGCGGCCGGTGTGACCAGTGCCTCGCCTTCGCTGGCAAGATTGCTGCGCGTGGTCAGCGAATTGCCCGGCGGCAGCGTGGTCCTGCCCGATTTCGATCTTTCCCTGCCGCCGGAAGTCTGGGACGAACTCGGCACGGCGGGGCGTCCCGACAGTCCGGACGATCCGCCGTTCGGCCGGGGCGATGCCGTCACCCATCCGCAATATCACCTCAAGCTGCTGCTCAATCGCATGGGCATTTCGCGCGAGGAGGTAGCGCATTGGCACCGTTCGGGGCTGGGCGCCTCGCCGGCCGAGCGCAGCACCGTGATTTCCAACTTGTTCCTGCCGCCCCGCGCATCGGCGGCCTGGGTCGCGCTTGGTCCCGAGAAGCGACGGCTGGCCGGGGTGCGGCTGATGGAAAGCACTCATCCCGAGCAGGAAGCCCAGGCCATCGCGGTGCTGGTGCGCCAGGCGCTGGAAGTCCCGGAACGCCGCGTGGCGCTGATTACGCCTGACCGCGGGCTTGCGGGGCGGGTCGTCGCCCATCTCACCCGCTGGGGCATCGAGGCGGACGACACCGCAGGACGCCCGCTCGCGCAGACCGCCTCTGGCCGCCTGCTGCTGCTGCTGGCCGAAGTGATGGCGGAGCAGGCCGCGCCCGTGCCGCTGATCGCCCTGCTGATCCATCCGCTGGCAGGGGGCGGCGAAGGCCGTGCCCGCTGGCTCGAGAATGCCCGCCGACTGGACCTGGCACTGCGCGGGCCGCGCCCCGGGGCCGGTCTTGCCGCCCTGGCCGAACTGGCGGTGCAGGAAAAGCTGGAAGGCTGGTGGGGCGAGGTCGAGGCGATGCTCGCGCCGCTCTTCGCGCTGAGCGAAGGCGATCCGCTGGACTTCATGTTGGGAAGGCTTGCCGACGCGGCCGAGGCGATGTGCGGCGAAGCGATCTGGGGCGGTCCCGACGGCCGGGCACTGAGCGCCCTGGTCGAGGAACTGCGCGCGGCGGCCGGTTCTGCGGGAACGCTGTTCGATCCGCGCGAACTTCACGCCATGCTGCGCGATGCGATGGACCGCGTCTCGGTGCGCCCGCCCTGGGGCGGCCATCCGCGCGTGGCGATCTACGGCCTGCTGGAAGCGCGGATGAGCCGCGCCGACCTGGTCATTTGCGGGGGGCTGGTGGAAGGCGTCTGGCCCGCTTCCCCCTCGCAGGACGCCCTGTTGCCGCCTGCTGTGCTGCGCGCGCTCGGCGTGCCGGGGGCCGATTTCCGCATCGGCCTTGCCGCGCACGATCTGGCCGCCGCGCTGGGAGCGCCGGACGTCGTGCTGAGCTGGGCCTTGCGCGATGCCGGGGGGCCGGTGATCCCCTCGCGCTTCGTGCTGCGGGTCAAGGCGCTGCTCGGCGAGCAGGGTGAGCGTCATATCGAAGCGGAGGCGCTGCGCCTGGCACGCATGCTGGACGATGCCGCACCGGTGCCGCCGCACCCTCGGCCGCAGCCCATGCCGGCGCCCGAGCAGCGCCGCGTCGACCTGGCGGTCACCGGGCTGGACCGCCTGCGGGGCGATCCCTACGAATTCTACGCCAATGCGATCCTGCGCCTCCGCAAGCTCGACGCGCTCGATGCCGAACCGAGCGCGGCGTGGAAGGGCGAAGTGGCGCACAAGATCCTGGAGGACTGGCACAAGGCGGGTGAGCCGGTCGACGGGCTGCACACGATTGCCCAGTCCGTGCTGACCGAGAAGAACGCCCATCCGCTGATGCGCGCGCTGTGGTGGCCGCGTCTCTCGGCCGCGCTCGACACCTTTCGCGACCTCGTGCTGCGGCACAAGACCGAGGGGCGGCGTGTGGTGGCGAGCGAGGCCTGGGGCGACATGCGCCACCGCGACATCCGTATCCACGGCCGCGCCGACCGCATCGACCGCCAGGCTGACGGGACGCTGGCCGTGGTCGACTACAAGACGGGCTCGCCGCCCACTCCGCGGCGAGTGGAGGAAGGTTTCGCGCTGCAGCTTGGCCTGATCGCGCTGATCGCCGAAGCCGGCGGCTTCAAGGACATGCAGGGCCGCGAGATCGAAGGCGAGGCGGGGGGCTTCGAATACTGGTCGATGGCCAAGGACAAGAACCAGTTCGGCTACGCCGCCACCCCGCTCAAGGTCGGCAAGCGCCGCTCCGGGATCGAACCGGACGATTTCCTGCCGGAAACCGAGCGCTACCTGAACGATGCACTGGACCGCTGGATCCTCGGCAACGAGCCTTTCACCGCGCGTCTCAACCCCGAGCTCGGGTCCTATGCCGATTACGACCAGCTGATGCGTCTCGATGAATGGATCACTTCGCTCGGCAGCCGTGAACGCGTGCAGGGCAGTGCCACGGAGGAGGGGGCATGAGCGGTCCTGCCGCCGTCCATCCGCTGCACGGCAACCAGATGCTGGCGGTCAATCCGCGCGATACCGTCTGGCTTTCGGCCTCGGCGGGCACGGGCAAGACGCAAGTGCTGTCTTCCCGCGTGCTGCGCCTCCTGCTGCAGGAGGGGGTGGAGCCGTCCCAGGTATTGTGCCTTACGTTCACCAAGGCCGGCGCCACCGAAATGGCCGCGCGCATCAACGGCACCCTGGCCGAATGGGTGCGGCTGGAAGATACCCAGCTATTCCAGCGGCTCGACGCGATCGGCGCGCCGACCGATCTGGACACGCGCGCCCGTGCGCGAACGCTGTTCACCGCGGTGCTCGACAGTCCGGGCGGGGGGCTTCGTATCGACACCATCCACGCCTTCTCGCAGTGGCTGCTGGCGACGTTCCCGCTGGAGGCGGAGCTGGTGCCGGGCGCCCGGCCGATGGAGGACCGCGAGCGCGCCCTGCTGGCACGGCAGGTCCTGGCGGATCTGCTGGTCGCGGCGGAGAACGATCCTTTCGACGGTGCGCCGCTGCTGGAAGCTATCGCCCAGCTCTCGCTGCGGCACGGGCCGGATTCGGTCGTCGAGTTCCTGCTGCGCTGCGCCGGTGCGCGCGAGGCCTGGTTCGGCCCGGGATCGTGGCAGGCGGGCGACATCCGCAGCCATGTCGTGCGCCTGCTCGGCCTGCCCGCCGACGCCGGGGACGACCTGCTCGCGGAAATGTGTGCGGACGACGGCTTCGATGTGCGCTCGCTGCGCCGGTGCTGCGAAGTCCTGGCCGATTGGAACACCGCCACCGCCCACAAGGCAACCGACGTGCTGGTGCCCTGGCTCACCCAGTCTCCGGCGCGCCGGGCGGAGGGTATCGACGATGTTCATGCCGCGCTGTTCACCAAGGACGATTCGGTTCGCAGCCTCAACCACTTGTCCAAGCGCGATCCCGACTACGAGGGTTATGCCTTGCGCGTCGGCGAGGGCCTTGCCCGCATTCGCGAGGTCAAGGCGCTGCTCGGCCTGGCCGAGCGGCTCGTGCCGGCATTGCGGCTCGGCCGGGCTTTCGCGCTTGCCTGGGACGAGGCCAAGCAGCGCGAAGGCCTGATCGACTTCGACGACCAGATCCGCCGCGCCGCCGATCTTCTGCGCGGTCAGGCTTCGGCGGACTGGATCCGTTACAAGCTGGATCGCCGTTTCGATCACATCCTGGTCGATGAGGCGCAGGACACCAATGCCGCGCAGTGGGACATCGTCTTCGCCATGGCGGAGGAGTTCTGGGCCGGGCTGGGCCAGCACGAGCGTCAACATGCCGTGGAACACGGGGAACGTCACGGGCAGCCCCCCTTGCTGCGCACCCTGTTCGTCGTGGGCGATTACAAGCAGGCGATCTTCCGGTTCCAGGGCACCAGCCCCGAGAACTTCCGCCGCGCGGCAGACCGCGTGCGGGGCAAGATGCGCGAGGCGGCTGAAAATGCCGATATGCTGCGCAGCAACCTGTCCGCGCGGCCGCTGGTGGAACTCGGGCTGGACCGCAGCTTCCGCACGGCGCAGCGCGTGCTCGACTTCGTGGACGAGGCCATTGCCGGCATCGGCCATGCCAGCTTCGGCCTCGATCGTCCGGCCGAGCCCCATGTCGGGCAGGAGCGTCCGGGCTATGTCGCCTTGTGGCAGCCTGTCTCGGAGCAGAGCGGCGAAGACGACGACGCGCCGCTGGCAGATGACGAGGGCGCGGAGGAGCACGACGGGCAGCAGCCCAACTGGCTCTCCCGCCCGGACCGGCAGATGGCGGAACGCATCGCGCAGCAGGTCCGCGAATGGCTCGATCCCTCGGGGCCGGGCTTCACGCTGAACAAGGGCAAGCCGCGCCGTGCGGGTGCGGGCGACGTGATGGTGCTGGTGCGCCAGCGCAAGGAACTTGCGGGGCTGATCGTTGCGCGGCTTCACGCGGCCGGCGTGCCGGTGGCCGGCGTCGACCGTCTGCGCCTGGGTGCGCCGCTGGCCGTGAAGGACCTGATCGCGGCGCTGCGTTTCGCGGTGCAGCCGCTTGACGATCTCAACCTCGCCGCGCTGCTGGTATCCCCGCTCGTCGGTTGGAGCCAGGAGCAATTGCTGCGCCACGCCTATCGCGACCGGCACAGGCATCTCTGGGAACACTTGCGCGCCGGTTCCGGTGCCGAGATCGCGGCGGTGCTGCAGCAACTCGGCGATCTGCTGGCCCTGGCCGACTTCGCGCCGCCGCAGGCCATGTTGCACTGGCTGCTCGTCGGGCCGTGGCAGGGGCGGCGCAAGCTGGTCGCCCGGCTCGGCAGCGAGGCCAACGATCCCATCGACGAACTCGTCAATGCCGCCCAGGCCTATGTCGCCACCGATACGCCCAGCCTCGCCGGGTTCCTGGCCTGGTTCGATGCCGGCGACGGAGAACTGAAGCGCGAGGCCGATGCCGCCTCGGGCCTGGTGCGCGTGATGACCGTCCACGGCTCGAAGGGCCTGCAGGCGCCCATCGTCATCCTGGCCGACGCGACCGGCAACCCCGAAGCTGCGCGCGAACGCGGTTTCGACCTGGCCGATCCGCGCGACGAGCGGCGCAAGGTGCCGCTGCCGCCGTTGTCCAAGGACGAGAAGGTCGGCCGTATCGCCGCCCGGATCGCGGAGAACCGCGAGGGCGACGAGCAGGAGCATTGGCGCCTGCTCTACGTCGCTATGACCCGCGCCGAGGAGGCGTTGTTCATCGGCGGCGCGCTGGGGCGGCGCGACAAGGACGGCCCGGCCGACAAGAGCTGGTACGCCCGGCTGCGCGCCCTGTTCCCGGCCGAGGCGGACGTCGAGGACGCGATCTGGGGCACGCGGTGCGAGAACGGGCAGCCGCCGGAGCCGCTCCCGGCGGAAGTTCGCGCGGTCGAACTGCCCTTGCGCGAACCCCTGCCGCGCTGGCTGGAGCGGGCGCCACCTGCGGAGCCGCGCCCGCCCCGTCCGCTGGCGCCCTCTTCGCTGGGCGAGGACGACGCACCCGATCCGCCGTTCCCGCCGGGGGCCGGGCGCGATGCCTTGCGGCGTGGCACTCTGGTGCACAAGCTGCTCGAACGCCTGCCGCAAGTCGCTGCCGATTTGCGCGAGGAAGCGGGCTGGCAATGGCTCGCGCGCAACGCTGCCGATTTGGCCGAAGACGCCCGCGAGGCCATGTTGGCCAGCGCCATGGCGGTGCTTGGCAATGCCGCGTGGTCCGAGATATTCGGCCCGGCCAGTCTTGCGGAAGTTCCGGTGGCCGCCGTGGTCGGCGGGCAGGTGGTGGCGGGCACGATCGATCGTCTGGTGGTCGAGCCAGACCGCGTCCGGCTGGTCGACTACAAGACCGCGCGCCGCCCGCCCGAGAGTCTGGAACAGGTGCCGCGCGGGGTGCTGCGCCAGATGGGCGCCTATGCCGCCGCGCTGGAAGTGGCCTTCCCGGGAAAGCGCGTGGAAGTGGCCTTGCTCTACACCGCCGTGCCGCGCCTGATCGTGGTTCCGGCGGACGTTCTGGCCGCTCACAAGCCGGACTTTTCCCCGCCGCAGTAAACCTATGGCCGTGCAAGCGTTGCCTCATGGCAATTCGTCCCTAGATTGCGTTCAACCGAGATACCCGAGGAGTTTCAATTCATGGCGACCATCGCTGTTACCGACGCCAGCTTCGAACAAGACGTTCTCAAGTCCGACAAGCCCGTGCTCGTCGATTTCTGGGCGGACTGGTGCGGCCCGTGCAAGATGATTGGCCCCGCTCTGGAAGAGATCAGCGAAGAGCTTTCCGAGCAGGTGACCATCGCCAAGATGGACATCATGGCCAACACCGGCATCCCTGCCGAGATCGGCGTGAAGTCGATCCCGCTGATGGTGCTGTTCAAGGACGGCAAGCCCGTCGCCCAGAAGCTCGGCGCCGCTCCCAAGAGCGCGCTGAAGGGCTGGATCGAAGGCGAACTCTAAGCGTTCGTTGCGGCTTCGGCCGGTTCCAAGACGGATAGCAAAACCCCTTCCGCCGCGAGGCGGGAGGGGTTTTTCTTTGGGGCGAGCAGGACCGCCCGTGTGGTTCGGAAATAGCGAGGAGGACGAAAACCCTTGATCCGCGCCTTGGGTACAGATTTTTTGGGGTAGTGAAGGCAGCGCGTCGAACTTACCCGCAGAGAGTATGAACATGCCGGTGAACGATATTCTCTGGGGGCTTACCGAGAAGGAAAAACAGACCCTCCGTCTGATCGTGCGCGGCCATGATGCAAAGTCGACCGCGCGCTGCCTGGGGCTTTCCGTTCATACGATCAACGAGCGCCTTCGCGAAGCACGGCGCAAGATGGAAGTGTCGAGCAGCCGCGAGGCGGCGCGCCTGTTGCTCGATGCGGAAGGCGAAAACGGGCAGACGGCTTCCCCCAATTCCTTGGGGGACACGGCAATCGGGGATGACGCGGCGCGGCGGGAGATCGATCAGGCCAGCGCGCCGATCGGCGGCGCGGGGCGGGCGGATCGCTCTCCCCGGATCGTTACCGGAGTATTGCTCATGTCGATTGCTCTTGGCCTTCTGGCGCTAGTTACCGTTACGCAGGTTACGCCGACATCTCCCACCGAACCGGCTCCTTCGACCACGCCTGCCAGTTCGGAAGTGGTAGAGATTGCCCGTCATTGGTTGACCCTGATCGATCAGGGGCAATGGAAGAAAAGTTACGAGGGAACCGGCTCGGCCTTCCAGAAGCTGAATACGTTGGAGGTGTGGGCCGAAACCAATCAAAATGTGCGCATACCGTTAGGGCCGGTGATCTCTCGGACGTTTCTTCGTCAGGAGAACCTTCCGGCACCGCCTTCGGGGTATGAGGTCGTGAAATTCCGCACCAGTTTCGCTAATAAAGCGAACGCGGTGGAGACGGTCTCCCTCTCACGACAGGACGGCAGTTGGCGTGTCGCGGGTGTGACGATCGAATAGGGTCCGCTCGGGTTCTCCGGCTGCGAGATGTTCTTGCGTTATCGCAGACGAGTGTCCCTCAATCTTCCAGTGCGGACAAGCGGTTGGCGAGCGCTTCGAACAAGGCGGGCGAGGCGGCGCCGATCAGGCCTTTGCGGTCGAACTGGTCGACGCGGTAGGGGGTGCCGTCCGGGCGGGCGCATTTGCCGCCGGCTTCGTTGAGGAATAGGGCGCCCGCCGCGTGGTCCCAGGGCAAGGTGCGTTCGAACACCGCCACGTCGTTCTGGCCGAGGGCAAGGCGGGGGTATTGTTCGGCGGCGCAGCGGGGGATGTCGACCATGCGGTAGTGCGGGGCGACTTCGGTGCGCAGGCGTTCGCGGCGCGATTCCTCGGTGAAGATCAGCGAGATCGCGGCGACGGGCGGCTGTTCTCCGGTGGCCTGGGCGGTGAGGTGTTCCTCGTTGACCCAGGCGCCGCCGTTCAGCGAGGCGCGGCAGAAGCGGCCGGTCAGGCAGTCGAGAATCCAGCCGCCCAGCGTCTCGCCCCGGTCGGCCAGTGCGATCAGCATGCCGAAGGGGGGCTTGCCGGCCGCGAAGTTGTTAGTGCCGTCGAGCGGGTCGACGATCCAGCACAGCCGGTCCTTCAGCTTGAGCAGCTCGCTCTCGTCTGCGAAAGTGGCTTCCTCGCCCACCACCGAGGCGTCGGGGAGCAGGGCGGTGAGGCGCTCGGTGAGGATCGCTTCGCTCTCCTGGTCGGCCACGGTGACGACGTCGTTCACCGCCTTGCTGACGATCTGCGCGGCCGTAAGCGACTGGTAATGCGGCAGGATCACATCCCGCGAAACCTCGCGCATGATCGTTTCGACGGCGGCGTTGAGCGTGGGCGTGATCATGCGGGAGGCCTTTGCGGGAGGTTCAGGTGAGCGGAATCATGACCTGCTGGGCATAACCCTTGCGCTCACGGATGCGGGCGTACCATTCGGTCAGGGCCGGAAACTCGGGCCGGTCCAGCCCGAACTGGTCGAGCGGCAGGCTGAACCAGGTATAGGCGTAGACGCCCATGGGAATGTCGCCCAGGCCGAACTGTCCGCCGGAGAGCCAGGGCTTTTCGCTCAGGGCACGCTCCAGCACGGCAAGGTGGGCGATGCAGGCCTGCACGTCGCGCGCGATGGCGGGCATGTCCCACTGTTCGCGCGGGGTGCGGGCCATGGCCAGGAAGGGCACGCGCTGGGCGTCGGCATACGTGATCTGCCAGTCCATCCAGCGGTCCGCCAGCGCCCGGTCGATGGGATCGCGGGGAAACCAGCGCTCGCCGCCATATTCGGCCGCCATGTAGCGCAGGATCGCGTTCGATTCCCAGAGCGAGAGCTTGCCGTCCTCGATCATCGGCACCAGCCGGTTCGGGTTCTTCGCGAGGTACTCCTCGGTATAGCCGAACTGGCCGCCGATATCGTGGCGCACGTAGTTCAGGCCCAGCTCCTCGGCGAACCAGGCGACTTTCTTGACGTTGTGGGAGTTGAGGCGACCCCAGATCGTGAACTGCGGAGTGGCCATCGTCAGCTCCTGTAGTCGGCGTTGATGGAGATGTAGCCGTGCGTCAGGTCGCAGGTCCACACGGTGGCGGCGCCTTCGCCAAGGCCGAGATCGACCTCGATGGTGACGTCCTGCCCCTTGAGGTGGGCGGCGACGGGAGCCTCGTCGTAGTCGGCCAGCGGCAGGCCCTCGCGCGCGGCCCAGGTGCCGCCGAAGCCGATCGAGAGCTTGTCGCGGTCGGCCGGTTCGCCCGCCTTGCCCACGGCCATGACGACGCGGCCCCAGTTGGCGTCTTCACCGGCGATGGCGGTCTTCACCAGCGGCGAGTTGGCGATGGCCATGCCGACCTTGCGGGCGCTCTCGTCCGAGACGGCGCCGGAGACGGCGACCTCAATGAACTTCTGCGCGCCTTCGCCGTCGCGCACGACAAGGTGGGCAAGCTGGCGGCAGACGTCATGGATCGCGGCGGCAAAGGCATGGGCACCGGGCGAGGCGATGGTCGAGAGCGGCGCATTCCCGGCCTTGCCGGTGGCGAAGGCGAGTACGGTGTCGCTGGTGGACGTATCCGAATCGACCGTGATGCACGAGAACGTGCGGAAGTTCGCGGCCGAGAGGCATTCCTGCAGGAAGGCGGGCTCCACGGCGGCGTCGGTGAACACATAGCCGAGCATCGTCGCCATGTCCGGCGCGATCATGCCCGAACCCTTGATGACGGCGGCGAGCGTGACCTTGGTCTCGCCGATCATCGCGGTTGCCGTCGCGCCTTTGGCGAACGTGTCGGTGGTTGAGATGGTGTTGGCCACCTCTTCCCACGAGCAGGGCCCGGCGGTGAGGGCCTTCTCCACGCCTTCGCGCGCCTTGTCCTTGGGCAGCGGCACGCCGATCACGCCGGTGGAGGAGACGAAGACCTGTTCGCGCGGGCAGCCGATATGGGCGGCGACCTGGTCCATGATCTGCTCGACGGCCTCGCGCCCGCGATAGCCGGTGAAGGCGTTGGAATTGCCCGCGTTGACGACAAGCGCGCGGGCCTGGCCCTGCTTCACGTTGTCACGGCCAAGTTCGACTTCGCTGGAGCAGCAGAGGTTCTTCGTGAACACCCCGGCGACGGCCGTGCCTTCGTCCAGCTCCACATAAGTCAGGTCGCATCGGCCCCAGTCCTTGTACCCGGCGCGCACGACGTGCGGCGTGACGCCGGCGATCGGCGGCATGGCGGGGAAGGGCGAGGCGAGCGGGGAGGTGGGATAGGCCATGGCGGGTGCGTAGCGCGTGGGTGTGACAGGTCAAGAGTCGCTGCATCGGCGAAGTAACGGAGAAGTCCTGCGGCGATCTTCCGTGCGTAATTTGGGGCGCGGCGCTCTCTTGTGTGGACACGGGGTCAAGCGCCCCCTATCTGGTCCGCCATGGCAAATCGCCTGCTCTTGACCCTGCTGGCCCTGTTGACGGGTTTTGCCGCGCAGATCGGCCCTGCCGAAGCGCGCGCTTCGCAGGTGGCGAGCCTGCAGGTCGTGCTGACCGAAGCCGCCGTCGCCGCCAAGGCGCCGCGTGCCCCGGTCGCCCTTGCCCAGCTTCCCGAACCCGGATTGCGCAATACCCGCCGTCATGCGCCGCCGCTGGTGGCCGCGCCGGTTTCGCGCATGATCCCCGCGGTTCTGACCGGGATAGACCGCGCGCGCGAATAAGCGCGCTGCCCATTCGCTCTTTTGCGAAACCTTTCCCGTGCCTGCGCGCTACGCAGGCGCGCTTATCCGACATACGCATTCACGAAAAACAGGGATCTCCGCCATGTTCGGCGCCATCGCCAAGTCCATTTTCGGTTCGTCCAACGAACGCTACGTCAAGTCGCTCGACAAGATCGTCGCCCAGATCAACGCCTTCGAACCCGCTTTCGAGGCCATGAGCGACGAGGAACTGGCCGGGCAGACCGCCAAGTTCCGCGAAATGCTGGCCAATGGCAGCACGCTCGACCAGATCATGCCCGAAGCTTTCGCCACCGTGCGCGAAGCCTCGAAGCGCGTGTTCGGCATGCGCCATTTCGACGTGCAGATGATCGGCGGCATGGTGCTCCACCGCGGCGAGATCGCCGAAATGCGCACGGGTGAGGGCAAGACCCTGGTGGCCACCACCGCCACTTACCTCAATGCGCTTGAGGGCAAGGGCGTCCACATCGTCACCGTCAACGACTACCTCGCCCGCCGCGATGCCGAGCAGATGGGCAAGCTCCACAACTTCCTCGGCCTCACCATCGGCGTGATCGTGCCGAACCTCAACGAGTACGAACGCCGCGAAGCCTATGGCGCCGACATCACTTACGGCACCAACAACGAATTCGGCTTCGATTACCTGCGCGACAACATGAAGCACGAGCGCAGCCAGATGGTGCAGCGCCCCTTCAACTTCGCGATCGTCGACGAAGTGGACTCCATCCTCATCGACGAGGCGCGCACCCCGCTCATCATCTCGGGCCCGACCGACGACAAGTCGGAACTTTACATGCAGGTCGACGCGGTCGTTAAGCAGTTCGTCCCCGAAGACTACGAGATGGACGAGAAGACCAAGAACATCAATCTGACCGAGGACGGCGTCGAGAAGGCCGAGCGCATGCTCGAAGCCGCCGGTCTGCTGGTGGGATCGAACCTCTACGACGTCGAGAACACCCAGGTGGTCCACCACCTCGACCAGAGCCTCAAGGGCGTGGTCATGTTCAAGCGCGACATCGACTACATCGTCAAGGACGGCAAAGTCGTCATCATCGACGAGTTCACCGGGCGCATGATGGATGGCCGCCGCTGGTCGAACGGCCTGCACCAGGCCGTGGAAGCCAAGGAAGGCGTCCGCATCGAGCCCGAGAACCAGACGCTCGCCTCGATCACCTTCCAGAACTACTTCCGCATGTATCCCAAGCTTTCGGGCATGACCGGCACGGCCGCCACCGAAGCGCCGGAATTCTACGACATCTACAAGATGAACGTCGTCACCATCCCGACCAACGTGCCGGTGCAGCGCGTCGACGAGGAAGACGAGTTCTACAAGAACACGCACGACAAGTTCGGCGCCATCGCCAAGCTCATCCGTGAGCGCTACGAAACCGGCCAGCCGGTGCTCGTCGGCACCGTGTCGATCGAGAAGTCGGAACTGCTGTCGGACTTCCTCAACAAGGAAGGCGTCAAGCACTCGGTGTTGAACGCGCGTTTCCACGAGATGGAAGCGCATATCGTCGCGCAGGCGGGTTCGCTGGGCGCCGTGACGATCGCCACCAACATGGCGGGCCGCGGCACCGACATCCAGCTGGGCGGCAACGTCGAGTTCCGCGTCGAGGACGAGCTGCGCGACATGCCCGAGGGGCCGGAGCGCAACGAGGCGATCGCGCGCATCAAGCTGGAAGTGGCCGAGCAGAAGCGCCTGGTGCTCGAAGCCGGCGGCCTCTGCGTGATCGGCACCGAGCGCCACGAAAGCCGCCGCATCGACAACCAGCTGCGCGGCCGTTCGGGCCGTCAGGGTGATCCGGGCCTTTCGAAGTTCTATCTCTGCCTGGAGGACGACCTCCTGCGCATCTTCGGCCCGGACACGCTCTTCGCCAAGATGATGAACAGCAACCTGGCCGATGGCGAGGCGATCGGTTCGAAGTGGCTGTCCAAGGCGATCGAGACCGCGCAGAAGAAGGTCGAGGCGCGCAACTACGAAGTCCGCAAGCAGGTCGTTGAATACGATGACGTGATGAACGACCAGCGCAAGGTCATCTACGAGCAGCGCGCCGACATCATGGATTCGGAAACGGTCGACGAAGTCGTGGTCGACATGCGCAACGACACCGTCAACGCCATCGTCGCCGACACCTGCCCGGCCGGCTCCTATCCCGAGCACTGGAACCTGCCGGAACTCAAGGCGCGGGCGCTGGATATCCTGGCGGTGGACGTGCCGATCGAGGATTGGATCGAGGAAAACGGCATCGATCCCGAAGTGGTCGAAGAGCGCATCGCCGCCATGGCCAACGAGCACATGGCCGCCAAGATGTCGCAGGACGATCCCGCGATCTGGCGCCAGGTCGAGAAGTCGATCCTGCTCGACCGGCTCGATCACTACTGGAAGGAGCACCTTTCCACCCTCGACGCGCTGCGTCAGGTGGTGTTCCTGCGCGCCTATGCCCAGAAGACCCCGATCAACGAGTACAAGACCGAGGCCTTCAGCCTGTTCGAACGCCTGCTCGACCAGATCCGCGAAGACGTGACGCGCATTCTCTCGGTGAGCGAACTGCGCATTCCGGAACCTGCCGGACTGCCGGAACTCCCGGACTTCCTGACCGGCCACATCGATCCGCTGACCGGCCTCGACAATTCGAACGATGGCGATGGCTCGGCCTTCATGCCGGAACTGTTCGGCTCGCTGGCAGGCAGCCCGCAGGCCAATGTCGGTGCGGGTGCCGCGGGAGAAAACCCCTATGCGGACCTGCCGATCAGCCGCAACGCGCCGTGCCCCTGCGGTTCGGGCCAGAAGTACAAGCACTGCCACGGCGCCTTGGCGTAACGGGTAGAGTTAAAGGAAACTGTCGTCCCGGACTTGATCCGGGACCGCGGGCAAAGCCACGCGCGCTTTCAGAAAGGCTGAAAGCGCGCGTTTTGCTGTGAAGGTTGATCTAGCGGCTTCGGTTTAGCGCGATGGGTTTGTCATCTTCGCCGTTGCAACAGCCGCTCGCGGTTATCCAAACCGCTCGCGGTTATCCAAGTCCCTCTCGCAATTATCCCCCCTCCTCATTGCGAGCGTAGCGAAGCAATCCAGGGCGGCTCTGCGCGGCTCTGGATTGCTTCGCTACGCTCGCAATGACGAAAGGAGGGGAAGGCGGCTAACGAACGAGAGGGGACGGAATGCCGAACTCGCACCCCGACCCCCGTCAGTCCTTCGGCTTCTCGCCGCCGACCCGCGCCAGCTTGGCGAACATCGCCACCGACATCGGCTGGGCGCGCAGGAAGCCCTGGTAATAGGCGCAGCCCTCGCGCGCGGCGACGACGCGCTGTTCTTCTTCCTCGATGCCCTCGGCAATGACTTCGAGGTCCAGCGCCCGCGCCATGGCGACGATCGCGCGCAGCACCGCCACGTCGCGGCGGTCGGTGGCGACGCCTTCGATCATCGTGCGGTCCAGCTTGAGATAGTGGATCGGCAGGACCTTGAGATAGCGGAAGTTGCAGAACCCCGCGCCGAAGTCGTCCAGGGCGATGCGAATGCCCTGCGAGGAGAATTCCGCCATCATCTGCGCGGTCTGGGTAATGTCGCTGATGAGCGATTGCTCGGTGATCTCCAGCGTCAGTCGGCGCGGCGGAAAACCGCTCTCGCGCACGAGGTCCAGCATCTGGCGCACATACGTGCCGAAGGCGAGGTCGGCCGGGGTGACATTGATCGAAAGGCGCAAGTCGCCCGGCCACTGCCCCGCCGCC
This sequence comes from Novosphingobium sp. BL-S-34, assembly GCF_056857015.1. Lineage (NCBI taxonomy): Bacteria > Pseudomonadati > Pseudomonadota > Alphaproteobacteria > Sphingomonadales > Sphingomonadaceae > Novosphingobium > Novosphingobium sp. BL-S-34. The sequence goes on from NZ_CM166472.1 coordinate 98,340, forward strand.
GCCATCGCCTTGGCGGCGATGTGGCGCGAGAGCGGGCCGATGTGGTCGGCGCGCTCGGCAATCGCGAAGAGGGCGCCCGCGCCGATGCGGCCGAGGACGGGGTGATTCCAGCGGGCGAGGGCCTCGGCGCCGGTGAGCGATTCGTCCACCAGGCTGAACTGCGGCTGGAACAGGATCTCGATCTCGTCACCGTCGATGGCGCCCAGGAGGTCCGCTTCGAGCTGCGCGGCCGATCGGCCCGGCACGGTGACTTCGCCGTCCGCCCAGCCCAGCCGCGTGGCGGACTGGTCCTGCAGGCCTGTCAGCGCATGGCCGAGCCGGTCCAGCATCGAATCGACGCTTTCCCCGGTGAGGGCGCGAATCAGGGCGATGCGCGGCGAAAGGCGCAGCACGCCGGTAGGCAGCGCGATCGGGCGGGCAATCGCGTCGGCCAGCTGGTCGGCCACGAGGTGCCAGCGCTCGCGGCTGCAGGCCTCGTTGGCGACGAGCACGAAGGAGCCACCGCCGGCGCGGGCCACCAGCCAGGGTCCGTCGAGTTCCTCGCCCGCGAAATGGGCAATGCGGCCGGCGACTTCCTCAAGGGCGCCGTCGCCCGCTTCGGCGCCGTAGGCCATGTTGATCGTGTCGAGCCGCCGCAGCGCCACCAGCATGGCATGGACATGGGCATGTTGCGGCGCGCTTTCGGCGTCGCTGCGCCACCCGGCGATGCGTTCGCGCACGGCTTCGAGGCCGGGAATCCCGGTCAGTCTGTCTTCAAGCCGGCGGGCATGGCCTCGCGGCAGCCCCTTGCGTCGTTCGCCCATCGCGAGTGCTATAGCCAAAGGCCTTGCCAAACGATGCAAAATTCGAAAGGTCCGCGGCATGAAAAGGGCTTCAAAATGAGACGGGCGCCGATGCATTCTTCGGAACGGGCCTCCCTTTCGGTGCGAGCGCCGCTTTACGCCGGGGATTTCAATGGCTGACGTACCCACGCTGGGACTGATCGTATCGGACAGCGCCAAGGCCCAATATGGCGCGGCGGAGCTTCGGCGTGCGCACGCCTGGGTCGATCCGGCAGAGGCCGAGGTGCTGGTGGTGGTGGGCGGCGACGGCTTCCTGCTGCATGTCCTGCATGAAATGCTCGACCGCGATGTGATAAAGCCCGTCTACGGCATGAACCTCGGGACGGTGGGCTTCCTGATGAACGGCCCGCACGACGGGGTGCCGATCGCCGATCGCATTGCCGAGGCGCATGCCGTGCCGGTGCGGCCGTTGCAGATGCATGCCACCAGCCACGATGGCCGCAGCTTCGTCTATTACGCGATCAACGAGGTCTCGCTGCTGCGCGAGACGCGCCAGACGGCGAAGCTGGAAGTGACGATCAACGGCAAAGTGCGGATGGAGGAGCTTGTCGGCGACGGCGTGCTCGTGGCCACGCCGGTCGGGTCCACGGCCTACAACCTGTCGGCCAATGGGCCGATCCTGCCGCTGGGTTCGCGGATGCTGGCGTTGACCCCGCTCAGCCCCTTCCGCCCCCGCCGCTGGAAAGGCGCGATCCTTCCCGAGAGCGCCGAAGTGGAATTCCGTATCCGCGAGCCCGGCAAGCGGCCCGTCGCCGCCGTGGCCGACCAGAAGGAAGTCCGCGACGTGAAGACCGTGCGCATCGTCGCCAATGCGGAGAAGGAGCTGACCCTGCTGTTCGACCCGGGCTTCACGCTGGAAGAACGCATCTTCGCGGAGCAGTTCCAGGTCTGACCGCGGGTATCGACCTGTGGAAAAGTTTTCTCGACATTTTCATTACAGAGTGCTTGCCAACCCCGAATACCCCTTTTATAGGCGCACTCCTGCCCGGCGGTGGTAACACTGACAGGCTGCTCCCCGATAGCTCAGCGGTAGAGCATTCGACTGTTAATCGAATGGCCGTAGGTTCGAATCCTACTCGGGGAGCCACTTCTTTCTTCCCTCCGGACCGGAGGAAGAAAGCAAGTCGCTCTGCACCTTACATGCATTTGAGCAAGGGTTTGCGGCAAGGCCGCAAGTGTCAAAACGTTTCCCAACTCCACTTCGCATTGACGAACGGCGCATCCGGTGAGAGCGCTGGTTATGGGCGCCCCCGCTAGATCGCGAATGACAATCGGGCATCCTGCGAGAGGAAACGTGGTCCGAATCAGCATCCCGCGCCTGGCGGTCCTAGCTGCCGTCGTCTTTCTGGGGCTTGGCATCGTCCAGTTGATCGGCAGCCTGCTGTTCTACCAGGCGATCGACCGGCAGACCCTGCGCGCCGACCATGCGCGGCGAATTGCGGAACTCATCGTCGTCAGCGACCGCATTCATTCGCTCGAACCGAATCTGGCGGCACCGATCATGACGACCGGACATCTCAAGGCGGAGTTCTCGCCCGAACCGGCGGTTCGTGCGATGATGGATTCGGATACGCTGCACAAGATCGCCGGGCAGGTGATCGAATGGGAACCCTCGCTCGCCTCGCGTCCGCTCAATCTCGCCACGGCCGATGCCAGCGGCGGCAAGAGCGACCTGATCGGGTCGATCCGCCTCGACGACGGCAAGTGGCTGAATTTCCGCTCGCGCGACATCACTTCGATGTGGCCCATAGCGCTGCGGGCCAGCGCGCTGATGTTCTGCACGGCGCTGGCCTGTATCGCCATCGGTCTGATCGCCCTCAGGCTCCTGACCAATCCGCTGCGCCGCCTGACGCAGGCCGCCGACGCCATCGGCCACGGCCAGCGGGTGGAGATCCGCGAGAGCGGGCCGGAGGACCTTCGCAATCTCGCCCATTCGATGAATGTCATGCAGGAGCGGATCGCCCGCCTGCTCGAAGACCAGGCGCGGTCGTTCGAAGCGATCAGCCACGACTTGCGCACACCGCTCTCACGCCAGCAGATCGCCACCGATCTCATCGACGATCCCGAGATCTCCGAGATCATGCAGGCCAGCATTGATGAGATGGAAGGCCTTCTGGCCTCGCTCCAGGGATACCTGAGGGCGCAGCACATGTCTGCCGAGGCCGAACCGGTCGATCTGGGCGAATTGGTGCGGGCGGTGATCGCGCCTTATGAAGATCGTGCGCGACTGTCCGGCGCGGACAAAGTCGTGGTCGAGAGCTTCCCCCAGCCGCTGGCCCTGGCGACAGGCGCGCTGGTCGAGAACGCGATCCACTTCGGGGGCCGGGCCGAGGTCGCGATCCGCCGCGAAGGCGCGGACTGGCTCATCGAAGTGGAGGACACCGGCCCCGGCATTCCGCCCGGTCATTTCCAGGACGTGCTGACGCCGTTCTTCCGGCTCGACGAGGCGCGTACCCGCGATACGCCGGGCTTCGGCCTGGGCATCCCCACCGCGCACCGGCTGATGATGCGTTTCGGGGGTGACCTGTCCTTCGCTACGTCGCCCTGCGGCGGGCTGATCGCGCGGATCAGGGTGCCGTTGATGTAGATCGGCGCGTCAGCGGCCTCGGCTTGTCCGGGGGGATCCGCGCACGTCCGTCATCCCGAACTGGTTTCAGGATGACGGGCGTGGAGGCGCGGTGTCGTTGTCGGTTCAGCCCTTGCGGGCGACCGAGGCCAGGCCCTTGGTCAGTTGCAGCAGGCCGTTCAGGCGGCTTTTCGGATCGCCCCAGGCGCGCTGCAGGACCAGCTTGTTGTCCGGACGGAGCTTGACGGCGCCCTGGAGGCGCTCGGCATAGGCGATGAGGCCAGCCGGGTTCGGGAAGCTGTCGTTGTGGAAGCTGACGAGAGTGCCGCGCGGGCCGACGTCGATCTTGGCGATATGCGCCTCGATCGCCTGACGCTTGATCTGGATGAGCTTGATGAGATTCGAGGTCGCCGAGGGCAGGGGGCCGAAGCGGTCGATCATCTCGGCCGAGAGCGATTCGATCTCGTCCTTGCTGTCCGCATCGTTGAGGCGGCGATAGAGCGCCATGCGCACGGCCAGATCCGGGACGTATTCCTCTGGGATCATGATCGGCGCTTCCACCGTGATCTGCGGGGACAGGCCGGAGGTATCCTTCTCCAGGCCCACCCCGCCTGCGCGGGCGGCCAGGATCGCGTCTTCCAGCATCGACTGGTAGAGTTCGAAGCCCACCTCGCGGATATGGCCCGACTGCTCGTCGCCCAGGAGGTTGCCGGCGCCGCGAATGTCCAGGTCGTGGCTGGCCAGCTGGAAGCCGGCGCCCAGGGAATCGAGGTCGCTCAGGACCTTGAGCCGCTTTTCGGCCACTTCGGAAAGAGCATTGCCGGCAGGGGTCGTCAGGTAGGCATAAGCGCGGAGCTTGGATCGGCCCACGCGGCCGCGCAACTGGTAGAGCTGGGCCAGGCCGAAGCGGTCGGCGCGGTGGATGATGATCGTGTTGGCGCGCGGAATGTCGATGCCGCTCTCGACGATGGTGGTCGAGAGCAGGACCTCGTACTTGCCTTCGTAGAAGGCGCTCATGCGCTCTTCCACTTCACCCGCGCTCATCTGGCCGTGGGCGGAGATGACCTTCACCTCGGGCACGTTCTTGGCCAGCCATTCCTCGACTTCGGCCATGTCGGTGATGCGGGGCACGACGATGAAGCTCTGGCCGCCGCGATGGTGTTCGCGCAGCAGGGCCTCGCGCATCACCATCTCGTCCCATTCCATCACGTAAGTGCGCACCGCCAGGCGGTCGACCGGCGGGGTCTGGATGGTCGAGAGTTCGCGTAGGCCGCTCATTGCCATCTGCAAGGTGCGCGGGATCGGCGTGGCGGTGAGCGTCAGGACGTGAACGTCGGTGCGAAGCTGCTTCAGCCGCTCCTTGTGGTTCACGCCGAAGCGCTGTTCCTCGTCGACGATGACGAGGCCGAGGCGCTTGAAATTGACCGTTTTCGACAGGATCGCATGCGTGCCGCAGACGACATCCATAGTGCCGGCGGAGAGCCCGTCGCGCGTTGCCTTGGCTTCCTTTTCAGGAACGAGGCGCGAGAGACGGCCCACTTCCAGCGGAAAGCCGTTGAAGCGCTCGGCAAAGCTTGAATAGTGCTGGCGCGCGAGCAGGGTGGTCGGCGCGACCACCGCGACCTGCTGGCCGGCCATGGCCGCAACGAAAGCGGCGCGCAGGGCCACTTCGGTCTTGCCGAAGCCCACGTCGCCGCAGACCAGGCGGTCCATCGGCTTGCCCTCGGCAAGGTCGCCCAGCACGTCGTCGATGGCGTGTTCCTGGTCCTCGGTTTCCTGCCAGGGGAACCGGTCCACGAACTGATCGTAGGAGGACTTTTCGGGTAGCAGCGCGGGCGCGACGCGAAGGGCGCGCTCGGCGGCGGTCTTCATCAGTTCGCCCGCGATCTCGCGGATGCGCTCCTTCAGCTTGGCGCGGCGTTTCTGCCATGCCTCGCCGCCCAGCTTGTCCAGCGCGACGCCTTCCGCCTCGCTGCCATAGCGCGAGAGAACGTCGAGGTTTTCGACCGGGATGTAGAGCTTGTCGCCGCCTGCGTAAGTCAGCATCACGCAGTCGTGGGGCGACTGGCCGACCGGGATCGACTGGAGCCCTTCGTAGCGGCCGATGCCGTGGTCCATGTGGACGATCAGGTCACCCGGCGTCAGTGCCGCCAGTTCGGCGAGGAAGGCGTCCGAATCCTTCTTCTTTTTCTTCCGGCGGACCAGGCGGTCGCCGAGAATGTCCTGCTCGGTGACGACTTCGACGGTATCGTTGGAAAAGCCGGTTTCCAGCGGCAGCACCAGCGCGGCGCTACGCCCCTGAACCGCCAGGCCGAGCGCTTCCTGCCAGGTATCGGCGAGCCGCGGTTCCGGGCCTTGCGCTTCGCCCAGGATCGAGACGAGGCGGGCGCGGCTGCCGGTGGAATAGGCGGCCAGGATCGCCTTGCGGCCGGTCTTGGCGACGGCGTGCAAGTGCCTGGCGGCGGCTTCGTAGGCATTGTCGCCGCGCGCCCGTTCGGGCGTGAAGTCGCGGGCATTGCCGAAGCCGAAGTCGATGACCGTTTTCGATTCGGGCTGCGCGAAAGGATCGGCGCGGTGAACCGGGAAGGCAGCGACGGCCTGCTCGAATTCCTCGCGCGCGAGATAGAGCGCGTCGGTCGCCAGCGGGCGGTAGGATCCCGCCTTCTGCCCCGAGGTTTCGAGGCGGGCCTTGTGATAGTCCGCGATGTCGTTGAAGCGCTCGTCCGTGGCGCCCAGGGCGGAGCTGTCGATCACCAGCAGGTCATCGTCCGCAAGGTGATCGAACACCGTGACCAGGCGATCCTCGAACAGCGGCAGCCAGTGCTCCATGCCGGCAAGGCGGCGGCCGTCGCTGACGGCCTGGTAGAGCGGGTCGGCCGTGGCATTGGCGCCGAACATCTCGCGGTAGCGGGCGCGGAAGCGCTTGACGCTGTCGTCGTCGATCAGCGCCTCGCTCGCGGGGAGAAGGAGGTGTTCTTGCACCGATCCGGTCGTGCGCTGGGTGCCGGTGTCGAACAGGCGCAGCGTTTCCAGCTCGTCACCGAAGAAGTCGAGGCGCAGGCCGCCATCCAGCCCCGAAGGGACGATGTCGAAGATCGAGCCACGCACGGCGAATTCGCCGGCGTCGATGGCGGTATCGCTGCGCTGGTAGCCCTGGCGGCGCAGCAACGCGATCAGGCTCTCGTGGCCGATGTCGAGATTGGGCTTGAGCAGGCGCACCGATTCGCGGATGCGGAACGGCGTGAGCACCCGCTGCAGCACGGCATTGGCGGTCGTGACCAGAAGCTGCGGGCCGGAGCGCTTCTGCTGAAGCCGGTGCAACGCGGCCAGGCGGCGCGCGCTGACCGAGAGCGCAGGGCTGGCGCGGTCGTAGGGCAGGCAGTCCCAGGCCGGGAATTCGACGACGTCCAGTTCCGGCGCGAAGAACTGCGCGGCATCGGCCACGGCGCGCATGGCGCTTTCGTTGTCGGCGATGAAGACCGCGCGGCCGTTTCCGGCCTTGCTTGCCGCGGCGCGGGCAAGATCCGCCATGACCAGCGGCTGTGCCCCCCGCGTCACCGAGGCGAGGGTCAGGGGCGAAGTCGCCGCGAGAATACGTTGGAAGTCGGTCATCTGGTCGTTGTTGGGCCTTCGACAAGCTCAGGCTGAGCGGGTCCGAGAGTTTGCGTCATTCTCTGCTCATGCCGCGTTCCGAGCGTGCCGAGGGGGCACGGCATCAACGCGGAATGTCGACGTAATCGAGCTTCATCATGCGGTCCATGAGCGGGCCGCGATATTCTTCGGGGATCGACAGGGTGCCGAGCGCCCAGGCCATGATGTCCACGTCCTCTTCCTCGATCATCTTTTCGAAGAGGTCGAGATCGCTGCCGGACCATTCGGCGTGAAACCGGTCGAAGTAGCAGCCGATCATGTAGTCGGCCTCGCGCGTGCCGCGATGCCAGGCGCGAAACTTCAGTTTGGCGAGACGCGCTGCGGCTTGAGGCGAAAGTTCGGTCATATCCGCGCCGTTACCGCGCCGCGCCGGTTGGGGCAAGGTTCGGCGGGGCAACCTTGGCCTTGAGGAACGAACGAGCGGCGCCCGCCGGGATCTCTCGCGATCCTCCCGGCAGGCGCCGTCGGGTCTGTCGGCGCGCTTAGCGCTGGAACACCTTGATGATCTCTTCGCTCGGGCGGCCGGTCATCGTCTTGGGCACTTCGGTCAGCAGGGCGCCCTTCAGTTCCTTGTGATAATGGCGCCGCATCTCGCCCAGCGAGCGGGGATCGGCGACGATCACCAGTTGATCGATCTCCCGGTCCAGCACCTGCTGGTTGAGCCAGCCGGCCACGGCGGCGGCGTGGGCGCTTTCGTCCAGGGCGTCGTTGCTGCCGTCGCCGGTACGCGCCTGATGGCGCTTCTGGGCATCATGGCGGCGGAACCCCGCGCTGAAGTTGGTCGGTTCGAGGTCCGGGGTCTCCAGCGAGGTGAGCCTGGGTGCGGCTTCGCGCCCCGAGTTGCGATAAAGTTCGAAGTTTTCACCGTCGACGATCGCGAACACGGTTCCGTGCGGAAGAAGCATGCATTTCTCCTATGCTGGTGGGGGGGACATCGAAAGCAACGTGGCTGTCCGCAAATCCGTTCCCCATCGGTCTGGCGAACGGAGCCGTTCTCGCGCTAAGAGGCTGACCATGCGGCCCGAAGCACTGAATTGCCTGTTCACCGAGACCGATGCCCTCGACGGCGTGGGACCCAAGCTCAAGCGTCCGCTCGAAAAGCTCGGGCTCACGCGTATTCGCGACCTGATCTACCATCTGCCCGACCGTTTCGTGGAGCGGCGCGCGGTCACCAATCTCGACGACGCGAGCGTGGGCGAGAACGTGATCGTCCAGCTGACGGTGCGCGAGCATCGCTCCCCCGCCGGACGCGGGCCGTTCCGGGTCCTGGCCGAGGATGCCGCGGGAAATGTCTGCACCATCACTTATTTCGGCCGCGCGTCCTTCACCGCCCGCAAGCAATTGCCGGTGGGCGAGACGCGCTGGGTGGCCGGCCGGCTCGACCAGTATGGCCAGATGCTCCAGATGGTCCATCCCGAACATGTCTCGGAAGACAGTGCCGCGCCGGTGGGCCAGCTTTGCGAGGCGGTCTATCCGCTGTCGGAAGGGCTGACCCAGGGGCGCGTCGCCGGTCTTGTCCAGCAGGCGCTCAAGGTCTTGCCCGAGCTGCCCGAGTGGATCGAGACCAGCCTCTACGACAAGATGAAGTGGCCGGCCTGGCACGACGCCGCGCGCGAAGTGCACCGCGGGATCCATGCCTCGGCCCGCGATCGCCTGGCCTATGACGAACTGCTGGCCAATGCGCTGGCGCTGATGCTGGTGCGGGAGAGCAATCGGAAGCAATCCGGCACGCCGCTGAAGGGCGACGGCTCGCTGCGCGCCAGGCTGAAGCTGCCCTTTGCGCTGACCGGCGCGCAGAAGCGCTCGATCGACGAGATCGAGGGCGATATCGCCCAGAACGCCCCGATGCTACGCCTGCTTCAGGGGGACGTTGGCGCGGGCAAGACGGTGGTGGCGCTCAACGCCATGCTGATCGCGGTGGAAGCGGGCGCGCAGGCGGCCCTGCTGGCGCCGACCGAGATTCTGGCGCGGCAGCATTACGAGACTCTGGAGCGGATGCTCCAGGGCACCGGCGTCGAGATCGCGCTGCTCACCGGGCGCGACAAGGGCAAGGCGCGCGAGGCGATTCTCATGGGCCTGGTCGGCGGCACCATCGACATTATCGTCGGCACTCATGCGATCTTCCAGGACACGGTGTCCTACCGCAATCTCGCCCTGGTGGTGATCGACGAGCAGCACCGCTTCGGGGTCGGCCAGCGGCTCATGCTCGCGCGCAAGGGCCGCCGCACGCCGCATACCCTGGCGATGACGGCCACGCCGATCCCCCGCACGCTGACCCTGGCGCAATATGGCGAGATGGAAGTCTCCAAGCTCGACGAACTGCCGCCCGGGCGCCAGGCCATCGATACCCGGGTCGTCTCCGTCGAGCGGATGGACGACGTGGCCGGGGCCATCGCCCGTCATATCGAAACCGGGCAGCAGGCCTACTGGGTCTGCCCCATGGTCAGCGAGAGCGAGAACGACGACCTGGCCGCGGCCGAGGCCCGCTACGCCGTGCTCAAGGAGCGCTTCGGCGAACAGGTGGTGCTGGTCCACGGCCAGCTCAAGCCCGATGTGAAGGACGCGGGCATGGAACGCTTCGCCAGCGGCGCGGCATCGGTGCTGGTGGCGACGACCGTGATCGAGGTGGGCGTCGACGTGCCGAATGCGACGCTCATGGTCATCGAGCAGGCCGAGCGCTTCGGTCTTGCCCAGCTGCACCAGCTGCGCGGACGGGTAGGGCGCGGCAGCGAGAAATCGACCTGCCTGCTGCTGCGCGGGCAGCAACTCAGCGAAACCGCGCGCCAGCGCCTGGCGCTGATGCGCGAAACTCAGGACGGCTTCCGGCTGGCGGAGGAAGACCTCGAGCTGCGCGGCGGCGGCGAACTGCTCGGCACGCGGCAGTCGGGCGACACTCCGTTCCGCATCGCCAGTCTGGAGCAGATCACCAAGCTGCTGCCGCTGGCGCATGACGACGCGCGCCTGCTGATCGAGCGGGATGGCGGGTTGGCCGGGCCGCGCGGGGAAGCGGCTCGCCTGTTGCTTTACCTGTTCGAACGCGACTGGGGCGTGCAACTGCTTCGCGGCGGCTGAATGCCCGTCGCCGCGGGCCTCGTGCAAGGCCGCTGACGGGGTTCGGCTACCGCTCGGTGCCTGGCCTCAGCATCCCGTCGGCGTCACGCGCCCGGCGTAAATGGGTGAGAGCGGGAAGTTCAGCTCCGCCAGGAGCGCCGCGTCGGCATGGCAATACTTCTGCGCGGCCACGAAACTGCGCACCGGCGCGAAGTCGAAAGCCGCATGATCCTGCACCAGAGCGAAGGACTGTATGTGCGTGGTCGCTGCCTCATAGGGCGAAGTGCCGACATCGCGGCTGGCGATCAGCATATAGAGTGTGGACTTGCCGCGAAAATTCCCGCGCGCGAAGCGGACGGACCGGATCACGTCGTCACCCACATGGGGCATGTCGATGATTTGCTCGCGGCCTTCCAGCGTGGCGGCGATCTCGCCGACCTTTACCAGGAAGATGTGCTGGCCGCGCACTTTGTTGTTCTGCCGCCAGAGCTGCGCGATCGAGCCTTCCTGTCCGGTGCCGGCAATGTCAGGCACGGCGTTGAGGCCGGGGGAGAGCGCAAGGGGCGTCAGCACGGCCTCCTGCCCGGATGCGAAGGCAGGGCCAGACAGCGCCGAGCAGATGGCGGCGCAAACGGCGGCGCAGACTGGCGGGATAAGGCGGAAAGGCAGGTTTCGCATCGTCACTCCTGGCGACCGCGCATCCTCACCGCCGTTCTGCCCGAGCGTCGGAGGTGCGACAAGAGGGCTGGCCGAAAGAGGTATCCGCCCGTGCGAACCACGCGATTCGTGCCCTTTCACCAAGAGCAGGACCCGCAAGCGCATGGCTTCGGCAGGGTAGGATCAAGAAAAACGAGCCTGTGGAAATTTCTGTTTTTGCTGGAATTTCCTTGGTTTTCGGGTGGCGGGCAGGGGTGTTTGCGGGCTCATTCGGGGTCATGGCGCACAAAAATCGGATTGGGCCCTTGCCACCCCCGGAGTCGCCCTATATAGGCGCGCTCCTGCCCCGGGCGCTCTTCGGAACGCCCACCCGGTCGGGGAATAGCTCAGCCTGGTAGAGCACTGTCTTCGGGAGGCAGGGGCCGGAGGTTCGAATCCTCTTTCCCCGACCATTTCACCTTCGGGTGAGGCTTAGAAACCCAGCGGAAACGCTGGGTTTTTTGCTGTCTGGAGTTCGCGTCGGACTCAGGTCTCCGGCAGCGGCGGAAGCCGGGTTCTTCCAAAAGGAAACCGCAAGAGCCTGTCCTCATTATCGAGATTGCCGGCCAATGCTGCAGTGCGGGGCAGGCATCCGGGCACGCTTCGTGTAACCGCCATATTTCAGTTATTGCAACTCATTCGCACATGCGTCATGCACCCGGGAACAAGATTCAGGGTGGAATTCATGACAATCAACAATCGCGAGACCTTTCGTTTTTCCGCGCTTCTCCTGGCAGGCGTGAGCGCCCTGGCGCCGATGGCGGTGCTGGCGCAGGAGGCCGATCCCGCGCCGGAAAGCGCTGCGGAAATTCTCGTTTCCGCGCAGCGCATGAACCAGACCCAGGTCAGCGGCAGCGGCAGCCTCGGCGCGCTGGGGAACAAGGCGGCGGAAGACATCCCGTTCAACTTGCGCGCCTATAACGAGGCACTGATCCTGAATCAGCAGCCCGACACCCTGGGCGAAGTGCTGGAGAACGATCCGACGATCCGCACCACTCTGGGCTTCGGCATTGCCGGGGAAGTGTTCGTCATCCGCGGTTTCGAACTCAATTCGGACGACATCGGCTTCGATGGCCTCTACGGCATCACCCCGCGCCAGCTCGTCGCGCCGGAGCTGTTCTCTTCGGTGCAGGTCATCAATGGTGCCAGCGCCTTCCTGAACGGTGCGGCTCCCGGCGGCAGCGGCATCGGCGGCAGCGTCAACCTGATGCCCAAGAAGGCCGAGCGGGACATGATCCGCGCGACGGTGGGCTATACTTCCGATTCCCACTTCTCGGGCGCCGTGGATGTCGCGCGCCGCTTCGGTGAGAACGGCGAGTGGGGCATTCGCGTCAACGGATCGGCGCGCCGCGGCGACATCGCGATCAAGGACGAATTCCATTCGAGCTATGTCGTGGGCGCCACGGTCGATTACGACAGCGGCCCGCTGCGTGCCATGTTCAACGTCAACTACCAGCGCCTGCGCCAGTCCAACTGGCGCCCCAAAGTCGCGATCGGCGACGTGATTCCGCGCGTACCGGGCGCCGATGCCAATTATTCCCAGCCCTGGAGCCTCATCCAGACGACGGACTTCTTCGGCACCTTCAGCGCGGAATACGACTTGTCCGACAATGCCATGGTCTACGCCAAGTTCGGCGCGCGCGACGGCAAGGAAGACCAGATCACGGCCGGGATCACCTTGCTTGATCCGGCCACCGGCGCCGCCACGGGCAGTGGCTCGCGGATCCCGCGCACCGACAACAACGAATCGGCGACGGCTGGCCTTCGCGTCAAGCTGAACGGCGGCGGCGTCAGCCACGAGGTGAACGTCGGGGTGGCTGCAAGCTGGCAGGTCAACCGTAACGCCTACGATTTCTTCCAGAGCTATACGACCAACCTTTACGATACCCCCGAGGTGGCGCGGCCGGCGTCCTCCTTCTCGGGCGGCGACCTGGACGATCCGTTCCCGATCAGCCGCACGCGAGTGGCCAGCGTCTTTGCGTCCGATACGGTCGGTTTCTGGGACGATCGCATCCTCGTTACCGGCGGCCTGCGCCTTCAGCAGATCAAGACGACATCTTACGCCTATAGCGATGGCGCCAGAACCCAAGGGTATGACAAGGACGCGATCACGCCGGTGGTCGGCGTGGTGGTCAAGCCGGTCGCGGGTCTGTCGCTCTACGGCAACCGCATCGAAGGCCTCGCTCAGGGCGCTGCGGCTGCGAGCCTGATCAACATCAACGGCGTCGATGTGGCCGTGTCCAACGGCGGGCAGGTCCTGCCGCCGGTCAAGTCGGTCCAGTACGAAGTGGGCGGCAAGGTGAACCTGGGCCGCTTCAATGCCGGGCTGGCGGTGTTCCAGATCGACAAGCCGAACAGTTTCTATCGTCCCGATGCGGACAACCTCGGCCTCTATGAATTCGGCAACTTCGGCACGCAGCGAAACCGCGGCATCGAATTCACCATGGACGGCGAGCCGACCGACGGCCTGCGCGTCATCGGCGGCATCACGTACAACGATGCCAAGCTGCGCCGTACCGATGGCGGCGTGGATGAGGGCAATGACGCGGTGGGCGTGCCGGACCTGCTGGCGAACGCCAACGTGGAATGGGACATGCCCTTCCTTCCCGCGCTCACCCTGACCGGACGCGTGGTCTACACCGGCAAGCAGGCGGTGAACCGGGCCAATACGCTGGAGCTGAACGATTGGACGCGCTTCGACCTCGGCGCGCGCTATGTCGCGCTGCTGGGCGGTGACAGGCCGCTGACGCTGCGTTTCAACGTCGATAACGTGGCCAACAAGCGGTACTGGGCATCCGCCTTCGCCGTGTTCGGCACCCAGCTGCTCCAGGGCGGACCGCGTACTTTCAAGGCCTCGGCCTCGATCGAGTTCTGATCCGCTTCGCGAAGGCGGCCGGACATCGCGACCGGCCGCCTTCTCACTTGCGCCATGCGGAAATACGCGGCGCCGTCTGGACTGCGCCGCCACGGGCGATATGCACGGTGGGATGACATCCCCAGGCGACCGCAAAACCCGCTCCAACCCGCGTGACATCACCAGCCTCGTCGATGCCGCCCGCAGCGTGGCGGCGGCGCGCGGGATCTCGGGCATGAGCCTGCGCACCGTTGCCGAGGAAGCCGAGACTTCCGTCGGTTCGATCAGCTATCGCATCGGCGATCGTGCCGCGCTGATCGCGGCCGTGCTTGACCGGGAGATCGAACTCATGGCCCGCGCGCGGCGGGAATGGGGCGCGCGCGTGGCGGGGCACGATGTGCTCGGCTCGGGGCTACTGGCCGATCTCGTCTGCGAATGGCTGGACGAGGGCGCGCATGGCCGCCGCACTTCCGCGATCGTCACTTGCGAACTGGCCCTGTTGGCGGCTCGGGAGCCGAGCGCCCTGCCGGCCATCGCCTTGCTGTTCGAAGAGGCCGAGGGGCTCTGGCGCGACATTCTGCCGTCCACGCCGGAGGGCGAGCGGGTGGCGCGCTTCATCGCCTGCTATTGCCTGGATGAGCAGGTCTTCTCGATCGTCCTGTCCGACGAGACCGATTACCGGCTGCTGCGCCATTCCACGGTGCGCGGCATGTTGCGCGGCGGGCAGGGCAGCGGCGACCCGGCCGGGTCGCGGTGGCACATGGCCCTCGTCGAGCGGCTGGCCGTGCCCGCTGCCGCCGCGCTCGACGAGAGCGCGCTGCCGCAGCAGGGAACCAAGAGCACCATCGCCGAGCATATCGCGGACCTGATCGTGGGGCAGGGCGTGGGCGTGCTTTCCCACCGTGCGGTGGCGCAAGTCGCGGGCGTGGCGACGTCAAGCGTGGCCCACCATTTCCCCACCCATCGCGACATTCTCTTCGCGGGGGTGGAGGCGGTCTACTTGCGGCTGCGCGGCCAGATCCGGGACACCGGTGCCAGGCTGGGCAGCGGCGACATCATCCGCCTGACGCACGAGTGCGCGCTTGCGGCGCTGACCGATCCGGGTTTTCGGCCCTTCGCCATCGATATGCGCCGTCGCCGCGCCGAAAACGTCCATGCCCAATATGCCGGGTGGCTGGGTGTTCCCGTGGATTCGGACCGTGCGCGGGTCCAGGCGCTGGTCGTGGCCTCGATCGGCAACGGCCTGCGCAGCCTGGCCACGGAAGCGGATTGGTTGCCGGGGCCGGATATGGTCCGGCTTCTCACGGAAGGCAGTACAGGTGTTTTGATATGACGTAAAATATCGAAAAAAAGACAATACGGCTGTCCTGAAAGAGTCATGATGCCGTTCTAGAGGCGCGTCCTGAGACCCACGGTCAACAGGACGGAGCCCCCATGTCTGCTTTCCCGCGCAAGCGTACCATCCACCTTCTCTCGACGATTCTCGCCGGCGCGCTGGCGCCGTGCTGGTCCCTGGCCGCGCATGCCGAAGAGGCGAGCCCGAACGCGGACGATGCCCTTCCCGAAATCACCGTGACGGCCGAGCGCCGCGCCGAAAGCAGCCAGAAAGTGCCGCTGGCGATCCAGTCGATCGACGGCGAGGCCTTGGCCAAGACCGGCTACACGTCGGTCACCGATCTTCAGTACACGATGCCCGGCGTGCAGTATGACCCGACCCAGGGCGCGGCCTTCCAGATCCGCGGCGTGGGCAGCACCTCGTTCGACTTCTCGAACGCCAAGTCGGTCAGCGTGGTCGTCGACGACGTGGTGATGGACGGGCAGCGCGCCAACGGCCTGACCGGCCTGGTGGACATCGCCCGCGTCGATGTGCTGATGGGCCCGCAGGGCACGCTGTTCGGCAAGAACGCCACTTCGGGCGTGATCGCGGTGACGACCACCAAGCCGCAGATCGGGGAATGGTCGCTGCGCGGCAGCGCCAGCTTCGGCGAGCATGACGAACGCATCCTCAACAGCACGGTCAACGTCCCGCTCGGCCCGATCGCGGCGCTGCGCGTCTCGGGCTTCGACCAGGCCTTCGACGGCTTCGGCCGCAACGTGACGCTGAACCGCAAGGTCGGCTCGCAGCACGAATATGGCGGCCGCGCGCGCCTTTACCTGGAGCCTTCGGACAGCTTCAACCTGACGGTCTCCGGCGACTATGCCTATCACTGGGACAGCAGCGTGCGTACTCCGGTCTCGGGCCAGCCGGCCGAAGTCACGGCGATCCTCAACGAACTGGGCGTTTACCCCGGCCCCCGGAGCGCGGACACGGCGGACTCCTCGTTCGGTGAGATCACCACGGAGGAATGGGGCGCTTCGCTGCGCGCCAATGCCAAGATCGGCGATCACGACCTGACCTCGATCACGGCCTACCGCGTCACCGGCTACGACAATTCGACCCCGGCCAGCCTGACGCCTTACGACCGCTACGCCTATATCCCCTTCAACCTGGGCCAGCTCGATACCGACAAGTTCAGCCAGGAAATCCACCTCGCCTCGCCGACCGGCGGCTTCGTGGAATATCTCGTCGGCGCCTTCTACAACCGCCTTCATGCCCGCCAGACCCAGCTCCAGTGGTCGACCGGCGGCCAGCCGCTCTACAATGCCGCCGGCACGCCGCTGCCGACGCTAATCGCGCTGACCGGCGCCATTGGCGAGGACGGCAATGCCTCGCTGTTCGATGCCGTGAACGAGACCATGGCGGCCTTCGGCCAGCTGAAGTTCAACTTCACGCCGCGCCTCAGCCTGGCGCTGGGCGCCCGCTACACGCATGACAACAATTCGCAGAGCCTGGACTACGTCACCATCAACCCGGTATCGGTCGCGGGCTATACGCCCAACTTCGTGGCCTCCAGCGCCGCGCCGGCTTTCGACTTCGGCCGCGTGAAGGGTGACAACTTCTCGTTCCGCATCGCGCCGCAGTACCAGCTTGCCGACAATGTCATGGTCTATGCCAGCTATTCCACCGGCTACAAGCCGGCCGGCATCGCCTTCGTCGGCAACAAGTACGCGCCTTATGCGGACGAGACGGTCAAGGCCTGGGAAGCGGGTATCAAGTCCGAATGGTTCGGCCGCCGGCTGCGCTTCAACCTCGATGCCTTCCGGTCCGATTTCAAGGACTTCCAGGCGACGATCCTGACGCAGATCCCGGACGGTTCGGGGGGGCTGATCAACGCCACGGTGATCGGCAATGCCGGTGGCCTGCGCACCCAGGGCATCGAAGGCAGCCTGGTCGTGCAACCGATGCGCGGCCTGCAGCTTTCCGGCGCGGTGACGTATACCGACGCCAAGTTCACCGACTACGTCTACAACGCGACGACCAACTACACCGGCACGCGCCTGACCAACTCGCCCGAATGGTCGGGCACCGCTTCGATCGACTACGACCACGAATTCGGCTCGGGCATGGGACTGCGCGCTCACGCGGACTATGCCTATCGCAGCGAGTACTGGACCGTCGTCGGCCAGCCAGCCTATTCGAACGTGCCGGGATATGGCCTCGTCAATGGCCGGGTCAGCGTCACCTTGCCGAACAGCCGCGTGGAAGTGGGCGTCTATGCCCGCAACCTCTTCGACAAGTACTTCTCCACTGGCTGGCAGCAGTACGGCGTGCTGGGCCTGCTCCACTACACCTCGCCCAATGCCCGGCGCACGGTGGGCGGCTTCGTCAACTTCGAATTCTGACGCCAACCCGGCAAGCAGACCTGTCCCGCCGCCACCGACATGGCGGCGGGAATTCCTTGCACCTTCCATCACGGACCATGCCATGACCACACGGCGAATGCTTCTTGTCGGTGCGCCGACGACTCTCCTGGCCGCACCATCCGCATTGGCGCAGGCGCTCGATCCCGGCAGGGCACGGGGGGCGGATCTCGGCTCCCTCGAACAGCTGATGGCGCAGACCCTGCAGGGCGAACTGGGCGACGAGGCCACCGCGCGCCAGCTCGCATCGCATATTGCCGACGCCGGATTTCGCTGGGAATATCCGAGCTTTCCCGTGCGCGAGGCAGAGAGTGTCGTCGCGTACAGCTTCGGCTACCGCTCGGCCACGGGCAAGGTCGATCCCAGGACCGGCCTTTCGGACGGCGAGGAAACGCCCGAGGCGGGTCCGATCAACGCCATGCTGGCCGATGCCGTTCATGCCATCAGGCAAGTGCGGGACGTGCCTGTCTACGCGCAGTGGGAAATCGCGCAGATCCTGGCCGAGAAGTACCGGATGAAGGATGTCTTCGCGATCTTTCCGGTGAAGGGCGCGGATGGGCGCAAGACCTACCTCAGCACGGACGGAGTGGCCCAAGCCGCCGTCGCCCGGGCGGGTACGGCGCAGGCTCTGGGCAAAGTGGCCGTCGTGGGCCACCGCGACCATGTGAAGCGCTGCATCCTGGTGTCGCGCAAGCACGGCATGACCGCCGCCGCCGCGCGCGAAGTGCCGCTGCCCGTGCACTACGATCCCCGCTCCGCGCAGCCCTGGACGCGCGGCCGCGAAGTCTATCTGCTGAGCGACGTGATCGCCCAGCTGACGATGGCGCAGGCCCGGCTCATCACCGAAGCCTCGGCCTGAACTCCCGCTACCGAACGCACCCGATGACCGGCAGCATTTTCGCTGCTCCGGTCGTCGGTCGTTGGTCGCTCGAAAAACCACGCCTATCCAAGGACATGTGCGCCATGTCTGAAAGCCGACGGCAGAGGAGGCCGCTCGGGCTCGAAGTTGTCGCAGGCAGCGCCGCAACAGATTCGCAGGCCCGGACGAACAGCTAAGGCCGCTCCGTCGCAGCGCTGCGGCAAATTTGCCCGTGAACTCAGACGATTGCTTTGTGTATTGACGGCGAGGGATCACCACTGCGCCGGGTTCTATATTGCGCGCCTTCAACAAGACATGATGCCCCGAGCGACCCTGTAGACAACGGTTCGTCGCACGGCGCGCCCGAATTACCTGCACAACCACCCGGCATGCCGGGGGTGTTCATGCGCCCGCAAGGTTAATCTGAACACCCAGAAGATCCATAGCGTTCAGGTGAGGCTCCGTGCCGCATATCATACGAAGCTAAAGGGACGGGCTTCGACAGCCGAGGGCGCATTTTGGCCCCGCCGGCAGTCGGACGAAAAGCTGCTGTACGCAGGCCCGATTGGTCGAGTTTGAAGGAGTAGCGCGATGTCTATCATGTCCAAAAGCCCCAAAGTTCTCTTGCTGCTCGCCACGCTGACCGGCGCTGCCTCGGTCAGCCTGTCTGTCCAGGCGCAGGAACAGGAACCGCCTGCGGCCGACGTTTCGGCAACCGTTTACGGCGATCGCCCGGTTGACGCGGGCGAAATGACCGAAGGCCCCGAAGTAAAGGGCATCATTTCCGCGCGCAGCGGCGCCCGCATGCAGGTGACCAGCGCGGATGGCGCCAATTCGGTCATCACCATCAACGATGCCACCAAGATCAAGGCCAGCGGCGGCTTCCTCGGCATGGCGAGCAACAAGCTGCCCGCCACCCAGCTGCTCAACGGCCTGCCGGTGACGGTGAAGACGATGCAGTCGGGCGCGGGTCTGGTCGCCAGCCAGATCAATCTTCAGAACAAGGATCTGAAGACCGCCTCGATGATCCATAACGGCACCGACCAGCGCTTTGCCGAGCAGACGGCTGCCACCGAAGCCCTGCGCGGCCGCATGGGCGATATCGACCAGTACAACGTCAAGAGCACGACCAACGTGAACTTCGACACCGGCAAGGCCGTCCTGTCGCCCCAGGCACAGCAGGAGCTTTGCGCGGCCGCCAGCTCGGCCGAGGGCATGGATAACGCGCTGCTGCTGGTCGTCGGCTACACCGACTCCACGGGCAGCCCCGATTTCAACCAGGCTCTCAGCGAGAAGCGCGCGGGCAAGGTCGTCAACTACCTGCAGCAGGCTTGCGGCTGGAAGCCCTATCGCATGCTGACGCCGACCGGCATGTCCGAAGCCGATCCCCTGGCGGACAACAACACTGCCGAAGGCAAGGCCCAGAACCGCCGCGTTGCGGTGAACATCCTGGTCAGCAAGGGCCTCGACGGCCTGTAAGGAAAACGGGGCGGGCATGGCCCGCCCCGCTGTCCAGGTTCGGCGAACGGCATGTTCGACTCTCAAGTCGCAGCCACTCGCCAGATCCTGCAAGCCCCGTGCTTCCGATCATGCGGAAGCACGGGTTTTTTGCGCTCAGGCTATCAGAAACGATAGCCCAGGGTCGCCATGACGTTGCGCGGCGCGCCCACGAAGCAGTCGCCACGCGCCAGGCAGGAGGCGAAGTACTTGTTGTTGAGCAGGTTCGTCGCGTTGAGTGCGAGGCGCCAGCTATCCCAGTTGATCTCCGCCAGGGCGTCGACGGTGGTGCGCGAAGGCGTGACGACCGAATAGAGCGAACCGGCAGGAATGACGCTGGGGTTCAGGCCGTAAGGGTCCATCAGTCCGGTCGAAATGCTCTTGCCGCTGTAGACCACGCCGGCGCCGAGGCGCAGCTGGGCGTCGTCGGTGACGCCGAAGGTCTTGGTCGACCATACCGATGCCGTGTGGCGGGGCATATAGTCGAGGCTGCTGTTCACTTCGGATTTGAGCTGGTTGTAACCGTAGTTCACCAGCAGTTCGAAGTTGCCCGGCAGGGTATGGCTGGCTTCGAATTCCACGCCCTTCGTGGTCAGTTCGCCGGACTGGTCGATGGCCGAGCCGGGGCCATAGATGACGCGGTTGCGCTGCTTGATGTGGAAGGCCGTGATCGTCACGAGCGTGCTCGGCTCCGGCTGCCATTTCACGCCCGCTTCGAACTGCTTGCCGGTCTGGGGCTTGAAGGGCGCGCCGGGCGTGCCCGTGCTGTCGGCCAGCGTGCCGGCCAGCGGCAGGAAGCTTTCCGTATAGCTGAAGAAGGGTGAGAAGCCGGCGCCGATCTCGCCAATGATCCCGGCGCGGAATGTCGTGGCGTTGTCCTCGGTTCCTGCGGACGACGTCACGTGGTCGCGGCGGGCGCCCACCACGACGGAGACGCGGTCGTAGAAGCGGATCTGATCCTGAACGTAGACGCCAAGCTGCTTCTGGCTGACATTGGCGAAGGGCCCGGTGGGCTCGTAGGTCAGCAAGGCATCGTAGTCGATGTCGTAGAGATCAACCACTTCGTTGCCGCTGGCATTGCGCTTGCCGACCTTGTTCCAGCTGTAGTCGAGGCCGACCAGCAGCTTGTGTTCGATGTTGGCGCCGGTGTTGAAGGTGAACTGCAGGTTGTTGTCGGTCGAGAAGACGTTCATCCGCGCGTCGCTGGCATCGGCGGTCAGGCCGATGGTGCGGCCATCGGTGCCATAGACCGAGTACGGATCGAGCGGATAGGAATAGCTGTCGGCGTAGTGCGTCTTGTATTCGAGGTCGCTGTCGATGTAGCGGGCCTTGACGCTGAGGCGGACAGCGTCGGAAAACTTGTGCGTGATCGCGCCGCCGCCCTGCAGCGTGCGACCAGCGTAGCGATCCCAGCCCGCCTTGCCCACAAAAGTATATCGACCCAGGCGGCCGGTGGGGTTCGCCGGGTTGGGGCTGAACGTGCCGACGATGGGCAGGAACTGCGAAGTCGATCCGGTATCGTCCTCCTGGTAGAGGCCGGTCAGCACGATGTCGGTGTCGGGGGTGGGCTGCCAGCGGATCGACGGGGCGAACATCACGCGGTCGTCGGGGACGTGATCGACGTAAGTATCGGCATCGCGCACGCGGCCGACAGCGCGGATCGCCAGGTTGTCCGCCAGGGCCAGGTTGACGTCGCCCATGGCTTCCTTGCGGTCGAAGCTGCCGTAGACGAGGTTCACTTCACCGCCGGTCTTGAACTCCGGGGTCTTGGAGACCAGGTTCACGAGGCCGCCGATCGAGCCCTGGCCGAACAGCACCGATGCCGGGCCGCGCACGATTTCCACGCGGGAGAAGTTGTAGGGATCGGCCGTGATGCTGGCGTAATAGCTGAAGATGTCGCGCATGCCGTCGCGGAACTGCAGCGCATCGATGCCGCGGATGTTGAAGCCGTCCACGCGGGTATCGCGGCCGTAGGGATTGGCCAGGACGCCGGCGGCATATTTCACCGTGTCGCTGATCGAGATGGCGCCCTGCGAGGTGAACGTATCGGAGGTGATGACGGTGAGCGGCTGCGGGACCTGGATCAGCGGCGTTTCCGTCTTGGTACCGGTAACGCCGGCCGTGACGACGATGCTGCCATCTTCCACGCCGGTTTCGCCAGCAACGCTCGGGGCCTGATCCTCTGCACGGGCAGTGGCGGCGGTCGATACGGCAAGGAGCGCAACGCCACAAAGGGCGAGCGAGCGGGCGGATTTCATAGACTTTCCCTCATGCAAGTCATTCTCAATAACTGCGCCGTTAACGCTAATAGGAATGACTATCAATGCGCGAGGATCATTCGCCGGAAACTGTGTCCTGGGTGCAACAGTGGAGGGAAGGCCGCCTTTTTCCTTTCCTTCTCTCCGCAAGCCTCGCCGCTATTTTCCTTGGCGTCGGCATTGGGCTAGGCTCCCCGGCATGACCGAGACACTGACCGCCGATTCTGCCTCTCACTCCGGCCCTGACTCCGGCCCCGATACTGGCGCCGCCCCGAAGGCCGCGCGCCACTGGGAGTGGCAATACCTCGATCTCATGCGCCGCATCTGGGAGGAGGGCGACGAGCGCGTGGATCGCACCGGCGTCGGCACGCGCTCGGTTTTCGGCGCGACCGTGCGGTTCGACTTGTCCGGCGGGGCGATGCCGCTGCTCACCACCAAGCGGGTCTACTGGAAGACGGCCACCCGCGAACTGCTCTGGTTCCTGACCGGAGAGACCAATATCCGCCCTCTCTGCGCACAAGGCGTCGAAATCTGGACCGACTGGCCCCTGGACCGCTATCGCCGCGAAACCGGCGAGGCGATCGCGCGCGCCGATTTCTCGCGCCGCATCGTCGAGGATGCGGCCTTTGCCGCGGAATGGGGCGATCTCGGCCCGGTCTATGGCAAGCAATGGGTCGACTGGCCGGTCTACGAGGATGCGGGCGAGGGCCTGTTCCGCAAGCGTGCGGACGGCGTGAACCAGGTGGCGCAAGTGGTGGAAAGCCTGAAGGCCAATCCCGGCAGCCGCCGCCACATCATCGAAGGCTGGAACGTCGCCGAACTCGATGCCATGGCCCTGCCGCCTTGCCACAAGACCTACCAGTTCCACGTCGCCAATGGCCGGCTCTCCTGCGCGCTCTACCAGCGAAGCTGCGACCTGGGCCTGGGCTTCGCCTTCAACATGTGGTCCCTGGCGCTCCTGACGCGGATGTTCGCACAGCAATGCAACCTTGAGCCGGGCGAGGCCGTTTGGATGGGCGGCGATGTCCATCTCTACCTCAATCACGCGGCGCTGGTCGAAGAGCAGCTTTCGCGGGTCCCGCAAGGAGAGGCCCATCTGGATATCGCCCGCAAGCCCGATTCGATCTTCGATTACCGCATCGAGGATTTCGTGGTCTCGGGCTACGCGCCGCAGGCCCATATCGCCGCTCCCGTGGCGGTTTGAGGCTGGTTTCGATGCCTCTCACTATGGATTGACATTGCTGGAGGTTGAAATAATATGACCTGACCGTGGAATTTTGAAACGCGCCAGGTTCGTCCCTTTTTCCTTGCGCAGTTCAGGTTTTCGCGGCCCGTAACATCGGGAGAGGATAACCAGAATGGCCGAAGGCCCGGTTCGCACAGGCAAGCCACGCGGCAATTTGCCGCCACTCGATCTCTATGTCCCCGAGCCGAAGTATCGGCCCGGCGATACGGTAGATTATACGCACCTGGAAATCCCCGAACCGGGCCTTCTGGCCCGGCCGGACGAGGCCTGCGAGGCGCAGGATACCTGGCCCCTGACGCTGGACATGATCCGCGTGCTGGGCGACGACGACCGCGCGGTCGGTCCGTGGAATCCCGGTCTCGATGCCGAGACATTGCGCCGCATGCTCGCGACGATGGCGCTTACCCGCGCCTTCGACGATCGCATGTATCGCGGCCAGCGGCAGGGCAAGACCAGCTTCTACATGAAGTGCACTGGAGAGGAGGCGATCTCGATCGCCTGCGCCCATGCGCTTGCGGCGGATGACATGGTGTTTCCCAGCTATCGCCAGCAGGGCATCCTCATCGCCCGCGGCTATCCGCTGGTGGAGATGATCAACCAGATCTACTCCAACCGCGCCGATCCCCTGAAAGGCCGCCAGTTGCCGATCATGTATTCGGCCAAGGACTACGGCTTCTTCACGATCTCCGGCAATCTCGCCACGCAGTTCCCGCAGGCGGTGGGCTGGGCCATGGCCAGCGCGATCAAGGGCGACACCCGCATCGCCACCAGCTTCGTGGGCGAAGGCTCCAGCGCGGAAGGCGACTTCCACGCGGCGATGACCTTCGCGGCGGTCTACAACGCGCCGGTCGTGCTCAACGTGGTCAACAACCAGTGGGCGATCTCCAGCTTCTCCGGCTTCGCCGGCGCGGAGCGCACGACCTTCGCGGCACGGGCGGCGGGCTATGGCATCGCCGGGCTGCGCGTGGACGGCAACGACATCCTGGCGGTCTACGCGGCGATGGAATGGGCTGCCAACAGGGCCCGCGCGAACAAGGGCCCGACGCTGATCGAGCACTTCACGTACCGCGCGGAAGGCCACTCCACTTCGGACGATCCCAGCGCCTACCGCTCCGCGCGCGAGGCGGAGGACTGGCCGCTGGGCGATCCGATCATGCGCCTCAAGCGCCATCTGATCGCGCTGGGCGAATGGTCTGAGGATCAGCACCAGGCGATGGACCGCGAATTGGCCGAGCAGGTCAAGGCGGCCACCAAGGAGGCCGAGAAGAACGGCATCCTCGGCCACGGTCTGCACCATCCGTTCCACACCATGTTCGAAGACGTGTTCGAGGATTTGCCATGGCATCTCCAGGAACAGGCCGAGCAGGCCATTCGCGAGCGACAGATCAAATGGCCGGAGTGGAAGGAGTGAGGACCATGATCGAGGAAAACCCCGTCAGCCTCCACGACGCGCCGAGCCGTTCGATGAACATGATCGAGGCGATCAACGACGCGCTCGACATCATGATGGCGCGCGATCCCGATGTCGTCGTCATGGGCGAGGATGTCGGCTACTTCGGCGGCGTGTTCCGCGCGACGGCAGGGCTGCAGAAGAAGTTTGGCAGGAACCGCGTGTTCGATACGCCGATCAACGAATGCGGCATCATCGGCGCTGCCGTGGGCATGGCCGCCTATGGCCTGCGCCCGGTGCCGGAAATCCAGTTCGCGGACTATATCTATCCGGGCCTGGACCAGCTCGTCTCCGAAGCGGCGCGCCTGCGCTATCGCTCCGCCGGCGAATTCGTCGCGCCGATCACCGTGCGCTCTCCGTTCGGCGGCGGCATCTTCGGCGGCCAGACCCACAGCCAGAGCCCGGAGGCGCTGTTCACGCATGTCGCCGGTCTCAAGACGGTGATCCCGGCAACCCCCCATGACGCCAAGGGCCTGCTGATCGCGGCGATCGAGGACAACGACCCGGTCATCTTCTTCGAGCCGAAGCGGATCTACAACGGCCCGTTCGACGGCTATTACGACCGCCCTTCGCGGCCGTGGAAGGGTCTGCCGGGAAGCCAGGTGCCGGAGGGCTACTACCGCATTCCGCTCGGCAAGGCGCGCGTGGTTCGTGAGGGCGCGGCGCTGACCGTCGTGACTTATGGCACCATGGTCCATGTGGCCGAGGCAGTCCTGGCCGAGAAGGGCATCGATGCCGAGATCATCGACTTGCGCAGCCTTGTCCCGCTCGACATCGACACTGTGGAAAAGTCGGTGGAGAAGACGGGCAAATGTCTGGTGATACACGAGGCCACCCGCACGTCCGGCTTCGGCGCGGAACTGGTGACGCTCGTGCAGGAACGCTGCTTCTATCATCTCGAGGCGCCGGTGGAGCGCGTGACGGGTTTCGACACGCCTTATCCGCATAGCCTCGAGTGGGCCTATTTCCCCGGTCCCGTCCGCATTGGCGAGGCGGTCGATCGGCTCATGAAGGATTGATCCGATGGGTCGTTTCACATTCCGCCTGCCGGACATCGGCGAGGGCATCGCAGAAGCCGAGATCGTCGCCTGGCACGTCAAGGTCGGCGACACGGTCGAGGAAGACGGCCGTCTGGCCGACATGATGACTGACAAGGCCACGGTCGAGATGGAAAGCCCGGTTTCGGGTACCGTGATCGAAGTGGCGGGCGAGGCGGGCGACGTGATCGCCATCGGCTCGCCGCTGGTGGTGATCGAGGTCGAAGGCGCCGGCAACGAGGTCGACCGTGCGCCTGCGCCGAAGGCTGCTGTGGTCGAGCAGCGGATCGCGGCGGAAACGCCCGATGCCGATGATGTCGCGCGCGTCGAGCAGGCGGCGGCACCGGCTCCCGAGCCGAAGCGCGAACCGGCTCCGGCGCCCGCTCCGGAACCTGCTCCTTCTGCCGCTGGTGCCAAGGCCCCGCAGCCGCGCCCGGCCGCTCATTCGAAAGTCATGGCCAGCCCGGCGGTCCGCAAGCGGGCGGCCGATCTCGGCATCGACCTTGGCGAAGTGCGCCCCGCCGAAGACGGCCGCCTGCGTCATGCGGATCTCGACGCCTTCCTGTCCTATAACGCCGCGGGCGGTTTCCAGCCGGCCGGGCGAAAGGGTCAGGACGAACAGGTCCGCGTGATCGGGTTGCGCCGCCGCATCGCCGAGAACATGGCGGCGTCCAAGCGCCAGATCCCGCATTTCGCCTATGTCGAGGAATTCGACGTGACGGCGCTGGAGGAAACGCGCGCACAGCTCAATGCGGGGAGGGGAGCCAATGTGGACGGTCGCCCCAAGCTGACGATGCTGCCGTTCCTCATCGCCGCGATCTGCAAGCTGCTGCCGAAGTATCCGATGCTCAACGCCCATTACGATGACGAGGCGGGCGTGGTGACGCGCTATGGCTCCGTGCATCTCGGCATGGCGGCGCAGACTCCCGCGGGCCTGATGGTCCCGGTGATCCGCGACGCGCAGGATCGCAACCTCTGGCAACTCGCCGCCGAGATCGGCCGTCTCGCCAATGCGGCGCGAGACGGGTCTGCGAAGTCTTCCGAGCTTTCGGGATCGACCATCACCGTTACCTCGCTCGGGCCGATGGGCGGCGTGGCGACCACGCCGGTCATCAATCGCCCCGAAGTGGCGATCATCGGTCCGAACCGCATCGTCGAGCGGCCGATGTTCGTGAAGGGCGCGGACGGCGCGGAGCGCATCGAAAAGCGCAAGATCATGAATATCTCGATGTCCTGCGATCACCGCGTGGTAGACGGGTGGGATGCAGCCAGCTTCGCGCAGAACCTCAAGAAGCTGATCGAGGCGCCGGCGCTTATTCTGGCGGGTTAGGCTGAGGGGCTGGAGCAGCGCATATGGGCAGGGATCCGCGTGTCGATGACTATATCGCCCGGTCTGCTGAGCCGCTGCGCCCCTTGCTCGAACAGCTGCGCGACATGGCGCACAGCGCGCTCCCTGAGGCCGAGGAGGCCATCAAGTGGAGCGTCCCCCACTTTACCGTGCGGGGCAAGAACGTCGCCGGGATGAGCGCGTTCAAGGCGCATTGCGCTTTCGGTATCCACGGCGATGCCATGTCGCGCCGTTTCATCCGTGTGGCATCCGAGGCGGACATGCCCCGCGAAGCCGAATTGTCGGCACTGCTGCACGAAGCGGCGGATCGTATTCTTGGCGGCCGTCCTCCTGCCAGGGCGCGAGCCGAACGAAAGCCGCGTCCGGAAATCCCCATGCCCGCAGAATTCGCCGCCTTGCTCGCGGCGGTGCCGCAGGCGCAGGCGGCGTTCGAACGATTCGCGCCCTCGCACAGGCGCGACTATCTCGAATGGATCACCGAGGCGAAGACGGCGGCAACGCGGGACAAGCGCATGGCCCAGGCGGCCGAATGGATCGCCGAAGGCAAGACGCGCAACTGGAAGTACGAGAAGCCGCGCAAGGGCGCGTGAGGCCTCAGGGCGGGGGGTGCATCGGCGGGCGTGCCTCTCCAGGCGGCGGTGCCATATCAAGTCCGACAGAGTTGATGGGCCCGATTGCCGATGTGCGTGGCTCAAGGATGCAGAATCGCCCCTCGACCAACTCGGCCTTCCGCTCCTGTCGTGCCTGATCCGGCGTTACCGGAAAGTTTTTTCCTGCCATTTTGTTCGCGCGAAGGCACCGGACTTTGCCTTCGGGCCATGAAACCGGCCTAAACCTCACGAAAATCCGCGGGCTGTCGAAACTGTCCACAGGCTAGTCGCGGCGTCGTCGCAAAAATCTTCCCTGGCCTGGAATAGTGCGTTGACAGGCACCCGGTGCTGACATAGAGGGCGGCCTCCCAAGCGGACGCAACCGCAAGAACGCGGGTGTAGCTCAGTTGGTTAGAGTGCCGGCCTGTCACGCCGGAGGTCGCGGGTTCGAGCCCCGTCACTCGCGCCACTTGGGAATTTCCTGCCTGTGACAGGCAGGGGAAATGCTGGTAAACCAGCGACTTGAGGTAGTCTAAAAACCTCACATACATTGCTGCGCGGGTGTAGCTCAGTTGGTTAGAGTGCCGGCCTGTCACGCCGGAGGTCGCGGGTTCGAGCCCCGTCACTCGCGCCATTTCCTTCCCGGGAAGTGGTAAAGCAATGATACGAAACAGGCCGGGTTAACACCCGGCCTTTTCTTTTGCCTGCTCCGTTTCAGGGCCGTGCGCGGGGCAAGAAAAAAGCGCCGGGGAATCATCCCCAGCGCCCGGTCTCCATCCAGATCAGAAACCGCTTCAGCGGCAATATCCATACGATGCCGAGGGCTAGGTAGACCGGCGTCTGCAGCAGCACATGCCAGTTGCCGATCACCGGCGGCAGGTAGCGCGCCAGCAGCAGGCCGTAGACGCAGAGCGCCGCAAACAGCGCGAGCACCCCGATGGGGATTCGCCAGGTCGGGGTTTCGCGCAAGTCAGATCTCTCCCTCGTAGATTCTGGTCGGCGTCACGATCGCGTCGAGAATGCGGTCGTGCGGCTCCAGGGGGAGAGTTTCGGCCAACTGGCAGTCCCAGGCAAGGCCGATCGCGGGAACGTCGGGATTGGCTTCGAGCCAGCGGTCGTAATGGCCGCCGCCCTGGCCGAGGCGATGCCCCTGGGCCGTGAAAGCGAGCAGCGGCACCACGACGATGGCCGGGACCACCGGCCGTGCGTCGGGCAGGGGCTGAAGAGCGCCCCAGGGGCCGATCGTCAGCTGTTCCTCGTCGAAGGGATTGGCCCACTCCCGAAACTCCATCGCGCTTTCGCGCTCCGAGAACCAGGGCAGGGCGATGCGCCGGTCGTGTTCGGACAGCCATCGCGCCCAGCCGAAAGCCGGAGCTTCGTCACGCACGGGGGCGTAGAGGCCGATCGTCAGCCCCTCGGGCATCATTTCCGCGACAGGCGCGGGCGGGCGATTGAGGACGAGCGCCCGCATGCCCTGCGGCAGCGAGGCGACATGCTCCGTACGCGCGGCGCGATGCGCCTTGCGCAAGGCGCTTTTCTCGATCGTGGGGGAGAGAGGAGGCGACGAATCCACCGTGAGTCCCATTCTAGAATATCAGGCCAGAAAGTTCGGAACCGCGACAATACCACCGAAGCGCCTTCGCGGCATGTCGGAATTCGGGCATCTCGCGTGCCGAAAGGATAAGGCCGAAAGCGGGCCTTCGGGGCCTGTGCGGAGTGGGTGACGGGTCCACCTTGGGTCGTTGCCTAGAAATCCTCTGACGCCTCGACGTCAGGTGGGGACCATGTGCGTCGGACCACGGTCCGGGCAGGGACAGACCCCATTGGATTGCTTATAGCCTCAGGGATGTTCGAACGGCTCGTGCCGGGCAGATCCCGTCATCCCCTAGTTAGGCGTTCGGAGCGCTCTGCTCAAGGAGGTCCGCAAGTTTTTCGACATGATCGGCGATCCGCGCCAGTTCCTCGACCAGCACCTCGGGAATTTCCGGTACCGGCGCGGGCGGCGGGGTGGCGACCGGCGCCGCCGCGGGTTGCTGGGCGCGCTGGCGCAGCTCGTGCAGTTCGTCGGCCAGCATCAGCGAGGCGAAGAGCAGCATACGCGGCTCGGTCTGTCCCACTGCGCCGGCCTGGGCCAGCTTTTCGTCGATCATCTCGGCCAGGCGGGTGAGGTGAGCCTCTTCGCCGTCCGCGCAGGCGAGCATGAATTCGCGTCCGCCGATCATCAGGGAGATGTTTGCCATTGGCTCAGGGCTTCTGCTGCGGGGGGAGATGCTGGGGCTGGCGGTGCTGCGCCAGCAGCGCGTCGATCTCGCCCAGCGTGTCCTCGACCGTGCCGCGCAGGCGGCCGTGGCGGTCCTGCAAGTCGCGGCTATGCGATACCGCGCTTTCCAGCCGTGCGAGTGCGGCCCGGATCCTGTCGATTGCCTGCTCTGTAGCGGCCTCGTTCGTCACCTTTTCCATTGCCGCCTGCGCTACCGTGAAAACGCCAAAAGGCAATCAATTGCCCCGCCTTGTTCACAGTGCATTCGATCAGACGAGACGAATGTGCCACCATATGATTGGCGCATCCCTGTACAAGTCCTCATGTAGGCGGCAGGCCAATCCTCCTTAGGTGAACTTGACGGGAGACGGCCTCGCCCTAAAGGGGGTCGGCAAGTTCGAATCGTCCCATTCTTTCCGTTTCCGGAGCCTTCACGATGACCCTTGCTGCTGACCGTCTCGCGCCGATGGCCAATGCCATCCGGGCGCTGTCGATGGACGCGGTCCAGGCGGCCAACAGCGGCCACCCTGGTATGCCCATGGGCATGGCCGACGTCGCGACCGTCCTGTTCTCGAAGTTCCTCAAGTTCGACCCCGCACAGCCCAAGTGGGCCGACCGCGACCGCTTCGTGCTGTCGGCCGGCCATGGCTCGATGCTGGTCTACTCGCTGCTCCACCTGACCGGCTATGCCAGCCCGACGATGGACGACATCCGGAACTTCCGCCAGCTCGGCTCGGTCTGCGCCGGTCATCCGGAAAACTTCCTGATCGAAGGCGTGGAATGCACCACCGGCCCGCTCGGCCAGGGTCTGGCCATGGCCGTGGGCATGGCGATGGCGGAACGTCATCTCAATGCCACGTTCGGCGACGATCTTGTGGACCACAAGACCTGGGTCATCGCGGGTGACGGCTGCCTCATGGAAGGCATCAACCACGAGGCCATCGGCCTCGCCGGAAATCTCAAGCTGGGCCGCCTCAAGGTGCTGTGGGACGATAACCACATCACCATCGACGGCGATACCGCGCTCTCCACCAGCGAAGACATCCCCGCGCGCTTC
The DNA here is from genome assembly GCF_056857015.1 of Novosphingobium sp. BL-S-34. Lineage (NCBI taxonomy): Bacteria > Pseudomonadati > Pseudomonadota > Alphaproteobacteria > Sphingomonadales > Sphingomonadaceae > Novosphingobium > Novosphingobium sp. BL-S-34. The sequence goes on from NZ_CM166472.1 coordinate 129,343, forward strand.
CGCGCCGCCGGCTGGGAAACGCTGGACTGCGACGGCCACGACTTCGCGGACATCGAACGCGCGCTGGCCGCTGCCGCCGCTTCGGACAAGCCCACGCTCGTCGCCTGCCGCACGGTGATCGGCAAAGGCGCGCCCAACAAGCAGGGCGGTCATGACGTTCACGGCGCCGCTCTGGGCGATGCCGAAGTCGCCGCGGCCCGCGAATACCTTGGCTGGACCTCGGCTCCCTTCGAGATCCCGGCAGAGATCCTGGCCGACTGGCGCGCCACGGGCGAAGCCGGCGCGGCTGCCCATGTGGAATGGTTCGGCCGCCTGGCCGCTTCCGACAAGGGCGAGGAATTCAGCCGCCGCATGGCCGGCGAACTGCCGGAAGCCGATGCGATCCGCGCCAAGCTGGCCGAATGGCTGGAAGGCGAATCCACCGTCGCCACCCGCAAGGCGTCGGAAAACTGGCTGAACGTGCTGGCCCCGGCCATCCCCGAGATGATCGGCGGCTCGGCCGACCTCACCGGCTCGAACAACACCAAGGCCAAGTGCCAGGATCCGTTCAATCCCGAGAACTACGGCGGCCGCTACGTCTATTACGGCATCCGTGAATTCGGCATGGCCGCGGCCATGAACGGCATGGCCCTGCACGGCGGCGTGATCCCCTACGGCGGCACGTTCCTGATCTTCTCGGACTACTGCCGCAATGCGATCCGCCTCTCGGCGCTGCAGCAGACCCGCGTGATCTACGTGCTGACGCACGATTCGATCGGTCTCGGCGAAGACGGTCCGACTCACCAGCCGGTCGAGCATGTCATGTCCATGCGCCTGATTCCGAACCTCTACGTGTTCCGCCCGGCCGACGTGATCGAGACGGCGGAGTGCTGGAACATCGCGCTCGAATCCGAGGAAACGCCTTCGGTCCTGGCCCTTACCCGCCAGAACCTGCCGCAGCTTCGCAGCAGCGGCGACATGCTCTCGGCCCGCGGCGCCTACACGCTCCGCCATGCCGGCGCCGACCGCAAGGTGATCCTGATCGCCACCGGTTCGGAAGTCGAACTGGCCGTGAAGGTGAAGGACGCACTGGAATCGCAGGGCATCGGCGCCGATGTCGTCTCGATGCCGTGCATGGAACTCTTCGCCGCGCAGGACGAAGCCTACCAGCACGAGATCCTTCCCCATGATGCGTCGATCCTGAAGGTCTCGATCGAGGCCGGAACGACCATGGGCTGGGAACGCTATACCGCACAGAGCCGCAACGGCGGCCTGAACATCGGTCTCGACCGCTTCGGCGCCTCGGCCCCGGCCAAGGACCTGTTCGCGCGCTTCGGCTTCACCGTCGAGGCGATCGTTCCGAAGATTCTCAACAAGCTCAGCGTTTAAAGAGGAGATTATTGCAATGGCGACCAAGGTTGCGATCAACGGTTTCGGACGTATCGGGCGCAATGTCGCTCGCGCCATTCTCGAACGCACGGACCATGACCTCGAGCTGGTTTCGATCAACGACCTGGCGGACGCCAAGGCCAATGCTCTCCTGTTCAAGCGCGACAGCGTCCACGGTACTTTCGAAGGTACCGTGGAAGTTGACGGCACCGATCTCGTCATCAACGGCAAGCGCATTCATGTGACGGCCGAGCGCGATCCCGCCAACCTGCCGCACGCCGCGCAGGGCGTGGACATCGTTCTGGAATGCACCGGTTTCTTCACCAACAAGGAATCGGCCTCCAAGCACATCGACGCAGGCGCCAAGCGCGTGCTCGTCTCGGCGCCTGCCAAGGGCGTGGACCTCACCGTCGTTTACGGCGTGAACCACAAGGAACTGACCGCCGATCACGTCGTCGTGTCGAACGCCTCGTGCACCACCAACTGCCTGGCGCCCTTCGCCAAGGTTCTGCACGAGAAGATCGGTATCGAGCGCGGTCTGATGACCACGATCCACTCGTACACCAACGACCAGAAGATCCTCGACCAGATCCACAGCGATCCGCGCCGCGCCCGCGCTGCCGCGATGAACATGATCCCCACCAGCACCGGCGCCGCCGTTGCCGTGGGCCTCGTTCTTCCGGACCTGAAGGGCAAGCTCGACGGTTCGTCGATCCGCGTGCCGACCCCGAACGTCTCGGTCGTCGACCTGACCTTCGTGCCGAAGCGCGACACCACCACCGAAGAAGTCAACGCGCTGCTCAAGGAAGCGGCCGAGGGCGAACTCAAGGGCGTGCTCGCCTTCACCGAAGAACCGCTGGTCTCGATCGACTTCAACCACGACGCCCATTCGTCGACCATCGACAGCCTCGAGACTTCGGTCCTCGAAGGCAAGCTGGTCCGCGTCCTGTCGTGGTACGACAACGAGTGGGGCTTCTCCAACCGCATGGTCGACACGGCCGGCGTAATGGCCAAGTTCCTCTGATGCGCCTGCTCTGAGGCGTTGATGGAGGCGGGCCGCCTCATCGGTATCGCGCGGCGCAAACGGCCGCGCGCGCCGATGGAGGAATTGCGGTCCGCCGCCGTAACTGCCGCCGCGGGAGTCCAGGGGGACTTTCGCGGCGCGGTGCGTCCGGGCCGGGTGCCGCGCCGACAGGTCTCGCTGCTGGCAGCCGAAGACTGGCTGGCCGCGCTGCGCGACCTGGGATTGGCGGAGGGCGATTGTCCGCCCTGGCATGCACGGCGCGCCAACTTGCTGGTCGAAGGCCTGCGGGTGAACGGGATGCACCTTCCGCGCGAGAAAGGCTGCGTCATCGCCATCGGCGAAAGCCTGCGCATCGCAGTGACCATGGAATGCGACCCATGCAGCCGCATGGAAGACGTGGTGCCGGGGCTCATGGCCGCGCTCCTGCCGGATTGGCGGGGCGGCGTGCTGGGCACGGTGCTGACAGACGGCACGATCGCCGTCGGTGACGAGATAAGGATCGAGCAATGAGCGCTTTCAAGACCCTTGACGACCTTGGTGATGTGACGGGCAAGGTCGCGCTCGTGCGCGTCGACCTCAACCTGCCGATGAACGACGGGCAGGTCACGGATGACACCCGCATCCGCGCCGCGGCGCCGACAGTGCTGGAACTGGCCGAAAAGGGCGCCAAGGTGCTGCTGCTGGCCCACTTCGGCCGCCCCAAGGGTGAGCGCGTCTCGACCATGTCGCTGTCGATGGTGGTGGGCGCGGTCGAAAAGGTGTTCGGCAAGGAAGTGATGTTCGTGCCGGAGATCGCCGGCGACGTCGTCAAGCAGACGGTCGGCATCCTGCGCGCGGGCGACATCGCCATCCTGGAGAACACGCGCTTCTGGAAGGGCGAGGAAAAGAACGACCCCGAGCTGGTCAAGGCCATTGCCGCCAATGCCGACTTCTACGTGAACGACGCCTTCTCCGCCGCCCACCGCGCCCATGCCACGACCGAGGGTCTTGCCCATGTGCTGCCCGCTTATGCCGGCCGCTCGATGCAGGCCGAACTCGAGGCGCTCGACAAGGCGCTCGGCAAGCCCGAAAAGCCCGTCGCGGCCGTCGTCGGCGGCGCGAAGGTTTCCTCCAAGCTCGACGTGCTCAAGCACCTCGTCACCCAGGTCGATCACCTCATCATCGGCGGCGGCATGGCCAACACGTTCCTGGCCGCCAAGGGCGTGGACGTGGGCAAGTCGCTTTGCGAGCACGACCTTACCGGCACGGCCAACGAGATCCTCGACGTGGCCGACCAGTCGGGCTGCACCGTCCACCTCCCTTACGAAGTGGTCGTCTCGAAGGAATTCGCCGCCAATCCGCCCAGCTTGCGCACCTGCAACGTTCATGAAGTGGCCGCTGACGAGATGATCCTCGACGTCGGCCCGCTGGCCGTCGAAGCCCTGGGCGACGTGCTCAAGACCTGCCGCACGCTCGTGTGGAACGGGCCGCTGGGTGCGTTCGAGACGGTTCCCTTCGATGCGGCCACCGTGGCCCTGGCAAAAACCGCTGCCGCGCTGACCCGCGAGGGCTCGCTGGTCTCGGTTGCCGGCGGCGGCGATACGGTTGCGGCGCTTCACCACGCCGGCGTGGCGGACGACTTCTCGTACATCTCGACGGCAGGCGGCGCCTTCCTCGAATGGATGGAAGGCAAGGAACTTCCGGGCGTGGCCGCGCTTTCGGCCTGAGTCGATTACACCATCGGTCCCGGACCTGATCCGGGACCGATGACAGGTCTTTGGGCGGGGATGCGAAGCGCGCCGCCGCGAAGGGGCCGTTCAGGGCCGGCGGTCCCGGATCAGGTCCGGGACGTCGAGAGGGGGATGCCGCAGGAATGAGCCACCGTGACCAAGTCGCGCCGCCGTGGCACGGGCGTTACGTCACGTTGGACGGCATGCGCGGGATTGCCGCGCTGGCGGTGGCGCTGTTCCACTTCAACATCTCCCAGGCACCGCACGGCTACGTCGCGGTGGATTTCTTCTTCGCGCTCTCGGGCTTCGTGCTCTGCACCAGCTACCTGCCGCGCTGGCAGGGAGGCATGGGCGCGGGCGACTTCATGACCAAGCGCCTGGTCCGGCTCTATCCGTTGTTTCTCGTCGGCGTGCTGCTGACGACCACGGTGGGCCTGGTACGCCACTATACCGGCGGTGACACTTCGCTGCGCGTGCCGACGATCGTGATCAGCACCGCCATCAATGCGCTGATGCTGCCGTCCCCGCTGACGAACACCCTGTTTCCGCTCAACGTCCCGGCCTGGTCGCTGTTCTACGAGCTTGTCGCCAATCTGGTGATGATCCTGCTGCTGTTCCGCCTGCCGCGGTTCGCCCTGCTGGCGGTCTGCGCGGCTTCGGCATGGTGGTTCGCCCCGGCGGTATTGGAGAACGGCTCGGGCAATATCGGTGCGATCTGGAACGAGTGGTCGGTGGCGCTGGCCCGCACGCTCTACTCCTTCTGCGCCGGCATGCTGATCGCGCGCCTGCGCCAGCCCGCGCACCGGCCGGCGACGCTCGGCGGGCTGGCCTGCCTCGCCGCGATCGCTGCAATGCTGCTGGCCGATCCCCACTGGCTATCGGCCAGCCACTACGACCTTGCCTGCACGCTGTTGCTGTCCCCCTTGCTGGTCTGGCTGGGATCGCGCGTCGAACCCTCGCGAAAGCTGGCGCCCGCGGCCTGGTTCGTTGGCGAGGTGTCGTTCGCGCTCTATGCCGTGCACTGGGCGCTGATAGAGCCGATGCGTTACTTCAAGGACGACCTCCACTACAACGAAGTGCTGATGGCCTTCGCGTTCCTGGGCGCGTGCCTCCTCGTCGCGTGGTTCTGCGTGCGCTGGATCGACGTTCCCGCGCGCATGCTGCTGTCCGACATGCTGCGCCGCCGCAAGCGCGCGCGCGTCTTCGCCGGAACGGATCACCCAACCGACGGATAGCCTTTTGCCGCAGTTGCGAAACGGTGGCTCGGGGAATAAGCCCGTTTCAGGTTGTCGATACAACTAGGAGGAGAAAACCATGCAATATTCGGAAATGGCGGCCAAAATGGCCGGCGGGAACGGCTTTATCGCCGCGCTCGACCAAAGCGGCGGCTCCACGCCCAAGGCCCTGAAGGGCTACGGCATCGAGGAAGGCGCCTGGTCGAGCGAAGAGGAGATGTTCGGCCTGATCCACCAGATGCGCGCCCGCATCATCGCCTCGCCAGCCTTCACCGGTGACAAGGTGATCGGCGCGATCCTGTTCGAGCGGACCATGGATGGCGAAGTCGCCGGCGTGCCCACTCCGCAGGCGCTGATCGCCAAGGGCGTGGTTCCCTTCATCAAGGTCGACAAGGGCCTGGAAGACGAAGCCAACGGCGTACAGCTGATGAAGCCGATGCCGACCCTCGATGCCCTGCTGGAGCGTTCCAAGGCGCTCGGCGTGTTCGGCACCAAAGAGCGTTCGGTGATCAATTCGGCCAATGCCAAAGGCATCGCCGCCGTGGTGAAGCAGCAGTTCGAGATCGGCAGCCAAGTGCTCTCGCACGGCATGATGCCGATCATCGAGCCGGAAGTGAACATCAAGAGCGAGACTCGCGCCGAGTGCGATTCGCTGCTCCTGGCCGAGATCCTCAAGAACCTCGATGCCCTGCCGGAAGGCACGCGCGTCATGCTCAAGCTTTCGCTGCCGATCGTGCCGGGCACGTTCGACCCGCTGGTTTCGCACCCCAAGGTTCTGCGCGTGGTGGCGCTTTCGGGCGGCTACAAGCGCACCGAAGCCTGCGCCGAACTGGCAAAGAACAAGGGCATCATCGCCAGCTTCAGCCGCGCGCTGCTGGAAGACCTGCGCTCGCAGATGAGCGACGCGGAATTCGACGCCGCGCTGAGCGAGGCGATCGACGAAATCTTCGCGGGTTCTACCGAAAAGGTCGGCGCGACCACCGCCGCCTGATCCTGCCCGGGGATTTTCGCTTGAAGGAAGGGCGGTGCCGCAAGGCGCCGCCTTTTTCCGTTACGGCCTTTCGTCAGGTCCTTGGCTGCTTGGCAGCGGTCAGAGGCCGCCCATGAAGCGGAAGCCGAACTGGTAGGCGAAAGGCGCCGGTTTCCTGCCGGCAGTGGGCCGAGGCAGGGCATCCAGCAAGTCGAGCTGTCCATCCGCGATCTGCACGGGCTGTCCCAGCGTCATCTCCACTTCGCGCGGCCCCGAACCCAGGTCCACGCGAACGCGAACTCTCAGGCGGCCGGCCCAGACGCATTGGGTGCCTTCGGCGCAGCGGCTGTCCTCCAGCAGCGCGAGCGGGGTCACCTTGGGGCCGTCGACGAAGACCGTCTCGCCGATGCGGGTATAAGCGAGCGGTGGTCCCTCGTAGGGCGCGCGCGGCGGGGGGGATTGCGGGGTGTAGAAATCGGTGGCCGGTGGACCGCCTGCATGGACATCCGGTTCGGGGGCCAGCACTTCCGGGTCCGGGGCGGTTGGCGGCGGGAGCGGGGCAGGGGCCGATGCTGGTGCCGGAGTCGAGGCGGGCGCATGGGGCCGCACAGGGGAGGCTGGAATGATCCGGCAGGCAGACAGCGCGACCAACGCGGTCGCGAGCGAAAGGGCAGTCGTCAGGGCGCGGCTTCTCATGATCCTCACACGGTAGGGGGAGAGGGACTTGGGGCGGCTCCTCGCCGAGAAACCGCATCGCGCCTGAACCTTGCCCGAACTGAAGCCCTTGCGCCAATGCCTCATCGGACGAGGAAGCCTTTTCCTGAGCCCGAGGACGCGCTAGGGCCGCGGCATGGACGAAAACGAACGCGAACCGACGCAGCTTTATCTTATCTCGCCGCTCGAAGTGGGCGGCGGCTTTCCCGATCGCCTGGCGCGTGCGCTGGATGCGGCGCCGGTCGCGGCGTTCCAGTTCCGGGTCAAGGACCTCGACCAGCACGAGGCCGCGCGGCTTGCGGAACCGCTGCAGAAGATCTGCGGGGAACGGGACGTGGCGTTCATCGTCAACGATTCGATCAGCCTGGCCAAGCGTCTCGGCGCCGATGGCGTGCACATCGGCCAGGAAGACGGCACGGTGGAAGAGGCGCGCAATGCGCTCGGCCGCGATGCGCAAGTCGGCGTGACTTGCCACGACAGCCGCCACCTGGCCATGGATGCGGGGGAGGCCGGCGCGGACTACGTGGCGTTCGGGGCCTTCTTCCCTACGACGACCAAGCAGGTGAAGCACATGGCGGGCGTCGACCTGCTCGAATGGTGGCAGGCGATCTTCGAGATCCCTTGCGTGGCCATCGGCGGGATCACGCCTGAAAACTGTGCTCCTCTGGTGAAGGCCGGCGCGGACTTCCTGGCCGTATCGGGGGCGGTCTGGAACGGCGACGAAGCCGCCGCGATCAAGGCTTTCCACGAAGCGCTGACCGCAGCGAACTGATCCTGCCGGAGGGGGCGGGGCGAAGCGGGAAACCCACAGGGTTTCCACTGTCGCTCCACCGGCTTTCCACGGCCAGTCCCCAGGCTTTGCACAGCTTATCCACAGGCTTGCCCCGCGGGGGCGAGCGGTGCAGAAACGGCACATGGACATCGATCGTTACTTCGCCCGTATCGGCCTTTCCGAGATGCCGGCCCGCTCTTCGGAAGGGCTGGGCGCGGTGCAGACGGCGCATCGCCGGTCGATCGGTTTCGAAAACCTCGCGATACCGCTGGGACAGGGCATCCGCATCGACAGTGCCAGCGTCTTCGAAAAGCTCGTGACGCGCGGTCGCGGGGGCTATTGCTTCGAACAGAACCGCCTCTACGCCGACGCGCTTTCGGCCATGGGGCTGGTCAACCGGCCCCTGCTGGCCCGCGTGCTGCTGGGGCTGGGCGAGGGCGTGGTTCCGCCCCGTACCCATACCCTGCTGCTGGTCAATCTGGACGGCGAGGCCTGGATTGCCGATGCCGGCTTCGGCGGCAGCTACGTTCCGCCGCTCCCGCTTGAAGACGGCGCGCAAGTGCAGACCGGCGACGGCGCCTGGCACAGGCTTCTGCGCGGCGGAGAACGCGGATCGCTGGGCGGTGAATGGCGGCTCGAACGCGCCGGTCCCGCAGGCGCCACCGATGGACGCGGCGCTCCCCACGGCGACTGGCAGCCGCAATATGTGTTCGATCTCGATGATGTCGCGCAGGACGACCTGGAGATGAGCAACCACTGGACCTCGACCCGGCCCGGCACGCGCTTCACCACGCTCTGCGTCGCCAGCGTGGTGCTGGAAGGCGGCTTCGCGTCCTTGAGCGACCGGCAGTTCACGATCGGCCGTCACGGCAAGAGCGAAGTTCGCCAGATCGAAACCGCCGCCGAATATGCCCGCCTTCTGGGCGAGACGTTCGGCATCACGCTCAGCGAGGAAGACGCTGCAAAACTGCCGATTTTCGCCTGAGCAAGCAGTCCCTTACGAGACGCTCAGTTTGTCCGCCAAGCGGTGACGGGCCGGGCGGCTGAGGGCCGCCGAGCTTACTTCTCTCGCAGCCTCGGCATCAGTTCCACGAAGTTGCAGGGACGGTTCCGGCTGTCGAGCTGCTCGGCCAGAATGCCGTCCCAACCGTCCTTCACTGCGCCGTTCGAGCCGGGGAGGGCGAAGAGGTAAGTGCCGCGCGAAACGGCGGCGCAGGCGCGGGACTGGACGGTGGACGTGCCGATGGTCTTGTACGAAAGCCAGCGAAACAGCTCTCCAAACCCCGGAATGTCGCGCTCCTTCACCCGGTCGATGGCCTCGGGCGTGACGTCGCGCCCGGTGAGGCCGGTCCCGCCGGTGGAGACGATGGCGTCCACGTTCGGATCGTCGATCCAGGCGTTCAACCTTGCGGCGATCACGTCGGCATCGTCGCGCTCGATCGCGCGGTCGGCCAGGGCATGGCCGGCGTCGCGAATGCGCTGGACGAGGATGTCGCCCGAAGTGTCGTTTTCGGGGCCGCGCGTGTCGGAGACGGTCAGGACGGCGATATTGATGGGCTTGAAGACACGCTCGGGATCAATGGCCACGCACGATTGCCCCGTTCGCCGTCATGCGGACGGCCTGCGAGCCCGAGAGGCCGGGGAACGTCGGCCACATATCCTGCGCCAGCGCCATGCGGCTTTCGGACTGGCCTCCGGCCTGACGCTCGTACATCCAGTAATTGCGCAGCACGATGTTCACGTAACCGCGCGTCTCCCAGTACGGCAAGGATTCGATCCAGAGCAGCGGATCGCCCTGGCAGTTCACTTCGGAGTTCCAGCGGCGCACCGGCAGCGGACCGGCATTGTAGGCGGCCATGACCTTGGGCAGCAGGCCCTGCGTACCCGGATCGTTGCGCAGCATCTCAAGATGGCGTTGGCCGAAGGCAAGGTTCACTTCCGGCTTGTTGAGATCGGAAGCGTTGCCGGTGTAGCCGAGCGAATTGGCATGATCGCGCGCGGCAGCGGGCATGATCTGCATCAGGCCGCGCGCGCCCGCCGGGCTGACGACGCTGGTCTGGAAGATCGATTCCTGAAGGGCATGGGCATAGACCAGTGCCGGATCGACCTTCCAGCCGCCGACCGGGTTCCACTTGGGGGTGGGGAACCGGCTTGCCGGCTCGGGCTTGCCGCCGAAGGGCGCGTTATAGGCCATCCAGAGCTGGGTGGAGGGCAGGCCGAGATCGCGGGCAAGGCGCGTGATCGAGGCATATTGGTCCGGGGTGCCGATGCGGGCCTGGTGGCGCAGCACTTCGTCGGCCAGGCTGTCCTCGCCGATCTCGGCGAGTTCCACGGCCGTGCGGATGTTGGTGTTGGTGCGCAGCACTTGCCAGTCGTTCTGGGTGAAGTCCGCCGCGGCATGCTGTTCCGGCAGCTTCATGCCCAACTGCTCGGCGGCCAGCATGCCGTAAAGCGTCTCGTCGCGGGCGGCGGCGAGGCGCAGGGCTGCCGAAGCCTGTTCCGGCTTGCGGCAACGCACGAGGGCGCGGCCGCGCCAATAGTGCGCCGCGCTGGTGAGTTCGGCGTTCTCGGACGACTTGGCGGTCTTGTCGAAAGCGTCGGCCGCGCCGTCGCAGTCACCCAGACGCCAGGCGGCCAGACCGGCGGTCCACCACGCTTCGCCGACCCAGGGGCCGGTGCCCATCGCGGCAAGCTGTGCTAGCTGATAGGCCTGCGCATCCTGATTCTCGATATAAAAGCTCCAGGCCACTTTCTGGCGCCATTCGGCCCGGGTCGAGGGGCTGAGGCCAGCGTCGATGCCGTCCAGCAGCATGCGGGCGCCGGTGGGATCGTCGGCCTTGATGCGGTCGTTGATGCCGCTTGCGATCATGGCGGGCATCGTGCCGTCGTCGATCGAGGAGGGCCGCACGCGCTTCACCATGGTCGGCAGGCGGGCGAACTGCTGCTCGGCGGGAAGCGAGGGCACGTTGAGCGCGCCGCGCTTGAGGGCCAGGCGGCTGATCTGGTCTGCGCCGGGCAGGTCGGTGCCTTCGGCCAGCCACGATTGCAGCGCGGGAAGCTCGATCTTGGGAGAGCCGGACGCAAGATAGTAAGCGGCGCGAAGCTGCTGGTGGAGCGGGCCCTCGGGACGGTCTGCCAGCAAGCGCTGGACAGTGGACCAATCCTTCGAGTCCACGGCGTCGAAAGCCTGCTTGTAATAGGCGCGGTCATCCTGGCTCAGCAGCGAGGGAACCGCGGTATTGTCCGCGCGCGAGCGAAAATATTCCACGGCCGCGCTGTTGGCGATGGCCGGGCTTGCGCCCAGGGCGGACATGACGGTGAGAACGGCAAAAGTGACGCCTGTGGCTGCGCTGGCGCGCCAGGGTCCCTTGCGGTTTCTCTCCATGCCGGATCTTTTCAAATTCATTCCCCGCATCGTGCGACCTAATCGCCGGCGGAAATCGGTCCTTTCAGGACTTCTGATCCTCCGGCGCGGTTGATACCGACTTGTCAGTTTCAGACTTTGACCACTCTAGCCAGGCGCTCCAGAAGCTCGCCTTCGCGCGCGGTTGTTGCATCAGCGCGGCGAGCCCCCACCCGGCCAGAAGCGGTATAACACATCCTTCATGATGAAATTGTCTTAAAACGGCAGCGCGTTGCGGCGATTCGTGGCCAATGAGCGACAGGACGTTTCCGCCCAGCACCATGAGTCGCTGCGGGGCCACAAGGTTAACGTGCCGCGCCAGCGCATCGCCAAGGCCGCGAGTCTCCGCGGCGCGCCAGTCGGGCAGGGCGTCGTGGCGGGGCAGGGCGCTGGCGAGGTAAACTTCCTCGCGCCGGGTGCCGAAGGCGGCCAGCATCGCGTCCAGCAGCTTGCCCTGGGGGCCGGTCAGCAGCGTTTCGCGGTCCTGCGGCTCGGGAGTCTCGACGACGATCATGAGCGGCGCGCCGCTTTGCCCCGAGGGCAGGATGCGCCCGGCGGATCCGCCGTCGTCCAGCAGCGATTCGCGCATCCACCAGTCGCGGAAGGCCGGAAGGTCGGCCGGCAGCAGCGCCGGATCGATCCGCGAAGGCAGGGCCGGCGGCGCGTCGACTTGCACCGGGGGGCGCCGCCGCGGGGGAATCCGGCCGCCGTTTTCGTCGCGTTCTTCCTCGGGCACGATCCACTGGCGCGGCGTGTCCAGGAAGTCGAAATCGACCCCGGCCTCGCGCCACCAGTCCAGCGCACCTGTGATATCGTCCAGAAATTGCCGATTTGAGGCCTGATCCATCGGCTGGGTCTTGACCTCTTGGCTTCCACCAATCAAGGCATTTCGAGAAAATTAATCGAGCGACTAAATTAGGGGCAGGCTCAGTGGACGCAATGATTGAACGCGAAGAGATGCCGTATGACGTCGTCATCGTCGGCGGTGGGCCTGCCGGCCTTGCCACGGCGATCCGGCTGAAGCAGGTCGATCCGGCGCTGTCGGTCTGCGTGCTGGAGAAGGGCTCGGAGATCGGCGCGCACATTCTTTCGGGCGCGACGATCGATCCCAGGGCGCTCGACGAACTGCTGCCCACCTGGCGCGAGGACGGCTGCCCGCTGGCGGAAACGCCGGTGACCGACAACTGGCACTGGCATCTCACGAAGAAGAAGAAGTTCGGTCTGCCGCACCTGGTCATGCCGCCGTTCATGTCGAACGAGGGCAATTACACCGGCTCGCTGGGCAATCTCTGCCGCTGGCTGGCCGAACAGGCCGAGGCGCTGGAGATCGAGATCTTCCCGGGCTTCCCGGCCGCCGAGATCCTCTATGACGAGAGCGGCGCCGTGATCGGCGTGCAGACCGGCGACATGGGCGTCGACCGCGAGGGCAATCCCAAGGCCGACTTCCAGCCGGGCATGAACCTGCTGGGCAAGTACACCGTGTTCTGCGAAGGCGCGCGCGGCCACCTGACCAAGCGGCTCAAGGCCAGGTACGACCTTGAAGCGGATTGCCAGCCGCAGATCTACGGCATCGGCATCAAGGAACTCTGGGACATTCCGGCCGACAAGCACGTTCCCGGCCGAGTCATCCACACCCAGGGCTGGCCGATGAGCGAGACCGATTCTTGGGGCGGCGGGTTCCTCTACCACCAGGCCAACAACCAGGTGGCGCTCGGCTTCGTGACCGCGCTCGATTACAAGAATCCCTACGTCTACCCGTTCGAGGAATTCCAGCGCTGGAAGCAGCACCCGGAAATCCGCGCGATCCTGGAAGGCGGCAAGCGCGTTGCCTACGGCGCGCGCGCGATCAACGAGGGCGGCTGGCAGTCGGTGCCGATGCTGGCCTTCCCGGGCGGCGTGCTGGCGGGTTGCTCGGCCGGTTTCGTCAACGTGCCGCGCATCAAGGGCACGCATACCGCGATGAAGAGCGGCATGCTGGCGGCCGAGGCGATGGCCGCGGCGATCAACGCGGGCCGCGCGCAGGACACGCTGGGCGAATACGATACGGCGGTGCGCGAAAGCTGGATCGCCAAGGAACTGAAGCTCGTCCAGAATGCCGAGCCGATGGTCGCCAAGTGGGGCGGCGAGATCGGCACGGTGCTGGCCGGCGCGGACATGTGGCTGCGCACGCTGTTCGGCTTCGGCCTGGCCAAGCCGATGAAGCATCACACCGACGCCTCGACGCTCCAGCGCGCCGATCTCTACCAGCCGATCGCCTATCCCAAGCCCGACGGTGTCATCAGCTTCGACCGCCTGACCAGCGTGTCCTACTCGTTCACCAATCACGAGGAAGACCAGCCGGTCCACCTGAAGCTCAAGGATGCCAGCGTCCCGACCGCGATCAACCTACCGCTCTATGCCGGGCCGGAAGCGCGCTATTGCCCGGCCGGCGTCTACGAATTCGTCGATCCGGACGGTGCGGGCGCCAAGCTCCAGATCAACGCGCAGAACTGCGTCCACTGCAAGACCTGCGACATCAAGGACCCCACCCAGAACATCGAATGGGTGACGCCGGAAGGCGGCGGCGGCCCGAACTATCCGAATATGTGATCGAGAAGGGGAGGGCCAGGCCTTCCCCTTTTTCGTTGCCGGTCGGGTGACGGAAGCAGTCTCTAAGTGCGTACGGACGAATAGCGGCGGAGTACCGGGCCGGCGAAGCTCAACTTGCCTCTCCGCGCGCGGCGCGGCATGGACGGTGCGATGCTGACCGAAATCGCCTACGCCAAGATCAACCTCGCGCTTCATGTCCGCAGGCGACGCGAGGACGGCTATCACGAGCTGGAAACCCTGTTCGCGTTCGTCGATGCGGGGGACGCCTTGGCTGCGACTCCAGCAGAGGCGGACCGGCTGACCACGCACGGCGAATTTGCCGGGAAGATCGACGATCCTTTCGGCAATATCGTCGCCAAGGCGCTGCTGGCGCTGCCGCATGGCGAGGGGAAGCAGGGCTGGGCGGTCGATCTCGAAAAGCGCTTGCCGGTTGCGGCGGGGCTGGGCGGCGGATCGGCCGATGCCGGCGCGGTGTTCCGCATGGTCGAGCGTGCCCATGGCCTGCCCGAGGACTGGCATGCGCGGGCGGCAAGACTGGGCGCGGACGTGCCCGCCTGCGTGCTGTCGCGGCCCTGCATCGGCACCGGCACGGGCACCGATCTTGCCGAAGTGGCGGAGAACGACCTCGAAGGCTGCTCTGTCCTTCTGGTCAACCCGCGCGCGCCCGTGCCGACCGGGCCGGTGTTCAAGGCCTGGGACCAGCGCGACCGCGGGCCGATGCCGAGCGGAACCTTGCGGCAGATCGCCCTGGCCGGTCGTAACGACCTGGAAGACCCGGCGATCGCCCTATGCCCGGTGATAGCCGAAGTGCTCGCGGCCTTGCGGGACACCGCGCCGTTCCTGGCGCGCATGTCCGGCTCCGGCGCGACGTGCTTCGCCCTCTACGAGAGTCAGGAAGCCTTAAGCCAGGCCGCGGCAAGGATCGCGGCAGACCATGCCGATTGGTGGCAATTATCCGGGAAGCTGCGTTGAAAACTTCCGATATTTCAGACCCCGAAGCGGCGGGTAAAGTCTACCGGGTGCTCGGCACGCCGGCCGCGGGCGGCATTCTCGTCGTGGCGGATCATGCTTCGAACCATGTGCCGGAGGGGATCGACCTAGGTATTCCCGCCGAGTTGATGAACCAGCACATCGCCATCGACATCGGCGTGGCGGGGGTGGCGCAGCGCATGGTGGCTCCGGGCGTGTGGGGCTGGCTCGCCGGGATCAGCCGCCTGGTCTGCGACCTCAACCGCGATATCGGCATGCCCGGCATGTTTCCCGAGGTTTCGGACGGCTATGCGATCCCCGGCAACATGATCGGCGATGAAGGCCGGGCAGCGCGCGTCGCGGCCTATTTCGATCCCTATCACACGGCGCTCGAACAGGCGCTGGAGCAAGCCGCTCCCGCCTTGATCGTCTCGCTTCACAGCTTCACTCCCGGCCTGGCGACTTGCGACAAGCCGCGCCCTTGGGAAATCGGCATTCTCTACAACGAGGACGATCGCGCCGCCCGTCTCGCCATTCCGCTGCTGGAAGCCGAAGGCCTGACAGTGGGCGACCAGGAGCCTTACTCGGGCCGAGTGCTCAACGCCTCGATGAACCGTCACGCCGAAAGGCATGGCCGCCCCTACCTCTCCATCGAGATCCGGCAGGACCAGATCGCCGATGCGGCAGGACAGGCGGTCTGGGCGGAACGGATGACCCGTATCTGCAGCGCGGTCGCCGACGGGCTTCGCTGATTCGTCCGGGTTGTCGCGAAGGCGCGGCGCGGATAGGCTGCCGGAGATTGATCCGGGGGCAACATGATCGGCTATCACCTTGTACGACTGGCGAAATTCTCCGGTCGTGAAACCCGCGCGGCATTCTGGCCATGGGCGGCCGTGGTGGTCGGGCTGGTCCTGCTCGGCGGCGTTGCCGCGATGACGCCGCAAGTGCTCGCGTCCATGGCGAAGATGCGCAAGTTCGCGCTGGAGCATCCCGATCAGGCGACGATCACTTCGGGGCCGGGCCATTATGAGATCAGCATAGAAGGCCATCATCCGGAACTGATGCCGGACATGGGCCCGTTCGTGCTGGCGCTGGAGGGTACGATGGCCGTGTTGATCGTGCTGATCGCCGCCGCTGCGGTGCGCCGCCTGCATGACACGGGGCGTTCGGGCGCCTGGGCGCTGCTGCCCTTGCCGTTCCTGTTTTTCGGTTTCTCCAGGATGCCCGTGCTCTTTGCCGATCCGGTGTTCGACACCCGGCTGTTCGGACTGCTGTTCCTCAACAATCTCTGCTATCTTGCAGCCCTTGGCGCGCTAATCCTGCTGCTCGCCCGGTCCGGCAAGCCCGGTGAAAACCGTTTCGGCCCGGAGCCCCGAGGCTAGTTCCGCACGATCCGAAAAGCGAAAAGCGCGTTTTTGGAAATTTTATGCCTCGCAAAAGCCAGGCACTTGTCGTAGGGGCGCGGTCGAGACGGTAGCTGTCCCGCGCCGTGCCCATGAAAAATCCCGGAGTTCGCACAATGCCCGCCTATCGTTCACGCACTTCCACTCACGGCCGCAACATGGCGGGCGCGCGTGGCCTCTGGCGCGCGACGGGGATGAAGGATGGGGACTTCGGCAAGCCGATCATCGCGGTGGTGAACTCGTTCACGCAGTTCGTGCCCGGCCACGTCCACCTGAAGGACCTGGGCCAGATGGTCGCGCGCGAGATCGAGGCGGCCGGCGGCGTCGCCAAGGAATTCAACACCATCGCGGTGGATGACGGCATCGCCATGGGCCACGACGGCATGCTCTATTCGCTGCCCAGCCGCGACCTGATCGCCGACAGCGTGGAATACATGGTCAACGCCCACTGCGCGGACGCCATGGTCTGCATCTCCAACTGCGACAAGATCACGCCGGGCATGCTGATGGCGGCGCTGCGCATCAACATTCCGGTGGTCTTCGTTTCCGGCGGACCGATGGAAGCGGGCAAGGTCGTGCTGCGCGGCAAGGAGCAGGCGCTCGACCTGGTCGACGCCATGGTCGCCGCCGCCGACGAGAGCTATACCGACGAGGAAGTCCAGGCGATCGAGCGTTCGGCGTGCCCGACCTGCGGTTCGTGCTCGGGCATGTTCACCGCCAATTCGATGAACTGCCTGACCGAAGCGCTGGGTCTCTCGCTGCCGGGCAATGGCTCCACCCTGGCCACCCACTCCGATCGCCAGCGCCTGTTCCTGGAGGCCGGTCGCCTCGCCGTGGACTTGTGCCGCCGCTATTACGAGCAGGACGACGAGACCGCCCTGCCGCGCAATATCGCCAGCTTCGGCGCGTTCGAGAACGCCATGAGCCTGGACATCGCCATGGGCGGATCGACCAACACCGTGCTCCACCTGCTCGCCGCCGCCGTGGAGGCGGGCGTGGACTTCACGATGGAGGACATCGACCGCCTCAGCCGCAAGGTGCCGTGCCTGTCCAAGGTCGCGCCGGCGAAGAACGACGTCCACATGGAAGACGTCCACCGCGCCGGCGGCATCATGGCGATCCTCGGTCAGCTTGACCGCGCGGGCCTGCTGCACACCGACCTGCCGACCGTTCATGCGCGCACCCTGGGCGATGCGCTGAACCACTGGGACATCTCGCGCACCAATGCGCCTTCGGTGCAGGAATTCTTCAAGGCGGCGCCGGGCGGCGTGCCGACGCAGACCGCGTTCAGCCAGAGCCGCCGCTGGGAAGAACTCGATCTCGACCGCGAGAACGGCGTGATCCGCAGCAAGGAGCACGCGTTCAGCCAGGACGGCGGTCTTGCGGTGCTCTACGGCAATATCGCGCAGGACGGCTGCATCGTGAAGACGGCGGGCGTGGATGACAGCATCCTGAAGTTCACCGGCACCGCGCGCGTCTACGAATCGCAGGATGCGGCGGTCGCGGGCATCCTTGGCGCGCAAGTCGGCGCGGGCGACGTGGTCGTCATCCGCTACGAAGGGCCGCGCGGCGGGCCGGGCATGCAGGAAATGCTCTATCCCACCAGCTACCTGAAGTCGAAGGGCCTGGGCAAAGCCTGCGCGCTGCTGACTGACGGCCGTTTCTCGGGCGGCACCTCGGGCCTGTCGATCGGACATGCTTCGCCGGAAGCCGCCGAGGGCGGGGCTATCGGGCTGGTCGAGAACGGCGACACGATCGAGATCGACATCCCCGGCCGCACCATCAACCTGATGGTTTCGGACGAGATTCTGGCCCATCGCCGCGCCCAGCAGGAAGCACGCGGGGCCGATGCCTGGTCGCCGGTGCATCCGCGCCCGCGCAAGGTTTCGGCCGCGCTCCAGGCCTATGCCGCGATGACCACCAGCGCCGCCAAGGGCGCGGTGCGCGACGTGACCCAGCTCAAGCGTCGCTAAGGCATGCATGCCGCCTCCCCGGATGCGATCCGGGGAGGCGGTGTCCCATTTTGGTCTGCCTTGCACATGGCGTTGGCGCCGCGCTGCTCGCGCCTGTAGCAAGGCGCATGGCCATGAAATTCCTCACCGTCCTGCCGCTTTCCCTTGCTCTTGCGGCATGCTCTGCCGGGCATGAGGTGCCGGAGCAGGCCGAAGGCGGAGAGCGCATTCCCTGCGCCGTCGCCGGTTCGGCGGAACTTAAACCGGTCTGCGCGGTAGAGCGCGTGCGCGAGCAGGACCGGTTGGTGCTGGTGGTCCATCATCCGGACGGCGGGTTCCGGCGCTTCACGGTCATGACCGACGGCAGCGGGCTGGCGGTTGCCGATGGGGCGCAAGTGGCGGTAACAAGGCTGGACGGTGATCGGCTCGACGTCAGCCTCGGGGCGGACCGTTACCTGTTTCCGGTCACGAGGAAGCCCCATGCCGCAGAGTCCAAGCCCGCACGATAGCCAGATCCTCACCGTGTCGCAGATGCGCGGCGCGGAGGAGGCGCTGATGGCGGCGGGTTCTTCCGTCGATGCGCTGATGCAACTGGCGGGGCGCGGCGCGGCCGAGTGGATCTGGCGGATATGCGCCGGGCGGCGGGTCACGGTGCTGTGCGGCCCGGGGAACAACGGCGGCGACGGATATGTCATGGCCGAGGCCATCCGCGAGCGCGGGGGCCAGGTCGCCGTGGTGGCCGCGGGCGAGCCGAAGTCCGATGCCGCGCGGCATGCGCGCGCGCTCTATCAGGGCCGGGTGCTGGACGCCGGACAGGCGGGCGCAGCCGAAGGCGATGTCTTCGTCGACTGCCTCTACGGTAGCGGGCTGACGCGGCCGCTCTCGGCGGAACAATTCACGCTGCTGAACCGTCTGGCCGAGGCGCATCACCACCGGATCGCCGTCGATCTGCCCAGCGGCGTACAATCCGATACCGGCATGGTGCTGAACGAAGTGCTGCCGCGCTATGACCTCACCCTGGCGCTTGGGGCATGGAAGTTCGCCCATTTCCTGATGCCGGCGACCGCCAGAATGGGGGCTTTGCGCCTGGTGCCGATCGGTGTGGAACCGGTGTCGGGCGCGGCAACGGCCGTGAGCAAGCCGCGGATTTCGGCGCCCGGGCCTGACGCGCACAAATATCGGCGCGGCTTGCTGGCCGTGGTCGGCGGCGCAATGCCCGGCGCGGCGGTACTGGCGAGCCTGGCCGCGCAGGGAGCAGGAGCGGGCTATGTGAAGCTGTTCGCAAACAGCAAGCGCAATGTTCCCGCGGACCTCGTGGTCGACCAGGGCAAGTTGATCGACGTACTGGCCGATGATCGCAACACGGCCATTCTCGTGGGACCGGGCCTCGGCCGCGACACTGCCGCGCGCGAGCGACTGGCGATCGCCCTGGCCGATTCGGCTGCGGCCCTGGTGGATGCCGATGCACTGGTGCTGCTGGGCCCGCGCCATCTGGCCGAGCGCAAGGCGGCGACCGTGGCGACGCCGCACGAGGGTGAACTGCTGGCGCTCGAACGTGCTTTCGGTCTCGACGGCACGGGCAGCAAGCCGCGCCGGGCGCTGGCGCTGGCGGAAGCGGCGGGGCTGATCGTCGTCGCCAAGGGGCCGGATACGGTGATCGCCGCGCCCGATGGCCGACTGGCCTGCGCCCCCCGCGCGACGTCGTGGCTCTCCACGGCCGGAACCGGCGATGTGCTGGCCGGCTGCATCGCCAGCCGCCTCGCCGCCGGAGCGGATGGCTTTGCCGCCGCTTGCGAGGGCGTCTGGCTCCACGGAGAGGCCGCGCGGCGGTGTCCGCCTGCCTTTACTGCCGGTCAGCTTGGACAAATGGTCCCGGCTGCGCTAGCGGCCTGCCTGTGACTACCGAAACCGAAGAAATCCTGAGAATCGCCTCCAAGGGCGACGGCGTAACCGCGAGCGGGCGCTTCGCCTGGGGCGCCGCGCCGGGCGACCTGCTGCGCGAAGACGGCACCCTGGAATGGGGGCCGCACCATATCCAGGCCGCGTGCACCCATTTCGGCCGCTGCGGCGGCTGCCAGCTCCAGCAGCTGGACGAGGAAAGCCTGGCCGCCTTCGTCGAAGGGCGCGTCGCCAATGCCTCGGCCTCGCAGGAACTGGGCGCGGAGACGATCTCCGCTCCGTACTTGTCCCCGCCGGGCGCGCGCCGCCGCGTGTCGCTGCGCGCCGAAAGCTCGGGCGGGCGCATCGTCATCGGCTTCCGCGAGGCAAAGTCCCACCGGCTGGTAGAGCTCGACGAGTGCCCGGTCATGGCGCCGGAGCTTTTTGCGGTGCTCGGTCCGCTGCGCAAGCTGCTCATCATGATGGGCAAGGCGGCACCGGCGAAGAAGGGCGGCAAGCCCGGAAAGTCGGCCCGGCACCAGCAGGCGCGCATGGCCGCCGATATCGAGATGACCCTGACTGACCAGGGCGTGGACCTTGGCGTGAAGGGACTCACTGCCGAGGGGTTGGCCGCGACCGAAGCGATGCTCGACTTCTCGCGCGAACATGGCCTCGCGCGCCTTACCATGGACGGCGGCTACGGCTTCGAAACCGTGTGGGAGCCGGTGCCGGTCACCGTGAAACTCGGCGGCGTGCATGTGCCGTTTCCGCCGGGCTCGTTCCTGCAGGCGACGGTGGACGGCGAGGAAGCGCTGGTCGAAGCGGCGCGTGGCTGGCTTCAGGGCGCGGCGACGGTTGCCGATCTCTTTTCCGGGCTTGGCACTTTCGCGCTGGCATTGGCCGGACCGCAGACTAAAGTGCTGGCAGCCGAAGCCGCGCGCGATGCGCATCTGGCCTGCAAGTCCGCCGCGGACAGCGCCCAACTGCCGGTGTTCAGCGCGCACCGCGACTTGTTCCGCAACCCGCTCCAGCCCGACGAACTGAGCAAGTTCGAGGCCGTGCTGCTCGACCCGCCGCGCGCCGGCGCGCGCGAGCAGGTGGAGTGCATCGCCGGGTCCACGGTGAACCGCGTCGTCTATATCTCGTGCAATCCGTCGAGCTGGTCGCGCGATGCCGCGCGGCTGATCGAGGCGGGCTTCAGATTGGTGGAACTGCGCCCCGTGGGCCAGTTCCGCTGGTCCACCCACGTCGAACTCGCGAGCTATTTCGAGCGCGCCTGAAGCTGCGGGTTACCTGAAGCGCGGATGTGTGCTGACTGAACCGGCGGCGCCGGATCAGTCAGCCTGTTGCGCTTTCGCCATCATGTCCATGAAATCCCGCGCGGCGTTGCGGTCCTCATCATTGTCGAAAGCGACGTCGAGGTCCGGCGAGGCGTTGAACAGATAGAGCAGGGACCACAGCGCGAACCGGCGGCTCCGGTCCTTCTCCATGCCCAGATCGACGCGCATGCGATCGATGCCGGTTTCCAGCGTGGTGGGTGCGATGGTCGAAAGGTCGTCGGTGCCGAAATAGCGGCGGAGCTGATCGTCGAAATCCATGCCCCGGCCCTAGCACCGGAAGATCGGATCGCGAAGACCCGTCAGGAATCGCCGTCCTTTTCGGCCATCTGGGCTGCGACGAGCTGGTAGATCACCAGAGCCCAGGTGCTGCCGATCATGCCCACGAAGAAAGTCGACCAGCTAAGGCCCCAGTCCGCGTCCAGCAGATTATTGGTGAGCGCAGCCAGCGTGACCAGCACCAGAAGCGTTTCCAGAGTTGCGAAACCCCAGCGGATGGAGACGACCGAATATGACTCGCTGCGTGTGCTCACGCCCGTCTCCCAACCCAAAGTTATCCCTTTGAGGCAAGAATAATACGGAGCAGGGGCCTCGTCCAGAAAATACGTTCAGATGAAAGCATCTCGAAACGGGATTTCGCCAAAAGCGGAGCGCTGGGTTCAGGCGTCTTCCCGAAGGACGCGTGCGAAGGCTTCGGCATCGGTATTGCCGCCCGAGAGGATCACGGCGGTGCGATCGGTCAGGTCGACTTTGCCTGCCAGCACGGCCGCCAGCGCCGCGGCGCCGCCCGGTTCGATCACGAGACGCAGTTTGGCGAAGGCCAGGCGCTGGGCAGCGCGGATTTCTGCCGGTGTCGCCACGAGGCCGAAGGGACAGCGGGCTTTCATGATCTCGAAATTGACGGGCCATGTCGCCGGCGTCTGCAGAGCGTCGCAGGCGGTGGGAGGGGCATCGGCGGCCACGCGCTGGATCTCTCCTGCCGCCAGACTGCGGCAGACATCGTCCCAGCCTTCCGGCTCGACCGGGACGATCCGGGCGTCCGGCAAGGCGAGGGCGAGGCCGGCCGTGAGGCCACCGCCGCCGCAGGGCGCCACCACCTGATCGGGGGCTTCAAGGCCCAGTTCCGCCATTTGCGCGGCGATTTCAGTGCCGGTGCTGCCCTGTCCCTCGATCACCCAGGGGTCGCCGAAAGCATGGACGAGCGTGGCGCCGCGGGCGGCGCAGATCCGACCGGCCACCGCATCGCGGTCCTCGCCGCCGGGGCGATCGTAGAGGATTACTTCGGCGCCCAGGGCGCGGGTGTTGTCCAGCTTCACGGCGGGCGCGTCGATGGGCATGACGATGGCAGCGGCAATGCCCAGGCGGCGCGCGGCCCAGGCCACGCCTTGCGCATGGTTGCCGCTGGAGACGCCGACGACGCCGCGCGCCCGCTCCGTTTCGCTCAATGCGGTGAGCCGGTGCCAGGCGCCGCGGATCTTGAAGGCGCCTACGGGTTGGAGGCTCTCGGCCTTGCACCAGATGGTGCGGCCCTCGAACTCTAGCGGAAGCAGGGGCGTGCGCGGCAGGATTTCCGCGACTTTGCGGGCAGCCAGGGCCACGCCTGCGGCAGTGGGGCGATAGTCGGGCGAGTGCGTCATGCCCGGGGGCATAGCCTCAGCGGATCAGGCGCACCATCTGATAATAGCCAAGCGGTCCGCGCTGGACCTCGATCCGCAGGCCATGCTCCCCCGCGAGGCGCGCAGCGACCATCGGCAGGTCCAGGCGCGGGGATACGTGGAATTTCCCCAGCCAGGCCCTGAGCGCCGCGCGCAAGGGAGAGGGCAGGCCGGAAAGATCGCCGAAATCGACCGCATGGAGGACACCGCCGGGCGCCAGCGCTGCGGCGGCCTGCGTCAGCGCCGCCTGCCAGCCGGGGATCATCGAGAGGGTGTAGGAGAGCACGACCCGGTCGAAGCCGGTTCGGCCGAAGAGGGCCTGCGAATCGAACCGCGTTGCATCGCCCAGCGCCAGCTGCGCCTGCGGGCCGAGCCGGGCGCTCGCGCTTTTCAGCATCTCGCTGGAGATGTCGAAGCCGTGGCACTGCACGTCCGGCCATGCCGCTGCGATCAGTTCGAGATTGCGGCCCGTGCCGCAACCCACTTCGAGCACGGCCATTCCGGGCCGCGCATCGAGTTCGCGGATCAGGCGATCCCGGCCGAACAGGTAGTATTTGCGCGTGAAGTCGTAGATGTGGCGCTGGCCGCGATAGACTTTGTCCATCAGGGCCGCATGATCCTGCGAAACGGCGGTTCCGGTCATCGTCCGGCGCTCAGCCGCGCAGCACGTAGAGGTGGACGCCGCCATAGATCGACGAGCGATCCGCCTGGGTTGCCGCCCGCGATTCCTCCTCGCGATAGTCCCAGCGCGATAGGATTTCCTCGGGCACTCGGCCCGGCAGGAGCGTCGGCTCCGCGGCCGTGCGGAACAGCACGCGCGAGCCGGGGCGGGCGGTGCGGGTGATTTCGCTCCAGAGTTCGGTCAGCTGCGCGTCGCTCATCCAGTCCTGCGCGTCGAGCAGGATATAGCGGTCGAGCGAGGCTTCGGCGCTTTCCTTCAGCACCTGGGTGAAGTTTGCGTGGCGCAAGGTGAGCCGGCCCAGCCGTTCGCGTACCAGCTCGACATTGGCTTCCTGCAGATAGGGGGGCAGCGGCGCCTTGGCCTCACGGCCATAGCCGCGGCCGAAGGCTTGCCAGGCGAAGTAGTTGTCGTCGAGCGGGAAGTGGCAGGCCAGCTTCTCCAGCCGCGCGCGCAGCACGTCGGCCATGCGGTTGCCGCCGGCCAGCGCGTCGTATTGCGCAGGGGGAATGCCGAGGCCGAAGAGCGAGGCGGGCTGGTCGGTCAGCCAGCGCACGAGCTTGCGTTCGAAAATCGGCGCGAAGCGTTCGTCGAACACCCGGCGCTGTTCCTCCAGCGTTTCCGCGCCGAGGATCTCGCTCGGGTCGATCTTGTAGAGCTTGGCAAGGACGTGGGCGGCGCCGATGAAGTGGCCGAGTAGGCCCTGCTTGTAGATGCCGCGCGTAAAGCCCTTGATGCGCCGGCGGCCCACCAGGTCGCGGCCTTCCCAGTAGCGGCGGGTGGCCTCGTCGAGATGGGGCGCAAGACGCTCGCGATAAGTCGCGAAATTGCCGGGATGGTCGGCCTCGCCGATGAAGCGGCGCAAGTCCGCATAGTCCGTTAGGTTGCGGATCGCAGCGATCTTGAGGCGGCCGAGCGCGATGTGCGCGGTGTTGAGGTCCACGCTGGTGATCGCGGCCGGGTCTGCCGTGAGATAGGACAGTGCGTTGCAGCTGCCGCTGGAGATCGTGATGACCCGGCTATCCGGCCCGATCTGCAGGGCTTCCATGTCGGCGACCGGGTCTTCCCAGATCTGCGCGTAGACCAGGCCCTTGAAGGCGAGCGCGAAGGCCTTGTCGAGCAGGCGCGCACCGCGCCTGGTTTCCTGGCGGACAACGGCGCCTTCGATGAGGTTGGATGCGGGATGGGCATTGGACATCGTTCGGCGGACCCCCGGGCCGTAAGAAGCTTGTGCGGCTCCAATGCCTCCGCGGCGTGACCGCGCGATGACGGGACGATGGCGGATTATGACAGTCTTTTGTTTGGTACGCCTTCGACCTCCGTCGTTTTTGCCCCGCCCGTCAGGTCGGGCAAAAACTCTCACAGTTGAGTTGTCACACAGGGCCTCTATATGCGGCTGTTCGCGAGCATCGCGTTAAGGAGACAGATTGGTGAGCAAGGTTCTGGTGATCGGCGCAGGCGGCGTCGGTTCGGTCGCGGTCCACAAGATGGCGATGAATCCCGACATCTTCTCGGACATTCACCTCGCGAGCCGCACGGTCTCCAAGTGCGAGGCGATTGCCGAGTCGGTCAAGGCGCGCACCGGCGTCTCGATCAGCACTTATGCGATCGACGCTGATGACGTGGCCGCGACGAGCGCGCTGATCCGCTCGATCGGGCCGGAACTCGTCGTCAACCTCGCGCTGCCTTATCAGGATCTCGCGATCATGGACGCCTGCCTGGCGACCGGCGTGAACTACATGGATACCGCGAACTACGAGCCCAAGGACGTGGCCAAGTTCGAATATCACTGGCAGTGGGCCTACCAGGACAAGTTCAAGGAAGCGGGCCTCACCGCGCTGCTCGGCTCGGGCTTCGATCCGGGCGTGACCTCGGTCTTCGCCATGTGGCTGAAGAAGCACAAGCTCAAGACCATCCGCACGCTCGACATTCTCGATTGCAACGGCGGCGACCACGGCCAGGCTTTCGCGACCAACTTCAACCCGGAAATCAACATCCGCGAAGTGACCGCGCCGGCCCGCCACTGGGAGAACGGCGAATTCGTCGAGACCCCGGCGATGGGCGTGAAGCAGAGCTTCGACTTCGAGGCCGTCGGTCCCAAGAACATGTACATGATGTATCACGAGGAACTGGAAAGCCTCGCGAAGTTCATCCCCGAGATGGAGCGCGCGCGCTTCTGGATGACCTTCGGCGATGCCTATATCCAGCACCTTACCGTACTGCAGAACGTGGGCATGACCCGCATCGACCCGGTGATCTACAACGGCGTCGAGATCATCCCGCTCCAGTTCCTCAAGGCCGTGCTGCCCGAGCCGGCCTCGCTCGGCCCCACGACCAAGGGCAAGACCAATATCGGCGACATCGCGACCGGCGAAGCGCTCGATGGTTCGGGCGAGAAGACGTTCTACATCAAGAACATCTGCGACCATGAAGACGCCTATGCCGAAACCGGCAACCAGGCCGTCAGCTACACCACCGGCGTTCCGGCGATGATCGGCGCGGCCATGCTGCTGACCGGCAAGTGGAGCGGTGCAGGCGTGTTCAACATGGAGCAGTTCGATCCCGATCCCTACATGGACATGCTCAACCAGCATGGCCTGCCGTGGACGGTCGAGGAACTCGACGGACCGCTGGCGTTCTGATGGCAGGGCTGCGGACCGTCCTCGTCGCTGCCTTCGGCGCTCTCGCGCTGGTCGGCTGCGCGCCGCAGGACGGTCCGCAGCCGCCTTCCACCCCGGCACCCGCCAGCCCGACACCGCCGACCCAGCCGGCCGGACACAAGGGCGAGGGGCAGGACTATAACCGCGACATGAGCGCGGACGATCGCGCAGCCTGCCAGTCCGCAGGCGGCACCGTGCAGCGCCGCGGCATGCTGGGCATGGAGCAATGCGTCCATCCCTACGCCGATGCGGGCAAGCCTTGCACCGATTCCGCGCAGTGCCAGGGCAAGTGCGTCGGCAGTGCGGGCGCCGTGTCTCCGGACAAGGCCGCGAGCGGGACCTGCCAGGCCGACGACAAGCTCTATGGCTGCTATGCCGAGGTCAAGCAGGGCAAGGCGGTCAACGCCATCTGCGTCGACTGAGGCGGCCGTGAACTGGACCTTCGTTGCGCCCGTGGCCATGCTGGCGGGCTCCAATATCTTCATGAACACCGCCTGGTACCTCCATCTCAAGATGCCTGGCAAAGCCTTGTGGGTGGCCGTGGCGATGAGCTGGGGCATTGCCTTCTTCGAATATTGCCTGGCCGTGCCTGCCAACCGGATCGGCAGCCAGGTCTATTCGCTGGGCCAGCTCAAGGTGCTGCAGGAGGCCATGTCGCTCATGGCTTTCGTCCTGGTGGCCTGGGCGCTGTTCGGTCAGAAGCCGGGGTTGAACGAGATCGTCGGCTTCGCGCTGGTCGGGGCAGGGGCCTGGTTCATCTTCAAGGGCCCGTTCGGCTGACGTGTTCTTGAAGCCGTGCGCAGGCAGGGCCATCTGGTTGCAAATTCGGCTCCCTTCGCGGGGGCCATCCGAAAAGGACTGAACGAACATGGAAACCCGCGCCGGTGATCCGGGAGCTTTCGCCCATTTCGACCTGTCGCGCGTCGACAGCCCCAGTTTCGTGGTCGATGCGGCCCGGCTGCGCAGCAACCTGCGCGTGCTGGCCGATGTCGGCGAACGATCGGGCGCCAAGGTCCTGTCCGCGCTCAAGGCCTTCTCGATGTGGTCGACTTCGCAGATCGTCGGCGAATATCTCGACGGTGTCTGCACCTCGGGCCTGTGGGAAGCCCGTCTCGCCTCGGAATTCTACGATGGTGAGATCGCGACGTATTGCGCGGCCTACAAGGAACAGGATCTCGACGAGATCCTGCGCCTGTCGGACCATGTGATCTTCAATTCACCGATGCAGATCGAGCGCTTCTGGGCGCAGATCGAGGCGGCGCGCGCGCGCGGAGAGGACTTCGACATCGGTCTGCGCGTCAATCCGATGCATGCCGAAGGCGAAGTGCCGAAGTACGACCCCTGCGCACCGCATTCGCGCCTGGGCTTCCCGATCGACCAGCTCACCGAAGAGCATGTCGAGATGATCGACGGCATCCACATGCACACTTTGTGCGAACAGGACTTCGAGCCGCTGCGGCGGACCTGGGACAAGGCCTTCGATTACCTCGAACCGTTCTTCGGCCAGTTCAAGTGGATCAACCTGGGCGGCGGCCACCACATCACCCGCGCCGACTATCAGCGCGACGAGCTGGTGGAATTCCTGATCGACCTTCAGGAGGACACCGGCGCCGAAGTCTATATCGAGCCGGGTGAGGCCGTTGCGCTCGATGCGGGTATCCTGGTGGGGTCCGTGCTCGACGTGGCGCATAACGGCATGCCCGTGGCGATCGTCGACATTTCCGCGACCTGCCACATGCCGGACGTGATCGAAGCGCCCTATCGGCCCGCGATGCTCGGGGAAAAGGAAGAGGGCGAAGGCGAGCCGGTGCGGCTTGGCGGGCCTTCGTGCCTGGCCGGCGACGTGATCGGCGATTACGTCCTGCCCGTCGCCGCCGAGCCCGGAGCACGTTTCGCGTTCCTCGATCAGGCGCACTATTCGATGGTGAAGACCACGACCTTCAACGGCGTTCCGCTTCCCTCGATCTGGCTCTGGGATTCCGAGACCGACTCGCTCGAATGCATCCGCCGCTTCGGCTACGAGGATTTCCGCGACCGTCTCAGCTAAGGGAACCCCCTGAAATCAACGCGGGACGGCTCGATCCGTCCCGCGATTCCCCCACTCGGTCCCCTCCTGGTCGACTCGAAAGAACTCGTCCGGTCCCTCCTGCATTGTAGCTGTGAAACCGGCATATCCAGGTGTCCCTTTCATGACGGATGACCGGTTAGGGTTGCGCGAGCTAACGCTCTGTAAAGTCGCAGAAAAACCAAGTGGAGAGGCGGCATGATTTCACGCCCGATTTCCGATTATGACGTTTCTGTGAAACGGACCTTTTTTCACTTGCGATTCAGCTTGAGAGCCCTATATCCCGCCCCTCGCTGCCCCATGGGGACTTCCAAACCGCAAGGCAGCTCTTGTCATTAACAATTCCGTTTGGGGGTCCCTTGAGTTGCTCGAATTTCTTGACGCACCGGCTGTAGCGCGCGCAATCGCGCCCGACGAACCCGTTATTCTCAACCGCCAGCATGCTGCTGCGCGCGCGGCCCGTTTCTTCGCAACGAAGTTTCCGGGCAAGGCGCTCTATGCCGTGAAGGCGAACCCGTCGCCGGATCTTATCAAGATCCTCTGGGCGAATGGCATCACGCATTACGACGTCGCTTCCATCGGTGAAGTGCGCATGGTTCGCGGGGCACTGCCCGACGCGACCCTGTGCTTCATGCATCCGGTGAAGACGGCCAGCGCGATCCGCGAAGCCTACTTCGAACACGGCGTCCGCACCTTCAGCCTCGACACGATCGAGGAAGTCGAGAAGATCCTCGAAGCGACCACCGACGCGGAAGGCAGCCGCGCGACGGACCTGCGCCTCTGCGTGCGTCTGCGCGTCTCTTCCGAATATTCGGAACTGAGCCTCGCCTCGAAGTTCGGTGTCGATCTTGCCGATGCTGGAGAGCTGCTCCAGGCCACCCGTCAGGTTGCTGACTGGCTGGGCGTATGCTTCCACGTCGGTTCGCAGGCGATGACGCCTTTCGCCTACGTCCAGGCCCTCGAGCGCGCACGCGCCGCGATTGCCGACGCCGGTGTCGTCATCGACATGATCGACGTTGGTGGAGGTTTCCCCTCGGTCTATCCGGGCATGGAGCCGCCGCCGCTGGAAGACTATTTCCAGGTCATCCACCGTCACTTCGAAGCCCTGCCGATCGCCTACAACGCGGAACTGTGGTGCGAGCCCGGTCGTGCGCTCTCGGCCGAGTACAGCTCGATGATCGTCAAGGTCGAGAAGCGCCGCGGTGATGAGCTTTACATCAACGAGGGTGCCTATGGCGCGCTCTACGATGCCGCCCACGTCGCCTGGCGCTTCCCGGTGAAGTGCATCTCGCGTGAGGCCGCCGTCGGTGGCGAGCGTTCGGACGATCTCGAGGGCTTCTCGTTCTACGGCCCGACCTGCGACGACGCGGACTTCATGGAAGGCCCGTTCATGCTCCCGGCCGACATCAAGGCGGGCGACTGGATCGAAGTGGGCATGCTCGGCGCTTACGGCGCGGCCATGCGCACGGCCTTCAACGGCTTCGGCACGGGCGAAGTGCTGAACGTCGCCGACGAGCCGATGGCGAGCCTCTACACGGGCGAGCGCAAGGATCCGCGCGTCTCCGACAATGTGGTGTCGCTGCGCTGATCTGAGCCATCCGATTACAGAAAAGCCCGCCGGGAGCAATTCCGGCGGGCTTTTTCGTGAGTGCTGCTGCCGTCCCGGATCGCGTCCGGGACGGCAGCGCTGCCTCAGGCCTGGACGAACAGGTCCTTGTAGGCGCGCGGCTGGCTGCGCATGAACTGCGGGGCCGCCTTGACCTTGGCGCCCAGGGCCGCAGCCGCATGCCAGGGCCAGCGCGGATCGTAGAGCACGGTGCGGGCCAGCGCGATCATGTCCGCCTCGCCCGTCGCAATGATGGCTTCGGCCTGCTCGGGCTCGGTGATGAGGCCGACGGCGATCACCGGCATCGACACCGCGTCCTTGACCTTGCGGGCAAGCGGAACCTGATAGTTCGGGCCGACCGGGATCGTCTGCGCCGCGTCCAGTCCGCCGCTGGAAACGTGGTAGGCGGCGCAGCCGCGCGCTTCCAGCGCCTTGGCGAATGCGATGGACTGTTCCACGTCCCATCCACCCTCGACCCAGTCGGTACCGGAAACGCGCATCGTCACCGGCTTGTCGGCCGGGAAAGCGGCGCGAACGGCATCGTAGACTTCGAGGGGGAAGCGCATGCGGTTTTCCAGGCTGCCGCCATATTCGTCCTCGCGCTTGTTGGAGAGCGGCGAGAGGAACTGGTGAAGCAGATAGCCGTGAGCGCCGTGGATCTGCACGGCATCGATGCCGAGGCGGGCAGCGCGGCGGGCGGCGTCGGCGAAGGCGTCGCGAATGCGGGCCAGCCCTTCGCGGTCGAGCGCTTCGGGCGGGTTCTCGTCGGGCAGGAACGGCAGGTCCGACGCCGAGACGGTCTGCCAGCCGTTCTCGTGATCGGGCGCGATCTGCGCGCCGCCGTCCCAGGGCTTGGCCGTGCTGGCCTTGCGTCCGGCATGGGCAAGCTGGATGGCAATCGGCATGTCGGACCAGCGGCGCACGCTTTCCAGCACCTGGCCCATCGCCTGTTCGGTGGCATCGTCCCACAGCCCGACATCAGCGTAGGAAATGCGGCCCTCGGGGCTGACGGCGCTGGCCTCGATCGTCAGGATGCCCGCGCCGGACTGCGCCAGATTGCCGAGGTGAATGGTGTGCCAGTCCGTCACCCGGCCATTTTCGGCGGAATATTGGCACATCGGCGCGATGACGATGCGGTTGTCGAGAGTGAGGTTGCCGATGGTGATCGGCTCGAACAGCTTGGCCATGGAAGTCCTTCTGGTCACGTCGTCGCGGGGGAAAGCGTCGGGAGAGACGCGCGGAGGCGACGGGAGGAACTTGGGGGCCGATGCGCAAATGAAAAGGGCTCCGCCGTCGGAACGGGGAGCCCTTTGCAAAAGAAAATGTTGCGACTGCGAAAGCGCGCGGCGGTCAGGCCGCCAGGCGCATTTCCAGCCGTTCCCAGATTTCGACGAGGGCTTCGGTGAGGCTCTGCATCATCGCCTCGGTATGCGCCGGGCCGGGCGTGAAGCGCAGGCGTTCGGTGCCGCGCGGCACGGTCGGGAAGTTGATCGGCTGCACATAGGCGCCATATTCCGCGAGCAGGATGTCGCTGATCTTCTTGGCTTTCACCGGATCCCCGACCATCAGCGGCACGATATGCGTGGTCGAATCCATGACCGGCAGGCCCGCATCGCGGAACATCTGCTTCATCAGGGCGGCCGACCGCTGCTGCCCTTCGCGCTCGGCGCTGGAGCCCTTGAGGTGTTTCACCGAGGCGAGCACGCCCGCAACGAGCACCGGCGAAAGCGAGGTGGTGAAGATGAAGCCCGGTGCGTAGGAGCGGATGCAGTCGATGATCTTCTGGTTGGTGGCGATATAGCCGCCCATCACGCCGAACGCCTTGCCCAGCGTGCCTTCGATGATGTCGATGCGGTGGGCCGCTTCGTCACGATCGGTGATCCCGCCGCCTCGCGGGCCGTACATGCCGACCGCGTGGACTTCGTCGATATAAGTGAGGGCGTTGTACTTCTCGGCCAGGTCGCAGATCGCGTGGATCGGGGCGACGTCTCCATCCATCGAATAGACCGACTCGAAAGCGACCAGCTTGGGCAGCGCGGGGTCGGTGGCGGCCAGCAGTTCCTCGAGATGTTCAAGGTCGTTGTGGCGGAACACCTTCTTTTCGCAACCCGAATTGCGAATGCCGGCGATCATCGAGGCGTGGTTGAGTTCGTCCGAAAAGATCACGCAACCCGGCAGCAATTTCGCCAGGGTGGAGAGCGTCGCGTCGTTCGAGACATAGCCCGAAGTGAACAGCAGCGCGCCTTCCTTGCCGTGAAGGTCGGCCAGCTCACTTTCAAGTTCGATGTGATAGTGCGTGTTGCCGCCGATATTGCGGGTGCCGCCGGAACCGGCGCCCACATCGTGCAGCGCCTCTTCCATGGCCTCGATCACCTTGGGGTGCTGGCCCATCGCGAGATAGTCGTTCGAGCACCAGACCGTGATCGGCTTCGGTCCATTGTGACCGGCGAAGCAGCGGGCATTCGGGTAGGCACCCTTGTTGCGCAGGATGTCGATGAAAACGCGATAGCGGCCTTCCGAATGGAGGCGCTCGATCGCTTGATCGAAGATGTTTTCGTAGTTCACCTAGGCTCTATCCTGCGTTCGCCTTGAAGGGGCTGTTACCCAAGGGCTATTACCCGTTGCTGCGGGCAAATACATGATCGATCGGGACATGGCCAGAAGCTTGTCCTGCGGACTGTGATCGATCTTTTGCAAATCCGCTTGCAATCCCCGCCACGTCTCGCGGTTCGTGCCCGGAAACCACGATCATCGCCGGGGCGGCCCGCTTCAGGGCCTTGATGGTCATGAGCCAGGAGACGGTCAGGCGGCGCTCATCGCCGTTTCGCATCGTCGCGAAAGTGCGGGCCGGCGGGCGGCCCTCCATCCAGTTGGCATCGATCTTGGCGACATCGCCGGTGAAGAGATATTCGCGGCCGTCTTCAAGCCGGATGTAGACCATCATCGCGCGGTCGGGCAGGCCCTTCAGCGGAATGGCGACCACGCCGGGCGCCACCGCGCGCGGCTCCCCGTCACCGAGATCGGGAAGCGGCACGGCATCGGGCGAGGCCAGCGCCGGATTGCCCCGGTGGAGCGGCCGATCCAGCAGAACCAGCTTCATCGTGGCGATTTCGGCCGCTTCGTCGACGCGCCTCTGGGCGGAGAAGTCGAAATCCTCCACGTCCCGTTTCCTGGCATCGACGGGCGTGGTGCCGGCATCGATCAGGATCGGGGCACGGCCCGGAACGACCAGCTCGAAAGCGCGCAGGGCCAGCCTCACCGGCCGCAGGCCGCTGCCGGCGGCGATGCGGTTGTAGAGTTCGGAATGGTAGCCCAGGACTTCCTGCCGCAAGGCGACAGGGGCAGGCCCGGGGATGCCCTCGGCCAGTTCGCGCAGGCGCGACATGGTGATCGGCAGCGGTTTGGCGCCGGGGGCGCTGGCGTCGAACTGGAACCAGTAGAGCGGCACGCCCAGCAGGAGCACCAGGATGAGCAGCAACAGGTTCAGTCGCGGCGTCAAAACCGTCCACCCTCCGGCAACCCGTAGCGAGCCAGCGCATCGCCATACGCTCCGGGAAATTCTCCCGATCCGGTGAATAACGCGCGGTCCGGCTGCTGGCGAGCGTATTCCTGGCCCTCGGTAAGCTGGGCGATGCGCCGGGCGATACCCGCGGCGCCGTGGATGAAGCGGACGCCGGAGCCGAAAGCCTGCGCCAGTTCCTCTTCGAGCAGAGGGAAATGAGTGCAGGCCAGCACCAGCGTGTCGATATCCTCGCCGCCGGGCATGGCGCGCAGAGCCTCTGCGGCCCGGACGATCGCGGAGAGGTCGACCGGCTCGCCGCGCAGCTTGGCTTCGGCGGCTTCGACCAGGCCGGGGCCGCCATAGCGCAGCAGGCGCTTGCCCGGCGCAAATTCCTGCTCCAGCCTGTCGACATAGGCCTGCCGGACGGTTGCCTGGGTGCCCAGGAGGCCGATGACGCCGGTTCGGGTCATCGCGGCGGCAGGCTTGATGGCCGGGACCGTGCCGACAACCGGCACTTCCAGCACTTCGCGCACCATGCCGAGCGCGATCGTGGAGGCGGTATTGCAGGCGATGCAGACCAGACGCGGCGCAAAGCGCTCCGTCATGCGGCCGAGCAGCCCGGCGACGCGCGCGGTGACTTGCGCCTCGCTCTTGGTGCCATAGGGCAGGCCGGCCATGTCGGCGGCATAGATCACCGGCGCCTGCGGCAGGATCTTGCGCAATTCGCCCAGAACGGTGAGCCCGCCCACGCCCGAATCGAAAAGCAGGATCGGCGCGCCCCGTTCGACGGAAATGGGTTCGACGGAAGTGGGATCGGCGGAAGCGGGAGCGACGGACGTCGCGGGCAGCGCATGGGGCATTGGGGACATCGTTTTTCCTGGACCTTGTACCCTGTTAATCGCTCGGCACGGGAAAGAGCAATGTTCAAAGCTGCAAGTCCGCTCGCGATTTGCGCGTAACCGGGTAAGACTGCGCCGAAATGGAGCCATCGAACAGCGGCGCGGCGAATGCACCTCTGGCGGATTTTCACGCAGGCTCTTAAGAGGCGTTCATGGATTGGATTCTCGCCCTTTTTATGGGTTATGCCCTCGGTTCGGTGCCCTTCGGCCTGTTGATTACGCGCATGGCCGGGGCCGGCGACTTGCGCTCGATCGGTTCGGGCAACATCGGGGCCACGAATGTCCTGCGCACGGGCCGCAAGGGGCTGGCGGCCGCCACCCTGCTGCTGGACCTGCTGAAGGGCCTGGCCGCGGTCCTGATCGCTGCTCATTTCCTGCCGGAATGGACCTGGCTGGCCGCGCTCGGCGCGTTTCTCGGCCACTGTTTCCCGGTCTGGCTGGGCTTCAAGGGCGGCAAGGGGGTCGCCACCACCGCCGGCATCGCCTTCGGGCTCGCTTGGCCGGTGGGGCTTGCCTATGCCGTGACCTGGATCGGACTGCTGCTGACCTTGCGGATTTCCTCTGTTGCGGGAATGACGGCCGCCGTCGTCGCGCCGATTGCGGCCCTGTTGCTGGGTCATGGTGAGGCGGCCGGCGTGCTCGCCGTGATCGCCGCTATCGTGGTGTTCCAGCACCGCGAGAACCTCGCCCGCCTGCGCGCCGGAACGGAACCCAGGATCGGGAGCGGCAAGAAGCCGTGACCGGGGCGGGGCGCGCGGAGCAGGGCGTACCGCCGGGGGAGGCCGCTGCGCTCTCGCAGGAGGAAGCCTTCGCCCGCATTCGCCTGCTGCGCTCGCCGAATATCGGCCCGATTACGTACAGGCAGCTTCTCGGCCGGTTTGGAGAGGCGCGCGCGGCGCTCGGCGCGCTTCCGGATCTCGCCGGACGGGCAGGACGGCCATACGAAGCGGCGTCCGAACACCGGGTCCAGGCGGAAATCGCGGCGACGCGAAAGGCCGGTGCGCGTTATCTTTTTCACGATTCGCCGGATTATCCGCAGCTTCTCGCCCATAGCGACGGCGCGCCGCCGATCCTGACCTATCGCGGCGATCTTGCCGTTCTGGGCCGCCCGGCCGTGGCTGTCGTGGGCGCGCGCAACGCTTCGGCAGGTGCCGTGCGTCTGGCGCGGGACTTCGCGCATGGCCTTGCCGAGGCGGGTTTCACAGTAGTTTCCGGTCTGGCGCGGGGCATAGACGGCGCGGCGCATGCCGGCGCTCTGGCGGGCGGCTCGACCATAGGCGTGATCGCCAGCGGGATCGACATCGCCTATCCGCCCGAACATGCCGACTTGCAGGCACGTGTCGCCAGCGAGGGCCTGCTGCTTGCAGAGCAGCCGCCGGGGACGGAGCCGCTGGCCCGTCACTTTCCCACTCGCAACCGCATCATTGCCGGGCTGGCAACGGGGACCCTGGTGGTGGAGGCGGCGCCGAAGTCCGGGTCGCTCATTACCGCGCGGCTCGCCGGAGAGATGGGGCGCGAGGTCATGGCAGTGCCGGGCTCGCCGCTCGATCCGCGCTCGCATGGTTGCAACCAGCTCATTCGCGACG
The DNA here is from genome assembly GCF_056857015.1 of Novosphingobium sp. BL-S-34. NCBI lineage: Bacteria > Pseudomonadati > Pseudomonadota > Alphaproteobacteria > Sphingomonadales > Sphingomonadaceae > Novosphingobium > Novosphingobium sp. BL-S-34. The sequence goes on from NZ_CM166472.1 coordinate 165,318, forward strand.
GGGCCGTGCTGGTGCAATCGGTGGAGGACGTCATCGAACTGCTTTCCGGTTTCGATGGCATACCCGGATCGCGGATGACCGCCAGCTTACAGGAAGCCCAGTCGCAGTGGCAGGACGAGGATCGGCCGCTTGTGGCGCCGCCCGAAATCTGTGTGGCGGACCTGCTGACGAGCGCGCCGGTAGCGGTCGACGAATTGATTCGCCAGTCGGGCGCGGGCGCGCCATCGGTGCAGATGGCGCTGCTCGAACTCGAAATCGGTGGCCGTCTGCAGCGTCATGCGGGGGGCAGGGTCAGTCTGTCCTGAGCGTCCTGGTCGCGGTGAGCGGCGGGAAAGGCGGGTTTCCCGCAGCCAGGGCAGAAACCTGACCTGAATTTTGGTTTGAAATGAAGATGCCATATCTGGGCGCTTGACGAGTGCCCCAATCGCTTCCCACCCTATGCGTACACGTATATGCGCACGTAAGGCGCATGTCGCCCAGGGGCACACAGAGTCTGAAAGAATGCAGCTAGTCATCGTAGAATCGCCGGCAAAGGCGAAAACCATCGAGAAGTACCTCGGCAAGGACTACAAGGTTCTCGCCAGCTACGGCCACGTCCGCGACCTTCCGCCGAAGGATGGCTCCGTCCGTCCCGACGAGGGCTTCGAGATGGACTGGGAGCTTTACGGGGACAAGCAGAAGCAGGTGAAGGCGATCACCGACGCCGCGAAGGGGGCAGACCGCCTGATCCTCGCGACTGACCCTGATCGCGAAGGTGAAGCGATTTCCTGGCACGTGCGCGAGCTTCTGGCCAAGCGCAAGGCGCTGCCCAAGGACGTGCAGCGCGTGACCTTCAACGCCATCACCAAGGATACCGTCACCAAGGCGATGACCCAGCCGCGCGAGCTGGATCAGGATCTGATCGACGCCTATCTCGCCCGACGCGCGCTGGACTATCTGTTCGGCTTCACGCTTTCGCCGGTGCTCTGGCGCAAGCTGCCGGGTGCGAAGTCGGCCGGCCGCGTGCAGTCGGTGGCCCTGCGCCTGATCGTCGACCGCGAGCGCGAGATCGAGGCTTTCAAGCCGCAGGAATACTGGTCCGTAGCGGCACAGATGGCGCATGACGGCACCGAGTTCGCCGCCAAGCTGGTCGCTTTCGAGGGCAAGAAGCTCGATCGCCTCAGCATCGGCGAAGAAGGCACGGCGATGCGCGCCAAGGCCGCTGTCGAAAACGGTGCCTTTACCGTCGAATCGGTCGAGACCAAGCCGCACAAGCGCAACCCGCAGCCGCCGTTCACCACGTCTACCCTGCAGCAGGAGGCGGCGCGCAAGCTCGGCTTCTCGGCCAGCCAGACCATGCGCGTGGCGCAGACGCTCTATGAAGCCGGCGCGATCACTTACATGCGTACCGATGGCGTGCAGATGGACCCCAGCGCCATCTCGGCCGCCCGTGCCGCGATCACGGACCGGTTTTCGGGCCATTACCTGCCCGAGCAGCCGCGCATCTACCAGACCAAGGCGAAGAATGCGCAGGAAGCGCACGAGGCGATCCGGCCGACCGAGTTCACCCGCGACCGTTTCGGCTCGGGCGACGAGGCGCGCCTCTACGACCTGATCTTCAAGCGCGCCATGGCCAGCCAGATGGCCTCGGCCGCGCTCGAACGCACCACGGTCACTCTCCGGGACGGCACCGGCCAGCACGAGTTGCGCGCTTCGGGCCAGGTGGTGAAGTTCCCGGGCTTCCTTGCCGTCTACGAGGAAGGTCAGGACAACAAGTCCGAAGATGACGACGGCGGCTTGCTGCCGTTCATGAAGTCGGGCGACATGCCGGCGAAAAAGGGCGTCACGGCCGAGCAGCACTTCACCCAGCCGCCGCCGCGTTTCTCGGAAGCCAGCCTGGTCAAGCGCCTCGAAGAACTCGGCATCGGCCGTCCGTCGACATATGCGGCGACGATCCAGGTCATCAAGGATCGCAACTACGTCCGCACCGAGAAGAACCGTTTCTTCGCAGAGGAATCGGGCCGACTTCTCACCTCGTTCCTCGAACGCTTCTTCCAGCGCTACGTCGCCTACGAATTCACGGCGGGCATGGAAGACGAGCTGGACGACGTTTCGGGCGGTCGCCAGGAATGGAAGGCGCTGCTCGAAGCCTTCTGGCGCGACTTCAAGCCGAAGTCGGACGAAGTCATGGAAAAGAAGCCCTCGGAAGTGACCGAGGCGCTGGACGAATTCCTGTCCGACTACCTGTTCCCGCCCAAGGCGGACGGTACCGATCCGCGTCTTTGCCCGAAGTGCGGCGAGGGCCGCCTGTCGCTGCGCGGCGGTCGCTACGGCGCTTTCGTTGCCTGCTCGAACTACCCGGAGTGCAAGTTCACCCGCAAGTTCGCACAGCCCGGCGGCGCCGCGGATGGCGGCGATGACGAAGGCCTGGGCAAGGACCCCGAAACCGGCCTTGAGATCATGCGTCGTTCGGGACGTTTCGGTCCCTACATCCAGCTCGGCGAAGGCAAGGAAGCCAAGCGCGCGTCGATACCCAAGGATATCGATGAACTCACGCTGGAATGGGGGATCAAGCTGCTCAGCCTGCCGCGCACCATCGGGCCGCACCCGGAAACCGGCAACGACATCACCGCGAGCATCGGCCGTTACGGCCCCTATCTTGCGCATAACGGCAAATATGCCCGCCTGCGCTCGACCGCCGAAGTGTTCGAGACGGGCATGAACATGGCCGTGACCAAGCTTGCCGAAGCGGCGGCGGGCGCGGGCGGGCGTGGTTCGCGTGCGGCAGCCGAGCCGATCAAGGTTCTGGGCGCTCACCCGACATCGGGCGGCGAGATCAAGGTGCTGGCGGGTCGCTACGGGCCTTACGTCACTGACGGCGCGACCAATGCCACCCTGCCGCGCGACCAGAAGCCGGAGGACCTGACGGCCGAGCAGGCGATCACGCTGATCGACGAGAAGGCTGCCAAGGGCCCGGCGAAGGGCAAGAAGAAGGCGGCGCCCAAGAAGGCCTCGGCCAAGAAAGCGCCTGCAAAGAAAGCGGCCGCAAAGGACGCCGGGGACAAGCCTGCTGCAGCCAAGAAGCCCGCAGCCAAGAAGCCTGCCGCAAAGAAAGCCACCGCCAAGGCTCCGGCAAAGCCCAAGAAGGAAGCAGCCGAATGAGCGACAAGATCGCCAAGCACAAGCAGCCCTGGAAGCCGGAGGAACTGCAGAAGCTTCAGACCCTGGCCGGTAAGGGCAAGGGTCTGAAGGAAATCGCCAAGGCGCTCAACCGCACCGAGGAATCGACCAAGGATGCCGCGCGCCAGCACGGCTTTGCGGTCGCCAAGGCGCGCTGACCCGCCAGCCGGGCTCGCCGTTGAAGCAGCGGGCCTGGTTCAGAAGGCCGGTTTCAGCCGGTAGAGCCCGAATTTCCGGGTGCCGACGATGACGCCCTCGTAGCGCTCATATGAGTGCGCGAGGGCTTTTCGTATCTGCGCGCGGGTCCGCAGATTGGGCAGGTTGGGACGGCTCGATTCCGAGACCACGATCACGCCGGGGCGGCTCTGCAGGATTCGGCCGACTTCCGCCTCGGGATCGACTCCCAGAGCGCCGGCCTCGTTCATCGCATTGAGATGGCTTGGGTAGGCGAAGCGCGTGGGAATGCAGGCATTGGTGGTGCGGTAGAGGGCGCTGTCGCCTTCGTAGACATAGAGGCAGCGGCCCCGCAGTTCGCGGGCGACCGCCTGGCTGGCGGCGGCAAAGTCCGCCGCCGTGCCGCGTTCGCGCACTTGCAGGGCGGGAACCACCAGAGCGCCCAGCAGGCCGAAGCCCAGCAGGAGCCGTCCGTACCAACGCTCGCCGCGAGCCTCGCGGGCGAGGGCAGGGGCCGACAGCAGGCAAAGGGGCACGAGGACCGGCCCGAGATAATGGTCGTACCAGGTGCCGAAAGCCAGGAATCCCAGCACGGCGACGAGCGCCCAGACGCGCATGGCCGGAAGCATGGCGGGACAAGTTCCGCCTGGAAGCGCATGACGTCGCGGCGCGAGCAGGATGGCGAGCGCGAAGGGCGTCATCGCCAGGCCCTCTTTCGCCAGTTGCGCGAAAGCGTCTGCCTGATCGACGGCGCGGCCGAATATCGAGAGGAAGTTGGCCTGGACGAATGCCGCGCCGTGCCCTGCCGCGGCATAGCCGGCCCAGACGGCGAGAGTGGGGGCGAGGGCGGTTCCGGCCCAGACCGTGCCGGTCAGAGCCAGCCGCGGCAGGCCCCAGCCGTCCCGCCGCCCGCGAAGCAGCAGCATCATGCCGAAACCCATGCCCTCGAAAACGACGCTATACTTGATCTGCAGGGCCAGGCCGAGCAGCAGCATGGCGGCGCATCCCCGCAGGACCAGCCTTGCATCCCGGTTTCGCGGCATGGCCCGAAGCACGATCAGGGCGGCCAGCGCAACGGGGAGATTGTAGAATACAGGCGCCTGTCCCAGTGCCACGTTGAACACCGGCTGGTAGAGCAGGTAGGCAAGGCCCGCGGCCTGTGCTGCCCGGGCAGGCGCGATGGCGCGGGCCATGCGTTCGATCACCAGCGCCGTGAGAACCGAAAAGACCAGGCCGGCGAGCTGATATGCCAGCACCGGGTCGATGGGCAGGGCGAACAGGCTGCGATAGAACAGGAACAGGCCGTAAGGCTTGCGGTCCCAGATATCGACGAAAGGCAAGGCGCCCTGCGCCATGCGCTGGCCGACCAGCAGGTAGAATTGCTCATCCGATTGGAAAGCCGGCTTGCCGAACATCATCAGCCGGAGGATCAGTCCCGCGCCCAGGTAGAGCAGGGGCGAGGCGACCGCCGGCCGTGCCGGTGCGACATTGCCCGCGCGGGCGATCCTCGCCGCCGTCAGCCGCGCGATTCCGATCATTGCTTCGACCCTTTTTCACCCGCCCTCGTGCCCCGATACGGCGGGCAGGCGATGGCGCGGCCGTGTCATGCCGGGGCAAGGTTGCGGTATGGAGACACCGGCGCCACCCACCCTTCGGATGGCTTGCGACAATTTCTTACCCGAGCCACCTTGCGACCGGAGCGGAACTCAGGCGTTGGAAGATCATGCTGCGAATGCGAGACGATGAAGGCGTGACCCCGGCCGCCTTGAAGGACGAGGGCGATAGCGGCCTGCCGATGCCGCGCCGCATATGGGCGATCGTGGCCATCTCGTTCGGCACGGCGCTGTTCGTGCTGGACGGGACGATCGCCAATGTCGCCCTGCCGACGATTGCGGGCGAGCTTTCGGTGGAAGAGGGCGTCGTCGTCAACGTGGTGACGGTCTACCAGCTCGTCATGGTCATGGCGCTCCTGCCTTTCGCCAACCTGGGCGAGCGCCTGGGGCTGCGACGGGTCTACCAGACCGGGCAGGTGATCTTCATGGCCGCTTCGGCGCTGGCGTTCCTCGCCAATTCGCTGCCGATGCTGCTGGTGATCCGTGCCGGCCAGGCGCTGGGTGCCGGCATGGCCATGAGCGTGGGCACCGCGTTGATCCGGCAGATCTACCCCAAGGCAAAGCTCGGCAGCGGGCTGGGCATCAACTCGGTGATCGTGGCGTCGTCGAACGCGCTAGCGCCGGTGCTGGGAGGCTTCATCGTGGCCCATGCGGACTGGCGCTGGGTCTTCGTGGCGGCAGTGCCGTTCGCGCTGATCTCGCTCGTCATCGGGCGTTTCCTGCCTGAGCCGCAGCGGGGAGAAACCCCGTTTGACTGGGCCGCCGGGCTGTGGAGTGCGGCCAGCTTCGCTATGCTGATCGGCGGCCTGGAACTCGCGGCACATGGCGGCATGGTGGAACTGGGCATCGTCGTGGCGCTGGGCGGTCTGGGCTCGGCCCTGCTGCTGGCACGGCGGGAGCGGGGCAAAGCCAATCCGGTTTTCCCGGTAGACCTCATGGCCCGGCCGGCCATCGGCCTCTCCACGATCGCCGCCGTGGCCGCCTTCATCGGTTCGGCGGCGCTGATCGTGGCACTGCCGTTCCGGCTGGAGCAGGGCATGGGCTATAGCGCCCAGCAAGTGGGCCTGCTGGTCCTGCCGTTCCCGTTGACGATGCTGGTGGTGGCGCCCGTGGCGGGGTGGCTCTCGGACCATGTCTCGCCCTCGATCATGGGGCTGGTCGGAATGGGCATTGCCGTCGCCGGGCTGGTGCTGCTGGCGTTCCTGCCCGCGCAGCCGGGCGCCTTTGCGATCGCCTGGCGGCTGGTCGTCGCAGCTTTCGGGTTCAGTCTGTTCTTCTCGCCCAATGCCCGCATGGTCGTGGGCAACGCCCCGCGCGCGCGGTCGGCAGCGGCAGGCGGATTGCTCGCCACCGGACGCCTCTTCGGCCAGACGCTGGGCGCGGCGATGATCGGGACGATGTTGTCGCTCGGCGCCGGACAAGGCCCGGCGCCGATGCTCATGGCCGCTTCGCTGGCGGTGGTGGCGGCCCTTGCGAGCCTGGCCCGCTGGCGCCTGGCCGAGAAGGCCTAGCGCCGCGACTTGACGCCGGTCTGGCTCTTGATGCCGGGCTTGGCCGCGCTGCCGGTAGGTGCGGGCGTGGGCGTTGCCCGTGGAGCCGGCGGGGGCGGGGTGGCGATCATCGGCGCGGGCGCCGCTTGCGGCTGCAGGGTCAGCGTCGGCCGCGGCGCCTTCACGCCGCTACGGGTCAGCCACCAGGCGATGTCGTTGGCGGTGGCCTGCATGCCGGCGAAGTTCAGGTGCCATTGCAGGCCCTGGCTGCCGTCATAGCCTTCCGGCGATCCGATCATCCAGGGCAGCGGATCGCAGGGCGTATGCGCGGAGGAGGACTGGTTCATCTCGACGACGATGGCATTGTAGGCCTGCGCGACGCGGGCCGTGATTTCCGAAAGCCGCTGTCCGGTACGGCGCACCACGGCGGCGTGATCCTCGCTGACCGGCGTGACGGCGCACAGCGATCCTGCCTGGGGCAGGGGCGTGAGGTACTGCACGAAGACGAGCCGCGCGCGCGGAGCGACCGTGCGGATGCGGCGCGCGATCTCCATCATCTGCATCTCGTCGCGCGCGTAGTCGACTTCGGTGGGGACCTTCACGGCGCCGCAGGCGGCCCGCTTGCTGCCCGCCGGCATCTGGCTGGCGCGATAGAGGCAGGTGGCGGTGAACAGATTGCCGATGTAGTTGAGGTCGTTGCCGCCGATCGTCACCGTCACCAGCCGTGTCTGCGGGGTGACGGCATTGATCTGCGGGCCGATCTCGCCCCAGGGGCCAAGGACATTGTTGGTCGTGGCGCCCGAGCAGGTGCGGTCGGTCAGGATCATTCCGAAGCGCTCTGCCAGCAGCGTCGGATAGTTGTTCATGCTCTGGCCGCAGCGTGCCGGAGCGCCGGACTTGGCCGGCGGCAGCATCGGGCCGGCCGCGAAGGAGGAGCCGATCGCCACGTAGCGCTGCCCGACGAGGCTTTCCTCGACGGCTACGCTCTGTTCGGCCTCGGCAGCCCGGGCCTGCGCGGCCGATAGCGCCAGCGTGCCGGAAATCATGACGGCGGCTGACAACGCCGTCGACGTGAAACGTGCCATCACTTGACCCAGTCCAACCCCATCTCTTCGTAGAAATCGCGGGCGTCGGCCCAGTTTTCCTCGACTTTGACGTGGAGGAACAAGTGGACCTTCTGCCCAAGCACTTCGCCCAGTTCCTTGCGCGCGGCCTCGCCGATGGACTTGATCTTCGAGCCGCCCTTGCCCAGCACGATGGCGCGCTGGTTGTCGCGGGTGACGACGATCTGCTGGCGGATCTCCACCGAGCCATCCTTGCGCTGCTCATAGGCTTCCGGGCGCACCGCGGCGTCGTAGGGCAGTTCCTCGTGAAGCTGCTTGTAGAGCTGCTCGCGGGTGATCTCGCAGGCGAGCAGGCGCTCGCTCGCGTCGGAGACCTGGTCTTCCGGGTAGTGCCAGGGGCCTTCCGGCATGAGCCCGGCGAGATGGGCCTTCAGCTCGGGCACGCCGTCGCCAGAGAGCGCGGAGACGAAGAACACTTCGTCGAACTGGACTTTGCCGGTGAGTTCCTGGGCCAGCACCAGCAGCGGTTCCTTGGCGCCGGCATCGACCTTGTTGATCACCAGGATCTTGCGTTCGGCACGCGTCGCCAGCGCTTCGAGCAGGGGCTCCAGCTCGTGGCGGCGCTTCTTGATCGGGTCTACCACCAGCAGGATGGCGTCGGCCTCCTGCGCGCCTTCCCAGGCTGCAGCGACCATCGCCCGGTCCAGGCGGCGCTTCGGCTCGAAGATGCCGGGGGTATCGGCCAGGATGATCTGCACGTCATCGGCAAGGGCGATGCCCAGCAGGCGCGCGCGGGTGGTCTGGGCCTTGGCCGAAGTGATCGCCACTTTCTGCCCGACCAGCGCGTTGACCAGCGTGGACTTGCCGGCATTTGGCGCACCGATCACGGCGACGAGTCCGCATTTTTGAGTCATTGTCATTCCTTTGGTCAGGCTCGGCGCCTGCGTGCTTTGGGTCTTCGGCGATTTTCGTTTTCGACAGGTCCAGGGCTAAACGCGGGACGTTCCGATTGGTGTCCCGGCTCGCTCCAGTCGGTCCTGCCGAAGGATCAGCCGAATTTTCTCATGAATTCTTCGGCAGCGCGAGTCTCGGCATCCTGCTTGGAATTGGCCGTGGCGCGCGCGGCGCCGACATTGTGGACCGCGACCTCCACCGTGAACTGCGAGGCATGGTCCGGGCCGGAGCGTTCGACCAGCTTGTATTCGGGCATGCGGCGGCGGTTTCCGGCGGCCCATTCCTGCAATGCGGACTTGGGGTGCTTGCGCTTGCCGGCCTTGCCGTGCATCGATTCGGACCACAGCTTGCGCACCATCACGCGCGCCGCTTCGAAGCCGCGCTCGGTGAAGCAGGCGCCGATCAGGGCCTCCATCACGTCGCCCAGGATATTGTCGCTGTCCAGCCCGCCGTCGTCGCGCGCCTGCTTGCCGAGGCGCATGTGCGGGCCGAGGCCGATCTGCCGCGCGACTTGCGCGCAGGTCTGGCGGCTGACGAGCGCGTTGAGGCGCTGCGAAAGGCGGCCTTCCGCTTCCTCGCTGTTTTCGAAAAGCCATTCGGCGACCGAGAGTCCGAGGACCCGGTCGCCGAGGAATTCCAGTCTTTCGTAATTGCGCTTCTCGCCGGTGCTGCCGTGAGTGAGGGCGGCCAGCCAGAGCGTTTCGTCGCCCGGAAGGTTGCCCGTGACTTCGGCGAGGAACTCGCGGTCCTTTGCTTCAAGCACTCAGATCACGCTCCCGATCCGGCTCCAGCGGGCGGCGGTGAACCAGGTCCAGGGCTTGAGCCATTCCGCATCGCCGTCGGTGGAGAACATCATCACCGCGGCCTTGCCCACCAGGTTGTCCTGCGGGACGATGCCGATGCCCTGGCCCTCGATCGCCGGGAAACGGCTGTCGAGCGAATTGTCGCGGTTGTCGCCCATCAGGAACATGTGGCCTTCGGGCACGATGTAGACGCCAGTGTCGTCCTGCGGGGTCTGGCCAAGGTCGAGCACGTTGTAGCTCTTCCCGTTCGGCAGGGTCTCGCGGAACTGCGGATAGTTGCAGACCGGGCCACCGGCGGCATCCTTGCCTTCGAACTCGGGGGCGTAGCAATGGGTGTTCGCGGTGACCGGCAGCGCGAAGTCGGGCTGCTTGACGCGCGGAACCGCCTTGCCGTTGATCCAGACCTGTCCGCCCTTCACCTGCACTTCATCGCCCGGAAGGCCGATGACGCGCTTGATGTAGTCGACATCGTTGCCTGGGGGCGCCTTGAAGATCACCACGTCGCCGCGTTCCGGCTGGCCGGCGAAGACGCGGCCGGGGATCAGCGGCAGGCTGAAGGGCAGCGAATACTTCGAATAGCCGTAGGACCACTTGGAAGCGAACAGGTAATCCCCGTTCAGCAGCCGGGGCAGCATCGACTCGCTCGGGATGTTGAACGGCGAGATGATGAAGCTGCGCAGCACCACGACGCCGAGCACCAGCCAGAGCAGGAAGGAGAAGAAGCCTTCATCCTTCTTGGCATCCTTCTTGGCGTCCTTCACGACCGGCTTGCCGCCGCCGCTTGAGGCAGGCCCCGATGAGGGTAGTTCAGACTTGTCGGATGCGGGGCCGGAAGTCGCGGTTTCGATGTCGCTCATGGCTCGAACCCTTGTTGCGCGCGAGGCCATCCGTCAAGTGACATACCGAGCAGAGACACATCCGTATCGACCAAAAACGTCATGTTCCTGACGTGCGTCCTGCGCAGAGATGGGTGCAAGAATGACCTTGGCCTTCTGCCGCCTGCTGGGCATAAGGCTGGCCCCCAACCCGAACAAAGGAACCATGGCATGAGCGAAACGGTATGGAACAAGCTGAAAGGATTGCCCAAACCGACGCTTGCCGAGCTGTTCGACGCCGATCCGGCCCGTCTCGACCTGCTCGCCACTCGCCTGGAGCTGGGTGACGAGACCAGCCCCGGCGCCATGCGGTTCGACTGGTCGAAAACTCACCTCGATGCCGCCCATATCGCCGCTTTCGAGGAACTGGCCGAAGCCACCGACTTCGCCGGGCGCCGCGCGGCGCTGTTTTCCGGCGAAATCGTCAACCCGACAGAAGGTCGCGCTGCCGAGCATACCGCCCAGCGCGGCGTCGGCAGCGACGAGAGCGTGGCACTTGCGCATGAGTTTCACGCCCGCATGGCCGCCATTGTCGAGGCCATTCACCGCGGCGCCATGGGCGAAGTGAAGCATCTGATCCACGTCGGCATCGGCGGCTCGGCCCTCGGCCCGGCGCTGGCGATCGACGCGCTCGCGCGCGACGGCGCCATGGTGGACGTTCAGGTCGTTTCCAACATCGACGGCTGTGCGCTCGAAGCGGCCTTTGCCAAGTGCGACCCGGCAACGACGATGCTGGCCGTGGCGTCCAAGACCTTCACCACCATCGAGACGATGACGAATGCCGAAAGCGTCCTTTCGTGGATGCGCGAGAACGGCGTGGAAGACCCCTACGGACGGGTCGTCGCCCTCACTGCAGCGCCGGAAAAGGCCGTGGAATGGGGCGTGGACGAGACTCGCATCCTGCCGTTCTCGGAAAGCGTCGGCGGGCGCTACTCGCTCTGGTCGTCGATCGGTTTTCCGGTCGCCATGGCGCTGGGCTGGCCGGATTTCGCCGAATTCCTCGACGGCGCGGCGGCAATGGACATGCACTTCCGCGATACCGACGGTCTCGCCAACCTGCCTCTGCGCGCCGCTTTCGCCGACCAGTACTACACCCGCCTGCGCGGCTGCCAGACCCGCGCCGTCTTCGCCTATGACGAGCGGCTGGCGCTGCTGCCGGACTATCTCCAGCAGCTGGAGATGGAATCGAACGGCAAGAGCGTGAAGTACGACGGCTCGCCGGTTGACGGGCCGACGGCGCCGATCACCTGGGGCGGCGTGGGCACGGACGCGCAGCACGCCGTGTTCCAGCTGCTCCATCAGGGCACCAACCTGGTGCCGGTGGACTTCATCGCCGCGATTGCCCCGGGCGACGATCTCAACCCCGCGCATCACCGCATTCTCCTGTCGAACTGCTTCGCGCAGGGCGCGGCGCTGATGGCCGGCAAGGCGAGCGAGGACCCGGCGCGGGCCTATGCGGGCGACCGTCCTTCGGCGACGATCCTGCTGGACGAAATCTCGCCGGCGACGTTCGGCGCCTTGGTGGCGTTCCACGAACACCGCACTTTCGCCAATGCCGTGCTGATGGAGATCAACCCCTTCGACCAGTTCGGTGTCGAGCTGGGCAAGGAAATCGCCAAGCAGATCGAGAAGGGCGGCACCACGTTCGATCCCTCGACCGAGGCACTTCTGCAGCTTTCGGGAATCGCCTGAGATAGGGGGCCGAGACAAGGCCCCCTGAAATTCCGGTCTCATGAGAAACGGGGCAGGCCGCATGGCGACCTGCCCCGTTCTCCATTCCCGGGCCTGTGCGCTTCAGGAACGGTATTCAAGGCCTTCCGACCAATCCGCATGAAGCGGCGTGTGCGCAGGCTGGGGCGAAGCGGCACCTCCGGCCAACTGGCGCAGCAACTGCTTGCCGTCCTCCCAGCTGCCGATCTTCGAATCCGCGTTGATATGGCCGGTATCGCCCGCATCCACGAACTGGCTGCCCCATTGCCGTGCCAGCAGGCGGGCGGTGGGGAAGCCGATCCACGGGTCGTTGCGGCTGGCCACGAGGATCGAGGGGAAGGGCAGTTCGTCGCTCGGCGTCGGCGCGAAGCCGTTGAGCCGGTCGTCGCGCGGGAAGAAGTCCACTTCCGGCGGGGCGACCAGCAAGGCGCCGATCACCGGCGAGGACCAGGCGGGCTGCTCGAATTTCGCCCACCAGGCCGTGAGGAGGCATCCCAGGCTATGCGCCACCAGCACCACCGGCCGACCCGCGCGCTGGACCGAGAGGTTCAGGCGGTTGATCCAGGTATTGCGATGCGGTTTTTCCCATAGTCCAAGGTCGACCATCTGGGCATTGTCCATCTCCTCGGCCCAGCGGCGCTGCCAGTGGCCAGGTCCGCTGCCGTCAAGGCCGGGGATCAGAAGCACGAGAGGCTCCTGCGGGGATGTGGGATGTTGGTTCGTCTTTGCCATTTCGCTCGTCTCCCGAAACTAGGAGTAGGCCCGCAGTGGGGCTTTTGCCGATGTCCGCTGGCGCAGGCTGTCCTGTAGGTATGCGGAACGTGATGCGACTCCGATAAACTCAACTGTTTTAGTTGACAATATTTTTGCGCTCAACGGAGGTCGTGTTCCGACAAAACGTCCGTTGGCAATCGAAGGCACCATGCCCCATATGCGCCGTGCCCGGACGCAAGCCGGCGCAGCAGGAGCAAGTGCATGTCAGAATTCGACTACGATCTCTTCACCATCGGCGCCGGATCGGGCGGCGTCCGTGCCAGCCGGATCGCAGCGGCGCATGGCGCACGCGTGGCGGTGGCGGAAGAGTACCGGGTCGGCGGCACTTGCGTCATCCGGGGCTGCGTGCCCAAGAAGATGCTCGTCTACGGCGCCCATTTCGCCGAGGATTTGGAAGATGCCCGTCACTTTGGCTGGGAAATCCCGGCCTGCCACTTCGACTGGGTGAAGCTGCGCGACAACGTGCTGGGCGACGTCGACCGGCTCAACGGGATCTACACGCAGACCCTGGAGAACAACAAGGTCGAGATCTTCCACGAGCGCGCCACGATCACCGGCCCGCACGAGATCACGCTGGCGAGCGGCGCGAAGAAGACCGCGAAAGTCATCCTCGTCGCCACCGGCGCGCGGCCCCATGTGCCGTCCTGCCCGGGCCACGAACTGGGCATCACCTCGAACGAGGCGTTCCATCTGGACGCATTGCCGAAGCGCATCCTGATCGCGGGCGCAGGCTATATCGCCAATGAATTTGCCGGCATCTTCCACCAGTTCGGCTCGAAGGTGACCCTGATCAACCGCTCCGACCAGCTTCTGCGCGGTTATGACGAAAGCATGCGCGATCGCCTCCTGCAGATCTCGCTCACCAAGGGCATCGACTTCCGCTTCAATGCCGATTTCAGCGGCATCGAGAAGAATGCCGACGGCTCGCTGACGGTCACGATGACCAATCACGAGCCTCTCGAGGTCGACTGCGTCCTTTTCGCCACCGGCCGCGTGCCGAATGTCGAGGGGCTGGGGCTGGAGAATGTCGGCGTCGCGCTCGATGACAAGAACGCGATCCGGGTCGACGAGCATTCGCGGACCAATGTCGATCACATCTACGCCGTGGGCGATGTCACCAACCGCGTGCAGCTTACCCCGGTGGCGATCCGCGAGGGGCAGGCCTTTGCCGATACCGTATTCGGCAACAAGCCGACCACGCTCGACTACGCCTGCATTCCCTCGGCCGTGTTCAGCCATCCGCCGATCGGCGCCGTGGGCATGACCGAGGCGCAGGCGCGGCAGGAACTCGGATCGGTGGAGATCTACACCAGCGATTTCCGGCCGATGAAGAACGTCATGGCGCACCGCAACGAGCGCTCGCTCTACAAGATGGTCTGCGAAGGCACGACGGGCCGGGTCGTCGGCCTGCACATGATCGGGCCTGACGCACCGGAGATCATCCAGGCCGCCGCGATTGCGGTGAAGGCCGGGCTCACCAAGGCCGATTTCGACGCTACCGTGGCCGTTCACCCGACCATGTCGGAGGAACTGGTGCTCATGAAATAAGGCGGCCGGGCGGGCGGCTTTGCCCGCCACGCGGTTATTGCCGCAATCTGTCGGCCGATCCGCCAAGGCGGAACGAGAGGGCGTCGTCACCGTCGGTTCGGTGGCGGCGCCTTTCGTTTGCGGGTCAGGCCGGGAAAACCCCGCGGCAGCGCGATAACGCGCCGGGACGATCGAACCGCGCCCAAACACATCGGTGGGGCGAAATCCGCGCGAACCTGCCACTTTTGTCATTTAACCGATCACTTAAAACTATTGACCTTCCCCCCTCGACCTGCCTAGCAGGGGCAATAATTCGTGCCGCCAAGGTCACTTGCCAAGGGAACCCGGATGTCAGCCAATATCGCCGAAATGGAGAAGCGCCGCGACGCAGCGAAGCTGGGAGGCGGCGAAAAGCGCATTGCCGCGCAGCATGCCAAGGGCAAGCTGACCGCGCGCGAACGCCTCGACATTCTGCTGGATGAAGGCAGCTTCGAGGAATTCGACCTTTACGTCGAACATGACTGCACCGACTTCGGCATGGAAAGCCAGCGCATCCCGGGCGACGGCGTCGTCACCGGATCGGGCACCATCAACGGCCGCCTCGTCTTCGTGTTCAGCCAGGACTTCACCGTGTTCGGCGGTTCGCTCTCGCACCGTCACGCGCAGAAGATCTGCAAGCTGATGGACAATGCGATGAAGGTGGGCGCGCCCGTCATCGGCCTCAACGATTCCGGCGGCGCGCGCATTCAGGAAGGCGTGGCCTCGCTTGGCGGTTATGCCGAAGTGTTCCAGCGCAACGTGCTCGCTTCGGGCGTGGTGCCGCAGCTTTCGCTGATCATGGGCCCGTGCGCGGGCGGCGCGGTCTATTCGCCGGCGATGACGGACTTCATTTTCATGGTGAAGGACAGCTCGTACATGTTCGTCACCGGGCCGGACGTGGTGAAGACCGTCACCAACGAAGTCGTCACGCAGGAAGAACTGGGCGGTGCGATCACGCATTCCAGCAAGACTTCGGTGTCCGACCTGGCGCTGGAAGACGATATCGAGGCGCTGCTGGCGGCGCGCGATTTCTTCGACTTCCTGCCGCTCAACAACCGCGAGGAAGTGCCCGAGCGTCCTTGTGCCGATCCCTGGGACCGCGCCGAGGAAAGCCTCGACACCGTGATCCCGCCTTCGGCCAACCAGCCTTACGACATGCATGAGGTGATCAGGAAGACGCTCGACGAGGGTGACTTCTTCGAGGTTCAGCCGCTCCATGCGGGCAACATCATCGTCGGTTTCGGCCGCATCGAGGGCAAGACCGTGGGCGTCGTCGCCAACCAGCCGATGGTGTTGGCGGGCGTGCTCGACATCAACTCGTCCAAGAAGGCCGCGCGTTTCGTACGCTTCTGCGATGCCTTCAACATCCCGATCATTACGTTCGTGGACGTTCCGGGCTTCCTGCCGGGCACCGACCAGGAGCACAACGGCATCATCAAGCACGGCGCCAAGCTGCTGTTCGCCTATGCCGAGGCGACCGTGCCGAAGATCACCGTGATCACCCGCAAGGCCTATGGCGGCGCCTATGACGTGATGGCGTCCAAGCACCTCCGCGGCGATCTCAACTACGCCTGGCCGACCGCCGAAATCGCGGTGATGGGTGCCAAGGGCGCGGTGGAGATCATCTTCCGCGGCCTCTCGTCCGAAGGTATTGCCGAGAAGACCAAGGAATACGAAGACCGCTTCGCCAATCCCTTCGTGGCGGCAAGCCGGGGCTACATCGACGAGGTGATCTACCCGCACTCGACCCGCAAGCGCATCGCGCTGGGCCTGCGCAAGCTGCGGACCAAGAGCCTCGAAAATCCGTGGAAGAAGCACGACAACATTCCGCTTTGATGGCGCATGAGGATCGCGGGACACCTCCTTTTTGAGAGTTCCGCGATCTCTTCCAGGCCGCGAAAGACGGCATGTGTCAGAAGCAAGATTGGGAAGTCAGGTCATGGAAGACATCTACATCGTCAGCGGCGTGCGCACGGCAGTCGGTGACTTCGGCGGTTCGCTGAAGTCGTTCATGCCGTCCGATCTCGGCGGCAAGGTCGTGACCGAGGCACTGGCCCGCGCGGGCGTTTCGCCGGAGGACGTCGGCCACATCGTCATCGGCCAGGTCATGCCGACCAGCGCCAAGGATGAGATGCTCAGCCGCGTGATCGGCATCAATGCCGGCGTGCCGTTCGAAGTGCCCTCGCTGACGCTCAACCGCCTGTGCGGATCGGGCGTGCAGGCGATCGTCTCGGCCGCGCAGATGATGAAGCTGGGCGAGGCGGGGATCACCGTCGCGGGCGGCGCGGAGTCGATGTCGAACGTGCCTTATCACGACCACGGCGTGCGCTGGGGCAAGAAGATGGGCGCGAACACGCAGGAAGACGCGCTGACGGTCGGCCTGTCGGACGCCATCGGCGGCTATCACATGGGCATCACGGCGGAGAACGTGGCGGAGCGCCACTGCGTCACCCGCGAGGACATGGATGCGCTCTCCGCGACCAGCCACCAGCGCGCCGCTCGCGCCATCGCGGAAGGCCGCTTCAAGGACCAGATCCTTCCCATCGAAGTGAAGACCCGCAAGGGCGTGACCGTGTTCGACACCGACGAGCATGTCCGGGCAGACACGACGGCCGAGACGTTGGCGAGCATGAAGCCTGCCTTCAAGAAGGATGGCGCGGTCACGGCGGGCAATGCCTCGGGCATCAATGACGGCGCCGCTGCCGTGGTGTTGGCTACCGCTTCGGAAGTCGAAATGCGCGGCCTGAAGCCGATGGCGAAGATCGTCGCCTGGGGCCATGCCGGTGTCGAGCCTGCCTACATGGGCGAAGGCCCGATCAAGGCGGTTCCCGTGGCACTGAAGCGCGCCGGGCTCTCGCTCGACCAGATCGACGTGATCGAGAGCAACGAGGCGTTCGCGGCGCAGGCCGCCGCCGTTTCCAAGGTGCTGGGCTTCGATCCGGAGAAGGTGAACCCCAACGGTTCGGGCGTCTCGATCGGTCACCCGGTCGGCGCCACCGGCACGATGCTCGCGATTAAGTGCATGTACGAGCTGAAGCGCACGGGCGGGAAGTACGGGCTAGTCACGATGTGCATCGGCGGCGGGCAGGGCATCGCTCTCGTGCTGGAGAATGTGGCGTGAAGCTCGGCCGTCTCAACCACATCGGCGTCGCCACGCCCGATCTCGACGCCTCGATCGCGTTCTATCGCGACGTGATGGGCGCTACCGATATTACCGAGCCGTTCGTGCTCGATAGCCAGCAGGTGCGCGTCTGCTTCGTCAATACGCCGGGTGAAGGTGGCACGGCAGGTACGCAGATCGAACTGCTCCAGCCGACTGCCGCGGACTCGGCCGTAGGCAAGTGGCTGGAGAAGAACCCGCTCGGGGGTCAGCACCACATTTGCTACGAAGTGCCGGACATTCACGCCGCCAAGGCCTGGTTCGAAAGCCTCGGCAAGCGCGTGCTGGGTGAGCCGCGCGTGGGCGCGCACGGGACGCTGATCTTCTTCGTACACCCCAGGGACATGGGCGGTCAGCTTACCGAGATCATGGAAACGCCCAAAGGCGGTCACTGAGATAGATTACGGTCCGCCGCAATGAAAGCGGGCCGAAAGGGATGCGGACAATGGCAGACATCAATGACTGGAAGGCGGCCGCCGAAAAGGAGGTCAAGGGTAAGGACCTGACCTGGAACACGCCCGAGGGTATTGCGGTGAAGCCGCTCTACACCGCCGAGGACGTGACCGTCGATCCCGGCTTTCCCGGCTTCGCGCCGTTCACGCGCGGCGTGCGCGCCTCGATGTATGCCGGCCGGCCCTGGACCATCCGCCAGTACGCGGGCTTCTCCACTGCCGAGGAATCGAACGCCTTCTATCGCCGCAACCTCGCGGCGGGCCAGAAGGGCCTTTCGGTCGCCTTCGACCTTGCCACCCATCGCGGCTATGACAGCGATCACCCGCGCGTCGTGGGTGACGTGGGCAAGGCGGGCGTCGCCATCGATTCCGTCGAGGATATGAAGATCCTGTTCGACGGCATTCCGCTCGACAAGATGTCGGTCTCGATGACGATGAACGGTGCGGTCATCCCGATCCTGGCCTTCTTCATCGTTGCCGGTGAGGAGCAGGGCGTCGACCGCAAGCTGCTCGACGGGACCATTCAGAACGACATCCTCAAGGAGTTCATGGTCCGCAACACCTATATCTACCCGCCCGAGCCGAGCATGCGGATCATCTCGGACATCTTCGGCTATACCAGCCGCGAGATGCCGAAGTTCAACTCGATCTCGATTTCCGGCTACCACATGCAGGAAGCCGGCGCGACGCAGGTGCAGGAACTGGCCTTCACCATCGCGGACGGCGCGGAATACGTGAAGTACGGCGTGGCATCGGGCCTCGATATCGACAAGTTCGCAGGCCGCCTGTCGTTCTTCTTCGCCATCGGTATGAACTTCTTCATGGAAGTGGCCAAGCTGCGCGCCGCGCGCGTGCTGTGGCACCGGGTGATGACGGAGCTGGGCGCCAAGGACGAGCGTTCGAAGATGCTGCGCACCCACTGCCAGACTTCGGGCGTGAGCTTGCAGGAGCAGGATCCCTACAACAACGTCATCCGCACCACGATCGAGGCGATGGCCTCGATGCTGGGCGGCACCCAGTCGCTGCATACCAATGCGTTGGATGAAGCGATCGCGCTGCCGACCGACTTCTCGGCCCGCATCGCCCGCAACACGCAGATCATCATCCAGGAGGAGACCGGCATGTGCAATGTCGTCGATCCGCTGGGTGGGTCCTACTACATCGAATCGCTGACGCAGCAGCTGGTCGACCAGGCCTGGGAGATCATCGAACGCGTGCAGGCAGAGGGCGGCATGGCCAAGGCCGTCGCTGCAGGCTGGCCCAAGGCGATGATCGAAACCGCCGCCGCCGCCCGCCAGGCGCGGGTGGACCGGGGCGACGACGTGATCGTCGGCGTCAACAAGTACCGTCTCGCCAGCGAGGACCTGCTGGAGACGCTGGAAGTCGACAACGCCAAGGTCCGCGAAGGCCAGATCGCCCGCATCAACAAGATGAAGGCGGAGCGTGACGAGGCCAAGTGCCAGGCCGCTCTGAAGGCGCTGCGTGACGGCGCGGCAGGCGTGTCCAGCATCGAGAACAACCTCCTCGCGCTCGCCGTCGAGTGTGCCCGCGCCCGCGCCACGCTGGGCGAGATCAGCTCGGCCATGGAAGACAGCTTCCAGCGCTACGGCACCCAGCCGACCCCGGTGAAGGGGGTCTATGGCGCGCCTTACGAGGGTGACAGCCGCTGGCAGCAGGTGCTGGACGGCGTGCAGGCGGTGGAGCGCCGTCTCGGCCGCAAGCCCAAGGTGCTGGTCGCCAAGATGGGTCAGGATGGCCACGATCGCGGCGCCAACGTCATCGCCTCGGCCTTCGGGGACATGGGCTTCGACGTCGTTTCGGGTCCGCTGTTCCAGACGCCGGAAGAGACCGTCGTGCTCGCGCTGGAAAGCGCGGTCGACGTGGTCGGTGCGTCCAGCCTCGCGGCCGGTCACAAGACGCTGATCCCTGAACTGATCCAGAAACTGCGCGAAGCGGGCCGGAGCGACATCAAGGTGATCGCCGGCGGCGTGATCCCGCCGCAGGACTATGAGTTCCTGCGGGGTGCCGGCGTTCAGGGCATCTACGGCCCCGGCACCAACGTCGTCGAATGCGCGGCTGACGTGCTGCGCCTGCTCGGCCACAACATGCCGCCGCTCGGTTCTTCGCTGGAAGTGGCGGAATAAGGATGGTCACGCTGGATCGACGCCGCGCTTGCCCCTATGACCGGGGTTTGGCCGCGCGTCATCCCGCGCGCTCTGCCTGAGGAATGACTATGACCGAAACCCCTTCCATCAGCCCCCGTACCGACTGGACCCGTGAGGAAATCGCGGCACTGTTCGATCTGCCGTTCACCGAACTGGTGTTCCGCGCGGCCGAAGTGCACCGTGCCAACCACAAGGCCAACGAAGTGCAGCTTTCCACGCTGCTTTCGATCAAGACCGGCGGCTGCGTGGAAGACTGCGGCTATTGCTCGCAGTCGGTTTCGGCCAACAGCGGGGTCAAGGCTACCAAGCTGATGGAAGTGCAGCAGGTGCTCCAGCGTGCGGCGCAGGCGGCCGATCAGGGGTCCACCCGCTTCTGCATGGGCGCCGCCTGGCGCAACCCCAAGGACCGCGACATGCCCGCCATCATCGAGATGGTGAAGGGCGTGCGCGCGATGGGCATGGAAACCTGCATGACGCTGGGCATGCTGACGCCCGATCAGGCGGACATGCTTTCTGACGCCGGGCTCGACTACTACAACCACAACATCGACACTTCGCCCGAGCGCTATGACCAGGTCATCACCACGCGCACGATGGATGACCGCCTCGACACGCTGTCGAACGTGCGCATGGCGGGCATCAACGTCTGCTCCGGCGGCATCGTCGGCATGGGCGAGACGCGTGCCGACCGCGTGGGCTTCGTCCACACGCTGGCGACCCTGCCGGATCACCCGCAGTCGGTGCCGGTCAACGCGCTGGTTCCGGTGAAGGGCACCGTGCTGGGCGACATGCTGGCCGACACTCCGCTGGCCAAGATCGATGACGTGGAATTCGTGCGCACGGTGGCGGTCGCGCGCATCACCATGCCGCTGTCGATGGTGCGCCTCTCGGCGGGGCGCGAGTCGATGTCGGAAATGACGCAGGCGATGTGCTTCATGGCCGGCGCGAACTCGATCTTCACGGGCGACCAGCTGCTCACCGCGCCGAACGCGGGCGACGACAGCGACATGGCGATGTTCGCGCGCCTCGGCATCAAGCCGATGGCCATCGAACTGACCGAGGCGCAAGTCGAAGCCCAGCGGATGCCCAAGGGCTGCGCGAAGCTGGAAGCGGCCGAGTGACCCGCGCATGATCCTGCCGATCCTTCTCCTGGCCTCGCAGCCCCCGATCGATTGCGCCAATGCGATGACGCAGACGGACATGAACGTGTGTTCGTATCGCGACTTCCAGTCCGCCGATCGGGTGATGAACGAGGCTTGGGGGAAGGCGGTGGCCAAGGCGAAAGCTGCCGACAAGCAGGGACCCGTTGGCAATTTCAATCGGCTGCTCGATGCGCAGCGCAAGTGGCTCGCCTGGCGCGACGCCCAGTGCCTTTCGGAGAATGGCCCGCGTGAGGAAAGCGGCACGATCTGGCCGCTTCAGCAGAACGGCTGCCTCAAGGGATTGACCGAGGCGCGCACGAAACAGCTGCGCGCTTATGGGAGCGCGGGGAACTGATGCCCGGTGCTCTCCGCTTGCAAACCCGTCATGCTGGACGCGCTGCAGCATCCATTTCGCGCCCCGGGCCGATGGCCTGTGCGGCGCGATGGACCCTGAAACAAGTTCAGGGAGACGAACGATGAGTGTGCCGGCGGGGATATTCATCCTCGCCGCGACGCTCTGAGCGATGGTTTTGGTGATCGACGCCGGCTTCTTCATGCACGGCGGCTGACTTGGGAGTTACGGGGTTGTTCAAGAAAATCCTCATCGCAAACCGGGGCGAGATTGCCTGCCGCGTGATCAAGACCGCGCGCCGCATGGGCATCCAGACCGTTGCCGTCTATTCCGACGCCGATGCCCGCGCGCCGTTCGTGCAGATGGCCGATGAGGCGGTTCACATCGGTCCCGCGCCCGCTGCGCAGTCCTACCTGATTGCCGACAAGATCATCCAGGCCTGCAAGCAGACCGGCGCCGAAGCGGTGCACCCCGGCTACGGCTTCCTCTCCGAGCGCACCTCCTTCGCCGAAGCGCTGGCCGCAGAGGGCATCGAGTTCATCGGGCCTCCCGTTGGCGCGATCGCCGCGATGGGCGACAAGATCGAATCCAAGAAGCTGGCCAAGCAGGCGGGCGTCAACGTCGTCCCCGGCTTTGTCGGTGAGATCGAGGACACCGAGCACGCCGTGCGGATCTCGAACGAGATCGGCTATCCGGTGATGATGAAGGCCAGCGCCGGCGGCGGCGGCAAGGGCATGCGCCTGGCCTACGACGAAAAGGACGTGCGCGAGGGCTTCGAGTCCGTGAAGCGCGAGGGCCTCAATTCCTTCGGCGACGACCGCGTCTTCATCGAGAAGTTCATTCTCAACCCGCGCCACATCGAAATCCAGATCCTCGGCGACAAGCACGGCAACATCCTCTACCTGAACGAGCGCGAATGCTCGATCCAGCGCCGCCACCAGAAGGTGGTTGAGGAAGCGCCGTCGCCCTTCGTGACCCCCGCGATGCGCAAGGCGATGGGTGAGCAGTGCGTCGCGCTGTCGCGCGCGGTGGGCTACTATTCGGCAGGTACCGTCGAACTGATCGTCTCGGGCGCGGATGCGACCGGCGAGAGCTTCTACTTCCTCGAAATGAACACCCGTCTTCAGGTCGAGCACCCGGTTACCGAAGCGATCACTGGCGTCGATCTGGTCGAGCAGATGATCCGCGTCGCCGCGGGCGAGAAGCTGGAGATGACGCAGGCGGACGTGAAGATCGACGGCTGGGCCATCGAAAACCGCGTCTATGCCGAAGACCCCTATCGCGGCTTCCTGCCCTCGACCGGCCGCCTCGTGCGCTATCAGCCGCCGGTGGACGGCTGGGACGACGACGGCGCCGAGAACGGCCGTCGCGGCATCCATGGCGTGCGCGTGGATGACGGCGTCTACGAAGGCGGCGAAGTTTCGATGTTCTACGATCCGATGATCGCCAAGCTCATCACCTGGGGCGAAACGCGCGACGAAGCCGCCGACAAGCAAGTGGCCGCGCTCGACCTGTTCGAGATCGAGGGCCTTGGCCACAACATCGATTTCGTCTCGGCCATCATGCAGCACCCGCGCTTCCGCTCGGGCGAACTGACCACGGGCTTCATCGCCGAGGAATATCCCGAGGGCTTTACCGGCGCGCCCGCGTCGGAGGACCTCAAGGGCAAGCTGGCTGCCGTCGCCGCTTTCGTCGCCACTGCGCGGGCAGACCGGGCACGCCGGGTCGACGGGCAACTGGCGCCGCATCGTTTGTCGCCGCCCTCGGAATGGACCGTCACCATCGACAAGGCGGCCTACGAAGTCGTCATCGACGACGAGGACGTCACGGTGAACGGCGCCTTTGTCGAACTGGCAATGGAATACACCCCCGGTGACCGGCTGATCGAAGCCGAGATCGATGGCGAGGCCATCGGCATCCGCGTCGCACCGACGCGCACGGGCCTCAGGATGACCACGCGCGGCTGCATCCACAATGTGCAGATCCTGCCCAGCCGCGTGGCTTCGCTCAGCAAGCACATGATCGAAAAGATCCCGCCGGATCTCTCGAAGTTCCTGATCTGCCCGATGCCGGGCCTGCTCGTCGCGCTTCATGTGGGCGAGGGGGACAAGGTTGAGGCAGGGCAGCCGCTGGCCGTCGTCGAAGCCATGAAGATGGAAAACATCCTGCGCGCCGAGAAGTCGGGCGTGGTGAAGGCGGTCAATGCCAAGGCAGGCGAAAGCCTTGCGGTGGACGCCGTCATCCTCGAAATGGAGTAAATGCACCTGGACCACGACCCCGCCGCGCCTGCGGCTGAGCAAGTCAGCTTCGACGACTTCCTGAAAGTGGACATCCGCGTCGGCACGATCGTCGCCGCCGAAGTCTACGAGGGAGCGCGCAAGCCGAGCCTTAAATTGCGGATCGATTTCGGTCCCGGCGTTGGCGAGAGAAAGAGCGTGGGGCAAGTCGCCGCGCTCTATTCTCCCGAAGAATTGATCGGGCGGCAGGTGGCGGCGGTCGTGAATTTCCCCAGGCGCCAGATCGGCAAGGCCGTGTCCGAGGCGCTCACGCTCGGCTTCGCGGACGAGGAGGGCCGGGTGGTCCTTTTCGCACCGGACCAGCCGGTGCCCAACGGTTCGAGGTTGTTCTGATGACGGGGTTTGCTGCGCTTCTGGCGAGCGCGGAGGAGATCGAGGGCGGTTTCGTTTTCGATATCACCGAAGACTGGCTTCAGGGCCGCACCGCTTACGGCGGGCTGACTTCGGCGGTTGCGCTGGCGGCGGCGCAGCGGCTCGATCCCGAATTGCCGCCGCTGCGTTCCGGCCAGTTCGCGATGATCGCGCCGCTGGCTGGCCGCGTGGAAGCGCGGGCGCGGATCGTGCGCAAGGGGCGCAATGCCACCTGGGTAGCTGCCGAGCTTGCGAACGAGAAGTGCGTGGGTTTCACCGCCAGCTTCGTGTTCATGCGCCAGATCGAGAGCGCGGCGGATATCGCCGGCTATCCGATGCCGGAGGGCGTGAACCCGGTGGCCGATGCCAGGCCGGTGCCGCTGGACGTGGCGCCCGAATTTCTGAAGCGGAACTTCGATGCGCGGTTCGCCTTGCCGAAATCGGCGCTGGGCGAGGCGGATATGTGCTGGTGGGTGCGCCTGAAAGAGCGCGGCGGCCTCGATCCGGCGCTGGAAGCGGTGTTGGTCGGCGATGCCTTGCCGACGGCGGTGCTGCCGCTGCTCAATTTCCGCGTGCCGATCAGCTCGATGCACTGGCACATCAATCTGCTGGAACCGGCGCCGGTCACCGAGGACGGCTGGTGGCTGCTGCGCACCACCAGCGCATTTGCGCGGGACGGCGGGGCCAGTGAGCATATTCTCCAGTGGAGCGCTGCGGGCGCGCCGGTGATTGCGGGGATGCAGTCGGTGGCGGTGTTCGGCTGAGTTGCTCAGCCCTTTTCGTCACCTGCAAGGAGACGCAGCCCACGAAGCAATCCGGAGCGGTGTAAACCGCCCTGAATCGCTTCGCTAAGTGCGCGATGACGAAAGTCGGGTGGCGATCCCGCCTTGTCAGGCGGGCGCCGGCTCACCTGCCAGGGTCTTGCCCAGCGCGATCTTGAAGGCCGAGAACGCGATCAGGCCGACGGCTGCGGCAGCGACGTGGATCAGCCAGAACGACACGGTGTCCATCGAGGAATACCAGCCGCCCACTTCGCCCACGATCTTGTTGGCACCGAAGAAGGCCAGGTAATAGATGCCGACGACCGTCGCGTTGAGCGCGCGCGGCGCGATCTTGGTGAAGAGCGCGAGGCTTACCGGCATGATGTGCGCGAAGCCGATCGAATTGAACAAGTGGAACATGACCGGCCAGAACAGGCCGATCCTGGCGTCCCCGGCCGTTGCGGCGGCGATGACCAGGCATGACCCGCCGATGATCGAAAAGACCGAGCCGATGATCATCTTGCCCAGTTCGTCGGGCTCGCGGCCGGTGCGATCCGCGTACCATTTCCAGAACGCGGCTACGGCCACCAGCATGGAGAAGCTGAGGGTCGCATCCACGGTGATCATCCAGCTCGTCGGCAGGGTGGTGCCGAAGAAAGTCAGCTGGAACTTGGCGTCCGCCCATACGAGATAGGCGTTGAAGATCTCCTGGTTGGTCATCATCGCGATGGCGAGCACCGGCACCAGCACGGCCAGCGCGCCGAGGCGCGGCCAGTCTCCGCGGGCGAGACGTGAGCGAGGCGTCTTGTCGCCCTTGGCCGCGCGGTTGTCGGCGGGCAGCCAGTGCCCGGCCTTGAGATAGATGACGAGGCCCAGCACCATGACGATCCCGGCCGTGCCGAAGCCGTAGTGCCAGCCCACTTCCTCGCCCAGCGTGCCCGCGATCAGCGGCGCGACGATCACCGAGACGTTGATGGCGATGTAGAAGATCTGGAACGCCATGGCGCGGCGCAAATCGCCGGGCTTGTAGAGTTCGCCGACCTGGCTGGCGATATTGCCCTTGAACAGGCCGACGCCGACCACCAGCGAGATCAGGGCGAAGAGGAACATGCCCTCGAACGCCATGAGGAAGTGGCCGAGCGACATGACCACGGCGCCCGCGATCAGGGTGGCCTTGCGGCCCAGCCAGCGGTCCGCGACGATGCCGCCCAGGATCGGGGTCAGGTAGACGAGCGAGGTGTAGTCGCCGAAGATCGCCGAAGCCAGCGGCTGTCCCTCCAGCCCGGCGTAGTGCCAGCCGCGCAGCCAGGACAGGCCGGCGACTTTGCCGACGTTCTCCGGCAGCAGCAGGTACTTCACCATGTAGAGCACGAGCAGGGTCTGCATCGAATAGTACGAGAAGCGCTCGCATCCCTCGACGAAGGAGAGATAGCCCAGGCCCTTGGGGTGGCCCAGGAATGCGCGGTCGTTGCGCTCGATTTCCTCGGGGAAGTCGAGTTCGGGAGTGGCTTCGGAAAGTGTCATGGCGGTCTGGTGCGGCCCGGTACTTTTGTTATCCAAGCGCGCACCATAGTGGCGCGTCATGGTAATGTCACGCCAGGCCAAGGATTGCACGGCCTGCGAGGCCCAAGCGCCTCTCTCCAAACGGGAAAAGGCGACAGACCCGATCGACCTGTCGCCTTCCCGTACGCCCCCGGACCTCCCAAAAAAGGGTTTGCGATCGGCGCCACATTCCCGCGTGGCGGGACAGAATCAGAACGTGCGGAGAGGCATCGGGTTTCGGCAGTCACCGCGCGCGAGGCACGGGACATCGGAACATTTGCGCGTGAAATCAGTCGGTCGGGCGTGGTTTGCCAAGAGCCGGTCAGTCCGGGCGGGCGAGTTCCTCGTCGAGGAAGGCGGCGACGTCCTCCAGCGAAACCTGCTTGTCGAGGTAGGTCTGGCCGATTCCCTTGAGCAGCAGGAAGGGCAGGGTGCCCGCGTCCATCTTCTTGTCATGGAGCATGTGATCGACCAGGCGGGTGCCGTCGCAGTCCAGACCCAGCCGCGCAAGCCCGGCAGGCAGGCCGATCTCCCCGATATGACGGGCGATATGCTCGGCGCTGGCGCGCGGCATGAGTTCGCGGCGCGCGGAATAGCGTGCGGCCAGCACCATGCCGAGCGCCACGCCTTCGCCGTGGAGCAGGCGGTCGGAAAAGCCGGTCTCGGCCTCCAGCGCATGGCCGAACGTGTGGCCGAGATTGAGCAGCGCGCGCTTGCCGGTGGTCTCGAACTCATCTTCGGCAACGATGCGGGCCTTGCTCGCCACGGAATGGGCCACCGCATATTCGCGCAACTGGCTGTCGCCGGCGATCATGGCGGCCGCGTTGGTGTCGCACCAGGCGAAGAAGTCGGCATCGTCGATGAGGCCGTACTTCACCACTTCGGCATAACCGGCCAGGAAGTCTCGCTCTGGCAGCGTTTCCAGCGCGGAGAGGTCGGCCAGGACGAGCGAAGGCTGGTGGAAGGCACCGACGAGGTTCTTGCCGGCGGGCGTGTTGATCGCGGTCTTGCCGCCCACGCTCGAATCGACCTGGGCCAGCAGCGTGGTCGGCACCTGGATGAACTTGCAGCCGCGCTTGAGCACGGCGGCGCAGAAGCCGGTGAGATCGCCGATGACACCGCCGCCCAGCGCGAGGATGTGATCGCCGCGCTCCACTTCCAGCGAGAGCAGCCAGTTCACGGTGGCGGCCAGTTCTTCCCAGGACTTGGTGGCCTCTCCGGCGGGCAGGATGCGCCAGTGCGGCTCATGGCCGTTTTCGCGCAGGTTGGCCTCTACCACGGCGCCCCAGGCGGCGTGGACATTGACGTCGGTGATGATCGGCACGCCGCGCTTGCGCAGGAGGCCGCGGCACTGCGGGACGAGTTCGGCCAGGAGGCCGGCGCCGACGCGCACTTCGTAAGGGCGGCCGGCGATATCGACGGGGATTACAGCCATTGCGAAATTCCCTGCAGGACGTTGTTGATCGTCTGGACGTGCGGCCCGCTGTGACTGAGCACATGGATCGGGGCCTGCGAATAGTGCGGCCGCCGGTCGTCGCGCAGCCTGCCGAGTATCTCGTGCGGGTCGCCGCCCTTGAGCAGGGGGCGGTTGTCCTTGCGCGCGGTGCGCTCGACCAGGGTTTCCACTTCGCTGTCGAGCCAGACCGTGATGGCCTTGTCCAGGATCAGCTGCCGCGTGATCTCATTACAGAACGCGCCGCCGCCCGTGGCGATCACGCAGCGTCCGACCCTGGAATCCGGCCCGGATTCGATGAGGCGGGAGATCACCCGGCGCTCGCCGTCGCGGAAGTAGGATTCGCCGTAGGTTTCGAAGATTTCCGGGATGGTCATCTGCGCGGAACGCTCGATTTCCTCATCGGCGTCCACGAAAGGACATTCGAGAAGCGTCGCGAGCCGCTTGCCCACGCTGGACTTGCCCACGCCCATCATACCCACCAGCACGATGGGGCGATCGATGCGCCGCGCGAGTGCGGCAATTTCCTGCGCGGAAAACCGGGTTTGTTGAACGTCCATTGCTCCATCGCCTATAGTTGCGCTAGGTCGCAGCGCAAGCATCGGTGAAGGAAGGCGAGTGACGATACAAAAACGCAGGCGCAAGTTCTCAGGCGTGGCTGCCGTTTCCATCGTCGCTCCGGTGGCAGTCCTGGGGGCGGTCCTTTTGGGCGCCTGGGCATGGTCGGACGGCGGCCGTTCGCCGGTGCGCGATATCGTCGAGCCGATTCCGGTGCCGGAGCTGCCCCGATGAGCCTGGGTGTACGGTCCTGGCATCTGCTGGCCGGCGTTTCGCTGGCGCTGACTTCGGTGTGGGCAGTGGCGCAGGATGCGCCCGAATCGCTACTGCCGAAGATGTTCGACGAACCGCCCGCGCGCGCCACGCCAAGCGCCGCGCCTGCTGCGCCGCCGCGGCCTTCCAGTCGCCCGGCGGCAAGCCCTTCGGTCGCCGCACCGGCATCGCCGTCGAGCGCGCCGCGCTCGGTTTCGACCCCGGTGATCCAGGCCTTGCCGGTGGAGGATGCGCCGAGCTTTCCCACCAGCGGCTTCGTGACGACCGACGCCAGCGGCAAGAGCACGCTCACGCGCATGCCCACGCTTGAAGAACTGCAGGGCATGTCGCCCGAGGCCTTCGAACAGTTGCTGACCGACAAGCTCGATCTCGACATGCCGGCGGGCGCTCGCCGCTCGATGGAGCAGATCGGTCTGGTCGACGAGAGCGAGGGCGGGATGGCCGCAGCTTCGCTCTCCGCCCAGAACCCCTATCTGGTGCAGACCGCCATCGCCGCCAATCGCGGGGCGCTGGTCTCGCGCTGGGGGCATATCCTGCTGCGCCGCGCGCTCGCCTCGCGGCTCCAGGCGCCGCCGGGCATGAGCCCGCAGCAATTCCTCGGCCTTCGCGTAGGCCTGCTGATTCGGATGGGCGAAACGGACGCCGCCCGCGCGGTCCTGCAGGGGCTGGATATCTCGAACTTCACGCCGGGTATTACCCGCGAGGCCTTCGACATCTACCAGCGCACGGCCGATTTCACCGGCATGTGCCCGGTGCTCTCGATCCAGGGCATGCAGGACGACACTGCCGAATGGAGCGCCGCGCAGTCGATCTGCGATGCCTTCCGGGGCAGTGGCGCCGCCGCGCTCGCCCGGCTGGAGCGGGCCCGCGTCAGCGGCAAGATGCCGCGGATCGATTCGCTGCTCGCGCAGAAGTACGCAGGCGCTGCGGGACGTTCACGCAAGGCCGTGACGATCGAGTGGGACGGCGTCGATACGATGACGCCCTGGCGCTACGGCCTGGCGATCGGCGTTGGTCTCACCCCGCCCGATAGCGCCATGTCCGGCGCCGGGCGGATGTACGACTATGCCACCGCGCTTGCGCCGATGGTCGGCCTGGAGCGCCGGGCCATTGCCGCCGACCGGGCGGCGGCCAGCGGCGTGCTTTCCAATGCCGCGATGGTCGACCTCTATTCGCAGGTCTATGCCGATCCCGAAGTGACCGGCGAATGGCAGAAGCGCGCAGAAAGCCTGCGCGATGCCTATACGCTGGAAGCGCCCGGCGCGCGCCTTTCCGCGATGCAGAACCTCTGGACCGGCACGACCGGGGAGGCTGCCTATGCCCGCCAGGTGCTGACCGCCGCAGCCGCAGCGCGCATTGCGCCGAGCAAGGACATGGAGGACGATGCCGCTGCGCTGATCGCCTCGATGCTTTCGGCGGGTTACGATACCAATGCGCTGGCCTGGTCGCCGATCGTGGCGTCGGGCAGCGAGGGCTGGGGCCTGCTGACGCTCGCTGCGCCGGGCCGTATCCGGGCCGTGGATTCGGGCGCGGTGGATACCTATTACGGGGCCGACGACAGCCAGAACAAGCGCCGCAGCGCCTTCCTTGTCGCCGGACTTGCCGGACTGGGTCGGATCGATGAAGGCGCGGCCTCGCGCTATTCGGGCGACTGGGGCATGCAGCTGGACAGCGCGACCCGTTTCACCGCCGCCATCGACAAGGCGGCCACGGACGGCGATGCCGCCAGCGTCGCCCTGCTTGTCGGTCTCGGCATGCAGGGCAGCAGTTGGCAGCGGATGACGCCGCGTTACCTCTACCACATCGTCTCTGCGCTTCGCACGGTCGGCCTCGATGCCGAGGCGCGGATGATCGCCGCGGAAGCCGTGGCACGGGCCTGACCGGGATGGCGGGCGGAAGCCACGCCGAACGGTTCCTGGCGATGCTGGCGGCCGAACGCGGGGCCGCGGCCAACACGCTCGCCGCCTATCGGCGCGATCTTGCGGCCGCCGAGGAGGTGCTGGGCGATCTTGCGGCTGCCGACGGCGATTCGCTGGCCGGCCTGGGAGAGGCCTGGACCGGGCTCGCAGCATCCAGCCTTTCGCGCCGCTGTTCGGCGCTCCGGCAATTCTACGGCTTCCTGGTGGACGAGGGCCTGCGTGCAGACGATCCCTCCGGCTCGCTGCCGCGCCCCCGCACGCGCAGGCCCTTGCCGCGTATGCTTTCGCATGCGGAAGTGGAGCGGTTCCTGGCCACGGCCGAGGCAGAGGCGGCGGGGGAGCGCTCCGACGCGGTGCGGCTGCTGGCGCTTTTGGAATTGCTCTATGGCTCGGGCCTGCGGGCCACCGAACTCGTTTCTCTGCCGGTCGCCGCGGTGCCGCGCGATGCGCCTTTCCTGCATGTGACGGGGAAGGGCGGGCAGCAGCGCATGGTGCCGGTGAGCGGCCGTGCGCGCATGGTGCTCTCGCGGTGGCTGGCGGTACGACGCGGCACGTCGAAATTCCTGTTCCCCTCCACCGGGGAAAGCGGCCATCTGACGCGGGTGCGCCTGTTTCAATTGCTGAAGGCGCTGGCGGTGCGCGCGGAAATCGATCCCACGCGCGTGTCTCCGCATGTGCTGCGCCATGCCTTTGCGACGCATCTGCTCGAAGGCGGGGCGGACCTGCGCGTTCTGCAGATGCTGCTGGGGCATGCGGATATCGCGACGACCCAGATCTACACGCATGTCGACAGCGCGCGGCTGGTGGCGCTGGTAAACGCGCGCCATCCACTGGCGCGCGGCTGAGCGGAGGGAACCTCGCATTATCCTTCCCGTTGCTTCACGGGAGAAACGCGAAGAATTGCCATCGTCCGAGGGGAAGAAGATGTCTGCATACCAACCGGTTCGGGCGCTCAGGGGCGCTTTCGCCGCGACTTGCGCGGGCGCCGCGCTGCTGGCCCTGGCGCCAAGCACGACAGGCGTTGCCGTCGCTGCCGCGGCCCGCCCGGCCACTGTCAACGCCATCAGCCGTGCCGACAAGGCGGAAGGCGCCAAGGCGCACCCCGATCTCCTCGCCGAATTCGGCGGCGCCGTGACCGGCCCTCAGGCCAGTTATGTCGAGCAGGTCGGCAAGAACATCGCAATCCAGTCCGGCCTTTCGAACGCGCGCGGCGACTTTACCGTCACGTTGCTGAACTCGCCGGTGAACAATGCCTTCGCGATCCCGGGCGGCTATATCTACGTCACCCGTCAGCTCACGGCCCTGATGAACAACGAGGCGGAACTGGCCGGGGTGCTTGGGCATGAGGTCGGTCATGTCGCCGCACGGCATTCGGCCAAGCGACAGGAAGCCGCCTCGCGCAACCAGTTGCTGGGCGTACTGGGATCCTTGCTGTCGGGTGTCCTGCTGGGGGACAGCGCTTTCGGCAGGCTGGGGCAGCAACTGGCCTCACAGGGCTCGCAAATGCTGACGCTGAAATATTCGCGCAGTCAGGAGCTGGAAGCGGACCGGCTTGGCATCACTTACCTAAAGCGGGCGGGCTACGATCCGCGGGCCATGGCGACCGTGCTGGATAGCCTCGCGCGCCAGACGGCCCTGGAGGCGCAACTGCGCGGCACATCGAATCAGGTTCCGCAGTGGGCCTCAACGCACCCGGACCCGGCCTCCCGCGTGCGCGATGCGCAGGCCCAGGCAGGCGCCTCGGCGACGGGCATGACCAACCGCGACGAATTTCTCACCCGGATCGATGGTCTGGTCTACGGCGACGATCCCAAGCAGGGAATTATCGACGGCAACCGTTTCACCCATCCCGAGCTGCGCCTGGCGTTCCAGGCGCCCGAGGGGTTCTACCTCGTGAATGGAACCCAGGCGGTTTCGATCAACGGCGATTCGGGGAAGGCGCAGTTCTCGGGCGGACCGATGGGGACGG
Organism: Novosphingobium sp. BL-S-34; assembly: GCF_056857015.1. Taxonomy (NCBI): domain Bacteria; kingdom Pseudomonadati; phylum Pseudomonadota; class Alphaproteobacteria; order Sphingomonadales; family Sphingomonadaceae; genus Novosphingobium; species Novosphingobium sp. BL-S-34. Next base: position 197,894 of record NZ_CM166472.1, read on the forward strand.
GACTGGATGCTTATATCCAGACCGTGTTTTCCAGCCTCACCGAATCAGGGCAGGCGCGGATCGTGCCGTCCAGCATCGAGAGCGCGAACGTGAACGGCATTCCGGCGGCCTATGGCGTGGCGCAAGTGCAGGCGTCCAGCGGTCCGGTGGATGTGGCCGTGTTCGCCTACGACTTCGGCGGCGGCAAGGCCTATCACTTCCTGACGATCACGCGCGTCGGCGGCGCGGGCGCGTTCAACGCGATGTTCAAGAGCATGCGCCGGATTTCCGCAGGCGAGGCGGGCCAAGTCAAGCCGCGAAGGCTGGCGGTCGTGACTGTAAAGGCTGGCGACACCGTGCAGTCGCTGGCATCGCGCATGGCGTACAGCGATGGGGCCGTGGAGCGGTTTCTGGTGCTCAACGGACTGGGGAGCGGTGCGCGGCTGGTTCCGGGGCAGCGGGTGAAGCTGGTGACGTATTGAAGCCTAGTTTCGGTAATTGCCAGCGTTGTCCTGAACTTATTTCAGGATGTGTGCCGCACAAGACGCCGCGGTTCATGGCCCGCGGTGGATCCCGAAACAAGTTCAGGATGACGTCGGCTAAGGTAGATCGCGGCGTTGGCCTCAAACATACGACTTATAAAAAAGGGCGGCAGGTTTCCCCGCCGCCCTCTAGAATTGCTTATGGAGCTATTATTCGCTCTCAGATGCGGTGTTGCCGCCTTCGATCGCGGTCGAGGTCTTGGTGAACGTCGTCTTAAGGTTCGAACCCAGGCCCTGCATGGCGGCGATCGCGGCGACGGCGATCAGAGCGGCGATCAGGCCGTATTCGATTGCGGTGGCGCCTTCTTCGTTGCGGCGCAGCTTGGCGAGAAACTTCATGTCATGTCTCCTGAATGAAAGCAGTCTTGTGTACCCGGTCCGCCCCGCCAGGCACTCGCTTCGGCGCTTTGGACAGATTGGGATCTAGGCTGGAAGTGTTGAAAAAAACTTAAACAGAGAAAGTAATTACTGACCGGATGTAGCCGCTGCAGACTTATCACTGACGGATGCCCACAAGGCGATCGTTTCCGATGCAAGGCTGTTGAGCGCGACAAGTATGGCAAGGACGATCATGGCCAGAATCAGGCCATACTCTATTGCAGTGGCGCCATCTTCATCTCGAAGAAGGCGGGTAAGAAATGATGATTCTGTCATGAATACTTGCAATGCCCCCAATCATTGATTGAATTAGCGACTTAGCGTTAAAGAGTTCCTAAAGGAGGGCGTTTCCCTGGAAAATTTCCTTACACCCTTGCTGGTCGTCGCCGTGGCTCTGCTACGCGCGGACGGGCGCGTGCTGATGCAGCAGCGGGCTCTGGCGTCGCAACACGGCGGGCTCTGGGAGTTCCCCGGCGGCAAAGTCGAGGCAGGCGAGACGCCCGAGATGGCTGCCGCGCGAGAGCTGCATGAAGAGCTGGGCGTGGCGCTGGCGCCGGAAGCGCTCATGCCGGTGGGCTTCGCGAGCGGGCCGGGGAGCCTGCCGTCCGGAGACGAGGCTGCCAAGGTCAGGGCCAAGAGCGGGGGCGGCCGTGCCATCGTCATTCTTCTTTATGCGTGCCGTGCCTGGGAGGGCGAGCCGGAGGCCCATGAGGCCGAAGCGCTGGGCTGGTACATGCCCGGCGAGATCCCGGGTCTCGACATGCCGCCGCTCGACTATCCGCTCGCCGCAGCCTTATCCACAATCTTGGCGCAGAACGCGATATAGGCGTTGACGGCAAGGCGAAGCGCTCCTATTGGCGCCTCTCCAACGCGCCCGTAGCTCAGCTGGATAGAGCATCAGACTACGAATCTGAGGGTCGGACGTTCGAATCGTTCCGGGCGCACCATTCTCCTTCGGGGGTATGGTCTTTGGTTGGAGAATGACATTTGCGCCCGTAGCTCAGCTGGATAGAGCATCAGACTACGAATCTGAGGGTCGGACGTTCGAATCGTTCCGGGCGCACCATTCTCTCCTTCGGCAGGGAATGGCACCACATAGGGCAAATTGTGCGCCCGTAGCTCAGCTGGATAGAGCATCAGACTACGAATCTGAGGGTCGGGCGTTCGAATCGCTCCGGGCGCACCACTTGCACCAATGCACTGAAAACCCCGCGGAGCCTGGCTCCAGCGGGGTTTTTCGTATCTGCGATACCAGGCGGGCTGAGAGGCCGGATCAGACTGAAACGAAAAAGGCCGGAAACGCAGCTGCGCTCCCGGCCTTTCGATCAGATTGCCCTCAGGCGATTACTGGCCGCTGGGGGTCTCGCCCGCGGCGGCAGTGGCCGAGGGAGCAGCCTGGGCATCCGCACCCGGCTGGCCGCCGGCGCTGGCCTGCAGCTGCGAGTTGAACGCCGTGGACGTCATGCCGAGCGTCAGCGACTTGTCTGCGCCGAGGCCGAAGTAGGACTTCTTGAGCTGGGCGACCGAGCCGTTGTTGAGCGCCACGAAGACGTCGTCGCCTTCGACCTTGCTCACGGTGCCGAGAACGACGCCGTCGCTGCTCTTGATCGGCTTGTCGGCCACGAAGGCGGTGGCGAGTTCGGCGCTGCTCTCAGCCTTGGCGCCGTTCACGGCGGCTTCGAGGTCGGCCTTGTTCATGCCGATGGTCAGGCCCTTTTCGCGCATGGCGAAAGCGGTGCCGGGCAGGCCGGCGCGGGCCGTGCCCGTGTTCACGGTGACGACACCGTTCTGGACCGCTTCCACGGTACCGACTTCGGAGCCATCGGGGGCATAGACCTTGGCACCTACCGTCGGGGCGGCGGTGGCGGCAGCAGCCGTGCCCTGAGCCATGACGGTCACCGGGGACAAGGTCGCGGCGGCGATCGCGGCGGCGATGAGAGATTTCTTCATGGCATACTCCTTCTCGATGCGGGAACCGACCCAACGGTTCCGGCTCGGAGGCTTCCGACGCGCAATCGCTGCGGAAGCGTGAATGGTGGTCCGGAAAATTCACGACCCGGACGATTTGTTCCAACCCGAAAGCTGGAAGCCCGTTCCGCGTGGGTTAGCACTGGGAAGGAACGGACTTTGACGGTGCATGTTGCACACTTGCAACGGAATGGCCGCTGAACGGTGCCGGATCAACCGTCAAAGCGGCTCTTTTTTACGGTGAAGTGGCGGAAATCGGCCATTCGCAGGTTTCAGGGGCGGCGGGTCGTGTCACATGTCGGACAAATGCCCTTCGGAACATCCCTCGATCTCAACCCTTGATCGCGGGCGACGGCTGATCCAGCAAGGTAAGTGATGATACAAAACTCGGCTAACGGGGGAGGCCAGGACCCAGCGGCTTCGCCATCGGTCTGGCGCTACGCCATGGCGAAGCGCGCCTATGTGGTGATCGACGCGGCCGACTATTTCGAACTGATGCGCGGCGTGATGGAAGAAGCCCGGCAACGCATCTTCCTGATCGGCTGGGATTTCGATTCGCGGATCCTGCTCGCCTCGGGCCGCCGCTGGTGGCAACGCGGGCGGCGCCAGAAATTTCCCGCGCGGCTCGGTTCCTTCATCATCTGGCTGGTCAAGTCGAACCCCCGGCTGGAGATCCTGCTGCTCAAGTGGAACATCTCGCTCGTGAAGTCGCTCTTTCGCGGGACGATGGTCTTCGACCTGATCCGCTGGGCGCTGCAGGCGCGAATCGATTTCAAGTTCGACGGTGCGCATCCGATCGGCTGCAGCCACCATCAGAAAATCGTGGTGGTGGACGATGTCTTCGCGGCGTGCGGCGGTATCGACATGACTTCCGATCGCTGGGACACCCCGGACCATCTGCCCAAGGACCCTCGGCGCCGCCGCCCGACCGGAGGGCTCTATGGCCCCTGGCACGACGTGACGATGGTGATGGAGGGCGAAGTGGCCGCCGCGCTGGGCGAATTGGGGCGCGAGCGCTGGAAGGTTGCGGGCGGTGCGGAGATCGCGCCTTGCGTGCCGCAGGACTTCAGCCCCTGGCCTGACAAGCTCCGCGCCGAATTCGAGAATGTGGAAGTCGGCATTGCCCGGACCCGCGCCGAATATGGCGAGTGCCCCCAGGTCAGCGAGATCGAGGCCCTGTTCGTGGAGCAGATCCGCCGCGCCCGCCGCTTCGTCTATGCCGAAACTCAGTATTTCGCCTCGCGCGCGATAGCCGAGGCGATCTGCGAACGGCTGCTGGAAGACGATCCGCCGGAGTTCCTGATCGTCAATCCGCTGACGGCGGACGGCTGGCTGGAGCAGGTGGCGATGGATACCGCGCGCGTCGAACTGGTGCGGACGCTGGGCGAGGCGGACCGTGCCGGTCGCTTCCGCATCTACTATCCGGTCGCCGCGGACGGCACGCCGATCTATGTCCATGCCAAGCTCATGATCATCGATGACGAAGTGCTGCGGGTGGGTTCGGCGAACATGAACAACCGTTCGATGGGGCTCGATTCCGAATGCGATGTCTTCATCGATGCGGCGCGGCCTGCCAACGCCCATGTCTCGCCGGCGATCGCGGGTTTGCGCCATCGCCTGCTCGCCGAGCATTGCGGCGTGACCGAAGAGACCATCGCCGAGGCGCTGGATCGCCATGGCTCGATGCTGGCGGCGGTCGAAAGCCTTGTGCCCACGGGCAAACATCTGGAACCCTTGCCCTTGAAACATCTCTCCGAAGCTGAAAGAGCGCTGGGTGAAAGTGCTCTGCTCGACCCGGAACGACCCGGAGAGATGTTCGAGCCGATCGAGCGGCGCGGTCTCTTCCGCCGCAAGGGGCAGCTCATGCGGCTGCGCCTCATGGACAGATTGCGAAGGAGTAAGAAGGGATGAGCAGCCTTGACGGTCCCGACGAGGACAACCCGCTGGGCAAGCCGGCCGTCCCCGACCATGTGCAGCAGGCCATCCGCACGCTGATCGAGTGGGCCGGAGACGATCCCGCGCGCGAAGGGCTGATCGATACGCCCAAGCGCGTGGCCCGCGCCTGGAAGGAATATTGCCAGGGCTATGGCGAGGATCCGGCGATCCACCTCAGCCGCGTGTTCGAGGAAGTGGGCGGCTATGACGAAGTGGTGCTGCTGAAGGACATTCCCTTCCAGTCGCACTGCGAACACCACATGGCGCCGATCATCGGCAAGGCGGCGATCGCCTATCTGCCCAAGGACCACGTCGTGGGCATTTCCAAGCTGGCCCGCGTGCTGCACGGTTTCGCGCGCCGCCTCCAGATCCAGGAGCGACTGACCGCCGAAGTGGCGCAGTGCATCTGGGACCATCTCCAGCCGCAGGGCGTGGCGGTGGTGATCGAGGCCAGCCATGCCTGCATGACCGCGCGCGGCGTGCGTACGCCGGGCGTCAGCATGATCACCAGCCGCATGATGGGGACTTTCCTCGACGACGAACGCAGCCGCAAGGAAGTGCTCAGCCTGATGGGCTACTGAGCCGGGCATTTCGGCCACGCTGAGCGCGGCCTTGTCCGGTGCCAACGTTCGGGATAGCCGTCCGAACCCGATTATCCCCGCTTCCGCAGCGCAGGGGGCTTGAACAGCCTCTCGCGCTGCGGTGAAGGAAAGCGCGTGCCATGCAGGTGATGGGCATGCGCGGGGCATGAGCCGGGGGACAAGGTGAGCGGACGGATCGAGACGAGCGAAGGACGGCCGGTCGCCGCCGCGGCCCCCACGGCCGAAGCCAGGACGACAGCGCAAGTGTCCTGGGCGCATTGGGCCGCGGCGCTCGTGCCGGCGGCAATGCTCGCCGTGCTGCTGCTCCGCCGGGTCTGGGATGTCGACATTTTCTGGCAGCTCAAGCTGGGCGAGATCATCCTTGCCCATGGCGGCCCGATCTCGCGCGAGCCCTTCGCCGCGCTGCATCTGGGCGAGCCTCTGCCGGCCATCGGCTGGCTGGCGCAGGCCAGCATGGCCTTCGTTCGCGCCATCGGCGGCTGGGACGGGCTGCGGATCTACGATTCGCTATGCTGGCTCGGCGGGTTCTGGGCGGTCGCGGCTGCCTGCCGCCTGCGGGGCGCCTCCAGGCTGGCGGTCGCCGCCGCGCTCGTGCTGCCGTTCATCGCTGCAGTCGAGACGGCCAGCATTCGGCCGCAGAGCTACGCCTCGCTCTGTTTCGGTCTGCTCCTGGCGCTGCAGCGCCTCGAATTGCGACCGCTCCCGGCCATCGCGCTGGGCGTGCCCTTGCTCCTGCTCTGGCAGAACCTGCATCCCTCGGTCAGCGTCGGCGCGCTCGCATTGGGCATCCAGACGGCCCTTGGCCTCCTTGCCTGGCTGCGCGACCGCAGCCGTCCCTTGCCAATCGGCCCGGCGATCCTGAGCCTGGCCGCGATCGGCGCGGTCTTCGCCACGCCTGACGGCGTCTCGATCCTGGCCATTTCGGCGAAGAATGCCGAGATGAGCCTTGCGATCGGCGCCAGCGAATGGCGCCCGCTCTGGATCGAGGGCAACTGGACCAACGCCGTGCCGGTCCTGGCCGTGGCCATCGTTGCCCTGTTCCTTGTCCTGCGCCAGCAGGAGCGCCATGAGCTGCGCGAACTGTTGCTGGCGCTGGCTCTCTTCATCCTGACGGCGACTGCCTATCGCTTCGTGCTGTTCTGGGCCCTTGCGCTCGTTCCGGTGATCGCGCGGGCCATGACGCGGGCCGTGACAGGGAGCGAAGAGTGCGGGAGCACCCAACGCGCCGCGCCGCGGGGTCTGGCCGCAGCCGCCGTGCTGTTCGTGGCGGCGATCACGCCGATCGTGGCACCGACGCGCTTTGCGCCTACTCTGCCGCTCGGCGCCATCGCTTATCTGAAGACGCTTGACGTACACGGCACCATCTACGCCGATTTCCCTTATGGCGGCCCTGTCATCGACGCGGGCTGGCCGGCCTGGCACGTCGCTTATGACGGTCGCTACTATCGCTACGCGCGCGAGGAGTGGCAGTACAACGGCGGGATCGAGAACGGCTACGTTCCCCTCGTCGACGTGATCGCCAAGTGGCATCCGGCCGCGTTCCTCATCCAGGAGGAGCACAATGCGCCGCTGGCGGGGGAACTCGCCCGGTCGCGGCGCTGGCAGCGGGTCTATCGCGGGCCGGACGGCGTGGTCGTCTATGTCCCCCGCCGCCCGTCGCAGCGCCGCTAGCTCTACTTCGGCGCGTGGGGCTCGCCGCCCGAGAAGGCATCGGCGATCGAGCAGGCGGCTGGGCCGAGAATGACGATGAACAGCGTCGGCAGGATGAACAGGATCAGCGGCACGGTCATGATCGCGGGCAGTCGGGCTGCCTTTTCCTCGGCGCGCATCATCCGTTCGTTGCGGAATTCGGCGGATAGGACGCGCAAGGCCGAAGCCAGCGGCGTGCCGTAGCGCTCGGTCTGGATCATGGTGGTGACGACGCCGCGCATGGCGTCGAGATTGACGCGGTAGGCAAGGTTTTCGAATGCCTGCCGGCGTTCGGTGAGGAACGACAGTTCGATCGAGGCGAGCGAGAATTCCTCGCCCAGTTCGGGATAGGCGCGGCCGAGTTCGCGGGCGACACGGTCGAACGCTGCGTCGACCGTCAGGCCGGCCTCGGCACAGATCACCAGCAGGTCGAGCGCGTCCGGAAGGCCCTTGCGGATGGCGTCAGTGCGCTTGGTGACCATGTTCTTGATGAAAATATCCGGCCCCTTGTAGCCGGCGATCAGCATCCCCGCGAAGCCCATGAACTTCTTGAAGCTGCTCCATTGCGGGAAGTAGTCGATCCCGTAGATCACCAGAGCAGCGGTGCCGCCCATCAGGATTGGCGCGACGAGGCGCGCGAAGACCACCGCGACCGCCCATTCCTTGTTGCGGATGCCGGCCTGGGCCAGCTTCTGCTCGATGGTGCGAAGCTGGCTGTCCTGCAGCATCTTCAGCTTGCCGAGGAAGGCGCCCATGCGATCGGTCGTCTCGTTCCTGCGCACGACGCTCTGGCGCTTGCGCGGGGCGGTGGCGATCCCGGCCTTGAGCGCTTCGCGGCGCTGGTTGAGCGCCTTGACGCGCTTGGCCATGGGATCGCGCACGGTGACCGCGGCATAGATCGCCAGCAGCACGGCCGCCGCCGCGACGGCCGCGAGCAGCGTGCCGACCATGATGACGTCGAAACCGAGAAGGGTGGGACCGGCAGGTTGGTTTGGCATCGGACCGTCTATCTTTCGCTCAGATCTCGAAACTGACCATCTTGGCCATGATGAAGGCGCCGATGCCCATCCAGACCGCGCCTCCCATGCCCGCCACGATCAGGCGGTCGTCCGTGAAGAACTTGCCGATGTAGCCGGGGTTGATCCACCAGATCATGCCGAAGACGATGAAGGGCAGGGAGCCCACGATATAGGCCGAGGCCTTGGATTCCGAGCTCATGGCGCGGATCTTGAGCTTCATCTGCGAGCGCTTGCGCAGCACGTCGGACAAGTTCGCCAGGGTTTCGGCCAGGTTGCCGCCGGTCTCGCGCTGGATGGCCAGCGTGATGCAGAAGAAGGCGAATTCCGGGATGTCGAGACGGTCGGAAGTGTCCTGGAGGGCATCCTCCATGGTCTTGCCGATCTTGATGCGTTCGGTGACGAGCTTGAACTCCTCGCCCACCGGGCCGGGCACTTCCTTGGCGACGACGCCGAGCGTCTCGGTGACCGGCAGGCCCGAGCGCAGGCCGCGTACAAGCAGTTCGATGGCATCGGGGAACTTGGCGTTGAACGCGTTGGTGCGCCGCGAGATGAGCTTGTTGAGCACGAAATGCGGAATGCCCGCGCCCATGAACAGCCCGAAGGCCAGCGCCAGGATGAGCGCCTTGGTCTTGAGCAGTACCAGCAGCGTGACGAAGAGGCCGACGCCGCCGGAAACGTAGAGGTACTGGTTCAGCGACCAGCTCACGCCCGAGCGGTGCAGGCGCAGGGCCAGGGCGTCGATCCGCGAGCCCGAACCCGCGGTCTTGTGCATTTTCGGGCGGCGCGCAGCCACGGCCTTGCGCATCTGCGCCTCGACGCGGTCGGTCGTGCTCTGCGAATGGCGGTAGCGCACCGACTTCAGCCGGCGCGTCGATTCCTTGGCTGGCGAAGGGCCGGAGAAGGCGACCCAGACAAGCGCCACCGCGCTCGTCAGGCCGATCGCCAGCAGCAGCAACTGCATCATGTTCATGGCTGCTTTTCGCCCCTTACGTGGCCCCTCAGCGGGGGGCCGTTTCCTTCTTCGCCGCGGCCTTGCCCATGAAAGCCTTGAGGTCGAGCTTGCCGAGCAGCGAAGGCTTGGCGGCAGGACCACCCGGTGCCGAGCGGGCCTCTCCGGTCTCTTCGAGGATCAGGCGCGACAGGTCGCGGATTGCGGCACCGGCCCGGTTGGTGCGGTTGGTGTCGGCGAATGTCTGGCCCAGCTTCGCGGCCATCGATGCGGCCTTGAGGTCGTAGGGGATGGCAATCTGCACCGGGGTTTCGATCGAGGCTTCGAAATCGGCCTTGGTGATCTCGGCCAGGCTGGGCTGGATCTTGTTGGCGACCACGAGCACGCGGGCATGCGGGGCATGGGCCTTGAGCCAGGAGAGCATGCGGATCGTATCGCGGGCCGAGGCCAGCGTCAGTTCCACGACCAGCACGACCACGTTCACATTGGCCAGAAGCTGCGGGAAGTTGATCAGCATGTTGCGCGGCAGATCGATGACCGTCATCTCGAAGGCCTGGCGGAATTCTTCCTCAAGCTGCACGAAGGCCGCGCCGTCGGTCATCAGCGGCGTGCCGATGGGGGCTTCGGCCGAGAGGATCGCCAGGTTGTCGTTGGCGCGGATCATCGCGCGTTCGATGAACAGGCCGTCGATGCGGCTGGGGTTCTCGATCGCGTCGGTCAGGCCGCGGCCGGGCTCAAGGTCGAGGCAGAGCGCGCCGGTGCCGAAATGGATGTCGAGATCGAGCAGGGCGGTCGGCAGCTTTTCGTCCGCGCTGAACAGCCAGGCAAGCGATGTCGCCAAGGTGGAGGCACCGACACCGCCGCGCGTGCCGATCACGGCCGTGGAAAGGTGGGACTTGGCCGCGCCGGGCTCATGGCCGCGCGGGGCCGAGAACACGGCCTGCGCCTGCGCCAGCGTATCGCGCACGGTGCCGGGGGAGAGGGGCTTGAGCAGATAGTCCTGAATGCCGCTGGCCAGCAGGTCGCGGTAGAGGCGCACGTCGTTCACCTGGCCCACCGCGATGACGACGGTGCCGGGCTCGCAGACTTCGGCCAGAGCATTGATGTCGTTCAGCGGGTCGCCGCTTTCCGACAGGTCCACCAGGAGGATGTTCGGGCTTGCGGTGATCGACAGCGACTGGACCGCGTTGCGCAGGCCGCCCTTGTTGCACTTCTCCGGCTGCCAGCCCATTTCGAGCGCAATGGGGCGCAGCACGTCGAGCGATGCCTCGTCGCACATATAGGCGGCGAACTGGTCGCGGCCGCCGGGGCCGCCGGATTTCCAGGGTGCGTTCATGGCTCAGTTCGCCTTGCTGGAGGTGGCGGCGACGGTGTTGCCGCCCGTGGGAGTGGCGCTGCGATAAGCCTCGATCGCCTTGGACGCGCTCATGACGGTGGTTTCGCCGGTCGACTGGGCGCCGTGCACCAGGTCTTCGGGATTGGCGACCATGGCCGCGATATTGGCATTGGTGGCGCAGCCGTAGTTGCTGGTGAGGCCGTTGTTGGGATTGAAGTCGTTATGGGCGGACCAGTCCGGGCAACCCGGCACCGAAGCCTTGGTGCGGGCGACGACGATCCGCGCATTGCCGGCATCGACATAGCCTTCAGTGACCGGCGCGCCCTCGGTGAGGATCAGGCCATAGCGTCCGGCCACGGCTTCCACGGCGCTGCGGACGCCGGGATTGCCCGAGGGATCGTCCACGAAGATGCGGTCGCCGTATTTGAGGCCCATGGCCTCGAACCAGCCGGCCAGCCGTCCCTGCTCCCCGGACCCGAGGCCCGAGCCGTCGGTGCGCACGTCCAGCGTGTAGTTGACGCGCTCGATCACGGGCTGATGCACGCTGTTCATCGAACGGTTGGTGGGCATGCCGCCGCAACCGGTAAGGAGGAGGCCGAACGAGAGGACGAGCGAGCCGGCAGCGAGACGGCCGAGGCCGGGACGACGCGCGATCTGGTTGGACATCGGGTTCATCTTTCTCAGTTCAGGCTGAAGCCGGGGCGAACGGCGGTATCGGCGGCCGAGCGCTTGCCGGACGTGGCGGGCGCGGTGGAGGCATCGCTCGCTCCCGGGGCGGCAGCGGCGCCGCTCACGGCTTCCGAGCGCTTCTTGCCGCTGGTGCCGTCGTTTTCCATGTTGCCGAGCAGGCGCTGCAAGTCGTTCGGGGCGTTGAAGCCGTCGGTCGGCAGCGCGATCTGGGAGGCGTCGACCGGATTGACGAGGTAGGGCGTCACCACGATCACCAGTTCGGTCTCGCCGCGCTTGTAGCTGGTGGAGCGGAACAGCGAACCCAGGATCGGCAGGTCGCCGGCGCCCGGCAGCTTCTGGATGGTATTGGAGGAATTGTTGCTCAGCAGGCCGGCGATCATGAAGCTCTGGCCGGAGCCGAGTTCCACGGTGGTCTCGGTACGCCGCACGGTGAGGGCGGGAACCTCGTAGCCATTGAAATTGACGGCGCCCTGACTCGACAGTTCGGAGACTTCCGGGCGGACGCGCATCGAGATGCGGCCATTGGCGAGGACGACCGGCGAATAGCTAAGGCTGACGCCGTATTTCTTGTATTCGATCGACGTGGTGCCGAGCGCCTGGCTGATGGGGATCGGATATTCGCCGCCCGCCAGGAATTCAGCCGTTTCGCCCGACAGCGCGGTCAGGTTCGGCTGGGCGAGGGTGGTGACGAGGCCGATGGTCTCGCCGGCGTCGAGCGAACCGAGGATGTTCACGCCGAACAGCTTGCCTGCCGCAGCCAGCGTGCTGCCGGCCGTGTTGGTGGTCACGCTGCTGCCGGGAACCGTCGTTCCATCGGGCAAGGTGATGGAGACGTCTCCGCCGACACCCATGGCGCGGCCGGGATGGAATTCGTTGACGGTTCCCTGCCCGATGCCGAACTTGAAGCCGCCGGTGCCGTCGATGGTGGCCATGTTCACGGCCAGAGACTTGACCAGCGAGCGGCTCACTTCCGCGATGCGGACCTGGAGGTTGACCTGCAGCGGGGTCGCCATGCGCAGGCGGCTGATGACATTGGCATCCTTGCCGACATAGGCCTGGACGAGGCGCTCTGCTTCCGCGGCGTCTTCCGGGGTCTTGACGGTGCCGGTCAGCAGGAAAGTGCTGGAACCCATCGTCGAGACGCCGATCTTCGCTTCCGGCATGGCCAGGCGCAGCATGGCGTCCACGCTGTCGAGGTTCGAACCGACGCGGATGGTGGCAGACCAGATCACGGCGCCTGCCGCGTTGCTGGCATAGACCGTGGTGGTGCCGCCGGCCTTGCCGAAGACGTAGAGCTGGCGCGCGGACTTGACCTGCACGTCGGCCACCGCGTCATTGGCAACGAAGACGTCGGCCATGGCGCCAGGCACGTTGATGAGCTGGCCGTTGCCGATCGACAGCGAGAGGTCCTGCGCGGGATGGACGATCGACTGCGCGCAGGCGGGCGCGGCGGCCGCGATCGGCGCCAGCGCGCAGGCCGCGATCAGCAGGGACTTGAGAAGGCGCGGTTGCATCGTGAGACCCTTCGTCGGATGGATGCGCTTTGCGGAGAATGCGTTCTGCGGGCGGGTCATCAGTGGCTGCCGACGGGTTCTTCGGTCGTGTCCTTGCCGCGCGTGACGCGCACGACGGGGCCGGTACGAACGGGCGCTGCGGAAGCGGTCTGGGGGGCGCCGACGACCGGAACGGTGCGGGCCGCCACTTCGGGGCCGGTGGCCGGGCGGCTGGAGCGCTGGAAGCGCGAGACGTCACCGCCGGTCATATAAGTAGAGGTGCCTTCGATGGGGCGGTTCATGGCATTGCGCATGAGCTGCTCCTCCTGTTCGCGGGTGGCGCCTTCCGGCACCTTGACGTCGCCGCTGGCGAGGATGCGCTCGAATTCGCCCTGGTTGTCGGCGATGGCGCGCAGCGAGAGGCTGAGCGTGCCGATTTCCTGCGCCACGGCCACCTTTTCGGCAATGCGCGGCGTCACTTCGAGCGTGACCGTGCTGAAGGCGTGGACCACCGTCTTGCCGTCCACCACTTCGTTGTCGGTGGCCTGGTCGGTGGCGAGTACGCGCAAGTTGCGCAGGATCGTTTCCGATGCGCGCAGGGCCTGACCGCCGTCGTTGCCGGTGACCTGCTGGGTGAGCACGAGGTCAACGTGGTCGCCGGGGAAGACGAAGCCGCCGACGCCGGTCTTGGCGGAGACGGGAATGGTCACCGCGCGCATGCCCGGCCCGAGGGCGGCGGCCAGGAAGCCGCGGTCGCCCGGCGCGACGAGGGCGCCCTGGGTTACCGGCTGTCCGGCGGTGATCTGGAAGCGGACCACGGTGCCGAGCAGCTTCTGCATGTCGGCCTGACCGTCGATGAAGTAGGCATCCTTCACCAGCTCCTTCGGCCAGTCCTGATAGGAGACGGCGTCGGCGGTGATGATCGTGCCCACGGGCAGGGCGCGCTGGGCGACGAGGACCTTGGGTCCGGTCGGCTGGGCGGTCGCCACGGCCTGCGCCTGGGGCGCTGCCGAACCGGCGAACATCGAGCGGGCGCCCATTGCCGTCACCACTGCTATCAGCAGCGCGGCAACCAGCAGCACCAGCTTCTTCCTATCCATGTCTAAGCGACCCCCTGAAAGCCCTGGAGCGGCAGGCGCCGCCCCGAAGGCCGAAATGCGGCGTCAGAAACGCCCTGTGCGAAACCCCTGCGCCCGAAGTCACTGCGTTCGTGACTGGGCAAGTGTCAGTAGAATCGCGTAAAATGGTTAAAATCGAGTTCATCGAACAAGCGCGCTGGAAAGCACCTGCTCGCCCATCACCCAGAGCGCCGCCGCCGAGATGGCCACGCCGTAGGGAATGGGCAGGCGCGACTTCTGGCGGCGCATGATGTGGCGGAAGCCGAACAGGAACAGCGCGACCACGGCCAGCGCGATGAGTGCCAGCAGCCACGCCTGGGGAATGGCAGCGTGCACGGCGCCGAGCTGGTCGGGTGAGATCACCGGGCGGTGCATGGCCAGCGCAAGAACCACCGCGCCCGCAGCGAAGACCCAGCCCAGGGCGACGATCCAGCCGAGCGCGTCGCGCATCGCCTCGCCGGGCCGCCGTTCCATGTTGAAGGCGGCCATGGCGATCGAGGCTCCGCCGCCGATCATGGCCATGAGGACGATGACCTGGCCGAAACCGGCAGGCGCAAACCACAGCGCCAGCGCGGTCAGCAGCTTGACGTCGCCGCCGCCCATCTGGCGCAGTGCAAACAGCAGGCATGCGACGACAAAAGTGATCAGCGCCAGGCCAAGCTGCCAGGCCATGTCGGCCCAGCCCAGCCCGATCGACCACCACCAGAACGGCGCGGCCAAGGCAATCGCGAGATTGAGCGTATTGTCGATCTCCCGGCGCTTGAGATCGGTGAAGGCTGCGACAAGCAGGGCGATTGCCAATGCCAGCAGCAATGCATACGAAAAGGCTCCGCCCGGCATTCGTGAGTTCCCCCTTGGCCCGGGGCACGATCTATCGGACATCGCTTACCAAACAGTAACCACAGTATCGAGGCCGAGCTTAGCCCCATGACTGCAAAATCGTGACCATTCAGGCAACCGAGAGCGAGCCTGTGCCCGGCGAAGGCATGCCGTCCCCCGCCGAGATCGCGCGGCTGGCGGCGAAGGCGCGGCGGGCGATACCCGAAGGCGTCGTCGAGAGCTTCTGGACCGGGCCGAGCGGACCGGAGCCGCTGCGCCGGATCGACTGGCCCGCCCATGCTGCGGGTCTGCCGCAGGCGCGCGGATCGATCCTGTTCCTGCCGGGACGCGGTGACAGCTATGAAAAGTGGCTGGAGACGCTTGAGCAGTGGCATCTGGAAGGCTGGGAAGTCAGCTCGATCGACTGGCGCGGCCAGGCGCTGAGCGGACGCTTCGGCTTCGACGCCGCGACCGGCCATGTCCCCGACTTCGATGTGTGGATCGAGGATCTCGCCGCTTTCTGGCGCGGCTGGGCGGCGGACAAGCCGGGGCCGCATGTGCTGATCGGTCATTCGATGGGCGGGCATCTTGCCCTTCGCGCCGTGGCGCAAGGCAAAGTCCGGCCCGATAGCCTGGTGCTCTCGGCGCCGATGCTGGGCATTCACCCCGCCTGGCTGCCTGCCGGGCTGCTTCACGCGGTGGCGCGTGGGATCGCCGGGCTCGGCGATTCGCGGCGCCCTGCCTGGAAGCACAGCGAGAAACCGGAACTCCTGCCGCAGGCCCGATCGCATCTGCTCACGCATGACAAGGGTCGCTATTCCGATGAGGACTGGTGGCGCCAGCGCCGGCCCGGCATCGCCATGGGACCGGCAAGCTGGGGCTGGATCGAGCGGGCGCTCGCCTCGATTCGCCTGCTTGAGGCGCGGGGGGTGCTGGAAGCGGTCGACCTGCCGGTGCTGCTGTTGGCCACCCGGTATGACGGGCTGGTCTCCTGGCCGGCGATCCGGCGTGCTTCCCGCCGTCTGCCGCAGGCGGAACTCCTGGCTTTCGGCTACGAGGCGCGCCACGAAATCCTGCGCGAAGCCGATCCGGCACGCGATCGGGCACTCGCGGCCATACGGGACTTCCTGAACCGGACTGCGCGCGTTAGGGGCTGAAACCCTTATGGATGCGAGGTTCGATATCGTCATAGTGGGCGCCGGCATGGCCGGTGCCTCGCTGGCCGCCAGACTGGCGGACCATGCGCGGGTTCTGGTGATCGAGGCCGAGGAGCGCCCCGGCTATCACGCCACCGGCCGTTCGGCCGCGTTCTGGACCGAGAGCTATGGCGGCCCGCGCGTCAAGCCGCTGACGACGGCATCGGGACCGGAACTGCAGCGGCTGGGCGTGCTGACTCCGCGGGGCGCGCTGACCATCGGCCGAACCGGGCAGGTGCGCGACATCGCCGCTTTCGCCGAGACTTACAGTGCCGTCGGCATCGACGTTTCCATTCTGAAAGCTCCCGAGGTCGCCGCGCGCATCCCCGATCTCCGTCCCGAATGGACGTGCGGCGTGCTGGAGCCGAGCACTTGCGACATAGACGTCGCCGCGCTCCACCAGCACTACCTGGTCGAAGCGCGCAAGGCGGGCGTCGCCTTGTGGAGCCGCGCCGGGCTCGCTGCCGCCGAACGTGGGCCGCAAGGCTGGTCACTCACCCTTGCCGATGGCCGCCGCCTTGGCTGCGACGTGCTGGTCAACGCTGCGGGCGCCTGGGCGGATACGGTGGCGAGCCGGGCGGGCGCCCGGCCGCTCGGCATCGCGCCTTATCGGCGCACCATTGCCCAGGTGGCGATCGAGCCGGCCGCGCCGGACACGCTGCCACTGGTCCTCGACGTGGCCGGCCAGTTCTATTTCAAGCCCGAAAACGGCCGCCTCTGGTTGAGCCCGCATGACGAGACGCCCAGCGCGCCCTGCGATGCTGCGCCGGAGGAAATCGACGTGGCGCTTGCGGTGGACAGGTTCGAGCAAGTGGTCGATCGCCCGGTTCGCCGCGTCGAGCACCGCTGGGCCGGGCTGCGCTCCTTCGCCCCGGACCGGCTGCCGGTCTACGGTTTCGATCCGGCAGATCCGGCCTTCTTCTGGTTTGCGGGGCAGGGCGGCTTCGGCATCCAGACCGCCCCGGCCGCGGCGGAACTGGGCGCCGGGCTCCTGCTGGGCCGGACGACGGGGGGCGAAGTGGATCCCGCCCCCTTCGCGCCGGATCGGTTCGGACGCTAGGCCAGGGCGCCCGCCGCAGGCTTCGTTCCGGCGGGCATCACTCGTTGTTTTCCGCATCGCCGACCCGTGCCGATGCCTTGCGGCCGGGCGCGACGAAGTGCCATGCCAGCAGCACCGGTTCCAGCACGGCCATGCCCACGAAGATGCTGACGAGGCGGTGCACGGCGGGCATGATCTGCGCGTCGGCATAAGAGTCCGGCACCAGCACCACCAGCACGGCGAGCGTGAACTGGAGCCCCAGATAGGTCACGTTCGGCAGGCCGTTTTCGATATGGCGCCCGATGACGATGCCGAGGCAGGTGCCCGCCACGAGCACCGCGGTATTGCCCTGCGCGACCAGCAGGATCGCCAGCGACAGGCCGCCGCCCGCAAGGCAGCCGAGCGTGCGCTGGAACAGGCGGCGCGTCACGGGCACGAAGCCGCTCGCGCCGATGCCGCTGACCGGCACGATCATCACGGCCATGACGGTGACGGCGGCCTGCGCCATCTGCGGCAACTGGAACACCGCGTGCAGCACGGGGAGCACGGCGATGGCGATACCGGCCTGCGCCGCGTGGCGTGCGGCGTGAGGGTGCCATTTCATCCGGTCCGGCGCGGGCTTGCGTCCGGCTAGCCACTTCCTTCCCGTCAGGGTCGCCGCCGATAGGCTGACGATCACGCAGGCCAGGGTGCCGGCGATCACTTCCAGCAGGCGGGTCTGCGCGAAATGTATGGTGTCGAGGTCGGGATGCTCCAGCTTGTCGAGCAGGATCATCTCGAAGGTCAGGCCGAACAGCAGCCAGGCATAAGCGCGCCGCGCCGTGATCATGCCGTAGAGGCCCACGGCACCCACCAGCGCCGCGCTGGCCATGGCGAGCGGAAGGGCGTGAGCGGCATAAGGCACGATCGCCAGGGCCAGCAGCGAGCCGATGGCCGTGCCGACGATGCGAAGCACGCCGCGCAGTAAAGTCTCGGCGGTCTCGCTCTTGAGCAGGACGAAGGCGGTGAAGGCTGCCCAGGCGACCATCTGCGCGCCGATCAGGTGAGCGATCAGGATCGCCAGCATGACCGAGGCGACGCAGGCCCATTCGTCGGCCATGCGCGGGCCGGGCGTCACCAGGGCACGGGCTTCCTCGCGAAGGCGTTCGCGAAGGACGGGGAGCGGCGGAAACCGGGGCGGTTCGGAAGCAGGCAGGTCGCGCCTCCCTATTTGCCTGCCGCCACCGCCGCGTCGCTGGCCAGCTTGTCCACGCGCTCGTTCTCGGCATGGCCGGAATGGCCGCGCACCCATTCCCAGTGGACCTTGTGACGTGCAACCGCCTCGATCAGGTCATGCCAGAGATCGGCATTGCGCACCGGCTGCTTGCTGGCATTGATCCAGCCCTTCTTCTTCCAGCCGTGAACCCACTTGGTGATCCCGTCGATCACGTACTTGCTGTCGGTCTGGAGCGTGATCTCGCAAGGCTCGGTAAGGGCGTTGAGGCCCTTGATCACGGCCGTCATCTCCATGCGGTTGTTCGTGGTGTCCGGCTCGCCGCCCGACATCTCCTTCTCGTGGACGCCCATGCGCAGAAGCACGCCCCAGCCGCCCGGCCCCGGATTGCCCTTGCAGGCGCCGTCGGTGAAGATCTGAACCTGTTTCATGCGCCGAAGATGCCAGAATTGGCCGGATCGGCATAGAATTCGAGGCGCCGGGCAAAGGCCATCGGGTCCTTGGGGGTGACGAGCGCGTCTTCCGGCGTGTTCAGCCAGTCATAAGCGCGGGTCGCCAGGAAGCGGATGGCCGCGCCGCGCGCCAACAGCGGCAGGGCGGTGCGCTCGGCCTCGGAAAGCGGTCGCACGGCTTCGTAACCCTCGATCAGCGCGCGCGAGAGTTCGGCATCGAACTGCGTGCCGTCGTTGCTGAAGCACCAGGCCGAATGGGTGACGGCGACGTCGTAGGCCAGGATGTCGGTGCAGGCGAAGTAGAAGTCGATCAGGCCGGTGACCTGGCTGCCCAGCATCAGCACGTTGTCCGTGAACAGATCGGCATGGATCACGCCGCTGGGCAGGTCCGACGGCCATTTTCCGGCCAGCTCGGCCAGTTCGCGTTCGACCAGGGCGCCGAGCGCGGGGTCGATCGATTCCAGCCCTTCGCGGCCGCAGTCGCCCAGCAGTTGCTGCCAGGCGGGCAGGTCCAGCGCGTTGACACGGCCATGTCCGAAGTCGGCGGCGGCAAGGTGGATCTGCGCCAGGGCCGAACCGACCGCGCGAACCTGCGCCGCCGAAGGCTCGGAAACCGAAACCCCGGGCAGGAACTCGATCAGCGCCAGCGCCTTGCGGTTTTCGCCTTCGCCAATGAAGCGGTGGCTCGCCCCGTCGCGGTCATGCATGGTGCGCGGCACCGGGCAGTCGCGCGCGGCCAGATGGTCGAGCAGGTCGAGGAAGAAGGGGAGGTCGGCCACATCCGTCCGGCTTTCGTAGACGGTGAGGATGAAGCGGCGCGCGTCTTCGCCCTGCCGGGTTTCGATCAGCCAGTTGCTGTTGGACACGCCTTCCGCGATGCCCTTGGCCGAAATGAGCGTACCGACGCCGAACGTCTCGATGATCGCGGACATCTCTTCCGCGCCGAGTCGGGTATAAACTGCCATGACGAACTGGATTCCTTCAGCGGGCGAGCTGGCGCGGCAGCTTGAACGTGATGGTTTCCTCGGCGGTCACACGCTCTTCGGATTCGACTTCGCGCACTTCCTTGATGCGCGCGACCACCTCGTTCACCAGCTCCTCGGGTGCCGAGGCACCGGCGGTCAGGCCGAGGGTGTCGATGTCCTGCAGCCATTCCGGCTCGATGTCGGTCGCGCGCTGGATCATCACGCCGCGCGAACCGGCGCGCTCGGCCACTTCGACCAGGCGCATCGAGTTGGAGCTTTTGGGTGAGCCGATCACCAGCACCAGATCGCAGTCCGGGGCGATCTGCTTGACGGCGCCCTGGCGGTTGGACGTGGCGTAGCAGATGTCTTCCTGCTTCGGCGCCACGACTTGCGGGAAGCGCGCCTCGATCGCGGCGATGATCGCGGCCGTATCGTCCACCGACAGCGTGGTCTGCGAAAGATAGGCGAGTTCGCTGCCTTCCGGCACGTCCACCGTCGCCACGTCGCCGACCGTCTCGATCAGGGTCATGTTGCCTTCCGGGACCTGCCCGAAGGTGCCGATCACCTCGGGATGTCCGGCATGGCCGATGAAGAGGATGTGGCGCCCGTCCGCGATCTGGCGCTCCGCCTGGCGGTGCACTTTGCTGACCAGCGGGCATGTGGCGTCCAGCCATTCGAGACCACGCGCCGTGGCCTTGGCCGGCACCGACTTGGGCACGCCGTGGGCGGAGAAGATCACGGGTACGCCGTCTGGCACCTGGTCCACGCTTTCCACGAAGACCGCGCCCTTGGCCTTGAGACTGTCGACCACGAACTTGTTGTGCACGATCTCGTGCCGCACGTAGACCGGGGCGCCGTAGATATCGAGCGCGCGCTCCACGATCTCGATGGCGCGATCGACGCCGGCGCAGAAGCCGCGCGGGGCCGCGATCAGAAGGCGCAGGGGCTTGCCGGCGCGGGACGGGTTGGGAGACGGAAAGGGCGCGTTCATGAATGGGCCTCTAGCGCTTTGCCGCTTGCGCCGCTAGGGCAAGCCGACGTCTTCGAGGAACCTCACGATGAATGCACGCCGCCTGACTGCCACTGTTCTCTGCTCCGCCGCCGCGGTGACCGCGCTGAGCGGCTGCGCCAAGAAGGGAGAGATCGTGGTCGATTCGGGGGTTGGCATCACTGCCGTGCGTTCGGCCTGTCCGGCCGTGGGTATTCCCGACTATACCGGCGACATGACGCTGTTCCGCGCGGCGAACGATCGCACCGCCAACAATATCGACCTCGAAGCGGCGATGACGAATGTGCGGACGAGCTGCAACGACCAGGGCACTGACAAGGTCTTCGCGAAAGTGGAGTTCGACGTTCTTGCGCGCCGCAACGACAAGCAGGGCGCGCGCCAGGTGACGCTGCCGTTCTTCGTCTCGGTGCTTCAGGGCGGCACCGCCGTCGTTTCCAAGCGCGTCGGCCATGTCACGCTGAACTTCGCAGACGGCCAGGATCGCGCGCAGTTCCACGCCAACGGCTCGGCCTATATCGATCGCGCCGCCGCCACGCTGCCGGCCGACATACGCGAGAAGATCACCCGCAAGCGCAAGGCCGGCGACGCCGATGCCGCCGTCGATCCGCTTTCGGATCCGGCCGTGAAGGCCGCCGTTGCCCGGTCGAGCTTCGAAGTCCTCGTGGGCTTCCAGCTCGACGAGGCGCAGCTCGCCTACAACGCCACGCGTTAAGTGTGAGACGAGGGCGCTCCGGCGCCCTCGCAATCATGGGGACCGGGGTTGATGCGGCAGGAGCCGTAGCTTCTTCCTAAGGGTCAGCGCCTGGCCTGGCCCAACTCGTTTCTGGCGGTTTCGATCGCGGCCTCTGCGCTGCGCGCCATGGCCTTGCGATCCCGGCGTTCCTCGCCCTCCAGGGGTTGGAGGAAGTGCAGCGTCACCCGAACGGGCCGCACGCGTGCGAGAATGCGCAGGGCGTTGTCGAGGCCGGGTTCGTCGCCCACCCATGCGATTTCTTCCGCTTCGTTGCCGTAATCGAGCCAGACGGGCTGCACGGTCAGGCCCGCGTCTTCCGTGCCGATGGCGGAAAGCAGCGACGATTTGAACGGCAGCAGATCCGTGCCGTTGGAGGTGGTGCCTTCGGGAAAGATCGTCAGCGCGCCGGTTTCCTTCAGCGCCGTGCGAATTTGCTCCACTTGCGCAGCGACGGTGCTGCGGCGATTGCGCGCCACGAAGACGGTGTCGTTGAGCGTGCAGAGCCAGCGCAGCGGGCCGAAATCGGCGAGGCCGTCATGGGCGATGAAGGCTGTCCCGCTCGCGCCGGAGAGCGCGGGGATGTCCAGCCAGCTGACATGGTTTGCCAGAAAGAAGCTGCCGGGTGCTGGCCGGCGGCCCCGAACGGTCACGCGCAGGCCGGAGATGGTGCCCACCAGACGCAGGAAAAACGGCGGCACCGGATTGCGCGCCGTGAAGGGCGATGCCGCATAATAGACTGGAACGCAGACCAGCAGCAGCGCCAATAAAGCGAAAAGGCGGATCGCGATCAGGGGCCAGCCCCAGATCGCGATCCGCCTGATCGGTTCGGAAGCCCTGGCCGAAGCCTCTGGCTTCACTTGCGCGCTTCGCCTTCCTCGCGGCCGATCCGCACGCCGAAAAGCTCCATGCGGTGATCGACGAGACGGAAGCCGAGCTTTTCCGCAATCTGGCGCTGCAGCGATTCCAGTTCGGGATCGACGAATTCGATGACCTGGCCGGATTCGACGTCGATCATGTGGTCGTGATGCGCTTCGGGGGCGGCTTCGTAGCGCGCGCGGCCGTCGCCGAAGTCATGGCGATCCAGGATGCCGGCTTCTTCGAAAAGGCGCACGGTACGATAGACCGTTGCGATCGAGATGCCCGGATCCAGCGCGGTGGCGCGTTCATGGAGCTTCTCGACGTCGGGGTGGTCGGTACTCTCAGACAGCACACGGGCGATGATGCGGCGTTGTTCGGTAATCCGAAGGCCGCGTTCTGCGCAGAGGGCTTCGAGGTCGATAGGTTGATGCACGTTTGACCTGTATCAATGAAAAGGCACGGCAACCTAGATAGGCGGCCGTGCCTTCAATCACAACCGGAGAACGTCGATTACGAAAATCGACGATGCTCGTGACGGTTCTGTTCGCAGCCGATCAGGCGGCGACGGTCTTCGGCTTGCGGCCGCGACGCGCGTTGGGCTTGCGACCCAGGCCGATCTTCTTCGCCAGTTCGCGGCGCTTCTCGGCGTAGTTGGGGGCGACCATCGGATAGTCGGCGGGAAGGTTCCAGCGCGCGCGATACTCTTCCGGGGTCATGTTGTAGTGCGTCATGAGGTGACGCTTCAGCATCTTGAGCTTCTTGCCGTCTTCCAGGCAGACGATGTAGTCGGGCTTGACCGAAGCGCGCACCGAAACGGCGGGTTCAGGCTTTTCTTCTTCGACCACGGGGGCACCGCCAAGTCCGGCGAGGGCGCCGTAGACATTGGTGATGAGGGCGGGGAGATCCTCTACGCCGACACTGTTGTTGCTGACATGAGCAGCTACGATGTCCGACGTGAGCGTGATCAACGTCTCGTTGGCATCAGCCTGGATGGTTTCCATTATTTTACGACCTCTTTTTTGCGACCATTTTGGAATCGGCGGCCATTTAAGGCCTGCACTTGTCTTCTGAACCATTTTGTTCAGGAATTCAAGGTCTATTAGAAGTCGTCCCTAATTGTGACAGTTGTAACATTAGGTATCGACATCTTTATTCAGAAGGCGGGCAACCAATGTCGCAAGCAAAGGTTAGTGCGTCGATTCTGTCACCACTAGGTGTACGGTAGTACTCCCTGCGTTCGCCGATCTGGTAGAAACCGAAAGCGGAATAGAGCAGTTCCGCAGGGTTTCCTTTTCTCATTTCAAGTAAAAGTCGTTTAGCCCCTCTTGTCGCTGCGGCAAGTCGAAGCGAGTCCAATATGGAGCGTCCAAGTCCTAGGCGCCGATATTCGGGGTTCACGGCCAGAAGCAGCAGTTCCTCTTCCTCGTAGCCGGTACGGGAAAGCGAAAAACCCGCCGCCGCTTCGTCTTCCGCGACAGGCGTTCCTTGTGCAGAAATGAGGAAATAGTGGCAATTCCCGAAGGCCAGGGCATCTTCGACCTGGCGCCGGTTCCAGGCTTCACCCCAGGCGGGTTCGAAAGCCTGCGCCATGACGGCCATGATCCTGTCGAGATCGTCGATCATCGGCGCCTCAGTTTCCGGGAGCGGGAAGGCCGCCCGGCAGGCGCGCATCGGGTGCGCGGCCGTACAGAGGGCGGGTGTCGGATGTCAGCGCCGCGGCCGGCAGCAGCGGGAACGCGCGCGCATCGGGCCAGACGGGCAGGGCCGTGCCGCTTCCGCGCGCCGTGACGAGGGCTTCGGCCTGGGTGCCGGCGATCACGGTTTCGATTGCGCTTGCTGCGGCAGCTTCGGGCCGGAGCGACACGAGCGGACGGGCCACGTTGCCGTCTCCCGCGAAGCCTTCGATGAACCATTCTCCGTGTCCGCCGGTCATGGCCACGCCCACGGGCACGTTGCCCGCCTGGTCGCGCGCGATCGCGGCAACCATGGCCAGCGTCGAATAGCCGGCTATCTCGGAGCCCCAGGCCAGGGCGAGCGCGCGCGCCGCAGCCAGGCCCACGCGCACGCCGGTGAAGCTGCCGGGGCCGAGTGCCGCCACGATGCGCGGCGCGCGGCCACGATCGGGAAGGGCGGCGATCATCGGTACGAGGGCTTCGGCGTGGCCGCGGCCCAGCATGCGAAACTCGCCCGCCACCAGCCTGTCGCCATCGAAAAGCGCGACCGAGCAGGCCTCGGTCGCGCTATCGATCACCAGTGTCGGGCCGCTGAAAGGCGCATCTGTCGCTTCCGTCATGTCTGGTCAGTCGTTCCCGGGATCAGGCGGCGCGGACTTCGGTGACTTCGGGGACGTAATGCTTCAGCAGGCTTTCGATGCCGTGCTTGAGCGTCGCACTGGAGGAGGGGCAGCCCGAGCAGGCGCCCTGCATGGCGAGGTAGACCACGCCGTCGCGGTACCCGCGATAGACGATGTCGCCCCCGTCGTTGGCCACGGCGGGGCGGACGCGGGTTTCGATCAGGTCCTTGATCTGCTCGACGATGTCGGCATCGGCCGGATCGTCACCATAGTCGGCGTCCTCTTCGGCCGGTACCGAGAAGCCGCTGGCATCGCCGCCGGAAAACAGTGGGGCTTCCGATACGAAATGGTCGAGCAGGATGGAGACGACCTGCGGCTTGAGGTCGGACCACTCCGCGCCGGGCGCGGCGGTCACCGAAACGAAGCCCTGGCCGAAGAACACGCCGGTCACGTCGCCCAGGTCGAACAGCGCCTGCGCCAGCGGCGAGACTTCCGCGTCTTCGGGCGAAGTGAATTCGCGGGTGCCGGACGCCATGACCTGCCGTCCGGGCAGGAACTTGAGCGTGGCGGGATTGGGCGTGGCTTCGGTTTCGATATACATGATCCACGCGATTTAGGTGCTGCGCGGATAGGGTCAAGTCCACAAGCCGCAATTGACTTTGCGCGGCGCGGGAACAAGGCTGCGATTTGCCTCTTTCTAAGCCGCGACTTCACACGCTTGAATCCCCTGACGACCGGCGCTTCCTAATCACCGGCGCTATTCACTGGCCCTTAATCGAACCGGAACCTATACCCCTCCCGATGACGAAATCTTCGCGCGCCGCCCGCTCGCTCGCTTGCCTGCTCCTGCTGGCTCCCCTCCCGGTTCAGTCCGTTCTGGCGCAAGTGCCGAACGCCCCGGCTCCGGCGGCAGACACGCTGCCCGGAGACAGCAATCCGTGGCTTTATCGCGGCAGCGACATTCCGCGCGATCCCGAATGGCATTTCGGTGAGCTGCCGAACGGCCTCAAGTATGCCGTGCGCCGTAACGGCGTGCCGCCGGGGCAGGTTTCGATCCGCATCCGTGTCGATGCCGGTTCGCTCTACGAAACCGATTCGGAGCGCGGCTATGCGCACTTGCTGGAACACATGCTGTTCCGCCAGTCGAAGTACATTCCGGAAGGCACGGCCATTGCCGCCTTCCAGCGTCTGGGCGCGACCTTCGGCAGCGATACCAATGCCGTGACCTCGACCACGCAGACCGTGTTCAAGCTCGACCTGCCCAACGCGACGCCCACTTCGCTGGACGAGACGTTCAAGCTGATGAGCGGCATGGTGACGGCGCCGACGCTGTCGGCCTCCAACCTCAAGTCCGACTTGCCGATCGTGCTGGCCGAAATGCGCGAGCGGGGCGGCGCCGCCAAGCGTGTGCAGGATGCCATGCAGAAGACGCTCTATGCCGGGCAGCCGCTCTCCGTGCGCGAGCCGATCGGCACGGTGGAATCGCTGACTTCGGCAACGCCGACCTCGGTGCGCGCCTTCTATTCGCGCTGGTATCGCCCTGACAACGTGGCGGTGATCGTCGCGGGCGATGCCGATCCGGCCACGCTGGAAAGCTACGTGAAGAAGTGGTTCGCGGACTGGAAGGCCAATGGCAAGCTGAGCCAGGCGCCCAGCTTCGGCGATCCGGTCGCGCCCAAGGATGCCGATCGCAGCAATCCCGTCGGCGAGACGAAAGTGCTGGTCGAGCCCGACCTGCCGCCTTCGCTGATGTATGCCATCTTGCGCCCGTGGCGTCAGGTTACGGATAATATCGTCTATAACCAGGGACTTATGGTCGATTCCATTGCCCAGGCCGTAATCAACCGCCGTCTCGAATCGAAAGCGCGGGCCGGTGGCAGCTTCCTCTCGGCTTCGGTGAACCAGGACGATGTCTCGCGCTCGGCCGACGCCACTTTCGTGTCGGTGACGCCGCTCGGCGACGACTGGGAGGCGGCCTTGCGCGATGTGCGCGCCGTGATCGCGGATGCCACCACCAAGCCGCCTACGCAGGCCGAGATCGACCGCGAAGTGGCCGAACTGGATGTCGCATTCCAGGTTCCGGTCGAGCAGCAGCGCATCCTGCCGGGCTCGAAGCTGGCCGACGACATGGTCAATGCGCTCGACATCCGCGAAACGGTGGCCGCGCCGAACGACGTGCTGCGCATCTTCCGCGAATCGAAGCACTTGTTCACGCCAGCGGACGTGCTCAAGCACACGCAGCAGCTGTTCAACGGAACGGTGACGCGGGCGCTGTTCACCACGCAGAAGGAAGGCGGCGCTACCGACCAGTCCCTCCGCTCCGCCTTGCTCCAGCCCATCAAGCCCGATGCCTCGATCCGCACCGCCGGCAATGAAAAGCCGGTGTCCTTCGAGAAGCTGCCCGCCATCGGCGCGCCTCACAAGGCGACCGCCCAGACCTCGACGGGACTGCTCGATATCGAGCAGCTGACTTTTGCCAATGGCGTGAAGGCGCTGCTCTGGCCGGTTCAGGAAGAGCCCGGCCGCGTCACCGTGAAAGTGCGGTTCGGCGGCGGCAAGCGTTCGATCGACCCGAAGGACGCGCCCTATATCGCGCTGGGCGAGTTCGCGCTCGTCGGCTCGGGCCTAGCCACGCTCGGCCAGGAAGATCTCGACCGTATTTCGACCGGGCGCAAGATGGGCTTCGACTTCGAAGTGCAGGACGCCAGCTTCCAGTTCCAGGCGGAAACGCGCCCGCAGGACCTGGCGGACCAGCTCTACCTCTTCGCGGCCAAGCTCGATCTCCCACGCTGGGATCCGCAGCCGCTGGTCCGCGCCAAGGCCGCGGCGATGATCCAGTATGCCACTTACTCCACCTCGCCGCAGGGCGTGCTGAACCGCGACCTGGAATTCTACCAGCGCGGCCAGGATCCGCGCTTTGCAACGCCGAAGCCCGAAGCGATCGAGAAGACCACGGCGGCCGGGTTCAAGAAAGTCTGGAGCAAGGCGCTGGCCAGCGGCCCGGTCGAAGTCCAGATCTATGGCGATTTCGACAAGGCTTCCACCATCGCCGCGCTGGAGAAGACCTTCGGCGCGCTCAAGCCGCGCACGCCGGCGCCTTCCACCGCCAACCTGGCGGACGTGACCGTGCCCAAGCCTTCGGACACCCCCATCGTGCTGCAGCACCATGGCGATCCCGACCAGGCGGCGGCGGTTATCTCCTGGCCGACCGGCGGCGGCTCTATGGGCATCCGCGAATCGCGTCAGCTTGAAATCCTGACGCAGCTCTTCACCAACCGCCTGCTCGATGCAGTGCGTGAGAAGCTGGGCGTGGCCTATGCGCCTTACGTCTATTCGCAGTGGCCCGTGGACATGGCGGCCGGCGGTTCGATCACCGCCATGGCGCAGCTCGACCCCAAGTCGACCAAGGTGTTCTTCCAGACCGCGGACGAGATCGCGCAGGATCTCATCAACAATCCGCCGACGGCGCAGGAACTGGCGCTTGTGACCGAGCCGATGCGTCAGCAGGTGACGCGCGCCGCCTCCAGCACCTCGTTCTTCATGGGCCAGCTGGAAGGTGCGACTTACGATCCCTCGCGCATCGGCACCGTTCGCACGATCCTCTACGATTATACCGCCACGACGCCGCAGCAGATGCAGGCGCTTGCCGCCCGCTATCTCGGCAAGAACAATTCGTGGCAGCTGGAGGTCATGCCGGAAGGCAAGGCGGTCGGCGCGGTCGCCGTAAAGTAGGATCAGGTTGAACGCGGGGCAGGATTGTTCGCAAGTTACGCGCGCAATCCTGCCTGCGACACCTTGTTTCGCCGCGCCGGGGCGTTGAAGGCGCAATCGATCACCCTGATCGTCTAAACCGGCTTTGCAAAAATTGCCCGGGGAGGCTATGGCCCGCCCCTTGTTTGCGGTTCTTGCCGGTTTGGCCCCATGCATTCGGCGCGGGGAGAGAGGGCGAAGGAACCGCCGGGAGTACGTAACGTGGCTAGCAATTGGACCCCGGAAAGCTGGAAGGCTCAGGAAGCCCGCCATCTTCCGGTATACGGCGATGCGGAGAAGCTGGGCGAGGTTGAGGCCACGCTTGCGAAGTTTCCGCCGCTGGTCTTTGCGGGCGAGGCGCGTGCTCTGAAGGCGGATCTCGCCGAAGTCGCCGCCGGTCGCGGTTTCCTGCTCCAGGGCGGGGACTGCGCGGAAAGCTTCGCCGAATTCAGCGCAGACAATATTCGCGATTCCTTCCGCGTGCTGCTGCAGATGGCGGTCGTGCTGACTTTCGCCAGCAAGCAGCCGGTGGTGAAGCTGGGCCGCATGGCGGGCCAGTTCGCCAAGCCGCGCTCGGCCCAGACCGAGACGATCGGCGGCATGGAACTGCCCAGCTACTTCGGCGACATCATCAACGGCATCGAGTTCGAGCCGGAAACGCGCCGCAACGATCCGGAGCGGATGCTGAAGGCCTATGGCCAGTCCTCGGCCACGCTGAACCTGCTGCGCGCATTCGCGCATGGCGGTTATGCGAACCTGCGCCAGGTTCACCAGTGGACGATGGAGCACATCAACCGCAGCCCCTGGGGCCAGAAGTTCGAACAGATGGCCGACCGCATCGGCGAGGCGCTGGACTTCATGGCGGCCTGCGGCGTGGACCCGACTTCGGTTCCGCAGCTTCAGGGCACCGAGTTCTACACCAGCCACGAAGCGCTGCTGCTGCCCTATGAGCAGGCGCTGACCCGCCGCGATTCGCTGACCGGCGACTGGTACGACTGTTCGGCCCACATGCTGTGGATCGGCGACCGCACGCGCTTCGAAGGCTCGGCCCATGTCGAGTACTTGCGCGGCGTCGGCAATCCGATCGGCATGAAGTGCGGACCCAGCCTCGAGCCCGACGCTCTGCTGCGCATGCTCGATACGCTGAACCCGGCACGCGAGCCGGGCCGCATGACGCTCATCAGCCGTTATGGCTATGACAAGGTCGAGGCCGGCCTGCCCAAGCTGGTGCGCGCGGTAAAGGCCGAAGGTCATCCCGTGGTATGGTCGTGCGACCCGATGCACGGCAATGTCATCAAGGCCGAGAGCGGCTTCAAGACTCGTCCCTTCGACCGCATCCTGGCCGAAGTGCGCGGCTTCTTCGCCGTCCACCGCGCCGAGGGCACGCATGCTGGCGGTATCCATATCGAGATGACCGGCCAGGACGTGACCGAATGCACCGGCGGCGCCATCGCCATCACTGACGAGGCGCTGAAGGACCGCTATCACACGCACTGCGATCCCCGCCTCAACGGTGCGCAGTCGATCGAACTCGCGTTCGAGATCGCCGACCTGCTCAACCTGGAAGCGACGGAGCGGCAGAAGCAGGCGGCCTGAAACCACTGCTTTCGATAAAGTTGCGCGGGCAGGAAAGTCTTGGCTTTCCTGCCCGTTTTCTTGCCGGAAGCCTGAGCGGTGGGACCGAAGCTCAGGTGCAGGGTTGGCAGGCGGCGGATCGGCTTTCCCGCACTTGCGCGCGCAGTGCTTCGATCTGGGCCGCCTGACGACGCATCACCGCGGCGGCCTGAAGCATGGTCGCCTCCGCTGTGGACCATTCCTTCACGGAACCGCCCAGCGCCGCCCACATTTCGAGCGTCTGCGCCAATGCCTTGACTTCGGCTTCGTCCACCGCCCTCATCCCCGGCGCCCAGACGGGCCGCCGTGCAAAATTGATTGTAACGGGGCGGGACTCTTCTTTCAGCTTCGCAAAATCGATGCGAATTCTACGAAAAGCCGATAGGCTTGGACGAGCGTCGTCCGTCCTGATGCCTTTTGAGCAGCCTGTCTGGAATGCCGGGGGCAACGGATTGGCGGGATGTTTCGGTGGGGAGGGGGCGTCATGAAGAAGTTCGCGTTGCTTGCGCTGGTCGTGGTCTTCGCCGCCGGAAATCCGGCCTTGGCAAAGGGCCCTGCGGCGTCCGAAAAGGCGGCCGAGAAGAAGCCGGGGATGGACCAGGCCGATCCGATCGAATGCCGCAAGTTCCAGGAAATCGGGTCGCGCCTTAAGATCAAGCGGGTCTGCATGTCCCGCAGTGAGTGGGCGGCCCAGGCGCGCGAAGACCGGATGAACATAGAGCGTTCGCAAGTGGCGCGGGGACTTGGTCCCACCTGAATCCTGCCGCGCAAGTGGGATGCTCTATCCGGTGGAGATCGGTCGAGAACCCGCTTGACCGCTCGAAATGCACGGGCCACCAAACGGGTCCATGACAAAACATTTCCGGATCGCCGCGGGCCTCGCAGTTGCGCCGTTCGCTCTTGCCGCCGCTTCGCAACTCTCGGCGGCCCCGCCCACCGATACGATGATGAACGAGCAGGTCGGCTCGTATGACTGGGTGCGCCCGCAGGCGGATTATATCCGCCGCGAAGTGATGATCCCGATGCGCGACGGCAAGAAGCTGTTCACGGTCATCGTCATGCGCAAGGGCACGAAGGACGGGCCGATCCTGCTCGGCCGCACGCCCTACAATGCCGGCGGCATGACCAGCCGCAACCGCAGCCAGAAGATCGAGGAAATCCTTTCGATCATGGACGCGGACTTCGTCAACGACGGTTATATCCGCGTCTACCAGGACGTGCGCGGGCTGGACGGGTCCGAAGGCGACTACGTGATGAACCGGCCGCTGCGCGGGCCGCTCAACAAGACCAAGGTCGACCATGCCACCGACGCCTACGATACCATCGACTGGCTGGTGAAGAACGTGAAGGAGAGCAACGGGAAAGTCGGCATCACCGGCTCGTCCTACCTCGGGTTCACCTCCCTGATGGCGCTGATCGATCCGCACCCGGCGCTCAAGGCTGCCGTGCCCCAGAGCCCGATGGTCGATGGCTGGATGGGCGACGACTGGTTCCATAACGGCGCCTTCCGCATGTTCGGTTTCGACTATGACCTGGGCCAGACCGTCAAGAAGGGCGGGGGCGCGGTGCCCAAGGGCACCGGCGACGAATATCAGGCCTATCTGGAAGCCGGTTCGGCCATGGATTATGCCAAGGCGTACGGCCTGCTGGACCTTCCGGTGGTCCGCAAGGTGCTGGAGCATCCCAGCTACGACGCCTGGTGGCAGGGTCAGGCCGTGGACAAGCTGCTGGGCGCGCGCAAGCTGACGGTGCCGACCATGCTGGTCGTCGGTCAGTGGGACCAGGAAGACAGCTACGGCGCCCCGGCCGTCTATCAGGCGCTCAAGGCCAACGGCACGCCCAGCGACATGGTCAGCCTCGCCATCGGCCCCTGGCGCCATTCCCAGGTCAATTACGAGGCGCGCGAACTGGGCCCGCTCAAGTGGGAAGGCGATACCGGCGCACAGTTCCGCCAGCGCTACATGAAGCCGTTCTTCGACTGCCACCTGAAGACCGATGCCCCGAAGTGCGATACCCCGCCGGTCGTGACTTACGCCACGGGCGAGAACCGCTGGGAAGTATCGCAAAGTTGGCCCGCAGGCAGCTACACGCCGCTCTACCTCGCGGCGAACTACGGCCTTTCGTGGAGCAAGCCGGCGGCGGGCAGCGACAGCTACGTTTCCGACCCGGCCAAGCCCGTGCCGCTGCTGCCGCGCCCCGTCCACATGCAGGGCGAGGAGTGGAAGACCTGGCTCGTTCACGACCAGCGCTTCGTTGACGGCCGCACCGATGTGCTGAGCTACAGCACCGGCGTGCTGGACAAGCCCGTCCATATCAAGGGCGCACCCAAGGTCGAGCTTCATGCTGCCACCAGCGGGCAGGACAGCGATTACGTGGTCAAGCTGATCGACGTCTATCCGCAGGAGAACTCGGCCAACCCTGCCCTGGCCGGCTATCAGCTCGGCATCGGTATCGAGATCTTCCGGGGCCGCTACGTCCACGGTTTCAACAAGCCGCAACCCCTTGAGCCGGGCAAGAGCTACACGTTCCAGTGGTCGCTGCCCAACGTCGATCATGTGTTCCTGCCGGGACACAAGATCATGGTGCAGGTGCAGTCCAGCCTGTTCCCGCTTTACGACCGCAACCCGCAGTCCTGGGTATCCTCCATCATGGAAGCCAGGCCCAGCGACTATGTGAAGGCGACGGAAACCGTGACGTACGGCGGCGATGCGGCGAGTGCCGTGTGGCTTCCGGTTGCTGGTGACTAAGCAAACGGCCTCGTTCCGGACCCGATCCGGGACGAGGTCACGCGGTCAGCTTTCCCCGAAGAGTTCGCGCTGCGAGGCTTCGATTTCCTCGAAGTAGCGCCGACGTGCATGGCGCTCGGTGACGACGCCGACCACCCGGCCGACGCCGTCCACCACCGCCAGTTCGTCGGCCACGGCCACGTCGAAAGCCTTTATCATCGCGCGGATGTCGGTGGTCGGGGAAAGGGTGGTGCCCTTCAGCGAGGCGAGGGAGCCGATCGCGCTGTCCTGCGGCAGTTCGGGATTATAGGCAGAGGACGTGGCGACGATGCCGGCGTAATGCTCGTCCTCGTCCAGCAGGATCGCCTTGCTTGCCGAGCCCAGCGGAACGCGCGCCCGGAAGTCGGCCACGGACAGCGTGGCCGGTGCCGAGATCCAGTCCTTGCGCATGATGCGTCCGGCCGTAAGGCTGAGCATCCAGCCGATGTCCCGCGGGGAGCGGATGATCGAGCCGCGGATGTGCAGGCGCCAGGTCGAGAACGAATAGCCGAACATTTCGCGGGTGAAGGCGCTGGAGACGAGCGAGGCGGTCAGCACCACGCCCATCAGCGCGAAGTCGTGAGTCGTCTCCAGCATGAGCATGGCCAGAGTCATCGGGCCGCCGACGATGGAGACCGCCAGCGCGCTCATGCCGACGAGGGCGGATTGGGTGGGATCGAGTTCGATGCCCAAAGGCAGCAATTGCACGGCGGCGGCGAAGATCAGGCCGACCAGCGACCCCAGGAAGAGCGAGGCGAAGAACAGCCCGCCGCGAAAGCCGAAGCTCAGCGAGATGACCGAAGCGGCGATCTTGAGCGCCAGCACCATGAGCAGGAAATGGATCGCCGGCTGCATGGCGAGGTTGAGGTGCATCGCGCCGTGGCCCGCCGAAAGCGACTGCGGCGAGACCCAGGCCAGCGGCATCAGCAGCAGCCCGCCCACCAGCGGCTTCCAGCGCGCGAAGCGGGTCAGGCGCTGGACGTGCAATTCGGTGAAGGTCACCAGCCGCATGATGAGTATGCCCACGAGGGCACAGACCAGGCCGAGCACGGCGTAGATGAAATAGTCGCCCGTGGTGAGGTCGCGCGCGCTGGACGCGGCGATCAGGTACGGTTCGACGCCGAGTTCGCGGGTGATGAACGCCGCGCCGAGGGCGGCGGCGATGACTGGGGCGATGGCGGAGGGCGTATAGGCGCCGATCACGATCTCGAAGGCGTAGAAGGCACCGGCCAGGGGCGCGCCGAAAGCGGCGCCAACCGCGGCTCCGGCTCCGGCGCCGACCAGTGTGCGCATGTCGGCGCGGCGCAGCTTGAACCATTGGCCCAGCACCGAGGCGACGCCGCCGCCCATCTGGGCATAAGCCGCCTCCAGCCCCACCGAGGCTCCCGCGCCGTTGGAAATGATGGTCTGGGCGGAGATGATGAGATTGTCGATGAAGGGGATCCGCCCGCTGTGCAGCGCGTTGGCTTCGACGACGTCGATCGGTGCGCGCCGGCGTCTGCGAAGCAGATAGGCGATGCCGATCAGGACCAGGCCGCCGAAGGGCAGGGCGAGCAACCGCCAGGGATGGCGGATTTCACCCAGTGCGCTCAGCCGGTTGCCGTCGATCGCGTAGAACAGCTGTTGCAGCGTGTGGGCGAGAAAGCCCTGGAGGTTGGTGAGCCATCCGGCGGCTATTCCTGCCATGACGGCCAGCACGATGAACGCCAGCTCGCTCTCGCGCATGCGTTGCCGCTGGCGGATGACCAGGGCTTTCAGGGCGTTAACGGCGGGACGTCGCATCGATTGTCGATTGGGCCTGCGCATGCGCGGCTGTCAAGGCGGGTATCGGGAGGAGGGGCAAGAAAAGCGAGCGTGCAGAGCGGCGGTCACGGGGCCGTCCTGCGGACGGAATCCGTGTCCGCGCGCCCGTTCTTGCGGGCGCGCGGCATGCCGCACCGGCTTGCGCCCGAGTTCTGCGGCTACCTCACTTCGGAGGCATGCGGATGCCGCCGTCGAGGCGGATGCACTGGCCGTTGAAGTACGTGTTGCGCACCAGTTCGAGCACGAAGCTGGCGAACTCTTCGGGATTGCCCAGGCGCTTGGGGAAGGGGACGGCCCGCCCGAGGCCTTCATAGACCGCCTCGTTCATCTCCTTGACGCGCAGCATCGGCGGGGTGGCGAATGTGCCGGGCAGGATGGCGTTGACGCGAATGCCGAGGTCCATCAGGTCGCGCGCCATCGGCAGCACCATGGCATTGACCGCGCCCTTGCCGCCGCCATAAGCGACCTGGCCGATCTGTCCGTCCTGCGAAGCGGCAGAAGAAGTGAAGACGATGCAGCCGCGTTCGCCGTCGGCATTGAGCGGCTCGGCCGTCGCCATGCCCAGCGCGGCGATCGCGGCCACGCGGTAGGACGCGGTGAACACGCCCTCGGCCGTCTTGGCGATCTGTTCGGTGGCCATGCGCTTGAAGCCGCCCGTGGCCTTGTCGAACGAGACGGTCTTGCCGCCGCCGGCCACGACGGCGCAGTGGACGACGACGCGTTCCTGGCCATGGGCGGCGCGGGCGCGGGCGAAGCCTGCCTCCACGCTCTCCTCGTCGAGAATGTTGACCTTGCAGAACACGCCGCCGATTTCGGCCGCGAAAGCTTCGCCTGCCTCCTCGCTGATGTCGAAGATGGCGACTTTCACGCCTGCATCGGCCAGCGCCTTCGCGCTGGCGCGGCCAAGGCCCGATGCACCGCCCGTGACGACGGCGGCCAGCGTGTTGTCGATCTTCATGGCGAAGGTGTCTCCCGCGATTCGTGTTTGGCCATGGGCTAGCGCACTTCCCGCCAGTGCCGCGCGGCCGGAATGCAGCGCGCGGCCAAGTATCGCTCTGGCGCGGTCAACGCCCGGCGAGCACGCGCCGCCCCCTCGCAGCAGGGCGGCGCGCGAAGATCAGGCGCGGGCGATCAGGCCGCGCAGGTCCTGACGGGTGGCTCCTCGCCGATCTGGAATCGCCCGGCCTGGTTGGCAAGCGTCGTCGCGTCCGAGATGAGGGTGCGGGCGGCGGCGGAGGTCTGCTCGACCATGGCCGCGTTCTGCTGCGTCGTGCGGTCCATCATGCCGACCGTGGAACTGACTTCCGAAATGGCCGTGGCCTGGGCATCGTTGTCCCGCGCCATCGTCTCGACAAGGGCGTGGACCCGGCCGACTTCGCCCGCGATGGTCTCCAGCGAACGATCGACGCGCGAGACGGTGGCGACCGCCTGGTCGATCTCGGAACGGGTGGCGGAAAGGCCGTCGCGCGCCTTGCGGGCTTCTTCCTCGGCGCGCATGGCCAGGGAACTCACGAGATCGGCAACGACCGCGAAGCCGCGCCCGGCGCTTCCGGCCCGACCGGCCTCCACGGCCGCGTTCATGGCCAGGACGCGCGTCTGGAAGGCGATCTTGTCGACCCCCTCGATCACGGCATCGATGCCGCGCGCGCTTTCGTGCACGACATGCATCGCCTGCACCGCGTCGCCGGCCACTTCGCGTCCCTGCTCGACGGAATCGAGCGCTTCCCCGGCAATGCCCAGGGTTTCCTGCGCGCCCGATGCCGTGGCCTTCACGCGTTCCTCGACGCGCAGCAGCGTCGCGGCCGTCTCCTCCAGGTTCGCGGCGCTGCTTTCCGTGCGCTGCGCAAGGTCTTCGGAGGCCCGCGCGATGGCGCCGGATTCGCCGTAGATCGCATGGGAGGCCGTCACCACCGACCCGATCGTCTCGCGCAAGTTGGCGAGGCTGCGGTTGTAGGAGGTCTTCAGCGAGAGGAACCCGGCGGGCAGGTCGTCGATGTCGTGGAGAAGATCGCCGCCCGCCAGCCGCGACATGGCGCGATCGAGGGCGGCGATGGCCTGGTTGCGCTCCGCTTCGGCTTCCTCGAAATAGATCGAGATCGACAAGTCCATGTCGAGCATGGCCGCCTTCATCAGCGCGCGGTTGAGCTTGCCTGGGCTGACGCGGCGCGTGAACAGCCGCCAGGGGCTGGCGCTGCGTTCGACGGCGGCCATGATCTCTTCCAGGATCAGCGCATAGCCGCCGATGTACCAGCGCGGTTCGAGGCCGATCTTGGCGTGGACTTTGCCGATCCGGCTGACGGCGGCGTAGTATTCGGCGTCGAACCGGCCGGTGGCGATGCCCAGCCAGTGGCCGACTTGCGCGCCTTTGGCGGCGTTGATGTGCGCATCGCTGCGGAACATGCGCGCCATCTCGGGGGTCGCGCGGACCCGCCGGTAGAAGTGATCGAGCGCTGGCTGGATGCAGGTGCGGAGAAATGGTTGCGCAGCGGTGAGAATACGGCGCTGCGCGGCATCGAATTCGAGGAACTCCAGACGTTCCTCGACGGTCTTGACTGTCAAGTTCAACTCCTGCCCGGCGGATCTTGTCCGGCCGAATGAAATCGTTTTTCCTGACCTATTATAGAACGATGCGGGCGGCTTTCGGCGCGGGAGGGCCGGGATTTTTGCGCCGTTCGGCCGATGCCGGCAGCGGCAAAGATGCCCAGCAGGGACAGCAGGCGTCAGGCGGGTTGGAAGCCCGCCAGACGCAGCGCGCCGTCAAGGGAATCGCCGAGGGCCGGGCTCAGTCGCTCGACCGTGCGCGAACGCAGCCAGGGCTGCATGCGCGGGGCCAGGCCGCCGACGAGCGTGCAGCGGGTGGCGCCGCGCTCGAAGATCGTCTCGATGAAACGCTCGATATGGCCCGCGGCATGTTCGACGATGGAGCGGGCGATGGCGTCGTCCGCTTCGGCATAGTCCATGACCAGCGGCGCGAAAGTGCCGTAGTCGCGCGGGGTGGCGTGGTCCATCCAGGCGATGGCCTGCGCCGTGTCGTGTTCGAAACGCTCGGTCACGGCCGCGCTCAGCGGGGTTTTGCGGGTGCGCCCGTCGAGCGCGCGCAAGGCGTGGCGCATCGCGCTGAGGCCGAGCGCGGCACCGCTGCCTTCGTCGGAGATCGGGAAACCGTAACCGCCGATGGTGAAGTCCCGGCCGTCCAATCGCACTTGCGCGGCGCTGCCGGTGCCGATGATGAGGATCGCGCCGTCCTGCCCGGCATGGGCGCCGAGGTTGGCGATCTGGGCATCGGTGGCATAGCGCACCGCGGCGAAGCCGAAGTCGAGTTCCGCCAGCGCCTCACGCACGCCGGGGCGGGTGATCCCGGCAATGCCCATGCCGGCCTGGATGGTGGCGCGCTCGGCCGTTGTAAGGCCCCCTTCGGCCACGGCCTGGTCGACCGTGTCCTTCAGCGTTTCGTAGAGTGCCTCCATCCCGATGCGCGCATTGGCGGTGCCGGACTTGCCGTGGCCGATCTCCTGGCCCTGCGCGTCGACAAGCCGGGCGCGGCAATTGCTGCCGCCTGCGTCGATGCCGAGGAAATAGGTCATGGATGTTCTCCGGTAGCCCCGATGCCTGGGTGATCTCCCCAGTCGCGGCCACGGGGGGTATGGCCGATTCCGGGGTTGAGCTGGTTGCGCGGGTCGATCTCGCGGTAGAACTGCGCGAGTTCGGGCCGGGCGACATAAAGGTGGCCGACATTGTGCTCGGCCGGATACTGCGCGCCGCGCGCGTCGAGCAGGGCCCAGAGCGCGTGCTCGAATGCAAGCGGATCGGTGCCCTTCTTCACGATGTAGTCCTGGTGGAATACCTGGCAGAAGAAGTGCCCGTAGTAGAGGGTGTGGACCGTGCGCGCCGCAAGTTCGGCCGGCAGGCGTTCCACCCATTCGCGGGTGTTGCGGGGCAGGGCGACGTCGAGCGCGACGATGTCCTCGACCGTGTCCGGGTGGACGGCGCGGTATCGCACCGCAGCGCCCGCCGCCACGAAGCGGTGGAGGAAGGCCTTGGCGCTTTCCTGCGCCGTGCATTCGAAGTGCCCGCCGTCAGTGCCTGTATCCTCCGCGTCGCCGGGGAAGAGGTCGTGCAGCAGCGTGCGCGCGGCTTCCACCTGGTCCCGCGGCACCTTGAGGATCAGGTGATGCTCGAAGCGCGCGCGATAGTCGCGCATGCGGGCCGGGAGATGGTCGGGGATGAACCGGCTGGACCACTGCATCAGGCGGTCGCTGAGCCCGCTGCCCATTACGCCGTCGAAGCGGGACTTGGCCGCGAACAGCGCCGGGAGCCGGTCGGTGCCGAGGCGCTCGATGGCGAAGAACATGTCCTTGCCGTAGCGATCGGCCACGTCGAAGGCTTCGGCGTGCATATATTCGCCGGCGATCGGCAGCGTGTCGAAATCGCGCAGCATCGTGCGGCGCAGCGCGGTCAGGCGGTCTGCCTCGTTAGTGCCGATGTAGAACGTGGTGGTCTCGTCTTCGCGCGCGAACGTATCGAGGCGCACGGCGAAGACGATCAGCTTGCCCGCGCTTCCCGCCGCCTCGAACAGGCACCGGGGGTCGGCATTGAAGCGGGCCGGCACTTCGCTGTCGATGTCGCGGACATGGTCGGCATAGCTGTGGTCGTGCGCCCACTTGTCGCTGGCGGGATCGATGTCGGCTTCGGTGAACTGTTCGAGGTCCAGCCGGGACAGCATGGTCTCCGGGTCGTCGCCAAGGTCCATGCCGAGATGGTTGAAGAGGCGCAGCGAGCCGTCGCCCTGGACCTGGGCATAAAGCGCAAGCTGGGTATAGGCCGGACCACGCCGGATCAGCGAGCCGCCCGAGTTGTTGCAGACCCCGCCGACCACCGAGGCGCCAAGGCAGGAAGAACCGATCACCGAATGGGGTTCGCGCCCGAACGGCCGCAGTGCCTGCTCCAGCTTGTAGAGCGTGGTCCCCGGCAGGCACAGCACTTGTTCTCCGCGGCAGATCACCTTGAGTGCGGAAAGCCGGGTGGTGCTGACGATCACCAGGCCGCCGGGATAGTCTTCGCCATCGGGGGTGGAGCCGCCCGTCAGCCCGGTGTTCGAAGCCTGCATGATGATCGAGACGTCTGCCGCCACGCAGGCCTGCACCGCGCGCCACATTTCCACCAGGCTGCCGGGGCGGACCACCGCGATGGCCGGGCCTTCGCCGGTGCGGTAGCCCTTGCGGAAGCGGGCCGTCTCGCGCGCGGAAGTCAGCACATGGCGCTTGCCCACGGCGGCGCGCAGTGCGGTCAGTAGCGCGATATCCCGGGTCTTGGTGCTTGCTGCCATGGTTGTATCCCCGCTTACTGGGTCTGGACCTCGTCGTCGGTCATCAGGTCCTTGCCGTCCAGCCAGTTCAGGATTTCACGCGCCGCGGGATGATCGATCCCTTCGTAGCGGTCCCGCAGGCGATCGGCGCGCGCGCCGAGGCGCTCGTGGCCCACGTCCTGCAGGGCCGGGATATCCTGCTGCAGCATCTGCGCGAAATCATCGCCGAGCAGGTGCCGCGCCGCTGCGCCGAAGGCTTCGCCATAGGCGTAAGTCTCTCCCTGCCGGTAGACCATCGGCAAGGTGATGGCGGGAATGCAGCCGAGGTGCGCCTGGATCGCCGGGTTGATGGCATGGCCGGAGATGTGCCCGGCGATCGCTGCCGGACGGCCGGTGAATGCCCGCAGATGGAGAAAGCGCGACATGCGGGCGCCGTCATTCACGGGCCAGTTGTCCCAGAGGCAGACCTTGCGGCCCAGTTCGCCTGCGACGCGTTCCAGATGGGCCGGGCCGATTTCCTTCGAGCAGACTTCCTCGCCGGTCCAGTAGACCTGCACGGCGGGATCGAGCAGCCGCCCGAGCTTGCCGAGATAGTCCGCCGGGCGATCCGCGAAGACGAGGTCGAGCACGGGATCGTCGGAATAATAGGTGGGGCAGGTGTAGACACGCGCGGCACCGGTGAGCTGGGCGCAGAAGTTGACGACATCCGCCTGGCGTTCTGCGAGTTCGGGCATGTCGCCGCGAAGATCGTCGAACAGCACGGCAAGGTCGTCGATGCCGATGGCGTCGAGTTCGGCTACCCGCCGCGTGAGGTCCGCGCGGGCCTCGTCGTCGAAGGGATGCGTGGAGCCGACCGGGGTGATCGCCATGCCGAAGCGCATGCCCGCGGCGCGGCACTCGGCGGAAAGGCGGGCCAGCGCTTCGGTCCGGGCCATGTCATGCGACACCCGCCATTCGCGGCGCAGCGCGCGATCGGCCTTGGGGCCATAGTGGTAGAAGCCGTAGCCGGCCTCGGCGAGCGTCTTCACCACATGGCTGCGCTCGGCCTCGTTCCAGATGCGACCGAAGCGGCCCTCGATCAGGCCCAGTTCCGGCTGGCTTCCTTGCCTCGTCATTCGCGGTGGTCCTCGCGTGCGCCGCCGATCCAGGTAGCGCGGACCAGGCGATCGTTGCCCAGATGGACGAGGTCCGCCCGCAGCCCCGGCGCGATGGCGCCGGTCTCATGGTCGAGGAGCAGGAAGCGGGCGGGGTTGCCGCTGGCCATGCGCGAGGCGGCGACGATGTCGCAGCCGATCATGTCCATCGCGTTGCGCAGGGCCTGCGCCATGGTCAGCGCGGAGCCGGCCAGCGTGCCGTCGGGCCCGGTGCAGGTGCCGTTCTCCACCTTGATGTCCTGGTCCATGAGCGTGAAGCGGCCCAGCGTCCCGCCGACCGGCGGCATGGCGTCCGTCACCAGCATGATGCCTTCCTCACCCCTGGCCGCAAGGGCCACGCGCATCGAGGCGGGATGGACGTGGAAGCCATCGGCGATGAGGCCGAAGTGGCTGGCGCGGTCTTCCAGCGCCGCGCCGACCATGCCGGGGTCGCGGCTGAGGAACTGCGTCATCGCATTGAACAGGTGGGTGAAGCCAACCAGCCCCTCGGCAAGCGCGGCGCGGGTCTGGTCGTAGTTCGCGAGGCTATGGCCGGCGCAGACGAGCACGCCCGCTTCGGTGAGGGCGCGCACGGTCCCTTCGGGCGCCAGTTCGGGCGCCAGCGTCACCACGCGGCGGCCCGTGGTCGGTGCCGAAAGCCGGGCGATGACTTCGGTGTCCACCGGCGCAAAGCGGGTCTGGTCGTGGATACCCTTCTTGGCGACGTTGAGGTGGGGGCCTTCGATATGCACGCCCAGCACGCCCGGAACGCCCTGGGCCATCGCAGCTTCGCCGGCGGCGATGGCAGCTTCCACCACTTGCGGGAAGTCGCTGATGAGCGTGGGCAGGATGCCGGTCGTGCCGTAGCGGCGATGCGCCTGGGCGATGGCGCGAATGCCTTCGATGCAGGGCATGTCGTTGAACAGCACGTCACCGCCGCCGTTCACTTGCGTGTCGATGAAGCCGGGTAGCAGGTAGCCGCCGTCGAGCCGCTCCAGCACGCAGTCGCCGGGCAGGGCGTCGGGCGCCGCAAGGTCGACGATGCGATCGCCGTCGAGGACCAGCGCCTGGTCTTCGACCACGCGGTCGGCAAGGACGATACGCGCACCGATAAGGGCGATCCGGGTCATAGCGTGCGCGTCACCTTGTTGAGGTGCGGAGGATTATCCGGGTTCCGTCCGCGCGCCAGCGAGAGTTCGTTGGCGAGGCCGTAGAAACTCTGGATCTCGGCAATGGCTCCAAGGACCGGATGCACTTCCGTGGCCAGCGGCAGTACCAGCGCGGCGGGAGCAACATCCTCGGGCAGGCCGGCGGCGATGACCCGGGCGCCGCGCGCCGCAAAGTCGTCCAGGCGCTCGCGAAGGCCGGTGCGCGCCACGTCGAGCGGGGCAAGCACCAGCACCGGATCCCCGTCCCCCACCAGCGTCATCGGGCCATGGGCGACTTCGGCGCTGCTGAAGGCCTCGGCATGGAGGCTGGAGGTTTCCTTGAGCTTGAGCGCGGCTTCACCGGCGATCGGCAGTGTCGGGCCGCGCCCCAGCACCAGCATTTCGCTGGCATCCTTGAGCAGGTCCACCGCCGTCGTCCAGTCGGCATTGGCGGCCGTTTCCAGAACCTCGCCCGTGGTTTCGAGAGCCGCGAGCAGCGCTTCGTCCTGGCTCCACTCGGCGACGAGATGGGTAAGCGCGACAAGGGTGCAGACGAAGCTCTTGGTCGCCGCGACGCTCGTTTCCGGGCCGGCGTGGACGGGGATCACGATCTGCGCAAGCTCGGCCAGCGGCGATTCGGCATCGTTGACCACGGCGATGACGACCGCGCCCTTGTTGCGGGCGTCCTGCGCCGCAGCCAGCAGGTCGGGACTGCGACCGGACTGCGAGATCGCGATCATCGGTACGTCCAGGAACTGGGCAGACGTGGCGTGATAGAGCGAACCCACCGAAGGGGCGTGGCTCAACGTCGGGATGCGAGCATGGGTTTCCAGCAGGAACTTCGCGAACGCGGCGGCCTGGTCCGAACTGCCGCGCGCCAGAGTCGCGGCGAAGGGCGGGGCAAGCTCGCGGAGCTGGCGGCCGGCCTCGCGCACGATATCTGCATTGCGGCGAAGCTGCTCGACGCAGCGCGCGGGCGCCTCGCGCGCTTCGCGGGACATCTGCGTGGTGCTGGCGGGCGCCGCTGCCGGCGCGTTCGGTGTCGCTTGGGTCATGATCTGACAGATACCAGTTTAGCTTTTTGGTACAAGTGGCATTAAAGTGGTTTTATAATTCGCCGCGTTCATGATACCGGTTCGGTTCGGCGAGGGCCGGATGTGGGAGAAGACGATGCTCAGGATCGAGATTGCCGCTTCCGATGGGCAGAGTGAAGTCAATGAGGACTGCGTCGGTCATCATGGTGATGCGGCGTGGGTCGTCGATGGCGCGACAGGGATTGGTCCGGCGCTGCTTGACGCACCTAGCGATGCCTCCTGGCTTGCCCGGACCGCCAACGCGGCCCTGACGCAATTGCTTGCCGGCAATTCGGAAATTTCGACCGTGGCGCTCCTGCGGGAGGTGATGGGGCGCTGCCGTGACGCCTTGGCGCGCGAGCAGGTGCGCGAAGCGGAAGGGCCGCATGAACATCCCTCGGCCGCCTTCGCGATGGTGCGTGTCATCGACGGCGTGGCGGAATTCACGGCGCTGGCGGACTGCCGAATCGTGACGGTCGAGGGTGAGGGCGACGGCGACGGCGACGGCGACGGTGAAGGCGAGGCGCGGCTGTTCGGCAGCTATGCGCTCGATGCTCTCGAAGGCCGTACGGTCGAGGCCATGAAGGCGATCCTGACGGCGGAGGGCGACATCGGGTTCGACGCGCTCAAGGCCCGGTTGCTGCCGGGTCTCCGGGCGAACCGTAAGCTGATGAACCGGGAAGGCGGCTACTGGGTGCTCGGCACCGAGCCGGCGGCGGCCGACCACCTTTGGCAATGCCGCATGCCGGTGCGGCCGGGGCAGCGCTTTGCGATCGCCAGTGACGGTTTCCTGCGGCTGAACGAGCTTTTCGCGGTCGCCACGCCTGCCGATCTCCTGTGCATTTCCGATCGGGAAGACTGGTCGCGCTGGCTCGGCCGCCTGCGCGACCTCGAAAAAGCGCCGGGTTCTCTGCACCGTCATCCCCGGGTGAAGCCGCATGACGATGCCAGTCTGATTGTCTGTAGTTGGGGGAGTGCACGCTGATGCTGGTCATGGGGTTCATGAGTGGGACGTCGCTCGACGGCGTCGACGTGGCGGTCGTGGAGACCGATGGCGAGCGGATCGAGGGTTTCGGGCCTTCGGCCATGATCGCGTTTTCGGCCGCCGAGCGCGCGGCGTTGGAAAAGGCGACGCGCGATGCGCTGCTCTGGGACGGTTTCGGCGAACAGCCGCTGTCGTTCGGGCTGGCGGGCGAAGTGATCGAAGCGGCGCATCTGCGCGCGGGGCATCATGTGATCGAGAGGCTGGGACGGCTTCCTGACCTCGTCGGCTTCCATGGCCAGACCTTGCTGCACCGCCCGGAACGGAAACTCTCCGTGCAGATCGGCGATCCGCAAGTGATCGCCGACGGGCTGGGTGCTTCGGTGGTGGCGCAGATGCGTCTGGACGATCTCCTGGCCGGCGGGCAGGGCGCTCCCCTGGTACCGGCCTATCACCTTGCTCTGGCGAAGAAAATCGGGCTGCCCCGCCCGCTGGCCTTCCTCAATATCGGCGGCGTTGCGAACCTGACATGGATCGGCGCGGACGGTTCTCTGCTCGCCTGCGATACGGGGCCTGGAAATGGTCTTATCGATCAGGTCGTCCAGGCGCATGGCGCGGGCCGCTACGACGATGGCGGACGCATCGCGGCGGCAGGCACGGTGGATGAGGCGGCCCTGGCGGCGCTGCTGTCTCACCCGCATTTCCACGGCGAGGGTCCGAAGTCGCTTGACCGTTACGACTTCCCGCTCGAATGGGCCGACGCCTGTTCGTTGGAGGATGCGGCGGCAACGCTGACCGCCTTCACGGCCGAGGCCGTCGCCGTGACAGCCCGCATCCTGCCGCAAGTGCCGGAAATCTGGGTAGTCTGCGGGGGTGGTAGCCACAATCCCACGCTGATGGCGGCTCTCCGCGCACGGCTGGGCGACTGCCGGACCGCGGACGAAGTCGGCCTGCGGAGCGACTTCGTGGAGGCGGAAGCCATGGCCTTCCTCGCCGCGCGCAGCCTGCGCGGCATGCCGTTGACGTTCCCCGGCACTACCGGGGTGTCACAGCCGCTGACGGGGGGAACGATCTGGCGGCCGGAAAA
Source organism: Novosphingobium sp. BL-S-34 (assembly GCF_056857015.1). Lineage (NCBI taxonomy): Bacteria > Pseudomonadati > Pseudomonadota > Alphaproteobacteria > Sphingomonadales > Sphingomonadaceae > Novosphingobium > Novosphingobium sp. BL-S-34. Next base: position 242,829 of record NZ_CM166472.1, read on the forward strand.
CACGTTAGCCGAAGTGGTCTGATCGCGGCGAATTATTACATCACCACTTAGATACCACACCTTTACATATCCATGACAGGTATGCATGGTGAATGAGTCCGGAAAGGGCATGCCGTCGAGTCTTCGGGTCGCACCAACACACGACGGAACAGGGTTCAGGGAAGTAGTGAGGAAGTCTAATGGTTAAGTCACAACGACATACCGTGGCCGTGGCGGCGCTTGCCATCGCCCTTTCGCAAGTGCCGGTTGCTGCCTTCGCGCAGTCGGCAGGCAGCGCCGATGCAGGCGAAGCCGCAACTGGCGCCGACATCGTCGTCACCGGCACCCGCATCGCGGTTCCGGGACTGACGTCCAGCAGCCCGGTCGCCTCCACCGGCGAGGAGCAGATCAAGCTCCAGTCGGCGCTGACGGTCGAGGACTTCTCCACCAAGATCCCGCAGCTTTCGGGCGGCGTTCGCCAAGGCTCGCAGGGCAGCGACGCTTTCGGCGCCCAGGTTCTGGAACTGCGCAACTTCGGCCAGAGCCGTTCGCTGGTCCTGATCGACGGTACCCGCGCAACGCCGTTCAGCTTCCGCAACTCGGCTGACGTCAACGCCATTCCCGCCTCGCTGATCAAGCGCGTCGACGTGCTGACCGGCGGCGCCGCCGCGGTCTATGGCGCGGACGCCGTGGCCGGCGTGGTCAACTTCATCCTCAACGATGAATTCGAAGGCATTCGCGGCACCGCCACCAGCCGTCTGTCCGAGCATGGCGGCGCGCAGTACGGCGGCTCGCTGATGGTCGGTACCGGCCTGGGCGACCGCGGCCACATCGTCATCGCGGCCGACTATACCCAGCGCGACCGCATTCGCGCGGGCCAGCGCGACTGGGCGGAAACGCCGAACCAGACGATCCCGAGCATCGGCGGCGTCTTCACCGACGTGGCAAGCGGCCGCAAGTTCGGCTTCACCGACAGCGGTGACTTCACCACGAACCCTTCGGCCACTTCGAACATCTCGGATACTTATCCGCTGGTCTCGCCGCTGAAGCGCATCAATGTCGCGGCGCTGTTCAAGTACGAGATCACGCCGCAGGTCGAGATCTACGGCCGCGCGATGTATACCAATTCGCGCACGCAGGAGACCGGTACCCCCGGCGCGACGCCGGCCTCGGTCAACCGCACCGTCTCGATCAGCGAGAGCAATCCCTACCTCACGGACGATATCCGCAACCAGCTGACGTTCGTGAACGGCACCGCGCGCGTGAACGTCTCGCGCTCGCTGGCCGAACTCGGCCTCATCAACTACGAGACCGAGCGCAACACGCTGCAGTTCCAGACCGGCCTGCGCGGCCCGCTGACCAATGCGGTCAAGTGGAACGTCTATGCCCAGTACGGCCGTTCGACCGAGAACACGCTCATCACCGGCGATGGCCTGGTCACCAGCCCGACCGGCGCGAACAACTTCGATTCCATCGTCAACAGCGTGAACATCTTCGGTCCGAACCAGACCGAACTGGCCGATGCGCTGGGCAGCACGATCAACGGCTTCAACCGCAAGCGCGACCAGTTCGTGACCGCGGCGACCCTGAGCGGCACGCTGGAAGAGCTGTTCTCGCTGCCGGCCGGCCCGATCGGTTTCGCCATCGGCGCCGAGTATCGCCGCGAAACCGCCAGCATCGATCAGGACACCGCGCTTCTTACGGGCAACACCTACCGGCAGGGCGTGCAGGCTGCCTACAGCGGTTCGTTCGACGTCAAGGAACTCTACGGCGAAATCCTGGTGCCGGTCCTGCGCGACCTGCCCCTGATCCGCAAGTTCGACGTGGGCGGTGCCTACCGCCTGTCCGACTACAACATGTTCGGCACGCACGGCACCTGGAAGGTGGAGGGCAACTGGGAAGTCGATCGCAACCTGCGTCTGCGCGGCACATACCAGCGCGTCCTGCGCACCCCGAACTTCGGCGAGTTCGCGGCCGGCATGTCCTCGCTGCCGTTCAGCAACCTCGTCACGGTCGATCGTCTGAAGCCGCGCTACGGCGGCGATCCGTGCGTGCTCGGCACCGGCGATGCCGCCCAGTGCGCCCGCTTCGGCGCGCCTGCAGTGGGTTCGGCGAACTCCAACGCGGCCAGCTACCTCACCGGCAATTACTATTACGGCGGCAACCCGGACATCAAGCCGGAGACCGGCTATACCACGACGCTCGGCGCCGTGTTCACGCCGACGTTCCTGCCCGGCCTGAACCTGACCGTCGACTGGTACGAGCTTGACCTGCGCGGCGCCGTGGGCGTGATCCAGCCGATCGCGGCGATCACCAGCTGCTATGTCACCAACCCCACCGCCACCAATCCGCTGTGCTCGCTGGTGACCCGTAATGCCGACGGCACGTTCAAGGATGCCTTCGTCAACAACCAGAACCTGGGCCGACTGCTCCAGCGCGGTTTCGACATCTCGGCCAGCTACACGCTGCATCCGGACTTCGTGCCGGGCACGGGCGTGCGCCTGAGCTACCAGGGCAATATCGTCACGTCCTACCTGATCCAGGCGAACTCCACGGTTTCGGCCGTGCAGTGCAAGGGCACTTTCGGCGCCACCTGCTCCAGCGACGGCACCACTCTGGTACAGCCTGACTATCGCCACACGGTCGGTCTCTCGTGGCTGTTCGACAAGGGCGTGATCCAGTTCGACTGGCAGCGCATCGGCAAGGTGAAGTCGAGCACGGTCGGTTCGACCGAGACGATCTCGGCCCAGAACACCTTCGACCTATCGGCCTCCTACGAGTTCACCGACGCGATCACCTTCAGCGCCGGCATCTACAACCTCTTCGACAAGAATCCCCCCTATGTGTCGACGGGCGGTGTCTTCAACACCTTCCCCGACACTTATGACATTCTCGGACGCACGATCGGCTTCTCGCTGACCGCGCACCTCTGAGGATAACCCACCCTGCGCGGCGCCCGGTCAACCTCCTCCTCCTCCGACCGGGCGCCCGCTTTTTTGTCAGGCCCTGAAGACCGATTTCAGGGCCGGGTCCGGAGACGAATTCGATGACGCTGCCTTTCTCGATGGCGGACTGGCTGGTGATCGCCGCCTACCTGCTGCTGCTGGTCGCGGGAGGCTGGATCTTCACGCCGCGCAAGACCGAATCCGCGCATGACTACTTCCTGGCGGGCGGCAGCGTTCCGGCCTGGCTCGCGGCCATCTCGGTGCTGTCCGCCACCCAGTCCGCAGCCACTTTCCTGGGCGGGCCGGATTATGGCTATCACGGCGACCTTACCTACCTCAGCGGCAATATCGGCGGACTGATCGGCGCGATCTTCGTCGCCCATGTCATGATCCCGCGCTTCTACGCCATCAAGGCGACGACGGCCTATGAGCTGCTGACCTTGCGCTTCAACGAGAAGGCGACGCGCTGGGCAGGGGGCATGTTCCTGGTCGGCCGCGTCTTCGCAGGCGGCGCGCGCGTCTATCTGGCCGCCATCGCGCTGGCCATGGTCATCACCGGCACGGTCGAGGCCCAGGGCATCATGATCGCCGCCGCCGTGCTCATCGTGGCCAGCGTGCTCTTCACGTTCGTGGGCGGCCTCAAGTCGGTGCTCTGGAACGACCTCATCCAGTTCGTGGTCTACCTGGGATCGGCGATCGCGGTGCTCGTCTTCCTGCGCCTCTCGATCCCCGCGTCCACCGGCGAGATCATCCAGGGCCTTTCCCATACGCCCGAAGGCGTGAACAAGCTGAAGTTCTTCGATTTCTCGATGGACCTTTCGCGTCCCTTCTCGATGCTGGCCATCGTGCTCGGCCTGTCGCTGCTCTACATCGCGAATGCCGGCATGGACCAGGACACGACGCAGCGCCTGCTGGCCTGCAAGGACGCCAAGACCGGCGCGCGCAGCCTTTACCTCTCGGTCTTCGCGACGCTGCCGGTGGTGGGCATGTTCATCGTCATCGGCCTGCTGCTTTATGTCTTCTACGACCGGCCCGACCTGATGGGCGGCGCCACGGCGGCTGCCGGCAACCAGTTCGGCGGCGAGAAGATCAGCATCTTCATGCACTACATCCTCACCCAGCTTCCCGGCGGCCTGCGCGGACTGGTGACCGTGGGCATCTGCGCGGCGGCCGTCGCCACCACGAACTCGGCGCTCAACGCCATGTCCTCGGTGCTGGTCCAGGACTTCTACCGCCCCTGGCGCGAGAAGCGCGGCACCCCGCCAGAGCATCACTTCGTTTCGGCGGGGCGCGTGGGCATGGGCGTGATCGGCTTTGCCATGTTCGTCATGGCCGTGGTCTCGTTCTACTGGCAGCGCTACACCGACATGGGGCTGCTGGAATTCGCCCTGCAAGTGATGGTCTTCACGTACGCCGGCCTGCTGGGTGTCTACTTCACCGCGCTGTTCACCGGACGGGGCACCACCGGATCGGTCATCGCCGCGCTTCTCGTCGGCTTCGTCACGATCCTGTTGCTCCAGCCTTCTATCGCCCATGCCATCGGCCTTCCGGCCGCTCTGAGCAGCCTGTCGTTCCCGTTCCAGCTTTGCATCGGCACGGTCATCGCTTTCGCGATCTGCGCCGCGCCGGCCGGATCGGGCAAGACGATGGCGCCTGTTGAACGTTGATCCCCGCAAGGGACAAAGGATACCATGAATACTGAAGCGCTCGACGCCCGATACCTCGATCTCGACCTCTGGCCGACCGAACTGGCCGTGGAGGCCATGCTTGAAGGGCAGATGGCGGCCATCGCCTCGATCCAGTCGCAGACCCGGGCGATTGCCCGCGCGGCCGAAGCGGCGGCGCTGCGGCTGGGCGATACCGGCCGGCTGGTCTTCGTGGGGGCGGGCACCTCGGGCCGCCTTGCCGTGCAGGACGGCACGGAGCTTTATCCGACGTTCGGCTGGACGATGGACCGCATGGTCTTCCTCATGGCCGGGGGCATCGGCGCCCTGACCGAGGCTTATGAAGGCGCCGAGGACGATGTCGAGGCCGGCCGCGCCGAAGTGCGCGAACGGGGCATCGGCCCCTCGGACGTGGTGATCGGCGTCGCTGCCAGCGGCCGCACGCCCTACACCGTCGCTGCGATCGAGGAAGCCCGCGCCGCGGGTGCGCTCACCATCGGCATCGCCAACAATGCCGGCTCGGTCCTGCTCGACACGTCCGAACATGCCATCCTGGCCGTCACCGGCAGCGAAGTGGTTGCCGGTTCCACCCGCATGAAGGCGGGTACTGCGCAGAAGGCCGTGCTGAACCTGCTGTCGACCGCGATCATGCTGCGCCGCGGCCTGGTCTATCAGGGCCGCATGGTGGCCATGCGCATTTCGAATGCGAAGCTCTTGCAACGGGGGCGGACCATGGTTCAGGATATCGCCGGGGTCGACGCCGAAGTCGCGGCCCGCGCGCTGGAAACGGCAGGAAACGAAATCCGGCTCGGCGTGATCGTCGCGCTGGGCGTTCCTCTCGCAGAGGCGAACACGCTGCTCGAAGACAATGGCGGCAATCTGCGCCAGGTCCTGCAACTGCTGGAAAAGCGAGACTGATCGACGATGCGCGACATTGCCTGGACCCGCAGCGAAGAGGGCACGCCGCTCTATCTGCAGCTTGCCCGCAGCCTGCGCGAGCACATCAGCAGCGGTGCGATCGATCCGGGCAGCGCGCTCCCATCCGAACGGGACCTCAGCGAGATGGCGGGGCTGTCGCGCGTTACCGTGCGCAAGGGTATCGAGCAGCTGATCGAGGAAGGCGTGCTGTTCCGCAAGCAGGGTTCGGGCACTTTCGTGGCCAAGCGGATCGAGGCACCCGGCGCCAGGCTCAGCAGCTTCAGCGACGATACCCGCTCGCGCGGGGAGAACCCCGGCGTGGTGTGGATCAACAAGGCCTATGCGCAGCCGACCGAGGAAGAGGCGGCGGCGCTGGAGATCCCCGCCAACGCTTCCGTCGCGCGGCTGGGCCGCGTCCGCCTGGCCGGCGGGGAGCCGCTGGCGATCGAACATGCCGTGATCCCGGCGCAGTTCATGCCGGACCTGACCGCGCTCGGAGATTCGCTCTACCAGGCGCTCGACATTCACGGATTCCGCCCGACTTCCGGCACGCAGCGCGTCCGCGCCTCGCTCGCGACCCCGACCGAGGCCGGCATCCTCTGCGTGAAGCAGAATTCCGAAGTGCTGCGCATAGAGCGCAAGACCCGCATTCCCGACGGCCGGATCGTCGAGTTCACCCGTTCGGTCTACCGCGGTGATCGCTACGAGTTCGTCACGGAACTCAAGGAAATCTGACCGCCAAGACGGGCCGCGTCTCCAAGGACCGGGCCGCTATTTCACGACGACCCTGACGCGCCCGAGGTTCTGGATGCGGGCAAAGGGCGTGTTCTTGTCGCCCTCTCGCTGCGACGTGCCGCGCAATGTGGGGAAATAGGTGCCGGGCCGGGCGAAGGTGTGAGTCGCCGTGACGGTCGCCGAACGGGCTCCGGAGCGGATTTCGGATTCGACAGGGAAAGTGCCCGCGCCGTCGAAATCCCATTGCGCCGCGACGATTGCGCCGGCGCCGGGCGGAACATCGATCTTGCCGACGAAAGTGACCTTCTGGCCCGCCTTGACCTCGGCCCGAACTCCCCCAGCGACCTTGAGGTCGATGACCGGCTGCACGCCGTGACGATCCGCCGCCCCGGCCGGGACGACGATCTGGCCATCGTCGAAGCGGTAGCTGGTGGAAGCGGGCGGAGCGATGCCTTTCTCCACCCAGAGCGCAAGGTCGCGCAGGGCCTGGTTGAGCACCGGCACATAAGTGATGGTATGCGTCGGGTCTTCGGGGTCTGAATCGCCGTGGAGCGCATGGTCGGTGTACCAGAGGCGGAAATGATCGTCCGTCGCAGCACCGAAGTGAGCGGTGACGAGGCCGCGATACCAGTCGGCCGACCAGGGGAAGGCCTCGCGGTCCCAGAGGGATTCCACCAGGATCATCTTCCCATCGAAATTGCCTTTCGGCACCGAACCGGCGGTTGCCTGCGTGAAGACAGGCCCCAGCAGCATGGGCCGCTGCGGGTAGAGCGGCTTGCCGTCTGCCCCGCGGAACTGGTTCCAGACCTTGAATTCGGGGCCGGGGACCTGGTGGCGATGGTAGGTCTGCGCGGCCAGGAAGTTCGAATTGTCGAGACTGACCTCGTCGCCCGCTGCCAGCTTGGCGGCCACGGCGGGATCGACGATGCCCAGCACCGCCACGTCGCCTTCGATGCGGCTGACCGTGAGGCGCGCGCCCTTGGCGGCGCCGGACTTGACCATCAGGTCGCCGCCCAGGAACTGAACTCTTGGCGGCGCCTTGGCGAGGCGGACAGCGACCACGTTCTTCGCTTCCTTGCCCTGCAGGGCGGCGAAACTGTCGTCGACGTTGCCCTGGACCTTGCCGTCGGTGACGCCGGTGTGGATCTTGAGGCGCGCTGCTTCGGCCGCCGTGATCGGCGCCGAGATCGCCGTTTCATGCTGCAAGCGATAGCCGGCGAAACTCTCGGGATGGTCGAAGCCAAGATATCCGGGCTTCGTCCAGAAATCGGTGAAATAGCCGGGATCGGCCATCAGCACGCCGCCGTAGAGCGCGGCGAAGCCGTGGATCCCCATCGTCTTCCAGCCGAACCACGATTTCGGCGGGAAGCCCATGCGCGTCACTTCGCGCAAGGCCGAGGCCTGTTCCGCGCTGAGCCCTGCATAAGGATCGCCGCTGCCGCCCGGCTCCATGGCGTCGACGATCTGCGGGAACTTGTCCTGAAGCAGGCGCATCGCATGCATGCGCACCGTGAACGAGTTGGGGATCGCCATGCTCGAACCCAGCACGTAGGGCACCGCGCCATCCCACACGCCGCGCGTGTTTTCCATCGAACCGACCGTTCGGTAGCCGCCGCCGCTGCCGCCATAGGCATAGCCGTAGGGCCGCTTGCCGCCGTACATCTTCACCGCAACCACGCGCGAATACTGCGCGGCCGCGGCATTGGCGCGGTAGGCGCCGATCGTGGGATCGCTCGATCCATATCCGGCGACGGCCGGACCGCCGCCATTGGTCTCGACGAAATAGGCCCCGCTCGCGATTGCGAAGGACAGCTTGTCGTTGGTGGGCGTCGTCGCCCGCTGGGCCAGGTTCTCGTTGTCAGGGGCGGGGGTGAAGTGCTGGAAGAACCGGCCCTGGTACTGATCCTTGGGCGGGAAATAGAACGAGAAGCGCGTGTCCGTGCCCTTGAAGCCGCCATGGACATAGCGATGGCGCACCGGCGCATCGCGCCATTCGTCGATGTCGATATAGGGCTCTGCGAAAGTCGCATCGGGCACGGCGGCAGGCTCCTGTTTGGCCGCTACGCTCTGGGCATTGGCAGCGGAGTGGTCGATCGCCGCCATGGCCATGGCGGCCGTTACAGTGAGCAATCCAGCCAGTTTCAAGCGAGAGGGATTTGCAGAAGGCATTCCTGTGCTCCGTGCTGCCATGATCCGGTGAGGGCGCCTTGCCCGCATTCCAGCCAGTGTTGGTCTTTCGGAAATGATCGTTCGTTCGCGGCCTTGGGTGGCATAACCGAGATGGGCTGTCGCGAGGAAATTTTAGAGATTAAAATAATCGCCCGGGCGGCGCGGTTGCATGCGCATGGCGTTTGGCCGATGACAGCGCGATGCGGCTCACCGATCAGGAATTCAACCGAGTGCTCGTGCTGAAGAAGCTGCGCGCCAGCGAGCCCGTGGCCCGGACGGATCTGGTCGGCCTGACCGGCCTGACCGGCGGAACCATCACGGCCATCACTGCCGATCTGGTCCGGCGCGGGATCGTGATCGAGGAAAAGGTCGCCACCTCGGGCCCGGGCCGCCCGCGCGTGAACCTTCGGATAAATCCGCAAGGACGCTACGTCGTCGGCACCACGCCCACCAACGAGGGCGAACTGCTGACGGAGATCGTCAATCTCAGGGGCGAAAGCCTCGGCTTCGCCAAGGCAGCGCTGACGCGGGACACGACCATCGAAGGTCTCGCACGGCAATTCATCACGGCGCTGGAACAGGCCCTTGCCGAGTGGGACGTCCCCCGGGAAGAGATCTACCGTATCGGCATCGGCATTCCCGGCATCGTCAACAATCGGACGGGCATCGTCGAGCATATCATCTCGCTGGAATCCGGGCCGGTGGACTTCGGCGGCATCGTCGGCGAGGCGCTGGGGGTTGCCACTCTCATCGACAACAGCACCAATCTGCTGGCCCGCGCGGAGCATTGGTACGGCGCCGCTGCCCATGCGGACGATTTCACCCTGATCAACATCGATCTGGGGATCGGTGCCGCCTTGTACCGCGGCGGCCAACTCGTCACCGGCGTCCACGGCATGGCCGCCGAATTCGGGCATGCCAAGGTCGTGCCCGACACGGGCAGAGCCTGTTACTGCGGCGGCATCGGCTGCCTTCAGGCCTATTGCTCCGTGCAATCGATCATGGAGCAGTCCTGCGCGCAACTGGGCAGGCCCTTGCCCGACTTTGACAGGATGAACGCCGCCTTCGACGGCCTGATGGCCGAACAGGCCGCGGGCAGGATCGACATCGGGCCGATACTGGAACAGGCCAGCCACTATCTCGGCGTGGCCGTTGCCAATCACATCACGATGCAGGACCCGGAGGCCGTGGTCATTCTCGGCCCGAAATTCGCCATGATCGAGGAACTGCGCAGCATCTTCTTCGATGCCCTGGAGCGAAACACGTTTCCAGCGCTGCGCCGCCGCACGAGGCTGCACTTCAAGCTTGGCGACAAAGGCGCCTACGCGCGCGGTGCAGCCGCCATGGTGCTGGAACAGATCTATCGCTGCTCCGACGGGGCGCGGGAGGTTGCAACCGGCAATCTGGCCAAAAGGTCTGGCGCGCCTATAGCCCGAACTGTCGCAAAAACCTGAAATGCGGGCACTCGGACGTGCCGTTCCCTGTTCTCGAAACCGTGCCGCGTTTCATGGCGCGGCGCGATTGTCGCCAGAAGAAAAGGGAAAGGGTCTGCAAATGCACGTTTCATACCACACACCCGCGCGGCTGATCCGCTACGACGGCCAGTTGGACAAAGCTGGCTCGCTCGCTGCTGGGCTGGTCAAGGACGGGCCCTTGGGAGAACTCGTGCAGGAGGCAGTTGCGGATCCCGCTCATGAGCTTTGGCGCTATGCGGTCGTGGCCGAAGACGATCCCGACAACGAAGCCGCCGACATCCTGCGGCTCAGTCTGCGTTGGCCCAGTGTCAGCCACTGACCTAGTCTGAGCGGTTAACACCCACTTTTAATCGAGTGCCGTCAGCTTGCACCATTGTGCAACAAGGCGGCTCCTCTTGCCGGCCCCGGATTTAGCCCTCGCCGTTTGCGAGGTAGTTTCTGGTTGAGCGGGGGTAGGTGCGGTGCGTTTGCTTCCCACTGATGGGAAAGCGCTGGGGCTAACCCAAACGGGCCACGACCGAGGGCAACGATCCGGTCGTCAGGATACCAGGCGGAGCGGCGCAGATGCTGGATACTGCGTTGACGGGACGATGCGCCGTCAGGTTAGGTAGCGTTGTCTGGCGATCGGCGTGGGGAATGGGAAAGCCGATGCTGATATCGAGCGGCGTGTCCCCCTCGACGGTGACTCGCCACCCGTCTCCGCGCAGGTCCCACGGGGGATCGAGTTCTTCGGTGACGAACCAGTTGCAGCGAAAACGCATGACGGGCGTTCCGCCGCGGTAGCCGGTCGTCACCATCCGCTGTCCGGCAACCGAGCCTGCTGGAATGGTGCTTTCATGCAGTTTAACGGGACGTTTGGCGAGCGCGACTTCGCTGGAGACTTCGAAACGCTCGATGTCGATGCCGACCGCCTCGGCCAGCGCGCGCAGGGAGTGGTTGAACACTTCGTCCCGCTCGTAGAACGGGCGCTGGGCGAAGGCCTCGGGCGTCTCGCCGAAGCCCATGATTCCGACCAGCATCTCTTCCGAGCAGCCGTCGATGCAGTTGGCAAATTCATCGATGGTAAGAAGGTCCAGACGCCGTGCGAGCGACAACAGGACGAGAGGCAGGGCTTCGGTGATGAAGCCGGGGCTGCTGCCGGAACTGTGCAGCGTGGCGCCCCCGTTGCGGCATGCCGCTTCGATCCGCGCGCGGATCATGGGCTCCATGCTTCCCGGATGGAAGAAATCCGCCCGCGTGGAAGAGATGTTGATGCCGTTTTCCAGAAGGGCGCAGACGTCATCGTAGTCGGTCAGTTCGGGCATGTAGAGCACGCAGTCCGGCTTGAGCGCCAGCACCGATGCCAGGTCCCGTACCGCCTTGATGCCGGTTGGCGGCATTCCGCATAGCGCGCCGGCATCCTTGCCTTCCTTGGCGGGCGAATAGACCTTGACGCCGACAAGCTCCATCTCGGGGTGCGTGAGCACGGCGCGCATGGCTGCCGCGCCTACCGTGCCGGTGGCCCATTGCACGATGCGCAGCTTTCGAGCTTCCGATGGCTTGGTCATTGTGTTCGCTCCCAGGTGTTTCCAGGTGACGCAGTCCCGGCGGCGGACATCGGCGACTTGCTGATGGTGCGCCGCCGATGTCCCGTTATCCGATGAACATGCCGCCGTTGACGGCAAGGACCTGGCCGGTGACGTAGCTTGCACCGTCGGAGGCGAGGTATTCGCAGGCTGCTGCGATATCGCCGGGGGTACCGGGACGCGGGATGGGAATATGCTGGGAGATGACTTCCAGCGGCGGGAAAGTCCCGGCAGCAATACCGGCCTCGGCCATGGGGGTGGCAACGACCGAGGGCGGGATGGTGTTGACGGTAATGCCTTGCCCGGCAAATTCGCGGGCGAGAGACCGGGTCAACCCGATCACACCGGCCTTGGCGGCGGAATAGTGCGCGCGGTCTCCGGCGCCGGACTGCGCGGCCTGCGACGAGATCGTGATTATCCGGCCCCACCTGGCATCGACCATGTCCGGCAAGGCGGCCTGAACCGTGTGGAAGACGCCGGTAAGGTTGATGTCGATCATGCGCTGCCAGGTTTCGACGGTCACGTCCTGAAAGGGAATGCCCTCGGAAATACCGGCATTGGCGACCACGATCGCGATCGGGCCGAGTTCTTCGCGAACGGCTTCGTAAGCGGCGTCGATGCTGGCCCGATCGGAAACATCGACCTTGCGCGCGACGATTCGTGCGCCTTGCGCGCGGAGAGCTTCGCTCTCGCGCTTCAGGGCGTCTTCCTGAACGTCGAGGATCGCGACCGGATGGCCCTTGTCCGCGAAAAGCCGTGCAACACCAAGCCCGATACCCGATGCTCCACCCGTGACGACGACGACACGATCGGCAACCATTCGCTCTCTCCCATTTGCGGCGCGCGGCGACTGTTCACCGTGCCTTTTCCTGTCCGGCAGCGATCTTCGACCCTGCCAGTTTATGCGATATTGTGGCGCACAACTTGAAACCTGTCCAGCCTGCAGATAGGCACGCCAGCGCCGCGATTCGATTTCGCGGTGCAGTCGCGACTGGCCCGGGCGGACATCCAGGAGCCGCAATTTCTACGGAAATGACCCAGTCGGGACAGGCTCGATGGATAAGGAGAAATGGGGATGCCAGTGCCAGATGTTTCGGACCATTCGATCGATCAACTGATCTCTCTCAAGGGCAGAAGCGCCGTCGTTACCGGTGCGGCCTGGGGTCTGGGAAAAGCCGCGGCGCGGCGGCTTGCAGAGGCGGGAGCTGCCGTTCTCATTGCCGATATCGATGAGGAAGCGGCGGCCGTGACCGCAAGGGAACTGGCCGAGCGGTTCTCTGCGGATGTGACTTCGACCCGTCTCGATGCCGGCAATGCAGCTTCGATTATCGCCGCTGCGGACCTGGCGGAAAACCGTTTCGGCAAGCTGGACATCTGGGTCAACAACGCGGGCATACCCTCGTTTTCACCGTTGCTCGATCTGGATGTGGAGGAGTTCGATAACGTCCTCGCGATCAATTTGCGCGGTACCTTCGTCGGCGCCAAGGAGGCTGCAAGACGGATGATAGTTAGGGGGCAGGGCGGCGTGATCGTCAACGTCGCCTCGCTGGCCGGGGTCAGGGGGATTTCCGAAGGGCAGGCTGCCTATTGCAGCTCCAAGCACGGGGTGGTCGGTCTGACCAGGCAACTCGCGATCGAACTGGGCGCGCAAGGCATCCGGGTGCTGGGCGTCGCGCCTGGCTTTTCGCTCACTGAAAAGACCATGTTCATTGCCGACTGGGACGAAGAGACCATCAAAAATTGCCCGATCCCCGGGATCGGCACCAGCCGACTGGGCCGGGTCGGTGTGGCCGACGATATTGCCCGGGCCATCCTGTTCTGCGCATCGGACATGGCGATGTTCATGACCGGCAGCACATTAATGCTCGATGGCGGAATGGCCGCGTAAGTCGTGGCTGGTCCCGGGACATAAACAGCCCCGGGACCCACTGTCATCGCGGCCTGGGTCAGGCGAGCTCGACAAGCGCGAGACCCTCGGCGGGCAGGTTCAGGACCAGGGTGCCATCCGCATTCAGACGGTGCGTTTCCACCACCGGACGCGAGACCTGGCGCAGATGCGCGATCTGGGCGCGCGAAGGATAGCGGGGAGACCCCATGGCGCGCCAGGCCGGCATGGGCGATCCCCGTTCCCAATCGACGAACCGGACTTCGGCGGTCTTCCGTCCCTTGAGCCCGTCGAACTGCAACGTCATCCGCTTGGCACCTCCGGTGATCTTGCGCTCCGCAGTCATGCCGGGAATTCCTCCGGGCTGATCCACTTCGGCCAGATTCCACAGGAGCACGGAAGTCCGCCCGGTCCTGTCGCGCGATGCCAAAGCAGGCCCTTGTGCGGCGAGGCGCTGCGTCCCCAGGCGATGGAGCAGCCGGTAGGTATTGAACGAGGGCTTGGCGATGCCGTCGATCATCATGCTCCAGCCCATCGAGCCTTCCTTCAGCATGTAGTCGTCGACGCCGAGTTCCTCGTACATGCCGCTCAGCGTCCATTGTGACATGCCGGCGCAGTGCGCCATGCCATTGGCGATCACATGGGCAATCATGGCCGGGCTGTCTGACGACCATTCGGACAGCCACATCGGCTTGCCGGCTAAGGGACCGGCGTCGATCGTGCGGCGGGCGTTGGCAAGGGCCTCGGGAATGACGTCATTGACGCTGCGGCGCGGACCGCCCTTTCCGAAGACGTCGTCCTGATCGTCGCCGGCATAGGCATGTGTGGCGAAGAAATCGACGGGGGCATTGTTCGCCGCGCACCACTGCGCGAAATCCCCGATCCACGCTGTCTTCGAGGTTGCCGGCCCGCCGACCTGGATACGCGGATCGACCGATTTGATCGCAGTCGCCACAGCCTTGTACATTTCGAAATAGCGCTGCTTGTCACCGGTCCAGAAGAAGGAGAGGTTGGGCTCGTTCCACACCTCGAACGGCCAGCTGCGCACGGTTTCCAGCCCGTAGCGCTCTATCATGGCGGTCGTGAATGATGTGATGAAACCGGCGAACTCGGCGTCCGAAGTGGGCGGCGTGATGTTGCCGCCGTAAAAGCCGAACTGGGTTTTCCCTGAGGCGAGCTTGCCCGGCATGAAGCTGAGTTCGACATAGGGAGATACGCCCAAGTCGAGCAGACCGTCGTAGACGCGGTGGACGTTGAGCCAGTTCGGCCCGCCGTTCCTTCGCATCTCAAGAATGCTCTTTCCGAACACGCCGAGTTCGTCGTTGAAGATGCCGTGGAACCGGGCGCGCTTGAAACCGGCCTCTGCCAGCCCGAGGCGCATGTCCTGGCGCCATTCTTCGCGCATCGTGATCGCGGCGCGGTCCGAACCTACGCACTCTTCCCATACGTGAGGCAGCGGGCCGGCAATCGCGCGGGTATCGACCCGGACCGTTTCGCCCGGAATATCGGCAGCTCTCGCCCCGCTTGCCGAAAGCGCGGCCGCTGCCGCGCTCGATGCCAGAAACGTGCGTCGATCAAACATGTCTCTCTCCATGGAAATTGTGGCGGCGTCCGGCGCTCACCGCGTGATCTCGATCCCGGCCAGGGCCGCGTTGCCGGAGACGCTCGAAAAATCGAGGATCAGGCGGCCGTGGAGGACGGTCACAGGAAAGGTGCGAACCAGTTCCTTGAGAGGCGCTCCGGCCTCCTTCAGGAGATTGAGCCCTTCGATGACCGAATGGCCATTGGCCTTCACGGCAAGAGACTGGTCGGGCGAGGAGGTCTTGCGCGGTTCGAACAAGTGCAGGGTCACTGTCCACTGGCCGTTGGGCAGCGGGATGTCGTAGGAAAAGGCGGCGCCATCGCGCCAGTAGTCGAACAGCGCGGGATCGGCAGCATCCACCTGACGGATGGGGGCCATCGAGCGTCCGCCAAAGCCGACAAGGTTAAGCACGACGGGCTTGCCGCCCGTCACGAAAGTGTCGGAGCCGAATTGCCGCGTGCCAAGATCGAGCCCGGCAAGGCTGCCAGCGTTGATGCGCAGGCCGTTGCGCTCGACGTCCGGCCCGTTCCACCGGGCGGTATCGCGCAGCGTCTTGCCGCCTTCCGTGGCCGTCACCACCGCGGTATTGGCGCCGGGGCGAAGGGAGACGTTCTTCCATTCGCATACGAATTCGGCGCAAGGCGCCGTGCCGATCGGCTTGCCGTCGATCGCCAGCGTCGCGGATGAGGCGGTCGAATAGGCTTTAACGTCCATGACGGGATAGGCGCGATCGACATACCGCTTCCCCGCGAGATGCAGGGCAGGGGTATCGCTCCATGCGACCTTGTAAAACCAGAACGCGTCCTTGCGCTCCTTGCGGTCCGCGGTGACCAGCCCCTTGTCGTTGAGGTCTACGGCCTCGCCTTCGTCACGCAGGTCGCTGGAGAAGTCGAACATGGCCCAGACCCAGCTGGCAAAGACGAAATCGCGCTTGGCGATGCTGGGCCAGGTCTGCTCGTGAACCCAGGCCTGATATTCCTCGGGATGGGGGCGCCCGACGAAATTGACGAAGCCGTTCCGCACATCGTCACTGTGCTGGCTGATCGCGCCGCCCGCGCCATATTCGCTCAGCGACAAAGGCAGGGCAGGGTGATCCCGGTGGAACTTGTCGAGCGTGTCGCCAAGATCGGTCCGCGCCTGCAGCGGGTTGGGATAGTACCAGCCGTAATAGCGGTTGTAGCCGATGAGGTCGGCCGTCCCTGCAAGTTTTTCGCCTGCGGTCTGGACCAGCGTCAGCCCTTCGCAGCAGTCCGCAAATGTCGTCGGGCGGTGCGGGTCTTCCTCCTTGGCGATCGCATCGAGGTGCTGGAGCAACGCCAATGGCTTGGGCGGGCTGCCTTTGACACCGAAGCCCTTGGCCGAATCCACTTCGTTGCCGACAGACCACATCAGGATCGAGGGATGGTTGTAGTTCTGACGGATCTGCTCGCGAAGTTGCTGTTCGGCATTGGTCCAGAGCGCTTCAGAACCCTGCCCGCCGGAGACGCTGGGCGTGGTGACGTATGGCAGCTCCGCCCACACGACCATTCCCGCCTTGTCCGCCAGATCGGACCACGCATCGGCGTGCTGGTAGTGGGCCTGGCGAATGGTGTTCGCGCCAAGCTCCTCGATCAGGGCCATGTCCTCGGCATGCTGTTCGGGCGTGAGTGCCCAGCCTGAGCCCAGCGCGTCCTGATGGCGTGAGACGCCGTGCAGCTTCACATGCTGCTCGTTCAGGAAGAAGCCGGCATCGGCATCGAAGCGGAATGTGCGAAGGCCCAACGGCTGGGACACCCGGTCGAGCCGGGCCTTTCCGTCCGAAAGCGTGGAGGTGACCGAGTAGAGGTAGGGATCGGCCCTGCCGTTCCAGCGATGGGGCCGCGCGATGTTCACGTTCGCGCGCTGCTCGCTGGCCCCGGACGCCAAGGTCACGGGCTGAACTGCGCGGGCGACGATCTTGCCGCGCGCATCGCGGATCTCGGTCGAGAGCGTCAGGTTACGCGGGGCCGCGCCTGCATTGCGCAGCTTCGTGCGAATTTCGATGGCCGCGCTTTCCGGGGTTATCTTCGCGGCGTATGCGTAAACGCCTGGCCCGCCGAAATCGAGCGGATCGATAGAGGCCGCTGGAAGCTGGAGCAGCGAAACCTCGCGGTAAATGCCGCCATGCACGAAGAAATCGCCGGACAGGGGGATCACTTCGGATGTCGAACTGCCGGGTTCTACCTTGCTGTTATCGGCACTGACAACCACGAGGTTACGCTGCCCCGGCTTCCAGGCCTCGGTGACGTCGAGGCGGAAGCGGGCGAATGCGCCCTTGTGTGTGCCGACATGCCGGCCGTTCACCCAGACCTCGGCCAGCTTGCCGACCGCGGCAAAGTCCAGATATTGGCGTTCTCCCGATTTCGCCGCGGGTGCGTCGACCCAGAGGCGGTACCAGCCCACGCCTTGCCGGTTGTCGGTTTCGGTGCCGCGCGTCAGCGCATAGGCGCCGATGTGGTTCCAGCTATGCGGGACCGAGACCTTCTCCCAGCCGCGGTCGTCGAAGCGGGCGTCGGTGACGGAACTGGGCGCGTCCCCGAAATGAAACCGCCAGCCCTGGGACAATGCGATCGCCGGCCTTGCGTCACCCGCTTGTGCGTCACCCGCCTGTGAGTCATCCGATTGGGCGCTGGCGCGATCGGATGACGCGAAAGCAGGCGCGGCGAATGCGGTGACTGTTATGGCCGCACCCAGCATCATCGCCGTCAGCATTCGTTCGATTTTGCCCACTCGCCGCTCTCCTGCTTGTTTCGGCCGATTTTGTTTTTCGAGATTCACCGTTGCAGCAGCAACTGCACCGGACCGAGCAGCCCCGACGGACGCAGGGGAGCGTCCTTCCGGTATGTCGGAGTTGCGGTCCAGGTCACTTTCTTCGCGCCGGCCTCCCCATTCCCAGGCTGCGCGTCGCCGATGAGGCGATTGACCCAAAGGTTGGCAACGCGGATCGAGAGCCGGTTCTTGTCGGCATGCATCTGCGCGCCGATGTCGATGCGATAAGGCTTGTGCCAGGCATAGCCGGCGAATTGGCCGTTCACTCTTACCTCTGCGATCTCGCGCGCCTCGCCGAGATCGAGCAGTAGTGGCTTGCCTTTCTTCCATCCGCGCGGGGCCACGAATTCCTTCGTGTATGTCGCGATCCCCGAGAAGTAGCGGATCGACGCCTGCGTGTTCTCATTGAGCGGGGACAGTTCGGCAAGCCGGGTCTCAGGCGGCGCGCCGCGATCCTGTTCGAATGCCACGTTCCATGGACCTGCAAGGAGTGCGGCCTTCGTGAGTTCGACGGGCGCGACCTTGCGGCTGGTCTCGGCGGTGTCCTTGCGGAAAACCACATGCACGGATTCGTCCGAAGCGAGGGACATGGGAATGGCTGTCACGCCGCCTTGAACAGTAAAGCTGACCGGTTCCGACTTGCCCGTGTCGGCGTGCCACAGTTCCGGTACCTTCCCCGTGACCCGGAAGCGCGCGGTGATCGTTTCGGTGCGGTCCTTCTGGTTGGCGACGAAATAGATATCGCCTCCGGGCAGCCGGCGATGGACGAAGGGGAGCGCTGCGCCCTGCTTTCCGCCTTCGAATGCAAAATCCGGCGCGATGCCGGCTTGGGACAAGGCTCCGCCAAGGTCGGCCGCGGCGATCACCCGGCCTCGCCCGATTTCGGTAACAGGGGATCCCGGCCAGAGTTTTTCGAGCAGCGCCTGGTAGCGCGCAGGGTCTGCGGTGAGGCCCGGATCGCTTGTTGGGCGCGGGCCGATCACCGTCGCGCCGGCCTCCACCAGTTCGGCAATCCGGACGAGAACGGCAAGGCTCATCCTGCTGGCAGAACCTCCCAGATAGAGTACGCGGTACCGGGCGCCTCCCGTGCTCACCAGATCGCCGCCGTCGTTGGAGAATGCGCCGAGAAGTGCATCGGCGTTCACGAAATCGAATGCGTTGCCGGCAGGAACCTCGGCGACCGGCTTGTCCCCGAACAGGGACGTCAGCGGGGCCTCTTCGCCGTAGAAATAGGCGATGTCGGCGACATTGGTACCTTGCTGAAGCAAGTGGGAATTGCGCGCGATATAGTCCATCCATGGCCGCGCGAGTTCGGCCCAGGCCTCGTTGCGGTTGAAGTCCTGTCCGAAAATGGAGAGGCGCAGGCCAGGTTTTTTGCCCTCCACCGGAACATGGACCGAGGTGTGGATGATGGGGCGATTGATGCCGGTCGCGAATTCGAGATCGATCATCCGCTTGAGGTCGCCTGGGCCAAAAGCCCAAGGCGACAGCATGGATGTCAGCGATTCCGCGGCGACGTATTTGCGGCCATAGACATGCGCGACCGAGGCCGCGCCCTTCATGTCGGCAAGATAGCTCGGCTTGGGGCCACGGTCGCGCTGGAACGACCACATCGCGGACATCGGCACGTCGGCCCATCTGCGCATCGCCATGTCATCACCGAGCAGAGGGCGATGATCTTCCAGCGCTTCGCCGTAGACGATCAGCTCATGGTCATGCGCTGCCTCGGCTATGGTCCCATAATGCTCGCTGGCAAGAAGGTCGGCCAGGGTTCGCCGAAAATCGTAGAGGAAGCGTTCGCTCTCCTGGCGCGATCCCACGATCGTCCCGGTCAGTGCGGGCATCCACGGGACGGGATCATACCCGCGCAGCCGCTTGAACTGGGCGATCATCTGCGGCGTCCAGTTCGCGGCGCCAACCTCGATGCTGTCGTTAAGGATTGCCCGGATACCTCTGCGCCCCATCAGATCGGGACCGACCGTCTGGCGGTAAGTCGCGAGATAGTGATCCATGTAGCGCCGGACTGCCTCGGCATCGTACTTGTCCACTTCAAGGCCGGTTGCCTCGAACGGAGCCGGATGGTTCATCGTGCCGACAAGCGAGTAACCGAAGCGAATGATGCGCCATCGCCCCGCGGGCGGCGTCCATTCCAGCGTGCCGTCTGGCCTCAGGCGATCGGTCAGGTCGAGGATCTTGTCCGGAGGTATGCCGGCGGAATCGGCGAGGCCTGCGTCGAGTGGATAATAATCGGGAACGATGTCGAAACCTGCCTTGGCTTCGACGCGATTGACCCGCTCCTGGCCGGACAGTTCGATCTCGGTGATGCGGATCGACGTGCTTGGCTTTCCGCCTGAAAACCCCGCAGCCAGCGCTGACAGATCGACACCGGCAGGCGGCGCGGCGATGTCGGGAAGGCTGCTGACTTCCTGAAAGGAAACGCGAAAGTTCCGGGCAGTCACGGGCGCGAATGCCAGCGTGGTGGGGACACGGGCCAGCGGCACATCGGTCACGGTGGTCCATTTCCCCGCCGAGACTTCCGCTTCGAGGCTTGCCTTGAGGTTGGCGCCGATGAACTTGCCCGATCCTCCGGGCACGAACAGGGTCATGGCGCGGATTGTACGGGCAGTCGGATAGCGAACGGC
This sequence comes from Novosphingobium sp. BL-S-34, assembly GCF_056857015.1. Lineage (NCBI taxonomy): Bacteria > Pseudomonadati > Pseudomonadota > Alphaproteobacteria > Sphingomonadales > Sphingomonadaceae > Novosphingobium > Novosphingobium sp. BL-S-34. The sequence goes on from NZ_CM166472.1 coordinate 263,175, forward strand.
GAGGAGCGTTGGCCCCTTCGCTGCTTTCGCAAGATCGATCCCGGTCTCGAAATCGCCGTCCGTCAATGTTTTCGCGTCGAGAGGCTTCCCTGAACTATCGGCAAATGCCGGAAGGGCTGAGCCCGTGCTTGCCAGTGCCGGCACCGCGAGCACCCTGACGTCGCGGTAGAATGGCGCCGGGACATCGGGCGCTTTCTCGTTGATCGTCGAGTTCGTTCCCGATGCTGCGGCTATTGATTGATACGGTCCGGTCACGGTGGGCGGGGCGGGGAGCGCAAGGGTGACGCGCTTTCCGCCGCCCGTTCCGCCGCCAAGTGTAACCTCGCTCCATACCAGCTTTTTCATGCCGTCGGCGGGGGAAACCCAAGGTCCGCCGGTTTCCGACCAGCCCGGCGAAGAGGCGATGGCCAGTTCGAGACCCAGGCGATCCGCTTCGCGGGTGGCGGCCTTGAAGGCTTTTTGCCAGGCGGGTGTCATGTAGACCAGGCGCTGATCCACGATTTGCGGACTCTGGAGGTTGACGTCGAACGACTGCGCGCCGCCAATCCCCACGCGTTTCATCCAGGCAAGATCCTTGAGGAGTCCTTCCTCGGTGATGTTGCCGTTGATCCAGTGCCACCACACGCGCGGGCGGGCATCCATGGGCGGATCGGAGAAATCCGTTTCGAGTTCATCCGGTGCGCTCGGCGGGACAACTGAGCCGTCTTGCGCACATGCCAAGGATGAGCACGCAGAGATCGAAAGCAGCAGTAGCTTCAGCGCTGCCGCTTCGGATCGAAATCGCGTTCTCTTCGCCATAGATGTTTTCGCCTGACGTTCGCAGAAGCAGACATGCTTGCCTGAAGCGCATCTGCTCAACTCTCCCAAAGCCGCACTTTTGTGCGACAATGTGTCGCGTATAAATTGCGGGTGCAGACTGTCAAGCCGGTCAGACCGATGCGAAGCGCCCGTACTACCGCGTTATTTCATATGACCGGGTTTCGTTATCCAGATGTCCTGGTTGGCCCGGCGCGCGGCCGGAATAACGCTGCGGCGATCAAACTCGTGAAGCGGACCGCGAACGCGATCTCACCGCCAGCCCTGTCCCGGAATCCGGGTTGACGCTCTCCGGCTGCTGGATGTATGCGCCACTGTATCGCATAAAACGAAGCGCCGCTTTTGGGCGTCCACTGTCCGGTCGGGCAGCATCAAGCCGCCGACGGCGGAAGTCTCATCCAAGAGCGCACAACAAGCCAAACCTGGAGAGTGCTGAGAAATGGCATCAATCACCGTCATAGGGGCATCCGGAGAGGAACGAGTTCTCCGTGCCAATCCCGGACAGACCGTCATGGAAGTCATCCGCGACGCCGGCTTCGACGAGCTGCTGGCGCTATGCGGCGGGTGTTGCTCGTGCGCGACCTGCCATGTGCACATCGAAGCTGGCCCCACCGATGCTCTTGCGGCGATGAGTGAGGACGAGAACGACCTCCTGGATTCGTCCAGTCATCGCGGCAGCCAGTCACGCCTTTCATGTCAGCTCCAGATTACTGACGCTCTCGACGGACTTCGCGTGAAGATCGCCCCTGAAGATTGACCAGACATACAATATTCGCCGGCGAAAAGTGCGGGCACGAAACAGGAGTGGGACACATGACTGAACTGGCAGATCGGGATTACTTCACCGACCACGAAATCCTCGTCGATCCTTACGCATATTTCGAAGCGGTGAGGGGCAAGGGCAGAGTCTATCAGCCCAAGGGCAAGGACTATCTGATGGTCATGGGTTTTGAAGAAACCCTGGAAATCATGCGCAATTCGGAGGATTTTTCGGCGATCATCGGTTTGCAGGGCGCCTCGGCCCCGCTGCCGTTCACGCCGCATGGGCCCGACATCACGGCACAGATCGAGGCGCATCGCGGCGAATTCCACGGTGGCGACTTGCTGGTCAATCTGGACGACAATGCGCATGTGCAGTTGCGCGCGCTCGTCAACCGGCTGTTCACACCCTCGCGGCTCAAGGCGAACGAGGAGTTTATCCAGGCCTTCTCGGACGAGCTGGTGCGTGACGCGGTGGCAAATGGCGGCGTCGAACTGGTCAGGACGATCGCGACGCCTTTCGTCACGCTGGTGATTGCCGACCTTCTGGGCATCCCGGCCGAGGACCGGCAGAAGTTCATGGACATCATTCAGGATGCGCCGCCTCCCGGCAATCTCGACGGCGAACTTGACCTCAATGCCGAAGATCATCCGTTCATGATCATGGGCGGCTATTTCGCTCAATACGTCGCCGAACGGCGTGCCGACCCGAAGCAGGATATTCTCTCCGAGCTGGCGAATGCCGTCTATCCCGATGGCACGCTTCCCGACGAGATGGCCATCGTCAAGCTTGGCATGTTCATGTTCGGCGCGGGCCAGGATACGAGCGCGAAGCTTCTCGGCAATGCGATGCGCTACATCGTGGATCAGCCGGGCCTGCAGGACAAGCTGCGTGCCGATCCCAAGCTTGTTCCGGCGCTGATCGAGGAAGTTCTGCGGCTTGAGGGTTCGACCAAGCAGACGGCCCGTCTTGCGCGCCGTGACACGAAGATCGGCGATATTCCGGTACCGGCGGGGACCAAGATCATGCTGTCGATCGCTGCTGCGAACCGCGACCCTGCGCGCTGGGAAGATCCCCAGGCCTTCAAGCTCGATCGGCCGAAAATCCGCGAGCACGTTGCCTTCGGGCGCAGCGCCCATACTTGCGCAGGCGCGCCGCTTGCGCGGGTGGAAGTGCGGATCATTCTGGAGAAATTGCTCCAGTACACTGCCGACATCGATCTCGATGCCGAAGTGCATGGTCCGCGCGGGGCGCGCAAGCTGGACTTCGAGCCGAGTTTCATCATTCGCGGGCTTTCGGAACTTCACCTCAAGCTGACACCGGCGGCGGGGGTCGACCTTTCGCCTGGCGGCTCGCCCATGATCCAGAAGTCGGTACCGGCATCCAGCCCGCAGGCGGTGCCGCCAGCGCCAGTTTCGGGGCCAGTCTCGGTGCCGGTCGCCGGGTACTCCACCGCCTCAACAAAACTGGCAAAGCTATTGTCCGATCCCGGGGCCAAGGCGGTGCTCGATCAGCACTTTCCCGGGATAACGGCGGACAAGCGGATCGGCATGGCGAAGTCGATGACCCTGCGCGCGATTCAGAAGTTCGCGCCCGGCCAGTTTACCGACGAAGCGCTTGATGCCGTCGATCGGGATCTGGCCCTGCTGCCGGTAGATTGACCCTGCCATTCAGAAGCGGGCCGGGGGAATCTCACGGGGTTTCCGCCGGCTCGTTTCCAATGGCCCGACGCGCCCACTTCGCCAGAGCGAACGGATGATCCGAATCCAGCAAATGGATTGACCAATGCGATAGTGTGGCGCACAAAAATCAGAATAAAAAAATCGATAGGGAAGGGGATTCGATGCGTAGGAAAATGGCGCTGACGCTCGTGGGAGCGAGCACGCTGGCTATGGCCGTGCCGGCGATCGCTCGGCAGGACCAAGCGGCCGCACCGCCTGACGCCACCGACGCATCAGTGGCAAACGAAATCATCGTTCAAGCCCGTCGCCGTGATGAAAGCCTGCAGGATGTGCCACTGGTTGTGAATGCCGTCACCTCGGAGGCGATTTCCAAGTTGAACATCCGCAATTTCACCGAGATCAGTTCGGTCGTTCCGGGTCTTCAACTGACGCCCAACGCCAACGGCATCGGGACTTCCTCATCACTTCGCGGCGTCAATCACGACGTGAATGTGAGCGCCGAAAACGGCACGATTCAGTATTATCGCAACGATGCGCCGGTACCGTCGAATTTCGTCATGCAGACGATGTACGATGTAGGGCAGATCGAAGTGCTGCGGGGGCCGCAGGGCACGTTGCGCGGCCGGTCGACGCCATCCGGTTCAGTCACCGTAACCACGCGTGCGCCCGACCTGGTCGAAGCGGGTGGCTATCTTGCCGGAACGCTCGGTTCGGCTGGGGCGGCTAATTTCAATGGCGCCCTGAACATTCCTGTCATCTCGGATGTGCTGGGCGTGCGCGTGGCAGGCATTCACAGCAAGGATCGCGGCAACCGCGTGACCAGCCTGAATAGTGATGAGAAGCCTCGCAGCGAGACCAATGCAATTCGGGCGGCTGTCCGCTTCGAACCGACGCAGTGGCTTCGCCTGGGCTTCCTGTACGAAGCGATGCAGACTGACGGCACGCGCTTTGACCAGGTGCGATCCGTCAGCGCGTACGATCCCGACTATGTGCCGACGACCGGTGCACCCGACTATGGCAATATCGGCTTGAGCGACAGGCTGTCGGTTCAGTCCCGCCCGAGTACAACCCAGCAGAAGTTCCAGTTCTACAACTGGAATGCGGAAGTCGACGTATTGGGGCAGCGTCTCATTTACGTCGGCTCGGCTACTTCCCAGAAGTATTACAGCTATGGCGTCCGTGATCTTGCGAATTTCTTCCCGGATCTCGAAATTGCGCAGATTGCGGACACCAAGGGAACGACAAGCAGCCATGAGGTGCGCTTGCAGAACCCCGACCGGGTAGCCGGGCTGTTCGACTACGTCGTCGGATACTTCCACTATCAGGTACCTTCGCAGACCAACCTCCACGATCTCAGTATCACTCAGCTTCGACTGGCCGGCCTCGGTATTCCCATCGCCGCCCCAAGCGTGACCGACACGCCGATCTACATTGCAAAGGGGACGCCCAAGGAAGACTCGTTCTTCGGTAACCTGACATTCCATCTCACCGAATCCACCGAGCTTTCAGGCGGACTGCGGCGGATCCATTTCACGGATAACCGAGACGGCCTGTTCATCAGCTGCACGCCCGACATGTATGCCGCCGGCGGTTGCACGCGCCAGAACGGTACGGAATCGGACGTCAGCGAGAACACCACGATCTACAGCGCAAGCATCAAGCATCGTTTCACGCCGGGGCTCATGGTCTATGCCTCGACCGGCAGCTCGTGGCGCCCACCGGTTGTGGCCATCGGCGACTTCACGCATGCCGAATACACGGCGAACGAAGTCGCGCATATCTCGCTGCCTTCGGAAAGCTCGAAGTCCTACGAGGTCGGCTTGAAATCGGACTGGTTCGACCGCCGGTTGCAGTTCAACCTGACCGCCTATCACCAGAACTACAAGAATTACCCCTATCGAGCGGGCGGTGCCGGTATTGCCTATATCGACATCAACTCGGCGGGCGCCCCGACGATCGGCAACTTCAATTTCGTTAGCGCGGTTCCGATCAAGGTGAACGGGATCGAGGCCGAACTGGCATTCACGCCAACGCCGCGCTGGAATCTTGGTGCAACTCTCAACTTCGCTCGCAGCCGGATCGGCAATGCTCTGCTGGCCTGCACGGATGCGCTCGACAACCAGACCGGCGCTGTAGGCTCTGACGGCATTCCCGATACTGTTACGCCTACCCTGGCGCAAATGCAGCAGGCTTACAGCGGCGAACGCGTGGCGCAGTGCCCGGGTGGCGGTCAGTCGGCAACCTTCCAGCCCGAGTGGTCGGGTGTATTAAGGGCCGAGTATACTTTGCCGGTCGCCAACAAGATGGATGGTTATTTGCGAGGACTGTTCAGTTGGAAGGGTAAATCCAAGACGGACCCGAACAACGCGTTCGACGACGTCAAGGCTTACGGCCTGTTGAACCTGTTCGGCGGTCTGCGATCGCAGGACGGGGCCTGGGAAGTGTCTGTCTACGCCAAGAACATATTCGATACGACGAAGCTCATCAGTCAGGATGACCGCGCCCAGTTCACCTCCGTCACCGACGTCTTTCTAAGGCCGCCGACCTTCAGCGTATCGGGTATCGGATCGACGGTTTACTCCAGCCGCTATGCGGGTGTTTCGGTTACCGCTCCTCGCGAATTCGGGGTGACTTTCCGCGCAGCAATCGGCTCGCGTTAAATGATTTCCGAGCGGAAGGGCTTTGGGTTTCTGGCCCCGGCCCTTTCGACTTCGGATTGTGTCGCTCTCGCTTGGGAGTGACGCCTCCGACTAGAAACGATGCCGGGCAGGGAGGATCCGCGATCGATCTTCGAGATTTGGTCTCTGAAAAGCACCGTCACCTTGAGCAACAAGCCTGGGAACCGAGCACCGATCCTGGGATCGATGTATGCCTCAATCGGGCGCCATGATCGAAGTCGAAAGGAGCCTGTAGAGGATCTTGGCGATTTCAGAGACGCTGTAGGCATCTTCGGGTTGGCCAACCCACCAGGCAAGCGTTTCGGCGATAAGCGAGGCAGCGCAGATCGTTCCAAGCTCGGTAGGGAGCCAGGCGTTGATGGGCTGTTCCTCTTTTGCCACGACCATGGATACGCGAAGCCATTCCTCGCGCATGGCACCGCCGGCTCCGCCGTTGAGGAGGATGGCCCAGAGCGCGCGGTGGTCGGCAACGTAGCCGCACAAGGCTTGAAACCCGGCCTCGTAGCTTTCGGCATCGCGGATGGAGAGCGTCAATCGGTTGAGATGCGCGATCTCGTCTTTCGCAATGGCGCTGAGCAGTGCTTCCTTGGTCTCATGATGGCGAAAGAACGTGGCGTAATGGACCTTGGCTTCAGCGCAGATGTCGCGAACGGTGATCTGATCGAAGGGCTTGCGCTGGAGCAATGCCAGCATGGCTTCCTGCAGCGCCTTGCCCGATCGCACGGCGCGGGCATGCGTGGATCTTGATGATGCCAGCGGCCCGGCTTTATGCGATGCTGTGTCGCTCAACTTGCGATTCGGTTTGCTGTTCTCGGCCATCCCGTCGTGTGTGACGCAAGATCGCTGGTCAACGCAAGCACTGCCGGCCGACCCTGGCAGCCCTCAAAGGGTCAAAGGGACGTTCGAAGCAGCAAAGTGCAAAATCACTGAAGAGAGGACTGCCAATATGCTTCGTAAATTTCTACTCGCCGCAACGTTTGCGGCTGCCATCACGGCGCCGCTATCGGTCAACGCGGCGGAGCCCGCAGCTGCCTCCGCTCCGGCAGCAGCCTTGTCGACTTCAACGACCTCTATCGGGACCTTGCTAGACAATCCCACGACCAAGGCCATTGTCACGAAGTATCTCCCGGATCTTGTGAGTAACCCACAAATCGAGATGGCGCGGGGTATGACGCTGAAGCAGATTCAATCGTACTCATCCGACACCGTCACGGATGAAGTCCTAGGAAAGATCGACGCAGAACTCGCGAAGCTGCCCGTGCAAAAGTGACCCCGTCGAGCCTCCGGCCACTGTGTGACCGGAGGCTGTCCCAAACGGAATGCTACGAGGGAGATTGATGGATAGGCTTCGACCGAGGGGCCAGGGCGGTGAGCAATTGATAGGGCAGCATGATCGACACTCCGGCCTTGCCGTCGCGGATCCAAAACCTGCCTGGTCCAGTTTGCTGCTTCTGAGATCCTCTGAGACCTTGTTGGTCGAAATGGGTCAAAATACTGGCTGGGGCGGCAGGATTCGAACCTGCGAATGCCGGTACCAAAAACCGGTGCCTTACCACTTGGCGACGCCCCAGCAGGGATTGCGCGCTTAGCGGCTAAAGCCGGCGCTGAAAAGCCCTTATCGAGCACTTTTCCCGCGCCGGCTTTATGGGGAAGCGATCAGCCCTTCAGCACGGTGTCGATATCCGCGGCACTGTGGCGTTCGCGGACGAAGCCGTCGCCCTTGCGATTGACGATGCGGCCGCGCTGGACCGCCTCGCGGGCGCCCACTTCCTCGCCCCAGCGCACCAGGTTGGTATAGCTCGGAACGTCCAGGAAGCGCGCCGCATCGCCATAGGCATCGCCTCGCACGAAGCTGCCGAACCAGCCATAAGCGGCGATATCGGCGATGGTGTAGCTATCGCCCGCCAGGTATCGCGTTTCGCCGAGGCGCTTGTCGGCCACGTCGAACAGGCGCTTGGTTTCCATGGCATAGCGATTGATCGGATATTCGTATTTCTCCGGGGCATAGGCATAGAAGTGCCCGAAGCCGCCGCCGATCAGCGGAGCCGTGGACATCTGCCACATCAGCCAGGACAGACACTCTGCGCGCTCGGGATAAGCGGCCGGCACGAACTTCCCGAACTTTTCCGCGAGGTAGAGCAGGATCGCACCCGATTCGAACACGCGGACCGGCGATGCGCCCGAGCAATCCAGAAGAGCGGGAATCTTCGAGTTCGGATTGACCGACACGAAGCCCGAACCGAACTGGTCGCCTTCGCCGATGTCGATCAGCCAGGCGTCGTACTCCGCCTCGGCCACGCCTGCTGCCAGCAATTCTTCCAGCATGATCGTGACCTTCTGCCCATTGGGAGTACCCAGCGAGTAGAGTTGCAGCGGATGCTCACCGCGTGGCAGGTCCTTCTCATGCGTGGCGCCGGAGATGGGCCGGTTGATGCTGGCCCATTCCCCGCCATTGCCCTTGTCCCAGGTCCAGACAGCGGGCGGCGTGTAGGTAAGGTCGGCCATGAGCAACTCCTTGATGTGTCGGGCGCACATCTAGGAAGCGCCCCAAGGCACGACAAGGCCGCCGGTCAATTCGCTTCGGTAATGGGCAGCAGGCGACATATTCACCGGAAGAGACCTCGACTTTTCGCGAATGTCATTTTAAATCAATTGCCTAGAGTGATATTGCGGCCTTATCCGGTCGCGCCGGGAAGACAGGCAGGAAGCGAATGAGCAAGACGATCGACGCGCCGGCAGCTCCATTGGGCAGGCGTCAGCCCACGCGTCGCCGCAACAAGGGCTTCGAGGAAACCCACGCGCTGCTGATCGATACGGCGATCCGTCTCATGTCGGAAAAGGGCACGGAGGCGCTGTCGCTGTCGGAAGTGGCGCGCGAGGCGGGTGTGAACCGCACGACCGTCTATTATCATTTCGAAAGCCGCGAGGCTCTGCTCACGGCGGTGCGGGCGTGGTCGGCCAACCAGTTGGCCGCGGCTTTCGCGCCTTCGGACACCATGGAAAACCGCACGCGCTTCATCACCCGCTTCGTGATCGAAAAACCGGAAGTGATCGCGCTCTGGACCGAGGAATTCCTGGCGCCCGGGCGGGCGGGGGAACGCTATCCGCATTGGGAGGCGCTTGTCGAAGGCTTGCGCGGCGAGTTCAGCGACGATGAGGACCTGGATGCCGAGGCTTTCGCCACGTTCCTGCTGACCTGGGCGATGATCGGACCGCGGGTCTATCGCAACAGCGTGCGGCCCGATCTCTCGCTGGACGAAACGATCGAGCGGCTGACCCGGACGCAGATCGCCATGCTGCGGCGTATCGGGGTGACGCCGGGCCGCTGAGGGCAGGCGAAATCGGCGGGGTGTGGAAAGCGGAGTCCGGAGGCTAACCCCCGGACTCCCGAATTATCGGCCGTCAGATGGCGGCGATCAGGAAACCTTGCGGATCCAGCCGTGAGTATCGGCAGCTTCGCCGCGCTGGATCGACACGAGGCGGTACTTCAGCTTGGCCGTGAGCTGGCCGGGGCCGCCCGAGCCGATGGTGAATTCACCGTCGCGGCCCGAAACCTTGCCGACCGAGGTGACCACGGCTGCCGTGCCGCAGGCGAAGGTTTCGATCAGCTTGCCGGAATTGGCATCATCGCGCCACTGGTCGAGGCTGTACTTGCCTTCCTCGACCTTGAGGCCTTCCTCGCGCGCAAGCTGGAGCAGGCTGTCGCGGGTGATCCCGGGGAGGATCGTGCCGGTGAGAGCCGGGGTGAGCAGCGTGCCGTCCTCGAACACGAAATAGAGGTTCATGCCGCCCAGCTCTTCGATCCACTTGTGCTCGGCGGCGTCAAGGAAGACGACCTGGTCGTGGCCGCGCGAGATGGCTTCGGCCTGGGGCACCAGGCTGGCGGCGTAGTTGCCGCCGCACTTGGCCGCGCCCGTGCCGCCGGGGGCCGCGCGGGTGTAGTCGGAAACCCAGATCGAGACGGCCGGAGCGCCGGACTTGAAGTAGTTGCCCGCCGGGCTGGCGATCACGATGAACTTGTACTGCTTGGCCGGGCGCACGCCGAGGAAGGCCTCGGTAGCGATCATGAACGGACGCAAGTAGAGCGAGGCGCCTTCGCCGGCCGGGATCCACGCGCGGTCGATCTTCACGAGGCGTTCGATCGCCTCGACGAACAGCGCTTCGGGAAGTTCCGGCATCGCGAGTCGCTGGGCCGACTGATTGAAGCGGGCGGCGTTCGCTTCGGGGCGGAACAGCGCGACTGATCCGTCGGCCTGGACGTAGGCCTTGAGGCCCTCGAAGATTTCCTGGGCGTAGTGCAGCACCGAAGCGGCCGGATCGAGCGCGATCGGCTGGCGCGGTCCGACGACGGCATCGTGCCAGCCCTGGCCTTCGGTCCACTCCACGGTCACCATGTGGTCGGAGAAGTTCGTGCCGAATCCGGGGTTGGCAAGCACGGCCTCACGTTGCTCCGCGCTGGCGGGCGAAGGGTGGGGCAGGGTGGTGAAAGTCAGGCCGGCATCGGCGAGGGTCGCCATCGAACTAGTCCTCTTGTGTGCGTTTCCGGAGCGCGTTGAACGAAAATTACGCTCAAGGCAACCGAAAAGTAATTTTGATACGCGTGCAAGGCGCTTTACTGCCCGGGGAAAGCGGTAAAGCGCGAAAGTCCGGGTGTCCGATGGACGTCCAGACTTACCGTGTCTCTGCCTTAGCTTCGGGAAACGCTGGAGGGCCAGCGGGAAATTCGCTTTTTGGCATTCAGGCCAGTCAAGTCTGAGCCAGGAGAGCGATGCCGAGCTTACGATCCGCGGCGGGATGTTGCTGGCAGTCGTGTGGCTGGCAGACGTTCAAATGAGAAGGGCCGCCCCGGTTGCCCGGTGCGGCCCTTCGCATGGTCAGCGGCCGGGAAGTGCCGCCAGCGAAAGCCTTTATCGCTTCATCAAGATTTAGCGATAATGCCTCGCGACGGAAATTGCCGACCTCTCTGCTGAACCATGAGACATCGGATCACCTCCTTTCGCGCTGTTAAGCCAGGGTTGCCACCTTGGATCTTGCACCGAGGCAGCTGGACTTCAGTAACTCCCGGGCGCGTTTCCCAGGTCCCGCCGTCCTGTGAAATTTGTGTCCGATTCCGCAGCGCACAACAAGCCTTGCAATCATCTTTTTTGCGGTCATTATCGAGGCTTCGGGCTAGTTTTCCCCAGCCTGGATGCCCTGCCGAAGGGCCGTTTCTGGGGGCTGAAAACTGCGGCCTGCAACCTTCTGAAATCGCCGCAAAACCTCGTCGAATCGCGAGAAATTCCTGCCTCAGTGGTCGGATGATTCCCGGTCACTTGTGCGCACAAGTCTGGTTCCTGCGCGGCAAGCCGCGCGGCCGTACCGTGCCGAAGGACGCGCTTCGACACGGGATGGCCGAATCCGGCGGTCAGCGGCAGTCTTCGATGACCCTGGAAATTTCCGTCCAGCTTGGAATGTAGAGCGGCTGCATGCCCTGCGCCTGGACCGCGAAACGGCCGCGGCTGAAGGCCATCGAATCGAGCAGCCGGTCGCGCGCGGGCAAGTCGACCTGGACCCCGCCACTGACGGGATGGGCGGCAACGGCGCGAGTCGTGTCGGATGTGGTGATCGAAAGGGAAACGGGGCCGGCCGAAGTGCCGCTGCGGAACAGGGATATGGTGGAGGAGGCGCGATTGCAGCGGATGCCGAAAATGCCGTCGGCAAAGCTGGCTATTCCCGGGCTGGTGATGCGCCAGTCGCCCGGCGTTGCGGGAGAATCGCGCCAGTCGGCGGGTGGCGGCGGCGGGGCCGGTGGCGGCGGGGCGGCCGGCGTCGGTGCCGGGCGCGGGGCCTGAACGGGGGGCTTGGCTGCCGGAACGCAAGCTGCGACAAGCACCAGCGCGGTCAGCGAAGCGGCTGTCAGCACCTTGCGGGGCAACTTGCGGGAGAACGAAAGGGCGTCGGTGCGCCGGCGCGGATTTGCCTTCATTCCCCCGGTATGGAATGAGGCGCGGCTCATCTCAAGTGTGCAAAGCCATGACTGACCCGTCCGAACCCCGCCCCGTCGATAAGAAAGCAGGCGCCGCGCCGCGCCAAGCGACTCGCCCAGCGCCCCGCATAGCCAAGTCCCGCGTCGATCAGATGCTGGTGGATCGCGGCCTGGCGGAGAGCCGCACCCGGGCGCAGGCGCTGGTGCTGGCAGGGCTGGTCTTCACCGGCGAAACCAAGGTGGCCAAGCCGGGCCAGAGCTTGAAGGCCGACGCCCCGCTGGAAGTGCGCGGGCGCGACCATCCCTGGGTTTCGCGCGGCGGAATCAAGCTGGCGCATGCCATCGAGCATTTCGATCTCGACCCCACCGGCGCGGTTGCCATGGACATCGGCAGTTCGACCGGCGGCTTCACCGATGTGCTGCTGACTCACGGCGCCGAACGCGTGTTTGCCGTGGATTCGGGCACTAACCAGCTCGCCTGGAAGCTGCGTCAGGATCCGCGCGTCACCGTACTGGAGCAGACCAGCGCGCGAATCCTGACCCCCGAGCAGATCGACGCGCCGTGCAACTGGGTGGTCTGCGACGCCAGCTTCATCGGTCTGTCCAAAGTGCTGGAAGTCCCGCTTCGCCTGGCGGCGCGCGAATGCCGTCTGGTCGCCCTTATCAAGCCGCAGTTCGAAGTGGGCCGCGGCGAAGTGGGGAAGGGCGGCGTGGTGCGCGAACCGGCGCTTCATGAGCGGGTCTGCGCCGAAGTCCGCGAATGGCTGGAGGCCGATGACTGGGTGATCCAGGGCATCGTCGAAAGCCCGATCAAGGGGCCGGAAGGCAACGTCGAGTTTCTCGTTTCGGCACTGCGGGGATGATTTTCCCGGCGGCGAGCGATTGCACCGGCGGCAAGCTCGTTACACAACCCGCGCATCTTCGTGGTTTATCCTGATTCGGGAGTTGTTAAGGGAATGAACCTGATTGCCTCGTCCGGCCAGTTGCGCGCCAGCCTGCTGCGCTGGGCGCTCGTGCTCGTTCCTCTGGTCGTGCTGCTGGGCTTCGTTTCCGGCCGCGTGGCGCAGAGCGGGCCGGGCAATCCCTGGTTCGACGCCCTGGTGAAGCCCGGCATCTACCCGCCCCCGATCACGTTCCCGATCGTCTGGACCGTGCTCTACGTGCTGATGGGCTTGGCCCTTGCGATGATCTGCGCGGCGCGCGGGGCGCATGGGCGGGGACTGGCGGTGGTCGCCTTCGCCGTGCAGTTCGCGCTCAATCTCGCCTGGAGCCCCGTTTTCTTCGGCGCGCACCGAATGACGGCCGGCCTGATCGTGATCGGCCTGCTCGACCTGGCCGTCCTGGTGACGATCGTCCTTTTCGCGCGAATCCGGCCAGGCGCGGCACTGCTGCTCGTGCCTTACCTCGCCTGGATCTGCTTCGCGACTTATCTCAACTACGCCTTCCTCCAGGCCAATCCCGCGCTCGACGGTGCGGAAGGGCCACGCGCAGTCGAGCGTTTCGAGATCTGAACGGTCTGGAAATTCGCCGGAAGCTCTTGCGCGCCTCCGCGCAAAATACCAAATAGGCGCCATGCAAAGCGAAAACCCCTTCGTCGCCGATTTCGTCAAGATGATGAACAGTGCTGCCGGCACGCTCGCAGGCGTCGGCCGCGAAGCCCGCGACAGCGCGCGCGAGCGCTTCAAGGAACTCATGGGCGACATGGACTATGTCACGCGTGAGGAGTTCGAGGCCGTGAAGGAACTCGCCGCCACCGCGCGCGGCGAAGTGGAAACGCTCAAGGCGCGCATCGACGCGCTCGAAGGCAAGTCGGGCCAGTAAAAGGCCTGGGTGACGCCATTCTGGAAACGGGCCTGGAAACAGGCATGAAGCGCGGGGGAATTTCCTCCGCGTTTTGCATTGGGCGTGCGGCGCTTGTGGTGTCCGCACCGCGCTGCCGCTAGCGGCGAGCCATGCAGCTTCGAGCACCCGCCATCGTCTGCGCTGCCCGCCCTCACGGCGAGACGGCGGTCATCGCCCGGATGCTGACGTCCGAAGCCGGGATCGTCGCTGCCTATGTGGCAGGAGGCCGGGGGCGCGAGCTGCGGCCGGTGCTGATCCCCGGCAATGCCGTGGAGGCGGATCTGCGCGCGAAAAGCGATAGCCAGCTTCCCTTCGCCCGCATCGAACTCGTCACCAGCCGCGGGCCCTGGCTCAGCGAGCCGCTTCCCGCCGCCGCGATCTCCTGGGTGACGGCGCTGACCGCCATGGCGCTGCCGGAGCGCCAACCCTACCCCGCGCTTTACGACGCGCTCTGCGCGCTTCTGGAGGCGATCTGCGTGGCGCCCTCGGCCAGGGGCTGGGCGCTGCCGCTGCTTTCCTACGAGGTCCTGCTGCTGCGCGAACTCGGTTACGGCGTACCTGTCGCCCGTCCCCAGGACGACGACTGGGGCGCGATACTCACCACTTTCGACCGCCTCGGCCGTGAGCTTTCGCGCTATCCGCTTGCCGATCGGCGTGGAGACGCTATGGGGGCGCGCGTCCTGCTGCGTGAGCGGCTGGCACGGATTCATGGCTGAGAAGCAAGCGGAGAACGACATGCGCATCGCAGTATTTGCAGGAGACGGGATCGGTCCCGAGGTCACCGAGCAGGCAGTGCGCGTTCTCGAAAAGCTTGAACTTCCGGGTCTTGAGCTTGTCGAAGGCGATGTCGGCGGCGCGGCCTATTACAAGCATGGCCACCCGCTTCCTGCCGAAACGCTGGAGATCGCGCGTTCGGCCAAGGCGATCCTGTTCGGGGCCGTGGGCGATTTCTCCTGCGACCATCTCGAACGCCATCTCCGCCCGGAGCAGGCCATCCTCGGCCTGCGCAAGGAACTCGGCCTCTTCGCAAACTTGCGCCCGGCGCAGGTTTTCGCAGGCCTTGAGGACCTGACCACGCTGCGTCCCGAAGTCGCCAGCAAGATCGACCTGCTGATCGTGCGCGAACTCAACGGCGACGTCTATTTCGGCGAAAAGGGCCTGCGCACGCTGGAAGACGGCCGCCGCCAGGGCTGGGACATGATGTCCTATGCCGAGGACGAAGTGCGCCGCATCGCGCATGTCGGCTTCAAAGCGGCGATGGGCCGCGGCAAGAAGCTCTGCTCGGTCGACAAGGCCAATGTGCTCGAAACCTCGCAGCTCTGGCGCGACGTGGTGATCGAAGTGGCCAAGGAATATCCCGAGGTCGAACTCACCCACATGTACGTCGACAATGCGGCGATGCAGCTGGTGAAGAACCCGGGCCAGTTCGACGTGATCGTCACCGGCAATCTCTTCGGCGACATCCTTTCCGACCAGGCCTCGATGTGCGTGGGCTCGATCGGCCTGCTGGCTTCGGCCAGCCTTGCCGAGGGCACGTACGGCCTCTATGAGCCGATCCACGGTTCGGCGCCGGACATCGCGGGCAAGGGCCTTGCGAATCCGATGGCGACGATCCTTTCGGCGGCGATGCTGCTGCGTCACTCCTTCGGTCTCGAAGCCGAAGCTGCGCGGATCGAGGCTGCCGTCGCCAGGACACTGGCCGATGGCATCAAGGGCGGCGATCTGGGCGGTACGGCCGGCACGCGAGAAATCGGTGACGCGGTCGTCGAACGGCTGTAAGATCGCCTACCGTTCGGACCAAAAAGGTTTATTCAGGATTACCACCTATTACGGGGCGCATGAACATAACTCGTTCTGATCTCGCAGAGGCGCTCGACGTCGCAGCCAAGCCGCTTGAGCTGGCGATCGTCCTGCCTACCTATAACGAGCGCAAGAACATCGCGACGATGATCGAGCGACTCGATGCCGCGCTGAAGGGCGTGGTGTGGGAGGCCGTCTTCGTTGACGACAACAGCCCGGATGGCACCTCGGACGAGGCGCGCCGCCTGTCGCTGGAGGATCCGCGCGTGCGCTGCATCCAGCGCATCGGCCGCCGCGGCCTTGCCAGCGCGGCGATCGAGGGCATGTGCTCCACCGCCGCGCCGGTGGTTGCCGTGATGGATGCCGACCACCAGCACGATCCTGCGCTGCTGCCGGGCATGCTCAAGGCGGTGACCTCGGGCGAGTACGACCTGGCCTATGCCTCGCGCTTCGCGGAAGGGGCCAGCACCGAAGCTTGGGGCCGTCCCGACCGTGTGAAGGCCTCGGGCCTTGCCAACCGGATCGCCAACAAGGTGACCGGGGTGGAACTGACCGATCCGATGAGCGGGTTCTTCATGCTTCGCACCGAGACCTTGCGCGCCGATGCGCATCGTCTCTCGGGCGTGGGCTTCAAGATCCTTCTCGACATTCTCGCAACTGTCGACCGTCCGCTTCGCGTGAAGGAGTTCCCGCTCCATTTCGCGGCGCGTGCGGAAGGCGAAAGCAAGCTGGACCAGACCGTCGTGTTCGAATTCCTCGTAGGCCTTTACGACAAGTGGCTGGGGCGCATCATCCCCACCCGTTTCGCCCTGTTCGGAACCGTTGGCGCCCTGGGCGTGGTGGTGCAGTTCAGCGCGCTGTGGATCATGCTCCACCTCGTGTTCGCCGAGCGCTTCGTCTACGGCAACTGGTCGGAAAGCGCGACGTTCAACATCGCGAACTCGATCGCGGCGATCGTGGCCATGACGTTCAACTTCGTGCTGAACAACGAACTGACGTACTCGGACAAGCGCCTGCGCGGTTTCGGCCCGCTGATGCGTGGATGGGCGCAGTTCGCCGTCGCCTGCTCGCTGGGCCTGCTGACCAACGTCGGTTCGGCTGCTGTGCTCAGGACCATCGGCATTCATGACGTGGTGGCGGTCGTCACCGGCATCGTGCTGGCCGCGGTCTGGAACTTCGCGCTGTCCTCGAAGTTCGTCTGGGGCAAGTACTAAGCCAGCTGCGATAGCTGGCCCGCCGCCCTGATGGCGGCGGCGAACAGACAAAAGCGCGCGCCGGGGTTCCGGCGCGCGTTTTTGTTTGCCCTACGTCGGTCGTTGTAGGGCGTTCGCCGGATTCGCTTTGTGTTCACTCGTGCAATCATGTCCAGCACCGGGGCCGAGCCGGCTTGAGGGACAATGCATGATCTTTCGCGTTTCGATAGACGCCCGCGACCCCTGCCGGGTCGCCGCGGTGCTGGCCGAACTTGTCGGCGGCCGGTCGGTGCGCTGCGGCGCGGGTTGGCGCGTGGAGGCATCGCAGGCGGCGCCGCAGATGCTTGTGGTGCCTTGCGAGGATCCCTGCACGGATGCGGGCCATTGCAGCGTGACCCTGGCGACATCGCTCGACATCGCGGAAGTCTATGCCATCGCCGGGCGCGAAGGCTGGCCGGCCCGCTACCGGCGGCGTGCGAGCGGCCTGGACGTGATCGAGCTGATGCTGGAGAGCGCACGCGCGATCGAGGTCGTTACGCCCGACATGCAGGCGGATCACTTGGGCAAGCTGGCCGCGTCTGGCTAGGGACAGGCGCCCGGCGTTCCGTCAACGCCAGTTCGGAAACCACATCCAGACGTTGTAGAATTCCTTGGTCGGCAGCGGGGCGCCAGAGATGATGGGGTAGAAGCCCACGAACATCGCTGCCGAGATCGCCATGGTCGCAGTGGCCAGGTGGCGCCAGCGGTTGCGCCGGTTCCACAGGGCGTCCAGGGCGAAGGCCAGGATGCCCATGAGGAAGGCTCCGGGGAGCAGATAGTGGTAGTAGAACTGGATCGGCTTGCCGTTGACCACCCAGATGCCCAGCGTGCCCGCATAGAGCAGCACCAGCGTCAGGACGTCCCGGCGCCCGCGGAACAGCGAGACCCAGGCGCCCCAAACCAGCGCGAAGAGCCCGGAGATCATCGAGAAGGGATTGCCCAGCATCACGATGCCATGCTGGTGGCCGTCGATGTTCTCGAACTGGTACCAGATCGGCCGCCAGTCGACCATCCACTGGTACCAGAGGCTGCGGTAGGGGTGCAGCTTCTTCACGCTGTCCTGCAGCGCGATCATATGGCGGTGCTGCTCGATGAAGCCCCAGGGCGAGAGCGGGCGGCTGCTATAGAACATCGCCGGAAGGTACGTCGCCCAATAGACCATCAGGGGCAGCAGCCCGAGCCAGAACGCGGCTTCCGCCAGCGAGATGCCCGGGATGGGTCCCGCGCCCTTGCGGCCGACGAATTTCCAGCCGCTCTCCCGCACGCGCAGCGCCAGGAACCACAGCCCGGGCACCATCAGCGCCGGAGCGCTGCTCCACTTGGCCCCGAGCGAAAGCCCGAGCGCTACGCCTGCCGCTGCCAGTCGTCCCCGCGCCGCGCCGCTCGTCGGCGCATGAAGGGCGGCCGCGAACTGCCAGAGGGCGATCATGCACAGCGAGGCCTCGACCATGTCGAGCATGGAGATACGGCTCTGGACGAACCACATGAAATTGGTGGCCAGCAGCACGGCCGCGGTGATCGTGGCCCGGCGGCGTCCGGACAAGTGCCAGACGAAGCGCGCGAAGGCGAACAGGCCGAACACGCCGAACAGCAGCGGGCCGATGCGCCAGGCGATCGGCCGGTCGCCGATGATCGAGATGAAGCCGGCGATCACTTCCTTGGCGAACATGGGATGCTCGCCATTGGCCGGGATCAGTTCCAGCAGCTTGAGCGCAGCCGGGACGTAGTGGATCTCGTCGAAGTAATAGCGGTTCGGTTCCGCAAGCCGGAACAGGGCGAGGGCCAGGAACAGGCCCGTCACGATCAGGCTCCAGCCGATCGGATCTCTCTCATTGCGCGAAGCGTTCGGCATCGGACCGGCGGAATAAGGGCGAAGTAAGGGGACTGCAAGGCTGACTGAAACTTGCTCCACCGAAGCCGCGGCGCGCCTAAGGTTGCACTGGCCGCTTGCGCTGGCCCTTTGGCGATCCTAGAGGCTTGGCCCATGAAACGCACTACCGGACAGGACCGCTCGAAGACCCGCAATTGGCGCCCGGCCACCCGCGCGATTCGCGGAGGCACCTGGCGCTCGGAAATGGGGGAGACCAGCGAAGCGCTGTTCCTCACTTCCGGCTACAGCTACGACGATGCCGCCACCGTGGCCGCCCGCTTCATGGGCGAAGACGACGGCATGACGTATTCGCGGCTCCAGAACCCGACGGTGCAGATGCTGGAAGAGCGCATCGCTCTGCTGGAGGGGGCGGAAGCCTGCCGTACCCAGGCCTCGGGCATGGCGGCCATGACCACGGCGCTGCTCTGTCAGCTTTCGGCCGGCGACCACATGGTGTCCGCCCGCGCCGCCTTCGGTTCGTGCCGCTGGCTGGGCGACAGCCTGCTGCCGCGCTTCGGTATCGAGGTGACGGTGATTGACGCCACCGACACGGCGGCCTGGGAAGCGGCGATTCGGCCCAATACCAAGGTGTTCTTCTTCGAATCGCCTGCGAATCCGACCATGGACATCGCCGACATCGAAGGCATCTGCGCCATCGCCAAGGCACACGGGATCACCACCGTGGTCGACAACGCCTTCTGCTCGCCGGTCCTGCAGCGGCCGATGGAGTTCGGCGTCGACGTGGTGGCCTATTCGGCGACCAAGCTGATGGACGGGCAGGGGCGCGTCCTGGCCGGCGCCGTCTGCGGCACCGAAGAATTCATCAACGACAAGCTCCTGCCGTTCCAGCGCAACACCGGGCCGAACCTTTCGCCCTTCAACGCCTGGGTCGTGCTGAAGGGCCTGGAGACGCTGGATCTGCGCGCCAAGAAGCAGAGCGAGAACGCCCTCAAGGTCGGCCAGTTCGTCGCCGGCCGCGTGCCGAAGATCCTGCATCCCTGGCTCGACAGCCACCCGCAGCAGGCTCTTGCGCAGAAGCAGATGGATGCCTGCGGGCCGATCTTCAGCTTCGTCCTCGATGGCGGCCGCGAACAGGCGCATACCTTGCTGGACGCGCTCGAACTGATCGACATTTCCAACAATATCGGCGACTCGCGCTCGCTGATGTGCCACCCGGCCTCGACCACGCACCACGGCGTCGGTCCCGAAGGACGCGAGGCCATGGGTGTCACTGAAGGCATGCTACGCATCAATGTCGGGCTGGAGGATGCCGACGACCTGATCGAGGATCTCGACCAGGCGCTGACCAAGGCCGGTCTCTGATTCGTCGTGAAGCGCCGCTGCCCGCCGGGGCGGCGCTTCATCTGGCTGTCCGCCATGTCATCAGCCGAATGCCTCGCGCAAGGTTCGCGCTGCGCAGTTGTCGTTCCGTCAAATCATCGTTAGGCTGGCGGATGTTATGAAGGAATTCTTCCAACATACGGCGATGACCGATGGGGTGACCGTGCGGGTCGCCGTCAACTTCCTGCCCGAGCAGTCGCGCATCGAGGCGGGTAAGTGGTTCTGGGTCTATCACATTCGCATCGAGAACGATTCGGATGAGACGCTCCAGCTCATGACCCGGCACTGGCGCATCACGGACGGTCATGGCGATGTCAGCATGGTCGATGGCGAAGGCGTGGTGGGCGAACAGCCCGTCATCGCGCCGGGCCGAAGCCACGATTACGTCTCCGGTTGTCCTCTGCCAACGCCACAGGGCTCGATGGAAGGCAACTACACCTTCCTGCGCGACGACGGCACTGAGATAGAGGCGGCGATCCCCTTTTTCCCGCTGGCCGCGCCCGCCACGGCGCGCTGACGGAACGGGCTTTCGGGGGGGCGATGCGCAGCGCCGGGGGCGTTGCGGCAGTTCTTCATTGCCCGTGCGAAAACCAGCGCATAGGGAACTCCCATGAAGCGCACGCACCTGCCCCTCAATGCCCTGCGCGTCTTCGATGCAGCGGCACGCCACCTTTCGTTCACCCGCGCCGCCGACGAGCTGGCCGTGACGCCGGCCGCGGTCGGCCAGCAGATCCGCGCACTCGAAGACCTGCTGGGCGTGGTGCTGTTTCGCCGCACCAGCAAGGGACTGGAACTGACCGACGAAGCCGGCGCAGGGCTTGCCGCGCTGCGCACCGGGTTCCTTCATTTCGAGGATGCCGTGCAGGCCATGCAGGCGGGCCAGTCTAGCCACGTCTACACCATCGCCGCACCGCGCGAATTTTTCGCCGCCTGGCTGGCCCCCCGCCTTGCCGCGTTCCGGGCCGATAATCCGCAGGTCCGCTATGTCATCGTCGACGGCGAACTGACCGATTTCACCGAAGCCAATCTCGACCTGGCGGTGCGCTGGACCGATGGGCCGGGCGAGTTGGAAGGCGCGGCACTGGGCGCGGCGGAATGGGTCGAAGTGGGCCAGGGCGACTGGATCGGCTGGCCGGGCGACCCTGCACCGGGCACCGAGGACGATCAGGACAATGAGGAGGCCAAGCCGCCGATTGCGGTGAGCGATGCGGGTCAGGCCATTGCCGCCGCGCGATCGGGCCTCGGCCGGGCGCGGGTTCCCGGCTTGCTCGCGCGCGGTCTCATCAGCGAGAACGACCGGGACGTGATCCAGACGACGACCCCGTGCCGCAGGGGGTACTGGTTGGTGGCACCATTGCCGCAGTGGCGCCAGAAGAAGGTCAAGGCCCTGGTCGGCGCCCTGACTGAGCAGGCGCTTACGGGTCAGACACCGGCCGATCAGAGCCTGGACCAGATCCCGGCCGGCCAAACTGCGGCAGACTGAGCAGGCGGAAACCGAACGAACCGAATTCGTTCGATTTCAACAAGCACCGCGGCGGGGCGGCCATGTTAGGTTCCAGTCGGATCACACTGGAGACCGCGATGTCCTCTAGCCTTCCCGTGCCTGACGCCGAAGCCGCCTGCTGCAAGACCTCGCGCCGGGAGATGCTGGGAGCCCTGGCCGCCGCCAGCGCAGTCGGAACCCTGAGCCTGGCCGCCGCGCCGCCGGCCATGGCCGCCTCGTCCGCCGCACCTGGGGGCGGCGGCGAGCAAGTCACGCCGGACCAGGCTCTCAAGGAAATCATGGACGGCAATGCCCGCTTCATTGCGGGAGCGCCCACGGCCCACACCAGGGATCTGGCCATCATCAAGGCCCGCGCGGCGGAAGGGCAGTGGCCGATCGTCGGCGTCCTGTCCTGTGCCGATTCGCGCGTGCCAGTGGAGATGGTGTTCGATGAGCCGATTGGCCGCCTGTTCGTCACCCGCATCGCCGGCAATATCACCACGCCGGAAATCATCGCCAGCCTGGAATACGGCGTGGCGGTGCTCGGCATCAAGGCCGTGGTGGTCATGGGCCATTCGAACTGCGGGGCGGTGAAAGCTGCCATGGAGAACCCCGAGGTCCCCGGCCAGATCAGCGCGCTGTTCCCGGCGATCCTGCCCGCGCTCTATCTCAGCCAAAGCCAGGATCCCGGCGTCGTCACCCGTCAGAACGCCGTGATCCAGGCTGCAACCCTGATCAATTCCTCGCCCGTGATCGAGGCGAAAGTCCAGTCCGGCGAACTGAAGGTGGTGCCCGCCCTCTACGATGTCGCCACGGGCAAAGTGGAAGTCCTGCCTATTCCTTCGGGCCTTCGCACCAAGACGGCAAAGTGACGTCCGAAAGCCCGCCGTGCCGGATGGTCCGGCAAGGCGGGTCCTGGATCAGAACCCGAGGTCTTCGATCGGGCCGTCGAAATTGCCGCCCAGCTTGTGGATGGCCTTGGCAAGCTGCTCCTGCGGCACGCCCTTGAGGTAGCCGTCGATGATCCGTTCGTAGTTGCTGATCAGCCCTTCGACTTCGTGCGACAGGCGCATGAACTCGAAGCCGCTGGCATGAAGCCCCTTCTGCTGGATCGGGATGTTCGAATAGTCCTGCCGCGGAATCGGTGGGAAATCGGGGCTGTTGTAAGGCAGCACCGTGGGCTCCATCACCGTTTCCATGTCGTCGTCCTCGGAGACATATGTCAGCGACCATATCTCGAAGAAGCAGCTTTCCGGCCCCGTTGGGCGGATCCGATAGGCGGACATCGAGGTGAAATAGGGCAGCAGGAAGTAATGCGGGAAGAGGAACTCCACCGCTTTGACCGGATGGGTCTGTGCCACCGTGCAAAGGTCGGGCACCGGCTCTCCACGGGCCTGCAACTGCGCGGAAATCTGGTGCATGACGATGCCCAGCCAGTGGAACATCGCCATGTTCTGGTCTTCCGGCAGGCCTTCTTCGATGCCGATGAGACCGCGCGCAATTTCCACTTCCTTTTCGTGGACCATCCCCGCCATGCCTTCGCTGAGCAGAGCCATGGACTTGACCTGAAGTTCCTGGTTCTCGCGATAGGACAAGTGCGGTTCGGCCATGATCGGCACCGGGCCGCGCGGGCTGCGATACATCGAATCGTACATCATCGGCGCCGCATGCTGGAGCTGCGGATGCGTCTGCATCACATGGTAGCCTTCCATGAAGGCTTCCATCGCCACCTTCCAGTTCGCCGGCAGCTCCGCTCCGTAGCACCATTCCGCGCGCATCTTGTCCAGGCCGCGGGCTTCCAGATTGGGTGCCAGGGGGCCGAAAGAGTCGCGCACGGAAGGCGCGTCGTCGTCATGGTTGATCCAGACGCAGCCGATGAAAGTCTCCGCACGGCAGGGGACCAGGTTGATGTCGTCCTCCTGAAGCTGCCGCTCCGAGAACATGTGCTTGCCGTAGACCTGGGTGGATTCGCCATCCATGTTCCAGCGCCAGCCGTGGAACGGGCAGACGAAGCCCGACTTCTTGCAATTGCCGTGCGCATGGCCGGTGCCGCCGGCAAAGGGCACGCCGCGGTGGCGGCAGGCGTTGTGGAAGGCTTTCACGCCGCTGGCGGTCCGCACGATGACGACGGACTTGCCGACGTTCTCGTACTCGATCCAGTCGCCGATTTCGGGGATCTGCTCTTCCCGGCAGGCCATCTGCCAGACATGCGGCCAGAGGTGGTCCAGCTCGGCCTGGTAGAATTCGGCATCGTAGTAGCGCTTGACCGGAATCCGTTCCGGATCCTCGATCGGATAGGGGACGGACCGCAGTCCGCCGTCGACAGATTTCAGCACTCCGACACCTCTCGGCTTGTTCTTCATTCGTGTTGAACGAATGTACAACCGTCGGCGGGGCAGGCAATGGCGCGCTCTATCGTGGGCGCGCTATTTGAACGGCGCGGGCAGGGGCCTCCGCGTCGGTCGCTTACCTTCGGGCCGGGTCGAGCGCGGATGCCGCGCGGCGGGCCGGCGCGCTTTCCATGGCCATCAGCGCCGCGATGCGCTTTTCAGTGGCGGGATGGGTAGAGAACAGGTCCGAAACCGAAGTGGGCACGATGTAGAGCTGCGCCGCCGCCGGATTGCGCTCCGAAGCCACGCTGGGAACCGCCTGCGCCGGGCCCGCGATCTTGGCGAGGGCGGATGCGAGCGCGCGCGGGTTGCCGCTGATCTCGGCGCCGGCCTTGTCCGCGCCGAATTCGCGGGTGCGGCTGATCGCCATCTGCACGATCATCGCGGCGAAGGGGGCCATGAACACGGCCGCGATGGCGGCAATGGGATTAGGTCGGTTTTCGCCCCCGCCAAGATGGCCCCCGAAGAACAGGCCGAAGTTGGCGATCATCGAGATCGCGCCGGCAATCGTCGCCACCATCGTCATGATCAGGGTGTCGCGGTTCCTGACATGGCCCAGCTCATGCGCCATGACTGCCGCCACTTCCTCGCGGTCCAGCATGTTCAGAAGGCCGGTCGTCGCCGCGACGGCGGCGTGCTCCGGGTCGCGGCCGGTGGCGAAGGCATTGGGGTTGGAACTTTCGACCAGGTAGACGCGCGGCATGGGAAGGCGCGCGCGGCGGGCGAGTTCGGCCACGAGGGTGTAGAATTCCGGCGCGCTGCGCTCGTCCACTTCGCGGGCATTGTGCATGCGCAGGACGATGCTGTCGGCGTTCCAGAACGTGAACAGGTTCATCCCCGCCGCGACGACCAGCGCGATCATCGCACCGCCGCTGCCGCCGAAGATGTAGCCCAGCCCCATGAACAGCGCCGTGAGCGCCGCCAGCAGCATGGCCGTCTTGAAACCGTTCACTTGTCCAAACTCCTTGAAATGTTTGCCTTTGGAATCTGGGTATCACGCGGCGGCTTTCAATATCCGGAACGGCCTTTGCATCGCCCGCGCGAATTGCGGGGCGGGCGGCGCGTTCGGTGTCCTCAAGCGCGCCGATCCCCCCTAGGACCACTGCAAGGGAAGTTTCTGGGAGTTTGCAAGCAATGGCGTTCAAGACCCGCGTCACCGAGATGCTCGGCATCGAACATCCGATCGTGCAAGGCGGCATGCAGGGCGTGGGCCTGGCCGAGCTGGCCAGCGCCGTGTCCAACGCCGGCGGCCTGGGCACGCTCACCGCGCTGACCCAGCCCAGCCCCAAGGCGCTGCGGGAAGAGATAGAGCGCTGCCGTTCGATGACCGACAAGCCGTTCGCCGTGAACATCACGGTGTTTCCGACCCTGCTCCCGCCCGATTACAAGGCCTATGCGCAGGCCGCGATCGACGGCGGGGTCAAGATCGTCGAGACGGCCGGCACTCAGCAGGTGCGCGAGATCTGGGAAATGGTGAAGCCGCATGGCATCACCGTGCTCCACAAGTGCACGGCCGTGCGCCATGCCCTGTCCGCCGAGCGGCACGGCTGCGACATCATATCGATCGACGGTTTCGAATGCGCCGGCCACCCCGGAGAGGACGACATTCCGGGGCTGATCCTGATTCCTTCAGCGGCCGACAAAGTGAAGATCCCGATGCTGGCCAGCGGCGGCTTCGGTGACGGGCGCGGGCTGGTTGCCGCTCTGGCGCTGGGCGCCGAGGGCATCAACATGGGCACGCGCTTCTGCGCGACGCAGGAAGCGCCGATCCATGACAACGTGAAGGCTAAATATATCGAGAACGACGAGCGGGGGACGAACCTGATCTTCCGCAAGTTCAAGAACACGGCCCGCGTCGGCAAGAATGGCGTTTCCGACGAGGTGGTCGATATCTCCGCCCGCCCCGAATCGACCTTCGACGACATCAAGCACCTGGTGGCAGGGGCCGTGGGCCGGGAACTGCTCCAGTCCGGCGATCTCACCAAGGGCATCTTCTGGGCGGGAATGGTGCAGGGGCTCATCCACGACCTGCCGACGTGCAAGGACCTGATCGATAGGATCGTTGCCGAAGCCGAGGAAATCGTGAATGCCCGCCTCGGAAAGATGCTGGCCTGAGCCGGCGCGACGCACGGAGCGATGCCTGACATGACTTACGAGAAAATCCTCTACAGCCTGGAAAACGGCGTGGCGCGGATATCGATGAACGATCCCGCCACGCGCAATGCCGGATCGGCGCAAATGGGCGAGGAGCTTTTCGATGCCGTTTCGCGTGCGGCGTTCGAGGCGCGGGCCGTGCTGCTGACGGGCGAAGGCAAGGCCTTCTGCTCGGGCGCGAACCTGGGCGATGCGCAAGATATGCTGGATAACCCGCGCCGCGACGTGGGTACTTTGCTGGACCGGCACTTCAACCCCGTCATCATCGCCATGCGCGACATGGAGCAGCCGGTCGTCACCGCCGTGCGCGGCGCGGCGGCGGGCGTCGGCGCGGGGCTGGCGATGGCGGGCGACCTCATCCTCTGCGGAATGAGCGGGTTCTTCCTCCAGGCATTCCGTCATGTCGGGCTGGTGCCGGACGGGGGATCGTCCTGGTTGCTGGCCCGCGCGGTCGGCCGGGTGCGCGCCATGGAGATGATGCTGCTGGGAGAGCGGCTCCCTGCGGAGAAGGCGCTGGAATGGGGCCTCGTCAACCGCGTGGTGCCGGACGAAGACCTCGATGAAGCCGCCATGGCGCTGGCCGGGGAACTGGCGCGCGGGCCCTGGTCACTGCGACGGATCAAGCAGGTGGCCTGGGCCGCCACCGATTGCACGCTGGAGCAGGCACTCACCAACGAGCGCCTCGGCCAGCGCGATGCCTCGCGCACCGAAGACTTCGTGGAAGGGGTGACGGCGTTTTCCGAAAAGCGCCAACCGTCCTTCCAGGGGCGCTAGCAGTCTCGAAGGCCGCCGGACCCCGAAGTGGAACCGGCGGCTGAAAGGCGGTGGGGGAATCGACAAAGGCTGCCAGGGAAGGGCAGCCAGTGCGGCCAGGTCAGATGATCCCGCTGGTCTCCAACTCGGCTATTCGTTGTTCGCTATAGCCCAGTTCGGCGAGCACTTCGGCATTGTGCTCGCCCAGCATCGGCGGGGCGAGGCGGATGGTCGCCGGGCTGGCGGACATCATCGCCAGCGGACTGGCGATAAGGTCCACCGTGCCGCTTTCGGCATGGGCGTGCGGCGTCGTGGCACGCAGGTTCCGGTGCTTGACCTGCTCGTCCTCCCAGACATCGGCCAGCTCGTTGTAGCGAGCCGCCGGGATGCCCACGCCGTCGAGCATGTCCTGCATTTCGGTGACGGTGAAAGCCTTGGCCCAGGTGTTGATGATGTCCATCAGTTCCGCCCGGTTGGTCTTGCCGCGCTTGAGGTTGCTGTCGAAGCGTGGATCGGTGAACAGTTCGGGCTGCTCCATCAGCACGGTCAGGCGGCGGTAGTGCTCGTCGGTGCCGGCGGTGAGGTAGATGATGCCGTCCGCGCAGCGCATCAGGTCTGCGGGGCCGCCGCCATTGCCGCCATTGCCCAGGCGGGGCGGAGCCTGCCCGCTGATCAGGTAGTCCTGCATGATGTGGCTGACCATCGCGACCGAACTGTCGAGCAGGGCGATGTCGATGAATTGCCCCTCTCCGGTGCGATTGCGATATTGCAGCGCGCCGAGGACGGCGAGGGCGGTATTGTGCCCGGTCACGAAGTCGACAAGGCTGGGGCCGGTCTTGAGCGGTCCGCTGCCGGGCTGGCCTTCGGGAATGCCGGTGACGGCCATCATGCCGCCGGTTGCCTGGAACAAGCCGTCATATCCCGGCCGCGCGGCCATGGGTCCGGTCTGGCCGAAGCCGGTGACGGAGCAGTAGATCAGGCCGGGGTTGATCTCTCGCAAAGTCTCGTAATCGAGGCCGAAGCGCTTGAGATCGCCGACTTTATAGTTTTCGATCAGCACGTCGGCGGTCTTGACCAACTCGCGCAGGATCACCTGGCCTTCCGCTTTGGAATGATTGAGCGTGATCGAGCGCTTGTTGCGGTTGGACACGGTGAAGAAGCTGGAGTGACGCGTTTCGATCCCGTCCTTGCCGGGCACCCACGAGAAACCGTAGCCCCGGCCATCGTCACCGACGCCCGGGCGCTCGATCTTGATGACGTCGGCGCCAAGGTCGCCCAGGATCTGGGCGCCGATGGGGGCGGCAAAGACGCGGCTCATGTCGATGACGCGGATGCCGGCCAGGGCTGCTTTATCGTTCTGGTTCGTGCTCATGATGGCGCTGACGCTAGACCCTGCCCCGGAACCGGCCAAGACGAGCAGCCCCGCTTATCGCAGCGACGATCAAGCATCGCCTTCGCCCGGCCGGGCTTATCCGGCCCGCCGAAAACGCCTAGCCGAAAGCGGAAGACGATGGACGGGAGCATGCGATGAAGACGGCGATCATCACCGGGGCAGGCAGTGGCATCGGGCTGGAGACCGCGAAAATTCTCCACCGCGAGGGCTTTGCCGTGGTCGGCGTCGGGCGAAGCAGGGACAAGCTGGCGACCTTGGAGGCGGAGATCGGCAATCCCGATCACGTCCTGGCGATCAGCGCCGATCTGACCGATCCGGCCGCGCCGAAAGCCGTGGTTGCTGCCGCGCTGGAGCGGTTCGGGCGGATCGATGCCCTGGTCAACAACGCGGGCGTGGGCAGTCCCAAGCCGCTCGACGAGACTGACGACGAAGCGCTCGACGGTTTCCTCGATATCATGTTGGTTGCCCCGTTCCGGCTCTGCCGCGATGTCATGCCGCACCTTTCCGAAGGGGCCAGCGTGGTCAATGTCACCAGTACGTTCGCCCATATCGGCGGAAGGCGCGGGGGCGCCTATTCCGCGGCGAAGGGCGGCCTGAAGTCGCTCACCGAGCACATGGCCTGTGAATATGGGCCGCGCGGCATCCGCTCCAACTGCGTGGCGCCGGGCGTGACGATGACCGACATGGTCCGCCACCGTTTCGAGGACGAGACGTTCAAGCGCAGCAATGTGGAGACCACGCCTTATCCGCGGCTCGCCCAGCCCGAGGATATCGCTTCGGTGATCGCGTTTCTCTGCCTGCCGGGGAGCGAGATGATCAATGGCCAGTCGATCGTCGTCGATGGCGGCTGGACGGCGACGAAATATCTCTCGCCGCGCGTCACCCGCACGACATGGGTGGAACCGGAAGGGCAATAGGGCAGGTGGCTCCGCTCGGCCTTTCGCGCGGAGGCGGTCAGGTTCCGGCTGTGCAGAGCTGGTTGCCGCCGCGCCGTTTCGCGGCATAGAGCGCGGCATCGGCCTGGTGGAACAGCGCCTCCGGATCGACCACGCCTGCGAGGGCGGGCGCGGCCATTCCCGCACTCGCGCCGAGCGGCAGGGAATGGCCCTGCCAGACCACCGGCGACATCAGTGCTGGCAATCGGTGGCGCACGGAGCTTTCCAGCGCGGCGGACGAAGCGCTGCGGTCGAGGATCATGGCGAACTCGTCGCCGCCGATCCGGGCAATCAGGCGCGCTTCGGGGAATGTGCGGCGAAGGCGGCGCGCAAAGTCGCTCAGGCAGGCGTCGCCGGCTGCATGGCCCCAGGCGTCGTTGACCGTCTTGAAGCCGTTGAGGTCGAACAGCACAAGCGCGCCGATCTCGCAAAGACCTTCGCTTCCCGCAGGCCGATCGAGAAATTCGGCGTGAAAGCAGGCGCGGTTGGAAAGGCCGGTGAGGGCATCGTTCTCGGCCAGATGGCGCAGGCGTTCCCAGCGCAGGCGCTCTTCGGTTATGTCCTGCTTCATGCCGTAGAGGGTGGTCGCCCGGCCGCGTTCGACGCGCGTGGCAGCGGTTATTCGCATCCAGCGGACTTCGCCGTCACCGCGCAGGATCTGGGCGTCCATGGTGAAGCCCGAACCTTCCTCGATCGCCTTGGCGCGAAGCTGCGCGAGCAAGGCACGCGATTCCTCGGTGTAGAAATCCAGAGTCTCGCGCCGGTCCATCGGTCGGTCGGCCGGGGCGCCGAAGATGTTGAACACGCCTTCGGTCCAGGTCAGGGCCTGCGTCGAGAGGTCGCAGGACCAGGCGCCCATTTCGGTGAGCGCGGCAGCCTGGGCATAGAGCTGTGCCTCCTGGTTCGCGACAGGCGTGGAGGGCCGGGTCTGCGGCTGGACAGGGTCCAACAGGGATGAAACGATCGCGTGCTTCAAGAGAACCGATCCTCGGCGGAAGGCATGTCCCGGACGGGAGCCCGTAACCCGTTTAATCCCTTAGTGTAAAAGCATTGCTAACCATGCCGAACGGCTTGGCGCCTCCCGTGAGGCGGGACGGGGTCAGGCGAGAGGACGGGCAAGGGTGAGAGCATGGTCTGCATCGACGCCGCGAACCGATTCGCGCACGACCAGATCGGCCGCGAAGGTATGGCGATCCGTGTCATTGCCGGTCAGCCTGCTTACGGCCTCCCGCGCGATTTCGTCCCAGGGAATGCGCATCGAGGTGAGGGCAGGTGCGGTTCTGGCGGCGATGGGCATGTCCTCGAAACCGGCGACGGAAAGGTCCTGCGGCACTGCCAGACCGGCTTGCACCGCGGCCTGAAGGACGCCGGCAGCCATTTCGTCAGTGGCGGCGATGATCGCGCTGGGCCGGGGGCTGACGTCGAACAGGAGGTGCGCCGCGGCACGGCCGGATTCGCACGAGCCGTCTCCCGCCACCACCAGCAGGGGTCCGGTCAGGCGGCGATCCGCGATAGCCTCGAGAAACCCCTGTTCGCGCAGGCGCCCGGATAGCGAATTGTCGCTGTTCGAAACGAGACCGATCCGGCGGTGTCCTTCGGCTGAGAGCCAGTGGACGAGCTGCGCCATGGCGGTGCGATCGTCGCAGGCAAGACCGGGATGGCCGAGGCGCGCACAGCCTGCCCCTGCATCGGCACATGCGTGGGCAAGATCCTCCCGAGCCGAGAGCGGAGGAAGGAAGATGGCGCCCTGGGGGCGGCGGCGTTCAAGAAAGGCCTTCAGGCCCGCAAGCGGCTGTTCGCGCAGGAGCCAGGGCGTCATGACCGGGTCATCGTCGCCCAGAAACTCCATTATCGCCGTTTCCACGATAGCGGCGAGGGCGGGGTCGCTGCCGTCGTGGAACAGCGCGAGTGTGGCCATGGCAGGGTCGGCGGCGTTACCGGGTAGCGGAAACAGGCGGTGGTCGAAGCCCAGCTCCTTCATCGCGGCCAGGATGCGCGCGCGGGTAGCAGGGCCTACGGATGCGCTGCCATTGACGAGGCGGCTGACGGTTTTTCGGGATACGCCGGCAAGGCGGGCGACATCGTCCATGGTAAGGCGCGGCGGTGGCATTTCAACATCATGTCGCCCCGCGCATGCGCTTCCAAGCACAGTCCGATCCGATCCGGAGATGTGCCTGCGACGACCTGTTACAACCGTGTCATTGCAGAAAAGGCGCGAAATCCCTAAGTGGGCCGTGCTTCCGCAGCTGGCGGAACCGCCCACCCCACCGGAGAAAGATGAAGCTCGCCCCGTCGCAACGCCACTATGGAATGGATTGGCTGCGCATCGGCGCGTTCGTTCTGCTGATCTTCTACCATGTCGGTTTTTCGTTCACGCCGTGGGGTTATCAGACGCCCACGCGCGGTGTGGTGAGCTGGGCGGAAATTCCGCTGCTCGGCCTCAGCGCCTGGCGTCTGGCGCTGCTCTTTGCGATTTCCGGCTATGCCAGCGCCGCGCTTCTCAAGAAAGACGGCGACAATCGGGCCTTCCTCAAGAGCCGCATCCTGCGCCTTGGAATCCCTCTGCTTTTCGGCCTGACCGTGGTGGTGCCGCCCCAGCCCTACATGGGGCTGGTCAATAGCGGGTACGACCATGGATATGGTTACTTCCTGCTTTACGATGCCTTCCGGTTCCATAAAGTGGGATACGAGATCCTCCCGGCCACGATGCACATGTGGTTCGTGATCTATCTGCTGGCTTACACGCTGGTGCTCTGCGCCGGACTGATGCTCCTGCCCGGAAGCTGGCGCGCGGCACTGCGCCGGGGTGCCGAGCGTCTGCTCTCGGGACCGGCCTTGCTGCCGCTGGGAATCGGGCTGATCTTCGCGATCCGCATGCTTCCTTACGGCTGGACCGACATCCATAATTTCCTCCAGGACCGCGGCGCGCACCTGCACTATTTCGGCATGTTCCTGTTTGGATTCCTGCTGCGCGGTTCGGACCCCATCCGCGAGGCCATTGCCCGCCAGTGGAAGCTCGCCCTTGCGCTCGGCATCGCCGGCTATGCCTGGGTGATCGGCGACACGCTGCTCTATCCCGGCAATGTGCCGACGCCCGCGGCCTGGCAGGAGCCGTTGTCCTTCGCCAAGTCCGTCCAGTGCTGGGGAACGGTGATCGCGCTCTTCGGTATCGCCGATCGCTTCTGGAACTTCGATAACCGCTGGCGTGCGACTTTGGTGGAGGCGGTCTTCCCGATCTACATCGCCCATCAGACCGTGATGGTTTTCGTCAGCTATGGCATTCGCGACATGGGCCTTGGCGCCCTGGCGGAATTCCTCACGCTCTGTGCGGCAGTGGCCGGGGGTTGCTGGCTGTTCTACCTGATCGGGCGCGAGATAGGGCCGCTGCGTCCGCTGATCGGGCTCAAGCGGCAGCGCCGGCGGGGCACGGCCGAAGAGCAGAAGCCTGCCCTCGCTTCGGCAGGCTGACTCCCACGAGCAAACGGTTCCGACCTCTCGCGAGGCCGGAACCGCCGATCATTCCCGCGTCAGCAGCAGCGCCGCAGCCATCGGACCGCCGCCGGAGGTGGCGACGGCCACTTTCGGGTCGCCGGCGATCTGTCTCTCGCCGCCTTTGCCGCGCAGCTGGGTCACGGCCTCATGCGCGAAACCGAAGCCATGCAGGCGTCCGGCGCCGAGCTGGCCTCCGAACGTGTTCAGCGGTAATTCCCCGTCGCGCGCGATCCGCGTCCCGCCCTCGATGAAGCGGCCGCCTTCGCCCTTTTCGCAGAAGCCTAGGCCTTCGAGCCAGGTGATCGGCAGGAAGGCGAAGCCGTCGTAGAACTGCACCGTGTCGACGTCGGCAGTGGTGTAGTCCGTCCGCTTCCAGAGGTCGGCGCCGGTCTCGTAAGCGGCGAACTCCTCCACCTGATCCCAGGAATAGCGATCGACAGAGCCTGACATGGCGGCGATGCGGATCGGCTTGGCGGAGACTTCGTCCAGCGCGTCTTCGGCCGAAACGATCACCACGGTCGAGGCGTCGGAAAACCGGTCGCAATCGTAAAGGCAGAGCGGCGTGGTCACCATGCGCGCGGCCATGTACTTTTCGAGCGTCAGTTCTTCCTTGGTGATCGCGCGCGCGCGCGGGTTCGCCATGGCGTTTCTCGATCCGTTGATGGCGATCTGGCCAAGCTGTTCGCGCGTCAGGCCGTAGCGGTGCATGTGCCGTGCCACATATTGCGCCGTCCAGCAGGCGGCCGAAGTGGCCCAAAAGGGGCTGGTCCACTGGGAACTGCCGCTGACGGTGTCCTGCTTCGCGCCCGCCATGTACTGGGCCGGATCGGCCATGCCGCCCGCTTCGTAGACCGTGCGGAAACAGATGACATGGCGGCACAGACCCTGCTTCACCGCCATGGCCGCCACGCCGATGGCCGAGAGTTGGGCCGGCTGCTCCATCGCACCCATGTGCCATTTCGACTTGATGCCCAGAACCTCGATCAGGTCCTCGCTGGCGATCGGGGAAAAGGCGGTATAGCCGGCCATCTTGCCGGGATACGTGAAGACCCCGTCGATCTGGTCGAGCGTGAGGCCGGCATCGTCGAGCGCCTCGCGCACGGCGTCCACGGTCAGCAATAGCGGATGGCGCGGCAAGCGCACCCCGACTTCGGACTGGCCGACGCCGGTAATATAGGCTTCCTTGCTGGGCATCAGTCCGCTTTCTCGAAGAGGGGATAGAAGACGCCGTCCTGTTCCTCGAAAACGACGCGGACGCGGTCCTCGAAGTCCACGGCTTCCACCGGGCAGCCGACGATATTGGTGGTCAGATAGACCCCCGG
Source organism: Novosphingobium sp. BL-S-34 (assembly GCF_056857015.1). NCBI lineage: Bacteria > Pseudomonadati > Pseudomonadota > Alphaproteobacteria > Sphingomonadales > Sphingomonadaceae > Novosphingobium > Novosphingobium sp. BL-S-34. Next base: position 297,083 of record NZ_CM166472.1, read on the forward strand.
CGCCCCGTCCAGCTTCACGCGGGCGATCACGTAGGGCACTTCCAGCCCCTTGGCCCAGGGCTGGTGATTGATCGTGAAACTGTCGATCGTGCCGGTGCCGGGCACGGCCTGCGGGGCGACGTTTTCCGACTGGCAGTGGCGGCACAGCAGGCGCGGGGGATGGGTGAATTTTCCGCAGTCCCCGCAATGGACGATGTTGAGCCTGCCTTCGCCGCCGCCGGTCCAGAACGCGGTGTTTTCCTGATCCAGCCGGGGCCGGGGCCTGGGTAAATTCATGTCCGGAGCCTCTCCCTTTTAGGCGCCGAAATTCCGCGCCGCATGGGTCTGCGTCAAGCAGGGGAGGGGATTGATCGCGGGGGCGCGGGCGTTGCGCAAATGTCGCAAACCGTTGAAAATCCGATGTGGAAAAAGTTGATTTGGAGCGGATTTGCGTTGCCGCCAACATATCCCCCAAAAATCGGTAACAAGACTGTCATTGCGGACAAGTACTCGCCCGGCCGGTTTTTCAACCAATAGGGAATGCGACGTGTCCACGAAAGTCATCGCCAAAAAGGCTCTGCATCTGACCTGTGGTCTGGGTGCCATTTGTATTTCCGCCCATGCTTTCGCCCAGGACGCGGCGCCCCCCAGCGAAGGGCTTGGCGATATCGTCGTCACGGCGGAGCGACGCACCGAGAACCTCCAGCAGGTGCCGATCTCGGTGGGCGTTGTCGGCGGTGACCAGCTGCGCAGCTTCCAGGCTGCGGGCGACGATATTCTTGCGCTGTCGGGCCGCGTACCCGGCCTCTACGCGGAAACGACCACGGGCCGCATCTTCCCCCGTTTCTACATTCGCGGTCTCGGCAATATCGACTTCTATCTCGGCGCATCGCAGCCGGTGTCGATCATCCAGGACGATGTCGTGCTGGAGCACGTCGTGCTGAAGTCCAACCCGGTCTACGACATGGACCAGGTGGAAGTTCTGCGCGGCCCGCAAGGCTCGCTGTTCGGCCGCAACACGACGGCCGGCATCATCAAGATCGACACGATCAAGCCCACGACCGACCGCTGGACCGGCCGCGCCAGCGCCAGCTACGGCGAATACAACTCGGTGAACGTGGACGCCGGCGTTGGCGGACCGATCATCCAGGACGTCCTGGCCGTCCGCGTTTCCGGGCTCTACCAGCGCCGTGACGACTGGATCGACAACACCTACAGCGGCCCCAGCGCCGATGGCACCGTCTCGCCCAAGAAGGATGCGATGGGCGGCTTCGAGGAGCGCGACGCCCGCATCCAGTTGCTGCTGGCGCCCACCGGCTCGGGCTTCTCGATGCTGACGAGCTTCCATGCCCGCAAATACGAGGGCACGTCCACGATCTTCCACCGCGCCGCGTTTACCAAGGGTTCGAACGACGTAAGCCAGGAACCGCGCGACAAGATCGCCCTGGACGAGGCGCACAACAATCCGCAGGCCTACGATACCTATGGCGCCTCCAGCCGCATCGCCATGGACTTCGGCCCGGTCACGCTGACCTCCATCAGCGCCTGGGAATCGACTTCGGGCTATAGCCGCGGCGATACCGACGGCGGCGCGGCGGCGGACTATCCGGTGAACGGCGTGGCCAACGGCTATGGCCAGTCGCAGGGCAACGTGCGCGATCTCGACCAGCTGAGCCAGGAACTGCGCTTGTCCAGCAATGGCGACACCCGCTTCAAGTGGCAGGTGGGCGGCATGTGGTTCGACCAGCGCGACATCACCGAGTTCTATCAGCGCGCCTACTTCCTGACGCCGCCGGCCAACAACCCCAACAACTGGGTGCGCCTGCGCAACCAGAACACCAGCTGGGCCGTGTTCGGCCAGGCGAGCTACGAGCTGGCCGAGGGTCTGACGGTCACCGCCGGCGGGCGCTATACCAAGGACACGAAGAAGACGCGTCTGCTCAAGACCGCGGACACGGCGGCCGGCGCGGTGACTTACCGGGGGCGTCGCTACGTGCGTCTCTCGGGCGAGGAGCCGAGCTGGGATGTCAGCGTGAACTACCAGGTCAACCCGGACGTCAACGTCTACGCGCGCGTCGCGCGTGGTTTCCGCGGTCCGACCATCCAGGGCCGTTCGGCGGTGTTCAACTCGGACTTCACCACGGCGGATTCGGAAACGATCCTTTCGGGCGAGGCCGGCATCAAGACCAGCCTGCTGAACAACCGGGTGCGCTTCAACCTTTCGGGCTTTGCCTACCGGGTGAAGGACATCCAGCTGAACGGTAACGACAGCGACGGCAACGGCGTCCTGTTCAATGCCGACAAGGCCGAGGCCTACGGCATGGAAGCGGAACTGGAGGCACGTCCGATCCCCAACCTCTCGCTGACGGCCGGGCTCAGCCTGCTCCACACCGAGATCAAGGACAAGAACGTCTACGCCCAGGTCTGCGCGCTCAACGGCGTCGTCGTCTGCACGGTCGAGGACCCGACGATCACCAATGCGCGCGGCACTTTTGCGCAGATCGACGGCAATCCGCTGCCGAATGCGCCGAAGTACACCGCCAATGTCACCGCGCGCTATGACGTGCCGTTGGGCAATGGCGGCTCGCTGTTCGCGGCCACCGACTGGATGTGGCAGGGCTACACCAACTTTGTGCTCTACAAGACCAAGGAGTTCTACTCGAAGGGCGATTTCGAAGGCGGCCTCAAGATCGGTTACTCGGCCGCAGGCGGCCAGTACGAAATCGCGGCCTTCGCGCGCAACATCACCAATGAGAAGAACCTCAAGGGTGTGATCGAGAACTACATGGCCGCCGTGTTCAACGAACCCCGCGTGATCGGCGCTTCGTTCTCCGGCAAGTTCTGATCGGGACGTTCCGATCGGTCCAGTCGGATCCGGTAAACGGGTGGTGCGGTCGTCAGGCCGCACCACCCGAAACCATCGGAACTCCTATCGCACCGCGGGCATGATCTCCTCGGCGATCCACTGGGTGTAGTCACGGTAGGCTTCGATACCGGAGAGCGGAGGGATCGGAACCGAACTCCAGGTCACGCCCAGCCGGGAGAGTTCGCCCAGCCGCGCGATCAGCTCGTCCTTCGACTGGCCGGGCCGGGCGCGGGGATCGTCCAGGACCTTGTGACCCTCGCCCACGCGGGCGGTGGAGATACCGTAGAATACGTCTTCCAGGCGGCCGTTGTAGTCCGGCTGGGAGCGGATGAAATCCAGTCGCTCGGGGATCGTCTCCGGCTTGGTGAGGAAGGGCCACCAGCCTTGCGCATGGCGCGCGGTACGCCGCAATACGGCATCGGCATCGCCGCCGAACCACACCGGGATATGCGGTTTCTGCACCGGCTTGGGCTCGAAGGCCAGATCGCGGAAGGACACGTACTTGCCCTCGAATTCAGGGTTTTCCTGAGTCCAGAGGGCGATGATGGCCTGGATATATTCGTCCGCCATCGCTCCGCGCTCGTGGAACGGAATTCCGAGCAGCGCGAACTCCTCCTCCAGCCAGCCGACTGCAAAAGTAACCGTGACCCTCCCGGAGGAAAGCCAGTCCATGGTCGCGAGCGCCTTGGCCGTCACGATCGGGTGCTGGGCGGGCAGGATGGCGATGCAGGAATTGACCCTCAGCCGCTCGGTCGCGCCGGCGAAGTGGCTCATCGCGGTGAAGGCACTGAAATAGAAAGCGCCGGACAGGGCGACATGATCCCGCGGAATCGCGTGATGCTCGGGCACGGCGATCATCTCGAACCCCAGCTTTTCCGCCCATTTGGCCAGCGCCGTCTGGTCGGCGCCGGTCACGGCCGTCTCCCAGGGCTGCATCGTCGCCTTCAGTTCCAGCATATGCGGCATGGCGAAAGCGAGCTTCATGCGGGGTCTCCTGGTAACCGGACCAATGGCGATTGGGGGAAGCGGGAGGGCGGCTAGCCTCTCCCGATGAAGCCCGCGATTTCACGGGCGATCTGCTGCGGCAATTCGAGATTGAGCAAATGGCCGGCGCCGGGGTGCTCGATCCGGGTCACGTCCCTCCCGGCGGCATCGATCAACTCGGCCATCAGGCGGAAATCCTCGGTGTCGCGGCTGCCGGTCAGGAGGAGCGTGGGCAGGGCCAGCGCGGAAAGCCGGTCTACATCGGGCATTTCGGGTTTCTGGTCGTCCTGCACCCACTGGCGCCCGTGGAACGCGGCGATCCCCGCGCGCAGCCGCGCGGCGTTCGGGCCGTCGCGGGCCGTGTCGAACAGCGGATGCTGCAACCAGAGGTCGCGCGCCGCTGCCATTTCGCCCCCTCGCGCGGCGCGCCCGATGGCCTTCCAGCGTTCGATCCAGTCGGCGCTCCACGACCAGCCGACCATGAGCGGGCTCACCAGCACCAGTCGGCGCACCCGCTCGGGATGGTTCAGGGCAAAGTTGAGCACGGTGCCGCCCCCCAGCGACAGGCCGCACAGATCGGCCCGTTCCAGTTCGAGCGCATCCAGCAGGGCAAGCAGATCGTCCGAGTGCGAAAAGGGCGCTCCGGCTTCACCATGGGAATCACCGAAACCGCGCTGGTCGTAGGCGATCAGCGGCAGGTCATCGGGGAGGGCGGCCGTGACGGGCTCCCAGTCGTGCCGGGAGCCGCCGAAGCCATGCACCAGGACGAGCGGCGTGCCCGTGCCGCTGCGTTGACCCCCTGCCAGGGTGGCCTGGCAAGGGGTCGTCGTACCGATCTCGATGCTGAAGTCCTGTGTCATGACACGGAAGCTAGCGTCTTCGCCGCCGTCCTGCACTGCTCCAATCGCCCCGCACGATCCTTATCAGGCGGAACCCATGTAGCGCCCGCCATTGGTGCTGATGGTCTGCCCGGTCATGTAGCTCGCTTCTTCGGAGGCGAGGAACGCGGCGGCGGCGGCAATGTCCGCCACTTGCCCCAGGCGCTTCACCGGCAGGGTCTTGCCGTAAGTCTCGGCATCGATAGGCGCCTGGCGCAGCATGGGTGTGTCGATCGATCCGGGCGGGATCATGTTGGCCGTGATGCCCGTGCCGCCAAGCTCCATGGCAAGGGCCTTGGTCATGCCGAGCAGGCCACCTTTCGAGGAAACGTAGTGGCTTTGCGCAAAGGAGCCGGACTGCGTGGACGAGGAAGTGATGTTGATGATCCGCCCCCACTGGGCTGCCAGCATGTCCGGCACGATCTCCTTGGTGACCAGCCACGGGCCCTTGAGATTGATGCGGATCACCTTGTCGAACTCGTCCTCGCCGATGTCCATGAACGGGGTGAAAGGCGCGATGCCGGCATTGTTGACGAGAATGGTGATCGGACCCAGCTTGCTGCGGGTTTCCTGCGCCGCAGCCTGGATCGCCGCCTTGTCGGCGCAGTCGGCGGTGAGGGCCAGTGCCTTGCCGCCTTCGTCCTCGATCATCCGCACGGTTTCCGCCGCGCCTTCGGGATTGAGGTCCCATACCGCGATGGCCGCCTTGTCTTCGGCCAGCCGCCGGGCAATGCCGCGTCCGATCCCCGAGCCGCCGCCGGTGACGACGGCGACTTTGCCTTCAAGCGAACGTGTCATGCATTCTCTCCCGCAAGCATCCTGCTGTGCTGAACGGGTGAACAACAGGGGCGGGTCAAGTCAAGCCGAGCGCGCCGAATTCGCCTCGGCGGATTCGGGTGCGTTTACATCCGCTCCGCGAAACCGCCGTAGCGGCCCTTGTGGAACAGCATGGGATCGTCTTCCCGCACGGCTTCCATGCGCAGGACTTCGCCCAGCACGAACCAATGGTCGCCCGCCTCGGTCACCGAATAGAGCCGGCATTCGATGGCGGCGATCGAATCGGCGATGATCGGCAGGTTGTGGTCGGAAACGATGTAGTCCACGCCCACGAACTTCTGGTCGCCCTTGGCCGTGACGGCGCGGCACACGTCGGCCTGGTCGCTGGCCAGGACATTGACGCAGAAGTGCCCGGCCTTCTCGATCAGCGGCCAGGAAGTGCTCTTCCGATCGGGGAAGAAGCCCACCAGCGGCGGATCGAGCGAAACCGAAGTGAAGGAGCCGACCACCATGCCGGTGGGCCGGTCCTCGTCGAGCGCGGTGATCACACAGACGCCGGTGGGATAGCTGCCCAGCACCTTGCGGAATTCGGCCGGATCGATGGTCGTTGTCGTCACTGGGTCGTTCATCCTGTCGGTTGGAGCCTTGGGCAAGTCAGGGCTTCAGTATCCCCTCCATGCGCAGGGCGGTTTCGTCAAGCCACTGGCGAAATGCCACGACCCGCGGCAACTTGCGGATGTCCTGATGCGTGACGAACCAGAAGCTGCGCAGGATGCGCTTTTCCGGCAGCACGGCCACCAGGCGGGGATCGGATTCGGCCATGAAGCAGGGCAGCACGCCCAGTCCGGCACCGCTGGCCACCAAGCTTTGCTGCGCGGTGATGCTGGGGGAGCGGATCGCCGCCTTCAGGCCGGGCTGGATTTCGTCGAGATAGCGCAGTTCGGGGGAGTAGATGAGGTCCGGGATATAACCGACCAGCGCATGGCCATCCAGCAGGTCAGCCGGCCGCGAGGGCGTACCGTGGGCCGCGAGGTAATCGTGCGTGCCGTAAAGCGCGAGCGTGTAGTCCGACAGCTTGTGCGCCACCAGCGGCCCGGTGCGCGGGCGCGACAGCATGATAGCGACATCCGCCTCGCGCCGGGTGGGACTGAGAAAGCCGCTGGAGGCGACGAGGTCGATGGCGAGCCGCGGATGCGCGGCCTGGAAGCGTGGCAAGTGGCGGGCCAGGAACCAGCACCCGAAGCCCTCGGACGTGCTGATCCGCAAGGTGCCGTAAAGCCCGTCGTTCCCGCCGGCCTGTTCCGCGATGCGTCCGGCGGCGCTGGCCATGGCTTCCACCGAGGACAGCAGCGCTTCTCCCGCCTCGGTCAGTTCCTGGCCGCTGCGGGTCTGTTCGAACAGGGCAGTGCCCAGCGAGGCTTCGAGCCGGCGCAACCGGCGGCCGACCGTCGTGGGATCCACGCCCAGCGTGCGGGCGGCACCCGCGAGCTGTCCCGCCCGGGCGATGGCGAGAAAGGCCTGGTAGTCGCTCCAGTCGATCGAGGGCATCGTCCCAAAAGGTATCGTCAAGGTATCGTCACTGCGGGAAATGGTCCTCGGGGCTGCAAATGTGCAGTTATCGATGGCGTATTTTCAGCTTGCCTGCAAATCGGACCGGGACCACCTAACGTGGAAAGCGCACCGTGAGTGCCGTCGAAGACAATGCGAAAGGATGAGGAATGCGCCTGATTGACCACGTCGTTGTCGGCGGAAGCGGCGGATCGGCCGCCCGCATGGGTGACGTCTTCAACCCCAGCACCGGCCAGGTTCAGGCCCAGGTCCCGCTTGGCGACAAGGCCCTGCTCGACCGTGCCGTGGCCACCGCGCAGGAAGCGCAGGTCAAGTGGGCCGCCACCAACCCGCAGCGCCGCGCCCGCGTGCTGTTCAAGTTCAAGGAACTGATCGAACAGAATATGCAGGCGCTGGCAGAAATGCTGGCCTCCGAGCATGGCAAGGTCGTGGACGACGCCAAGGGCGACATCCAGCGCGGGCTTGAGGTCGTCGAGTTCTGCTGCGGCATCCCGCATATGCTGAAGGGCGAATATACCCAGGGCGCCGGCCCGGGGATCGACGTCTATTCGATGCGCCAGCCGCTCGGCGTCGGGGCGGGCATCACCCCGTTCAACTTCCCGGCGATGATCCCGATGTGGATGTTCGCTCCGGCCGTCGCGGTGGGCAATACCTTCATCCTCAAGCCCTCCGAGCGCGATCCCTCGGTTCCCAACCGCCTTGCCGAACTGTTCCTGGAAGCCGGCGCGCCCGAGGGCGTTCTGCAGGTGGTCCATGGCGACAAGGAAATGGTCGACGCGATCCTCGATCATCCCGGCATTGCCGCTGTCAGCTTCGTCGGCTCGTCCGACATCGCTCACTATGTCTATGAGCGCGGCGTTGCCGCCGGCAAGCGCGTGCAGGCGATGGGCGGCGCGAAGAACCACGCCATCGTCATGCCCGACGCGGACATGGACCAGGCCGTGAACGACATCATGGGCGCCGCCTATGGTTCGGCGGGCGAACGCTGCATGGCGCTGCCGGTGGCCGTTCCGGTGGGTGACGAAACCGCAGATCTGCTCCGCGAGAAGTTGGTCGCCGCGATCGACAAGCTCAAGGTCGGCGTGTCCAACGATCCCGAAGCGCAGTACGGCCCGGTCGTCACCGCCGTCCACAAGCAGAAGATCGAGAACTGGATCCAGACCGGGGTCGACGAAGGCGCCGAACTGGTGGTGGACGGTCGCGGCTTCTCGCTGCAGGGCTATGAGGAAGGCTTCTTCGTCGGCCCGTCGCTGTTCGACCATGTCACCACCGAGATGAGCGCCTACAAGGAAGAGATCTTCGGCCCGGTGCTGCAGATCGTCCGCGCCAAGAGCTTCGAGGAAGCGGTGGAGCTGCCCTCCAGGCACCAGTACGGCAACGGCGTCGCCATCTTCACCCGCAACGGCCACGCCGCGCGTGAATTCGTCCAGCGCGTGCAAGTGGGCATGGTCGGCGTGAACGTGCCGATCCCGGTGCCGGTCAGCTACCACAGCTTCGGCGGCTGGAAGCGCTCGGCCTTCGGCGATCACAACCAGTACGGCATGGAAGGCGTCCGCTTCTGGACCAAGGTGAAGACGGTGACCCAGCGCTGGCCGGATGGCGGTGCGGGCGACAGCGCCTTCATCATCCCGACCATGGCCTGACGATTGGCAGGGACCGGAGCGCGGAACAGGGTAGGGACTGCAGGTGTTTCCTCGGGAACGTCCGCAGAAAAGGAAGGTCGCTCGATGATGAAGATCGGCAATGCACTGGCCCCGGCCCTGACCGTCTCGCTGCTTGCCCTCGGTCTCGCCGCCTGCTCGAAAGAGCCGGCCAAGCCCACGGCCGAGGAAACCGCGACCACGCTTCCGGAGCCGGCGCCCGGTGCCACGGCGCCATCCTCGGGTGGCGGCTCTGCCTCATCGGAGCCGGCTGCGGTGCCTTCGGCGATACCCGCCGCCCTGCAGGGCCGCTGGGGTCTCGTCGATGCCGATTGCACCAGCACCAGGGGTGATGCCAAAGGCCTGCTGACGGTCGACGCCGATACGTTGAAGTTCTACGAATCAGTGGCCAAGCTCGGCACTATCAAGTCCGGCTCCGCGACGGCTCTGGAGGGCGAATTCGCCTTCACCGGCGAAGGGCAGAGCTGGAACCTTGACGTGGCCCTGCGCTCGCCCGACGGCGGCAAGACTCTTGTCCGCAAGGACACCGGACCGGACGCGATGCCCGGTACGCTCACTTATGCAAAGTGCCCCTAGAAGCACCCCACCGCACCTGCCAGGAACAGAACAGAGATGACCGAACAGTTTGGGCTGACCGAGGACCAGCTTGCGATCCAGGAGACCGCACGCAAGTTCACTGCCGACCGCATCACGCCCTATGCTGCCGAGTGGGACGAGAAGCACCACTATCCGGTCGATGTCTGGAAAGCGGCGGGCGAGCTTGGCTTCGGGGCGATCTACGTGTCCGAGGAAAGCGGCGGCATCGGCCTCGGCCGCTTGGACGCGGCGCTCATCATGGAGGCCATGTCCTACGGCTGCCCGGCAACCAGCGCCTATATCTCGATCCACAACATGGTCGCCTGGATGATCGACAGGTTCGGCGACCAGCAGCTCAAGGATCGCTATCTTCCTGACCTCTGCTCCATGGAGAAGATCGGCTCTTACTGCCTGACAGAACCGGGCTCCGGCTCCGACGCGGCCGCGTTGAAGACGACCGCGCGGCTGGTCCAGGATGCCGGAGGCGATCACTACGTTCTCAACGGCACCAAGCAGTTCATTTCCGGCGGGGGCTACAACGACGTCTACGTCGTGATGGCACGTACGGGCGATCACAAGTCGCGCGGGATTTCGTGCTTCGTCGTGGACAAGGACACGCCCGGTGTCTCCTTCGGCGCGCCGGAGAAGAAGCTCGGCTGGAATGCCTCGCCCACTGCGCAGGTGATCTTCGAAGATGCCCGCATCCCGGCCGAAAACCGCGTCGGCGCCGAGGGGGACGGCTTCAAGTTCGCCATGGCCGGTCTCGATGGCGGGCGCCTCAACATCGGTGCCTGTTCGCTGGGCGGCGCGCAGCGCTGCCTCGATGAGGCGGTTCAATATGTGAAGGACCGCAAGCAGTTCGACCAGCCCATTGCCGAATTCCAGAACACCCAGTTCCGGCTTGCCGACATGGCCGCCGAACTGGAGGCAGCCCGCGCGCTGCTCTATCTTGCCGCCGCCAAGGTCACCGCCGGCGCGCCCGACAAGACCCGCTTTGCCGCCATGGCCAAGATGATGGCCAGCGACACCGGCTCCTCGGTCGTCGACCGCGCCCTGCAACTCTTCGGTGGATACGGTTATCTTCGCGACTATCCCATCGAGCGGTTCTGGCGCGACCTTCGCGTCCATCGTATCCTCGAAGGCACCAACGAGGTCATGCGGATGATCATCGGCCGCGACCTGCTCAAGTAAGGGGCACGAGGACATGACTACCGATTCGCTGTCTGGAGATACCCTCCCTGCCGATGCCGTGCCTGCTGGTGGTTTGGACGCCGAAATCCTCACCCGGCGCGATGGTGTGGCCGGGATCATCTCGCTCAACCGGCCCAAGGCGATTCACGCGCTCACTCTGGGCATGAGCGAATCGATGAGCCACGCGCTAGCGGCCTGGGCGGACGATGCCGAGGTGAAGGCGATCATGATCGAGCACAGCGAGGGTCGAGGCTTCTGCTCGGGCGGAGACATCAACCTGCTGCGCCGGTCGGCCCTTGAAGACCACGGGATAGAGGGGCGTCGCTTCTTCCGTGCCGAATACCAGCTCAACCACCAGCTCTTCATTTACGACAAGCCGGTCGTCGCATTCATGGACGGCGTGACCATGGGCGGCGGCGTCGGCATTTCGCAGCCCGCGCCCTTCCGGGTGGCGACGGAGCACACCCGTTTCGCCATGCCCGAGACCGGGATCGGCCTTTTCCCCGATGTCGGCGGCGGCTGGTACCTCTCGCGGCTGGACGGCAGGCTCGGCCAGTTCCTGGCGCTGACCGGCGCGCGGCTGGATGGCGCGGAATGCCTCTGGGCGGGCCTTGCGACGCACTACCTGCCCAGCGAGGCGCTTCCCGAAGCCAAGCGCCGCATCGCCGCGGGCCATGAGATCGGTGGTGTGCTCGGCGCGCTTTCCGACAAGGCGCCCGAGCCCAGGATCGCCGCCCACGCCGCGCAGATCCGCAAGCATTTCGCCTTCGACACGCTGGAGCAGGTGCTCGCTTCGCTGGAAAGCGACGACAGCGAATGGGCCGCACGGGAACTCGCCACGCTGCGCACCAAGAGCCCGCAGGCCTGCAAGATCGCGCTGCGCCAGCTCGCCACCTCGCTGACCCTCGACAATTTCGCGCAGAACATGGCGATGGAGTACCGCATCGGCAGTCACGTGCTGGTCCTGCCCGACTTCGCCGAAGGGGTGCGCGCCGTGATCGTGGACAAGGACCACGCGCCGAAGTGGAACCCGTCGACGCCCGAAGACGTGACCGAGGATATGCTGGACGCGATTTTCGCGCCGCTCGCCCCCGAAGACGAGTGGAGGCCGATTTGACGTTCCCGACGCCGATTGAACTCTACCACGTCGTCAAGAAATCCTGGTCCGCCGCTTCCATCCCCGATCCATTCGATCCCGCTAACCCCGCGCGCAATCAGTGCGCGGTGACGGCGCTGGCCGTGCAGCACTACTTCGGCGGGGACATCTTCAAGACCGCGACCAAGGGCGGCACTCACTTCTACAACCGGGTGGACGGCCGGTTCTGGGATCTGGCTGCGGACCAGTTCGACGAGCCGATCCCTTACGACAACACGCCGACCTCGCGTGACGAGGCGCACGAACATGCCAGCCCGGCCCATCTTGCCGCGCTGATCGCCGATATCGAAGCGAATACCTGAAGGGACTTCCGATGAGCTACGAAACGATCCTGGTCGAAACGAGGGGCAACGTCACTCTCATCACGCTCAACCGTCCGCAGGCGCTCAATGCCCTGAATTCATCGGTACTGGGCGAGTTGATAACGGCCTTCGCCGCCTTCGAGGCGGACAAGAGCCAGGGCTGCGCCGTCATCACCGGCTCGGGTGAAAAGGCCTTCGCTGCAGGCGCTGACATCAAGGAGATGGTCGAAAAGCCCGGCGCCGAGTTCTACTCGGAAGACTTCTTCGCCGGTTGGACCGCGCAGATCGTCAAGACCACCCGCAAGCCGTGGATCGCTGCTGTCAACGGCTTCGCACTTGGCGGCGGCTGTGAACTGGCCATGATGGCGGACTTCATCATCGCCTCTGAAAACGCGAAATTCGGCCAGCCAGAGATCAAGCTGGGCGTGGCGCCCGGCATGGGCGGTTCGCAGCGTCTGGCCCGTGCGGTCGGCAAGTCCAAGGCCATGGACATGTGCCTGACCGGCCGCATGATGGATGCCGCGGAGGCCGAGCGTTCGGGGTTGGTCAGCCGCGTGGTGCCGCAGGACCAACTCCTCGGCGAAGCGCTGAAGGCCGCCGAAGCGATTGCCGGGATGCCGCCGCTGGCCGCCATGATGAACAAGGAAATGGTCAACCTCGCTTTCGAGACCACGCTCGACACCGGCCTCATCATGGAGCGCCGCCTGTTCCAGGTGCTCACCGCCACCGAGGACAAGGCCGAGGGCATGGCCGCTTTCGTCGAGAAGCGCCCCGGCGTCTGGAAAGGCCGCTAAGGCCGCCGTGGCGGGTCGGATGTCGTCCCGGCGTGACCGGGGACCGCTGGCCCAGCCGCGCAAGAATGCAGCGAGGCGCTTGGGTGCCCGGCCGATGGTAACGGATGGCCAGCGGTCTCAAACTTGGGAGAGAACGTCATGAAAATCGCCTTCATCGGTCTGGGCAACATGGGCGGCGGCATGGCCGCGAACCTCGTGAAGGCTGGGCATGCCGTGACCGCCTTCGACCTTTCGCCGGAAGCCACCGGCAAGGCGGCGGAACAGGGCTGTTCGATTTCAGCGACGGTTTCCGAAGCCGTCGCGGACGCGGAAGCGGTCGTGACCATGCTCCCCAACGGTGCGATCGTCCGATCGGTCTACACCGCCGAAGTGTTCGGAAACGCTCCCAAGGGCGCGCTTTTCCTCGACTGCTCGACCATCGACCTCGCCACTGCGCGCGAAGTCGTGGAACTGGCGCAGGCGGCCGGGTATGAAATGGTCGATGCGCCGGTCTCGGGAGGGATCGCGGCGGCCAATGGCGGCACTCTCACGTTCATGGTCGGCGGCAGCGAAACAGCCTTCGAGCGCGCCCGCGCCGTGCTGGAACCGATGGCCAAGGCGGTTATCCATGCCGGTGAAACGGGCGCAGGCCAGGTCGCCAAGATGTGCAACAACATGCTGCTGGCGATCCATATGATCGGCACCTGCGAGGCGCTGGCCCTGGCCGAAAAAGCGGGGCTCGATCCCCAGACATTCTACGAGATCAGCTCCAAGGCCACCGGCTACTGCTGGTCGCTTAACGACTATACGCCAATGCCCGGCGTTGGCGCGACGAGCCCTGCGGACAACGGCTACGCGGGCGGTTTCGCCTCGGCGCTCATGCTCAAGGACCTGCGTCTGGCGATGGCGGGAGCCGAAACCTCCGGCGCCGCCGTGCCGATGGGTGAGCACGCCACCAGGATCTACGAGGCGTTCGTCGAGGCCGGAAACGGCGGCAAGGACTTTGGAGCGATCTTCACCACGCTCTGAATTCCGTTATGCCCAAAGCGGCCCCGGCCTGAACTTTCACCTTGATCCCATCGCTTGCCGTGACGGAACTTTTCCGGTCATGAGGGCGAGGATCGGGAGGCGAGAAGGGCGGGGCCGCCAATCGGGGGCGGGTTGCTAGGCCCCCTTGCCCCCTTCCGCCCGCTCCAGCAGGAAACGCGGAACCCGCATTCCCTTGGTTCGGCTGGTCAGGTGATATTGCCGGCAGAGCGGGCAGCGATAGGGCCGCAGAACGACATCGGCCTTTTGCGCCACTTCCAGCGCCGCCGCCTCGCTGGCGTAGCGCGCCTTGCGTTGACAGACGCCGAACCGTGTTTTCACGATCAGCCCAACAGCCGCGCGCCCAGCAGCATGAGGAGCTTCACGTCCATGGCGTAGCCTTGCGCGCGCCAGTCTGCGATGGCCTGCTCGATCCCGGCGAGCGGCACGCGGCGGACCACGATGTCTTCGCTATCGACGCCGCCGCCTTCGCCTACTTTCACCAGATCGTGCGCGCGGAACAGCGTGAAGCTTTCGCTGACCATGCCGGGGGAGGAAAAGAACTCGCCCAGATTTTCCATGCGGCCTGCGTGATAGCCGGTTTCTTCTTCCAGCTCGCGGGCAGCAGCTACGCTGGCATCTTCATCGGCGCTCTCGTCGTGATCGCCGACCAGCCCCGCCGGCAATTCAATGCAGCGCTTGCCCAGCGGCACGCGGTATTGATCCACCAGGATGACATGGTCATGCGGATCGACGGCCAGGATCACCGCGGCGCGGATGCCCCTGGCGCGGCTGACATATTCCCAGCGGCCGCGCTTGCGGGCGGTGATGAACCTGCCCTGCCACATGATCTCATCCGCCGCATCGGCGTCCGGGGGCAGGGGCAGCGTGGAGATATCAGTCATATTTCGATTAGCCTGTCGGGAAGTTCGTTCACGTCGTCATCGGCGCGAGGGAAATGTTCGGAAAGAATCGCGCCGACTTTGCCGACGGCGACGATCATGCCGTCGCAGATCCGCCCATCGCCGACATGGGCGAGCATGGCCGCCATGGCCTGGCCCCAGACCTCGGGATCCACTTTCGCGGCAATGGCGCGGTCGGCCACGATTTCGGCCCGGTGCTCGCGCATGGAGAGGTAGATGAGGACGCCGGTTCGCCCCGTCGTCCGCTGCTCCGCGCCGATGCGGAAAGCGCGAACCGCATGGGCATGGACGCGCATGGTCTTGATCTGCGGAGGCACTAGCCAGAACTTGAGCGGCGGCCAGAGCTGCAGCAGCAGCATGGCGCCGAACTTGATCGCAGCCACACCGGCAGCCAGGCCGACGATCATGCGCGGGGTCCATTCGTGCCCCCAGTCGGCCAGCAGCCGCTCGTAGAGGCCCATGTAGAATTCCGGAGCGATTACCAGCGCGGCCAGGGCGAGAAACGCCACGATCGCCGACCATGCAAGGGCCACGTCAGTATAGCCGTCCGAACGGTCTGCCAGGACGGTGACGATTTCGCCGGCGCTGTGCATTTCCGCTTCGCCCACGGCGGCGCTGATCCGCGCATGGTCCTCGTCGGAGAGGTAGATGGGTAATGCCATTGTCTCGTCCCCCTACCAGCTGCCGCTCGCGCCGCCGCCGCCGAAGCTGCCGCCGCCGCCCGAGAAACCTCCGCCACCTCCGAAGCCGCCGCCGCCGCCCCATCCGCCACCGCCGCCCCAGCGATCGTCGTCATCGTCGTTGCCGAAACCGCCGGGCATCCAGATGATCGGGCCGCCGAAGCCGCCCCGGCGCCGACCGCCGCCGCGCGCCTCGTTGACCATCGGCAGGACGACGAAGAAGACGATGATGACGATGAACACGATCGTGCCGATCGGGAATCCGCCGCCGCTATCCTTGCGCGCGGCATCGGCCTCGGCCGCGACTTTCTGCGCTTCCTCGGGCGGCAGCGTCAGCTGCTTGACCAGAGCGTCGGCGCCGGCTTCGATGCCGCCGGGATAATCGTCCTGCTTGAAATGCGGGATGATGTCGTTGTTGATGATGAGGAAGGAAAGGCCGTCGGTAACGATCGGTTCCAGGCCATAGCCGACCTCGATCCGCACCTTGCGCTCATTGGGCGCGACGATCAGCAGCGCGCCGCTGTCCTTGCCCTTTTGGCCGATGCCCCAGGCGCGGCCGAGCTGATAGCCGTAGTCCGAGATCTCGTAGCCCTGAAGGCTGGGAAGGGTGACGACCACCAGCTGGCGGCCTGAATTCTTCTCCAGCGCCTCCAGCTTTTGCGTGAGCCGGGCTTTGACATCGTCCGGGATGACCTTGGCGTCATCGACCACGCGCCCGGTCAGCTTGGGGAAACTGGGCGCGGCGGCCACCTGCTGGGCAAGCAGCGCGCCGAACGCCAGAAGGATGGCCGCAAGGACGGCCTTCACGCGGATCACGATATCAGATCTTGCCTTCGAGGCTCGGCGCGACGTCCGCGCCCGGCGTTGCGGCCTGGTAGGGCACGAGCGGATCTGCACCGCGCAGCTTGGCGCCGATCATGGTCGGGAACGTGCGGACTTCGGTGTTGTAGTCCTGGACCGCGGCATTGTAGTCGCGCACCGAGATGCGAATGCGGTTTTCCTGACCTTCGATCTGGGTCTGGAGCATCTGGTAGTTCACGATCGACTTGAGATCGGGATACTGCTCGACGCTGACCAGCAGGCGCGACAGGCTCTGGCCGAACTGCGACTGGGCAGCCTGGAACTGCTGCATCTTCGCGGGATCATTCAGATCCTCGGCATTGACCTGCACGCTGGTTGCCTTGGCACGCGCCTCGACCACGCCCGTGAGGATCTCCTTTTCCTGCGTCGCGGCGCCCTTGGCGACGGCGGCGAGGTTCGGCACGAGGTTGGCGCGTTCCTGGAAGGCGGCCTGCACATCGGCCCACTTCGCCTTGGCGGCTTCCTGCTTGGTCGGAACCGAGTTGAAGCCGCAGGCGGCCAGCGACAGAGCCGCCGCAAGGGCAAGCACGGCGCGGCTCTTGCGGGCCAGGTTCGACAGGGTCATGCGTGATCCTCCTGATCGACGGGACCGTTCGGCCCCGCCTCGTTCTGAATGGACGGTCTCTTGCTCAGATAGATAGCAGGCGGCGGTTCCGGTTCAAGGACAGTCGCGTCATGCAACTTCTTACCGCAACCGATTGTTAGCTAAACTTCGATGTGGCAGGTCTCCAGGGCCAGCCATGGCCTGCACAGGATCGAGGGGAAACCGACCCATGCTTCAGGAATTCAAGACTTTCATTGCGCGCGGCAACGTGCTCGACCTTGCCGTCGGTGTCATCATCGGCGCCGCATTCGGCAAGATCGTTGCCTCGCTGACTGACGACGTGATCATGCCATTCATCGGCCTCATCACCGGCGGTATCGACTTCAGCAACAAGTTCGTCGTGCTGGGCACCGTCCCGGCAGACTATACCGGCCCGATGACGTACGCCGGCCTCAAAGCGGCAGGCGTGGCCATGTTCGGCTACGGTGCCTTCCTCACGGCGATCATCAACTTCCTGATTCTCGCCTTCGTGATTTTCCTGATCGTGCGGCAGGCCAATCGCCTTCTGCCCAAGAAGGAAGAACCGGCCGCGCCGACCGGCCCGACCGAAGTTCAGCTGCTTGCGGAAATCCGCGACGCCTTGAAGAAAGGCTGATTGGCTGGGGAAATTCGCGAAAGAGCGTGTTCCACAGCGACGTTCCACGAAGAGGGGGAGGGGTGAACCCGCCCCCTTTTCATTTTCGTACGGCGCCCTATATGGGGTCTCGCCAGCTTCGGTTGGCTATGATGATAAACTGCGCCGTACAATAGGCACAGCGGACCCGGGGGCGGTACCCGGCGGCTCCACCATCACCCGTCCTGCCTTTCGGCAGGGCAACCCTGTTGTCGCAGGGGTGATGACGGGGCCGAACTAGGATCGACGTGTGTTGAAAAGCGGTGTTTTCATTCGGGCTGAGTAACCCGTTCAAGGCTCAAAACTCACAAGTGCCAACGACAACGAAGCACTCGCTCTCGCCGCGTAATTCTAGGGCCTAACGGCCTGACGTTACAAAGCTAAAGCGCGGTTGGACCCACCGGGCAACAGAAGGGATTCCAGGGGTTCGGGGTGTACCTTGCAACAGAAACACCCCACCTTCACCCATCAAAGAGAATCGCCGCGAAACCGCCTGCTGCGCGGCTTCGGTCGGATGGCTGTTCGAACAACGACAGCGCTCAGGCGGCGTCGATTCTCGCCATGGAATTCTGATCGGTTTCGGATGCGATTTCGGTCTTTTCGGCGGCGCGTTCCTGCGCCTGTTCGAACTTCAGGCAGTCGAGTATCTTGGCGCCGGCCATGAAGACGGCGCCCGTGCAGGCCAGGAACAGCAACTTGCCGCCCCATCCCGGAAATCGCGTGAGGTAGACGCTTCCACGCTCCACCGCGCCCAGCGCGAGGGCATAGATGATCATGAACGCTTCCCAGCGGGTCTTGATCACGAAGAGGCGGCTGATCTTGCGAAGCATTCCAGTCCTTCCAGTCCTGCCCTGTGCCGATCGGCAGGAACTTCAGCGCATTCGAAGCAACATCCGGGCCAACCCGAGGTTCCCGCGATGGGCGGCGTCGACAGCAATCTTCTATGTAAGTCTTTCCGACGCAAGGTGTAAGCTGATCCGACGTGGTACCACTTTGGGACCGTAACGGAGCTTCCTTGCGAAACCGCGTTCGCGATTGCCAAGGCATTTGCGATGAGGCATAGAATGGCCGATCCTCCCCAGGACAGTCTTGAACAGATGTCACGGTCGCCGCCCGCCCGAATGGGTCTGCGTGCAGGGAATGCGAGGAAAAATGACGGACAGAGTTGATCGCTCGGGCCTTCGGGTCGACGCCGCACTGGCGCGTTTCGTGGAGGACCGGGTGCTGCCACCGATCGGGCAGGACGCCGCCGCCTTCTGGCCCGGATTTGCCGCGCTGCTCGCAGACCTGGCACCGCGCAACAAGGCTCTGCTCAGGCAGCGCGACGCCTTGCAGGCGAGCATCGACGCCTGGCATCTCCAGCGCGCGGGAAAGCCCATCGATCAGGCCGAGTACCAGGATTTCCTGCGGGAAATCGGCTACCTGGTGCCGGAACCGGACGCGTTTTCCATTGGCACGCGCGGCGTCGATCCTGAAATCGCGACGATGGCCGGACCGCAGCTTGTCGTCCCGGTGCTCAACGCGCGCTTCCTGCTCAATGCTGCCAATGCGCGCTGGGGCAGCCTCTATGACGCGCTCTATGGGACGGACGCGCTCGACGCTGCGCAGGCCCAGGGAAAGGACTACGACCCGGTTCGCGGCGCCGCGGTGATCGCACAGGGCCGCCGTTTCCTCGACAAGGCCCTGCCGCTCGCTACCGGAAGTTGGAGCGATCTCGACAG
The DNA here is from genome assembly GCF_056857015.1 of Novosphingobium sp. BL-S-34. Lineage (NCBI taxonomy): Bacteria > Pseudomonadati > Pseudomonadota > Alphaproteobacteria > Sphingomonadales > Sphingomonadaceae > Novosphingobium > Novosphingobium sp. BL-S-34. Next base: position 316,223 of record NZ_CM166472.1, read on the forward strand.
TCTCGGCGCCCCGCTTGCCGACCCCGGCCAATATGTGGGCGTGACACAGGCGGGACGCCTCTACCGCTCGAACGGGCTCGGCATCGAGATTGTCGTCGATCCGGCCAGCCAGGTCGGGCGCGCGGATCGGATGGGCATTGCCGATATCGTGCTGGAAGCGGCATTGACCACGATCGTCGATCTGGAAGATTCCGTCGCCGCAGTGGACGCGGAGGATAAGCTCGCCGCTTACACGAACTGGCTCGGCGTGATTCGCGGCGACCTGACGGAAACGTTCGAGAAGAGCGGCGAAACCCGCACCCGCGAACTCGCCGGAGACCGGACCGTCACCACGCCTTCCGGCGAAGTGCTGGCATTGCCGGGGCGCAGCCTGCTGTTCGTCCGCAATGTCGGCCATCTCATGACCAACCCGGCGATCCTGCTGCCGGACGGTTCGGAGATACCGGAAGGGATCATGGATGCCGTCCTGACCAGCGCGATCTCGGCGCAGGACGTCAAGGGTTTGACGCGCTTCGGCAATAGCCGCGAGCGGTCGATCTACATCGTCAAACCGAAGATGCACGGCCCGGAGGAATGCGCCTTCACCAACGACCTGTTCGATGCCGTCGAAGACTTGCTGGACCTGCCGCGCTACACGGTGAAAGTCGGCGTGATGGATGAGGAACGGCGCACTTCCGCCAATCTGGCGGCCTGCATCGAGGCTGTGAAGGATCGCATCGTCTTCATCAATACCGGCTTCCTCGATCGCACCGGGGACGAGATCCACACCTCGATGCGGGCAGGGCCGATGATCCGCAAGAATGCGATCAAGGGCTCCGAGTGGATTGCGGCTTATGAACGGCGCAATGTCGCCATCGGTCTGCGGCATGGCCTTTCCGGCATTGCCCAGATCGGCAAGGGCATGTGGGCTGCGCCGGACCGGATGCGCGACATGCTGGAGCAGAAGATCGCCCATCCCCGGACGGGCGCGAACACGGCCTGGGTTCCGTCCCCCACGGCTGCGACGCTTCATGCCATGCACTATCACGAGGTCGACGTCTTCGGCTTGCGCGAGGAGATGGCAGGGGCCGCGATCCCGAGCCTTGACCTGCTGCTCCAGGTTCCACTCGCGGACGGCGCCAACTGGTCCGAAGAGGAAGTGCGGGACGAACTGGACAACAATGCCCAGGGTCTGCTCGGCTATGTCGTTCGCTGGATCGACCAGGGCGTGGGCTGCTCCAAGGTTCCCGACCTCGACGATGTCGGGCTGATGGAGGACCGCGCCACGTTGCGCATATCCAGCCAGCACATGGCGAACTGGTTGTTTCACGGCGTCTGCTCGGCCGAGCAAGTGATGGATTCGCTGCGCCGCATGGCGGCCAAGGTCGACGCCCAGAATGCGGGCGACCCGCTCTACGAGCCCATGGCCGGCAACTGGGAAGGCTCATTCGCCTTCCTCGCGGCCTGCGATCTGGTGTTCAAGGGCGTGGAGCAGCCCAACGGCTATACCGAGCCCTTGCTCCATGCCTGGCGCCGTAAAAAGAAGGACGCCGTCCGCCTGCAACTTTTTGCAGAAGTCTGACTCTCGCATTAACTTTAATTTGATCTATCGGCCCCAAAGCACTATTCAAAGGATTGTTCGCTAGGGGGGCCCGGCGTTGAAGAGACATAGAATCGACCGTGCCCACGGGCACGCCATACCCGGCACACCGTCAAGCGGTGTGCCGGCTGAAGGTAACACCGCCGGACCGAGCGACCCATCCAGCGTCGTGCATCTCGACGCAGCGCGCGCTGGGCGGGAAGCCGCACGTTCGGCATCCCATGCCAATGGCAACGATGAACCCTTGCCGGTGGCGCTGGCGGTCGAAGCCCTGCGCTTTCCGCGCGATCAGGGCTTGGCCGGGGCGCTGGCGTCCGATGGAAGACTGGCAGGTCGCCTCGTTCAGCTGATGCTGATGACGCTTGGTGCGGCTGTTGCGATCTGGGTGGCAGCCCAGCTTGTGAAGCCGGGTCTCGGCGCCGCCGAGCCCGAACCAGCGCAGGCGGGTGCGGTTCTCTCCAAAACGGCGAACCCCGGTTTGAGCGACGCCGAACGCTAGATCAGTTCGGCGTCAGTTCCCGCGCTATGCTGACGAATTCCGCCACCGATAAAGTCTCGGCACGCCGTTGCGGATCGATACCGAGTCGCTCCAGGGCATCCAGCGCGCCGATCACGCCTTTCAGGCTCTGACGCAGCATCTTGCGGCGCTGGCCGAATGCGGCTTCCGTGACGCGCTCCAGCACCCGCATCGAAACGCCCTCGGGCGCCTCGCCGGGAACGACATGGACGATGGCGGACATCACCTTGGGCGGCGGCGTGAAAGCGCTGCGATGAACTTTCATCGCCAGCTTCGGTTTCGCGCGCCACTGCGCCAGGACGGCCAGCCGCCCATAAGCCGAAGTATCCGGCTCCGCGACGATGCGGCGGGCGACTTCTTCCTGGAACATCAGAGTCAGCGAGGACCACTGAGGCGGCCAGGCCTGACCTGAAAGCCAGCCGATGAACAGCGCGGTGCCGACATTGTAGGGCAGGTTGGCCACCACCGCATAAGGCCCGTCGAACAAGTCGGCGGGCGCGAACTTCATGGCGTCGCCCTCTATGACCTTCAGTTTGCCCGGGAAGGCCGCTTCCACTTCCGCCAGGGCGGGAAGGCAGCGACGGTCCATTTCGATCGCGGTCACTTCAGCGCCGGCGCGCAGCAGGGCGCGCGTCAGGCCGCCGGGGCCGGGGCCGACTTCCAGGACTTTTTGCCCCTCAAGGCCGCCGGGAATGGCGGCGATCCGATCGAGCAACTGCTCGTCGAACAGGAAATTCTGGCCGAGCGCCTTGGAGGCCGAAAGGCCGTGCTTGGCGATGACCTCGCGCAGGGGAGGCAGTTCGGCAGTCATGCAGTGGTCTCCGGCAGGCGCCTGCGCGCGGCGCATTCCCCGGCCATGCGAAGGGCGGCGATAGTGGCTCCGGCACTGGCCACGGCCTGCCCGGCGATGCCGAAGGCCGTCCCGTGATCGGGTGAGGTTCGTACGATCGGCAGGCCCAGCGTAACATTGACGCCGGCATCGAAGTCCAGCGTCTTGATCGGCACCAGGGCCTGGTCGTGATACATGCAGAGCGCCACGTCGAATTTGGCGCGCTCATGCGCAGCGAACAGGGCGTCGGCGGGGTGCGGGCCGGTTACGGCCAGTCCCTCGGCGGCGAGCGCGGCGATGGCGGGGGCAATCGTCTCGATTTCTTCCCGGCCCATGCGGCCGTCTTCCCCGGCGTGGGGATTGAGACCGGTGATGGCGAGGCGGGCCGGCGATAGCCCGAAGTCGCGGCGAAGCGCCTGCGCGACGATGCGGGCCTTGCTCTCGATCAAGGCGCGCGTGACCAGCGCGGGCACCTGCGAAAGGGCGACGTGCACGGTCAGCGGCACGGTGCGCAAGTTCGGGCCGGCCAACATCATCACGGCATCGCCATGGGCAACGCCGCAGGCATCGGCGAGAAATTCGGTTTGGCCGGGCTGCGAAAAGCCGATTTCCGCAAGTTTCGACTTGGCGATAGGCCCCGTGACGACGGCGCCGGCCTCGCCTGCAAGGGCGAGCTGCGTGGCGCGGGTCAATGAATGGAGGGCGAGGGCGGCACCGCTTCGATCGGGCTGGCCGAACACGGCGGCCGTATCCTCGTCGCCCAGAACCGGCAATGCAGCACCGAACACGGCGGCGGCTTCGTCGGCGCTGGCAATGCGGGCTATGGGCAGTTCGAAGCCCCGGCTCCGCGCGGCCGCCTTGAGCACTTCGGCGCCGCCGACCGCGAAGAACGGCGACAATCCTGCTTCGTGCCGATCCGCCCAGGCCTGGGCAAAAAGCTCCGGTCCGACTCCTGCCGGGTCTCCCAGCGAAACCGCGAGGGGCGGCGCGCCGTTGGTATTGGCCGCCATCGGTGCCGCCCCCTTGTTCGTCAGTTGTATTCGATCACCGCATCGCGGCGAAGGTCGCGCAAGTACATCTGCGCGCGCTTGTTGACGCGGTCGTCTTCCATCTGCGCCATGACCTGCTCGAAGTTCGGGCCGGATTCGACTTGCGGATCGTCGCGGCCGCAGAGCATCAGGATGCGCACGCCCTCGGCAAGCGAGCCGAAGGGCGGCAGGGTCTCGCCGGGCGACAGGGTCAGGATCGAGGACTGGATCGGGCCGGGCAGATCGCGGGCCTTCACCTGGTCGTTGGCAACGACTTGCGCGCCGATGGTGGCGGCAACCTTTTCCACATCGCCGCAGCCTTTGGCCGTCTTGATGGTTTTGGCGAAATTCTCGGCCTTGGCATTGGCCTGCGCTTCGCTGATACCCTTGGGGAATTCCAGCGAGATCTGCTTGAGCGCCAGCACGGCGTCGCGCGGATCGGCGGTGAGGACCTGGCGCTTGTCGATCAGGTAGACGATGTCGAAGCCGCCCGGAATCTCGATCGGACCGGCAAGCTGGCCCGCCTGCATGTCGCGCACCGCTTCCGAGACTTCGCCCGGAAGCTGGCCGAGGCGCACCCAGCCGAGATCGCCGCCGACCGAAGCGGTCGATGCCTGCGAGTACTGGCGGGCATAGGCCACGAAGCTGCCGCCCTGGCGCAGCTGCTGCATGATCTGGTTGGCGTTGGTTGCCACCTGCTGCTGCGATTCCGGCGTGGCGGCGAGGTAGATCTCGCCCAGACGGTATTCCTCGGTGCCCTTCGACGCCTTGAGGCGGTCGATCACTTCGTTCACTTCATCGTCGGAGACGTTGATGAACGGTTGCACATTGCGCTGAAGCAGGCGCTGCCACGAAAGTTCGCCGCGGATCTGGCGCTTCAGCGAATCCGGCGAGGAGCCGACGCGCTTGAGATAGGCGTCCATCGCCTGGGTGTTCTGATTGAAGTTCTGCGAAGCGACGCGGGCGTAGGACTGGTCTACCTCGGCATCGTCCACCGAGACTTCGACAGCCTTGGCTTCCTGGATCTGGAGCGTTTCGTCGATCAGGTTGCGCAGCACCTGAAGGCGCAGGCGCTTCTGTTCTTCCTCGCTGATCTTGCCCTGGTTGGCGGCAAGGATCAGGGCGAGGCGCTGGTCGACGTCGGTACCGGTGATGACCGAGCCGTTTACCACCGCCGTCGCGCGGCGCAGGTTGGGATTGTCGTTACCGAAGATCTTCACGTCGTCAGGAATGACGATCTCGCCCTGGGGGGCGGACTGGGCGAAAGCAGCGTGGGCCGAAAGCGTCGCCGCCACGGCGCCGCAGGCAAGAGCCGCGCGCTTGATGAACTTGTTGCGTTGGATTGCTTTCACCTTGACCTGTATCCCGTATTCGACCCGTCCGGCCGATGCCGCTCGATGGAGAATTCGCCGAGGGAGCTTCCCGGCCCTATGTCGGCACGCGGCTTAACCGAAACTGAGCACGTCCGATAGCCGCTTTGGTCCGCGGTGCCAACGCCCGCGCCTGTGCTCCTCAGCCATGACCGATTTTACCAGGCGCCGATGTTCTTGAGCGCGAAGCCCAGCTGGAATGAGTTGCCCTTCCGCGCATCGCCGAAGGTCACGTAGTCCCGCCGCCAGGTGAACGAAATCTGGAGGCAGTCGTCTTCGTAGGCCATGCCCAGGCGCGAGCGCAGGGGCTGGAACCCGTCCGAACCGTAGATAGGATCCTCGTTCTGGTCGGTCAGGTTGACCGAAGCCGACCCGAACACGGACCAGTAATTGGCAAAGGCCACGCGTCCGGCCGCGCGCACTTCCTCGCGATCCTTCAAATCCTCGATGTCCATCGAGATGTCGCGGTTCAGCTTGGTATAGCCGAGTTCGAGGTAGGTCTGGTTGTTGCCCAGAGAGATGTCGAACTCGTTGCGGCGTACCGCTAGCGTGTCCTTGTCGACACGGTAGCGGTGGATGATGTTGAAGAAATTGCGATAGCGCACTTCGGTGCGGCCGACGATGTCCGAGGTCTTGCTGGCAAGGCCGGTGCCGTCGGGCAGGATCGAGGGCTTGTTGCTGAGGCGGATCGACTGGCCGATCGTGGACTTGATGCGCCAGCGCGGGCGCTCGAACATCCAGTCGAAACCGTAGGTGAAGCGCACGCCGTCCTCGAACCGATCGTAGCCGGGGAAGCGATTGAGCGCGAAGAGGTTGGAATCTTCCAGTTCGATCGCCCGCGAATCCTCGTTCGGGATCGCGAGGTTCTTGATCCTGGGCGTGGCGACGAGCTGGACGCGGGGGGTCAGCACCTGGCTGCCGCCGAAGACCTGCCCGACCAGCGGCCATTTCACGTCGACCGCCGCCAGCGCGATGCCGCGGCCTTCCCAACCCGATTGGCCGCGGTAGAGCGCGGTGGTGGACAGTTCGTTTTCGTCCGAGTGGTAGACGTCGCCGCGCACGAGCCCGGTCAAGGTCACTTCCTGGCCCATGCCCGTCAGCTTGCGCAGCGACCACTGGGTGCTGGCGAAGGCGCGCTGGGTGTCCTGTCCGTCGACGCGGGTGATCCCCAGGGTGTTGACCTGGGTTTCGATCTTGCCGCCCAGCAGCGATTCGTCGAAGCGATGGCGATAGTCGAGCACCGGGAAGGCGACCGGGATCTGCCCCTGGTCGCGGCTAGACTGCAGGGTCTGCGTCGCATAGCCCGAGAACGAGAAGTAGCTGTCCTGGTCGATCCGCTCGACCTCGATCGAGGAGCGCAGGCGGTCGTCGCGCGAGATGTCGTAGCGGCGCACAAATGTGCGGTCGGTGGCGCGGCGGATCGAGGCGGTGATGCTCCAGTTCTCGTCGAGCTGGAACTTACCGTTGGCAAAGATATAGCCGCGGAAGGCGCGTTCGCGGTTGGGATCCGGATTGCTGCTGTTGATCGGAATGCGATTGCTGGAAGTCGCATAGCCGGTGATCTGGTAGGCGCCGATGTCGGTCAGCGCGCGGTACTGGAACGAGGCCATCGGCGCCGCCTTGGTATAGGCGTGGAGCGAGCCGGTGAGATCGCGGTTTTCCGCAAGTTTCCAGTAATAGGACTGCGCGACTTCGATGCCGTTCGACGGGCTCGACCGCAAGTCGGGCACCAGGAAGCCCGAGACGGCGCCGCCGTTGGTGCTGACAGAAAGGCCCAGCAGCGGAAGCTGGACGAGGCCGAACAGTTCGAGCCGGGCATCGCTGAAGCGGACGCGATTCTGGGTCTCGCTATAGACCACCGTCTTGGCGACCACGCGCCATGTCGGTTTCTTGGGGCAGCCTTCGTCGTTCTCGACGGCGCAGCCGGTATAGGCCGCATGCTGGAGGACGACGTCGCCGTTGGCAATGCGCTCGCCCTTGCTGGCGGCGAGGCGGCCACCCTGGCGCATGACCAGCAGCAGGTTCTCCATCATGCCGGTCTTGAGCTCGTCGGTCAGCTCGACGCTTTCGGTATAGAGCTGGTTGCCGTCCTGATCGACCATGCGGACGTTGCCGTTGCCGATGATCTGGCCGGTCTTGCGGTTCCAGGTGACTTTGTCGGCGCGAACGGACTGCCGGTCCTTGCGCAGCACGACATTGCCTGTCGCCGTCACGAATTCGTCGTTCTGGTCGTATTCGACGGTGTCCGCCTCGAAGGCGATCGGCACGTTGTCGTCCGTCGACGCCGGGGGCGCGGCAGGGGCGCCTTCGATCGGCCCGGTGTCGACGGGGCGCGAAACGTCCTGCGCCCAGGCGAGCGAAGGCAGGCCGAAGGCGGCGATTCCGAGGGCCATGACGCTCAGCGAAACGGGTCGCAAGCGGCGAATGGGGGCTTGCAGCAGGGTCGGCACGGCAGGGAGCATCACTTGCCTATCGCACCGCCTGTGCCTAACTGCAATCCGCTGTTGCGGCGAAGCGCACAACATCGGCGCTCGCCCACGTGATTCAGGAGATCCCATGAATATCCAGTTCCTTGACGCTGCTGCAGCCGCCCCGGCGCGTCTCGTCGCCCGCTTCGTGAATCAGGATTCGATTCCCGCCGACATCGAGCAGGTCCTTGCCGAAGGCGCCAAGGCATCGCGTTTCGCCGGCAAGGCCGGACAGGTGTTCGAAGGCTTCGTAGAGCGTGACGGCAAAGTCGTGCGCGCGGTGCTGGCCGGTATCGGCGCGGCCGATGCGAAAGACCGCAAGGGCGCCGTGGAGCGCGCCGGTGCGGCTGTCGTCGGCAAGTACCTGACCTCGGGCGAGACGGCGCTGACCCTGGACCTGACCGGCGCGGGCCTTTCGGCCGAAGAAGCTGCCGGTGCGCTGCTTGGCGCGGTGCTGCGCGGATGGCGTCTCGACACCTACCGCACCAAGCTGGCCGACGATGCCAAGCCCAGCCTCGTGGACATCGCCGTGATCGGTGCGCCGGAAGGCACCGAGGCGGTCTGGGCGGTCGAGCAGGCGATCGTCGCCGGCGTGTCGTTCACCCGCGAACTGGTGACCGAGCCCGCCAACGTGATCTATCCCGAATCCTTCGTCGCGCGCTGCGAGGCGAAGTATGCAGGCAGCGGCCTCAAGGTCCGCGTGCTCGACGAGAAGGAAATGGCCGACCTCGGCATGGGTTCGCTGCTCGGCGTGGCCCAGGGCTCGGTGCGTCCCGCGCGCCTGCTCGTGCTGGAGTGGCTGGGCGGAACCGCGGGTGAAGCACCCGTGGCTTTCGTCGGCAAGGGCGTGACGTTCGACACCGGCGGCATCTCGATCAAGCCGGCAGCCGGCATGGAAGACATGAAGTGGGACATGGGCGGCGCCGGTGCGGTGGCCGGCACCATGCTCGCGCTCGCGCTGCGCAAGGCCAAGGCCAATGTGGTCGGCGTCTGCGGCCTTGTGGAAAACATGCCCGACGGCAATGCCCAGCGCCCCGGTGACGTCGTCACCTCGCTCTCGGGCCAGACCATCGAAGTGATCAACACCGACGCCGAGGGCCGCCTGGTTCTCTGCGATGCGCTCACCTGGGTGCAGCGCGAATACAAGCCGGCCAAGGTCGTCGATCTCGCCACGCTGACCGGCGCCATCATCCTGTCGCTGGCGCATGAATATGCGGGCCTGTTCTCGAACAACGACGAACTCGCCGGCCAGCTCAACGCAGCGGGCGACGCTTCGGGTGACCGCCTGTGGCGCATGCCGATGGGCCCGAACTACGACAAGATGATCGACAGCCCGATCGCCGACATCAAGAACGTCGGCCCGCGCTTCGGCGGCTCGATCACGGCGGCGCAGTTCCTGCTGCGCTTCATCGAGAACGACACCCCCTGGGCCCACCTCGACATTGCCGGCACCGTCTGGACCGACAAGCCGGGCGCGACCTGGGACAAGGGCGCTTCGGGCTTCGGCGTACGCCTGCTCGACCGTTTCGTTCGCGACACCCTCGAAGCGTAAGGCAAAGGCGAAGCGTAAGGCAAAGGCGGGGACACGGCGATGCGCGTGGATTTCTACCAGCTCAGTCGTGACCCCGCCGAAAGCGCGCTTGCGCTGATCGCCGGCAAGGTGGCGGGGAATGGCGAGCGTCTGCTCGTCGTCTCCGCCGACCTCGGCCAGCGCCAGCGGATCTGCCAGGCGCTCTGGTCGGCCGGGCCGGAGAGTTTCCTGGCCAGTGGCTTCGCGGGCGACGGCAGCGAGGATCGGCAGCCGATCCTCATTTCCGACGCGCCCGAACCGGCCAACGGCGCCAGGTTCATGGCCATTGCCGATGGCCAGTGGCGGGAAGGGGAAGAGGCTTTCGAGCGTACCTTCTTCCTGTTCGACGAATCGACGCTCCAGCACGCGCGCGACACCTGGCGCGCACTGCGCGGCAGAGAAGGCGTCGAGCATCATTACTGGAAGCAGGACGGCGGCCGCTGGGTCCAGGCGGGGTGATCCCGAGCCGATAGGCTCTCGCGCCGAAGTTGATCCGGAACGACCGTAAGTTAATCGCCTGCGCCTTGCGATGAAGCCGGTTCCCGGCTAGTGGCGCGCGCAAGAACCATAACCCTTTTCGCCCTACAGTTTGCAAGGAACATCCCATGGCGGTTACCCGCACCTTTTCGATCATCAAGCCCGACGCCACTCGCCGCAACCTGACCGGCGGCGTGACCAAGATGCTCGAGGAAGCCGGCCTGCGCGTCGTCGCCTCCAAGCGCATCCAGATGACGCAGGAACAGGCTGAAGGCTTCTACGCCGTTCACAAGGAACGTCCCTTCTTCAACGACCTCGTCTCGTTCATGATCTCGGGTCCCGTGGTCGTGCAGGCGCTCGAAGGCGAAGACGCCGTGAAGCGCAACCGCGACGTGATGGGCGCCACCAACCCGGCCGACGCTGCCGAGGGCACCATCCGCAAGACCTTCGCCGAATCGATCGAAGCCAATTCGGTCCACGGTTCGGACTCGGACGAGAACGCCGCGATCGAGATCGCCTATTTCTTCAAGCCGGAAGAACTCGTCGGCTGAAGCACGCGCTTCGATTGACATTGAAAAGGCCGCCCCCAAAGGGCGGCCTTTTTGTTTCGGGCTTGCCGAACCGCCCAAAACCAACGTCCCCGGTCGCAATCGTACCAGCGGCGGAGGTTTGTGCTTTTCGATTTGGCCTATTCCGCTTCTGCGCTAGATTGCCGCCCGGAAGAGGAGAGCAGACATGCAGGGCATGGGCGATACGGGCGAAGTCTGTCCGTTCGAGTTCAATTTCGACGAGAAGACCTTCAAGGTGGGCGACACCGTGAGCTACCGCGTGGGCGGCAGTCTCGAAGGGTTTCCTTTCGTCGGCACGCTGATCGAAGTCCATGACGATTATGTTCTGATCGCGGGGGATCCTCAGGAACCCGAGAAGCGTTACCGGGGCACGCGCGAAAGCCGGCCGCAAGTCGACTATTCCGAAATCTGATGAACCCGAATTCCGAGGGGCCGCCGCTGCCTTGATCTGGCGCAAGGCGGGTTCGGACGAGAGAGACTAGCTCAGGAACACGCCTTCATTCGTTTCGAATCAAGAGGAGAGCCGATGTCACAGGTCCATGGTCACAAGCCCCACGATCTTGCCTCCGAGTTTCCGGACGATCTCGAGATCCTGCGCCATCTCAAGGCGACGCGCGGGCACTTTGCTGTGCTTGCCGACCGCTATGACGAAGTGAACGGCGCGATCCAGCGCGTCGAATCGGAGATCGAGGCCGCGTCGGACATGCGGCTGGAGGAACTCAAGAAGGAGCGCCTCTGTCTGCTCGACCAGCTTGGCCGGATGATCCGCGATGCAGGGGCGGTGGGCGCCTGAGTTCAGGTCGCAGCGGCTCCTGCCGGAGCCTTCGAAGGATCAGAACTGGTCGGCCGCGTCGATCAGGGCGGTTAGCTTCTTCGGTGCGATCGCCCGCCAGGAACGCGCCAGCCATCCGCCGATGGCATCCCAGTCGTTCTGGCCAAGGTCCAGGCGGATGCCGATCCAGCCGTCGCCGAAATAGGCCGGGCGGAAATAGCGGTCTTCATCCCCCTCGATCAGCATCGCCTGTTCGTCGGGACCGCTGATCTTCACCAGCAGCGCCGTGCGCCCGTCGGCGTGGTGATTCGACGTGAAGTAAGCGAACTTCTTGCCCTTGATCACGCCGAAGCAGGGCATGCCATGGCTCTGGATCTCATCGGCTTCGGGCAGGGCCATAGCGCGTTCGCGAATGCGTTCGAGCAGCCATTCCGGGCTCGATTCGCGCACGACCAGAGCGGCCAGGCAACGCGAGTAGAGTTGGTGTTCCGCGATCAGCACACGGGAGGCGAGCGCCTCTGCCGTGTCGCCCGGAACGATCGCGACCGGGATCTGGCCCAGGATCGGGCCTTCGTCCAGCTCGGGAATGACCAGGTGGACGCTGACTCCGCCATGGCTGTCCCCCGCCTCGATGGCGCGCTGGTGGGTGTGGAGGCCGGTGTATTTCGGCAGGAGCGACGGGTGGATATTGACCATCCGGCCGCTCCACCGGCCCACGAATCCCTCGGTGAGGATCCGCATGTAGCCCGCGAGTGCGACCCATTGGGCGCCGGATTCGCGGATCGCCGCGTCCATCGCTGCGTCATGCTCGTCGCGGCCGAGACCCTTGTGGCTCAGCGCGAAAGTGGCGACGCCCTCGGCCGCTGCCAGGGCGAGGCCGCCCGCATCCGGCCTGTTGCTGGCGACGAGGACGATCTCGTAGGGACAGTCCTCGGCGCGGCTGGCATAGAGCAGGGCGGCCATATTGGTGCCGCTGCCCGATATCAGGACGGCGACCTTTGCCTTCTCAGGCAAGATGGACGGCCTCCCAGTCCTCGCGCGCGGACCAGACTTCGGCGGCGCCCTGCACGGTGCAGCCCTTGTCGCCTTCCTCGATGATGCCGATGACGAAAACGGTTTCGCCGGCGGCTTCCAGCTCGGTCTTGAGCGCGGCGGCTTCTTCGGCCGGCACGGCCAGAACCATGCCGATGCCGCAGTTGAAGGTGCGAGCCATTTCTGCCGGCTCGATATGGCCCTGGGCCTGGAGGAAGGCCATCAGGCGCGGCTGTTCCCAGGCACCGGCATCGATGCGGGCGTGGAGACCCTTGGGCAGGACGCGCGGGATGTTCTCAAGCAGGCCGCCGCCGGTGATGTGGGCAAGGGCGTTGATGCGGCCCGAGCGAATGAAGGGCAGCAGGCTCTTAACGTAGATGCGCGTAGGCGCGATCAGCGCGTCGATCAGCAGCGTGTCCGAATCGAACAGCGCCGGACGGTCGAGCTTCCAGCCCTTGTCCTCGGCCAGGCGGCGGACCAGCGAGTAACCGTTCGAGTGCACGCCCGACGAAGCCAGGCCCAGCAGCACGTCGCCATCGGCTACCTTGTCTCCGGTCAGCTGCTCGCCGCGCTCCACGGCGCCGACGCAGAAGCCGGCAAGATCGTAGTCGCCGGCGGCATACATGCCCGGCATTTCCGCGGTCTCGCCGCCGATCAGGGCGCAGCCGGAGATGCGGCAACCGTCGGCAATACCGGCCACGACACGCTCGGCGACGCCGTTCTCCAGCTTTCCGGTGGCGAAGTAATCGAGGAAGAACAGGGGCTCCGCGCCCTGGACGATAAGGTCGTTCACGCACATGGCGACAAGGTCGATACCGATGTGGTCATGGCGATCATGATCGATGGCGAGCTTGACCTTGGTGCCCACGCCGTCGTTGGCGGCGACCAGCAGCGGGTCCTTGTAGCCGGCCGCGCGCGGATCGAAGAAACCGCCGAAGCCTCCCAGCTCCGCATCGGCGCCGGGGCGCGCGGTGGATTTCGCGAGCGGGGCGATGGCCTTCACCAGCGCGTTGCCGGCGGCGATGGAGACGCCGGCCTGCTCGTAGGAATAGCTCTTCGGGGTGTTATCGTCGGACATTGCGCGCGCATAGTGCGCAAACGCCTTGCTGTCACGCCCGAGGCGCGAATCCGGGCAACAAATCGGGCGGAAACTTTGTCTCCCGCATTCTTTGACGGCCTTTGTCGGCAGGCTTCCGCCAATTTGCGCATCGCTCGGCAATACAACTGTGCGAGCCTTCGGATTACGACTTGGTTTTCCGGATCGGTTTGGGCAAAAGGCCCATCGGTTTGATGATGGCGATAGCGTTTTCCCATAATATCCGGCGCGTGGCCGGCAAGGGCCTCACCTGGGGCCTGGCCTTGACCCGTTCGCGCGGCTCCGGCGACGGTTCGGTGCGCCGTATGGCCCTCATGGCCGGCGGTGCCGCGATTCTCGCTGCGGGAGCGGTGGGCGGCTATCGACTCGTGGCGCAAGTGGAGGGCGATCGCGGCATCGCTCCGCTCGCCAACTCCGAAGACATCCAGGTCAACGGCATCAAGGTCGACGTTACCGCCAAGACCGGTGCGGATGCGCGCCTGGAAGGCTGGAAGCAGGCCGAGAAGGAAGCCTGGAAGAAGCTCGGCGGACCGGACATGCCGGTCGAATCGATCGACGCCATGGTTTCCTCGGTCGTCATCGGCCAGGAACAGGTCGGCCCGCGGCGCTACATCGCGACGCTGGGCGTCATCTTCAGCAAGGCGCGCGCAGGACAATATGTCGGCGCCGGCGGGGCGACGATCCGTTCGGCGCCGATGCTGGTGCTTCCCGTGCTCTATTCGGGCGGCGTGCAGCAGGTATTCGAGGTGCGCGGCCCCTGGCAGCGTGCCTGGGCCGAATTCCAGGCTTCGCAGAGCCCCATCGATTATGTCCGCCCGGTGGGCGCGGGCGGAGAATCGCTGATCCTCACGGCCGGGCAGGCATCGCGCCGCAGCCGTCTGTGGTGGCGCAATGTTCTCAACCAGTTCGACGCTGCCGATGTGCTGGTGCCCTATGCCCGGCTCGAACGGCAATGGCCCGGTGGTCCGATCCACGGCACCTTCACGGCGCGCTACGGCCCCGACAATACGTTCCTCGGCACGTTCGAACTCGATGCTGCCAGCGAGCAGGAACTGCCGGCCATGCTGGACAAGGCGGTCCAGCGTATGGATGGCCTCTATCGCGATGCGCTTTCCGGGGGTGAATTGCGGCCCGATGCCACGCTGACGACCAGCGGGCAGGTGCTTGACCGCGCCTTCGCCGAACTGCGGCAGAAGCTGATGCCCAAGGGCGGAGACGCTTTCGCGCCGCTGCCTCTTCCCTCGCAGACGGAGGCGCCCGCCGCGGTGCCGTCGCTGGTGCCCACGGCCCCGGTCGAGACCGTTTCGGTACAGTTCGCCTCGCCTGACGCGGCGGCTGTCGATGCGGCGCTCGCGGCGGTTCGGGGTGTGCCGGGTGTGCGCGGCGCAGCCACGGTCAGCCTGGCCGTCGGCGGCACTTCAGTGATGCGCGTGACCGTCGAAGGCGGCGGCGAGCGGCTCGCTTCGGCTCTGCGCGGGCAGGGCTGGAAGGTGACGAGCGGCGGCGGCGCGCTGAGGATCACGCGCTAGGTCCTCCCGGTGATGAAGCAGATCGCACTTCCGCTGTCGGCCGCGAGCGACAGCCCGCCGCGCATTGTCGTCGGCAATGCCAACGCACAGGCGATCGATGCGCTGTTGGAGCCGGGCACCTGGCCGTTTCACAGCGCCATCCTGTCCGGCCCCCCGCGTTCGGGCAAATCGCTGCTGGCGCGCTGGTTCGTCGAATCGGGCCATGGCGATGCCCTCGACGACGCCGACCGCCTGGATGAGGACATCGTCTTTCACAGCTGGAATCGCGCCCAGGAACGCGCGCGGCCGCTGCTGATCATTTCCAGTCGGCGGCGCGGGTCGGGCGAGGATCGCTGGCAGGTGACTTTGCCGGACCTCGGATCGCGGCTCGGCGCGGCGCTTGAACTGGAAATTGGAGCGCCCGATGCGGAAATGCTGGGCGAATTGATCGACGTCCATGCCCAGATGCGCGGGCTGTCTCTGGATCCTTCTGCAACCGACTATCTTGTACCGCGTTGCGAACGTAGCCATGTGGGCGTCGAAAAACTGGTCGCCGCCATCGACCGTCTCAGTCTGGAGCGCAAGCAGCCGCCGACCCTGGCGATCTGGCGTGAAGCGCTTTCCGAGTTGAAGTGGACGATGGACCTCAACGGCGACGAGCCGAAAGCCTCATGACCTCATGGCTTGCTTTGCGGGCCGATTGATGGGAGATTCGCGCGATGCTGGGTAATCTGGTCCGCTATCTGGACTCTGTGGTCGCGCGTGATCCCGCGCCGCGATCGCGTTGGGAAGTCCTGCTCTATCCGGGCGTATGGGCGCTGTTCTTCCACAAGATCGCGCACCGTCTGTTCCGGGCGGACCTGTTTTTCCTGGCCCGCGTGGTGAACCACATATCGCGGTTCCTGACCGCCATCGACATTCACCCCGGTGCCACGATCGGCCGTAACTTTTTCATCGATCACGGTTTCACCGTGATCGGGGAAACCGCCATCATCGGCGACAATGTGACGATCTACCAGTGCGTGACGCTCGGCGGCTCGAACCCGACCAACGGCAAGGGCGGCAAGCGGCATCCGACCTTGCTGGACAATGTGATCGTCGGCTCCGGCGCACAGATCATCGGTCCGGTCACGGTGGGCAAGCGTGCCCGCGTGGGTGCCAGCGCTGTCGTTACCGAAGACGTGCCGGAAGGTGCGACCATGATCGGCGTCAAGGCACGCTCCACGCTCGTCAAGGCGGAGACTTACGCCAAGGAATTCATGCCTTACGGCACGCCCTGCAAGGAGCCGTGCGAGCCGGTGGGCAGCCAGCGAGTGGACGAACTGGAAGAGCAGGTCGCGGCGCTCCGGGCGCAAGTGGACACGCTGCTGCACCGCCTCGAAGAGGAAAAGCAAGTCGAACCGGCCGTGAAGGGTGTCTGACGGGCGGATGTCTTCCATTACCGGGACCGGAAGCGTCGTCGCTTTTCCGGGACGCATCCCGCTTCAGGTGGGGTTCGACCGACTGGAGCTGCAACGTATCCTCGATCTTTACGGCCGCATGGTCGCCGCCGGGATCTGGCGCGACTACGCCATGGATTTCGGCAAGGAAGCGGCGAATTTTTCAGCCTTCCGCCGCGCTGCGGAAAGGCCTCAGGCCCGGGTCGAAAAGCGGCCGTCCCTGCGCAGCAAGCAGGGCATGTGGACGCTGTTCGGAGAAGCCGGCCAGGTGCTCAAGCGCGGTCATGAACTGGCCGGCATTCTCAGCCCGCTGGAGCGCAAGCTGCTCAAGATCGTGGAAGACTGAGCCTTCGAACGATCTTGCGCTGCTGAGGGTCAGGCGAAGGCGTGATGCACGCTCATCTCGGAAGCCTGTGCTTTCGTGATGGCATTGGCGATCAGCAGCAGCGTGGCCCCGGCCACGAGATGGAACCCATAGCCTGTCAGATCGAGTACGGTGATGGGGCTGGTGATGTCGCCGATGGTGGTGCTGCCGTTGGCGATCAGATTCCCCAGGACCCAGCAGGACCACCAGGCGATCAGCATCCGCTCGGTCCTGGCAGGCTGGTTTTCGTTCGCGAGATGGCTGGCGTTCCACAGTTCGCGCATGGCCTGGAACGGCTTGAACCAGAACGCGAAGGGAATGAAGTACCAGCCCACCGCCATGTTCGGCTTGAACTCCAGCCCTTCGATCCCGGCGGCGAAGAGGTTGGCATGGGCGCGGTGGACCCAGAGGCAGACAGCGATCACACTGGCGACGAAGCACAGCGCATAGGCCAGTCCGGAGAAGCCGGCTGCCAGAACGAGCGGATGGTCTCCCTCCTGGTCAAGACCTCGGCCGATGACGGATCCCCACAGGATGAGGGTCGCCGCGGTGCAGGCCAGATAAGCACCGATGACGAAGCGCAGGCCGGTTTCCCGTCTCCGCAGCGAGATCAGTCCTCTTTCAAGCTCGTCTTCCTGCATGGCTTCGTCCCCCCGAATATCCAGAGGGGTGGCCGTACAAGAGGCAGTCCCGCGGTCAACCGACTTTCGCGGATTTAATTCTGCGATTTCAGAAGCATCGACAAGGCATGATGAGCCTGATCCATTCCCGTTTCGAGGATTCGGTCTCCGCGCCGGTCGGCTATGCGGGGCCAGGCCTGGGCGAACGACTCCACGGTCAGCTGTTCCGATGGCAGCAGAACGCCGTCGTTCATGGTCACGAAGGCGCTCTGGCACACGCCGCCGCCGGCGCCAACGATGGCATCGTTGGGTGCGTCCCTGGAAACGAGGAACAGCGCGGCCGGGACGACGGCTTCCGGCCGGAACGCGTGATAGGCTTCATCGGGGAAGATATCGGCCGTCATGCGCGTGCCGGCAGTGGGTGCCAGCGAATTGACCCGGATGTCGTATTTCGCGCCTTCCATCCGCAAGGTCCGCGCCAGGCCGAGCACGCCGAGTTTGGCGGCGCCGTAATTCGCCTGGCCGAAATTGCCGCCGAGGCCGCTGGAGCTGGTGGTCATCAACACGCGGCCGTAGTTCTGCTCCCGCATGATCTCCCACACGGCTTTCGTGGCAAAGGCGCTGCCGAGCAGGTTGACCCGCACCACGCGTTCGAAGTCGGCCATGTCCATCTTCGCAAAAGTGCGGTCTCGCAGGATGCCGGCGTTGTTGATGAGGATATGGATGCCGCCCCAGTTTTCGCGGGTACGAGCGGCCAGGGCCTCCATCTGGGCGAAGTCGGAAACGTCGCCGCCATCGGCCATGGCCTCTCCGCCCAGAGCTTTGATCTCATCGACCACGGCAAGGGCGGCCTCGGAATGGCCCGCGCCGCCGCGATCGGTGCCGAGATCGTTCACGACCACTCTCGCGCCGCGCCGCGCTAGTTCCAGTGCATAAGCGCGACCAAGCCCGTGACCGGCACCGGTGACCACGGCGACCTGGCCGGCGAAAGAGATGAATTCCTGCATGGAGAAAGAAATGGCAGGTTGCGCGAGGCGCATCAATCGCGACTTTCGTGGCCAAGTGCATGATGGCCAAATGCATGGTGGAAGGCGTCTCGGCGCCGCATTCGCGGGGACGACTCTCAAACCTTGCCCCGGCGCGTGTCCGGGGCCATAGGCGCTGTGAAACGAATCTGCGCCGATAAGCGAAAGGCCCTGCGATGAAAGTCCGCGTCCACGTCAGCCTCAAGCCTGGTGTCCTCGACCCGCAGGGCCGGGCGATCCACCACTCGCTCGAAGGCCTGGGCTTCTCCGGCGTCAATGACGTGCGTGCCGGCCGTCTCTTCGAGCTGGACGTTGCAGACACGGTCAGCGACGAAGCCATCGACGACATGTGCAAGAAGCTCCTCGCCAACATGGTGATCGAGAACTACCGCATCGAGAAGGTCGCCTGATGGCATTCCGCTCCGCTGTCGTCACGTTCCCGGGCTCCAACTGCGACCGCGACCTGGCGGTGGCGTTGGAGAAGATTTCGGGGACCGAATGCATCCGCGTCTGGCACGGCGATGCCGAACTGCCGGAAAACCTCGATTTCATCGGCCTGCCCGGCGGTTTTTCCTACGGCGACTACTTGCGCTGCGGCGCGATCGCGTCGCGTTCGCCGGTGATGCAGGCCGTCGTCGCGGCTGCCAATCGCGGCGTGCCGGTGTTCGGCGTCTGCAACGGCTTCCAGGTGTTGACCGAAAGCGGTCTTCTGCCGGGCGCCCTGCTGCGCAATTCGGGCATTCGCTTCGTCTGCCGCGAAGTCTCGCTCAAGGTCGAGAACGCCCAGTCGCTGTTCACTTCGGGATACGAAGCGGGTCAGCACATTCGCGTGCCGGTGGCGCATCACGACGGCAACTACCATGCCGACGAGGAAACGCTGGACCGCCTTGAAGGCGAGGGCCGCGTGGCCTTCCGCTACGCCGAAGACGTCAACGGTTCGGCGCGCCAGATCGCCGGCGTGCTCAATGCGGCCGGCAACGTGCTGGGCATGATGCCGCACCCCGAGCGCGCGATCGAAAGCATCCACGGCGGCACCGACGGCCGCGCGCTGTTCGAAAGCGCCATTCGCGGGATGGTCGGGGCCTGAGGCTTCCGGATCGATGGGCCATGGTTCGCCATGGCCCAAGGTCCCCGCTGATAGGCTCGCTGGGCGTCAGGCTTTCGCTTTGCCGCCGACGCCCTTCAGATATTCTTCCATGCCCCGGATGTAATCGGGGTTGAGCATCAGCGCGCTGTTGGCCATGCGCTCGATGTGGCGCGCGCTGTCGCGGCCGACTTCGGCGCTGAGTTCGATGGCGACCTTGGCGGCGCCCATTTGCTCGGGGTTCTGCCTGGCCAGGTGGCGGCAGAATTCCATGACATCCGCCTCGAACGTCTCGTCTTCATAGACCTGATGGACCAGCCCCATGGTGAGAGCCATGTCGGCGGGTGCGGGCTTGTTCGCCATGATCAGCCAGCGCGCCCAGTGCGGGCCGCAGATGCGGGTGAGGCGCGAGACACCCCCCGAGGCCGGAAGTACGCCGAACAGGCCTTCCGGGAAGGCATAGGCTGCACTCTTCGCGGCAAGGCGGAAATCGCACGAGAGGCTCATCTCCAGCCCGCCACCGACGCACATCGCGTGATGTGCGACGACGAAGGGCTTCTCGATATGCTCGATCTCATCCCAGAGCTGCTGCATGTTGTTGAGATTGAGCCGGTGGTTCTCGCGAATACCGCGCGCGCTGCCGCCGGTGGAGACGGGCGAGACGATGTTCTGATTGCCGCCGCGCAAGTCCGCGCCGGAGCTGAAATAGCGCCCGGCCGAGCGGATGAGCATGACTTTCAGCTCGGGCGTTTCGCGAAAGCGCAGCACGGCCTCGGTCAGGAGGTCCATCATCTGCCGGCTGATGGCGTTGAGCTTATCGGGCCGGTTGAGCGTGGCGATCAGGATGCCGTCCACGTCTTCGGTGAGCAGGTGCGGTGCTTCGTCGGTCATGGTTTCCACCTCCTCAATTACGCGACCGCGGCAGGCCGAGGCCCTTTTCAGCGATCATCGAACGGTGCACCTGGCTGGTGCCGCCGTAAATGGTCGTCCCATGGGCATGGCGATAGGCGAGATTGAGCGCATTGGCCGCGCCCTTCCGCTTGGCCAGCGAATAGGGCGCCGTCAGATCGAGCAGATCGCGCGAGTCGGTGATGAAGAGTTCGGACGAGAACATCTTCGCCATCGGCCCATAGGCGCCGTTGCCCTTGCCGTGGACTTGCGTCCAGTTGGCGCGATAGGCGATCATTTCGGAGGCGATGACATGGGCATACGTGCGGGCCAGTCGCATCTGGGCCTTGGGCGTATCGATCAGCTTGCCGCCGCCCGCCACCGGGATTTCCTCGCAGAGTTCGACCGCGTTTTCGAGCATCGCGCGCTGCACTTTGGCAAAGCCGCCGCCATGTTCGAGTTCGAGGCTGGCCGCCATGGTGCGGCCTCCGGCGTTGATCTCTCCCAGGCGCCAGGTGTCCGGGATCCTGACGTTGTCGTAGAACGTGATATTGGTGCGCTCGTCCATGAACGTATGGACGGCCTGGATCGTGACGCCTTCGGCCTTGAGCGGCACGATGAACATCGTCAGCCCCTTGTGCTTCGGCGCGTCGGGATCGGTGCGGCAGAGCATCAGCACATAATCGGTAAGGTTGGCGCCGCTCGTCCACATCTTGGTGCCATCGATCCGCCAGGAGCCGTCCTCAAGCCGGGTGGCCTTGCACTGCGCGGCGAAGACGTCCGAGCCGCATCCCGGTTCGGAGTAGCCGAGCGAGCAGATCGCATCGCCCGCCATGACCTTGGACAGCACGTCGCGCTTCAGGTCCTCGGTGCCGAAGCGGTACATGATGAGCGCCACCATCTGCGCGACATTGGCGACAGGATTGTTCCAGCCCTCTTCCTCGAAAGCCTCGCGGGCGCCGGTCACTGCATAAGGGCTGAGGCCGCGTCCGCCGACATCTTTGGGAAGCTGGAGATAGGCAAGGTTCGCCTCGACCAGCTGCTTGTGGATGACCGGGTTGTGGCCTTCCCATGAGAAGTGAAACTTCTCGCGCTGTTCGTCAGTGACGTTGCTGGCGAAGAAGGTGCGGATTTCCTGCTGGATCGCACGGGCATCCTCGCCCAGATCGAACTCGACCGGAACTTCGCCCACATCGGGAAGGCTGGCTTTTTCGTCGGCGTAGAGGCGGCGGCCGGCCTCTGCCAGCCAGTCCTCGGGATCGCCCGCGACCAGCGGCCACGCCTTGGCGCGCAAGTTGTAGAGGTGGACGTCATGCTCGGTGGTGAGGCCGATGCCGCCGAAGGTCTGCACGGCATGGCGCACGGTGCGGCCCGCCGCGCCGGAGGCGTACCACGCGGCCAGCGAGACCTGCGCGCCGGCGGCCGCCTCGCCGTCGGCGATCGAGCGCATGGCTTTCCAGGCGAGGAACTTGGCGGAATCGATCTCGCAGATCAGGTCCGCCATCGGATGGGACAAGGCCTGGAAAGTGCCGATGAACACGCCGAATGCCTTGCGCTCGCCGGCATATTCCGCCGCCATCGTCAGCGCCGCCCGGCTGAGGCCGGAGAGCGCGAGTGCGATCAGGATTTTCCATTCCTCGAGACCGGCGGCGAAAGTCGCGAGCGCCGGGTCCCCGCTGCCAAGCACGGTTACGGGCAGGGCGGAGAGATCGAGGTCGGCGATAGCCGTGGAGGCCAGAGTCGGCTCGGCCATGCGTGCATCGGCGGGCACCGTGACGAGTACGATCTCGTCACCCTTGCGGGCCACGACAGCGTCGGCAACCAGACCGCCAGCGACCCATTGCCTGGGGAACTGTGCAATATCCTGCATGGCGATGGTGACCACCGCTTCGCCGCCGACTGCGTTTGCCAGAAGGTCTTCCTGGCCGCCCAGCAGGCCCAGCACGCGCGTTGCCACCAGAGCTTCGGCCAGCGGACCGGAGGCGAGCGTGCGGCCCGCCTCTTCCATTAGCAGACCGGCGTCGAACAGGCCGAGGCCCATGCCGTCCGCCTCTTCAGGCACGCGCATCGCAAAAGCGCCGAGTTCGGCAAGGCCCGACCACATTTCGGGATCGAAGCCGCCGGATTCCTGCGCCTTGCGCACGCGCGTGGAACTGGAATGCTCGTCGAGGAAGCGCGCGAACGTGTCGCGCATCATGCCCTGTTCGTCGGTGAGGTCGAAGTTCATTTCAGGCTTTTCCCGGGGCTTTTGGTTTTCGTGTTTCCTCGTCAACATCATACCTCGTCGCCCCGTTCAATCGCCCGGCCCACGCAATCGCGGGCGCGATAGCTGGAAACGCGTGCTGGCCGCCTGGGGAGGGGAGGCGTAGCTTCCCCGGTCAAGGCGCCGTTAAAGATGCGCCCGCCGGCAGCCGATCCGGCCCGGCAACTTTGGGAGTGCCGTCATGCAAATGAACGACATGGTGCTGATCAGCGTCGACGATCATATCAGCGAGCCGCCGGATCTGTTCCAGAACCACCTTTCCGGCGCCGCGCTCGACTCGGCGCCGAAGCTGATCCAGGACGAGAACGGCAAGGACTTGTGGGTCTATCAGGGGATGAAGTTCCCCTCGGTTGGCTTGAATGCCGTGGTCGGCCGGCCCTTCGAGGAATACGGCATGGAGCCGACCTCGCTCGATCAGCTTCGCGCCGGTTGCTATGACGTGCACGAACGCATCAAGGACATGGACGTCAACGGCGTCGCCTCGTCGCTCAACTTCGGTTCGGTGTTCGACTTTGCCGGCGGCCGCCTCCACCGCGTGCCCGATCGCGAACTCGCGAAAGTCCATGTAAGCGCTTATAACGACTGGCATATCGACGAGTGGTGCGGCGCCTATCCGGGGCGTTTCATCCCCTGCGCGATCCTTCCGACCTGGGACATGGACGCCACCATCGCCGAGATGAAGCGCGTGTCGGCCAAGGGCTGCCACACCGTCTCGATCAGCGAGAACCCCACCTGTCAGGGCCTGCCGAGCATCCACAACGCCTATTGGGATCCGTTCTACAAGGCGATCAACGATCTCGACATGACGATCTGCATCCACATCGGCGGCGGCAATCCGGCGCCCCATGCCTCGATGGAAACGCCGATCGAGGCGTGGATCTCGACCATGCCGATGTCGATCGCCTATGCCGCCTCGGACTGGCTCCAGCTTGAGGCGCTGCATCACTATCCCGACATGCGCATCGCGCTTTCGGAAGGCTCGATCGGTTGGGTGCCCTACTTCACCGAGCGGGCGGACTTCTCGAACTGGCGGCACAAGGCCTGGACCAACTCTCGTTTCCAGAAGATGAAGCCCAGCGAGATGTTCCGGCGGCACTTCCTGAACTGCTTCATCGACGATGCCTTCGGCCTGCAGAACATCCAGTTCATCGGCGAGGACAACATCGCCTATGAATGCGACTATCCGCACTCCGACACGCTCTGGCCGGAAGTGCCCGAAAACCTCTGGCCCTCGATCAACCATCTGACCGACGCGCAGATCGACAAGATCACGCACGGGAATGCCATGCGCTGGTTCCGCTTCGATCCGTTCCAGCACTTCACGCGCGCGGAACTGACGGTCGGTGCGCTGCGCGAGAAGGCGAAGGCGGCGGGCGTGGATACCGGTCCGAAGTCATCTGCAGGTGAGCGTCCGGTGGAGGAAGGCGATACCCGTCCGGTCACCTCGGGCGACATCATGAAGATGTTCATGCGGCATGAGGATACCGACCGCACGGCCCGGATGCAGAAACAGGAGGCCTGATCGCAGGCTCGATCCGGCGTTCCTGCTCGCCTGCAAGCCCTGTGCGAGATTTTGCGCGGGGGCGATATGTGCAGGGACGCCGGGCCTTGGCGTACGAAAAGCGGAATTGATCGAGCCGGTTGATGATAATTTCATCCGCGCCCACAGACCGGTTCGAACCGGCGGGGCGCAGGCCGGGCTCGATCCGGCGTTCATACCCGGGGAGAGGGTCATGACGGAAACCTTGTTTGCGCTCGACGGGCGCAACTACCGCGATTGCCAGCAGGTGTTCAGGGGCGCCCGCGAACAGGAATACTATAGCGGCGATTTCTGGGTGGAGGATGTGGGCACTGTCGATGTCCGATCGGAGCGCAAGGCCGTGGGGGCCATGTCGATCATTCGCCAGCGCTCGGCCAGCAACCTGTTCTTCCGGCGGTCCCGCCAGCATATCCGAGAAGATGCGACCGATCTTTCGATCCTGTGGTTCGTGCGAAGGGGGGCGCTGTCCTATTCCGACCAGTTCGGCGGCAAGCTGGCGCGGCCGGGAGACTTGTTGGTGACGCGTTCGATGACGCCGTTTCTCATCGAATGCCGCAAGGACGAGGACAGCCACGAGAGCCTCCACGTCACCATGCCCACCCATGTGCTGCGCTCCTCTATCGCGCAGGACCTTGGCGCGGGGTTGGTGGTGGCGGGTGGCCGGCCGGAACTGGCCATGGCCGAGCGGATGCTGGGCGAGGTCTTCGCCGATGAAGGGCGTCTGGGCGAGAGTTCGGCGCGCCTGCTGATGGATACCGCGATCGGTCTGGTCGCCAATGCCATGCGCGCCCTATGTGCCTTGCAACCCTCTCGCCAGTCGATTGCCGACCGCCGTCTGGAGGAAGTCCTGCGCTTCATCGAGGTGCACCTTTCGGACCCGCAGCTTTCCACGGCGATGGTGGCCAGGGGTTGCGGGATTTCGCCGCGCTACCTCTCGTTCCTGCTGCGCCTGCGCGAAACCTCGTTCTCGGAACTGGTCTGGGAGCAGAGGCTGGCAAAGGCGAAGGACTGGCTGGGCAAGAGCGATCCGCGGGACATTTCGATCAGCGAGATTGCCTATGGCGTAGGCTTCAAGAGCCCGGCGCATTTCAGCCGCATGTTCAAGCGCGTGTTCGGATTGAACCCCCGAGAATATCGCGGCGAGGGCGGCGGTGTGGCTGCTTTGCCAGCTCCTGCCGCGGCACGTTCGGTGAACGAGCCATTTGCAGGCCTGCCGCGCGCCAGCCTGCTCCTTCAATAGCCGCGCAAACGCCAGAGCGATCTATGCGCAAGGGACGTCGCTGCGCTTGCGCCTCGTCATGTCCGTAGTCGAAGCTGGCGGCATACCGATGCAATCGGATCTACGGGAGAGCACGACAATGCCCAAGTACAAGCTGATCGCCCTCACGACCCCCAAGGCAGGGCGTGAGGAGGACTATCACCACTGGTACGACAACAATCACCTGCCGGAATTGGTGAACACCTTCGGCATGACCGGTGCCCAGCGTTACGAACTGGTCGCCCGGCTCGTCGGCAACGACAGCAACCCCTATCTCGCGATCTACGACATCGAGACAGACGATCCGATGGCGCTGCTGGGCGCGATCGGCAAGGCCACGGCTGCCGGCCAGCTCACGCAGAGCGACGCGCAGGACATGGGCACTTGCTACACCGCACTGTTCACCGAAAGGGGCGACCGGGTAACCCCTGCCGCGTGACTGCCGCAGCCTCGCGGCACCCGGCCGCGAGGCGTGTCAGCGGCCGCTGAAGCGGGGCGGCCGTTTTTCTTTCAGGGCGGCGATCCCTTCGAGATGGTCGGCACTGCGGACGGAGACGCTTTCATAGGCGATCCCGGCATCCATCAATGCCGCCGCCAGCCGCTTGAGTTCGAGATTGGTCAGGACTTTCGTCGCCCGGATCGCCACCATCGCGCCGGCCAGCAACTTCGCGCAGAAGGCATCCACCCGGGCGTCGAGTTCCTCGGCCGGAACGCAGTGATTGATCAGCCCGATTTCGGCCGCCCTGGCAGCCGTCAGCAGTTCGCCGGTGAGGAGGTATTCCTTCGCTCTCGTTAGGCCGATTCGCTGCGCCCAGATCACCGCGCCGCCATCGCCCGCCACCAGGCCAAGGCCGACATGGGGATCGCCGATCTTCGCGCCTTCGGCAGCGAAAATCACGTCGCAGAGCAGTGCCAGCGTGGCGCCGAGGCCCACGGCATGGCCGTTCATCCGGCAGACGACGGGCTTGTCGATATCCAGCAGGGTCGAGACGATGCGCTTCGCCACGCGGGCCTCATGGTCGAACAAGTGGGGGTTGCGGGCATTATGCTCGATGTGGTCGAGGTCGCCCCCGGCGGAGAAGGCACGGCCGGCGCCGGTCAGCAGCACGAGGTCGGAGCCCGGATCGCCCTGGGCGAACCACAGCGCTTCTGCCAGATCGTCGTGAAGCTGGAGGTTGACCGCATTCATCGCTTCCGGCCGGTTGAGCGTGATCCGCAGCAGGCGTTCCTCGCGGGCCATGGCGATAGTGGCCAGGTTCGGCAGCGGCGGAATGGCGCTCATGTTCGTCAGGTCTCCCAATGGTTCTTGCTGTCGTCCTGGCGGTGATAGACCGCTCCGTTCAGCGAAGGCAGGGGCAATCCCATTTCGCGATCACCTTTCGCCCCGGCGAAACCTTCGCTCTTGCAAGCCTTTGTCGGCCTCTTCGCCTTGCCAAGGCCGGGCGGTTCCGTTCTACCTCGCTGAACGCCTGAACGGCACCAGCTGCGGGTCATGGAAGAGGAAGCGTAAATGGCGCAGTTCGACGAGAGCTTCGATTGGGTGGTCGTCGGCAGCGGAGCCGGTTCCATGGCCTCGGCGCTGCTGATGAAGCAGGCCGGCAAGTCGGTGCTCATCTTGGAGAAGTCGCCGTGGGTGGGCGGGACGACGGCCAAGTCGGGCGGGGTCATGTGGATCCCCAACAACCGCTTCATGGACCCGGGCGAGGACAGCTTCGAGCAGGCTTGCCAATACCTTGACGCGGTCGTTCCCGATGGTGACGACAGCCCCGGGACCAGCCCCGAACGCCGCCGCGCTTATGCGCGGGAGGCGCCCCGGATGCTGGACTTCATCGTGTCCCAGGGCGTGGCGATGGAGCGTGGCTCGCGCTTCTGGCCCGACTATTATGACGATCTGCCCGGGGGCATGAAGACCAGTCGCACGGTCACCGCCGTGCCTTTCGACAAGAACGCGCTGGGCAAGTCATGGGCCGGCAAGCTGCGCCAGGGCTTTGCCGAGGCGCCCATCCGTCTCGACGATGGTATGAAGCTGCCTTTCGCCAAGCATTCCTGGGCGATCAAGAAGATCCTCCTCAAGACCGCGGTGAAGATCATCGCCGGCAAGCTGACCGGCAAGCACTGGGTGACGGCGGGCGCCGCCTTGCAGGGGCGGATGCTCAAGGCCGTGCTGGACCGGCAGGCGGCGGAGATCCGCACCGACAGCCCGGTCACGGAAACGGTGGTCGAGGATGGCCGCGCGCTGGGCGTGGTGACGGTCAAGGACGGCAGGCCCTGGCGGATCGGCGCGCGGCTGGGCGTGTTGATGAATGCCGGCGGCTTCTCGCAGAACCAGGCGATGCGCGACAAGTATATGCCCGGAACGCGCGCCGCGTGGTCGAACGGCATCGAAAGCGACACGGGCGACATGCATGCCGAACTTGAGCGCCAGGGCGCTGTGCTCGCCCAGATGGACCAGATGGTCGGGTTCCAAATGTCGGAAGCCCCGGGCTGGGATACGGACTACGTCAAGCCGGGTACCCAGAGCACCACCGGCAAGCCGCATGCCATCCAGGTCGATCAGACCGGCGTTCGCTATATGAACGAGGGCGGCTCCTACGAAGAGTTCTGCGAAAACATGCTGCTGCGCAACCGCACGGTCCCCGCGATCCCGAGTTGGGCGATCATGGATCAGCAGTACATGGACGAATATGCGGTTGCCGGCAAAGGCATGGCGAAGAAGAACATGACCGCCTGGCTGACGTCGGGCTGGATGCGCAAGGCAGACAGCATCGAGGCGCTGGCAGGGCAGATTGCAGTGCCGGAGCAGGCCCTCAAGGCCACTGTCGAGCGCTGGAACGGTTTCGTCCGGGGCGGGCGGGACGAGGACTTTCATCGCGGCGACCGGGCATACGACAACTGGCTGGGCGATCCCTTCTTCAAGGACGGTCCCAATGCCTGCATGGGCACCATCGAGCAGGGCCCGTTCTATGCGATCCCGGTGGTTCCCGGCGATGTCGGCACTTACGGCGGCGTCGTCTGCGACAGCGACTCGCGCGTGCTCAGGGCTGACGGCTCGCCTATCGAGGGGCTCTATGCCTGCGGTGTGAGCACGGCCTCGCCGATGGGCCGCGTCTATCCCGGCGCCGGGGCCAGTGTCGGTCCTTCGATGACCTTCGGCTGGATTGCCGCCAGGCATGCGGCAGGCTTGGGCAACCAGGTCTGACAGCGGCGTGAAGTCGGCGGTCAAGCGCCGGTCGAGAGGCATCGCCGGTGCGACGGTTGGTCGATAACGCTGCGGCGGTCTGGCCTCCCCTTGCGCACACTTGCCCTTGCGGTACTGAACTTGAGTTCAGCCCGCAAGGTTCACCTATGGGCGGAGAGGCTGCTCGAGAGAGGACACATGAGCCAGACACTGGAGAACAGGGCATCCCCGGATGCCAAGACGCAGCTCGACATTTACCGCCGGATGATCCGGATCGAGCGCAACGATGACGCCACCCGCACCCAGATCCGTCGCGGCCGCATTACCGCGCCGTACTATTCGGCGCGTGGGCAGGAATGCATTCCCTCAGCCATCTCGGTGCTGCTGAACAACGACGACAAGATCTGCACGATCTATCGCGGCATCCACGACATGGTCGCCAAGGACATGCCGCTCCGCCCGCTCTGGGCAGAAATCTGCGGCCGCGTTGACGGCACCTGCAAGGGCAAGGGCGGCCCGATGCACCTCACTCACCCGGAAACCGGCGTGATGGTGACGACGGGCATCGTCGGATCGTCCATGCCGATCGCCAACGGCTTCGGGTGGGCGGCCCTGCTGGACGGCACCAAGCAGGTGACCGTGGCCTATTTCGGTGACGGCGCCAGCAACATCGGCGCGTTCCACGAAGCGCTGAACCTGGCCTCCGTCTGGAAGCTGCCGGTGATCTTCGTCTGCCAGAACAACGGCTTTGCCGAGCATACCCGTTACGAGAACGGCACTTCGGTCGACCAGATATCGAAGCGCGCGATCGGCTACGGCATGCCGGGCTACACCGTGGACGGCAACGACCCCGTCGACGTCTATGCCCACGCCCACGCCGCCATCGAGCGTGCGCGTGCGGGCGAGGGGCCGACCTTGCTGGAATGCAAGACCTTCCGCTTCATGGGCCACGTCTTCGGCGACGCCGACGGCTACATGACCAAGGAAGAGAAGGCGGCAGCCATCGCCAAGGATCCGCTGCCGATCTATCGCCAGAAGCTGATCGACGACGGCATTGCCACTGCGGCGCAGCTCGACGCGCTGACCGCGAAGATCGAGGCCGAAGTGAACGACGCCATCGAATTCGCGATGGCCTGCGAATACCCGTCCGACGACGAACTGCGCCGCGACGTCTTTGCCGAGGAGATTCCGGCATGAGCACTGAAACTCTCGAAGCCCCCGCCGTGGAAACGGTGAAGATGAACGGCCTTCAGGCAATCAATGCTGCGCTGATGGAGGCGATGGAGGCCGATCCCAAGGTCCTCGTGCTGGGCGAGGACATTGCGGATAACGAAGGCGGCGGCGTCGTTGGCGTTACCCGCGGGCTTTCCACCAAGTTCGGCACGATGCGCGTGCGCTCCACGCCGATCTCCGAACAGGCGATCATCGGCGCGGCCATCGGCGCGGCCATGGGCGGTTACAAGCCCGTTGCCGAAATCATGCTGATGAACTTCACGGCGGTCGCGATGGACATGATCGTGAACCACGCGGCCAAGCTGCGCTTCATGTCGGGCGGTCAGAGCCAGGTGCCGATGGTGATCCGCACGCTGACCGGCGCGGGCAACCAGACTGCCGGCCAGCATGCCGACTTCTATGAGGCGTGGTTCTGCCACACTGCCGGCATCAAGGTGGTGATCCCCTGGACCCCGGCGGATTTCAAGGGCCTCTACCTCTCGGCGATCCAGGACCCGGACCCGGTCATCATCGTCGAAAGCGGCAAGACGCTGTTCGTGCCGATGGACGTGCCGGTCAATCAGGGCCCGATCCCGCTGGGCAAGGCGAATGTCGTTGCACCCGGTTCGGACATCACCATCGTCTCCTATGGCCAGATGATGTTCACCGTCATGCAGGCCTATGAGGAACTGACCAAGGCGGGTGTCTCGGTAGAAGTGATCGACCTGCGCACGATCTCTCCGTGGGACAAGGAAACTGTTCTGGCCTCGGCCGAGAAGACCGGTCGCCTGCTGGTGGTCCACGAAGCCGGCCGTAATTTCGGCCCCGGCGCGGAAATCGCCGCCACCGTGCAGGAAACGCTGTTCGGCAAGCTGAAGGCCCCGGTCGGCCGCCTTGGCGCGCCCTATTGCTCGGTGCCCTTCGCGAAGAAGCTGGAAGACGCTTTCCTCGTGCAGCCGCCCGAGATCATTGCCGAAGCCCAGCGCCTCGTCGCGATGGGCTGAACGGCACCGCCATTCACTCAAACGGAAGGGCCTCCGCAGCGATGCGGGGGCCTTTTTGCGTTATAGGGCGATGGAGCACTTCTGGCTGGGCTAGACGTAGGGAACTTGCCGGGACGGTGTTGAAGCAGAGATCGCCGGGGACGGCTTCCTCCAAGCAATGCCGACGTGATTTGAACTGGCTCGACTTAAGCCCCCCTCTGGCCTCGTCATCTCCGTCTTCGCGGGGGCGACGAGATTGTGAGCAGTGCGGGAGGGGGCGCATATGCAAGAGCTTGGGAATGAGAACGCAGCAGCGCCCGAAACGCGATGCCCTTCGAAAATCCGTCAAGCCGCGCCGCGGCGGATCACCACACCATCGCGTCTGCCCGCCTTTCCGGGCGAATGTAGATCGACGTAATCCACGGGGAGAGTGCTTTCATCCGGCACTCCAGTTCCTCGATCAGGGTTTCGGCTTCGCCCATCATCAGACTGTCATCGAAGTCCGCGCTGATGGCGACGAAGATGGCCTGCGGGCTGGTGTGGACCGTGCGGATGTGATTGACCGCGTCGATGCGAGGGTGGCCGTTCAGCACCTCCCGAATTTGCGCGATGAGAACCGGGTCTGCCGCTTCGCCGATCAGCAATTCCTTGGATTCGCGGGCCAGCAGCATTGCCACGCCCGCCAGCACGCAGCCGATCAGGACGGAAGCGACGCCATCGATCCGCGGATCGGCAAAGTGGATCGAGGCCCAGACGCCGACCGCCGCTATGACGAGGCCGATCAGCGCCGCGCTGTCCTCGAACAGCACGATGAAGCCGGGCGGATCCTTGCTGCGGCGGATCGCCTGCCACCAGGTCTGATCGCCGCGCCCGCGATCGAATTCGCGCACGGCGAGGGCCCATGAGGCGCCTTCCATCAGGAATGCGATGCCCAGAACGATGTAATTGAGCGTCGGATCTTCGATCGCGTGTGGTTGTTGTATGTGGACGAAGCCTTCGTAGATCGACACGCCCGCGCCGATCGCGAAGATCAGGATGGCGACCACGAAAGCCCAGAAATACAGCTCGCGCCCATAGCCGAACGGGTGCGTTGGGTCCGGCTTTCGGCTGGCGCGCTTCTGGCCGTAGAGCAGCAAGACCTGATTGCCGCTGTCCACCAGCGAGTGCACGCCCTCCGTCAGCATGGAGGACGAACCGCTGATCCCGGCGGCTACGAACTTGGCGACGGCAATGCCCAGATTGGCCGCCAGCGCGCCGTAGAGCACGATATTGGCCTTGAAATGCGCAGCTACGCTGCCTGTCTCGCTCATCGTGGGGCGGTTCCTCGCAGGACTTCGAAGAGTCCCAACTGTCACCGCCCGTGCGAGGTTGCGCAAGGGCTGTCGATTTAGCCCAGCGCCTGACGTCCCACGCGCTCGTTCCACAGGTCGGCATTGCCGCAGAGTTGCAGGTTCAGCAGCGCGCGCTTGAGGAACAGGTGGCAGGGATGTTCGTCGGTAAGGCCGATTCCGCCGTGGAGTTGCACCATCTCCTCGGTCACGAAGCGGAACGCTTCGGCGGCGAGGACTTTGGCTGCGGCGAGTTCGGTGACGTTGGCTTGCTCGTCGCGCGCGCGCTTCCACAGCAGGGCCTCGGCCACGACGATGCGCGTCTTCATGTCGGCGGCGCGGTGCTTCAGGGCCTGGAACAGCGCGATTGGACGGTCGAACTGGCGGCGGACCTTCATATACTCGATCGTCATTTCCAGCGCCGCGCCAGCAGCACCGATGCAATCGGCGGCGAGGGCGAGTTGGGCTTCGCCGGAAAGTCGGTCGTGCAGGGTCTTGGCGCCCGCTGCGTCGGTGAGCATCAGCGTGGGCGCATACCCATCCAGTACCACGTCGAACAGGCGGCGGCTGGGATCCCAGATCGCGCGCTCCATCAGCGAGACGCCGGGTGCGTCGAGCGGCACCAGCGCGTAGCCAGTGGGCAGTTGCGCGACCACGGCGACGGCCATGTCCGCCTCGAACACGCCCGAGATCGTGCCGGAAACGGTGCCGTCCGATCCTTCGATCAGCCTGGCGGAAAGCATCGGCAGCGGCGCATAATCACCGCCGGCCATTCGCTCCAGCCAGTCCGCACGTTCGGCAAAACTCTCGCTCGCGGCTATCGCCTGAAGGCCAAGCTGCGCCGGGATCAGCGGCATCGCGGAAAGCACGCGCCCCATTTCGAGGTGCAGCGCGGTCGAAGCCTCCCGCGTGAAGCCAAGGCCGCCGTCTTCTTCGGGCAGGCGTACCATCAGCCAGCCCATTTCGGCGGCCAGTTGCCAGCTTTCATCGCGCGAGGGGGAGAGCTTTTCCGCCGGGAACGCCTTCTGCGCGGCGTCGGTGAGTTCGTTCAGTTCGATCACAGCACCCACCCCTTCGGCTCGCGCGGCATGTCCAGCATGCGTTCGGCGATGATGTTGCGCTGCACTTCCTCGCTGCCGCCGGCGATGGTCCAGGCATAGGAATTCATGAAATCGGCCATCCAGTTGCCGGTGTTGAGATCGCCGAACGTGATCGGCGCCATATATTGCTCGGCCATTCCGCCCAGTCGCAGGCCCAGCGCAGAATAGGCGCGCAGGGCCCGGCTATAGGCGTTCTTGACGATGGAGGCGTCGCCCATGCGCTCGATCCCGTTGATGCGGTTGTCGAGGAACTGGTCGGCAATCGCGCAGACGGCGTCGACTTGCGTGACGAGCGTGCCGAAATCGCGCAGCACCCCGCGATCGTCCTCGTGCCCATGCTCGCGGATCAGTTTCGCGACCCGGCCCAAAGCCCCGCGCATGCGGTAGGACAGTTCCATCAGCGTCAAACCGCGCTCGGAGGCGAGCGTCGCCTGCGCCACGGCCCAGCCTTTGCCTTCCTCGCCCACGCGTTCGGAGACGGGAATCTCCACGTTATCGAGGAAGATCTCGGCAAATTCCTCGTCGCCCTGGATCTGGTGGATCGGGCGGACGGTGACGCCGGGCGCCTTCATGTCCATCAGCAGGTAGGTGATGCCCGCCTGCTTCACTCCGTCAGACGAAGTGCGCGCCAGCAGCAGGCACTTGTCGGCGAACTGCGCCATCGTCGACCAGACTTTCTGGCCGTTGATGACGTAGACGTCGCCTTTCCGTTCGGCCCGCGTCTTGATCGCGGCAAGGTCCGATCCGGCGCCGGGTTCGGAGAAGCCCTGGCACCACGTCTCGCCTTCGAGGATCTTGGGCAGATAGCGCGCCTTCTGCTCGGCATTTCCGCATTCGTGCAGCGTGGCGAAGGCGTGGTAGGTGGACACGAACGAGAGCAACAGGCGGGGGCAATCGGCGCCGGCCAGTTCCTCGTAGATCACTTTCTGCTCGGCCAGGCTGCGGCCGCCGCCGGGATATTCGGCGGGCCAGTGCGGGATCGCATAGCCGGCGCGGACGAGCTTGCCGAACCAGTCGCGCTGGGTGCGGACGAAATCGTCCTGCGTGCGGCTGGCATCGCGCCAGCCGGTGGGCGCTTCGGCTTGGAGGAAGCCGCGGACTTCGATTCGCAGGGCTTCTAGATCGGCAGTATCGGTCATCCCCTGTCCTTGCCGCCCGGCCGTGGGGGCGTCCAGACAGGGGCGGGTCGCCGCGGCGATATCGAGGCGTGTCAGTCCCCGTTCGCGCTCTAGACTGCGACTTCGATGCTGTCGCCGATGACCCGCACTTCGTAAGTCTCGATCGGCATGGTGGCAGGCGGATTGATCGGCGCGCCCGTTTCAAGGTCGAAGCGCGCGCCGTGGACCGGGCAGGAGATCCAGCCACCCCGCATCCGCCCGCATTCCAGCGTCTCGTAAGCGTGGCTGCACAAGTTGCGCACCGCGAACAGGCGGTCGAGCGTGTTGCACAGCAGGAGGCTGAGCCCGTTCACGTCCACCACCCGCTTCGTGCCGGGCGGCACTTCGTCCAATGTCGCCACGGCCACGAAGTTCTTCTCGGTCATCGTCATCCCGTTTCTCTTTGGGCTCCCGCTGGCGCACACGAACAGGGCAGGGGGCCTGAACAGGAAGCCTTACCGTGAGGCTGCTTTCATGGGCAAGCCGCCGCCGCGATTAAGCGGTCTGACAAGCACAGACTGCGTGCCGGAGCGCTTCCCGTGCGCTTGCGCGCCATACCCGGGCGGTTTTCGCCGGGGCGTTGGACCCGTGCTTGTGAGCGGGGATGGCGCTCGGTAACTCCAGGGAAAGCAAAAACGAAGGATGCCATGCAGTTCGAATGGACCGAGGAACAGGATTCGTTCCGGCACAAGATTCGGGAGTTCCTGCATGCCAATCTCCCGGATGACTGGGAGAAGTTCTCCGAGCATGGCCCTGCTTCGCCCGCGCTGACCGCTTTCGCGCGCGGCTTCTGCGTCAAACTTGCGGAGGCGGGCCTGCTCTTTCCGCATTGGCCGCAGGACATGGGCGGAGAGGGGCTGGGACCGTGGGAGCAGCAGATCCTTTCCGAGGAAATGTGGATCGCCGGAGAACCGCGCGGCGGCCAGTACATGAACGTCAACTGGATCGGCCCGACGCTGCAGAAGTACGGCACTGCCGAACAGAAGGCGCGTTACCTCGAACCGATCACGCAGGGGGAATCGCTGTGGTGCCAGGGCTTTTCAGAGCCGGACGCCGGATCGGACCTGGCCTCGCTGCGCACCCGCGCGGTGCTGACCGACGGCCATTACGTCATCAACGGCCAGAAGATCTGGACCTCTTACGCCGGGCTGGCCGACACCTGCTTCCTGCTCACCCGCACCAGTGACGACCGGAAGAAGGGGATTACGATCGTCCTCGTGCCGATGGACACGCCGGGCATTACCGTGCGGCAGATCCCTTCGCTGATCGGCGAGGGCGATATTCACGAGGTCTTCTTCGACGACGTGACCGTGCCCGAAACCGCCCGCTTCGGTGAGGAGGGGCAGGCTTGGGAGATCGTTGCCTATTCGCTGCGCAACGAACGTCTGGGCATTCCGCGGTTCGTGCTGGCCCGCGCCGCGCTCGACCGGGCCGTGGCCATGCTGCAGGATCGCGGAGACTTCGCCCGCGAGCACGTTCGGATCGAAGCTGCGCGCTGCGCTGCGCTCTGCGAAGGGGCGGGTACGGCCAACTATGCCGTCGTGCAGAAGCGGACGGAGGGATTGGCGATCGGCGCGGAGTCGAGTTCCGCCCGATACGCTACCGTCATGGCCGAGCGGGCGGTCTGCGATTTCGTGGTCGAGTTCCTGCCCGAGGCGCTCGCCGGCGGTTCGCCCTATCTGAAGATGCACCATCAGCGCGGGATCGTTGCGGGGATCGCGGCCGGTTCGGCAGAGATCCAGCTCAACATCATTGCCAGCGATGTGCTGGAACTGCCGCGGGAGCCACGCTGATGCAGCTTGCCCTCAATGAAGACCAGAGGCAGGTGCTCGATTTCGTCGAGGCACTGGCTCGGCCTTTCGCATCCGCCCCCTTGCACGATGCCGGACTGGCACTGGAAAGCGCCGAGCTTGATGCAGCGCTGGTGGAGAATGGCTTTCTCGATGTCCAGGCCGTGGAAGAACTCGGCCCGGTGACGGCGGCCCTCGTGGTCGAGAAACTGGCGCGCCTGCCTTTCGCAGTGGAGGCGGCGTTTTCAGCGCTCGTCCGTCCGCTGATCGATCCCGACTTGCCGCGGCCGATCTGCCTGTTGGAAGAAGGACGGACCCGCACGCCGGTGCGCTTCCTCCGGCCCGGTGCCACCGTGGTCGTTGTCGGCGCGTCCGGCGTGCGCAGCTTCACCGCTCGCGAGGAGCAGATTGCGCCGGCGCAGGAGGATACGCTCTACGCCTATCCGGTCGCGTTCCTTGCCGACATGCCCGAGACGATGACCCTGCATGCCGCCGACCCAGCGGAGATCACGCGCGCATGGCGGGTGGCCATGGCGGCGGAGGCGGCCGGACTGCTGGGAGCTGCCCTGGCCAGCACGGTGACCTATGTGTCCGAGCGCAAGCAGTTCGGCCGCCCGCTGGCGACGTTCCAGGCCATGCGCCACCGGCTGGCAGAGGCGCAAGTTCTCACGAACTGCGCCTATTGGCTGGCCATGCGCGCCGCAGCCACGGGCGAGGCCGCAGATGCCGCGATGGCGCTGCTCCACGCGCAGGAGGCGGCACGTCGGGTGTGCTACGATTACCATCAGTTCCTGGGCGGCATGGGCATGACGCTGGAGCATCCGCTGCATTTGTGGACGTATCGCCTCAAGCTGCTCACCTCGGAACTGGGCGGTCGCGGAGAGCAAGGCCTGGCCGCGGCGGAGGCGCTCTGGGGCGAATAGCCTCGCAGCGATGGGCGAACCGTCGCTGCGATATCGGGCACGGATTGGCGCTCGGTCCATCGCGCCGTGCCATGCCCTATGCGAAGTCTTCTCCTGACAACGAAATCAGGTGGAGGATGCCATGAAGACACAGGATCTCATCGATCTGGACGGGCAAGTCGCGATCGTAACGGGAGCGGGACAGAACGCGGGCCGGGCAACGGCGCTGCAACTGGCGCGTCACAATGCCGGGGGTATCGCCGTCAACGACTTCGTGCCCGAACGGGCGGAAGCCGTGGCCGAGGAAATCCGCGCGCTGGGCGTGCCTGCGCTTGCCGTGCCCTTCGACGTGGGCGACCTCGACGCGATCCGCGCCGCCAGTGCCGCCGTAACCGCGAATCTCGGCCCGGCGACGATCCTGGTCAACAATGCCGGCATGGCCGGTCCCAATGCCACGATCCGGCCCAGCCAGACCTTCTGGGAAGAAGACCCCGCGAACTGGGACCGCTACCTGCGCACCAATCTCTATGGCGTCTACAACTGCTGCTTCGCCTTCATCCCGAACATGGTCGAGGCGAAGCGCGGACGGATCGTGACCATCGTTTCCGATTCCGGCCGCATCGGCGAGCCGAGGCTGGCGGTCTATGCGTCCGCCAAGGCCGGCGCCCAGGGCTTCGTGCGGTCGATCGCCAAGGAACTGGGACGCTACAACGTGACCTGCAACGCGGTTTCGCTCTCGGCGCTGATGCCGGACATGCCCGAGGAGCAACTCGCCGAAATCATGCAGGGCGACCATGCCAAGACCATGATGTCCCGCTACACGATCCGCCGCTACGGCAAGTCCAGCGACGTTGCCGGCCTGGTGACCTTCCTGTGCTCCGATGCAGCGGAATGGATCACGGGCCAGACTTATCCTCTCAACGGGGGTTACGCGCCGTCCATGTGAAGGTTGCCGGCGATTTCACGGCTCACGCCGTCCTGCCATTGCCGCATGACGAGGTAGCGGCCGTGAAGCGCCCCGCGGTCGCAGACCCCGAAGCCGAGCAGAGTACCCTCGCGGCCTTGCGCCGCGGGGAGCCACTTGACCCGCTCCAGCCCGAGCCGAAGCCCGTCTCGGCTTCTGTCCGGAGCCCGGGCAAGCGCTTCGGCGATCACGCGGCCGAGGTCGTGGCCTCGGGCTACGGCCGGGGCTTGCGTCCTATCCATCGCGGTCTCGGCCAGCAGCCGGTGCAGGGTGCGGTTATCGTCGGATACCAGGTCGAGATAGAGCCAGCCATCCAGGGCCTGTGCGAAATCGCCGTGATAGCCGCGCAGGCCGGCCGTGTTCATGATCTTCGGTCCGGTCCAGCCCGCCTCTGTCAGGACGGCGGCAGCGGCCGGGGCAGACAATCCGAGACCCAGATAGACGAACGCTTCGGGGCGGCTCTTGAGCACGGTTTGGGTGAGAACGCCGGCGTCTTCGCCCAGGGGGGAGATGCCTTCCGCTGCGACGATCTCCAGACCCAACACGCGCGCTTCGTCCTGGAGACACTTGAAATGCCGGGTGCCAATGGCGGAACGGTCGTGGATGACACCAATTCCGGTGGCGCCGATCGCTGCGAGATGGCGGGCGATAAGCAGCGATTCGTCTTCATGGCTGCCGACCTGGAGCTGGAACATCCAGCGCCCGCGGGCGCGTTCGGCGCCGGCCCAGTTGATCGTCGGCACCCGCAGTTGTTCGGCAAGGGGCGTGATGACAAGGGCGTTGTCGCCGATCGCCGGTCCCACGATCATCCCTGCGCCTGCGTCGACCAGTTGGCGATAGGCCGTCTCCACGGCCTCCGAGGTACCGGAAGGCAGCCCCAGGCCGTAGGCGAAAGCGAAATTGACCGGAAAATCGATCCGGCCGGCGTTTTGGAGCGCCTGAACCTCACGTTCCAGCCATTCCCCGATGTCGCCGGGGCCAGGTGCCGGGTCGGCCATGTCGTTGAGTATGCCCACCGTCACGCCTGCCATCTTCAGCTCCAAGTCCCGCGGCTGCTTTCCATTGCGGCAGACAATGGATCAGACGGGAAAAGGCTGCACGATGCTGCGGAGGCGTCCGTCCTAGGCGCGTTTGCCGCGCGCGAAGAGGGATGGGGGGCATAGGGCATAGCTGGGATCCGCCGTGCCTTGCCCCAGCGTGCCGCCGCCCGAGAAAGGACGCCGCAGCTTGAAATCGTAGGTGACGACGCGCTTGGCAAAACGCCATTTGCCGTCCGCGCAGCGACGATAATTGTCGATGTAGCGAACGGCCATGAAGTCCTCTTCGCTGTCCCCGCCCCGTCCCGGGATGAGATGCCAGGCGAGAGCGTAGACTTCGCCGCTTGCCCGCTCGCCCTCCACGGCGATCAGGTGGTTGCAGACGTGGTGGCCGCTGTAGGGCATGTGAGGGAAGGCTCTGGCGATGAAGGCGCAGTAGTCTTCGGCGCTGCCATCGAAGCTGTCTCCATGGGTATCCGTGGCCTCGGGCGCGTAGAGATCGCGCAGCAGCTCGATATCCTGCCGGTCGATGGCGCGCGAATAGAGCAGTACCAGTTCGCGGATCGCCTCCTTGTCGAGCAGGACCTGCAGGGCCGTCTCATCGATCGCCATGGCATGTTACCTTTCTAGAGCAGGGCGCCGCCGTCGATCGGATAGACCTGCCCGGTGATGAAACTGGCCCGGTCGCTGGCGAGGAAGGCGACCATGCCCGCCATTTCTTCCGGCACGGCGAAAGGACGGCCGACCACGGTTCGGCGCAGGCGGAGCGCCTTGTCCTCCTCCGACAGGGCTTCCCCGCCTCGGCTGAACAGTCCGGATTCGGGATGGAAACGGCTGCCACGGCTGAAGGCGGCGGGATCGGAAGCTATCGTGGCATAAGGCGCGATGGCGTTGACGCGGATGCCGTGCCGGCCCACTTCCTTAGCCAGCACGGCCGTGAAGCTGTGAACCGCGCCTTTGGCGGCCGAATAGACCGGCAGCATATAGTCCCCAACCAGAGCTGCGGTGGAGCCGACATTGACGATCGCGCCGGCCTTGCGGGCGATCATTCCGGGCAGCACGGCGTGCGTCATGCGCAGGACGGTGCCGAAATTGAGGTCGATGTCCGCCATCCACAGGTCCGGGTCGGAATCAGTGAACAGCCCCTGGTCCACATTCCCGCCGACATTGTTCACGAGCACGTCGACTGGCCCGATTGGCGCGGCGGCTGCGCAGACTTTCGATGGGGACGCAGGATCGCGCATGTCCGCCGCGACGAACACCGCGTGCCCGGCGCCGCTGGAAAGGCATGCCTCCACCAGTCCCGCGCCCGCTTCCTCATCGCGACCCACGAGCACCAGATCAGCGCCTTCCGCTGCGAATTCGAGCGCTATGGCCCGGCCGATGTTGGCCGTGGCGCCGGTTATGACGGCAAGCCTGCCGGAAAGATCGAGATTCATGCCGCCGCTCGCCTTCGTCCCATCGTGGTGGGAAGGGGCTAGGACGGATCCTCAGGCGGGGCAAACCGCCGAGGCGATCAGGTCTCCGGCTCGTTCACGCTGTCGGCCGCGTCGAACTGGCCGCGGCTACCCTTGGTGAGGACGCACCGAATGTCGTTGTCGGTGCCGTCCGCACCGACATGGCGCAGGAAACCCTTGGAGGTTTGGTGCATCTTCATGCCCTTGAGCGCGCCGCCGGTCATGATGACCTGGTCACCGGTCATGAGATAGCTGCCACGCACGCCATCGGGCGTCTTGTAGTTCGATCCCGTGACGGCGCGAAAATCGTATTGTGGCAGGCGGATGCCGACAGGGCCACCGGCCGAGCCGTCCCGCTCGCAGTTGTATTGGCCGACTGCCAGCGTGCCGATCGGCCCGCCGGGCACCGAGGGCGGTGCCGGGCTGGCGGCCAGCGGCACCGATACGAAGCCGGCGGCGAGAAGGAAAGCGACGAAAGGAGCGTTATGAAGGGCGCGCATCATGATGAACCGCTAGCATCCACGCGAAGCAATTGCCACAGCCAGTCTCCTCGGCTAAGGGCGCATGCTTTCCCGTACAGCGGCTCTTTCCCATCTTAAGGTTCATCCCATGAAGATCAGCGGCGTCGACATTCGTCCCGGCAATATCCTCGAATACGAAAAGGGCATCTGGAAAGTTGCCAAGACGCAGCACACCCAGCCGGGCAAGGGCGGCGCCTTCATGCAGGTCGAGATGAAGAACCTGATCGATGGCCGCAAGACCAACGTGCGCTTCCGCAGCGCCGACACGGTCGAAAAGGTCCGTCTCGATACCAAGGACTTCCAGTTCCTCTACGTCGAGGGCGACCAGCTCGTCTTCATGGACATCGAAACCTACGAACAGATCCAGCTTCCCGCCGATCTCCTGGGCGATGCCGCTGCCTTCCTCCAGGACGGCATGCAGGTTCTCCTGGAGCTTTGGGAAGAACGTCCGATCTCGGTTCAGCTTCCCGAACAGGTCGAAGCCAACATCGTCGAGGCCGACGCCGTGGTGAAGGGGCAGACCGCCTCGTCCAGCTACAAGCCTGCCGTGCTCGACAACGGCGTGCGCGTGATGGTGCCGCCGCACATCGAAAGCGGCACGCGCATCGTCGTCGACGTGTACGAGAAGGCCTACGTCAGGAAGGCCGACTGATGCGGACCCTGGCCTCGCTCGTCGCCGCGGCTGCTCTGGTCGCAGGGCTTTCCGCTCCCGCTCAGGCTGCCGCGCCGAAGAAGGCGCCGGCCAAGGCTGCCGCTCCGGCACCGGCTGCCGGAGCGCATGCTCCGTCGCCCGAAGTGGAGAGCGCGATGCTCTACCTGAAGGTGCTGATCAGCGGCCTCCAGTCCGACAAGGTCGAGCCCCCGGTAAAGGGCGCGCTCGTCGGCTGCATCTACAACAATTCGCTGCAGAAGATCAGCGAATCGATGGACAAGGTGATTGCCGAGAATGCCGGCAAGATCCACCGCGACAACCCCAGCGAGCTGCTGAGCGCCATGGTGGCGATCTGCGGCTACAAGCCCACGGCCGCTGCCGGCGCCGCCCCGCAACAACCCGCGCCGCAGGGCCGATAATCATACTGGCCGTCGTGCCGGTACTCGAAGGACAAGGTAAGTTTTATGGCCATCTCCGGTCTCATTCGCGTCATGGAAAAGGCCGCCCGCAAGGCGGGTAGCCGTCTGCGCCGCGACTTCGGCGAAATCGAGCACCTCCAGGTCTCGCGCAAGGGACCGGCGGATTTCGTCTCCAAGGCGGATCAGGCCTCGGAGCGCACCATCTGGGACGAACTGCGCGCAGCGCGTCCCGAATGGGGCTACCTGTTCGAGGAAGCGGGCGAGATCGAAGGCGATCCCGACAAGCCGCGCTTCATCGTCGATCCGCTCGACGGCACGACCAACTTCCTCCACGGCATTCCGCACTTCGCGATTTCCATCGCCGTGCAGGAACCGCGCCTGGACGGGAAGGGCTGGGGTGAAGTCACCGCCGGCCTGATCTACAACCCCGTGACCGACGAGAGCTACTGGGCCGAGAAGGCCCGTGGCGCCTGGCTGCAGGACAAGCGCCTGCGCGTGTCGTCGCGCCGCCATCTCGACGAGAGCGTGATCGCGACCGGCATTCCCTTTGCCGGGCACGGCGATGCGGGCGAATGGACCCGAATCTATCACGCCCTGGCCCCGCAGGTTGCCGGTATCCGCCGGTTCGGTTCGGCGGCGCTCGACCTCGCATGGGTTGCCGCGGGCCGTTACGAAGGTTTCTGGGAAGCCGACCTCAAGCCGTGGGACACGGCGGCAGGCTGTCTGCTCGTTCGCGAGGCCGGCGGCTTCGTTTCCGACTGGAAGGGCCGTTCGCAGCCGTTCCACGACAAGGAAATCCTTGCGGGCAACGACGCATTGCACTCGCGTCTCCACAAGATTCTGGCAAACGCGCTCAAGTGACTTGAGCCGAAGCCAAGGCGCGGCTAAGTCACCCGCGCCGATGCCGGTTCGTCTGACGACTCCTGTTCGAAGACAACCGGCAGCACGTGATCGTGCCCCTGTGGCGGAATGGTAGACGCGAACGACTCAAAATCGTTTGTCGAAAGGCGTGCCCGTTCGAGTCGGGCCAGGGGCACCACACGAAAAGCCGCGAACCCAGCCAGGGTCTCGCGGCTTTTTCGTATTCATGGCCGGGGTGCGGGGAGCGCGCATGTCGTCCACGGCTTCACCGGGACAATCGCTAATGCACGGGACGCCGGCCTTTATCCTCGGGAATGGACGCGATTTAACGGTGAAACACGCATGTTTCGCGCGGCAATTTTTCTACATTGGTAATAACCTTGAAATCCCACTGCCCAGCCGCAGTGGCATGTCTTTCGTCCCTCGGGCCGCGATCGATATCGAGGTCTGCTGGAAGCCTGTTCCGAGTCGAGGAAACGAGGTTCCGGGACACCGGCGGCATTGTATCGCCGGCGCTTCCAGCAGTTCCCGGCCCGGGCGCCGGCCAAAGGCCTGGCGATGAACGGATGACGAGGAACAGGTGCCGGGCATGAGCAGGCGCCGATAACAGAGTTTTTGGAGAGCCGCTTCGGGTCGCATCAAGAAGCGCGTTTGCCAAATCGCCCCCTCCGGACTACTTTGCGCCGGAGGGGGACGACATGGAACCCAGTGCCGACGAATATCGCGACGCCCTCTCGCGCGTCGTCGCCGCCGCTACTTTCCGGTCTTCGCCGAAGCTGGCGGAACTTCTGTCCTATCTTGTCGAGCAAAAGCTGGCCGGTCATGGCGATCGGCTGAAGGGCTATCCCATCGCGCTCGATGTCTTCGGGCGAGACGAGGATTTCGATGCCTCGTCGGATTCGATCGTCCGCGTGCAGATGACCCGGCTGCGCCGGGCACTGGGC
Organism: Novosphingobium sp. BL-S-34; assembly: GCF_056857015.1. Taxonomy (NCBI): domain Bacteria; kingdom Pseudomonadati; phylum Pseudomonadota; class Alphaproteobacteria; order Sphingomonadales; family Sphingomonadaceae; genus Novosphingobium; species Novosphingobium sp. BL-S-34. The sequence goes on from NZ_CM166472.1 coordinate 360,024, forward strand.
GAGTACTATGCGGGGGAGGGAGCAGGCGATCCCTTCCGTCTCGTCGTCCCCCGCGGGTCTTATGCGCCCATGCTCGAACCGGCCGCGGAACGGGGCCAGGAGGCTCGTCAGGAGCCGTCACCCGAAGCGCCGGTTGATACCTCCACCTCGCCGCGTGCGCAGCAGGGGGAGGACATCGTCCGGTCGTCGAGCGCCCTGAATTTACGCCGTCGTTCCTGGGGGCTGCTGGCGGCGCTGGCCTTGGCCGCCTCGCTCCTGATCATCTACTGGCCCGGCGGGGAGCGCGATGCCGTGCTGGTGCGCGCGGGCGAAATGCCGGACGGGCCGGTGGTCTATGTCGCGCCTTATGCGATCACCGGATCGGATCCCGCCATCGAGCGGGTGCGCGATGGGTTGCAGTTCGACCTGATCAACTATCTCGCCCAATTGCCGAACCTGGCGGTTCTTTCGCTCGACGAACGGACCGCGAAGGGCGAGCGGCAGCTCGGCGCTGGAGGCGCATTGGGGACGCAGCCGAGCCGCAAGGGGTTGCGCCCGGCCTTCGTGCTTCAGGGGTCGATAGACGGCGCGGGGTCCACGCTGCGCATCAACTCCAGCCTCGTGCGCATGCCGGGCGGGGTGGTCGTCTGGTCCGGGCGCAGCGCTTCCATCGACTATGACCCTGCCCAGATACTCAAGGTGCAGTCGAAGATCGCGCTCGGCGTCGCCTCGCGCCTCGGCCAGCCTTATGGCGTGATCCACGAGACCATGCGGCAGGATCTGGAAAACCACCGCGATCTCGGCATGGAGCGCTATTTTTGCGAGTTGGAAGCCTACGAGTTCATGCGTTCGCGCCGCGAGGGGCAGCTCGGACGCGTAAAGGAATGCCTGGAGCGGGCCGTCTACGACAAGCCCAATTATTCGGACGCCTGGGCGCTGCTGTCGTGGATGCACCTCTACGAGGCGCAGGCGCACGGTGTCGGCGATTCGCCTGAGGCGCTCGAGGCGGCGAAGCGTGCGGTGGCCGCCAATGCCACCAATGCGATCGGTTACGAATATCTGGCGCTCGCGCTCTACCGGCACGGAGAGGACGACGCCGCGCGCGAGGCGATCGGAAAGGCGCTGGAGATCAGCCCTAACCATTCCGAAGTCCTGGCCAATGCGGGCCGGGTGCTCGGCGCGCTCGGCGAACACGAGATTGCACCCACCCTGGCGCGCAAGGCGATCCAACTCAATCCGGGGCATCCACCCTGGTACTGGTCGGGATTGGCGCTGGACGCGCTCTATCGCGATGAGGCGGACGAGGCCCTTCGCTATGCCCGGCTCGGCGCCGCGGATGGTGGGTTGATGTCGCGCTATCTGCTGGCTTCCGCTTACGCGCAGGCGGGCAAGGGCGCCGAGGCGCGCCGGGTGCTGGAAGAAGCGGCGCGGGCCTATCCCGGCGTATCCAAGGACCGGCGGGAGGTCGTTCGCCAGCTGCGCATTCCGGACTTCGCTGCCGAGCCGCTGGAGGCGCAGGGCCTGCTGACGCGCTAGGGCGCTGATGCGCGCAGGCCGGACGAGGATCCCTATTGCCGCAAGCCACGCATCTTCATACTCTTTCCGGCATGAACGCCCTTCGCACCCGCTCCGCACTCGGCCTTGTCGCCCTTGGTCTGATCGCTTCCGCAACGGCGGTACGCGCCGAGCCGGTTCCCGATAGCATCGCGCGCGACCTGCCGGGCCTGATGACGATCTACCGCGATCTGCACGCCAATCCGGAGCTGAGCTACCAGGAAGTGCGCAGTGCTGGCGTGATGGCCAAGGCGGCGCGGGAGGCAGGCTTCACCGTGACCGAGAAAGTCGGCCAGACCGGCGTGGTCGCGGTGCTCAGGAACGGCGAGGGGCCGACCGTGCTGATCCGTGCCGACATGGACGGTCTGCCCGTGGTCGAGCAGACGGGCCTTGCCTTCGCCTCGAAGAAGCGCGGCGTTTCGACGGCCGGGGTAGAGAGCGGCATCATGCATGCCTGCGGGCACGACACGCACATGACCGCCTGGATCGAGACGGCGCGGCTCATGGCGAAGCGCAAGGCGGAGTGGGCCGGAACGCTCGTCATGATCGGCCAGCCGGCCGAGGAAGTGGGCACGGGTGCGGTCAGCATGTTGCAGGACGGGCTCTATAGCCGCTTCCCCAAGCCGGACTACACGCTGGCTTTCCACGATTCGGCTGACCTTCCGGCCGGCCAGGTCGGCGCGGCCGTGGGTTGGGCGCTCGCCAATGTCGATAGCGTGGACATTCTCGTGAAGGGACTGGGCGGCCACGGCGCCTACCCGCAGGCGACCAAGGACCCGATCGTGCTGGCCAGCGCGATCGTCATGAAGCTGCAGACCCTTGTCAGCCGGGAGATGAGCCCGCTGGACCCGGCAGTGGTGACGGTGGGTTCATTCCACGCGGGCGCCAAGCACAACATCATTTCCGACCAGGCAAAGCTGGAATTGACCGTTCGCAGTTACTCGGACGAGACCCGCGCTCACCTGCTCGAAGGCATCAAGCGCATCGCGCGGGGCGAGGCGATCGCTTCCGGCCTGCCGGACAACCTGATGCCGGAAGTCTCGGTCAAGGATCCCTATACACGCGCCACCTGGAACTCACCCGAGTTCACGCAGGAGGCCGTCGCCGATCTCAAGACCAGGATGGGTGACGGCAATGTGGTGATCACGCCCTCGGTCATGGGCGGAGAAGATTTCGGCGAATTCCGGCGCGCGGACGAGGACCACATCAAGTCCGTGATCTTTTGGGTAGGCGGCGCCGATCCGCAGAAGATCGCCGCGGCCAAGGCGGGCGGGCCGGCCCTGCCTTCGCTGCACAGCCCGTTCTGGGCGCCCCAGGCCGACAAGGTCATTGCTTCGGGCAGCGAAGCCCTGACGCTGACGGCGCTGCGCCTCATGCCCAAGCGCTGATTGCGCTCGTGCCCGGTGCAATGCGTGTAAGGAGCACCGACAGCGCCGGCCGGAATTCGTGGGCTTTCTCGAAAGAGGGCGGCTTCCGCCGGTTTCACGGCTGTCAGATTCACCGACAGTTTACCCCTTTCGGATAAGTCTGGCCTCATTGCCGGATTCGGCTCGGAAAATGGCGCCCCACGACGATGATTCGTCTGTTCAAACACTACATCCCGCATGCCGTGGCCCTGCTGTGGCTGGCAGACATGTTCCTGCTGCTGGGGGCGAACGAGCTTTCCTGGCGGCTGCGCGCCGGGCAGATCGGGATGGCGCTGGGCAGTCTCGTCGACCGGATCGGGCTTCACGCCGGCTTCGCGGTCGTCATCTCGCTGTCCATGGTGGCCGTGGGCGTCTACGGCGCGGAGGCCCTGCGTTCCATGCGCTTCGCGGCCGCGCGACTGCTCGTGGCGATTTCGCTGGGCGTGATCGCGCTTTCCTTCGTCGATTTCCTGTTCGCCGCGCAGAACTTCTGGCGCTCCACGCTCGCCTATTCGATGGCGTTCGCCATCGTGCTGCTGACAGCCAATCGCCTCGTTCTGGGCGGATTTCTCGGCACTTCGGCCTTCCGCCGCCGCGTGCTCGTCCTGGGGGCGGGCGATCGCGCACAGCGTCTGCGCGACCTGGCGGAGCGGCCTGAAAGCGGCTTCGTCATCGTCGGCTATGTGGCCATGAGCGATGGCGCGCCGGTGGTGGAGGAAGCCATCTCGCGCGGCGCCATCCACAATCTCACCCGATTCGTGGACAATCTGGGCGTTACCGAAGTTGTCCTCGCGCTGGAGGAGCGCCGCAACGCGCTGCCGCTGAAGGACCTGCTGCGGATCAAGACCACGGGGGTGCATGTCAACGAGTTCTCCAGCTTCCTCGAACGCGAAACCGGGCGCGTCGATCTGGACACCGTCAATCCGAGCTGGCTGATCTTTTCCGACGGCTTCTCTTCGGGACGGATGATCTCCAGCGTCGCCAAGCGTCTGTTCGACATCGTCGCCAGCGCCGTGGCGCTATGCGTGACGGCGCCGATCATCCTGCTGTTCGCGCTGTTGGTGAAGATCGACAGCCGCGGTCCGGCATTCTACCGCCAGCAGCGGGTGGGTCTGTTCGGTGAGAATTTCGACGTCATCAAACTGCGTTCGATGCGAACCGATGCCGAAGTGGCCGGGGCCCAGTGGGCTTCCAAGGACGACCCGCGCGTTACCCGCGTCGGGCGTTTCATTCGCAAGGTCCGCATCGATGAGCTGCCCCAGGCCTGGACCGTACTCAAGGGCGAGATGAGTTTCGTCGGCCCGCGTCCCGAACGCCCGCAGTTCGTCGCGGAACTCGAGGATGCGCTGCGCTATTATGCGGAGCGGCACATGGTGAAGCCGGGCATCACGGGCTGGGCGCAGATCAACTATCCTTACGGCGCTTCCATAGAGGATTCCCGGCACAAGCTGGAATACGATCTCTATTACGCCAAGAACTACACACCCTTTCTGGACCTGCTGATCATTCTCCAGACGCTGCGCGTGGTCCTGTGGAGCGAAGGCGCGCGATGAGCGCGGCCCGCAGCCTGGATTTTTGGACGACCGCAGGGATCGCATTCGACCTGACCGGCGCCATTGCCGTCGCCAGCCTGGCGCTCTGGCTCTGGCCTCGTCGCGGGCGCCTGGCGGGAGCCGGAGGCGCGGTCGTCGCAGCGCTTTTGGTGACGGCGGGCTGGTGCATCGCGGCGGCCGTGGGCCTCACTGCCGAAGTTCCCATGTTTGCCTCCTTTGCGGAGAGCATCCGCAATCTCGCATGGCTGGTGGCGATCTACCGGCTTTTCGCGGGCGATGGGCGTCATTCCAGCCTTGCGCCGATTCGGCCGGTGATCTTCGCACTGGCTTTCGTCGAGACGTTGCACCTCAGCATGACGCTGGCCCTGACTTACCTCTCGGTGAAGGGCGGTCTCGCCAATCTGGGGTTCGAGATCGAGGTCATGCTGCGCCTGCTCGTCACCGTGGGCGGGCTGGTGCTGGTACACAACCTCTACGCGGGCGCACCGCGTGAAGTGCGACCGGCCTTGCGCTGGCCCGCAATCGGGCTGGCGGTCCTCTGGTCCTTCGACCTCAACCTCTACACCGTGGCCTATCTCGCGCGAAGCTGGCCGAGCGAGATCGCGGCGCTGCGCGGCATCGCGGCAATCGTGCTGGCGGGCTGCTTTGCCCTGACCGCATCGCGCAACCGCGACGAATTGCGGCTCAAACCCTCGCGCGCGGTCACGTTCCAGACTTTCTCGCTGCTCGTCATCGGCGTCTATCTGGTCGCCATGGTGTCGGTCGCGCAGTGGCTGTCCTATGCGGGCGGCGATTTTGCGCGGCTGATCGAGATGGCTTTCCTCACGTTCGCCAGCGCGATAGCCCTCGTGGTGCTGCCTTCGCGGCGCGTGCGCAGCTGGCTCAAAGTCATTCTCGCCAAGCATTTCTTCCAGCATCGCTACGACTACCGCGAGGAATGGCTGCGCTTCACCCGGACCATCGGCAAGAACGACGACGAGACCCTTCCGCTCAGCGAGCGCGTGGTGCAGTCCCTGGCGGATATCACCTACAGCCCTGCCGGCCTGCTGCTGTGCCCGGACGAGCAGGGCGATCTCATGCTCGCTGCCCGCTGGAACTGGCCCGAAGTGGATGTGCCGGCCCTGGCCTACCCGCTCGCCGCCCTCGGACCGTTCGAGCAGACCTGCTATATCGCCGATCTCGACGAGGTGCGCGCAGGCGTCGTCGCCGAAGGTTTTGAGATAGCCCCCCCCGACTGGCTGCTTGCCGAGCGCCGTGCCTGGGCGTTGGTTCCGCTGGTGCATTACGAAAGGCTCGTCGGCATGGTCGTGCTGGCGCGCCCGGCGATGGCGCGCAAGTTCGACTGGGAGGATTTCGATCTGCTGCGGGTGATCGGCCAGCAGCTCGCCAGCTATCTGGCCGAGCACGCCAGCCAGGAAGCCCTGGCGGAATCGAGCCGGTTCGAGGATTTCCACCGCCGCATCGCCTTCGTCATGCACGACATCAAGAACCTGGCCAGCCAGTTCAGCCTGCTCGCGCGCAATGCCGAACTTCATGCCGACAAGCCCGAGTTTCGCGCCGACATGCTTGTCACGCTGCGCAATTCCTCGGACAAGCTCAATGCCCTGCTGGCCCGCCTCTCGCGCTATGGGGCCGGCGGCGTGGACCGGCTGCACGATGTGGGCGCCGCGGATGTCGCCCGCAGCGTGGTCGCCCGCTTCAACGGCCACCGGCAAGTCGTGCTGGGCGAAGTCCAGGACCTTGTCGCCACGGCCAACGCCCATTCGCTCGAACAGGTTCTGGTCCATCTGGTGCAGAATGGACTGGACGCCAGCCGGCCCGAGAGCCCGGTCATCCTGTCCATCCGCGCGGACGGCCTCAGCGCCCGCTTCGAAGTGGCCGATTCCGGCACCGGAATGTCGGCCGAATTCGTCCGCAACCGGCTGTTCAAGCCCTTCGTTTCCACCAAGAGTGGCGGCTTCGGCATCGGCGCCTTCGAGGCGCGCGAGCTGGTGAAGGCGATGAAGGGCCGGCTCGACGTGGAATCGCGGGAAGGGCTGGGATCGCGCTTCATTGTTCGCATACCGCTGGCCGCAGCCACCGACATGTATCTCAACCGCACTGACAAGGACCAGAAGGTAGCCTGAGAATGACCGAGACCCGACCCAAGCTCCTCGTCGTCGAGGACGATGCCGGTCTTCAGGCGCAGCTCAAGTGGGCCTATGAGGATTTCGACGTGGTCGTTGCCGGCGACCGGCCCTCGGCGCTGGCGCTCCTGCGCGCCGAGACGCCCGACGTGGTGACGCTGGACCTCGGCCTGCCTCCAGATCCCGACGGCACGACCGAAGGCTTTGCCGTGCTCGACGAGATCATGGCGCTGAAGCCCGACACCAAGGTGATCGTCGCATCCGGCCATGGCGCGCGCGAATCCGCGCTTCAGGCGATCGCGCGCGGCGCATACGACTTCTATCAGAAGCCGGTCGACATCGACGCCCTTGGCCTGATCGTGCGCCGCGCCCTTCAGCTTCACCGGCTCGAGGAGGAAAACCGCCGCCTCGCCTCGCGGGTCGAGAAGGACGAGAAAGTGCTCGGGAGGCTGATCACCGCAGCGCCCGAAATGGTCCGCGTGGGGCGGACCATCGAGCGGGTGGCGAACACCAATGTCTCGGTCATGCTGCTCGGCGCGAGCGGCACCGGCAAGGAACTGCTGGCGCGCGGGCTCCATGAGGCCAGCGGACGTGCCAAGCGCGAGTTCGTGGCCATCAACTGCGCCGCGATCCCGGAGAACCTGCTCGAAAGCGAATTGTTCGGCCACGAGAAAGGCGCTTTCACCGGGGCGGTCAAGACCACGCCGGGCAAGATCGAGCAGGCGGCGGGGGGGACATTGTTCCTGGACGAAGTGGGCGATATCCCGCTCCAGTTGCAGGTGAAGCTGCTGCGCTTCCTGCAGGAGCGCGTGATCGAGCGGGTCGGCTCGCGCGAATCGATCCCGGTCGACACGCGCATCGTCTGCGCCACGCATCAGGACCTCGAAGCCATGATCGGGGAAGGGCGCTTCCGAGAGGACCTGTTCTACCGCCTGGCCGAGATCGTGGTGCGCATTCCCGGCCTAGCGGAGCGGCCCGGCGATGCCACGCTGCTCGCCAAGGCTTTCCTCCACCGATACGCCAAGGAAATGAACCCCAGCGTGCGCGGTTTCGCTGCCGATGCGCTGGCGGCGATCGACGCCTGGCACTGGCCGGGCAACGTACGCGAGCTGGAGAATCGGGTGAAGCGCGCCGTCATCATGGCGGACGAAAAGCTGGTGGGCGCCGCCGATCTCGACCTGGCCGCTCCCGACGAGCAAGTGATCAACGCGCTCAACCTCAAGACCGCGCGCGAGCAGGCAGACCGCAAGGTCATCCGCCATGCACTCGCGCGCAGCGAAGGCAATATTTCCAGCACGGCCAAGATGCTGGGGATCAGCCGGCCGACGCTCTACGATCTGCTCAAGCAGTACGACCTGCAGAACTGATCGCCGGCGTCAGTGCCGGCCGGGGTCAGGCCGGTTCCGTTCTGGGGGCCGGCTTACTTCGGTTGATAGGTCTGTTCCGGACCGGGGAAGCTGCGTGCGCGCACTTCCTCGGCATATTTCGCGGCAGCCTCGGAAACGAGCCCGGCCATGTCGGCATAGCGCTTCACGAAACGGGGCACGCGGTCGAACATGCCCAGCATGTCTTCGGCCACCAGGACCTGTCCGTCGCACTGGGCCGAAGCGCCGATGCCGATGACCGGAATGTCGAGGCTATGGGTGAGCGAGATGGCGATCGGCTCGAGAACGCCCTCCACCACGACCGAGAAGGCGCCGGCGTCCGCTACGGCCTTGCCGTCCGTGATGATCTTGGCGTGCTCTTCCTGGCTGCGTCCACGCGCGCCGTAACCGCCCAGTGCGTTGACCGCCTGCGGAGTCAGCCCGATATGCGCCATCACCGGGATGCCACGCTGCGTGAGGAACGCGATGGTTTCGGCCATGGCGACGCCGCCCTCCAGCTTGACGGCCGCACAGCCGGTTTCGGCCATGATCCTTGCCGCGGAAGCGAAGGCCTGCTGCGGGCTTTCCTCATAGGAGCCGAAGGGCATGTCGACGACGACGAGCGAATGGTAGCTGCCGCGCACGACGGCGGCGCCGTGAGCGATCATCATGTCGAGAGTGACGGGAAGGGTGGAGGGAAGCCCGTAGATCACCTGGGCCAGGGAATCGCCCACCAGCAGCACGTCGCAATGTTCGTCGAGAAGCTGGGCCTGGCGCGCCGTATAGGCGGTGAGCATCACCAGCGGCTCCACGGTCTTGCCTTCCACCTTGCGGCGCTGGATGGCAGGTACGGTCAGGCGCTTCATGGGCGCGGGCGTGGGGTTGGCGCGACTGGTCGCGGTGTCGAGCTGGAAGGTCGTAGACATGGATTCGCTTCTAGCGCGGGTTGGATGATGCGCAAAAGCGCATTTTCGTTGCGGCGCATCGGAACAAGGCGATGGTCATGGCCAGACTGCGGCCAAAGCGGAACAATCTCGGTAAAGCTGGGGAGCCGATAGCGTTAAGGCTTGCCATGCCGCCGCAGCCCGCTAGCGTCGGCGCATATAGAAATTCGGGGGTCGACCGCAATGTTCGGACGCGTAAAGCCGCTCGACGCCATTCTGGCGACAGCGGAAAAGAAATCACTTCACAGGACGCTGGGCGCGTTCCAGCTGACGATGCTTGGCATCGGCGCCGTCATCGGCACGGGCATTTTCGTTCTGACGGCGGAAGCCGCGCAGAAGGCTGGCCCGGGCATGATGTTCTCGTTCGTCATCGCGGGCTTCGTCTGCGGTGTGGCCGCGCTTTGTTACGCCGAGATGGCAGCCATGGTGCCGGTATCCGGCTCCGCCTATACCTATAGCTATGCCGTGATGGGCGAGCTGGTCGCCTGGATGGTCGGTTGGGCACTCATTCTGGAATATGCCATTGCCGCCGGCGCCGTTTCGGTCGGTTGGTCGGGCTATTTCATCGGGTGGCTCAACAGCAGCTTCGGCATGCATATTCCGTACGATTTCGTGCGGGGGCCGTTCGACGGCGGCATCATCAACGTGCCGGCGATGCTGATCGCGGCGGCGGTGACGGCGCTGCTCATCAAGGGCACCAAGGAAAGCGCCACGGTCAATGCGGTGCTCGTGGGCATCAAGATCCTGGCGCTTACCCTGTTCGTGGCCCTGACGATCCCGATCATCCGCTCGGGTCACTTCACGCCTTTCGCGCCGCTTGGCTTCACCGGCATTTCCAGCGCCGCAGCCTCGATCTTCTTCGCCTATGTCGGCTTCGACGCCGTCTCGACGGCCGCGGAGGAAACCACCAACCCGCAACGCAACATGCCGATCGGCCTGATCGGCAGCCTTGCGATCTGCACCATCTTCTACATGCTGGTGGCGTCGGGCGTGATCGGTACCGTCGGCGCGCAGCCGGTGTTCGGCGCCAATGGCCAGGCGCTGTCGCCGGGAACGCCCGAGCTTTCGCAAGCCTGTGCGGCAATCCATGAAAATGCCGTGGTCTGCTCCAAGGAAGCGCTGGCCTGGACCCTGCGCCAGGTCGGCTATCCCTTCGTGGGCTGGCTGGTGGGCGCCGCCGCGATCATCGCGTTGCCCTCGGTCATCCTGATGATGATGTTCGGCCAGACCCGCATCTTCTTCGTGATGAGCCGCGACGGCCTGCTCCCCGAGTTCTTCTCGAAGGTGCACCCGCGCTTCCACACGCCGCACGTCATCACGCTGCTGACCGGCCTGTTCGTGACGCTGTTTGCAGCCTTCTTCCCGGTCGGCCTGCTGGCAGACGTGTCGAACTCCGGCACGCTCTTCGCCTTCGCAGCGGTTTCGATCGCGGTCATGGTGCTGCGCAAGACCGACGGCGCACGCAAGCGCCCGTTCCGGACCCCGGCCATCATGGTGACGGCGCCGCTGGCCATCATCGGCTGCATCTACCTGTTCTTCAGCCTCTCGGTGCAGACCATCGCGCTGTTCGTCGGTTGGGCCATGCTCGGACTTCTGGTCTATTACGGCTATAGCCGTTCGCGCAGCCATGTCGGACGCGGGCTGATCGAAACCCACGAGGTCGACAGCGACGCGCCGCCCCAGCCGGTGCCGCCGGTCTGAGCGGAGGCCGCGGCAACTGAAAAAGAAAAAGGGGAGCCAGACCGGCTCCCCTTTTTTGTGCGCATCACACAGGTTTTCCGCCCATTATCCACCGGCCATGCACCGGTTTTGCCGGAATTGTCCACAGCGCCTCCATGCCGCCCAGTAGGAGGAAATTTACCTGTCGCTGCCAAAATCCCGACAGGCTTATTCAAAAACCGGACACCATCCATGTCGGCCATCAAGGCGTTGATTCCAGGGTTCCTGCTCACCTGGGTCGTTTCTCTCGTCATCGGATCCCAGGGATCGCGCGGCGGCATGCTTGCGATCACCCATACCTTCTACCAGGGCCACGAACTCTACTGGTCCTGGCCGCTCTTCTGCGGTGCAACGGCGCTGGCCTGGGCGCTCTTCGCACTGATGGACTGAGGCCCGGCCGGAGCAAGCGCCCCTCCCATGCGTTGGGCGAGGAATGTCCTTCCCATTCGACCGTTTCATCGTCGCTGCACTTCTGTTGGCCTGCCTGGTGCTCGCCGGGCGGGCGTGGCTGCGCGAACATCCCGGCTACGACCCCTGGACGCCCCTGAGCCTGGAGGAACAACCGGGTTGGGCCACCCCGCGAAAACTCTCAGCCCTGCGCGCGGACCGGGGCTTGTGCCGTGCGTTTCTCGATCGCAGTGGTATCGACAAGACGGCCTTGGCGCCCACTGGCAGCGACAGTTGCCGGCGCGACGATCGCAAGGTGCTGGCCGCCCCCGCAGCGGCCGAGATCCGGCTCTCTCCGTCCCGCCCAGAGGCCACTTGTGCCGTCGATGCCGGTCTGGCCTGGTGGCTGCGACACGGCGTCCAGCCGCAGGCGGAGGCGATTTTTGGCAGCAGGGTGGTCAGGATCGAGCAACTCGGCACGTATAACTGCCGCCGCATAGGCAACGGCACCAAGGGTAACTGGAGCGAACATGCCACCGGCAATGCCATCGACATTTCGGGGTTCGTGCTGGCGGATGGCAGGCGGCTGAGTGTGCGCAAGGACTGGAAGGGTTCGGTCGAAGCCGCGGCCTTTCTCCACGCCGTGCGCGATTCGGCCTGCAATGCGTTTTCGACGGTGCTTTCGCCGGACTACAACGCCGCCCACGCGGATCATCTTCATCTCGATCAGGCCAACAGGACCGCTGGTTGGCGCGCATGTCGCTGATATATCGGCAATGTCGGAGAAGAAGGGGGAAGTGGGCGCTGGCCCGAAATCTGCTGGTGACCCCTACGGGAATCGAACCCGTGTTTCAGCCGTGAGAGGGCCGCGTCCTAACCGCTAGACGAAGGGGCCATATGGCCAGCATGTGCCGCTGGAAGGCGGATGTAAATGGTGACCCCTACGGGAATCGAACCCGTGTTTCAGCCGTGAAAGGGCCGCGTCCTAACCGCTAGACGAAGGGGCCGTGAAGCCATTTTATCCACCTTGACGCACCAACGAGATGGTGACCCCTACGGGAATCGAACCCGTGTTTCAGCCGTGAAAGGGCCGCGTCCTAACCGCTAGACGAAGGGGCCAATCGGTGTTGCGCCGGAGGCAGGACCGGCCCTCTAGCGGGGGTCCGGAGGGGGGTCAACCCCCTCATCGCGAATAATTTGAACTCTCTATGACAAGCCGGCGAAGCGGCGGCTTTGCGGGGGAAGGGCGCTGCACAATTCAGCCGGCGAAGGCCGCGTCGTCGATGTGCAGTTCGGCCTGCGGACGGCTGCCCCAGTCGTCGATCTTGGCGCGTCCCGCCAGCCAGAGGCGGCGCCCTTGTGACGCGTGGAGGAGGGCCTGCCCCATCTCGGTTTCCGCCGAGCGGAAGGCCATGGCCTTGAACCGGCCGCCGTCCTGCCCACCGACGATCAGGCGAACGTGGTCGGCACCGACCGTGTCGGCCTTGATGACGTGCACGGGCCCTACGGCCACTCTCGGCCCCGGCCAGCCCATGCCGAAGGGGCCGGCGCTTTCCAGTTTCTCCACGAGTTCAGGCGTCAATCCACGCGGCGCCAGCGCCAGATCCAGCAACATCGACTGGTTGGCGCTCGCTCGTGACACATCGGCCGCCAGCAGAGCGTCGAGCCACTCGGAGAGCGCCTCGAGCTTGTCGGGAGCGACGGTGAGGCCCGCGGCCATGGCATGGCCTCCGCCCGCCACCAGAAGACCGGCCTGGCGGGCCGCGATGATGGCTGCGCCCAGGTCGACGCCGGGAATGGAGCGGCCGGAGCCTTTGCCATTTCCCGCCTCGTCGGCATCCATGGCGATGACGAGCGTGGGCTTGCCCGTCTTCTCCTTGATGCGCCCGGCGACGATGCCGATGACGCCCGGGTGCCATCCGGCGCCGGAGAGAACCATGACGGCGCGGTTATGCTGGCGCTCGATCTGTGCCTCTGCGGCTTCCTGAACCACTTGCTCGATGCCGCGTCGCTCGTCGTTGAGGCGCGAGAGCTGGGCGGCGATGTCCTGCGCCTCGTCGGGATCGGTCGTCGTCAGCAGGCGTACGCCCAGCGTGGATTCGCCGACGCGGCCGCCGGCATTGATGCGCGGGCCCAGTGCAAAACCCAGGTCGGAGCACGTCGGCGCCCGGCTCAGGCGGCTTGCGTCGATCAGAGCGGCCATGCCGATGTTGTCGCGCCGGGCCATGACCTTGAGGCCCTGGGCCACAAGGGCGCGGTTGAGCCCGTGGAGGGCTGCCACGTCGGCCACCGTACCGAGCGCCACCAGGTCGAGCAGGGCGAAGAGATCCGGCTCGCTGCGCTTCTCGAAGAAGCCGCGGCGGCGCAAGGTGCGAACCGTGGCCACGGCAAGCAGGAAGGCGACTCCAACGGCGGCGAGATGCCCGTGTCCCGCCGCGAGTTCGCTCTCGTCGAGGCGGTTGGGATTGACCAGCGCGGTTGCCCGGGGAAGCTCGGGCGCACACTTGTGGTGATCGACCACGATCACGTCGACGCCGGCCTGATGCGCCATTTCCAGCGCCTCATGAGCCATGGCGCCGCAATCGACCGTGACGATCAGGCTGGAACCTTCACCGGCAATGCGGACGAGCGCCTCGCCGCTGGGGCCATAGCCTTCGAGCAGGCGATCGGGAATGTAGTAGCGGGCGTCGTGACCCAGCCCGCGCAGCAGGAGAATCAGCAGCGCCGCGCTGGTGGCGCCGTCCACGTCGTAGTCGCCGTAGACGGTCATGGTCTCGCCCGTCATCACCGCCTGCGCCAGCCGTTCGGCAGCGGCATCCATGTCACGGAATTCGGAGGGATCGGGCAGGAAAGAGCGCAGCGAAGGCGACCGATGTCGATCGAGATCCTCGCGCGGGACGCCGCGCGACAGCAGGATCTGGGTGACGATGTCGTCCTCCAGCCCGCCGCCGGAATAGCCGGAAGTGCCTTCGGACAAGTCCATGTTGCCGCCTCGCCAGCGCCAGGCCTTGCCGGTGAGCGAACGATCGATGCCGAGTACGGAAGTAACAGGTCGCGAAGCCATGGCGATCCGACTAGACTATGCGGCGAGCGGGGAAAAGGGCAGCGAGGCGATTGGAAGAGGAGAGGGATCGATGCTGGCGATAATCTGGCACAGCCGCACCGGTGCGTCGCGTGCGATGGCGGCCGCCGTCGCGCAGGGCGCGGGCGAACAGGGCGTGCTGCTCACCGCGGCTGAGGCCATGCCGGCCATTCTGCTGGGCGCCAAGGGCTACGTTTTCGTCTGTCCGGAAAACCTGGGAAGCATGACGGGGCAGATGAAGGAAATGTTCGACCGCTGCTATTATCCCATGCTCGGCAGGGTCGAAGGCCGCCCTTACGCCACGGCAATATCGGCCGGATCGGACGGGGCCGGCGCGCTCTCGCAAATGGACAGGATCCTGACCGGTTGGAGGCTCAAGCGCGTGGCGGAGTCGCTGATCGTCAATCTCGGTGCCCAGACGATGGAGGAGATCCGCGCGGAAAAGACCGTTTCGGAGGTGGACCTCGATGCCTGTCGAAACCTTGGATCCGCATTTGCGGAAGGATTGGACCTCGGTATCTTCTGAAGATGAAACCGTTTTGGTTGCATCAGTTAGTAAACAGACTCGACGTTCGCTCTGAACTGCGTCCTTATCGTTCACGTTGAAAACGAACGAGCTGAGCATCTTGGAACAGAACACGACTTGTCTGACCGCGCCGGATGATGGTGTGAACCACGATCCGCATGCGGCCGATCCGGCACCCGGGGACATGGAGTTGGCGCCCGCCGCGCCGGGCAACGGTGTCTCGCTCTTTTTCCGACCCGGGGAGCGTCCGACCGCAGCCGCGATCGCGGCTCTGCTGGATGCCTCGAACGGGGAAATCATGGCCAGGGTCACCCATCGGCCTGCCGATGACGAGGGGTGGCTGGAACTGCTCGCCAGCGGGCTGACTTTCGAGCTGACCGGCCTTGAACCCGCAGACGCTGCGGCCGGCGGCGACACGGTGCAGATCCATGGCTTCGACCGCGCGCCGCTTATGACGGAACTGGAGGCGATTCATCTTCTCCCCGGGCGACATATCGCCGGCGGTGCGGGCTTGCCGCCCGTTATCCGGACCCAGGCCGGACTGGCTGCCAGTCTCGCTCTGAAGCTGCCGGTCGCTGCGGTGGGCTGGCAATCGGCGCAAACCGTGATGGAGCCACGTTATTTCGCGCAGATCGTGGTGAATTGGCTTGCGGGCGGTACGTTTCCCGCCCTCGGGCTGACGGCGCTGCTGCGAGGGGAGGACGGCAGCATCGCAACGCGTGGGTTGTCGCGCTTTTCGGGCTGCGAGATGCAATTGGAGGGGGCTGCGGGCGAGCCGCCCTCGGAAACGCTGAAGCTGGCGATCCGGATCGTGGATTACCTCGTTCGCCAGGGCTCGATCACCGAACCGCGCGAGATCGATACGCCGAAAGGGCGGTTGCTTCTGGAGCCTTCCCGGGCGGGACGGCAGCTTTGGGTCTGGCGGCAAGCTTGATTTTCAGCCGCACCCCTGAGGCGGCATCTTTCGTTTCGCTCCGTCAACCGGCGGGGCCTGCCCGATCATGACGAAGGGCTGCAACGGCATCACCTCCTCCCGCTGCAACTAGCCCGCAGACCGGACTTTCAGCCCTTTTTCATGGCGCTCGGCGGGGTGCGGACCTACTTCGAGGACTTCCGCCGTAACGGACTTTTGCTTCCCTGTTCTGAACTGGCTGGAATTCGACTGGGGCTGCCCCTTCATCGGGGACCTCATCGCCGTTACACACAGCTTGTCTGCGAGCGTCTGGGCCAGATCGAGGCTCGATGGTCGCGCGATCGGACGCGGGAGTCGGATCGCGCGACGGAAGTGGCGCGCTGGCGGATCGAACTGCTGCAACGCGCCTTGCGGCGACTGTTGCTTGGGCAATCGACGCTTAGGCCGCTGCTCAATCGCAACGATCCGCTCAGGGCGGAATCCGATTTCCTTGAGCTGGATAGCTTGGTGGAAGCGCTTTGGTCGGGAACCGAACAGGCACTTCAGCCCGCTGCGATTCCTTTGATCGTTCAGCCCATGCCGGAGCGGCTGCGCAATTCCTCGCCGGCAGCCCGGTACTGCGATTCGAACTCGGCGACCCGTTCCGCTACCGATTCGACATTGGAGATGGCACCGATGCCCTGGCCGGACCCCCAGATATCCTTCCAGGCCTTCGCTGCCGTGTTTCCTCCGGAGCCGAAGTCCATCTGGCTCTTGTCGCCTTCCGGCAAGTTGTCCGGATCGAGCCCGGCAGCCTTGATGGATGCGCGAAGGTAGTTGCCGTGGACTCCGGTGAAGAGGCTGGAATAGACGATATCGCCCGCGTTGCCGTCGACGATGGCCTGCTTGTACGCCTCAGCGGCGTTGGCTTCGCGGGTCGCGATGAAGGGCGTGCCGATATAGGCGAAGTCGGCGCCCATCGCCTGCGCCGCGAGAATGGAGCGGCCGCAAGCGATCGCACCGGACAGCGCCAGGGGGCCATCGAACCAGGCGCGGATTTCCTGCATCAGGGCAAAAGGAGACTGCGGGCCGGCATGCCCTCCTGCGCCGGTCGCTACCGCGATCAGCCCGTCCGCACCCTTTTCCACGGCCTTGCGGGCGAAACGGTTATCGATGACGTCATGCATGACCATGCCGCCCCAGCCATGGACAGCCGCATTGACCTCGGGAATGGCGCCAAGCGAGGTGATGACCAACGGCACCTTGTGCCGTTCCAGCACTTTGAGGTCCTCTTCGAGCCGGTTGTTGCTCTTGTGGACGATGAGGTTGACCGCAAAGGGTGCGTCATAACCCTCTGTTTCTTCACTGATTTGATAAAGCCAATCGTCGAGCTGGCTGGCGGGACGGGCATTGAGCGCCGGAAAGCTGCCGACGATGCCCGAACGAACTTGCGCCACGACCAGTTCGGGCGTCGAAACGATGAACATGGGAGCGGCAATCACGGGAAGGCGCAAGCTGTCGAAGGACGCGGGCAAGGTCATGTTCAGTCCGTTTAAGCGATCGATTAAACCGGCATAGTGCCGCGCCGATGCTCTGTCGAGAGGCGTGTCATGCCGTTCAAGCGCTGCAACGCCGGGAGGATATGAGATCGCGGACGGTGGCTTTTGAACGTAATAGACAGCAGTGTCGATCAGGAAGGCTGCGGAGGCGGCCACCAGGAGAGGGAACCGCTTATGTCTAACCAAGCGTCAGGCCAGGGATCGGATCAGGTCGTGGCAGAATTCGATTGCTCGGACATCGACCAGTATCTCGGCAAAGTGATCGATTCGTCGCCCATCCGCGAGCCCTTGGGAAACAACGACATCCGCCGCTGGGCCCAGGCCATGCATTATCCCAATCTCGTTCACTTCGACCCGGCCTATGCCGCCGAAAGCCGCTACGGAAAGTTGGTCGCGCCGCAAAGCTTTCCTATCGTCATGGACGACGGCCACGGCACGGCACCTTCCTGTGTCGGCTGCATACCGAATTCGCACCTGCTCTTCGGCGGCGATGAGTTCTGGCATTATGGCCCGCGCATCTTCGGCGGCGATGTCGTGACCAATGAACGCATTCCCTTTGATTACGTCGTCAAGAGCACCGGTTTCGGGCCGACCTGCTTCCAGCGCGGAGACAACTTCTACCGCAATCAGAACGGCGAACTGATCGCCAAGCAGCGCTCGACCGCCATCCGCTACCTCGCCCATGCCGGCGGCGACACCGTCAACACGGCGGAGTTCGAGGAACCGGAATGGTCGGATGACGAACTGGAGAAGCTCGAAGCCCGCAAGTTCGCATGGATTCAGATGTTGCACGAGCTTGGCCACAAGGAGCGCTGGTGGGATGATGTGAAAGTGGGCGACCATCTGCCCGAACGCGTCTTCGGTCCGCATACGGTCGCGAGCTTCACGACCGAATGGCGTTCCTTCCTGTTCACCACCTGGGGGACGCTCGACCGGCGCGAACTCGATCTTGCGGCCTTGGGCTTCACACCGGAGATGGCCGGGCATGAAAACGATCCCCACATGGAGCGGATCAATCCCGAACTGACGGATGGTGCCTATTTCGGCCCGTCGCGTGGGCATCTCTTCCCGAAATATGCGCGCAAGATCGGCATGCCGCGGGCATACGGATATGGCGCCTCGATGGGGGCGTGGGTTACCGACTATCTGGCGGGCTGGGCCGGGGAATGGGGCATGGTGGTGCACTCCACAGCCAATTACCGGGGCCCGGCACTTTCGGGAGATGTGACCATTCAGACCGCCGAAGTGGTCGATACGATGATCGATGACGAGGGTCGCCATCTGGTGCAGGTCAAGCACAAGATGACCAATCAGAAGGGCACGCTCATGTGCGCGGGCCTGGCGGAGATTGCCTTGCCGAAACGGCCCGGCTGATTACGCTTCCGTTGAGCTATGTCACTCGCGGCCCGAAACGATTGTCGCCGCGGGTTCCCGGCCAAGTCAGCAGCGCGAGGTAAGCAAGGCCGAAAGCGGGCAGAATCGCCCAATCCACCCAGTGGAAGATGCTTTCGGCCATTGCCCTGGCGTCCCATCCGAGGCTGCGCTGGAGGATCTCCAGCAGCAGCAGGCGCAGCGCGCCGATCATGAGAGCCAGTGTCCACCAACCGCTGAGGCCGATATCGTGGAAGCGCCGTACCGCAAGCGCCGGCGCCGGCAGGACGCAGACAAGGACCAGTGCGAGGCCGATCCACGAGGTGAGGGGGCCTTCCATGACCCAGGACACGAGGCCGGAAAGGAGCGCCGCGATGAGCGCGGCGGACATCAGGTAGATCCATACCTCGCTTCGCCGCGAGCGTCCCGACGGCGTAAGGCTCAGCCGAAGCGTTCGCCCGATGGCGTGAAGGGGATGGTCCTTCATCAGGGCAACGGCTCTCCGCCGTGACCGTGGCTGGCAAGGTCGAGGCCGGCCAGTTCGGCGTCTTCGGACACGCGCATCGGGAAGAGGAGGGAGGCCATGAGGGCAACGATCGCTGTCGCCATTCCCGACCAGAAAATCACGATGGCGAGTGCATATAATTGTGCAATAAGCTGCGTTTTCATGGACATGTCGCCGAAATATCCGATGCCTCCGAGGCTCGGGGAAAGAAACAAGCCGAGCAGCAGGGAGCCCAGAATACCGCAGGCTCCGGACACTGCGAAAACATCCAGAGTGTCGTCGACGTTGAGGGCCTCGCGGATCAGGCGGCGCGTCGGAAACCCCGTCAGCGCCCCGAGGACGCCGAAAAGCATGGCGGCGCCAGGTGAGATGTAGCCTGCCGCGGGTGCACTGACGGCCATGCCGGCTATGACGCCTTTACCCAGGCCAATGGCCGTGACCCGACCGATGGACAGTCGCTCGAGGCCGGCCCAGGTCAGGGCCGCGGCCGCGATGGCGAGGTGGGCCGCGATCATCGCCGCCGCCGCATCGTCATTGGCGGCAACAGCCCAGCCTCCGCATAGACCCAGAGCGCCGATCCAGACGATCGCGCTGCCGGAGAGCGCGAGCGCCGGGTTTTGTGGTCTGCCCGACTGACCCGGAAAACCCAGCCTGCGCCCCATGAGGAGGGCGACGACGAGTGCAGAGACACCCGCGCTGGTAAAGGTCACGAGACCGCCGGCCCAGTCCAGCACACCCAGATTTCGCGAGAGCCAGCCACCGCCCCAGATCCAGTGGGCAATCGGGGCTTGGACAACCAGGGTCCAGAGCGCGCTGAAAGTGACTACCCAGCCGAAGCGGGCACGTTCGGCCCAAGCTCCGATCATGAGGGCCGGCCCCAGCGCGGCCACGGCGATCTGGAACAGGGCGAAGGCGCTTTCGGCAGTTCGGGTTCCGCCCCGCAAGTTGCCAAGCTCGATCAGCATCCAGGCATTGCCGCCACCGATCCATCCGCCGGTAATGTCGCCGAATGCAAGCGTATATCCCACCAGGCCCCAGAGCAGCGTCACCACCGCCGAGACCGCGGCGGTCTGGATGAGCACCGAAAGCCCATTGCGCGCCCGCACGCTGCCGGAATTGTGGAGGGCAAGGCCGAGCCCGGCGAAAAGCACCAGACAGGCTGCTGCGATCATCCAGGCCGTATCGCCGCTGTCGGCGAAGTCGGTACGGCCATCCTGCGCCATGGCGGCCACCGGCATGGCTGCCGGCAGAGCGAGAAAGGGCAAGAGCCCGCGCTTCGTCATCGATTGTCCCCATCGGCGTGCCTGGATCGTCGCGCGCCGGAAATCGGTCTAAAGCAGCAAATTGGCTGCACACAAGGGGTTGTACCTGAGGGATTTCCCGCAAAGCCGACTCGGGCTTGTTCGGATGGGTCTCGATCGTTCGCGAAAGATCGGAGGTATCACCGGCAGGGCAATGTCCCGAAAGCCTTGGTTTCATTGCGCATTGGATGTCCGCGGTATCTTGCAAATCCGCTGAGATTGGCTCGGCTAATCATTGAAATAACGAAATAAAAAGCCATCGTCATGTGCCGCTGAAAGCGCCCGATCACATTTGTGATCCAAACTCGGGCAACCTGTTTTCGATCCGACAGTTTAAGCCTTCCGCACTTTCCGGCCGTCCACAGGGCTGGGGTAAGAAACCTTGAAGACCTGTGCGGCTAGAGGGTATGAAATGACCATGTTTCCTCGAAAAGTTCGACAGTCGGCTTTGGCCGCTTGTGCAGTCGCTCTCTGCACCCTGGCCGGCGCTGCCCATGCGGCAGATGACGACAAAGTGCCCTATTGGGCATCGGTGGATACCGATCTCGCGAATTTGCGCGTGGGGCCGGGTGAATCCTACAAGATCGATTGGGTCTATCGCCGTCTCCACTTGCCCGTGAAAGTGCTGCGACGGGAAGGGCCGTGGAGACTCGTGGAAGACCCTGACGGCGCCAAAGGCTGGATGCGCGATCTCCTGCTCTCCCGCCAGCGCTCTGCGCTGGTGAAAGGTCCTGGGCGCAAGGCTCTGGTCGAAATGCATGCGGCGCCCAGTTCCGCTTCGCCCATGCTCTGGCGCATGGAATCGGGCGTGGTCGGCGTGCTGGGTGACTGCAAGGAGGGATGGTGCCCCTTCGATGTTCAGGGGCACAAGGGTTTCGTGGAGCAGGAGATGCTCTGGGGCGCGGGCGCGCCCTGAACTGAGGCCGGTAAACGGCTGGGAATAAAAGAAAACCCCCGCCGCAAGGACGGGGGTTTCTTTTATGCTGTAAGAACGGTCAGGCCAGTTCGATCGCCACGGCCGTCGCCTCGCCGCCGCCGATGCAGAGCGACGCAACGCCCTTCTTCAGGCCCTTGTCCTTGAGGGCGTTGATGAGCGTGACGATGATGCGGGTTCCCGACGCGCCGATCGGGTGGCCGAGTGCGGTGGCGCCGCCGTGGATGTTGACCTTGTCATGCGGGATGCCCAGGTCGTGCATCGCGAACATGGCCACGCAGGCGAAGGCCTCGTTGACTTCGAACAGATCGACGTCCGAGAGCTGCCAGCCCACCTTTTCCATCAGCTTGGTGATGGCGCCCACCGGTGCCGTGGTGAACTTCGCAGGCTCCTGCGCATGAGCAGCGACGCCGACGACGGTGGCGACGGGCGTCAGGCCCTTTTCCGCGGCAACGCTGGCGCGGGTCATGACGACCGCGGCCGCACCGTCCGAGATGGAGCTGGAGCTGGCGGCGGTGATCGTACCGTCCTTGGCGAAGGCAGCGCGCAAGGTGCGGATCTTGTCGGGATTGCCCTTGGGCGGCTGCTCGTCGCTGTCGATCACGATGTCGCCCTTGCGGGTCTTCACGGTGACCGGAACGACTTCGTCCTTGAACGATCCGTTGTTGATCGCCTCCTGCGCGCGGCGCAGCGATTCGATGGAGTAATCGTCCTGGTTCTCACGCGTGAGCTGGTATTCGTCGGCCGTCACCTGGGCGAACGAGCCCATCGATCCGCCTTCGTAGGCATCTTCCAGGCCGTCGAGGAACATGTGGTCGTAAAGCGTGTCGTGGCCGGCGCGGGCACCCGAACGGTGCTTCTTCGAGAGATACGGCGCATTGGTCATCGATTCCATGCCGCCGGCAATCAGCAGGTCGAGCGAACCGGAGGCAAGCGCTTCCGCGCCCATGATGACCGTCTGCATGCCCGAGCCGCAGACCTTGTTCACGGTGGTGGCCTGGACCGACTTCGGCAGGCCGGCCTTCAATGCGGCCTGGCGGGCAGGGGCCTGGCCGAGACCGGCCGGCAGCACGCAGCCCATGTAGATGCGTTCGATGTCCTCACCCGCAACGCCTGCGCGTTCCACCGCAGCCTTGACGGCGGTTGCGCCGAGATCGGTCGCCGAAACTTCGGCGAGAGCGCCCTGGAGTCCACCCATCGGGGTGCGGGCGTAGGAAAGAATGACAATCGGGTCCGAAGCCGAGATCTGGGCCATTATTATGATGCCTTTCACGCGTTGAAAATCAGGTATCCTTGAAGACGACGTAGTGTTGCACTGCACCAATTGCAATTGGCGAGTCCGCCCGAACAAGCACGATCATGCTTCATCCCTGTGGCGGTTCGGGGTCATCCATTGCGCCGATTTTCGCAAGTCCGATGCAGAAACTTGCATGGGTGCCTCCAAGGGGGGCTTTGCCATTGAAATTGGCCAATCTCGCGGCTTCTGCGGGTTTCGCCGTGATGCGGCACGGTAACGAAGCATGTCGCCTCCAGTGCTTGTTGCGAACGACTTGCAACACCGCAGAGTTCAGCCATTTATTCCCTTCGGACACCTTGCAGAGGGGGAGGGGCTGGCCTAAGAGCGCCCGCAACGACCGGGCACTGCTTTTGGCATGAGTCCGGCTGCCGTATCCGGTATGAGGCCAGAACCATTGACTGATCTGTCACAATACCTGCCGATCCTGATCTTTCTCGCGATTGCACTCGCGCTTTCGTCGGTGATCGTGCTGCTGCCGATGGGTGTCGCCCGTCTGACCGGCACCCACAACCCGAGCGCCGACAAGAACAGCGAGTACGAATGCGGCTTCCCCGCTTTCGAAGATCCGCGCAGCCAGTTCGACGTCCGCTTCTATCTCGTGGCGATCCTTTTCATCGTCTTCGACCTTGAAGCCGCTTTCCTGTTCCCCTGGGCCGTCTCGCTGAAGATGACCGGTTGGGCTGGATGGCTGACGATGATGGTGTTCCTCGGCGAACTGGCCATCGGCCTCGCCTACGCATGGAAGAAGGGAGCTCTGGACTGGGAATGAGCACGCTCGTCAATTCCGCCGGTCAGCCTCTCGCTCCGGCCGCTAGCCAGGGTGGCGCGATCACGCCGCCCGATCAGTCCTTTTTTAAGGACCTCAACCAGGAAGTGTCCGACAAGGGCTTCCTCGTCACTTCGACCGAGGAACTCTTCCAGTGGGCCCGTACCGGCTCGCTGTGGTGGATGACCTTCGGCCTCGCCTGCTGCGCGGTCGAGATGATCCACGTCAACATGCCCCGCTACGACATGGAGCGCTTCGGCGCCGCGCCGCGCGCTTCCCCGCGCCAGTCGGACGTGATGATCGTGGCCGGCACGCTGTGCAACAAGATGGCCCCGGCACTCCGCAAGGTCTACGACCAGATGTCGGACCCGAAGTACGTCATCTCGATGGGCTCGTGCGCCAACGGCGGCGGCTACTATCACTATAGCTACAGCGTCGTGCGCGGCTGCGACCGCATCGTTCCGGTCGACATCTACGTGCCGGGCTGCCCTCCGACCGCGGAGGCGCTGCTCTACGGCGTGATGCAGTTGCAGCGCAAGATCCGCCGCGCCGGCACGCTCGAGAGGTAAGGGCACGATGACCGTTCTGCATTCCGCCCCCAAGTTCGCCTCGAACGACGGCGTGATCGAGGCTCTTTCGGCCGCGCTCGGTGACGTGGTCGTTGCTGCCAAGGAAGAGCACGGCGAAGTCGTGCTCACCGTTGCACGCGACCAGATCGAGAACGTTCTTCGCCTGCTGCGTGACCATCACGAATACCAGCAGCTGATGGAAATGGCCGGCGTCGACTATCCGTCGCGGGCCGAGCGTTTCGAAGTCGTCTACATGCTGCTTTCGGTGACGAAGAACCATCGCATCATGGTGAAGGTTTCGGCTGCCGAGAACACGCCAGTGCCGACCGTGACCACGCTGTGGCCCAACGCGGGCTGGCTCGAGCGCGAAGTGTTCGACATGTACGGTGTGATCTTCGCCGGCAACCCGGACCTGCGCCGCATCCTGACCGACTACGGTTTCGAAGGCCACCCGTTCCGCAAGGACTTCCCGCTGACCGGCTATGTCGAACTGCGCTATTCCGAAGAGGACAAGCGCGTCGTCTATGAGCCCGTCAAGCTGGCCCAGGACTTGCGCCAGTTCGACTTCATGAGCCCCTGGGAAGGCGCGGAATACGTGCTTCCCGGCGACGAGAAGGTTGCCCAGCAGCCGGCTCCGCCGCCCGTGGCCGAACCGAAGACGACCGAGAAGAAGGCCGATACCGGCGCCGGTGACAAGGCGAACGACAAGGCCGCTCAGCCGTCCGGCGACAAGTCCGAAAAGGGAGACGACAAGTGAGCATCCAGCTCGAGCAGTCGCCGACCACCGGCGATGAAGTCATCACCAACTACACGATCAACTTCGGTCCGCAGCACCCTGCGGCCCACGGCGTTCTGCGCATGGTCATGGAACTCGATGGCGAGATCATCGAGCGCATCGATCCGCACGTCGGCCTGCTGCACCGCGGCACCGAGAAGCTGATCGAGCACAAGACCTACCTCCAGGCGCTGCCGTATTTCGACCGCCTGGACTATTGCTCGCCGCTGGCCATGGAACATTCCTATGTCCTGGCGATCGAGAAGATGCTCAACCTCGAAGTGCCGATCCGCGCGCAGTATCTGCGCGTGCTGTTCGCCGAGCTGACCCGCATCTGCAACCACATGCTCAACATCGGCTCGCACGTCATGGACGTGGGTGCGATGACCCCGAACCTGTGGCTGTTCGAAATTCGCGAGGACTGCCTCAACTTCTTCGAACGCGCATCGGGCGCCCGCATGCACTCGGCCTGGTTCCGCCCCGGCGGCGTCCACCAGGACGTGCCGCTCAAGCTGCTGACCGACATCGCCGACTGGCTCGACACGCGCCTGCCGACGCTGTTCGAGGACGCGATGAGCCTCGTGGTCGACAACCGCATCTTCAAGCAACGCAATGTCGACATCGCGCTGGTGAGCAAGGAAGACGCGCTGGCCTGGGGCTTCTCCGGCCCGATGATCCGCGGCGCGGGCATTCCCTGGGATATCCGCAAGGCGCAGCCTTACGATGTCTATGACCGCATGGACTTCGAGATCCCTGTCGGCACCAACTCGGACTGCTACGACCGCTTCATGGTCCGCGTCGAGGAAGTGCGCCAGTCGGCTCGCATCATGAAGCAGTGCCTGGCAGAGATGCCGGAAGGCCCGATCGCTTCCGATGACCGCAAGGTCGTTCCGCCCAAGCGCGGCGAGATGAAGCAGTCGATGGAATCGCTGATCCATCACTTCAAGCTCTACACCGAAGGCTTCCATGTGCCTGCCGGTGAAGTCTATGTCGCCACGGAAAGCCCGAAGGGTGAATTCGGCGTCTATCTCGTGTCGGACGGCTCCAACAAGCCGTACCGCTGCAAGATCCGCCCCACCGCCTTCTCGCACCTCCAGGCGATGGACTTCATGTCGAAGGGTCACATGCTGCCTGACGCGACCGCCATTCTCGGCGCCATCGACGTCGTGTTCGGGGAGTGCGACCGTTGAGCCGTCTCGCCATCGCAGAGGCCATGATCGCCGCCTACAATGCGCAGGACGCCGATCTCTACGTGACCTACATGACCGACGAAGCCTGCGAAGCGAACTATCGCGGCGCAGTCGTTCGTGAGGGCAGGGAAGGTACGCGCTCGGGTCTCAAGACGGCTTTCGCCAAGTGGCCGGAAAACCGGGCCGAGATCGTTTCGCGCGAAGAGACCGACAACTACGTCGTCCTTCGCGAGCACGTCACGCGCGGGCCGGCCACGGACGGTTCCGATCTCGTCGAGCCTTTCGATGTCCTCGCTGTCTACAGCTTCGAGGGCGACAAGTGCTCGCGCGTAGAATTCATCCGGTGAGGGAGCTCGTTCGATGAAGTTCAACACGCTCGAATTGACCCGCATCTGGGCCGCGGTGACCGGCGTTTCGCTGGCGCTGTGGTACTTTGCCGCCGTCTATCTCGACCTCCAGCCTACGGCGCTGCTGCCGATGCTGGTGACCGCGATCGGCGGTTTCGAATTGTTTCTTTTCGGCCAGGACCAGTGGCTGAAGCGCAGGGGTAAGCATGGCTGACCGCTATATCGAACCCGACTCGCCCGAACTTCGGGCCCGTTGGGGCAATTTCACCTGGACCGCCGAGAACGCCGAAAAGGCGAAGGATGTCGTGTCCCGCTATCCCGAAGGGCGCCAGCGCTCGGCGGTGATGCCGTTGCTCGACCTCGCCCAGCGCCAGGTCGGCGCCGAGCTGAACACGCAGGGCTGGTTGCCGATCCCGGTGATGGAATATATCGCCGCCTATCTCGACATGCCGGTCATCCGCGTGGTCGAGGTCGCGTCGTTCTACACCATGTACAACATCGCGCCGATCGGCCGTTTCCACGTCCAGGTCTGCGGCACCACGCCTTGCATGCTGCGCGGGTCGGACGATCTGCTGGCCACCTGCAAGTCGCGCGGGATGAAGAAGGGCCACATTTCGGAGGACGGCATGTGGTCGTTCACCGAGGTCGAGTGCATGGGCAACTGCGCCTCGGCACCGATGGTCCAGATCAACGACGACAACTACGAAGACCTGACGTCGGACCGCCTGAACGCGGTTCTCGATGCTCTGGTGCGTGGTGAAACGCCAAAGGCCGGCACCCAGGATCCCGCCCGTCACACGGTGGAACCGGTGGGCGAGCCGACCAATCTGGCCGCGATGACTACGTCCAATCATGACTATCGGAGTGAGTGGTAATGGCTCTCGCCGACAAGGACCGCATCTTCACCAACCTCTACGGCTATCAGCCGTGGAACCTGAAGGAAGCGCAGGCGCGCGGCGCCTGGGACAACACCAAGGCGCTGATCGAACGCGGCCGTGATGCTATCATCGACGAGATGAAGGCTTCGGGCCTGCGCGGTCGCGGCGGTGCTGGCTTCCCGACTGGCATGAAGTGGTCCTTCATGCCCAAGCAGCCGCCGCTCGACCAGGCCGGCAACCCGAAGCCCAGCTTCCTCGTGATCAACGCAGACGAATCCGAACCGGGTTCGTGCAAGGATCGCGAGATCATGCGGCACGATCCGCACCTGCTGTTCGAAGGCGCGCTCGTCGCGGGCTTCGCCATGGGTGCGCGCGCGGCCTACATCTACATTCGCGGCGAATATATCCGCGAAGCAGAGACCCTGTTCGCGGCGCGTGAAGAGGCTTACGCGGCCGGTCTGCTGGGTAAAAACGCCTGCGGTTCGGGCTACGATTTCGACGTCTTCGTCCATCGCGGCGCCGGCGCCTACATCTGCGGCGAAGAAACCGCGATGATCGAGAGCCTCGAAGGCAAGAAGGGCCAGCCTCGCCTGAAGCCGCCGTTCCCGGCAGGTGCAGGTCTCTATGGCTGCCCGACCACGGTCAACAACGTCGAATCCATCGCCGTCGCCCCGACCATCCTGCGTCGCGGTGCGGCGTGGTTCTCCAGCTTCGGCCGTGAGAACAACAAGGGCACCAAGCTCTTCCAGATCAGCGGGCACGTGAACCGTCCCTGCGTGGTCGAGGAAGAGATGTCGATCCCGTTCAGCGAGCTGATCGAACGTCACTGCGGCGGCATTCGCGGCGGCAAGGACAACCTGCTGGCGGTGATCCCCGGCGGTTCGTCGGTTCCGCTGGTTCCGGCTGCCGACATCTGGGACGCGCCGATGGACTTCGACGGTCTGAAGGCGGTCGGCTCGGGCCTCGGCACCGCGGCCGTCATCGTCATGGACAAGTCCACCGACATCGTCCGCGCCATCAGCCGCATCTCGTACTTCTACAAGCACGAGTCCTGCGGCCAGTGCACCCCTTGCCGCGAAGGCACGGGCTGGATGTGGCGCGTGATGGAGCGCCTGCGCACCGGTGATGCTGAAGTCGAGGAGATCGACATGCTGCAGCAGGTGACCAAGCAGGTCGAAGGCCACACCATCTGCGCCCTGGGCGATGCGGCCGCATGGCCGATCCAGGGCCTGATCAAGCACTTCCGTCCGGAGCTTGAGCGCCGGATCGCCGATAACGTCCGCGAGGCTGCCGAGTAATGCCCAAGGTCAAAGTCGATGGCGTCGAGATCGACGTCCCCAACGGCGCAACCGTGCTGCAGGCCTGCGAGCTTGCCGGCAAGGAAATCCCGCGCTTCTGCTATCACGAACGCCTGAGCATCGCCGGCAATTGCCGCATGTGCCTGGTCGAAGTGAAGCCCGGACCGCCCAAGCCCCAGGCTTCGTGCGCGCTTCCGGCCACCGAAGGCCAGGAGATCCGCACGGACTCCGAAATGGTCAAGAAGGCGCGGGAAGGGGTGATGGAGTTCCTCCTCATCAACCACCCGCTCGACTGCCCGATCTGCGATCAGGGTGGCGAGTGCGACCTTCAGGACCAGTCGGTGGCCTACGGTCGCGGGGCTTCGCGCTATGACGAGAACAAGCGCGCCGTCACCGAAAAGTACATGGGCCCGCTCATCAAGACCCAGATGACGCGCTGCATTCACTGCACCCGCTGCGTGCGTTTCTCGGAAGAGATCGCCGGCGTGGACGAGATCGGCGCGCTCTATCGCGGCGAGAACATGCAGATCACCACTTATCTCGAACATGCTGCAAAGCACGAGATGTCGGCCAATGTGATCGACCTCTGCCCGGTCGGTGCGCTCACCTCGCGTCCCTACGCTTTCGAAGCTCGTCCCTGGGAGCTCAAGAAGACGCTGGGCATCGACGTGTCTGACGCCACTGGCGCCAACATCCGTATCGATGCGCGCGGCCGCGAAGTGCTGCGTGTGCTTCCTCGTAACAACGACGACGTCAACGAGGAATGGATCAGCGACAAGGCGCGCTACATGGTCGACGGGCTTACAAAGCGCCGTCTCGACAAGCCGTTCCTGCGCCGTGACGGCAAGCTCGTCGCGGTCAGCTGGAACGAGGCGTTTGCCGCCATCGCCACGTTGAACCCGGGCAACTCGATCGCCGCCGTCGCTGGCGACATGGTCGATTGCGAAACGATGTTCGCCGCCAAGAAGCTGGTCGGCGCGCTCGGTTCGACGCTCATCGAAGGTCGCCAGACCGGGATGGACTATGCGACGGGCAGCCTGGCCGCCGTCAATTTCAACTCCACCTTCTCGGGCATCGAGACGGCGGACGCGATCCTGATCGCCGGCAGCAACGTGCGTTGGGAAGCCCCGCTGCTCAACGTTCGCCTGCGCAAGGCGGTGAAGCGCGGCGCCAAGGTGTTCCTGGTCGGTCCCGAGTGGGAAACCACGTTCGGTGGCCAGTTCCTGGGCGAAGACCTCTCGGTTCTCGGCAATCTGCCGCAGAACGTCGTCGATGCCCTGTCGAACGCCAAGCGTCCGGCAGTCATCCTCGGCGGTGCGGCGCTCGGCCGCGGCGGTCTGGAAGCCGGTCTTGCGCTGGCAGGCCAGTTCAACCTCGTTCGTGATCTCGAAGACGGCACCAAGTGGAACGGCTTCAACGTCCTCCACATGGCGGCCTCGCGCATGGGCGGCCTGATGCTCGGCTACGCGCAGAAGGGCGGCATCGCCGACCTCGTCGCCGCCAAGCCCAAGGTCCTGATCGCGCTCGGCGCCGATGAAGTGGACTTCACCCAGTTCGCCGGTTCGATGATCGTCTATATCGGTCACCACGGCGACAAGGGCGCCCACGCGGCCGACGTGATCCTGCCGGCCTCGGCCTACACCGAGAAGGCAGGCACTTACGTCAATACCGAGGGCCGGGTGCAGTGGGCCGACAAGGGCGTGTTCGCGCCGGGCGACGCCCGGGAAGACTGGACCATCCTGCGCGCCCTTGCCGACGCTTTCGGCGTCTCGGTCGGGTTCGACAGCTTCGATCAACTGCGCAACGCAATGATCGCGGAAGTTCCTGCACTTGGCAGCGAGGGTCTTGCTGACTACGGGAGCGTTCTGCCGAACGGTGGCGGTTCCGCTGCCGGCCAGATCGCCTATCCGATCAAGGACTTCTACATGACCAACCCGATCGCCCGCGCGAGCGCGGTCATGCAGCGTTGCTCGGCCGAACTGCTCCACGGTGAAGACCTGGCGGAGGCCGCGGAATGACCGCATTCTTCCAGAATCTCGGGATGAGCTTCGAGTGGGCATGGTTCGTGTCCACCGTCTGCGGCATCCTGCTCATCGCGCTGCCGCTGATGCTGGCCGTCGCCATGATCATCTATGTCGACCGCAAGATCTGGGCTGCCATGGCGCTGCGCCGCGGTCCCAACGTGGTCGGCCCGTTCGGTCTGCTCCAGTCCTTCGCGGACGGTTTGAAGGTCTTCCTTCAGGAAACCATCGTTCCTTCGGCTGCGAACAAGGGCCTGTTCCTGATCGCGCCGATCGTGACTTTCACGCTGGCGCTGCTCTCCTGGGCGGTGATCCCGTTCAACTCGGGCGCGATCCTGGCCAACATCAACATCGGCCTGCTCTACATCCTCGCGATCAGCTCGCTGGGTGTCTACGGTACGATCATGGCGGGCTGGGCTTCGAACTCGAAGTACCCGTTCTTCTCGGCCATGCGCGCTTCGGCGCAGATGATTTCCTATGAAGTCTCGATCGGCTTCATCCTGATCTGCGTCGTTCTCTGGGCGGGCACGTTCAACATGAACGACATCGTCTGGGCGCAGAAGGGCCACGTCTTCGGCATCATCAACGGCTTCGTCGCGAACCCGCTGCTGTTCCCGATGTGGGTGATGTTCCTTATCTCGAGCCTTGCGGAAACCCAGCGCGCCCCCTTCGACCTTGCCGAAGCGGAATCGGAACTCGTTGCCGGCTACCAGACCGAATATTCGTCGATGGCTTTCGCTGCCTACTGGCTGGGCGAATATGCCAACGTGCTCCTGATGTGCGCGCTCAACGCGACGCTGTTCTGGGGCGGATGGCTGCCGCCGCTCGACATTCCCGTTCTGTACCTCGTGCCGGGCTTCGTTTGGTTCCTGCTCAAGGTCTTCTTCTTCTTCTTCGTGTTCAGCTGGATCAAGGCCACCGTTCCCCGGTACCGCTATGACCAGTTGATGCGTCTGGGCTGGAAGGTCTTCCTGCCCGTATCGCTGCTGTTCGTCGTAATCGTCAGCGGCTACCTCATGGCTACCGGACACTTCGCATGACCGTCGGACAACTCATAAAGAGCTTCACGCTCTGGGAGTTCGTGAAGGCGCATTGGCTGACCTTGAAGTACTTCTTCAAGCCCAAGGCGACGATCAACTACCCCTTCGAGAAGAACCCGCTTTCGCCCCGCTTCCGCGGCGAGCACGCCCTTCGTCGTTATCCCAACGGCGAGGAACGCTGCATCGCCTGCAAGCTTTGCGAAGCGATCTGCCCGGCGCAGGCGATCACGATCGAGGCCGCACCGCGTGTCGACGGTTCGCGCCGCACCACGCGCTATGACATCGACATGACGAAGTGCATCTACTGCGGTTTCTGCCAGGAAGCCTGCCCGGTCGATGCCATCGTCGAGGGGCCGAACTTCGAATATGCGACCGAAACGCGCGAAGAACTGCTCTACGACAAGGCCAAGCTACTGGCGAACGGGGACAAGTGGGAGCGTGCTATCGCCGCGAACCTTGAAGCCGACGCACCGTACCGATAGGGGGCCGCGGACATGATCCAGACTTTAGCCTTCTACCTCTTCGCAGTACTCACGATCGCTTCGGCGGCCGCGACCATCCTGTCCCGTAACCCGGTGCATTCGGTGCTGTTCCTGATCCTGGCGTTCTTCAACGCCGCCGGGCTCATGATGCTCACCGGCGCCGAGTTCATCGCCATGCTGCTGATCATCGTCTACGTCGGCGCGGTCGCGGTGCTGTTCCTCTTCGTCGTCATGATGCTCGACATCGACTTCGCCGAGCTGCGCGCGGGCTTCGTCAAGAACTTCCCGTTGGGCATGCTGGTCGCCATCGTGCTCCTGGCCGAGATGGTGCTGGGCCTTGGCGCCTACAAGGCCGGCGCGCTGAACCTCGGTACGCCGGACGGCACGGCGGTAACGCCGGCAGGCGCTTCCAATATCGAGGCGATCGGCGGACTGCTCTACAGCCGCTACTTGTTCCTGTTCGAGGCGGCCGGCCTGATCCTGCTCGTCGCGATGGTTGGTGCCATCGTCCTGACTCACCGTCAGCGCGGCGATACGCGCGGCCAGAAGGTCAGCAAGCAGATCGCGCGTCGTCCCGATGAGGCGACCGTCAACGTCAAGCCCGAAGTCGGCAAGGGGGTTTCGCTGTGATCGGCGTCGAACATTACGTGGTCGTGAGCTCGATCCTCTTCGTGCTCGGCGTCCTCGGCATTTTCCTCAACCGCAAGAACGTCATCGTTCTGCTCATGGCGATCGAACTGATCCTGCTTGCGGTCAACATCAACCTCGTCGCGTTCAGCGCAGCCCTGCACGACCTCACGGGTCAGATCTTCGCGATGTTCGTGCTGACGGTCGCTGCCGGCGAGGCCGCAGTGGGGCTCGCAATCCTCGTGATCTATTTCCGCGGCCGCGGCAGCATCGCTGTCGACGACGTCAACCGGATGAAGGGATAAGGCCTTGCACCCGATCCTATTCATCGTCTTCCTGCCGTTACTGGCAGCGATCATCGCCGGGCTGGGCAACAAACAGCTGGGCAATGTTCCCGCAAAGGTCCTGACGACCGGCGCGCTGTTCATTGCCTGCGCGCTCAGCTGGCCGATTTTCATCGGCTTTCTCACCGGTAGCGCCGAAGCCAGCGTCATTCCGGTGCTCAAGTGGGTCCAGTCGGGCGCCATGAGCTGGGACTGGTCGCTGCGCGTGGACTCGCTCACTGCAGTCATGCTCGTGGTCGTCACTTCGGTATCTGCGCTCGTGCACCTCTATTCCTGGGGCTACATGAGCGAGGAGCCGGATCAGCCGCGCTTCTTCGCCTATCTGTCGCTGTTCACGTTCGCCATGCTCATGCTGGTGACCGCGAACAACCTGGTGCAGATGTTCTTCGGTTGGGAAGGCGTCGGCCTGGCCTCGTACCTCCTGATCGGCTTCTGGTTCCGCAAGCCTTCGGCCGGCGCCGCCGCGATCAAGGCCTTCGTGGTCAACCGCGTCGGCGACCTTGGCTTCATGCTCGGCATCTTCGGCTGCTACCTGGTGTTCGGCACCGTTTCGATCCCCGAGATCCTGAACGCCGCGCCCAGCATGGCCGCATCGACGATCGGCTTCCTCGGCTACCGCTTCGACACGATGACGGTGATCTGCATCCTGCTGTTCATCGGTGCGATGGGAAAGTCGGCGCAGCTCGGCCTGCACACCTGGCTTCCGGACGCGATGGAAGGCCCGACCCCCGTGTCGGCGCTGATCCACGCGGCCACGATGGTCACCGCCGGTGTCTTCATGGTCTGCCGCCTGTCGCCGCTGTTCGAAACCAGCGAGACGGCGATGCACTTCATCGCATTCATCGGTGCCTGCACCTGCTTCTTCGCGGCCACCGTCGGCTGCACGCAGTGGGACATCAAGCGCGTCATCGCCTATTCGACCTGCTCGCAGCTCGGCTACATGTTCTTCGCAACCGGTGTCGGCGCTTATGGCGCGGCCATGTTCCACCTGTTCACGCACGCGTTCTTCAAGGCGCTGCTGTTCCTGGGGGCAGGGTCGGTCATCCACTCGATGCACCACGAACAGGACATGCGTTTCTACGGCGCGCTGCGTAAGCACATCCCGATCACCTTCTGGACGATGACCGCGGGTACGCTGGCCATCACCGGCGTCGGTATCGCGGGCTTCGTGGGCTTCGCAGGCTTCTATTCGAAGGATGCAATCCTCGAGGCGGCCTTCGGTTCGGGCACGGCAGTGGGCGGTTTCGCCTTCTGGATGGGTATCGCAGCCGCGCTCATGACGAGCTTCTATTCGTGGCGCCTGGTCTTCCTGACCTTCTTCGGCAAGCCGCGCTGGATCCAGTCGGAGCACATCCAGCACGCCGTTCACGATGCCCACGGCCATGGTCACGACGATCATGCGCATGACGCACACGGTCACGGTTCTGCCGCTGAAGAAGATGCGGGCGAGAGCACGGATCACCATGATGCCCATGCCCATGCCGCACCTGCGCTGGGCGTGAGCGGACCGAATTATGACACGCATGGCGACGGTACGGGTGGCTACCATCCGCACGAGAGCCCGCTGGTAATGCTTGTGCCGCTGATCGTCCTTGCGATCGGCGCCGTGGCTGCGGGCTTCGTCTTCCAGCACGCCTTCGTCTCCGAGGGGACCGGCGAATTCTGGAAGGGCGCCCTGGTCTTCCACGAGCACCTGATCCACGCCATGCACGGCGTGCCGACCTGGGTGAAGTGGGCACCGTTCACGGTGATGGCGCTGGGCCTGCTGACGGCATGGTACGGCTACATCAAGAACCTCTCGTTCCCCAAGGCAGTCGCCGAACAGCTCGGGCCGGTCTACACCTTCGTGTACCGCAAGTGGATGTTCGACGAGCTTTACAACGCCATCTTCGTCCGTCCGGCTTTCTGGCTCGGCAAGGTGTTCTGGAAGGTCCTGGATATCGGCGTGATCGACAAGTTCGGTCCCGACGGTGCGGCCTGGGTCGTCGCCAGGGGTTCGACTTACGCGCAGAAGGTCCAGTCGGGCTATCTGTACAGCTACGCACTTGTCATGCTGCTGGGCCTTGTCGGCGCCATCAGCTGGGTGATCGCGGGATAAGATGATGAGTGGTTTTCCGATCCTCAGTCTGATGTTGCTGGTGCCGCTCGCGGCGGCACTGGCGTGTCTTTACCTTGATGCCAAATCGGCACGCATGGTGGCGCTTCTCGCCACCCTTGCGAACCTTGCCCTTGGCGTCGTCCTCTGGATGAACTTCGACGTCGGCGGCGCGCAGTGGCAGTTCCAGGAACGGCACGAGCTGTTCTCCGGCTTCTCCTACGCCCTTGGCATCGATGGTATCGCGTTGCTCCTGATCGAGCTTTCCGTCTTCCTCATGCCGATCTGCATCGGCGCGAGCTGGAATTCGATCGAGAAGCGCGTGGGCGAATACATGGCGGCCTTCCTGCTCGTCGAAACGCTGATGATCGGCGTGTTCACGGCCCAGGATATCTTCCTGTTCTACATGTTCTTCGAAGCCGGCCTCATCCCGATGTACCTGATCATCGGCATCTGGGGCGGCGCGGATCGCATCTACGCCTCGTACAAGTTCTTCCTCTATACGCTGCTCGGCTCGGTGCTGATGCTCGTGGCGATGTTGTGGATGGTCCACACCGCCGGCACGACGTTCGTCCCGACGTTGATGACTTACGACTTCGATCCGCAAGCCCAGACCTGGCTCTGGCTCGCCTTCTTCGCCAGCTTCGCGGTGAAGATGCCGATGTGGCCGGTCCACACCTGGCTTCCGGCGGCGCACGTTCAGGCGCCGACCGCAGGCTCGGTGATCCTGGCGGGCGTGTTGCTGAAGATGGGTGGCTACGGCTTCATCCGCTTCTCGCTGCCGATGTTCCCTGAAGCCTCGGCCTACTTCGCGCCGCTGGTCTGGGGCCTGTCGATGGCCGCCGTCGTCATCACCTCGCTCATCGCGCTGGTGCAGGACGACATGAAGAAGCTGATCGCCTATTCGTCGGTCGCGCATATGGCGATCGTGACCATCGGTCTCTTCGCCTTCAATCCGCAGGGTCTCGAAGGCTCGATGCTGGTCATGCTCAGCCACGGCCTCGTTTCGGGCGCCTTGTTCCTCTGCGTCGGCATCATCTACGACCGTCTGCACACCCGTGAGATCGCCCGTTACGGCGGCCTTGCCATCAACATGCCGCGTTACGCGCTGTTCTTCCTGCTCTTCACGATGGCCTCGATCGGCCTTCCGGGCACCAGCGGTTTCGTCGGCGAATTCCTGAGCCTCGGCGGTATCTACCAGGTTTCGAGCTGGACGGCGCTGATCTGCACCACCGGTATCATCCTGGGCGCTGCCTACATGCTCTACCTCTATCGCCGTGTCGTCTTTGGCGACCAGAAGAATGCCGATGCCGCCGCCATGGCCGACCTCGACTTGCGTGAATACCTGATGGTGATCCCGCTCGGTCTCGCGGTGCTGTGGATGGGCGTCTACCCCGAGAGCTTCATCGCTCCGATGCGCGCAGACATTGCCGCGCTCGACGCCCGGCTCGCTCGCGCAAAGCCGGAAGGAGACGCCAAGTTGGCCATGGGCAAGGAAAAGCCTGCGCACGAAGAAGCCGCGCATGAGGGGGCACACTGATGGACTGGTCACAGTCGCTGCGCCTGATCGCGCCGGAAGAAACGCTGAGCATCGCAAGCCTCGTCTTGCTCCTGATGGCCGCCTGGGGCGGTGACAAGGCCGCAAAGCTGATCTCCGTTCTCGCCGTGGCGGCGCTCGTCGCCGCCGGTGTCCTCGTTGCCCCCGCGCTTTGCGGCGGTCACATGGGCGCTGACACTTCGGCCTTCTTCGGCCAATTCCGTGCCGACGCTTTCGCATCTTACGCCAAGATCCTGATCTACCTCTCGGCCGCCGTGTCATTGGTAGTAGCCCCGGCCTACTTCGACCGCTTCAAGGCGATGCGCGCGGAGTATCCGGTGCTGGTCCTGCTCGCCTCGCTGGGCATGGGCATGATGGTTTCGGCCACCGACCTGCTGACGCTCTACATCGGCCTCGAGATGAACTCGCTCGCGGCCTATGTGCTGGCGGCCTTCCTGCGCACCGACGGCCGTTCGGCTGAAGCGGGCCTCAAGTACTTCGTGCTGGGCGCGCTGGCTTCGGGCATCATGCTCTTCGGCATGAGCCTGACCTACGGTTTCGCCGGAACCACCTCGTTCGCCGGTATCAGCGCCTCGATGGCGCAGGGCCTCTCGAACGGCGCGCTGTTCGGCATCGTGTTCGTCTTTGCAGGTCTTGCCTTCAAGATCAGCGCCGTGCCGTTCCACATGTGGACGCCCGACGTCTATGAAGGCGCACCGACTCCGGTGACCACGCTCTTCGCCACGGCCCCGAAGGTCGCCGCAATGGGCCTGACCATGCGCGTTGCCATCGAAGCCTTCGGCGACCAGGCAGCCGCCTGGCAGCAGATCGTGGTCTTCGCGGCGCTTGCCTCGATCGTCGTCGGTGCTCTTGGCGCCATCGGCCAGTCGAACATCAAGCGACTGATGGCCTATTCCTCGATCAACAACGTCGGCTTCATGCTGGTTGGCCTTGCCGTGGCAACCCAGCAGGGCGTTTCGGCCATGCTGTTCTACCTCGCGATCTACGTCGCGATGTCGGTCGGCGGCTTCGTTGTGATCCTGATGCTCAAGGATGCCGACGGCAACCCCGTTGAGGATCTCGGCAAGATGGCCGGTCTGTCGCGCACCCGTCCGGGCCTGGCCCTGGCGCTGGCGATGGTCATGTTCAGCCTTGCCGGTATTCCGCCGATGTTCGGCTTCTGGGGCAAGTTCCTGGTCTTCAAGGCCGCTGTCGACGGTGGCATGATCGCTCTTGCGGCCATCGGCTTTGCGGCTTCCGTCATTGGCGCCTTCTACTATCTGAAGGTCGTCAAGGTCGTCTATTTCGACGAACCGGCCGATGTGGTGAAGGGCGAGAGCGATGTCTGGCACAAGCTGATCCTCGTGCTGGCCTGCATCTTCATCTCGCCGCTGGGCTATCTGGCCAGCAAGTGGCTGGGCGGGCTGGCTGACACGGCCGCAGCGGCCCTGTTCTCCGGCCTTTGATAGAGGTCGTAGAAGAGACCGCATCGACCAACGCGGACCTCGTTCGGCGCCTGGGCGCCGGCGAGGGGCTGGCGGAAGGTTACTGGCTGCGTGCGGTGCGACAGAGCGCCGGACGCGGCCGCCGCGGCCGGGAATGGTCCTCGCCCGAAGGCAATCTCTACGCCAGCACCGTCGTCGCGCTGAGAGCCGATGACCCCTGGGTTCACACCCTGGCTTTCGTCGCCGCGCTTTCCGTGCACGACCTCATGCTTTCGCAGCTTGGGGCTGGCGCGGATTGCCAGCTCAAGTGGCCGAACGACGTGCTGGTCGGCGGCGCCAAGATCTGCGGCATCCTGCTGGAGCGCAGGGGCGATCATGTGATCGTCGGGATCGGCGTCAACGTCGTCACGGCGCCGGAACTTGCTGACCGCGCGACAACGTCGGTCCGCAAGGCAAACCCTGAAAATCGCAGCGACGCACATACCGTTCTCGGCGATCTGGCAGACCGCTTCGCGGCGCGTCTTGCGCAGTGGCGCATGGAAGGGCTGGCCTCGACGCTGGCCGACTGGACGCGTCATGCTCATCCTCCGGGAACGCCGCTCTTGGTGACGCTGGACGAGGAAGGGCTGCTGCCAGGTGCCTTTGCTGGGCTTGACCCGGACGGAGCATTGCGCTTGCGTCTGGCCGACGGGTCCCTACGTGTCGTTCACGCCGGTGACGTTTCGCTCGCCTGAAGGAAATTCCATGCTGCTTGCCATCGACGCCGGCAACACCAATGTCGTCTTCGCTCTGTTCGAGGGACGCACTTTGCGCGGGCGCTGGCGCATTGCCACGGACCCCCGCCGCACGGGTGATGAATATGCGGTATGGCTCATGCAGCTACTCTCGATCCGCGGCGTAGCGGCGGAAGAGATCAAGAGCATCATCATCTCGACCGTGGTCCCGCGCGCGCTACACAATCTCGAGATACTTTGCCGACACTATTTCGATGTCGAACCGCTGGTGGCGGGCGTCGGCAAGGCGGACTACGCGATCGACATCGACGTCGATCAGCCCAAGTCGCTCGGCGCCGACCGTGCGGTCAACGCCATTGCCGCGCATGAACGACACGGGGGCGATCTCATCGTCGTCGATTTCGGCACTGCCACCACCTTCGACGTGGTAGACTACAACGGCGCCTACAAGGGCGGCATCATTTCGCCGGGCATCAACCTGTCGCTGGACGCGCTGGTGGGCAATACGGCCAAGCTGCCGCGCATCGCCATTGCCGTACCCACGACGAAGAGCGTGATCGGTCGTAATACCGAGGACCAGATGCTGATCGGCGTGTTCTGGGGCTATGTGGCGATGATGGAGGGCCTGATCGCCCGCATGCGCAACGAGATAGGTCGCCCCGCCAAGGTCATCGCGACCGGCGGGCTGGCCGTACTGTTCGACGAGGCTTCCGATATTTTCGACGCGGTCGATCCCGACCTGACGCTCGAAGGCCTCGCCATTCTTGCCGAAAGGGCATCCAAGAAGTGATTCCAGGTAACGAACTGCTGTTTTGCGCGCTCGGTGGCTCGGGCGAGATTGGCATGAACGTCAATCTCTACGGCTGCCAGGGCAAATGGCTTATGGTCGACCTGGGCATGACCTTCGGCATGAACGAATATCCCGGCGTGGACCTGGTTTTCGCGGACCTCGATTTCATCGAGGGTGAGCGCGAAAACCTGCTGGGGATCGTCCTCACTCACGCGCATGAGGATCACATCGGCGCGGTTCCGTATTTTGCCGAGGAACTGAACGTTCCGATCTACGCCACGCCCTTCACCGCGCGCCTGGTGGCGGCGAAGCTGGAGGAAGCGGGCATTCTTGACCGGGTCGAACTGATCGTCATCGATCACCTCGACCAGTTCCAGCTCGGACCATTCGGTATTCGCTACGTGCCGCTTGCGCACTCGATTGCCGAGGGCAACGCCCTACTGATCGACACGCCGTTCGGCCGCATCTTCCATACCGGTGACTGGAAGCTGGACGACGAGCCCCAGGTGGGCACGCCCGCGACCCAGGCCGAACTGACCGAAATCGGCGACAACGGCGTGCTGGCGCTCGTCTGCGATTCGACCAACGTCTTCAACCCCGAGGCGTCCGGTTCCGAAGGCGAGGTCTATCGCGGCCTGCTGGAGGAAGTGAAGCGGCACCGCGGCCGCCGGGTTCTGGTGACCACCTTTGCTTCGAACGTGGCCCGTCTTCAGACGCTGGGCGAGGTGGCCCGCAAGACCAACCGCAAGCTCTGCGTTGCGGGTCGCTCGCTGGACCGGATCATCGAGACCGGGCAGGCCAGCGGCTATCTCAAGAAGCTGCCCGAACTGGTCGATGTCGAAACCGCGATGGATCTGCCACGCGGCGAAGTGCTGATCGTCGCAACGGGCGGACAGGGCGAGCCGCGCGCGGCGCTTTCACGGATTTCCGAGGGCAATCATCCGATCAAGCTGGAGAAGGGCGATGTCGTCCTGTTCTCCAGCCGCCAGATTCCTGGAAACGAGATCCCGATCGGACGTATCCAGAACCGGCTCTCGGACGCTGGCATCGTCATCGTCACGGACCGTCAGAGCATGATCCACGTTTCGGGCCATCCCGGGCGGCCCGAACTGGTGGCGCTATATGGTTGGCTCAAGCCCGAGATCCTGCTCCCGGTCCATGGCGAAATCCGCCACATGCGCGAACAGGCGAGGCTCGGCGTGGAAAGCGGCATTCCGCACGCGGTGTTCCAGAAGAACGGCGATCTCGTGCGCCTGGCGCCCGGTCGTCCGGGCAAGTTCGGCGAGGTCCATTCCGGGCGGCTGATCCTTGATGGCGATATCATCGCGCCCGCCGATGGCGACGCTATGGTCATGCGGCGCCGGATCGCCTTTAACGGTGTGGTTTCGGTCGCCGCGGATCGCCGCGGCAACGTCCAGGTCGCGGCGATTGGGCTCCCGCTCGACGAGGACTACGCCAAGTTCATTGACGAGGCGCAGCGCGATGTCGCCAATGCCCTGGGCAAGGCGAAGAAATCGGACCGCGAAGTTCGGGTCGAGGCGGCCCGCCTGGCCGCCCGCCGCGCGGCTACGCGCTGGTCGGGCAAGAAGCCGCAAGTGCAGGTCATGCTGCTGGAGGATTGAGGCGATGGCGATGCAATGGACTTCGATGGTGGCGATCTACGGCCTGTTCTGGGTCCTGAGCGCCTTTCTCGTCATGCCTTTCGGTCTTCGTACGCCCAACGAAGTGGAAGGTTTTCGCGTCGAAAAGGGCCATGCGGACAGCGCCCCGGTCAATTTCCAGCCGCGCCTGATCGCGAGGCGCGCCACGCTGCTGGCGGTCGTGCTTTT
This sequence comes from Novosphingobium sp. BL-S-34, assembly GCF_056857015.1. Lineage (NCBI taxonomy): Bacteria > Pseudomonadati > Pseudomonadota > Alphaproteobacteria > Sphingomonadales > Sphingomonadaceae > Novosphingobium > Novosphingobium sp. BL-S-34. Next base: position 401,290 of record NZ_CM166472.1, read on the forward strand.
CGGGCTCTACTACGTGAATTATGCCCAGCAGTGGATCACGGTTGGCGATCTCAACTTCTTCGGGAAGCCGCCGGTTCAGGACCTCGGATACTGAGGGTCACAAAAAAGCCCGCCTGATGAAGGCGGGCTTTTTCATGTCGCATTGCCGAGCGATCAACTGCGCAGACGTTCGATTCCCTGAGCCAGTGCGACATAGAGCTTGCCCATGTCCGACGAGAGCAGGGTGACGCCCAGCGCATTGCCGTCGCGGGTTGAGAGGACCTGTCGCAGGATCGATTCGAAGTCGTGGATGTAGCGGCTGACGTGCTCGCGGAAGGCATCTTCGCGTTCGAACAGCTGCTGGATCGATTTGATTTCCCCGGCATCGAGCAGCGAAACAGCCCGGCGCGTGAAGATCCCGCGATCGCCGCGGAGATAGGAGGCCCAGGCGGTGTCGGAAACATCGCTCGATAGTGCCGAGGCAATGTCGATGGCGTTGGAATTCAGGGACTCGGTGATCAGCGCCACGCGGCGGGCGAAATCGTTGTCGACCTGCTCCTCGGCCTGCTCGCGCGCCTGGGTGACGCGGCTTTCGAGATTGCCGACGAGGTCTTCGACCTTGGAGAGCTGTTCGCGAAGCTGGATGGTCGCTTCGCGGGCGGCGCCGGAAGCATGGGCTACGGCCTGATCGAGCTGGCCGGTTACTTCCGCGACGCGCGTGCGCATGGAGCGATCGATGGCCTGGGCGCTTTCCGTCCCGAGGTTTTCCGCCACCTGGGCGATGCGCGCGGCGCTGTCGGTCTCGATCGCGCCGACGGAGTCCTCGATCGACTTGCCAAGCGCTGCAAGGGCGGCCTGCAGTTCGGTCTGGGCCCGGCCGGCAGCGGTTTGCGTTGCCGTGTCGATATCGGTGATGGACGTGTGCAGGACGCGCAGCAGGTCGGCGTGTGCGGCGCCGTGCTCCGAGAGGTCCGAATGCATCGCGGAAAGCTCGTCCGCGAAATCCTTGAGGTTGGTGCCGGACTGCTCGACGCCGCCTGCGAGTTCCTCGCCGCTCCTGGCCGATTGGCGCAGAGCCTCCAGAACGCTGGCAATACCGGCATGAAGGCGGTTGAGGCGCTCCTCGGAGACGACCAGCGCCTCGGGAAGATCGTTATGGGCAAAGCGTGCGCTGCCCTGGATCAACTCCAGCAGCCGTACGCTCGTCTCGGTGAGCTTTTCGACTTCGCCATCGGTCGCCGAGAGCGTTGCACGGGCGGCCGTGAGGCGCTCGGTCAATTGTGCCAGGCTGCCGCGCAGACGGGTTTCCAGGGCTTCGCTGCTGCCGACGATGGCGCCGAAACGGGCTTCATATTCGCCAAGTTCGCCGCTTACGGCCACGGCGCGTTCGCTCAGAGCCGATGCCTGCAGGCGCTGATTTTCAAGGCGTTCGGCGATGGCATGGTCGAGATTGCCAAGCATCTGGTCGATGCGCGCAATGGCGTGGCGTTCCTGTTCGGCCTGGCGGGCCTGACGCTCACCGAGTTCGCCCGCAAGCCGTTCGCGGCGGGCCGAAATCTCGCGGTCAAGGTTTTCGGCATCGTTGCCGATCGCCTCCAGGCTGCCACGCAGCGCGGACAGAGCCGTGTCCTGAGCGCGGGTGATGCCGCGCGCCACTTCGCCCTGTTCCTCGTGCAGGTCGTCGAGCGCCTGCCGCCAGGCTTCTGCGGCGCGGCCTTCGCCATCGCGCAAGGCGCGCGAGACGACGTCGCTTTCCTCACGCAAGGCCACGAGCCGGGCGCGAAGCGAAGTGAGGCTTTCTTCCTCATGACGGTCGAGCTGTCCGCGGGTCTGCGCGATTTCTTCCTCGAGCGCTTCGGCCCGGGTTCGAATGGATTCGAGTGCAGCGACTTCGTGACCGTCAAGCTCGCTGCGGAAGGCCGTCCCGCGTTCGGAAAGCAGGTCGAAGCGCCGGTCGGCCAGGGCAGCGACCTGTTCGCCGCGTGCATGGATTTCGGTCAGCGCCGCTTCCACGGATTCCCGCAGCCGGGCAACCTGCCGTTCGCTGGCGGAGCCGAACTCGTTCAGGCGATTGAAGCCGTTGATCATGTCTTCCAGCTGGACATGGGCGGCGCGGCCGGCGTTGCCGATATTGTTAGTGACGTCCTTGGCGGAACTGGCGATGACGGGGAGCTGGTTGCGCAGTTTCTCCATGTTATCGAGAGCGGCCTGGCTGACTCCGCTGATCGATTCCACGCGCGAGCCGTTCTCGCGGATCAGGCCCTGCAAGCGCTCAGCGTTTGCGGAAAGCCGCTCTGTGGCAATGCGCCCCAGCGATTCCAGATCGCGCGACTGGGCGGCGATGAATTCCCGCGCCAGGCTGAGTTCGCGGTTGACGGTGGTCAGGCGCGTTTCAAGCTGGGCGGACTCGTTCGACAGCGCCCGAGCGACATTGCCGAAACGCCTGCTTTCGCGCGAGCTGTGGCGCAGGACCAGCAGCCAGACCATGCCGACCAGCAAGAGCGGCACGGCCCACTGCACGACAAGGGCGGGGACTGTGTCGAGGCTCAGGGTCTCGAAATGGGGAGAGAGGGCGTAGAGAAAGAACGCCGTCCAGCCCAAGGCCGCGGCGCCGGCCAGCGAAGGGGCCAGCCAATCGCGCGAGGGGGCGGCAAGGGCCGGTTCCTCGGTGGCGACCCAGGCATTGCGCCAGGCATCTTCCGAAATCGCTTCTGCGGGTTCCGGCGGCGAAACGCCCACTGCCAAGGTTTCGTTCATGCGGTCTTCCGAGTTTCCGTCCGCAGTGCGGGCCGAATTGTCTTCGCTGCCATTCGCGCCGAGCGCGACGATCCTGTTTTCCCCAGCCATGGGATCAGGATACCACGCGGGAGGCACCTATAAAGCCCACTTTAACCCTTTGGGCATTAAGCTGGGGAAATGGCTTATGAAGCAGGTGCCCTCGAAGCGACCCTCGCCGCGGCAGCGGGCGGGGATCCCGCGCTTTTCGCGGAGTTGCGCGCGTCCTATCTGGAAAGCGTGGCGCGGCAGGCCGATCTGCTGTCCCGCTCCCGTTGCGATGGCAATTGGCACCTTGCGGCCATGCGGCTGAAGGGGCTGGCGGCCAGCTTCCATTCGGCCCAGCTCCTGGCCCTGGCGGAGCAGGCGCTGGACGGCGCTCCCGGCGAACCCGGAGTTATACGGCGCCTCGATGCCTATCTTGCCGAGTTTTCCGCCAGCTGATGCAAGCGTCGCGCTTGGCACCGGGCTGCCCTTTGCCTAAGTGGCTAAGGGTCGCTGGAGGTTAACACACTGCGTATCGCATTGCTCGCCATGATGGAGCCTGCCGTGGCGGGTCAGTCCCTGCCGCGCGCCTTCCTGCGCGTGGGCGGCGCGACCCTGGCGCAGCATCAGCTCGGGCTCGCCCTTGCGCTCGATTGCCAGCGGGTGATCTGCCTCGCGAAGGGGCCCTCGGCGGAGATGATCGCCCTTCAGCACATGGCGGAGAACGCCGGCCTGCAATTCCATATCGCCACCGGCGCGAGACCGCTTGCTGGGCTGGTGACGGCGAATGACGAACTGGTCGTGATAGGGGAAGGGCTCTTCGTCGAGCCCGCCGGCGTCGTGCCGCTGCTTGAGGGCAGGGCGCCGGCCGTGCTTGTCCAGCCGGTCGAAGGCGGGCTGGCCGCCGGGTTCGAGCGCATCGACATCAACCGGGCGAGCGCTGGATTGATGCGAATCCCGGGGCACCTGGTGGAAAACCTTCAGGAGCTTCCAGGCGATTGCGATGTGCACTCCGCACTGACACGGATCGCGCTGCAAGCGGGCGTACCGATGCGCGAAGTTCCCGTGGCCGTGCGCAGCGGCGTCGATTGGCGGCTGATTCGCGACGAAGCCGAAGCTCACGCGGTAGAGCTGGAATGGTTGCGCGGGCGTTTCGCCGATGGCGACAGCGTCTCGCCGGGCCGGGCCGTTGCCCGTTACGGCGTGCTGACGTTCGGATCCTCGCTGCTCCATGCGGGCAATGCCAGCAACATGTTGAGCCTCGGCGTGCTCGTGGCGGTGGCGCTGGCAGGCGGCCTTGCCTGGTTCGGTTTCGTGACGATCGCCTTCCTCTCGCTGGTGGCAGCCGCGTTGCTGGTCGAGGCGAGCCGGCTGCTGCGCTCGGTAGAGCGGCAGGCGCTGGGGCAATTGCCGCCCGCGATCCCGCGCGCCGATGTGCTGCGCTGGCTGGTCGACACGCTTTTCGGGCTGTCGCTGCTGGCCGCCATTCCCCGGCTCGGGGGCGAATCGCTCATTTCGTGGATGTTCCCACCGGCCATGCTGATGATGCTTCTGGCCCTGATTCCCCGGTTCGTGACCGGCAAGGTGGCGTCGCTGGCGACAGACCGTGCCACATTGGGACTTGTGCTGGCTTTTGCCGCAGGATTCGGGCAAGTTGAGCCGTTGGTGGAAGTTCTGGCGATCACGCTCGTTGTGGTCGGCATGGCTCTTCCGCTACGTCGGAAGGACTAACCGGGGCTTAACCAGATACAGGGTATACGGGACGGATGATCGACAACGCTGTTCATCCGGCCGACGACCAGACCGCGGAGGCTTTGCTCCGTGCGGACCTGGCGCGCGGCGATGCCATGGCCGACAGCGTGCTGCCGATACTGCAGTACTTGCTCGCGGCCGAGGACAGTGCGCTTTTCAGCGACGAAATTCTTGCGCGCGTGCGCGGCGTGCTGGCGGATCTGGCGCGCCAGATCGTTGAGCCGCTTCACCTGGGCGGTGCGGATTCCGGCTCGCTTGTCGAAGACATCGAAGACATGGCACGCCTCTTCATGGCGGATCCGCTGCTTCTGTCCCACGTCCATGCCATGGCCCTGGAATGGCAGATGACCGAGCGGTTGCAGACGCGCCTGGCGCTGGATCCTGTCGTTCCCCCGCTCGTCCAGGCAATGCTGGCCTCGGCCGAAGGTGCCACGCACGCCTTGGCCGTGACCTGGCTCGCGTCGCAGGCGCGTTGGTGCCAGGCGCAGCGGCGCATGAGCCTGCCCTTGTCCGAACTGCCGGGAGATCTGCTCCACCGCCTGATCCTCGCCGTGCGCAGCGCGATGGCGGCGCGGCCCATCATGGGCGAACGCCTCGTGCTGGTGGAAGCCGCTATCCGCCAAAGCTATGACGAAGGTGCCACTCGCCTGGGCCTGGCCTCGCGTTTGCTGACCGGGCTTGGCGGCGCCTTCCATATCGCCCTTTCCGTGAGTCACGCGGGCGCGGCGCTGTTCTTCACGGCGCTTGCGGCGGGCTCCGGCCTGCGGCGTGAGGCGGCGGTGCTCGCAACCCATGAGGCGCAACTGGCCAGGCTGGCGTTGGCCCTGCGGGCGGCCGGACTGAAGGCGGCGGACATCGAAAAGCAGTTCCTTGCCATTCATCCCGAAGCGATGCTGCCCGAAGGCTTCGAGAGGCTGGGCGCGGGCGTGGCGGCTTCGATCCTGGCCAGCGGACGGCAGGGCGGCTGATGCTGATGGAAGGTACCATTCTTGCCCGCGCAGTCAGCGACGCGCAGGACAGGCTGCTCGAAGCGGACGAGCCCCTGGCTGGACTTCAGGAGCGCTGCGGCGGCGAACTGCCCGGCACCATCGCCATTCCTGAATTGCTCGAACTGGTCCGCAAGGCTCGGCGTTACGGCTTCCGCCTTGCGCGCGCCGTCACCGCCCATGATGGCGGGGACGTGATCACGGCCTGGGTCGAAGTGGAACCGCAGGGTCTGGGCGAAGGATGCCAGATCGTCGTCCGCAACTGGCAGGCCGCTCCCGCGCCCGTCGAGGATGCGGCTTCGGTGGAGCGGCGGCGCACGATGATCGACCGGCACCTTGCCGAGTTGAGCGCCCAGCTCGATGCCGATCAGCGGGTACTCACGGTCCTGTCGGACAGCCCGGAACTGGCCGGGGTCGCGGCGGCGATGGAGGCCGGTTTCGGCGGCCACTGGACCGACTTCCTGCCGCCCGAGAAAGTCACTCACAAGCAGCCGCTGCACTGGCGCCTGCTCGACGGATCGCGCGTGGTCGTTTCGGGATCGCGCCGGTCGTGGCGCGTTTCGCTCGTTCCGCACATGCGGCCCGGTTTCGATCCGGCGGGCTTCGAGCTTCTGCTGGTGTCGGACACGCCCGGCACTTCGGCCGCGGCCGTTCGCGAACCGATGGAGCCTATGCTTCGCCGCAGCCTCGTCGGACATGATCTGGCGCCGGTGCTGCGTCAGCCGATCTCGCGGATCATCGCCAATGCCGAGACGATCCGCACGCGGCTCGCCGGACCGCTGCCGGACGCCTACGCGGAGTATGCGGGCGAAATCGCCGGCGCTGGCAAACTGCTTCTGGGATTGCTGGAAGATCTCGCCGATCTCGAAGTGGTCGAGACGGAAGGCTTCAGCACGGCGCCGGACCGGGTGGACCTATCGGAGCTGGCCCGGCAGGCCGCCGGCATCCTGAATGTCCGCGCTCAGGAAAAGGGCATCGCCATAGAGGCGCCGCATGGCTCGGAAGTCCTGCCGGCAGTGGCGGAATATCGCCGCGTCCTGCAGGTTCTGTTGAACCTCATCGGCAATGCCATTCGCTACTCGCCGGAGCGCTCGCACATCTGGATCCGCCTCGAAACGCTGGGCGATCGCGCCCGGATCATCGTGGCGGACCAGGGACCGGGGCTGTCGCAAGAGCAGCAGGGCAAGATCTTCGACAAGTTCGAACGGCTCGGTCGCAGCGGAGACGGCGGTTCCGGCCTCGGCCTCTACATTTCGCGCAGTCTGGCGCGGGCCATGGGCGGCGATCTGCTGGTGGACAGCGCACCGGGGCAGGGCGCGCGCTTCATTCTCGAAGTGCCCGCCGACCTTCCGGGCTGATCAGCGGCGCCTGTTCACAGGCGTCTCCTTCACAGGCGCTCCCTTCACAAGCGGTGATCGTTGGCATCCTTGCCGCGACGCGCCAGCCACAGCAGGATGACGCCCACCGCCGCCATGACCGCGCCGCGCACGGCCCAGGAGCGGTCATCCAGCATCATGCTGTCGCTCGGCCACGAGATGATCCCCGTGCCTTGGCCGACCCAGAGCAGGCCCACGACGATGCCGAACAGTCCTATGACAAAGGCAAGAAGCCTGAGGAATGACATTACAATTCCTCCTGTTTTATCTTGTGAAAAGGCCGGGTTTGCGCGGCTATCTTAGGACGTGACACGGGAAAGCTCCGGTAACCGCGGTCACGTTCTTGGTGCCCGGCAAGGCGGTGGACCGGCATCGATCCGAGCTTCGGCCGGGGGCGAGCACGCGTTTGACCCATGTCTTCGGCTTCTACAGCCCCGGCTCGTGGATCTCGAGCCGGGAAAACCCCCGCCAAGCTCAGGAAAAACATGGAATCCGGCCGGAAAGCACTGAGGATCATCTGCTAACGCCCCCGTAGCCAATGCTTTGTTGCTGCCCTGAAAGCTATCGCTTGGCCTCTCTCATATCAAGCACTTGTACATAGCGGCCTTAACCAGGTGCCGCGCCGGCGGGCTGCCTGAATGCGCGCGCACAAAAAGAAAGGACCCCGCTTGCGCGAGGGCCCTCCTGTTATCGGTGCATTGCCTTGGTCGCTCTTGCGAGCAACGGGCTCAGCGCTGGCCGATCGGCACGAAATCGCGTTGCGTCGGGCCGGTGTAGAGCTGACGCGGGCGGCCGATCTTCTGGCCGGGATCGGAGATCATTTCGTTCCATTGCGCCACCCAGCCCACGGTGCGGGCGAGGGCGAAGAGCGCCGTGAACATCGTGGTCGGGAAGCCGATGGCCGAGAGAATGATGCCCGAGTAGAAGTCGACGTTCGGGAACAGCTTCTTCTCGACGAAGTACGGATCGTTGAGCGCGATTTCCTCGAGGCGCAGGGCAGTCTCGAAGAGCGGGTCGGTAACCTTCAGCGCGTCGAACACCTCGCGAACGGTCTTCTGCATGACCGTGGCGCGGGGATCGTAGTTCTTGTAGACGCGGTGACCGAAGCCCATCAGGCGGAACGGATCGTTCTTGTCCTTCGCACGCTCGATGTAGTGCGGGATCTTGTCCGGCGTGCCGATTTCCTTGAGCATGTTGAGCGCGGCTTCGTTGGCGCCGCCATGCGCAGGACCCCAGAGGCAGGCGATACCGGCCGCGATGCATGCGAACGGGTTGGCGCCCGACGAACCGGCAAGGCGTACGGTCGAGGTCGAGGCGTTCTGCTCGTGGTCGGCGTGCAGGATGAAGATGCGGTCCATGGCCTTTTCGACGGCCGGGATCACTTCATACTCTTCCGCAGGCACGCCGAAGGTCATGCGCAGGAAGTTGCCGGTGTAGCTCAGCTTGTTGTCAGGATAGACGAAGGGCTGGCCGACCGAGTACTTGTAGGCCGCTGCCGCAATCGTCGGCATCTTGGCGATCAGGCGGTGCGAGCTGATCTTGCGGTGCTCGGGGTCCGAGATGTCGGTCGAGTCGTGATAGAACGCCGAGAGCGCGCCGACGACGCCGCACATGATCGCCATCGGGTGGGCGTCACGGCGGAAGCCGCGGTAGAAGTTCGCCAGCTGCTCGTGGAGCATCGTGTGGCGCGTGATGGTGTTTTCGAAGGTTGCCAGTTCGTCGGCGCTCGGCAGTTCGCCATTGAGCAGCAAGTAGCTGGTTTCCATGAACGACGAATTTTCAGCCAGCTGGCCGATCGGGTAGCCGCGATGGAGCAGCACGCCTTCGTCGCCGTCGATATAGGTCAGCGCGCTTTCGCAGCTGGCCGTCGACGTGAAGCCGGGATCGTACGTGAACTTGCCCGTCTGGGCGTAGAGCTTGCGGATATCGATGACATCCGGGCCGACACTGCCCTTCAGTACGGGGTAGTCGAATTCCGTGCCACCAGCATTCAGTTTGACCTGATCACCCACCAGTTCTTACTCCTTATATGTGCGACCCGGTCGCGGCGTCCGCCTGCGCGCCAATGCGTGCGAGGCTTTCGTCCCGGCCGAGCAGAACCAATACGTCGAAAATACCCGGAGAGGTCGTTTGACCAGTCAGGGCCGCCCGCAAGGGTTGCGCGAGCTTGCCGAGGCCCAATCCCAGATCCTCGGCCATTGCCTTCAGGTTGGCTTCCAGTGCCTCCAGGAGCCATTCGGGCTCGCTGGAAAGACGCTCGTGAATGGCGGCAAGGCGCCCCCGCGCCTCGTCCGTCAACAGCGCCTGCGCCTTCTCGCTGAACGCGAGCGGACGCTTGGCAAACAGGAAGGCCGCGCCTTCTGCAAGTTCGTTGAGGTCCTTTGCACGGACCTTCAGTACCGGCATCGCCTGCGCAAGCAGGGCAAGGTCGGTATGTTCGTAGCCGGCCTGGACCAGGCGCGGCAGGACCAGTTCCGCCAGGCGGGCGTCATTCGCCTCGCGCAGGTAGTGGCCATTGAGATTCTGCAGCTTCGCGAGATCGAAGCGCGAGGGCGACTTGCCGACGTCGGCCATGTCGAACCACTTCACGGCCTGTTCGCGGCTGATGAATTCTTCATCGCCGTGGCCCCAGCCAAGGCGCAGCAGATAGTTGAACAGCGCTTCCGGCAGGACGCCCATCTCGTCGCGGTAGGCATCGACGCCAAGAGCGCCGTGACGCTTGGAAAGCTTGGCGCCGTCCGAACCGTGGATCAGCGGCACATGGCCGTAGACCGGCACTTCCCAGCCCATGCCGTGGATGATCACGAGCTGGCGGAAGGCGTTGTTGAGGTGGTCGTCACCGCGCAGAACATGGGTAACGCCCATGTCGTTGTCGTCCACGACGACGGCCAGCATGTAGGTCGGCGTACCGTCGGAGCGCAGGATGACGAAATCGTCGATTTCCTCGTTCCGAACGGTGACTTCGCCCTGGACCAGATCGGTGATCGTCGTCTCGCCGTCACGCGGCGCCTTGACGCGCACGACGTAGGACTTGTCGGCGGGCCAGGTCGAGGGATCGGCATCGCGCCATTCGCTGTCGATGCGGAATGGGCGGCGTTCTTCCTGCGCCTTCTGGCGGCGTTCGGCGAGTTCCTCGGTCGTGAGGTAGCAGCGATAGGCGTGGCCGTTAGCCAACAGATCGGCGGCCACTTCAGCATGGCGGTCCGAACGGGCGAACTGGAACACCGCCGGTTCGTCGCCATCGAGGCCGAGCCAGGTCAGTCCGTCGAAGATCGCCTCGATCGCCGGCTCGGTCGAGCGCGCGCGGTCGGTGTCCTCGATGCGAAGCAGATACTTGCCGCCGTGGTGACGGGCGAAGAGCCAGTTGAAGAGAGCGGTACGAGCGCCTCCGATATGGAGATAACCCGTGGGCGAGGGGGCAAAGCGCGTGACGACGGCCTTGCTTGCCGCCGCTCCGCTCGATGCACTGCCGCTTGCCATTCTAATAACCTTCCTGTCCTATGCTCGCCATGGCCAGCCACGCCGCCACGACGGTTGATTTCGAGCGTCCGGTTTTAGCCGGAGGCGCTGCATTGCAGCATCGCCCATGGATCAGCAAGAGCCACTTGTCGAGCGGTTTGGCGGGTGTCGAGTGTTTTCTTTCGAACTGCAGTTTCACCAGAGCGCCGTGGCTGGCCGTGGCCTTTGGAACTGGCGCAATTGCTTGGTTTTTCCTGTCGTCTGCAGCGACATGGGTAGCCCTTTGCGTAGTATGCGTCTCGATTGCATTATTCGCATTGAACTGGCACGTCGGATCGGCTCGGTTTCCTTATATCAGACAGGCGATCCTTTCGCTATCGCTGGTCGTCCTGGCGGGGTGCCTATCGATCTGGACCCGGTCGGAAATCGTCGGGCAACCGGCCATAGAGCGAAACATGTCGGGCATCTTCACGGCCCGGGTCCTGTCGCTCGAAGAGCAGCCGGCGCTGCAGCGGGATCGGCTGACACTGGCGTTGCAAGAGCCACGAAGCGGGCGGTCCATCAAGGTCCGGGTCAATCTGCCGGCCGCACTGCGGGAACAGCCGCTGAGCACCGGTGCGGTCATTCGGTTCCGCGGCCGACTTACCCCTCCGGCATCACCCATGTTCCCTGGAGGATACGATTTTGCGCGCGCGGCCTGGTTTTCAGGCCTGTCGGCCACGGGCTCGATTACATCGCCGGTCGAAGTGATATCGCTCGGGCGTGGAGGCGATTGGCTCGCCGACCAGCGTGCCGCGTTGTCCCGTCATATAACGACGCATCTCGCGGGGTCGCCGGGCGGTATCGCGGCAGCGCTGACGACCGGAGACATGGGCGCGATCGGCCAGGGTGATGCCCAGGCCATGCGCGATGCGGGCCTGGCTCACCTTCTGTCGATCAGCGGACTTCACGTGAGTGCCGTGATCGGCTGCGTCTATTTCGTCGTATTGCGCCTTCTGGCCCTTTTCCCGGCACTGGCCCTGAGGGTCCGCCTGCCGATATTGGCCGCAACATGCGGTGCGGCCGCGGGGCTGGGTTACACGCTGCTGAGCGGCTCGCAGGTGCCTACCATGCGGGCTTTCCTGGGCGCTCTGCTCGTTCTCGCTGCCATGGCATGGGGCCGTGAAGCGCTGTCCATGCGCTTGCTGGCGGTGGCGGCTGTCATCGTGCTGGTCATCTGGCCCGAGTCGGTCGTTGGTCCCAGCTTCCAGATGAGCTTCGCGGCGGTGATGGTTTTGGTGGCACTCGGCAATGCAGAGCCGCTGAAGCGCTGGTTGGCACCCCGGGAAGAGGCCTGGCCGTTCAAGGCCATGCGCAACCTCACGATGATCCTGATCACCGGCATAGCGATCGAATTGGCGTTGATGCCCATCGCCCTGTTCCATTTCCATCGTGCCGGCCTCTACGGTTCTGTCGCCAATGTGATCGCGATCCCTTTGACGACGCTGGTCATCATGCCTTTCGTCGCCCTGGCGCTGCTGCTCGATGTGGTTGGGCTTGGAGGTCCGGTGTGGTGGCTGGCGAACCACGCTATCGACGCCCTGTTGGCCATCGCCCGCTTCATAGCCGCGGAACCGGGAGCCGTTCGGGTGATGCCCACGATGAGTGGGTGGCATTTTTCGTTGTTTGTCGTTGGAGGCCTCTGGCTGGGCCTTTGGGACGGTCGCATCCGGCTATGGGGGATTTTGCCTATAGCTGCCGGTTTCTTCGGCTTGATGCTCATTCCGGTTCCGGACATCATGGTTTCGGGCGATGGCCGCCATGTGGGCTGGATCGATCCCGAGAGCCATCGGCTCGTGATGCTTCGCACCGGTTCCGGCGACTACGCCCTGGACAACCTCATGGAAGTTGCCGGGACGCGAGAGGTCCCGGTCAATGCGCAGACGGCGCCCGGAACGCGATGCAACGCGGACTTCTGCGCCGTCGAGCTACGTCACGGCGAAGAGGCTCGGCATGTGTTGATCGCGCGGGGGAGGGCCATCGTCCCCGAGATGCAACTGGCCGAGGCGTGCAGGTGGGCCGACGTGGTGATCGCCGAACGCCGCTTGCCGAGGACCTGCCTGCCGAAGTGGCTCAAAGTTGATCGCCAGATGCTGGATCGAACGGGCGGGCTGACTATCGATCTTGCAAGCCGCAGTGTGACGACCGTGGCGGAGGGGCAAGGAAATCATGGCTGGTGGAAGCCCGCTGCGCCGACCATGATCGAACGCAAGGGATGGTATTAGCGACCGCTGGCCTGAGGAGGGCGAACAGGGCGCCCTCCTGAGACGGATCAATGATAGCGGCGCAGCAGGCCTGCCAGCTTGCCCTGGACTTCTACTTCGTCAGGTCCGTAGATCTGCGGTTCGTAAGCGGCGTTCGCGGGATCGAGGCGCACCATGCCATCTTCCCGGCGCAGATACTTGAGCGTCGCTTCCTCACCCCGGACAAGGGCGACGACGATCTCGCCATCCCTGGCCGTGGTGGTCCGCTTTACGAGTGCGAAATCCCCGTCGAGAATGCCGGCATCGACCATCGAGTCGCCTGAGACTTCCAGTGCATAGTGATCGCCTGCACCGAGCAGGGCCGCAGGCACCGGGAGCGAAGACTGGCCTTCCAGGGCCTCGATCGGCACGCCCGCGGCAATACGACCATGAAGGGGGATTTCGATCACGTCGTTGGCGGGCCTGGCGACCGCCGCCGGACGGGAAGGTGCGGCGTTGCCGCCACGCGCCGCCGATACCGCAGCCGCGGCCTTGGCCGGCTTGCTCGTGGCGTCTTCGGGCTGGCGGAGCACTTCGAGAGCGCGGGCACGGTTGGGAAGGCGGCGGATGAAGCCACGTTCCTCCAGCGCGGAAATCAACCGATGGACGCCCGACTTCGACTTGAGATCGAGCGCTTCCTTCATTTCCTCGAAGCTGGGGGAAATGCCGCTCTCTTCAAGCCGGACCTGAATGAACCGGAGCAATTCGTGCTGCTTGCGCGTCAACATCTGCTTAGCCTCATGTGTTCTGTGGCACTTGGCCTGAATCGCCCGACGAACCGGCCCCGGCTGACTTGATGTGTCGTTCAGGGAACTTGTCTGCGAACAATGAGGGAACAATTATGCAACGAATAGGGTATCGTCAAGCAATACCGCCATTTTGGAGCAAGAACACCTGAACGGGATCACCGCGATCAGCGGCGAGGGCATGCGCCGACCGGTCGATCAGGACATTGCTGGCGGCAAGCGAGGACAAGGCGCCGCTATCCTGTAGTGAGAGGGCATGGACCGCCTCACCATCCCAGGATCCCCGCAGGAATTCGCGGCGCGCCCCTCCCGTCCTCAAAGGTGCCGAAAGCCGGGTGGCAATCGCGCGGGGTAAGGGCTGCGCCGCGCCCAGAAATGCGCGCAGTACGGGAAGAACGAAGAAATATGCGGTTACCAGGCTGGACACGGGATTGCCGGGAAGCCCGATCACCAGTTGACGACGCCCTGCCGTTTGCCGTGTCGCGACCATGAGCGGCTTGCCGGGTTTGATCGCGACGCGCCAGAAGTCGATTTCGGCGCCCCATTTTTCCAGTGCCGGCCGGAGAAGGTCGTGATCGCCCACTGACGCTCCCCCGCTCGTCACGATCACGTCGGCATCGGCGGCCGCATCGAAGGCGGCGACCAGAGCGTCCAGATCGTCGGGGATTGGTCCATTTCGATTTGCATCGACGGGAACGCTACGCGCAAGAGCGGTCAGCATGGCGCCGTTGCTGGCGGGTATCTGATGGGCTGCGCAGCATTCGGGATCGCCGGACAATTCATCGCCGCTATCGATCACGGTTAGCCGGGGGCGGCGGCGGACGGCGAGATGCCGGTGGCCCGCCGAAATGGCAAGACCGGCTTGCGCCGGTCCGATCAATGCCCCGGGGGCGAGCAGCGGCGCTCCATCGGCGAAATCCATGCCGCGGAAGCGGACGTGCTTGTGGCCTGGTGAGGGCGCCTCTCCCGTGAGGGCGAGGTGATCGCCGTCCCGGTCGACATCCTCCTGCAGGATCACGGCCCGCGCATTTTCGGGCAACAGGGCGCCGGTGGAGATCCGCACGGCTTGACCCGGATCGACGGCTGCACCGAAAGGCCGCCCTGCCGCGCTTTCACCGATCACCTGCCAGGGTCCGGACAAGTCCCCTTCGCTGACGGCATAACCGTCCATGGCGGAGATATCGGCGGCAGGCTGGACCCGGCGTGCCAGCAACGGAGCCGCGAGATAGCGACCCAGCGCACCGTCGATGTCGACGTGCTCGACGGGCCGCGGCTCGACCAGCGCAAGCAGTCGGGCCTGTGCCTCTTCCAGAGCGATCGGCGGGATCATCGCGACGATGTCTCGATCTTCCAGTCGCCCGATTTGCCGCCACGCTTTTCGATCAGGCGAATGTCACCGATGACCATGCCCTTGTCGAGCGCCTTGGCCATGTCGTAAATTGTCAGCAGAGCCACGGAAACCGCTGTAATGGCTTCCATTTCCACCCCGGTCTTGCCGCTCAGCGATGCAGTGCCCATTGCCAGAACGGCGCTGTCCTCGAACGTGAAATCCAGGTTCACGGCGTCCAGCGTCAGCGGGTGGCACATCGGGATGAGGTCCGCCGTCTTCTTGGCGGCCATGATCCCCGCGATGCGTGCCGTTCCCAGCACGTCGCCTTTCGGTGCATTGCCGGCGCGGATCGCTTCCAGGGCCGAGGCGCTCATCGTGATCCGCCCGGACGCCACGGCGACCCTGCGGGTCGCGGCCTTGGCACCAACGTCGACCATGCGGGCCGAGCCTTCCGCATCGATGTGAGTAAGGGACTTGCTCAAGCGCGGGCTATCCTCAATCTGCGAAGAGGAGCTGGCGGGTTGCCGCTTGGATATCCGCCTGACGCATCAGGCTCTCGCCAACGAGGAAAGTACGGGCGCCGCAAGCCGACAGCCGTTGCAGATCGGCGTGAGTGTTGATGCCGCTTTCGCTCACGAGCAGGGTGCCGGCGGGTGCCAGCGGGGCAAGGCGTTCCGTCGTCGAAATATCGGTCGCGAACCGCTTGAGATCACGGTTGTTCACGCCAATGAGACGCGACTTGAGGCGGCTCGCCCGCTCCATCTCGTCTTCGTTGTGGACTTCGACCAGGCAGTCCATCCCGCGCTCACGCGCCGCAGCCTCGATTTCAGCCATAAGCACGTCGTCCAGCGCGGCGATGATGATCAGGATCGCGTCGGCGCCGATCGAGCGCGCCTCGGCGACCTGCCAGGGATCGATCATGAAATCCTTGCGGATCACCGGAAGCGAGCAAGCGGCCCGGGCCTCGACGAGGAAATCTTCATGGCCCTGGAAGTAAGGCGAGTCGGTCAGCACCGAGAGGCAGGCCGCACCGCCGCGCTCATAAGCGATGGCATGTTCGGTGGGGCGAAAATCAGGCCGGATCAAACCCTTGGAAGGCGAAGCTTTCTTGATCTCCGCGATCAAGGCGAATTCGGTCTTCGCCTTCCGGCGCAGGGCCGCCTCGAAGCCGCGAGGTGCGCTCTGTTCGCGGGACCGGGCGTCCAGGTCATCCAGCGTCGCGAAACCCTTGCGCGTCTGCACTTCGATGCGCTTGGTGTCGCAGATCTCGGTAAGCTTGTCGGACATCGGTAACCCTCGAAAACACGCAGCGCCTCAAGCCCGAAGCGCGGAAATCCAGCAATTGAGCAGAGCATTGGCCAAGCCCTTGTCGATAGCCTCGGCAGCCTCTTCCACGCCTTCCCGCCAGGTTTCGACCTCACCGGCAACGATGAGGGCGCCCGCGGCATTGAGCAGGACGGCATCGCGATAGGCGCCATGCTCGCCCAGCAGCAGTCGCCGCAGGGCATCGGCATTATGGGCCGCATCGCCGCCGCGTATCGCCCCGACTGGAGAGATGGGCAGCCCTACATCCTCAGGCGAGACGCGGCGCATCGAAAGCTCGCCGTCCTTGATCTCGGCGACTTCGTTGCCGCCGGCGAGGCTGAGTTCGTCCAGCCCCTCGTCGCCGGAAATGACGAAAGAATGCGTGCTGCCCAGGTGCATCAATGCCTCGGCATAGATCGGCACATAGGCTGGTCGCGCAATGCCGACGAGCTGGCGCGTGACGTTTGCAGGGTTTGCCAGCGGCCCCATCAGGTTGAAGATCGTACGGCGGCCGATGGCCTTGCGGATCGGCATGATCCGCCCCATCGCCGGATGATGCCGGGCAGCGAAGAGGAAGCAGATGCCGAGGTCGCCGAGCGTTTCCTCAGCCGTTTCCGCGGCGCGGTCGAGGTTGAGCCCCAGCGCTTCGAGCGTATCGGCTGCGCCGGCCTTGGAACTGGCGGCGCGGTTGCCGTGCTTGGCGACGGGCACGCCGCAGGCGGCGACCACCAGCGATACCGCGGTCGAGACATTGAGCGTGTGATGGCCGTCACCGCCCGTGCCGCAGACGTCGATGGCGTTGCCGGGCGCCGAGATCGGGATCATGCGCGCGCGCATCGCCCGGGCAGCACCGGCGATTTCGCCTGAAGTCTCGCCCCGTTCGGTGAGGGCGATGAGGAAGCGGACGATCGAATCGTCATCGACCTTGCCGTCGAGGATCAGCCCGAAAGCGTGCTCGGCTTCGGCTTCCTCGATGGGATGGAGCGGGTCGGGCAACGTCATCTGCAAGGTCACGCCGCGATCCGTGCGGGCAGCCGGGCGTCGATGCCGCAGAGCCTCAGGTAATTGGCCAGCATCGCATGGCCATGCTCGGTGGCGATGCTTTCCGGATGGAACTGCACGCCATGGATGGGCAGATCGGCATGGCGGAAGCCCATGACATGGCCATCGTCCGAGCGGGCGTTGACCTTGAGCGCCTCGGGAATGTCCTCGACGATCAGCGAGTGATAGCGGGTCGCCGTGAAAGGTGAGGTAATGCCTGCGAAAATGCCGGTATCGTCATGAGTCACCGGCGAGGTCTTGCCATGCATCAGCCCGCCGCGAACCACTTTGCCGCCGAAGTACTGGCCGATTGACTGGTGGCCCAGACAGACGCCGAGCAAGGGCTTTCCGGCATCGGCAGCCGCGCCGACGAGGTCGAGGCTGATGCCTGCCTCGTTGGGCGTGCAGGGGCCAGGCGACAGCAAGAAACCCTGAGCGCCGCTGTCGATGGCCTGCGCGGCGGAGAGCGCGTCGTTACGGACGACTTCGACTTCGGCGCCAAGTTCCATCACGTAATGGACGAGGTTCCAGGTGAAGCTGTCGTAGTTGTCGATGACGAGGATCATTTAACGCCTTTCGTCGCTTTCTCGACGACGATCAAGGGGCCGAGCGGAGGTCCGCCGTCCACGCGCCCGTGCTCGGGGTCCCAGAGCGAGGATACGCTGCCGTCGAGAAACAGCGCATTGGGGCAATCGAGTTTGTCGCGGAACAGCCGGGCGAGCTTGCCGAAGGACACCGGTTCATCCGAAATCACGAAATGCGCGCGGCCTTTCCGGTCGACGCCCACGGCATTGCGCAGCTTCCTCGATTCGCCGTCCGCGTCGATCTTGGGGTGAAGCTTGCCGCCGATCACCAGCATCGGTCCCGACTGCGTGCCGAAGTCGGGCCGGTTGGAGACGCTCCTGGCGAAATCGTCCGTGGCCCGGATCGCCCATTGTCCTTTCGCGTCGCCGTAAAACACGCCGTTGGGCTGGAGGTGGAAATTGCCCCAGCCCGCGTTGGTGTTGAGCTTGTGGCCCCGCTCGCCCTCTTCGACGTAATAACCGATGGGCTGTCCCTTGTCGTCGAACATGCCGCCGTTCATCGCGAAGGCCACCGCGTGCCGGCCGGAGGGGCGGCTAGCCGCCAGTTCCGACAGGCTGCGATAGGGCGCAGCGCCCTTGGGGCCGAGCACCATGTGGATCGAATGGCGCGCAGGATCGGCCAGGCAATGCGTGAAGCTCGCGCCTTCGAACGTCGCGCCTTCACAGGACGGAGGCGGTGGGGAAACCTTGCGCTCGGGGGCGGCGTCGGATGAGCAGGCGGCGACGAGGAGCGCGAAGGCGGCAATGCTGCCGGCGCGCGTCACCATCGGCAGGCTGCTGCCCCGGACTTGAGGCCGAAGTTCCGGAGACCCAGGTTCCGAAACCCCGGGATCGGGAAGGCCTCTACGCCGCTCACTGCCCGAAGCCCGGTTCACCGGCGACGCGAACCGCTTCGCGGGCCGCGGCAAAGAGCGCGCCGGACTTGGCCTCGCACTCGCGCTGCTCGTAGGCGGGGACGCTGTCGGCAACGATGCCGGCGCCGGCCTGAACGTGAAGGATGCCGTCTTTCAGCACGCCGGTGCGCAGCACGATGCAGGAATCGACCGAACCGTCCGGGGCAAAATAGCCGACGCCGCCGGCATAGGCGCCGCGCGTTTCCGGCTCCAGCTCGGCGATGACCTCGCAGGCGCGAACCTTGGGCGCCCCGGAAACGGTGCCTGCCGGGAAGCCTGCGAAGACGGCGTCGATGGCATCGTGCCTGGCCGTGTCGAGCTTGCCCACCACGTTCGAGACGATGTGCATGACGTGGCTGTAGCGTTCGATCGTGTAGCTGTCGGTCACTTCGACGGTGCCGGCAGCCGCCACGCGGCCGACATCGTTGCGGCCGAGGTCGAGCAGCATAAGGTGCTCGGCCCTTTCCTTGGGATCGGCAAGCAGGCTGACTTCGTTGGCCTTGTCTTCCGAGGCCGTCTTGCCGCGCGGACGGGTGCCGGCGATGGGACGGATCGTCACTTCGCCCTCGCGGACGCGGACGAGGATTTCCGGGCTCGAGCCGATCAGCGCGAAGCCGGGCATGTCGAGGAAATAGAGGAAGGGCGACGGGTTCACGCGGCGCAGCGAGCGGTAGAGCGCCAGCGGAGGCAGGGTGAATTCGCAGGTGAAACGCTGCGCCAGCACGACCTGGAAGATGTCGCCCGCCTCGATGTAGTCCTTGGCCTTGAGAACCATGGCTTCGTAGTCGGACGCGGACATGACCGGGGTCTGGACGGGCTCGGGAAGATCGCTCGCGCTGGGGAGGACCGGGGCGGGTGCGGCCAGTTTGCGCAAGGCTTCGTCGATGCGCTCGGCGGCCAGTTCGACCAGGCGCTCCGGCGTGCCGGCTTCCGGCCAGAGCGGGGCGACGCAGAAGAGTTCGTCGCTCAGGCGGTCGAACACCAGTATCAGCGAAGGGCGCACGAACAGCATGTCGGGTAAGGCGAGCGCGCTTTGCGGCGCGCGCGGCAGCTTTTCGACAAGGCCGATGGTCTCGTAGCCGAAATAGCCGACAAGGCAGGCGAGGGCGGGCGGAAGCGCGGCAGGAACGTCGAAGCGGCAGCTTTCGACCAGCGCACGCAGCTCCACCAGCGTCTCGCCGGCCAGCGGCGCGAAAGCTTCGCGGTCGTCCTGCCAGTCGCGGTTGATCTCGCAGCCCTGGCCTTCGGCGCGGAACACCAAGTCGGGATCGAGGCCGATCAGGCTGTAGCGCCCGCGCGTCTCGCCGCCTTCGACCGATTCGAGCAGAAAGTCGCCGCGGCCTTCCTCGAAGAGCTTGAGCGCGACGGCGACCGGGGTTTCGGTATCGGCCACGAGCTTGCGCCAGAGCAGTGCCGGCTTGCCCTTGGAGAGCTGCGCCAATGCCGCAAGGCGATCCGATTCGCGTTCCATGACCCCGGTCTTCATCTGATTGGCCTTATTCGGCGCTGGCGGTGCCGGCGAGCTGGTCGCGCACGGCCTTGATGGCCTTGTCGTGCTTGGTCACGCCCACTTCCTTGCGGATCGCCTTGCCGAGCGCGTCGGTATAGGCCTGGCCCATCTGGCCGCCCAGCTCGCGCTGGGTGCCTTCGACGAGCTGGGGCGATTCGACCTTGCCGGGCACGACGTCCTTGAGGACGACGACGAACCAGCCGCGATCCTGTCCGGCCGACTGCACCTTCACGGTGCCCTTGGCCATGTGGAACATCAGCGAGACCGGCGGCGGCACCTGGCGGCCCGAGCGCAGCGCTGCAGTCAGCGTGGCGCGCGACATCGAGACCTGCTCGACGGGCAACTGCTTGCCTGCAGCGGCAACGGCCTGTTCGACGGTCTTGCCCTGGCGGATCTGCGTCTGGATCTGGAGCGCGGCGGCCTTGGCAGCAGCCCCGCCCTTGTCGAGCGCCCAGGCGGCCTTCACGTCGCCGACGATCTCCTTGTAGGGAGCCGGCGCGGAAGGCGTGATGTCGGTGACGTCGTAGACGATGAAGTTGCGCTCGGCCGCGACCTGGTTGCCGTCCTTGCCAACTTGCGCGGTCTGCGGCTTTTCCTGGTCCATGCCGAAGGCGGTCTTCAGCACCGGCTGCAGCAGGGCAGGCGCGGTTTCACCGGGCTTGCCGTAGATCTGGCCGTTTGCGGTGACCGGTGCCGTCGTCTCGACAGTGGCGCCAAGCGACTTGGCGACTTCGACGAGGCTGGCGCCATTGGCGAATTCGTCCTCGATCTTGGCGAGCAGGTCAGTGAAAGCAGCCTGCTTCTTTTCGGCGCTCAGCTTGGCGGCGATCTCGTCCTTGACGGCGGCGAGGGGGCGCTCAGGCTTCTTCTGCTCGTCCTCGACGCGGATCAGGTGCCAGCCGAGAGCGCTCTTCTGCGGCGCCGTGAGCTTGCCGACAGGGGCTGCAAACACGGCGTCGGCAACGGCCGGCGAGAACTGGCTGGAGAGCTGGTCCTTGCTGAAGAATTCGAGCTTGGCGGCGGAAAGGCCCTTTTCCTGGGCAGCGGCTTCGAGCGTCTTGCCGCTCGCGACTTCGGCGGCGACGGCCTTGGCCGCGGCTTCGGTCGGAACGATCAACTGGGTGATCTTGCGATTGTCCTGCGCGGCGTAGATCGACTTGTCCGCCTGGTACCGCTTGGCGATATCCGCGTCCGTGGGAGCGGGGATCGCCTTGACCGCGTCCTCGCCGAAGGTGGCATAGCGGATCACGCGGCGTTCGGGACGGATGAAGGCGTTGGTGTGGCTCTTGTAGAAGGCCTGGAGATCGGCGTCGTTCGGCTCTTTCGCAGGGAAGAACAGCTGCGAGGGAAGGGCGACGACCGAACCGGCGCGGTTCTCGTCGAGCAGGGCCGCATAGCGCTTGGCCGCGAACGTCGACATCGAGGTGCCGAACTGGGCGGGGAGCATGAGCTGCTGCGCGATCAGGCCCTGTGCGATGTCTTCGCGAAGCGACTTTTCCGAAAGACCCTGCTGGCCGAGAAGCTGGCGGAAGGTTGCCTGGTCGAACTTGCCGTCCACGCCCTGGAACGCGGGAATGCGGGCGATCTCGCTGTCGATCAGGCGGTCACCGGCGACGACGCCGATCTTCTTGCCGAAGAACGCGGTCGCGGTGCGATCGATCAGTTCGTCGAGAACCTGCTCCAGGCCGCCCTGGGCGATGAGGACCTTCATGGTCATCGTCGGATCCTGGGCCTGCACCCGCGAAAGCGCGGACTTGGCGGCCAGGCCCAGTTCGTTCTCCTCGACCTCGTCCTTGCCGACAGTGGCGACGGACTTGCCCGCGGTGATCCCGGTGGAATCGCCCAGGCCGGTCAGGTCGCCGCCGACGAAGGCCAGCGTGATGAGCACCAGCACCGCCAGGGCAATGCCGGCACCGATCTTGGACTTCAGGAGGTTTCGGAAGAGTGAGAGCATGTACCGTGCCGATCAGCGTGTAAATTTGGGTTCAATCGGAGCGCGATGGCCTTGCCACTGCGCGAAACGGGGCAGGCTTTAGGGTGGCTTGTGTCATCCTGCAATGGCGACGTTCGATAAGGCGCTCGCGACTCGGGAAATCGTGGCTTCCATCTGCGGTTGCGACTGAACCGGGAATGCGCGGATTTTGACAAGTGAGCCCTCCGTGCACTAGCAGCGCCCCGAAAGCGCGGCTTGTGATTCCCGCTCCCAGCGGGCCTTCCGGGCACTCTGCGCGCTCTGAAATCAAGGTTTCCCAATAACATGGCTGGTCTGCCTTACATCGTCGGTAACTGGAAAATGAACGGCACGCGTGCGATGCTCAATGAGGCGCGCGCGATCGACCGGGCTGCCGCACGCTTTCCGAAGGTGCAGGTGGCGGTCGCACCGCCGGCGACGTTGCTCTACCGCGTCCGCGATGCCGTCGAACTGATCGGTGTCGGCGGGCAGGATTGCCGCGCGGAAGACAGCGGTGCCTTCACCGGCGATATCTCGGCCCCCATGCTCAAGGATGCAGGCGCGGACTTCACGATCGTCGGTCACTCGGAGCGCCGCACGCTTCACGGTGAGCGCGATGGCGACGTGAAGGCCAAGGCCGAGGCGGCGCTCGCCGCGGGCCTCGCGGTGATTCTCTGCGTGGGCGAAACCGAAGCCCAGCGCGATGCAGGCGATGCCGAATCCGTGGTCGCCGCGCAGATCGAGGGCTCGGCTCCGGCCATTGACGGCCTGCCCGAGAAGCTCTCGCTGGCCTACGAGCCGGTCTGGGCGATCGGCACCGGACGCGTGCCCTCGATCGAGGACGTGGCCGCCATGCACGCGGCGATCCGCGCCAAGCTCGTTGCCATCTACGGCGAGGGCGGGGCGGACGTGCGCATTCTCTACGGCGGCTCGGTAAAGGCGGAGAACGCCGGCGAACTGCTCTCCGTGCCCGACGTGGGCGGAGCGCTGGTCGGCGGTGCCAGCCTGAGCGCCGAGAGCTTCCTGGCGATCGTCGGTGCCGCAGCCTCGCTGGGCAACGACTGACTTTCCGATTTCGGCCGGATCGCGCGCTTTGTGGCGACGGTTCGGCTGATGACTTGCACAGAAGGCCGCGAGCGCCTATCTGCGCGGCTTGAGACGAGGGCACGGCTTCCGCTGGAAGCGTCCCCACAGAAGACTGAGAAAAACGCAAGATGCTGTTCACCTTCCTGACCGTTGTCCAGGCGATTGTCGCGCTCCTGCTCGTCGGGATCATCCTGATGCAGAAGTCGGAAGGCGGCGGTCTCGGTGTCGGCGGCGGTAGCCCTTCGGGCATCATGTCGGCGCGCGGTGCGGCCAACTTCATGACCCGTGCAACCGGCATTCTTGCGGCGATCTTCGTGATCCTTTCGATCGTGCTGGCGGCACTGGCGGTCAACGAGACCACTGGCCGTGACATCGATACTTCGCTTCAGCGCGAGACGGCTCCGGCCGCGCCCGCGCAGCCGGCCGATCCGCTCGCCGGCGCAGCTGCCCCGGCTGCCGCTCCGGCAAACGGCGCCAGCCCTGCTCCTGCCGGGACTGCGCCTGCTGGAACCGCACCGGCCAATGATCCGCTTTCGGGTGCTGCCGGCCAGTAAAACGGTCCGATCAGCAGGGTTCACCCCGGCGCATCATCGTAACAGGAATGCCGTCTGGCTCTGGCAGGCGGCATTTCATTCGTTTTGAACTGTGGATTCAGGCACAGCGCTCTTGCGCTCGTGCCCCCATGCAATTTAAGGGCCGACTCCCATGGCGCGGCATATTTTTATCACCGGCGGCGTGGTCTCCTCGCTCGGCAAAGGTCTCATGGCGGCGAGCCTCGCGGCTCTCTTGCAGGCACGCGGTTATCGCGTCCGCATCCGCAAGTTCGATCCCTATCTGAACGTCGATCCGGGCACGATGAGCCCGTATCAGCACGGCGAAGTCTACGTAACCGACGATGGTGCGGAGACGGACCTCGATCTGGGCCACTACGAACGCTACACCGGCGTTTCGGCGCGCCAGGCTGACAACATCACCTCGGGTCGTATCTACCAGGACATCATCGCCAAGGAGCGCCGCGGCGACTATCTTGGCGCCACCGTCCAGGTGATCCCGCACGTCACGGACGCGATCAAGGACTTCGCGATGACGGAGACCGAGGATCTCGACTTCGTTCTCTGCGAGATCGGCGGCACGGTCGGCGATATCGAGGGCCTGCCCTTCGTCGAGGCGCTGCGCCAGCTGCGCAACGAACTGGGCCGCGAGCAGACCTGCTTCGTCCACGTCACGCTGGTGCCCTACATCGCGGCCGCCGGCGAGTTGAAGACCAAGCCGACGCAGCACTCCGTGCGCGAACTGACCGGTCTCGGCATCCAGCCCGACATCCTGCTGTGCCGCTGCGACCGGGAGCTGCCCGAGAGCGAGCGCCGCAAGATCGCGCTGTTCTGCAACGTCCGTCCGCAGGCGGTGATCCCCGCGCTCGACGCGCCGAACATCTACGCGGTCCCGCTCCAGTACCACCACGAGGGTCTCGACGCCGAAGTGCTCCATCACTTCGGCATGGCGTCGGAAGCGCCGGATCTGTCGCGCTGGAACGACATCACCGACCGCTTCGAGCACCCCGAGGGTGAAGTGACCATCGGCGTCGTTGGCAAGTACGTCGGTCTGCAGGACGCCTACAAGTCGCTGAACGAAGCGCTCGTTCACGGCGGCATGGCCAACCGCGTGAAGGTCAACGTCAACTGGATCGATGCGGAAATCTTCGAGAAGGAAGATTCGGAGATCGCCGCAGCGCTCGAACCGATGCACGGCATCCTGGTACCGGGCGGCTTCGGCGAGCGCGGCACCGAGGGCAAGATCGCATCGGTGCGCTTCGCCCGCGAGCGCGAAGTTCCCTTCTTCGGCATCTGCCTCGGCATGCAGATGGCCTGTATCGAAGGCGCCCGTTCCGCGGGTGTCGAGAAGGCCAACTCGACCGAGTTCGGACCGACCGAAGATCCCGTCGTCGGCATCATCACTGAGTGGATGGGCAAAGACGGCCTGGAAAAGCGCGCAGAAGGCGGCGACCTTGGCGGCACGATGCGCCTTGGCGCCTACAAGGCCGAGCTTTCGCCGAACAGCCACGTTGCCTCGATCTACAACGCCACCGAGATTTCGGAGCGCCATCGTCACCGTTACGAGGTCAATGCCCAGTATCGCGAGACGCTGGAAGGCGATGGCCTGATCTTCTCCGGCATGTCGCCCGACGGCCTGCTGCCCGAGATCGTCGAGCGGCCGGACCACCCGTTCTTCGTGGGCGTGCAGTTCCATCCGGAATACAAGTCCCGGCCGTTCGAGCCGCATCCGCTGTTCGCAGGCTTCATCGCCGCGGCCTTGCGCCAGGCGCGACTGGTCTGATCTTCGGGCAGGGTTGAAATTAAGAGGCGGTCTCGCAGGAGGCCGCCTCTTTTCGTTTGCGCGGGTTCTCGCGCGGAACGGCGGTGGCTGCTCCGGCCTCCTGCCTCCTGCGTCAGGCGAGCACCGAGAGCAGCACGGTGATCGTGCCGACCGACAGCACGGTGGAAACGAGAATGACCTTGGCCGTCAGCGCGCCTTCGCGGCGATGGAACTCCGCGAGCATGAACGGCCCCGTGCCGGTCGGCAGGGCGGCCAGGAGCACGGCGGCGTCGCGAAGCGGCTTGGTGAGCGGGAACACCCAGAGAGCCAGAACCAGCGTCAGGGCCGGATAGAGGAAAAGCTTGAGCGCCACGAGCAGGGCGGTGTTTCCGCTTCCCCCGGCTTCCGTTTCGCGCGGTTCCGCCAGGAACATGCCGAGGCACACGAGCGCGCATGGGCTGGCGGCCGATCCCAGCAGTTTGAGGAAGGCGTCGAGGGGCGCTGCGACGCCGATGCCGCTGGCCATTACCGCCGCACCCAGCAGCGGGGCCAGGACCAGGGGGTTGCGAAACAGGGCCTGGAGGACGCGCAGGAGGATCGTCAGAGGGCGGCCGCCCGACTGGTTGCCGAACTCGATCAGCACGATGGCGACGGCGAACAGTACGCAGACGGTGTTGATCGTGGCGATCAGGGTCAGCGCCTGCGAACCGGGGCCAAGGGTCGCCAACAGAAGGGGGAAGCCGAGGAAGGCCGTGTTCGAGTAGGCGCCATTCAGGCCGTGGATCGCGGCGTTGCCGATCGGCGCTCCGGTCACCCGGCTGACGGCCACCGTCGCGGCGAAGAAGAAAAACGTGCTCAGCCCGAAAACGGCAAGGAAGCCCGGCTGCCAGATGTCCGCCACTTGCGCCTTGGCGACAATGTCGAACAGGAGCGCCGGGAGCGCGAGATAGACGACGAAACGGTTCAGTTCGGTCGTCGACTGGGGGCTGAAGATGCCCACCCGCCGCGCCAGCCAGCCCACGAAAGTCAGCGCGAAGATCGGCAGGACGATCAACAGGATAGAGATCATGGAGCGCGGCAGCCTTCAACTCAGCAAAGTCTGCGGCTTAGGTGCTGGGTCGGTGCTGTCCATCGCTCTTTTTCCCGGGAGCGATGCGAGGGTTGCAATCGGCCATCAAAAAGGGCGGCCCGGATATCCCAGGCCGCCCCGATCTGCGAATTATCGAACTGTTCAGGCGGCGGCGGAATCGTCGCCCGCACTGCCGTCCACCACGGTCAGCGTATGGCCGCCGATGGCGATCTTCTTGGGCTTCATCGCTTCCGGCACTTCGCGCAGGAGGTCGATGACCAGCAGACCGTCGGCAAGGTCCGCGCCGTCGACGCGAACGTAGTCGGCCAGCTCGAACCGGCGCTCAAAACCGCGCTGGGCGATGCCGACATGCAGCATTTCGCTGTCCGCCGCCTCATCGGGCTTGTGGCCCTTGACGACCAGCAGGTTGGCCTGTGCGGTGATATCGATGTCCGCCGGCTTGAAACCTGCGACGGCCAGGGTGATGCGATAGGCATCCGGGCCGCGGCGTTCGATGTTGAAGGGGGGGTACTTGTCGCCCGGGTTCGCGCGGCCCTGGTTTTCGATCATGTCGAACAGGCGGTCGAAGCCGACCATGGTACGGCGATAGGGCGAGAAATCGATACGGTTCATGACAAAAATCCTCCAATGAGCAATCTTCGTTTCGTCGGGGCCCGGACCTCCCGGCGCCCCGTTTTCAAGCCATGCCCTTGGCGGGCCATGACTTGAATTCCTAGATATGGTAGCCGCCCCCTGTTTCAAGGCCCCGTCCGGCGGCCTTCGGAACGTGGGCTTGCCCAGGTGCAGCGGCCCGGTCGCCAAGAGACGAAAAGGAAGAATTCGATGAGCCAGCCGAAGGTGGAAATCTATACCAAGTGGGGCTGCCCCTACTGCGTCATGGCCAAGTCGCTGCTGGACGATAAGGGCGTTCCCTATGAGGAATACGATATTACGATGGGCGGGCCCAAGCGCGACGAAATGCTCGAACGCGCGCCGGGTGCCCGAACCGTTCCGCAAGTGCTGGTGGACGGCAAGCCTTATGGCGGGTTCGACGATATCGACGCCTTGAACCGGGCGGGTAAGCTCGACCCCGTCCTTGGTCTCTGCTGACCGCCATGGGCCGCGCTGCGCTGTTCCAGATGACTTCGGGGATCGATCCCGAGGCCAACGCTGCCGCCATCGTTTCCGCCATTCGCGAGGCGAAGGCGGGGGGTGCGGCGATGCTGTTCACGCCCGAGATGTCCGGCCTGCTCGATCGCAAGCGGGAGAGGGCGGCGGCGAACATCGTCGGCGAGGCCGATGATCTCGTTCTGGCCGCGGCGCGCGAGGCGGCTGCGCGCGAAGGGATCTGGGTTCATCTCGGCTCCCTGGCCGTGCGTCCTGACCGCGATGCACCGGAACGGCGTTATGCCAATCGCGCTTTCGTGATCGACGACAGCGGCGAAGTCCGCGCGCGGTACGACAAGATCCACATGTTCGACGTGGATCTTGCGACCGGCGAATCCTGGCGCGAATCAAACGCCTATGCGCCCGGCGAGCGGGTAGTGACGGTGGAAACGCCGCTTGGCCGGCTTGGTCTGGCGATCTGCTACGATGTGCGCTTTCCCGCGCTGTTCGAAGCGCTTGGCCGCGAACGCTGCGACCTCGTGGCGATTCCTGCGGCCTTCACGGTGCCAACGGGCCGCGCCCACTGGCATCTCATGCAGCGCGCCCGCGCCGTGGAAGCCAGCGCTTTCGTGCTGAGCGCCGCGCAAGTCGGCCATCATGAGGACGACCGCGAAACTTATGGCCATTCGCTGGCGGTGGATCCCTGGGGAGACGTTCTGCTGGACCTTGGCGGTGACATGGCCGGCCTGGGTTTCGTCGATATCGATCCCGCGCGGATCGCGGAAGTCCGCGGACAGCTGCCGAGCCTTGCCAACCGCCGCGAGATCGCCAAATAGGCCGCATGCCCATCGTCTTTGATCTCGAATGCCGTTCCGCGCACCACCGTTTCGAGGGCTGGTTCAAATCCTCGGAAGATTTTGCGCGCCAGCAGGAGCATGGGCTGGTCGCCTGTCCTCATTGCGGCTCGGCCGAAGTGGGCAAGGCCGTCCAGGCGCCGCACCTTGGCCGGAAGGGCAATCAGCGGGCCGAGCCGGCGCGGGCGCCTGCTTCGACCGTGGCCGTGCCGGCGCCACCTGCGGGCGGAGCCCCGGTGCCTCAGGCGCTGGAATTGCCACCTCAGGCCGTCGAGGCCTTGCACAAGCTGGCGATCATGCAGGCCGAGGCCTTGAAATCGAGCCGTTTCGTCGGTGACAGCTTCGTCGAGGACGCCCGCGCCATGCATTATGGCGAGCGCGACAGCGAATCGATCCATGGCCGTGCGAGCGTGGAGCAGGCCAAGGAACTCATGGAGGAAGGCATCGCCGTTGCCGCCCTGCCGTTCCCGGTGTTGCCGCCCGAACAGGCCAATTGAATCGTCCCATTCAACAGATTGCCAAGTTCGGCACTGCAAGCTAGGACGCGCTCGAGTGCGCCCGTAGCTCAGCCGGATAGAGCACCAGATTCCTAATCTGGGGGCCATGGGTTCGAATCCCGTCGGGCGCACCAACAAAAAATGCCCGCGTTTATCGCGGGCATTTTTATTTCGGCTGACGGAATGTCACATCCGAAAGATCAGGCGAACTTTTCCTTGAGGTCGTAGAGCGCCACGGCAGCCTTGGCCGCTTCGCCGCCCTTGTCCTTCTGGCCCGGTTCGGCGCGGACGAGTGCCTGTTCCTCATTCTCGACGGTCAGGATGCCGTTGCCGATCGGAATGCCGTCCATCGTCAGCGCCATGATACCGCGTGCGGATTCGCCGGCGACGATTTCGAAGTGATACGTCTCGCCGCGAATGACGACGCCGATCGCGACATAGCCGTCATAGTCGCCGGTGGCATCTGCCAGCGAGATGGCGGCCGGGATTTCCAGCGCGCCGGGCACGGTGATGACTTCGGCCTGGTGGCCGGCGGCCTTCAGGGCGGCCTTGGCGCCGGCGATCAGCTTGTCGTTCAGGTGGTCGTAGAAGCGGGCTTCGACGATGAGAAAGCGGGCCATGTCAGTTCGCTCCTTCGGAGGCGGGGATGGGGCGTTCGCCGGCGATGTTCAGGCCATAGCCTTCCAATGCGACGAGCGAGTGATGGGTATTGGTCAGCAGGATCATATCGTGGATGCCGAGTTCGGCCAGGATCTGGGCGCCTACTCCATAATCGCGCAGTTCCTCAAGGTCCGGGTTTTCGCCGGCGCGGAACTGATGCTTGATATCCATGACGCGCGAGATCGCACCGGTCATCTGGCGATTGATGACGACGATCACCCCGGAGCCCTCTTCGGCGATCATTTCCATCGAGCGGTGCAGCAGGGCGCCGCGGTCGCTGGAATCCTCGCCCAGCACGTCCACGAACATCGACAGCGTGTGCATCCGCACGAGCGTAGGCTTGGCGGGGTCGATACGCCCCTTGATCAGCGCCATGGTCTCTTCGCCGGTGGCCTTGTTGAAGTAGCTGCGAGCCAGCCACTGGCCGCCATAGCGGCTTTGGAACGTGATCTCGTTCTTCTTCTCGACCATGCGATCGTGCTTGCGGCGATAGGCGATGAGATCGCGGATCGTGCCGATCTTCAGGTCATGAATGCGCGCGAAACCGATGAGGTCGTCCATGCGCGCCATGGTGCCGTCATCCTTCATGATCTCGCAGATCACGCCCGAAGGATTGAGGCCGGCAAGGCGGGAGATGTCGACTGCGGCCTCGGTGTGGCCGGTGCGGACGAGCACGCCGCCGTCACGGGCACGCAGCGGGAAGACGTGGCCGGGGGTGACGATATCGGCCTTGGTCTTGGTGCCGTCGATCGCGACTGAAATGGTGCGCGCGCGGTCGCCTGCCGAAATGCCCGTGGTCACGCCTTCGCGCGCTTCGATGGAGATCGTGAATGCCGTCTCGTGACGCGTGCCGTTGTGCTGGCTCATCAGGTCTAGGCCGAGTTCCTCGACGCGCTGGCTGGTGAGCGTCAGGCAGATCAATCCGCGGCCATGGGTCGCCATGAAGTTGATCGCCTGCGGTGTCGCCATCTGCGCCGGGATCACGAGGTCACCCTCGTTTTCGCGGTCCTCGTCGTCGACCAGGATGAACATGCGGCCATTGCGCGCTTCGTCGATGATTTCCTCGATCGGCACGAGGACCGGACGGTCGTCGTTCGAAAGGAGGAAGCGTTCGAGCTTCGTCAGCGTGTCGGCGGTGGGATTCCAGTCAGGCTCGGTGCAATCACGCAGGGTATTGGCGTGAAGCCCGGCGGCGCGGGCGAGGCCGGCCCTGCTCATGCCGCCCTCGTTCACGAGCCTGCGGACCTGTTCGATCACATTACCAGCCATTGGAAATCCATTCTCACATTTCAATGTGATTTCCATATGAACCGATCACATCGAAATTCAAGACCCTTTGAACACCGGCTTGCGCTTTTCCAGGAACGCTTCGACCGCTTCGATGTGATCGTCCGTCGCATGGGCGGCGGACTGCATGGCGGCAGCCATTTCCAGCAGCGTCGCCAGATCGCTGCGACGGCCTTCCCACAGCAGGCGCTTGGTCATGCGCACCGCGTGAGGCGGATTGGCGGCGATACGCCGGGCGAGGGCGCGCGCTTCGTCCATGAGGAGATGGTCGGGCACCACTTTGGAGACCAGCCCGCAGGCGAGGGCCTCGGCAGCGTCGATCATGTCGCCGGTGAGCGCCATTTCTGCGGCTTTCGACCATCCGACCACGCGGGGAAGCAGCCAGGAACCACCATCGCCTGCGATCAAGCCGATTTTTACGAAACTTTCGGCAAAGCGCGCGCTCTCCCCGGCGATGCGAAGGTCGCACATGCAGGTGAGATCGCAGCCCGCGCCGGCCGCTGCGCCGTTGACGGCGGCGATCACCGGCACTTCCAGCTTGGAAAAGGCGAGGGGTAGGCGCTGAATTCCGCGCTTGTAGTTGAGGCGGGTGCGGATCGGCATGCCGCCGTTGACGTTGCCGCCCGGCTTCATCTCATTGATGTTGCCCCCTGAGGAAAAGCCCTTCCCGGCGCCGGTCAGGATCGCCACCCGGGCGGCCGGATCGCTGTCCAGCCTTTCGAGCGCCGCGAGCAGACCTTCGATCACTTCGGGATCCGAAATGGGATTGCGCATGTCCGGCCGGTTCAGCGTGAGCGTGACGATGCCTTCGCCGTCGATGTCGTACAGTACCGCTTCTTCCATGCGCTCTATCCTTCTCCGTCTGCGCATGCCTTAGCAGGTTGACGCATAGGGAAAAGGGGCCGGACGCCGCGACGTCCCGCCCCTTTTTCGGTAATGCCCAAATAGGTCCGCGTCAGGCGGGCTGCTTGCTCATCATCCTGGAGATGTCCACCTGACCGGTGACCAGGCCGCCCATGAACCCGCCGTCCACGGGCATGACGATGCCGTTGACGACGCCCGCCAGCTTCGAATTGACCAGCACGAGGGGACCGGCCTGTTCTTCGGGCGTGGTGTAGCGGCCCAGCGGCTCTGCGGCCGCGTCCACCACATCCTTGCCCGAGGTGGCATGGAAGGTCGCCATCATCGGCGTCTGCGTGGGCGAGGGAAGCGAGCAGTTGATGCGGATGCCCTTCTTGATGAGCTGGGCGCCCATGAACTGGGTCCAGACAATCACCGCTTCCTTCGAGAAGGCGTAACCTTCGGCCACCTGGTCGAGATTGGCGTCGCACCAGGCGAGACCCGCATCGAAGCCCTGCGTTGCCAGAAGCTGCATGTGCACGGGGATGCGGCGGCTCCAGCCGAGGCCACCGGTCGACGCGATCGAGACGATGGCCCCGCCTTCGCCCATCAGCGGCACGACTTTATCGGTAAGATGGCGGGTGCCGAGGAAATTGACCTTCATCACGTCGAGTGCGGGAAAGCCGCCGCCGCCCGGAAGGCCGGCGCAGTTGAACAAGGCGTCGACTTTGCCGCCGACGCCGTTCACCGCCGCTTCGATCGTCGCGGGATCGCGCAAGTCGATCTGGGTGAACGAGGCCATGGGAACGGCGCTTTCCTTGAAGTCGAACCCGTGCACTTCGGCGCCGAGATCCACCAGCATCCGTGCCGTCGCTTCGCCCATGCCCGAGAAGCAGCCGCTGACGATCACGCGCTTGCCCTGGTATCCGAGAACGTCTTGCCCTTGAACCTTGGTCATCTCGCTGTCCTTCCTCTCCTGCGGGCCACTGCTGCGGACGGAGTCCGGGTGACGAAGCCTTGCGCTTCTTGCCGCGCGATATCGGGCTGTAGCTAGTCCGAGAAAGGCGCCGTCATCAACTGCCTGAAGGGCTGATCGCCGGCACGATGACGCACCGGCGATGGGCCATGATGGGCGGCCGGAGGGGAAGGTGCCTCGACTAGTCGACCTGGCCGCGAACCTGCTCGGCCTTGCGGCGCTTGTGACGATCGAGTTCGGAGGCAGAAGGGACGCGGTTGTCGATTACGTCTGCCAGCACAGCCCCGCGCTCGCCGGCGGGCAGGGAGGGCCCCGTGGTGGTATCGCAGTAGGTCTGCCGCTCGATCTCGGCATTCACGAGTGCGCCAAGCAATACGCCGTAAGCGGACAGATAGAGCCACATGAGGAAGACGACGATGGCCGACAGCGAACCATACGTCGCGTTGTAGTCGCTGATATAGGCCACATAGAGGGAGAACCCGAACGAGACGGCGATCCATAGCAGAGTTGCCAGCAGCGAGCCGGGCGCCAGCCAGCGCCACTTCGCCGGGCTGCGGTCCGGACCATAGCGCATGATCAGCGCAAAGCCGCCGCTGCCCAGCGCCACGGCAGCGATCCACGTCAGCCACTTGAACAGGATGGCCGTGGCGTCGCCCAGGAAAACGCTGGTCTGGGTCTGCAGCCAGGCAAACACACCGCCCGACAGCACGCCGGTCAAGGCGATGAGCACGGCGGAAACCGTGAGGCCCACGGCCCGCAGTGTCAGCGAGACGGTGCCACGGGTCTCGCGCTCCTCATTGATGATGTTAAGCGCGCTGATCATCCCGTTGGCCGCACGCATGCCGCCGAATATCGCGAAGAAGAGCGCGATCAGCAGCGCAAACCCGGTCACCCCGCGACTGGTGGTGACGATCTGCACGAGCTGCTGCTCCAGCATGCGCGCCACTTCCGGCGGGACCACCTCGACGATGCTCTGCATCTGGGCATGCACTGTCTCCACGTTGCCGAACAGGCCGTAGATCATCACCGTCGCACCGATCAGGGGCGTCAATGCCAGGAAGCAGTAGAATGCCAGCCCGGCGGAAAGCAGGCCAAGCTCATGGAAGCCGCTCATCACGTAGACGCGCTTGAGGATCTTCCACCAGGCCCTGCCCGGAATCTGCCAGGGGGCATTTGCGTCGGTTCCGAGCGGTTTCGGCGCGGACTGTGTCGACATCTCGTCCTTGACGGTTGACGTCGATGTTCCTTCGTCAGATTTCATTGCTTACCCACTTGCGGCAGGGAACTTTCGCTGTTGCAATGCGATAGGGTATTCCACGAGGGGGCCTGTTGCCCATTCTCGACAGGGGGTGTTACATCGCGCTGCTCATGCCTTGGCTAAACGATCAAAAGCCGGCTTGTTCCCTTTCGCTGCGCGACGGTGCGGGACTTGCCACGATTTCCGTTCTTCTGGCGCTGTCGGTCGCTCCGGCACGCGCGCAGGACGAGGGGGGGCGCCCATCCGCCCAGACCACGTCGCGTACGGAGGCCCAGTCCTCTGCCGAGAAAGGGGCCTCTGCCGAGACGGCCTCGGTGCCGGACGACGATCAGGTGCAGGCCGGCAAGCTCGTCATCCCGCCTCCGCCGGCCAATGTCGCCTTGCCCGAGGTGAAGCCGGTCATCCCCGATGACGAATTCAACCAGGCGATCCCGAAGCTCGATTCGCAGGACGATCCCGAACTCGACAAGCCGCTTGAATCGATCGAAGCCTTCGAGCGTCGCATGGCGTCCGACCAGACCGATGCCAAGCCGCAGGAAGGCCAGGCCGCGCCTTTGGGTGACCCCGCGCTTTCGGATGGCGATGTCAACGAGGAAATCGGCGATGCTCCGGTCCGCGATGCGGAACTGAACGCACCGCTGCCGCCGATCGACCAGTTCGAAGTGACGCCGGTCCAATTCGCCGAGAAGAAGGACGACAACAAGGAAGTCGAGGTTGCCTACCAGACCCGGATCGACGGTCTGGACGATGCGGACGGCGATACCGAGACCGACATGCGCAGCGAATTCCGCTCGCATTCGGCGCTCAAGAAGGGCGATGGCAAGGCTGCGAACCTGGCCATGGTCAATGCGCGCCTGACCGAAGACGCCACGCTGATGCAGACGGTGCTCTCCTCCGAGGGCTGGTACTCCCCGATCGTCACCACCCGTGTCGAACGGACGCCGGACGGCACGGACGGTCCGCCGCTGGTCGCCGTGCTCAAAGTGGTGCCCGGCAAGCGCTATTCCTTCTCGGACATCGTCGTGAAGGCCGATCCCACCGTGCCCAGCGATCTCATCGCCAAGAACTTGTCGCTCAAGGTGGGCGAACCGATCGTCGCCGAGCGGGTGCAGGGCGCCGAGGCGCAAGTCGCACTGGCCTTGCCTGAGAACGGCTATGCCTTCGCCAAAGTGGGCGATCGCGACATCCTGCTCGACCAGGATACCGCCGAGGGTGTCTATACCCTGCCGGTGGATGTCGGGCCGCGGGGCCGCTTCGGCGGTTTCACGACGGCCGGAAAGCAGGCTTTCGATGCCCAGCACATTGGCGTGCTCGCCCGCTTCAAGCGCGGCGAACTTTACGACAGCCGCAAGGTGGACGACTTGCGCAAGGCCCTGGTGGCGACGAGCCTGTTCTCGACCGTCTCGGTGGAGCCGCGCAAGACCGGCGACGCCGCGCCTGACGATACTGAATATGTCACGCTCCACGTCCAGCAGACGGCCGGGCCGCCGCGCACGATTGCAGGCTCGGTAGGCTATGCCACGGGCGAGGGCGTCACTGCCCAGGCGACCTGGACTCACCGCAACATGTTCCCCCCGGAAGGCGCGCT
The DNA here is from genome assembly GCF_056857015.1 of Novosphingobium sp. BL-S-34. Taxonomy (NCBI): domain Bacteria; kingdom Pseudomonadati; phylum Pseudomonadota; class Alphaproteobacteria; order Sphingomonadales; family Sphingomonadaceae; genus Novosphingobium; species Novosphingobium sp. BL-S-34. The sequence goes on from NZ_CM166472.1 coordinate 436,779, forward strand.
GATCGGCAAGGTCATCGCCGGTACGCGGCAGCAGGGCGCCGGCGTCACCTTCCGCCGTTCCAACGCGGGCAAGCGCGACCGGACCTTCGAACTCGTGGCCGAGGCGTTTCATAACGATTACGACGCCTACAGCGCCTACACCGGCCGCATTGCCGCCCGTGTCGCGCGGGATTCGACGCCGATCTGGCAAAAGAAGTATACTTATGCCTTCGGTGTCGAGTTCCTGGCCACGGCGGAAACCGACTACAACCCCGCCACGGGCGACCGCGACCGCAAGCTGTATTATGTGGCGGGCGTCAATGGCCAGATCGGCCTCGATCAGACCGACAGCCTGCTCGATCCGACCAAGGGCTATCGCCTGACCACGCTGATCCAGCCCGAAGCCACCGTTCGCAACGGCTTCGATCCTTACGTTCGCGCGCGTGTCGATGCTTCGGCCTATTATCCGGTGATGGACAGCCTCGTGCTGGCCGGGCGCGTACGCTTCGGCACCATCCAAGGGGCCGGCCTGTTCGACATCGCGCCGTCCCGCCGTCTTTATGCGGGCGGCGGTGGTTCGGTGCGCGGCTATGCCTATCAGGCGCTGGGCGAACAGGCGCCGGACGGTACGGCCGTGGGCGGCCGCAGCCTTAACGAAGGCTCGGTCGAGGCGCGCTATCGCTTCGGCAATTACGGCGTCGTCGCATTCGTGGACGCCGGCCAGGCCTATCGCGAGACGATGCCGCAATTCAACAACTTGCGCTACGGCGTGGGCATCGGCGGACGCTTCTACACCAATTTCGGTCCGGTGCGTCTCGACGTCGCCACGCCGATCAACCGCCAGCCCGGTGAGTCTCGCTTCAATCTCTATGTTTCGATCGGACAGGCATTCTGATGTCGGACAATGACACCATGATCCCGGCCGACGAACCGGAAAACACGGCAGAGACCGGCACGCCAGAGGCTTCTCCCAGGCCTTCGCTATGGCGGCGGGTGCGTATTCGCGCCCTGAAGACGGTCGTCGGCCTCGTCCTCGGCACGGTCGTGCTGGTCGCGGCCGTCATCTTCGGTATCGACACCGGCCCGGGCCACCGCTTCGTGGCCGAGCAGATCGCCGGACTGCAGTTCGAGAACGGCATGCGGATCAAGGTCGGCCGCATCGAGGGTTCGCTATACCGGCGAATGACTTTGCATGACCTTTCGGTGAGCGACCCGCAAGGCGAGTTCCTGTTCTCGCCGGAAATCGACGTCGATTGGCGGCCCTTCGCCTATCTCAGCAATCACGTCGACGTGCGCAGCGCCACCGCGCAGCGCATGGTCCTGCGCCGGGCGCCGAAATTCAAACCCACCCCGCCAAGCAACGCGCCGCTCTTGCCTGATATCGACATCGATATCGGGCAGCTGCGCATCGACCGGTTCATTGCCGAACCGCCCGTTTCCGGCAATCGCCGCATCGTCACCATCGACGGCAAGGCCCACATTTCCGACGGCCGCGCGCAAGTCACGGCGAAAGGCGGCACGATCGCCATCGAGGGCAAGCAGGGCGGAGACCGCTTCAACCTGATGCTCGACGCGGTACCGGCGAAAAACCGGTTGGCCATCGATGTCGATCTGGATGCGCCGACCGGCGGTGTCATCGCCGCGCTGGGCGGCCTCAAGCAGCCGCTTCGCCTGAAGCTGGGCGGCAAGGGCGACTGGAAAGCCTGGAACGGCAAGCTGGACGCCGATCTCGGCGGCGGCGACCTGGCCAATCTCGACCTCACCGCGCGCGGCGGCACCTTCACGATCAAGGGCCCGACCCGCGTGGCCCGGCTCGTAACCGGACCGACCGCCAGCCTGTTGGGCCCGATCACCAATCTCGACATAACCGCCGCGCTCGACCAGCGACGGGCGAAAGTGACCGGGCGCGTCTGGAGCGATGCGTTCACGCTGGCGCCGAACGGCATCGTCGATCTTTCGTCCAACAGTTTCGAAGACCTCAAGCTCGATTTCGCCCTGTTGAAGCCGGCGGCCATCGCGCCCAATCTCAGCGGTGCGGGCCTGACCGCTTCGCTGGCACTGGACGGTGCCTTCACGACGCCCAAGGTCGCCTATCGCATCAATGCCGCGCGCGTGGTGATGAACGACATGGGCCTCGAACGCCTTACCGCCAGCGGCGCGGCGCGGGTCGATGCGGACAAGATCCTCATTCCCGTCTCCGCGCGCGTGCAGCGGATCACCGGCCTCGACACCGTGGCCGGCGGGCAGCTTGCCAATGTCAGGTTGGACGGAGACCTCGCCATCGACGGCGCCCGTGTCCTTTCCGACAATATGCGGCTGCGCTCGGATCGCATCGATGCGGGTCTGATCCTCGTCGCGGATGTCAGCAAGGGCTTCTATACCGGCGCGATCGACGGAAAGATCGACAATTACCGGCTCGATAGCGTCGGCATCTTCAACATTCGCACCAATATGGACCTCAAGAGCGAGGGCAGCGGCTTCGCGCTCGATGGCACCGTGCGTGCCCGGTCCACCAAATTGCTGAACGACAGTCTGCAGACGTATCTGGGCGGCAATTTCGCGGCCTCGTCGCGGGTCCACTATGGACCGGACGGCGTCGTGCGCTTCTCCTCGCTGCAGTTGAATGCCCCTGAGTTGAAGGTCAGCGGCGGGCAGGGGAGCTGGTCGCCCAATGGCCGTATTTCCCTTGCAGCGCGCGGCAGTTCCAGTCGCTACGGCGCCATCGGCGTGCGCGTGACCGGCACCATCGCCAACCCCGACGCTCATGTCACGGCCGAGCGGCCGGGCCTCGGCATCGGTCTGGCGAACCTCGATGCCCGCATCACCGGCATTCGCGGCGGCTACCGCTTCGACATGACCGGCGATACCGATTACGGCCCGCTCAAGGCGGACGTATCGCTCGGCATGGGCTCGCAGCTGTCGGTAGACATCAACAGCGCAGATCTGTCCGGTGTCGCCTTCGCCGGCCGGATGGTCCAGACCAAGGCCGGGCCCTTCGCAGGCCAGTTGACCGCGACCGGCAACGGCATTGGCGGTGCCTTGCAGCTCGATGCCGAGGGCAAGTACCAGGCCGTCGATTTCAACTTGCGCGCCAAGGACGCGGTCTTCCCCGGACCGGCAAACCTCACGATCGGTTCGGCCATCGTCGACGGCCGCGCGGTGCTCTACGACAAGCCCAGCGTCGTCGCGGACGCACAATTGGCAGGTACTTCGTTCGGCGCCGTGGACATCGCCGCCGCGCGCGTCCTGGTCGATTACCGCGATGGACGCGGCAAGGCCAAGGGCCTGGTCGAAGGCGTGAGCGGCGTGCCGTTCCGTGTCGCCCTCAATGCCGATCTCACGCCGGAACTCTGGCGTGTGGCCTTGCAGGGGCGTGTGCGCGGGCTCCAGCTCAACACGCAGTCCCCGGCGCGGATCGTGCCCAAGGACGGCGGCTACGAGCTTCTGCCCACCACCATTGCCTTCGGATCGGGTACGGCCAAGATCGCCGGCACTTACGGCGCCGGCATGAAGATCCAGAGCCGGCTCGAAAATGTCGACGTCGCCCTCGTGAACGCCTTCGTTCCCGGCTACGGCTTGGGCGGCAAGGCCAGCGGCAGTTTCGATTTCGAGCAGGCCAGTTCCACGGCCTTCCCGCGCGCCGATGCCCGCATGAGCCTGGTGAACTTCACCCGCACCAGTTCCAGCACGGTGAGCCAGCCGGTCGACATCAATTTCGTCGGCAAGCTGCTGCCCGATGGCGGCGAGGCCCGCGCGGTGTTCCGGAAGCAGGGCAGCGTGATCGGCCGCCTGGTCGCCAGCTTGCGCCCGCTGCCTCCGGGCGAGGGCGCCTGGACCACGCGTCTGCTGCAGGCGCCACTGGGCGGCGGCATCCGCTATAACGGACCGGCCGACACGCTGTTTTCCTTCGCCGGACAGCCGGGGCAGACCCTCACCGGATCGGTCGGGCTGGCGGCGGACTTTTCCTGCCGCGTCTCGGACCCGTGCATCACCGGTCTCGTCAAGGGCAAGGACCTGACCTATGAATATCAGGCCTTCGGCACCCGCCTCACCAACATGACGCTGGACGGCAAATTCAGCGGCAACTCGTTCGAACTGACCTCGCTGAACGCCAATGCCGGCAGCGGCACGGTGAGCGCCAACGGCCGCCTCAGCCTCGCCTCGGACGCGGGCTATCCGATGGATCTCAACGTGAAGCTGAACGGCGCGCGGCTAGCCCGCAGCGATTCGCTTTCGGCCAGCGCCACCGGCACTCTCAACCTGACCAAGCGGGCAGGCGAAACGGCACTGCTGACGGGCGACTTGCGCCTGCCGGAAACGCGCTACGAGATCGTCCGCCAGGGCGCGGTCGACGTGCCGCATCTCACCGGCGTGCGCTTCAAGCCTCGCTCCGGACCGACCCGCGTCTCGGGCGACGAGCAGGCGGCGCAGATCAGCAGCGCCTTCTCCTCCGTCAGGCTGGACTTGCGTCTGCGGGCTCCGGAAAAGCTTTATGTCTCGGGAATGGGCCTGGAATCCGAATGGAGCGCCGATTTCCGCCTGAGTGGCACGAGTTCCGCGCCCAGCATGGCCGGTGAGGTCAAGCTGGTGCGAGGCACCCTGGGCTTCGCCGGCAAGTCCTTCGAACTGTCCGACGGCCTGATCTCGTTCAACGGCGGCCAGACGATCGATCCCACCGTGGCCATCACGGCCACTGAATCGATCGAGGATGTGGAAGTCACGGTCACCGTCAGCGGCCGGGCCTACAATCCGCAGATCGAGTTCAGCTCGGTTCCGGCGCTGCCGCAGGACGAAGTGCTCTCGCGCATCCTCTTCGGCAGTTCCATCGAGAACCTGTCGGCGATCCAGGCGGTGCAACTGGCATCGTCGCTCAACTCGCTGCGGGCCACCGGCGGCGGCATCAACCCGCTCGGCAAGCTGCGTTCGGCCGCAGGCATCGACCGCCTGCGCATCCTGAGCCCCGATGAGGCCAGTGGACGCGGTACTGCGCTTGCGGCAGGCCAGTATCTGACCGACGATATCTACGTCGAGCTGATTACCGACGCGCGCGGCTTCACCGCCACCCAGCTCGAGGTCAGCGTGACGAAGTGGTTGTCTGTCCTGAGCCAGGCCGGCGGTTCGGGCGTCAACAGCCTCAATATCCGCATTAAGAAGGATTACTGATGCGGCGAGGTGTGATCGCAGTGGCAGGTCTGGCGATGCTTGCTGCCTGCCACAAGGAGCCGAGCTTCGAGGAACGCTACGACGCTGCCAGCGAGAAAGTCAGCCAGCGTGCCAAGGAGATCGATGCCCAGATCTCCGCCTCGGCAACGTCGCAGGCCGGCGGTCTTCAGGCAGGCACGCAAGCGTCAGGCAATCCAGAGGCCCGCTAGAAACCGCTCGGGAGGCAACCTGCGGTTTACCTGTGGCTGCTAGGGGTCCTCACTTGGCTGCCAACAGGAGTGACAATGCAGGTAAGGGACGATTGCGGGAGGCTCAATCCGCGCCATCATGTCCTGCTTGAGGCACGTTGCCGCAAGTCCAGCTGGCACGTCTTCGGCGTGGAGCTGGCCGACATCTCAGAAGGCGGCTGCTGCATCGTGGGGAATGACGGCGATTTCGTCGTCACCCAGCGCGTCGCACTGCGCATGGCCAATCTCAAGGCGATCGAGGCGGAAGTGCGCTGGGTGCGCGATGGCCGGGTGGGCCTGGAGTTCCTGGCGCCGGTTCGCCGGCAATCCATCGAGGATCTCGCGCGGCTTTACAGCATCCCGGTAACGCGCCGGGCGGCATCGACAACCCAGGCGTGACGACAACACGCCGGTGTGTGACGCTGCTGTAGGGAATATCCGCTACAACCGGGCTATCGCTTTGAAAGGTGGGAGGAGGCGGTGGTGGACGCACTTGGGCTCGAACCAAGGACCCGCTGATTAAGAGTCAGCTGCTCTACCAACTGAGCTATGCGTCCACACGCGTTGCCGCGTAAGGTACGGAAATGGTGGACGCACTTGGGCTCGAACCAAGGACCCGCTGATTAAGAGTCAGCTGCTCTACCAACTGAGCTATGCGTCCACGCGTTTCCGCGTAAGGACAGGAATGGTGGACGCACTTGGGCTCGAACCAAGGACCCGCTGATTAAGAGTCAGCTGCTCTACCAACTGAGCTATGCGTCCACACTGCCCTGACCTGGGCTGCCTTTGCGGGAAGTCTTGGTGGACCTCCCCGGCGGCGGAGAGGCTCCTATAGCGTCTGTTTTGAGGATGGGAAGCGGAAAATTCGACTTATTTTACGAGATTGATCCGGGACGCCGATTCCACCGGTTTACAGCCATCAACGTGCCGAGGCAGATCATGTTGGTGAGCATCGAAGTGCCGCCATGGCTCATGAAGGGCAGGGGAATCCCCACCACCGGGGCCAGGCCCATGACCATCATCAGGTTGATGGCGACGTAGAAGAAGATCGTTGCCGCCATGCCGGCTGCCAGCAGGCTGGAGAACCGATCAGGCGCGCGCCTGGCGACACGCAGGCCCCACGACAGCACGACTGCAAAGACGAAGAGCACGAAGAGACCGCCGAGCATGCCCCATTCCTCGGCCATCGTCGCGAAGACGAAGTCGGTATGCGATTCGGGCAGGTATTGCAGGTGGCTTTGCGATCCGTTGCCGAATCCCTTGCCGAAGAACCCGCCGGATCCGATCGCGATCTTGGACTGGGTGATGTGATAGCCCGTTCCCAGCGGATCGCTCTCGGGGTCGAGGAACACCAGTACCCGGTTGCGCTGATAGTCGTGCAGCAGGGTGAAGAAGGCGATCGGCGCGGCGATGGCGCCGGTCATGCCCGCGCCGATGAACCAGGACAGCGGCAGGCCGGCCAGGAACATCGTCACCGCGCCGCCGAAGCAGATCGCCAGCGCCGTGCCGAGATCGGGTTGGATCATCACGAAGAGCGCGGGAATGCCGATCAAGACGCCTGCCGGTACGAGACCGCGCCAACTGGCGGTCATGGCATGGGGCAAAGTCTCGTAGAAGCGCGCCAGGACGAGGACGATGGCCGGCTTCATCAGTTCGGACGGCTGAAGCGTCATGAACCCCAGGTTGAGCCAACGCTGGCTACCGCCACCAACGGCGCCGATGGCCTCGACAAGCACGAGCAGCACGACGATTGCGCCGTAGACCGGATAGGCCGCCATGCGGAAGAAATCGCGGCTGAACCGGGAGATGACGATCGCCATGCCCAGGAAGATCACGAATCGCATGACATGGCTGAGCGCATAAGGCTGCAGGCTGCCGCCCGCCGCCGAATAGAGAACTGCCGCCCCCAGCGAGACCAGCCCGGCCAGGGGGATCAGCATGTGCCACGGCTGCCGGGCGATGGCGTCGGGAACGATCGATCGCGTGATCATTGCGGATTCCCTCCGGAATTGCCCGGGGCAGGGGTTGGCGAAGGCGTGGCCGCAGGCGCCGGGGCCGCGGGCTGATCGGCCGCATCGGGCTCAGGCGCCGGAGAAGCGGCATCGCGCACGATCGGCTGTGCCGGATCCTGCGGAGCGTCATCGCCCTGGAGCTTGCGGTTTTCCTCCTCGGCCGAAACGGCGGGAGCACCGACGCCATATTGCGCGGAGTAAGTGCGATAGCGCGCCTCGAGCCGCTCCTTGGGCGTGCCGCCCCACTTCTTCTCCAGCTCGGTCAGGACATCCATGCCCTTCTGCTTGTCGAAGATGTACGTCAGAACGTCGCGGGCGATGGGATAGGCCGAGGGCGAGCCGCCGCCGTGCTCGCAAACAACCGAGCAGGCGTAACGTGGGTTCTCCGTCGGCGCGAAACAAATGAAGTGGCCGTGATCGCGATGCTTCCAGAGGCCGCCCTTGCCGTTACCGATATTCAGGCCAACGACCTGGGCGGTACCCGTTTTACCGGCGAGCTTGATGTCAGGAAAAGGCAACGCTGCGTGACGCGCCGATCCCGGACCATTGGCAACATCCGACATCGCTTGATGGATATAGGCCAAGTGATCGGCGGGAATGCCCAAGGAAGGCGCGACTTCCTGCTCATGCCCATGAACCAGGCGCGGCATGATGATCCTGCCGCTGGCCAGACGGGAAGCCTGAACGGCCTGTTGCAGCGGATTGACCAGGAAGTAGCCCTGACCGATCGTGGCGTTGACCGTATCGAAGGTCTGCCATTCCTTGCCGTATTTCTTCAGCTTCCAGGCCGGGTTCGGCACGGTGCCGTAGGACTGGCCAGAGACCGGCAGCGGGAAGTCATGGCCAAGGCCAAGCCGGCCGGCCATCGCCGCGATCGGATCCATGCCGATTCGCTGGGCGAAGTGATAGAAGTAGACGTCGCAGCTCTGGTAGATGCCCTTGGCCATGTTGACCTGGCCGTGACCGCGGTGGTTCCAGCAGTGGAACACGCGGTTGCCCACGCGCAGACCGCCGCCGCAGAACACCGATTCGTTAGGGTCCAGCCCGGCTTCCATGAAGGACAGCGCAACCATCGGTTTGACGGTCGAGCCCGGCGGATAGAGCCCGCGCAGCACTTTGTTGCGCAGCGGCACATGGTCGTCGTCCGACAGCATCTTCCATTCGAGACGGCCGATACCATCGGAAAAGCTGTTGGGGTCGAAGCTGGGCATCGAGCACATCGCGAGGATGTCGCCGGTCTGGCAGTCCATCACCACGACGGCCGCCGATTCGGGGCCGATTCGCCGGGAGGCGTAGTCCTGAATGTCGGCGTCGATGGTGAGCTTCAGCGTCTTGCCGGGAACGTCCTCGCGCGTGTCGAGATCGCGCACGATCCGGCCCGAAGCGGTGACTTCGACGCGGCGGGCGCCGGGTTTGCCGCGCAAGTCCTTCTCGTAGAACTTCTCGAGCGCGTCCTTGCCCACTTTGTAGCCCGGCGTGATCAGAACCGGGTCACGGTCCTTTTCATATTCTTCCGCCGAGGCGGGGCCGACATAGCCGATCAGGTGCCCAACCGAAGGGCCCTGCGGGTAGAAACGCGAGAAACCGCGCTGGGTGACGACGCCCGGAAGGTCGGGCAAGCGCACGCTGACAGCGGCGAACGTATCCCAGTCGAGACCGCTGGCGACTTCGACCGGCGCGAATCGCCGGGCGCGTTCCAGCTTGTCCTCCAGGTCCTGCATCGCGATCGGCGTCAGGTTGAGCAGTTTGCCCAGGGTCTGGATCGTGTGCGGCGCGTCCTGAACGCGTTCCGGAATGAGGTCGACACGGAAGTCCGCACGGTTCGAGGCCAGCGGCGTGCCGTGGCGATCGAGAATCCAGCCGCGGCGAGGCGGTATCAGCGAGAGGTTGACGCGGTTACTCTCGGCCTGAAGCTCGTATTTCGCGTTCTGGGCGATCGCCAGATAGCCTAGGCGAGCCGCCAGCAGCACACCAACGCCGCCCTGGATCGATCCCAGAACGATGCTGCGCCGGTCGAAACTGTTTCGAAGCGTGCCCGCGCTGACGTGGCGTTGCGGAAAGAAGCGCTTGAAGCTGATCTTCATCGCAGGAGCACGATCGGCGCGAGCCGGATCCGATCGAACATGGCAACGACTCGACCGACGAGCGGATAGGAAAGCACGGAGATAACGACCTGCGGCACGATGACACGAATGGGAGACGACGCGCCCGCGATGTTCGCGAAGGCGAGGCAGAGGAATATATAGGCGACGATCAGGCCCATGGCCATGAGCCATTCGGTCACGAAATTGCGCCAGGGAAGGCGCAGTTCCACGATCTCGAGAACGATCGCGGTGACCGACCAGAGCAGGACCGCGCAGCCGAAGGGCTGGCCGGAGAACAGATCGTCGAACAGGCCCAGCGGCAGGCCGGCCCAGATCGGCAGAAGGCCGGGGCGCAATTGCCGCCAGCCGAGGTAGATCAGGAAGCCGAGCGGCGGCATGACCGGCGCCGAGGCGATCAGGAACCAGCCCGGCACCACCGAACCCAGCATGATCGTCAGCCAGGGGAATCCCCTGGCGAGAATCCGCGAAGGCGCATGGTTGATGCGCTGCCGGGAGGTGGAGCGGGAGGCGCTGCGCTGGAACATCAGCGTTTCTTGACCGTACCGTCGTTTGCCGGGGGAGGGGGCGCGGGGGGCGCCCAGCTCTTTTCGACCATCACGTAATCGGTGTCCGAGGGATTGCTCAAGACGCGGGCGATGGCGCCGTCGCGGATCAGGTCGGTCACGATCGCCATGGGTGTGCCGGGGCGGTAAAGGCCGCCCGAGCCCGAGGTTACAAGCACATCGCCCTTCTTGAGCGGGTTGATGCCCAGGTTGATGAGGCGGATGCGCAAGGTGCCGTCGCCGTTGCCTTGCGCGAAGGCGGGTACGCCGTCGGCCGCGCGGCGGACCGGTACAACGCTTTCACTGTCGGTAACCAACAGGACTCGCGCGCTCGACGAGCCGACTTCCAGCACGCGGCCGACGAGGCCCATCTGCGAGCGCACCGGCATGCCGGAGGTTACATTGCGGTCGCGCCCCGCGCCGAGCGTGGCGTAGCGGCGCGAACTGGCGCTGGTGGAGGCCGTCAGCCGGGCATAAGTGACCGCGCCGCCATCCTGCTCGGACAGCGCCATCAGGTCCTTCAGCCGCTTGTTCTCCGCCATCGCCGCCTTTGCTTCCACAAGGCGCACTTTGGCTTCACCAAGTTCACGCTCGATGCGCGCGTGTTCGCTTCCGGAATGGAAGAATCCGGAGAGGTTGGCCCAGGCATCGCGTCCGAGATCGCGTCCACCGGCGGAGACTTGCGCGGCCGGTTCGGTCGCGTCGTCCGCCAATCCGCGGAGGGTGGAGAAGAATTCCGGATTGACGAGCGAGATCACGACGAGCGCCAGTCCGACCACGGCGCCAAGCACGCCTGCGGTGTAACTGAGGAACGTGGTGTATTGCGCCCGACGCGAATAGCTGGAGCGCCTGTTTACGGGCGGCGCCATGCGCCATGCACTCCTTCGTAGGGGCGGCGCCGTCCTTGGACTGCCGCGCGGCCGTCAATAATGCCGACGACGAGGCCGCCGGGAATCGGACGGAGCGGCGGTGCCATGGGCACCGGCCGCTCCGCGCGAAATTCAGGCGGACATCAGCACGCCGCGATAGACCGGATCTTCCATCGCGCGGCCGGTGCCGAGCGCGACGCAGGAAAGCGGGTCTTCAGCGACGCTGACCGGAAGGCCGGTTTCCTCGCGCAAGTAATCGTCCAGGCCCTGGATCAGAGCGCCGCCGCCGGTGAGCACGATGCCCTGGTCGACGATATCGGCCGCCAGTTCGGGCGCGGTATTCTCAAGCGCTATGCGAACGCCCTCGACGATGGCGCCGATCGGTTCTGCCAGCGCTTCGGCAACGTTCGCCTGGGAGATGGTGATCTCCTTCGGCACGCCGTTCACGAGGTCGCGGCCCTTGATGTGGATCGTTTCGCCGATGCCGTCTGCGGGCATGACGGCGATGCCGTAGTCCTTCTTGATGCGCTCTGCCGTGGCATCTCCAATCAGGAGATTGTGATGGCGACGCACGTAGGAAACGATCGATTCGTCCATCTTGTCACCGCCGACGCGCACCGAAGTGGTGTAGGCAAGACCGCGCAGCGAGAGCACGGCGACTTCGGTGGTGCCACCGCCGATGTCGACGACCATCGAGCCAACCGGCTCGGTGACGGGCATGTCGGCGCCGATTGCGGCGGCCATCGGTTCGAGGATCAGGTAGACCTGGCTGGCGCCGGCGTTCGAAGCAGCATCGCGAATCGCGCGGCGTTCCACCGAAGTCGAGCCCGAGGGCACGCAGATCACGATTTCCGGATAGCGGAACAGGTTCTTCTTGCCGTGCACCTTGCGGATGAAGTGCTTGATCATCTCTTCCGCGATCTCGATGTCGGCGATGACGCCGTCGCGAAGCGGGCGAATGGCTTCGATGTTGTCGGGCGTCTTGCCCATCATCATCTTGGCGTCGTCACCGACGGCCTTGACCTTCTTCACGCCGTTGAGCGTCTCGATGGCCACCACCGAGGGCTCGTTCAGCACGATTCCGCGGTCCTGAACGTAGACGAGCGTGTTGGCGGTCCCAAGGTCGATCGCCATGTTCTGTGAGCCGAGTTTGAAGAATCGCGAGAAGGGCGAGGCCATCAGTAATCCGTTGTCTTTCCCGGCGCTTGTCACAGGGAATCCCCATGGAGCGAAGGGCAGGTTGGCATGGAAGGGGACCCCTTAGCCCATCGATTCGCGAAACGCCAAAAATTTGTGTCGATTTCATGGGGGAATCGTCAGAAGCCCGTCTCGAATTCCATGCGGTTCACCGCTAGTGTTTGGATCGCTTCGAGATCGCGGTGCCATGGACGCCCCGCGTCCGGGCCGGCCCATCGGTGGCCCGGGCTCGTACCTGGATGACGCGGAGCCCAAGGCCTGAGCAAGGCCGCTTGCGAAAGAGTGCCCGATGCCCACGATCCGCCGTCTTCCCGAACATCTCGTCAACCGCATCGCGGCCGGCGAAGTGGTGGAAAGGCCCGCTTCCGCGCTGAAGGAGCTGGTGGAGAACGCGATCGACGCCGGCTCCACCCAGATCACCGTGCGCTTGTCCGCCGGCGGCCTGGACCTCATCGAAGTGACCGACGACGGCTGCGGCATGGTGCCGGACCAGATCGCCCTGGCGCTGGAACGCCACGCCACTTCCAAGCTGCCGGACGAGCATATCGAGCTGGTGGCGACGCTGGGCTTTCGCGGAGAGGCGCTGCCGTCGATCGGATCCGTCGCGCGGCTGACCATAGAAAGCCGCCCGCACGAATCGGAAGAGGGCTGGAAGCGCGTCGTCGATCACGGGATCGTGACGGTGGACAGCCCCGCCGCGCTGCCGCCGGGAACGCGGATACGGGTGGAGGATCTCTTCGGCAAAGTCCCGGCGCGGCGCAAGTTCCTGCGTTCGGCGCGCTCGGAATATGCGGCTTGCCAGGATGTGGTGCGCCGTCTGGCCATGGCCCGGCCGGACATCGGCTTCGTCCTGGAGCATGACGGCCGCCGGGCGATTGCCGTGCAGCCGCGCGAAGAGCTGGCTTCTCGCGTGGCCCGGCTCGTGGCACGCGAACTGGCGGACGACGGCGTGCTGATCGATGCCGAACGCGGGTCGGCTCGGCTCACCGGCGTCGCCGGTCTTCCCACCTACAATCGCGGTGTCGCCGATCATCAATACCTGTTCGTCAATGGCCGGCCAGTGAAGGATCGCCTGCTGGTGGGAGCCGTGCGCGGCGCCTATTCCGACATGCTGGCGCGGGATCGCCATGCCGTGCTGGCGCTGTTCCTCGACATTCCGCCAGAGGAAGTGGACGTCAACGTCCATCCGGCCAAGACGGAAGTGCGGTTTCGCGATCCTGCGTTCATCCGCGGTTTTCTGGTCGGCGCCTTGCGCCATGCTCTCGAATCGTCCGGTCAGCGGAGCGCGCAACCGGCCTCCGCGGCGGCCATGGGCATGTGGCAGGTGGAGCCGGTTGCCGCTCCTGCACCTTCGCTCGGTTCGCTGTTTGCCCGGGAGTACGCTCCCTCTTCCTCGTCGTCGCCCTCCCGTTCGGAGTTTCGACCGGCAGCGGACCGGGTTTCCGAAACCGGGGCCGCATGGCGCTCTTACGAGGAGCAGGTCATGGCGCAGCCTTCCGGGCGCGCCGAGCCTGCGTACGAGGCTGCCGATGAGGCTTTGAAGTATCCGCTCGGCGTGGCCCGCGGCCAGGTCGCGGAGACTTACATCGTGGCGGAGGCGGCCGATGGCCTGGTCATCGTCGATCAGCATGCCGCGCATGAGCGGCTCGTGCTGGAGCGGCTCAAGGCGGCCGGCGCGGAAGATGCGATGTCTCGCTCCCAGGCGCTGCTGCTTCCCGAAGTCGTAGAGCTGGAAGAGGCCGCCTGCGATGCGCTGGAAGAAAAGATCGCCGACCTGGCGCAATTCGGCCTCGCGCTCGAAAGGTTCGGTCCGGGTGCCATGCTGGTGCGCGCGGTGCCGTCCGTCCTGGGCAAATCCGATGTCCACGCGCTCGTGCGCGATGTGGCCGACGATCTTGCGAAAAACGGAGACGCCCTGCTTCTGGGTGAGAAGCTGGAACTGGTGCTGGCGACAATGGCCTGCCACGGCTCGGTCCGGGCCGGTCGCTCGCTCTCGGTCGCGGAAATGAATGCCCTGCTGCGGGAAATGGAGCGCACGCCGCGCTCGGGCCAATGCAACCATGGACGCCCGACGTGGGTTAAACTGGCTCATCAGGATATCGAAAAACTGTTCGGGCGAAAATGATGCGAAAACCGATCCTTGCGCTGGCTCCTTTCGTTCTGCTCTCAGCTTGCGGACAGGAAGATCCGCAGCGCGAGGCGGTAGAGAACGCGCACGACGTGGCCATGGTCGAGCGGATGAGCAAGGAGCCGTTCAAGCCGATCATTCCCCATGCCATCACCGAGATCGACGTCGCGCGTTATGGGCTGGACAAGCCGGGATGCTCCTTCCGCAAGCCGGGCGAAAAGGACCCGATCTTCATCGCCAATGCCGACGAGGGATTCCTGCGCGTCGCCGGGGACCTCAAGCGCTATGCCGCCAAAGTGGAAAGCGCGCAGTTGCCGGGCAACGCGCGCTCCACTTATGTCGGGCTGGCCAGTTGGGTCGATCTGGTGAGCCTGCCCGACAAGAGCGGCGGCTCGGATACCACCCATTGGCCGGCGAAGCTGATCCTGCACGATGCCCAGGAACGGGTCGCCTTCATGTCGGAAGGCGTGGTTACTTGCCACCGCTGACGGGAGCTTGGTCTCTGCCCGGCTTCGCCAGAGTGCCGCGGAATGGCGCGTCGTTGCCGTCGCCGTCGGCTGCCGGGGGCAGCTTCAGGAGGTCGCGCAGGAGCGGCGCGATGTCGACATTGTCGAACGGGGCCAACTTGCCCTTCGGCCTGAAGGCCGGTCCGGCGGCGATGAAGAGCGCGGCCATCTCGGGCGCGGCATTGTCATAGCCATGGGTTCCGCCGGTCGACGCCTTTTCCGGCGGCTTGGCTGCGATCTGCCAGCCGATCTCCGCCAGGCAGAAATACGGCGCGATGCGGGGGTTGCTGCCGTAATGGAAGCGCGCCGGGATGTCCTGCTTGCGCCAGCATGACATGTGTTCGTGGGGCTTCAGCAGCGCGGCGGCCAGCTTCCGTTCGTTGCCTTCGGTCGATGTGATGCCCGCGAAAGGGCCGGTATCGCCCAGCTTGTAGAGCGAAGGGTCGGCAACCGAATCGAGGGCGATCGTCCGTTCGCTGGAAATGGCAGCCATGCCGTGATCGGCCACGACGATCAGGTTGGCGGGCTGCCCAAGCTCCCGAAGCCCCGCAAGAAGGAGGCCGATATCGCCGTCGACATCGGCGATGGCCGCGTCGGTCTGGCTGTCGCCGGGTCCGTAGCGATGGCCTGCCGTATCGACCTGGTCGAAGTAGAGGGTCACCAGCTTCGGGCGTTTCGCTGCCGGGCGGCGCAACCAGTCGATCACGGAATCGACGCGCTGGACCGGCGATACCGCGCCGTTGAATTGCTGCCAGTCGCTCGGCCGGGTTCCGCCGCTGATCGTCTTGTGCGGCTCGGTCACCAAAGTGCCGCCCCAGGCGACGTTCGATCCCGGCCAGAACATCGTTGCGGTTCGGATGCCGGACTTCTCGGCCGTCACCCAGATCGGTTCCGCCTCATCCCACCAGTACGGTTCGTCGCTCGACATCGTGAACTTCTCGCCGGGATGAGCGGGATCCTCGAAGCCGTTGGCGATGATGCCGTTGCGGTCGGGCACTTTTCCCGTGGCGATGGCCCAGTGATTGGGGAAGGTCTTGCTTGGGAACGAGGGGCGCATGGCCGCGCTGATGCCGCTGGCCGCCAGCGCCGAGAGGTGCGGCGTAATCCCGCGGTCGAGATAATCGGCCCTGAAACCGTCGATCGAGATGAGGATCACCACCGGCTCACGGACTTCCGCGGCGGGTTTGTCGGCAGGCCAAGTGCTGGCAGGCCGGGTGCTGGCAGGTCGGGTGAGGGCAGGATCGGCGAGAACGGGGCCGGCCAGCAGGGCCAGCGCACCGAACAGGGGGACGAGTCTTTTCATGACGGCGCCACTAGCGCCGGGACCATGACAGGTCGATGTCGGCTCACGCCATCCCAGCCAGCATCCACAACGCCATGGCCACCATGAACAGGTTCTCCGTGAGCGAGACGAAGCCCAGCGGCACGGCACCCGAGCCGCCGACGCAGGCGCACTTCAACGCACGCTTCTGAATATAGACCGCGTAGAAAACCGATGCGGCGCCGATGCCGCCGATCACGAGGCCGATCGGGATCGAGAGCCAGGGCAGGGCATGCGCCGTCATCAGCGCGCCTGCGGTCCATTCCAGCACGGGATAGGCGTAAGCGTAAGGCACGAAGCGCTTGGCCAACAGGTCATAACCCAGGAACATCGTCGAAAACTGCTCGACATCCTGAAGCTTGAGCATCGCCAGCAGCATCATCGTCATCGAAACGAACCATTCGGCGCCGCGCATGGTGAAAGGCGTGCCGAACGAAGCCCAACTCGCCGCCAGGGCGAGGCCGAGGCCAGTGGCGAAAACGGCCAGCACGGGGCGGTAGCTCTTCGCTTTCGGATCGTGAACCTTCAGGCCGAAATGGGCGCGCAAATCGGTGTAGCCGCCGATCCGGGCGCCCCCGATGAAGGTCTGCGGCGTGGTGGCAACACCGTGCCGCGCCTTGAAGGCATCGACCTGCTCGCGCGTGGTCAGCCAGTGATCCTCGACCTCATAGCCGAGCTTCTCCAGCAGGTATTTCGATTTGAGACCCCAGGGACAAGTGTGCTTGTCCATGACCATGCGGTAGAGCGCGGCGCTCTTGTCTGACTGGCGGGATGCGGGGCTTTCGAGGGTCTGGTCTTGCGTCATGCCGAGGCTTATACCTTCCGTACCATGGTACGGAGTCAAGCATGGCATTGACGATTTCGGAACTGGCCCGTTCGAGCGGCGTCGGCGTGGAGACGGTTCGTTTCTACCAGCGCAAGGGCCTGCTCTTCGACCCGCGCCCGGCTGCGACCGGAGGCGCCAGGGGGCAGCGACATTATGGTGAGCCAGATGTGAAGCGCCTGCGCTTCATTCGTTCGGCCAAGGCGGCCGGCTTCATTCTCGATGAGATCGCCGAGCTGATCAGCCTCGACCATACCGGAGACCGGCCGCGCGCGCGGAAAATGGCGGAAATGCGATTGGCGGAACTGGATCGGGAGATCGCGCAACTGGAAGCCGCGCGGCAGTCGTTGCGGCGATTGGCCCGCGAATGCGCCGGCTCGGACGATGGCCCTTGCCCGATCCTCGAAGCGTTCGAGGAACCGGCGTCTTCCCGGACCTGAACCGGGAGAGCAGGAACTGCCGGCGGTCCCGGATCGAGCCGGTGACCGCCGGTATCTCCGGATCAGACGTTGAACTTGAAGTGCATGACGTCGCCGTCGTGCACGACGTATTCCTTGCCTTCCTGACGCAGCTTGCCGCCTTCCTTGGCGCCGGCTTCACCGTTCAGGGCGACATAGTCGTCGTAAGCGATGGTCTCGGCGCGGATGAAGCCGCGCTGCATGTCCGAGTGGATCTCGCCGGCGGCGTCAGGGGCCTTGGCGCCCTTGTGCACGGTCCAGGCGCGGGCTTCCTTGGGGCCGACGGTGAAGAAGGTCAGCAGGGAAAGCAGTTCGTAGCCAGCGCGGATGATGCGGGCGAGGCCGGTTTCGTGCAGGCCCATCTCCTCGAGGAAGACCATGCGCTCCTCGATATCCATGCCGACCAGCTCCGATTCGATGGCCGCCGAGACGATCACCGCAGTGGCGCCCTCGGCCTTGGCCTTCTCGAAGACGCGGGCGGAGAAGGCATTGCCTTCCGCGGCGGCTTCTTCCTCGACGTTGCAGACATAGAGGACCGGCTTGGCCGTCAGGAGCTGGGCCTGGCGGAACACGCGTTCCTCGTCTTCGTCCTTGGGCTGGGTGAGGCGCGCGGGCTTGCCTTCGCGCAGCAGTTCCAGCGCCTGGCCGAGCACCGAGGCGACGATCTTCGATTCCTTGTCGCCCTGGGTAGCTTTCTTCTGAGCGGCGGGAACGCGCTTTTCCAGGCTCTCCAGGTCGGAAAGAAGCAGCTCGGTCTCGACCGTCTCGGCATCGGCAATGGGGTCGACGCGCTCGTCGACGTGCTGGATGTCGTCGTTCTCGAAGCAGCGCAGGACGTGAACGATCGCGTCCACTTCGCGAATGTTGCCAAGGAACTGGTTGCCCAGGCCTTCACCCTTCGAGGCGCCGCGCACGAGCCCGGCGATGTCCACGAAGGACAACTGCGTCGGGATGATCTTGGCCGAACCGGCGATTTCGGCCAGCTTGTCCAGGCGCGGATCGGGAACGCCGACCTGGCCGACATTGGGCTCGATCGTGCAGAAGGGATAGTTGGCCGCCTGCGCCGCCTGCGTCTCGGTGAGCGCATTGAACAAGGTCGACTTGCCAACATTGGGCAGGCCCACGATTCCGCAACGGAAACCCATGTGTAACTCCGGAAGAAATGTATGGGCCGCGCCTTAGCGCCAGTCTGCGCGCATTACCAGTTGCGCGACGGTTCTTTATGACCGGAGCCGGTGGAGAGGTGGGCTTCACGGAAATTTCAGGGCTTGTTCCTAGACGGGCGGGATGAAATCCATCGTTCGCCTCTCCCTTGTCGCCCTCGTGTCCGCGTCGCTTGCTGCTTGCGGCGCCATTGGAACCGGCAGCGGCGGGGGAGGACTGGAAAAGGCCCGCGCCGATTTCGCCTCGCAAAGCTACCCTTCGGCCCGCACCACGCTCTTCGCCATGCTTGAGAAGGAACCTGACAACCTCCAGGTCCTGGCGCTTCTGGGCAGGACGCAGATCGCATTGGGCGATGCCGATGCGGCCGATCGCGTCCTTGCCCGATTGAAGAAGGCTGGCGGGAAGGGCGCGGAACTTCGCCGACTAGAAGCGGGTGTCAGCCTGCTGCGCGGCAAGCCGGCTGCGGCTCTGGCGCTGATTGTAAACGATTTCGACACCGATGCCTGGCGGCTGCGCGCTCAGGCCCAACTGGCGCTGGGCAAACAGACGGACGCCTTGGCATCCTTCGAAAAGGGGATGGCCGCGGGTGACGACCTGCCACTGAGCGTAGCCTATGCGCGGTTCGCGCTGGAAACCGGCGACCTTGCCCGCGCCGGGCAGATCCTGACGCGAATGAACCGCTTTGCGCCGGGCGCCTACAACACGCTCGTTCTCGCCGGCGACATCGCCGCTGCACGCGGCGAGACGGATGGCGCGATAGCCGCCTATGGCAGGGCGACAAGCGCCTATCCCGGCAAAGTCCCGCCCATGCTGGCGCTTGCCAATGCTCTCGACGAAAAAGGCGAGGTCGATGCGGCCATGCGCGTAGTCGAGAAGGCGGCGAAGCTCTCGTCCGGCGACCCGGCCCTCGAAGAGATGCGGATCCAGCTTCTGGCTGAGAAAGGCGAATGGAAAACGATCCGCCTGGCCCTGCAGGGGCGAGAGGGGCGCATCGATCCGGCATCGAGCCTGGGGCTGACGTATGGCGAGGCCCTGCTGCGTCTTGGTCACGCCGAGCAGGCCCGCGTGCTGTTCAGCCGCGCCTCGCTGCTGCTGCCGGGCAATCCGTTCGCGCGCATGATGCTCGGAGAAGCGCAACTGGCGAGCGGGGATGCGAGGGGCGCGTGGGAAACGCTGAGGCCCCTGGCTTCCGGCACGCTGGCCCAGCCGGAAATTCTCGTTTCAGCCGAACGCGCGGCCCGCGCGGCCGGCGCTCCCGAGGCGGATGTGCTGAAAGCACGGCTCGATCCCGTGCGTCTGAAAGCGACGATGGCGCTGGCCGACAAGGGGCAGGCCGCCCTGTCCGCGCAGGACTGGAAGCTGGCGCTGGCGACCTATCGCGAACTGCTTCAGCGGGGCGACGATCCCGAGGTTCTCAAGCGCATGGCGCTGGCAGCGGCGGGGCTGGGGCAGGGAAGTGACGCCCTGGCTTATGCCGACCGGGCGCGCAGGCTGGTGCCGGACAATCCCGACTATCTTCACGTGGCCGGCCTCGTCCGCCTGGAACTCGGTCGCGACCTGTCCGGTGCCCGGCGCCTGCTTGAGGCTGCGGCCATCGCCGATCCGCGCGATCCCGACATCGCGCGCGATCTTGGAAAAGCGAAGGCCGCCGCCAGCTAGAGCCAGCGGCGGCCTGCCCGGCCGGAAACGGAAGCAACCCGGCCGAGAGGCGCCACCTCCCGCGATGGGCGCGGGAGGTGGCGCCTTGGAAGCTACTGTCAGTCGCGCTTCTTGCGGCGGCGGGCATAGGCCAGGCCGAGCAGGCCGAGTCCCATCATGCCGAGCATGCCCGGTTCCGGCACGTCGGTGCTGCCGCCGCTGCTCGAACCGCCGGAGGTGCCACCGGAAGTCGTGGTGCCGCCCGAAGTGGTCGTGGTGCCGCCCGAGGTGGTCGTGCCGCCGGAAGTGGACGTCGTCCCGCCCGAAGTCGAGGTGGTGCCGCCCGAAGTGGTCGTGGTGCCGCCAGAGGAGCTGCTGGACCCGCACTGCTTCTTGCCGGCCGAATGGCCGCAGTTGCAAGTGTGCTTGTGGCCGCCGCTGCCGCCCCAGCCCCAGGTCGCCTGCGCAGGCGACGTGAATGCGATGGTGCTGCCGGCGGTGAGCGCCAGGGCGAGCATGGTCTTGCGGATCATTCGTATTCCCCTTGTTGCCCGAATGGGTTGCCAAGAGGAAAAGCAAGCGTCGTGCCAGATGAGGGTTTCTGCGGACAACGTTGGTTAACGCATGCCTTGAAGCGTTGCTTGTGTAAGCTAACCCGACGCTAATTACGGCGAAAGACGGCTAACTCCAGGGTCAATCCTGCTGGCGGAGAGCGACGTCGTTCATGAACCTGGTATCGTCGCCGGCCGAAAGGCGATCGGCTTCCCCTGCAACGGCGCCCAGCATGTCGGCCAGCGGATCCATGTCGGCCTTGGCGTAATTGCCCAGGACATAGCCGGTCACGCGGTCCTTGTGGCCGGGATGGCCGATACCCAACCGCACGCGGCGGAATTCCGCGCCGAGGTGCTGGTCGATGGAGCGCAGGCCGTTGTGGCCGGCATGACCGCCGCCTTGTTTCACCTTGACCTTGAAAGGCGCCAGATCCAGCTCGTCGTGAAATACGGTGAGGTCCGCCAGCGCCAGCTTGTAGAAGCGCATGGCTTCGCCCACGGCGCGGCCGCTCTCGTTCATGAAGGTCGCCGGCTTCAGCAGCAGCACTTTCTCGGAGCCGATCCGCCCTTCCTGGAGCCAGCCCTGGAATTTCTTCTGGCTCGGACCGAAGTTGTGGACTTCGGCAATCGCATCGATCGCCATGAAGCCGACGTTGTGCCGGTTCAGCGAATATTGGGGACCGGGGTTACCGAGGCCGACCCAGAGCTGCATGACGAGAAATCCTGTACTGAAACGCGAAACGGCCCCTCCGCGCGCCGGACGAACCGGGGCTGGAGGGGCCGTTCCCTATCCGAAGATGGCCGGGCCCGAAAGGACCCGGAACCGAATTTACTCGGCTGCGATTACTCGCCTTCAGCTTCTTCCTTGGCCGTGTCGCCTTCGGAGCTCTTGAGAGCCGAAGGGGCAGCGATCGTCGCGATGGTGAAATCGCGGTCGGTGATCGCGTTCTCGACGCCCTTGGGGAGCTTGACGTGGCTGGAGTGGATCGATTCGCCCACGTCGAAGCCGGTCACGTCGATGACGATCTCATGCGGGATCTTCTCGGCGTCGCAGACCAGTTCCAGGTCGTGGCGAACGACGTTCAGCACGCCGCCGCGCTTCAGGCCCGGCGAAGCTTCTTCGTTGGCGAAGACGACCGGCACGTTGACGTGCACGGTCGCGCCCTTGACGACGCGCAGGAAGTCGGCGTGAAGCGGACGATCCGAAACGGGGTGGAAGGCAACGTCCTTGGGCTGCGTCCGGAACTTCTTGCCGCCGACTTCAACTTCGATGATCGAGTTGAAGAAGTGACCGGTTCCAAGCTGGCGGGCCAGCTCCTTTTCCTCGACGTGGATTGCGAGGGGTTCTTCGTTACCACCATAGATAACGGCGGGGACGCGGCCATCGCGACGCAGAGCACGGGAGGCTCCCTTGCCAGCCCGATCACGCGTCTCGGCCGGCAGGTTAAGCGTATCGCTCATGAGGACTTGCCTTTCGAAAACTGGATATATGTCGGATACAGGCCGCGTATCGGCCCGCTCCGTCCCGCCACGCCTCCAGGGATGACCATGACGGGAAGCGGGCGCCCTTAATGCGATTATCGCAGATTTGCAAGCACTGTCGGGACCGCCAGTGGTCCAATCCCGATCAACCCGGATCGACCGCGTTCCAGCTATTCGACCCGGATGACGCGGTAGCCCTTCGCTGCCAGCATCGCCGGAATGCCCTCCGGCCCGGCCATGTGTGCCGCTCCGACGGCAACGAACGGACGTTTGCCCTCTCGCATGGCAGAGTCGATCCTTCCGGCCCAGTCCCGGTTGCGCCCCACGAAGAGCACCGCGCGCAGTTCCGGGTCGGCCAGCAGGCCCTTGCGCGTTTCGCGTTCGATCGCGGCCATGTCTCCCTGACGCCAGCGCTCGGCAAGATCGCCATCCGTGGCGGCGGCCTCGGTCACGACCGCGCCCAGGAGATCGCGCTGCTCGCGCTCCGGCAGGCTGTCGAACAGGCCGAGTTGCTTTGCCGCACCCTCCAGTTCGACGACGGGCTTGTTTCCTGCCGCCGCGATGACGGCCCGGTCCACGCCGTTGCGCGCCTCGTCCTCCCTGGCCCCGGCCTGGGCCAGCGTGAGGGCCGCGGCCCAAGTGTCCATCGCCGCGAAATCGCCGTCGGCATAGCCGCCTTTCGCCAGCAAGGCCGAAAGGGCAGGGCGCCTGCGTGGATCGATCCGTTGGGACAACGGCGGCTGTCCCTCGTTCCTGGCGAGGCGGGCGAACGTGGCGGCGACTTCCTTCTCGTCGGCGAGATTGGCGACTTCGACCATCACCGAGTCCGAACCTTCCAGAGCGGTCCGAACTTTCGCGGTCTGCCATTGCAGCGGAGACTTGGCACTATGAATGGTTCCGAAGAGCCAGGCGGTCTGGCCGTTCGGTCCCTCGACACGCCAGAGTGCGGGATCGGCGGGCTGGGGTTTCGGTCCGCAAGCAAAGAGCGCCAGGGCCGCCAGCAGGACGATGGTCTTGCGCATCGGCTACTGCACCCGCACTGTGCGAATGCCGTCGCGTGACAGCTGCTCCTGAACACTGCCCGCCCCGGCCAGATGCCCCGCGCCGACGGCCACGAAGACCACGCCCGGCTGAGCGAGCCGACCTTCAAGCCATTTCGCCCAGGCTTGGTTGCGGTCGGTGATGAGCACCTTGCGCATGGTCTCGTCCGATTCGTCGTCATTGAGCAGTTCGGCGAGTTCCTCGGCCCGGCCCCGTCTCCAGGCCTTGACCAGCTTGGCCACGTCTTCCTTGAGGGTAGGCAGCTGCTCCAGCACTTCGGAAAGGTAGGCCCGCTGGCTCGCTTCCGGCAAGGCGGCGAAGAGACCGATCTGGTATTCGGCAGTTTCCAGCGGATGCCGCGCCACGCCGCTGGCCTTGGCCATCGCATCGATCTGGTTCTCGACGCCCTTGGCCTGATCGTACCCGGCGGCTTTCAGCGGGATCAGAGAGAGCAGCAGCCCGGCGTACCAAGGCTCGAACTGATCAAATGAATTGACGGCAAGACCAAGATCGGAAAGACTTTTCTCCAGCCTGCCGCGCTGCGTCTCGTCCAGGCTTTCGCGCAATGTCCGGCCGTCCCGGCGGATCCCCTTCTCCGCGAAGATCGCCTGCAGGGTCTCTGGCGAATCGGTCATCGTTTCGGTGACGACCTGATCGGCCGACTGGAAAGCGCGCTTCACCGGCCCACGGAACCAGCCCAGTTCTTCGGGGAGAATGTGGATCGTGCCGAACAGGTAGATCGTCGTGTCCCGGTCGGAGATCTTCCAAAGCGCAGGTCTGGCCTCGGCAGCAGGGGCCCCCGAAGCCCTTGCCCTCTCCGACTGCGCCTCCCGCGCCGTGACCGGCGGCGCGGCCAGGAACATCAACAAGGCGGAAGCCGCCGCGAGCAGGCGGATCTTGCGGGACGGTATCATGACAGTTTTCCGAGGGAGTACGAAAGAAACGGGCGCTTGACGGAGGTTCCGTAGCGCGGGGGATAGCCTCGCGGCGCCGGGCGCGGTAGCCATAACTGTTGTTCACGCGCGGCTTGTGCGGTTGATTTGGCCGGTTCGATCCGCCAAAGGCCGCGCAACCAAGAGATTTGACGGGATTTCGATGTCGACCGCTGACAGACAGCCGCTCAGCTTCCAGGACATGATCCTGACGCTCCACAACTTCTGGAGCGCGCAGGGCTGCCTCATCCTCCAGCCCTATGACATGCGCATGGGGGCAGGTACCTTCCATCCGGCCACGACGCTTCGCGCGCTCGGCCCGGAACCCTGGAAGGCGGCCTATGTCCAGCCTTCGCGCCGTCCGACCGATGGCCGCTATGGCGAAAACCCTAACCGGCTCCAGCATTACTATCAGTATCAGGTGATCCTGAAGCCGAACCCGGACAACCTGCAGGAACTCTATCTCGCCAGCCTCGCCGCCATCGGCGTCGATCCGCTCGCGCACGATATCCGCTTCGTCGAGGACGACTGGGAAAGCCCGACCCTGGGCGCCTGGGGCCTGGGCTGGGAAGTCTGGTGTGACGGCATGGAAGTGACGCAGTTCACGTACTTCCAGCAGGTCGGCGGGTTCGACTGCAAGCCGGTCGCGGGCGAGCTGACTTACGGTCTGGAGCGTCTGGCGATGTATATCCAGGGCGTCGACCGCGTCTACGACCTGCGCTTCAATAACGAGGGCGTCAGCTATGGCGACGTGTTCCTCGCCAATGAGCAGCAGATGTCGAAGTACAACTTCGAGATCGCCGATACCGAGGCGCTTTTCGCCGGCTTCAAGGCCGCCGAAGCCGAATGCATGCGCTGCATCGAGGCGGAAATTCCGCTTGCCGCCTACGACCAGGCGATCGAGGCCAGCCATCTCTTCAACCTGCTTCAGGCGCGCGGGGTGATCTCCGTCCAGGAGCGGGCCAGCTACATCGGCCGTGTGCGCGATCTCGCCAAGGGATCGTGCGAGGCCTGGATCGACAAGAACAAGAGCGAATGGGAAGCCAAGTTCCCGGGATGGACCGTATGACCGACTTCCTTCTCGAACTGCGTTCGCAGGAAATTCCTGCCCGCATGCAGGCCGGCGCGCGCGCCGATCTGGAAAAGCTGTTCCGCAAGGAAATGGCCGCTGCCGGCGTTGCCGTGGGCGAAGTCACCGTCTGGTCCACGCCGCGCCGGCTCGCCCTGATCGCACGCGGCCTTCCGCTGGCGACCGAGGCCGTTCACGAGGAAACCAAGGGCCCTGCAACCAGCGCCCCGGACCAGGCGCTCGAAGGCTTCCTGCGCAAGACCGGCCTGACCAGGGACCAGCTCGAGGTGCGCGACCTCAAGGGCAAGGACACCTACTTCGCCGTCGTCGAAAAGCCGGGCCGCGCCGTGGCCGAGGTGCTTGCGGAGGTCGTCCCGGCCATCATCCGCAGCTTCCCCTGGCCCAAGTCGCAGCGCTGGGGCGCCGCCTCGATCTCCACGGAATCGCTCCGCTGGGTGCGGCCGCTCTCCGGCATCGTCGCGATCCTGGGCGAGGATCTTGTCGCCTGCGAAGTGGGCGGCATCGCTTCGGGATATGTGACGCTGGGTCACCGCTTCCATGCCCCCGGAGAAATCACCATCGGCGGCGCGCACGACTATGCCGACAAGCTGCACCTTGCCCATGTGCTCGTGAACCACGAGGAACGGCAGGATATCGTTCGCACCAAGGCGCGTGAGGCCGCCACCGCGGCCGGGCTTGTGCTGGTCGAGGACGAGGGGCTGGTGATCGAGAATGCGGGTCTCACGGAATGGCCGGTGCCGCTGCTCGGCCGGTTCGAAGAGGACTTCCTTGAAGTTCCGCCCGAGACGATCCAGCTGACGGCCCGCGTCAACCAGAAGTACTTCGTCTGCGAAGACACTGCAGGTTCGCTTGCCAACGCCTTCATTTGTACGGCAAATATTGTCGCCAACGATGGCGGGGCGGCTATCGTCGACGGCAATCGCAAGGTGCTGGCAGCGCGTCTCTCGGATGCGCGCTTCTTCTGGCAGCAGGATCGCAAGACCTCGCTATCGGCCCAGGCTGCAAAGCTTGCCCGCATCACCTTCCACGAAAAGCTGGGCTCCGTTGCCGACAAGGTCGATCGCGTCGCCAGGCTGGCCGAATGGCTGGCAAGCGAAGGCATCGTGCCGAACTGCGATCCGGCGCTCGCGCGTCAGGCTGCGGAATTGTCCAAGGCGGATCTCGTCACCGAGATGGTCGGAGAATTTCCAGAACTTCAAGGGCTTATGGGCGGATATTATGCCCGCGCCGAAGGTCTGCCCGATGCGGTCGCGGATGCCATCCGCGATCACTACAAGCCCGTCGGGCAAGGGGATGAAGTGCCGACGGCGCCCGTCACCGTGGCCGTGGCGCTGGCGGACAAACTCGATACGCTTCGCAGCTTCTTTGCGATCGACGAAAAGCCGACCGGGTCGAAGGATCCGTTCGCGCTGCGCCGTGCCGCTCTGGGCATCATCCGTCTCATCACTGACAATGCCCTGCGCTTCGGGGTTGCCGAGGGTGACCTGCTCGACTTCTTCGCAGACCGCCTCAAGGTCCAGCAGAAGGAAGCCGGCGTTCGTCACGACCTGATCGACGCGGTCTTCGCTCTTGGCGGCGAGGACGACCTCGTTCGCCTGCTCGCCCGGGTGCATGCCCTGCAGGGCTTCGTCTCGACCGATGACGGTGCGAACCTGCTGGCGGGCTACAAGCGCGCTGCCAACATCCTCAAGAAGGAAGACTGGCACGGCGTCGAGGGCGAGATCGCGCGCACGGGCGAGGAAGATCCGCTGGCCGGCGTCGAGGATCCCGATCTGGCCGAAGTGATTGCCGCCAAGATGGCGCACCGTCACGCCAGCGAGCAGGCCCCGGCCTATGCGGCCGAGCCTGCCGAGCAGACCCTGATCGATGCCGTTGCCGCGGCGGAAACGGAAGTCTCGCGTGCGGTTTCCTCCGAGGACTTCGCTGCGGCCATGACCGCGCTGGCGTCGCTTCGCGCACCGATCGATGCGTTCTTCGAGCACGTCACCGTCAACGATGCCGACCCGCTGAAGCGCCAGGCCCGCCTGGCCCTGCTGGACCGCTTCCGCGCCGCGGTTCACAAGGTCGCGGATTTCTCTCGCATCGAGGGCTGATCGCCGGATCAATCTGCGGGGAGCGTCATTCGCCCCTGAAAACGAAAAGGCCGGGGTATTCCCCGGCCTTTTTCTTACTTTTTCCAGCCAGATAGAGTGAGAATTTCAAACCGCTCCACGGTCCTGCCATCGTCTCCGGCGGCAGCGAAGGCCTCACGGGCGCGCGCCAGCGCTTCCTTTCCCAAGGGTGGCGGCGCATCGGCCAGGACGCCGCCGATACCCTGGGCACGGATGTCGCCAACGAGCCGCTCCAGGCTGCGGAAACCGACCTGCAAGGAGCGCTGGTCAATCACCGGGTCCGCGAAAAGCGTGCGCTGGAGCAGTTGTCCGCCCGCGCGCACGTCGACCATGGGATGGACCCGAGCGGCCGGACGTTCGCCGTCGGCGGCCAGCATGACATCGCGCAAGGTCGGCAGGCTGCCCGCTGAAAGGAAGCTGGAGATCATCATCCCGCCCGGCGCCAGGGCCTTGCGGATGTGGACCAGGGCGCCCGGCAGGTCGTTGACCGTGTCCAGCGTGCCGAGACTGGCGATGAGGTCGAAACCTTCGAATGGGTAAGGGGCTTCCTCGTCGAAGCCTTCCGCCGGTTCCACTTGCGTCACGGCGACGCCCTGCGCGTTCAGGGCCTCGGCCAGTGCGCCGGTCCAATCGCCGATGACCAGCGCACGGGCGGGCTCGAAGCGTAGGAAGGAAAGGCGCTCGAGGACGTCTTCCACCATGTCGTCGTGAAGGTACTGCGGTGCGTCGTGCTGCTTTTGGAGCGTGAGCGCGCGGCGGCGGGCGGCGAGGCGGCGGGCGGACGAGAAGATGCGGGGGGGAGCTTTGCTGGCCATGGTCGCTCCCCTGCCGCTTTGCGCCGTCCGGTGCAATCGCACTTCGTGCAATTACAGTTCGAGATGGCGGGTTAACGCCTTGTAGCTTGCAGAGCGAAATGCGGCGGCTAGCTTCGCCGCCGATGTCTCTCTTTCGTGCCTTCGATCCGCTTGTCGACCTGATCTTTCCGCCGCGATGTCCGCTGTGCGGAGCAGGGCTGAGCGCGCATGGGGGGCTTTGCGCTTCATGCTGGGGCGAACTGGCAATACCCGGAGAACCCTCATGCATCGCCTGCTCCCGGCCGTTCGGCGCCGGCATACCCGAAGGCGCGCTTTGTGCGCCTTGCCTGGGCGAGCCCCCGCGGCACGACGGCATCGCCGCGGGGACGCTCTACAACGATGCCTCGCGCAAACTCGTGCTCGCTCTGAAGCACGGCAATCGGATTTCGCACGCCCGGCTGATGGCGAGGCTGGTCAGCGCCAAGCTGGCTTTCGTGGACGAGACATGGCTGATCGTGCCCGTACCGCTCCATCGCTGGCGGATCTGGCGGCGTGGCTATAACCAGGCCGCCGAGCTGGCCCGCGAGATCGCAAGGATCACCGGGGGCGTCCTTGCCGTCGATCTGCTGGATCGCCGCAAGGCGACGCCTTCGTTGGGCGGACTGGGCAAGGCTGCGCGGCGCAAGGTCCTGTCCGGCGCCATAGCGGCGCGGCCGTCCCGGAGAGCCATGTTGAAGGGAGCGAAAGTAATTCTGGTCGACGACGTGCTGACGAGCGGCGCGACGAGCGAGGCCTGCGTATCCAGCCTCAAGCGGGCCGGAGCGGCAAAAGTCGTAATCGCCTGCTTTGCACGGGTGCTGGACGAAGCGTTGGAGCCTGTGCGCCGATCACCGAATCCGCCCGAGGTTTGAGATTTCGCCGGAGAGGGCGGCAATTACCGGGTCGCCACAAACGAAAACGCCCGGAACTTTGGGCTCCGGGCGTCCTCGTGACGAAACTGTTGAGCCCTGCAAAGCAGTTCGGCGGTCCCCCTGTCGGCCGCCTGGCCCGATCCCTCATTACCTGAAACCAGACCACCCGAAAGTTTTCCGGCCTTGTTCCCTGAACCGTGGCGCTTGTATCAGCGACCTGTGGGTCAGCAGCAGCCCCCAGCTGCAGACAGACATTCCTACGAAATCCCGGGGTTGAAAAGAGGCACGGCGAAGCTACGAGGATTTTGGTCAACGGCTGTGGTTATCGTGCAACAACCGCGTCCAATGAATTCAAATCGGAGAAATTTCCGTCATGTCCGAAGCAAGCAAGGCCGAACGCGAACTGGGCACTACTTTCCTCCCGCGATTCGATGCGCAGGGTCTGCTCATCGCCATAGCCGTCGACTCGCAGACGCGGGACATCCTGATGGTGGCCTACATGAACCAGGAAGCGCTCGAAAAGACGCTCGAAACGGGGCTCGCCCATTTCCACTCGCGCTCGCGCGGGACCTTGTGGCTGAAGGGAGAGACCTCGGGCCATTTCCTGCGTGTCGAGGACATCCGGGTGGATTGCGACCAGGATGCGCTGGAACTGCGGGTTCGGCCTGAAGGACCGGCCTGCCATACGGGGGCGCGAAGCTGCTTTTATAGGAAGTTGTCGGGCGATTCTTTGATTCGCGTTTCCGACTAAGCAGTTAGCAATCGATTGAGTAATTACAGTATAGGAAAAGCACCTCTTCCCTTAAGAACATGCACTTATCGGCCGATTTCAAAATTAACCAAAGAATCAGCATGTTCTACAGGTCACCATTGAGCGGACGGAGCGGACGGATCATCGCAATCGGCTCGCAAGACGTCTCTCGCCAATGAACTATCCCGGACGACAGGGTGCAAGGACCGTCTTCGGTCGTGCCCGTCCTACGAGAAAAATCGTTGATTGGCAGGGACTTTGGTCGGTGCTCCGTGCCCCATGCACCGGGTCGTGGCCCTGCCGGCTTCCGGGTCGCCGACTTTCGGAGGCGAACCGGGCGGAGATGGGTGGCCTTGTCAGGCGCCTGGGGCGCATGAATGGAAGGGAAGCATCAATGAAGCATAAAGCGTTGATTGCTGCCATGGTGGTGGGGCTCGTAGCAGCACCAACCGCCGCAATGGCAGATCAGAGGCCGAGCTCGTCCTCCAGCAACTTCCACACCTCGGACTCGTCCAAGAGTTCCAGCAAGAACTCCGGCTGGGGCCGGGGTGACAACTGGGGTCGCGGTAACGATCGCGGCAACGACCGTTGGGGCAAGCCCAGCTGGGGTTCGAACAAGCCCGGTTGGGGTTGGGGTAAGCCTGGTTCCGGTTGGGGCAAGCCCAACTGGGGTTGGGGCAAGCCCGGCTGGGGCTGGGGCCACGACAACGGTCACGGCCACGGACATGACAACGGTCATGGCCATGGTGGCTGGGGCGATGACGATGGCGGCAAGTCGCACGGCTGCTGAGCCGGTGATTTGACCACCGTGGCCGCCCTTCGGGGCGGCCACGGCTTTAAAGTAGTTATCCTAGAACTTCGTCGAAAAGACTGAGCATCGCGGCCCAGCTCTGACGGTCGGCGCTGGCATCGTAGCCGATGGCGGCCATGCCCCGTTCGTCGCTTCCCGGATCGGTGAAGCCATGGCGAACGCCGGAATAGGCATGGAAATGCCAGTTCGCTTCGGCACGATCCATCTCATCCCAGAAACCGACGACCTGCTCGCGCGGGACGAGGGGATCGGCGTCTCCGTGGCAGACCAGGATACGCGCTTTGACCGCGCCCGGTTCTGCGGGCGCCGCGGTCGCAAGGGTGCCGTGGAAGCTCACGGCCGCGACCAGGTCCTGTCCGCCGCGCGCCGCTTCCAGAACGGCCTGTCCGCCCATGCAGTACCCGATGCCGAGCATCGGCAGCCCCGCCGTTTCGGGGAGGCTGCGCAGGGCCGTGATGGCAGCGTCGATACGGCCGCGGTAATGTGCATTGTCCGAACGCAGCTTCTCCGCCATCGGGAAGGACGCTTCGAAGCTGGCGACAGGCTCCCCGTAGAAGTCCGAAACCAGGGTGAGGTAGCCGAGGTCCGCGAGCATCTTCGCGCGCCGTTCCATCGCCGCGTTGAAGTTGGCGATCGTCGGGAACAGGATCACGGCCGCGCGAGGCGTGGCTTCGGGACGCGCCAAATGGCCGGTCAGATCCTGACCGGCGTGGCTGTAGGCAATCGTTTCGAGCATGATTACTCCGGAAGGAAGTCCGGCACCGAGAGATAGCGCTCGCCGGTGTCGTAGTTGAAGCCGAGCACGCGGCTGCCTGCGGGCAGCTCCTTCAGCTTCTGGGCGATGGCGGCCAGCGTCGCGCCCGAGCTGATACCTACCAGCATGCCTTCCTCGGTAGCGCAGCGGCGCGCCCAATCCTTGGCATCGGCCGGGTCTACCTGGAGCGCGCCGTCGATGGACTGGGTATGGAGATTGGCAGGGACGAAGCCGGCGCCGATGCCCTGGATCGGATGGGGGCCGGGCTGCCCGCCGGAAATCACCGGGGAGAGCGTGGGTTCGACGGCATAGGCCTTGAGCGAAGGCCAGCTCTGCTTGAGGGTTTCCGCGCAGCCGGTGAGGTGGCCGCCGGTGCCGACGCCGGTAATCAGCACGTCGATCGGGCTGTCCGCGAAATCGGCCAGGATTTCCTTCGCGGTGGTCGCGACATGGACCGCGACATTGGCCGGATTTTCGAACTGCTGCGGCATCCACGAGCCGGGGATCGTGTCGAGCAGCTCCTTGGCGCGCTCGATCGAGCCCTTCATGCCCTTTTCGCGCGGGGTGAGGTCGAAGCTGGCGCCATAGGCCAGCATCAGGCGGCGACGCTCGATCGACATCGATTCGGGCATGACGAGCACGAGCTTGTAGCCCTTGACCGCCGCGACCATGGCCAGGCCGATCCCGGTATTGCCCGAAGTCGGCTCGATGATGGTGCCGCCCGGCTTCAGCGTGCCATCGGCTTCGGCGGCTTCGACCATGGCGAGCGCGATGCGGTCCTTGATCGAACCGCCGGGGTTCGTGCGCTCTGCCTTTACCCAGACTTCATGGTCCGGGAACAGGCGCGAGAGGCGAATATGCGGCGTATTCCCGATCGTGGCGAGAATGCTGTCGGCCTTCATTGTTCATGCTCCCATCGTGGTGCGAAGGTGCGGGCACGGCGGATCTCGGGAAAGCTCCAGGCCCAGATTGCGGTAATGACTATGGCAGCGCCGCCACCGAAAACAACAGCCCCGGTCGCGCCCAGCAGGGCCGCGGCCACGCCGGACTGCATCTCGCCCAGCTCGTTCGAGGCGGATATGGCGAGGCCGGAAATGGCCGAGACCCTTCCGCGCTTGTCGTCCGGGGTGCGAAGCTGGACCAGGGAACTGCGGATGAAGACCGAGATCATGTCCGCCGCACCGAGCAGCGCCAAGAAGCCCAGCGACACAGCGAAACTGCGCGAGAGGCCGAAGCCCACGGTCATGGCGCCGTAGGCCGCGACCGAGAGCAGCATCTTCACGCCCACGTTCTTGGCGAGGGGGCGGAACGAGAGCCAGACGGCGACGATAGCGGCACCGGCCGCCGTCGCGGCGCGCATCTGACCCAGGCCCTCGGGTCCGACATGGAGGATGTCGCGCGCGAATACCGGCATGAGCGCGGTCGCGCCGCCGAGCAGAACGGCGAAGAGGTCCAGCGTGATGCAGCCAAGCAGGAAGCGCTCGCGCCAGATGAAATGGAAACCGTCGACGATCTGGCGGACCGGATGGTCGCGGCGCGCGTCCTTGGGGACGGGCGGCAGGTTGCGGATGCTGGTGATGCTGAAGGCGGCCACGGCCATGAGCACGGCCGCGATCCAGTAGGGCATCGCGTGATGGCGCGCGAAGAGGAAGCCGAAGGCTGCCGGGCCGATGATGGTTCCGGCCTCGATGGCGATCGAGTTGAAAGCGATGGCGCGCGGGATCAGCGAAGTGGGCACGATGTTCGGCGCGATCGCCGTCATCGACGGGCTCACGAAGACGCGGGCGATGCCGTGGAGCGCGGCGAACAGATAGAGCACCGGCAGGCTGCGCAGATCGAGTTCGGTGATCAGGGCCAGGCCGATGGCGACCAGGATGTCCACCGACATGGCTATTCCCGCCACTTTGCGCCGGTCGAACCGGTCGGCGATGACGCCGGCTACCGGGGTCAGCAGGAAGATCGGCAGGAACTGCGCGAAGCCAAGCAGGCCGAGCTGGAACGAAGCCTCGGCAATCGACATGCCGTAAACGCTGCGGGCCACGTCGTAGAGCTGGTAGCCGATGATGACGACCATGCCGGTGGAGGCGAACACCACGGCGAAGCGGGCTAGCCAGAACTTGCGGTAATCCGCAATGCGCAGCGGGGAGGTGGGCTCTGGCAGCACGGAAGGGCTGGAAGTGTCGATGGTACTCACGGCTTGCTGCATGGCAGCATGTCAAAGCATTGCCAAGACATGCCGCTCATGCGCAGCGATAGCTTATGTTTGGGATCAATAAGTAAACCGCGCGGTGATCCGCACGTCACGCCCGGCGATGGGTACGAAGTCGCGCGTTTCCGAAGCGGCCAGGCGTCCGGTCACGTCCAGAAGGTTGTCCGCCGCGAGGATGAGCGAGAGCGGGCCCTGCTCGCCGAAGGGCCGCCAGGTGGCGCTGGCGTTGACGAGCGTGAACGCGCTCGTGGGGTTTTCATTCTCGGTCACGCGGGTCTGCCTGGCATTCCATTCCACTTCGCCGCGCAAGGTGAAGGCGGACGAATCGAATTCCACGCCGCCGCGGGCGCGCAGGGGCGGAATCCGCGGAACAGGGCCCATGTCGACGAGACGGGCATGGGTATAGTCCACGCCGCCATCGGCCTTGATCGCCTTGTCGCCGCCCCAGCGGGCGAATGTCACGCCGCCCTCGGCCTCGATGCCGCGGAAGCGGGCAGGGGCCTGGAGGTACTGATAGACCGGGAAATCCTCGATCACTTCGCCGGTCGGCACGGCGGTGATGAAGTTCGAGAAGTTCGTGCCGAACACCGTGACCGAACCGGCGATATCCCCGCCGTTGTAGCGCACGCCAGCCTCGATGCCGTCGCTCCGCTCCACCGTGAAGTTCGGATTGCCGCGCTCGTAGGACTGGGTGGCATCGTGCAGTCCGTCGACGAACAGCTCTTCAGCGGACGGAGCACGCTCGCCGTGCGAATAGTTCACCGAGAGCGTCACGGTATCGATGGGATGCCAGGCGAGGCCGGCCACGCCGGAATACTGGTCGAAATTGCGATGCTGGTCGGCCGGAACCGTGTCGATCCGGGTATTTTCGTAACGCAGTGCGCCTTCGATGTCGAATTGGCCCACTTCGAGACGCTGCAGGGTGAAGAGGGCAAGGCGGTCGGTGTTGTTGTTCGGCAGCAGCTTCTCGTCACCGGCGATGTCGAGTTGGGCCGAAGAGTATTGCACGCCGGTCGAACCGCTCCAGATCCCGCGCTTGGCCTGGTCTGCCTGAAGACGAACTTCGACGGCCTTGTTGTGGAACTGGGTGCCGATGTCGCCACCCTCGATTTCGGCATGCTCATAGTCGCCATAAGCGCCGCGCACTTCCAGCCGCTTGAGGAAGCCTTCGAGATTGAGGCCGGCGCGCAAGTCGACGCGGGTCTGGCGCAGCGAGATGCTGGTCGCGCTTGGATCGGTGGAGGGGCGCGGCGGGATGCCATAGTCGTTGGCCAGGCGCTGGACGGAAACGCCGATGTCGCCGCCGTCGTCGATGAAGGCGAGGCCGCCGCCGAGGGTCCAGCCTTCGGTGCCGCTGTTGGCGATCTTGCCGCGGCGATTGGCCTGCTGGGTCAGCGTGGCCGCGCCGGTCAGGTCCCCGGCATCGGACAGGGTGCTTGCCTGCGCCAGGGTCTCCGCGCGCAGTTCGGGCGACAGGACATAGCCGCCGACGTGGAGGTCGTCGCTGTGATAGTAGGATGCATCGAAATGGGCGACGAGGCGGCTTGCCAGCCGGACGTCGGTGGTGATGCCGCCGTTGACCATATTGGCGGCCGTGCCGAAGGATCCCAGCGCGTCCAGGGTGAAGGCCTTGTCCGGCACCTTGCGCGGAATGCGCTTGTCCACGGCATTGACCGCGCCGCCCGAAGGGTCGCTGGCATAGAGCAGGACGCGCGGGCCGTGGAGCACTTCGATGCGCTCGACATTGAGGGTATCGAGCGAGACGGCGTGGTCGGCCGAGACCGACGAGGCATCGAGCGAACCGATGCCGTCGAGCAGGACCTGGACGCGCGGACCGTCGAACCCGCGCAGGACCGGCCTTGACACACCCGGCGCGAAACCGCTGCTGGACACGCCCGGCAGGCTGGCAAGCATTTCGCCGATCTGCGGCTTGAGGTCGCGGGTCAGCGCTTCGCCTGAGAGAACGACCGGCGCGGCGATGGGATCGGCATTGCCGGAGATCAGGCGGCCGGTGACGATGATTTCCGGACCGGCTTCCTGGGGATGGCCATCGCCGTCGACAGGTGCGGTCGCTTGCGCCCCGACAGCCTGCGCGGAAGCAGGCATTGCCGCCAATATCGTGGAAAGGGCGCCGGCGGTGACCAGCAGTGCGATTCGGGCGGTTGGGAGCGTCATGGCCAACCGGCTAATTGCGAGGTTATAACATATCAATTCTGAAATGTTGCCAGCCGACGAAGCGAGCCATGAATGCGATGAAGCGAATGTTCGGCCGAAAGCAGGCGGTCGGTCTTCCGCCTCAGCGCCGGGGGCGCAAGCGAGGGTTCGGCTGAACGGTGTCCACCAGCTTCAGGAAGTCGTCGATGCGGATGATCCGTTCGAACTGGAAGCCCGCGCGTCCTTCATGCGCCCATATCAGATGAGCCTCGATCCGGCCGATCACCGGCAGGCGCATCACCAGGCGTTCCCCGCGCTCGAGCGGAAGGTCGC
This sequence comes from Novosphingobium sp. BL-S-34, assembly GCF_056857015.1. Classification (NCBI taxonomy): domain Bacteria; kingdom Pseudomonadati; phylum Pseudomonadota; class Alphaproteobacteria; order Sphingomonadales; family Sphingomonadaceae; genus Novosphingobium; species Novosphingobium sp. BL-S-34. Next base: position 472,835 of record NZ_CM166472.1, read on the forward strand.
CCTGGGACATGAAACCCTGGGCCGAGAGATTGACGATGTGCAGATGCAGGTCGCCCAATTGGCGGTGCTCCGCAATCACCGGGTAATCGACGGGGTGCCGCGCCGCGCGACGTTTGTCGGTTACAGTGAGCTGCGCTCCTGCAGTCATCTCTATTGCCCCTGTTGTGACCGTGAGCAAGGACAGTGCATCAAAATGGCAAAGAAACGGTAAATTCGTTCGCTTTTTGCCAGTCATAGGCGGCAAAATGTGCCGCTCTTGCGTTAAAGCGCCCCGGTTACGGGAACCGGAGCGCCTTAGTTCAATCATGTTAGCAAACCATTACGTAGTTATGCACCCCTGAGAATTGCGTGCTTCTTCTTGCCTAGACTAAGCTTACGCGTTTCACCGGGACCGACTTCGATCAGGAACGCCGGATCGTCCATCAGCGCATCGTCGATCTTGACGGCGCCTTCTGCGATCTTGCGCTTGGCTTCGCCATTGGAAGCCGTGAAGCCGAGTTCGGTCAGCGCCGCGCCCAGGCGGATGCCTTCGCCGGTTACGGCCAGCGTCGGCAGGTCGTCTCCAAGCCCGCCGCCCGCGAAAGTGGTCTTCGCCGTCGCTTCCGCCGCCACTGCGGCATCCTCGCCGCGGCAGAGCCGGGTCACTTCGTTGGCCAGCACGACCTTGGCATCGTTGATCGCCGCGCCTTCGAGGGTTTCCAGGCGCGCGATCTCGTCCAGCGGCAGGTCAGTGAACAGGCGCAGGAACTTGCCAACATCGCGGTCGTCGCAGTTACGCCAGTATTGCCAGAAGTCGTAGGACGGCAGCATGTCCTCGTTCAGCCAGACCGCGCCGGAAGCGGACTTGCCCATCTTCGCGCCGTCGGCCGTGGTGAGCAGGGGCGTAGTGAGGCCGAAGACTTCCTGACCGTCCATGCGGCGGGACAGCTCGATCCCGTTGACGATATTGCCCCACTGGTCGGAGCCGCCCATCTGCAGACGAACGCCTTCGTTCCGGGAAAGATGGCGGAAGTCGTAGCCTTGCAGGATCATGTAGTTGAATTCGAGGAAGGTCATCGGCTGCTCGCGCTCCAGGCGCAGGCGCACCGAGTCGAAGGACAGCATGCGATTGACCGTGAAATGCGTGCCCACTTCCTGAAGCAGCTGGATGTAGCCGAGCTGCCCCAGCCAGTCGTGGTTGTTGACCATGACGGCATCGGTCGGCCCGTCGCCGAACTTCAGCAGGCGCGAGAAGATCGAGAAGATGCCCTCGATATTGGTGGCGATCGTCTCGTCCGAAAGCATCTTGCGGCTCTCGTCGCGGCCGGTGGGATCGCCGATGCGGGTGGTGCCGCCGCCCATGAGCACCATCGGCTTGTGGCCGGTCTGCTGCAGGCGGCGCAGCATCATGATCTGCACCAGGCTGCCGATGTGAAGCGACGCCGCCGTGGCGTCGAAGCCGATATATCCAGGCACGACCTGCTTGGCGGCAAGGGCGTCGAGACCCTCGGCGTCCGTCATCTGGTGGATGTAGCCGCGCTCTTCGAGCGTGCGGAGCAGGGAGGAATTGTAGGTCATGATGGCCCAGTGCTTCTTGGCTTGGATGGATCGGAGCCCGCGCGCCTAGCACGCGCGAGGCGCAAGATGAAGCGGTTGGTCGCCTTGCGGCGCGTTCCGGCCGAATCCGCATTGCCAGCAGGCGCGCGCGCCCTCTAGGCATGCGCGCATGGCCGAACTGACCTGCCACCCGGCACATCCCTCGCTTCTCGTCCGCTCCATCGAAACCCGCGTGATCGGGTTCGACGCCAGCTGGCTGCGTGTCCGCTGGCGCATTCTGGGCGCGGGCAAAGTCGTGGTTCCGCCATTTGCGGGCAAAGGCAGGGCGGACGACCTCTGGCAGACGACCTGCTTCGAACTGTTCCTGCGCCAGCCGGAAAGCCGCGGCTATACCGAGTTCAACCTTTCGCCTTCCGAGCGCTGGAACGCCTACGATTTCTCCGGCCGACGCGAGGGCATGATCGAGCGCCCCCTCCCGCGCGAGCCGGAATGCGCGATGCGCAAGGGCTCGGACATCGCGGTTTTCGATGCGGCCATTCCGGCAGCGGGCCTCCCGCAAGCCCCGCTTCGCTGCGGCTTCACGGCGGTGATCGAAGAGGAGGGGGGAGTGAAAAGCTACTGGTCGCTTACCCACAGCGCCGATGCGCCGGACTTCCACGATCCGGCTTGCTTCACGCTCGAGCTTGCGGCACCCACCGCCTCATGAAATTCGGTATCGATCGCCTCCTGGCAGACCCAGAACTGCGCGCGCCCCTTGAAGGCAAGCGCGTCGCGCTTGTCGCGCATCCCGCCTCCGTCACCGAGGACCTCGTCCATTCGCTTGATGCGCTGATCGCGGCGGGTATCAACGTGGCTTGCGCTTTCGGCCCGCAGCACGGACTGAAGGGCGACAAGCAGGACAACATGGTCGAGACGGCCAATGAGCTGGACCCAGTCTACGGCATTCCCGTCTACAGCCTCTACGGCGAAGTGCGCCGCCCCAGCCCGGAGATGATGGCGGGCGCCGATGTCTTCCTCTTCGACCTTCAGGACCTTGGCTGCCGCATCTACACGTTCGTGACTACGCTGCTCTACCTGCTCGAAGCTGCGGCCGAGCAGGGCAAAGCCGTATGGGTGCTGGACCGTCCCAACCCGGCGGGCCGCCCCGTGGAAGGAACGACCCTGCTGCCGGGGCAGGAAAGCTTCGTCGGTGCGGGACCGATGCCGATGCGGCACGGGCTGACCCTGGGCGAGATGGGGCTCTGGTTCGTGCGTCGCTTCGAACTCGATGTGGAATATCGCGTGATCGAGATGAGCGGATGGGAGCCGGACGGCCCCGGGTTCGGATGGCCGGAGAGCCGCATCTGGATCAATCCCAGCCCCAATGCCGCCAACCTCAACATGGCGCGTGCCTATGCGGGCACCGTCATGCTGGAAGGCGCGACGCTTTCGGAAGGACGCGGCACCACCCGGCCGCTGGAAGTACTGTTCGGAGCGCCCGATATCGACGCCAAGGCCGTCCTGTCAGCGATGCAGCGGATCGCGCCGGAATGGCTGGCCGGCTGCGCGGTTCGGGAATGCTGGTTCGAACCGACGTTCCACAAGCATGCCGGAACGCTGTGCAGCGGGCTGATGATCCATGCCGAGGGCAAGTTCTACGATCATCATGCCTTCCGGCCCTGGCGCCTCCAGGCGCTGGCATTCAAGGCCATTCGCCAACTCTATCCCGACTATCCGATCTGGCGGGACTTCCCCTACGAATACGAATTCCAGCGCCTTGCCATCGATGTGATCAACGGCGGTCCGGCGCTGCGCGAATGGGTTGACGACCCTGCCGCGCTGCCTGGCGATCTCGACCTGATCGCCGGCCGGGACGAAGCCGCCTGGAAGGCCGAAATCGCCGATCTCCTGCTTTACTGAGCAGGCGCGAGGCGGGCGGGCGCGTCGGAATAAGCGGGCGGCGGGGTCATCCTGCCGTCCAGGCTGACGAGTACGGGGCAGCCCGCCACTCGCTTGTCGAGGGCCCGGATCACTTCAGGCTGGATCATGTCCGGCTGGATCAAGGCTGATTTTCCGGGCGCAGCAGGATGCGGCGGCCGGTGTCCTGCTGCGGCGTTGGCTTGCTGGATCGTCCTATTGCAGGCGGCCTGCGCCGCATCGGCCGTTACAGGAACCTTGGCCGGGCTGGCGGCCACCGTCATCGCAGCGATCGTCGTGATCAGAACCAGCTTGTGCATAGTCACGAAGTCCTTCGTCCGTGAGCCCACCGGCGGTGTCCGCCGCTTCGACACGATGATCTGCCCGGCGCGGCAGACAGGCAAGCGCTTTCAGCCCTTCTTGCGGGTGAGCTGCTTCATCGCCGCGTCCAGCCCGTCCAGCGTCAGGGGGAACATCGCGCCGCCCATCAGGTCGCGGATCATGCGGGTCGAACTCGAATAGTTCCACTGATGCTCCGGCGCCGGATTGAGCCACACCGTTGCAGGATAAGTCTGCGCGACGCGGCCGAGCCAGACGGCGCCCGCTTCCTCGTTCATGTGCTCCACCGAACCGCCGGGATGGCTGATCTCGTAGGGGCTCATCGCGGCGTCGCCGACGAAGATCACCTTGTAGTCGTGGCCGAACTTGTGAAGCAGGTCCCAGGTCGGCGTGCGCTGCGACCAGCGGCGGCGATTGTCCTTCCACACCCCTTCGTAGAGGCAGTTGTGGAAATAGAAGAACTCCATGTTCTTGAATTCGGCACTGGCGGCGCTGAACAGCTCTTCCATCAGTTCGATATAGGGATCCATCGATCCGCCGACGTCCAGGAAAAGCAGGACCTTGACGGCATTGTGCCGCTCGGGCCGCATGCGGATGTCCAGCCAACCCTGCTTCGCGGTTCCGTGGATCGTTTCCTCAAGGTCCAGTTCCTCGGCAGCGCCTTCGCGCGCGAAGCGGCGGAGACGGCGAAGGGCGACCTTGATGTTGCGGGTGCCGAGTTCACGCGTGTTGTCGAGATTGGCGAATTCGCGCTTTTCCCAGACCTTTATGGCCCGGCCATGCCTGGCTTCGCCGCCGATGCGGATACCCTCGGGATTGTAGCCCGAATGGCCGAATGGCGAAGTGCCGTTGGTACCGATCCACTTGTTGCCGCCGGAGTGGCGTTTTTCCTGTTCCTCCAGACGCTTCTTGAGCGTCTCCATGATCTCGTCCCAGGAACCGAGCGCCTTGATCTGCTCCATCTCCTCGTCGGAGAAGTAGCGCTCGGCCACTTTGCGCAGCCAATCTTCCGGGATGGCGACAGGTGCTTGGCCATAGTCGCTGAGGGCACCTTTGAAGACCTTTTGGAACACCTGGTCGAAGCGGTCGAGCAGGCCTTCGTCCTTCACGAAAGTAGCGCGGCTGAGAAAGTAGAACGCCTCCGGGGTGCGTTCGATGACATCCCTTTCAAGCGCTTCCAGCAGCACGAGGTGCTCTTTGAGCGAGGCCGGAATGCCCGCCGCGCGCAGTTCCTCGATGAAGTTCAGCAGCATGTGCAACGCTCCCGAAGAGGCCGATCGCGCCCGGGGGCTGCCAGGCGGTGGCGCTTACTCACGTGGAGGGGGGCGGGGGCGGGGGCGGTTGGCGCGACCAGGTTTCGAGAGTCTCATCGAAAATGGCCCATTCCGGCGCGTCTTCGGTCCATATCACCGCTTCCGGCCGCAAGCCGTGACCGGCAGCAAGCGCGCCGAGGCGTATGGTCATCAGATGCGGACGCGCCGAGCTCTGCGCGTAGATCTGGGTGCCGCATTTCGGGCAGAAGTGGAACGTGAGTGTATTGCCGCTTGCCGCAGTCCAGACGGAGGATCCGAGTTCTCCATCCAGCGACACGTCCTCCACCTTGAAGATCGCGTTGTTGGTCGGACCGCCTGCCGCAAGCTGCTGGCACTGGCGGCACCAGCACTGGCGCGTGGCGATGGGCTCGCCCGAAACCGTCAGCGAGACGGCATCGCAGGCACAACTGCCGAGATAGGGAGCGCTCATGGCCTGTCAGTTCCCGCGGCGCGCCATGAAGGCGAGCCTTTCGAACAGCATGACGTCCTGTTCGTTCTTCAGCAAGGCCCCATGCAGCGGTGGGATCGCCTTGGTCGCGTCCTGGTTCTGCAATATTTCCAGCGGCATGTCCTCGCTCAAGAGGAGCTTGAGCCAGTCGAGCAGCTCGCTGGTGGAGGGCTTCTTCTTGAGGCCGGGCACTTCGCGCAGCTCGTAGAACACCTCCATCGCCCTGGTCACCAGGGTCTTCTGGATCCCGGGGAAATGCACGTCGACGATGGCCTGCATCGTCTCGCGATCGGGGAACTTGATGTAGTGGAAGAAGCAGCGGCGCAGGAAGGCGTCCGGCAGATCCTTCTCGTTGTTCGAGGTGATGACGACGACCGGCCGCTCGGCGGCGGCGACATGCTCGCCGGTTTCATAAACGTCGAACGCCATGCGGTCGAGTTCGGCCAGGAGGTCGTTGGGAAATTCGATGTCGGCCTTGTCGATCTCATCGATCAGCAGCACGGGCAGGCGAGGCGAAGTGAACGCCTCCCAGAGCTTGCCCTTGCGGATGTAGTTGTTGATATCGTGGACCCGCGCATCGCCCAGCTGCCCGTCGCGCAGGCGGCCGACCGCGTCGTATTCGTAAAGGCCCTGGTGCGCCTTGGTGGTGGACTTCACGTTCCAGGTGATCAGCGGCGCATTCATCGAGGCGGCGATCTGCTCGGCCAGCACGGTCTTGCCGGTGCCGGGCTCTCCCTTCACCAGAAGCGGGCGGCGCAACAGGACGGCGGCGTTCACGGCGACTTTGAGATCGTCCGTGGCGACGTAGCTGCTGGTGCCTTCGAAACGCTGCATGTCCTGTCCCTTCGGCGAAATCCCGGGGCAATTCCTTAACCGCCCGGTTAATCTCTAAGTTTTGCGGCGCAACATGGCAAGCACCGAGGCGCCTACCCCCACCGCGCCATGGACTTAGCCGCCGGGGCGTTGCAGACAGGCGCGATGGGGGCTGAATTCCTGAAACGTATGGATTGGTTGAACGCGCCGCGCGTCGGCGCCTATCTGCGGCTGTTTGCCGTGATCAACCTGGTCATGATCGTCTGGCTGGTGGCCACTTCGCACAACGGGGTGGATGCCAACGGCTACTTGCTCGGCAGCGATTTCATCAGCTTCTGGACGACCGGGCACATGCTGGTCGCGCATGGCAATCCCTACGACGGCGCGGCGCATATCGCGGCGCAGCGCACCTATTTCTCGGCGGAAGGCGCTTATACCGCATTCTACTATCCCCCGTCGTTCCTGCCGTTCTGCTGGCCGCTCGGCTGGCTTGCCTATTTCCCCGCGCTGGCTCTCTGGGTGGCCGCGACCGGCGCCTTCTACCTTTCTGCCGTCCGTCGCTGGTGGGCCGGAGCCGGGACGGGTCTCCCGCTCTGGCTGCTGTTTGCGGCCTTTCCCGCCGTGCCCATCGTCGTCACTCACGGACAGACGGCTTTCCTCGTGGCAGGACTGCTCGGCCTTGGCGCATGGCTGGTTCCGACCCGGCCGCTGCTGGCCGGTGCGCTGTTCGGTCTGGCGACGATCAAGCCGCAATTCGGGTTGCTGCTGCCTCTTGTCCTGCTGGCGACCGGGCAATGGCGGGTCATCGCCGCGGCCGGCGCGACGGCGATCGCGCTGGCGCTGCTGTCCGCCGGCGCGTTCGGCCCGCATGCCTGGGCGGACTGGGTGGGTGCGAGCGAGAGGGCCCAAACGGCCATGGCCTATGGCCAGATCGGCTATGGCAAGATGATGAGCCCCTTTGCGGCGCTGCGGCTGCTCGGTGCCCCCATGGCGCTGAGCTATACGGTGCAGGGCGCCGTGACGCTGGCTGCAGCGGTGCTCGTGCTCCAGGCGTCCTGGCGCCGGCAATGGTCCGCGGGACTGGCGGCGTTGATGCTGGCGGGCGCGCCCCTCGCGACGCCCTATGTCCTCGATTACGATATGGTGATCCTGGCGTTCCCCATGCTCTGGCTTGCAGGAGAGGGCCTCCGCCGCGGTTTTCGCGACTGGGAACGCTGCGCCCTGTTCCTGGCCTTCGCCGGCCCGGCACTGGCCCGGCCGCTGGCGCTCAATCTCCATTTTCCGATCATGCCGCTGGTCCTGGCATTCTTCTTCGTCATAATCTGGCGCCGAGCCGCGCCCGCTTACCAGGAGCGCGCGGCTGTCACGTCCTGAGGAAGGAACTGCCCTTTGCCAGAGCCAAAGCCCCGCATCGGCCGTAATATCGCTTTGCTGATCGACGCCGATAACGCCTCCCCCGCCAACCTCGACGCGGCGCTGACCATCCTGGGCGATCTCGGCACCGTCAATGTCCGGCGGATCTACGGCAACTGGAGCAAGCCTGCGCTCAAGGGCTGGTCGAAATTGGTCCATCGCCATGCGCTGGAACCGCAGCAACAATTCGACCTGACCAAGGGCAAGAATGCCACCGACATGAAAATGACGATCGACGCCATGGACCTGCTCTATGGCGGGCAAGTGGACGGGTTCGGCATCATGTCGAGCGACAGCGATTTCATGCCGCTTTCGATCCGCATCCGCCAGAACGGCACGCCGGTCTATGGTTTTGGTTCTTCCCGCACGCCCGAAGCCTTTCGCGAGGCTTGCACCCGCTTCATCGATCTCGACGCCTTGCCGGACAGCGACGCCGTGGAAACGGCAAACGAAACCGCCAAGCCCGCGATAGACGAAGAACTGGTCAAATTGCTCGGTGAGGCCTGGAAGGCGAGCAAACGAGACGAGCAGGGCTTCGCCAGCCTCTCCGAAGTCGGCCAGCGCGTGGCCAATCGCTCCAGCTTCGATGCCCGCAGCTACGGTTTTTCCCGATTGTCCGAACTGGTGCAGACACTTCCCAACTTCGCCACGGAAAAACGCGAGAGCGGATTGTTCCTCAAGCGCGTGCGGTGAGGGGGATCGTGGATCTTTCTCAAATTGACTTCCTCGCGGCCACGAATTTAGGCTCCGCTTGAGGGCATTTTTGCCTCTCAGGGGGACTATCGATGAAATCGAAGTATTTGGCAGGCTTTTGCCTGCTGATGGGGGCCGCGTGCGCAAGTCATGCACAATCCACGCCGTCCACGGACGCCGCGCCTCTCGCAGCGCCGCAGCACGTGGCGATCGCACTCGCGCCGGTATCGGACAATGTTCTTCGTGCGGGGATGGAAGTGCCGCTGATCACGCGCGAGGAACTGACGACCAAGAAAAAGGCTCTTCGCGTGGGGCAGCGCGTGCAGATGGAAGTGGCCGCGAATATCGAGCGGAACGGCGTTGTCGTGATACCGGCGGGAACCCCCGCCGTCGCCGAGATCACCGAAGTGCGCAACAAGGGCATGTGGGGCAAGTCCGGATACATCGGTGCCCGGGTTCTTTCGCTCCGGCTCAATGACCGAAACATCAGGCTGTCCGGCACTTTCGACGATAAAGGCGTTACCGGGACCGGGGGCGTAGTCGCTGCTGTCGCCCTCGTGCCGATCGCCGGATTCCTGACCACCGGGACCAGCGCCTTCATCGCCTCGGGATCGGCGGTCAAAGGCTTCCTTGACGAAGACGTCGCTTATGCGACCGTGGCGAAGGTGATCGAGCCGGTTGCGGTTGCGGTTCCCGCCGAACCGGCCCTGTTGGCGGCGACGCCGGTAGCGGCCAAGTAGGTCGCGATGGATCGGACTGATCGGCGCCTCAGGCGTCGATCAGTTCCGGATCGATTTCGCCCGCACGGTTCTGGATGAACATGAAGCGGTGTTCGGGATTGCGGCCCATCAGGCGGTCGACCAGGTCCTTCACCGCGGCGCGGCCCTCGTATTCGGGCGGCAAGGTAATGCGGATCAGCGAGCGACTTTCCGGCGCCATGGTGGTTTCACGCAGCTGACCGGGGTTCATCTCGCCAAGGCCCTTGAACCGGCCGACTTCCACTTTCTTGTTCTTGAAAACGGTCGCTTCCAGTTCGGCGCGGTGGGCATCGTCGCGGGCATAGGCCGAAGTCGAACCGGCAGTCAGGCGGTAAAGCGGCGGCTGCGCGAGGTAGAGGTGGCCGCGCTTCACGATGTCCGGCATCTCCTGGAAGAAGAAGGTCATCAGCAGCGTGGCGATATGTGCGCCGTCCACGTCGGCGTCGGTCATGATGATCACGCGGTCGTAGCGCAAGTTGTCGGCGTTGCAGTCCTTGCGGGTGCCGCAACCGAGCGCGAGGCCGAGATCGGCGATTTCCGAATTGCCGCGGATCTTGTCGGCCGTGGCGGATGCGACGTTGAGGATCTTGCCGCGGATCGGCAGGATCGCCTGGGTCTTGCGATTGCGCGCCTGCTTGGCCGAGCCGCCTGCCGAATCGCCTTCGACGATGAAGAGTTCGGTTTCGCCCGGGCCTTCGCCCGAACAGTCCGTCAACTTGCCGGGCAGGCGCAGCTTACGGGCATTGGTAGCCGTCTTGCGCTTGACCTCGCGCTCCGCCTTGCGGCGCAGGCGATCGTCCATACGCTCCATCACCGCGCCGAGCAGGGCCTTGCCGCGTTCGAGATTGTCGGTGAGGAAATGGTCGAAGTGATCGCGGATCGCCGCTTCCACGAGGCGCGCGGCCTCGGGGCTGGTCAGGCGGTCCTTGGTCTGGCTCTGGAACTGGGGGTCGCGGATGAAGACCGAGAGCATGACTTCGCTGCCGGTCACCACGTCGTCCGGCGTGATGTCCTTGGCCTTCTTGGCCTGGCCCACCAGGTCCGCGAAGGCGCGAATGCCCTTGGTCAGCGCGGCGCGCAGACCCTGTTCGTGCGTGCCGCCATCGGGCGTCGGGATGGTGTTGCAGTACCAGGAATAGGAACCGTCGGAATAGAGCGGCCAGGCGATCGCCCATTCGACGCGGCCCTGTTCGGAGCCGTCATCGCCGCGCGGGAAATCCTGCGTGCCTGAGAAGGCCTGCGTGGTCACGCATTCGCGCGCGCCGATCTGCTCGGCCAGGTGATCGGCCAGGCCGCCGGGGAACTGGAACGTCGCTTCTGCAGGAACGTCGTCCGAAGCCAGCGAGGGCGCGCATTTCCAGCGGATTTCCACGCCGGCAAAGAGGTAGGCCTTGGAGCGAACCAGCTTGAACAGGCGCGCCGGCTTGAACTGCTGGTCGCCGAAAATCTCGGTGTCCGGCGTGAAGCTGACGGCGGTGCCGCGGCGATTGGGCGCCGCGCCGACCTTCTGGAGCGGGCCAAGCGTCTGTCCGCGCGAGAACTCCTGCGCGAAAAGCTCCTTGTTACGGGCCACTTCGACGCGCGTGAGGCTGGAAAGGGCGTTGACCACCGAAATGCCCACGCCGTGCAAGCCGCCCGAAGTGGCATAGGCCTTGCCCGAGAACTTGCCGCCCGAGTGCAGGGTGGAAAGAATGACCTCCAGCGCCGATTTGCCGGGGAACTTGGGATGCTCGTCCACCGGGATGCCGCGGCCGTTGTCGGTGATGGTCAGGCTGTTGCCTTCGTCCAGCGTCACCTCGATGCGGTTGGCGTGTCCGGCGACGGCTTCGTCCATCGCATTGTCGAGCACTTCGGCCGCGAGATGGTGAAGCGCGCGCTCATCGGTGCCGCCGATGTACATGCCGGGACGGCGCCGGACAGGCTCCAGCCCCTCCAGCACTTCGATCGCGGAACCATCGTAGGATTCCCCGCCCGAAGACGGGAGCTTGTCGAACAGGTCATCGGACATGAGCGGGACTATAGGGCGCCTAAACCCGCGATCAAGCACGGGTTTAGGCTTATCCGCAAAGAGATGTTCGCTGTCTGATCCTTTCCACCGGAAAGGGGCGGAATTACTTGGCGAAACCGCTGGGCGCGGCGCTGATGACCTTGACGGCGCCGCCTTCGACCGCCCGCACTTCCAGTGCGCGTTCGATCAGGCCGGTGCGGCCGAAGCGGAACGGTCCGTCCACACCCAGGAAGCCGCCGGGATCGAGCATTTCGGTCGTCGGGAAGGCCTTGCCCGGCACCCAGTCGCGCGCAACCCGCAGGGTCAGCAGCACGGAATCGTATCCCAGTGTCGCGATGCGGAACGGTGCGGCACCGAAGCGGCTGCGATAGCTCTTGGCGAACTGCGCGAAGCGGACGTCGGACACGGTGGAGAACCATGCTCCGTTGAGAGCAGGACTGGTCGCCAGTTCGCGTTCGCCGCCCCAGAGTTCTGTGCCGAGCAGGCGCACACCGGCGCCGCCACCGGCCGCGCGGTAGGACACGGCGGCCTTGGCCGAAAGGCTGCCGCTGTCGGCGATGAGCAGCGCGCCATAGCCGGCCTTAGCCTTGATCCGTCCCGCCGCAGCGCTGATCGAGGCTGCCGAGCGATCGTAAGTCTCCATGGCGACGACGGAGCCGCCGCCATCGCGCACCGATGCAAGCAGGGAACTGCTCACGCGTTCGCCATAGTCACCCTTGGGAACGAGCGCGGCGAAAGTGGAGATGCCTTTGCCGCGGGCATACGTCACGGTGCGGGCGATCGACTGGCCGGGCAGGTTGCCGATGATGAAGACGTCCCTGGTGGCGGCTTTCTCGTCGTTGGAGAACGAGATCAGCGGCACCTTGGCGGGCTTGGCGACAGCCGCGACCGAGGCGATGTCGTCGGAAAGCAGCGGGCCGAGAATCAGCTTGTTGCCGTCGGCTATGGCGCGGCGCGCGGCCTCGCCGGGATTGGTGCCGGTGTCGTAAGTCGTGATGCGCAGGTTCTTGGCGCCCGTGTCGAGCAGCGCCATGTTCGCCGCATTGGCCAGCGACTGGCCGACGCCGGCATTCGGGCCGGTGGTCGGCACCAGCAGGGCAACGCGGTGACGCTCGGTATCGGTGGGAATTTCGCTTTCGGAAGGCGTCGGAGCGGGCGCGGGGGCCGGCGCAGGGGCCTTGGGTACCACGGCACAGCCCGCCAGAGCTGCCATCGCTGCCGCCGCGAAAAGAGTGCGCCGGTTCAGGCGATCATAGAACATTGCTTGCCGCTCCCATAGTGCTTGGGCCATGAGTCCCTGCGATGGAACACATTCTCACCTCAGGCCTCTACATAGTGGCAACCCCGATTGGCAACCTTGGGGACATTACCTTCCGCGCCGTGGAGATTCTCAAGGGCGTGAGCGCGGTTGCCTGCGAGGATACCCGCATCACCGGAAAGCTGCTGCACCACCTGGGCATCAAGCAGAAGATGATCCGCTACGACGACCACGCAGGCGAGGGCGACCGCGAGCGTCTGCTGGCACTGATGGAAAGCGAGCCGGTCGCGCTCGTCAGCGACGCCGGTACGCCGCTGATCTCCGATCCGGGCTATCGGCTCGTCAAGATCGCGCGGGAGCGGGGCATCCCCGTCACCAGCCTGCCGGGGGCCAATGCCGCGGTCATGGCGATGACGCTCTCGGGCTTGCCGAACGACCGTTTCCTCTTCGCCGGGTTCCTGCCCAACAAGGCCAAGGCGCGCGAGACGGTGCTGTCCGACCTTGCGAAAGTCCCGGCCACGCTGATCTTCTACGAGACGGCGCCGCGCCTGGACGATGCGCTGGCAGCGATCGGCGCGGTGCTTCCCGGACGCGAAGTGGCGGTAGCGCGCGAACTGACCAAGAAGTTCGAGGAATGCCGCAGCGGCACGCCCGACGAACTCATCGCCCATTATGCGGCCCATCCTCCGAAGGGCGAGATCGTGCTTCTGGTGGCGCCGCCGGGCGACGAGCCGATCGGTGAAGTCGACGTGGACGCGATGCTGCGTGCGGAGCTGGCCATCGCCAAGCCGTCGCAGGCGGCGGCCAGCGTGTCCAAAGCCACCGGGCTCGACCGCAAGACGCTTTACGCCCGGGCCATGGAACTCAAGTGAGCCAGGGCCGCGGCAAGTCGCGCGCAGAGGCGGAGCGGCAAGGGCGCCGGGGAGAGGCGCTGGCCGCATGGTACTTGCGGATGACGGGCTGGAGCATCCGGGCGAGGCGCGTGAAGACCGCGCGCGGCGAAGTGGATATCGTGGCCCGCCGCGGACGGACGCTCTGTTTCGTCGAAGTGAAATGGCGTGCGCGGCGCGCCGATCTCGACACTGCCATCGATCATTACCGGCTGCGCCGCGTGGCGGCCGCCGCCGAGTCCGTCGCGCATCGATACCAGAAGCCGGGCGACAGCTTGCGGATCGACGTATTGCTGCTGGCACCGCGCTGCTGGCCGCGCCGCATCGTCAATGCGTGGCAGCCGGGCGCCTGAATTCCGCCGCAGGGTTTCGGTCCGTCGGCAAAGATGCAGGACTGGCTCGAAACCATTCGCACCCGCCGCCGAATTTGATTAAGCCGCCTTTCCGAAAGATACCGCTCGGTACATATCCGCGAGGACCAGACTTTTCATGACCTTACGCATCGCCGTTCAGATGGACCCGCTGGAATCGATCAAGATCGCGGGCGATTCCTCGTTCGCGCTCATGCTCTCGGCGCAGGCGCGCGGGCACGAACTGTTCCATTACGATGTGCGCACGCTGGCTTATGACGCCTCCTCGGGTGCCGCCGGGCGGCTGACCTGCTGGGGCGCGCCGATCACGGTGCAGCGCGTGGAAGGCGCCCATTTCACGCGCGGCGAGTATCGCCTGATCGACCTCGTCGCCGATATCGATGTGGTGCTGATGCGGCAGGATCCGCCTTTCGACCTTGGTTACATCACTGCCACCCATCTGCTGGAACGGCTTGCCGGGCAGACCCTTGTGGTCAACGACCCCCTCTCGGTTCGCAATGCGCCCGAGAAGGTCTTCGTGCTCGACTATGCGCGCTTCATGCCGCCGACCTTCATTGCGCGCCGCATCGAGGATGTGCGCCTGTTCCAGCAGCGCAATGTCGAGGCGGGCTTCGGCGGTGACCTCGTGATCAAGCCGCTTCACGGCAATGGCGGCAAGGCGGTGTTCCGCGTGCCCGCCGATGGCAGCAATCTTGGCGCGCTGATCGAGATGTTCGAAAATGCCTGGGTCGAGCCGTTCATGGTCCAGCCTTTCCTCCCCGACGTGGCGGAGGGCGACAAGCGGATCGTCCTGGTCGACGGCGAATTCGCGGGCGCCATCAACCGCAAGCCCGGAGCCGGCGAGTTTCGCTCCAACCTCGCGGTGGGCGGATCGGCGGAGGCCGCCGGCCTCACTTCGGCGGAAGAGGAAATCTGCGCAGCGCTCGGTTCGGAACTCAAGGCACGAGGCCTTGTTTTCGTGGGTATCGACGTGATTGGCGGAAAATGGCTGACCGAAATCAATGTGACCTCGCCGACGGGAATCGTCGCCATCGATCGCTTCAACGGTACCGACACCGGGGCAAAGATCTGGGATGCGATCGAGGCCCGCCACGCGGCGATGTAAGCCTGATTTCGCGGGTCGTCCGCAATGATGAATGCAGGCGAACATGAATGAATGGGTTATCGCGCTGATCGAAGCAGGAGGGTACTGGGGTATCCTCCTGCTGATGATGCTCGAGAACATCGTGCCGCCGATCCCCTCGGAGCTTATCATGGGCGTCGCGGGGATCGCCATTGCACATGGGCGCATGGATTTCCTGTCCGTGCTGCTGGCCGGCACCGTCGGCTCGACCTTGGGCAACTACGTGCTGTTCCTCGGCGCCGACCGCCTGGGCTACGAGCGCCTGAAACCCTTCATCGAGCGCTGGGGCCGCTGGCTGACCCTGGAATGGCATGAAGTGGAGCGCGCCGGCACCTTCTTCCGCAAGCATGGGCACTGGGTGGTCTTCCTCCTGCGCTTCATGCCGATGTTCCGGACGATGGTATCGGTCCCCGCGGGCCTCGCGCATATGCGGCATGGCACCTTCCTGCTCTATACCGCTGCCGGCGTGGCGATCTGGAACACGTTGCTGATCCTGGCGGGCCGGTGGCTGGGCCAGCGTTTTGCCCAGGCAGAGGCCTGGATCGGTTGGGCTACACTGGTTCTCGCCGCAGGTGGCGCCGTCTGGTACTTGTGGCGGATCCTCTCCTGGAAGCCTTCTGCCGAGCGCCGATCCAAGTAGATCAGGGCTAACTATTAGTCAGTTTTGTACAAGAGCCAGAGTATCGCACCTAGGTGTTATACCGTAGTCTCTGCTCGCAACCATTTGGGAGCAGGGGTTATGTCCAAGCGATTGGCAGCGGAGTTCTTCGGTACATTCTGGCTCGTCTTCGGCGGCTGCGGTTCGGCAGTGCTGGCAGCGGCCTTTCCCGAACTCGGGATCGGCTTCGCGGGCGTAGCCCTGGCATTCGGCCTGACGGTGCTGACCATGGCTTATGCGGTCGGCTCCATTTCCGGCGGGCATTTCAACCCGGCGGTCTCGCTGGGCATGGCCGTTGGCGGCCGGCTCGACTGGAAGGACCTCGTTCCCTACTGGATCGCCCAAGTGCTGGGCGCAATCCTGGCCGCGGCGGCGCTCTACGCCATCGCCTCGGGCAAGGCCGACTGGACTCCGGGAGGCTTCGCCACCAACGGCTACGGTGCACTTTCGCCCGGCGGCTATGCGCTGTCTTCGGCACTGATGATCGAAACGATCCTGACGGCCGGTTTCATCATCGTCATCCTCGGCTCGACCTCGAAGATCGCCCCTGCCGGTTTCGGACCGCTGGCGATCGGCCTGTGCCTGACGCTGATCCACCTGATCTCGATCCCGGTCACCAACACATCGGTCAATCCGGCGCGGTCGACCGGCGTGGCGCTCTTTGCAGAAACGGCCGCCCTCGGGCAGCTGTGGGTGTTCTGGGTGGCGCCGCTGGTCGGCGCGGCGATCGGCGCCCTGATCTGGCGCGGTCTGCTGGCGCCGCATGAGGGCGCGCTCTAGCACGCGCTTCGGCCAGGCATGCTCCTGACATCGGCGGGGGGCGGGGCTGAACACGCCCCGTCCCCCGCAGCGTTTCAGCCCTGTTCGCGCGGATGGGCGTTACGATAGACGTCCAGCAGCGTCGCGGCATCGACCTTGGTATATATCTGCGTCGAACCCAGGCTTACATGGCCCAGCAGTTCCTGCAGGCTCCTCAGGTCGGCGCCCGCGCCCAGCAAATGCGTGGCGAAGCTGTGGCGCAAGGCGTGCGGCGTGGCGCTGTCCGGCAGCCCGAGCACGATCCGGGCGCGCGCGACCGCCTTCTGCACCATGCCTTGCGACAGGGCTCCGCCTTTGGCGCCCCGAAAGATCGGCTCGTCCGCCTTCATCGGCCAAGGGCATTTGTCGAGATAATCGGCCACGCCCTCGCGCACGATGGGCAGGAGCGGAACCATGCGCTGCTTGCCGCCCTTGCCGGTAACCACCAGCGTCTCGCCCAGCGGCAGCGCGGCTCCGGCGATAGACAGGGCTTCCGCGATGCGCATGCCGGCGCCGTAGAGAAGGAGCAGAACGGCACGATCGCGCGCGCCGATCCACGGCTCGCGGGCATCTTCCTCGACCAGGGTGGCCAGGTTGACCGCTTCGTCCGGCGTGACCGGGCGTGGCAGTCCCTTCTTGACGCGCGGTCCGCGAAGGCGCGGCGCGGCGGCATGGGCAACGCCGGCCTGCTCGCGCGCAAAGGACAGGAAGCTCTTGAGCGCCGAGAGTTCGCGAGCGGCCGAACTGTTGCCGATTCCGTCCTCACGCCGGGTGGCGAGGTGAACGCGCAAGTCGGCCGCCTCAAGGCGGGCCAGCGAGGTCCAGTCGCAGGCCCTGGCACCGTCGATCAACCGGGCGGCCGTGGCGATATAGGCGCGAACCGTGTGAGGGCTGCGGCGGCGTCCATTGCCGAGGTGGTTGCCCCAGGCTTCGAGCAGGTCCGCTTTGGTCGTGCCCGATGGCGGGTTCACGGCTCGACGAGGTCCACGGGCACAATCTCACCCAGCAAGCCATCGAGCAGCGGCATGCCGTCCTCGGTGACGTGGAGGTGCGTGCCCGCGCGGTGGACCAGGCCCTGCTTCTCGTAGAAAGCGGCCTTGCCGGGATCGCAGAGCTGCGCGGCATCCAGTCCGAATCGGGCCGCAAGCGCATCGAGGTCCACGCCTTCGCGCAGGCGCAGGCCCATGAGCATGGCTTCGCTCGCCTGTTCGCGGCGTCCGAGATCGCGGACTTCGTTGATCCCCTGCGCGTGCAGATCGATGGCTTCGAGCCAGTTTTCGGGCTTGCGGTGGCGCGTCGTGGCCACGCCGCCGCGCCGCCCGTGAGCGCCGGGGCCGATGCCGCAATAGTCCTGATAGCGCCAATAAGTCAGGTTATGGCGGCTTTCCTCGCCGGGCCGGGCATGATTGCTGATTTCGTAGGCGGGCAGTCCTGCCGCGGCCGTCATCTCGCGCGTCAGCGCGAACATGTCGGCACAGGCGTCTTCGTCCAGCGGAGCGAATTCCTGCTGGCGCACCATCGTGGCGAACTTCGTGCCGGGTTCGATGGTGAGCTGGTAGAGCGAGAGGTGGCCCGTGCCGTAAGAGAGGGCGTGGGCGAGTTCTGCCTGCCACTGGTCGAGGCTCTGGCCCGGCCGCGCGTAGATCAGGTCGAAGCTGACGCGCGAGAAGTTCTGCTGCGCCACTTCAAGCGCCTTCAGCCCTTCCTGCGCATCGTGCAGGCGGCCCAAAAACCGCAAGGTCTGGTTATCGAGCGCCTGGAGCCCCAGCGAGACACGGTTGACCCCCGCCGCCGCGAGAGCCGCATAATTGCCGGCTTCCACCGAGGAGGGGTTGCCCTCCAGAGTGATCTCGATCCCTTGCGAAAAGCCCCAGAGCTTCTCGGCCTCGTCCAGCAGCCGCGCGACGAGGGCAGGGGGCATCAACGAAGGCGTGCCGCCGCCGAAGAAGATGGAATCGAGCCGCTCGCCGCCCGCAACCGCGTGTTCGTGGCGCATGTCGGCGAGCAGGCCCGCTTCCCAGCGTTCGATCTCCACCCGCTCGCGGACATGGCTGTTGAAGTCGCAATAGGGGCACTTTGCGAGGCAGAACGGCCAGTGAATATAGAGCGCGCGGGCCATCGTGACAGATTAGCCCGGGAACTGCTCCGCGACCAGCTTGGCGAAAGCATCGGCGCGGTGGCTGATCTCGTGCTTCTTTTCTGGCGCGATCTCGGCGAAAGTCTGGTCGAGGCCGTCGGGCACGAAGCAGGGATCGTAGCCGAAGCCCAGCTTGCCGCGCGGCGGCCAGGTGAAGGTGCCGTTGGAGCGACCTTCGTAAACGGCCTCTGCCCCATCGGGCCAGGCGATCGCGAGCACGCAGGAAAACCAGCAAGAACGGTCGACATCCTGGCCTTGCTCGCAGAGCAGACCCTCGACCTTGCCCATCGCCATGAACCAGTCGCGGCCTTCCCAGGCCTTGCCCGGCTCGCCCTCGAACCACTGCCGCTCGGCCCAGTCGGCGGTGTAGACGCCGGGCCTTCCGCCCAGCGCCGTCACCGACATGCCGCTATCGTCCGCCAGCGCGGGAAGCTGCGCTGCCTTGGCGGCCGCATGGGCCTTGAGCAGCGCGTTCTCCACGAACGTCGTGCCCGTCTCTTCCGGCTCGGGCAGGCCGAGTTCGCCGGCGGAAACGCACTCGATCCCGAACGGCGCGAGCAGGGCGCCGATTTCCCGAAGCTTGCCCGCATTGTGCGTGGCAATAACGAGACGTTCGCCCTGGAGGCGGCGATTGCTCACCGGCCGACGGCCTTGGCCTGGGCGGCGAAGATCCGGTCGCAGCCGATGCGGGCCAGGCGCAGGAGGCGCAGCAGGCCTTCCTCGTCATAAGTCGCGCCTTCGGCGGTTGCCTGGGCCTCGGCGATCATGCCGCCTTCGATCAGCACGAAGTTGGCATCGGCATCGGCCGAGCTGTCTTCGATATAGTCGAGGTCGAGCACCGGCGTACCCTCGCAGATGCCGCAGGAGATCGCGGCAACGCGGGCGTTGATCGGATCTTCCTTGATCTTGCCTTCGGCCATCAGCTTGTCGACGGCCAGGCGCAGCGCGACCCAGGCGCCCGAGATGGAGGCGGTGCGAGTGCCGCCATCGGCCTGGAGCACGTCACAGTCGAGCACGATCTGGCGCTCGCCGAGCTTCTTCATGTCGACCACGGCGCGCAAGCTGCGGCCGATCAGGCGCTGGATTTCCTGGGTGCGGCCCGACTGCTTGCCCTTGGCGGCTTCGCGGCTGCCACGGGTGTGAGTGGCGCGGGGCAGCATCGAGTATTCGGCCGTGACCCAGCCTTCGCCCTTGCCGCGAAGGAACGGCGGAACCTTTTCCTCGACCGAAGCGGTGACGAGCACACGAGTATCACCGAAGGAAATCAACACCGAGCCTTCGGCGTGCTTGGTGAAACCGGTCTGGATGTCGATAGCGCGCATCTCGTCGGGCGTACGGCCGGAAGGTCGCATGGAGGTTCCTTTGGTCTAAAATTGCCTGCGCCCCCTAGAGCATTTTCCGCCCCGGTGGAAACACCTGAGCGCGTGGAAAATGCGACAATCGAGTGTGTCCAAGGGAAAAAGCGCGATAGTCGCTCCGACATCGCGCCATGGGACTTGAGGCCTTGGCGGCAATCCCTAAGTTGAGGACGAATGCCGACACCACCCATCCTGGAACTGACCGACCGCGCGCGCGAGATTTTCCGCCTCGTCGTGGAGGGCTATATCGCCACCGGAAGCCCGGTCGGCTCGAAGGTCCTGGCCGGGCCGGGCGGCGTGAAATTGTCCTCGGCATCGATCCGCTCGGTCCTGGCCGACCTCGAATCGCTGGGACTGCTGGCCGCCCCCCACATAAGCGCGGCACGCCTGCCGACCGAGGCCGGGCTGCGCCTGTTCGTGGACGGCATCATGCAAGTGGCGGAACCGACCGCCGAGGAACGGCTCGCCATCGAGAGCCGGATTGCCGCGCCGGGGCCGATCGAGGCCGCGCTCGAGGCGACCAGCGCCTTGCTGTCGAACCTCACGTCGGGCGCCGGCGTAGTCATGGTGCCGCGCCGCGAGCCGCGTCTGATGCACTTGCAGATCGTTCCGCTCGGCCCCGGCCGGGCGCTGGCGGTGCTCGTGGGCGAAGAAGGCGCGGTGGAGAACCGGATCATCGAACTGCCCGCCAGTCTGCCGCCCGGCGCGCTGGAGGAAGCCTCGAACTACATCACTGCCCATCTCGCCGGCCGCACCCTGGGCGAGGCGGCCCGGGCGATGCGGTCCGACATCGCCACCGGCAAGTCGGCGCTCGATACGGCCAGCCGCGACCTCGTGGAGCGCGGCCTTGCCGTGTGGAGCGAGGATGCGACCGCACGGCCGGTGCTGATCGTGCGTGGGCAGGCCAATCTCCTCGACGAATCGGCGCTTTCTGATCTCGAACGCGTCCGCTCGCTGCTTGACGACCTGGAAAACAAGCAGTCCGTCGCCGAGTTGCTGGAGACGGCGCGCGAGGCGGATTCGACCAGGATATTCATCGGATCGGAAAACCGGCTTTTCGCGCTTTCCGGCTCCTCGGTCATCGCTTCGCCCTATCGGGATCGCGAGGGCAGGGTCGTCGGCGTAGTGGGGGTAATCGGCCCGACTCGGTTGAATTATGCGCGCGTCGTCCCCATGGTGGACTTCACTGCCCAGAGCCTGGGCAAGCTCATCGGATAGTTGGAACCTTACAATAATGACTGACGACAAGACCCAGCCGCCAGAGGGTCAGACTGTAGATCCCGCCATCGCGGAAGAACTGAAGGGCGTGCCCGAAGACATGATCGACAGCGATAAGGACGGCGGTGAAATCGCCAAGCTCCGCGAGGAACTGGAAATCGCCAAGCAGGACGTGCTTTACGCCCGTGCCGAGACCCAGAACGTGCGCCGCCGCCTTGAAAAGGACGTGGCCGACACCCGCGCCTATGCCGCGACCGGCTTTGCCCGCGACATTCTCTCGGTGGCGGACAACCTGTCCCGCGCGCTTTCGTCGATCCCGAGCGAACTGCGCGAGGACGAGAAGCTGAAGGGCATCGTCGCCGGCATCGAGGCGACTGGCCGCGAGATCGAGAAGGTGTTCACCAACCACGGCATCAGCCGCATCGCCGCGATGGGCATGCCGCTCGACCCGAACCAGCACCAGGCGATGATCGAGGTTCCCTCGGCCGATGTCGAGCCCGGCACGGTCGTCCAGGAACTCCAGGCCGGTTATATGATCAAGGACCGCCTGCTGCGTCCTGCCATGGTGGCCGTGGCAAAGAAGCCGGACTGATCCGGCTTTCCTGATCCCTGTTACCCGCCGTGCCTGCTGTTGGTCTTCAAGGTTCGTCAAGGCCTTGAGAGACGAACGGGGGCACGGTGTCGTTCGTTTGCAGGGCCTTATGGAACCCCTCCGCATCGGGGCCGTTGATCAGTCAGGCAACTGATTTTCAGCGGAGAGATCCCATGCGAATGCTCATTCTTCCTATCTTGGCCGCCGGCGCCCTGGGCGTGGCTGGCTGTGCAAGCAACTACGGCGGCGAAGGCGCCCTGGCCGGCGGCGCGCTGGGCGCGGGCGTTGGCGCGCTGGCGGGTGACGTCGGCGCCGGTGCCGCCGTCGGCGCTGCTGCCGGTGCGGCTGTCGGCTCGACCCAGAAGAAGCACAATGGCTGCTATCGTTACGATCGCCGCGGCGACCGCTACTGGGACCGCGACTGCTGATCGCGCCGGCCTGACCGGTCTGCTTACACATAAGAAAGGGGCGCGGGGAAACTCGCGCCCCTTTCTTAATGCGCTGGGAGCCTAGTCTGAAATCCGGCCGAACGGCAGGATGCCGTCATAGCTGGCGAGCGGCGGTGCACCTGGAACTCGCCATCCCCGATCGAGCAGGAACGCGTGGCGCACGATTTCGGCCTGCTGCTCGATCCCGTAGCGACCGAGCGTCCATCCCGGCCGCAAGGCATAATCGTAGCGGCAGAGCGGATGGCGCATGAGCGGAAGATACCAGCGGCCTTTGCGCTGGGTCTGCCAGACATGCGTCATTTCATGGATGAACAACCCCTGGAGCCCGATCGGCGCTCCGGCGAAATCGTCCTGATAAAGCGCGGAGCCGCGGTGGAAATGAAGGTGCCCGCAAGGCGCCATGACGACATTGGCAGGCTGGAAGGGAAACCATTTGCGCCGCCGGATGCGAACGGGCGCGCAGTCCAACGCGTCGCCGAAAACCGATTGGACCAGCGCGATCTCACCCGGTGTCAGCGGGCGCTCGGCCCCCGGCAGGCAGGGCGGGGGCGCGATTGCTTCTGGCAAGGGTTCCCCAGACAAATGGGTGGTCAGTGGTCCATTCCGGGCATGTCGCTGCCGCCGCCCATATCCCCGCCCATGGTTTCGACCCGAAGCGGCATCGAGAGCTTGTCGCCGTCGGAGAAGGTCAGGGTCAATTCAGCCGTCTCGCTGGCCTTTACCGTCTCGCCGATGTCGAACACCATGACGTGCATGCCGCCCTGCTTGAAATCGACCTGGGCGCCGGGCGCGAGATCGAGCGAATCGACGGCGGCCATGCTGCCGCCCTCCGTCTTGTGCATCTGGGCGCTACCGGCGCCGCCGACATGGACGCCGACGAGCTTCACCGGCACCGAACCGTCATTGCGCACGGTGAAGTAGACCGCGCCGGGGCGGCCGGCCACGACCGGAAGAATGAGGTGGCCGTCGCTGGCGCTGATGCCGGGCTTCGCGGTTGGCCCGGCGTCAAGCGAGGCGCTTTCCTGCGGCGCCGGCGCCTCGCTCTGCTTGCAGGCGGCAAGCGAGACGAGCAGGGCGGAGGCACTGGTAAAGGCAAGCAGGGAAAAGGGCTTCACGGCGGATGGATCCTCTCGGGCAGGCCCCTGATCGCGAAGAGTTTCGGGGCGCTGAAAATTTCCCCCGCGTAATGCCATCGCGACAGACTTGTTCCAAGCGAAACCACACCTATATGCGGCTCCGACGACTTTGAACGTCATCGAGCTGTGCAAGCCGCCTTGCCTTATGGAGGGAGGCGATCCGCATGGTGTCATCCACTGACGTGAGGAATGGGGATAATGGCAAAAGTAATTGGTATCGACCTCGGCACCACCAACAGCTGCGTCGCCGTGATGGACGGCGGCAAGCCCAAGGTTATCGAGAACTCCGAAGGCGCGCGCACCACGCCCTCGATCGTCGCTTTCACCAAGGATGGTGAACGCCTGATCGGGCAGCCCGCAAAGCGCCAGGCCGTGACCAACGGCGACAACACGATTTTCGCGGTGAAGCGCCTGATCGGCCGCCGCTTCGACGACCCGGTGACCAAGAAGGACACCGAGCTGGTTCCGTACCACATCGTCAAGGGCAAGAACGGCGACGCTTGGGTCCAGGCCGGCGGCGAAGAGTACAGCCCCTCGCAGATCTCGGCCTTCACTCTGCAGAAGATGAAGGAAACCGCCGAATCGTACCTCGGCGAGACCGTGACGCAGGCCGTCATCACCGTGCCCGCCTACTTCAACGACGCGCAGCGCCAGGCGACCAAGGACGCCGGCCAGATCGCCGGTCTTGAAGTGCTGCGCATCATCAACGAGCCGACCGCGGCCGCACTGGCCTATGGCCTCGACAAGCAGGACGGCAAGACCATCGCCGTCTACGACCTTGGCGGCGGCACCTTCGACGTTTCGATCCTCGAAATCGGCGACGGCGTGTTCGAAGTGAAGTCGACCAACGGCGACACGTTCCTGGGCGGTGAAGACTTCGACACCAAGCTGGTCGAATGGCTGGCCGACAAGTTCAAGGCCAAGGAAGGCATGGACCTGCGCAGCGACAAGCTCGCTCTGCAGCGTCTGAAGGAAGCGGCCGAGAAGGCGAAGATCGAACTCTCGTCCACCGCGACGACCGAGGTCAACCTGCCCTTCATCACCGCACGCATGGAAGGCGGCGCCACCACTCCGCTGCAC
Source organism: Novosphingobium sp. BL-S-34 (assembly GCF_056857015.1). Taxonomy (NCBI): domain Bacteria; kingdom Pseudomonadati; phylum Pseudomonadota; class Alphaproteobacteria; order Sphingomonadales; family Sphingomonadaceae; genus Novosphingobium; species Novosphingobium sp. BL-S-34. The sequence continues at coordinate 497,120 of NZ_CM166472.1, forward strand.
CTCGTCGAAACCGTCACCCGCGCCGACCTCGAAAAGATGGTTGCGGACCTGATCCAGCGCACGCTGGAACCCTGCCGCAAGGCGATCGCCGATGCCGGTCTTTCGGCCAAGGACATCGACGACGTCGTGCTCGTGGGCGGCATGACCCGCATGCCCAAGGTGCGCGAAGTCGTGAAGGACTTCTTCGGCAAGGACCCGCACACCGGCGTGAACCCTGACGAAGTGGTTGCCATGGGCGCCGCGATCCAGGCCGGCGTGCTTCAGGGCGACGTCAAGGACGTGCTCCTGCTCGACGTCACCCCGCTGTCGCTGGGTATCGAGACGCTGGGCGGCATCATGACCAAGATGATCGACCGCAATACGACGATCCCGACCAAGAAGAGCCAGGTCTACTCGACCGCCGAGGATAACCAGCAGGCGGTGACCATCCGCGTGTTCCAGGGCGAGCGCGAGATGGCGCAGGACAACAAGATGCTCGGCCAGTTCGACCTGGTCGGCATTCCGGCCGCGCGCCGGGGCGTGCCGCAGATCGAAGTCACGTTCGACATCGACGCCAACGGCATCGTCAACGTCTCCGCCAAGGACAAGGGCACCGGCAAGGAGCAGCAGATCCGCATCCAGGCTTCGGGCGGTCTGTCGGACAACGACATCGACCAGATGGTCAAGGATGCCGAGAAGTTCGCCGAAGAGGACAAGAAGCGTCGTGAGGCCGCAGAGGCCAAGAACAACGCCGACAGCCTCGTCCACGCGACCGAGCAGCAGATCGCCGAACATGGCGACAAGATCGACGCCGGGCTGAAGTCCGAAGTCGAAGCGGCCATTGCCGAGACCAAGACGGCGATCGAAGGCGGCGAACCCGCCGAGATCACCGCCAAGTCGCAGGCGCTGACCGAAGTCGCGATGAAGATGGGCCAGGCCATCTACGAGAAGGAACAGGCCTCGGGCGCTTCGCCGGAAGCCGCTCCGGCCGGTGCCGATGACGATGTCGTCGACGCCGAGTTCTCGGAAGTCGACGAAAACAACAAGGGCTGACGAGTCCTCATGAAAACCGCGATCGCCACCGGTGCACGACGTGCCGGTGGCGACCGGGTCGTACGCGGGGAAGTATAAGACGTGTCAGCGACTGAAATCGATTATTACGAACTGCTGGAAGTAGAGCGCAGCGCCGACGACAAGACCATCAAGTCGTCCTACCGCCGCCTCGCCATGCGGCATCATCCGGACAAGAACCCGGGCTGCGGCGATTCCGAAGCGCGTTTCAAGCAGATCAGCGAGGCTTACGACTGCCTCAAGGACCCCCAGAAGCGGGCGGCCTACGATCGTTACGGCCATGCCGCATTCCAGCAGGGAATGGGCGGCGGCGGTCATCCCGGCGGCGCCGAGTTCGGCGATATCGGGGACATCTTCGAATCCATCTTCGGCAGCGCCTTCGGTGGAGGCGGGCGTCAGCAGGCGCGTCGCGGTGCCGACTTGCGTTACGACATGGAAGTCAGTCTGGACGAAGCCTTCCACGGCAAGCAGACCGAGATCACCATCGAAGTCTCGCAGGGCTGCGAGCCTTGCGGCGGTTCGGGCGCCGAGCCGGGAACCGGCAAGCGCGGCTGCAACATGTGCGGCGGCAATGGCAAGGTCCGGGCGCAGCAGGGCTTCTTCGTGGTGGAACGCACTTGCCCCACCTGCCACGGTCGGGGCGAAGTGATCGAGAAGCCATGCCGCTCCTGCGGCGGCGAGGGCCGGGTCGACAAGCCCCAGACCTTGCAGGTGGACATCCCGCCGGGCGTCGATTCCGGCACCCGCATCCGCCTTTCCGGCAAGGGCGAGGCCGGTCCCTTCGGCGCGCCTCCGGGAGATCTCTATATCTTCCTGCATGTCAAACGGCACCGGGTGTTCGAACGTGACGGCACGACGCTGATCACGCGCGTTCCGATCACTTTTACCACGGCGGCACTGGGCGGCTCGATCGAGATTCCCGGCATGGATGGCGAGGGCCTTTCGGTCGACATTCCGGCGGGCATCCAGTCGGGCAAGCAGCTGCGCAAGCGCGGCGCGGGCATGCCTGTCCTGCAGGGGCGCGGCCGCGGCGATCTCGTCATCGAGATCAGCGTGGAAACGCCGACCAAGCTTTCCGCCCGCCAGAAGGAAATCCTGCGCGAGCTGCAGTCGACCGAAACCGGCGACGAATGCCCGCAGTCCAAAGGCTTCTTCGACCGCATCAAGGAAGCCTGGAACGACCTGACGGAATAACCCCCATTAGGCCGAATGACCGAACAAAAACGTCGTCCCGGACCTGATCCGGGGCGACGTTGTTTTTTGGGCCGACGTTTTTGGCCGACGTTTTTTGGCCGAACGTCAGCCGCCTCTCAGCACTTCTTCCCGCACGTTCCGCACCAGAGTGGGATCGGCCGTGAGGCGATCCTTTTCCTCTTCGAGCACGGCCAGGAAAGCCTCCCGCTTGAAGGTCCAGAGTTCGCCTTCCAGCAGGGCATGTTCGCCCTCGGCGGTTGAGGAAATCAGGTCGATCATCCGCTCGGCGCCGTGCAATCGGCCCCAGAGGTAGTCGTTCTCGCGATAGGCGCGGCTGAAGAAGGCACCGAAGTTGAAGAACTCGGTGCCGCGAAGCACCGGACCTTGCCGGATCATGTGGCAATCCTCAGGCGAAATGCGGTCGACGCGAATCGGATCGAACTCCGTCAGGCCCTCGCCGCGCAGCAGCGGCAGGGTCACCGTGTCGTAGAAAGGGAAGCCGAGGTAGGCGAGCAGCACCCGGCGCCGCAGCGCCTGCGGCATTTCGGCCAGGGCTTCCGCCAGGAGGGCATCGACCCGGGCATCGATCGCCACCAGGTCGCGAACCTTTTCGATGTGATCGATCACCGCGCCAGGATCGGTGAACACCGCTGCGGCGAGCGCGGCGAAAGTCTCCCCCATCGCAGCGACCGGCTCGCGGTCGAGATAAAGCGCAAGCGCGGCGTAGATCGCCTCCCGTGCCTTGTCCCGCTCTACTTCCGTGACGCTTTCTTCCTGCTGCCACTCCTGCGTGACGCGCCGTGCCAGCAGGCGAAGCCGCCGAATTCGGAACGCCAGGTCATGCGTGCGGAAAAAGCCGATCATCCCCGGCGAACCGTCGCCTTTCAGGCCCTTGATCCGGTCCAGCCCGACGCTGGCGAAATGATCGTGAAGCCGCAGCGCGATCGGCTCGCTGGAGGAGAGGCCCAGCTCCGGCGCGCCTTCGTAGATGAGCCGGGCCAGCTTGGCGACGATCCCGGAAAACTTGACCTGGACGTATCCGTGATAGGCGAAACCCGCCTGTTCCAGCGCCGCGCGCTGTGCCTTGTCGCGCCAGGCGGAGAGGCGCTTGGGGGTTGGTCGGTCGAGGAAGAAGGTATTGCCGAACAGGCGGTCCACCGTCTCCTCGATCTCCGGCCGCAATGCCAGCACGATGGCCCGCAGCGTCGCCACTTCCTGCGAATCGCGCTCCAGCGCCTCCAGGTTGTCGCGAATCGGCTGCTCGCGCGGGATCGAGGACAGTGAGCCGAATATCGTCGAAAAGAAGCCCGGCGCCCGGCGTTCCTGGCGCATCGAGGCGCCGATACGATCCGGCGTGGGGTCGATGTAGACGAAACGGCGATCGACTTCGCGCGTCGCCGGCCGGTCGCGCAGCACGCCCATGGCATCGGCGAAGGGCGCGTTGTTGAGCACCGAGCCGTCGATGAGCGCAACATTGTCGAGGTCTCCGCGCTGGCTGTGCTCGGGCATGACACGGCGGAAGAACGCCTCGCGCTCCGGCCAGGCGAGCCCTAGTTCCGCAATCACGCCGCCGATTTCCTCGATCTGGAGCGGCGGGAAGGCACCCGGGAAACTCGCCGTGGCGCGGGCGGCCAGCAGGAGTTCCGGCATGGCGGCAAGGGAAGGGGTGCCGGACCGCGACTCGAAGCCGATGCTGAGGCGATGCTCGCTTTCCAGTACGAGTTCCGGCGAATGCAGGCGCAAGGTTTCAAGGTGTCCCTTGAAGTCCGTTGCCGTCACGAAGAGATTTATCGGATGGCCATGGGGAAGGAGCGGCGGCCCGGCCTCGGTCTCGGCCATCGCCGTGAAGGCTCCGGCCAGCAGGCGCGAGAGACCGACCCCGCTGAAAGGCGGTTCGAACCAGCGCGAGCGGATCAGCCGCGAGAGTTTCTGCCGCACTTCCTCGCGAGTTTCCGGCGCCACGCTGGTCGTCACGGCATTGCCGGGCCGATGCAGCAGGTAGGAGACGAGCGGCCGGGCCCAGAACTTGGTGACCTGGCTGCGCGCTCTTGCTTCCGGATCGAGCAGGACGTCGACGTCGGCGTTTTCCAGCCAAAGCTCGGTCAGCGGCTCCAGCGAGTGTCCCGAATGGATCGCCTGCGAGAGGAATACGCTGTTTATCCCGCCCGCGCTGGCACCGGCGACAATGTCGGTCAGTATGCGCAGCCGCAGGTTGCTGCCGGCCTCCAGTCGCTTGAGCAGCTTGTGATAGACTCGCGCCGTCCCCGGCGGCGGTTCCGCATCGCCCTCCGCCCAGAACGCCTGGCTGGCCTGAAGCGCCTTCCAGAGTTCCTTGGTGACCCCGTGCATGTAAACGGCAAGGCTGATGCCGCCGTAGCAGACCAGCGCGATCCGCAATTCCTTTTGCCGCATTGCTCCATGTTGGCGCTATCGTTCGGGAAAGGCAATTGCGTTCTCATTCCGTTCCCGATAATCGGGCGACATGGCAAAGCCCAAGCGTCGATATGTCTGTCAGGCCTGCGGAGGAGTCTCCTCCCGCTGGCAAGGTCAATGTCCCGATTGCGGGGAGTGGAACACGCTGGCGGAAGATGCGCCGCAGACGGTGTTTTCCTCCAAGCACGATCTCTCGTCCGGGGGGCGGCCGATCCTGTTCACGCCTCTCGATGCGCCAGGCGAATTGCCGAAGCGGCGCGCGAGCGGATTTGCGGAGTTCGACCGTGCGCTGGGCGGAGGACTGGTCCCCGGCTCCGCGATCCTGATGGGCGGCGATCCGGGCATCGGCAAATCGACGCTCCTGCTTCAGGCTTCGGCGCATATCGCCCTGGCCGGCGGCAGCGTGGTCTATGTCAGCGGCGAGGAAGCCGCCGGGCAAGTGCGGCTGCGCGCGGAGCGACTGGGGCTGTCGAAGGCGCCGATCCTGCTGGCCTCCGCCACATCCGTGCGGGACATCCTGACCACGCTTGGCATGATGGACGCGCCGACCCTGCTGGTCATCGATTCGATCCAGACCATGCATTCCGACACGATCGAGGGTGCGCCGGGCACGGTCAGCCAGGTCCGCGGCTGCGCCTTCGAGCTGATCCGCTATGCCAAGGAGAACGATGTCACTCTCGTGCTCGTCGGCCACGTCACCAAGGACGGCACGATCGCCGGTCCGCGCGTATTGGAACATATGGTCGACGTGGTCATGGCGTTCGAAGGCGAGCGCAGCCACCAGTACCGTATCCTGCGCAGCCTGAAGAACCGCTTCGGGCCGGTGGACGAAATCGGCGTCTTCGCCATGGAAGGGGCAGGATTGGCCGAAGTCGGCAATCCCTCGATGCTGTTCCTGTCCGGCCGCGATCAGGAAATGGCCGGAAGCGCCGTGTTCGCCGCCATGGAGGGGACCCGGCCCGTGCTCGTGGAAATCCAGGCGCTGATCGTCCGGCTCCAGAGCGGGGCAACGCCGCGCCGTGCCGTGGTTGGTTGGGATTCGGGGCGCATGGCCATGCTGCTGGCGGTTCTCGAGGCACGCTGCGGGCTCAATTTCTCCAGCGCGGAAGTCTACCTGAACGTCGCAGGCGGCTACCGCCTGGCAGATCCGGCAGCGGACCTTGCCGTGGCCGCCGCGCTGATTTCGGCGCTGGGAGACAGGCCGCTTCCGAAGAATGCGGTCTGGTTCGGGGAAGTCTCGCTCGCAGGGGAGATCCGCCCGGTTTCGCATTCATCGATCCGTCAGCGGGAATCGGCGAAACTCGGCTTTGGGCGCGCGATCGGGCCGGCAGGCGGGGCCAATGCCGAAGGTACGGCAAAGGGCATCGACTTTACCGGCCTGGCCATGTTGCCCAATCTCGTTGACCGTATCCTGACGGATGCCTAGTTCGGGGCCTTATGACCGGTTTCGATATTGCTGTTCTGGTGTTTGTGGGCGTGGGTGCCGCCACCGGATTTCTGAGAGGTTTCGTGCAGGAGATTCTCGCTTTGGGAGCGTGGATCTTCGCGGTGTTCGCCATCCGGGCGCTGCATACGCCGCTGTCGGCCTGGCTGGTTCCTTATAGCGGCGACGGAACGGCCACGCCGGTGATCGCTTTTGCGGTGCTGCTGTTGGTGCCTTTCATCGTCGTAAGGCTGATCGCGAGCTGGGCGGGCAAGCGAAGCCGCGCCTCGGTACTGGGTCCGATCGATCGTGTGCTCGGGTTTGGCTTTGGCGCGGTGAAGGGCGTTATCGTCGTGATCCTGGGATTCTCTGTCCTGGTGCTGGGCTATGACACGGTCTGGGGCATCGGCGGCCGACCGGCCTGGATGAAGGAAGCGCGGACTTATCCCTTCGTCAACGCCAGCAGCGAGGCACTGGTGAAGATGATTTCCGAGCGCCGCCGGGAGGCGCTGCGGGCCGAGGCGGCGGGAACCTGATGTCGGCAACCGTTCTCTATACCCCGGAAGTCCTGGGCCTGACCATCAGGCTGGCGCATTATCCCTGGAGCGAGGCGCTGCCGCTGCAGGGCGAGGCACGGTCCCAGAGCTGCGGCAGCACGATCGCGCTTGGCCTGTCGCTCGGCGAACAGGGAACCGTGGAGAGCATCGGCATCCGCAGCCAGGCCTGCGCCATCGGCCAGGCCGCCGCGGCTATCTTCGCCGATGCCGTCATCGGTCGCGGTCCCGAAGAAGTCTGCGTGACGGGCGAAACGATGGCGCGCTGGCTATCCGGCGAAGGCCCCATGCCCGAATGGCCCGGCCTGGCGAAGATTGCGGCCGCACGGGACTATCCCGGTCGGCACGGCGCCGTCGTGCTTCCCTGGCGCGCCGCCATTCAGGCATTCTCGAAAGACGGCTGACTGGCGGCGGGGCGCCCCGCTTTCCCGCATGATGAAGATGCAATCGTTGCAAGGCTACCGGGTACTTTGGCAGTTTTCTTCGCTTCAATTCCGTCTACATGAGGGCGCTAGCAACGCCGTCTCCTTCCGAAACGGCCGTCCGCGCAATGTGGTGAAGATGTTTTCCGAGTTTCCTGCCTCCGCCCTCCGTCTCGCTTTCGACCGTGATGCCTTGCGCTCCAACTGGCTGGCGCTGGACCGCCTGTCCGGATCCGCGCGAGCGGGTGCCGCGGTCAAGGCCAACGGCTATGGCCTTGGCGCAAAGCAGGTGGTGCCGGTGCTGCACGCGGCAGGCTGCCATGACTTCTTCGTCGCGCATTGGGGGGAGGCATTGGACCTGCTCGATTGCGTGAGCCCCTCGGCACTTTCCGTGCTGCACGGTCCCTTGACACCGCAGGATGCCGCGTTTGCGCGCGAAAGCGGTATTACGCCGGTGATCAATTCGCTCGCCCAGGCCAGGCGCTGGACCGAGGCGGGCGGCGGCCGCTGCCATCTCATGGTCGATACCGGCATGAACCGTCTCGGCATTCGCATGGAAGAACTGGGTGACGAAGCGATAGCCGCGCTCGATATCGACCTGTTGCTTTCGCACCTGGCCTCGGCCGAGGAAGAAACCGATCTCAACGCCGCGCAGTGCGCCCAGTGGCAGGAAGCGCGACAGCAAGTGCCCCACATTCGCGCCAGTCTGGCCAACAGCGCCGGCATTGCGCTGGGCAGCGACTATCATGGCGACCTGACGCGACCGGGCATCGCCCTCTATGGCGGCATTCCGCGGGCCGGTATGGAGCAGGATTTGCAGCAGGTCGTCCGTCCCGAGGCGGCGATCCTCCAGGTTCGCGACGTGCTTGCCGGAGAGACGATCGGCTACAACGCCACATATACCGCAAGTGCGCCCTTGCGGGTCGGCGCCATCGCGCTCGGCTATGCCGACGGCTATCTGCGCTGCTGGTCGGGCAAAGGCCTGTTCCGCGCCAAGGGACATGAATTGCCGGTGCTCGGCCGTGTCAGCATGGACCTCACCGTCGTCGACCTGACTCACGCGCCGGACGTAGGCGAGGGCGACTGGATCACGGCAGATTACGCGCTTCCGCAAGCCGCGGCGGCATCTGGGCTTTCGCAATATGAATTGCTGACCCTGCTGGGCCGGCGTTTTGGGCGCTGAACGGATCTGCCGCGACAAGGCCCTGGCCTTTCGTCGGCGGCAGAGCCCACCTGGGGCAAAATAAGCAAGGCACGGTCCGGTTTTGCTGCGCAGCAATTTGTGTTGCGTTGCGACAAGGGTGGGTGGTAACCTCTTGTCATACTGGCCGGGAATTAGGCAGACTGGGGATTGGCAAATGGCTGAAACGGCGTCTCAGGACGACAACACGGTAATCATAAAAAAATACGCTAACCGTCGTCTCTACAATACGCGCTCGTCGAGCTACATTACGCTCGATCATCTTGCCAAGATGACCCGCGAAGGGGTCGATTACAAAGTGCTCGATGCCAAAAGCGGCACGGACATCACGCATACGATCCTGACGCAGATCATCATGGAAGAAGAATCGAACGGTGAGCAGATGCTCCCGGTCAACTTCCTGCGCGAACTCATCAGCATGTACGGCAATTCGATGCAGTCGCTGGTTCCGCATTATCTCGAAGCGTCGATGGACAATTTCCGGGCCAATCAGTCGAAGCTGCACAAGGCGTTCGAAGACAGCCTGGGCAATAATCCGCTGGCGAAGCTGGCCGAACAGAACATGGCCATGTTCAAGGCTGCCGCCGCGGCCTTCATGCCCGGTGCCGAAAAGCCGGAGCCCAAGGCACCCGCTGCCGAAGACACCGGAGACCTTTCCGCGCTGCGCGATCAGATGGCGGAAATCCAGAAGAGGCTTGACGCGCTGGGCAAATAAGGGTCTGCGCGGGGTGCTTTCGCGGCGCGTCATCGGCGCCGCGACTTGCCCAGAATGCAACGGATGGTCCGTCGCATCGCTCAGTTCAGGAAGAAGCACCCGTGTCCGCCATTCGTCACGCCCTCTCCACCAAGCGCGAGGACGACTTCGCCCAGTGGTACCAGGAAGTCATTTCCGAAGCCGAAATGGCCGAGGAATCGGGTGTTCGCGGGTGCATGGTCATCAAGCCGTGGGGCTATGGCATCTGGGAGCGCATCCAGCGCCTCATGGATGACCGGATCAAGGCCGCTGGCGTCACCAACTGCTACTTCCCGCTGTTCATTCCGCTTTCCTATTTCGCCAAGGAAGCCGAGCACGTCGAAGGCTTCGCCAAGGAAATGGCGGTAGTCACGCACCATCGCCTTGTCGGCGACGGCAAGGGCGGCCTCGTTCCCGATCCCGAAGCGAAGCTCGAAGAACCGCTGATCGTCCGCCCGACTTCGGAAACGGCGATCGGCGCGGCCATGGCACGCTGGGTGCAGTCCTGGCGCGACCTGCCGCTCATGGTCAACCAGTGGGCCAATGTCGTGCGCTGGGAAATGCGCACTCGCATGTTCCTGCGCACCAGCGAGTTCCTCTGGCAGGAGGGCCACACCGCTCACGCCGACCGCGACGATGCCATGACCGAGACGCTGCGCGCGCTCGAAATGTACCGCGACTTTGCCGAGACCGAGCTGGCCATGCCGGTGATCGCCGGCGAAAAGCCCGAGAACGAACGCTTCCCCGGCGCCGTGGCGACTTATTCGATCGAAGCCATGATGCAGGACGGCAAGGCGCTCCAGGCGGGCACTTCGCACTACCTCGGCACGGGCTTCGCAGAAGCGGCCGGCATCCAATATCAGGACAAGGAAGGCACGCAGCAATACGCCCACACGACCAGCTGGGGCACTTCCACCCGCATGGTCGGCGGCGTCATCATGACGCATGGCGACGATGACGGCCTGCGCGTTCCGCCGATGATCGCGCCGCAGCAGATCGTGATCCTGCCGATGCTGCGCGACAACGACGAGGACGAGGCGCTGCTCGCTTATTGCGAAGACTTGCGCAAATCGCTGGTCACCCAGTTCGCCCTGGGCGAACCGCTGCGCGTCCTGCTCGACAAGCGTCCCGGCAAGGCCACGCAGAAGCGCTGGGCCTGGGTCAAGAAGGGCGTTCCGCTGATCCTCGAGATCGGCGGCCGTGATGCCGCGGGCGGACAAGTCTCGATGCTGCGCCGTGACAAGCTCTGGAACGAGGCTGCGAAGGCAAACTTCGTGGGCATGGCCAAGGATGCGTTCGTTTCGCGCGCCGCTGCCGAGGTCGAGGATATCCAGACCGCGCTCTTCACCGAAGCCAAGGCCAAGCTGGACGCGAACATCTCGCGCGCGGACAGCTTTGACGAACTTGCCGCCTTCTTCTCGGAAGAAAACCGCTACCCGGGCTGGGTGGAAGTCGAATGGTCGCGCCCGACCGGCGAAGCGCTTGAGGCCGTCGTCCAGAAGCTGAAAACGCTGAAGCTCACCATCCGCAACACCCCGCTCGATGCTGCGCCGGTGTCCGGCAATTGTGTGTTCACCGGCGGTCCGGCACTTGAGCGCATCTACGTCGCAAGGTCCTACTGATCGGAAGGGGAAGAGGACGTGTTGGGATCGATCAAGTACAACCTGACGAACCTGATGAACTTCAAGGGCCGGGATGCCCGGCAGACCTTCTGGTTCTACGTTCTCTTCCTCGTCGTGATCCAGTACGCCGTGGGCATGGTGATCGCCATGCCCATGATGGGCGGGATCATGAAGGGCGCCTTCATCGCCGCCCAGCAGGGCGTCTCCGGCGACGACATGAATGCCCGCGTCATGACCCAGATGGCGGGCTACATGCGCACGTCGATGACGGTCTCGACCATCGTGTCGCTCACGGCAGGCCTGCTGCTGATCGCCTCGTTCGCCCGCAGGTTGCACGATTCCGGCAAGCCTGCCTGGATCTCGCTCCTGACGTTCCTGCTTTCGGTCACGTCCAAGGCGATAGTCTGGTCCAGAATGGATGAAATCGTCTCCACCATGGAGAAGGTTTCCGCGGACAATCTGGAGACGGCCTTCGCCATGCAGTCGCGGATGGTCACCGCGAGTCTGCTGGGATATCTCGCCATCCTGATCGTGATAATCTTCGGCGTCTGGCCATCCAATCCCGGCCCGAACCGCTACGGCGAGGCACCGGTTCGCTTCTGACCCTCTTGCCAAGCCGGCTATCCGGCGTGACAAGCGCCTGCATGAACAAGATTCTGGTCGCCGCAGCTCTTTCCGCCACGATCCTTTCCAGTCTTCCGGCAAGCGCTTCGGACGAAACTGGGCTCACGGCATCCGTCTCCGAAGCCCGCATGCGCACGGATGTCGCCAAGCTGGTCTCCTTCGGCACCCGTCACACGCTGTCGTCGGACACCGATCCCAAGCGCGGCATCGGCGCCGCGCGCCGCTGGGCTGCGGATGAATTCCGCAAGACGTCGAAAGCCTGCGGCGGCTGCCTCGAAGTGGTCATTCCAGAAGCGATGGTCAGCGGCACGCGCATTCCGGCGCCGGTCAAGATGGTCGATGTGGTCGCCATCCAGCGCGGCACCGAGCGGCCGAACGAAGTGGTGATCGTCGAGGCCCATATCGACAGCCGCGTAACCGATGTGATGGATGCCAAGAGCGATGCTCCAGGCGCCAATGACGACGGTTCCGGCACGGCGCTCGTCCTTGAAGCCGCCCGTGTCCTTTCCAAACGCAAATTCGCCGGCACCATCGTCTACGCAGCACTTTCCGGCGAGGAGCAGGGGCTCTACGGCGGCAAGCTTCTGGCGGACTACGCTAAGAAGCAGGGCTGGACGGTCAAGGCCGTGCTCAACAACGACATCGTCGGCGGCACGCATGGCTCCGATGGGCTGGTCGACGACAAGAACGTAAGGCTGTTTTCCGAAGGCCCGCGCGCCGATGCCACGGACAAGACCCGCGCGGACGCCCGGCGCTTCGGCGGCGAAAACGACAGCCCGGGACGCAATATCTCGCGCTTCATCGCCGAACTGGCGGGCCACGTGCAGGACGACTTCGCGGTGAGGCAGGTCTGGCGCGCCGATCGCCTGGGCCGCGGCGGAGACCAGTTGCCCTTCCTTGAACAGGGCAATCCGGCCGTTCGCTTCTCGGTGGCCATCGAGGACTATGACCACCAGCACCAGGACCTGCGCACCGAGAACGGCGTGACCTACGGCGATACCATCGACGAGATGGACTTCGCCTATCTCGCCAAAGTGACGCGCCTCAACATTGCCGCGCTGGCAGCGCTTGCCGCCGCGCCGATGCCGCCGGCCCCCACGGCCGATGCGGCGGTGAAGACCTGGACCGACGTCACCTGGAAGCCGGTTGCCGGCGCCGCGGCGTACTCCGTCTGGCGGCGGCGCACCGATGCCCCCTCCTGGGAAGCGCAGCCGCTGGTGGCGCGTACCACGGAGACGAGCGTCAAGCTGGACGGCCTGCGCGGAGACGACTGGATTCTCGGCGTTCGCTCCATCGCGGCCGATGGCAGCGTCAGCCCGATCGCGGCAGCCGTACCGGGCGGAGGGTTTACTCCGCTTGCCCAATTGCCTTGATCCCTTCCTTGGTTGAATTTTACCGGTGGGATAGAGGGATGGGGGACATCTTTTTGCAGATATCCGGAAGACTGCCGCTCTGCGGGCAAGGGCCATCGCCGCGAGGCTTGCTGGCACGGGGCGAAGTAAATCTTTGTTGTCGGGCAGCGGGTTGGCGTGACAGTCGCCAATCGGGAAAAGCACAAGCCCACCAGTTTGGAGAACGGGCGATTTCGGGTAACGGTGGGCACATATGGCACTGACGCAGCATTTCGATTTTCTGCACGTCATTGCGGGCATGCTCGTCGGCGTGCTCGTGGGGCTGACGGGCGTGGGCGGCGGTTCGCTGATGACGCCGCTGCTCGTGCTGCTGTTCGGCGTAAATCCGCAGACGGCAGTCGGTACCGACCTTCTTTTTGCCGCCATGACCAAGATCGCGGGTTCTGCCGTCCACGGCAAGCGCGAGACGGTGGACTGGCGCATCGTGCGCCGCATGGCCTGCGGCAGCGTTCCCGCAGCAATCCTGACGCTCGCGACGCTTTCCTGGTTCGGCAAGGTCGGCAATTCGACCGAGCGCCTCATCATGGTTTCGCTGGCCGTGCTGCTGGGCGTCACGGCGCTTGCGGTCATATGCCGCAAGTGGCTGCTGAGGCTGGCCCATGACATCGATCCGATCCAGCCCCGTTCGCGGGTGCTGACGGGAACCGTGCTGCTGGGCGCCGCCATCGGCATTGCAGTCTCGATTTCCTCGGTCGGCGCTGGCGCCATCGGCATGACCGTGCTGCTGGTACTCTATCCCAAGCTCCCCGTGGCCCGCATCGTCGGTTCCGACATTGCCCATGCGGTGCCGCTGGCCCTCATCGCCGGCTTCGGTCACTGGATGATCGGCGACGTGGACTTCCCGCTTCTGGGGGTGTTGCTGATCGGCTCGATCCCGGGTGTCGTGATCGGCAGCTACTTGTCTTCCCACGCCTCGGACCGAATTCTCCAGCCCTTGCTGGCCTGCGTTCTGGCCGTTTCTTCCTGGCAGTTGTTCCTCAAGGCCAATGCCGGCGAGAAGCCTCATGCCGTGCCCGTCACCGCGCCGGCCGTGACGATCGCGGGTGAGGCGGCGGCCAAGCAGCCCTGAACCATTCTCGCGTACCGGGCGGCGGCATCGCCCCATCGGCATGCCGCCGCCATTGCAATGAAGGCCATTCCGGCGCATGGCGGAAACCATGCCTCCCAAGAACCGGCCCGAGCCTGGCCTCCCGACGCGCGAGCAAATCCTCGACTTCATCCAGAACTCGGCCGAACCCGTCGGCAAGCGAGAGATCGCACGCACGTTCGGGCTGAAGGGTAACGAAAAGATCCAGCTCAAGGCGCTGCTGAAGGACATGGCCGAGGAAGGCCTGATCGACGGCAAGCGGACCGCGTTTCACCGCATGGGCGGGTTGCCCAAGGTCACCGTACTGCGCGTCGTGGACGTGAGCGAGGGCGAGCCCATCGCCGTGCCGGACACCTGGGCGCCCGACGATGCCACGCCCCCGCCGCGCATCCGCCTGATCGAGAAGGGCCGTTCGGCGCTCAAGAAGGGCGACCGGGTGCTGGCGCGCACGGAGGAAACGCAGACCGGATGGCGTGCTTATCCGATGAAGAAGCTGATGCTGCGTTCCGAGCAGCTTCTCGGCGTTGTCGAGATCGATGGTGCGGGCAAGCCCTGGCTGGCTCCGGTCGACAAGCGCATCCGTAACTCCTCGCCGATTTCCGACCTGGGCGGTGCGGAAAAGGGCGAGCTGGTGCTGGCCGAGCCGATCGGCCGTTCCGCGCGTCCCTCGGTCAAGATCACCGAAGTGCTTGGCGAGCCATTGGCGCCCAAGGCCTTCAGCCTGATCGCCATTCACAAGCACGGCATTCCGAACCATTTCGAGAGCGAGACGATTGCCGAGGCCGAAGCTTCGGCCAAGATGCCGCTCAGCCATGAACAGCGCGAAGACTTGCGGCACCTGCCCATCGTCGCCATCGACCCATCCGACGCGCGCGATCATGACGATGCGATCTGGGCCAAGCCTAACGCGGAGGGCGGTTTCGACGCGCTCGTCGCCATTGCGGACGTGTCCTTCTACGTCCGTCCGGGCGGCGAGATCGACCGCGAGGCACGGCGCCGCGGCAACTCGGTCTATTTCCCCGACCGCGTCGTGCCGATGCTGCCCGAAGTGCTCAGTGCCGACGTCTGCTCGCTGCGCTCGGGCGAGGACCGCGCGGCCATGGCCTGCCATCTCAAGGTGGACGGGCAGGGCAAAGTCACCGAATGGCGCTTTACCCGCGCGCTGGTGCGGATCGACGAAGTCATCGCCTATGAGGAAGCCCAGGCCCGCATCGACGAGGGCAGGGCGGAGCACCATCTCCAGGACCTCTGGGCCTGCTGGAAGCTGTTGGCCGAAGCCCGCCAGGCGCGCGACCCGCTGGAACTCGAACTGCCTGAACGCCGGGTGAAGCTGGACGAGCAGGGCCGCATCACCGAAATCGCCATCCGCGAGCGGCTCGATGCCCACCGCGTTGTCGAAGACTTCATGATCGCCGCCAACGTGGCCGCGGCCAAGGCGCTGGAGGCCAAGGTGGCCCCGGTCGTGTACCGCGTCCACGAGACCCCGAGCCGCGAAAAGCTGACCGCGCTCAAGGACTATCTGGCAACCTTCGGCCGCAATCTCTCGCTGGGGCAGGTAATCACGCCGGGCCTGTTCAACCGCATGCTCAAGGACATCGTGGACGAGAGCGAAAAGGCGCTCATCATGGAAGCCGTGCTGCGCAGCCAGACCCAGGCCTATTACGGTCCGCGCAACGAAGGGCACTTCGGCCTCGCGCTCGCTTCCTACGCGCATTTCACCTCGCCGATCCGCCGCTATGCCGACCTTCTCGTGCACCGCGCGCTGGTCGATGCCTATGGGCTGGAGCAGCCCCGACCGCAGGGCGACATCCCGGCCACCTCGGGCCTTTCCGAACGCGACCGTGACGATCTGGGCCGGGTCAGCGATGCCATCAGCCAGGCCGAACGCCGGGCGATGGAAGCCGAGCGCGAAACCATCGACCGCTATGTCGCGGCCTGGCTCTCGGGCCGCGTGGGCCAAGTGTTCGACACGCGCATCACCGGCGTGCGGAAGTTTGGCTTCTTCGCCACGATCATCGGCCTGGGCGGCGACGGCCTCGTGCCGGTTTCGACCCTGGGCGACGAGCGCTTCGGCTATGACGAAAAGGCGCAAGTCCTGGAAGGCGAGAGCAGCGGCACCGCCTATGCCATGGGCCAGATCCTGCGGCTGCGACTGGCGGAAGCCAATCCGCTGACCGGTGCGCTCAAGTTCGAACTGGAAGAAGGCGGCGGCCGCATCGAACCGCGCGGCCGGCCGCAGCCCCTGAAGAAGAAGGGCAAGCACTTCGTCTCGCCCCGCGGCCGACCAGGGAATATCCGGCATCAGGGGCGCAAGAAGAAGTAGCGATTCAAGGCTTGATCGTCCCGGACCCGATCCGGGACGGCGGCCTTCTCAGGCGAACGATAGGCTTCGCGGTATCAGCTCAGGCGCTCGATCGCTTCGGCGTCGAGGGTACCGGGGATCACGAAGACCGGGCAGGGCATCTGCCCCAGTCCGGCGCCGGTGAAGTGCGTGACGAGCGGCCCCGGTCCGCCCTCCTTGGCAGCGCCGAGCACGAGGGCCGAAACCTCTCCGTGCTCTTTCAGGTATTCGCGCACGATCTTGATGTCTTCTCCCATGCGAACGGAGATGACCGGCATCTTAGCGCCTTGTGATAAAAGGTTTCCGGCAGCGGCCGTCACCAGCGTCTCGGCGCGGGCGCGGGCCTCTTCCTCAATGGTTGCCTGGACCCCTCCGAAAGCATTGAAGGGCTGGGGGGGGACCACGGCGAGAAGATGCAGCGCACCGTCGGTCTTCGCGGCGCGGCGCGCGGCGAATTGCAAGGCCACCAGCGCCTCTTCCGTTTCGTCCACGATGACCAGGTAGATGCGCATGGGTTTCCTCTCGATGCGGGCTTATCGGGCTATTCAGGTCATGGTGCAAGCCATCACGAATGCGAAAAAAGGATCGTGAAGGCGCTTGTGCGCGCGCGCCAACTTGTCCAAGGAAAGGCGGACCCCGCATACCTCCCCAAGGAAAACAAGGGACACACAAGCTTCCATGCCAATCGACATCAAGATGCCCGCCCTGTCCCCCACTATGGAAGAGGGAAAACTGGCAAAATGGCTGGTTAAGGAAGGCGACACCGTCAGCTCCGGCGATATCATGGCCGAGATCGAGACCGACAAGGCCACGATGGAGTTCGAAGCCGTCGACGAAGGCACGATCGGCAAGATCCTGATTGCCGAAGGTACCGACGGCGTGAAGGTCGGAACCGTGATCGCCATTCTCGCCGGTGACGGCGAAGACGCCAGCGCCGTTTCGGCTGCACCAGCTGCTGCTTCCGCTCCTGCCAAGGCGCCCACGGAAGCCAAGGCCGAAGCGCCGAAGGCTGCCGCACCGGCGCCTGCCGCCTCCGCTCCTGCGCCTGCCGCTTCGAAGGAAGGCCGTATCGCCGCCTCGCCGCTCGCCAAGCGGATCGCCGCAGACAAGGGCGTCGACCTCGCTGCCGTGAAGGGCTCCGGCCCCAACGGTCGTATCGTGCGCGCCGACGTGGAAGGCGCCAAGTCCGCGCCGGCCAAGCCTGCCGCCGCAGCACCTGCTCCTGCCGCCGGTTCGGCCGAAGCCAAGGCCCCGGCTGTCGAGATGGCGGCGGAAACCCGCGCCTTGCTCGACGACCGCATCCCGCACTCGGTCGAGAAGCTTTCGGGCATGCGCAAGGTCATCGCGCGCCGCCTGACGCAGTCGATGCAGGAAGCGCCGCACATCTACCTCACCGTGGACGTGCGCCTCGACAAGCTCATGGCCCTGCGCGCCGAGATCAACTCCATGCTCGAAAAGCAGGGCGTGAAGGTCTCGGTCAACGACATGCTGATCAAGGCGCTCGGCCGCGCTCTGATCGACGTGCCGGAATGCAACGTGACCTTCGCCGGAAACGAGCTGATCAAGTATGCGCGCGCCGACGTTTCGGTCGCCGTCTCGATCCCGGGCGGCCTGATCACCCCGATCGTCCAGAACGCCAACGGCAAGTCGTTCTCCGAAATCGCCAAGGCGACCAAGGATCTCGGCAAGCGCGCCAAGGAAGGCAAGCTGCAGCCGGGCGAGTATCAGGGCGGCACCGCCTCGATCTCGAACATGGGCATGATGGGCATCAAGCAGTTCACCGCCGTGATCAACCCGCCGCAGGCGACGATCATCGCCGTGGGCGCGGGCGAGAAGCGTCCGTGGGTCATGCCCGACGATTCGCTGGGCGTCGCCACCGTCATGAGCGCGACCGGCAGCTTCGACCACCGCGCGGTGGACGGTGCCGACGGCGCCCGCCTGATGGCCGCATTCCGCGAATACATCGAAACGCCGCTGGGCATGGTCGCCTAAGTGACCGAGACACGACGTGACCCGGTGATCCGGGTCACTGCCATGCCGGCCGACGCCAATGCCTACGGAGACATCTTCGGCGGCTGGCTGATGAGCCAGATGGACATGGGTGCCGGCCTCGTCGCCGCCCGTCGCTCGCGCGGACGCGCGGTGACGGTGGCGATGGACGGGATGCAGTTCCACCTGCCCGTAAAGGTAGGTGACGAAGTCTCGGTCTACGGCGAGATCCAGCGCGTGGGCCGGACTTCGTTGACCATCGCCATCGAAGCCTGGCGCCGGCATCGGCACGAAGAGGAAGAAGTGAAAGTGACGCAGGCCGTGTTCACTTTCGTCGCGGTGAACGAATTCGGTCAACCGCGCGCCATCGATCAGGAGAAGTAAGACAGTGGCTGATACCTACGACGTCATCGTCCTCGGTTCGGGCCCCGGCGGCTATGTCGCGGCCATCCGCGCCGCCCAGCTGGGCCTGAAGACCGCCATCGTCGAGCGCGAGCTGCTCGGCGGCATCTGCCTCAACTGGGGCTGCATCCCGACCAAGGCGCTGCTGCGCTCGGCCGAGGTGTTCCACCAGATGCAGCATGCCAAGAACTACGGCCTGGCCGCGGACAACATCACCGCCGACCTCGCCGCCATCGTCAAGCGTTCGCGCGGCGTTGCAGCCCAGCTCAACGCCGGTGTCACGCACCTGATGAAGAAGAACAAGATCACCGTCCACATGGGCACCGGCAAGCTGGTGGCCAAGGGCAAGCTGGCGGTAACCGACAAGGATGGCAAGACTGCCGAAGTCTCCGCCAAGCACATCATCGTCGCCACCGGCGCGCGTGCCCGCGAACTGCCCTTCGCCAAGGCCGACGGCAAGCGCATCTGGACCTATCGCCACGCGATGACCCCGTCCGAGATGCCGACCAAGCTGCTGGTCATGGGTTCGGGCGCCATCGGCATCGAATTCGCGAGCTTCTACAACGACATGGGCGTTGACGTCACCGTCGTGGAGATGCTCGACCGGATCGTGCCTGTAGAGGACAAGGACGTCTCCGCGTTCCTCGAAAAGGCCCTCACCAAGCAGGGCATGAAGATCCTGACCGGCGCCGGCGTCGAGGCGATCACCGCCACCGACAAGGGCGTGAAGGCCAAGATCAAGGGCAAGGACGGCAAAGTCGCCGAGCACGACTTCAGCCATGTCATCTCGGCCGTGGGCATCGTGCCCAACACCGAGGAAATCGGTCTGGAAGCGCTCGGCATCAAGGCCGACCGCGGCTTCATCCAGATCGACGACTACGGCCGCACCAATGCCGCCGGCATCTGGGCCATCGGCGACTGCACGCCCGGACCCTGGCTCGCCCACAAGGCCAGCCATGAAGGCGTGACCGCTGCCGAATCGATCGCCAAGGAACTCGGCAACAAGGACGTGCACCCGCACGGCCTCGACCGGAACAACATCCCGGGCTGCACCTACTGCCACCCGCAGATCGCGTCGGTAGGCATGACCGAGGAGAAGGCCAAGGAAGCGGGCTACACCGTGAAGGCCGGCACGTTCCCGTTCATCGGCAACGGCAAGGCGATCGCGCTGGGCGAGCCGGAAGGCTTCGTGAAGACCGTGTTCGACGCCAAGACCGGCGAACTGCTCGGCGCCCACATGATCGGCGCGGAAGTGACCGAGATGATCCAGGGCTACGTCGTCGGCAAGACGCTGGAGACCACCGAGGCGGAACTCATGCAGACCGTGTTCCCGCATCCGACGATCTCGGAAGCGATGCACGAGTCGGTACTGGCCGCTTACGGACGCGCCATCCACATCTGAGCCTTCGGCTCATGTGAAAAGAGAAGGGCGGGTCCTTGCGGGCCCGCCCTTTTTTGTGCGTGCTTCCAGTTCAAACGCAGGGAGATTCACACTTTCAAACCATTTTCGTCATTGCAAGCGTAGCGAAGCAATCCAGAGTCGCGCAGAGCCGCTCTGGATTGCTTCGCTACGCTCGCAATGACGAAGGGGGACGGGGCGCCACTTCTCTACGCCTCCACTTCTCTACGCCTCCACGTCTTTGCGTGCTCTAAAGAAAAGCGCGGTCGCCGCCTTCGCGGGCATCACGAGATTTCAATGCGAGCGGGAACTTGGCGATAAGCCGCAGCGAAAAGCTGCGCCTCCCTCAATCGTAAGACTTCGACAGCAGCACCAGCGTCGGATCGCCGAAAAACGGTTCCGGAAGAAAGCCCTTGTCGCGTTCCACTTCGATCGCGGCGCTGTTCTCGCGGCTTTCGATGGCGATCACCCGCTTGCACCCGCGCTTCTCCGCCTGGTTGCCCAGGAAATCGAGCATCGCCCAGCCCACGCCCTTGCCCTTGTGGTCGCCGCGCACCGAGATCGCCACTTCGCCGGTGTCGCCCTGGTCGTCATAAGCCAGCACGCCCGAAGCCACGATCTGCCCCTGGTCGGAGAAGCCCAGCCACGATTCGGTCTGGTAGTGATCCGCCTTGACGATCGGCGCGATCTGCTGCGGGCTCACCCGGTCCGCGGCCGCGAAGAACCGGAAGCGGCGATCGTCTTCGGTCACCTGCTCGAAGAACTGTGCCAGTGCCTCGGCATCGCTTTCCCGCGCCGGGCGAACGTCGAGGGCGATCCCGGATCGGGTGGGCAGGGTGATGGCGTCATTGAGGGACATGGATCGAGAACTCCGGCTGCATCGGGGGTGGTTCGTGTCGGATTTCTAAGTCTTTCTAGCACGCACGGCCTTGATCGAGATCATCGCGCCGCCCGGTAGACGCGCCAAGGCTAACACAGCGTGCCCCTTATGTCCCGCTGCCGAGACAAGTGGCCGGAAGACAGTGGCGCTCCGGCGAACATCGGTTAATGTGGCGGGGAAACGGCGGCTTCCAGGCCCGCCGGGAACGAAGTCTGCCGGAGAGGATACCGGCAAGAGGAGAAGGACATCATGGCCGAGGCCATCTATCCCGTGCCCACCGAGTGGGCCAAGAACGCCCTGATCGACGAGGCGCGCTACCAGGACATGTACGCCCGTTCGCTGGAAGATCCCGAAGGCTTCTGGCGGGAGGAAGCGCAGCGGATCGACTGGATCAAGCCGTTCAGCGTGGTCAAGCAGACCAGCTTCCACGAAGCGGACTTCGGCATCTCGTGGTTCACCGACGGTACGCTCAATCTCTCCGCGAACTGCCTAGACCGTCACCTTGCCGAGCGCGGCGACGCCGTGGCTATCCTCTGGGAACCGGACGATCCGAAGAACCCGGAACGCCGCATCACCTACCGTGAACTTCACGAGTCCGTCTGCCGCTTCGCCAACCTGCTGAAGGCCCGCGGAGTCGAGCGCGGAGACCGCGTGACCATCTACCTGCCGATGGTGCCCGAGGCCGCGGTCGCCATGCTGGCCTGTGCGCGGATCGGCGCGATCCATTCCATCGTCTTCGCCGGCTTCTCGCCCGACGCGCTGGGCGGCCGTATCCAGGACTGCGACAGCCGCATCGTCCTCACATCCGACGAGGGGCTGCGCGGCGGCAAGAAGATCGCACTCAAGGCCAATGTCGACGAGGCGCTCAAGGCCTGCCCGGGCGTGGAGACGGTCATCGTCCTCAGCCACACCGGCGCCGACGTGCCGATGGTCGAGGGACGCGACATCGACTGGGCCTCGGCCGTGGCGGAGCAGTCGGCCGATTGCCCGCCTGAAGAGATGAATGCCGAGGATCCGCTGTTCATCCTCTACACGTCCGGTTCCACCGGCAAGCCCAAGGGCGTGCTGCACACGACCGGTGGCTATTCGGTCTGGGCTTCGATGACGCACGAATACGTCTTCGACTATCGACCCGGCCAGATCTACTGGTGCGCGGCGGACATCGGCTGGGTCACCGGCCACTCCTACGTCGTCTATGGGCCGCTGATGAACGGCGCGACCACGGTGATGTTCGAGGGCGTGCCCAACTTCCCCGATCCGAGCCGCTTCTGGCAGGTGGTCGACAAGTTCCAGGTCGAGATATTCTACGGCGCGCCCACCGCACTGCGGGCTCTGATGCGCGAGGGTGACGACTGGGTGAAGCAAACCTCGCGCCAGAGCCTGAGACTGCTCGGCTCCGTCGGCGAACCGATCAATCCCGAGGCCTGGTCCTGGTATCACGACGTCGTGGGTGAGGGGCGCTGCCCCATCGTCGACACCTGGTGGCAGACGGAAACCGGCGGCGCCATGATCACCCCGCTGCCGGGCGCAACCGCGCTCAAGCCGGGTTCGGCCAGCAAGCCGCTGTTCGGGGTCAAGCCGGTCCTGCTCGACAACGAGGGCGGCGTTCTGGAAGGGGCGGCTGATGGCTGCCTCGTCATCGCCGATAGCTGGCCCGGCCAGATGCGCACCGTCTGGGGCGATCATGAACGCTTCTTCCAGACTTATTTCTCTACGTTCCCCGGCACTTATTTCACCGGCGACGGCTGCCGCCGGGACGAGGACGGCTACTACTGGATCACCGGCCGGATCGATGACGTCATCAACGTATCGGGGCACCGCATGGGCACGGCGGAAGTCGAATCCGCGCTCGTCGCCCATCCGGCCGTGGCCGAAGCCGCGGTCGTCGGCATGCCCCATGAGATCAAGGGGCAGGGCATCTACGCGTTCGTCACGTGCAATGCCGAAATCGAGCCCGACGAGGATCTCCGCCGCGAACTGATCAAATGGGTTCGCCACGAGATCGGTCCGATCGCCACGCCCGACGTGATCCAGTTCGCGCCCGGATTGCCCAAGACCCGTTCCGGCAAGATCATGCGCCGTATCCTGCGCAAGATCGGCGAGAACGATTTCTCGAACCTGGGCGATACCTCGACCCTGGCGGATCCCTCCGTCGTCGACAATCTGATCGCCAACCGCCCGCAACCCGCGACGGCCTGACGGGCAAGTGCTGCTCCTAGGCGCTGTCAGGACCCAACATGCGGCCCTGACAGCGCCGCAACTGGACAATCGGCAGGCACGCGGGGAAATCCTGGCCGCGTCGAAGCGGCGCGCAGCATTTGTGTCATGGAAGGTACGTAAGGTTTCCCTCACGTAACTGAGGCGAATCCATGAACGCGACCCTAGCGGCAACCCCGGCCAGTACCCGACCCGATCTCGAGAAAGGACTGGGCGCCGCAGGAAAGATCGGCTTCGGTGCCGCCATCGTCGCCGCCATCGGCTATGTCGCCTACAGCGTCTACACGGATGCGGCGGCCGTCGGCGTGGAGCCGACCACTTATCTGCCGTTCGTGCTGCTGTTCATCGCCCTGCTGATCGCCCTCGGCTTCGAGTTCGTGAACGGCTTCCACGATACCGCCAATGCCGTGGCCACGGTGATCTACACCAATGCCATGCCTGCCAATGTCGCGGTGGTATGGTCGGGCTTCTTCAACTTCCTGGGCGTGCTCGTTTCCACGGGCGCCGTCGCCTTCGGCATCGTATCGCTGCTGCCGGTCGAACTGATCCTGCAAGTGGGCTCCAGCGCGGGTTTCGCCATGGTCTTCGCGCTGCTGCTGGCGGCGATCCTGTGGAACCTCGCGACTTGGTGGCTCGGCATTCCTTCGTCCAGTTCGCACACGCTGATCGGCTCGATCATCGGTGTCGGTGTGGCCAATGCCATGATGCACGGCAAGAGCGGAACGGCCGGCGTGGACTGGAGCAAGGCGGCCGAAATCGGCCAGGCGCTGCTGTTCTCGCCGCTGATCGGCTTCGGCGTGGCAGCGCTGCTGTTCCTCGCCATGCGCGTGCTCATCCGCAAGCGCGAACTCTATGAAGAACCCAAGGACGGCCTGCCGCCGCCGCTCTGGATCCGGGCATTGCTGATCTTCACCTGCACGGGCGTCAGCTTCGCGCATGGCTCGAACGACGGCCAGAAGGGCATGGGCCTGATCATGCTGATCCTGATCGGCACGGTTCCCACTGCCTATGCCCTGAACCGCGCGGTGCCGGAACGCTACATGGCGGAGTTCCACTCCCAGTCGATCGCCGCCGAAACCGCCCTGGTCGGCAGCAGCAACGGCAGCGTCGAGGCGCAGGGCGTCAATCCGGCCGAGGCGCGCCGTCAGGTGACGACTTACATCGCCGAAAAGACGTTCACGCCGGCCACGCTTCCCGCACTTTCGGTCCTGGTCCACGACGTGGATGCGCAAGTCGGCCAGTACGGCTCGCTGGCCAAGGTTCCGGCGGCCGCGGTCAGCAACATCCGCAATGACATGTATCTCGCTTCCGAAGCCATCAAGGGGCTGGGCAAGCAGAAGCCCGAGGCGCTTTCGGAAGGCGCGCAGAAGACGCTCGCCACCTACAAGACCTCGCTGGACGCGGGCACCCGCTTCATCCCGACCTGGGTGAAGATTGCCGTCGCCTTTGCGCTGGGCCTGGGAACGATGGTGGGCTGGCGCCGCATCGTCGTCACCGTGGGCGAGAAGATCGGCAAGACGCACCTGACTTACGCGCAGGGCGCGGCCGCCGAACTGGTCGCCATGGGCACCATTCTCGGCGCGGACCACCTCGGCCTGCCGGTCTCCACCACGCACGTCCTGTCATCGGGCGTCGCGGGCACGATGGCGGCGAACCGCTCGGGCTTGCAGATGAGCACGATCCGCAACCTGCTCATGGCCTGGGTTCTCACGCTTCCGGTCTCGATCGTGATGGCCGGCGTTCTCTACATGATCTTTGCGCAGATATTCTGATAGTCTTCCGATCCGTAAAGACGGAGAGACTGCATGGCGAAAGAGGCGCCGGGACTGATCCCGGTGGAACCGGCGCATGGTGGCATGGGGCCCGGCCTGATCTGGGGCATGGATGCCACCCCCGACGGCGCTTTTGCCATTACCGACTGCGAGGTCCCGCCAGAGGGGCGGTTTCGCTGGCTTCACCTCAATCTCGCGCATCAGCGCACGCGGCGTTGGATCGAGCAGTTCGACACCCTGGCGCCGGCCGCCCGGGAGCTGCTCCTTTCCGCTGACACGCACCAGCGCGCCCTAGTCGAGGGCGAAACCGTGGCCTGCGTACTGCATGATTTCGAGCGGGACTTCGACGTGGCAGACACGGCGCGCGTCGGCGGGCTGCGCATGGCGCTGATGCCCGGGCTGATGATTACGGCCCGGCTCCATCCAATCCGCTCGGCAGACATCGTGCGCAATCGCCTGTCGCGCTGGGTGGGGGGCTTCGGAGAATCCCAGGCGCTGGAAATGCTGGTGGGCGCCATCAGCGAGAACATCGCCGACATCTGCCGCGCGCTCAGCGCCGAAGTGCAGCATGTCGAGGATATGTTTCTCGACGCCCGCGATCCGCCCAAGGCGCGCGACCTCATCGGCATCCGCCGCCGCCTGGCACAGATCCAGCGGATCATCTCGGGCATGCGCGGCGTGTTCCAGCGTCTCGAAAAGGACGAAGACCTTCCCGAGGTGCTGCTACCGACCGTCGAGAAGATCGCCCAGCGCATCCAGTCGCTCGACGGGGATGTGCTCGGCGTCCAGTCGCAGCTGCGCCTGCTGCGCGAGGAACTCGACATCCAGGAATCGCAGCGGACCAACCAGAACCTTTATATTCTCTCGATCATCACCGCGCTGATGCTTCCGGCGACGCTTGTGACCGGGATCTTCGGCATGAACACCGGCGGCCTTCCCTTCGCGAACGGCCCTTATGGCACCATCCACGCCACGCTCATCGCCGGCGGAGCGGCCATCGCCACTTATCTGCTGCTGCGCTGGATGGGTTTCATGCGCCGCTGAGCAGGGCGCCCCCGCCTTGCTTGCTAGGCTTTCCCTTGCGCGAAATTTCATCGTGGCGCCCGTCGCAAACCCTGTTGTGCGAACCGCGGGCCGTGATAGCCTGTCTCGAAATTGCAAGAAAGGGAGAGCTGGATGCCGCTGATCGAACGAGCCGCACAAGCGCTGGCCAAGGCGCAGCATGACGGTGACGAATTCCACCGTCTCACGCCGGATGCACAGGAACAATTGAGAGAGAACGTCCGCACCGTCATTCGGGCGCTTCGCGTCCCCACCCCCGTGATGTGCGAGGCTGGCCACAAGCTGCTGGAACACGAGCGCGGGCACTCGGTAGGGAACAGCGACGCGCATGACGCGTGGCAGGTCATGATCGATGCCGCTATCGGCAGCATGAAGCCCGCTGAAAACGGCTAGGCCTCTCGCCAGGCCGCCGATGGCGGATATCGGAAGGGCCGGGTCGTATCTGGCCTGATTGTCCAGATCGACCGGCAGGCCTCACGGTTCGGCTGTCGCTGCGCCGGGAGAGACAATGGTCCGGGGTGCCTGCGAGGATAAGGCGATGTCATGAGCGAGGCACTATCCGAACATCCGCCTGCTCAGGACGCGCCCGCTTCCATGACAGAACCTGCCGGCGTCAGGACGCGGCAGCTTTGCCTGACGGCCCTGATCGCCGTGCTGGCGATCTGGATGGCGCGTGAATTCCTGACGCCTCTTGCCTGGGCGGCGGTTATCGCCATGGCCGAATGGCCACTTTACCGGCGCGCGCTTCAGCGGTTCCCGAATCACCCTGGGTGGCTTGCGACAGGCTTTGCGGTCGTAACCGCACTGGTCGTCATAGGGCCGCTTTCGCTGGCTGCGGTCACGCTGATGCAGGAAAGCCAGGCGGCGATGCACTGGCTCCAAGAGGTCCAGCAAACCGGCATTCCGATGCCGGCGTGGCTGCCATCGTTGCCGTTGATCGGAAACCGTGCCGCGCTCTACTGGCAGCAGCATATCGGCAATCCCCAGGCTGCAAACGCCTTGCTCGGCTCTTTCAGCGCAAGCTCGATCCTCACCTGGACGCGGTCGATCGGCAGCGAAGTGGCCCGGGAATCCGCGTTGTTCCTGGTCACCTTGTTCGCCCTGGTCTCCCTGCTTTCCCGCGGCATGCTGATCGGCCGACAGGCCCGCGAGGTGTCGATACGGATGTTCGGCGTTTTCGGGGGCGACTTCCTGGAGCGGATGGTCGGAGCCGTTCGGGCGACCGTGAACGGCACGGTCCTCGTCTCGGTGCTGGAAGGCGGCATCCTGGGGATCGCCTACGCCGTGGCCGGCGTGCCGCAGCCGCTGCTGTTCGGGACTTTCACGATTGCGCTGGCGCTGGTGCCTTTCGGCGCCTGGGCCGCTTTCGGTCTGGCCAGTCTCATATTGATCGGCACCAGCCATGTTCTGGCCGGGTGCCTGCTGTTCGGCTTCGGAGTGACGGTGATGACCGTTGGCGACAACGTCGTGCAACCGGCCGTGATCGGCAGCGCGGTAAAGCTGCCTTTCCTGCTCGCCATGATCGGCGCTTTCGGTGGACTGGCCGAACTTGGGCTGGTCGGGCTCTTCATCGGCCCCGTCATCATGGCCGCGCTGCTGCTCGTCTGGCGGCAGTGGGTCGAGCCGCAACCGGGCTAGGCGCCGCTGAAGGCCGCCCTGCGCCGCCGGCGAAGCCAGGCCGGAGGCGCAGGGCTGCCTTTCAGGCGGGGCTCATCGCCACGTCGAAATCGGCGCAGTAGTCGGCGAAGCGCTCCCGGATTTCTCCAGCGGTGAGGCCGTAGTCGGCCAGATCGTAACTGTGCTTGCCGAAGCGGTCCTTGGGCTTGTCGTCCAGGTAGCGCTGCATGTTTGCGGCCGCTTCGCCGCTCAGTTCCTCGCCGAAATGCGCGTAGAGGCGGCGCATCGTGCCCAGCGGGTCGCGAAGCTGTTCGGTGTAGAGCACGTCATGGATCGCGTTGCGGCCATGGCGCCTGCGGAAATCGTTCTGCCGGGCGATCATGACCACGAACGTCTCCACCATGTCGCGGCCGATCGCCGCGCGGTCCACGCTCTCGCTGAACATGCGCCGCACGTTCCACACCAGGCTGCAGGCGGAGCCCACCACTTCCACCGGGTCCCGGTGCGTCATCACCAGACGGGCGTCTGGATAGACTTCGGTCAGCGCGTCCAGATAGAGCGGATGCCACGGGTTCTTCAGTGTCCAGCGGCCGGGCGCCTGGGATTGGAGAAGTTGCAGCAGGCGCTTCTGGTGGCGGAAGGCGGGCAGGTAGTCCGCCTCATCCAGAAACCAACGATGATAGCTGGGAATGTTATACTGGGAATCAAAGACTTGCGAGACGAAGCTCGGCGCCATTGAGAACTGGCACTCGCACGGACTGTCGCCATCCTCGTGATGAATCGCCGAAATGTGCGGCATGACTTTCAGCGAATGGTCGATCTGCGCCTGCGCCGCCTCATAGCGCGGCCCAGCGTGGAACTCCTCCGGCCTTGGCGGCGGGGTCGAGGCGAAGGCCTCCCACCGCAGGAAACAGCGGCGCGCCGAGTCTTCGTTGAGCAGGTTGATCGTCAGGGTCGTCCCGGTGCGGGGCAGGCCGAATACGAACGTGGGCTTTTCAACCGGGGCGTCCAGGATCTCGGGATGGCGGGCCAGCCAGTCCTCCACCCGCATGCGATTGGCGAGGTATTCGGTGGCATTGCGGGTGAACACGGCAAGGCCCATGTCCGTCAGGTTCGCCTCGCCCTCGATCGCTTCGGTCAGGATCCGCAGCGCCTCGCGGATTTCGGCGTCGTCCCAAGTGGTGTTCCCCGAGCGCTCGCGCGCGCCGGAGACGATCGTTTCGGCCAGTGTCATCCAAGCTCTCCCATTGCTTCGGGCACCGGTCGCCGGATAGTCGCATCGACCGGACCATGGCGTTTTGCGCCACTTCTCTTGCCGGGAAGTCTGTTGCGGCGCGGCGCCGACGGCAATCGGCCGCTACATCGCGATCTGGCCGCGTTATGGAGATCAGGCCATATTGCGCCGCTCTTGCGGGATGCCTGTGCGTCGAGAGGGTGGCTCGGTCAGCCGGAACATCGAAGTGAACCGATGTCCCGGCTTCACTGGCACTTACTTGCCGCGTGCCACGCACTTGCCGCCGTCGGGGCCGACGTTGCCCAGGCAAGTCCGCACGGCGATCGTGGGCTCTGCGATGTCGATCAGGTGATTGCCGTCCGTCCGGCGTTGAAGGTCGAATCCGTCATAGAGCTTGCCCGAAGCCGTGAAGGTGCGGAACTTCAAGGTGTCGCCTGAAACATCCACGACCTGATAGAGTTCGGTCGCTTCGGCCGTCTTGTCGGGCTGCGTGCGGGCGCGATCGTTCAGGCCGTACATCTTGGCGCCCGTTACCGACACCAGATAGACCGGCCCCTGGACTTTGCCGTCCTTGCGCATGGCTGCGGACGCCTCTCGCCCTGCTGCTGAGGTCAGGCGGCTGTAGCAATGGTCGTGGCCCTGCAGGACGAGGTCGACCTTGCGGCTGTCGAATACCGGCTTCCAGGCCTGCTTGATCTCCGAGGTGTCCTGCGGGCGAGCGCAAGTGAAGACCGGCTGGTGAAACAGTACGACATTCCACTTCGCCTTGCTGGAGGCGAGGGTCTCGTCCAGCCAGCGGGTCTGCTGCGCCATGGTGCCCAGATCGATCGCGGACGTGCCGTCCAGCACGATGAAGCGCACACCCTGATAATCGACGAAGTAGGTCGTGGCCTTCACGCCAGGCGCGCCATTCGCAGGCAGCGCGAACTGCAGCGGCCAATAAGGGCCGAGCTTGCGGCTCTCCGCCCCGTTGGGCAGTGCCACGTCGACATATTCGTGGTTGCCGGTGGCGGGCAACTGGGGAACGATGCTCCAGTTGTAGCCGCCGGCCTGATTGAATTCGCCCCACTCATCGTCATGATCGAGATCGTCGCGTTGGGCGGCGAGGTCTCCTGCGTGGAGCACCAGTTCGATCCCGCCATTGGCATGGAACGCCTGGCGGATCACCCGGCTGGCGTACGTCAGGATGCCGTTCTGGATATCGCCGAGATAGAGGAACCGGAACGGCTTCGCCTCTGCGGAGGCGGTGCGGAACTGCATCCATTCCGTCCAGCCGGCGCTGCCTTTGAGGCGGTAGGCATAGACGGTGTCGGGCGTCAGTTTCTCGAAGCGGAGTTGGTGGTAGAGCGCCGGACCATTAGCGCTGTCCTTGGCCACACCCGGCGTGCCGATCACAAGAACCGCTTTCTCTCCCAGCGTCGGCCCGTCCACGGCGATAGCGATCTGCGCCTCGCTGGCGGTCTGCGCGACGTCAGTGCGCCAGGCCACGGCCATGCCGGTGCTGGGGTCGGCTGCGGGGGTCAACATGATCCGATCGGGCAGATTGCGCGAGGCATAGGGCGTGCCTGCCGAGCGCGGAACCGCCTGCTGCGCGGATGGAGATCCAGACTGTACCGCCGGAGATTGGCCCATGACGGGCTGTGCGATACAAAGCGCCAGTGCGGTAGCAAGGCAGGGGCGGGGCATGGATGGCATGGTTCGATGGCTCCGGAAATAGCGGCGCAGCGGCCCGGCCGTGTGACGTCAGGCATGGGGCAGGGCGGCAGCAGGGCCGACCTCGGCCCATCTCCAGAGGATCACGGTCCGCTCATGAGGCTGTTTGCCGACGACGCCGGCTCTCACGGGGCTAGTTGGCCAAGGAAATGACGGTTGCATGACACTTGCGCCAGTTTCCTGCCATCCTTCTCGGATAACCGGGCGAACGCGCGCGCGAAACCGGTGGCCGGAGATACGCAGCGCAGGCCTCGGACCAGTCTACAGGCTGAACGTTCCTGGAAACAACGCGGCACGGTCTTTACTTCAAGAGGCCAGTCTATTCCGCGGTTAACGATCAGGAGCGTTGTTGCCCCTGATCGTTCACGACGCATGAATCAGACTTGTAATTCGAGATGAAATCAGGACATCGGCGCATTGTCATGCCCATCCTTATTTCATCCCAATTTTTACTTGATAGCGTCTTCACCAGCCTGACCCACGGACTGCACATCGCGGCCAGCGCCTTTGACGGTATTGCAGGCAGCCACAGACATCACGACGCTTCCCGCGATAATGGCAATGATTATTTTCTTCATCTTCGTGTTTCCGGTTCTCAGGCAGCCTTCGTGACTGCGAGAAGGATCAAACCTCTAAAATCCCCCGGGTTCCGGCACTTTCGATCGAATGTGAAATTTTGATCGGACAGTACCTTCCGCCGGCTTGAAACAGGGCAACTTCAACTGACCAGAGCCTGAATGGCCGGCCATTGCTCCTCGACGGCGGCACGGCCCGCCTCGATCGCGCGGCGGATCTTGGCGGGATCGAACTCCAGCGTGTCGGAGAACTCTTCGCGGGGCTCGATCACCCGCACTTGTGCGAAGCGGTATCGGGATATCTGGTTGTCCAACGGAAGCAGCAACCGGGCCGCTTCGTTGGCAGGCGTTCCGCTGGCCTCCAGCGCGGTGAACATCTGGTCACGCGCCGCGAGGATATCGTTGATCAGCGACGTGTTCATGAGGTCGTTCCGGGAGACCTCGGACTGCAAGAGGTTCACGGCGCGCAGCCCGATGTCGATCAGGCCGCCGTATTTCCTTGTCGAAGGGGAGCCGCTGGCAGGCGAGGCCCGAATGACGATGACGCCCGTGGGGTTGAGTTCGAGCGCCGCTCCCAGCGGGGTGACGTCTCTTACGCCCCCGTCGACCCATTGTTGTTTGTCGCTGGTCTGGAGCGGATCGAAAAACACCGGCATCGCGCAACTGGCATAGACCCAGTTTTCGATGTTCGGGACGGTCTTGTCGATCGTCCTGAACTCCCCGCTCTGAAGGTTCACCACCCCGAGCCGCAGGTCGACACCGGACGCGGCAAGCTTCGCAGGATCGGCGAACTGCTTGAGAAGGCGCCGGAGAGGCGCCGCGTCGTAGATTGCCTTCTCTCCGAACAGGACCGCGCCCGCCACGCCGCCGCGCTTCCTGAAGATATCCTGATCGCCGCGCAGCCCGAGCCATACGTCGAGCAGCCCCGGAATATCGTCCTGCGCAGCGGCAAGGGCCTGAATTGCGCCGGTGGAGGTGCCCACCACGATGGCAGGTTTAACGCCATGCTTCGTCATCAAGGCATCGAGAACGCCGACCTGAAACGCTCCCTTCGCGCCGCCGCCGCTCAATACTATCGCAAGTCTGGATGGCACCGCGTCTCTCCTGATCCGCGAGGAAGGCTGCCATGATATTATGACTGGCCGCGGGGCGCATCAGGAAAGATGGCACGTCACCCGGCTGCGACAGCCCTCCAGACTTCCATCGACGCTTCGATATCGAGACCTTTTCCAGTCACGGCCTGAATGCAGACATGGTCCGCACCCGCGGCCCAATGGTCATCGAGCCGCGCCTTGATCGTGGCCACGTCGCCCCATGCGAACAGACTGTCCACCAGACGATCGTCCAGCGCATCGATCTCCGCCACGCTGAACCCGAGCCTCTGCCAGCTGTTGCGATAATTGGGGTACTGCACATATTGCGAAAGCGCGCCACGCGCCTTTTCGCGGGCGCTTGCCGGATCCTCGTCCAGAACCACACCTTGTTCAGGCGCCAGAATGCGCCCCGGACCGAGCGCTTCCCGGGCCGAACGGGTATGCTCTGGCGAGACGAGGTAAGGGTGGCTGCCCGCGGATCGATCGCGTGCCAGGGCCTGCATCTTCGGACCCAGCGCTGCCAGACAGCGCACTTCTTCAGGCAGGCCCGCGTCATCCAGACGGTCTAGATAGGAGGACATCACCGTCAGCGGCCGTGCGTAGGCCTCGCCCACGATATGCGAATGGCTTACGCCGAGCCCGAGAAACACCCGCTCTTTCCGCCCATCCGCCAGCCCGTTCCACCAGGCAGCGATCTCCTCGGGATCGTGCTTCCAGATATTGAGAATGCCGGTGGCTATCGTCGCATGCCGCGTGGCATCGAGCAGCCGTTCGATATCGCCCGTGACATCCCCGCCGATGCCGCCCGGGATCCACAAGGTTCCATAGCTCATTTCGTCGAGTTCCGCCGCCGCGTGGGCGGCCTGGCCAGCGTCGCCGAACCGCAATTCCATGGACCATACGCCGATCCGTCCAAGCGAAGGCATTGGCGTTCTCCCAAGCTGCCGGCGCGGAACACTGCATTGCGCCTTTGCCTTCCTCATAAGGGAGATCGCGCCAGGTTCGAGGAGGGTCTTCAACGCCCGAGCGGTATCAGCGTCGTTCGGGAACGAGGGATACCCGCGTCACGCTGGCGCGGCGCCTGGTGGGCGGCAGTCTTGGGGGGTGATGGCGGACAGGGTGGGATTCGAACCCACGGTGAGCTTGCACCCACGGCGGTTTTCAAGACCGCTGCCTTAAACCACTCGGCCACCTGTCCTTACCGCGAGAGCGCATAGAGCAATCGGAGCGGCTTGCAAGTGTCGACTGCAGCGGTCCGGCCAATCCGTTTCCGGTGCGACAAGGCACGCGATCAAGACGGAAGGCTGCTCGCTTGCGGTGACTGTCCACGGGGGATGCACGCCAGCCATTTGCAACGCCGCCGCATTGTGCAAGATTTGCGGGGATGACTGTCTCCCTGAAGCTACGTCCCTTGCGCCATCCTCTTCTTGTCGTCGCTCTGGCCATGTTGCCGACCGCTTCGGTGGATGCGCAGCCCGTCGTGCAGGACATCGGCCAAAGCGCCTATCAAAGCGCCGCGCCGCAGACCGTGGCGGGCCAGACCTTCCAGGCCTACCTGCAAACGGTTGGCGCGCGGGCTCGCCGCGAGGGTGTCAGCGATGCGACGATTTCGAGGGTTCTTACCGGACTGGTTCCGAATCAACGGGTTATCGAACTCGATTCGGCGCAGCCGAGCCGCTCCACCACGCCGCCTCCTGTCGCGCCCTATATCGCGCAACATGTCGGCTCCAGCATCATTGCCCGCGGGCGTTCCCGCTATGCGGAGCTTTCCGGCATCCTCCCCAGCATAGAGCGGCGTTACGGCGTACCGGCACCGGTGCTCTTCGCGATCTGGGGGCATGAAACCAATTACGGCAGCTATGTCGGTGACTTCGACCTGGCAAGATCGCTGGCGACACTTGCCTGGGAAGGCCGCCGCCGCGGGCTGTTCGAAGGCGAACTGGTCGCGCTGCTGAAGATGGTGGACCAGGGCGTGCCCCCGTATCGCCTCAAGGGAAGCTGGGCAGGGGCCTTCGGCTATCCCCAGTTCCTCCCAAGCGTCTACTTGCGCCTGGCCGTGGACGGTGACGGCAACGGCACGCGCGACATCTTCACCAGCCCGGCCGATACGATCGCCTCGATTGCCAACTATTTCCGCGATTCCGGCTGGCGTCCCGGGCAGCCTTGGGGCGTTCCGGCCTCCCTGCCTTCGGGCTTCAACGCCAACGCCTACGCCAGCAAGCTCGCCGCGCCGACGTGCGACCGGGTCCATGCCCGTCACGGCCAATGGAAGACCGTTTCCGAATGGCGCGCCCTGGGCGTAACTGCGCAGCGACCGATCGGAGATTCGGTGCTGACCTCGCTGTTCCAGCCCGACGGTCCCGGTACGCCGGCCTATCTGTTAACCGGTAATTATCGGGTGATCCTCCAGTACAACTGCTCGAACTACTACGCACTGTCCGTGGGGTTGCTTGCAGATGAGATTGCCCGTTAACCATGCCCTGCCGCTCGCCGCGCTGTTTCTGACCGCTTCCCTGGCCGCACCGGCGCAGGGCAGTGGCAGCGCACCGGCGGGGATAACCGGACCCGCTGCGGATTACCCCGTCGTCGTGGGCGAGCCGTTCACCATCGGCGCCGTCACCTGGACGCCCGTCGACCAGCTGAATTACGACGCGGTAGGCTATGCACAAGCCGGCGACGGCACGGGGGTTACCGCGGCGCACAAGACGCTGCCTCTGCCCAGCTATGTGGAAGTGACCGCGCTGGGCAGCGGCCGGACCATCCTCGTCCGGCTCGAACGCCGCGGTCCCATGACCAACGACGCGCTGCTGGAACTGGCGCCCGAGGCGGCCGCGCAACTCGGGCTGGCGTCCGGCGCGCGTTCTGCCGTCCGCGTCCGCAGGGTCAATCCGCCGGAAGTCGAGCGGGCCGCCCTGCGTAGCGGTACCCCGGTTCCCGCACGCATGGAGACCCCGGAAGGCCTGCTCAAGGTTCTCCGCCGCAAGCTGGCGGAGCAATCGCCGCTGCTGCCGCCGCCTTCATCGCCGCCGACGATGCCGAAAGCACCAAATCCAAAAGCGCTGACCCCAGCGGAGCAGGCTGCTCCCGCCGCCCCGCAGGTGGCTGGCGCGGAATCGAAGCTGCCGCCGCGCAAAGCCGCTCCGGCGTTTCCTGCGCCTTTCGTGGCCCCCGTGCCTGCCCCGAAGCCCCGGCCAAGCGCACCAGCTTCGCGCCCAACACCTGCCGTTTCCGCACCTCCTGCAAAAGCCGTGACCACAACCGACAAGCCGGCTCGAAAGGGCAGCGAAGTGGTCCAGGTGGGGGCTTTCTCCGTCGAGGCGAATGCCCGCAAGTCCGCCAGCCAACTTGGCGCCAGCGTGACCAAGGGCGGCAAGTTCTGGCGCGTCCAGATGGGGCCCTTCGCAAACCGTGCACAAGCTGCCGCAGCGCTGGAGAAGGCCAAGGCAGCAGGGTATAGCGACGCACGAATCCAGCGCGCGGATTGATAAAGGGTCGTTTCGCGCACGCCACCGCGCCCGTCCTGGGCGCGCGGGGAGAAGTCGCGCCTTGAAATCCTTCCTGAAGTCTGCCCTCCTGCTTGCCACTTCGGCGAGCCTTGTTTCCGGTCCCGTCGCTACGGCAGCGAATGCCGCGATCCCCACGCCGCCGGCCGAGCTGGCGCCGATCCCGGTCAGCATCCTGGTCGATATCGGTTCGGGCCAGGTGCTCGTCCAGCGCCGTCCGGACGTGCCGTTCCTGCCGGCATCGGTCACCAAGGTCATGACCGCCTTCGTCGCCTTCGAAGAGATCGATGCCGGCCGTCTCAGCCTGGACCGGCAGATGTCGGTGCGCCCCGAAACGGCCAAGGAATGGTTCGCCAAAGGTACGTCCATGTACCTGACGGAAAAGGATCATCCCACCGTTCGCGACTTGCTTCATGGCGTCATGACGGCATCGTCGAACGACGGCGCCATCGTGCTTGCACAGGGCTACGCCGGCAGCGTTCCCGCCTGGGCGGCGATGATGAACGCAGCAGCGCGCCGCATCGGCATGACCGGCAGCCATTACAACACGCCCAACGGCTGGATGGACGACGGCCATACCTACATCACCGCCAGCGACATGGTGAAGCTGGCCGACGCCATGATCACCCGCCACCCGCAGCTCTACCACGAGTTCTCGGGCGTGAAGCATTACATGTGGCGCGATGTCGCCATGCACAGCCACGATCCGACGGTGGGCGTGGTCCCCGGCGCCGACGGCATCAAGACCGGCTACACCCGCGAGGCGGGCTATAACTTCCTCGGCACGGCCGAACGCGGCGGGCGCCGGCTCGTGATGATGCTTGCGGCATCGCCCAAGCCCAAGGTCCGCGATGACGCTGCCAAGGCCCTGCTGGAATGGGGCTTCTCCGCCTGGGATGCACGGCATCTCTTTGACCAGGGTCAGCCCGTAAGTCAGGCCCGGGTGCAGGGCGGAGACGCCCGCTCGGTTCCGCTGGTGGCCAATCGGGAAGTTCATGCCACGCTGCCCAAGGGCGGGCACGAGAAGGTTTCGCTCGCGGTCCATTACAAGGGACCGCTGGTCGCGCCGATCCGCAAGGGCGATCAGGTGGGAGAACTGGAAATCAGGGTCGAAGGTCTCGCCCCGGGGCACGTCCCGCTTTACGCGGGTAAAGACGTTGGCGTCGCTGGACCGCTGGACAGACTGATGAACGGGCTTATCAGCTTCTTCTCATGACCCGAGGACGATTCATTGCGCTGGAAGGCGGCGAGGGGGCAGGAAAGTCCACCCAGTCGCGCCTTCTGGCAGAAGACCTGCGCAGCCGCGGCATTGACGTCGTGACCACCCGCGAGCCTGGCGGCACGGTCGGGGCCGAAGCGATCCGCGCGCTCCTGCTCCATGGCGTCGGAGACGAGAATGGCAGTGACGCAGGTGGCTGGGGTCCCCGCGCCGAAGCCCTGCTGTTCGCGGCCGCACGATCGGACCATGTCGAGAAGCTGATCCGCCCGGCATTGGAGCGCGGCGCCTGGGTGATCTGCGACCGTTTCCTGGACTCGAGCCGGGCCTATCAAGGCGGCGGTGGCGGCTTGTCCGATAACGACTTGCGTACGCTCCACGCCATTGGCAGCGAGGACATGCTGCCGGACGTCACCGTGCTGATCGAAGTCTCGCCCGAAGTCGCCGCAGGGCGACTGGCCTTGCGCGACATTGACGGCACGGACCGCATCGGCGGCCGCGACGCGGCTTACCATGCCCGTGTCGCCCAGGCCTTTGCCAGCTTCGCCGATGCCGAGCCGAAGCGTTTCGTCCGCATCGACGGCGACGGCACGCCCGAGCAGACCTGCGCCGCCATAATTGCCGCACTCGGCGACCTGCGATGAACGAAGACCTGCCGTTCATCGGGCAGAAGGCGGCATGGGAGGAGTGGCTCGCCGCAATCGGGTCCGAGCGGATGCATCACGCCTGGCTGCTGGCCGGCGGGAAGGGGCTCGGCAAAGCCGCCTTCGCGCGCACCGCGGCAGCAGAACTCGTGCGTGCTCCCGGCGAGCCTCGGCCAGACCCGAGGATGCACCCGGACATCTACATCCTCGAGCATCTTCCCGCCAACGATGACGAGGCCAAGAAGAAGGCCGAGGGCAAGCCCTACCAGACCAAGCGCAACATCTCCGTCGATCAGGTGCGCGAGATGATCCGTCGTCTCGCCACCAAGCCGACCATGGGCGACCGCCGCGCGATCATCATCGATCCGGCGGATGACATGGAAAAGGGCGCGGTCAATGCGCTGCTCAAGGCCCTGGAAGAGCCGCCCGCCGGTACGTATTTCCTGCTCCTGGCCCACCAGCCTGGGCGCTTGCTTCCAACCATTCGTTCACGCTGCCGCATCCTGCGCTTTGCGGCCCTGGACGAGCACGAACTCGATGCAGTGATCCGGCGCGACATCCCTGAAGCGGATGCGGACACACGCCGCGCCGCCATCGATGCCGCACAGGGTTCGCCGGGGATCGCCCTGAGCTTCGTCGAGCACGATCTTGGAAGCATTCACCGTCTGATGATGCAGATCCTGCGCGAAGGCGACGCCGAATACGATCTGCGCGGCAGTCTGGCCGAGGAAATGGGCGGCAGGCCCGCGCGCGACCGGCAACTGGCCACGCTGGAGCTTGCCCGCACGGTGCTCGCTCACGAGTTGCCGCAAGCCTCTACGGCCAGGCAGCGCCGCCTGATCGAAGCCCACAGTGTCTTGACCGTCCTGTCGAACCAGGCCCCGACCTACAATTTCGATGCCGGTCTCCTGATAATGGAAATTGGCGGGTTGCTGGCATCGACGGCGATGCCTAGAGAGACGGCTCGCTAAGAAACTCCTGCAAAAGAAAGCCCGACGCCGCATGGGCGAGCCCTATTACATCACCACCGCGATCAGCTATCCCAACGGCAAGCCGCACATCGGCCACGCCTACGAAGCGATCGCCGCCGACGTCATCGCGCGCTTCAAGAAGGCGGAGGGCTTCGATGTCCGGTTCCAGACCGGAACCGACGAGCACGGCCTGAAAATGGCCCAGAAAGCCCGCGACCTTGGCACGACGCCGGCAGAGCTTGCGACGGAAATGTCTTCTTACTTCAAGGAGATGTGTGACGGTCTTGATATCGATTACGATGTCTTCATCCGCACCACCGAACCGCGCCATCACGCCGCGACGCAGGAATTGTGGCGCCGGATGGAAGCCAATGGCGATCTCTATCTCGACCGCTACGAGGGCTGGTACTCGATCCGCGACGAAGCCTATTATGACGAAGGCGAACTGATCGCGGGCGAGGGCGGTGAGAAGCTTTCTCCGCAAGGCACGCCTGTAGAGTGGACGGTCGAGGAATCGTGGTTCTTCCGCCTGTCCCGCTATCAGGACAAGCTGATCGAGCTTTATAATTCGACCGATTTCATCCGCCCCGAAACGCGCAAGAACGAAATCCTGCGCTTCGTGGAAGGCGGTCTGCGGGACCTTTCGGTCTCCCGCACCAGCTTCGACTGGGGCATCAAGGTGCCCACCGCCGAGGGTTCGGACGGCGCGCAGCACGTGATGTACGTCTGGGTCGATGCCCTCACGAACTACATCACCGGCCTCGGTTTCCCGGACGAGACCGCGGAGTTCGCGAAGTTCTGGCCCGCCGACCTGCACCTGATCGGCAAGGACATCGTCCGCTTCCACACGGTCTACTGGCCCGCCTTCCTGATGAGCGCCGGCCTCGAACTGCCCAAACAGGTGTTCGGCCATGGCTTTTTGCTCAACCGCGGGCAGAAGGAATCGAAGTCCCTCGGCAATGTGACCGATCCGATCGGTCTGGCCGAAACCTTCGGCGTGGACATGGTCCGCTACTTCCTGATGCGCGAAGTGGCATTCGGACAGGACGGTTCCTGGTCTCCGGAAGCCATCGTCACGCGTACCAATGCCGAACTGGCCAACAGCTTCGGCAACCTGGCACAGCGCAGTCTTTCCATGATATTCAAGAACATGGATGGCGAACTTAAGACTGGACATTCGCAAACCGATGCCGATGCGCAACTGCTCGCAGCCGTCGCGGAAGGCGTGGCGGGCCTGCGCAAGAGCTTCGACGAACTCTCGTTCAGCGAAGGCCTCGAAGCCTGGATGCGGGCGGTATTCGCCTGCAACCAGTATGTCGACGATCAGGCGCCCTGGGCTCTGCGCAAATCCGACCCCGAGCGTATGGAAGCGGTGCTGATGATGCTCTTCCGCGTCGTCCGTGACCTCGCCATTGCCGTTCGCCCGGTCGTTCCGGGCTCCATCGACAAGCTGCTCGACCAGATGGGCCAGAACGCCGGCGCACGAGATTTCGCGGCGCTGACCGATCAGCAATGGTTCGAGACCTTGGCCGCCAGCGGCTTCAAGGTCGAGAAGCCGGTGGGCGTCTTCCCGCGTCTGGAACTTCCGGAGGATGCGGAGGCGTGATGCTGATCGATTCGCACTGCCACCTCGAATACGAAGGCCTCGTCGAAGACCAGGACGGTGTGCTCGACCGGGCTCGATCGGCCGGCATTCGCGGATTCCTGAACATTTCCACGCGCTGCAGCGAGTGGGAGAGGGTGGTCGGCACCGCAGCGCGCTATCCGGATGTCTGGGCATCGGTGGGCATCCACCCGCATGAGGCGGACCAGCATGCCGACCTCGGCGAGGCAGCCTTGCTCGAAGCGACGCAGCACGCCAAGGTCGTCGGTATCGGGGAAACCGGTCTCGATTACTATTACGACAAGTCGGATCGCGAGGTTCAGCAGGCCCTGTTTCGCACGCACATCACCGTTTCGCGCAAGACCGGCCTGCCGCTGATCATTCACACCCGCGACGCTGAGGACGATACTTTCCGGATACTCGAAGACGAGATGGGGAAGGGCGCCTTTCCCGCCCTGATCCACTGCTTCACCGCAAGCGCCGATTTCGGAAGCAAAGTGCTCGACCTCGGCCTCTCGATCTCGATATCCGGGATCGTCACGTTCAAGAACGCGCAGGACTTGCAGGGCGTCGTCGCGACCATTCCGGAAGATCGGCTTCTGGTCGAAACGGATTCTCCGTTTCTTGCGCCCGTCCCCCATCGCGGGAAGCGCTGCGAGCCGGCCTATACGGCCGACACGGCGCGGTTCGTTGCCGACCTTCGCGGTATTTCGATAGAAGAACTAGGCTCAGCAACGACCCGCAACTTCTTCAATCTGTTCAAGAAAGCTGCTGCGTGAAAGTGACGATCCTTGGCTGCGGCACCTCCACCGGGGTTCCCCGCCTTGGCGGCGAATTCGGAGCAGACTGGGGCCTCTGCGATCCGGAGGAGCCGAAGAACCGGCGCACGCGAGTATCGATCATCCTGGAGAGCGACGCCGGAAGTCGCATCCTGGTCGATACGCCCACCGACTTGCGGGCACAGCTACTCGCTAACGAAGTTCACCGGATCGACGCCGTTTTCTGGACCCATGATCACGCCGATCATTGCCACGGCATCGACGACTTGCGCCCCTTGCGCTACGGCCGCGCGGGACCGATCCCCGGTTTCGCTCACTCGGAAACCGTCCGCCGACTGCGCCAGCGCTTCGGTTATGTCTTCGCCGGCCAGTATGGTTATCCCACACTGATTTCGTTGGATAATCTCGATACGGTGCGACTTTGCGAAGGATACCGGGTGGATCACACCCAGATGCCGCATGGTCCGACGGAATCCACCGGATTCCGATTCGATTGTGACGGAAAATCAGTATGTTACCTAACTGACTTCAGTGAGATCACGCGCGGGATGGTCGACTTGTGCTACGGCGCCGATCTGCTCGTGGTGGACTGCCTTCGCCGCGAACCGCATCCGACCCATGCGCATCTGGGCATGGCGCTGGAAATCACCGAAGTCTGCCGCGTTGGCCAGGCCGTGCTGACACACCTCGACAAGAGCATGGATTATGCGACACTCAGCGGCGAAGTGCCCGAGAACGTCCGGGTCGCATTTGATGGAATGGTGATCGAACCATGAGCCAGACCGGATTGATCGTAGCCGTCATCTCCGTGATCGGTGCGCTCATTCTCGTCACCAGCAATTCCCGGTTTCGTGCAATGCCGATGGGAACCATGCTCAAGATGGCTCTGATCTGGGCCGCGATCATCATCGGTCTGGTGGCAATCATCCAGGTCAGCGGGTTCCAGATCCGGCAATGATCCGTCCTGCCTTGTCCCATGATTTAACATAAGATGTATTATCGATCTCTATGACCGACGCTTCGATGACCCCCTCGATGACGCCGCAGCGTCACCAGCAGCTTGACCGTCTTCTTTCGATCATGGCGCGTCTCCGCGATCCCGTTTCCGGTTGCGAATGGGATCTCGCGCAGACCTTCGCTACAATCGCGCCTTATACGATCGAGGAAGCCTACGAAGTTGCCGATGCCATCGAGCGCCAGGATATTCCCGCTTTGCGCGACGAACTCGGTGACCTTCTGCTCCAGGTCGTATTCCACGCGCGCATGGCCGAAGAAGACGGACATTTCGTCTTCGGCGACGTGGCGGACGCCATATCGAACAAACTGGAAGCCCGGCACCCCCACATCTTCGGTGACGATCGCACCGGAGACGCCCAGACCGAGCGATGGGAAAAGGTCAAAGCCAGTGAGCGCAGCGCCAAAGGTGAAACCAGCGCCGTCGACGGCGTCGCGATTTCCCTGCCAGCGCTGATGCGCGCCGAGAAGCTCCAAAAGCGTGCCGCACGCGTGGGCTTCGACTGGCCCGATCCCAGCGGCGCAGCCGCGAAGGTCCATGAGGAGATGGAAGAGCTGGAGCAAGCCAGCGACGCCGAGAAACTGGAAGAAGCCGGCGATCTGCTGTTCGCCGCCGTCAACCTGGTTCGCCTCCACGGGATCGCTCCCGAGGACGCACTGCGCGCTGCCAATGCCAAGTTCGAGCGCCGCTTCCGCGCCATGGAAGCCTTCGCCCAGCGCGACGGCCAGGCCTTCGAAGGCCTCCCGCTCGATGAGCAGGAGGCCTATTGGCAGGCCGTGAAAGCCTCAGAGCGCGCTGAAACGACCTAGTTCGCGTTCCGCAAGGCGGACTTGCAGGCGAAGCTGGGGACCATCCGGCCCCTCGCCCGCATCCTCTTCCGCCAACACTTCGCCGCGTGCGTGAAGGAAAGCCAGACGCTGGCCATCGGCCGCCGGAATGACGAAAGAATAGACTTTCGCGTCAGCCGTCAGCGCCGCACCGACGGTTTCCAGCAGGAAGTCGCAGCCCATTCCAGTGCGCGCGGAAGTCGGAACGATGATCTCTTCCGGCCGCTGCGCCATGGCTTCGCGCATTTCGCCTGCCTGCGTCGCGGTGAGCAGGTCCCACTTGTTCCAGACCTCGATGATCGGGATGGAACTGGCAAGGGCCTCCTCGTCATCGGGCTCCCCTTCCCCGCCGATCACGCCGAGATCGGCGAGAACTTCGAGGACCTGCCTTTTCTGCGAATCCGTATCGGGGTTGGCGATATCGCGGACGTGCAGAATGATGTCTGCGGCGTTCACTTCCTCAAGTGTCGCGCGAAAAGCCGCGACCAGCTGCGTCGGAAGGTCGGAGATGAAGCCCACCGTGTCGGACAGGATCGCCTTTTCCACGGCCGGTAAACGGATGGCCCGCATGGTGGGATCGAGCGTGGCGAAGAGGAGGTCTTCGGCCATCACGTCGGCGCCGGTCAGGTAGTTGAAAAGCGTAGACTTCCCGGCATTGGTATAACCCACGAGCGCGACGATGGGCCAAGGGGCCTTTTCGCGGCGATCGCGGTGCAACCCTCGGGTGCGGCGAACCTGCTCCAGCTCACGCCGGATCTTGGCCATGCGATCGCGGATCATGCGGCGATCCGCCTCGATCTGCGTTTCGCCGGGACCGCCGAGGAAGCCGAAGCCACCGCGCTGGCGTTCCAGGTGAGTCCAGCTGCGTACGAG
This sequence comes from Novosphingobium sp. BL-S-34, assembly GCF_056857015.1. Classification (NCBI taxonomy): domain Bacteria; kingdom Pseudomonadati; phylum Pseudomonadota; class Alphaproteobacteria; order Sphingomonadales; family Sphingomonadaceae; genus Novosphingobium; species Novosphingobium sp. BL-S-34. Next base: position 540,601 of record NZ_CM166472.1, read on the forward strand.
GCGGCCGGCCTGGTAGTCCAGGTGCGCGAGCTCGACCTGAAGCCGTCCCTCAGCCGTTGCCGCGCGCTCGCCGAAGATTTCGAGGATCAGGCCGGTGCGGTCGATGACCTTGCGCTTGAGCTTTTCTTCGAGATTGCGCTGCTGGATGGCCGACAGCGAACCGTCGACGATGATCAGCTCAGCCTCGTTCAGCTCGCAGGCGACGGAGATGTTCTGGATCTGCCCTTCGCCGAAAAGCGTTCCGGCGCGCGGTTCGCGGATCGGGATGGCCATGGCTTCCGCCACGACAAGGCCGATCGCTGCAGCAAGGCCCCTGGCCTCTTCGAGACGCGCTTCGGGATCGAGATCCCCTCGTCCACGCATCTGCGGATAAACGACGAGGGCACGCGCGCCGCGCGTGACCTCGCCCTTGAGTTCGTCGTTCAAATCAGTTCAGCTTCCGGTGTTGTCAGTCTTCGGCTTCTTCATGCGCCTGAAGGTCGACCGGAGTCACGGGCTGAATCGTCGAAACGGCATGCTTGTACGCAAGCTGGACGTAACCTTCACGCTCCAGCAGCATGCAGAACAGGTCATAGGCAGCCACGCGGCCCTGCAGCATGACGCCGTTGATCAGGAACATCGTGACCTGAACGCCGGCGTTGCGGATGCTGGAAAGAAACACGTCCTGAAGGACACGCGTCTTCTTGCCATTGTCCGCGCCGCTGGAGAACTGGCGCGCATCGACCGGGGTCGACGGCATGATCGTCGAGATCGCGTGCTTGTAGACGAGCTGCGACTGGCCGTCGCGGCGCAGAAGAATGGAGAAATTGTCGAACCAGGTAACAATGCCCTGCAGCTTCACGCCCTTGACCAGGAACATGGTCACGGGGGTCTTGTTCTTGCGCAGGAGGTTGAGGAACTGGTCCTGAAGGTTCTGCCCCTTCCCTGCCGAAGTCCCAGCGGAAACGGGAGGCGGTGCCACGGTTTCCGTGGCGGGGTCGGCTTCGGTTTCGGCCGCGGGGGGCGGCGTGGGTCGCGGACGAGCGGTCAGCGTACGGCCGGCCATATCATTTCTCCTTTTTTTTGGCGGCCGCTTTGCGGTCCGCGATCTGGCTTCGGAACTCCCGAAGCCGTTCTCGAATCGGAATCTACTCAGTTGCTGCAGTGCAGTAAACGCCGAAAATGTAGCACTCTTGTGACAGGTTCGCAAAAAGGGCTTGAGGCATCCGGGAAAATCCCGAGGCTATCCTCGCGAAAACCCCGGATAACCGCCGTTCCTAAAGCTCGTCGCCATCATGCTCGCCTTCGCGCCGGTCCGCCATGCCCAGCAGCTTGAGCTTTCGGTGAAGGGCCGAGCGCTCCATGCCGATGAAGGAGGCCGTCTTGGAGATGTTGCCCGAGAAACGGCGGATCTGGACGCGCAGATACTCCCGCTCGAAGCTCTCGCGCGCTTCGCGCAAGGGCGCGCTCATCATCACCGAGACGCCGGCATCGCCATTTCCGCGGCTGTTGAAGATTTCCGGCGGCAGCATATCCGCCTCGATCCGGGCGAGCTTCTCACGCGGTGCCATGATCACCGTGCGCTCCACGACGTTGCGAAGCTGGCGCACATTGCCCGGCCACTCGTAGGCCTGGAGCGCGGTCATGGCCTCGGCACTGACCTGGGGCGGCGAGACGCCCTGCTCGTTGGCGTAGCGTGCGAAGAAATGGTCCACCAGCGCCGGGATATCGTCCCGCCGTTCGCGCAGGGCCGGAATCGACACCGGGACGACGTTGAGCCGGTAGAACAGGTCTTCCCGGAAACGCCGCTCGGCAATTTCCTTTTCGAGATCGCGCGACGTGGAGGAAACCACGCGCACATCGACGCGGATCTGCCGGGTTCCGCCGACGCGCACGAAAGCCTGGTCGGTCAAGACGCGCAGGATCCGGGCCTGGGTCGAAAGCGGCATATCGGCCACTTCGTCGAAATAGAGCGTGCCGCTGTCGGCCGTCTCCAGCAGGCCCGGACGGATCAGGGCGCCGTCGGCTTCCTCGCCGAACAGTTCCTGCTCGAAGCGTTCGGGGGTGATCCTGGCGGAATTGACGCTGACGAAGGCATTGCCGGCGCGCGGGCTCCAGGCGTGGAGAAGCCGCGCTGCGACTTCCTTGCCCGATCCGGCGGCGCCGGTGATGAGCAGGCGGCTTCCGGTGTTGGCAACACGCTTGAGCGTCGCGCGGACCTGATTGATCGCGCCGCTGGAACCGGTGAATTCCTCTCCGATCGAAAAGTCGTGGCGAAGCTGGGCATTCTCGCGGCGCAGACGCTCGGTTTCCGTCGCGCGGCCGACCAGATGGAGCAGCTTCTCCGCTTCGAAGGGCTTTTCGATGAAGTCCACCGCGCCGCGGCTGATCGCGGCAACCGCGGTATCGATATTGCCATGGCCGGAGAAGATGATCACCGGCAGTTCCGGCTCGCGCGCCTTGATGGCGTCCAGCACTTCCAGACCGTCCATCGGACTGCCGTGGAGCCACACGTCAAGCAGCACCAGCGAAGGGCGCCGCGCATCGATGGCGGCAAGCGCCGCCTCGCTGTCTCCAGCAGTGCGGCATTCGTAGCCTTCGTCGCTCAGGACGCCTGCGACCAGTTCACGGATGTCGCGTTCGTCGTCGACGATCAGGATTTCGAGAGCCATGGCATTGTCTTCTTGGTGAGGGGGATGATGGGGGAAAGCAGGTTGCGACAGGCCGGCATCATTCGGCGGCCTCCTGCTTGCGGTGCCCCGGGAGCGGATCTGTGGCGATAGGATCGACGGCGAAGCGCATGGTGACGGTGGTGCCGCCGCCCGGTGTGGGCAGGAACAGCATTTCGCCGCCGTGTTCCTCGATGATCTTGTTGACGATGGCGAGGCCGAGGCCAGTGCCCTTCTCGCGCGTGGTCACGTAAGGTTCGATGATGCGTTCGCGGTCCTGCGAAAGGCCGATGCCGTTGTCGGCAATGCGCACCATGATGGCCTCCGGCAGGGCTTCCACGGCCACGCCGATCGCACCGCGGTAGTCGCCGTCAGCCTCCTTGGCCTTGGCCTCGATCGCCTCGACCGCGTTCTTCAAGACATTGGTCATGGCCTGGCCGAACTGGTGCCGGTCGCAATCGATGGCCCCGACGCCGGGATCGCTGGTGAAGCTGAAATCGATGTCCGGCCGGGCCACTTCCTGAAGGAACAGGGCCTGCCGGGTCAGTGCCACCGGATCTTCCGAGCGGAACACGGGCTTGGGCAGCCGCGCGAAGGAGGAGAACTCGTCCACCATCTTGCGCAGTTCGCCGACCTGGCGAATGATCGTGCGGGTCAGGTCCTCGAACAGTTCCGGATTGTCGACGATCTGCTTGCGATAGCGACGGCTCAGGCGTTCGGTGGCGAGCTGGATCGGAGTGAGCGGGTTCTTGATCTCGTGCGCGATGCGACGGGCGACGTCGGACCAGGCCGCCGTGCGCTGGTCCAAGAGCTGGCGGGTAATGTCCTCGAACGTGATGACATAGCCGGTGGCGTCGCGACTGACCTTCACGGCGAACGTCAGTAGGTCGCCGTTGCGGTTGTACTGGACGATCCCGCCGGAGCTGCCCTGCTCGATCAGGGCTGCTATCTGCGGCGCCAGTTCGGCCAGCGGCATGTCCTCGGGCAGTTCCGCCCTTGCGGTCAGCAGCTTCTGGGCCGTGCTGTTCATCAGCAGGATCCGTCCATCGGGATCGAGCGAGATGATGCCGGAGGTCACCGATTCCAGCACGGCCTCGATGAAGACGCGGCGCTCGTGAAGCTGGCGGTTGGCGCCAAGCAGCGCCTGGGTCTGCTTTTCGATCTGCGCCGTCATCCGATTGAAGGCGCGGTTGAGCAGGCCGATCTCATCGGCGCCGGTGCGTCCCTCGATGCGGAGCGCGAAGTTGCCGCTGCCCACCCGTCTCGCCGCATCGACCAGCTCGTAGAGCGGCTTGACCTGCCGATCCGCGAAACGCAGCGCGAACCAGACCGCCAGGCCGACAAGCGCCAGTGACACCACGAAAAGGGCGACGTTGAAGCGCAGCTGCAGCACCCGCGCACGGTTGGTCAGAACTTCGTAGGCGCGCACGATGTTCTCGGCATTCTCGGCCCGCTGCCCCTGGCTGAGCGCCAGCAGTTCCGAGCTTCGCGCCGCGTAGAGATAGACCCCCGCTTCCCTGTCGATCGGCACCACCGCCACGACGCGGTCGTTGTTCGAGGCGACGACGAGTTGCTCGCCGCGGCTCAACCGTTCCTGCGTTTCCGGCGTGATCCGTTTGTCCTCGGTCTTTCCTTCGGGATCGACGATGATCGGGGTGCGCTGGCTGCCGTCTTCGGCAACCTGGATGATCGCGGCAACCGAGAGATTGCGCTTGTAAACCTGACCAGCGAAGAAGCGCTGGAAAAAGTCGCTGACGACCGGGTATTCGCTCAGGACCTTCCGGGAATCGTAGGCCATCGCCGCCGTCTCGTTCCCGACGTCGCGCTGGGTCTGCTCGTAATAGCCGCGCGCCAGCTTGTTGGCGTTCTCCAGCAAGCCGCGCGAGGAATCGGAAAACCAGAACTCGACGCCGGACTGGAACTGCCAGGAGGCGAAGATCACGACCAGCAGCGTGGGTACGGCGGCGATCAGCGAGAAGATGAACACCAGGCGGACGTGCATCTGCCCGGTTCCGCCGATGCTCTCGGCAGCGCGGCGCAGCGCAATGCGGCGCCCCAGCAGCACGAGGATCGCCATGGCCGGGACGAGCGTCCCCACCAGCAGAGTGGCCGTGAGGTTGGAGGGCAGCAGTTGCCCCTTGTCCCGAAAATTGAGCGCGATCCAGGTTGTCGCGGTCATGATCAGGAAGGAGGCGATCGAGAGCACTTCCATGATCGCGAAGAAATTCGCGCGGCGGGCAGCAACCTGCATGCGCCGCCACCAGCGCGGCCAGGCGCGTTTGTGGACCAGGGTCTCGTTCATCGTTGCACCGTTACAACGCCGGTGTTGCTGCTTTGCAAGGGCAAATCCATCAAGGTCGTATCATGAGCGACGAACGAATTCCTCGGGATCGAGAGCCAACTCACTGAGGCGCTTACGCAAAGTGTTGCGATTGATCCCGAGGGCCTGCGCCGCGCGCAGCTGGTTTCCCCCGGTTTCCTTGAGCACTTCGGCAAACAGAGGCCTTTCGAAGGCTGCGGCGGCGGCCTGGTAGATCGTGCCGTTGGCGGGTTTCTCCAGAGCCAGCCAGCGGGTGACGGCCTGCGCGATGTCGCCGCTGTCCTCCTCGGGCACGGCCGGAGTCTCCGCGGCCAGCAGGGACTGGATGCTTTCCGGATCGATGGCATCCTCGCGCGCCAGCAGGGCCAGGCGGTAGATGAAGTTCTTCAGCTCACGCACGTTGCCCCGCCAGGGCTGACGGCTGAGCAATTCCGCCGCCTCGCTCGTCAACTGGCGGCGAGGCAGTCCCTCGTTCGCGGCATGCTGGAGGAAATGGCGAGCCAGAACGTCGATGTCGTCGCGGCGGTCGCGCAGCGGCGGCATGAGGATGGGGACCACGTTGAGGCGGTAATAGAGATCCTCGCGGAATCGCCCTGCCGCGATCTCCGGTTCGAGGTCCTTGTTGGTCGCGGCGATAATGCGGACATCGAGCCGGATTTCTTCCCGTCCGCCCACCCGGCGCACCGTGCCGGACTGGAGCGCCCGCAACAGCCGCGTCTGGGCCTGCATCGGCATGTCGCCGATTTCGTCAAGGAACAGCGTGCCCCCGGCGGCCTGCTCGAACTTGCCGACGTGCCGGGCGACGGCGCCGGTGAAGGCGCCCTTCTCGTGGCCGAACAGTTCGCTCTCGATGAGTTCGGCGGGAATCGCGGCTGTGTTCACGGCAATGAAGGGGCCGGCCTGGCGATGCCCGAGGTTGTGCACCGCTTCGGCGACAAGCTCCTTGCCGGTCCCGGATTCGCCGAGGATCAGCACGGTCAGATCGTTGCGCAGCACGCGCGTAATCATGCGGAAGACCGTCTGCATCGCCGTGCTGCGGCCCACCAGCGGCAGGCCGTCGCCCAGCGGTTCCTCGCCTTCCACCGCGGTTCCCTGCCCCGCTCCCGCCGCCTGGCGGACGGTGCGGGCGAGTTCGTCGATGTCGAAAGGCTTGGGGAAGTACTCGAAGGCCCCGGTATCGGTGGCGCGCACGGCCGTATCGAGGGTGTTCTGCGCCGAGACGATGACGATCGGCAGCGCCGGATGCAGGGCGCGAACCCGGTCGATCGTCTCGATGCCGTCGCCGTCGGGCAGCATCACGTCCGTGACGAGCGCCTGATAAGGCCCCTCCTCCAGCAGCCGGTCACGCTCGGCGATCGACTGGCAATGGACCACGCAGAAGCCTTCCGCCTCCAGCGCTGCGGTGATGACGATGGCGATCGAAAGGTCGTCCTCGACGAGCAGCACGCTCACGCTGCCGGTCTCCTTCTGTTTGATCGGCTGCGAGTTTCGCGCGCCAGCGGCAGATGCACGCGGAAGTGCGTGAGGCCGCCCTCCTCGTCGCGCTCGTGCGTGATGCGGCCGTTCATGTCGCGCACCAGCTTGCGCACGAGCGGCAGGCCAAGGCCCTGCCCGGACTTCTTGGTGGTGACGAACGGCTCGAAAATATGATCGCGCATGGCCGGATCGACACCCGGGCCATTGTCCGTGACACGCAGTTCCACCGGAAGGCGCACGGGCTCCCCAGAGTCGCTGGTATGGAGCTGGAGACCGCTGGCGAAGCGGGTGCGGATCGTGACGCGGGGGTTTTCCTCGTTCCCGCAGGCTTCCGAAGCATTGGCGAGCAAGTTGATGATCACCTGCACCAGGGCGTCCGGGCTGCCGAGCACGGCGGGCAGCGAAGGATCGAACTCTTCCACCAGCTTGACCCGCTCGGGCGCCGCACCATTGGCCGCGGACAGCACGTCGAGCGCGCGGCGCGCCGATTCGTGCAGGTTGCACGGCTCTACCGGCGGCGCGGTGCGGCGGCTGAGCTTCTGCATCCGGTCGATCAGGTTGGCGATCCGGTCGACCTCAAGAGTGATGAGATCGGTCAGCGCGCGGTCCTTGTCCTCGACCTTGCGGGCGAGAAGCTGCGCGGCGCCGCGAATGCCGGCCAGCGGGTTCTTGATCTCGTGGGCCATGATCTCCGGCCCGCGCAGCACCGCATTGTCGGGGCCGCCGGAATCGTCTCCCAGCGCCTCGGTTGCCGTGTTGTCGTGGATGGTCAGCACCTGCCAGCCCGGCGTGTCCGCGATCGGCGCGACGTTCACGTCGATGCGGCGCGCGCCCTTGCCCTTGAGCGTGACCACCACTTCGCGCGCCGAAACCGGGGTTTCGTAATCGTCCAGGCGCTCCAGCAGAAGCTGGTCGGAAAACGTCAGCATTTCCTGCAGCGGCGTACCCACCAGCAGCCGCAGGGACTGGCCGAAGAACTGCTCAGCAGCCGGATTGAGGGACGCGATCCGCAGCCCCGGCTCCAGCAGGACAACCGCTTGCGGCAGGCTGGCAACGAGCCGGGACGCCGCGGGCAAAGTCGTATGCAGGGCCGTGTGCGGCGTAAAGTTCATGCAGCCTGACGGTCTGCCGATGCGGTGCCGGTCTCGCCATCAGGGCTGGCTGCTTCACAGCCCGACATCCCGCGGAACGGCGCGTAGAACTCGGCGAGCGAACGCAGGACTTCGTCAGGATCATCGACGAAGTTGACGCGATTGCGGAACTCGGCCGAACCCTTGATGCCCTTGACGTACCAGCCCAGATGCTTGCGCGCCATCTTCACGCCGGTTTCGCGGCCGTAGTGCGAGAGCATGTCCTCATAGTGTTCGCGGATGATCTCGTACTGCTGGCCGAAATCGGGTTCCTGCATCAGGCCGTTGCCGCGCCACCACTGCATGACCTGCGCGAGGATCCAGGGCTTTCCGTAAGCGCCGCGGCCGATCATCAGGCCATCGGCACCGGACTGCTCCAGCGCAGCGGCGGCATCGTCGATGCCGCAGATGTCGCCGTTGACGATCACGGGAATGGAGACAGCCTCCTTCACGCCGCGCACGAAGCGCCAGTCGGCCGAGCCCTTGTACATCTGGTTCCGGGTGCGGCCGTGGACGGTGATCATCTTCGCGCCGAGGTCCTCGGCGATTCGGGCGAGTTCCGGCGCGTTGAGACTGTCATGGCACCAGCCCATGCGCATCTTCACGGTGACGGGCACCTTCACGGCCTTGACGGTCGCTTCGATCAGGCGCGTCGCCAAGGGAACGTCGCGCATCAGCGCCGAACCGGCGTCACCGTTGACGACCTTGCGGACCGGACAGCCCATGTTGATGTCGATGATCGCGGCGCCGCGATCCTCGACCAGCTTGGCCGCCTCCGCCATCTGCTCCGGTTCGCAGCCGACGAGCTGCATGGACACCGGATCCTCGATCTGGTCCCACATCGCCTTCTGCAGCGAAACGCGGGTCTCGCGGATGGCGGCGGGGCTGGCGATCATCTCCGTGACGTTCAGGCCCGAGCCGAACTTGCGCACCATCTTGCGGAACGGCAGGTCGGACACGCCGGTCATCGGCGCGAGCACGACCGGGCAGTCGACCGTGACGGGACCGACCTGGATCGGCGTGACAGCCGGAGGAGTGGGCAGAGTCTTCATTGCGTGAACCGGTAATTGCCTGAAAAACGAGATGTGCCTAAAAAACAGGCAGCGCATAGTGGATTGCCCTCGCCTCGGCAAGCGATTACCGGCAACGACAATGTCGCAAGACCTGTCAGAAACGCCCCAGCGTCCCGCCGAACATCCCAGCACCGCCACGCCGGTGCCTGTCTCGACCGTTGCCGCCGTCGTCGTGGCGGCGGGCCAGGGACTGCGCGCCGGGCAGCCGCTCCCCAAGCAATTCGCGCCCTGGCGCGGCAAGCCGGTGATCCGTCATTCGGTGGAAGCCCTCGCCAGCGCCGGCGTGAAACCGATTCTCGTGGTGATCCCGCAAGGCGCGGAAACCCTGGCGGCGGAAGCGCTCTCGGGGATCGAGGGCATACTGTTCACCAACGGCGGCGAAACACGCCAGGAGTCAGTGAGGCTGGGGCTCGAAGTGCTCGTGGGCGGCGATCCCGATTTCGTCCTCATACATGATGCCGCAAGGCCCCTGCTTCCCGCCGCCGTGATCGGCCGGTTGCTGGCTGCCCTGGACGATCACGAGGGCGCTATTCCGGTGCTGCCGGTGGCCGACAGCCTCGCCCATGCCGAAACGTCCGGAGACGGCGAAGTCATGGGCGCTCCGGCGCGGCGGGAAGACTTGCGCCGGGTCCAGACCCCGCAGGCCTTCCGTTTCGACCGAATTCTCGGTGCGCACCGCGCCTGGGACGGCCCTACCAATGCCGGAGACGATGCCCAGGTCGCCCAGGCTTCCGGCATGGAAATCGCGCTCGTCGAAGGAGACGAAGCCTTGCACAAGCTGACTTATTCCTCGGACTTCGCCGCAGCCGCCCCGCCTATCCGCGTGGGCACGGGTTATGACGTTCACCGCCTGGAGGAAGGTGAGGAACTCTGGCTCTGCGGCGTGAAGATCGCTCATACCCATGGCCTGTCCGGTCATTCCGACGCCGACGTGGCCATCCATGCCCTGGTCGACGCCATGCTCGGCGCCGTGGGCAAGGGCGACATCGGCCAGCACTTCCCGCCCAGCGATCCGCAGTGGAAAGGCGCGGCTTCGGATCGCTTCCTTGCCCACGCTGGAAAGCTCATCGCCGAAGCCGGTTATGCGCTGGGCAATGCCGACGTCACCATCATCTGCGAGGCGCCGAAGATAGGCCCTCACCGCGAAGCCATGCGCGCGCGGCTCGCGGAAATTCTCGTCGTTCACCCCGGGTTGATCAGCGTGAAGGCAACAACCACCGAAAAGCTGGGTTTTACGGGTAGGGCAGAAGGAATCGCCTGCCAGGCCGTCGTCAGCCTGGTACGGATTTAAGGAGCCGACGATGTCCACTCTTCGCAAGACCTGCACGCTCGCCTTGCTCTCCGCGCTGGCGATCGCGCCCGGTGTGGCCAGCGCTCAGCAGTCGTGCCTGACCAAGGCCGAGGCGCGCTCGCTGTTCGGCTATGCCCTGCCCCAGGTCATTTCCGGCACCAGCAAGCGTTGCGCCCAGGTGCTTCCGAGCGATTCCTTCCTGCGCAGCCACGGCGCCGAACTCGTCACCCGTTACGCGGCGCAGAAGGCCCGCTACTGGCCGGAAGCCAAGGCGGCCTTCCTCAAGCTGGGCGAAGGCAAGGACGCGCAAGTCGGCCAGTTCGCGCGCAATCTGCCCGACGAATCGCTGCGGCCGCTTGTCGACATCACGGTGGAAGGCCTTGTTTCCCAGGAACTTCCGCTGAAATCCTGTGACAAGGTCGACCTTGCGCTGGACCTGCTTTCCCCTCTCCCGCCCGAGAATACCGCCAGCCTGATCGCCCTGCTGATCGAAGTCACTTCCAAGGCCGATGAAGTCGCGCCCGGGAAGGCGAAGCTCGGCGGCTTCACTCTCTGCAAGGACTGACATGTCTCGCAACATCCTATTCCCGCAGGATCTTTACGACCTGGCGGAGCGCGTCATTGCCGAAAACAAGGCGATCGGACGCAAGGTGTCCGTGGCCGAGAGCTGCACCGGCGGCCTCGTTTGCGCCGCCCTGACCGAAGTGGCCGGCTCTTCGGCCGTGCTCGATCGCGGCTTCGTGACATATTCGAACGAATCGAAGCAGGAGATGCTGGGGGTTCCCTCGGACATCATCGATACGCTCGGCGCCGTATCGCCGGCGACGGCATGGGCGATGGCGCAAGGCGCGATTACGCATAGCCATGCCGATGTGGCCGTGGCGATCAGCGGCATTGCCGGTCCGGATGGCGGCAGCGAACTCAAGCCGGTCGGCACCGTGGTCTTCGCCCGCGCCCATCGCGGCGAAGAGGAAGTTCATGCCGAGCAGAAGCTGATCGAAGGCGCCAACCGCGCGGAAATCCGCCATCACGCGGCGGTAGTCGCGCTGGAATTGCTGCTGCCGGGTACCGAGCTGCCGGCTTACGCGGACTGAGCCAGGCACATCGTCCCGGACTGGATCCGGGACGGCGTTTTCAAGTCAGACCGGCTCGCCGTATAGCTCGTGCGCGCGGGTTTCGAAGGCGGCCACCATCTTGCGGAAGGCCTTGTCGAAATACTGGCCGGCCAGCTTTTCGAACAGGGCGTTGCGGAAGCTGAAGCGCACGTCGAATTCGATGTCGCAGCTATGCGAATCCACCGGATGGAAGATCCAGTGGTTGTGAAGGTCCTTCATCGGACCGTCGACGTAATGGACCTTGATCTCGCGCGGATGGACTTTCTCGACGCGCGAGGTGAACTTCTCGCGCAGGGCCTTGAAGCCGACGAGCATGTCTGCGACCATTTCCGTGCCATCGTCGGACTTCACCCGGGTGGCGACCACCCAGGGAAGGAACTCCTGATAGCGACCGACATCGGCCACAAGGTCGAACATCTGCTCTGCGCTATAGGGAAGGCGCTGCGTCTCGTGAATTCCGGGCACTGCTACGTCTTCCGGCTCAGCGCGGGGTCTTTGCCAGCGCGGCCTTGGCAAGCTGCGCCTCGCGGGTAGCACGCATCTCGGCGAAGTCCTTGCCGGCATGGTAGCTCGATCGCGTCAGCGGCGAGGACGCCACTTGCAGGAAGCCCTTCGCACGGGCGATGGCGCCATAGGCGTCGAAGGCCTTGGGCGTGACGAATTCCTTCACTTCGGCATGCTTCGGCGTCGGCCGCAGGTACTGGCCCATCGTCAGGAAGTCGATATCGGCGCAGCGCATGTCGTCCATGACCTGGTGCACTTCCAGGCGTTCCTCACCCAGGCCGAGCATGACGCCGGACTTGGTGAAGATCTTCGGATCGTGGGCCTTCACTTCCTCCAGCAGGCGCAGCGAAGCGTAGTAGCGCGCGCCGGGACGGATCGTCGGATAGAGCCGGGGCACCGTTTCGAGGTTGTGATTGTAGACGTCGGGACCGGCGGCGACGATCGCCTCGATCGCGCGGCGCATCTTGCCGCGGAAGTCCGGGGTCAGGATCTCGATCGTGGTGGAAGGCGTTGCAGCGCGCAGCGCCTGGATCACCTTGACGAACTGGTTCGCGCCGCCGTCCGGCAGGTCGTCGCGGTCAACCGAGGTGATGACGATGTGTTCGAGGCCCGTCTTCAGCGCCAGTTCGGCGACATGCTCGGGCTCGGAAGGATCGACGCGGCCGGGCATGCCGGTCTTCACGTTGCAGAAGGCACAGGCGCGCGTGCAGGTGTCGCCCAGAATCATCACCGTGGCGTGCTTCTTGGTCCAGCATTCGCCAATGTTCGGGCAGGCCGCTTCCTCGCAGACCGTATTGAGCTTGAGATCCCGCATCAACTGGCGCGTCTCGCCATATCCCTTGCTGGTCGGCGCTTTCACGCGGATCCAGTCGGGCTTGCGTTGACGTTCGGGCTTCTGCTCAGGGCTTGGCACGGAGGAAAGATCGTTCATGCCGTCCAGATAGTCGCAAGCTTGCCAGCTTGCCAGTGCGAATATCCGCTCTATGGATTGCGTGCGTTTCAATGGAGGCATCCCATGACCGATTCCAGCGCCCCGAACGACCAACAACGCGTCCTCGATACCCTGCTAGAAGGGTACCACCGCTTTCGCAGTAGCGGGTGGAGCCCCAATCGCGAGCGATGGGCACGCCTGAGCGAAGGGCAACAGCCCGAAGTCATGATCGTCGCCTGCTCGGACAGCCGCGTCGATCCCTCGCAGATCTTCGACGTCGATCCCGGCGAGATCTTCGTCGTCCGCAATGTCGCCGCGCTCGTTCCGCCCTTCGAGACCACGCCCGGTCACCACGGCGTTTCTGCCGCGCTGGAATTCGCGGTACAGGTCCTGAAGGTGAAGGAAATCGTGGTCATGGGCCACGGCATGTGCGGCGGCTGCAAGGCGGCGCTGACTCAGGAACTTCACGGCACCGAGCCCGGCCAGGGCGGCTTCATCGCCGACTGGATCTCGATGCTGGACGAGGCGCGCGGCCCGGTCGCAGCCGAATTCGGCACCAGCGGCCGTCCCGCGGAGCGTCAGATGGAGCAGGCGGCCGTCCGGGTCAGCCTCGAAAACCTGATGACCTTCCCTTGCGTCCGCCACAAGGTGAAGGCCGGGGAACTCAAGCTGCGCGGCGCTTTCTTCGCGATTTCGGACGGAGAGCTGCACATGATGGACGACGCGAGCGGAGACTTCGCGCCGGTCACGTAAACGCGAAATCGCAAAGCCAAAAAGGAAAGGGCGACGGGTTTCCCCGCCGCCCTTTCCTTTTTTGTGCCTGAGGCAGCGGCTTACGAAGCCGGCGTGCCCTTCGAAGCGGCGTAGGCCGACCACAGCTTGGCCACTGGGCCGCGCGTGCCGCTGACCTTGGCCAGGGTAGCCTGCGCGTCGGCCGCCTTGCCCTGCATGGCCTGCGCCATGCCAAGGCGCAGATTGGCCTTGTTGGCATCGACGCCGGACTTGCCCAGGGCCGCCTTGTAGAGCGTCTCGGCCTTCGCGTATTCGTCATAGCTGAGGAACACGTCGGCAGCGCCCGTCACTTGGGCTGCGGTTGCGCCCGGCTTCATGGCGTCACGCTCGGTGGCAGGCAGCGAGGCCTTGTCCGCAGCGACACGGCCAGCGCTGTTGGCGCGGTCCTGGCCGACTTCGGCCTGGGTCAGCAGGCTCTTGGCCAGACCCTGATCCATGATCTTGACGGCTTCACCCGGGAAGGCGCGCGGATCGACATTCTGGAGATATTCCAGATAGTCGCGCTTGTCCTTCATCGCGCCGGTGACGTTCATCAGGCGCATGAGATCGAGGTTCTCGGCGTTCTGGAGCGAGGCCAGCTGGCGCACGATCGAAATCGCGATGTTCCACGAAGCCGGGCTCGGGTAATACTGTGCCAGCATCGCCGCATATTCGGTCGACGGTGCAAGCTGCTTGGCATCGTAGGAGGCCTGAAGCGCGCTGCGGATCGAGGTTTCGCTCGGCTTGGTGCCGTTCGCCTTGGCCGCTTCCAGCTCCTTCTGGACCATCGCCAGCGCCGCCTGCGGGTTGTTCGAACGCTTGTAGGAGTCCGCCAGCAGCGGCTGGATCATGTTCTGCGTATCGCGGTAGCCGCCGTCGAACGACTGCTGCAGATAACGTGCAGCCACATCGTACTGACCGCTCTGATAAGCGGTGACGCCGGCCAGATACTGGACCTGACCCAGCGATTCAGGGCTGGTCTGGCCGCTGTCGAGCATCATGACGAGGCCCTTGTTCTGCATCGCCGGGTCGTTCATCAGAACGCCGACGTTGCGGGTCATTTCGCCCTGCTTCAGCTTGTCGAACGGCTGCGTGGCCTGTGCCTCGGCCGTCTGGAGCTGGGCCAGAACGCCGCCCATGGCGGCGTCGACTTCGGCGCGGGCCGCAGCCTTTTCAGCATCGGTCTTGGCGGCCTGGGCCTTCTGCGAGGCGGCCGTCACCGCGGCATTCGCCTTGGAATCCGCGATCGCCTTGTCGACCGGTGCGGCAACCGCCGCATATTCCTTGGAGAAAGTAGCCTTGGCGGGCGCCTTCTCCTTCTCCTTGGCGGCAACCGTTGTCGGTGCTGCCGCGATGGCCATTCCGCCGGTCATGGCTACGGCCAGGGCAATACGGGAAATCAGGAACTTGCGAGCCATTCAGGCCAACTCCTCATCAAGACAAATCGAAGACACGCCGGACGGCGAAATCTCCTGAAATCGGTGGTGCCGGTGTGGCGGCGAATTGACCGCTTGGCAACCTAGAGGCGCAATTAGAACGCCGCCACTTAACGCTGTTTGAATGCAATTCGCCGCAGCCTCGGGGGTTCCCGCCGGACGTCGGTCCGGGCTCGCCACTCCCTTCGGCCCATAAGTGTGGAAAAAAGCACGGAGGATGGAACGCCCCCTCCTGTTCATGTGGCTTTCGCCCAGCGCATGCCCTAGGGCGATCCATCACCCTTTGTCCCGCAGCAACGAACGATCCAGCGCGTGAGCGACGACACCGACATCAACGGCCCCGAACACCTCGGTCCCGAAGGCGAATATACCCGCATCGACATCGTCGATGAGATGAAGACGAGCTATCTCGATTACGCGATGAGCGTGATCGTGAGCCGCGCCCTGCCCGACGTGCGCGACGGCCTGAAGCCGGTTCACCGCCGTATTCTCTATGCCTGCCAGGAAGCGGGCTACGTTGCCGGTCGTCCCTACCGCAAGTCCAGTCGTATCGTCGGCGACGTCATGGGTAAGTATCACCCCCATGGCGACAGCGCGATCTACGATGCACTGGCCCGTCTGACGCAGCCGTGGTCGATGCGCCTGCCGCTGATCGACGGCCAGGGCAACTTCGGCTCGATGGATCCCGATCCGCCGGCCGCCATGCGTTACACCGAAGCGCGCCTGGACAAAGTGGCGAACGAGCTTCTGTCGGACATCGACAAGAACACCGTCGATTTCGCCGACAACTATGACGGCTCCGAAAGCGAGCCGACCGTGCTTCCGGCGCGCTTCCCGAACCTCCTCGTCAATGGCGCCGGCGGTATCGCCGTCGGCATGGCCACGAACATTCCGCCGCATAATCTGGGCGAAGTGATCGACGGCTGCCTGGCGATGATCGAAAATCCGGCGATCACGGTCGAGGACCTGATCCAGATCATCCCGGCGCCCGACTTCCCCACCGGCCCGCTGATCCTTGGCCAGGGCGGCGCGCGCAACGCCTATCTGACGGGCCGCGGCTCGATCATCATGCGCTGCCGCCACGAGATCGAGGAAGGCCGCGGCGACCGCCGTTCGATCGTCCTCACCTCGATCCCCTACCAGGTCGGCAAGTCGAACCTCGTCGAGAAGATCGCCGAAGCCGCCAAGGAAAAGCGGATCGAGGGCATCTCGGACATCCGCGACGAATCCAACCGCGAAGGCGTGCGCGTCGTCGTCGATTTGAAGCGCGATGCCACGCCTGAGGTCGTGCTCAACCAGATCTGGCGCAATACCCCGGCCCAGTCGAACTTCGCCGCCAACATGCTGGCGATCCACGGCGGCCGCCCCGAAGTCTTCAACCTTCGCGGCTTCCTCCAGGCCTTCATCCAGTTCCGCGAAGAAGTCATCACCCGCCGCACCAAGTTCGAACTGAACAAGGCGCGCGACCGGGCGCACATCTTGCTCGGCCTGGTCGTTGCGGTGTCCAACCTCGACGAAGTCGTGGTCATGATCCGCAGCGCCCCGAACCCGGCAACGGCACGCGCGCGCCTGATGGCCAAGGAATGGCCGATCGGGGACATTGCGCCGTATATCCGTCTGGTCGAGGCTATCGAGCCGAATGCCGAGCAGGACGGCGGATCGTATCGCCTCTCCGAGGTTCAGGTGAAAGCGATCCTCGATCTGCGCCTGCACCGCCTGACGGCGCTGGGCCGCGACGAGATCGGCGACGAACTGAAGGAACTGGCCGCCGCGATCGAGGAATATCTCTCGATCCTGGCCGACCGGGTCAAGCTCTACGCCGTCATGCGCGAAGAGCTGGTCGCCGTGCGCGAGCTTTACGCCACCCCGCGCGTATCCCAGATCACCGGTGCCGCTGACGGCATCGAGGACGAGGACCTGATCGAGCGCGAGGAAATGGTCGTGACCGTCACCATGGACGGTTACATCAAGCGTACCCCGCTCTCGACCTTCCGCGCCCAGGCGCGCGGCGGCAAGGGCCGCGCCGGCATGGCGACGAAGGACGAGGACGTCGTGACCACGATGTTCGTCACGTCCACGCACAACCCGGTGCTGTTCTTCTCCACCGCCGGCAAGGTCTATCGCCTCAAGGTCTACAAGCTGCCGGAAGGCGGCCCGACCACGCGCGGCCGCCCCATCGTCAACCTCCTGCCCTCGCTGGACAAGGACGAGACGATCCAGACCGTGCTCCCCCTGCCGGAGGACGAGAAGGAGTGGAGCAAGCTCTCGGTGGTCTTCGCGACCGCCAAGGGCAACGTGCGCCGCAACGCCATGGACTCTTTCGCGAACATCCCGTCGAACGGCAAGTTCGCGATGAAGTTCGACGACGACAGCGACGATCGCCTGATCGGCGTGGCTCTGCTCAACCATTCGGACGACGTCCTGCTGGCGAGCCGCCAGGGCAAGGCCATCCGCTTCGCCGGCGATCTGGTCCGCGAATTCGCGAGCCGCACCTCCACCGGCGTCAAGGCCATGACGCTGAAGGAAGGCGACGAAGTCATCTCGCTGTCGATCCTGCACCGCGTCGGCGTGCAGGACCAGGACGAGCGCGAGGCCTATCTCCGCTTCGCGCCCTGGAAGGGCGAGCGCGACGGTGAGAGCACGCTCGACGGCGAACGCCTGGCCTATCTGGTCGAAAAGGAGCAGTTCATCCTGACCGTCTGCGCCAACGGTTACGGCAAGATGTCTTCGGCCTACGAGTATCGCCGCACCGGCCGCGGCGGCCAGGGCATCACCAATATCGACAATATCGAGCGCAACGGCCCGGTCGTCGCCAGCTTCCCGGCTAGCCGCGCCGACCAGCTCATGCTCGTCACTGACCAGGCCAAGCTGATCCGCCTGCCGCTCGAATCGCTGCGAGTGATTGGCCGCGGTTCGGCAGGCGTGCGCCTGTTCAACGTGTCGAACAACGAGCACGTCGTCAGCGCCGTGCGCCTTGACGAACCGGCCGAGGAAGACATCGTCGAAAGCACTGTCGATGCGGCCATCGAGGGTGATGCACCCGTCACGGGCCAGGCGCCTGAAACCGGATCGCCGGAAGGCGACCTGCCCGATACCGACACCCCGGACACGGAAGCGTGACGGAGACGGTCGCCTACAAGATCCTGACCGGAGAGCAGCTCGATCGGCTGCTCTCCGACGGCACCTTCACCGGCGCCCCGATCGATCTTGCCGACGGCTATATCCACATGTCCACGGCCGAGCAGGCGCAAGAAACGCTGGACAAGCACTTCGCCGGACAGTCCGGACTCGGCATCGCCGCGGTTGATCTCACCGTCTTGGGCGATGCGGTGAAGTGGGAAGTTTCGCGCGGCGGCGCGCTGTTCCCGCACATCTACGCCGACCTGCCGCTTTCCGCCGTGATCGCCCATGGTCCCGCCGAACGGGATGCCGCCGGCAAGCTGATCCTTCCGGGCGGCTGAGCTTTCGGCACCGCTGAACCAGCGGGGCTGCACCGGCACGCCGGTTGATTGCCATACCCTGTCCTTGCGCCCTTCCCTGATGCCGCGCAAAGGTCTAGGCGCTGGCGCCATGACACAAGACGTCCACATCATCGGCGGCGGCCTCGCCGGAAGCGAAGCCGCCTGGCAGCTCGGGCGCCGCGGTTTTCGCGTGCGCCTTTCCGAAATGCGCGGCACCGGCGAGCGCAGCCCGGCCCACCAGGGCGACGGTCTTGCCGAACTGGTCTGCTCCAACTCCTTCCGCTCGGACGACGACGAAAAGAACGCGGTCGGCCTGCTGCACCACGAAATGCGCCGCTGCGATTCGCTGATCATGTCGGCAGCGGCCAAGGCGCAAGTTCCCGCCGGCACCGCGCTCGCGGTGGACCGCGACTTGTTCTCGGCCGAAGTGGAGGCGCGTCTTGCGGCGCTGCCCAATGTCGAGATCGTCCGCGAGCGCGTCGATACCCTGCCCGATACCGGCACGACCATCGTCGCCACCGGCCCGTTGACGGCCGAATCGCTCGCAGGCAGCATCGGCCGCGCGACCGGTGCCGACAGTCTCGCGTTTTTCGACGCCATCGCCCCCATCGTCTACCGCGAAAGCATCGACATGGACGTGTGCTGGATGGCCTCGCGCTGGGACAAGGGTGAGACCAAGGACTACATCAACTGCCCGATGGACAAGGACCAGTACCTGGCTTTCCACCGGGGACTGGTCGAAGGCGAAAAGACCGCTTTCAAGGAATGGGAAGCGGACACGCCCTATTTCGACGGCTGCATGCCGATCGAGGTCATGGCCGAACGCGGTGTGGAGACGCTGCGCTTCGGGCCGATGAAGCCGGTCGGTCTCGACAACCCGCACTGGGCGACGCCTGAGTACCCCAACGGCCGCTGGCCCTATGCCGTCGTCCAGCTTCGCCAGGACAACAAGCTGGGTACGATCTGGAACATGGTCGGCTTCCAGACCAAGCTCAAGCACGCCGAGCAGGTGCGCCTGTTCCGCACCATTCCCGGCCTCGAAAACGCAGAGTTCGCGCGTCTGGGCGGCTTGCACCGCAACACTTTCATCAATTCGCCGATCCTTCTTGACCGCCAGCTTCGGCTCAAGACCGCGCCGCATGTCCGCTTTGCCGGGCAGATCACCGGTTGCGAGGGCTATGTCGAAAGTGCGGCCGTTGGCCTGATGGCTGGCCTCATGACGGCGACGCAGCTCGCCGGTCGCGAGTGGCAGGCCCCGCCGCGCACCACCGCGCTGGGTGCATTGCTCTCGCACATCACCGGCGACGCCGAAGCGGAGAGCTATCAGCCGATGAACGTCAATTTCGGGCTGTTCCCGCCGCTTCACGACGTGAAGAAAAAGCAGCGCAAGGAAGCCTATACCGAGCGCGCAAAGCTGGAAATCGCCCCCTGGCTGGACGCGCTGGCCCCCGCCTGATCCTCGCGGGTCCAGCCTACTCGTCGCAGATCCCTCTCTACGGCGTCATTTCGGCTTGCAGCTGCACTTCGGCCCGGGCTTCGCCTTGGCCGGAGGCGGCGCCGTCTTGCGGAATTCCTCCGGTGTCAGCGCCTGATCCTGATTCGCATCGGCGCCATCGAACTTGGTGACCGTCGCCACGGCCCATTCCTCGAACGTCAGCAGGTTGTTGCCGTCCTGGTCGAGCTTGCGAAACCCGTCCACCCGTGTCGACAGCATCTCGTTGCGGGTGATCCTGCCGTCGCGGTTCCGGTCGTAACGGCCGAAACGGCGCTGTTCGCGCGTTTGCTCCGTCGCCTCGGGCAATTCCGGCCCGTCGATTTCGGACAAGTCCGCGCTCGGCATTTCCTGCGGAGCGATCGAACTGACAGGCGCCTGCGGCAATGGCGCGCCTCTTTCCACGGCGGCACGGCCCTGCCACCAGAACAGCCCCACCGACACCATGACCAGCGCCGCCAAAGCACCCAGAACAAAACGGTTCATCTCGGCCCCCTTGCGAGGCGGCCACTTAGCCGCGGCACCCGGGCCGCGCGAAATTACATAATCTTCACCGGCACCTGAGCAGACCGGTCTGCGGTCCTAGAAACCCAACAAGCCCAGACGCATGGCCTTGACGACCGCGCCCGGCGATGTCTCGCTGCCCGTGGCCAGACGATGCTGCGCCAGTCCTTGCAGGACCAGCAGCGGACGCAGGCTGCGCGACAGGCGCGGCGATCCGGGCGAGGTTTCCCGCGCGAGGGTCTGCGCCACGACGCTTTCTTCGGGATTGCGCAAGTGCGATGCCAGATCGGCGAGCGCCCAGCGCCGTCCGATCCGACCGGCCGCCTCGGCCTCTTCGGGCCGTCCGAGCGCTTCGGCCAGCGCCGCGAACGCCGCGCCGCGCCCTTCGGCCATGGCTTGCAGCGATTCCGGCGGCAGGGGCGCCGGGCCGGTCAGCGCCTCCCAGCCATCGACAAGGGCTGCAAGCGGCTTGTGCGCGCCGTTCCAGCTCCTCAAGGCATTGAGCAGCGGTTCGCCCTCCGGCCACTCGGAAGCGTCGCGACCCAGGGTCTCCCGCCACCATGCCAGACGAATGAGCGCCAGCATCGGCTCGCGCGAATGGCGCAGCAGGCCGGCCAGTCGCTGGTCGAGCGCGAACAGCGCGAGTGTCGGCAAGCGCGAGGACGCCGTCGCGTAGGACAGCGCAAGCCGGGCGCTTTGCGTGATGGTGGGGAGAAGAAGGTCTTCGGGACCCTGGCTGGCGGAAGCCGGTGAGGCGGAATTGTCAGGCACGGAGCCTCTCTAGTCGGCCAGTCGGCAGGTGCAAGTCCCGCTTCGTGCAGAGCCTGCATGCCTGCGCGCGTGCTGCGCGCATTTCTTGTAAAGAGGTTCGCCCAGGAACCGATCCAGGAAAAAGGCGGCGGAGTTTCCTCCGCCGCCTCATCTTTGTCAGCGGTAGCAGACCTTGCGGACCGCCTCGACGATACGCGGCGTGTCGATCAACGCCGCCTTCTCGAGGTTGGCCGCATAAGGCAGCGGAACGTCTTCGTTGCAGACGCGGACCACCGGGGCGTCCAGGTCATCGAAGCCTTCTTCCATGCAGATCGCGGAGATTTCCGAAGCGATCGAGCAGACCGGGAAGCCTTCTTCGGCCACGACGATACGGTTCGTCTTGGCGAGACTTTCCAGCACGGTTTCCTTGTCCAGCGGACGCAGCGTGCGCAAGTCGATGACTTCCGCATCGATGCCTTCGCCGGCCAGCTGCTCGGCAGCTTCGAGCGCGAGCCCGACGCCGATCGAGTAGGACACGATCGTCACGTCCTTGCCTTCGCGCATGATGCGGGCCTTGCCGATCGGCAGGACATGCTCGTCAAGCTCGGGAAGCTCGAAAGTGCGGCCGTAGATCAGCTCGTTTTCGAGGAACACCACCGGATCGTCGCTGCGGATCGCTGCCTTGAGCAGACCCTTGGCGTCGTAGGCGTCATAAGGCGCGATCACGACGAGACCCGGCACGTTGGCGTACCACGGACCGTAGTTCTGCGAGTGCTGCGCGCCGACGCGGGCCGCGGCGCCGTTCGGGCCACGGAACACGATCGGGCAGCGCATCTGGCCACCGGACATGTAGTTGGTCTTGGCGGCCGAGTTGATGATGTGGTCGATCGCCTGCATGGCGAAGTTGAACGTCATGAACTCGATGACCGGACGCAGGCCGCCCATGGCGGCGCCCGTACCGATGCCGGCGAAACCATATTCGGTGATCGGGGTGTCGATCACGCGCTGCGGA
Source organism: Novosphingobium sp. BL-S-34 (assembly GCF_056857015.1). Lineage (NCBI taxonomy): Bacteria > Pseudomonadati > Pseudomonadota > Alphaproteobacteria > Sphingomonadales > Sphingomonadaceae > Novosphingobium > Novosphingobium sp. BL-S-34. The sequence continues at coordinate 562,515 of NZ_CM166472.1, forward strand.
CCGAATTCCTCGAGCAGGCCCTGGGTCACCTTGTAGGCGCCCTGGTATTCGGCCACTTCCTCGCCCATCACGAAGACGCGCGGATCGCGGCGCATTTCCTCAGCCATCGCGTCGCGGAGCGCTTCGCGAACGGTCGAGGTCTTCATGTTGGTGCCGTGGGGGATCTCGGGATCCCGCTTGGCCGGTGCACGGGCCGGCGCCTCGGCCTTGGCCGCGCCGGATTCGGCAGCCGGAGCGGCTTCGGCGGCGGGAGCCGCTTCTGCTTGCGGAGCCGAAGCCTGGACGCTCGATGCGTCTTCGCCTTCACCGGCCAGCACGGCGATGACCGTGCCGACCTTCACGCCCTCGGTGCCTTCGGCCACGAGGATCTTGCCAACGGTACCTTCGTCGACGGCTTCGAATTCCATCGTCGCCTTGTCGGTCTCGATTTCGGCGAGGATGTCACCCGATTTGACTTCGTCGCCTTCCTTCACCAGCCAGCGGGCAAGCTTGCCCTCTTCCATCGTCGGAGAGAGCGCCGGCATCTTCAGTTCGATCGCCATCAGTAGCGCTCCACCAGGACGTCAGTATAGAGTTCAGAGAGTTCGGGCTCGGGAGAATTCTCCGCGAAGTCCGCCGACTCGGCGACTTGCGCGCGGACGCGCTTGTCGATTTCCTTGAGCGCGGCTTCGTCCACGCCAAGCGCGGTGAGATCCTGCTTCACATGCTCGATCGGATCGCGCTTCTCGCGCACGTCCTGCACTTCCTCGCGGCTACGATACTTGGCAGGGTCGGACATCGAGTGGCCGCGATAGCGGTAGGTGTTCAGCTCCATGAGCACCGGACCATTGCCGGCACGCACGTATTCGAGCGCCACTTCCGCAGCCTTGCGAACTTCGAGAACGTCCATGCCGTCCACCTGCATGCCCGGAATCCGGAACGCGGTGCCGCGGCGGTGGAAATGCGTCTCGGCCGAGCCGCGCTTCACGGCGGTGCCCATGGCATAGCCGTTGTTCTCGATCACGAAGATGATCGGCAGTTTCCAGAGAGCCGCCATGTTGAAGCTCTCGTAGACCTGGCCCTGGTTGGCCGCGCCGTCGCCGAAGTAGGCCATCGCGACGCCGCCGTCTTCGCGGTACTTGTGCGCGAAGGCGAGACCTGCACCCAGCGAGACCTGGGCGCCGACGATGCCGTGTCCGCCGTAGAACTTATGCTCCACGCTGAACATGTGCATCGAGCCGCCCTTGCCGCGGGAAATGCCCGCAGCACGGCCGGTCAGTTCGGCCATGATCACCTTCGGGTCGATACCGTAGGCAAGCATGTGGCCATGATCGCGATAGCCGGTGATGACCGAGTCGCGGTTGGAATCGAGCGCGGACTGAAGGCCCACGGCTACGGCTTCCTGGCCGATATAAAGGTGACAGAAACCGCCGATGAGGCCCAGGCCGTAAAGCTGGCCTGCGCGTTCCTCGAAGCGGCGGATGAGTACCATCTGCTCGTAGAGGTTGAGAAGCTCTTCTTTGTTCGGCGTGTAGCGCCGATCGGCCGCGAGTGCCTCCTGGAGGCTGTGCAGCGCGAAGTCTTCGTCCTGTGCCGATACTACGGCTGGCTCGGCGCCGGACCCGGCGTCAGTCTTGGCTTTGGGCAACGGGGCTCCCCATCGTTGGTGCGATTGATTTCGGGCCGCTTATAGGACCCCCTGCGGAAATCGAAAGCGCGATGAAGGAAATTTGCCGTAAGTGGCACAAAAATTATGGCCATCCGCAACAGAACGGCCACAATTGGACGGTTCCGTCCGCTTTCCATCACCGCGAACCGGGTCTTGGCCCGGCGCGGAACGGAATCACTTGTTGATGAGCATGACCATTTCGTCGGGCCGGGCAACGTTCAGATTGCTGCGCAGCAACTCACCGGCAAGATCGGGGTCGACATGGTTCTGGTCGAGCAGTCCCACACGGTTCTTGAGGTGATCGCGCGTGAGGCGCAAATCGGCCAGCTTGGCGTTGCGCTCTTCCAGCAGATGCTGATTCTCTGTCCAGGCGATCAGGCCGCTGGGACCCGCGATCACGAAAGCCCCCATCAGCAGGAGCAGCGCAAGCGCAATGCCCTGGACCAGGCGTTCCTTGGCAAGGCTGGCGTCCTGACGCATGATGGGAGAGCTGGACCTCATGAAAAGCGATAGAATCATAAGTGATTCCGCGTTGCAAGTTAAATTGATAACCGATTCGCCCGGTTTTCGAACAGGCCGCTTCATCGCCGGCTGTCGCAATACTGGGCATATTGGTGTTGATAACTCTGGGACAGGCTTTCGGCGCGTTCACGGGTGAACACAGCCCCCTCGAAAACGCGCTTCGAACGCGAGCTAATAGCGCGAGTCCGGAAGATGTTTCCAACCGCGCTCAAAATCCTCTAGGCGCTGCCCCATGCTGACGATCCGCGACATTACCGTCCGCCTTGGCGGGCGCACCATCCTCGACCAGGCCGCTGCCACCATCCCCAAGGATGGCAAGGTGGGCCTCATCGGCCGCAACGGCGCGGGCAAGTCCACGCTGGTAAAGGCCATCATCGGCGAACTGGAGCCCGATGGCGGCGCCGTGGAGATGCCGCGCCGGGCACGCCTCGGCTACATCGCCCAGGAAGCCCCTGCCGGTAACCGGACCGCGCTTCAGGCCGTGCTCGACGCCGATGTCGAGCGTACCGACCTGCTGGCCGAAGCCGAAACCTGCGCCGACCCGAACCGCCTTGGCGACCTCCACGACCGCCTGATCGCGATCGACGCCTATACCGCGGAAGCCCGCGCCGCGCGCATCCTGGTCGGCCTCGGCTTCGACGAGGAAATGCAGGGCCGCCCGCTCGACAGCTTCTCGGGCGGCTGGAAGATGCGCGTCGCCCTTGCCGGGCTGCTGTTCTCGCAGCCCGACGTGCTGCTGCTCGACGAACCGTCCAACCACCTCGACCTCGAAGCCACGCTCTGGCTGGAGAACTTCCTCCAGACTTATCCGCGCACCCTGATCGTCATCAGCCACGAGCGCGACCTGCTCAACAACGTGGTCGATCACATCCTGCACCTGCAGCAGGGCAAGCTGACGCTCTATCCGGGCACGTACGACAGCTTCGAGCGCATTCGCGCCGAGCGGGCCGCACAGGCCGCCGCCGCCCGCGCCAACCAGGACGCCCAGCGCAAGAAGCTGGCCGATTACGTCGCGCGCAATTCCGCTCGCGCCTCCACGGCGAAGCAGGCGCAGTCCCGCGCCAAGATGCTGGCGCGCATGCAGCCGATCGCGGCCATGGCCGAGGATTCGTCGCTCAGCTTCGACTTCCCCAGCCCGGACGAACTGCGCCCGCCGCTGGTGACGCTCGATCTCGCATCCGTAGGCTACGAGGCGGACAAGCCGATCTTGCGCCGCCTGAACTTACGCATCGATCCCGAGGACCGCATCGCCCTGCTCGGCCGCAACGGCAACGGCAAGACCACGCTGGCGCGCCTGCTCGCCCGTCAGCTGGAGCCGATGGAAGGCTCGCTCAGTTTCTCGCCCAAGATCCGCATCGGCTATTTCACGCAGTATCAGGTGGAAGAGCTGCCCTCCGGCTCGACACCGCTCGAACTGATGACCCGCGCCATGGTGGACAAGCCGCCGGTAGCGGTGCGCGGCCAGCTTGGCCGGTTCGGCTTCTCGGGCAACCGCGCGACGGCCGAGATCGCCACGCTGTCGGGCGGCGAGCGTGCCCGCCTCGCGCTGGCGCTGGTCACCCGCGAGGCGCCGCATATGCTCATCCTCGACGAACCGACGAACCACCTCGACGTCGACGCGCGCGAGGCGCTGGTCCAGGCGCTGAACGCCTTCGAAGGCGCGGTCATCCTGGTCAGCCACGACCGTCACATGGTCGAACTCGCGGCGGACCGGCTGGTGCTGGTCGACCAGGGCACGGCGGAGAACTACGACGGGTCGATGGAGGACTACATCGACTTCGTGCTGGGCCGTAACCAGCCCAAGTCGAATGGCGGCGACGGCAAGCCCGCCCGCAAATCGGGGGCCATCGCCCGCGAGGAACTGAAGGCGCTGCGCAAGAAGGTCTCCGAGACCGAAACCCGCATGAAGCGCATCCAGCAGCAGCTTGAAGCGCTCGACTCCGCCCTGGCCGATCCGTCCTCGATCAAGGGCGACCTGGCCAAGTTCAACATCGGCGAACTCGGCAAGCGCCGCACCCAGGCGGCAGAGGATCTGGAAGTGGCGGAGGCCGGATGGTTCGAAGCCAGCGAGGCCATGGACGAATACATGGGCGGCAACGCGTGAGCGTCGCTTTCCGGCGCGACGGCGACGAGGAGCACCTGGAGCCCAAGTTCGAGGTGCCGATCCCGCCCGGCCCCAATCTCGTGACGCGTGAGGGCATGGACCTGATCCATGCCCGGATCGCCGGGCTCGAGGCGCAGATCCCGACGCTGGCGGAGGAAACCGCCCTCAACACCGCGAAACGCGATCTGCGCTATTGGAAGAAGCGGCTGTCGACAGCGGCAGTCCAGCCTGCGCCCAGCGGAGAAAGGGCGATGTTCGGCCATCGCGTGCGCTTCGCGCTGAACGGCAAGCCGCGCGAGGTCCGCATCGTCGGGCATGACGAAGCCGAGCCCGCCAAGGGCGACCTCGCTTTCACGGCGCCGCTCGCCCGCGCCCTGCTGGGTGCCGAGGCGGGAGAATTCGTCGACTTCAACGGGCGGGAAGAAGCGATCGAGATTCTCGAACTCATGGCCTGACCCGCTTATCGCGCCCGGCGGCGCGGGACCGGCAGGACAGCGCCGGCACGAACCACGGAACCTGAAACGAAACACGGGGCCTTTGCGGGCCCCGTGTTCGTTGTTCAGCAGGCTGAAGGCGTCCTCAGTAGGACTTCTTCGGCTTCTTGTGGAACGGCTTGCCGCCGCCGCCCGGGCCACCGCGATCGTTGCGCGGGCCGCCGGTCGGACGGGGCTTGTGCCGGGGACCATCGAAACCGCCGCGTCCTTCGTCACGCGCATAGGGCTTGCGAGCGCGTCCCTGCGGACCTTCGCGGCGACGGTCGCGCGCGACGTCGCGCGGCGTGTCCGTGGCCACTTCGATGCGAATGGTGTTCTCCACGTCGCCGCTCTCGTCATGCGAGGTGCGTTCGACCGAACGGATGAACTGGTCCGCCATCGCCTTCGGGATTTGGAAGTGCGTCTGGTCCGCGCCGATGCGGATCTGGCCGACGGCATTGCGGGTAACGTGACCACGGCGGCAGAGCAGCGGCAGGATCCAGCGCGGATCGGCATTCTGCTGACGGCCCACGTCCATGGTGAACCACACCACGTCGTCGAAGCCCGGACGCTGACGCGCCTCGCGCGCTTCGGGGCTGTTGCCGATGAGTTCCTCGGGCTGCGGCATGGCGGCGCGGTGCGCGCGAACCAGTGCGGCGGCCAGATCCTCGGCGCTCACCTTCTCCAGGACTTCGCGGGCGATCTCGCGATCTTCCTCGTCAGCCTCGACCGGGGCGAGCAGCTTTTCCATCAGACGGCCGCGATCGGAAGCGCGGATGACTTCGGGGGTCGGCGCGGCAATCCACTCCGCCTCGATGCGCGCACCGCGCAGCATGCCTTCAACGCGGCGGCGGCGCGGGAACGGCACGACGATGACTGCGGTGCCCTTCTTGCCCGCACGGCCGGTACGGCCCGAACGGTGCTGCAGCGTTTCGGCGTCGCGCGGAATCTCGACGTGGATCACCAGCGTCAGCGAGGGCAGATCGATACCACGCGCGGCAACGTCAGTCGCGACGCAGACGCGGGCACGCTTGTCGCGCAGGGCCTGAAGCGCATTGTTGCGCTCGTTCTGCGAGTGCTCGCCCGAAAGCGCCACGGCCGAGAAGCCGCGCTCGGTCAGGGTCGAGTGCAGGTGCTTCACGTTGTCGCGCGTGGCGCAGAACAGGATCGCGGTTTCGGCATCGTGAAGACGCAGCAGGTTGACCACCACGTTCTCGACGTCGGCCGGGGCAACGGTGACGGCCTGATAGGCGATGTCGCCATGGCCGCGGTTCTCCGTCACGGTGGAGATGCGCAGCGCGTCGGTCTGGTAACGGCGGGCCAGGGCTTCGATCGGACGCGGCATGGTGGCCGAGAACAGCAGCGTGCGGCGGCTGGCCGGCGCGGCGTCGAGCAGTTCCTCGAGGTCTTCGCGGAAGCCCATGTCGAGCATTTCGTCCGCTTCGTCGAGCACGACGACGCGCAGAGCCGAGAGGTCGAGCTTGCCGCGTTCCAGGTGATCGCGCAGACGGCCCGGGGTGCCGACGACGATGGTGGCGCCGCGTTCGAGCTGCTTGCGTTCGCGCACGGGGTCCATGCCGCCGACGCACGTAACGATGCGGGCGCCGGTCGAGGCATAGAGCCACTCAAGCTCGCGGCTGACCTGCTGGGCCAGTTCGCGCGTCGGCGCGATGGCGAGCGCCAGCGGGGCCTCCGCATAAGGAATCGAGCCGTCCGCCAGCAGTTCGTCGCTCATGGCGATGCCGAAGGCGACGGTCTTGCCCGAGCCGGTCTGCGCCGACACCACCAGGTCGCGCCCACGCGCCTCGGCTTCGGCGACGGCGGCCTGGACCGGGGTCAGGTTCTCGTAGCCATGCGCGGTAAGCGCGTCGGCAAGAGGCTGGGGGAGCTGGGAAAATGTCATGCGTTTTGAATCTGTCCTGTGCCGCCGGCGCGGTCTGTATGAGTGAGCCTGGTGTGGAGTGTGCGACCCAACGGGCCCTGGTTGAGGCGCTCCATAGACAAAAAAGTCGGGTTTGGCGCGCACCAATTTCACAAAAGGCAACAATGGCCTTGCGCTAGCGCAGAATAATCGATCGCAGCCCCCCGGAAAACCCCCGAGCGTCACGGGATTTTCACGGAGCGGGTCTAGGCGCCGCGCGGGGTGAACGGAGCCGATGATGACCGAAAATACCCGCCAGAAGCGCCTCCTGGCTTCGATTCATGATGTCGGGCCGGCATCGGAACGGGCCGTCCTCCAGCTTGCCGACTTGTTCCAGCGCCGCCTGGGCGGACCCAGCTTCGCGATGCTGGTGGTGCCCAACCATTGGGGCCGCCACCCGCTGTCGGAAGACCGGGCCTTTCAACGCAGGCTGCGCGGCTGGGCGGAAGCCGGGATCGAGATGTTCGTCCACGGCTGGTATCACAAGGACGAGGCGCGCCATCGCGGCGCCGCGCAGTTCAAGGCCCGCCACATGACCGCCGGGGAAGGCGAATTCCTCGGCCTCGACGAAGCCACGGCCCTCTCCCGCATGCTCGATGGCAAGGCGCTGATCGAGGACGTGATCGGCCGCCCGACGGCGGGCTTCATCGCCCCGGCCTGGCTCTATGGCGAGGGCGCCCGGGCCGCGCTGCGCCAGGCAGGCCTGCCCATCGTCGAGGATCACTGGCGGGTCTGGGCCGCGGGCGACGGCAACGTGCTGGCGCGCGGTCCCGTGGTAACCTGGGCCAGCCGATCGGCGGCACGCACGGCCTCGTCCCTGGCCTTTGCCGCCCTCGCGCGGACCGCCTTGCCGCTGACGCGAACCGTGCGGATCGCCGCCCATCCCGGAGACGTCACCAAGCCCGCACTCCTGGCCAGCATCGACGCCACGCTGCGGCGCTTCACGGCTACGCATACTCCCTCAAGGTACCGGGATTTAGGCAGATTCATGGCACCGCAGTGACGCTTTCAAAGCAGTTTCACGTCTCGCCCATGACCATGCTTCCCCGCGTCACAAACCCGACATCTGGTCCCCATAGGAGCCTCCCCGCAAGGATAAGTTCGGCGGGGTCACCGCCGGTTGCTGCCCAAAGGCACACACGCCAGGCATCAAGGTCGCTTAGGGATTCGCATGAAGGACGCGCTCAGGATTGTCGTGCCCATCCACAGCCTCGATCCCGGTGGAGTCGAGCGCGTGGCCCTGGGGCTCGCAGCGCAGTGGCAGCAGGCCGGGCACGCGGTGACGATCGTCCTCGGACGCTCCGGCTGTAGCCACCTCGCAAGCGCACCGGCCCTCGATTACTGGCAGATCCCCTCGCGGGTTCCCACGGCCTCCTGGGAAACGCCCTGGATGGTCCACTGCCTTTACAGCTACCTGATCGCGCACCGCGCAGACGTCGTCTTCCTACCGGGCAATACATATGCCGTGGTCGGCGCGGCGATGAAGCTGCTGCTGGGCGATCACGCGCCGCCCATGACGCTCAAGGTCAGCAATGCGCTGCATCGTCCCGACATGCCCGCTTTCGTGCGGCGAGGCTACGGGATCTGGCTGCGCGCCCAGGGCCGCCTGTTCGATCGCCTGGTCGGACTGTCGGAACCGATGGCGCGGGAAATTCGCGAGACGACGGGCGCCGAGGCCGCGCGGGTCGATGTCATCGCCAATCCCATCCTGACCCGCGCCCGCCTGCGTGCGCTGGCGCGCAGCGAAAGGCGTCCCGGTTCGGTCTGGGGCACGCGCTACCTGACGGCTGGCCGCCTCGTGCCGCAGAAGAACCACGCCATGCTGCTGCGCGCCTTCGCCCATGCCGCGCGGCCTTCGGACAGCCTGACGATCGCCGGTGAAGGCCCCGAGCGCGGCGCCATCGAGCGGCTCGCCGCGGAACTGGGCATTGCCGACCGGGTGCGCCTGGCCGGTCACCTTGCCAGCATCGACCCGCTGATGGCCGAGGCCGACGCCTTCGTTCTCAGTTCCGATTACGAAGGGCTTCCCGGCGTCATCGTCGAGGCGCTTGCCGCCGGACTGCCGGTGCTGTCGACCGACTGCTGCGTCAGCATGGATTGCCTGGTCGAAGGCGGCCGCACCGGCTTGCTGGTGCCGCGCGGCGACGAACAAGCCTTTGCCGATGGCCTCGCCCGCATCCGCGACTTTGCAGGAGACCCCCAGCGGGCACGCGACATCGCCGCGCGATACGAAGTCGAGGAGGCGGCGCGCCGCTATCTCGACATGATGGCGCAAGTGCGCCGCGAACGCGAAAACCAGCGGCGACACCGGCTGGGGCTGAGTGCCTGGGCGACGCACTCACCCTGGCAGCGGTCGCTTTGACCCAGAACCCTTCGCGGAGAACTTCGTGACAGAAACCGCAGCCGTCCTGGCGCCCGATACGCCCGCCATCCAGCTCACCCCGCAGGATCGCAACCCGCGCCTCGGGCGCAATGCCCTGTTCTCGATCGCCCTGTCCCTTGCCGTGATCGCGGCGGTATTCCACGAGATGGGCGGGCTCGACATGCGCCGCCTCCTGGCCATGGTGCCCGAAAGCCCGGTGTTCTGGGCCGTCTTCGCGGCGAGCTACCTCGTGACGCCTGCCAGCGAGTGGCTGATCTTCCGCCGGCTCTGGGGCATTCCCGGCGCCGGGATGCTCGCGCTGCTGCGCAAGAAGGTCTACAACGAGCTGCTGCTGGGCTATCTCGGCGAAGCCTATTTCTACACCTGGGCACGGCGGCGGGTATCGCTGGACGCGGCGCCCTTCGGCGCGGTGAAGGACGTGGCGATTCTCTCGGCCATGGCCGGAAACGGCGTGACGATCGCCTTGCTGGCCGTGATGGTGCCGATCGTGGGCACCACCCGCCTCGGTCTCGACGCCAGTATGGTTACCCTCTCGCTCGGCGTGCTGGTGGTGGTCTCCGCCATCGCCATGGTCTTCCGCCGGCGAGTGTTCACCCTGCCCCGCGCCGAACTGGCCATGATCACCCAGATCCACCTCGGCCGCATCGCCCTGACCACCCTGTTCAACGCCATGCTCTGGCATCTCGTCCTGCCCGAGGTGCAACTGTCCTGGTGGCTGTTCCTGGCAACGCTGCGCCTGCTGGTATCGCGCCTGCCGCTGATCCCGAACAAGGACCTGCTTTTCGCGGGGGTCGCCGTCCTCGCTCTCGGCCGCGAGCAGGACATCGGCGCGCTGATGACGCTGATGGCCGGACTGATCCTGGCCGCGCACCTGCTGCTGGGCGGCATGCTGGCGATCAAGGACCTGACAGCGCCGGAACAGCCGGCATGAGCCCGCTGGCGATCACCCCTCTCCTCGCTGCCGCGCTGGTTCCTTCCACGCCGGACCTCGGCAAGGCCGAAGGTCTCTGCCGCGCGAACGAGAGCGGGCCGGCCTTCGTCGTCGAGCCGGTGGGCCTCAAGGATCGCACGGGCAAGCTGAAGCTGGAGGTCTATCCCGCGAACGAGAAGGACTTCCTGGCCGACGACAACCTGCTGGTAAGCACGGGCAAGGTCTTCCGCCGGGTGGAGGTACCCCTGCCTGTCAGCGGCACGCCGAGCCTCTGCATCCGCCTGCCCGGCCCCGGCACTTATGCCGTCAGCCTGCTTCACGACCGCGACAACGACCGCAAGTTCAACTGGAAGATCGACGGCATCGGTTTCGCCGGAAATCCGAAGCTGGGCTGGGGCAAACCAAGCGTCCGCAAGGCGAGCGCCACGGCGGGAAGCGGGCTCACCGCGCTCCGCATCGTCCTCAATTATCGCAGCGGGCTGGGAGTCGCCCCGCTCAGGCAAGGAACCTGACGGCATGAAGATCGTCGATGTCTGCGCGTTCTATTCGCCCCAGGGCGGCGGTGTACGCACCTATGTGGAGCAGAAACTGCGGATCGGCCCGATGCTGGGCCACGAGATCGTCATCCTCGCCCCCGGAGACGAGGACGCCGTGATCGAACGCGGAGCCGGTGCGCGCATCGTGACCGTGAAAAGCCCGCGCTTCCCGCTCGACCGGAAATATGGCTACTTCGCCGAGGCCGAACGGCTCCACGCGGCGCTGGATGCACTGGCCCCGGATTTCGTGGAGGCGACCTCACCCTGGCGGAGTGCCGGGCTGGTGGCGGACTGGCCGGGCGCGGCTCCGCGCAGCCTTGTCATGCATGCCGACCCGCTTTCCGCCTATGCCTATCGCTGGCTTGGCAACATCTTCTCGCGCCAGACGATCGACCGGCAGTTCTCCGTATTCTGGGAGCACTTGCGCCGCCACAGCCGCAAGTTCGATCATGTGGTCTGCGCCAACAGCGATCTTTCGCGCCGGCTCGACGAAGGCGGGGTCTCTCACACCGTCACCATCCCGATGGGCGTGGAAGCGGACTGCTTCTCGCCCGCTCATCGCGACCCGGCCTTGCGGGCACACCTGCTGGCAGACTGCGGCCTGCCCGAAAGCGCCGCGCTGCTGCTGGCAGTGGGACGCCTGGCGCCGGAGAAGCGCTGGCCGCTGGTGATCGACGCGGTGAGCATGGCCAGCCAGCAGAGCCCCATCGGTCTCGTCATGCTGGGCGAAGGCCGCGAACAGCGCGCGATCCTGAGGCACATCGCCGGAAATCCCCATGTCCGCCTCTTCGCGCCGGAACGCAACCGGGCCGCCTTCGCGCGAATCATGGCGAGCGCGGATGCTCTGGTCCATGGCTGCGAGGCGGAGACGTTCTGCATGACGGCTGCCGAAGCGCGGGCCAGCGGCATCCCCGTCATCGTGCCCGATGCCGGCGGGGCGGCCGACCATGCGGCAGGCGGCGCCGGACGGACTTACGCGGCGGCCGATTGCAATGCGGCGGCGGCGGCGATCCTGGACGTGGTGCGTACACGCCCCCGCCCCGCCGTGACGGCGCGGACCATGGAAGAGCACTTCCGCGAACTCTTCGCCGCTTACGCCCAGTGCCTCGTCCGGCAGCGCAGGGCTGCCTGAGAAGCCTGGCCTTCGCCGGGCAACCTGCCCTTCCGTTTCCTACCGGGCCTGTTGTCCTGCCGGCTGCCCCGCCTGCGCTTCAGTCCTTTGCCAACCTCCGCCAAGCGCGAGGAAGACCGCGATCTGATCGTCGACAAGCGCGGTTTCCGCCGCGGCATGATTGACCTGGGCCGTCGCCAAGGCACCCTGGGCGCTGAGCAGATTCAGGAAATCGCTGCGCCCGAACCGGAACAGCTTGCCGGCCTGCTGCGCGGAAAGGCCCGCGCTGTCGCTGGCACGGCCGAGGGCCGCGGCACGGTCGGTATCGCGTGCATAGGATTCCAGCGCCGTCTCGGTGCCGCGCAGGGCCTCGAGTACGGTCTGGTCGAACCTGGCGATGTCCGCCTCTACCTGGGCATTCGCCGCTTCGATGCGGGCGCGGATGATCGGGCGATTGGGGAAGGACCAACTGAGCAGCGGCCCCAGGCTGAAGCCGAAGCTATGGGTCTTGCCGAAGTTCTCCAGCTTGCCGTCGTTGATGATGCCCCCGCCGATGCTGACCGTGGGGTAGAGGTCTGCCGTGGCGACGCCGATGCGGGCGGTATCGCCGGCAATGGTGCGCTCGGCCTGGCGAATGTCCGGGCGGCGGCGGATCAGCGCGGCGCCGTCGCCGACTGGCATCGGCTGCGACAGGCGCGGCAGGGTCGCGCAGCTCTCCACTTCCCGGGGATACTCCGCCGGCGCCTTGCCGAGCAGGGTTGCCAGCAGATAGAGCGAGGACTGCCGCTTGGCATAGAACGAAGGCAGGTTGGCCTTGCTGCTTTCCACGGCCGTGCGCGCGCGGCTGACATCGAAAGCCGTTCCGCGCCCACCGCGCTGGAGCCTTCCGGTGGCGTTCAGCGTCTGCTGCTGCAGCGTGATCACTTTCTGGACCGTGGCGATCTGGTAGTTCGCGGCGCAGACGTCGGCATAAGCCTTGGTAGTGGCGGCCGCAACGCTGATCCGCACGGCATCGCGCGCGGCCTCCACCGCCTCGCGGTCGGCCAGGCTGCTCTCGATGGCGCGCTTGATCTTGCCATTGAGGTCTAGCGGGTAGGACAGGGTCAGGCCGAGATCGTACGTCAGCACGCCCGGCAGATTGGTACCGGCCGAAGCGGTCGAGTAGTCACGCTCCAGGTCGGCGTCGGCGCCGATGGTGGTGGCAAGGGTCTTCTGGCCCGCAGTTTCCCGAAGCACGGCATCGGCCTTGCGCAAGTTCGCATCGGCCACGCGAATGTTCGCATTGGCCTCAAGCGCCTGCTCGACGAGGCCGTCCAGCTGCGGATCGTCGTAGAGCTTCCACCAGCGATCAGGCAGTTCGGCCTGCGAGAACTGCGGCCCCTGCCCCGAGACGAAGGGACCGTTCGCGGCCGGCGTCGTCGCCGCGGAATCGGCGGGCGGCGCGTAGTCCGGTCCGGCCGTGGCGCAGCCGGCCAGAAGTGCGAGCGCCAGAAGCGAAACGCCGCTGCGGATCACGTCGTGGGCTCCCCGGAGGGCGCTGGCTGAACCGGCTGTGCCTTCTGGGCGGGCTGGACCGGCCTGGCATTCCTGCGGCCGGCATCGCCCGGTTGCTCGATCGTCACCGTGGCCGTGCGTCCGGCGATCAGGCTCACGTCCCTGGGCACCTCGGTCAGCCGCACGCGCACCGGAATGCGCTGGGCGAGACGGACCCAGGTGAACGTCGGATCGACGCTCGGAAGAAGATTGCGGGAGTCGCTGCGGGTCGTGTCGTTGATGCCCGCGGCGATGCTCTCGACCACGCCCTTCAGCGGACGCGCCTCACCCATGAGCACGACCGTGACCGGCGAACCGACATGGATATTGGCGAGCTTGGTTTCCTCGAAATAACCCTCGATGCGGATGGAATCGCGGTCGATCAGCGCCATCGCCTGGTTGCCCGGCGCCACGTAGTCGCCCGGATGCAGGTCGAGGTTAGTGACGGTGCCATTCACCGAAGCCTTCACATTGGTGCGCGCCAGGTCGAGCTTGGCCTTGTCGAGCGCGCTCAGCGCCTGGTCCAGGGCCGCGCGCGCGGTGGCGACGGCGGCGACGTTCTGTTCGTGAGTCTCGGTGGCCACGAGATCGCCGAGCGCAAGGTCGCGCTTGGCTTCACGCTGGGCCTGGCCCAGCCTGGCCTGCGCGCTCGCCACGGCAGCCTGCGCCTGCTCCACCGCCAGCGAATAGCGCGGTCGGTCGATCACGAAGAGCAGATCGCCGGCCTTGACCTCCTGGTTGTCCCTGACTTCCACCGATGTGACCAGCCCGCCGATATCGGGGGTGACGCGCACGACGTCCGCACGAACGCGGCCGTCGCGTGTCCAGGGGCTGTCCTCGTAATGGCGCCAGAGCCAGACCGCGATCACTGCGGCCAGGATCACGAGGATGGTGGTGGCGAGGCTGGGAGCGAGCCGGGCAAGAAAGCGCTTCATTGGCGGAAACCGATCAAGGGAGAGGCCCAGACGAGAAGCCCGAGCACGAGGATGTAGAGGCACAGGTCCACCGCTGCACGATAAGCGAAGAGGCGGTAGAAACCGATAAGATTGGCAATGCGCATCAGCACCAGGGTGATGATCGAGGCGATGACCGCAAGAACCAGAAGCGTGGGTAGGAACACCCCGTCGATGGAGACTTCGCCCCTCATGCCGGCATCTCCGAGAGCGGCGCCGCCGGCGAAGGACCGGCGGAGGGGAACAGATTGCGGCGCAGGCTGACCAGCCCCAGCGCCCCCGCACGGCTGAGCTGCGGGTCTTCGTCGTTCAGCACGGCGGTCATGGCAATGTCGATATCCTCAAGCAGGATGGGGTCGGCGGGCGCGGGGCGGTCGGGATCGAGACCCCGGTAATATTCGCCCACTTTCCGAAGCACTTCGGTGAGCGGACCACGGCGGGACGTGGGCATGGCCAGGCGCAGTTCGCGCAGTTCGCCGATGGCCACGCCGGTCCGCAGATCGCGCAAGGCGTCGTAGAGCGGCGCGCCGGGCGAGCGGCCGGACATGGCCAGACGCGGCGCCAGAAGGGCGATCCGGTCGAGCATGCGGTTGATCCAGGCGCGCACGTCCGGCGGGCTCATCATGTTGGCGCGCTCGGCGATGTCGGCCCAGCCCGCCCGAACGGTGCGACGGATCGCGGCATGAGTGCCGGTGGAGCTGAGCAGGCGGATGACGATGATGGCGAAGATGATGCCCACCAGCTGCGCGAGCGCTCCGTTCACGAAGCCCGCGAAGCCGCCCACATAGCGGTCGGAAACGAGCACCGGCGACCCCAGGCCCAGCAGCATCGGCAGCGCGATGCCGCTCCAGCGCGGAGACTGCATCAGCGCGCCCAGCATCAGCAGCATCGGCGCCATGGCTGCGGCATATTCCAGGAAACCATCGAGCCGCGGCATGAGGACGAAGCCATAGAGCAGCCCGATCAGCGTCGCGATGAGGGTTCCGGCAAAGAACGTGCGCAAGGGCGCGAGCGGGTCCGGTGCGGCCGCGAACAGCGCGGTGAACACGCCTGCCAGCATGACCGCCGTCGCGCCTTCGTGCCAGCCGCTGCCGATCCACAGCGCACAGCCGATGGCGATCGTCAGGAATGCCCCGATGGCACCGCGCGTGGCGCCGCCGACATCGACATGCAGCTCGCGTCCGCGGCGGCCTTCCACGAGTTCGGCAGCGCGCGGGCTGACCGGCCGGGTGGTGTTGGTGCCAAGCTGCTCGGCCAGGATGCGGCAATCGCGGTGCGCCCCGATCAGCGAGGAAAGGCGCGAGAGCAGGCTGAGCAGGATCAGCGCATTCCACGAGGCATCGGGGCCGATCCGAGGCTCCAGCGCACGGCTCCGCTGCTGCAGCGCTATGGCCGCCTCCTCGCGTTCCGGCAGCGACATGGCGCCAAGGCCGCCGAACCAGTCACGCGCATCCGTCAGCAGGGCCTGAACTGCGGCAGGAACCGCGTCCACCGCGTGAAGCTGCGCGATCCGGTCGGACACGGCGGCGCCCAGCGGCATGATCAGCGAGAGTTGATCCTGAAGCGCACGCACGGTGCGGATGCGCGGCGCGATGCGCGTGCTTTCGTAAGGCAGGTGGATCGAGAGCTGGTGCAACTCGGTGACGTCCAGCGCGAGCCGCTGGCGTTCCTTGTCGATCGCCGGATCGGTTTCAAGCTGGAGCGAATCGCGCGACCAGCGCTCGGCGTCGGCCAGAATGTTGGACACGCGCTGCAGCATGAAGGCCGAAACCGATTGCGGCAGGACCAGCGCATGGACGAAGCTGCCGCAGAGGATACCGATGGTGATCTCCTGCACGCGCAGGGTCGCCACGGTGAAGATCGTGTCCGGCACGTCGACACTGGGCAGCACGATGAGCACGGCGGTATAGCCCGCCAGCACGAAAGCATAGGACCGCGGCGTGCGGTCCAAAAGCGAGACGAAGACGCACAGCGCCAGCCAGCCGCCGATGCCGATGGTCAGCAGTTCGGGGGAGTTGACGAGGTTCGGCACGATGATGACGGCCATTCCCGCGCCGACGAAAGTGCCGATCACGCGGAACATCGCCTTGGACACGACGGCGCCGGCCAGGGGCTGCGCCACGATGTAGGATGTCAGGAACGCCCAGTAGGGTCGCTCCAGCCCGATCGAAAGCGCGACATAGATAGCCAGCATCGAGGCCAGGTAGGCCTTCACGGAGAACAGCGCGGCGTCCAGTCCGAAACGCTTCGTCATTGCCGGGCGGCGCTTTCCGCTATGCGCGCAGCGATGCGGTCAAGCACCCGCACGACAGTCTCGACGTCTTCGCCTGGAATGCCATCCAGAAGCGTCGCGCGCAACTCGATCAATCGCTTGTCGATGCGGCGGGCAGCGGCGGCGCCCTCGTCGGTGAGGCGCAAGTGCTTGGCACGGCGGTCGCTGTCGTCGGCGATGCGCTCGACGAGACCGGCATCTTCCAGCAAGTGCAGGGTTCGCACGAGCGAAGGTTCCGTCACGTTGATGGCGCGCGCAAGGTCGCCCTGCCGCACCTCGTTGCCGAGGCGCAGCAGGTGGACCAGCGCCCACCCCGAGGAGTTGGAAACTCCCAGCGAGGACAGCGCCGAATCGGCCAGTTGCTGCCATGAACGCGAAACCGGCCCCAACCTTGCGGCCAGAGCCTTCTCGCTCGATTGTCGATCCTGCATGGCCTGGGTAATTAGAGTGCTAACTAATCTTCGCAAGATATTTTGGCGTCGATATTGCGGCATCGGAGTTGAGTTTATTGCAAATGAGCCCGTCGGCCTCGGCGGCATGGCCGGGATGCAATTCCATCCGATCCGCAGGCTCAGGTTTCGGGCCGATATGCTGGCGCCGCGCCGAATTTTCCTGCCGCAATCCGGGCGCCCGTCTTGCTATTGCTGACCGGCCAGAGCGACTTTGCAAAAGCTCGCAGGGGTGGCGCCTGTGAAACGAGGGCGCTAAGTCGCTGCAAATGCCCATTACCGCCCGGAGAATAACTTTGCGCCGATCGATCCTCGCCCTCGGCCTGTCTGCCCTTGTGCTGGCTGCCACGCAGCCCGCCCTCGCCCGCCAGACCGAGGCTGCGGAAAAGGTGGCAGAGGCCGCGCCGGTTACTGCTCCGGCCCGGGAGGAGCAGTCCGCCACCGCCCCCCACGCCATGGTCGCCGCTGCCAATCCGCTGGCGGTGAAAGCGGGGGTGGACGTTCTCAAGGCCGGCGGCTCGGCGATCGACGCAGCCGTGGCCATCCAGGCCGTGCTCGGCCTTGTCGAGCCGCAGAGTTCGGGCCTGGGGGGCGGCGCCTTCATGGTCTACTACGATGCGAAGACCCGGCAGGCGACAGCCTATGACGGCCGCGAAGTCGCACCCGCCGGTGCCGGCGATCATCTGTTCTTCGACGAGAACGGCAAGCGGCTGCCTTTCGTCACCGCCGTGCTGGGCGGCATCTCGACCGGCGTGCCCGGCGCCATCGCCATGCTCGACATGGCCCACCGCGATCACGGCAAGCTCGCCTGGGGCAAGCTCTTCGATCAAGCCCATGTCCTCGCGCAGGACGGCTTCGCCGTCAGCCCGCGCCTGGCCCGCATGATCGCAAGCAAGGCACCCCAGGCTTCCGCGCCCGACGCCAGGCGCTACTTCACCAAGGCCGACGGCACGCCCTATCTGGCCGGCGACCGGCTGAAGAATCCCGACTATGCTCGCTCGCTGGAACGCATTGCACGGTACGGTGCTTCCGGCCTGCTGACCGGGCCGATTGCGCAGCAGATCGTCGAGCGCGTGCACCAGGGGCCGTACCCGAGCACGCTCACCCTGTCGGACCTGGCGAGCTATCGCCCGCACTCCGGCCCCGCGCTCTGCAATCCTTACCGCATCTACCTCGTCTGCACGCCCCAGGCGCCCTCGGGCGGCCCCGGATTGCAGATCGCGCTCGGCGTGCTCGAACACACCGACATCGACAAGCGCGGTGCCACTGACGAGAAAGCCTGGTTCGAATTCGCCCAGGCCAGCCGCCTGGCTTACGCCGACCGCGACCGCTACGTCGGCGACCCGGCCTTCGTGCAGGTGCCGCTCGATGGCCTGCTCGATCCGCACTATCTCAAGGGCCGCGCGGCCGAGATCGGCGACCGGGCCGGGCCGGTGACGTTCGGCATGCCCCGGGGCGCCCCCAAAGTCGGGATCGACGCCACCGACGAGCCGGGCGGAACCAGCCACATCGTCGTGATCGACGCACAAGGCAACGTCGTGTCCATGACCACCACGGTCGAGAGCATCTTCGGCTCCGGCCGCATGGTGGGCGGCTTCTTCCTCAACAACCAGCTCACCGACTTCTCGTTCAGCCCCACCGTTGACGACGGCGCGAAAGCGGCCAACGCCCCCGGGCCCGGCAAGCGTCCGCGCTCCAGCATGGCGCCCGCCATCGTGCTGACGCCGCAGAAGAAGTTCGTGGCCGCCGCGGGATCGCCGGGCGGTTCCGCAATCCAGGCCTACAACCTGAAAGTGCTGGTGGCCCTGCTCGACTGGAAGATGACGCCGCAGGACGCCGTCTCGCTGCCCAATCTCGTCGCCAAGGGAGACAGCTACAGCGCCGACATGTTCCCCCAGCCGATCATGCAGGGCCTGGCCGCGCGGGGCATGACCCTGTCCACCTCGCGCGGGGAAGAGTCCGGGCTCCAGGCTATCGTCGCGACGCCGAAGGGCTATGTCGGCGGCGCCGATCCCCGGCGCGAAGGCGTGGCGCGCGGGTTCTGAACGCAGTTCGCCTTCCATCGCGTTGAAAATAGCATAATGTTCGCCTAGGGGCCGCTGCCTTCAATCCCACCGCCCCCAAGGGAGACGACATGGCAGGCGATCAGGACGGACAGAGCGAAGGTCCCGGCATCAGGTCCTCCGCAGGAAGCCTCGGGCTGACCGCCGCCATCGCGCTGGTCATGGGCAACATGATCGGCTCGGGCGTATTCCTGCTGCCGGCCAGCCTGGCGCCTTTCGGATGGAACGGCGTGATCGGCTGGGCGACCACCATCAGCGGCGCGCTGATCCTGGCCTATGTGCTCAGCCGGCTCACCCGCGCGCGTCCGGCTGCGGGCGGCCCGGCCGGCTTCGTCACTGACGCTTTCGGGCGTCCGGCGGGGTTCTTCATCAGCTGGATCTATCTCGTCTCGCTCTGGACCTCGGTCGTGACTATTGCCGTGGCCGCCGTCAGCTACCTGTCGAGCATGGTGCCCTTCCTGGGCTATGGAGAGCACGTCCCTGCCCTGGCCGCTATCGCCCTGCTCTGGCTGATGACGCTGGTGAACCTGCGCGGAACACGGGCCGCCGGGAATTTCCAGATCGTCACGCTCGCGCTCAAGGTCATTCCGCTGCTGGTCGTGATCCTGCTGGCGATCTACATCCTGTCGAGCGGCAAGGCGCAGCTTCCGGCCTTCGATGCCGGGCAGGTCCATCTCGGCGCCATCAACGGCGCCGCCACCCTGACGCTCTGGGCGCTGCTCGGCTTCGAATCTGCCAGCGTCGCCGCCGCGCGGGTCCGCAATCCCGAAGTGAACGTCGCGCGCGCGACGCTCTGGGGCACGGCGCTGACGGGGGTGCTCTATCTCATGGTCTGTTCCGCCATCGCCCTTTTGCTGCCGAGCGATGTCGCGGCCCATTCCGCAGCCCCCTTTGCCACTTTCGTCGCCCGCTTCCTCGATGGAGACGTCGCCACGCTGGTTGCCGTATTCGCGGTCATCAGCTGCATCGGCGCGCTTAACGGCTGGACCCTGCTCGAAGCCGAAATGGTGCGCGACATGGCCGCCCGCCGCCTGCTCCCGCGCTGGTTCGCAGAGACCGACGCGCGCGGCACTGCGCGCCGGGCCCTGCTGATCTCGGCCGTGATCGCCAGCTTCTTCGCCGCGATGAACGCCAGCCGGACGATGCAGGCCCTGTTCGAGTATCTGCTGCTGCTCTCCACTTCCGCCACGCTGTGGCTTTACCTCGCTTGCGCGCTTGCTGCGCTCAAGCTGGGCATTGCCCGCATACCGGCGCTGATCGGCGCGCTCTATGCGCTCTGGACGTTATGGGGTGCGGGTATCGGCGCCAGCGGGTTGAGCTTCGTGCTGATGGTCCTGGGCCTGCCGATCTGGCTCTGGTTGAAGCGCAACGAAATCGACTAGGCCAGCAGGCAGTCGAGCCACTTTTCGACGAGCCCTTCGGCCTCGACCGGCGTGAAGGGCGGCTTGCCAAGGCTCAGTTCCAGCCAGAGCCCGTCGATCAGCGCCGTCAGCGCCACCGCGGGCAGGCGCGTATCGGCAAGGTCCGGTCGCAGCGCGCGGATCAGGTCGTCCATCCCGCTGCGAAACTCCCCGTAGATCTCCTCGTGAAGCCGGGCGATCGCAGGGTCGGTCGGCGTCATGCTCCAGAACGCCAGCCATGTCGCGAGCAGTTCGGGGTCGGCGATCGGCGCCCGGAAGCTGGCGGAGAGATAGGCGAGAAGCCGCGCTCTCGGATCGGCGCCTGCTTCCGCCACGGCCTCTTCCAGCGCCAGCGCCACGCGGTTGCCCGTCCAGCGATAGGCTTCGGCAATCGCTTCCCCGACGCCTGAAAAATAGTGGCGGAGCAGCCCCGGCGAAACGCCGGCCGCCGCGCAGATCGATCGCACCGAAGTGCCGCCGGCGCCTTGCGCGGCCAGGCAGCGCGCGGTTGCCTCTACCAGGCTTTGCCGCCGCTCGTCGGGATGTTCCCGCGTGTAGGATTGCTGCTTGCCCATCACCTTGTTATACGATCGTACAATAAGGAGAGACCCATGGCAACGCAGCCCCGCGACATCGCGGAGACCGACCCGCTCGATGGCTGGAGCCTGCCGGCCTGGACGTATTCAGATCCCGAATTCTTCGCCGCCGAAAGAGAACGCGTCTTCGCGCCAAGCTGGCAAGTGGTCTGCCATGAGAGCGACTTGGCCGAAGCGGGCGATTGGCACACGCTGGAATATATCGGCGAAAGCGTGATCGTCGTGCGCGGCCATGACCGGCGACTGCGCGCCTTCACCAATGTCTGCCGTCATCGCGGATCGCGCTTGGTCGATGGACCGAGCGGCTGCGCCAGGAAGCTGGTCTGCCCCTATCACGCCTGGGTCTACGACCTCGACGGCCGCCTGACCGGTGTGCCCGACAGCCAGAGCTATCCCGAGTTCGACAAGGCCCGGCACGGCCTTTCTCCCGTGGGCATCGAAGTCTGGCGCGGGTTCATCTTCGTGCGGCTGGTCGATGACGGCGGCCCCACGGTCGGCCAGATGATGGCTCCTTACGAAGCCATGGTCGCTCCCTACCGTTTCGAGGAACTGAAGACCCTCGGCCGTGTCACCACGCGCCCGCGCGGGGTGAACTGGAAGAACGTGGGCGACAACTATTCGGACGGACTGCATATCCCCGTCGCCCATCCCGGCCTGACGCGCCTGTTCGGCCGCAGCTACGGGGTCGAGGCGGAGCCGCATGTCGATCGCATGTGGGGCGATCTGATGGACCGGCCCTCGGCCAACTGGTCCGAACGCATGTACCAGCGCCTGCTGCCGCCGGTTCCGCACTTGCCGGAGGATCGCCAGCGCCACTGGCTCTATTTCAAGCTCTGGCCGAACGTCGCCTTCGATATCTATCCCGATCAGGTCGATTTCATGCAGTGGCTGCCGACCGGTCCGGAAACCTGCACGATCCGCGAGATCAGCTACGTCCTGGACGATGACCGGCGGGAGATGCGCGCCGCGCGCTATCTCAACTGGCGCATCAACCGGCAGGTCAATGCCGAGGATACCGCCCTCATCACCCGCGTGCAGGCAGGCATGGCCTCGCGCAGCTTTTCGGTCGGGCCGCTTTCCGACAAGGAAGTCTGCCTGCGCCGCTTCTGCAAGCGCATCCGCGAACTGATTCCCGAAGCCCGCCACAACGAGCGGCCTTCATCCGGCTGGAGCCAGGCATGACCCGGAAGTACGATGCCGTCATCATCGGCGGCGGCCACAACGGCCTTGTCTGCGCGTTCTACCTTGCCCGCGCGGGACTGAAGGTTCGCATTCTGGAGCGCCGCGACGTGGTCGGCGGAGCGGCGGTGACGGAGGAATTCCATCCCGGCTTCCGCAATTCCGTCGCCAGCTACACGGTCAGCCTGCTCCAGCCCAAGGTCATCGCCGACATGCGCCTGGCCGAGCACGGCTACCGCGTGATCGAGCGCCCGATCTCGAACCTGTTGCCGCAGGAAGACGGCGGCTACCTGAAGCTCGGCGGCGGGCTGGCGCGCACGCAGGCGGAGTTCCGCCGGTTCTCCGCGCACGATGCCGAAGTGCTGCCGGCCTATTACGATGCGCTGGAAGTCGTGGCCGAAGTGCTGCGCGATCTTGCCCTGAAATCGCCGCCCAATGCTGGCGACGGTTGGCGGGGGCTGATCGATGCGGCCTTGCAGGGTCGCAAGCTGGCGGGCCTCTCCATCGAAGCGCAGCGCGACGTGCTGGACCTGTTCACCAAGTCCGCCCGCTCCCTGCTGGACGGCTGGTTCGAGAGCGAGGCGGTGAAGGCCGCCTTCGGTTTCGACGCGGTGGTCGGCAACTATGCCTCACCCGATACGCCGGGCAGCGCCTATGTCCTGCTGCACCACGTCTTCGGCGAAGTGAACGGCAAGAAGGGCGCCTGGGGCCACTCGGTCGGCGGCATGGGCCAGATCACCCGTATCATGGGCGAAGTCTGCCGCAAGCTGGGCGTGGAGATCAGCCTGGAGAGCCCCGTGGAGCAAGTGCTCATCGACGGCGGCAAGGTCGCCGGCGTGCGGCTGGAAAGCGGCGAGGAGATCGCGGCAACCCGCGTGATCGCCAATGTCGGGCCCAAGCTGCTTTATGGCACGATGATCGCCGGGAGCGACCTCACCCCCGACTTCCAGCGCCGGATGAAGGGCTTCAAGACAGGCAGCGGCACGTTCCGCATGAACGTGGCGCTGTCCGAATTGCCGAGGTTCACCTGCCTGCCCGAACCGGGAGAGCATCATCGGTCGGGCATCATCATCGCGCCGACGCTGGACTACATGGACCGCGCGTTCCTTGACGCCAAGACGCATGGCTGGTCGAAGAAGCCGATCGTGGAGATGCTGATCCCCTCCACCGTGGACGACAGCCTCGCGCCCGAAGGCCGGCATGTCGCCAGCCTGTTCTGCCAGCAGTTCGCACCGGAACTGCCGGCCAGTGACGATGGAACGCCCCGCGACTGGGACGCCGAGGAAGACAAGGCGGCCGACACCATCATCGATACGGTGGAGCAATATGCGCCGGGCTTCCGTGCCTCGATCCTCGGCCGCCAGGTGCTCAGCCCCAAGGGTCTGGAGCGCGAGTTCGGGCTTGTCGGCGGCGACATCATGCACGGCAACCTGACGCTCGACCAGATGTGGTCGGCGCGGCCGGTGCTGGGCCACGGCGCCTATCGAGGGCCGATCAAGGGCCTCTACATGTGCGGATCGGGCAGCCACCCCGGCGGCGGAGTGACGGGTGCGCCCGGCCACAACTGCGCCCATGAGGTGATTGCGGACACCAGACGCTTCGGGAATGGCTTCGCGCGCTTCGTTTCATGACTTATTTGCAAGTCGGCGCCGCTTCATCCCTTCTCTCGGTCATCTGGCCGAATAGAGACAGACCCGAATGGCCGTAATTGGTTTGAGGCAAGTAGACGAACCGTTTTTACTCGCCCGCTTCCTGGCGGGCATGTGAAAGCAGTTCGGCGGGTTGCCAAAAAGCCAGGAAAATCATTTGTCCGGAATACTCAATACCGACGTACGGCGCAGGTCCGATGCAATATCCGTTGCACGCGTGATCTGTATACTCGGGGTCGTCTATGTCCACGCCTGGACCGGGCTGACCGGATATGACCTCCAGCTTGCCCATGGCACGCCGCAGGAAAATCTGCGGTGGGTGCTGATGGACGTGTTCGGACGCAGCGCCGTGCCTCTGCTCGGCCTCATTTCCGGCTGGCTGGTCGCGGGATCGAGCCGGACCTTCGACTGGGCCAGCCATGTCGGCCGCAAGGCCAAGACCATTCTCCTGCCGATGGTGCTCTGGAACGCGCTCGCGATCCTCCTCGTGTCCGGAGCGGCGGTGGCGACCAAGCTGGCGGCGCCTACGCCGCAATCGATGGACTGGATCTTCCAGGAAATCTTCATCGCCAGCCGCAACCCGGACATCAATGTCCAGATGCCGTTCCTGCGCGACCTGTTCCTCTGCATGCTGCTGGCGCCGCTGCTGGTTCGCTGCGGCAAGCGTACGCTCTTCGCCATCGCGCTGGTGGCAGCGCTGTGCCAGATCGGCGGCTACGGTCCGCCGGTGTTCATGCGCGCTTCGATCCCGTTCTTCTTCACCCTGGGCATCATCGCCCGGCGCGAGAACCTGGCCGACCGGATCGCGGCCTGGCCGCTCTCCGCTGCCCTCACGCCTTTCGCCGTGCTGACTGCGGTGCAGCTCTATTTCACGCTCGTCGTAGACTGGTCCCCGATCAGCCTGCCCGCCGCCACGCTGGACCTTGCGGTGCGGATCTCGGCCGCCCTTGCCTACTGGCGCATATCCTGGGGTCTGGCGGGAACCGTGGTGCGAACGCCGCTGCTGAAGATCGAGCCTTTCGCGTTCTTCCTGTTCTGCTCGCACCTCATCCTGATCTGGCTGGGCGGGCCGCTTCTGGGCCGCCTGTTCGGCACGCTCGGCTCGCCGCTATACCCGGTCTACCTGGTGGCCCAGCCGCTGATCGTCCTGCTGGCGGTGGTGCTTCTGGGCACCCTGCTCAGCCGCGCTGCTCCGGGGCCTGCCCGCATCCTCAGCGGCGGCAGGCTGAGCAGGAGGAAGCTGGCGGCCACCTGAGCCGCCAGTCCCTGCTTCCCCCGTTTCAGGCCGCGCTCACTTTCCCGCGAGATCGGTGTAGAGGCTGATGTAGTACGTGATGCCGGGCCGCACATTGAGCAGCGGCAGGCGCTCGTTGAGGCCGTGGGCGAACTCATCGGAGTCCTTCATCATCGAAGCGCTGGCGCCGTAGCTTGGCACGCCCAGCGCACGATACCACATCGAATCCGAGGCGCCCGAAGCCTGCGAGGGGATGATCGGGATCGGTCCCCAGGCCGCAGTCACCGCCTTGCGCGTCGCGGCCACGAAGTCCGGCCGCATCGGCGAGGCCGGCGACATTGTCGAGGCATCCCCGGTCGCGTCGGAGAACTTGGCCGCGGGCATGTTCGCCACCTTTTCCAGTTCCGTCATGATCTCCTCGCGCGTGTGCCCGGGGAAGATGCGGCAGTTGATGTTGGCCGTGGCGCGCTGGGGCAAGGCGTTCTGGGCATGGCCGCCCGAGATCATCGTCGCAACGCAAGTCGTGCCCGTGCGGCCGACCATGGAGGGATTGGCGCGCAGCACCTTGAGCGCGGCTTCATCGCCGGGATTGGCGGCAAAGGCGCGCATGGCGCCGGCCAGGGTGGCATCGGGCTCCAGCTTGGCAGCCTCGACCCAGTAAGCGCGGGTGATGTCGTTCAGCTCGGGCTTGAAGTGATAGCTGCCGATCCGTTCCAGTGCCTGCGACAGCTGGACGATCGCGTTCTCCGTGCGGGGCGCCGAACTGTGCCCGCCGGGGTTGGTAACCTCGATCTGGTAGTCGACGTAAGTCTTCTCGGCACCCTGCCATGACCAGAACGAGGGCTTGCCGGTCTTCTCCGAAAGCGTGCCCGAGGCGCCGTCGACGTTGAGCACGAGTTCGGCGTTCTTCAGCCGCTCCGCGATCAGCTTCGATGTCGCCATCGAGGTTTCCTCGTCGCCCGAGTAGGCGATGACGAGAGTGCGCCTGGGCTTGAAGCCCTGCTGGCGCAAGGCGATCATCGATTCCATCGCCAGCACCGCTTCGAACTTGGTGTCGCTGGCACCGCGTCCGTAGAGGTAGCCGTTCTCGACCACGGGGGTGAAGGGATCGCGCTCCCAATCGGCGGGCTTGGCTTCCACCACGTCCATGTGCGCGGAGACGACCAGGGGCCGCAGCGAAGGATCGCTGCCGGGCCAGGTTGCGATCAGGTAGGCGGTGTCCTTGTGAGGGACGATCTCGATGTCCTTGGCGGTCCAGCCGTTCGCGAGCAGTTCCTTGCGGAACAGTTCGGCGACTTCGCGGGTCTTGTTACCCTCGCCTTCGACGGAGCGCAGGGCGATGGCCTGCTTCGATATTTCGAGAACCTGCTTCTCGGCCTCGGGATAGGCCTTGGGTGCGGCCTGGGCGACAGTGGCGCCCGCCAGAACGGCACCGAGCGTGAAGACGGTGGATGCGATAGCCCGCATGGATATTTTGCCCCCTGGTACTGCGATCGCAAGTGGCATTGCGATCGGAAGTGACGTTGCGATCCGAAGTGATTGAGCATGCCCGATGGAGAATCGGGCCGAACGTCAATACTCTGTCGCATTCCAGGAGAGGACGCACCTCTTTTGCGCGTCCTCCCGCTTCCGCCCCCCCTTCGCGGCTTTCAGGAATGGCTGCGGGCTTCGGCACGGCCGCCGCCCGCTGATCGTCAGGTGCTCAGGCCAGATCGAGCGCGCCGGTAAGGTCTCCCGGCGCCACGCCGCCCGCGGCGATCATGGCGTCTTCACGCATGGTCAGGCCCGGCAGTTTCTCCAGGCCGAAGCGGCGTGTCAGGAAGCGGGCGATCGAGCCCGTATCGTAGATCGTATGGTCCACGGCGCCCTTCTTCGCATGAGGGGAGACGACGACGGCCGGAATGCGCGTGCCAGGCCCCCAGCGATCGCCCTTCGGCGGCGCGACGTGATCCCACCAACCACCGTTCTCGTCGAACGTAATGACCACCAGCATGCGTTCCCATTGCGGGCTCTCGCGCAGACCATCGATAACCGCCGCGATGTGGCGATCGCCGGCGTCGATGTCGGAATAGCCGGCATGCATGTTGAGGTTGCCCTGCGGCTTGTAGAAGCTGACCGCGGGAAGCTTGCCGGCCTCGGCATCGGCCAGGAGGCGGTTGGTGCGCGCGGTGCTGCCCTCTCCGCCGTCGCGCAAGTGCTTGGCGCGGTCCGGCGAGCCGGGCGCGAAGCGCTCGTAATAGTTCAATGGCTGATGATGCGGCTGGAAGTTCGGCCGCGAGGGGAACGCGGCGTCGTTCATCTTGCCTTCGAGCGCGGCATTCCACCCGCCCGCATACCAGGCCCAGTCCACATTCCGCGCGGAGAGCATGTCGCCGATGGTCTTGTGATGCTGGGGCACGAGCGTGTGTCCGCTGGCGGCATTGGCGTAACCCGGCTTCTCGGGATCGAGTTCATAAGTCGGCGCATAGGGCGGCAGCATCGTGTTCACGGCCCAGAAGTCGGGCGAGAGCGTGCTGGCGGAGAACATGGCCGGGCCGTCCATGGCGCTGGCCGGGGTCTTGGGATCGAGCTTGAGCTTGATGCCCTTGGGATCGCTGCCTTCGACTTGCGCGATGCGCTTGGCCGCGGGGCTCTTGTCAGCGTCGGGATAGAACGGCGGCTGGGCGCTGATCAGGTACTGGTGGTTGAGGAAAGAACCCCCGAACGCACCCATGAAGAAATTATCGCAGAGCGTGAATTCGCGCGCGATCTGCCAGAGACGCAATTGCGCGCGCATGTCGCCGTAATGGCCCATGACCAGCGCGCCGCTGTCTCCCCAGGCCGCGAAACCGTCGTTACGGCCGCCGTTGATCTGCCACTGGTTCTGGTAGAAGGCGTGAACGAGGTCACGCGTGACCAGGCCATGCGGCAAGGGGTCGCCCTCGGGCGTCTTCAGCGCAAAGGGACCGTTGGCGATCGGGCCGAGGTCATCCGGGCCGATCAGATACTCGGTATGCTCGACCACCTGCTTGCTGGGAACGAGGCCTTCCCAAATCTTCGGCAGCTTTTCCATGACCTTGCCGTCACGGTCGCGCTGAGCCGTGCGCTCGGCCGGGACGGAGGCCAGCGGCTGTTCGAGACCGGGAAAATCGGCGAAGAGATTGTTGAAGCTGCGGTTCTCCGCATAGATCACGACGACGGTATCGATCGCTTCGCGCAGCCGGGCGTCGCTGACCGGAGCGGCGCTGTTCTTGCGCGCCTGCTTCGTTGCGGCGGCCGCTTCTCCCGGAGATCCGGCGACGGCGGCGGCGCCCAGCGCTGCTGCCAGTCCGCCCAGGAAGTCGCGGCGGTCCGGACGCACCACGGAGGCATCGGCCTGCGGTTCGGGAAGATCGGAATCGGTCATGGAAAGTCCTTGGGGGAGAGGAATTCCCGGCTGTTTGCGACCCCGATCAAGGCGCGTCAACCAATATGATATTTTGTATCATACCTGATTTTGAACTCGACCTTGAAACCAGGGCGAGCTCGATCGGCCAGCGGGCGGGTCGGTGCATTGAACGAGCGCCCCCTCGCGCCGTGATGGGCGGTTCGGCATGGCTGACGAACCGCGCGATCGCGTCAGGCCTTGGCGAAGCGGCGTTCGTTCCAGTTCACCGTCAGACCTTCGCTGGTCGTGCCGGCGGTGGTGTGCTGGGCGATCGTGCCCATGAAGTGCCATTCGCCGCGAACCTGCTCCGGCGTCATCTGGAGCGAGACGTAGCCGCGGCGGCTGGTATCAGCGAAAGCCAGCCCCGGGTTCGCCGCGCGCAGCGCCTTGGAGAGGTCGGCCGCGGGCACCGACGGCAGGTAAGCCTCGAAGCCCGGCGAGGTGACGGAGTGGCCGGCATATTCGACGCCCGCTGCCGATCCGTCCACCGAGAGTTCGCTGCCCCAGGCATTGTGGCTGTCGCCCGCCAGAACCACGAGGTTGCAATCGGCCTGGCGCGCCGTGCGCAGCAGACGGTCGCGGGCAGCCGGATAGCCGTCCCAAGAGTCCATGTTGAACGGCAGGCCCGCCTGCGAGGCCGCGGCGATGGCCATGAGCGCCTGGCGGACCTTGGGGTCTCCGCCCGAGGGCACGAGGTCTGCCATCTGCGGCGGCGCCTTCAGCGAGCCCATGACGACCTGCTGCGCCAGGATCTGCCAGCGCGTGCCGGACTTCGCGGAATCGATCAGGCCCTTGTAGAGCCAGCTCTCCTGCTGCGCGCCCATCAGCGTGCGGTCCTTGGACATCCACGGGCCGTCGCGGAACTGGGCCAGGGCCCGGCCGATCTCCGCTGGACCGCCCTTGGCCGCGCCCGCGATCACGGCGCCGAAGTCGAGCTGCTGCATGCGCTCGCTCACGCGGGTTTCGGGGCGGAACAGCGTAGCCAGCGAGCCGATCTGGAAGCTGTCGTAGAGGGCGTCGGAAACCGGCATCCACTCGCGGTAAGCCTTCTCGGCCGCGGCGCGGCGGACCGCCCATTCGCCTTCCTTGTCGGGCTGGTGGTTCTCCGCCCCGCCCTTCCAGGTATCGTTGGCGAATTCGTGATCGTCCCACTGCGCGATCATCGGGAAGCGCTGGTGGAGGCGGCGCAAGTCCGGGTCGAGGCGGTAGCTCGCGAAACGAAGGCGGTAGTCGGCCAGCGAGACCGTCTCGTTCTGCGGCTCGATCGGGCGGCCAGCCATCGGCTGTTCGGGATAATGGCCATATTCGTATTCGTAGAAATAGTCGCCGACATGGACGACCAGGTCGAGATCGTCGCGCGTGGCGGCATGGGCATAAGCGTTGAACCAGCCGAACGGCATGTTCGAGCACGAGAACAGGCCGATGCCGAAGCGGTCGACGTCGCCCACCGGCAGCGTGCGCGTGCGGCCGGTTTCGCTCTTCGTGCCGTCCGGCGCGATGAAGCGGTAGTAGTACCACTTGCCGGGCGCGAGGCCGGACACCACCAGCTTGGCGCAGTTGTCATGTGCGGGCGAGGCGATCGTCTCGCCGCCGCCTGCCACCTTGCGGAAGCTCTGGTCCGCCGAAAGTTCGCAGCGCAGCTTCGTGTCGCCGCTGCCGACGTAGCGGGTCCAGAGCAGCACCGAACCGGCCGCCGGCTCGCCGCTCGCCACGCCGTGCGTGAACCCGCGCGCGGTGAGGATCTGGGCGACGCCGGGCGTCGAGAGCGCGGCGAGCCCGAAGGCGCCTGCCTGAAGCAGCAGGCGCCGATCGAGTTGAAGTGTCATGGTCTTGTCCTTGGTTATCGAGGCAGCGGCGCGGAAAGCGGTCAGTACCGCGCCGTGATTTCGATGCCGTACGTGCGCGGCTCGGCCGGGATGAAGGTCGGGTAGCCGAACGACCCGCCGGTGTTGCCCGCATCGAGCAGGTACTTCTTGTCCGTGAGGTTGCGGGCATAGCCGGCGACCTGGAACTTGCCGTCCATGAACGAAACGCCGCCGCGCAGATTCACCAGCGTGACCGGCCCCTGGCTGATCGCTTCCCTGTTGGGGATCTCGAAGTAGATCTTGCTGCGGTAGGTCACGCTCGGCATCAGGAACACGTTCACGCTCTGCGTCACCGGCAGGTTGAGGTTGAACCCGGCAGCCCACTGCCACTTCGGCTGAAGACGGAACTGGTCGCCGGCATAGACGCCGTTGGCTGCCTTGTCGTCGATGCCGCCGCTGATGAAGCCGACATTGCCGAAGGCGCTCAGCCAGTCGGTGAAGCGCGCTTCGAGTTCAGCCTCGACGCCCAGGTTGGACGCGGAGCCCGCGCTCTCGGTACGGGCAACGCCGGTCGTCGCGTCGAGCACCGAGACCTGGAAATTGCTGTACTTGTCGTAATAGACGCCCAGCGAGCCGGAGAACATGCCCACGGTGCCCTTGATGCCCGCCTCGTAGTTCCAGACCGTCTCGGACTTGATGAGGTCCAGGTCGGCCACCGGACCTGCCGCAGCCGAGAGCTGGACCACCGGCGAGCGGCGTCCCTCCGAAATGGTCGCGTAGAGATTGAGGCCGGGGGTCAGGTGATAGAGCGCGTTGAAGCGCGGAAGGATCGCGGCGTAGGACTTGCGGGCGTAGAAGGTCTGCCCGTCGGTATCCACCAGCGGCAGCAGCGGCTGACCATAGACCGGGGCGTCGGGCTGATTGGCGGAATAGCCCGAACGGCGCTTCTCGATCAACACGCGCGCGCCGGCGGTCAGTTCCAGTGCGGGCGCTGGCTTCCAGGTGACATCGCCGAACATCGACCAGGACTGGTTGCGGCCCTCGTTCTTGTACCAGCTGGAATAGGGCACGGCGGTGAAGGCGCCGCCGGTGAGCAACGAAGTGGCGCGCCCGGCATTGACGGTGTTGTCGGCAGCGACGCAGCCCAGGCCCGGGATCAGGTTGGCGCTGCACTGAAGGTAGGTGCCCAGCTCCGAAGACAGCGGGACGTACTGCGAGCTGTCCTCGATGAAGTAGTTCCAGCCGAACGAGGCGCGCCACTGGTCGTCGCTATAC
Organism: Novosphingobium sp. BL-S-34; assembly: GCF_056857015.1. NCBI lineage: Bacteria > Pseudomonadati > Pseudomonadota > Alphaproteobacteria > Sphingomonadales > Sphingomonadaceae > Novosphingobium > Novosphingobium sp. BL-S-34. Next base: position 593,958 of record NZ_CM166472.1, read on the forward strand.
GTGAAGCGGCCCTCGTGGCTCGCCTGCCAGCCCTTGGCGCGCTCCGCGAATTCGAGATACCAGGCGGCCGAACCGTCGGCATCGAAGACTTCCAGCGCATCGAAATGGCGGTAGCCGTTGACCGTGGTGAAGTTCCAGCCGTCCGAGAAATCCCAGCTCAGGGTGAGGTTGCCGTCATAGACGTCGCGGTTCAGCCCGAGCTTGTCGGCACCCAGCACTTCGCCGGAGAGCGGCGAGCCGCCGAGATAGGCCGCGTCGTAAAGGCCGTTCACCGAAGTCGAGCCGAGGTTCTTCGACAGGAACGGCGTGCCCGAATTGCGCTGGCGGTCGTAAGTGAACGTCAGGTCCGCGGTAAAGTCGGTGGTGGGCGTGTAGCGAAGCGAACCGCGCAGGCCGAGCTGGTCCTGCGCATAGAGATCGTCCTGGCCGGGCGCGAGGTTCTCGATATAGCCGTCGCGCTTCTTCCACTGGCCGGCGATGCGCGCCGCGATGACGTCGTTGCCGGCATTGACGAAGCCTTCGACGCGGTAGGCATTCAGGTTGCCGTAGGCGCCCGTCAGGGATGCCGAGGTTCCAGCTTGCGGCTGGGCCGAAACGAAGCTGATCGCGCCGATGGTCGCGGCCGTGCCGAACAGGGTCGCCTGCGGACCCTTCACGACTTCGACGCGGTCGAGATCGTAGATGCCCTGGTAGGCGCCGCGCGAACGCGAGATGTCGATGCCGTTGTAGTACAGGGTGACGCGCGGCCCCTGCTGGGCCGAGCCGCTGTCGGAGGTGATGCCGCGGATCACGAAGCCGGGGTTGTTGGCGCTCTGCACCTGCACATTGAGGCCGGGAACGTAGTTCGACAGTTCGCCGATGTCCGTGACGCCCAGTTCGCGCATGCGCTCTCCGGTCTGGACGGAAAGCGTGATGGGAACATCGACGGCGCGCTGCTCGATCTTCTGGGAAGTGACGATGATGGCATTGGGGTCTTCGCCCGCGGCCACGTCGGCCTCGGCTGCGTAAACGGTTGCAGGAACGCCGGCCAGGGCCGTGCCCGCGAGAAGAGTTGCCACGCAAGTGCCGAATTTCATTGCCGTTTCCCCTGAGATCAATTGCCTTACGGCTCGGCGGGGTACGCGCGGCAGATGAAGGTTGGATGGCGGTCTGATGACGGTTTGATGCCGTCCGGCCGGGTCGGTCCCTGCGGTCAGGAACGGCGGCGACAGGCCGCGCCGGTCAGCCGCCAGGCGGCCATGGCGCCGTAGACAAGGCTCAGCACCACGAGGCCCGCAAGCTGCGGCAGAACCTGCCCAAGGCTGGCGCCCATCTCGTTGAGGCGCAGGAAGGCTTGCGCACCGGATGTCGCGGGCGAGAGGTGGGCCAGCCCCGCCACCCAGCGGGGCATGGCGGAAAGCGGCCAGGCCGCGCCGGCCAGGAAGAACAGGATGATCGAGCTGGGGATCAACACTTGCAAGGCGCGGTCGGCGCTGTCGAACAGGCTGCCGAGCAGCAGGCCCAGGGCAGAAACGGCCGCGGCGAAGAGCGGTACGGCCATGAGCAGAGCGGCCGGATTGCCCGCTCTCGGAACGTCCTGGTACCAGAATATCCAGCCGAAATAGAACAGCGCCGCCAGGCAGCCGATCAGGCTCAGCGCGCACCAGGTGCCGAGAAAGCCTTGCGGCGAAAGCGGGGGCACCCGGCCTTCGCGCATTTCGGCAGCCATGCCCGCTGCAAGCATGGCCGTGCCGAACAGCAGGGTCTGCTGGAGGATGATCGCGGCCACGGCCGGGAAGACGTAGTCCGCATAGCCTTCGCGGGTGTTGAACAGCGGCCGCTCGACCACGGCGACCGGCGCGCGCAAGTGCAGCCCTTGCGCCAGAGGTCCAAGGCGCTCGGCAGCCACGGCCAGCGCCGCGGCCTGGATAGCCCCGCCTATGTCCTTCGCGCGGATCAGGTACGTGCCGTTGACCCATATGCCGATGCCGCCGCCCCCGGCGCTGCCCGGTGCGCCGGTCAGCAGGCTGCGGGTAAGGCCGCGCGGCAGCAGGAGTATCCCGTCCGCCTCGCGGCGGCGCACGCGCTGCTCGGCCTCGTGAATCGAAAGCGCCTCTCCCGCCACGCGGACTTCCCGCATGTCGGACAGCTTGCGCACCAAGGCGCGGGTCAGCGTGCTGCGCTCCTCGTCCACGACCACCACCGGAAGCTGGCGCGCGGTCTGGTGGGCGTAAGGCGCGGGGTAGTAGAAACCGTATAGAACCACCGCGAGAACCACGATCGAGGCCAGAGCGAACGTCGAGAGCACCGCGCGGAAGACGGAGACGAAGCCCTGCGCGAATGTCACGCCGCCTGCTCCGGCTTGCGCAGCAGCAGCAGGCAAAGGCCCAGCGGCACGACGAGATAGAGCGACAGCACGCCGATCTGCGGAAGCGCCAGCAAAACCGGCGCGCCCAGGAACTGGTCCATCTGCAGGCGCAAGTAATGGGTGAAAGGCAGCGCCTGGCTCCAGCCCCGCGCGAAGACGGATCCCCCGCCCAGCGGCAGCGTCCCGCCCGAATAGGCCAGCGCCGATCCGGCATAGAGCGCCGTCGCGGAAAAGGCGAAGCTGGGCTTGCGCACGCCAACCACCAGCAAGGCGGAGAGCGCCGCCGTCCCGGCGATGAGCAGGGCCTGCGCGGCCAGGGTCAGCAGCAGGCTGCCGTTCATCGTCCAGCCGCGAACGCCCACCAACCAGATCATCCAGACCAGCCCCCAGATCGAGAGCACCCCGACATAGGGCGTGAGCTTGCCCAGCAGCGCCGGGAGCCCTCCGCCGGTCTCCGCTTTCCATTTTGCCAGCGAACGGCCCTGCAACTCGCGCCCCATGGCCATCACGGCGACGCAGCCGGCAAGAAGGTGCAGCACGGCGGGCTGGATCAGCGCCTGGAGATACCATTCGAAGCTGGTCTGGGGATTGAACAGGACGGTCGCCTGGACCACGGGTGGTCGAATTCGGATCGCCGGCAACCCCCTCGCCCGCGCTGCGTCGAGCCCGCGCTCAGCCAGGACCGCGCCGACGGCCGAGCGGATGCCGGATTCCGCGCTTGCGCCGATGGTCAGGAAAGAGGCGTTGTAGAAGATCTGGATGGCCGGCGTGGTCTGCCGCTCCAGCCCCTCGCTCACGCCGCGCGGGATCAGCAGGATGGCCCATACCCGCCCGGCCCGCGCAGAGCGCTCAGCAAGGGCGAAAGTCTCGGGTCGCTCGGCAATGGTCACCGCGGGGCTTGCGCTCACGGCCCGGACGATGGCGCGACTGAGCGTGCCGTTGTCCTCGTCCACCACCGCAACGGGCAAGGCGCGGGGGACGCCCGCGATCAGCATGGCCGCCACGATCAGGATCGCCAGGGCCGGAAACAGCGTGAGCATTCCCAGGTCCCAGCGATCGCGGCGCAGATGCGCCAGTTCGCGGCGCAGGGCAGCACGATAGCCGGGACCGGGCGTGCTCATTGCGGCCAGTCGAACAACACGCTCATGCCCGGACGCAGACCCTTGATCGCTTCGGCCGGACGCAGGCGGATCTCGAAGCTGCGCACGTCGAAGCCGGAGGACTGGCGCGTCGCCCGCCATGTCGCGAAATCGCCCTGCGGGCTGATGTAAGTGACGCGGAATCGCGCCTTGCGGTTTTCCAGGGCCGGAATGCGGCCCATCAGCTCCTGGCCCTTCTGCAGCGAATTGAACTGATTTTCCCGCAAGTTGAGCGCTACCCAGGGATGGGCGGTGTCGATGATCTGGAACACCGGCACTGCCGGACCGACGATCTCGCCGGGCTCGGCCAACCGCCGTGTCACTTCGCCGCCGATGGGGGCGATCAGCGTCTTTTCCGCGCCCAGCGCATCGGCAATCGAAACACCCGCCTTCGCCACTTGCACTTGCGCCTGGGCGGCGGCCTTTTCCTCGGCACGGGCGCCGGACTGCGCCTTCACATATTGCAACCTTGCCGCCTCGGCCTGCCGGGCGCTGGCATCGCGCGCGGCGCGGGCTTCGTCCCGGCGCTGCGCGGCGATCACGCCTTCCGCATAGAGGTTGTCCGCCCGGCGCGCGGTGACGGCGGCAAGATCGGACCCGGCCTGCGCCGCCTGCCAGACGGCGCGCAGCGATTCCACATCCTCCTTGCGCGCGCCGTTGTCGGCAAGATCGCGCATGGCTTCCGCCCCGGCGAGCACGCCTTGCGCCTGCTGCCTTCCCGCGTCGATCTCCGGGCTGGACAGGATCGCGAGCACGGTGCCGGCCGTCACCGTGGCGCCCTCTTCCGCCAGGAGCCGGTCGACCCGCGCCAGCGCCTTGGTCGCGACATTGATCTCGTCCGCATCGACCATGCCCTGCAACTGGTCCGGCGCGGGCCGTGCCGCGATCCACAGGCCTGCCAGCAGCACGGCGGCCAGCAGGACCAGCCCCGCCACCAGCAGGCGAAAACGGTCGCGCCCTTCCGGTCCCGCGTCGGCTTCTCCTGCCGGAAGGATCGATGGCGCGTCGCTTTCGCTCATGGGGCGGTGATCCTGTCCGGTCGGAGGAGGTAATCGCGGAAGCTGTCCCCGCGATTGCTGGCGACCAGCAGAGCGGAAAGCGACACGACATATTCGTAAGCGGAGGCAATGCGCTGGGTCTGCGCCAGGGAGAGAGCGTTGCGCGCATCGATAAGCTGGCTCGCGGTATCCTCCCCCTCGCGGAAGCCGATCTCGTGGACGCGCAGGTTCTCTTCGGCGGCCTTCATGTTGCTGTCCAGCAGCAGGAACGATCGGCGCGCGGTCTCCACCAGGTTATAGGCGCGGCTGGTCTCGATCTCGATGGTCTTGCGCATGTCGCGCGCCGCATTCTCCGCCGCACTCTGGCGCGCGTTCGCTGCATCGAGCGTGTCGCGCCGGTCTATGTTGGACAGCAGGGTGAAGCGCAGGCCCAGGCCGACGATCCAGTCCGGGTCGACCGGGATCGCATCGCTGCGGTTGAAATTGTACGATCCGAACGCGAAAGCCTGAGGCCGCATCCGCGACTTGGCCAGGTCCACGCCCGAATCCGCCAGATGGCGCGTCGCTTGTGCCGCGCGCATCTGGGGCTGGCCCGGCCCGGTAGCGGTAGCGAGGAAATCGTCGAGCGGCTCCAGGCCGCTGCCGTTGACGAACAGCGGCGTCGTCGGCCGAACGCCGCCGCTCGCATCGAGAAGCCGGGCCAGCGAATCCGAGGCATTGTGTTCTTCCATCGCCGCGCGTTCCAGCGCGCGCTGCGCCGCATCGCGCGCCACCTGCATTTCCAGCACGCGGGACCGGGGGATCACCCCCTCCCGGAACAGGGCCTGGGCATTGCCGAGGTGCTTGTCGAAAGCGTCGCGGGTGCCCGTGGCGGAGGCCAGCAGCGCCGAGGCCAGTTGCTGGCCGAAGTAGCTCTGTACCAGCCGGACCTGCGAGAGATCCTGCGCGCCCGCCTGCCTGGCACGCGCCAGCTCCGCCCCGGCCTCCGCGCCGTGCTGGATCGCCGGGATCGCACCGCCCGAGTAAAGCGGCATGACCGCCGTGACATTGGGCCGGATCACCGTCTGCCGCGCGCGAAAGTCCAGTTCGTCCGGAAGCTGCGAAAGCAGGCCCGGCAGCGCCTCGCTCACACGTCCCGTCACTTGCTGGACGATCCCCGAGAACTCCGGCGGAAATTCGCCGGGCAGCCCTTCGAGGAACTGGCCCGCGGCATTACTGAAGCTGTCCTTCTGCCCGGTCAGGTCCACCGAAAGCGATTTCTGGTAGGAGATCACCGAAACCGAGCCCGATACGACCGGCCGATTCAGCGCCTTGAGGGCATGGGCGGTGGACTCTGCCGCGCTCAATTCGTCGGAGGCAGCGCCCAGCGCGGAAGATACCCGGTCCAGCCGCTGGCGCGCGGCATCGAAAGAAAGCGTTCCCGCGGCGCCGTCGTCCTGAACAGCCTCTTTACCACCCGCCTGGGCGAAAGCAGTTATGGGTCCGGCGAGCAGGATCGCAAAGATGCCGGCCCAGCCAATTACAATTCCATTTCGAAAATCGCTGCCAGCAATCATGGTTCACCAGAAATGGGACGCTCAGGAATTTACATATTTCCCCTTGAACGAAAAGCTATTTCGATCAATGTTTCGCTCGTGTTCGGGATCAATCGAATCGCGGTAAATCGCGATGTGAAAGAGGTATCCGCGTCATCACCACTTCCTGACAGATGCCGGCTTTTCGACATTGATTTGGCGCCTGCCAGATCAGAACGGTCGGTTTATTCCGTCATATTTCGGATCACGACTCAAAAAGCACGCTCGATCCGCGATTATTCCTGGTTTTACATTTTTCCGAAGCACGAACTCAACGAACAGGTCGCCAAGAACATAAAGCATGCTGCGTCCCCGGTTGCAGCACACTCATCACCGGATCGGCTGGATCACGCGATTGAGGAGCTTTTCAGATGGTATCACGTTCGAGCCTGAGACTGGCGATGCGCGCGCTTTTGGTGCGCGAAGACTTCGAAGATGTTTCCGCCGCAGGACGCGCTCTTGGCGCGCTCGTCGATGAACTGGAGCGACGCGAGATCAAGGTGATCGTGTCCGACGACGTCGAGGACGCCGTTGCCATCGCCGCCACCGACCCTTCGATCCAGTGCCTGCTGCTCGATTGGGAACTCGGCTTCACCGAGGACCACGTCGATGCACACCGCGTGCTCGACGCCATGCGCGGGTTCAATGCCGCGGTACCGATCTTCCTCGTCGCCAATCGTAGCGCGGCATCGCAGATTCCCGTCGATGCCATGACCAAGGCGGACGACTTCATCTGGCTGCTGGAGGACACGGCGGACTTCATCGGCGGCCGCATCCGCGCCGCGATCGAGCGCTATCGCTCTACCGTCTTGCCGCCGATGTTCGGCGCGCTGGTGAAGTTCGCGCAGACTTACGAATATTCGTGGCACACCCCCGGCCATACCGGCGGCACCGCCTTCCTCACCTCACCCGCCGGCCGCGCGTTCTTCGAGTTCTTCGGGGAAAGCCTGTTCCGGTCGGACCTGTCGATTTCGGTCGGCGATCTGGGCTCCCTGCTCGACCACTCCGGCCCGATCGGCGCGGGTGAGCGCTATGCGGCGGGCGTCTTCGGCGCGGACCGCACCTACTACGTCACCAACGGCTCCTCCACATCGAACCGCGTGATCCTGATGGCCTCGGTCACGCGCGACCAGGTGGCGCTGTGCGATCGCAACTGCCACAAGTCAGTCGAGCACGCGATGACGCTTTCCGGCGCGATCCCGTGCTACCTGATGCCCACCCGCAATGCGCTGGGCATCATCGGCCCGATCCCGCCCGAACATCTGACGCCTGCGCATCTGCGCCTGCTGGTGGCGGACAATCCGCTGGCGCCCGAAGGCGCCAAGCCGGTCCATGCGGTCATCACCAATTCGACTTACGACGGCCTCTGCTACAACGTCGCTCGCGTCGAGGAACTCCTGGGCGACACCGTGGACCGCCTGCACTTCGACGAGGCGTGGTACGGCTATGCCCGCTTCAACCCGATCTACCGCGAACGCTTCGGCATGCACGGCGATCCGGAAACGCGCGACAAGTCCAAGCCCACCGTCTTCGCCACGCAATCGACGCACAAGCTGCTGGCCGCGCTGTCGCAAGCCTCGATGATCCACGTGCGCGACGGGCGCAATCCGATCGACCATGCGCGCTTCAACGAGGCGTTCATGATGCACGCCTCCACCTCGCCCTGCTATCCGATCATCGCGTCCAACGACGTTTCCGCCGCGATGATGGACTCCTCGGGCGAGCATCTGACCGATGTGTCCATCCGCGAGGCAGTGGCCTTCCGCCAGATGGTCGCCCGCCTCAATGCCGAAAGCGCGGACGACAACGCCTGGTTCTTCGACATCTGGCAGCCCGACGAAGTCCACGACGCGCGCGGCCGCACGGTGCCGTTCCACGAATGCGATCCCGAGCATCTCGCCACCGATCCCACCTGCTGGCAACTCGTCCCCAATGCCGCATGGCACGGCTTCGGAGAGATCGAGCCGGGCTACTGCATGCTCGATCCGATCAAGGTCTCGGTGCTCACCCCCGGCATGGATCCGGACGGCAGCTTGCGCGCGGTGGGCATTCCGGCCAGCATCCTCACCTCCTACCTTGGCGCGCGAGGGATCGTGGTGGAGAAGACCACGGACTTCACCGTGCTGTTCCTGTTCTCGCTGGGCGTGACCAAGGGCAAGTGGGGCACGCTGGTCAACGCCCTGCTGGACTTCCGCAAGGACTACGACGCCAACGTCTCGCTGGAACGCACGATCCCCTCGCTCGTCGCCGACTATCCGGAGCGCTATTCCGGCATGGGTCTGCGCGAACTGGCGGACCTGATGTTCGCGGCGATGGGCGACCTCAAGACCACCGCCACGATGTCCGAAGCCTTCGGCATCCTGCCCAAGCCTGACATGAGCCCGGTTTCCGCCTATGAGGAACTGGTGCGCGGCAATATCGAGAAGGTGACGCTGGACGGCCTGGCCGGGCGCACCCTCGCCACCGGCATCGTGCCTTATCCGCCGGGCATCCCGCTGCTGATGCCGGGTGAGAACGCCGGCCCCGCCAAGGGCGCGCTGATCGGATATCTGCGGGCGCTGGAGCTTTACGACCTGCGCTTCCCCGGCTTCGGGCACGATACCCACGGGGTGGAAGTGGAGGACGGGGTCTACAACGTCCTGGTCGTCAAGAAGTCCTGAGGGGAGACCAAAAATGGCAACAGCAGCGGCCGACGACAGCGGCAAGATCGGACTCGTTCCCGCCACCTTGATGGTGGCCGGCAACATGATGGGATCGGGCGTGTTCATGCTGCCCGCCAACCTTTCGGCCATCGGCTCGATCGCGCTGATCGGCTGGCTCCTGACCGTGGTGGGCGCAGTGGCGCTGGCACTGGTCTTCGCCAAGCTTTCCGCCATCGATCCGGCGGCGGGCGGGCCTTATGCCTTTGCCCGCAAGGCCTATGGCGACTACATGGGATACCAGACCAACCTGATCTACTGGCTGGCCAACGTGGTGGGCAACGTGGCGCTGGCCGTCGCGGGTCTGGGCTATCTCTCCCATTTCTTCCCGGCGTTGAAGATCCCGATCGTGATGGCTTTCGGCTCCATCGCGATCATCTGGTTCTTCGCCTATGCCAACATCCTGGGGCCCAAGGTGGTGGGACGGCTGCAGAGCTTCACCACGGTGTTCGCGCTGGTGCCGATCTTCGGCATGGCGCTGTTCGGCTGGTTCTGGTTCAAGCCGGAGATCTTCTCCTCCGCCTGGAACGTCTCCGGCCAGAGCAGCCCCAACGCAGTGATGGCCACGCTGACGTTCACGCTCTGGGCCTTCATCGGGGTGGAGAGCGCCTCGGTCTCCGCAGGCGTCGTCGCAAACCCATCGCGCAACGTGCCGATCGCGACCGTGGGCGGCGTGGTGCTGGCCTCGGTGGCCTATGTGCTCAGCTCCTCGGTCATCATGGGCATGATCCCCAACAAGGAACTGATCGCCTCTTCCGCGCCCTTTGCCGACGCCGCGCGCCTGGCATTGGGCGACTTCGCGGGCAGCACCGTGGCGCTCTGCGCGGCGGTGGGCTGCCTCGGATCGCTGGCGGGATGGACCCTGCTGGTCGGCCAATCGGCCAAGGCAGCGGCGGACGACGGGCTGTTCCCCGGCATCTTCGCCAAGGTGAACAAGCGCGGCGTGCCGTCGCTCGGCCTCGTCATCGTGGCCGTCATCATGAGCGTGCAAGTGCTCGCCACGATGTCGCCCACGGCCAGCGAGCAGTTCGGCAAGATCGCCTCGATCGCGGTGATCATGACGCTGCTCCCCTACATCTATTCGTGCATCGCGATAAAGGTGCTGGGCTACGGCAAGATGCCGCACGGCCAGTACACCTTTTTCGTGGCGGCAGGCCTCGCAGGCGCGATCTACTGCATGATCGCGCTGGTCGGTTCGGACGGCGAGCAGACGCGCTGGTCGCTGATCTTCGTGATCGCCACCATCGTGTTCTACTCCGCCTCTATCACCCGCAAGCGCGATCTGGACGAGAAGCACATCCACCCCGGCGGCAAGGCCCCGATCTGGGTGCGCTATCTGGCGCTTGGGGTCACGATCGTTGCCCTTGTCGTGATGTTCTGGCTATCGGTCGGCCGCCACGACGACCTCGACCTCCGCTCGCGCGAACAGGCGCCGGCGGAGGCGGGAGAGGCCGCGCAGCAGATGGCGCCGTCCGGCGTCCAATAGGGAAACGACAAGACGATGCACTGGCGGGAAATGCGCGAAGATGACGTGGCCCACGTGGCGGACGTGGCGGACATGGTCCACCTCGACTACCCCGAGAATCCGCAAGTCTTCGCCGCCTGCTTCCGGCATTACCCTTCCGGCTGCCACGTGCTGGAAGGGGATGACGGCAAAGTCGCCGGCTACCTCGTCTCGCATCCCGGGCGGCAGGACCGCCCGCCGGTGCTCGACACACCCATGACCGGCCTTGCCGAGCCGTTCGATTGCTACTTCCTGCACGACCTTGCCCTTGGCGCCTCCACGCGCGGGCGGGGTTTTGCAGGCGGCGCAGTGCGGATCGCGCTGGACGAGGCAAAGGCGCGCGGGCTCAGCCGCGTCGTGCTGATCGCCGTCGGGGACGCCCACGGCTTCTGGGAAAAGCAGGGCTTCGAACTGCTCGGCGACGGGTTGCTCGATCCGATCAAGGGCTACGGCCCCGAAGCGAGGATGCTCGTGCGCCATATCTGAAGGGGGAAATACATGGCCCACTCTTCCGGCCGGAGCCTCGCTCTGGTCTGCGCGGCAGCCTCGGCGGCCGTCGCCCTGCCCGCTAAAGCGCAGGATAGCGACGTTGCTGCGCTGCGCGGCGAAGTGGCCGACCTCAAAGCCACGGTCGATGCGCTGAAGGCCGAGATCGCGGCGATGAAGCAGGATCGAAACGCCGGTGCGGCGCAGATCGCCGAAGCGCCCCCCACCACCTCCGCAACCGACCAGGGCGCCGGTGCCGTCCATGTCGCTGAAACGGGCAGGACGCCCGCGGCCCCGCCGCAGAGACCCGAAGCACCGCGCTCCGCTCCTTCAGGCGCGCGAGTGGCAAGCGGGGCCAGCAGCCTCGGCGTGATGCCTTCCCCCCTGCCCGGCCGCGAAACCATCGGCGACCGCATCACCGGTGCCTCCCGTCCGGACAACGAAAGCCCGCCGAACGACCCCGAGTTGAAGGGCTTCATCCCGATCCCCGGCACTGAGACCGCCGTGCGTATCGGCGGTTTCGCCAAAGTCGATCTCATCTACGACCCCCGCTTCGTGGGGGACCGGGACCAGTTTTCCGTGCCCTCCATCCCCTTCGTCAACAAGGCCCGCAACCGCGCGGATGTCAGCGCCCGCGCCACGCGCTTCAGCCTTGAGATCCGCCGCCCGTCCACGCTCGGCAACTTGCGGTTCTACGTCGAGAACGACTTCTACGGCGATGGCACCGATTACAGCTTCCACCTCAATCACGCCTATGGGCAAGTGGGCAACACTTACGGCGGCTACGGCTATTCCGCGCTGGTAGACGCCGATGCGCTGCCCGACACGCTCGACAACTGGGGCCCCGGCGGCGCGATCTTCGTGCGCCAGGCCTCGGTTCGCCAGTCGTTCAAGGTGGCACGAGGCACTCACCTCACGCTTTCTCTGGAGCAACCCGATACCGACCTCTCGCTGGCCGACGACCAGACCAGTGCCGAGACGATGCCCGATGTCGTCCTTGTCGGGCGCTACGAAGGCGCCAGCGGACATCTGCAACTCGGCGGGGCCGTGCGCCGCATCGGCTATCGCACCGATAACGGCGGGGCCAGGGACAATGCCATGGGCTTTGCGCTATCCGCCTCCGGCTCGCTGTCGCTGGACGATGCCAATGCCTTTTCCGCAGCGGGGCTCTGGGGCAGAGGCGCCGCGCATTACGTCAACGATATCGGCGGCCTGGGCCTCGACGCCGCGCTGCGAACCGACGGCAGCCTCCGCCTGATCGAGCAGGCGGGCGGCTACGGCGCCTATACCCACAACTGGTCCACCGCCCTGCGGACCAGCATCGTCGCCGGCATCCTGGGCGTGAGCGACGGGGGACTGCTGCCCGACGATGCCTTTTCCGAATCCCGCTACGGCGCGCTCAACCTGATCTGGTCGCCGGTCGCTTCTTTCTCGGTGGGTATCGAGGGACTCTATGGCCGACTGAAGCGGCAGGACGGCAGCGCGCGTGACGCCAGCCGCATTCAGGCCAGCGTGAAGTACGACTTCGTGCGATAAGATAATTTCAAGCAAAATCTTAGTAACTTAAAATTCCTCTAGCAGCAACATATGTAGAACCGCTTATTTTTTGACGCTGTATAATCAGAAAACGCGCATAGTCTCGATTAAATACCCCCCTTCCTCATCTTTAACTAAATTTCATGACGTGTTCACAAGTTGGACACTCCCATTCTGCTTGTTCCATTGCGATGAAAATTCTGTAATTGCACGGGCAATCTCTCCGATATTGATCGTATTCGGAGGTATTGGTCGAAAAAATTCCGCCCCCTTTGCGGTGCGGGTCGCAAACCCTGGTCCGGGGGCGTTCGGACCCAGTCGAGAGCCACTCTCGCCTGTCGGAGAACCAGAGTGTGAAGAGGGACGCTAATATGACTCAGTTGATCGGTGAACTTGGCTCGAAACTCGAAAAACTCGAGGAATTGGGCGCTTTCGTGGCTGCGGCCCATCTCCAGGCCGCCATCGACGCGTTGCGCGGTCAGCACAAATCCGAGCAAATTCGCTCCAAACCGGACTAGCCTGCGCAAGACGGACTTGCCCCGCTGTGGTTAACATTGGACCAGTTCGCGAATACTATTACCGTTTCTACCAGTTCCACCGAATTTGGCACTGCTGGAATCAATCCATCGCGAACACCTGTAGTAACAGCCGCGAACACGATCGTATTCCATCGGGAGATGGTGGTGCGATGTGCTTGCGGCCAGGCGCTGGTGGCACTGGTTTATGGAGAAGACCGATCAGTTGATGCGCAATCGGGCGAAGGCCATTCGTCTGATCGGCATCGCCAATGAACTTCTGGCCATGGCGCGCGAACTCGAAATCGGAGCAAGTGCCGCCACGGACATCATGGGCATCGGCATCCCCATCGAAACGCGGGAGACGACCAAGACGGCCAGCCAGGATCACCCCGTATGGGTGGAACTGGCGCGCCAGACTTACGAGGACCGTCGGCGCCGCAGCAAGATCTTCCAGTCGGAAGAGCTTTTCGGCGAACCGGCCTGGGACATCCTCCTGGACCTTTTCATCGCCGCCAAGGAACGCCGGCGCGTATCGGTCACCAGTGCATGCATCGGCTCGGCCGTGCCTTCGACAACGGCGCTGCGCTGGATCACCATTCTCGAAAAACAGAGCCTTCTCGTCCGCGAAGCCGATCCTGGCGACGCGCGTCGGGTCTACGTGAAACTGAGCGCGCGGGGCTACGCCGCGATGCTCGAGTACTTCGCCTCCGCATCCCGATCCGTGGTGCTGCTCGACGATCCCCGCCCCGGGATCCTGGCAGCCTTATAACAGATGCCTGCAACCAACCCGTTCCGCCCCACAGGGGGTTAGCCAGGCACAAGGATGGGATATGCGGCGGTGACCGGGTGGTCGATTTCTCCTGACGGAAATCGGCCACCCGGCTTTCTCCGGCCAGACCCGGCATTCCCGGGCAGCAGAACCGCGACGAAAAGGGCCCGGTCCCCATACGGAGGCCGGGCCCTTTTTCATGCCGCAAGGCTGGCCCGGCCGGATATTCCCGCCGGGCCGGCCTCGTCGTTCCGTCAGCGCGAAAGACGGCCGAAGGCCGAGGCACCGGCGTAACGCGCCGCCTTGCCCAGCTCTTCCTCGATACGGATGAGCTGGTTGTACTTGGCGAGCCGGTCCGAACGCGCGAGCGAGCCGGTCTTGATCTGGCCGCAGTTGGTGGCGACGGCGAGGTCGGCGATGGTCGCATCCTCGGTTTCGCCCGAACGGTGCGACATGACGGCGGTATAACCGTTGCCCTGCGCGATCGAGACGGCTTCCAGCGTTTCCGTCAGCGTGCCGATCTGGTTGACCTTCACCAGGAGCGAGTTGGCCAGGCCCTTGTCGATGCCCATGGTCAGGCGCTTGGGATTGGTGACGAAAAGATCGTCGCCAACCAGCTGGACCTTGTGGCCGATCTTGTCGGTCAGGGCCTTCCAGCCTTCGAAATCGTCCTCACCCATGCCGTCTTCGATCGAGATGATCGGATAGGCTTCGGTCAGATCGGCCAGGTAATCGGCAAAGGCCACCGGAGTCAGGCTCAGGCCCTCGCCGCTGATCTCGTACTTGCCGTTCTTGAAGAACTCGGTCGAGGCGCAGTCGAGCGCGAGCTGGATTTCCGAACCCGCCTTGAAGCCTGCCTTTTCGATCGAGGCCATGATGAAGTCCAGCGCATCGCGGGTGCTGGCAAGGTTCGGCGCGAAACCGCCTTCGTCGCCCACCGCGGTGGCCAGGCCCTTCTCGTGCAGGCCCTTCTTCAGGGTGTGGAAGATTTCCGAACCCCAGCGCACCGCTTCGGCGATCGAATCGGCGCCGACGGGCATGATCATGAATTCCTGGAAATCGATCGGGTTATCGGCATGTTCGCCGCCGTTGATGATGTTCATCATCGGCACCGGCAGGACATGCGCGGAAACGCCGCCGACGTAGGAATAGAGCGGCAGGCCGCGCGCATTGGCAGCCGCCTTGGCGACGGCAAGGCTGACGCCGAGAATGGAGTTGGCGCCGAGGCGGCCCTTGTTCTCCGTGCCATCAAGCTCGATCATGCACAGGTCGAGATCCCGCTGGTCTTCGGCATCCATGCCGACCAACTCTTCGGCGATCTCGCCATTGACCGCGTCCACGGCCTTCAACACACCCTTGCCCAGATAGCGCGACGTATCGCCGTCACGCAGTTCGACGGCCTCGTGCGCGCCGGTCGAAGCACCCGAAGGAACTGCTGCACGACCGAAGCTGCCATCTTCGAGAAGAACATCGACTTCGACAGTGGGATTGCCGCGGCTGTCGAGAATTTCGCGGCCGTGGATATCGATAATCGCGGTCATAACGGGATATTCCTCCTGCAAGGCGCCCCCTGAGACGCTTGGGCGCACTCTCGTCCGGCGTCTTAGCAGGGGAACTACGCCTGACAAGTTGCGTTGCCATTTCGACGACAAGTTGTGTTACTCATGCCGCATATCGCTCAAGACACCGAGCGGCCTCGAAATGAATACGGCGCAACGGGAAGCAAGGAAGGAATTCGCAATGTCCGAGACCACCACGAGCACCGGAAACGGCACTGACGACGCCAAGAGCCATTTCACCAAGGCCGTCGAAGAAGCGAAGGCCGGCGTTCAGGCCATGGCCGACGGTTGCCATGAGAAGTTCAGCCAGACCAAGGGCGAATTGTCGAGCGAAGCCAAGGTCCGTTCGGAAGATGCCAAGGCCAAGGCCAGCGCCTTTGCCGACGACGCCAAGGTCAAGGCCGCCGATTTCGCGAACCAAGGCAAGGCCAAGGCCAGCCAGGCGATCGTCGGGCTGTCGAAGATGATCGACGACAATGCCGGCCTGATCGACGAGAAGGCAGGCGCGAAGTACGGCGACTATGCCCGCACCGCGTCCAAGTCCCTTGCCGATACCGCGACCAAGCTCGACGAGAAGTCGATCGATGAACTTGGCGAGGAAGCCAAGGAATTCGTGCGCAGGAGCCCGGTCGCCGCAGTCGGCATGGCGGTGGCAGCCGGCTATCTCTTCGCTCGTCTGTTCAAGAGCGGCAAGTAAGCGCTTATCGTTCGCACGACGATGCTGGACACCCAAGCCAACCTCGCCCCTCCCCTTCAGGAGGGCGAGGACCTTTCCCTGATTGAAGACGTGCGCCTGTTGCTGGGCGAAGCGCGAACGTTCGCGCAGGCGGAAGTCACGTACCAGAAAACGCGGGCCGCCTATCTCGCCGCCGAGACGAAATCCATCGCCGTTCTCGGCGTCGGCGCCGCCGTCTTCGTGTTCTTCGCTCTCATGGCCCTCGTTCTCGGCGCGGTCATCGCCGTCGGCACACTGATCGGGCCATGGCTGGCCATGGTCGCGGTGCCGGTGGCGATCCTGTTGGTTGCCCTGTTCATGGGGCTTTCCGCGCGGGGCCGTGTGAAGCGGATGATGGCGATCCTGAAGGAAAAGGAAGGTTCGGAATGAGCGCCCTCGCCCGCCAACTGGAAGTCGATCGTTCGGCCAGGGACACCGCAAAGGCCGTGTTCGATGCCCGTTACGGCGCGCTCAAGGCCGATTTCGAAGTGCGCGGTCTGGCCGGTCGCATCATCGACGAGGCTGTCGAACAGGCGGCCGACATGTTCGACGAGGCGGTCACCGTCGTTGAAGAGCATCCCGTCGCGATTGGCGGAACCTTCACTGCCCTGGTGCTTTGGCTTCTGCGTAACCCGATCATGGCCGGGATCGATCGACTGTTCGGTTCCGGCAGACACCCGAAGGAGTCCGACGGTGAGCAAGACTGAAACGACCACCCCTACCCTCCCCGCAACCTCAGCCAGCGATTCCAATCCCGGCAAGGTCGTGGCGCTCAAGGCCGCCAAGGCCGAGCAACGCCCCTCGGAAAAGGTGGTGGCGTTCGTGAAGAGCCATCCGGTTCTGGTGGTGGCAGGCGGATTGGCGGCGGGGGCGCTCGTCAGCGCACTGCTGCCGCGCCGCATGACCCGTGGCGTCCTGTCGCGCGGAGCGCACCTGGCCGAAGCGGCCGGCGCTGCCACTGCCCTGCTGGGCAAGGAAGCTGCCGAGAAGGCACACGATCTGAGCGCAAGTGCGCGCAAGAAGGCCGGCCTGGTAGCCGACAGCGCCGAGAAGAACGGCGAACTTGCCGCCGAGCGACTTGAAAAATACGGCATGGCAGCGCTGGCTGCTGCAAGTGCCCTTGGGCGCGCGTCGGCAAAGCGGGCAAGCGAAGCCGGTGAAGTGGCCGCCCGCCAGGCGCACAAAATCAGTCATTCGGCCAGCGAAACCGCCACTTCCGGCAGTCACCGCATTGCCGAGATCTTTAGCGGACTGACTCAGCGCCTACCGCATTGACCTCCTCTTTTCGTTATTGAGAAGCAGTATCATTTATGAGAGCGGATCGCCGGTGCGATCCGCTCTTGCCCTGTAACCTGGCAAAACGTATGGGGTCCGCATCTCTCTTCCCACTCACGAAAGCGGTCCCATGCAGAAGCTTCACCTTGTGATGGGCGGCCGGGTCACAGATCCCCGCAGCCTTGAATTCGCCGATCTCAATGAACTCGATCTGGTCGGCGTCTACCCGGACTACGCCTCGGCAGAAGACGCCTGGCGTTCGTCCGCCCAGCGCACGGTCGACGATGCGGAAATGAAGTATGTGATCGTGCACCTGCACCGTCTGCTTCAGCCCGACCAGCCGGAAGCCTGACGAGCGGCAAGCCCTCACGGGGGCTTCACCCGCAAGTCGCGGATAACGAAAAAGGCCGGCATTTCTGCCGGCCTTTTCTTTTGTCTGCAAAACGGAAGATCGGCGCTCAGACGAACTCGATCTTCTGCACCAGATAGAACTTGTCGCCCGCCGGAACGGTGACTTCCACTTCTTCCTCGACCCTGCGGCCGATCAGAGCCTTGCCCAGCGGCGAGTTGTAACTGATGCGACCGACGCGGGCATCGGCTTCATAAGGGCCGACGATCTGGTAGCGCACGGGCTTGTCGTCTTCATCGAGCAGCGTCACAGTCGCGCCGAAGATGATCTTGTCGCTCGAAAGCGTGGCCGGATCGACGATCTGGGCGCGCGTGATCTTGTCTTCCAGATCCGCAATCGTCGCTTCGACCTGGCCCTGACGCTCCTTGGCGGCATGATATTCGGCATTTTCCGAAAGATCGCCGTGCGCGCGCGCTTCCTCGATCGCGTCAACGATCCGGGGGCGCTCTTCGCGCAGCGCCTTGATCTCGGCGGTAAGCTTCTCATACCCTTCCGCGAGCATGGGGAGCTTTTCGATACTGGCCATCAAACACTTCCTTCCTGCTGCCTCCCCGCTCCGCGAAACCAGTCAGGTGAGACTAGTTTCCTGTCCCGTCCCTCAGGGTTTTCCCGGGGACTGGGCCGATCTGCAGCGATGTGGGGAGGCTAGATCGATTTCAGCTATAATAATCCTGCAACGAACGCACTTCAAGCTGGCTCCCGCGCTGTGCAGAAATTGCCTGTGCAGCAGCGACACTGGCAGCCGCTGTCGTGAAGTACGGCACCTTGCCTGTGAGCGCCGAAGCGCGGATCGATTGCGAATCCTTCAGGCTCTGCCAGCCCTCGGTGGTGTTGAAGATCAGCGCGATATCGCCATCGACGATCTTGTCGACGATGTGCGGACGACCTTCCGCCACCTTGTTCACCAGTTCCACCGGCAGACCGGCTTCGCTCAGGTACTTGTGGGTGCCCGACGTGGCGACGATGCGGAAGCCTTCCTTCACCAGCGACTGTACCGCAGGCAGGATCACCGCCTTGTCGCTGTCCTTCACCGAGACGAACACCGTGCCGCTATCGGGCAGGCGCATGCCGGCGCCGAGCTGGGCCTTGAGGAACGCGGTCGGGAAGTCGGCATCGATGCCCATGACTTCGCCGGTCGACTTCATTTCCGGGCTCAGCACCGGATCGACGCCGGGGAAGCGCGCGAAGGGGAACACCGCTTCCTTGACCGCCATGTACGGCAGGTCGCGCTTGAAGGGCGGGAAATCGGCCAGCTTTTCGCCCGCCATGACGCGGCTGGCGATCTTGGCGACCGGCTGACCGAGTGCCTTGGCAACGAAGGGTACCGTACGCGAGGCGCGCGGGTTCACTTCGATAAGGTAGACCTCGCCATCCTTCACCGCGAACTGGATGTTCATAAGGCCGCGCACGCTGAGGCCGAAGGCCAGCGCTTCGGCCTGACGCTCCATCTCGGCAATAATCTCGGCCGGCAGGCTGTAAGGCGGCAGCGAGCAGGCGCTGTCGCCGGAGTGGATGCCCGCTTCCTCGATGTGCTGCATGACGCCGGCCACGACGACCTGGTCGCCGTCGCAAAGCGCGTCGACGTCACATTCGATCGCATCGCGCAGATACTGGTCGATCAGCACCGGGCTGTCGCCCGAAACCTGCACGGCCGTGGTGATGTAGTCGTCAAGCTGCTGCTCGCTGTCGACGATTTCCATCGCGCGGCCGCCGAGCACGTAGCTGGGGCGCATCAGCACCGGATAGCCGATGCGGTTGGCGACGTTCACCGCTTCATCGCGGCTGCGGGCGATGCCGTTGGCCGGCTGCTTCAGGCCCAGCTTGTCGACCAGCGCGGAGAAGCGCTCGCGGTCTTCGGCAAGGTCGATCGCGTCCGGCGAGGTGCCGAGGATCGGGATACCCGCGTCCTCAAGCGCCTGGGCCAGCTTCAGCGGGGTCTGGCCGCCGAACTGCACCAGCACGCCGACCAGTTCGCCGTTCTGCTGCTCTACGCGCAGGATTTCCAGCACGTCTTCGGCGGTCAGCGGCTCGAAGTAGAGGCGGTCGGAGGTGTCGTAGTCGGTCGACACGGTTTCCGGGTTGCAGTTGACCATGATGGTCTCGTAGCCGACTTCGGCAAGCGCGAAGCAGGCGTGGACGCAGCAGTAGTCGAACTCGATGCCCTGGCCGATGCGGTTGGGACCGCCGCCGAGGATTACGATTTTCCGGCGATCCGACGGGTTCGCCTCGTTCTCCGGCTCACCGAAGATCGGCGCTTCGTAGGTCGAATACATGTAGGGCGTGACCGCCTCGAACTCGGCCGCGCAAGAGTCGATGCGCTTGAACACCGGGTGGACGCCCAGCTTCTGGCGCAGCTTGCGCACTTCGTTCTCGCTGGTGGCGCCGGCCATGGCGCGCAGCGCGTCGTGCACGAGGCCCGAGCTCTTCGCCTGGGTTTCGCCCATGCCGCCGGCCACGCCGACCGAGCGCACGGCGAGCGTGGCAAGGCGCTTGTCCGAGAAGCCCATGGCCTTGACGCGGCGCAGGCCCTGCGCATCGATCGGCAGGCCGTGCTTCATGATCTGCGCCTCTTCGGCGACGATCTCTTCGATGTGGCGCAGGAACCACTTGTCGTAGTGCGCGATGGCGTGGATCTCGTCGACCGAGAAGCCTTCGCGGAAGGCCTGGGCCGCCACCAGCAGACGGTCCGGCGTCGCCTTGGAGAGTGCGGCGGTGATCACGTCCCGCCCGGCGCCTTCCAGTTCGACCACGCGGTTGAAACCGTCGAGACCGGTTTCCAGGCCGCGCAGGGCCTTCTGCATCGATTCCTTGATGTTGCGGCCGATCGCCATGACTTCGCCCACCGACTTCATCGCGGTGGTGAGGTCGTTCTTGGCGCCCTTGAACTTCTCGAAAGCGAAGCGCGGGATCTTGGTGACGACGTAGTCGATGGTCGGCTCGAACGCGGCCGGCGTGGCGCCGGTGATCTCGTTCATGATCTCGTCGAGCGTGAAGCCCACGGCCAGCTTCGCCGCGACGCGCGCGATCGGGAAGCCGGTGGCCTTCGAAGCCAGCGCGGACGAGCGCGAGACACGCGGGTTCATCTCGATGACGATCAGGCGGCCATCCTTCGGGTTGACCGCGAACTGCACGTTGGAACCGCCGGTCTCGACGCCGATCTCGCGCAGCACCTCGATCGAGGCGTTGCGCATGATCTGGTATTCCTTGTCGGTCAGCGTCAGCGCCGGGGCCACGGTGATCGAGTCGCCGGTGTGGACGCCCATCGGATCGACGTTCTCGATCGAGCAGATGATGATGCAGTTGTCGTGCTTGTCGCGCACGACTTCCATCTCATACTCCTTCCAGCCGAGCAGCGATTCTTCGATCAGCACTTCGGTGGTGGGAGAGGCATCGAGGCCCGAGCGGACGATCGCCTCGAACTCTGCCTTGTTGTAGGCAATGCCGCCGCCGGTGCCGCCCATCGTGAAGCTGGGACGGATGATCGAAGGCAGGCCGGTGGTTTCCAGCACCGCGAACGCTTCGTCCAGAGTGTGGGCCACGCCCGAGCGCGCCGAGTTCAGCCCGATCTTGTCCATCGCGTCGCGGAAGCGCTGGCGATCCTCGGCCTTGTCGATGGCGTCGGCGTCCGCGCCGATCATCTGCACGCCGAACTTCTCCAGCGTGCCGTCGTTGAACAGCGCCAGCGCGCAGTTCAGCGCGGTCTGCCCGCCCATCGTCGGGAGCACCGCATCCGGGCGCTCCTTCTCGATGATCTTGGCGACCACTTCCGGGGTGATCGGCTCGACATAAGTGGCGTCGGCCATGTCCGGATCGGTCATGATCGTCGCCGGGTTCGAGTTCACCAGGACGACCCGGTAGCCCTCTTCCTTGAGCGCCTTGATCGCCTGGGTCCCCGAATAGTCGAATTCGCAGGCCTGGCCGATGATGATCGGGCCGGCGCCGATGACGAGGATCGAGGAGATGTCTGTGCGCTTGGGCATGGGCTGTCCTGGGGTGTCCTGTGTGTCTTGTATGTCGGACTGGCGGCCTAGGCCACCAGCTCGCCAAACGCCTTGTCCCAGTAATCCGGGCCTTCGGCTTTGGCTTGAAGAATGATCGGGTTGCTGTCCTGCTCCTCGCGGATCACCGCGCGGTATCGGTCAGCCTGGAACTGGTGCATCGAACCGCCGTACTCGCCCTCCGTGGTCGACCAGGCGCCCGTTTCGAGCATCCGGTCGATGAAGACCTTGCCGGCTTCCTTGGCGTGCTTGCGCACTTTGGGGCCGAACTTGCGAACGGCCACCGAGACCTTGTCCTCGAAGATGAGCTGCAGTTCACCGTAAGGGTAGAACCGCGGCGCAACCGTGAGTTCGGCAGCCTGTCCGGCAATATAGTAAGCGATCATGTGGTCGATAAGGTCGGTCATCGTATGGCCCCTTGCCTCTGGTGGGTTCCCGGCACCAAGGCCGGGCTCCCGACTGCATAGGCAAAGGGACATGCCGGGTCGAAAGCTCGCTGGGCCGCACCGGCAATGATCGCCGATGCGGGGTGCGGCACGGATGCCGCCAGAAGAGCCCGACCCGCCAATCCCATCAGGCCAGCATCCCCACGAACTTTTCGAAGAGGTAGAAGCTGTCCTGCGGACCGGGGCTGGCTTCGGGGTGATACTGCACGCCGAAGGCCTTCTTGCCCTTGATCGAGATACCGCAGTTCGAACCGTCGAACAGGGAGACATGCGTCTCCTCCACGTTCTCCGGCAGGGTCTGGTTGTCGACCGCGAAGCCGTGGTTCATCGAGGTGATCTCGACGACGGCGTCATCCAGGCGCTTCACCGGGTGATTGGCGCCGCGATGGCCCTGGTGCATCTTCGAGGTCTTTGCGCCAGCCGCAAGGCCGAGCATCTGATGACCGAGGCAGATGCCGAAGATCGGCACGTCGCGCTCCAGCAGCGAGCGGATCACGGGAACGGCATATTCGCCGGTCGCCGCCGGGTCACCCGGGCCGTTGGAGAGGAACACGCCCGCCGGCTCCAGCGCGAGGATCGCGTCGAGCGAGGTCTCGGCAGGCACCACAGTAACGCGTGCACCGGCCTTCACCAGGTTGCGGAAGATGTTGTCCTTGGCGCCGTAGTCGATGGCGACGACATGCGGGAGAGCGTCGCCCTCCGCCGCACCGAAGCCCTGGCCGAGTTCCCAGGTCGAGCCTTCCCAGCCCTCCTGAATTTCGCGGCTGACGATCTTGGCAAGGTCCATGCCTTCGAGGCCCGGCCATTCCTGGGCGCGCTGGATGAGCGCGGGAATGTCGAACTCGCCGTCCGGGTTATGGGCGACGACGGCGTTGGGTGCGCCTTGCAGGCGGATGCGGCGGGTGAGCGCGCGGGTGTCGACGCCCGAAAGACCGACCTTGCCCTTGAGCGCGAGCCAGTCGCCGAACTCACCGGCAGAGCGGAAGTTCGAGGGCAACGTCACGTCTTCGCGGACGACGCAGGCCACGGCGCCATCGACTCTGGATTCGAGATCCTCGTCGTTGACACCGACATTGCCGATGTGGGGGAACGTGAAAGTGACGATCTGGCCCGCGTAGGACGGGTCGGTCATCACTTCCTGATATCCGGTCATCGCGGTGTTGAAGCAGACTTCGCCGACTGCTTCGCCGACGGCTCCAAAGCCGCGGCCCCAGACCACGTGTCCATCGCTCAGGACGAGAACGCCTGTCGCCCCTTCAGGTTTGGGCGCAAGCGTATATGCGGCGTCGGCCATGGTGGGTCGCTCCGTTTACGGCGTTTCTGACTATGTGTGCTAAGGGCTGCCCGCTAGAGAGGGTTGTGCACCGCGTCAAGGCGCGAGAGGTGCAATTTGGCGCGCGGCTTGCTAGTTTTGCGCCACGACACTTCCCCAAACCTATCAGAACAGCAGGAAAACAATGCTTCGTGATTCGATCAAGGCCGCCCAGATCACCGCGATGAAGACGGGCGACAAGCCGCGTCTCGCCGCCGTGCGCCTCATCCTTGCCAAGATCAAGGACCGCGACATCGAACTGCGCACCGCCGATTCTCTTCCGGACGACGATGCCATGGTGATCGACGTGCTCCAGAAGATGGTGAAGCAGCGCCGCGAATCGATCCAGCTCTTCGAGGAAGGTGGCCGTCCCGAAAAGGCCGCCGACGAGAAGGCCGAACTGGAAGTGATCGAAACCTTCCTGCCCGCGCAGCTCTCCGAGGAAGAGACCAAGGCCCTGATCGAGGCCATCAAGGCCGAAGTCGGTGCCGAGAGCATGAAGGACATGGGCAAGGTCGTCGCCGCGCTGAAGGCGCGCCACGGCACCCAGCTCGACATGGGCAAGGCTTCGGGCTGGGTGAAGGCGGCGCTGGCCTGACCTGATACGAAATCGGGCGGCAGGACCGTGCTTACTCCCCAATGGCTCGACCAACTGCGCACGCGGGTAACGCTGTCTGCGCTGATCGGTCGCTCGACCCGCCTCACGAAGGCGGGGCGCGAGTTCAAGGCCTGCTGCCCGTTTCATAACGAGAAGTCTCCAAGCTTCACCGTCAACGACGAAAAGGGCTTCTATCACTGCTTTGGCTGCGGCGCACATGGAGATGCGATCCGCTGGATGACGGACCATCAGGGCCTGTCGTTCATGGACGCGGTCAAGGAGCTGGCGGCCGAGGCGGGCATGGACGTCCCTGCTCCCGATCCGCGCGCAGCCAAAGCGGCGGAAAAGCGCGATACGCTTCATGACGTGATGGCCGCCGCGCAAGCCTGGTTCGTGCAGAACCTGTCGTCGCCCGGCGGAGAGGCGGCGCGCGCCTATCTCGGCACGCGTGGCTTCGATGCCCATACCCTCCAGCGCTTCGGCTTCGGGTTCGCGCCCGAGGGGCGGCAGGCGATGAAGGAAGCGCTGGGCAAGTTCCCCGAAGCGATGCTGATCGAGGCGGGCCTGCGGATCGAAGTTGAGAACCGCGATCCCTACGACCGCTTCCGCGGCCGCCTCATGCTGCCGATCGAGGACGCGCGCGGCCGCGTCATCGCCTTCGGCGGGCGCATCCTCTCCAAGGAGAAAACGGATGCCCCGAAGTATCTGAACTCCCCGGACACGCCCCTCTTCGACAAGGGCCGCACGCTTTACAACCTCCACCGCGCCGCGCCTGCCGCGCGCCAGTCGGGCCGGATGGTGGTGGTGGAAGGCTACATGGACGTGGTCGCCATGGCGGCCGCCGGGATCGGCGAATGCGTCGCCCCGCTGGGCACGGCGCTGACCGAGCAGCAGATCGAGATGCTCTGGCGCCATGTCGAAATGCCCGTGCTCTGCTTCGACGGCGATGCGGCGGGCCAGCGCGCGGCGATGCGCGCCGTCACCCGCGCCCTGCCCCTGCTCCGCCCTGCCCATTCCCTGCGCATCGTGCGCCTTCCCGAAGGTCTCGACCCGGACGATCTCATCAAACAGCGCGGCGCCCGGGCCATGGAAGAGATTCTCGGCGCGGCCAGAAGCCTGATCGAAGTGCTCTGGGAAGTGGAGCGCGACGCGCAGCCGCTGACCACGCCCGAGGACAAGGCCGGCCTCAAGGCCCGCCTGATGGCGCATGTCGATGCGATTCAGCACCCGGATATCGCCAGCCTCTACCGGCGCGAATTGCAGGATCGCTATTCCGAATTCGCCTTTCCCAAGCGTGAAAGCCGCTGGCAGCAGGGTGGCGGCGGAGGTGGTGGCGGCCAATTCCGTGCAAACCAGCCGCGCGGCGGTCGTGGGAACTTCCAGAACGGCCGCTGGCAACCCCAGGCCGAATCGACCCCCGAATCGCTCGAACGCCTGCGCCGGGCAACCGGCGGAGGCGCGCGGGATGCGCTCTCGGCCGCAGTGCTTGCCGGGCTTATTCAATGGCCTGCGCAGGTTCGCCGCCACGCCGAGGCACTGGCCCGCACCCCCGGGCTCGATCCGCGCTTCGGGTTGCTGCTCGATTGCTGCCAGGCCAGCGGCGCGCTTGAAAGCGACCACCTCGCCACCATATTGGTCGAGAATGGTCTGGAGATTCCCGGCACCGCAGAATACTCGGGATTGCGCTTCGGGTTCCTGAACACCGATACCGGCCCGGACCAGGCGGCAGAGGATCTGGCCCAGGCAATAGACCTCCTGGTAGAGCGTCCGGTTCTGGATGCGGCATTGGCTCAGGCAACGGCAAGGTTCGAAAGCGAGTTGTCTGAAGAGGCATTTGCCGATCAGCAGCGCCTGCTCAAGAGAAAGCTGGAATTTGATAGTCGGCTCAGGCAAATGGCGACAAGACAGGCGGCTTCTTCCTGACGGTATAATCGGGTTGAATGCACGGGGATAACGGCGAAGAATGAGCAAGAACGACAACACCGGCGGCGACGACGGGACCGACGCACCGCTGATCGACCTGAACGAAGGCGCGATCAAGAAGCTGATCGCCCGCGCCAAGCGCCGGGGTGTCATTACTTACGACGAACTGAACGAAGCTCTCCCGCAAGACCAGATGTCCTCCGAACAGATCGAGGACATCATGGCGGCCATCTCCGAAATGGGCATCAACATCGTCGAGAGCGATGAAGATTCCGAAGGCCAGCAGGAAGACGACGACCGCGACAACGAGGAGTCCGATTCGGACGACGTTTCGCCCCGCATGGTGGTCGATACCAAGAAGAAGGAAACGGTCGAGCGCACCGACGACCCCGTGCGCATGTACCTGCGCGAGATGGGCGCCGTCGAACTGCTCAGCCGCGAGGGCGAAATCGCCATCGCCAAGCGGATCGAAGCCGGCCGCGACATGATGATCCTGGGCCTCTGCGAGAGCCCGATCACGTTCCACGCCATCATCCAGTGGTCCGAAGCGCTCAACAACGGCGAGATGCAGCTGCGCGAGATCCTCGATCTCGACGCCATGCTCTCGAAGGAGCCCGCGCCGGAAAGCCTGTCCGAGGACGGTGAAGGCGACGACGACGGCGAGATCAGCGAAAAGACCGCCGGCCCCTCGTTCAAGGACGAGGACGAAGTCGAGGAAGAGTCCGGCGACGAAGTCGACGAGGACGGCAACCCGATCCCCAAGCGCGAAGCCGAGGAAGAGGAAGAGGACAACACCCTCAGCCTCGCCCAGATGGAAGCGGCCCTCAAGCCCGAAGCGCTTGAGAAGTTCATGCTCATCACCGAGCTGTTCCAGGCCTTCGAGCGCCTCCAGTCGGAGCGTCTCGACGCGCTGGCGCTGGGCATCGACTTCCCGGCCGCCAAGGAAGACCAGTACCAGCAGCTGCGCGAAGACCTGACCGCGCAGGTCGAATCGGTGAAGTTCCACGCGACGAAGATCGAATATCTCGTCGACAACCTCTACGCCTTCAACCGCCGCCTCACCACGCTGGGCGGCCAGATGCTGCGCTTGGCGGAGCGTCACAAGGTCAAGCGTGCCGATTTCCTTGAGACTTATGTCGGCCGCGAGCTGGACGACACCTGGCTCACCGACATGGCCAAGAAGGACAAGAAGTGGGCGGCCTTCGCCGAGGCCGAAGTCGATCCGGTCGAGCGCATCCGCGCGGAAGTCTCGGACATCGCCGCCGCCACCGGCATGGCGCTTCCCGAGTTCCGCCGCATCGTCAACATGGTCCAGAAGGGCGAGCGCGAGGCGCGCATCGCCAAGAAGGAAATGGTCGAGGCGAACCTGCGCCTGGTGATCTCGATCGCCAAGAAGTACACGAACCGCGGCCTTCAGTTCCTGGATCTCATCCAGGAGGGCAACATCGGCCTGATGAAGGCGGTCGACAAGTTCGAGTACCGCCGCGGCTACAAGTTCTCGACCTACGCCACCTGGTGGATCCGTCAGGCGATCACGCGTTCGATCGCGGATCAGGCCCGCACGATCCGTATCCCGGTGCACATGATCGAGACGATCAACAAGCTGGTCCGCACCAGCCGCCAGTTCCTTCACGAGCAGGGCCGCGAGCCCACGCCCGAGGAAATGGCCGAGCGCCTGTCCATGCCGCTCGAAAAGGTCCGCAAGGTGATGAAGATCGCCAAGGAGCCGATCTCGCTTGAAACGCCGATCGGCGACGAGGAAGATTCGCACCTCGGCGATTTCATCCAGGATACGAACGCGATCATCCCGGTGGATGCGGCGATCCAGGCGAACCTCAAGGAAACGGTCACCCGCGTCCTTGCCTCGCTGACCCCGCGCGAGGAGCGCGTGCTGCGCATGCGCTTCGGCATCGGCATGAACACCGACCACACCCTTGAGGAAGTCGGCCAGCAGTTCTCGGTTACCCGCGAACGTATCCGCCAGATCGAGGCCAAGGCGCTGCGCAAGCTCAAGCACCCGAGCCGCAGCCGCAAGATGCGCTCGTTCCTCGATCAGTGAAAGCAGCGAAATCTCAGGAAAAAGCCCCGCCGAAGCGGGGCTTTTTTTTCGGTCTTCGTCCGCCGGGCTATCGTCCGCAAGGACGCTGATCGACCACGTCGTAGCCCTTCGCCCGCGCCATGCAGGCATTGTTGAAAGTCTGGCGCTTACCGCGCTTCACCGCGCATACCGGCGCATATTCCCGCGTGCACATCGCCGGTTGCTCAGGGCGCGGCGGAGGCGGCCGATGGGGGCGGTCCGGTCCCGGCATGGTCTCCATGCATCCCGCCATCACCAGAATGCCGGCCATACCCAATGTCGACAGCACAATACGCTTCACGGTCGCTCTCCCTTCTGCGGGTCAAAACCGCCACGAGGCTGCCCGCAGCTTGCGGTAATCGCAAGACTACAGTCTTTCCTCATCCGGAATAACCCTTAGCCCTTCACCCCGAGCTTACGAACCTGGTCGTAGGCCGCCACGCTTGCTGCCGGGGCGTCCCACCGCACCCAGAGCGCGATCCCGATCGCCAGCACCAGCAGCGCCGCGGCCGCCCCTCGCGCCGCCCCTTTCGGCAGCGGCCGCCTTAGCGGCACGAGCACCGGCACCGCCATCAGCAGCGGCACCAGGCAAACCATCGGAACGACCGGCCCCACCGCCTGCATCAGCGAATAGCCCAGGAGCAGCGCATAGCCTGTCACCAGCGCCGCAACGATCACGCTCGCAAGGACCGGGTCGCGCCTGGGCATCGCGCCTCGCAGCAAGGCGACCACACCGCCCAGCAGCAAGGGCACGGTCAGGACATAGGCCGCCGTCGGCGCGAAAACCTGGAACGCCGCTCCGGCCAGCCAGACCGGCAGGACCAGCCCCACTTCGCCCGATGCCGAATCGGGCCGCCGCCAGAGCAACGCCAGCCCCACCGCGAGCGAACCGCACAAGGCCACCACCTGAAGCCTCGGGATCGCCGCCAGCCGGTCGTAATAGTTCACCGGGCCGTCCGCTCCGGACACCAGGTTCAGCGCCCAGAGCAACCCGCCGGTGAGCACGACAAGCGCCAGCATCCGCACTGCCCCGCCCGCCAGCGTCGGAGGATCGAACCGCCGCATGGCCATCATGCCATAGCCCGCGAAAGCCACCGCCAGCATCGCCCAGCCCCACCACGGCGCATAGTGGAACACGAACAGGCCGAAGACATCGAAGAACACGATGTCCGGCGCCCCCCGCGGCAGTTCCGAGGTTTGCGTCAAGGCGCGCGCCAGTCCCAGGGTCTGCTCGCCCATCTGCTGAAGCGCGCCGCGATCAAGGTTCTGCGCAGTCGCCAGCGGCGAGTGATAGAGCCCGGGCCTGCCGATGAAGGCGAAGTTCCAGGCGGCATAGCCGCGCGGCAGGGCGACGCTCAGGTCGGTGTCGTTGGGCAGAATGCTGTAGATGAACGTCGCCAGCGAAGTGCCCGCCGGATGCGGCGCGGAAGCCGCCCAAATCCGCGCCGCTTCGCCGTTCAGCGCAGAAGTCTGGAACAGATTGGCCTTCCCACCGCCCCCGCGGGTCTCCAGATTGACGATCGCGCCGATCCGCCCTGCCTCGCCCGCCTCGGCAAAGAACATCTTCGCCCCGTTCAGCCCGGCTTCCTCGCCATCGGTCAGGATCACCAGCACATCGCGTTTCCGGTCGCGATCGAGCGAAAGCGCGCGCACCGTTTCAAGAATCGAGGCCACACCCGCGCCGTCGTCCGCCGCTGCCGGAGAGCCCCAGACGCTGTCGTAATGGGCCATCAGCGCCACGGCCGGGAGATTCGGCTCCTTGCCGCGCAGCAGCCCCAGCACATTGACCAGCGGAATGCGCTGCGCCTTCGCCCCGCTGCGCCGGTTGAGCGCCGCGCGCGCGCCTTCCGGAAACTGCCCGTCCTGCGTACGCACGGTCAGCCCCAATCCGCCCAGGCGCTGCATCAGATAACCGCGCAAGGCCGCGTGCTCGTCCGAGCCGCTGGGATGCGGCGCGCGGGCAATGCGCTCGATATCGCCCATGGCCCGCATGGCCGAGAATTCCGCGGGCGGCGCGGAAACCGGCGCGGGGCGCGGCGGTGTCGTGCCCAGGATAGCGAGCACGATGGCCAGAAGGATCGCCGCCATCAGCCACTTGCCGTTTTTCATGCGATCCTCCTGAAATTCCGGTAACATTCCCCGCGCACAATGCCACTTCCCTCACGGGGAACCAGTCCCTTTCGAATCCGTTCGCGCGCAAGACTCGCAATGCGACGAAGTCACGACTAAGGGGAGGCGCAACGAATCTCCGCATCAGGACAGGCAGCCCGATCCCATGCGCATTGCGATTGCTTCAGACCACGCCGCCATCGACCTCAAGGCGACCCTGCGTGAATACCTTATCGAGCAAGGCCACGAAGTCGCCGACCTCGGCCCGGACACCGCGGACCGTGTCGACTATCCCGACTACGGCTACAAGCTGGCCTCCGTCGTTGCCGACGGTACGGTCCAGTTCGGCGTCGCGCTTTGCGGCTCGGGCATCGGCATCTCGATTGCCGTGAACCGCGATCCCGCATGCCGCTGCGCGCTCGTATCCGAGCCGCTCTCCGCCGCGCTGGCGCGTGAGCACAATGACGCCAACGTCATCGCCATGGGCGCGCGCCTGACCGGCGAAGACATGGCCAAGGCCTGCCTCGATGCCTTCCTTTCGGCCGAGTTCGGTGGCGGACGCCACGCGGGCCGCGTCGAAAAGCTTTCCAACCCCGTCTTCTGAAACGGAGAAACCCGAACATGACTGTAGATACCGCCATCCGTTCCGCCGGTTTCTTCACTGACGGCGTTGCCCAGAGCGACCCCGCCGTCGCCAAGGCCATCGGCCACGAACTCAGCCGCGAGCGCAAGCAGATCGAACTGATCGCCTCGGAAAACATCGTTTCCAAGGCCGTGCTGGAAGCCCAGGGCTCGGTGCTGACCAACAAGTACGCCGAAGGCTACCCCGGCAAGCGCTACTACCAGGGTTGCGAGCCTTCGGACGAAGTCGAGACGCTCGCCATCGAACGCGCCAAGCAGCTGTTCGACTGCCAGTTCGCTAACGTCCAGCCTCACTCGGGCGCGCAGGCCAACGGCGCGGTTCTCCTCGCCACCGTGAAGCCGGGCGACACCATCATGGGCATGAGCCTCGATGCCGGCGGCCACCTCACCCACGGCGCGCGCGCCGCGCTTTCGGGCAAGTGGTTCAAGGCCGTGCAGTACGGCGTGACCAAGGACACCCACCTGATCGACTACGATGAGGTCGAGGCCCTGGCCAAGGAGCACCAGCCCAAGCTGATCATCGCCGGCGGCTCCGCCTATCCGCGCGTGATCGACTTCAAGCGCATGCGCGAAATCGCCGACGCCGTGGGCGCGCTGTTCCAGGTCGACATGGCGCACTTCGCCGGCCTCGTCGCCGCTGGCCTGCACCCCTCGCCGTTCCCGCACGCGCACATCGCCACCACCACCACGCACAAGACGCTGCGCGGCCCCCGTGGCGGCATGATCCTCACCAATGACGAGGCGCTCGCCAAGAAGATCAACTCGGCAGTGTTCCCCGGCCTTCAGGGCGGCCCGCTGATGCACGTCGTCGCCGCCAAGGCCGTGGCCTTCGGTGAAGCGCTGCGCCCTGAGTTCAAGGACTACGCCGCGCGCGTGATCGAGAACGCCCAGGTACTCGCCGCAACGCTGAAGGAACGCGGCGCAGCGATCGTCTCCGGCGGCACCGACACGCACCTCGCCCTGATCGACCTCTCGCCGCTCGGCGTGACCGGCAAGGACGCGGACGAGGCGCTGGAACGTGCGGGCATCACCTGCAACAAGAACGGCATCCCCTTCGATCCGCTGCCGCCGATGAAGACCAGCGGCATCCGCGTCGGTTCGCCGGCCGGCACCACGCGCGGTTTCGGCCCGGAAGAATTCCGCGAAATCGGCAACATGGTCGCCGACGTGCTCGACGGCCTTGCCAAGTGCGGCGAAGCGGGCGACGCTCAGGTGGAGCAGAACGTGCGTGCGCGCGTTGAAGCGCTGTGCGATCGATTCCCGATCTACGAGGACTGATTTCAGGAGCCCCAGTGCCATGACCGACCCGAACCGCCCCAACGACACCGGTGATTTCATGTCCGACGCCCGCCATGAGCTGGCCGGAATGCTTCAGGATGGCATGGGCCATCCCTCCACCAAGCCGGTCTTGATCTGGGGCGCGGCGGGTGCGGTCGCGGCCGCCGTGCTGCCGTTCGTGTCTATCCCGCTCGGCCTTGCGGTCGGTGCGGGATACCAGTTCTACAAGCGCGTGCGCCCCTGAAAGTCTCTCAAGTTTTGAAAGTAGCTGACTGAATGCGCTGTCCTTTTTGCGCTCACGACGATTCCCAGGTCAAGGACAGCCGCCCGACCGAGGACAATACCGCGATCCGCCGCCGCCG
This sequence comes from Novosphingobium sp. BL-S-34, assembly GCF_056857015.1. NCBI lineage: Bacteria > Pseudomonadati > Pseudomonadota > Alphaproteobacteria > Sphingomonadales > Sphingomonadaceae > Novosphingobium > Novosphingobium sp. BL-S-34. The sequence continues at coordinate 626,231 of NZ_CM166472.1, forward strand.
CCAGTGTTCCAGCTGCGGCGCGCGGTTCACCACATTCGAACGCGTGCAGCTTCGCGAAATCACCGTGGTGAAAAGCGACGACACCCGCGAGCCGTTCGACCGCGCGAAGATCGAGCAGTCGGCCACGCTCGCCTGCCGCAAGCGCGGTATCGAGCGCGAGAAGATCGACCAACTGGTCTCCGGCGTGCAGCGCCAGGTCGAGACCCTGGGGGAATCGGAAGTATCCTCGCGCGAGATCGGGGAAATGGTGATGGAAGGCCTGCGCCAGCTCGATTCCGTTGCCTATATCCGCTTCGCCTCGGTCTACCGCGCCTTCAACGAAGCGCGTGACTTCGAGGAATTTGCCGGAACAGTCCGCGATGTCGCGGGTCCGGGCGCCATGGAAGGCAGCAAGAATGACTGACGTGAACAAGCCGGTCGTCGTGCTGGTCCGCCCGCAACTGGGCGAGAACATCGGCAAGGCCGCGCGCGCCATGCTGAATTTCGGCCTCGTGGAAATGCGTCTCGTCTCCCCGCGCGACGGGTGGCCCAATCCCTCGGCCGGTCCGGCTGCGGCAGGCGCCGACGTCGTCCTGGAGCAGGCGGAAGTCTTCGAGACGCTGGCCGAAGGCGTGGCAGACTGCGCCAATGTCTACGCCACCACCGTGCGCAAGCGCGGCGTCACCAAGCCCGTCGTCACCCCCGAGCAGGCCGCGCGTGAAATCCACGCCGCAGCGGAAGCCACCGGCGCCCGCTCGGCCTATGTCTTCGGGCCGGAGCGTTCGGGCCTGGAGACCGAGGACGTCGCGCTCGCCCGCGCGATCCTGACGGTGCCGATCAATCCCGAATTCGCCTCGCTCAACCTGGCGCAGGCGGTAATTCTCTGCGCTTACGAATGGTCGAAGGGCGCCGCGGCGTCCGGCGAACTCGCGCAGCCCACGCAGGAGGAATTGCTTCCCCCTGCCCCGCAAGACGAATTGGAAGGCCTCATCGGCCACTTCGAGCAATTGCTCGAACCCAAGAACTATTTCTGGCCCGAAACGCGTGCGGCGGCCAACCGGCTGACCTTGCGCAATCTTCTCACGAAGCCGGGCTGGAATCACCTCGAAGTGCGCACCCTTCGCGGTGTGCTCTCTGCCCTCGGAAACAAGCGTCGCCCGCGAGATTGATTTTTTGCCCGGCTGTCGCCGGGTAGCGGCACCGCTGCTGCGGATTGTCCAAAAACGCCATCTCGCTTGACATTCCTGCCCGAGCCCGTATGGGGCACCCCTTCACATGGCGCCTGCCTTCTTGACAGGTCTGTCCATTCGGCCCCGCACCCCGGTGAAGCGGCGGCCGCATTCCGCATATTAGGCGGAATGGTGCGCCCCGGGAAAACATGGACCGCTTCCACCGTGGCAGCGGCAGCAGAAAAGGAGAACGACTTATGTCGAAGCGTAAAAGCGCCAAGTACAAACTCGACCGCCGCATGGGCGAGAACATCTGGGGTCGCCCGAAGAGCTCGGTCAACCGCCGCAGCTACGGCCCTGGCCAGCACGGCCAGCGCCGCAAGGGCAAGCTGTCTGACTACGGTCTGCAGCTCCGCGCCAAGCAGAAGCTCAAGGGCTACTACGGCGACGTGACCGAGAAGCAGTTCAAGGCTACCTACCAGGAAGCCTCGCGCATGAAGGGCGACACCGGCCAGAACCTGATCGGCCTGCTCGAGCAGCGCCTGGACATGGTCGTGTACCGTTCGAAGTTCGCGCCCACCATCTTTGCGGCTCGCCAGATCGTTTCGCACGGCCACATCCGCGTCAACGGCGTGAAGTGCAACATCGCTTCGCGTCGCGTGAAGGTCGGCGACGTCATCAGCCTGGGCAACAAGGCCAAGGAAATGGCGCTGATCATCGAAGCCCAGAACCTGCCCGAGCGTGAAGTCCCCGACTACGTCGCTCAGGACGGCACCGACAAGGTGACCTTCGTTCGCGTTCCCTCGCTGGACGAAGTGCCCTATCCGGTGAAGATGGAACCGAACCTGGTCGTCGAGTTCTACTCGCGCTAAGTTTCGGGCCTATCGGCCAGAAATAGGAAGGGCGGCTCCCTCGCGGAGCCGCCCTTTTTGTTGCCCTGCGCAGTCTTATTTTTGCTGCGCCAAAACGCTGAAAAACCGCGCCGAATCGTTGGTTCTGTCAGGGAACGGACATGGAACTTGTGCATTAGACCTGCATCATGTCCCGATATCGTTTCATCACTCCCAATCGCACTGGCAAATGGTACCCCGACCTCGAAACCGCCAAGCAGTTCGCGGCCGAGATCGGTGCCGGATTCCTCGATTCCAGAACCGGACGCTTTGTGACGTACGTCGGCACCAAGCTAGAGATCGGCGCGCTCCACGAAGATCTGGAAGAAGGATTGGAGCCCGCCTGATCCAGGGCGGTGAGTATGCGGGCCTTTGGGCCTCGCTGACAGCCTTGGATCGGTAGCGCCGGGTTATTCCGGATACTCGAAGCCGCGTCCGCGCGATGCGCCACCAACGCACCGCCGTCTGCCAACGCGATGCGATCTTCGCAAAATGTGATGGCGCCTGCTGATACTATGTCGGTTGCCAAATACACATCGTCGTCGGTTGCCCAATACACATCGTCATTGCGAGCGTAGCGAAGCAATCCAGGGGCGGCTCTACGCGACTCTGGATTGCTTCGCTACGCTCGCAATGACGAAGGATGTGTGGCGGCTTAGGAGAGCGACGAATTGGGCTGGCCTCTTAGGATTAGCCCCGAACATCACCTCCGCCTCGCCCCAAGCTCCCATCATGCCGGAAGGAGACCGGCACGCCCCTTTCAGGCTACCCGTCGCGTCCGCCGAAATAATCGCGGCGGAAATCGGCCGCGAACTGCGCGAAAGTGCCTGCGGCGATGGCCTCGCGCATGCCCTGCATGAGCTGCTGGTAGAACGAGATATTGTGCTCGGTCATCAACATGGCGCCGAGGATCTCGCCGGACTTGACGAGGTGGTAGAGGTAGGCCCGGCTGTAGGTCCCGCAAGTCGGGCACTTGCAGCGCTCGTCCAGCGGATTGTTGTCCTCAGCATGGCGGGCATTGCGCAAGTTCAGCGGGCCGTTCCAAGTGAAGGCCTGGCCATTGCGCCCCGAGCGGCTGGGCAGGACGCAATCGAACATGTCGACCCCGCGCTCCACGGCGCCCACCAGATCGTCTGGCTTGCCCACGCCCATGAGGTAACGCGGGCGGTCGGCGGGAAGCTGGCCCGGTGCGAATTCGAGTGTGGCGAACATCGCCTCCTGCCCTTCGCCCACGGCAAGACCGCCGATGGCATAGCCGTCGAAGCCGATGTCGGTGAGCGCATCGGCGCTCGCCTTGCGCAGACCTTCGTCGAGCGCGCCCTGCTGGATGCCGAACAGCGCCGAATTGGCCGCATGTTCGCCGCCGCTGTCGAAACCGTCGCGGCTGCGCTTCGCCCAGCGCATCGACATTTCCATCGAGCGCGCGATCACGTCGCGCGGCTGGTCGATCTTCGGGCACTCGTCGAAGCACATGACGATATCCGAGCCGAGCAGACGCTGGATCTCCATCGAGCGCTCGGGCGTCAGCAAGTGGCGCGATCCGTCGAGGTGGCTAGCGAAGGTCACGCCGTTCTCCGTGATCTTGCGCAGATCCGAGAGGCTCATGACCTGATAGCCGCCGCTGTCCGTCAGGATCGGGCGATCCCAGTTCATGAACTTGTGCAATCCGCCAAGCCGCGCGACGCGCTCGGCGCCGGGGCGCAGCATGAGGTGGTAGGTATTGCCCAGGATGATGTCGGCGCCGGTGGCGCGCACGTCCTGCGGCTTCATCGCCTTCACGGTGGCAGCGGTACCCACCGGCATGAAGGCGGGCGTGCGGATTTCGCCGCGACGCATCTTGATGACGCCGGTGCGGGCCTTGCCGTCGGTGGCGTGGATGGAGAATTCGAAACGGGGGTTCATGCGCCGCCCGTTACAGCCTTCAGAAGCCGTAGACCAGTGAGAAGCGCGAGATGGTGTCGGTCCGCAGCGATCCGTCCGGCGGCGAGGTTTCATGCTCGATCGAATAGGACATCCGCGCCTTCAGCCCTTTGGCCATGCCGGCTTCGAGGCCGGTGGCCGATGTGAAGGTACTGTTGCCGGTCTCGATGTAGGACGAGGCATCTTGTGTCAGCTTGATCGTCGGCCCGACCTGCCAGTCGAAATCGATCGATGTCAGTCCCGACCATGTCGTTTCCTGCGGCACGGTTACGTAGCGCGTGCGGCGAAGCGCCGGTCCGACTTCCAGCGAGAGCGTCACATTGTCGCGCTTCAGGACGCGGTAGCCGAGACCGCCGGACAGCGAGTAACGGTCGAGGAAGCCCTGGATCCGGTCCTTTTCGTATTGCACGCGGCCATATGTGAAGAGGCCGTCGTTCAGTGTGTAGCGCGGCTGGTAGCTGGCCCCGTACTGTTCGCGCGAAACGACCCCGCGGTCCTTCTGATAATCGGCATTGAGCTGCACGGTGTGCTGCCAGTTGAGGCCCTTGCGGTCGAGCTTGACCGCGCCGGTATAGCCGAAATTGCTGGTATTGCCGGTTGCGCGGAAGGCACCGAGTTCGACTTTGCCCGTCCACAGCTCCAGCAGCGCGGCGCGGCGGATGCGCTCCCTTTCAGCGTTCGCCTTGTCCGCGATCTCCTGGGCGTTCGCATCCAGGAACGCCTGGTGGATCGCGCGGATCTCGTCCTTGTCATAAGGCTGCGTGGAGAGCGCGGCCTTCACCACGGCACCGACGACGGCGGAATCCTTGGTCTTGACCGCCGCTTCGAGCATCGATTTCACATTGCCCGGCAGGCGCGGCGGCGACGCGGCGATGTAAGGCGGCGGAGCGACATAGTCCGGCAGTTCGAGGCGCACCGGCAGTTCCTCGACGGGGAACAGCGGCACCAGTTCCAGCTCGGGGAAAGTCTCGAAATGATAGGGCTGAAACTGAACCGACAGGGGTTCCTGGGCCTGCGCCGAGACGGCGATGAACAGAGCAGGCACACTAAAACAAACAGCCGAACGCATTGTCATGTCACGATATTACCGATTCAGGCGCGCAGGCGCCACCCCGTGCGGAAGATCCAGGCGATGAAGCTGATGCACAGCGCCAGGAAGCCCAGCGTCATGCCCAGCGACAGGCCGATCGGGAAATCGGAACTGCCATAGAAGCACCAGCGCAGTCCGTTGACCAGATAGACGACCGGATTTGCCATCGCCACAGACCGCCAGGGCTCGGGGAGCAGGTCGATGGAGTAGAAGGTGCCGCCCAGGAATGTCAGCGGCACGATGAACAGCACCGGAACGATGCCCAGCTTTTCGAAACTGTCCGCCCAGATGCCCAGGATGAAGCCGAACAGCGAGAAGCTCGCCGAAACCAGCAGGATGAAGCCCAGCGCATAGAACGGATGGGCCACCGTATAGTCGACGAAGAACGTGGCGGTGGTCAGGATGATAGCCGCCAGGATCAGCGACTTGGTGGCCGCTGCACCCACGAAGCCGATCAGCGTCTCGGCCACGCCGACGGGCGCCGAAAGCAGCTCGTAGATCGCGCCGGTGAAGCGCGGCATGTAGATGCCGAAGCTACCGTTCGAGGTGCTTTCGCTGAGCAGGGTCAGCAGCAGCAGGCCCGGCACGATGAAGGCGCCGTAGTTCACCCCGGCCATGCCCGAATCCATCTTGCTGCCGATCGCCGCGCCGAACACGACGAAGTAGAGCACGGTCGTCAGCACCGGCCCGAGGATCGACTGCATGGCCGTGCGCAGGGCCCGCATGACCTCGCGCTTGTAGATGGTCCAGGTGCTGCGTGCGTTGAAGGCGATCATGCCGCCGCTCCTTCCAGAAGGTCGACGAAGATGTCTTCGAGGCTCGATTCGCGAATGTCGATGGCGGTATAGTCGATGCCGTTCGCGACGAGGTCCTTGGTCAGCTGCGCCACTTGCGCCTTGCCGCCGCCCGAACCGTCGCCGCCGCGATAGACCAGTTCCAGCCCGTCGTCCGCGAGCGTGAGATTGTAGTCCGCCAGGGCCGCGGGAATGGCGGGCAGCGGCACGGGAAGGCCGATATGCGCCTCGGTACGGCCCAGCCGCTTCATCAGCGAGCGGGTGTCCTCGACCATGCGGATGCTGCCGGCCTGGATGATCCCGACGCGGTCGGCCATCTCCTCGGCCTCTTCGATATAGTGCGTGGTGAGGATGATCGTGGTGCCGCGGTCACGGAGTTGGGCGATCTGCGCCCACATGTCGCGTCGCAGTTCCACGTCGACGCCGGCGGTCGGCTCGTCCAGGAACAGCAGGTCCGGTTCGTGCGCCAGCGCCTTGGCGATCAGCACGCGCCGCTTCATGCCGCCGGAAAGCGCGCGGATCTGCGACTTGCGCTTGTCCCACAGGCTGAGCGCGCGCAAGATTTCCTCGATCCGCGCGGCATCGGGCGCCAGCCCGAACAACCCGCGCGAATAGTTGACGGAATGGAGGACCGTCTCGAACATGTCGGTCGCCAGTTCCTGCGGCACCAGACCGATGCGGGCACGCAGTGCGCGCCAGCCGTGAGTCATGTCCTCTCCAAAAGCGCGGATCGTCCCGCTGCTCGGTCGGACCAGGCCGCAGACGGCGCCGATCAGCGTGGTCTTGCCGGCACCATTGGGGCCGAGCAGTGCGAAGATCTCGCCCTTGTTGATCGTGAGGTCCACGCCCTGGAGCGCGGTGAAGCCCCCGGCGTAAGTCTTGGTCAGGCCGCTGATTTCGAGAATGGGTTCCATGGAGCGCGTGATGCGCGAAACCGGTGACAGTTCCAAGTCCCCTCAGGGTAAAAGTAGACTGGAATCTCCGTAGGAATAGAAGCGGTAACCCTCACCGATGGCATGGGCGTAGACTTCCTGCATCCGCTCCAGTCCCATCAGCGCCGAGACCAGCATGAACAGCGTGGACTTCGGCAAGTGGAAGTTGGTCATCAGCCCGTCGATCGCCTTGAAGCGGTAGCCCGGGGTGATGAAGATCGCGGTATCGCCTTCGAAGGGACGAATCACATCGTCCTCCCCGGTCGCGCTTTCGAGCAGGCGCAGGCTGGTGGTGCCGACCGCGATGACCCGGCCGCCCGCCGCGCGCGCGGCGTTGAGACGGTTCGCAGTCTCTGCGTCGATCCGGCCCCATTCGGCATGCATGCGGTGGTCCGCGGTCTCCTCGGCCTTGACCGGGAGGAAGGTGCCTGCGCCGACATGGAGCGTGAGCGTCTCGCGCTTCACGCCTGCCGCGTCCAGCCGCTCGATGAGTTCGGGCGTGAAATGCAGCGCCGCGGTGGGCGCCGCTACGGCGCCCTTTTCGCGCGCGAACATGGTCTGGTAGTCGCTGGCGTCCTGCTCGTCGGTCTCGCGCTTGCCGGCTATATAGGGCGGCAGCGGCATGCGCCCTGCCCTTTCGAGCAGGACTTCGACGGGCTCGTCGCCTTCGAAGTGCAAGGTCCAGCTGCCGTCATCGTGCCGTTCTTCGGCAAGTGCCGTGACGTCGGCAGGAAATTCGATGCGGTCGCCGGCCTTCAGGCGCTTGGCATTGCGGACGAAAGCCTGCCAGCGGCGCAAGTCCATGCGCTTGTGCAGGGTGGCGCCGATCCGCGCTTCTCCGCGGCGCCCTTCGAGCTGGGCGGGAATGACGCGGGTGTCGTTGAAGACCAGGACGTCGCCGGCCTGCAGTTCGCCGGGAAGATCGCGCACGACGCGTTCGACCATCGGGCCTGCAGCGCGCCCCTGCACCACCAGCATCCGCGCCGAATCGCGAGGACGTGCAGGACGCAGGGCGATATTCTCAGGCGGAAGGTCGAAGTCGAAAAGGTCAACGCGCATGGAGCGCCCTCTAGGGGCGCTCACACGCGGCGTCATCCATTTTTCGCGTCAGGTCAGTTCGACTTCGACTTGCTGAGCTGGTCGGCCGTGATCGACTGCGGCGCCGGGGCGACCGGAGCAACCGGCGGCGGTGCCTTGTGCTCGGAAGCCAGCGAAGCCTGGACGATCTTCGTCGGGTTCTGCGGCGGCTCGCCGCGCTGGATCGCGTCGACGTACTGCATGCCCGAAATCACGCGGCCGAAGTTCGTGTACTTACGGTCCAGCGAGAAGCGCGGGTAGAACACGATGAAGAACTGGCTGTTGGCGCTGTTCGGCTCGTTGGTGCGGGCCATCGAGACGGTGCCGCGAACATGCGGCATCGCGTTGAATTCGGCGGTGAGGTCCGGAAGCTGCGAGCCGCCCTGCCCGGTGCCCGTCGGATCACCGGTCTGCGCCATGAAGCCGTCGATCACGCGGTGGAATATCTGACCGTTGTAGAAGCCCTGCGCCGCCAGCGTCTTGACCCGCTCGACGTGATGCGGCGCCCATTCCGGCATGAGCCGAATGGCGACGCGGCCGCCGTCCGAGAGATCGAGCAGGAGCACGTTCTCGGGCTGGTGCGTGACGTCGGGATCGACGAAAGTGGGCAGCGCTGCCACCGGCGGCGTCGGGGTCGGATCTTCCTTCTTCTTGGCCAGAGCAGGCGTAGCCGCCAGCGCCAGGCCGATCATCGTCGCGGTAAGGGTCAGGCGAAACGTCATCGAATACTCACAGGAAGGAAGCCGTTCAGGCCAGGGGCGATAGTGCCCCGCTGCTGACGTGACAATGAATGAATTTGTCGCAAGGACCGCGTGGAGGGTTCTGCGAGGTTCTCAGTAGTCGCCGAGGAGACCGTTGCGGGAGACTCTCGCCATCACGTCCTCGCGCACGGCGGGGCTCACGAACTTGGCGATTTCCCCGCCGAACATGGCGATTTCCTTGACCAGCTTGGAGGCGATCGGCTGGAGGCTGACGTCCGCCATCAGGAACACCGTCTCGATGGAAGGATTGAGCTGCTGGTTCATGCCCGCCATCTGGTACTCGTACTCGAAGTCCGCGACGGCGCGCAGCCCCCTCACGATGACGCTGGCCCCCTGCTTCTGCGCGAACTTCATCAGCAACGCGTTGAAGCCTACCACGGTGACGTTCTCGATCCCCAGCGCCGCCACTTCGCGCTCGACCATGGCCATGCGTTCTTCGGGCGTGAACAGCGGATTCTTCGAAGGGTTTGTCGTCACGCCGATAATCAGGCGATCGACCAGCTTGGCGCCGCGCCGGATGATATCAGCATGGCCCAGCGTGATGGGATCGAAAGTGCCGGGATAGACCCCGATACGTTCACCAAGGCTCATCAATGATCCCTCTCGATGATATAGCGCGCCACGGCACGCAGCAGGTCGGCTTCCTTGCCGTGCTGCGCCAGGTGGCCGATAGCCTGTTCGACCAGCATGCGGGCCTGTTCGCGGGCGCGATCCGGGCCGAGCAGCGAGACGAACGTCTCCTTGCCCGCCGTGGCGTCCTTGCCCACGGCCTTGCCGGCGACGGAAGCGTCGCCCTCATGATCGATGAGGTCGTCCGCGATCTGGAAGGCGAGGCCGATGTCCCGCGCGTAGCCGCGCAAGTGGGCGCGACCTTCCGGCGGCAGGCGCCCGAGGATAGCACCCATCTCCACCGCCGCGCCCAGCAGCGCGCCGGTCTTGAGCTGCTGCAGCCGCGTGACGGTCTGGAGGTCGAATTCGCTGGTCTCGGCCACGAGGTCCATCATCTGCCCGCCGGCCATGCCCTGCGCACCGCTGGCATGACCCAGCGCCTGCACGAGTTCGATGCGGGTGAAGGGATCCGCGCTCGTGGCCGGATCGCCCAGCACCTCGAAAGCGAAGGCATGGAGCGAGTCGCCCGCCAGCACGGCCGTGGCCTCGTCGAAGGCGAGATGAAGCGTGGGCTTGCCGTGGCGCAGGGCGTCATCGTCCATGCACGGCAGGTCATCATGGATCAGCGAATAGACGTGGATCGATTCGATGGCGATGGCTGCGCGAATCGCCGCCTCGCGCACGACGCCGTACATTTCCGCGACTCCGGCCAGCAGCAGCGGCCGCAAACGCTTGCCGCCGCCGATCGCGGCGTAGCGCATGGCCTCCACCAGCCGTGCCCGGGCATCGTCGGGAACCGGCAGCAGCGCATCGAAGGCGCCGTCGATTTCCTCGGCTATGCGGGCGAGGCCTTCGGAAAGGATCGGATCGGTCACGGCGACCTCACTCACGAATCAGCGATCCGCCGCGTCGAACGGCTGGGTTCCTGCCGGAGCCCCATCCGGCCCGGCGACGATGCGCTCGATCCGTGCCTGCGCGGCATCGAGCCGCTTCTGGCAATGCTGGCGCAGCGCTTCGCCGCGTTCGTAGAGCGTGATCGAGTCGTCGAGCGGCACATCGCCGCTTTCGAGGCGACGCACCACGTCCTCCAGCGCACGCAGCGCATCTTCGAAACTCATGCCCGCAATATCTGGGCCGGCACTATTGGGGGCGCCAATTTCAGCACTGTTCTCAGTCATGCCCACCGCAATGGAGCGGCCGCGTTCGGCGGTCAAGGCGGGACTGGGGGACGGCACTTCGGCAAACGGCGAGGGGCACGGCGAAATGGCCTTGTTTTTACGTCTAGCGAAGCGCCACGCTCGGCGCTAAGGCGCGTCGCATGTCCGAAATCACTCCCGATGTCGTCGAGGCGCATGGCCTCAATTCCGAGGAATACGAGCGGGTCCTGAACGCGCTCGGCCGAGAGCCCAACCTGGTTGAGCTTGGCATCTTCTCGGTCATGTGGTCCGAGCACTGCTCGTACAAGTCGAGCCGCTTCCACCTGAAGCAGCTGCCCACGAAGGCCCCCTGGGTCATCTGCGGCCCCGGCGAAAACGCCGGCGTGATCGACATCGGTGACGGACAGGCCGCCATCTTCAAGATGGAAAGCCACAACCACCCAAGCTACATCGAGCCGTTCCAGGGCGCGGCCACCGGCGTCGGCGGCATTCTGCGCGACGTCTTCACCATGGGCGCCCGCCCGGTCGCGAACATGAACGCCCTGCGCTTCGGCCGCCCCGAGCATCCGAAGATGAAGCACCTGGTGCAGGGCGTGGTCGAGGGCATCGGCTCCTACGGCAACTGCGTGGGCGTGCCCACCGTGGGCGGCGAGACGAACTTCCACAAGGCCTACGACGGCAACATCCTGGTCAACGCCATGACCGTGGGCGTCGCCGATACGGACAAGATCTTCTACTCGGCCGCCACCGGCCTCGGTAACCCCATCGTCTACGTCGGCTCCAAGACCGGCCGCGACGGCATCCACGGCGCCACCATGGCTTCGGCCGATTTCGACGAGCATTCGGACGAGAAGCGCCCGACCGTGCAGGTGGGCGATCCCTTCACCGAAAAGCTGCTGATCGAGGCCTGCCTCGAACTCATGGCCACCGACGCCATCGTCGCGATCCAGGACATGGGCGCGGCCGGCCTCACTTCCTCGTCGGTCGAAATGGCCAGCAAGGGCGGTGCCGGCATTCGCCTGAACATGAACAATGTGCCCTGCCGCGAAGAGGCGATGACGCCTTACGAGATGATGCTTTCGGAAAGCCAGGAGCGCATGCTCATGGTGCTCCAGCCCGGCAAGGAGCCGATGGCCGAGGCGATCTTCAAGAAGTGGGAACTGGACTTTGCCGTGATCGGCGAAGTGACCGACACCGGCCACATGGTTCTCGAATTCAATGGCGAAGTGGTCTGCGACATCCCGCTCGGCCCGCTGGCCGACGACGCGCCGGAATACGAGCGTCCCTACGTTTCGCCTGAAGAATACAAGGCCTGGGCCAAGGTTCCGGCCCTGGGCGAGGTAGCGGAAAGCGCCGACATCGGCGCCGACCTGCTCAAGCTGATGGGCACGGTGGACCTCGCCTCGCGCAAGTGGATCTGGGAACAGTACGACAGCCAGGTCGGCGGCGACACGATGCAGAAGTCCGGCGGCGACGCGGCCGTGGTGCGCATCCACAACACGCCCAAGGCGCTGGCGATCAGCACCGACTGCTCGCCCCGCTACTGCTATGCCGACCCCTATGAGGGCGGCAAGCAGGCCGTGGCCGAGACTTATCGCAACATCAGCGCGGTGGGCGGCCTTCCGCTTGCCATCACCAACTGCCTGAACTTCGCGAACCCGCAGCGCCCCGAAATCATGGCGCAGATCGTCGGCTGCCTGAACGGCATGGGCGATGCCTGCCGCGCGCTCGACTATCCGATCGTCTCGGGCAACGTCTCGCTCTACAACGAATCGAAGGCCACCGGCGGCGGCTCGGCGATCCTGCCGACCCCGGCGATCGGCGGCGTGGGGATCCTGGCCGACCACGAGAAGATGGCGACTGTCGCCTTCAAGAATGTCGGCGACGAGATCTTCCTGCTCGGCGCGCCTGAGGGCAAGCTCGGTTCGCACCTCGGCCAGTCGCTCTGGCTGCGCGAGATCGCGGGCCAGGAAGCCGGCGAAGCACCAAGGGTCGATCTCACTGTCGAGGCCGAGAACGGCGCCGCGATCCGCGAGTGGATCGGCGCGGGCAAGGTTACCGCGGTCCATGACGTCAGCGACGGCGGCCTGCTCGTGGCCCTGGCCGAAATGGCGCTTGCCAGCGGCCTCGGCTGCAATCTCGACGTGGAACTGAGCACGGCCGAGGCCTTCGGCGAAGACCAGAGCCGCTACCTCGTCACCGCCCCCGCCGGCACCGAACTGCCCGGCGCGCGCCGCATCGGCACTGTTGCAGGCACCAAGGTCGCCGGCAACGAAGTCAGCGATCTTCGCGACGCCAACGAAGCGTTCTTCAGGGACTGGATGGAGGGCTGATCGCTCTTCGTCCCGGAACGGAACCGGAAAAAGGGCGCCCCGACGGGCGCCCTTTTTTTCTGCTCGGTCAACCGCCCCCGGTGGAAGAGGCCAGCACGTTTACCGTCAATGCCAGGATGCCGAGGTTGAAGGCGAAAGCGAACAGGCCGTGGAAGGTGGAAACCCGTCGCAGGTCCGAATCGGTGATCTCGATGTCCGCGGTCTGGCAGGTCATGCCGATCACGAAGGCGAAGTTCACGAAGTCGGCAAAATCGGGCACGCAGCCGCCGGGGAAGTCCAGGCCTTCGTGATCTCCGCCGTCGCGGGAGGAATAATAGAGCCGCGCGTAATGGAAGGCGTAGATGAGGTTGGCGAAAGTCCAGCAGGCCAGCAGCGTCACCACCAGCAGCGCAATCTCGCCGGGCACCAGGCTCTGGTTGTCGAGCACCAGAGTGCCGAGCGCGGCGAGAATGATCGAGGATATCAGCCCGGTCAGCAGAAGCAGCAGGACCTGCCCCGCATCGTCGCGCTTGGCCTGACGGCGCATCACATCGGCCGTGCCGCCGCGCCATAGCGGGATGCAGCTCAGGGTGAAGACGATCACGGCAAGATCGAACGCGGTCACGACCGCCTCGACCTTGCGCATCACGGACAGCAGCGGCCAGGGCGAGAGCAGAAGCGCGGCCAGGAACAGCAGATAGCGCGGGTGAGACAGCCGACTGAGAAAAGAAGTTTCATCGCCGGCCATCATCGTCGCCTTTCCTAGATGCGAACCCATTCCTGCTCGTCGATGCCGAGCAGCCGCAGCACGCTGGTGAGATCGCCGCGGTCGACCCAGCCGTTCGCCGCAGCGCGCGCCTTGGGCTTGGCGTGATAGGCGATACCGTAAGTCGCGGCTTCCAGCATGGGAATGTCGTTCGCGCCGTCGCCCGTGGCAAGGCTGGTGACGTCGTCGCCCAGCGCCGCCATCTCGGCCAGCAGCGTCGCCTTCTTGACCGCGCTGTCGACGATCGGGCCGGCAAGGCCGCCCGTCAGCTTGCCGTCGGCCACTTCCAGCCGATTGCCGACCACATGCTCGAAACCGAGCTGCGCGGCGACCGGATCGGCGAAGTGGTGGAAGCCGCCGGTCACCAGGACGGTGCGGCAGCCGAACTTCTTGAGCGTCTCCACCAGCGTGCGCGCGCCCGGCATCGGCCGGATGCGGCTGGCGAGGCATTCCTCGATGGCGCCGACCGAAAGGCCCCTGAGCAGTCCGACTCGTTCCAGAAGGGCTTGCTCGAAGTCGAGTTCGCCCTGCATGGCCCGCTCGGTGATCTCGGCGATGCGCTCCTTGAGGCCCGCGAAGTCACCCAGTTCGTCGATGCATTCCTGGCCGATCATGGTCGAATCCATGTCGGAGATGAACAGCCCGGGAATCGTCGGCTCATGATCGCAGACCAGGCCGTCGGTCGGCGCGAAATGGTCATCCAGGGCCTTGCGCAGCGCGGCGGCGTCATCGTCGGGCGAGGCAAGCTGCATGGTCTTGCCGCAGAAATCGAGCATCGCCGCCGAAGCGAGCCGCACACCGCTTTCCTGCATTTCGGCCCGCGCCGCATCGATTCTTGCCGAGAGGTGGTCCGGTTCTGCTATCAGCCGCGCAATGAGCACTGCGAATTCCCTTGAAGCTGCGTATGAAAATTCCACTGGCGACCGCGAAAAGCCACCCCTCGCGCTCATCGCAGGGCCAACCGCCAGCGGCAAGAGCGATTGTGCCGTGGCGCTGGCACAGGAGCTGGAACGGCGCGGTCGGCGGGCCGTGGTCGTCAATGCCGACAGTTCGCAGGTCTATGCCGACCTGACCGTGCTCAGCGCCCGCCCCACGGCGGAGGAAATGGGCGGCATCGAGCACCGCCTGTTCGGCGCCTGGGACGGGGCCGAGACCTGCTCCGCCGCCGAATGGGCCCGCGCCGCGCGCGCGGCCATCGCCGCAGTCCATGCCGAGGGCGCCGTGCCCGTGCTGGTGGGCGGCACCGGCCTTTATATACGCACGCTCCTGGACGGCATCGCTCCCGTCCCCGCAATCGATCCGGACGTGCGCGACGCGGTCCGCGCCCTCCCCGTTGCCGAGGCCTATGCCGCCTTGCAGGGCGAGGACCCCGAACGCGCCGCGCGCCTCGCCCCCGCAGACAGCGCGCGCATCGCCCGCGCCCTGGAAGTCGTCCGCTCTACCGGCCTGCCGATTGCTCATTGGCAGGCCCGGACCAGCGGCGGCATCGGCAGCGATGTCTCGCTTCACGCCGCGATCCTGCTTCCCGAACGCCAGGCCCTCTACCGCCGCTGCGACGTGCGGTTCGCGCGCATGATCGAGCGCGGCGCCGTCACCGAAGTGGAGAGGCTGCTCGCCCGCGGCCTCGATCCCGACCTGCCGGTGATGCGCGCCATCGGCGTGCCGGAACTCGCCGCCGTTCTGCGCGGGGAAAGTGTGCTGGAGGAGGCCGTGGCCCGGGGATCGCAGGCCACCCGCAACTACGCCAAGCGTCAGTTCACCTGGTTGCGCCACCAGCCCCCGCAAGATTGGGCAAGGATCGAGTTCGAATATTTCGACCAAAAAACCCTTCAAGATAGATTATTTCACGTTATAGGGTTGACGTAATATTTTCGGCCCCTTAGAGCGCCCTCACCTGCTGATGAAAGTATGCAGGGAGGAGAGGGAGGACCCGGCACGGCGCCCGTCGTGTCGGGTCGGTTTCATTATAGTTCGCCCAAGGGCGCGCTATGGTTTTTTGGTAATGCGTGACCTTCGTGGCGCGCAATATTCGAAGGGCAGCCCTTCCCTCGGGAAACGCCCACGAATCGGTAAAGGAATGTGTTGTGACTGAAGAGCGCAGCGGCGCGAACATCCTGGTCGAAAGCCTGGTCAAGCAGGGGGTCGAATTCGTATTCGGGTATCCCGGCGGCGCCGTGCTACCGATCTACGATGCTCTATTCGGCGACGAGCGACTTCGGCACATCCTGGTCCGTCACGAAGCCGGCGCGGCCCACGCAGCCGAAGGTTATGCGCGTTCGACCGGCAAGCCCGGCGTCGTTCTCGTCACCTCGGGCCCGGGCGCAACCAATGCCATCACCGGTATTGCCGATGCTTTCATGGATTCGATTCCGCTGGTCATCATCACCGGCCAGGTGCCGACGGCGCTGATCGGCTCGGACGCTTTCCAGGAAGCGGACACGGTCGGCATCTCGCGCCACTGCACCAAGCATAACTACCTGGTGAAGGACCCGGCCGAACTGGCAGGCATCATCGACGAGGCGTTCCAGATCGCCACGTCCGGCCGTCCCGGCCCGGTGCTGATCGACATCCCCAAGGACGTCCAGATCGCCTCCGCCGCCTGGAACGATGCCCCGGCGCAGCGCCGCCAGCGCTATTCGCCGCGCACCGAAGGCACGGCGGACGAGATCGCGCAGGCGGTCGAACTGCTGGCCAAGGCCAAGGCGCCGGTGTTCTATACCGGCGGCGGCGTCATCAACTCCGGCCCGCGCGCCACGACCCTGCTGCGTGAGCTTCAGGCCAGGACCGGCGCGCCCGTCACGTCCACCCTCATGGGCCTCGGCGCCTTCCCCGCAGACCATGCCGACTGGCTGGGGATGCTGGGCATGCACGGCACCTACGAGGCCAACCTGGCGATGAACCAGGCCGACCTGATCGTCTGCGTCGGCGCCCGTTTCGATGACCGCGTGACCGGCCGTCTCGACGCTTTTGCGCCGAATTCGACCAAGATCCACATCGACATCGACCGCGCCTCGATCAACAAGACGGTTCGCGTCGACCTGCCGATCATCGGCGACTGCGCCACCGTGCTCGACCAGATCCTGACGCTCTGGGGCGACCGCAAGGGTCAGGACCTGGCGCCGTGGAAGGCCCGCGTGGAGGAATGGCGCGGCAAGAAGAGCCTGTCCTTCCCGCTTTCGAAGAAGGCGATCATGCCGCAGCTGGCGGTCCAGCGCCTGTTCGAGCTGACCAGGGACAAGGACCCGGTGATCTCCACCGAAGTCGGCCAGCACCAGATGTGGGCGGCGCAGTATTTCCACTTCTTCGGTCCGAACAAGTGGCTGACCTCGGGCGGTCTCGGCACGATGGGCTACGGCCTGCCCGCCGCGATCGGCGCGCAGCTCGGCAATCCGGACAGCCTGGTCATCGACATCGCCGGGGACGCCTCGATCCAGATGAACATCCAGGAACTGGGCACCGCCACCCAGTACCGCCTGCCGGTGAAGATCTTCATCCTCAACAACGAGTGGATGGGCATGGTCCGCCAGTGGCAGGAACTCACTTACGAGAGCCGCTACTCGCAGTCCTATTCGGACAGCCTGCCGGACTTCGTGAAGCTGGCTGAAGCTTACGGGTGGAAGGGCATCCGCATCGAGAACGAAAGCCAGCTCGATGCCGGCATCCAGGAAATGATCGACTACGACGGTCCCGTCATCGTCGACTGCCTGGTCGCCAAGGAATCGAACTGCTTCCCGATGATCCCCTCGGGCGCGGCGCATACCGAAATGATCCTCTACGGCGACACCGTGGCCGGCACCATGGACGACGAAGCCAAGGCTCTGGTCTGAGAACGCGCGCGCAGGATCCGAAAGACATATCATGATGCACATCAAGCAAGAGGCCGAGGAACGCCACGTCCTCACCATCACCGTCGATAACGAGGCGGGCATTCTCGCCAAGATCGCCGGCCTGTTCACCGCGCGTGGCTACAACATCGACAGCCTTACCGTGGCCGACATCACCGAGAACCACGCGGTGAGCCGGATCACGATCGTCACGCACGGCCCGCCGAGCCAGATCGACCAGATCCACGCCCAGCTCGAACGCCTGGTGCCGGTGCACAAGGTGGTCGACCTCACCGAGGTAGGCCCTCACGTCGCCCGCGAACTGGCGCTCATCAAGGTGGCGGGCCTGGGCGAGAAGCGCGTCGAGGCGCTGCGCCTGGCCGACATCTTCCGCGCCAAGGCGGTGGACACCACCACCGGCAGCTTCATCTTCGAACTGACCGGCGCGCCGGACAAGATCGATACTTTCGTGCAGCTGATGCGCGACCTCGGCCTCGTCGAAGTCGGCCGTACCGGCATCGTCGCAATGATCCGCGGGCCGCACGAGGCTTAACCCATATCCTCCGGCCAGAAACCGGAACCAACCGACCATGCGCCACCGGCGCAAATCAATTAGGCCCCGCCTCACGGGGACGGGCCGTCGAAAGGGTAGTACAATGAAGGTCTATTACGACGCCGATTGCGACATCAACCTGATCACCGAAAAGAAGGTCGCGATCCTCGGCTACGGCAGCCAGGGTCATGCCCACGCGCAGAACCTGCGCGACTCGGGCGTCAAGGAAGTGGCCATCGCGCTTCGTCCCGGCTCGCCCTCTGCCAAGAAGGCCGAAGGCGCCGGCTTCAAGGTGCTTGCCAACGCCGAAGCGGCCGCATGGGCCGATGTGCTCATGATCCTCGCGCCCGACGAGCACCAGGCCGCGATCTATGCTGCCGACATTCATGAAAACCTGAAGCCCGGCGCGGCGCTGGCCTTCGCTCACGGCCTCAACGTCCACTTCGGCCTGATCGAACCGCGCGCCGACATCGACGTCATCATGATCGCGCCGAAGGGCCCGGGCCACACCGTTCGCGGCGAATACGTGAAGGGCGGCGGCGTGCCCTGCCTCGTCGCGATCCACCAGGACGTGACCGGCAATGCGCAGGACGTGGCCTTGGCCTACGCCTCGGGCGTCGGCGGCGGCCGTTCGGGCATCATCGAGACCAACTTCCGCGAGGAATGCGAAACCGACCTGTTCGGTGAGCAGGCCGTGCTTTGCGGCGGCACCACCGCGCTGGTCCAGGCCGGCTTCGAAACGCTGGTGGAAGCCGGCTACGCGCCGGAAATGGCCTACTTCGAATGCCTTCACGAGCTGAAGCTGATCGTCGACCTGATGTATGAAGGCGGCATCGCCAACATGCGCTACTCGATCTCGAACACCGCCGAATACGGCGACATCAAGACCGGCCCGCGCATCATCACCGAAGAAACCAAGAAGGAAATGAAGCGCGTTCTGGAAGACATCCAGTCGGGCCGTTTCGTGAAGGACTTCGTGCTCGACAACCGCGCCGGCCAGCCGGAACTGAAGGCTTCGCGCATCGCCGCCAAGCGTCACCCGATCGAGGAAACCGGCTCGAAGCTGCGCGCCATGATGCCCTGGATCGGCGCCAACGCCCTGGTCGACAAGGCGAAGAACTAAGCCTTGAGGTTCAAGGCAGAGAACTGATTTCTCTTACGCATTTCGCGTTTGACGAAGGTTCGGAGGCGGCGCAGAAATGCGCCGCCTCTTCTTTTTCGGGAGCATACCCAATGCGCCGCATCCATATCCCCCTCGTCCTCGCCGCCGCAGCCGCTCTCGCGGCCCCCGTCATCGCCCAGCCGGGCCCCGGCGGCCCGGGCGGCGGCCGCGAACGGATGGAAATGCTCCACGGCGCCGGCGCCCCCACGGATGTCAAGGCGGGCACTTACGCCGTCGAGCCTGCTCACACCCAGGTCACCTTCAGCGTCTCCCACATGGGAATCTCGCCTTTCGCGGGCACGTTCTCCGGCGCCAGCGGCTCGATGACGCTCGACCCCAAGAACCTTGCCGCCACCAAGCTCAACGTCACCATCCCGGTCACTTCGGTCCAGACCACCAGCGACAAGTTGACCGAGGAACTGCGCAGCGCAGACTGGCTCGACGCCGCCAAGTTCCCCACCGCGACGTTCGTCGCCACTTCGGTCACGCCGCGCGGTCCCGATGCCGCCGCGATCGACGGTACCCTCACGCTTCACGGCGTCAGCAAGCCGATCACCATCATGGCACGCTTCTTCGGCGCCGCGCAGAACCCGATGAGCAAGAAGGATTCGGTCGGCTTCCTGGCCCGCGCGATCATCAAGCGTTCGGACTTCGGCGTGACCAAGTACGTCCCGGTCGTTTCGGACGAGACGGTGCTCGTCATCAACGCCGCGTTCGAAAAGCAGTAACGCGGGCGTCATCGACCGTTCACGGCGGATGGGCCATAATCGCGGGATCAGACACCCCGAAAGGAGACCGGCATGAAGGCCAGACTGTTCGCGACCATTGCCCCCGCCCTCACCTTTGCAGCCGCTCTTTCCGGCTGCACCGGCACGGGGAGCGACAATGTGGCCGATGCCAGCCCGCCGCCGCCGTCGATGGAACCCAGCTGCGGTGCCGACCAGCTTGCCTCCTACGTGGGCCAGCCCGCGAGCGACGAAGTGATCGCCAAGATCACCGCATGGCGCGGCGACAAGCCGATGCGCGTCCTGAAGCCCGGCATGGCCGTGACCATGGACTATCGGCCCGACCGCCTGAACGTCCAGGTGGATGAGGACGGCAAGATCAAGGGCTTCACCTGCACCTGACCCATACCAAGCGATATCTTGATCCGGGCGTCCCTGTCGGCCAAGTCTCTTTCTCGGCCAGACATCCTTGCCGAATTGAAACGGCCAGGATCTGAACAGGGACGCCCGATGAGCGAAGCAGACGAAATCGACCGCGAGGACGGCCTCACCCGTGTCGAGGCCTTTTCCGACGGCGTCATCGCCATCATCATCACCATCATGGTGCTGGAGTTGAAGACCCCGGTCACCGAGGGCCTCGGCGCGCTCTGGTCGCTCTGGCCGATTTTCATCGCCTATGTGCTGAGTTATGCCTACGTCGCGATCTACTGGGTGAACCACCATCGCCTGCTCGGCCATGCGCGGTTGGTGACCAGCGGCCTGCTCTGGTCCAACATGCTGCTGCTCTTCACCCTGTCGCTCATCCCCTTCTCCACCGCCTACCTGGGAGAGCACCACTTCAGCCGCGAGGCCACGCTGCTCTATCTGGTGACGATGCTGACACCGGCGCTTGCCTATATCCTGCTCCAGGGCCGGATCGCGGCGACCGGCGCGCAAAACGTGGCGAGCCGGCGCTATCACAAGGCCTCGCATCGCAAGGGCATCGCAGCCTCGGTGGTCTATGCGCTCGGCCTTCCGCTGACATTTCTTTCCCCCTGGCTCGGCATCGCCTGCGCGGCGCTGGTCGCGGTGTTCTGGATGCTGCCCTGGAGCGTGCTCGACCGGCTGTTCCTCGACCGCCATCCGCCCGCCGGCTCCTGACCGCGACAGTTTGTTGCGCACCGGGATAGCTGCGCGCGGGATCGGCCGTGCCGCAAGCGGGCGCCCTTTTCGCTTTACTTCGGCGGCCCGAATGCCCATAGGCAGCGCCATGACCCTTCGTCTTGGCCTAACCCTGCGACTTATCCGCCCTTGGGCGTGAGGTGACGCGTCGGTCCTGCGGCGCGCTCGGCGCTCAAGGGGACCTGCAAAGACCGGCCAAACGCAGGCCGGCAAGACGCAAGCAGGCTAGCCAATGGCAACAAGCCAGCGACACGAAGATCATTTCCGAGCGAGATTACCCATGACCATGCTGAAAAACCCTTCGGTCAAGTACCGTCCCTTCCCGCAGATCGACCTGCCGAACCGCCAGTGGCCCTCGCAGGTCATCACCAAGGCGCCGCGCTGGCTCTCGACCGACTTGCGTGACGGCAACCAGGCGCTGATCGACCCGATGGGCGCGGAAAAGAAGAACCGCTTCTTCGACCTGCTCGTCAAGGTCGGCCTGAAGGAGATCGAAGTCGGCTTCCCCAGCGCGGGTGCGACCGAGTTCGATTTCATCAACGGCCTCGTCAGGAACGACCGCATTCCCGAAGACGTGCTGGTCCAGGTGCTGACCCAGTCGCGCGAAGACCTGATCACCCGCTCTTTCGAGAGCCTGGAAGGCGTTCACGCCGCGATCGTCCACCTCTACAACGCCGTCTCGCCGCTGTGGCGCACGGTGGTGTTCGGCATGGAAAAGCACGAGATCCGCGGCATCGCTGAAAACGGCGCCAAGATCATGCGCGACCAGGCGGCGAAGTATCCCGGCACCCAGTGGCAGTTCGAATACTCGCCCGAGACGTTCTCCACGGCCGAACTCGATTTCTCGATCGAGTGCTGCGAGGCGGTGATGGAAATTCTCCAGCCGACGCCGGAAAATCCGATCATCCTCAACCTGCCGGCGACGGTCGAGGCGGCGACGCCCAACGTCTATGCCGACCAGATCGAGTATTTCTGCCGCAACCTGCCGAACCGCGAATCGGCCGTGATCTCGCTGCACACCCATAACGACCGCGGCACCGGCGTGGCTGCCGCCGAATTGGGGCTGATGGCCGGCGCAGACCGCGTCGAGGGCTGCCTGTTCGGCAATGGCGAGCGCACCGGCAACTGCTGCCTCGTTACCGTGGCGATGAACATGTACACGCAGGGCGTGAACCCGCAGCTGGACTTCTCGGACATCGACGAAGTGATCCAGACGGTGGAATACTGCAACCAGCTCAAGGTCGCGGAACGCCATCCCTACGGCGGCGAACTGGTGTTCACCGCCTTCTCGGGCAGCCATCAGGACGCCATCAAGAAGGGCTTCGCGGCGCAGGAAAAGCGCAACGACGAGATCTGGGCCGTGCCTTACCTGCCGATCGACCCGGCTGATCTCGGCCGCGACTACGAAGCGGTGATCCGCGTCAACTCTCAGTCTGGCAAGGGCGGTTTCGCCTGGGTTATCGAGCAGGACCAGGGCCTCAAGCTGCCCAAGCGCATGCAGGCGCACTTCTCGAAGCACGTCCAGGAACTGGCCGACGAACTCGGCCGCGAACTCCAGGCCGCCGACATCTGGAACGTGTTCCGCAAGGCCTATCGCATCGACGATCCGCAGCACTTCCAGCTGATCGACTGGGAAGAAGCCAAGGCCGCCGACGGTACCCGCGTCTTCGCCGGCAAGATCGGCGTCGACGGCAAGGAGCAGTCGGTATCCGGTCGCGGCAACGGCCTGATCTCCTCGGTCACCGCGACCCTGGCGGAAAGCTTCGGCGTGACCCTCGACGTGCGCGACTATGCCGAGCATTCGATGGGCAAGAGCACTGACGCCCGCGCCGCCGCCTATGTCGAATGCGTGACGCCCGATGGGCGCGTGATCTGGGGTGTCGGCATCGACGAGGACGTCGCGACCGCCAGTGTCCGCGCGGTGCTGAGCGCTGCCAACACGGTGCGTGGCTGAAAATCCCTCCACGCTCCGGCCTTTTCGGCAATGCGTTGAATTAAATGAGTTGAAATCGATTGAGGCGGGGGTCTGCGGACTCCCGCCTCAGTCCTTATGTGCACAGGGAACGGAGCGAAACGACCGGCCATGGAGGTCGCACGGCTCATCTTGCGTACGCAAATTAACGATGAATTTTTAGGAACCGTTTAGAACCGTCGACAATTTTTTCCGGCAATTCTAACGAGAACCGGGATGCCTGAATGCAGTTCTACCTCGCAACGTCCTTCATATTTCCGCGCTCGCTGCGATTGCGCATCTTTGCCATCTGCTTCCTCGCCACTCATCTTCCGCTGATCGGCTATTGTGCCTGGGGCCTGTCGACCGGGCGGATCGCCCTGTTCGAATTCGTCCTGCTGACCCTGGCGACGGTCCTGGGCACCGCTCTCGCCCTGTTCGGCATAGGGGCCCTGCTCGACCCGATCCATGCCCTGGCGGCCGCCCTGAATCCGAAGGAAGAGGACGGCGCACCGCTCCCTGAAGTGGGGGACGTGATCCAGACACTTTACGCAGGCGTCCACCGCGCAGCCACCGCCACGCGCGCGCAGATGGAAGACCTCAGCATCGCGGCACTGGAAGACCCCCTCACCGGGATCGCCAACCGTCGCGGCTTCCTGGAGCAGGTCCAGGCCCTGCCCGCCCACCAGCGCAAAGGCTGCCTGGCCATCGTCGACATCGACTTCTTCAAGCAAGTCAACGACCGGCTCGGCCATGACGAAGGCGACCGGGTGCTCTGCGCATTCGCGGACCGGCTCTCTTCACAGATACGCCGCGCCGACATGGTGGCTCGCTGGGGCGGCGAAGAATTCGCCATCCTGTTCCACGAATGCATCGAGGACGAAGCGGACTGGACACTGGCCCGGCTCGCCGCCCGCATGCGCGAGGAGCCGATCGGCACCGTCGATGGGCGCCCGATCACCTTCTCCGCCGGTCTCTGCTGCTGGAACGACGAAGACATCGAGGCCGCGTTGCACTCTGCCGACGAGGCCCTTTATGAAGCCAAGCGCTCGGGCCGCGACCGGACCTGCCGCGCCGCCTCGGTGGCCGGGCAGGAAGTCGGCTCCTGACGCAGGACGGCCGGATCCGAAGGTCGGACTTCGGTTGATGGAAACAAAAAAGGGCGGCCCGAGAGCCGCCCTTTTTCTTTATCGCTCCGTTTCCCGCGGCGATCAGTCGCCGGTCAGGATGCGATCGACCAGTTCCTTCACCGTCGGCGTGAAGCCGTTGGAATAGAACGGGTCCTGCTTGAACTTGTAGGCGGCATGGCCGGCAAACATCAGGTTTTCGTCGATCGGGCCGCCGTGAGCGATGTCCTGGAGCGTCTTCTGGATGCAGAAGCTGCGCGGATCGGCGAGACGGCCGGTGGTGTAGTCGTCATGGTCCTTCCACGAGGAGAAGCCGCAATGCGACAGGCAGCCCATGCAGTCGGCCTGGTCCTTGCGGATATCATCGCGCTCGGCAGGATCGACGAAGATGATCGTGTCGTCGGGTGTGCGCAGGCCATCGGTGAAGCCCTGCGCCGACCACGAACGCGCGCGGTCGAGATCCTTGGGCGCGACCCAGAAGTTCTTGCCCTTCACGCCGACGTCGAGACGCACGGTATGCTCTCCGGCCTCGACCTTCGAGTAAGGAATCTGGCGCTCCGAACGCGCCTCGAGATTGCGCAGGAACGGGTTGCGCACCGCCGAGGAATAGAACCCGGTCGGCGAGAAACGGTGCAGCAGCACGTCGCCCGGTTCGAGGGTGCGAAGGTGGTCCTTCCACGCCTGCGGGATCGGGCTTTCGTGCGTCAGCAATGGGCGCGTGCCATACTGGAAGGCGATCGAGCCCAGTTCCGGATTGTCGATCCAGTTTTCCCAGTCGCGCAGGAACCAGACGCCGCCGGCCATGACGATCGGCACGGTGTCGGCAATGCCTTCCGCGCGCATGGTGTCGCGCAGCGCCTTGACGCGGGGATAGGGATCTTCCGGCTTGAGCGGATCTTCGGCGTTCGACAGGCCGTTATGGCCGCCGGCGAGCCAGGGATCCTCATAGACCACCGCGCCCAGCAGGTCGGGCACCTTGTGATAGGCGCGCTTCCACAGCGCGCGGAAAGCGCGGCCGGAGCTGACGATCGGCAGGTAGTTGACGTTGAAGCGCGCCGCGATCTCGGACAGCTTGTAAGGCATGCCCGCACCGCAGGTCACGCCCGTGACCATGCCGCGGGTCTGCTCCAGAACGCCTTCGAGGATGGTCTGGGCGCCGCCCATTTCCCACAGGACGTTGATGTTGATCGCGCCCTTGCCGCCGGAAATCTCGTAGGCACGGCGAACCTGCTCGACAGCGCCGTCGATGGCGTAGTCGATCAGTTCCTGGTGCCGCTCCTTGCGGGTAAGGGCGTTGTAGACTTGCGGGACGATCTTGCCCTCGGCATCATAGCTGTCGGCATTGACGGCGCTGACCGTACCGATGCCGCCGGCCGCCGCCCAGGCGCCCGAGCTCATGTGGTTGGTCGCGGCAACACCCTTGCCGCCCTCAACGAGCGGCCAGACTTCGCGTCCACCATAGACAATCGGCTTGAGACCCTTGAAACCCATTTTCTCTTTCGTCTTTCCCCCGGCGTGAGGCACGCCGGTTCAGCGGCCCTGTATACGCCCTGTGCTACTGACGCACTACTTTTGCGTCATGGTGTTGCCGGATATCCGGCAAGGTACGATGTTTGCCGGCTCCGGACGCGGACCGGCGACCTCGAACTGTGCGTAGTAGCCCTGGAGCTCCGGCTTACGGACAAATTCCGTCAAACGAAAGCCCATGGACGCAAATTCGCAGAAAAGGAGTTGCGGCGGAATGCCGTGGCTGTCGCTGGCGCGATCGACGTCGACGACGACCACGCGGCCGCCCTCGCGCAGCGAAGGCCGCAAATGCCAGAGGAACGCGTAAGGCTCCGTCACTTCGTGGTACATGTGCACCAGGAAGACGCGATCGAAGCTGTTTTCCGGCAGTTTCGGATCGTCCGGCGTGCCGAGCTTGATGGAGACGTTCTCCAGCTCCTCGCGCATCACGCGGTTGCCGAGCCGCTCGTTCGCCGCGCGGTCGATATCCTCGGCCAACACACGGCCCTTGGTGCCGACGCGCTGGGCCAGGCGAACCGTGTAGTAGCCTTCACCCGCACCGAGATCGGCGACGCTCATGCCCGGCTCGATCCTGGCCAGGTCCATGACGACTTGCGCCTCGTTCAGGCTATCACGCTGGACTTCGGTGCCGACGGCGCCGTCGGGTGTCCTGGAAACCGGGCGGTCCGCCACCGGAAAGGCGCGCGCGCTTTCGGCCCGCGATTCGTCGACCGGCTCGCGGTGGCACCCCCCCAGAACCAGGCCGAGCGCGAGCGTCGACACCGCCAGGGCGGAGCGGCAGGAAAGGGGGAAGGACAAGCGCATGCGGCCCTTTAGCGGTTCGCCCCGCGCTTGGCAAAATCGCTGCCGAAGCGCGGGTTCGAATTCCGCTACCGATCTCAGTCGACGTCTTCCACTTCGACCTTCTCACCCGTCACGCGCTGCGAAAGCGCGGCGGCCATGAAGGGGTCGAGCGCGCCGTCAAGCACGTCACCGGGCGCCGTCGAGACGACGCCGGTGCGCAGGTCCTTCACCTGCTGGTAGGGCTGAAGAACGTAGGACCGGATCTGGTGGCCCCAGCCGATGTCGCTCTTGCTGGCGTGTTCGGCACTGGCCGCTTCCTCACGCTTGCGCATCTCTTCCTCGAACAGACGCGCCTTCAGCATGCCCATCGCGATTTCGCGGTTCTTGTGCTGCGAACGGTCGATCTGGCTGGCGACGACGATGCCGGACGGACCGTGCGTGATGCGCACTGCCGAGTCCGTGGTGTTGACGTGCTGCCCGCCCGCACCCGAAGCGCGATAAGTATCGATCTTCAGGTCCGCCGGGTTGATGTCGATCTCGAAGCTGTCGTCGATCACCGGGTAGACCCAGACCGAGGAGAAGCTGGTGTGGCGCCGCGCCGAACTGTCGTAAGGGCTGATGCGGACCAGGCGATGGACGCCGCTTTCGGTCTTGGCATAGCCATAGGCGTTCTCGCCCTTGATCAGCAGGGTGCAGCTCTTGATGCCCGCGGCTTCGCCCGAGTGGTAGTCCACCAGTTCGACCTTGTAGCCGTGACGCTCCGCCCAGCGCGTGTACATGCGCTGGAGCATTTCGGCCCAGTCCTGGCTTTCCGTCCCGCCGGCACCGGCATGGACTTCGAGATACGTGTCGTTGCTGTCGGCCTCGCCGGAAAGCAACGCGGTCACCTTGTCCTGGTCGGCGCGTTCGGCAAGAGCGGCGAGCGTGGCGATACCTTCGTTAATGGTATCCTCGTCGTCCTCCATCTCGCCCAGTTCGACGAACTCGATGGCGTCCTGCATTTCGCGGCCGATATCGTTCACGGCACCGATCGCAGCCTCAAGACGGCGACGCTCCTTCATCACCGCTTCCGCTTCCTTGGGCTTGTCCCAAAGCGTGGGATCTTCGACACGCGCGTTCAGCTCGTCGAACCGGCGCAGGGCGCGGTCCCAATCGAGGAACTTGCGGACCAGCGCGAGGGCCTTCTCGATACGCGCAATGTGGGCCTGCCCTTCGGCACGCATGACTTGAAACTCCCAAGAAGCGACAGCGCGCGCATAGCGCAGCGACGGCATATGTAAAGCGCGCGAGCAAAGTGGCGCGCGGAAACGGCGCTCTTACCCGCCTATGGGGGTGCTGTTCAAGGCTGGAGTGCGGTTGTTCACCCGGTGGAGGTTCCAGGCCGCCTCAGCCCGCTGCAATCAGCGCGGCCCTCAGCCCTTGAGCTTCTTCACGGCCTCAAGGGTGAGCTTCACATGGTCGCGGTAGTCGAGTTCGGAATGGACCATGACGATGCGCCCGTCCTGCGCGATCACATAGCTGGTGCGGTCGGTCATGCCGGCCGGCACGCCTTCGCGCTTCATCGCGACATCGTAGGCCTTGGTGATCGCCGGCGTGGCGACGGCGACGGCGAACTTGTCCCGGCAGGCTTCGGTCGAGAACTTCTGCAGCGTCGGCAGGTCATCGGCCGACATGCCTACCACGGTGGCGCCCAACTTGGCGAAATCGGGGGTCGCATCGGCGAACGCATGGGCTTCCAGCGTGCAACCCTGTGTGAAGGCCTTCGGATAGAAGTAGAGCACGACCGGCCCCTTCTTCAGCGCCGCCTTGAGGTCGAAGGCCATGACCTTGCCGCCCTTCGCGCCCTGCGTCGAGAACGCGGGAGCCTTGGCTCCGACGGGCAATGCGGCCTGAGCGGCACCGGCGGAAACAGCGAGGGCGAGAGCCGCGATGGCGGCGGGCAGGATCTTGCGCATGGCGGGCAATCTGAACTTCGGAAAGGGACCTGTCCAGTCCCTTCCCGGCCCCGATCGCGCCTCCGTTCCTGCCGCTTATTCGATGTAGCCGAGCACCGTGCCAACCTCATAGGTCTCACCCACCGCTGCGACGATCCGCAGGGTGCCCGAGGCGGGCGCCTCCACCTCATTGGTGGACTTGTCAGCTTCCAGCGAGAACAGCGGCTCGCCTTCGGTCACGGCGGCGCCATCGCCGACCAGCCATTCGGCAACCTGGCCTTCTTGCATCGAGAAACCGATCTTCGGGAGCAGGATTTCAACGGCCATGGTACTTCCAGTCCTCCAGGATTTCGCGTGCCCGAGGCCCCTGCCCCATCACGGCGATTTGCCATTCTGACTAGCGCAAGGCGCGGGGCAGGCAAGCCGCCCACCCCGCTATCCGCGCCGGCGATATGAGAGCCTCAATCCGGCTTGCCATCCTCGTGCGCCATCCAGTGAACGAAGCGGTGGAGCGGATACATCGCGTCGTGCGGGTTGCCGATCGTCGAAGGCCCCGCCTCGCCCAGATGGACCACGCGCTGCGCACCGCCCGCCGCCAGCCGGTCGCGGTAATCGGCCATGCGGTCGAAGGGATAGAAACCCACCGTCTGCGTGGCGACATTGATCCACTTCACCGCTTCATCAAGGCTGTCCACCCGCACGACGTTGGCGGTCTTGTTGATCGGATGGAAGTCGACCGGCTCTTCAGAGCGGATGACAAGACCCTTGCCGTCGGTCCGCCCCCAGACGCCGTATTCGTCGTCCATCAAGGTCATCGTATCCACCGCCTCGCGCATATCACGATCGAGCGGGCGAACGTCGCCACTCTCCGCCGCACGACGGGCGATGTGGTGGTGGAGGCGCTCGCAGAAGCGGTCCACTTCCTCCTCGCTGCCCTCCACGAACTGGAAGCGGCTGGCGACGCAGGCTTCCTGGTTCAGCGTCATGACGTCAGTGGAACAGAGGTCCGCCACGCGGTCCACCGTCGCCTCATCCACCAGCCCCTCGCGCCCGACCATCGAGATCGAGGTCTTGGGATCGAAGGAAACGAGTTGAAAACCAGGACCCAAGTACTTGATAACGTTGTTTATTGCATCACCCCCGCCCCAGGCGACAATCTTGTCGAAGTACTGCGGGCGATAGAGCACACGCTCGGTCGCATCGTCGCCGCCGCGCCAGTAGACCGCCGACATGGAACGGACGATGGGATGGTTCGCATCGATATCCGCCATGGTCCGCAAGATCGCGACCATGGTGAAGGGATCGGCACTGCTCATCTTGAACAGGTTCACGCCCTTCACCATCGAGCCCTGCGCCACCGACTTCACCGCCACGCCCGGCGAGTTGCCCGGCAGCACATGAATCAGGCGGGGCGCGAAGGCGCGCACGAAACTTCGGCGGCCGGTGAAGTCCTGCTTCGGCACCCACTCATCCAGCGCGCGCGGATCGGGGAAGTTCTGCTCCACCTCCGCCATCAGCACGCGCTTGTCGAGATAGGCTGCGGCATGGCGCGCGGTGTTCTCGACCACGGCACGCGGCAGGATATGCGTGCGACACATTCGCTCGATGCATTCCTGCATGTGGTCGTTGTCAGGCGCGATGAGGCGCTGGCCGGTCTCGACAAGGAAGTCGATGATTTCGGCCAGCGGCACGTTCAGCAGTGGCGGCACTTCGGTGCGCGGCGGCACGGCGCGATCAAAGGGTATCCTGGGCGTCGCGAACGTCACGCCAAGGTCGCGCGAGGTCTGGATCACGTCGGTGCCGTGCAGCACCTCTCCCCGCAAGAAGAACGGCGCCGAAACGAGTTCTTCATTTTCAGCATGTTGCGTTACGGAGTTCATGCTACACCTCGCACATAAGCGTCGACCGTGCCCGCGCAGCCGATCTTGTCGTCCCCTTCCAGATCCGCGTAGCGAACGATGTTGTCGCGGATCGAAGGACCGTGGTTGCCGCACTTGCAGGGGCCGTATTCGAGCGAGATCCGGTCACCCGTGATCACTCCGCCCCAGCGACCATCGAGGGAAAGGTCGAAGAACGCGGCGCGACCTTCCATTTCACCTGAAGTGTGGTCCAACGCATTGTCGCCCGACTTGTCGAGCAGCACCGGAACGATCCACGGCGGCACGTGATAGCGGCCGCCCTCGCGGCACTTGGGCATGCCGGAGTTCAGTTCCTGCATCGAGTAATTCTGGAAGTGGCGATCCTCAGGAATGTTGAAGGTATCGAACACATATTCCTGATAATCATCGGGAAGTTGTGCGCGCTTCAGCCCGCCACCGACGTAGATCGAGTTGTCCGGATCGAAGTCTGGGCGGCCATAGCCCGCGTCGCGAACTGCCTTGGCGACCTGCCACAGCCCGCTCCACAAGCCCGAAAGCTGGAGCTTGCGATGGCGGTTCTCGATGATGAACTGCGCCGTCGCCGGGATGGCATCGGCCACCGCCTTGGCGCGCGCGGCGGAGGTTTCCTCGAAAGCGGCAATCTCATCCGGACGGGCGGTGCCATCGGCGATCTTCTTGCGCATCACCACCATCGCGGTCAGCGAGCCCACGGTGATCGGCGGCACCGGATAGTGCCAGCGGGGCGCCGCGGGATCGGCGAATGCCTCATACTGCGCCTGGGCGATCGTCGCATTCTTGGGCACGGTCGCCACCGGCGCACAGCCGACGATCACGCGGTCCTGCGCCGGAACCACGCCCGAGCCCCAGGCGAAGACGTTGACCGTATCGATCTTCGACCAGTCCATGTCCTTCTGCGAGGCAATCAGCATGGCCGACTTGCCAGTGGTGCCGCTGGAGCAGGAGATGAAATAGCCAAGCGCCGCCAGCCGCTCGATCCAGTCGTCGATGCCCTCGACATCTTCGAGGTCCAGCCCCTCGATCGGATAAGGCGAGATCGTGCCGAGCCACTTGGTCAACCGGTCCCAGCGCTCCTCCATCAGGAAGCTCTCGAGGTACGACTTGTAGGCGGTGTGCGGGAACAGCAGCGGCACCATGTCCGCCACGGACCCAATCTTCTCGATCCCGGCATCGCGGGCACGCAGAGCCAAGAGCTTGATGCGATCCTTCCGCTCCTGAAAGCGCTCATCCAGCGCGGCAACCTGCGTTGCGCGCAGTTCCTCGGCACTGAAACTGAAACGCTGCGGATCGACGACCAGCGCCATGAGCCTGTCGACGGCTTCACCCATTCGTTCTCTCCCGGATCGCCGTGCGCTCCGCCTCCAGTGGACAGATCCGCGCGACTCGATTAATGACAACTCATGCGTATCATTATTCACGATCCTCTTGGCAGCGCAAGCGCGATCGGCTCGAATGGCCAGATGCCCGAGACGATCCAACCCAAGCGCATCGCTGCCACCGACGCCCCGCCCTCGCCCGTCCGCGCCGGTCGGCCCACCCGCGAACAGGCCCAGGCGCGTCATGCGCAGCTGCTCGACTGCGCCTTCGACCATTTTCTCGACAAAGGGTTCGAGCCGACGACGATCGAGGCACTGGCCGCCGAAGTCAGCATGACGAAACGCACCGTCTATGCCCGCTATCCGGACAAGGCCTCCCTGTTCCGCGCCGCCATCCAGCGGGGGACCGAACGCCGCGCCGCCAGTGCCGAAACCATCGCGGCGACCCGCGCAGATACCCTGGAAGAGACGCTCGTGGGGATAGCCATGCTGCGCATCCAGCTCGCAGGGTCGCCGGAGGGCGTGAAACTCCAGCGCCTCATCAATACCGAGGCCTACCGCTTTCCGGACATCTTCCAGACCTATTACGAGATCGCCGCCCTCCCCACCGTGCGGTTTCTAGCGGATATCCTGGACGAAGAGACCCGCGCCGGACGCCTGGCCATCGAGGACGCGATGCTTTCGTCCACGGTGTTCATGAGCATGGTGGTCAGCGCCCCCGTACGTTTCCTGATTTCGGGGAACGAGCTTCCGGCGCAGGATGTGGACCGAAGGGTTCGCTTCGCCGTGAGGCTGTTCCTCAAGGGCGCTCTCCCACGCTGAGAGCGCCGCGCCGAACCGGATTTCATCAGGGAGAACAGAACGATGCCGCAGAAAGACGATCAGCCCGAGGTCCGCCGGCGATGCGTCGTCGTCACCGGGGCGAGTTCCGGGATCGGCCGGGCCAGCGCCGCGGCTTTCGCCCGCATGGGCTGGCACGTCATCGGCACGGGCCGCGACCGCAAGCGCAGTGAGGACGCGGAGGCCGAAATTCGGGCGGCAGGCTCAGAAAGCGCCCGCGTCGACATGCTGCGCGGCGACTTTTCGGAAATGCATGAGGTCCGCCGCGTGGCCGGAGAAATCCGCGCGCTCACTGACCGGGTCGACGTGCTCGTCAACAATGCGGGCGGTGTCCGCGACGGATATCACGCGACTTCGGAAGGACTGGAGGCGACCTTTGCGGCCAACCACCTGGCACCGTTCCTGCTCACGCGGGAACTTCAACCCTTGCTCGAGCGCGCCGCCGGCGATGCCCCGCCGGGACAAGTGCGGATAATCGCCGTCTCCTCCAGCGGCCACCGGGCCTGCGCCGGCATGCGCTGGTACGACCTCATGATGAAGGCCGCCTTCGAGCCCGGCACGGCCTATTGCCAGGCCAAGCTCGCCAACCTGCTTCATGCGCGGGCGCTGCACAGCCGGCTGATCGACAAGGGAATCGTCGCCCTTGCCATGCATCCGGGCCGGGTCGGCTCCAACTTCGCCAGCCACGGGGACGAGGCCATGCAGGCCTACATGGCCGCTAACGAATGCGCCGCGCCGGAACAGCCGGCCCGCACGATCGTCTGGCTGGCAACCGATCCCGATCTGGGCGGCAAGGGCGGCCACTACTTCCACGATCTTGCCGAGGAAACGCCGGCCCCTCAGGCGCTGGACGATTTCGAAGCGGAAAAACTCTGGCAGGAAAGCGAGCGCATTCTGGAGCAAGTGCTGGAAGCGCCGCTGACTTTGTGAGGCCGGGGCTTTCCGCAACGGGCCCCCATTAAAAAACCGTCCCGCGCCGCTTCTTCGTGAAGCGGTCGCGGGACGGCTGTGCGACCCGTAAAGGGCTATCGCAGCGTGAGCCGAAAAGTTCCGGCCCGCGCGTTCTTCGATCGTGGAGGAGGAGGAACGATCGAATACGACGGCGCGCTGCTACACGAACTTTCAAACGTTTGCACTACCCGTCAGCCCTGTAGCAACATTCAAGGTGAATTTTTTCCCGGGCGCCTCCATCGCTGCGGGGGTCTCGACCGACGTCAAGCACCGTGAGCCTTGACCTCCCTGCCCGGCTCCGCAATGCCTCCGCCAACTGCGAGGAGCCCTGCCCGATGACCGTCTCTTCCTCTGATACTGGCACACGCCACGGCGCGGAGCGTCCCCGGCGCAGCGCCCTCTATCTGCCCGCCTCGAACGCCAAGGCCATCGCCAAGGCGCGCACCCTGCCCTGCGACATGGTCGTGCTGGACCTTGAGGACGCCGTCGCGCCGGAAGCGAAGGAGGCCGCTCGCGCCGCCGCCATTGCCGCCGTCGCGGAAGGCGGTTTCGGACAGCGCGAGGTCGCCATTCGCGCGAACGGCATCGACACCGAGTGGGGCGCCGCGGACCTGGCCGCTATCGCCGCTTCGCAGGCCGACGCCGTACTCGTGCCCAAGGTGGATTCGCCCGAGCACATTGCACGCTATCACGCCGCCCTGTCCGGCGCGGCGCCGCAGATGCAGCTCTGGACGATGATCGAGACCTGCGAGAGCGTCGGCAACCTTCCCGCAATGGCCGCCATGGCCCGGAGCACCCGGCTCTCCTTGTGGATCATGGGCACCAACGATCTCGCCAAGGAAATGCGCGCGCAGCTCACGCCGTGTCGCACGCCGTTCCTGCCGTTCCTGGCCATGGCCGTCGCCGCCGCGCGCAGCCATGGCCTGTCGATCCTGGACGGCGTCTGCAACGAGTTTCGCGACCTCGACATGTTCGAGGCCGAGGCGCGGCAGGGCCTGATGTTCGGCTTCGACGGCAAGAGCCTGATCCACCCCGCCCAGATCGACCCCTGCAACACGGTGTTTTCTCCGAGCGAAGCCGACCTGGACTGGGCGCGGGGCGTGATCGAGGCGTTCGCCCTGCCGGAAAACCAGGGCAAGGGCGCTATCCGCGTCGAGGGCAAGATGACCGAACTGCTGCATCTGGAGCAGGCACGGCGGCTGGTGGAGATCGCAAGGCAGATCGGCGGCATGAGGTAGGAAAGCGGCGGTGCATGCGCCAAATCGGAGGCCGCGCCAGCTGTCGGAAAGAAACGGGATCCTTGCCTTGGCGAGGGCAACGAGGCCGGGACGAGATCAGCCTGGTCGATAGCGAGGCGACGATGATCGTCGCCTCGCCGAACCGTCAGCCTTCGCCCTTCGAACCTGGCACCCGCGCGATCGCGCCGGGCTCGTTGGCGATCACTTTCAGCACGGCCGTCCAGGCATCCACGTTCTGCTGAAGAGCCGCCGGATCGACCTTGTCCAGCGTATCGTCCGGCGTGTGATGCAAGTCGAAATAGTGCATGCCGTCCTGCCCAAGATCGACGACGGCCAGCTCCTGCTTGGCGATGATGCCCGAGACATCGGCGCCGCCCGTGGCCGCGCCTTCGTGATAGACGATGCCCATCGGCCAGAGCGCCGCCTTGATCCGTTCCGCCATCGCCTGGTTGCTCTCGGCGAGCGTCAGGCGGAACTGCCAGACCTTGTCCGCCCCGAAATCGCTTTCCATCGCCACGGCATGGGGCTCGTCCCCATGCATCTCGGCATAGGCCTTGCTGCCGCCTCCGGTGACGCCCATTTCCTCGTTTCCGGCCCAGAGCACGCGGATCGTGCGCAGGGTCTTGCCCTCCTTCTGCGCGGCCAGTGCCGCGGCCGTGACGATGCCGCAGCCCGAGGCGTCATCGATGGCGCCGGTCGCCAGGTCCCAGGAATCGAGATGGCAGGCGAGCACGATCTTGGGCAGCGAGGGGTCGCTGCCCGGAAGGTCGGCGATCACGTTGCCCGAGGGAGCATCCGGGAACGGTTTGCCGAGCAGGGTCAGATCTATCTTCATCGGCTTGCCGCGCCCGGCGATGCGCGCGATCAGGTCCGCATCGGGATTGGAGACGGCGCCAGCCGGAATGCCGGTCACACCCTTGGCAAACACGGTGACGCCCGTGTGCGGATTGCGATGGTTGTCCGTACCGGCCGATCGGATGACGATGGCAGCAGCGCCTTTCTGCGATGCGATAGACGGTCCCCGGCGGCGCACGTCGCCATAGGGGCCGTATCCCGAGCCGTCCTGCGCCGGCCGCATCGCATGGTCCACGAAGGCCACCTTGCCCTTCAGCGAGCCGTCCGGCGCCGCGCGCAGCGCGTCGAGCGTCGGGAAATAGACGAGTTCGGCCTGGAGGCCCTTGGCCGGCGTGGGCGTCGACATGCCCAGCGCGGCAATGGCCAGCGGCTGCGCATAAGGCGCTGTGAGTTTCGCGTGCTCTTCGCCGCGCGTCCAGGCGAGGGTCTTGAACGGTTCCACCTTGACGTTCTGGAAGCCCAGCGCGTTCAGCCTGGCTTCGGCCCAGGCGCGCGCCTGTCCCTCCTGCGGCGACCCGGCGAGGCGGGGACCGATCTCGGTGGTCAGGCCCTCCACGATCTCCCAGGCGACGCCCGAACCCTCGGTGGGGGTGGCTTGTGCGGGGCACGTCAGCAGCGGAGCGGCGACGAGGAGCGGAGAGACGGCGAGAAGCGCCGCGCGGGAGAATCTGCGTTGCATGACAGATGCGTAACGCGCCCTGCCGCTCCTGCCAACCGGTCCATCCCGATTGCCTGATGAGGTTCCGGCCGCGGCGGAGCAGTCGAGGCCCGATGCGGGCGCGACAGGGCGGGCCGCCGTTTTATGACGGCTTGAAACTTCGCCGTCGCGGCACAATCTTGTTCTCACATGTAACCCGCTGCGTCACGCGCCTGGCACTGCCAATGGCGACTGCCAGGGGCGCCGGGGCCGCTGCCCTTGGCAACAGGCCCGCGCGCCTGTAGAGCGGGCCGCAAATCTATCCGATCCAGATCCTATTTCCAGAGGAAACCGATGGCTGCCCAATACGCCTTCGTCATGAAGGGCATGACCAAGACCTTCACCGGCGCTCCGAAGCCGGTGCTGTCCGACATCAACCTGCAATTCTACCAGGGTGCCAAGATCGGCATCGTCGGTCCGAACGGCGCGGGCAAGTCGACCCTGATCAAGATCATGGCCGGCATCGACACCGACTACACGGGTGAAGCCTGGGCCGGTGAGAACATCACCGTCGGCTATCTGGAGCAGGAACCGGAACTCGACCCGACCAAGACCGTCCTGGAGAACGTCAAGGACGGCGCGCGCGCGACCGCCGACATGGTTGACCGCTTCAACCAGATCGGCATGGAAATGGGCGAGGAAGACGCCGATTTCGAAGCGCTCGGCGCCGAGATGAGCGAACTGCAGGACAAGATCGACGCAGTCGATGGCTGGACGCTCGACAACCAGCTCGAAATCGCGATGGAAGCGCTGCGCTGCCCGCCGGGCGACTGGCCGGTGGACAAGCTCTCGGGCGGTGAAAAGCGCCGTGTGGCCCTCACCCGCCTGCTGATCCAGAAGCCGTCGATCCTGCTGCTCGACGAACCGACCAACCACCTCGACGCCGAATCCGTCGAATGGCTGGAAAACCACCTCAAGGAATACGCGGGCGCGGTGTTGATGATCACCCACGATCGCTACTTCCTCGACCACGTGGTGGACTGGATCCTCGAACTCGACCGCGGGAAGTACTTCCCCTACGAAGGCAACTACTCCACTTACCTGGAGAAGAAGGCCAAGCGCATGGAGCAGGAGGACCGCGAGGAATCCGGCCGCCAGAAGGCGCTCAAGGACGAGCTGGAGTGGATGCGGCAGACCCCCGCCGCCCGCCAGACCAAGTCGAAGGCGCGTATCCGCAAGTTCGAACAGCTCCAGGATGCCCAGGCCGGCCGCAAGCCCGGCAAGGCCCAGATCGTCATCCAGGTGCCTGAGCGCCTCGGTGGCAAGGTCATCGAGGTCAAGGACATCTCGAAGGCTTACGGCGACAAGCTGCTGTTCGAGAACCTCTCGTTCATCCTGCCGCCGGGTGGCATCGTCGGCGTGATCGGCCCGAACGGCGCCGGCAAATCGACGCTGTTCAAGCTGCTCACCGGCAAGGAAACGCCGGACGAGGGTTCGATCGAGATCGGCTCGACCGTGCATCTCGGCTTCGTGGACCAGAGCCGCGACCACCTCGATCCGAAGAAGAACGTCTGGGAAGAAATCTCCGAGGGTCATGACTACATGACCGTCAACAAGCACGAGATGTCGACCCGCGCCTATGTCGGCGCGTTCAACTTCAAGGGCGCCGACCAGCAGAAGAACGTCGGCAAGCTCTCGGGCGGTGAACGCAACCGCGTCCACATGGCCAAGATGCTGAAGCTGGGCGGCAACGTACTCCTGCTCGACGAACCGACCAACGACCTTGACGTCGAAACGCTGGGTGCGCTTGAAGAAGCGATCGAGAACTTCGCCGGTTGCGCCGTGGTCATCAGCCACGACCGCTTCTTCCTCGACCGTCTGGCCACGCACATCCTGGCCTTCGAGGGCGACAGCCACGTCGAATGGTTCGAAGGCAACTTCGAGGCCTACGAAGAAGACAAGCGCCGCCGCCTGGGCGATGCGGCCGACCGTCCGACCCGTCTGGCCTACAAGAAGCTGACGCGCTGACCCGCAGAGGCTCGAAGCCGACGCGCCGGTTCATGGCGCAAGGCTGAAAGATCCAAAGCCGCCGTCCGGGAAAGCCGGTCGGCGGCTTTGTTCATTTCAGCGCGATCGAACATGAACAAATAGCCACATCCCGGTTCACCATTCCGACAGTGCATTTCCCCTAGGGGTATGCATTAGGATGAACCGTCATCGCCGGGCGGCAAATCCGGTTTTGGAGACCGGAAAATGAAGAAGGAACATACACTGAAGGCGAGAAGGCTTCTCTCGGCCGGCGCATTCGGCGCCATGGCAGTCGCTGCCGTCGCGCTCACCCTTCCGGCCGCCGCCATGGCGGAACCCCGGCAGGAGCGCGCCCGCAGCGAAGGCCGCAGCGGCGGAGAACGCCAGGGCGGCAACGGGGGCGCCTATCGCCCTGCGCCTCAGCCGCAACAGGCCCGTCAGCAACCCCAGCAGGCTCGACCGGAAATGCCGCGTCCGCAGGCAGCCCAGCGCCCTTCGGCCTGGCGCGGCGGTGAGCAGCGTCAGCAGCCCCAACAGGCGCCGCAGGGTGGTCGCCCCGGTAACGATGCCCGTCCGCCCCAGCAGGCGGGCCAGTCGCAGCGGCCCGATCGCGGTGTCGTGCGCGGCAATCCGAGCTGGACTTCCGACGTTCGCTGGAACAACGGCGCTACGCCGGATAACCTGCGTGGGTCGTCCCGCAACGACGACCGTCGCTGGAATGGCGGAAGTCGCCCGGATCGTCCGGACGTTCGGCCGGGCGAGAACCGTCCCGACGGCCGTCCCGGCTGGAACAACGACAACCGCAACGACAACCGGCCCGACCGCAATGCCTGGGGCAAGGACCGCCGCGACAACGACCGCCGCTGGAACAACAACGACAATCGCCCGGACCGAAACGCCTGGGGCCGGGATCGCCGCGACGACGATCGTCGCTGGTCCGGTAACGACAACCGCCGCTGGGACCGCAACGACTGGCGCCGCGATAACCGCTACGACTGGCAGCGCTATCGTGACCGCAACCGCTCGGTCTACCATATCGGCGGCTACTACGCGCCCTATCGCGGCTACGCCTATCGCCGCCTGAGCATCGGCTTCACGCTGGGTTCGATGTTTTACGGCAACAACTACTGGCTCGACGATCCCTGGCAGTACCGCCTGCCGCCCGTCTACGGTGCCTATCGCTGGGTCCGCTACTATGACGACGTGCTGCTGGTAGACACTTACTCCGGCGAAGTGGTGGACGTGATCTACGACTTCTTCTGGTAATACGATGGAGCCCCCGGATTTCGCGATCCGGGGGCTCTTTTCGCAAGTCAGCCACAGTTTCCTAAGGCAGTGCGATTGATCCGCGGCAAGGCGCCGGTACTCTCGCCGGACGATGCCGAACTCCGCCCATCCTGACTGCGACGCCCTGGCCAGGATCGGCATCTCCGTGCGCGAGCGCCTGGCCGGAAACACTGCCTTTTCTCGCTTTCCCGTGGAAGGTGCGGAAATCTACAGGGCCGCCGAATTCCTCAGCGAGGCGCATTGCCGCCATGTCATCGGCCTGATCGATGGCGTCGCCTGCCCTTCGCGCCTCGTCGACGAGGACGACTGGGACGGCTACCGCACCAGCTTCTCGGGCGACATCAACCCCCGCGACCGGATCGTCCGCTCGCTCGATGCCCGGCTCTGCAAGCTGACCGGAATCGATCCCGGCCACGGCGAGTCCACCCAGGGCCAGCGCTACCACCGGGGCGAATTCTACCACGATCACTGGGACTGGTTCGACACCGATGCCCCCTACTGGGGGCACGAAAGCCGCAACGGCGGCCAGCGCAGCTGGACGGCGATGGTCTACCTGAACGCAGTGGACGAAGGCGGAACGACGGATTTCGTCCATCTCGACCTGAAGGTCGCGCCTGCCGCGGGATCGCTGCTGATCTGGAACAATGCGCTTCCGGACGGCACACCCAACCCGCTGACGATGCACGCGGCGCGCCCGGTGGTGAGCGGGGTCAAATATGTCGTGACGAAGTGGTTCCGGGCGCGCCATTGGCGCTGAGGTCCAAGGCTAACTTCTCTGTTGCCGATCGGCATTGGCAGGGAGGTGTCAGCCGCTTTCGCGACTGTCTCCCGCGCGACTGGTACCGACCGACACAGCGAGAGACTGCGAGGCTGGCGTTCGAAAGACTATCCGCAGGTATGGCCGCCGTCGGCTTGGGACTGACTGCCGCTCGGCGCCTGGCATTCCTTGCCATCTTCGGCAGAGCGACGCGCTTCGAAATACTCGGCGAACCGGTCGAAACGGCGGTGCAACCGGATGATCTCCAACTGCGTGCGGAGGTTCACCTCGTAATCGTGGCGCGCCGTGATGCGATCCTTGTCGGCCTGGCGGTTCTGGCTCATCATGATTACCGGCGCCTGGATCGCGGCCAGCATCGAGAGCATCAGGTTCAGGAAGATATAGGGATAGCCGTCGAAGGGCCTGATACCCAGCGCCTGGAGGATCGTGCTGTTGAGCAGCATCCAGCCAAGCAGCACCACGGCAAAAGCCATGATGAAGCCCCAGCTGCCACCCACCGCCGCCACCCGATCGGCCAGACGGTCCGCGCGGGTGGCATGGGTCGCGGCCAGTTCGTCGGCATCCAGCCCGATCACCGTACCCGAGGCGATGCGGCAGAGCACGCGCTGCTCCTCGCCTCCCAGTTCCGCGAAATTGCGCCCGAGCAACTCTTCGGCAAGTTCCTCGGGCGTTCGCGGATCCTTGTGCATCGCCGCCTCGATCCCTGACGTCAGCCCGCCGCGGAAAGAGCCTCGGCGATCAGCTTGCGCGTTTCCGGCACGCCGTAGAGCGCAATGAAGCTGCCCATGCGCGGGCCCTGCGAGGAACCGAGAAGCGTTTCGTAAAGCGCCTTGAACCAGTCCCGCAGGCTTTCGAACTGATAGGCCTCGTTCTTGCCGATCTCGTAGACCACGTTCTGCAGCGTTTCTGCCGTGGCTTCGGGGCCGGCCTTTTCCAGTTCGGCGTCGAGCACGGCGAGCGCTTCCGCCTCATTGGCGGTGGGCGCGCGGCGCTGGAGGGTGGGCGCAATGAAATCGCGGTTGGTGGCAAGCGCGGCCCGCACCATCTCGCCGAGTTCCGGGTGCGCCTCGGGCGTGGCGTCGGCCACATAGTTACCGAGGTAGGACCAGACCTGGTCGGCCGTCGCATCGGCACCCAGCACGCCCACCAGGTTGAGCAGCAGCGAGAACGTCACCGGCACGGTATCGCCCGCGCCTTCCGTGGCTTCGCCCTGGTTGCCGCCCGCCGTGCGCAGCAGGTGCCAGACCGGATTGCCCAATTGCTTGTCGAGCGCCTGTCCGGCCAGATTGCCACGGAACTGCCAATACTCGTCCACAGCCTTGGGGATCACGCCGACATGAAGCTGCTTGGCGCTCTTCGGTTCGCGGAACAGGTAGAACCCCAAGGACTCCTCGGTGCCGTACGTCAGCCACTGCTCGATGGTCAGGCCGTTGCCCTTGGACTTCGAGATCTTCTCGCCATTCTCATCGAGGAACAGTTCGTAGATCAGCCCTTCCGGCTTGCGGCCGCCCAGAACCTGCACGATCTTGCCGGACTGGGTGACCGAGTCGGTCAGGTCCTTGCCGCACATTTCGTAATCGACGCCCAGCGCATACCAGCGCATCGCCCAGTCGACCTTCCACTGGAGCTTGGCCTTGCCGCCGAAGGCCGACTGTTCGACCACGGTGCCGTCCTCGTCCGTGAAACGGATCAGGCCGGTGGCGGGATCGAGCACTTCGACCGGCACCTGCAGCACGACGCCGCTGGTGGGCGAAACCGGCAGCACCGGCGAATAGGTCTTGCGACGCTCCTCGCGCAAGGTGGGGAGCATGACGTCGAGGATGGCCTGGTTGCACTCCAGCACCCGCGTCAGCGCGGAATCGAAGGCACCGGAATTGTAGCGATCGCTGGCCGAGACGAATTCGTAGTCGAAACCGAAACGGTCGAGGAAATCGCGCAGCATCGCATTGTTATGATGCGCAAAACTCTCATGCCCCTGCTCGCCTTCATGGCCGAAAGGATCGGGAATGCGGCTGAGCGGCTTGCCGAGATTGGCGGCGAGCACTTCGGCGTTGGGGATATTGTCCGGCACCTTGCGCAGCCCGTCCATGTCGTCCGAAAAGGCGACAAGGCGCGTGGGCGCGCCGCCCGTCAGCGCTTCGTAGGCACGGCGCACGAGGGTGGTGCGCAGAACTTCCTGGAACGTGCCGATATGCGGCAGGCCCGAAGGACCGTAGCCAGTCTCGAACAGCACGGGCGCGCCGCCGGGTTTGCCCTGAGGAAAACGCTTCAGCAGCTTCTGGGCCTCCTGGAAGGGCCAGGCCTTGGATACGCGTGCGGCTTCGATCAGGGCTTGTTCAGTCATGCAGCGCTCTTTGGCGAAAAGCGCGCATTTCGCAAGGGCGAAGGCGCAAGCACGGCCTGTGAAATTGCCGCGCCCCGGACTCGATCGGCAGCCGCTATCGGCCTGGAGGCGCCTTGCGAAGGGCAAAGCGCGCCCGGACCAGCAGCCCCGGATCGCCCCCGGGATGCGGTGTGGAGTTCAATCTTCCCGCCACTGCCAATCGTAGGCCAGCGGCGCCTCGCGGAAGGCGAAACGATCGATGTGGCGGGCGACCACGTCGGTCAAACCCTCGACATCGCTGCGGTTTTCGCCGGTGATGGCGATGGAGATACCCTCCCCGTCGGCCGCCATGGTGGCAACGGCCGTGGGGAAGGTCACCGTGCCGGTATCGCCTTCGACTTCGGTCTGGAGCTTGTGGCTCCAGTGCTTGCAGAGCTGGCGGACGTACTTGCCGCCATTCTCCGTGGGCACGCGGGCTGCGATCGTGCTCAACCTTCGATCCTTTCGATCTTGCGGGTCGCCTCGTCGAGGGCATCGGCGATCTGCAGGATCACCTCGCGATTGGCGCCGTCCTTGGAGAGACGGTCGAACATGGCGATCTTCAGCGCATGCATCGCGCGGCGGACCGGGGCAGGATCGACCTTCTCGCGTGCTTCGGCCAGCGCCGAGAGACGCAGCTTCAGCGCAGCGGCCTTTTCGGCATCGGCATCGGCCTGGGTCCGGCCCTGCTCGGTCGCTTCATAGGACTTGCGCGAACCTTCCTCGGCAGTCGGAGCGATCAGCCCCGATTCCTCCATGTACGTCAGCGCCGGATAGACGACACCCGGGCTCGGCGCATAGTCGCCGCCGGACAGCGTCTCGATCTCGCGGATCAAGTCGTAACCGTGGCGCGGCGCCTCGGCGATCAGCGCAAGCAGGAGCACCTGGAGTTCGGCCTGATCGAACAGCCGCTTGCGGCGACCGCCACCGGGGCGACCTCCGAAGCCGCCACCAAAACCGCCGCCGAAGCCGCCCCCGAAGCCTTCCCCGCGGCCACCACGACCCCGTCCTCGGCCACCGGGGAAGCCGTCTTCGAACCCGTCGCCATCGCGGCCGAACGGTCCGCGGGCCATGCCGAAGCCGCCGCGCCCGCGCATGCCGTGTTCTTCATGGCGATGACCGCGATGAGCGCGATGGCCGCATCGGCCGCCGCCCCGCTCCATGTCGTGTTCCATGCCATCGCGCATGCCGCGATCACGGCCGAAGCCGCCATGTCCGTAAGGGTTGTTGATGTTTCTCATTTCATCTCTCTTGTTTCTCATGATGGCCACAAGATATATCTTAAATCGATCTTCGCAAGACGCTAAAATGTATCTTGATGTATTTTCCTGCCGGAGCGCCGGGTTTTCGACCGCGGGGCAGGTTCAGAGGTTTCCCTTTTGTCCGCGCCTTGCCTAAGACGATCACCATGGCCGCCCTGCCCCTCCCCGCCCTTCACGCCAGCCATGGCGGTTCCTGGATGCGCGACGGAGCCGGCAGAACGCGTCCCGTTTCCAAGGGCGAGGCGGTCATGTCGGCGGCGGACACGCCGCTGCTGATTCTCAACGCTCCGCTCATCGCCACGCGTCTCGGCTATCCCGATCTCTCGGGGCTCGACCTGCTGGAACTCTACGCCTTCATGCACCCGGCCCGGTTCGTGGTGCCGACGCCCAAGGGCCTTGCCCATGCGCTTGGCCTCGCAGAACCGAAGGACGATGCCGACGTGCCGCGCCTGCTTCAGGAAGCGGCCGGCGCCCTGCTCGACATTTGCGAGAGTCCCCACTGGCCCGAGCGCGAAGGCGCCTGGACCGCACTGCAATCGCTCACCCGCATGCGCTGGCCCTGGGCTACCCTGCTCAACCCGCGTGTCGCCCGGCCCGAGCGCGCCGAACGCTGGCTCTTCACGCGCCTGCCCGAATGGGAGGAGAGCCCGGAACTGCCCCAGCCCCGGCAAGTCACGCTGGAACGCGGCGAAGTGCTGCAACGCCTTGCGGAGCTGACCGGCAGCGACGCGGAGCAGAGACCGACCCAGCAGGCCTATGCTGCCGAGGCCGCCGCCGCCTTCGCCCCGCGCCAGTCCTCGGGCCGGCCGCACGTCCTCCTGGCCCAGGCCGGAACCGGCATCGGCAAGACGCTCGGCTATCTCGCGCCGGCTTCGCTCTGGAGCGGCTTGTCGGGCGGCACCACTTGGGTTTCCACTTACACCAAGGCCCTGCAGCGCCAACTTCGCAAGGAA
This sequence comes from Novosphingobium sp. BL-S-34, assembly GCF_056857015.1. Classification (NCBI taxonomy): domain Bacteria; kingdom Pseudomonadati; phylum Pseudomonadota; class Alphaproteobacteria; order Sphingomonadales; family Sphingomonadaceae; genus Novosphingobium; species Novosphingobium sp. BL-S-34. The sequence goes on from NZ_CM166472.1 coordinate 670,839, forward strand.
AGCCGCCGCGCCTGGCCGGACCGGCGCGCGGACGGCTCGCGGCCCGTCGTCGTGCGCAAGGGGCGCGAGAACTACCTCTGCCTGCTCAATCTGGAAGATGCGCTGCAAGGCGGTTTCGCCGGCCGCGCGGCGATTCTCGCGCAGCTCGTGGCGCGCTGGGCCGCCTATACCCAGGACGGCGACATGATCGGCGGCGACCTGCCGGGCTGGCTCGGCACGCTGTTCCGCCAACGCGGCATCACCGCGCTCACCGACCGCCGCGGGGAATGCGTCTATGCGGGCTGCCCGCATTATCGCAAATGCTTCATCGAGCGCGCCGCGCGCGCCAGCGCCGGGGCGGACCTGGTGATCGGCAACCACGCGCTGGTCATGATCAACGCCGCACGCGGGCGCGATCACGCCGCGCGTCCCACGCGCATCGTCTTCGACGAAGGCCATCACGTCTTCGACGCCGCCGACTCGACTTTCGCGGCAGCCCTCACCGGCAGCGAAGCCATCGAACTGCGCCGCTGGGTGATCGGTCCCGAGAAAGCCTCGCGCGGCAGACGGCGCGGCCTCTCCGCCCGTCTCGCCGATGTCGCCAGCTACGATGAAGCCGGCGCCAAGGCGATCGAGGCCGCGCGCGCCGCCGCCGAAGCGCTTCCCGGCGACGGCTGGATGCAGCGCCTGACCGAAGGTGAGCCTTCCGGTCCGATCGAGGAACTGCTCGCGGCGGTACGCGCCACCGTCTACGCGCGCGACGAAAGCGGCGGACAGGAGGCCGGCTACGGCCTCGAAACCGAAGCGGCGGGGCTGGAGGGCGCCTTCGCGGAAGTGACCGAGGCAGCGCGCGAGGCGCTCGGCGAACTGCGCCAGCCCCTCGTCCGGTTAGGGCTGCGCCTTGAAGCCCTGCTGGAGGACGGACCTGACTGGCTGGACGGCCAGGGCCGCGCCCGGATCGAAGGCGCGCGCCAGTCCCTGTCCTGGCGCGTCGACTTGTTGCTCGCCTGGGAATCCATGCTGGGCCGCCTCAATGGACCCGCCGATCCCGAATTCGTCGATTGGCTCGCCCTCGATCGTTCCGAGGCGCGCGAATACGACGTCGGCATTCATCGCCATTGGCTGGACCCGATGAAGCCCTTCGCCAGCGTCGTGCTGGAACCGGCCCACGGCGTCGTCATGACTTCGGCGACGCTGCGCGACGGCGAGAGCTGGGACAAGGCCATCGCCCGTTCCGGCGCCGCCCATATCGAAGTGGCGCCCCGGCTTTCGGAGCATCTCAGCCCGTTCGACTATGCCGCACAGGCCGAAGTGCTGATCGTCAACGATATCCCGCGCGGCGATATTCCGGCGCTGGCCGGGGCCTATGCGCGGCTGATCGAATCGGCGGGCGGCGGCGTGCTCGGATTGTTCACGGCGATCCGGCGCCTGCGCGCTGTCTACGGCCGCATCGCCGATCGACTCGCCCGCGCGGGCCTGCCGCTCTATGCGCAGCACGTCGATCCGATCGACACCGGCACCCTGGTCGACATCTTCCGCGACGATCCGGCCGCTTCGCTGCTGGGCACCGATGCCCTGCGCGACGGAGTGGACGTTCCCGGAGAATCGCTGCGACTGGTCATCATGGAACAGGTTCCCTGGCCGCGCCCGACCATCCTGCACCGCGCGCGCCGGCTGGCCGGCGGCGGCTCCTCCTATGACGACAGCCTGATCCGCGCCAAGCTGGCCCAGGCTTTCGGCCGGCTCATCCGCAGCCGCGGCGACCGCGGGCACTTCGTGGTATTGTCTTCGGCATTCCCCTCGCGGCTGCTCAGCGCCTTCCCGGCCGGCACGCCGGTGCTCCGCATTTCGCTGGAGGAAGCCTTGCAACGCGTGAGCTGGAATGGTTCAGGAGAGAACAGTTCAGCAGGGAGCAGTTCCGGGGGGAGCGAAAAACCAGACGAGGCAGCCGGCACCGCCGAAGCCCCGCCCAGCCAACCGCCCATTTGACCGATCAGCGAACCGAAAGCCTCGATGAAAACCCTCGGAATCCTAAGACACGCCAAATCGGACTGGCACGATGCCCGCCTCCGGGACTTCGACCGCCCGCTCAACGGGCGCGGCCGCAAGGGCGCCGCCCTGATCGGCCTGCACATCCGCGACCACGCCGTGGGCTGGAAGCGCATCCTCGCCTCCCCCGCCGTTCGCGTCACCCAGACGATCGAATTGGCCGGAGAAGCCGCGGGCGAAATGCCGCCGATCACCTGGGATCGCCGGATTTACCTTGCCAGTTCCGCCACCTTGATCGACCTCCTGCGCGAACAGGCGGGCGATCCGCGCTCGATCATGCTGATAGGGCACAATCCGGGCCTCGAAGACCTGATCTTCGATCTCGTGCCGGACGACGGCAGCAGCCCGATGCGCGATGTGGTCGAGGAAAAATTTCCCACCGCCGCTTATGCCGTGGTGGAACTGGACATCGAATCCTGGGACGAGATCGCCGAAGGCACAGGCCGGCTGGTGCATCTCACCCGCCCACGCGACCTCGACCCCGAACTGGGGCCCAGCGCGCTGGATTAAGCCGGAACGCGGCGTACCGCCTCGGCCCTGTCAGGCCGCGGCCAGCGCCCGTGCCAGTCGAAGGCGAATTCCGAGCAGTTCCTGAATGAAGGAATCGGACGCGCCTGCAGGCGCCGCCTCCGCGAGTCGATCACTCACGGCGCCGGTCTCCACCGATGCCGGCTCCTCAAGAGCCATGCGCGCACCGCGCAAGGTATAGCCCTCGCGATTGACCAGTCGGTCGATCTCGGCGATCAGCAGGACGTCTTCCGGCCGGTAATAGCGACGATTGCCGCTGCGCTTGATCGGTTGAAGGGCAGGAAACTGCTCTTCCCAGTAACGCAGGACATGCTGGCGAATGCCCAATGCCTTCGTCACTTCACCGATCGTGCGCAGCGCATCGTGCGCCTTGCCGTCGTTGAAGACCCCCGTCCCGGACGCTCCATCATTGACGATGGTCGCTTCCGGACGGTTCGCTTCGATCGCAGTCATGGCAGAATTCTCCGTATAACCAACGTGATGCCGGAACCGGATCAGTCGGTAATGCGGTCCTTCAGCATCTGACTGGCCCGGAATGTCATGACCCGGCGAGGCGTAATCGGCACCTCCACGCCGGTTTTCGGATTACGGCCGATCCGTTCGCCCTTGTCGCGAAGCAGGAAAGTCCCGAACCCGGAAATCTTGACATTTTCGCCCTCCGAAAGGGCTTCCGACATATGCTGCAGTATAGCTTCGACCATCGCAAGCGACTCGGATCTGGACAATCCCAGCTTCCTGTGGATGGCTTCAGCGATTTCGGCCCTCGTCAATGTGTCCGTGGAGCGCATAAGTCCCGCATCCCCTCCGTGCGACAACCCCCCGGACAATATTATGAAAAAATGCGGGAAAAGCAATGCTCCCCCACATCAGTTCACCCGATCCTCCATAACGGAGCACCGAATCAGATCCGAACGACGCTTGCGCCCCAGGTGAAACCGCCGCCCATCGCTTCGAGGACGACAAGATCGCCCTGCACGATGCGGCCGTCGCGAACGGCCTGGTCGAGCGCCAGAGGCACCGAGGCAGCTGAAGTATTGGCGTGCTGGCCCACCGTCATCACGACCTTTTCGGCCGGCAGATTGAGCTTGCGCGCCGTCGCATCGAGGATGCGGGCATTGGCCTGATGCGGCACCAGCCAATCGATATCGGAAGGAGAATGTCCTGTTTCCTCAAGGACTTCCTTGAGAACTTCGGCCAGGTTCACAACAGCGTGCCGGAAGACCTCACGGCCCTTCATGCGCAACTTGCCCACGGTGCCGGTCGTCGAGGGACCGCCATCGACATAGAGCAGTTCGTTGTGCGCGCCATCGGCATGAAGCCGCGTCGCCAGGATACCGCGCGAACCCTCTTCGCCCTGCTCCTGCGCTTCGAGAACGATCGCCCCGGCGCCGTCTCCAAAAAGAACGCAAGTGGTGCGATCTTCCCAGTCGAGAATGCGGCTGAAGGTTTCCGAACCGATGACGAGTGCCCGCTTGGCCATGCCGGTGCGGAGCATCGAATCGGCAACGCCCACTGCGTAGAGGAAACCGGAGCAGACGGCGGCAACGTCGAAAGCGATTCCGCCGCGGCAGCCGAGGTTGTTCTGGACGATCGTGGCCGTGGCCGGGAACGTCTGGTCAGGGGTGGCCGTGGCCAGCACGATCAGGTCGATCGACGAAGCCTCGAAGCCGGCCGCCTCGATGGCCTTGCGGGCCGCATCGGTGGCCAGGCTAGAGGTCGTTTCGTCAGGCGCGGCGATGTGGCGATTGGAAATGCCGGTACGCTCGACGATCCATTCGTCGCTGGTGTCGACGCGCTCGGCGAGTTCGGCATTGCTGACCGCGCGTCGCGGCAGGGCCGAACCCGTACCGACGAGAACCGAACGAATCATCAGGCACTCTCTTCCTGGACGCGAGGCTTGCGCAGGGACGTCCCGCCCAGACGGGCAAGGTCCGCGGAAATCCGCTCGGTCACGTTTTCCTCCAGGAGGCGCGCGGTAACCGCCACGGCATTGGCGACGCCTGCGGCGTTCGCACCGCCGTGGCTTTTCACCACGATGCCGTTGAGGCCCAGGAAAACCGCGCCGTTATGATTGTTGGGATCGAGGTGATGCTTGAGCAGCTCGGTGGCCGGCTTCGAGATCAGGAAACCGATCTTCGAGCGCAGCGAACTCGAAAAGCCGCGGCGCAGCAAGTCTGCCACGAAGCGCGCCGTGCCTTCGACAGCCTTGAGCGCGACATTGCCCGAAAAACCGTCGGTCACGACGACGTCCATGTCCCCGCGGCCGAGCTTGTCGGCTTCGGTGAAACCGTCGAACGAGATCGACAGGTCGGCGGCCGAGGCCTTGAGCATCGCCGCAGCGTCGCGCAAGTCTTCGGTGCCCTTGGTTTCCTCGGTGCCGATGTTCAGCAGGCGCACGCGCGGGTGCTCGCGGCCCGTGGCGACGCGGGCATAGGCAGCGCCCATGATCGCGAACTGCACGAGATTGCGCGCATCGCACTCGGCATTGGCGCCGAGATCGAGCATGACCAGGTCATGATCTTCCAGAGTCGGCAGCAGGGCAGCCAGCGCCGGGCGATCGATGCCGGGCATCGTGCGCAACGCGAGCTTGGAAATCGCCATCAAAGCGCCGGTATTGCCGGCACTGACGGCGGCTCCGGCGTCACCCGCCTTCACCGCCTCGATAGCGCGTCCCATCGAGGTGCCCTTGGCCCGGCGCAATGCCTGGCTGGGCTTATCCTCGCCACTGATGACGCCTTCAGTGTGCAATATCTCGGAACTTGCCCTGAGATTCGGATGACTTTCGAGCGCGGCCTTGATCCGCGGCTCGTCACCGACCAACAGGAACTTGAAGCGATCGTGACGACGGCGCGCGAGAGCAGCGCCTTCAATCATGACGCGCACGCCCTCGTCGCCGCCCATCGCATCGACAGCGATACGCGGCAAACTCATGGGCAACCTCCGAAAATCGTCTTGGTCTTAAGCTTCGACCGCGACGATCTCACGACCGTTGTAGTGGCCGCAAGCGTTGCAGAGGTTGTGCGGGCGCTTCAGTTCGCCGCAGTTCGGGCATTCGTGGAATGCTTCGACCTGCAGAGCATCGTGGCTGCGGCGCATGCCCCGGCGGGACGGGGACGTTTTTCTTTTAGGGACAGCCATTTCGGCACCTGTTCCTGGAATTGAATGTCAAAAAGGCCGCCGGAAACCGTGTTCGCGGACCGGCGGCTTGCGAAGGCGCGCCTATAACCGATTTCGCACGAGTTGCAACCCGTTCCTCCCCGCAGCATGAACGTGAAATCCACCTAGGGGGAATTCGAACCATGATTCTGCAGACAACTTTGTGCCTCGCGGCCGCGGCCGGCGTGATTACCTTCTGGCATATAGCGCGTATCGGCCAGATGCGCATGCGGGAAAAGGTGCTGTTCGGCGACGGAGGCCACGATCCTCTCGCGCGGCGCATGCGGGCGCAGCTCAATTTCGTGGAAAGCACGCCTTTCGTGCTGATCCTGGCCGCAGCGATCGAAATGACCGGAAAGGGCGGCATCTGGCTGGCCATCGTCGGCTCGCTCTTCATGCTGGGCCGCGTGTCCCATGGCCTGGGCATGGACATCGACAGGCCCAACCCGCTGCGCATGGTCGGCGTTCTCGTAACCGTCCTCACCTTGGCCGGACTGTCCGCCGTGGCCGTGCTGATCGCCCTGGGGTGGTTCTAAAACGAAAAGGGGCGGTGCACCGGCACCGCCCTCCTATAATAGCGTGAGGAATGGCACAGCCCTCAGCCCGGCAAGCCGTGCTCCAGCGCCGCGTCGCCGACATAGGGATTGCTCGCCCGCTCGTCTCCGAACGTGCTGATAGGTCCGTGGCCCGGGACGAACGTCACTTCGTCACCCAGCGGCCAGAGCTTCGCGGTGATCGATTCGACCAGATCCTGAAGATTGCCGCGCGGGAAATCCCACCGGCCGATGCCGCCCTTGAACAGCACGTCCCCCACCATCGCGAACTTGCTGGGTGCATGATGGAACACGATGTGCCCCGGCGTGTGCCCCGGGCAATGGACGACATCCAGTTCCAGCTCGCCCACGGTCACCCTGTCGCCGTCTTCGAGCCAGCGATCGGGCTCGAACGTCTCGGCTTCCATGTTCCAGCGCGGACCGTCGTCGTCCAGTTTGGATATCCAGAACCGATCCTCTTCGTGAGGCCCCTCGATCGGGACGCCCATTTCCTTCGCGAAGATTCCCGCCATGCCGCAGTGATCGAGATGGCCATGGGTGACGAGTATCTTCTCCAGCGTCACCCCGGTCTTTTCCAGAGCCTGCCGCAGCTTGGAAAGGTCTCCTCCCGGATCGACGAAGGCACCGCGCATGGTCCTGGTGCACCACAGCAGTGAACAGTTCTGCTGGAGCGGCGTGACGGGAATGATGCCGACACGCATCGACTGTTCCTGAGGCTTCTCGCTGGTTTGGGTCATGGCTGCGGAAATGGCCGCAAGCCGGGAGGAATGCAACCTTGCGCCCCTCCCCGTCAGGCCTGCGAGCCGTTCAGATTCGCCCGCCCTTCCACACGACGCGGCCGATCACCTCGATTTCCTGGAGATCGCATTCGATAGGCCGATAGGCCGGATTATCGCTCAACAAGGCGATGCGTCCGGCCCGCCCGGCCTCCAGTCGCTTCACCAGCACCGTATCGTCGAGTCGGACGACATGGATGCCGTCCCGCAGCGGCCGCCAGTCGCGGTCCACGAGGATCTCGTCGCCATCGCGCAGCACCGGCTCCATCGAATCGCCGCTGACCACGATGGCCGACAGCATTTCCGGGCGCAGCCCCATCGAACGCAGCCAGCGGGGGGAGAAACGGATCGTTCCGAACACGTCCTCCCCGTCCGGCAAGGCGCCCGGCCCCGCGGAGGCGCCGATCGAAAGACGCGGAACGTCCACCCAATCACCGGCGTAGGAATTTCGGTCGCTTACGTAGGATTTTTCCTTCGATTTCCCGAATTCCGATTCGTCCACTCCGAAGAACCGTGCAAGCTGGCCGCGATCCCCCTCCTCCAGCTTCCTCGGACTGCCTTTTCTTATAAATTGCTGAAGATAAGTGGTATTTTTTCCGATCATTCGCGACAGGGACGAGAGGCTCGCACCGCGTTCCTCGGCAAGTTCCAGCAAACGGCGGCGAATTTCGGCGTTTTCCATAATGTAATCCTAGTCGTAGGAAATTTCCTAGACAAGCCCCATTCGGTTGGAACATATTAGGAACACGAGTCGCGAATCTCACTCACCGGAGCCCAAAGTTCCATGCTTTTACGCCAGATAGAGCGCTTCCTGCGCCTCACCCGGATGCCGTGGACCAAGTTCGGGCGCCTCGCTGCACACGATCCGCGATTCGTCGGCGATTTACGCAACGGGCGCCGGCCCCGCGCCGGGACCGCGGCACGCATCCGACTTTTCATGACGACTTACCTGGAGAGCCCACATGCACGTTAATTTTGCCCATGACCGCGCGATGCTCGCATCGGCTCGACAGGCCCTGGGCGACGGTGCGCAGCGCTATGCGGCGCGCGGACCATGGCTGCCCTTGATTGCGGCCCTGCTCAAACTCGCCGGTTCCCGCGCCGAGTTCCTGCGCCACGCCGAACGCCCCTGGACAAGCGCCACTTTCGCCGGCTCTCGCCATACGGTGGCGCTGACTTTCGCGGGCGAGGACGCCATCGAGGACGGAGAGAACCTGATCGCGGCTCTGCCCGACCATGAATTCACCATTTCCGGCCACCTGGTGGCGGACGCGGTGGTGACCGAAGCCGACCACCGGGCAGGTCCGCCGCCCAGCCTGACCGTGGAGATCGAACTTCTGCTGCTCGAAGACTGCTGATCGGGAAAAAGCCACGCTGCGGGAAGGCAGGCGCGCGCCCTGCCTTCCCGTTTTCATTCAGAGGGCCAGCGAAAGCTCCCTGATCTCGCTGTTCAGGATGCGATCGTTTTCCGAATAGTCGACCGGGCAATCTATCACATGGACGCCCGGTGTATCGCGGCAGTGGGCCAGCAGTGTCTTGAGATGGGCCGCGCTCTCCACCCTGTGGCCGCTGGCGCCATAGCTCTCTGCATATTTCACGAAGTCGGGGTTGCCGTAAGTCAGCCCGAAATCGGCAAAGCCCATGTTGGCCTGCTTCCAGCGAATCATGCCATAGGCATTGTCGTTCAGGATCAGCACGGTGAGGTTGAGGCCCAGGCGAACCGCCGTTTCCATCTCCTGGCTGTTCATCATGAAGCCGCCGTCGCCGCAGACCGCGAAGATCTTGCGGTGCGGATAGACCATCGCGCTGGCCATGGCAGACGGCAGCCCTGCTCCCATCGATGCCAGCGCATTGTCGAGCAGCACGGTATTGGGCTTGGACGCGCAATAGCCGCGGGCAAACCACAATTTGTAGACGCCGTTGTCGAGGCAGACGATCGCATCGTCAGGCAAGGCGCTGCGAACCTGCTTCACGAGATGCGCCGGGAAGATCGGGAAGCGCTCGTCGGCAGCCAGCTTTTCAGTATGCTCCACTTCGGCCTGGCGATAGCCGAGCATGGCATCGAAGTTCCATTTCGCCGACGGCGCGATGGCTTCCTTGATCTGCCATACGGCGTTGGCGATATCGCCGATCACCTCGATGTGCGGGAAATAGACCGGATCGACTTCCGCGGTCTTGGTCGAGACGTGGATCACCACGCGGTCGTTCCGCGTACCGTCGTTATGCATGAAGAACGGCGGTTTCTCGATCACGTCGTGGCCGATATTGACGATGCAGTCGGCGTCCTCGATCGCGCGGTGAACGAAATCGCCCGAGGACAGCGCCGCGCAGCCCAGGAAGCGCGGATGGCGCTCGTCGATCACGCCTTTGCCGAGCTGCGTGGTGAGGAAAGGAATTCCGGTCTTCTCGACGAATTCGCCCAGCATCTTGCTGGTCATCTTGCGGTTGGCGCCTGCACCGATCACCAGCACCGGGCGCTTCGCCTTCTGCAGGGCCTCCACCGCCTGTGCGATCGACTTCGCGTCAGCCGTCGGCCGCCTCACCGTCGAGCGCGGAATCGGGCGCGAATCGGTATATTCGTCGGCAATGTCCTCGGGCAGTTCGACATGGGTGGCGCCGGGCTTCTCTTCCTCGGCGATGCGGAACGCCTCGCGGACGCGGCTCGGGATATTGTCCGAACTGGCCATCTGGTGCGCGTACTTGGTGATGGGCTGCATCATCGAAACGACGTCCAGGATCTGGAAGCGCCCCTGCTTCGATTTCTTGATCGGCTTCTGCCCGGTAATCATCAGCATCGGCATGCCGCCAAGCGTCGCATAGGCCGCGGCGGTCACGAAATTGGTCGCGCCCGGGCCGAGTGTGGAGAGGCAGACGCCCACTTTCCCGGTATGGCGGCCATAAGTGGCCGCCATGAAGCCCGCCCCTTGCTCGTGCCGGGTGAGGATCAGCCGGATCTGTTTGGACCGCGAAAGCGAATCGAGGAAATCGAGGTTCTCCTCGCCCGGAACGCCGAAGATATATTCGACGCCCTCCGCCTCCAGGCATTCGATGAATAGATCGGACGCCTTGCGCTTGTCGCTCTCTGCCATGTGCATCTTCCCTCCGCTTGATCCCGAATTTCAGGTCGTAGTGTCAGGGCATGTGGCGAAGAATTCAACGCCGGGCATCTGGCCAAAGTAGTGGCCGGTCAATAACCCCGCGACAGATCGACGACATGGTCCAGGGGCTCGCCGCGCACGAAGTGCTGAAGATTGGCGAGAAATCGCGCCGATCCGCGCTCGTACAGGGTGTCCTGCGCCCGGCCGGCCAGGTGCATCGAAATATGGATATTTTCGCGCGACCAGAGCGGATGGTCGGCCGGAAGCGGCTCGGGTTCCGTCACGTCGAGGAAAGCGCCGCCCAGATGGCCCGAGTCGATGGCGGCCAGCAGGGCGTCCTGATCGATCACCGTCCCGCGCGCGAAGTTGAGGAAGACGGCGCCGGGCTTCATCGCGGAGAACTCCGCCTCACCGAACATGCGCTGGGTTTCCGGGGTCGAGGGCACGACGGCGATGACCCAGTCGAATCGGCCGAGTTCCGCGCGCCAGGCATCGGATGCCAGGTCGCCCGGTCCCGGACGGCGGCGCACGCCCGTCACGTCCGCACCGAACACGCGCAGGAGTTCGGCGATCCGGCCGCCGATCTCGCCGGCGCCGACCACCAGGACTTTCGAATCCAGCAGTTCGCGCTTGCCCGGCGGCTGGGCCAGCCACTGGTGCCGATCTTGCGCCCGCACCACCTCGCGCCAGCCCTTGGCGACCGACAGCATCCCCATCACCGCGTATTCGGCCACCGACTGCGCATGAATGCCCGAACCGTTGGTAAGCTGGACGCCGCGCTCCACAAGGAGCGTCAGGGGAAGCCAGTCGACCCCAGACGACAGCGCCGTGTACCAGGTCAGCTTGTCTGCAGCGGCAATGAACTCGGCCGCGATGGCAGGCGATACGGGATCGAGCCAGGCGATCTCCGCGCGCGGCGCCAGTTGCAGCAGCTGCGCATCGCTTTCGAACCAGAGCGGCTCCACACCCTCGGGCAAGCGCCCTTCAAGAAGGGCACGCGACTTGGCGTTGATCACGGCGGCGGTCATGGACGGACTCCGATTGGCGGCCTAATTCAGGCCTTTGCACCTTGATCGGGATGGCCAGCCGGGATGACAAGGGGGCCTGGCCCGCGCTTACTGCAAGCCCTGTCCCGCCCCGCTCAAGCGGTCAGCCGAGCTTCCATTCCCAGCCCAGCGGATCGCCGTCCATCACGTCCACGCCCTTCGCGGCCAGCGCGTCGCGCAGGGCATCCGATGTCGCGAAATCCTTCTGCGCGCGCGCTTCCTTGCGCTGGACGAGGACGCTCTCGATTTCGGCCTCGGTGATCTCGGCCGCCTTGGGCCGAAGGCGAAGATCGGCGCGGCTGGTGCCGAACAGGTCGAGACCCAGCACCGCGTCCATCGCCTCGATCACGGCCCGCTTGGCGCCGGGATCGACTTTCTTGGCGGCCAGAACGTCTTCCAGCGCGGTAAGCGCCACGGCGGTGTTCAGATCCTCTCCCACCGCCTTCTCGAAAGTTTCGAGCATGGGCGCGAGCTTGGGATGGCCGGCATCGCCCGGCTCCACGTCGCCCAGTCGCTCGATCACGATGATCATGCGCTTGAGGCGAACCAGCGCGGCGGCCAGCCCATCCCACGAAAATTCCAGCTCCGAGCGATAGTGCGCCTGCAGGCACATCATGCGGTAGCCGAGCGGGTGGTAGCCCTTGTCGATCAGCAATTGCAGCCGCAGGAATTCACCCGAGCTCTTGCTCATCTTGCCTGAGCGTTCGACCAGAAAATTGTTGTGCATCCATATCTTGGCACCGGAATTTGCGGCCATGTCGAGGCCATTGGTGCAGCAGAATGCCTGGTTCTGGGCAATCTCGTTGGGGTGATGGATCTCGCGGTGATCGATGCCGCCGGTGTGGATGTCGAAGGGAAAGCCGAGCAAGTCGCCGGACATCACCGAGCATTCGAGATGCCATCCCGGAGCACCTTTGCCCCAAGGCGAATCCCATTCCATCTGGCGCGTCTCGCCCAATGGAGTCTTGCGCCATATGGCGAAGTCCGCCGCATTGCGCTTGCCCGCGACAGCCTCGATGCGCCCCTCCCCCTCGTCCGTGACGGCCCGGGCCAGGCGGCCGTAGTCGGACACGGTGGAAACGTCGAAATAGAGACCACTTTCCAATTCGTAGCAGTGAGTTGGAGCTATCTTCTCGGCAAATTCTATCATCTGCGGCACATAGTCGGTCGCGATCGACCACTTCGCCGGCTGACGGATATTGAGCGCCTTGATGTCGGCCCAATAGGCCTGGGTGTAATGGGCCGCGATGTCCCAGATGGACTGCGCCTGGGTGCGCGCCATCTTCTCCATCTTGTCCTCACCGGCATCGGCGTCGTCGGTCAGGTGGCCGACATCGGTGATGTTGATGACGTGCGTGAGCTTGTAGCCCTTGTGGCTCAGCGTCCGGCCGAGGATGTCCGCGAAGACATAGGCGCGCATGTTGCCGATATGGGGGTAGTTGTAGACCGTCGGCCCGCAGCTGTAGACCCGCGCCTCGCCTTCATGGACGGGCTGGAACGGCTCCAGCTGGCGGGTGAGGCTGTTGAACAGGGTAAGGCTTTGGGTTTCGGTCATGCGCCGCGGCATAAGCGGCTGGCCGAGGCGAGGTCAATCCTTGAGGACGCCGACCCGAACGGATCCCGATAACGGGAAGCTCCCGCGCAAGCGACGCCCTGAAGAAAGGCCGGCAGTCCCGGACCAGGTCCGGGACGCCCTCATTTCCTGCCCTTTTCCTCTTCGAACAGTCCGGCGAGCTGTTCGATCATGGTCCCGCCGAGCTGTTCGGCGTCCATGATCGTCACGGCGCGGCGGTAGTAGCGCGTCACATCGTGGCCGATGCCGATGGCGACGAGCTGGACCGGGCTCTTGGTCTCGATCCACTCGATCACGCGGCGAAGGTGCGCTTCGAGATAGCCCGCGGAGTTCACCGATAGCGTCGAATCGTCCACCGGAGCGCCATCGGAGATCACCATCATGATCCGCCGGTCTTCGGGCCGGGCCAGCATGCGGTTGTGCGCCCAGAGCAGCGCCTCGCCGTCGATATTTTCCTTCAGCAGGCCCTCGCGCATCATCAGGCCCAGATTCTTGCGCGCCCGGCGCCACGGCTCGTCGGCCTTCTTGTAGATGATGTGGCGAAGATCGTTGAGGCGGCCCGGATGCTGGGGGCGCCCGTTCGACAGCCAGGATTCGCGGCTCTGTCCGCCCTTCCAGGCGCGCGTGGTGAAGCCCAGGATCTCCACTTTGACGCCGCAGCGCTCCAGCGTGCGCGCCAGCACATCCGCGCTGATCGCCGCGATCGAGATCGGACGACCGCGCATCGAGCCGGAATTGTCGAGCAGCAGGGTGACGATCGTATCCTTGAACTCGACATCGCGCTCGATCTTGTAGGACAGCGACTGTCCGGGCGAGACGACCACGCGGGCGAGCCGCGCGGCATCGAGCATGCCCTCTTCCTGGTCGAAGTCCCACGAACGGTTCTGCTGGGCCATGAGGCGGCGCTGGAGCCGGTTGGCAAGGCGCGTCACCACGCCCTGCAACCCCTTGAGCTGGGCATCGAGATAAGCACGCAGACGGGTCAGTTCCTCGTCGTCGCACAGTTCGGAAGCGACCACCACTTCGTCGAAGGCCTCGGTGAAGACCTGATAGTCGAAGCTGTCGGGAATGTCGGTCCAGGGTCGGTTCGGGCGCACGGGCATCATGCCCTCCTCGCCTTCCTGTCCCTCTTCGCCGTCGTCCATCTCGTCCGAGTTCTCGCCCTCGGCCTCGCTCTCGCCCTCGTCCTGACCGCTCGACGGCTCGGCGGCCATCTCGGTGGACTGCTCCTCCTTGCCGCTTTCGTCGCCGGTTTCGTCTTCCTCGGTCTCCTCGTCGCCGTCCATGTCCTCGGACTCTTCGGGCGGCTGTTCGATCTGCTCGGCCTGGGTCATCTCCAGGTGCATGAGCATGTCGAGCGAGAGCTTCTGGAAGGCTTTCTGGTTCTCGATGGAATCGGCCAGCGCCTCGAAATCGTCACCCGCCTTCGATTCGATCCAGCGGCGGACCATGTCGACGCCGAACTGGGCCGATTCCGGCACTGGCTGGCCGGTCAGACGCTCGCGCAGCATGAGCGCCAGCGCGGTCGGGATCGGCACGCCGTCCGGGCTGTCCGCCCGCGAGATCGGATCGCTGGCGATGCGCGCTTCCAGCGAGGCATCGAGGTTGGCGCGCATGCCCTCGTAGTGATTGGCGCCCAGCGCCTCGTAGCGCACGGCCTCCACCGCATCGTAGCAGGCCCGGGCCGAAGGATCGGCGGGCGCATTGCGCATGTGCAGCCTGTCGTTGTGATGGCGCAGCCTGAGCGCGAAACTGTCGGCATAGCCGCGCGCCTGCATGGCGGCCGCCTGCGGAATCGAGCGGCCCGGCATCGGCACGCGGAACGTCTGGCCGGTGGAGCTTGGAGCGTCGGCGGTCCAGTTGACCTCGACTTCGGCATCCTGCGCGATGGCGCGCGAAGCGCCAGTCAGGGCCAGCTTGAAGCGATCGACGGGTGTTTCATCGGACATGACCGCTCAATGGCGACATAGTCCGCCGGGTGCAAGCCGGGAAGGATCGGTTGGGAGCAAGAGGTCGTCCCGGACGCGGTCCGGGACGACGATCCATGCTGCCCTGACCTCGGGCCGGAACGGCTTCAGATCAGAGCGGCGTCAAGTCAGAGCGACGTCAAGTCAGAGGGACGTCAATTTCAGAGCGACTGGCCGGTCTTGGCCCAGTCGGCCATGAAGCCTTCGATGCCCTTGTCCGTGAGGACGTGCTTCACGAGGTTCTTGATGACGGCCGGCGGCATCGTCGCGACGTCGGCGCCGATGCGGGCGCATTCGAGGACGTGGACCGGGTGGCGGATCGAAGCCGCGAGGATCTCGGTCTCGAACGCGTAGTTGTCGTAGATCAGGCGGATGTCGCGGATCAGGTCCATGCCGTCGAAGCCGTTGTCGTCATGACGGCCGACGAAGGGCGAGACGAAGCTCGCGCCGGCCTTGGCTGCGAGCAGGGCCTGGTTGGCCGAGAAGCAGAGCGTGACGTTGACGAGCGTGCCGTCGCTGGTCAGCTTCTTGCAGGTCTTCAGGCCGTCGATGGTGAGCGGCACCTTGATGCAGACGTTGTCGGCGATCTTGCGGAGGATTTCGGCCTCGCGCATCATGCCTTCATGGTCGAGCGCAACGACTTCGGCGCTGACCGGACCATCGACCAGACCGCAGATTTCCTTGGTGACTTCCAGGAAGTCGCGGCCGGACTTGGCGATCAGCGAGGGGTTGGTGGTAACGCCGTCGAGCAGGCCGGTGGCGGCCAGATCGGCGAT
The DNA here is from genome assembly GCF_056857015.1 of Novosphingobium sp. BL-S-34. Classification (NCBI taxonomy): domain Bacteria; kingdom Pseudomonadati; phylum Pseudomonadota; class Alphaproteobacteria; order Sphingomonadales; family Sphingomonadaceae; genus Novosphingobium; species Novosphingobium sp. BL-S-34. Next base: position 686,341 of record NZ_CM166472.1, read on the forward strand.
GTCGTTGGTGTCTGCGGTGTCGACGAAGAACTTCATGGCGCGGTTCCTGTGGGTGCGGGGCTGCGACGGGCGGCGTCGCGCTGCCCGTCGATTCTGGCGCCCCCTATAGGGAAGCGCGCCCTTCCCCGCTACCCTGCGCCTTGCGGCCGCCGGAGCGGCCGGCCGGTCAGGCCTTCTTGAACGCGCCGATCAGCACGGCATCGTTGGTATCGGCCGGATCCTGGCGGATTGCCGCCTCGGCCGCACCGATCTCGTACCAGATGCCGTTGTCGGCATCGAGCGCGAGGGCATGGGCGGTGTCCTGGACGGTCACGCCCTTCAGCGCGGCGATCGCCTGGTTCAGCGTGGGGTCCTGCGCCTCCTTCATGGCGCGCTCGATCTCGGGGATCATGGCGTTGACGAGCGCCGGCCCCATCGCGCGGCGCAGCAGCGTGGTGGCCGCGGTATTGCCGCCTGCCATCACTTCGGCCGGATTCGGGATGGCGACGCTCTGCACGGTCTTGAGCACCAGCGGACCGGCCACGCGCGCGCCGGGCGTCGCGAAGAGGTTGAGCTGATACTGAAGCTTGTCGCGGAAGGCCTTCGACTTGAGCACGCCCGTGGTCGTGCGCCCGGGGCGGTCGAACAGCACCGGCATCGGGATGCGGGCCACGGGGCTGGTCCAGAAGCCCTCGGGCTGGCCGAGCCAGGCGAAAGCCCGTTCCGAGGAAAAGCGCATGAGGCGGCGTACGGGGTCCGCGCCGGCCGAAGAGCCCGAGCCCAGGCCCGAACCCGTCGCGAGAGTCGAGCAGCCCGGCAGCATCAGCACTCCGGTTGCAAGCATGCCGATGAGCACGCCGCGGCGGCTCCAGTCGGACCGAAACGCGCTTGCCGCGCCGGTTTCGACATCCATGTCCGCTTCCGCCGAAGCGCCCATGGCTGCCGAATTATCCCCTGTTCCCCAGTTCACCATCATCAACTCCTTCACGCCCCCGGACAGCAGTGCCTATATGCAACCTACATGAAACGCGTCCGAATCCTCGTCTTCAACGCCGCACTGGGCGTCCTCGACTACCGCGTCCCCGAAGGCATGGCGATAGAATTCGGCTCCGTGGTGGTTGCGCCCCTCGGGCCGAGGCAGGTGCTCGGCATCGTCTGGGAGCCGCAACGCCTGAACACGCAGGAAGTGCCTGAATCGAAACTGCGCCCCCTGCTGGAAGTCATGCCCGTGCCGCCCCTGCCGGAGCGTCTGCGGCGCCTCATCGAATGGACCGCGGACTACTACTGCGCCTCGCTTTCGTCCGTGGCGCGCATGGCGCTGGGCAGCATGGCGGCGCTGCGCGGCGGCGGCACCACCACCGAATACCGCCTGACCGGACAGGAGCCCGCCCGGCTCACCCCGCAACGCGCCGCCGCGCTGGACGCTCTCCAGGGCGAGCAGGCCTCGATCAAGGAACTGGCCGAGCTGGCCTCGGTGTCGGACGGCGTTCTGCGCGGCATGGTCGGCGCGGGCCTGCTGGAGCCGGTGGTCGTCGATCTCGACCGTCCTTATGCCCGCGCCCGGCCCGAACATGCCCAGCCCATGCTGTCGGACGGTCAACAGGAAGCGGCCGACATCTTCGTCGAGGCCGTTCGCGCCGATGCGTTCGCGCCGTTCCTGCTCGACGGCGTGACCGGCTCTGGAAAGACCGAGACTTATTTCGAGGCCGTGGCCGAGGCGCTGCGGCGCGGACGGCAGATCCTGGTCCTGCTGCCCGAGATCGCGCTGACCGAGAATTTCCTGCGCCGCTTCGAGCACCGCTTCGGCGTGCCGCCGATCCTCTGGCATTCTTCACTGAAATCCAGCGAGCGGCGCCGCGCCTGGCGCGCCATCGTGGCGGGCGAGGCGCAAGTCGTGGTCGGCGCGCGGTCGGCGCTGTTCCTGCCTTATGCCCGCCTCGGCCTGATCGTGGTCGACGAGGCTCACGAAGTCTCGTTCAAACAGGACGACGGGGTGCGCTACAACGCGCGCGACGTGGCGGTGATGCGCGCCAAGTTCGAAGGGATACCGGTCGTGCTCGCCAGCGCGACACCCGCGCTCGAATCGATGCAGCTGGCCGAGGCAGGCGTCTATCGCAAGGTCGACCTGCCCTCGCGCTTCGGCGGCGCGCAACTGCCCGACATCCAGATCCTCGACTTGCGCCAGGAGCCGCCCGAGCGCGGCAAGTGGCTCGCCCCGCGCCTGGTGGAGGAAATGAAGGCGCGGCTGGCGCGCGGCGAACAGTCCCTGTTGTTCCTCAACCGCCGCGGTTACGCGCCGCTGACGCTGTGCCGTCACTGCGGCTACCGTTTCCAGTGCCCGAACTGCACGGCCTGGCTGGTGGAGCACCGCTTCTCGCAGCGCCTGGCCTGCCACCACTGCGGCCATGAAGTGCCGGTGCCCGCGGCCTGCCCCGAATGCGGCACCGGAGACTGCCTGGTCGCCTGCGGGCCGGGGGTCGAGCGCATTGCCGACGAAGTCGCCGAGATCCTGCCCGAGGCCCGTGTCGCGCTCGTCACGTCCGATACGATGAACACGGCCGAGGCCGTCGGCGAATTCGTCGCCAAGGCGGAGGGTAAGGCGATCGACGTCATCGTCGGCACGCAGCTCGTGACCAAGGGCTACCACTTCCCCGATCTCACCCTGGTGGGCGTGGTCGATGCCGACCTGGGCCTGGAGGGCGGCGACTTGCGGGCGGCGGAGCGCACCTACCAACAGGTCGCCCAAGTCGCCGGGCGCGCGGGCCGCGGCGAAAAGCCGGGCGAAGTGCTGATCCAGACGCGCCATCCGGAAGCCTCGGTGATCTCGGCACTGGCCGCCGGCGACCGGGACGCATTCTACGCCGCCGAGACCGAGGCCCGCCGCGATGCGGGTGCGCCCCCCTTCGGACGCTGGGCGGCGATCATCGTTTCCTCGGAAGACCAGTCCGAGGCGAAAGCCGCCGCCCGCGCCATTGGCGGCACGGCGCCCAACCATCCCGACATGCTGGTGCTCGGCCCGGCCCCTGCCCCGCTATCGCTGCTCCGCGGCCGTCATCGGTTCCGCCTGCTGATCAATGCCCGTCGCTCGGCCGAATTGCAGAAGACCTTGCGCGAATGGCTGGAACCGCTGCAGTTCCCCCGCGGTGTGCGGGTGAACATCGACATCGATCCTTATTCGTTCGTGTGAAATTCACCGCGCCGGATCGATGCGCGGCGAGGGCCTTGCCGTTCACCCCCGCTCCCGCTTGAGCAGTTCCCGCTTGATCTCCTCGCCGTAGGCATAGCCGCCGATCGACCCGTCGGTGCGGATCACTCGGTGGCAGGGAATGAGCACCGCGACATTGTTGGCCCCGTTCGCCGAGCCTGCCGCGCGCACCGCGCCCGGCTTGCCGACCGCCGCCGCAATCTGGGCATAGCTGCGCGTCTCGCCGGCGGGAATGCGCTGCAGCTCGCGCCAGACCGCCTCCTGAAATGCCGTGCCCTGCACATCGAGCGGGATCACCCGCGACTGCCCCGGCTGCTCCACCGCCGCGACAACGCTTGCCAGCAGGTGCGCAAAGTCGCTGCCGCCTTCCACCAGTTCCGCATTCGGAAACCGCGCGGCCAGTTCCTCGCGCCCTTCCTCGAAGGAGAGCCGGCACACGCCCTTCCCGGTCGCCGCCACCAGCATGGCGCCGAGGCTGGTGGGAACGACGGCCCAGTGGATGGTCACGCCGCGCCCACCCTCGCGCCAGGCCGAAGGCGTCATGCCCAGCCTGCCCTCGCTTGCCTCGTAGAACCGCGAGCTGGCGCCGAACCCGGCCTCGTAGATCGCCTCGGTCACGCTCGCGCCGCTGCTCAGGGCATCGCCGGCACGCGCGACCCGCTTCGCCCGGAGATATTCCGCCGGCGACAGACCGACCGCGCGCTTGAACACCCGCTGGAAATGCGTCGGACTATAGCCCGTCGCCTCGGCCAGCTCGGCAAGGCCCGGCGTTCGCTCCTCATCGGAATCGAGCAACCGCAGCGCTATCGTCACCGCTTCCTCGTCGCGCGAGACATCGTTGGGCCGGCAGCGCATGCAGGCGCGCAGGCCGAACTGCTCCGCTTCGCCGGCATCCGGGAAGAACCGCACATTCTCGCGCCGGGGGTGCCGCGCCGAGCAGGAGGGGCGGCAGTAAATGCCGGTGGTCAGCACGCCGGTGACGAAGCGGCCGTCGAACGTGCGGTCGCGCGACTGCACGGCCTGCCAGGCGCGGTCCTCGCTTACGGGGATGTCCAGGACGGTCACTGCATCTCTCCATGGCGTTCGATCCGCGCGGCAAAGCAGCCGTAAGCGGCATTGTGAGCGTGAATCCCGGCAATCGCGGGATCTTCGAACAAGGCCCCGATCGCTTCCTCGATCTCGCCCGGTCCTGCCAGTCTGGCCCGGACCAGCATCCCCTCCCGGTCGAAGCCCCGCAACGAAAGCGTGCGACCGGCGAACACCGGTGGCAGCCGGTCGACATGCGGCTGGGCCTCCGCCGCGTTCTCCCTTACATATATCGCATAGGCGCTGCGATAGGGACCGGCGACATCATGGCTGACGAAATTCGCCAGGATCAGGCTTTCGCCCGGCTCGGCATCCTGCAGGCTGACACGGCACGGATAGCCCGGACGGGAGGTCGCGATCACGCGCCGCATCCCGTTTTTCTCCAGTTCCTGCGCGTCCATCGCGAAAAACGGTGCGAACCGATCTTTCGGCAAACCGATGATTCGATAGGTCATGGCAAACTCCATTGGTTCGTTTGTCCCAACCTTGCAGCAGCCGCTGCGGCGATACTTCCCGCCCCTTGCTTTTAAAGCGCTTTCCCAACCATTGTGGTCAGGCCGCCTCCCATAGCTTGCATCGTAACACTATCGTCGCTATGCGCGCCCCGTCTGCGGGCCGGGGGGCACGTCATTGTCGTGCGCCCCAAAGTGTCCCAGCCCACCCGATGTAAGGATAGGACACGCGTGGAGAATTCCGGCGGCATCAAGGCCAGCTTGCAAGGACGCTACGCTTCGGCGCTGTTTGATCTTGCCAGCGAGAACGGCGTCGTAACGACGGTCGAATCCGACCTCGAAAAGATCGCCCTCGCCATCAGCGAAAGCGCCGATCTGGCCGAGCTGATTCGCAACCCCGAAATCAGCCGCAAGGCTGCCGGCGCGGCCATCGAAGCCGTTGCCGATGTCCTCGGCCTTGCGCCGCTGACCAGGAACTTCCTGGGCGTTCTGGCGGCCAATCGCCGTCTCGTCGCCCTTCCCGAGATCATCCGCGCCTTCGCTTCGATCGCCGCCGCCCAGCGCGGTGAATCGACTGCCGAAGTCACGTCGGCTCACGCCCTGGACGACCAGCAGGTCGAGCAGCTGCGCCAGAAGCTGGAACTGCGCGAGGGTCGCAAGGTCAAGGTCAGCACCAAGGTTGATCCGGACCTGCTCGGCGGTCTCGTCGTCACCATCGGCTCCAAGCGCATCGACAGCTCGATCCGCACCCGTCTCAATTCGCTCGCCCAGGCCATGAAGGGCTAAGAAAGGCAGAACAATGGATATCCGCGCAGCAGAAATCTCGAAGGTCATCAAGGACCAGATCGCCAGCTTCGGCACCGAAGCCCAGGTTTCCGAAGTCGGCTCGGTTCTGTCGGTCGGTGACGGCATCGCCCGCATCCACGGCCTCGACAAGGTCCAGGCCGGTGAAATGGTCGAATTCGCCAACGGCGTTCAGGGCATGGCCCTCAACCTCGAAGCCGACAACGTCGGCGTCGTGATCTTCGGCTCGGACGCCGAGATCAAGGAAGGCGACAGCGTCAAGCGCACCAACACCATCGTCGACGTTCCCGTCGGCAAGGGCCTGCTCGGCCGCGTGGTGGACGCCCTCGGCAACCCGATCGACGGCAAGGGCCCGATCGTCGCCGAGAAGCGCGCCCGCGTCGAAGCCAAGGCTCCCGGCATCATCCCGCGCAAGTCGGTGCACGAACCCGTGCAGACCGGCCTCAAGGCGATCGACGCGCTCGTTCCCGTCGGCCGCGGCCAGCGCGAACTGATCATCGGTGACCGCCAGACCGGCAAGACCGCCGTCGCCATCGACACCTTCATCAACCAGAAGGAAGCGAACGCAGGCGACGACGAATCCAAGAAGCTTTACTGCATCTACGTTGCCGTCGGCCAGAAGCGCTCGACCGTCGCGCAGATCGTGCGCCAGCTCGAAGAGAACGGCGCGATGGAATACTCCATCGTCATCGCCGCCACCGCTTCGGAGCCCGCTCCGCTGCAGTATCTCGCGCCTTACACCGGCGCCGCGATGGGCGAATTCTTCCGCGACAACGCGATGCACGCCGTGATCGTGTATGATGACCTTTCCAAGCAGGCCGTCGCCTACCGCCAGATGTCGCTGCTGCTGCGCCGTCCTCCGGGCCGCGAAGCCTATCCGGGCGACGTGTTCTATCTCCACAGCCGCCTGCTTGAGCGCGCCGCGAAGATGAACGACGAGAACGGCAACGGCTCGCTCACCGCGCTTCCGATCATCGAAACGCAGGCCGGCGACGTCTCGGCCTACATTCCGACCAACGTGATCTCGATCACCGACGGCCAGATCTTCCTGGAAACCGGCCTGTTCTACCAGGGCATCCGTCCGGCCATCAACGTGGGTCTGTCGGTGTCGCGCGTCGGCGGTTCGGCCCAGACCAAGGCGATGAAGAAGGTTGCCGGCTCGATCAAGCTGGAGCTGGCCCAGTACCGCGAAATGGCGGCCTTCGCCCAGTTCGGTTCGGACCTCGACGCCTCGACCCAGAAGCTCCTCAACCGCGGTGCGCGCCTGACCGAACTGCTCAAGCAGAAGCAGTTCTCGCCGCTGTCGTTCGAAGAGCAGACCGTGTCGATCTTCGCCGGCACCAACGGCTACCTCGACGGCCTGCCGGTCGCCAAGGTCACCGAGTATGAAGCCGAAATGCTCGACTTCATGCACGAACAGCATGCCGATGTCCTCGCGCTGATCCGCTCGACCAAGGACTTCGGCGACGAAGCCAAGAGCAAGACCAAGGCCGCGCTCGACGCCTTCGCCAAGCAGTTCGCTTAAGAGAAACCGTCATCCCGGTGTAAGCCGGGATCGCGGGCCATCATCGGGACCGACCTCCCTGCGAGGCATTTCCTGAAGATGGCCCACCGGTCCCGGACCATCCCGGGGAAGACGAAACGAGGAACAACGAGTGGCTTCGCTCAAGGAACTCAAGGGCCGCATCAACTCGGTCAAGTCGACCCAGAAGATCACCAAGGCCAAGCAGATGGTCGCCGCGGCCAAGCTGCGCAAGGCGCAGGCCGCCGCGGAGTCCGCGCGTCCCTACGCCGCCCGCCTCGCAGAGGTCATGGGCTCGCTCGCGTCCAAGATCACTGTCAGCGAGAACAGCCCCAAGCTGCTCGCCGGCACCGGCAGCGACAAGGTGCATCTGCTTGTCGTCGCGAACTCGGACAAGGGCCTGTGCGGCGCGTTCAACTCGAACATCGTCAAGGCTGCCCGCGTCAAGGCGCGTGAACTGGAAGCACAGGGCAAGACCGTCCTGTTCTACCTCGTCGGTCGCAAGGGCCGCGCGCCGCTGCGCCGCGAGTTCCCGAAGCAGATCGCTCACATGTTCGACACCACCGATGTGCGTGACCCCGGCTTCGACGAAGCCGAGCGTATCGCCAACGAACTGGTGGCGATGTACGAAGCCGGCAAGTTCGACGTGGCGCATCTGTTCTACTCGAAGTTCCGGTCGGCCCTGCTGCAGGAGCCGACAGACCAGCAGATCATTCCCGTCCCCGCTCCCAAGGCGGTGGCCGCTACCGCCGGTGCGGATGCGGTGACCGAATACGAGCCGGAGGAAGAGGAAATCCTCGCCGCGCTGCTGCCGCGCTACTTGCGCACCCAGCTGTTCGGCGCCCTGCTGGAAAACGCCGCGTCCGAACAGGGTGCGTCGATGACGGCGATGGACAACGCCACCCGCAACGCCGGTGACCTGATCAAGAAGCTGACCATCGTCTACAATCGCACCCGCCAGGCTGCGATCACCACCGAACTCGTCGAAATCATTGCTGGCGCGGAAGCGCTTTAAGTCATCGCAGGCAAGGAAACCGAAATGGCCACTGCACCCGTGCTCAACCAAACTTCTACCGGCAAGATCAGCCAGGTCATCGGCGCCGTCGTCGACGTGACCTTCGAAGGCGAACTGCCCGCCATCCTCTCCGCGCTGGAGACCGAGAACAACGGCCAGAAGCTGGTTCTCGAAGTCGCCCAGCACCTCGGCGAGAACACCGTGCGCACCATCGCCATGGACGGCACCGACGGTCTGACCCGCGGCCAGCCCGTGTCGAACACCGGCAAGCAGATCTCGGTGCCGGTCGGCCCCAAGACGCTCGGCCGCATCATGAACGTCGTCGGCGATCCCATCGACGAGCGCGGCCCGGTCGGCTCGGACATGTTCGCCCCGATCCACGCCGAAGCCCCGCCCTTCGTCGACCAGTCGACCGAAGCGGCGATCCTGGTCACCGGCATCAAGGTCATCGACCTTCTCGCGCCTTACGCCAAGGGCGGCAAGATCGGCCTGTTCGGCGGCGCCGGCGTGGGCAAGACGGTTCTCATCCAGGAACTGATCAACAACATCGCCAAGGGCCACGGCGGCGTCTCGGTCTTCGCGGGCGTCGGTGAACGTACCCGTGAAGGCAACGACCTCTACCACGAGTTCCTCGACGCCGGCGTTATCGCCAAGGACGCCGAAGGCAACGCCGTGTCGGAAGGTTCGAAGGTTGCTCTCGTGTTCGGCCAGATGAACGAGCCGCCGGGCGCCCGCGCCCGCGTCGCTCTTTCGGGCCTGACCATGGCCGAGTACTTCCGCGACCAGGAAGGCCAGGACGTTCTGTTCTTCGTCGACAACATCTTCCGCTTCACCCAGGCGGGTGCGGAAGTGTCGGCCCTGCTCGGCCGTATTCCTTCGGCCGTGGGCTATCAGCCGACCCTGTCGACCGACATGGGCCAGTTGCAGGAACGCATCACCTCGACCACCAAGGGCTCGATCACCTCGGTCCAGGCGATCTACGTTCCCGCGGACGACCTTACCGACCCGGCGCCGGCCACCTCGTTCGCCCACTTGGACGCAACGACCACGCTGAACCGCGCCATTTCGGAACTGGGCATCTACCCGGCCGTCGACCCGCTCGACTCGACCTCGCGCGTTCTTGAGCCCCGCGTCGTCGGTGCCGAGCACTACGAGACCGCCCGCCGCGTTCAGGAAACCCTGCAGAAGTACAAGTCGCTTCAGGACATCATCGCGATCCTGGGCATGGACGAGCTTTCGGAAGAAGATAAGCTCACTGTCGCCCGCGCCCGCAAGATCCAGAAGTTCCTTTCGCAGCCGTTCCACGTCGCGGAAGTCTTCACCGGCATCCCGGGCAAGTTCGTCCAGCTCGAAGACACCGTGAAGTCGTTCAAGGCCGTCGTCGAAGGCGAATACGATCACCTTCCGGAAGCAGCCTTCTACATGGTCGGCGGCATCGAGGAAGCGGTCGCCAAGGCCAAGAAGCTGGCCGAAGAGGCGTAATCGATCATGGCTCTGCACTTCGAACTCGTCACGCCGGCCAAGCTCGTCCGCTCGGAAGACGTCCACATGGTGGTCGTCCCCGGCACCGAAGGCGAGTTCGGCGTGCTGGAGGGCCACGCGCCCTTCATGTCGACGATCGCCGACGGCGCGCTCAAGGTCTACCGGACCGAGAACGCCACTCCGGAAGAAATCCGCATCACCGGCGGCTTCGCCGAAGTGGGCGACAAAGGCCTGACCGTACTCGCCGAGCACGTCGGCTGATCTCTCACGCTAGTCGGCAAAAATAAAAAAAATAAAAAAAAGGCCGCCTCAGCCGAGGCGGCCTTTTTTTTGATTTGAAGATGAAACAATATTCTTAAAGGGCAGCCCCCTGTCGTGATCGATCCAATGCTCGTCGGTTGCGAAGCATGATCCAAGGAACATGTTCTGCATCGTAGCGATTTCTAAGAGCTCGCTGGAAGAATGGTGGCATGTGATCCCCGACAATGAGAATATCGGCTTCCGGGAAATCACGCCTCATAACTTCCTTCATGATAGAATCGGCAAGTCGCTGCTGGAGCAAGTAGGAACGACAGAGCATGGGAAACTGCTCATTCCAATTCTGATCGGCAAGCCTACAGTTGTCGGTATGAGCGTCACTATCTTCCGCCACTGGCAAATGACTGTTTAATGTAAGCCAGTAGATTAGGTTCCTTTGGTCAGGTAACGAACGCAACTTGTCCCCGATTATACTTGGTATGTCGGTATCGCAGGCACCTGGGAAAACACCCCCGCATTTATGGGCATCGAGTCCCAGTAACTCGGGCATGAAAAGCTGATCCTGAAACCCCAGTTTTGGATGCCAGGTTTGCCTCTCAAAAAAGTCTCCAGTGAAAGTGTGAATCGAGGTCGTGTGAAAACCCGCGTCCTTGAACTGCGCCGGCAGACAATGCGCATTATCGAAGTCGAAGCTCTCGAAGTCCTTCCAGACTGAGCACCACTCCCGTAATTCTGCATTTGTTGTTGAACCATAATAAGCGCTTGTACCGCCAGTGACTTCATATCGGCTGGACCAACGCGCTTTACCCCAGGCTTTATCGAACAAAGCCTGATCATGGGGGTTGTTGGGCTGCCCCAAGGACTCAACAAGAATGACGACAAGATTCCGCGCGCTAACTGTGCTCGGCGTTAATTCATTCCGGATCATGGCGGAGTCGATCGGTGCATCCGCTGGGGCGGTCATCTTATACGACCCTCGTGCTCCAGCAGTAGCGGCACCATCGACAAGGATCAGAAGCGCCACCGTAGCCAAAGCCATGATCTTGTGATCCAGCGTCGAGAGCTTTGGAACTTGCGGCGCAAATTTGATCGCAAGCACCATTGCTACCAATATGGTTCCCACGGCCATTAGATATTCGGGTGATTGCCGAAGATCGAGTTCTCTTGCAAACTCAACGGAAGCAACGACCGTCGTTGGGTTCAGATTGAACGAGATTGCGATGTACATCATCACGCTAGTCAAAAAGCAGAAAACAATACCTGCTCGCCTGATCCAAACGTTTTCAGAATGGCAAATCGCGACGGCAGCGACACCACAGACAGCCATCGGGAATGCCATCTGCGGCCCGCCAATCGGCCACATGGCAATTGCACCGATGTTCGGAATGCAAATCCACCAGAAAGTAAAACTGAACGAGAAACTACGCAATAAAGTAAACTTACCCATCGGCACCCCACAAGCCAACGTTCATTCGACCTGACCTGCCCCGGCCGATCTTTCGCCCGGCTATCTATTGCAAGCGTAGTTAACGCATAGCTAATCAGCACTTTCCGGAAACCGCCCTGACCGCTTTGAACTGCCAACTTGCGGCACCTTTGGACCTGAAGAGCCGGTGCACCGCAATATGGTTGAACTCCAGCCACCATTAGGAAGTTATCAAAGTTTCAACCTTAATCCTGCGCTCAATCGCAGGACATCGCCATGCGGCAGGGTGTGCCGGCGCTGAAAGGGTTGACGAAAACATGACTGCATTCGGGCGTCGCAACGGCATCGGCGGACTGGGCCAGGGCGCAAGGCCTGCGTTCGGCGTGGCCAAGCCGCTGAAGGTTGGCGCCGAGACTACGGCCGGGGCCGCCCAGCCTTCCAGTGATCCCTTCCCCCTGCCCGCCGGCTCCGGGACGACTGCGCCGCAAAACTCCCGCGACGATGCGATGTCGCGTCTCGCGGACCGCGCCAATGCCGTGCATGATGGCCAGTCCGAGCAGAGCGGCTTCGAGGCATCGATCCACAAGATCAAGGAGCAGGTCTTGCCGCGCCTGCTGGAGCGCGTGGACCCCGAAGCCGCCGCGACCCTGACCAAGGACGAACTGTCCGAGGAATTCCGCCCGATCATCATTGAAGTCCTCGCCGAGCTCAAGATCACCTTCAACCGCCGCGAGCAGTTCGCGCTGGAGAAGGTCCTGATCGATGAGCTGCTGGGCTTCGGCCCGCTGGAAGAGCTGCTGAACGATCCCGACGTCTCGGACATCATGGTCAACGGTCCGAACCAGACCTACATCGAAAAGAAGGGCAAGCTCCAGCTCGCGACGACCAAGTTCCGCGACGAGCAGCACTTGTTTCAGATCGCCCAGCGCATCGTCAACCAGGTCGGCCGCCGCGTCGACCAGACCACGCCGCTGGCCGACGCCCGCCTCAAGGACGGCAGCCGCGTCAACGTGATCGTGCCGCCACTTTCACTGCGCGGCACCGCCATCTCGATTCGTAAATTCTCGGAGAAGCCGATCACCATCGACATGCTCAAGGACTTCGGTTCGATGAGCGAGAAGATGGCGACCACGCTGAAGATCGCCGGAGCCTGCCGGATGAACGTCGTGATCTCGGGCGGTACCGGGTCCGGCAAGACGACGATGCTCAACGCGCTGTCCAAGATGATCGACCCCGGCGAGCGCGTGCTCACCATCGAGGACGCCGCCGAACTGCGCCTGCAGCAGCCGCACTGGCTGCCGCTGGAAACCCGCCCGCCGAACCTCGAAGGCCAGGGCGCCATCACCATCGGCGATCTCGTCAAGAACGCACTGCGCATGCGTCCCGACCGCATCATCCTGGGCGAAATCCGCGGCGCGGAATGCTTCGACCTGCTGGCCGCGATGAACACCGGCCACGATGGCTCGATGTGCACGCTTCACGCCAATAGCCCGCGCGAGTGCCTGGGCCGTATGGAAAACATGATCCTGATGGGCGACATCAAGATCCCCAAGGAAGCGATCAGCCGCCAGATCGCCGAATCGGTGGACCTCATCGTGCAGGTGAAGCGCCTGCGCGACGGTTCGCGCCGCACCACCAACATCACCGAAGTGATCGGCATGGAGGGCGATGTCATCGTCACCCAGGAACTCTTCAAGTTCGAATATCTGGACGAGACCGACGACGGCAAGATCATCGGCGAATTCCGCAGCTCCGGCCTGCGCCCCTACACCCTGGAAAAAGCACGCCAGTTCGGCTTCGACCAGGCCTATCTCGAAGCCTGCCTCTAACCCCTGAACAGATCCTTCCCGACCACCCCCAGCAGCAGTACCGCTGCCATGAGGGCGAAAAAGAACACGGGCGTCCAGGGCATGAAGCCCACCCGGTCGAGGTCGCGGCGCTTCATGCGGCGGCGGTCGCCCAGCCAGGCCACGGCCGCCAGGGCAACCGCCAGGCCGCCGATCACGGCCATGATCTTATCGGAATCGTTCATGGCCCGCCCTTGCCTCCTTCCGCCGCCAAGTTAAAGCCCTGGCGGTGAACGCCGCCCGCACATCATCGAAAACATCCCGGCCCGACCGCCCGATGCTTGCCATCACCCTGCGCCTGATGGCGATGGTGATGCTCTCGACGATGTTCATGCTGGTCAAGCTGGCAGGGCGCAGCGGGGTCTCCGCAGCGGAGATGGTGTTCTGGCGCCAGGCCATGGCCGTGCCCCTCATCGCCGGAGGACTGTTGATGACGGGCCGCCTGCCGATGTTGCGGACACGGCGGCTCGGCACTCACGCCGCCCGCGCGACGACAGGCACGCTCGGCCTGGTCTGCAACGTCACCGCAGCCATGCTGCTGCCGTTGCCGGTGGGCACGACCCTGGGCTTCACCGCGCCGCTCTTCGCCGTGCTCATCACTGCGCTGGTCGTGCGCGACAAAGTCGGACCCTGGCGCTGGCTTGCGGTGGTCCTGGGCTTCCTCGGGGTGCTTGTCATCACCCGGCCCGATGCCCCGGTGCAGGACCTGCCACTGGTGGGGCTGGCCGCCGGACTGGGCGCCGGCGTCATCGTCGCCGTGGTGAGCTTCCAGATCCGCGACCTTGCCCGGACCGAAGAACCCATCGCCTGCGTGTTCTGGTTCGCCTTCTTCGGTTCGCTCTTCGCCGCCGTGCTGCTCCCCTTCTACGGTCGCGCTCACGAACCCCAGATATGGCTGCTGCTTGTCGCCGTGGGGGTTACCGGAACCCTGGCGCAACTGCTCATCACCGCGGCGCTGCGCCACGGCGCGGTCGCCACCGTGGTGGTCATGGACTACACCGCCCTCATTTGGGCAACCACTTACGGATACACCGTTTTCGGCGACGCACCGCCGCCTTCGATCTGGTTCGGCGCCCCGCTGATCATCGCTGCCGGGCTCGTCATCACCTGGCGGGAGCATGTCCTGAGCAAGCGGATCTCTCCGACTTCCGCCCTGGATGAAAGCGCGATCGAAGAATCCGTGCTGCCTTCGCGCTAGCCTCCGGGAACCGGCGGCTTCACCGAGAGTTGCCTCCAACGTTCCCGCTTGAATGATCGGGATTGCGTAGAAAGGAACCTCACATGGTCAAGAATCTCGTTCTCGCGCTGGTCGCCGGAAGCATCGTCTTCTCCGCCGCAGCCTGCAACACCGTGAAGGGCGCGGGCAAGGACGTTGAATCGGTCGGCCAGGCCGGCGACGACGCCATCAACAAGTAATTCGCCTGAGGCGTCCAGCACCGCTGCTCCGATGCGGCGCAACGCCGTATCGGCGCGGCGGATAGCCTGCTGACCTGACCGCGAGCCCCTTTCTCTCCATCGGAAGATGGATTAGCGACAGCGCGAGGCATCCGCCTCGGACATTGTTCGTTGAAGGGTCAAGCAATCATGATCAGGAAAGCGGTTCTGGCGCTTGCAGTTTCGGGCCTCGTGCTCAGTGCGGCGGCCTGCAATACCGTTCGCGGCGTCGGCCAGGACATCGAGTCTGCCGCAAACGCGGTTGACCGCGCGACCTGAGGTCTCCGAAGGTAACGTGGCGCGAAACGGTCTGCCGCTTCGCGCCACAAGCTTTTCCCTTGAAGATCAGCTGTCCGAGATGTGGTTCGCCACCATGGCGCGCGCCCTCTGCCACAGGATCATGCGGCTGATCACCACCATCCCCAGCACGAAGCCGAGCATGGCATCGGTCATCAGCAGGGCATTGGCAGCCGGATGGCCCGCCCCGATCGCCATTCCGCCCGGCAAGATCATCCGCCGCAAGGCGAAGACGACCAGAATCAGCACCAGCGCCAAGGGCGACTGGCGCATCATCACCCGGGCCTCGTCCCCCTCACCCTCGACATGGAGCCGCATGAGGCGCGAACGCTGCATGCCGATCCCGCCGCCGATGGCGAAGCCGGCGGCCAGGGCCATCCAGCCCAGCGCCCCCGGCGGCATGCCATAGAGCGCCAGACTGACGGTCGCTCCGACGATCAGCGGCGCAATCCAGAGAAGGGGGAGACGGAGCGGCCGCGCCTTTTCAAGGCTGCGAAAACGCCAGGCCATCACTGCTGCGAAAATCAGCAGCGGCAGCCAGGCCGCATATCCGTTTCCCCCCATAGTCTCAGCTACCCCCGATTTCGCTCAGCGAAGGCGTGCCCGGCTCACCCGGGGCGCCCTGCCATACGAGCACAGGCTTGCGCGCCGCGAGCGTTTCGTCAAGGCGGCGACGCGGTGCGAAGTGCGGGGCGCTGTGGAGGCTCTGGTCGCCATCCTTGGCGCGCTGGGCCAGGCTGCGCAGCGAACCGATGAAGCGATCGAGACCGGCCTTGCTTTCCGTCTCGGTCGGCTCGACCAGCATCGCGCCCTTCACCACCAGGGGGAAGTAGACCGTCATCGGGTGGAAGCCCTCGTCGATCAGGCCCTTGGCGATGTCCAGCGTGGAGAAGCCCTCGGCCAGACCCGCATCGCTGAACAGCGCCTCGTGCATGCACGGACCGCTCTTGGCGAACGGTGCCGGCAGCAGATCCTCGCACGAACGCAGGACGTAGTTGGCGTTGAGCACCGCGTCTTCGGCCACCTGGCGCAGACCGTCCGCGCCGTGGCTGAGGATGTAGGTCAGCGCGCGGGTGAACATGCCCATCTGGCCGTGGAAGGCGACCATGCGGCCGAATGCCTGCGCATGGCCCTCGCCCGCGTTTTCCTCCTCGACGAGGTGGACGCGGCCGTCTTCACCGCGGCTGACGAAGGGCAGCGGCGCGAAGGGCGCCAGCGCTTCGGACAGCACGACCGGGCCGGCACCGGGACCGCCGCCGCCGTGCGGGGTGGAGAAGGTCTTGTGCAGGTTGATGTGCATGGCATCGACGCCGAGGTCGCCGGGGCGCACCTTGCCGACGATGGCGTTGAAGTTGGCGCCGTCGCAATAGACGTAGCCGCCGGCCGCGTGAACCGCGTCACCGATCGCCTTCATCTCCGGCTCGAACAGCCCGCAAGTGTTCGGGTTGGTGATCATCACGCCAGCGACGTTCGGGCCCAGCTTGGCCTTCAGCGCCTCTACATCGACGCGGCCTTCCGGGGTCGCCGGGATCGACTGAACCTTGAAGCCCGCGAAAGCGGCGGTCGCCGGGTTGGTGCCGTGGGCGCTTTCGGGCACCAGCACCACGTCGCGCTTCTCACCGCGCGCGTCGAGCGCGGCGCGGATGCAGAGCAAGCCGCAAAGCTCGCCGTGCGCACCGGCCTTCGGGCTCATCGCCACAGAGGCCATGCCGGTCAGCGTGATCAGCCAGTCGGCCAGCTGCTCGATCACTTCCAGCGCGCCCTCGACCGTCTTCTGCGGCTGGAGCGGGTGAACGTCGGCAAAGCCCGGCAGGCGGGCCATCTTCTCGTTCAGGCGCGGGTTGTGCTTCATCGTGCACGAACCGAGCGGGAACGGCCCGAGGTCGATCGCGTAGTTCTGGCGCGACAGGCGGGTGTAATGGCGCACGGTTTCCGGCTCGGTCAGGCCGGGCAGCGCCGGAGCCGACTTGCGCAGGAACTTCGACAGGCCGGCCGCCGCCGGACGGCTGGGCGTGTCGAGATCGACGCCGCACTTCTCGGACGAACCGAGTTCGAAGCTGAGCGCTTCTTCCAGCATCAGGCCATAATCGCCCGAGGCGGTCTTGAAGGGGGTGCCTTCGCCAGCTTCACCCATGCTCGGGCGCCAGCCGCTTGCGTTTACCGCGTTCATGCCAGCACTCCTTCAAGTTCACGGGCAAACACTTCGATGTCCTCGTCAGTCACGGTCTCGGTCGCCGTCACCAGCAGGCCCTTGTGCAGATCGCTGTCCTCGGGGAACAGGCGGCCGAGCGAGACGCCGCCCAGAACCTTGCGATCTGCCAGTTCGCGAACCACTTCGCGGGCGTCGCGGGTAAGGACCAGCGTTGCTTCGTTGAAGTAGGCGTCGTTCAGCACGGTCACGCCCGGCACCTTGGCCAGACGCTCGATCATTGCCTGCGCCTTATCGTGGTTCACGGCGGCGAGCTGGGCCAGGCCTTCACCGCCCAACAAGGTCAGGTGAATGCTGAAAGCAAGCGCACAAAGCCCTGAATTCGTGCAGATATTGCTGGTCGCCTTCTCGCGGCGGATATGTTGTTCGCGCGTGGAGAGCGTCAGCACGAAGCCACGCTTGCCTTCGGCGTCCACCGTCTGGCCGCAGAGGCGGCCCGGCATCTGGCGCACGAACTTCTCGCGGCAGCCGAACAGGCCCAAGTAAGGCCCGCCGAACTGGAGGCCGACGCCGATCGACTGGCCTTCGCCCACGACGATATCGGCACCCAGCGCGCCCGGCGCCTCGATCATGCCCAGCGCCACCGGCTCGGTGACGACCGCGATGAGCAGCGCGCCCTTGGCGTGCGCGGCTTCAGCAATTGCGGCGAGGTCGGGGATGCGGCCCATCACGTCCGGATACTGGACGACGACGCAGGAGGTCTTGTCGTCGATCGACGCGATCACGGCGGCGTCGTCAGCCTCGGCCACCAGTTCGGCCTTCAACGAGACGATATCGTCTTCGGTGAACTTGGCCATCGTGCGCACCACTTCGGCGTAGTGCGGGTGCAGACCGCTCGACAGCACGGCGCGGGTCTTGCGGGTGATGCGGCTGGCCATCAGGATCGCTTCCCAGCAGGCAGTCGAGCCGTCGTACATCGATGCGTTGGCGATGTCGGTGCCGAACAGGCGCGCGACCTGCGTCTGGAACTCGAACAGCACCTGCAGCGTGCCCTGCGCGATTTCCGGCTGGTAGGGCGTGTAGGCGGTCAGGAACTCGCCGCGCTGGATCAGGTGATCGACCGAGGCCGGAACGTGATGGCGATAAGCGCCAGCGCCGATAAAGAACGGCGCCGTTCCGGCCGAGAGGTTCTTGGCCGCAAGCGCGGACATGTGCCGTTCCACCGCCATTTCGCTGGCGTGGAGCGGCAGCCCCGCGATGGGACCGGAAAGGCGGGCCTCGGCGGGCACGTCGACGAAGAGGTCGTCGACCGTGTCGGCACCGATGACGCCGAGCATCTCGGCACGATCGGCGGGAGTCAGGGGCAGGTAGCGCAAGCGGCGATACTCCGTGAATTCTATCGGTAAATCAGAGGCTTTCGACGTACTGCTTGTAAGCAGCCTCATCCATCAGCGCGCCGAGTTCGGAAGCGTCCGAAAGAGTGATGCGGAACAGCCAGCCGCCGGTTTCGGCCTGGGTATTGACCAGTTCGGGCTCATCGGCGAGCGCGCCATTGGCTTCGGCGATCGCGCCGGAAACCGGGGTGTAGACGTCCGAAGCGGCCTTCACCGAATCGACGACCGCAACCGAATCGCCCTTGCCGAACGTGGCGCCGGCTTCGGGCAGGTCGACGAAGGTGATGTCGCCAAGCTGGCCCTGCGCATAGTCGGTGATGCCCACGGTGCCGAGGTCGCCCTCGATTTCGATCCACTCGTGTTCCTGCGAGAAATAACGGGTCATGGGTAGGTATCCTCAGCGGTGATAGCGGTTGGGGACGAAGGGCATGGCTGCGACGATGGCGTCGAGCTTCTTGCCCCGTATTTCGATGGAAAGAGCCGTGCCGTCCGCCGCCACGGAGGCGTCGACATAGGCCATGGCGATGGGGTGCTGGAGCGAGGGCGAGAAGCCGCCCGAGGTCACTACGCCCACTTCCTGTTCGCCATGGAAGACCTTGGCGCCTTCTCGCGCGGCCTGACGACCTTCGAGCTTCAGCCCGACGCGCTTCTGTGCGGTGCCTTCGGCAAAGTCGCGCTGCACGCGGTCCGCGCCGGGGAAGCCGCCTTCGAGGCGGCGGCGCTTGTTGACGCCGAAAGCAAGACCGGCCTCGACTGGGCCGCGCTCGGGGTCCATGTCATGGCCATAGAGCGGCAGACCGGCTTCGAGGCGCAGGGAATCGCGCGCGCCAAGGCCGATCGGCTTCACTTCGGGCTGGGCCAGCAGCAGGTCCGCCACGGTGGCAGCAGCTTCGCCGGGGATCGAGATTTCGAAACCGTCCTCGCCGGTGTAGCCCGAACGGCTGATCCAGGCATCGACACCGCCCAGCGTGAAGCGGCCGCCTTTCATGAACGTCAGCGCCGACAGCGGGTATTCGCCCTCGGCCACGCGTTCCAGCGCAGCGAAAGCCTTGGGGCCTTGCAACGCCAGCAGCGCGCGGTCGTCAAGGTGGTTGAGCGTGACGTCGTCCGGCAGATATTCGCGCAGCGTGCCGATATCGTCCCACTTGGTGGCGCCGTTGACGACGATGTAGAAACCGCCCGGCCAGCGCGAGACCATCAGGTCGTCGAGGATGCCGCCGTTCTCGTCCAGCAGCAGCGAGTAGCGCACCGCGCCCAGCTTCAGGGTCGAGAGGTCGATCGGCAGCGCAGCTTCCAGCGCAGGCTCGATATCGGTCTGCGCGTCTTCCTCGCCGGTGACCAGCAGCTGGCCCATGTGGCTGACGTCGAACAGGCCGGCGTTTTCACGCGTCCAGAGGTGTTCGGCCATGATGCCTCCCCCTGCGACGTCGTACTGCACAGGCATCATGTAGCCGGCGAACTCGACCATGCGGCCGCCCTGATCGCGGTGCCAGCCATTGAGCGGCAGCAGCATCGGTTCGAGGGGGGCTTCTTCCTGATCGGAATCGGTAATCGGATATTCGCTCAAGACATGACTCCGCACAGTTCGGTACACCATTCCAGGTGCCCCCTCTGTCACGGAAACCTGAGAGCTTCCCTTGGCCAACCAACAGGCTTGACCAAAGTTACACCGTCGGCGGCCTCATCCCAAGGGATGAGACACTTTCCAGAGTCTCGCTATCGACGCTGCGCGGTCCTTTTGCCTGAGAGATTCCGGGGCGGTTGCTCCTTCGGCGCCTGCATGTTTCCGCATGTGCGAATCAGCAGGTCTCTCCCGCGCTGTCAGCGATACCTCGTCACTTGATTGAGCGCCGCGTCCAAGTCAACGCAATCGCGCTGCGGCGCATCATAATTTCCACCGATAGCCGCGAGGCCGACGGTGGGGCCTTCAGCGCAGGACCGCCGCCATGGAATCGTGCTCATGAACGAAAATTCCAGGTGCCTCCTCGCCGCTCAGCGCGAGGATGACCTGCGCGAGGCGCACGGCCGCGATGGAGCGGAACCGGCGCAGCCTGGCATGGAAAACCAGCAGATCTGCCAGGGGAGCGATCACCTGCCCCGCCATTTCCAGCGGACGATCCTCGATCCGCCGCCCGCGCAACAGGCCGGGCCGCAGGATATCGAGCCGCGCGAAGCCCAATTCGCCCAGGGCCTTTTCCACTTCGCCTTTCGTGCGCAAGTAGAGGTTGGTGCTTTCGGCGTCGGCACCCACGGAGGAGACCAGGATCATCCTGTCGATCCCGGCCGCGCGGGCTGCTCGAGCCGTCTCCAGCACGAGGTCATGGTCGACCGCCCGAAACGCCTCGTCGCTGCCGGCCGCCTTGCGCGTGGTGCCCAGAGCGCAGACGAGAACGTCGCCATGCGCGGCCTCGATCAGCGTCGGCCACTCGCCGGTGCCGCCGACCAGGATTTCCAGCCGCGCGCCCGCCGGCAAAGGCACTTCGCGCCGCGCGACGCCGATGATGCGGACATCCGGACGCCGGATGCTTTCCTCGATCACCGCAGCCCCGACCAGACCACTCGCGCCGACGAGGCAGAGACGCCGCGCGGCCACGATCGTATCAGACATTGCGCAGCCCTTCCGGGGTGCTGCCATAGATCTGGGCGTGGCAGGAGATGGCGTAGCGGTCCGTCATGCCGGCGATGTAATCGGCGATGTGGCGGCTGCGGGCCGGTTCGTGGCGGGGCAAGCCGTCGATCCAGCTTTCCTCCATCAGCACCGGCTCCTGCGAATAGGCCGAGTAAAGCTCCGCCAGCAGCGCCCGCGCACGACGCGCCGTTTCGAGTTGCTCGGGATGGTAGTAGAGCTTCTCGTACATGAAGCGCTTGAACTGCCGCTCCCCCTCCTCGACCTCGGGCGAGAAGGCCACCAGTTGGCGACCGGCAGAGCGCACCTGATCGATGCTATCGATGCCGACCAGCCGCTTCTGCGTCTCGTCCAGCAGGTCGTTGACCATGAAGCCGATCTGGCTTCGGATCAGTTCGGCGAGCTGGCGATCGCGCGGAACACCGGGATAGCGGCGTTCCACGTCGGCCCAGCGCGGCACGATGAAAGGATGGGCGAGCAGTTCGTCGAGATCGAGAAAACCCGCGCGCAGGCCGTCGTCGATGTCGTGGTTGTCGTAGGCGATGTCGTCGGACAGCGCCGCGACCTGAGCTTCGAGCGAGGCATAAGTGCCCAGTTCCAGGCCATAGGCCGCGTCCAGTTCCGCCAGCGCCCAGTTCGGCTCGGACACCGGTCCATTATGCTTGGCGAGGCCCTCCAGCGTTTCCCAGGTCAGGTTCAGCCCGTCATGCTCGCAATAAGGGCTCTCGATCCGCATCAGGGTGCGCAGGCAATTGGCATTGTGATCGAAGCCGCCCGCCTTGTGGAGCGCGGCGTCGAGCGCTTCCTCTCCGGCGTGGCCGAAAGGCGGGTGGCCGATATCATGCGCGAGGGCGAGGGCTTCGGTAAGGTCTTCGTCGAGGCCGAGGATCCGGGCGATCACGCGGGCGACTTGCGCCACTTCCAGGCTGTGCGTCAGGCGCACGCGGTAGTGGTCGCCATCGGGCGCGATGAACACCTGGGTCTTGTAGCGCAAGCGGCGGAAAGCGATCGAATGCACGATCCGGTCGCGGTCACGCTGGTAGGGGCTGCGCTGTCCGCGCGGCAGACCGGTGTCCACGGGGAACTCGCGGCCGCGCGAGCGAGCCGGATCGGAGGCGTAAGGTGCAAGGGTCAAGCTGAAGTCTTTCCCGAAAGCAGGCTTGCTCTCGGCGCCCTACTAGCGAGCAAGACCCGTCTTGCACAAGGCCGCCGAGGAAGTGGTCACGAGAATGGCCTGGCTGTCGTTCACGGCTTTCACGCCGCGAACCCAGGCTCCCGGCGTTTTCTTGTCGCCTTCCAGTTTCTGCAGCTTGATCAGCTGCAGGATGCCCAGCCGCTTCACCATGCGCTTCGACATGCAGGTGGCCACGCGGTCCGACATCCCGGCCTCCACAAGGGCCGTGCGCAGGCGCCAGCCGGCATAGAGGTGGACGCCGAAAGAGAGCACGGCGACCAGGCCGACGAGCAGAAGGGCAGACTTGAGGAAGCGCAACATGGCAGCGCCCTATAGGGCGCCGCGATCAGTCCGCCAGCGCTTTCACGATGTCCTCGACCATCTTCTTGGCATCCGCCAGGAGCATCATGGTCTGGTCCATGTAGAACACCTCGTTGTCCACCCCGGCATAGCCCTGCCCGCCCATCGATCTCTTGATGAAGAAGATGGTCTTGGCCTTCTCTACATCGAAGACCGGCATGCCATAGATCGGCGAGCTTTTGTCGGTCTTGGCGGCGGGGTTCACCACGTCGTTCGCGCCGATGATGAAGGCGACGTCGCACTGGGCGAATTCGCCGTTGATGTCCTCCAGTTCGAAGACTTCGTCATAAGGAACGTTGGCTTCCGCCAGCAGCACGTTCATGTGGCCGGGCATGCGGCCCGCGACCGGATGGATCGCGTATTTCACGCCGACGCCGTGCGCCTTGAGCCGGTCCGCCATCTCGCGAAGGACATGCTGGGCCTGGGCCACCGCCATGCCGTAGCCCGGGATGATGATGACGTTCTCGGCTTCCTTCATCAGGAAGGCGGCATCTTCGGCCGAGCCGCGCTTCCACGGCCGGTCCGATACGGCAGCGCCGCCGCCTGCGCCGGCCTCGGCGCCGAAGCCTCCGGCGATCACCGAGATGAAGCTGCGGTTCATCGCCTTGCACATGATGTAGCTCAGGATCGCACCCGAGGAACCCACGAGCGCACCGGTGATGATCATGGCGGTGTTGTGCAGCGTGAAGCCCATCGCCGCGGCGGCCCAGCCCGAATAGGAATTGAGCATGGACACCACCACCGGCATGTCCGCTCCGCCGATCGGGATGATGAGCAGGAAGCCGATGGCAAAGCTGAGGAGCACGATCGCCCAGAACAGCGCGGGCGTGTTCCAGTGGAACAGACCGACGAGCACGACGATGGCCACCAGCGCCGCAAGGTTGATGACGTGCCGGCCCGGTATCAGGATCGGCGCGCCGCTCATGTTGCCGTTGAGCTTGGCGAAGGCGATCACCGAGCCCGAGAACGTCACCGCACCGATGGCGACGCCCAGCCCCATCTCGATCCGGCTTCCCTTCAGGATGTCCAGGCCGCCCGCTGCGAGAATGCCGAAAGCGGCGGGATTGTAATAGGCCGCGATGCCGACAAGCACGGCAGCCAGGCCGACCAGCGAGTGAAACGCCGCGACAAGCTGCGGCATCGCCGTCATCTGGATCCTGCGCGCGATCACGAAGCCGATGCCGCCGCCGATGGCAATCGCGCCCAGGATCTCCGGCAGGCTGGCGATCTCGTGCGTCAGCAGCGTGGTGGCCACGGCGATGGCCATGCCCAGCATGCCGTAGCGATTGCCCGCGCGGCTGGTGGAGGGAGACGATAGCCCGCGCAAGGCGAGGATGAAGCAGATGCCCGCAACGAGGTAGGCGCCGGCGACCCAGGGGTTCAAGGCATGGGCCTCCATTAGCGCTCGCCTCCCGCCTGCGGGGACGGGGGAGCCTGCTTCGCCTTGGCGGCCGGCTTGTCCTTCTTGCGGTACATTGCCAGCATCCGCTCGGTGACGGCAAAGCCCCCGAAGATGTTGACGCTGGCCAGCACCACGGCCCCCAGCCCGAGCCATTTCGCCAGGGGCGATCCCTGTGCCGCGCTCGCCACCAGCGCGCCGACGATAATCACCGAGGAAATCGCATTGGTCACCGCCATGAGCGGCGTATGCAGGGCCGGCGTTACCGACCAGACGACGTAGTAGCCCACGAAGCAGGCCAGCACGAAGATCGACAGGATCGAGACGAAGTCCATGAACTCGCTAGCCCCTTTTCAGCGCCCTTCCGGCGCGCTTCTCATCCGAGCAGCCGCTCGTGGACCACTTTGCCACCCTGCGTCAGGCGGATCGCATTGCCGATTTCCTCGTCCAGCACGGGCTTGCCCAGATCCTTGTCCCAGAATGCCGAGAGGAAATTGAACAGGTTGCGCGCGAAGAGCGCCGAAGCGTCGGCGGGAAGCTGCGCGGGCGTGTTGGAATAGCCGACGATCCTGACGCCGTGCCGCTCCACCACCTGATCGGGAACGCAGCCCTCGACATTGCCGCCCTGCGGAGCCGCGAGATCGAAGATCACGCTTCCCGGTTTCATCGTGGCGATCTGCGCGTCGGAGATCAGGCGGGGTGCGGCGCGGCCGGGAATCAGCGCCGTGGTCACGACGATATCCTGCTTGGCCAGATGGCTGGATACCAGCGCGGCCTGCGCCTGCTGGTATTCCGCGCTCATCTCCGTGGCATAGCCGCCCGAGCCTTCGCCTTCGATGCCGCCGACGGTCTCCACGAAGATCGGCTTGGCGCCCAGCGAGAGGATCTGCTCCCGTGTTGCCGCCCGCACGTCCGTCGCGGAGACTTGCGCGCCCAGGCGCCGCGCGGTGGCGATCGCCTGGAGACCGGCCACGCCCACGCCCATGACGAAAGCCTTGGCGGCGCTCACGGTGCCGGCCGCGGTCATCATCATCGGGAAAGCGCGGCCATAGAGGTTGGCGGCCACCAGAACGGCTTTGTATCCGGCGAGATTGGACTGCGAGGACAGGATGTCCATCGATTGCGCCCGCGTGATGCGGGGCATGAACTCCATCGCCAGAGCCTCCAGCCCGGCCGCGCCGTAGTCCGTCACGCGCTGGCGCTGCACGAAGGGATCGAGCGCCGCCACCACCCAGGCGCCGGGCGCAACCGGCCCCAGCAGGGCGGGATCCGGTCCCTGAACCCCCAGAACGATGTCTGCGCCCGCCAGAACCTGCTCGGCCGATCCCAGTTCGGCGCCGGCAGCCTTATAATCCGCATCGGCGATGCTTGCCCCGAGCCCGGCCCCGCTCTCGACGGCCAGCGCCGCGCCCAGCCCGACAAGCTTGCGAACCGTTTCCGGCGTGGCCGAAACCCGCGTCTCGCCGGATGCGCGCTCCCGTAGGACGGCGATCCGCGTGCCTTGCGCCACGGATTACCGAGCGATCAGGCTGACGACGAAAGCCACGATAACGACGATGATGCCCGTGCTCCAGGCCGTGACCTTGACGAAGCCGTTGTAGGTTTCGGTCGCCGCCTTGATGTCCTTGCCTGAAGCCATGAAACGGAATCCTCTGTGATTATTGCTGTTTGATCCGGGATATTTAGCGTTGACGGCCCTTGCGCTCAAGTGCGAAGCGGCGATGTCTTGCATTGATCAAGAAGCGCCGGGCATGCTCAAGTTCGATGCCGAACCTGCGCTTTCGAAGCGCGGCACGGCAAACTTTGCACGGACCGTCTTTTCGATGAAACGAGCGGAGCCTTAATTTCGTCTTTACCGGTATCTTCTAGATCCGGATCGTAACACCAGGGAGGCGACACGCGCGGGCATTATCATGGCGGAACAGGAACAACGCCTCCTCATGCTCATCGACGATGAGCCGGCGCAGAGCCGTCTGATCTCGGCGCTCGCGGCGCGGGAGGGCTGGCGCACGGTGATCGCCCGCGATTCCGAGACCGCCATCGCGACACTCGGCACCCGCCAGGGCATGCAGCTTTCCGCGATCATCCTGGACCAATGGGTGCCCGGCGACGATGCCTGCGCCCTGATCGCCGAGCTAAAGTCCCGCCGCCCCGCCCTGCCGATCCTGATGCTGACGGCCAGCACCTCGCCGCTCCTCGCCGTGGAAGCGATGCGCGCCGGAGCGGCAGACTATCTCGTCAAGCCGGTCGCGCCGGACCGTCTCATGCATGCGCTCCGCTCCGCCACGACCCGCGAAGCGCCGCGTGACGAACTTGCCCCGCTGACCGAGAAAATGCCCTCCAACCCCGATTTCGAATCGATGATCGGGGCCGCACCGAACTTCCGCAAGGCCCTGGCCGTCGCTGCCAAGGCCGCACGCGGGCACGGCCCGGTACTGATCGAGGGCGAGACCGGTTCCGGCAAGGAAATGCTGATCCGCGCGATGCATGCGGCCAGCCCGCGCGCCAAGTCTCCGCTGCGGATCGTCAACGTTGGCGGCCTGCCTGCAAACTCCATCGAATCCGCCCTGTTCGGGCACGAAAAGGGCGCTTTCCCCGGCGCTTTCGATCGCCAGATCGGCGCCCTGCAGCACTGCGACGGCGCCACCCTGGCGCTCGACGAAGTGGACCGCCTGCCGCTCTCGGTGCAGGAGCGCCTGCTCGAATCGATCCGCAAGAGCGACGTGCGCCCCATCGGCGCGCGCCATTCCTTCCGCATCGATGCGCGCCTGATCGCCGCCAGCAACCTCCCGCTTCAAGACCTGGTGACTGAAGGCCACTTCCTGCCCGAACTGCTGGAAGCGCTTTCGCCCACCAAGGTCAGCCTGCCGCCGCTGCGCGAAAGGACGGGCGATATCCCCGCCCTCGCCCGCTTCTTCCTGGCCCGCATCGGCGAGCAACCGGGTCTGCGCGAACTCGGCATAACGGACGGCGCGCTTTCCCTGCTGGCCGCCTACGATTGGCCGGGCAATGTCCGCCAGCTCCAGGCCGTGCTGTTCCGCGCCGCGGTCTTCTGCGACGGCGACGCGCTGACTTCCGAGGATTTCCCCCAGCTCCTGAACATCCTCGGCTCCGGTCCGGCCACGGCGTCCGGCAACCCGATGCAGGAAAGCTCGGGCGTCATGCTCTACACGCCTGACGGCAACTTGCGCCCGCTGGACGAGATCGAGGCCGACGTCATCCGCCTCGCCATCGGCCTCTATCGCGGACGCATGACCGAAGTGGCGCGGCGGCTGGGCATCGGGCGCTCGACGCTCTATCGCAAGCTGGGCGAACTCGGGATCGACAACGCGGCCTGAGGCTGCGGGGAAACCGACGCCGATGCCGGGCTGATGCCCACGCGAAAATGCCGGCGAGCCTCGGGCGCGCCGGCATTCCGGTTTCGATGGAGCGAAGTTACAGGTTCTCGAAGTAGACCTGCGGCACGCGATACCCGCGCTTGCTCATATAGCTCACGTACTTGCCGCGTTCCTTGTGCAGCTCGGTGCCGTATTCCTCCCAGGCATCGCGCTGGTCCTCGATGTCGGTGGCACGGCGCAAGTCGCTGGTGAGCTCCTTCTGGCTCTCGTTCACATTGATGCGGTAGTCGTACCACTTGCTGTTCTGGACGCCGCCGATCGGATTCTGGATCACCAGCGACTCTTCGTGGCGGGCGACCTGCTTCTCGTACATCATCGGCTGCACGGCCATGGCCACGGCCGGAACGACAAGCGCCGGAACGGCGACGAGCGCAACGAGAGCCTTGGTGGGGCGGATGGTGCGGGTGTTGTTGGTCTGCTTCATGGGAAGGTTCCCTTTCGCTTGACGACGCGGGCTCCATTGCCTGCGTTTGGAAGTGCAACGAGCGTACCCGCCGTTTTCCTCCCGCCCTTGGGACGAAACGGGCCGCTGCCGGGACGCATTGGTGCTTGCGTTCACGGGTTCACACTCCGCCGCAGGCCGGTTCATCGCGGAGCAAGGCGCCGTTCATCTGGCCGCCAGATTTGTCGCCGTTTTCAGGCATCTCCGGCTGCCGGTTCACGCGCCGCGCTTTGCAAAAAGGTCATCCGGCATAGCGAGAACCCGGCCGCCGCTGCCGCGTTGAGCCGGTGACCGAGGAGACGAAGATGATGGATTTCAAGGACAAGGCCGGAATCGTGACGGGTGCAGCTTCCGGCATCGGTGCCGCCGTTGCGCGCGAACTGGTGAACCAGGGCGGCCGCGTGGTGATCGCCGATTTCGATGAGGAAGCGGCGCGCGCGCTCTCGCAGGAACTGGGGCCGGAAAGCACGGCCGTCTTCCGGCTCGATGTGGCCGATCCCGCTGCCAACGAGGCGCTGGTCGCCTTCGCTCTCGGGACGTTCGACCGGCTGGACTTCGCCGTGAACAACGCCGGGATCGGCGCGCCCTCCACGAAGCTGGCGGATATTCCGCTCGATTCCTGGTCGCGGGTGATCGATGTGGACCTCAACAGCGTGTTCTACGCCATGAAATACCAGATCCCGGCCATGGTCGCGCGCGGCGGCGGCTCCATCGTCAATATGGCCTCCATCCTGGGCGCGGTGGGCTGGGCTGGCTCCGCGGCCTATGTCACCTCCAAGCATGCCTTGCTGGGCATGACCAAGGTGGCGGCGCTCGACTATGCCGATGCCGGGCTGCGCATCAACGCGGTGGGGCCGGGGTTCGTCTCCACGCCGGCGCTGGAAAAGACCATGACCGAACAGGAAATGGCCGGTCTGGCCGGCAAGCACGCGCTCAACCGCCTGGCACGGCCGGAGGAGATCGCCATGGTCACCAGTTTCCTGCTGTCCGAGCGGGCCTCCTTCGTGACCGGCACGTACTATCCGGTCGACGGCGGCTACCTGGCGATCTGAACCGTCACGCCATCTGCGCGAAGTCGGTGAGAGCGGCATCGCGCAGCCCCCGCCAGACGCGGGCGGCCTGGACGGTTTCCGCCACGTCATGGACGCGGACAATGTGCGAACCCGCGTCCATCGCCTTCAGCGCCAGCGTGACCGAACCACCGAGCCGCTGGTGCGCGGGCGCCTCGTTCGAGAGCGCACCGATCATGCGCTTGCGGCTGGCCCCCACGAACAGCGGATGGCCAAGCCCATGGAACAGGGCCAGGCCGTTCATGAGCTGAAGGTTCTCGGTAAGCGTCTTGCCGAAGCCGATGCCGGGATCGAGCAGGATCTTCTCAGGGGCGATCCCGGCCGCCACGGCCTTGTCGCGGCAGGCGCCCAGCCAGTCGAACACGTCGAGCACGACATCGTCGTAGCGGCCGTCCGCGTGAAGATCGTCCCCATCGCCCGGCGCATGCATGAGCACCACCGGCGCGCCCGAGGCGGCCGCGAATTCGAGGCTGCGCGGATCGTGGCGCAAGGCGGAGACGTCGTTGATGATGTGAGCGCCGGCCTGCAGCGTCGCTTCCATCACTGCCGGGCGGCGCGTATCGACGCTGATCGCCGCGCCCATCGCCGCCAGCCGCTCCACCATCGGCACGACGCGCTTCAGCTCATCGCCTTCCCAGACCGCAGCCGCACCCGGCCGCGTCGATTCGCCGCCGATGTCGATCATCGCCGCGCCGGATTCCAGCATGGCGGCAGCATGGTCGGCGGCGATCTGCGCATCGTCGAGGAAGGCACCGCCATCGGAAAAGCTGTCGGGAGTGATGTTGAGGATGCCCGCGATCTGGGGCTGCTCCAGCCGAATCGAGCGGGCCCCGCAGATCAGCGTTGCATGGACCTTGCGCAAGTTCGACCACTGGAGTTCGGCTGCGGCGCCAAGATCGGCCGGAAGCGCCGCCAGCGCCTCACCCGCCTCTGCCGCGCCGAAGCGCCTGCGCGAGAGCACCTGGCCGTTTTCCCGCACGATCAGCGCGAAACGGCTGGCCCATGCCATCGACCCGCCGAGACGGATCGCATCGCCCTCCTCGCTCTGGGGGCTGTCGGCAAGGGCGATCGGGCGAATGTAAACGGTTCGGGTCATGACCGCCCCTTAGCCCGGTGGCGCCCGGCGCAGAACAGGATTTACAGGTTGCCCGATTACCTCTGGCTAATCGGGCGATAGGTCTCGGCCAGTTGCGCGGCCGAAGTCCTCATGGTTCGGTGGCGAGCAGATAGAGCTGGCGGATCGCGTCGATCGGCTTGATCTGGCCTTCGTGCTCGAGGTGCCAGTACGTCCAGCCATTGCAGGAGGGCGCGCCTTGCAGTTCCTTGCCCACGCCGTGGATCGAACCGTTCAGCGCGCCGCTCACCAGCGAACCGTCGGCACGGACCAGGGCTTCGAAACGGCCCTTCTTGTCGGTAAGCCGGGTGCCGGGAGCGATCCAGCCGGTTTCGATCAGCGTGCCGAACGCCACCTTCGGCGCGCTGCGCTTGGACTGCATGGTCTTGAGCGTCGATTCGTCGAGCGGCAGCGCCATCTCGATGCGTTCCAGAGCGGCCTCGCGGTAGTCGCCTTCGCGCTCGCAGCCGATCCACTCGCGGCCGAGACGCTTGGCGACGGCCCCCGTGGTGCCGGTGCCGAAGAACGGATCGAGCACGACATCGCCCGCATTGGTGGTGGCCAGCATCACGCGGTAAAGCAGTGCTTCCGGCTTCTGCGTCGGGTGAACCTTGCGGCCGCCCTTCTTCAGGCGCTCGGCGCCGTTGCAGATCGGCAGGACCCAGTCCGAACGCATCTGCAATTCGTCGTTGAGCGTCTTCATCGCGCGGTAGTTGAAGGTGTACTTCGACTTCTCGCCCATCGAGGCCCAGATCAGCGTCTCGTGCGCATTGGTGAAGCGGGTGCCCTTGAAGTTCGGCATCGGGTTGGCCTTGCGCCAGACGATGTCGTTGAGGATCCAGAACCCCATGTCCTGCATGATCGCGCCGAGGCGGAAGATGTTGTGGTACGAACCGATCACCCACAGCGAGCCCTCGGGCTTGAGCACGCGGCGGGCCTCGGTCAGCCAGTCACGCGTGAACTGGTCGTAGACGGCGAAGCTGGAGAACTTGTCCCAGTCGTTGGTGACGGCATCCACATGGCTGCCGTCCGGACGTGAAAGGTCGCCGCCGAGCTGGAGATTGTACGGGGGATCGGCGAAGACCATGTCGACGCTGGCGTCGGGAATGGAGCGCATCGCCTCGATGCAGTCACCCGGGATGATCTGGCCAAGGGGCAGAAGTTCCTTCGGCGTCGGCGCCGGTGCGCGCGCGCGGATCTTCTGCTTGACGAGTAGCTGGCCCATGTATGCTCCGGGAAATTTGAACTGTGGATTGACTCCCTAGTGAGTCTTCCGGGACTCGCCGTCAAGCCGCGACTCGGCGGAATCCCTTGCGATTCAGATGTTCAGCAAATGGAACAAAACGAATCCGACACAAGATGTCGAGTCATGATCGACTCGGCAGACTCTAGATATGGGGGTTGTGACTCGACGGACTCAGGGCAATTTTTATTGCGCCGGAAGAGTCAGAGCCCCGCCAGGCCGCAGTCGATCCCGGTCATCTGCACGCTCACTTCCCAAAGCCGGCGCGCTGCCTGCGGATCGCGTGCGGCAGCATTGCGGCGGGCGATGCCGGAAGGCCCGGACATGCCGCCGAAGCGCTGCGGTCCGTAATATTGCCCCGGTTCGGCGGCGGGATCGGTTGCCGCCTGGAGCGTCGGCCACGCCCCCTCTTCGGCCGTGTTGAGGACGGCGCCCGCGATCGGGAACAGCGCCCGGAATGCCAGCGAGTGCCGGCCTAGATCGGTCGAGGCGATGCCCGGATGGCAGGCATAGGCGCTCACCGGCGATCCTGCGGCGCGCAGGCGGCGGTCCAGCTCGAACATGTGCAGCAGGTTGGCGAGCTTGCTGTCTCCATACCGCTGCCGCGCCTTGTAGCTGTGCCGCGCGTCGAGATCGTCCCAGTCGATCCGGCCGCGTCCATGCGCCAGGCTGGCCGTGATGACCACGCGCCCGCCGGGCGTCTCGGCCAGCTTCGGCAGGAGCAGCCCGGTCAGCGCGAAAGGCGCCAGATGGTTCACGCCGAATTGCAGTTCGTGGCCCTGCACCGTCCTTTCGAGCGGCGGGACCATGACGCCGGCATTGTTCACCAGCACGTCGAGCCGCGGTTCGTCGCGGGCGACCTGCTCCGCACATTCGCGCACGCTGAACAGGTCCGCCTGATCGAGCGGCACGAAGGCGAGATTGGCGCCCGGCACGTCCATGCGGATGTGTTCCATGGCCAGCCGCGCCTTTTCCTCGTTGCGACAGGCCATCAGCACCCGCGCGCCATGAGCTGCGAGCACTCGGGTGGCGTGGAAGCCCAGCCCGGTATTGGCCCCGGTGACAAGGAAGCACTTGCCCGCCTGCCCGGCGACCGAGGCGGCGGTGAAACCCTTCAAAGCGCCATCTCCAGCTGGGCGACGGGAGAGAAGCTGCGCCGGTGGTGCGGGGTCGGGCCGTGCTTGCGCAGGGCTTCCAGGTGCTGCGCGGTGCCGTAGCCGGCATTGCGTTCCCACCCATAGTGCGGATGTGCTTCGGCCAGGGTGCGCATCATGCGGTCGCGGTGCTCCTTGGCGATGATCGAGGCGGCCGAAATGCAGGGTTCGATCGCGTCACCGCCAACGATGGCGCGCGCCTGCCAGCGCCAGTCCGCCGTGCGGCCCGCCGGGGTGAGATTGCCGTCGATCAGCACCTCGTGCGGCTCTTCGTCCAGCGCGGCGCAGAGTGCGGATACGGCCCGGGTCATGGCCAGCATCGTCGCGCCGAAGATGTTGAGACGGTCGATCTCTTCGACGTCCACCACGCCCACGGCCCAGCGGCAGCGGCGCTTGATCGTGGCTTCCAGCTCGCCCCGGCGTTTGCCGGAGAGCTTCTTGGAATCGTCCAGCCCCGAGGGTCGGGGCTTGCACAGCACCACCGCGCCCGCCACAACCGGGCCGGCCAGAGGCCCTCGCCCCGCTTCATCGACCCCGATGACGAGGCGGTTGGCACCCGTGCCGGGCACGATGACAGACAGGGATGCAGTCGACATGACCAAGCCGGTGAACTCCAGATCCTTCCTTGCGGCGGTATCGCCCGTCGCTTTCGCGCTCGCAAGCTGCGGAGCGGCGGCCACGGGGGATAAGGCCTCGGCCAGCGCTTCCGAAGAAATCTCCTTCAAGACCGAACAGGTCGCCAGCTTCGACGAACCCTGGGCCATGGCGATCGACAAGGCAACCGGCGCGATGATCGTCACCGAGAAGAAGGGCACGATCAAGCTGCGCCTCGCGGACGGCACGCTCGGCGCCGTCTCGGGCGCCCCGAAAGTCGATTACGGCGGCCAGGGCGGCCTTGGCGACGTGATCTTCGCGCCGGACCAGAAGGGCGCCTCGCTCGACGGCCGCGTGATCTATCTGAGCTGGGCCGAAGCGGGCGAAGGCGATACGCGCGGCGCCGCGGTGGGCCGCGGCACCCTCTCCTGCCCAGCGCCGGCCACCTGTTCGATCGAGGGTCTCTCGGTGATCTGGCGGCAGGTGCCCAAAGTGACCGGGCGCGGGCATTATTCGCACCGCCTGGCCTTCTCGCCCGATGGCAAGTATCTGTTCGTCAGCTCGGGCGAGCGGCAGAAATTCACGCCCGCGCAGGACCTCGGCACCAATCTCGGCAAGATCGTCCGCCTCCTGCCCGACGGCACGCCCGCGCCGGGCAACCCGTGGGCCGACAAACCCGCGCCGACCAACCAGATCTGGTCCTATGGCCACCGCAACGTGCTGGGCCTCGCCTTCGACGACCAGGGCCGGCTCTGGGATCTGGAGCACGGCCCGGCCGGCGGCGACGAGCTGAACCTCGTGAAGCCCGGACAGAACTACGGCTGGCCACTCGTTTCGGACGGCGACCATTACGACGGCAAGCCGATCCCGCGCCATTCCACCCGGCCGGACCTCGCCGCTCCGGCCATCAGCTGGAACCCGGTCATCGCGCCCGGCGACTTCATCTTCTACAAGGGCCCGCTGTTCCCGCAGTGGAAAGGCCAGGTGCTGATCACCTCGTTCACCCTGCCCGGCCTGGTGCGTGTCAGCATCAAGGGCGAGAAGGCGACCGAGGAAGCCCGCTACCCCATGGAAAACCGCATCCGCGAAATCGAACAGGGCGGAGACGGCACGATCTGGCTGCTGGAAGACGGACCGGCCGGCGCTTCGGGCCATCTGCTGAAGCTGACGCCGAAGTCCTGACTCACCAGGAACCTTGCAGCAGACGGGCAAACGGCTTGGCAAAGGGTCTGGCAGCCATCCGACCGCCGCCGAATTGAATCGACAAATGCGCGCGCCGCACCTAGTGGCGCGCGCCATGTCCGATGCTGCCACGCTCATCCCGCTCGACAATGTCGATCCCGTTCTCGTCGAGTCCCTGCTCGACAGCGCGTTCGAACCGGAGCGTCACCGCCGCACCGCCTACAAGGTGCGCGAAGGGGTGGACTGGCTTCCCGGCCTCAGCTTCGCAGCGCTCGATGGCGAGGAGATGCTGGTCGGCACGATCCAGTGCTGGCCGGTCGCGCTCAACGATGCCGAGGGCCGCGCCCATCCCATGATCATGGTCGGCCCGGTCGCCGTCATGCCCGGCCACCAGGGCCAGGGTTATGGCCAGGCGCTGATGTCGGCGGCGATGGCAGGCATCGACTCGCGGGCACCCCTGCCGCAGGTCATGGTCGGCGATCCCGAGTATTACGGCCGGTTCTGGGGCTATTCCAACGAATGGACGCAGGGCTGGAACCTCCCCGGCCCGTTCGAGCGTCACCGCCTGCTGGTCCGCTGCGAGAATCCCGCCGTCCTGCCGCGCGAAGGCATGCTGGGCCCCTGGCTCCGCTAGACCGCCGGCCGAAGTCACGAGCCTGGGCGACAAGCCTGCGCGGTGAACCCGCGCGCCGGGCCTCGTTGCTCTTCGTCCATGACGCTGCGCACTGGACCTTGGCGCGCGAAGCCCTATCTGGCATCGCAAGCCCATGCCTTATGAACCGCCGCCCGAATTGAACGCCCTTTCGCTCGCCCAGGTCGCCGAGCTGGTCGCCGCGCGCAAGCTGCCGCCGGTCGCAGAGTGGACGCCCGCCAGCAGCGGCGACAGCGAGATGGTCATTCGCGCCGATGGCCGCTGGTTCCATCAGGGCGGCGAAATTCGCCGTCCCGCCATGGTCCGTGCATTCGCCTCGTTGCTGCTGCGCGACGCCGAGGGTCGGCACTGGCTGGTGACACCCGCCGAGAAGCTCTCGATCGAGGTCGAGGATGCGGCCTTCATCGCCGTCGACGTGCGGCAGGACGGGGATACGCTGGTGTTCCGGCTCAATAGCGACGATCTCGTGGTGGCCGGGCCGGACCACCCTATCCGCAGCGTGGGCGATCCGGAGACGCCCGCACTCTACCTCGGTGTGCGCCATGGCACCGAGGCACGTCTCAATCGCAGCACTTATGGCCAGATCGCCGAGATCGCCCTTGCGAGCGGCGACCTTTCCGTATCCAGCCAGGGCGCGACATTCTCGCTCGTTCCCGCATGAACGGGCTGTTCGACGACGTATCGCGCCGCTTCGAGGCCGGACGTCACGGCGCGCCGGACGCGCTGTGGATCGACCCGCGCATCGACCAGATCGAAACGTTCAAGCCGGCCGCCGTGCTCATCACCCTGACCGAGCGCCCGCGCCCCGGCATGCTGATGCTGCACCGCCCCTCTACCATGCGCGCCCACCCCGGCCAGATCGCGTTCCCGGGCGGCCGCCTCGATCCCGGCGAGACCGCCGTGGAGGGCGCCCTGCGCGAGGCGCACGAGGAACTCGGCATCAGGCCCGGCGACGTGAAGGTGATCGGCACCAGCGATCTCTATCGCACCGGCAGCGGCTATGAGATCACCCCCGTGATCGGCATCATCCCGCCCGACCTGCCGATCATCCCGAACCCCGCCGAAGTGGCGCAGTGGTTCGAGGCGCCGGCCGAATTCGTGCTCGACCCGGCCAACCAGAAGACCAGGTGGATCGAGGCCGAAGGCAGCCGCCATGCCTTTGTCGAGATCACCTGGCATGACCACCGCATCTGGGGCGTTACCGGTGCGATCCTTCACAATCTTGCCCGCAGGCTGAACTGGAATGACTGAAAGACTGACCGCCCCGTGGATGGAGCGCGAAGACCTTGCCGCGCTCGTCGCCGCACTGGGCCACGGAAACGCGCGCTACGTCGGCGGGGCGGTTCGGGATAGCCTGCTCGGCCAGCCGGTGAAGGACATCGACATGGCCACGCTCCTCACGCCCGAGGACGTCATGCAGCGCCTCTGGGACGCCGGGATCCGCCACGTCCCCACCGGGATCGAGCACGGCACCGTCACCGCGGTGCTGCCGGGCGGCCCGGTCGAGATCACCACCTTGCGCCACGATGTCGCCACGGACGGCCGCCGCGCCACCGTGGCTTTCGCCACCGACTGGCGCGAGGACGCGGCCCGGCGGGACTTCACCATCAACGCGCTCTACGCCGACCCGGCGAGCGGCGAGATATTCGACTGGTTCGGCGGGCTCGACGACCTTGTCGCGCGCCGCGTCCGCTTCATCGGCGATGCCCGTCAGCGCATTCGCGAAGACCACTTGCGCATCTTGCGCTACTTTCGCTTCCAGGCCCGCTTCGGCACGATGCCCGCCGATCAGGAAGCGGAAGGTGCCTGCGCCGAACTCGCCTCCACGCTGAAGGGCCTTTCGCGCGAACGCGTGGGCATGGAAACGATGAACCTGCTCGGCCTGCCCGATCCGGCGCCGACCGTGGCGCGCATGGCGCAGCTTGGTGTGCTGGCGGTGATCCTGCCCGAGGCACGGCCCGAAGCGCTCGCTGCCCTCGTGTCCGTGGAACAGGCGCAGGGGATCGCCCCCGACGCGATCCGCCGCCTTGCCGCGTTGCTGCCGCCGCAAGTGTCGCTGGCAGAACAGGTCGCCTCGCGCTTCCGCCTTTCGGGTGCGCAGAAGAAGCGTCTCGCCGTGGCTGCCGGGCGGGACGAAGCCCTGGGCGAGCCCCGCGCGCTCGCCTATCGCCTGGGCATCGAAGGCGCGCTCGATCGCTTCCTGATCGCAGGCGCGGACACGGCTGCGCTGCGGGACTGGGACATACCGGCCTTTCCTCTGAAGGGCGGCCAGATCGTCGCGCGCGGTGTCGGCGCCGGCCCCGAAGTGGCGCGCCTGCTGCGCCGGGTCGAGGATCGCTGGATCGCGGAAGGCTTCCCGGACGAAGCACGGGTTTCCGCTTTGCTCGATGCCGAACTTGCCGGCCAAAGCTCGTGAACCTCGGGCAGCTGACCGATCTGTTCTATGCCAAGCCGCTGCTGGCGCTGACCATCCTGGCCATTCTCGTCGCGGTGCTGGCCGGGATGCTCGCCGGCCGCCGACCGCGGCTGGGCCAGTCGCTACGCAACCTTTCGCACCTCGGACTGGTCGCCGCGCTGCTGCTGACCGTGACGCAAGTCGCGCTTCACAACACCCGCTCCGAAGCCGCGCTCTGGCTGGACGAGACGCGCCCGCCTTCGGTCGAGGGCGGCGAGACGGTGATCCCGCTTCGTGCTGACGGGCATTACTGGATCCAGGCCAGGCTCAATGGCGAGCCCGTGGATTTCCTGATCGACACCGGCGCAACCTACACCGGCATCTCGAAATCGGTGGCCGAACGCGCGGGGATCCAGCCCGATGGCGACGACCAGGGCGTCATGCTGGAAACCGCCAACGGCACCATCGTCGCCCGCATGGCCAGTGCCGCCTCGCTGGCGTTCGGTTCGATCGAGGCGCATGCCTTGCCCGTCGCCATCGGGCCGGACAACGAGGTGGAAACCAACGTCATCGGCATGAACCTGCTCTCCCAGCTTGCCGCCTGGCGGGTGGAAAACGGCCGCCTGATCCTGGTGCCTCGCGCGGCGGCCCCGCACACACCCTCGGCCTCCTCCTCGCCCAAATCGTGATCCTGTCAGCATTCCGACAGGATGTTCCTGTTATGACCTGCTGATGGACTTTCCTCAGCTCCTGTCTTTCCTCGCCGGTCAGCCGCTGCTGGCCCTGGCATTGGCGGCGATCTTCGTCACCGTGCTGGGCGGACTGCTGCGCGGCCCCTTGCCGTTGCTGGGCGGCTTTGTACGCGGGCTCGGCAACCTGGGACTGGTGGCCGCCCTGCTGCTGACCGTGGCGCAAGCGACGCGCCTTACCAGCGGTACGGACTTCGCCCTACCTGGAATAGAACTGCCGGAGCTGGGCCTGTCCCGCCAGAGCGTGAGCGGCGGCGAAACCCGCGTGCCGATGGCGCGGGACGGTCACTTCTGGGTCCATGCCACGATCAACGGGGTCGAAGGCGATTTCCTGGTCGACACCGGCGCGACGCTGACCGCGATCTCCCCGCGCCTGGCCAACAGCGCCGAAGTCCGCGCGCAGCCGCTGCGTCAGAACATCGCCATGCGCACGGCCAACGGCACGGTCGCGGCGGAGCTGGGCACGGCGGACGAACTGCGCTTTGGCAGCGTCGTCGCGCGGCAGCTGGACGTGGTCGTGGCGCCGGGTCTGGAGGACCAGAACGTCATCGGCATGAACCTGCTCTCGCGGCTGGCAAGCTGGCGCGTAGAAGGCCGGACGCTCATCCTCGTCCCCCATCACCCGCAGCCCGCAAGCTAAGAAACCACGTCGCCCCGGATCGAGTCCGGGCGACGCGGTTCGAATCACCCCTGGAACTTGTTGTCGCGCGGGAAGCCGACCGGCGGCAGGCGGCCTGCGGCGCCGCGTGCGACCTTCCACATGACCATGTCCTTCTCGGTCCGGGTGCGGCCGGTTTCGCCGCCCATGGTCCAGGAAAGGCCATCCTCCAGCTTGAGCGTGATGATGTCGGAAAGTCCGCCATCGCGGTAGCGCTGCAGCGTGACCCCCTGCCCCTTGGCCATGACCGGCAGCTCCTCGAGGCTGAAGATCACCAGCTTGCGATTGTCACCGACGACCGCAACGTGATCGTGCTCCGCCGGGATCTCGCGAACGAAGGCCAGTTGCACACCCGGCTTGGTGGACATGACGGCGCGGCCCTTGCGGGTCTCCGCCAGCAATTCGTCCGCCTCGGCGGCAAAGCCGCGCCCGACGTTGGAGGCCAGCAGCAGCTGCGCCTTGGGCTTGTAAGGCAGTGCCGCCACCAGATGCGCATCGGCATCGATGTCGACCATGGTGCGGATCGGCTCGCCAAAGCCGCGCGCGCCGGGCAGCTTGTCCGCGCCCAGCGTGTAGAAGCGCCCGTTGTCCGCCGCGATCAGGATCTTGTCGGTGGTCTGCGCATGGAAGGCGAAAGCCGGGCCGTCGCCTTCCTTGAACTTGAAGTCGCCGCCCTTCGCATCCTGACCGAGGGGCACATGCCCCCTGGCCGCGCGGATCCATCCCTTGGCCGAGAGGATCACCGTCACCGGCTCCTTCTCGATCATGGCGTCCATCGAGAATTCCACCGTCGGCGTGGCCTGCGCGATCGTGGTGCGACGGCGGCCGAGAGCGGTGTCCTCGGCGTAGTCCTTGCGCAAGTTCATCAGGTCGCGCTTCAGGCGGGTGCGCTGGCGGGCCGGGCTTTCGAGCAGCTTGTTGAGGTCGTCCTGCTCCTTGAGCAGGTCCGCGTGCTCCTTGCGCAGCTCCATTTCCTCCAGCTTGCGCAAGGAACGCAGGCGCATGTTGAGGATGGCTTCGGCCTGACGGTCGGTCAGCTCGAACTCGGCCATCATCACCGGCTTGGGCTCATCCTCGGTACGGATGATCTCGATGATCCGGTCGAGATTGAGGTAGGCGATGATGTAGCCCGCCACCAGCTCCAGCCGCGAGGCGATCTTTTCCAGCCGGTGCCGGGTGCGGCGCAGCAGGATGTCGATCTGGCTGTAGACCCATTCCGACAGGAGCAGCTTCAGCCCCAGTACCCCCGGCGTGCGGTGCGAATCCAGCACGTTGAGGTTGAGCGAGAAGCGGCTCTCCAGATCGGTCAGCCGGTAGAGGCTTTCCTTCAGCAGTTCCGGATCGACATTGCGGCTCTTGGGCACGAAGACGATGCGGATCTGCTCGTCGCTCTCGTCGCGAATGTCTTCGAGGATCGGCAGCTTGCGGTCGGCGATGAGCTGGGCGACCTGCTCGATCAGCTTGCCCTTGGCCAGCATGTAGGGGATTTCGGAAATGACCAGCTGCCACTGGCCGCTGCCGAGTTTCTCGACCCCGGTTTCCTCCCAGTTGCCCGCCTCGTCCTTGCCGCAGGAGAAACGCCCGCGCACGCGAAAGGCGCCCTTGCCGGTCGCGTAGGCGTGGCTGATCGCCTCCGGGCTGTCGACCACCATGCCGCCGGTCGCGAAGTCCGGTCCGTGGAAGACCTGCATGAGCTGGTCGTGCTCGGCATGGGGATTGTCGATCAGCATCATCGTGGCATCGATGATTTCGGCGACGTTATGGCTGGGGATGGAGGTCGCCATGCCCACGGCAATGCCGGTGGAACCGTTCGCCAGGAGGTTCGGGAACATGCCGGGGAAGATTTCCGGCTCGCTTTCCTCACCATTGTAGGTGGGGACGAAATCGACAGTGCCCTCGTCCAGGCCGGACATGAGGTGGATTGCCGTGCGCGTCAGGCGCGCTTCGGTGTAGCGATAGGCTGCCGCGTTATCGCCGTCGATATTGCCGAAGTTGCCCTGCCCCTGCACCAGCGGATAGCGCAGCGAGAAGTCCTGCGCGAGGCGGACCATGGCATCGTAGACCGAGGCATCGCCATGCGGGTGATACTTACCGATGACGTCGCCGACCACGCGGGCGGATTTCTTGTAGGCACTGGCCGGGTCGAGCTTCAGCTGCCGCATCGCCCAGAGCAGGCGGCGGTGGACCGGCTTCAGCCCGTCCCGCAAGTCCGGCAGCGAACGCGCTGTAATCGTGGACAATGCGTAGACGAGGTAGCGCTCGGAAAGCGCAGCATCGAAGGGCGCATCGACGATGGCGTCGAAGGGATCGGAGTCTTCGTCGGTCGTGGTCACCATGACCAGCAGGCCTAGCAACGCGGCGAGCCGAGCGGAACCACCGGAACGGAAGTTTTCCGCCGTTCATTCCTTTTGCAAACCCTAGACACTGGAGAATTTTCCATGACCAAGCGCGTGCTCATCGTCGCCACCAACGGTTTCGAGCAATCCGAACTCACCGGCCCGCGCGATGCGCTGAACCAGGCCGGCATCGAAACCGTGATCGCCAGCCCCGAAAGCGGCGAGATCAAGGGCTGGCAGCACACCGACTGGGGCGACAGCGTCAAGGTCGACGCCGCGCTCGACTCCGTCAGCGCGGGGGACTTCGACGCCCTCGTGCTGCCGGGCGGTCAGATGAACCCGGACGTCCTGCGCACCAAGCCGGAAGCGGTCCAGCTCGTGCGGGACTTCCTGGCCGCGGGCAAGCCGGTCGCGGCGATCTGCCACGGCCCGTGGCTCCTGGTGGAAGCCGACGCCGTGCGCGGCAAGACGGTGACCGGCTGGCCTTCCATCCGCACGGACTTGCGCAATGCCGGCGCGAACGTGGTGGACCAGGAGGTCGCCGTGGATGGCCTGCTCATCACCAGCCGCAAGCCGGACGACATTCCCGCATTTTCCAAGGCGGTGATCGAGGCCGTGCAGGAAGCGGCAGCGGACGCTTGACCCTTTGTCGTCCCGGATCGTCGTCCCGGATCTGATCCGGGACGACAAGCCAGACCTCTCAGTCTATCTGCATATCCCGCGCAAGGCCCGGAATACGCACTTCCAGGCCGTCCATCGCGTCGGTGAGCTCGATCTGGCAGGACAACCGGCTGGTTCGCGCCACACCGGCAGCAAGGTCCAGCATATCCTCCTCGTCCATGGAGGCGGGTTCGAGCTTGTCGAACCAGTCGGGCGCCACGATCACATGGCAGGTAGAGCAGGCCATCTGCCCCTCGCAGGTTCCTTCCAGCGGCATGCCGGCGCCTTGCGCCACGCGCAGAAGCACGTCTCCCGTCTCGGCTTCCGCCAGGACGAGTTTTCCTTCCGCGGTCA
Source organism: Novosphingobium sp. BL-S-34 (assembly GCF_056857015.1). Lineage (NCBI taxonomy): Bacteria > Pseudomonadati > Pseudomonadota > Alphaproteobacteria > Sphingomonadales > Sphingomonadaceae > Novosphingobium > Novosphingobium sp. BL-S-34. Next base: position 728,251 of record NZ_CM166472.1, read on the forward strand.
AGAACCTCACGTTCAGCAATTCAGACTCCCTGCACCGCCGCTGCGGCTTCTATTCGTTCGCAGGCATCCACAAGCTCCCCAAGGTCACTATATCGCCCGAATCCCAGACGGATAGAGGCTTTGGCTTCTGAATCGGACAGTCCGATCGCCTTGAGGACGTGGCTCGGCCGTCCCGAACCGCTGGCGCAGGCGGAACCGGCGGAAAAGGCCACGTTCCGAACGTCCGACATCAGCCGGGCGACATCCAGCCCCGGCAGCCGCAGGTTGAGGTTTCCGCGCCAGCGATGTTCGGGCGACCCGTTGAGCGTCCAGCGCGAGAGGATATCGCGCGCGGCGTTCCACAGGGCATCGACGGTCCGGGCATCCTCCTCCATCCGCGCGGCCGCGATGGTCGCCGCAGCCCCGAAACCGGCACAGAGGGCCGGGCTGAGGGTACCGGAACGCAGGCCCTGCTCCTGTCCGCCGCCATGGATCAGCGGAGCAAGCGCCACGCCGTCCCGCACCCAGAGCGCGCCGATTCCCTTGGGGCCGTAGAGCTTGTGCGCCGAGATCGCGATCATGTCGGCGCCGACCGGCGGGGCCAGCTTTCCGGCACCCTGTACGGCATCGCAAAGGAACAGCGCCCCGGCCGCATGGGCGGCCTCGGCAAGCGCCTCCACCGGCTGGACCGTGCCGATCTCGTTGTTGACCTGCATCACCGCGACAAGGCCGGTCCCCGTCGGGATCGGCCGCGCAGGATCGACCAGCCCTTGCGCGCTCACCGGCAGGATCGAGACCGCCGCATCGATCGCCCGCGCGCTATCGAGAACGGCGGCATGTTCGATGGCCGAAACGGCCAGTCGCGTGCTGCGGCTTCCCGCCAGGGCGAGATTGAGAGCTTCCGTGGCTCCCGAAGTGAAGATCACCCGCCCACCGGGCGGCAGCAGCGCAGCCACCTGCTCGCGCGCCAATTCGACTATGGCGGCAGCGGCTCGGCCTGGACGGTGCGGGCTATGCGGGTTGGCGAAACCCATGCCCTCCGGCCCGCCGAGCCAGGGCAGCATCGCCTCCCGCGCTTCGGGGGCGAGCGGAGTGGTGGCCTGATAGTCGAGGTAGATCACGCATTCACCTTCGACCAGGCCTCGGCAAAGGCGTCCAGATCGGCGGGCGTGGTGTTCCAGCCAAGGCTGACGCGCACGGTGCGCCGGGCCAGATCCTCGTCGATGCCGAAACCCTTGAGCACCCTGCTCTGCTTGAGCGTACCGGACGAGCACGCGCTTCCGGCCGAGATCGCGAAACCGGCCGCGTCCATGCGGATCAGCATGGCCGTCGCCGCCAGACGCGGCGCGGCCACGGCAAAGATGTGCGAGCACTGCATGCCCGGCTGGAGCACTTCGCCATACCGGGACAACGCCGCCCTGAAATCGAGGCGCTGCTCCGCCGTGGTCGCCCAACCCTCCAGCCCCATCGCTTCCAGGGCCGCCGCGAAGCCGAGAGCCCCCGGCAGGTTCTCGGTCCCCGCGCGGTAGCCGCGCTCCTGCCCGCCGCTCGGTGCGAGCATGGCGAAATCCTTGACGAGCAAGGCGCCTATGCCGATGGGGCCGCCCAGCTTGTGCGCCGAAAGCACGATCATGTCCGCATCGGGCAGCGCCGCCTTGCCGGCCGACTGTGAACAGTCCGCCAGGACCAGCCCTCCCGCGGCGCGCACTTGCTCCACCAGCGGATTGCGAGCGTAAGGCAGGAGAACGGTGCCGGTCTCCGAATTGATCGACTGCACCGCCACGACCGCCCGGCCAGGCATGGCCAGAGCCCTTGCCAGGGCATCGCTATCGATTTCACCCTCCCGCATGGGCAGTTCCTGCGCGTCCGGCGCGGCGCGGAACACCGCATCGTGCTCCACGGCCGAGACCAGCCGCCGCTCCGCCCTGGCCCGGCCGAGACCGATCGCCAGCGCTTCGCTCGCCCCGGACGTGAAGATCACTTCGCCCTGCCAGCCGAGCGCTTTCTTCACCCGCTCGCGCGCGTCCTCCAGGCTGGCGCGAGCGGCGCGGCCCTGTTTGTGCGGGCTGGACGGGTTGGCCCAGAGCGCCGCCCCTTCCAGCCACGCCTCGCGGGCCTGAGGCAGGAGCGGCGTGGTCGCCGCATGGTCGAGATAGATCTGTTGGGCTGACATCGCTTGAAAAGTTGTTTTTGGAGCGAAGGTTTCTATATAGCGATCTTCCCTTTTTCCACTCCCGCGATGGCTGGCGAGAAATTCGCCGCCGTTTTCGCGGGAGTTTCAACAGGTCAGGTTCGCGAAACTTATGCCCGCAGTCATCTTCCCCGGACCCGAAGGCCGCCTCGAAGGCCGCTTCCAGCCGGCGCCGCGTCCGCGCGCGCCCGTGGCGATGATCCTTCACCCGCACCCCCAGGCCGGCGGCACGATGAACGACCGCATCACGCAGCACCTCTACAAGACTTTCGTGAATCGCGGCTTCGCGACGCTGCGCTTCAACTTCCGCGGCGTCGGCCGCAGCCAGGGCAGCTTCGACAACGGCGTGGGCGAGCTTTCCGACGCCGCCGCCGCGCTTGACTGGGTGCAGTCAATCCACCCCGAAGCCTCGACCACCTGGATCGCCGGCTACTCGTTCGGCGCGCTGATCGGCATGCAGCTCTTGATGCGCCGTCCGGAAATCCGCGGCTTCATCTCGGTTGCCCCGCCGGCCAACATGTACGACTTCTCGTTCCTCGCCCCCTGCCCCGCATCGGGCATCCTGATTCAGGGCGCGGCAGATACGGTGGTGACGCCGAACGCCGTACAGAAGCTGGTCGACAAGCTTCGCACCCAGAAGCACATCACGATCCACCACGACGAGATCCCGCGCGCGAACCATTTCTTCGAGAACGAGATGGACGACCTGATGCGGTCGGTCGACAATTACCTCGACATGCGTCTGGCACCGGATTGCCCGATCAAGTGACGGGTTCCTAGGGCCGAGGAACCAGGCCCTTCAGGGTGAAAAAGGCGTTGGAGTCACTCCGACGCCTTTTTCGTATCCCCAGCCTTGGCCAGCGTGTCGCCCTGCGAGTTCGGCAAGGTCCAGATCGCGACGTTCACGGTCAACACGCCCGCCAGCACCAGCATCAAAGCGGCTTGCTTGCGGTAGCCCCCGCGCCGAAAGAGCGCGACGGCTCCCAACACGAGCAGAACGATGGTCAGGATCATGAGAGATAGGGCGAAGTCCATGGCTTATCCCCTAACGCACTCGCCTGGCCGGCGCGAGCGGGTTTGACAGGCGGGAACGTCGCCGCCAGATTTCGCGGCCATGAAGAACCCTGACATGACGGCCGCAGCACTCTCGCGGCGCACCACGCTCCAACTCCTCGCCGCCGGAACTGCCGGCATCGCCCTGCCCGGCGTCGCCCGCGCCGCGGCGGCCAAGCCGCAGGACGCAGCCGCCCTGCTCGATTCGATCGCCTGGAGACTGCTGGAGCACAATCCGGAAGGCGCAACCGGCCTGGGCATCGACGTGGGCGCCCATGCCGCCTTGCGCTCCAAGGCCGAGGACCGCTCCTTCGCGGGCAAGGCCGCGCTCGCCAGGACCTTGCGCGAAGACCTCGCCCGCGTGGAGGCATTCCCGGTGTCCGGCCTGGACCATGCGACGCAGACCAGCCTTGCCGTGGTGCGCAGCGCTTACAAGACCTCGCTCGACGGTTTTGCGCAGCCCTATGGCGATGTCGCCGTGGGCGGCTGGCGCAACACGCCCTATGTCGTGATCCAGAACGTGGGCGCCTATCTCGACACGCCCAAGTTCCTCGATGCCGACCATCCCGTGAAGTCCGCCGCCGATGCGGAAGCCTACATCTCGCGCCTGTCGCAGTTCGACAACCAGCTCGACGGAGAGCTGGAGCGCATGCGCAAGGCCACCGACCAGGGCCTCGTCCCGCCGGACTTCCTGCTGGACCGCGCCATCGCGCAGATGACCAGCACTCTCGAAGATGCCCGCAACAACGGCGGCGGCCTCGTCAGTTCGCTGGTCGATCGCACCAAGACCATCCCCGGCAACTGGGAGGGCCGTGCGAAGCCCATCGTTTCCGCCGAAGTCGTGCCCGCGCTGGAGCGCCAGCTCGCCGAACTGAAGCGCCAGCGCGGTGTAGCCAAGGGCGACCCGGGCATGCGCGAGCGTCCTCATGGCGCGGAATTCTACGCCTGGGCCCTGCGCGCCAGCACGACCACCACGGTGCCCGCCGCGGAGATCCACCAGCGCGGGCTTGAGGAACTGGCCGCGCTCCATGCCCGCATGGACCCGATCCTTCAGAAGCTGGGCTATACCACCGGCACCGTGGGCGAGCGGATGACCGCGCTCGGCACCGACAAGCGCTTCATGTTCCCCGAGGGCGATCCCGGCCGCACCGAGATCATGGCCTTCATCCGCCACCGCATCGACTGGATCCGCGCCCAGATGCCGCGCGCCTTCCGCGATCCGGTGAAGGGCAATGTCGAAGTGCGGCGCCTGCCGCTGGCCGAGGAACCCGGCGCGCCGACCGCTTACGGCGGCGCCGGCTCGATCGACGGCTCGGTGCCGGGCAAGATGTGGATCAACTTGCGCACCACGGACCTGCACCGCAAGTACGACCTGCCCACTCTGGTCCACCATGAAGCGATCCCGGGCCACGTCTGGCAGGGCGAATATGCCAACCGCCTGCCGCTGATCCGCTCGATCCTGGCCTTCAACGCCTATTCGGAAGGCTGGGCGCTCTACGGCGAGCAATTGGCCGACGAGCTTGGCGCCTATGCCGACGATCCGGTCGGCCAGCTGGGCTATCTCCAGTCGATCGCGTTTCGTGCCTGCCGCATGGTCGTCGACACCGGCCTCCATTCCAAGGGCTGGAGCCGGGAAGAGGCCGTGCGCTTCTTCATGGAGAAGAACGGCAACAAGCGCGAGGAAGTGGCCAACGAAGTGGACCGCTACTGCTCCTGGCCGGGCCAGGCCTGCGGTTACAAGATGGGTCACTCCGAGATCAATCGGCAGCGCAGCCGCGCCCAGGCGGCGCTCGGCACCCGCTACGACTTGCGCGATTTCGACCAGGCCGTGGTCGACGGCGGCAATGTGCCGCTGGACGTGCTGGCGAAGAATATCGACAGCTATATCGCCACCGGCAAGGCCGGTTGATGGTAACGTCGTCCCGGATCGGATCCGGGACGACGATAATTCACGAGTTGGGCCGTTCGCTTACTTCTTGCCGAAGAAGCCCTTGGCCATGTCGGTCAGGTCGTCGATCACGCTGCCGTCCCCGTCCTTGTCGAGGAACGCAGTGAACTTCGAAGGGTCGCTGCCGACCAGGCTGGCGAACTGACCCAGCGAGCCTTCGCCGCCGATGGCCGCGATCACCTGCTGGATCGTGCCGACGCCGAGACCGGTCTTCTGCGCGGCCAGCTGCGCCGTGTCGCCCTCTTCCTGATGCGCCAGTCCGAGCGCGGCAATCGCCTTTTCAGCCTGCGCCGGCTCGATGCCGAGCTTGGAGGCGAGGTTCGCGATGTCGGGGTGGTCGCTGACTTGTCCAAGGATGCCGTCGAAAAGTCCCATGGTCTTTCTCCTGGAGAGAGGGGGAAGAGGAGGATGCACTGTCTTGATGACAAAACAAGGGCCTCGAAACCGAAGTTCCGAGGCCCCCTGTTTATTTCAAGCCGGAATGCCTGATTCACGTAGAACCAAGCGCTTTCGAAGCAGGATTGTCCAAGATCAGGCCGCGACCGGCGCCGCCTTGCGCACGCCTTCATCGACATGCTCTTCGAACTGGGCGAAGTTTTCGATGAACTGGCGCACCAGCGTCTGCGCCGTCTTGTCATAGGCATCGCCGTCGGCCCAGGCGCCGCGCGGGTCGAGCAGCTTGCTGTCGACTCCCGGAACCGCCACCGGAACCTCGAAGCCGAAGTTCGGATCTTCCTTGAACTCGGCATTGTTGAGGCTGCCGTCGAGCGCGGCATTGAGCAGGGCGCGGGTGGCCTTGATCGGCATGCGCTTGATGCCTTCCATCGTCGCCATGCCGCCCGACCAGCCGGTGTTCACCAGCCAGCACTTCACGCCGCCCTTGGCGATGCGCTCCTTGAGGAGATTGCCGTAGACCGAGGGATGGCGCGGCATGAACGGTGCGCCGAAGCAGGTGGAGAACGTCGCTTCCGGTTCGGTCACGCCGATCTCGGTGCCGGCAACGCGCGCGGTATATCCCGAGAGGAAGTGGTACATCGCCTGGTCCGGGGTGAGCCGCGCGATCGGCGGCAGCACGCCGTAGGCATCGGCGGTCAGGAAGATGATGTTCTTCGGAACCGGGCCGAGGTTCTTCTCCGAGCAGTTCGGAATGAAGTCGATCGGGTAGGATCCGCGGCTGTTTTCGGCCAGGCTGTTGTCGTCGAGGTCGATCTGGCGCGTCTCCGGATCGATCACCACGTTTTCCAGCACCGTGCCGAAGCGCTTAGTGGTGGCGAAGATTTCCGGCTCGGCTTCGGCCGAGAGACGGATCATCTTGGCGTAGCAGCCGCCTTCGAAGTTGAACACGGCGGTATCGGACCAGCCATGCTCGTCGTCACCGATCAGGGTGCGCGAGGCATCGGCCGAAAGCGTGGTCTTGCCGGTGCCGGAAAGACCGAAGAACACGGCGGTATCGCCCTCGGGACCGATATTCGCCGAGCAGTGCATCGGCATCACGCCCTTGGTCGGCAGCAGGTAGTTGAGGATGCCGAAGACCGACTTCTTCATTTCGCCTGCATAGGACGTGCCGCCGATGAGGATCAGCTTCTCGCTGAAATTGACCGCGATCACCGTCTCGCTGCGCGAACCATGGCGCTCGGGATCGGCGCGGAAGCTCGGCAGGTCGATAATGGTGTATTCGGGCACGAAGCTTTCCAGCTCCGTCTCGGACGGGCGCACCAGCAGCGTGCGGATGAACAGGTTGTGCCAGGCGAACTCATTGATCACCCGCACTTTCACGCGGTGTTCCGGCTGCGAGCCGCCGAACAGGTCGGCCACGTAGAGCTGATCCTTCTCGGACACGGCGGCCAGAAAATCGGCCTTGAGCGCGGCGAAATGTTCCGGCGTCATCGGCACATTGGTCTTGCCCCACCAGACCGTATTTTCGGTCTCGGCGTCCTTGACGATGAACTTGTCCTTGGCCGAGCGCCCGGTGTGCTTGCCTGTCGCCACGACGAACGGACCGTCCGCAGCGAGCATGCCCTCGCCATTCTTGACGGCTTGCTCGATCAACGGCGCGGTGCCGAGGTTCGCGAGCACTTTCGCGCCTGTTTCTATGCCTTGACTGGCGAGCGGATAGTTAAGGGAAGCGGCCAATGTCATCTCCTCCATTTAAGGCGGGACCGGCGGGAACCGGGCACGCCCCGACATTTTTGCGCAAGAATCGGCTGGCGATTATTCGCCCAGCCCCTTTTCCGTCAAATTTTTGCAAAAATAAATGGAGCGGGGGAGGTAGGACGAATGCACCTCGACCATTCCGGGGCAAATTCGGGACGAATCGCAAAGGCGTGGACGGCCAGGCCGGCAGCCGCTAGTCACGGCGTTCGATTGCACGGAAGGAACGCAGCGCAATCCATGGTTGAATCCACGGCATCTTCCACGCCAGGCCCGGCCGGCTCCCCCGCCACGGGCAGCCCTTCCCCCGAAGAGACCCTGCCGGCGCCCGTCCGCCAGCAATCGATCGCGCTGGTGGACGACGACCGCAACATCCTGACCACCGTGTCGATAGGTCTCCAGGCCGAAGGCTTCGCCACGCGCCTCTATACCGATGGCGAAACGGCGCTGAAGGCACTGCTGGAGAATCCGCCGGACCTGGCCATCTTCGACATCAAGATGCCGCGCATGGACGGGCTGCACTTGCTCCAGGCGCTGCGCGAACAGTCCAGCCTGCCGGTGATCTTCCTGACCTCCAAGGACGAGGAACCCGACGAGGCGCTCGGCCTGGCGATGGGCGCGGACGACTACATCACCAAGCCGTTCAGCCAGCGCCTGCTGATCGCCCGCATTCGCGCGATCCTTCGCCGCAGCGAACTGGCGAAGACGTCCAGCGAGGAGACCGTGCAGGAAAACCTGCCCGACCCGGTGACACGCGGCCGCCTCAGCCTCGACCCCGCGCGCCATCAGGTGACCTGGAATGGCGAACCGGTCTCGCTGACCGTTACCGAGTTCCTGATCCTGGAAGCGCTCGCCTTGCGGCCCGGCGTCGTGAAAAGCCGCAACCAGCTGATGGATGCCGCCTATAGCGAGGACGTCTACGTCGACGACCGCACGATCGACAGCCATATCAAGCGCCTGCGCCGCAAGTTCCGCGGGGTCGACCCCGAATTCTCGGCCATCGATACGCTCTACGGCGCCGGCTATTCGTTCACCGATGGCTGAACCGCACCGCCGCCTCCGGCCCCTCGCCAACCCGCCCGCGCCTCTGCACCCCTCCGCCCGGCCGTGATGTCCAGCCCCACCCGCAAGCGGCGCAAGGCCCCTCTGCCGGTCAGGCTCGGCCTGTCCTGGCGCGTCTCCCTGACGGCGCGCATCCTCGCCGTGAACGTGATCGCCCTGGCCCTGCTGGCGGGCAGCCTGTTCTACATCGACAGCTACCGCCGCGAATTGCTGGACGAACGCTTCCGCCTGGCCCGCGCGGAAGCCGAAGTCGTCGCCATCACGCTGAACGGCGAACAGGCCGAACGCCGCCGCGACCTGATCGCCCGCATCGGCTCCGGCCAGGCCTTGCGCCTGCGCCTGTTCGACCGCAACGGCAAGCTCGCGGCAGACAGCTTCACGCTGGCCAGGCCCTCCTACACCCTCATCGATCCCGCCACGGAGCCCTGGTTCCAGGATGCCGCCCGCGCGCTGGACAAGGGCATGGACTGGGTCCTCGGCTCACCGCCGGTCGCCGATTACCACGATGCGCCCGGCGCCGGCGCCTCCGCCTGGCCGGAAGTGGCTGCTGCTCTTGCCAGCGGACGCACCGAAGTCAGCCACAAGGCCGCGCCAGACCGTACACCGGTGATCATCGCCGCAACCCCGGTCGGGCACCGCGGAGAGGCGCTGCTCGTCACCCGCAACGCGCGCGACATTACCGAAAACGTGCGCATGGCCCGCCAGACGCTCGCCATCATCGTCGGCGCTGCGCTCACCGTTTCGATCCTGCTCTCGCTGTTCCTGGCGCGCACCATCGTCGAGCCGCTCCGCAAGCTGGTCCGCTCCGCCGTGCGCGTGCGGCTCGGCCGCGACCGCAGCGTGATCGTGCCGCGCCTGCCCGACCGCCGCGACGAGATCGGCCTGCTGGCCCGCGCGATCTCGGACATGAGCGGCGCCCTGCGCCAGCGCATCGACGCGGTGGAGAGCTTCGCGGCCGATGTCGCCCACGAACTGAAAAACCCCCTCACCAGCCTGCGCAGCGCGCTCGAGAATCTCGACCGCGTCGATGAGCCTTCCTTGCGGCGCCAGTTGATCGGCATCGCCAAGGACGACGTGCGGCGGATCGATTTCCTCGTCACCGAAATCGCCGATGCCAGCCGCATCGATGCGGAGCTCAGCCGCACGACGTTCGAGCCGGTCGACATGCTCCGCCTCGTCCGCGCGCTCGTCGCGGAGCGTGAGCAGCGCGGCGTCAACGGCGCCTGCCCGGTCCGCATCATCCGCGAGGCCGACGGCGACCTCCTGGTTCCCGGCGACGCGTCGCGGCTGGAACGCGTGCTCCAGAACCTGCTCGACAACGCCATCTCCTTTTCGCCGGGCGGCACGCCGATCGAAGTCGCGGTGGGCCGCAGCGAGGGCCGCGTCACTCTCTCCGTGTCCGACCACGGCCCCGGCATCCCGGAAGCCGCCCGCGAGCGCATCTTCGAACGCTTCCATTCGCTGCGGCCGAACAGCGAGGAGTTCGGCAAGCATTCGGGCCTGGGCCTGGCCATCGCCCGCACCATCGTGGAGGCGCATTACGGCAAGCTGCGCGCCACGGACCGCACGGACGGCACGCATGGCGCACGGCTGCTCCTTTCGCTGCCCGCGTGGCAGGGGGAATGAAGATGACCGCGCCTTTCGCCCGGCAGTCCACCTGCGTCGCCATCGGGGACCGCGCAGTGCTGATCGAAGGGCCATCGGGCACGGGCAAGTCTGGCCTGGCCCTCGCGCTCATCGACCGCGGCGCCCGTCTGGTGGGGGACGACGGCATTCTGCTGCAAGCGGCAAGCGGCCGCCTCTGGGCGCGGCCGCACCCCCACACGCGGGGCCTGGTGGAAGTGCGCAATCTCGGCATTCTGCCCTTCCCCTGCGCCGACGAGGCGCCGGTGGCCCTGCTGGTCACGCTCGACCCCGCCGCGCCGCGTTTCATCGAAGCAGCGGATACCATCGACCTCGGCGGCATCGCCATACCTGCGCTGCGCCTTTGGCCCGATGCCGGGCCCCTGGCGCTGAAGGTTGAGCTGGCGTTGTTGCATTATGGTCTCACCGGGTGACAAACCTGTAAGATCGCCCCTTTTCTTTCCCCGCGCCGGGGCGCAAACAGCCCCGGATGCAGGACGATCTCCCCCCCGGAGCGGCTTCCCCGGCCCCTCTCGACCCGACTCAGCCCGCCCGCCGACAGAAAGTGTTGCTGGTGACCGGCATGCTCGGTGCCGGCAAGACCACGGTCCTGCGGGTGCTGGAGGATCTCGGCTGGGAAATCATCGACAATTTCCCGGTCCGTCTGCTGGAGCGCATGATCGAGGGCAAACCCTCGGACGACCCATCGCCGCTCGCGATCGGCTTCGATTGCCGTACCCGCGGTTTCAATCCGGAGCGGGTCATCGCACAGGTCAAAGCGCTGGGCGAACGCGCGGATCTGGAAGTCACCACGCTGTTCCTCGACTGTTCGAGCAAGGAGCTGGAGCGCCGCTTCAACGAGACCCGCCGGCGCCATGTCCTGGCGGCCGACGCACCGGTGGACAGCGGCATTCGGGCCGAGCGCGAACTGCTGGCGCCGCTGCGCCGCTGGGCCGACATCCTGATAGAAACCACGGAGTTCACGTCTAACGACCTGCAACGCGCGATTCGCGAGCGGTTCGCCACTGACGAGCCGGAAGACCTGACGATCACGGTGTCCAGCTTCGGCTTCTCACGCGGAATGCCCCCGCTGGCCGACTTCGTCTTCGACATGCGCTTCGTGGAGAACCCGCACTGGGATTCGGAGTTACGCCCGATGACCGGACAGGACGCCCCGGTGGGCGACTATATCCGCAAAGACCCTGCTTTCGACGAAGCATTTGCGCGGATTCGCGACCTTCTGCTGCTCCTGCTTCCGCGGTATCGCGCCCAGGGCAAGGCCTATCTCCACATTGCCTTCGGGTGTACCGGAGGGCGACACCGCTCCGTTTTTACCGCCGAGCAGATGGCAGCGGCCTTGCGCGAAGCGGGTTTTTCGCCCACATTGTTGCATCGCAACCTGGGCTCGCGGGCTGCTGATCTGCTCGAGGGGGGAAATTCTCGAAGGGGTCCGGTGGCGTGAAAGAAGATTATATAACCCGGTCGCATTCGCAGGAAATTCGGAGCCTAACCCCAGCATGATCGGCATGATCCTGGTCACTCACGGCAATCTTGCCGAGGAATTCGTACACGCGATGGAGCACGTCGTCGGTGACCAGTCCGCGGTCGCCACCGTCTGCATCGGTCCCAACGACGACATGGAGCGCCGTCGCAGCGAGATTGCCGAAGCGATCACAGCCGTCGACAGCGGCGAAGGCGTCATCATCCTCACCGACCTGTTCGGCGGCACGCCCTCGAATCTCGCGATCTCGCTGATGCAGGCCGGCAAAGTCGAAGTGATCGCCGGAATCAACCTGCCCATGCTGATTCGCCTCGCCAAGGCGCGTGCCTGCATGTCCGTGCGCGACGCTGCCGCAGCCGCGCGCGATGCCGGGCGTAACTACATCACGATCGCCAGCGAATACCTCGGGCAGGACGCCGCATGAGCGCTGCGCGTGAGACGGTGCTGATCGTCAACAAGCGCGGCCTTCATGCCCGCGCCAGTGCCAAGTTCGTCAACCACGTCGCCGAACTGCCGGAATCCGTGCTGGTCACCGTCGGCAAGGACGGGACCGAAGCGGCCGGCAATTCCATTCTCGGGCTGATGATGCTCGGTGCCGCCAAGGGCGACAGCATCGAGATCGCCTGCCAGGGCGAAGGCGCGCAGGATGCGCTTGCGGTCCTCGCCACGCTCGTGCGTGACGGTTTCGGCGAAGAATGACGCCTTCCGACCGCGCGGTCTACCGCCGCACCATTACCGGATTCTCCAACCCGCTGGTCAAATTCCTGCGCTCTCTGCGCGAGAAGAAGCACCGCAAGCGGGAGCAGCGCTTCCTGGCCGAGGGCCTGCGCCTTCTGACCGATGCCCGCGAATGCGGCATCGTGCCGGAGATGCTCGTCATGGCTATCGGCCGCGAACCACACCCTCTTCTCGATGCGCTCGAACAGGCTGTCGCGGAGGCTGGCGGCGATATCGTCGAAATGGACGAGGAAATTCTCGCCAAGGTCACCGGCAAGGACAATCCGCAGGCCGTCGCTGGCGTCTTCGCCGAGTTCGACACGCGCATTGCCAATCTAGACCGCGCTTCGGCCCCGATCTGGCTGGTGGCACAGGCCCTGCGCGACCCGGGCAACCTCGGAACGATGCTGCGAACGGGCGATGCCGTCGGTGCCGGCGGGCTGATCCTGCTTGACGACTGCGCCGATCCTTTTTCGGTCGAAGCGGTGCGCGCCAGCATGGGGGCGATCTTCACGCAAAAGATCGCGATCGCCCGGTGGGACGAATTCCAGGACTGGTTGCGGGCCGGCGATGGCCAGCTCGTCGCGGCCTCGCTGCGGGATCCCACGGATTATCGCCAGGCGCCTTACGCCGCGCCGTGCTTCCTGATGGTCGGCAACGAATCGCAGGGCCTGCCGCAAGCTTATGAGGAAGCCTGTGACTTGCGCGTCACCATTCCCATGCGCGGGCGGGCGGACAGCCTGAACGCCGCCGTGGCGGGTGCCGTGCTGGCCTACGAAGCCCTGGCACACCTTAACGGACCCCATCGTCAGGACGGTAACTGAAAAGGGCGTTCATCCGGGCATCATCTGGGACGTGTAGAGTGCGCCGCATCATGCGTGCCGCTCTGCTATCTCTCTGCCTCCTGTCGCCCCTCGCTGCCTGTTCCATACAGGGCGACGATTCGCCCCTGGCCCGCACGACCTGGCGCTTTGCCCTGATCGACGGGCAACGCCCCGAGTCCACGGATGCGCGCCTGACCTTCGAAGGACGCAAGGTGGGCGTTCAGGTCGGTTGCAACCGCATGGACGGCCCTTGGCGCATCGACGAGGAGCGCCTGATCGCCGGGCCCCTCGCCCTTACCGAAATGACCTGCACCGTTCCCGCCTGGGACCAGGAAAAGGCCGTGAACGCCCTGCTCGTCGCAACGCCCCGCTTCGCCGTCGAGGGCAATCACATGATCCTGCAATCGAGCGGGCACACGGCCGAACTGGTTCGCGAAGGCGGCCCCATCGAACGACCGACACGCACCGCTGACGGCAGCTGAGGCCTATTCGGCCGCTTCCGACAGGGGATTATCCTCTACGGCGGGCCTGGTCTCGGCAATGGCCTCGATCTCCTCGGCCACGGCTTCGGCACCATAGCGCGGCATTGATTCGATCTGCGGCACGTCGTCGATCTCACGCTTGCCGATCTCGATGTGCTTGTCGCGCAGGCGCCGGCCCGAACTGAGTACGTTGCGTTCGAAGCTGCCTACGAACTTGTTGTAATTGTTCACCGCCGATTCGAGACCCGCGCCCACGCGCTTCATGTGCTCGCTGGCCGTGGCCAACCGGTCGTAGAGTTCGCCGCCCATCCGGCCGATCTCGCGCGCCTCGCGCGCCAGGCCGTCCTGTCGCCAGACTTGTGCCACGGTGCGGGCGATGGCGACGAGATTGGTCGGCGTGGCCAGCAGCACGCGGTTGCGGAAGGCGAAGTCCCAGAGTTCGGGATCCTGCTCCAGTGCAGCGGCCACGAAGTGCTCGCCCGGCACGAACATGACCACGTAATCCGGCGCGTCCTCGAACTGGCTCTGATAGCTCTTGGCGCCCAGGGTCTGGACGTGATTGCGCATCGAGGCGACATGCTGGCGCAGCGCGGCGTCACGAGTCGTTTCGTCCTGCGCCTCGAAGGCCTCCTGATAGGCATTGAGCGAGACCTTGGCATCGATCACCAGGCGCTTCTGACCCGGGATGTTGACGATCGCGTCCGGCCGCAGTCGGCCTTCCTCGGTGTCGATCGAATGCTCGGTGACGAAGTCCGTGTGCTCGGCAAGACCGCATTGCTCCAGCACATTGCGAAGCTGCTGCTCGCCCCAGCGCCCTCGCGCCTTGGGGGCATTGCGCAGAGAATTGCCGAGCCGCTGCGCCTCCTCGCGCACCTTTTCCTGCCCTTCGCGCATCGACTGGATCAGGCCGGTGAGCTGGCCGAACGAATCGACCCGCTTGGCCTCGAGCGCGGATACCTGCAGTTCGTAGGACTTGAGGCGCTCGCCGACCGGCGCCAGCAGCGTGGCGATGCGCTCGGCATTGGCTTTCTCGCTCTCCTCGAACCGCGCCCCGGCGCGGCGCAGGAAAGCATCCTGCGCCCCTGCGAGCACCTTCGCACCCGCATTCTCGAATTCCTTGCGCAGCGCTTCCTGCGCTTGCAGCAGAAGCCGCTTCTGTTCGTCGAAATTGGCGGATTTTTCGCGCAGCGTCGCGAGTTCGGAAGCCAGTTCGCGCTGCTCGCGGCGCAAGCCATCGACCAGACCGGCATGCTCGGACCGCGTGCGTTCCAGAACCTGGGTCAATTCGCCGCGCGTGCGGTCCAGAATCTCGACATGCTCGAAGCGCAGGCGCTCAACCGTCTCCCCATGGTCCTTGCGCAGCTGGTCCACCGCCAGGCCATGTTCGGCCCGGGTGCGTTCCAGCGATGCCGCAAGGTCATCGGCCCGGCTGGCGCGCTCCGTGGCGCCTGCCAGGTCGCGAATCGCTGCCCGGAAGCGCTCGTCGAGATCGCGCGCCTCACGGTCGCGCGTCTCATGCCGCTGCCGCCATTCGGCGGCAGGTCGGGACCCGAAGAACCAGCCGGCACCAAGACCGACAACGAGCGCGAAAAGTGCGGCGACAGCGATTTCCATTCCGGAAGCCTATCCGGAACGTTTCAGGAACGCCAGCCCTTATCGGGGATTTTCCACCGAAGCGGAAATCACGCCGCCTTGCGCAGCTTGTCCAGCTTCTTGAGCGCCATCTGGCGCTTCAGGCGCGAGAGGTGGTCGATGAAGAGGATGCCTTCGAGATGGTCCATCTCGTGCTGAAGGCAGGTGGCCATCAGGCCTTCCATGTCTTCCTCGTGCACGGTGCCGTCGAGGTCCTGCCAGCGGGCACGGATGCGCGAGGGGCGCTCCACGTCGGCATAGATCTCTGGGACCGAGAGACAGCCTTCCTGGTAGACGGTATGCTCTTCCGAAGGATCGAGGATTTCCGGATTGATGAAGATCCGGGGCTCGTTCCTGGTCGGCTGGTGCGTGTGGTGATGATCACCGTGAGCGGTGCACACTTCCGGCTCGGCATCCTCGTCGTCCGGCTGAAGGTCGATCACCAGAACGCGCAGGGGAACGCCCACCTGGATGGCGGCCAGGCCGATGCCCGGTGCGTCATACATGGTCTCGAACATGTCCTCGACGAGCGTATTGAGCTCGTCGTCGAACTTTTCGACGGGGACCGAAACCTGCTTGAGACGCGGATCGGGAACTTCGAGGATTTCACGGATAGCCATGGGGCGCAGATAGTCGCGATGGCGGTTTTTCGCAAGATGGACGCTTCGATGACAGTGATCGGCTAGCTCACAGGCCGCCGTGCACGGATCGCCTGGGCCAGCGTACCCTCGTCCAGATAGTCGAGTTCACCGCCCACCGGCAGGCCGTGGGCAAGCTGGGTAATGCGCACCGGAAGCCCTTCAAGACGCTCGGCAATGTAATGCGCCGTGGTCTGCCCTTCGAGCGTCGCATTCATGGCCAGCACCACTTCGTCGATGCCGCCGGCCTCCACCCGCACGAGCAGCCGGTCGATCGTCAAATCTTCCGGGCGCACGCCGTCAAGCGCGGAAAGACGACCGCCGAGGACGTGATAACGCCCGGTGAAGAGCCGCGCCCGGTCGAGCGCCCAGAGGTCCGCCACTTCCTCCACCACGCAGAGCGAGCCGGCGTCGCGGCGCGGATCGGCGCAGATGCCGCAAGGGTTGGTCGTGTCGATATTGCCGCAGGTCGCGCACTCTACCAGCGCTTCCTTCACGGCGCCGAGTGCCTCCACCAGTTGCACCAGCGAGGTCTCGCGCCGCTTGATGAGCCAGAGCACGGCCCGCCGCGCGGAACGGGGGCCAAGTCCGGGAAGGCGCGACAGCGCGGCCGTAAGCGTCTCGATCTCTTGCGATGCCATGGCGCCGGGGATAGGGCCTCCGGAGCCTTAGAGGAAGTGTTTCGGAGATTTCCCCACACCATGCGTATCGTCTTCATGGGAACGCCCGACTTCGCAGTGCCCGCGCTGGTCGCGCTGGTGGAGGCCGGGCACGAGATCGTCGCGGCCTACAGCCAGCCCCCCCGCCCCGGTGGCCGGCGCGGCAAGGAGCTGACGCCCTCGCCCGTGCACAAGGAAGCGGAGATGCGCGGGATCGAAGTGCGGCACCCCGTCTCGCTGCGCAGCGCAGAGGAACAGGACCGATTCGCCGCGCTGGAGGCGGACATTGCCGTGGTCGCCGCTTACGGATTGTTACTGCCGCAGGCGGTGCTGGACGCGCCGCGCCTGGGGTGCCTGAACATCCACGCCTCGATCCTGCCGCGCTGGCGCGGGGCGGCGCCGATCCAGCGGGCGATCCTCGCCGGCGATCCCACCACCGGCGTCACCATCATGCAGATGGAGGCCGGGCTGGACACCGGGCCGATGCTGTCCACCCTGCGCACCACGATCGAGCGCAAGACGGCGGGCGAGCTGACAAGCGAACTGGCGGAAAAAGGGGCGCAATTGATGGTCGGCACGCTGCGCGACCTGGCCGTCCATCGCCACGTTTCCCAGCCGGAAGACGGCGTCACTTACGCAAAAAAGATCGACAAGGCCGATGCCCGGCTCGACTTCACGCAGACCGCCGAGCAGGTCGAGCGTCAGGTTCGCGCCTTCATGCCCGCGCCCGGCGCGTTCTTCGAACTGGAGGGTGAGCGCTACAAAGTGCTGGCGGCCGACGTCGCCGAAGGTTCGGGCGAGCCTGGCCTGACGCTCGACGAAGCGCTCACCGTGGCGTGCGGTGCCGACAGCGCCATCCGCGTGACCCGCATCCAGCGCGCCGGGAAGCCTGCTATGGACACGGCCGACCTGCTGCGCGGCCGGCCGATACCGGCAGGCACGCGCCTCGGCTGATCGTCACGACGGCTCGGGCGCCTGGCGCTCGGGCAACTGGCCGCCAGAGAGACGGGGAGCGGGCGGCGGCTCGTTCGCCCATCTGGCTTGCGCGTCGCGGACCCGTTCGGCGGCGCGGGCCCAGCCTGCCGGCGACTTGTCGCGCACCCGGATGTCGAAACTGTCGGTAGCGCGAAACTCCAGGACTTCCGCGCCCTCCGGTCCGGCCACATAGGCATAGGGCACCTCGCTGCCCACGAAGAAGCCGTCGCCTGCCGACAGCGTTTCGGTGCCGAGTTCGACGCTGCCCGCGACGATATAGTACAGGCAATCGCAGTCATGGCTGTGCAGCGGCAAGGCGAAGCCGCTCTTCAACTGGAGCCGCGCCAGGCTCATGCCCGGCCGGCGATAGGGCACGTCCACCCGTTCCCCGGTTTCCGGCCCGGCGCTCGCGAAGAGCGGCAGCGCCGCGAGCATGTTCGGCGCCTCACCTGCCAGGGTCATGCAGCCGCATTCGTCCAGCGAAAGCGCCGCGCCGCCGCGAAACGTCTCGAAGCGGGGCCGCTCGGCGATAGTCCTTTCGTCGCTCATCCTGCCTTCTCCCATGAAGCGCCCGTGAGGATGCGCCGCTTGCGGCCGTGAGCCAAGGCGTTTGCAGTCCGCGCACAGTCCTGTATCGGCGGCGCGATGACCCGCTTTGCCCTCACTCTCGAATTCGACGGCGCCCCCTACATGGGCCTTCAGCGCCAGGCGCACGGTCCTTCGGTGCAGCAGAGCGTCGAGGAAGCGGCTTTCGCCCTTACCGGCGAGACCACGAGCATGCATGCCGCCGGGCGCACTGACGCGGGGGTTCATGCCCTGGGCATGAGAGCCCATATCGACATCGCCAAACCCTTCACGCCCTTCCAGTTCATGGAGGGCATGAATGCGCGGCTGCGGCCTCATCCGATCGCGGTGGTCGCCTGCCAGATCGTGCCGGACGACTGGCATGCGCGATTCGCCTGCATCGGCCGCGCCTATGTCTATCGTATCGCCAACCGCCGGGCGCCGCTCACGCTGGAGCGCGGCAAGGCCTGGCAGGTGCCCAAGCCGCTCGACGCGGCCGCCATGCACCGCGCGGCGCAGACGCTGGTCGGGCTGCATGACTTCACGACCTTCCGCTCGGCCCATTGCCAGGCACAAAGCCCGCTCAAGACGCTCGACCGGCTCGATGTGCGGCGCGAAGGCGAGATGGTGCTGATCGAGGCCGAGGCGCGCAGTTTCCTGCATCACCAGGTCCGCTCGATGGTCGGCTGCCTGGCGCTGGTGGGCATGGGCCGCTGGACGGAAGCGCGCGTTGCCGAGGCGCTGGAAGCGCGCGACCGGCAGGCGCTGGGCCTGAATTCGCCGCCGGACGGGCTCTATTTCGTCAAGGCCATCTACCCGGACAGCTGACGAAGCCTTGAGGCGTCGCGATCCTAGGCGAGCATAAAAAAGGGAGGCCGCAGCCTCCCTTTTTCCTGTTTCGCAATTCGAAGGTCAGACTTTGCCGACCACGCTCTCGGGCAAGTCCTTGCCGAAGACGCGCTGGTAGTATTCGGCCACCATCACGCGCTCGGTCTCGTCGCACTTGTTGAGGAACGAGAGGCGGAAGGCGAAGCCCACGTCGTTGAAGATGGCCGAGTTCTGCGCCCAGGTGATCACCGTACGCGGGCTCATCACCGTCGAGATATCGCCGTTCATGAAGCCCTGGCGCGTGAAGTCCGCAACCTTGACCATGTTGGCGACGACCTTGGCATCCACCTGCGGCACCTTCTTGGTGACGATGTCGGTTTCTACCGGCTCGGGCAGGTAATTGAGGCCGACCACCAGGTTCCAACGGTCCATCTGGCCCTGGTTGATCTGCTGGGTGCCGTGATAGAGCCCCGAAGTATCGCCGAGGCCGACCGTGTTGGCGGTGGCGAACAGGCGGAAATTGCGGTCCGGGCGGATCACGCGGTTCTGGTCGAGCAAGGTCAGCTTGCCCTCGGTTTCGAGGATGCGCTGAATGACGAACATCACGTCCGGGCGGCCCGCGTCGTATTCGTCGAACACCAGCGCCACCGGGTGCTGGAGCGCCCAGGGCAGCAGGCCTTCGCGGAATTCGGTGACCTGCAGACCGTCGCGCAGGACGATGGCGTCGCGGCCGATCAGGTCGATGCGGCTGATGTGCGCGTCGAGGTTGATGCGGATGCACGGCCACTTGAGGCGCGCGGCAACCTGTTCGATGTGAGTCGACTTGCCGGTGCCGTGATAGCCCTGCACCATGACGCGGCGATTGTAGGCGAAGCCGGCCAGGATCGCGAGCGTGGTGTCCGGGTCGAAGACGTAAGTTTCGTCCAGATCCGGAACGCGCTCGTCGGCGACGGAGAAGGCGGGCACCTTCCAGTCGATATCGATTCCGAAAGTCTCGCGCACGTCGAGTTCGATGTCGGGAGCAGCCAGCACAGTGGCGTCTCGGTTCTCGGCTTTCATGGTCTCGGTCTCAGTCATCGTTGCACTCGCGTAGACAAGCGAGCGCTGCACCGCAACAGGCTTTGCGGCTTATGGGTAAAACCAGGGCGCGATGCCGACAGGCGCTGCTTCCGTGAAAGGTCGGGGTCGTCCGCCGCCAAGAGCATTGGTCACGCTTGTGATGGGCGACGGGCCTCAATCCCCTGCATCGTCGGCGCGCCCGAGTTTCCGCGGCAGCGCGAACAGATCGATGAAACGCGCAGCGAGTGCCGGGTCGCCCTCTATCGACAATCGCCCCCCCGCCTCTTCGGCCGAGCGCTTGCCATAGAACACCGGGAGAAAATCGGTCGCGGTTTCCGCAGCGAAGCGCAGATCGACAGCCCCGACCTCTTCCCCGGCCGGGGCGATGCCCAGTTCACCCTGCCCCAAAGTGCCGACGAAAGCCTGGCCGGCCACATCGAACACCACCCGCAAGGCAAGTGCACCGATCCGCGCCGGCTCGATCATCGTGCGCAGGGAAAGCATGAAGGCCACCGGCGTCAGCGGCAGGAAGGGGTCGTGTCCCGGCGAGCGCACCGCCCAGCGGCCCAGCTCCTGCATGACCGGCTCCAGCGCCAGTCCCCACTCCGTCAGCGCATAGACCTTGATCGAAGCCGGCGGCGGAAGTTCCGCGCGCCGCACGATGCCCGAAGCCTCCAGACTGCCCAGTCGCTCGGTCAATATTTTGGCGCTGATTCCGGGCAGCGAGGCGCGCAACCCGTTGAAGCGCCGCGGCCCGAGCATCATCTCGCGCACGATCGGCAGGGTCCAGCGCTCGCCCACGAGTTCCATGGCGAAAGCCGCGCCGCAGGCGTCGCGATACCAGCGTCCGTGCAATGCGGCCTGCGTGCTGGTATCTTCCGGTTCGTTCACCGCGCCGCCCGGCCGCTTCGACCCGGAGCCGGTTTCCTTTTTCAACTTCATAGTTGCTTTTTGTAACCTGATTGCCCAGGCTCCTGCAATAACGAATCGCCCGGTCCAGGGCGACACCGATCGGAGCCCGCAACGGGCGCCGTTCATGGCCGTGCCGCACAGGCCGTGGTCATGCGAACAGGAGAGTGTCGATGCCTCGAAGCGAGACCGCTTCCACCGTCTTCACGGCCTATGCCGACGTTCCGCCGCCGGTTCGCGGGCAGGTCCGCGATCTTCGCCTGCGCTGGGCGCACGAAGAGCTGGGCCGGGACTACCGGGTAGAGGAACTCGACGTCTATCACCCGCGCCCCGATGCCTACCGGGAATGGCAACCCTTCGGCCAGGTCCCCGCCTTCGACGACGGCACGCGCAAGCTGTTCGAAAGCGGCGCCATCCTGCTCTACCTGGGCGAGCAGGACGAACGCCTGCTGCCCGCCGACCCCGGCGCACGCTGGCTGGCGATCACCTGGCTGTTCGCCGCCCTCAACAGCGTGGAGCCCTTCGTCGCGCAGATCGGCGCGCTCGATATCTTCCACGCAGGCAAACCCTGGGCAGCCGAAGCGCGGCCAAGCGCGGTGAAGCTGGCGCAGTCGCGCCTCGCCGCCACCCAGACCGCGCTCGGCGACAAGGACTGGATCGCCGGAGATTTCTCCATCGCCGATATCCTGCTGGTCACCGTGCTGCGCAGCCTGGACCATACCGCGATCCTCGCAGAGTTTCCCGCGCTCGCCGCCTACAAGGCGCGCGGCGAAAACCGTCCGGCCTTCCGCCGGGCCCTTGCCGAACAACTCGAAAGCTACGCCTCTCCCGCCACTTAGGAGAATAGCCATGCCTTACGTAGATGGTTTCGTGATTGCCGTCCCTGCCGCCAACAAGGATAAATTCATCGCCCACGCCCGGGAATTCGACACTTACTTCATGGAGTACGGCGCCACGCGCATCGTCGAATGCTGGGGAGACGATGTCGAGCACGGCAAGCAGACCGACTTCTTCCGCGCCGTCGCGGCGAAGGAGGACGAAGTGGTCTGCTTCAGCTGGATCGAATGGCCTGACAAGGGCACCCGCGATCGCCAGATGGGCCTGCTCATGGAACTGATGAAGACCGACCCGCGCTTCGACCCCGAGAAGAACCCCATGCCGTTCGACGGCGCCCGCATGATCTTCGGCGGCTTCCAGTCCGTCGTCGTGCTGCCCCAGACCGAACAGGGAGAATGACCGTGGCCAATCCCGTCGGAAGCTTCATCTGGTACGAACTGCTCACCAGCGACATCGAGGGCGCCGCCGCCTTCTATCGCGAGGTCGTTGGCTGGACGATCGCCACTCATGCCGATCCCGAGGCAGGAGGCCTCGACTACCGCATGATCGTTCGCGACGACGGCGGCATGGCCGGGGGCGCGATGGCCATTACCGAGGACATGGCGCAAGGCGGCGCAAGGCCGATCTGGCTCCCCTATTTCTACGTGGAGAACGTGGATGCCGCGGTGGAGGCGATCACTTCCGAGGGCGGAAAAGTGCAGATGCCGGCCACGGACCTGCCCGTCGGCCGCATCGCCATGGTCGCCGATCCGCAGGGCGTGCCGATCTATCTGATGAAGCCGGTCCCACCTGCCGACAAGCCGGATGCTGCCAGTGACGTCTTCTCCGTCACGGAGAACCAGCGGGTGCGCTGGAACGAACTCGCCAGCCCCGACCAGGCCGGGTCCATGGCCTTCTACGGCAAGCACTTCGGCTTCACGTTCGACGAGAAGATGTCGATGGGCGAGATGGGCGACTATTGCTTCATCGGGCACCACGGCCAGACGCTGGGCGCGATCATGCAGCGGCAGGAAGAAAGCCAGCCGTCGGTCTGGATGTTCTACTTCGGCGTGCCCTCCATCGCACAGGCAAAATCGGCGGTGGAGGCAAATGGCGGCAAGGTCCTGATGGGACCGCACGAAGTGCCGGGCGGTGAGTGGATCATCGTCGCGCTCGATCCTCAGGGCGCCGGCTTCGGACTGGTCGGGCCGAAAGGCGACTGATCCCCGAAACCTCTGGTCTCCGAACGATCGGCCCCCGAAAAAAGACCGGGACGCGACAGGAACGAAAGGCCATTGACGGCGGAACGATGTTCCATGATTGTTCCGCCTTCAAGCAGGACGATGGAGTAGGATCATGGCCGACTACACCTTCTATACCAATCCCATGTCGCGCGGGCAGATCGCGCGCTGGGCGCTGCACGAAGTCGGGGCCGATTATCGGCAGATCCTGATCGACTGGAAAGACAAGCCGGAGAGTTTCCTGGCGGTCAATCCGATGGGCAAAGTGCCCACCATCGTCCACCATGCCGAAGACGGAGACCGGGTCGTCACTGAAGCGGCGGCGATCTGCCTCTACCTGGCGGAGATGCATCCCGAGGCCGGGCTGCTGCCGAACGATGCCGAAATGGCGGACTATTACCGCTGGACCTTCTTTGCCTCCGGCCCGGTCGAACAGGCGATCACCTCCCGCCACCTCAAGTGCGAACCCACGCCCGAGCAGGAGCCGATGGCTGGCTGGGGGAACTTCGAGCGCACGATTAACGCGCTGGAGAGCCATTTCGACCAGGCCGACTATGTCTGCGGCGGACGCTTCACCATGGCGGACGTCTACGTCGGCAGCGCGGTCGACTGGGGGCTCACGTTCGGCACGATGCCGCCGCGCCGCGCTTTCGTCGCCTACGCCGAGCGTTTCCAGGCGCGGGAAGGCTACAAGGCCGCCAAGGCCGTGGACAACACCCTGATCGGGGAGATGAAGAAATGACCGCCGATCGCCCTGCAAAGAACCGCGTCTGCCTCTGGTACGACGGCGCGGCGGAAGAAGCGGCGAATTTCTATGCCTCGGTCTTCCCCGACACCCACGTCACCCGCGTCGTCCAGTCTCCCACGGACTATCCGGACGGGAAACAGGGCGACGTCATCACCGTGGAATTCACGGTCATGGGTATCGAATGCATCGGCCTCAACGGCGGCCCGACTTTCCAGCATTCGGAAGCCTTCTCCTTCCAGGTCGAAACTCTGAACCAGGAGGAAACCGACCGTTACTGGGATGCGATCGTCGGCAATGGCGGGGCCGAAAGCATGTGCGGCTGGTGCAAGGACAAGTGGGGCCTTTCCTGGCAGATAACCCCCAAGGCGCTCAGCGATTCCCTTACCAACCCGGACCGCGCGGCAGCGAAGCGGGGGATGGAGGCGATGATGACGATGCGCAAGATCGACATCGCGGCGATCGAGGCCGCCGTCGCCGGTCATGACGGGCAAGGAACCGGCGCATGAATCCGGAACCGAGCCTGGAACTTTTCGGCCATCCGTTCTCGTCCTACACCTGGAAGGCGCTAATCCCGCTTTACGCCTATGACGTGCCTTTCGCGTTCCGCATTATCGATGCCGAGCACCCCGAACATGCCGAAGTCGTCCAGACCGCCGGCCCGCTCGGCAAGTTCCCGGTGCTGCGCGATGGCGAGAACCTTCTGTTCGAAGCGACGACGATCGTCGAATATATCGACCGGCATCTCATCGCGCCCGGCACGCTGGTTCCCGAGGATCCCGATGCGGCCACGGCGATCCGGATGCTTGACCGCGTGTTCGACAACTACGTCATGAACGTGATGCAGATCGTCGTGAACGAATATATCCGCGACAGCAAGAACCCCGACCTTGCCCGCTGCGCGGAAGCGCGCGCCCAACTCGACAGGGTCTATGCCTGGCTGGAAGGCTGGCTGCAGTTCTATCCGCCGATGGATCAGGTCACCTTGATCGAATGCGCGGCGGCGCCATCGCTGTTCTATGCCGACTGGGTCCACCCCATCCCGGAAGACAGGCCGCGCCTGCGACAATGGCGCGCGCATCTGCTGTCCCTGCCCTCTGTCGCGCGCTGCGTCGAGGATGCCCGACCCTTCCGCGCCTACTTCCCGCTCGGCGCGCCGGACCGCGACTGAATGATTCGCGATTGAGGAGATTGTCCGTGAACGATGCCAGCAACGAACTCTCGATCACGCGCTTCATCGACGCCCCCGTGGAGAAAGTCTGGGACGTCATGGCCAATCGCCAGGAGGAATGGTGGTGCCCTCGCCCCTGGCGGGTCGAGATTGATGAGCAGGACAAGCGCGCCGGCGGCGCCTGCCGGATGACGATGTATCGCCCCGACGGTGAGGAAGCGCCGCAGAACGGCATCTATATCGCCTACGAGGAAGGCCGCCGCTTCGTGACAACCGATGCCGTCACTGCCGATTTCCAGCCCTCCGGCCCCTTCATGATCGGCATCTGGGAAGTGGCAAGCGAAGGCAACGGCACTCGCTACACCGCCTCGGCTCGTCACTGGAGCAGCGAAACGAAGAAGCAGCACGAAGAGATGGGCTTCGTGGACGGCTGGTCTGCCTGCGCCGATCAACTCGCCGAAATCTGCGAGGCGGAGGGGGCCTGAGCAGGCTCACATCCGCCGCAAGTTCTCGATCCCCCGGCTGAACGCCTATCCGGCCGAAGCCATTGCCGAAGACTTTCGCAGCAGTTGGTAGGCCTCCACCACGCCCTGAAGCCGCTCGGCGTGGCTGTGGTCTCCGCCGTTGTGATCGGGGTGATACTGCCGGAGCAACCGGGTATAGCGCAGGCGCAGGGTCTTGCTGTCGATGTCACCGTCCAGGCCCAGGAATTCCAGGGCGCGGCGCTCTTCCGGCGTGAAGCGGATGTTCTGCGGCTTCATGTCGGCCTGGCGCTGCCGGACATGGGCCCTCGCCCGCCCGCTGATCGCCTCCAGCGGGTCCGCGAAATCGGCCCACCGCGGCGTTCCGTCCACGCCGGCGTCCGGCCGGAAGGCACGGCTCTGCGCTTCCCAGCCATGAAGCGGCGACTGGGCACGGAAGATTTCCTCCGCGCTCATGCCGTCGAAATAGTCGTATCCCGAATTGAACTCGCGAACGTGGTCGAGGCAGAACCAGCGATAGTCGCCCGGCCCGTCGAAACCCGGCAAACGAACGCCCGGCGCGCGAAACTCGCCCGCTTCCTCACATCCCGGCCAGTTGCATTCGCGTCCGCCGGATTCGACCCTGCCATGAAATCTAGAATGTCTCACCGGCTTCCAGATGGGATAAGCTGCGTCTAAATGGAAGACATGACCGGACCGATCGCACAGGAAATGCGGCAGCTTCTCGAAGCCGCCTTCGCCCCCACCCACCTCGCGGTAATCAATGATTCCGCCAGCCACGCCGGCCATATGGGCGACGATGGCACCGGCGAATCGCATTTCACCATCGAGATCGAGACCCCTGCTTTCACCGGCGTTTCCCGCCTCCAACGCCAGCGTCTCGTCAATGCCGCGCTCGGCGACATTCCCGGAACGCGCGTCCATGCCCTTGCCATCAAGGCCCGCGCCCCAGGCGAATAACAGGCCGGGTCGTCAGACGCCCGTTATCCCCGGTTGCCCTTTGCGCAATGGCAGCCTAAATGCGCGCACCATGCCGACAACCCTGACATTCGCCGTGCCCAAGGGCCGAATCCTCGACGAGGCGCTGCCGCTGATGGCGCGCGCCGGCGTGGTGCCCGAGGCGGAATTCCACGACAAGAAGTCTCGCGCGCTCTCTTTCGCCTGCGAGAACAGCGACACGCGCCTGATCCGCGTGCGCGCTTTCGACGTGGCGACGTTCGTGGCCCATGGCGCGGCGCAAGTCGGGATCGTCGGCTCCGACGTGGTCGAGGAATTCGCCTACCCGGACCTCTACGCGCCGGTTGACCTCGATGTCGGACACTGCCGCCTCTCCGTGGCGGAGCGCGAAGGCGAAGTCGGGGGCGCCCTGCCGTCGCACTTGCGCGTCGCCAGCAAGTACCCGAACCTCACGCGCCGCCATTACGAAAAGCTGGGCGTGCAGGCCGAAGTCGTGAAGCTGAACGGCGCCATGGAACTGGCGCCGACGCTGGGACTATCGAGCCGCATCGTCGATCTCGTTTCCACCGGGCGCACCCTGAAGGAAAACGGCCTTGTCGAGACCAGCCGCATCCTCGACATTTCGGCCCGCCTGATCGTCAATCGCGCAGCGCTCAAGACTGACGAGCGCGTGGCCGCACTGGTCGAGCGTTTCCGCGCGCTGGTGGCCGAAAATGCCCGGACGCGCGAGGCGGCCGCCTGATGCTGCGGCTTTCCAGCAAGGACGCAGGCTTTGCCGAGGCGTTCCAGCGTGTCGTCGCCGACCGCCGCGAAAGTGCTGTCGATGTCGCGCGCGATGTGGCCGAGATCCTCTCCGCCGTGCGTGAGAACGGCGATGCCGCCCTGGCCGAATATACCGAACGTTTCGATGGCCACGACCTTGACGAGAGCGGCTGGCAGATCGATGCCGAGACCTGCCGCGCCGCTTTCGATGGCCTGGAGCCGACCCTGCGCGATGCGCTCGAACTGGCTGCCAACCGCATCCGCACCTATCACGCCGCCCAGCTCCCGGAAAACCGCGACTATACCGACGAAGCCGGCGTGCGCCTCGGCGCGATCTGGCGCGCGGTCGATGCCGCCGGGCTCTATGTGCCGGGCGGCCGCGCGGCCTATCCTTCCTCGATGCTGATGAACGCGATCCCCGCGAAAGTGGCCGGCGTGGAGCGTCTCGTCGTCGTCACCCCGACGCCGAAGGGCGAGGTCAATGCCCTGGTGCTCGCCGCCGCGCATCTCGCGGGCGTGGACGAGGTCTGGCGCGTGGGCGGTGCCCATGCCGTCGGCGCACTGGCCTATGGTACCGAGCGGATCGCCCCGGTCGATGTCATCACCGGCCCCGGCAATGCCTGGGTGGCCGAGGCCAAGCGCCAGCTCTACGGCGTAGTCGGCATCGACATGGTAGCCGGCCCCAGCGAAATCCTGGTGATTGCCGATGCGAAGAACGAACCGCGCCGCATTGCCGCCGACCTGCTGAGCCAGGCCGAGCACGACCCGACTTCGCAATCGATCCTCATCACCGACGACGCGGCCTTTGCCGATGCCGTGGCCGAGGCCGTGGAGCTGGAACTTTCCGCGCTCGCCACCCAGGCGACCGCCCGCCAGTCCTGGAACGAATACGGCGTCATCGTCGTCGTCGAGAGCCTGGAACAGGCGCCGATCCTGGCCGATGCGCTTGCCGCCGAGCATGTCGAGATCGCGACCGACGATCCCGAAAGCCTGTTCCGCAAGATCCGCCATGCCGGATCGGTATTCCTCGGCCGCATGACCCCCGAAGCCGTGGGCGACTATGTGGCCGGCCCGAACCACGTCCTGCCCACCGGGCGGCGCGCGCGCTTCGCCTCGGGCCTCTCGGTCCTCGATTTCATGAAGCGCACCAGCTTCATCCAGCTCGATCAGGCGGCGCTTGAGGCCATTGGCCCCGCCGCCGTCGCCCTTGCCGATGCGGAAGGGCTTCCTGCGCATGCGCGCTCCATTTCCATAAGGCTCGGCCAATGACGAATTATTCCAAGCAGGCCCGTGCGGCCGCCCGCCTCGCGGCCGTTCAGGCGCTCTACCAGTTCGAGATGGAAGCGACCCTGCTTCCCACGCTGCTGGACGAGTTCCACCGTCACCGCCTGGGTGCGGAAATCGACGAAGACCAGTACGCCAAGGCCGAAGTCGCGTTCTTCGACGACGTGGTGAAGGGCGTGATCGCCCGCCGCGACGAGATCGACGAACTGATCACCGGCAAGCTGGCCGAAGGCTGGGCGCTGCCCCGCCTCGACAAGACCATGCTGCAGATCCTGCGCGCCGGCGCCTACGAACTGATGGCCCGCCCGGACGTGCCCACCGCGGCTGCGATCAGCGAATATCTCGACGTGGCCCATGCCTTCTTCGACGCGCGCGAGGCGAAGTTCGTGAACGGCGTGCTCGATGCCGTGGCGAAGTCGGTCCGCTGACGCGCCGCGCTGCGTGTTTCGCGCGGCATGATCCTCAAGGCCTGATCTCGACAAGGGGCCCGGCGCGGCCCATGGTCTCAGCGTGAGCCGCGAATTCGCCTTCATCGACGCCTTGCGCGCCATTGCCGTCAGCCCCGCCGCGCGCGGGCTGGCGGACGATGCCGCCGTCCTCGAACTCGGCGGACAGAAGCTGGTCCTGACCATGGACACCCTGGTGGAGGCCGTGCATTTCCTGCCCGGCGATCCGCCCGAAGATGTCGCGTGGAAACTGGTGGCGGTCAACGCCTCGGACCTGAACGCGAAAGGCGCCGAACCGCTCGGCTGCCTCAAGTCGCACGCTCTGGGCGAAGAGGACTGGGACCGCGCGTTTCTGGCCGGGCTGGAACTCGCCTGCCGGCATTTCCGGCTGCCGCTGCTCGGCGGCGACACCGTACGCATGCCCAAGGGTTCGGCGCGCAGTTTTTCGCTCACTGCGCTCGGCCGCGGGCCGGAAGATTGCCCCGTGCCCTCGCGCAGCGGGGCGCAGGCGGGCGATCTGCTGTGGGTCAGCGGCACGATCGGCGATTCCGGGCTCGGCCTGGAGCTGCTGACGTCGGGAGGCCGGGTCCAGACGCCCGAAGCGGGCTGGCTGATCGACCGGTACCACCGCCCCATGCCCGAGCCGGCGCTGGGCGTGGCGCTGGCCCCCCTGGCGACCGCCATGATGGACGTTTCCGACGGCCTGCTGGTGGATGCGCGGCGCATGGCCAAGGCCAGCGACGTCTCGATCGTCATCACTGCCGACGACGTGCCGCTGTCCAGAGCGCTGGTCGCCACTGTCGGCGATGGTCTGGAACAGAGGCTCCAGGCCATGACGGCGGGCGACGACTACGTGCTGCTGTTCACCGCGCCTGCCGTGAACAGCGCCTATGTGCGTGCGGCGGCCGCAGCGGCGGGCTCGCATGTCCGGCCGATCGGCG
Organism: Novosphingobium sp. BL-S-34; assembly: GCF_056857015.1. NCBI lineage: Bacteria > Pseudomonadati > Pseudomonadota > Alphaproteobacteria > Sphingomonadales > Sphingomonadaceae > Novosphingobium > Novosphingobium sp. BL-S-34. The sequence continues at coordinate 757,891 of NZ_CM166472.1, forward strand.
CCGTGGCAGAAGGCGCGGATATTGCGCTGGAGTGGCAGGGCCAGCCCGCACCCCTGCCCGAGCGCTTGGGTTACCAGCATTGAGCGCCTCGTCGTACCTTGCGACGGAAACCTTACTAACCCGGCTTATCAAGGCGCTTGCCACTAGTCGAGCTTCCCTATAGCCCTAGTCGTATCGAGCGGGAAAACCCGTCGTTACATATTGGGAAAAGGGGGCGTTTTGTGAATCCAGTCACGATCGCAATTGTCCTGGGGCTTCTGGCCATTCTCTATGGCTTCGTCACCAGCCGCCAAGTGCTCGGCTCTCCAGCCGGCAACGAAAAGATGCAGGAAATCGCCGCCGCCATTCAGGAAGGCGCACAAGCCTACCTGAAACGGCAGTATTCGACGATCGCGGTTGTCGGGATCGTCGTTGCACTGATTATCGTCGTCACGCTCGGGACCGTTTCGGCCGTGGGCTTCGTGATCGGCGCGATCCTTTCCGGTTTTGCCGGTTTCATCGGCATGAACATCTCGGTCCGCTCCAACGTGCGCACCGCGGCCGCCGCGCAGACCGGCCTGCAACAGGGCCTGACCCTGGCTTTCCGTGCCGGTGCGATCACCGGCATGCTGGTGGCCGGCCTCGCGCTGCTCGCCATCGCCGTGTTCTACTGGTACCTCACCGGGCCGGGCGGACATACCGTGGGCGGAGAAGACCGCACCGTGGTCCAGGGTCTCACCGCCCTCGCCTTCGGCGCTTCCCTGATCTCGATATTCGCCCGCCTCGGCGGCGGCATCTTCACCAAGGCGGCCGATGTCGGCGCCGACCTTGTCGGCAAAGTCGAAGCCGGCATCCCGGAAGACGATCCCCGCAATCCCGCCGTCATCGCCGACAACGTGGGAGACAACGTGGGCGACTGCGCCGGCATGGCTGCCGACCTGTTCGAGACTTACGTCGTCACTGTCGGCGCTACCATGGTGCTGACCGCCCTCCTCATGAAGGGCATCGACAATTTTTCCGGCCTGATGGCCCTGCCCCTGCTGATCGGCGGCGTCTGCATCGTCACCTCGATCATCGGCACATACTTCGTCCGCCTCGGCGGATCGCAGAACATCATGGGCGCCATGTACAAGGGCTTCCTTGTCACTGCCGTGCTCTCGGTGCCGGCCATCTGGTGGGCGATCGGCTATTCGCTCGGAGATATGAACGCCCTCATCGGCGAAACGGACTTCTCCGGCCGCACGCTGTTCTACTGCTCGCTGGTCGGGCTGGTCATTACCGGCCTCATCATCTGGATCACCGAATATTACACCGGCACCGGCTACCGGCCGGTCCGCTCCATCGCCAAGGCCTCGGAGACCGGCCACGGCACCAACGTCATCCAGGGACTTGCGATCAGTCTTGAGGCCACCGCACTGCCCACCCTGGTGATCGTCACCGGCATCATCGTGGCCTACCAGCTCGCGGGACTGCTCGGCATCGCCTATGCGGCTACCGCCATGCTGGCGCTGGCAGGCATGGTCGTCGCCCTGGACGCCTATGGCCCCGTCACCGACAATGCCGGCGGCATCGCCGAAATGGCCGGTCTGGACGACGCCGTGCGCGAGAAGACCGACGCGCTGGATGCGGTGGGCAACACCACCAAGGCCGTGACCAAGGGCTATGCCATCGGCTCGGCGGGCCTTGCCGCGTTGGTGCTCTTCGCGGCCTATACCAACGATCTTAGGGAGTTCTTCCCCGGCCTGAATGTCGATTTCAGCCTGGAGAATCCCTACGTCATCGTCGGGCTGCTGCTCGGCGCGCTGCTGCCCTATCTGTTCGGGGCCATGGGCATGACCGCCGTGGGCCGCGCGGCCGGCGATGTGGTGGTGGACGTGCGCGAACAGTTCAAGGCCAATCCCGGCATCATGACTTACGAGTCCAAGCCCGATTACGCCCGGACCGTGGACCTCGTGACCAAGGCCGCGATCAAGGAGATGATCGTGCCCTCGCTGCTGCCGGTGCTGGCGCCGATCGTGGTCTACTTCGTGATCTCGGCGGTCGCGGGCACCGAAAACGGCTTCGCCGCGCTCGGCGCCTTGCTGCTGGGCGTGATCGTGGGCGGCCTGTTCGTGGCGCTCTCGATGACCTCGGGCGGCGGCGCCTGGGACAATGCGAAGAAATACATCGAGGACGGCCATCACGGCGGCAAGGGCTCCGAAGCTCACAAAGCCGCGGTGACGGGCGATACGGTCGGCGATCCCTACAAGGACACGGCCGGACCGGCGGTGAACCCGATGATCAAGATCACCAATATCGTCGCCCTGCTCCTGCTTGCCGCGCTGGCAGCAGGCTGAAACGACAAGACCATGATGGCCGGCCCCGGCGGAGCGATCCGCCGGGGCTTTGGCATGGAAGGCGGCGTTAGCACTTCCTTGATGCCGGGGCGCTAGAGGCTGCTGAAGGATAAGCAGGCTCGCAAGCACCATGTTCGACCGCCAGGCCCATTCGGTTCGCAGGGACGCCGCTCCGGCGGCGGCGCCCGATTCGCTGCGCTGCGTCCCGTGGCGTGCGCTGGAGGCCGACATCGCCGCCTGGGACCGGCTCGCGCTGGATGCGAGCGAGCCCAATCCCTTTTTCGAAAGCTGGTATCTCCTGCCCTCGCTGCGTCACCTCGCGCGCGGACAGGACGTGATGATCCTGCGGTTCGAGCGGGCCGGAGAGCTGGCCGGGCTTCTGCCGATCCTGCGAACACCCCGCTACTATCGCTGGCCGGTGCCGAACCTGACAAGCTGGCTTCACGACAACTGCTTCTGCGGCGTCCCGCTGGTGGCACGGGGCGCGGAGGCCGCGTTCTGGCGCGCGGTGCTGGACTGGGCGGATGGTCACGCGGGACAGGCGCTGTTCCTCCACTTGCGCGGCATTCCCGTCGACGGCCCCGTTCACGCCGCCCTTTCGGCGCTGCTTGCCGCAGAACCGCGCCAGTCCGAAGTGGTGCACCGCGAGGAGCGCGCCCTGCTCGCCTCGGACCTGACCGGCGACGCCTATCTGGAGGCCTCGCTATCGGGCAAGAAACGCAAGGAACTGCGCCGACAGGCCAGCCGCCTGGCGGAACTGGGAACCGTGGATGTCGAGCGACACTCCGGTGAGGACGGCCTGGCCGCATGGTGCGACGCCTTCCTCGCGCTGGAGGCTTCTGGCTGGAAGGGCAAGGCCGGATCGGCGCTGGCCAACCAGCCGGAAACGACCGCCCTGCTGCGTGAAAGCCTGGAAGGCGCGGCCCGGCGGGGCCGTCTCGAACGTCTCTCGCTCATGCTCGACGGCCGGCCCATCGCCATGCTGGCCAGCTTCCTGACCCCGCCGGGCGCCTATTCCTTCAAGACCGCTTTCGACGAAGGCTACTCCCGATACTCGCCGGGGGTCCTGCTCCAGCGGGAGAACCTGCGCGTGCTGGAGCGCGACGACATCGCCTGGACCGACAGCTGCGCCGCGGCCGACCACCCGATGATCGACCATCTCTGGCGCCAGCGCCGCACGGTCGCGCGAATTTCGATCGCCATCGGCGGTCCGCTCCGCCGCCGCCTGTTCCGCCACTTCGTCCGCGCGGAAATCGCGCGCCGTCCCGCAGGAGGAAACCTGTGAACCTGTTTTCCAAGACCGGAGGCGCTGCCGTCTTCTCCGAAGAGGCGCGCGCCCGCTTTTCCGCCAATTACCCCGAAGTGCCGCACAAATTGACCCATGCCCTTGGCGAGCATCCGCTGATGACGCTGGAAGCGCTTGCCGCCCTTGCGGAATCGCTGCCGGCGGGGTCGGCGGAGTACAATTTCGGCAACCAGCCGCTTGGCATCGACGGCAAGCCCGCGCCCACCGGCATCCCCATCGGCCGCACGATCCGCGAGATCGAGACGACCAACTCGTGGGCCGTCATCAAGAACATCGAACAGGACCCTGGCTACGCCCGCCTTCTGGGCGAGCTGCTGGATGAGCTGCGCCCCGCCATCGAGGCGAAAACCGGCCGCATGATGAAGCTTCAGGCCTTTGCCTTCGTCACTTCGGCGGGCGGCGTCACGCCCTATCACTTCGACCCCGAACACAACATCCTGCTGCAAGTGCGCGGCACCAAGGTCATGACCCAGTTCCCCGCCGGCGATCCCCGCTTCGCGCCGGACCGGGTCCACGAGACCTACCACACGGGCGGCGGCCGCGAACTCAAGTGGCACGACGACCTCCTGCCCGGAGGCACGGAGTTCGCCCTGAGCGCGGGCGAGGCGGTCTATGTCCCGGTCATGGCGCCCCATTTCGTGCGCAACGGCGGCGCGCCATCGGTTTCCCTGTCGATCACCTGGCGTTCCGAATGGAGCTTTGCGGAGGCCGATGCGCGGGCCTTCAATGGCTGGCTGCGAGGGTTCGGCCTCTCGCCGGGACGAACGAAGCGCTGGCCCGCGCGGAACCGGATAAAGGCTTTCGGGTGGCGCGTGCTTCGCAGGTTCGGCAAATAAGGAAGAGGCAGGGGATCCAGGCCCCCCTGCCTCTCCTGTTCTCCGCCCTGCCCGGCAATGCGGGATGTCGCCATTCCGAGGGCCCGGGGGTCACCCCCCGGAATTGCGCCCCCTTACTTCGTCTTCTTCACCCAGGCCGCGACCTCGACGCGCTGGCGGGGACGATTGGCCAGACGCTCCTTGAGTCCGGTCAGAGCCTGCACCACCGGCTTGGCCTCATCCGCAGGAAGCGTTGCGGCATAGGCCTCGATCTTGCCGACCATGTCCGGGTTCGTGCTCGACGCGACGATGCGCGCGAAGAAGCGGGCGCGGCCGGAGTGCTCGATCAGCCCGTCGATCGCCTGCTGGTGCGCGCGAACGAAGTCGAACGTCATCTCCGGATGGGCGCGGCCGACCGTGGTGATGATCTGCGAGGCGCTGGTCGCATCGGGCGTGCCGGAAATGGCAAGCGCGAGAGCGTCCTTGGCGATCGCTTCGTCCCCGGCCATGCCGAGGTCCGTATAGTAGAGCTGGCGTTCCACGAAGCCGGTGGCCTTGGCGGCCTGCTGGCGCAGGAGATCCCAGTCGGCACGATTGGCATTGGCCGCAGCCACGCTCAGCCAGGTGGCCTTCATCGGACCGTCAAGCGACTTGGGATCGGCGGCGAGCCCCTGGAGCCGGCGGCGCGCCTCGGCAACGACACGGGCGTCGCCGATCGTGCCGAGCGTGTCTATCAGCTGCGAGCGCAGCTTGGTGTCGGTCAGCGGCTCGCCTGCGACCGGGTCGAAGCCCAGCTTGTCCAGACGCGGCGCCCAGGTCTTCGAAATCCGCGCGGCGAGCCTGGACTTGACCTTGGCATCGTCGAGCAGACCGTAGACGCCTTCCCACTGGCCGACGACTTTGCCCGAAAGCGTGGCATCGGCCGTCGCGGGTACGGCCGACAGCAGGCGCAGGCCCGCCGACATGTCCTGATAACCCGCCAGCGACAGCGAAAGGTTGTCGCGCAGGAGGCCGTACTGGTCGATCGGCGCCAGCGACGCGAAACCGGAAACCAGCGCATCGAGCGCCTTGCCATCGTAGAGCGTCCGGTAATAGCCGAGCTGGCCCGCATTCACGAGCACGGCATCGCAGCTGTCCAGCGTGACGCTGTCGGTCCTGCCGGTCATGAGATGACGCGTGGGCTCCCCGTTTCCGGCGCGGATCAGCAGCGGCATGGGCCAGGTCGGCGTCTTGCCGCCGCGGGTCGAGGGATCGAGCGAGAAGGCGTCCTGCGTCAGGTCGAGGCGCGTCTTGCCGGCCGCGCAGGCGGATACCTTGACGCGCAGCAGCGGTACGCCCGGGGTATGGGTGAACGCCTCGGCGATCAGGTCCACGTCCTTGCCGCCCGCCGATTCCATGGCCGCCCAGAGGTCCTTGCTGACCGTGTTCGAATAGGCATGGCTGCGCATGTAGGTCTGCATGCCGGTGCGCCAGGTATCGGCGCCGACATAGTCCTCCAGCATCGAGATGACCGCCTGCCCCTTCTGGTAGGTGATCGAATCGAAGGCCTGCTCCATCTCGGAAACCGTGCGGACCTTCTGCACGACGGGGTGCGTGGTTGGCAGCGCGTCGAGCGCCATGGCGCCTTCGCGGCCGTCGATGCCGCCCAGCTTCCAGTTCCATTCCGGGTTGAAGTGATCGGTGACCTTGTCGGCCATCCAGCTGGCGAAGCCTTCGTTCAGCCAGATGTCGTCCCACCAGGCCATCGTCACGAGATCGCCGAACCACTGATGCGCGGTTTCGTGCGCCTGCACGCTGTAGATGCTCTGCTTGCCGGAAGGGCTGGTGACGGCGGGATCGAGCAGCAGGATACGCTCGAATGTCATGATCGCGCCCCAGTTCTCCATGGCGCCGAAGAACTGCGAGGAGCCGGGCGCGGCAATGTTGTCCAGCTTGGGCAGCGGGAACTTCACGCCGAAATAGTCGTCGAACCAGGGAAGGATCTGGGCGAGGCCGTCACGCGCGTAGTCGGCCTGAGCGCCGCTGCCCGCGGGCGAAATGATGCCCACGTCCACGCCGTCCGCCGCCTTTTTCGCGGTCCGCTCGAAATCGCCGACACCGAAGAACAGCAGGTAGGAACTCATTTTCGGAGTCGTGCCGAACGTGACGCGCTTGAGCCCGCCCGCCAGCATTTCCTGCCCCTTCACCGGCATGTTGCTGATCGCCATGCGGTCTGCGGGGACGACGGCGGAAAGGTCGAAGGTCGCCTTGTAGCTCGGCTCGTCGAAGCTGGGCACGAACCGGCGCGCGTCAGGCGCTTCGAACTGGGTGAACAGCCCGCGCACTTCGCCGCGGTTGCCCGCGCCGGTCCGCTTGTCGGGATAGTCGAGCGCGAAGAAGCCGGAGGGCTGAGTGCCGATCTTGCCGGCATAAGTCACATCGAGGCGGTATTTGCCCGGCGCGAGCGTCTTGCCGGCGGCGAAGCGCAAGGTCTGCGCGTTCTCGTCGGCGCTCGTCTGGAGCGGAAGGGTGACGCCGTTGGCGGCGACCAGGCTGGCGGACGAGACCGCCAGGCCATTGCCGTGCAGCGTGAGTGCGTCGGTGGCGGTGAAGACGGTGAGGTCGATCGAGGCGATGCCGCTGAAGGTCAGTGCCTTGGCATCGGGGGTCACTTCGATGCGGTAGTGGCTGGGCCGGGCGTTGCGCGGCAGGTCGCTGGGGACGGTTTCGGCCAGCGGCACGGCCTCGCCCGAGGCGGCGGGAGGAACGGCGGCAGGTGCTGCGGCGAAGGCCTGCGCGGAAACGACAAGGGCAATCACGGCGCCGGCCGTGGCGAGATTACGCAAGGAAGAACGCATGAGGGGCTGAAGCTCCGGAAATCGGCTTTGTTGCGGATGCGCAGGGCTGCCCCCGCGCGCCAGCGGATGCGCGCGTCCTAGCGCGAACTTCGCCGCAGTGTCACGCGAGGCTCATGTCGTTCGTCGATGGGAGTCGGCTGTTGGTCCTTCGGCGCGGAGGGTGGAACCGCGGCTATCGGCCTCCTTCGCCGCGCCCCGTCAGCCGTTCGGATGATAGAAATCGTAGATCGTCTGTGCCACCGCCGCACTGACGCCGGGCGCGCGTTGAAGGTCGTCCAGGCTGGCGGCGCGCACTTTGCCTGCCGTGCCGAAGTGCAGCAGCAGCGCGCGCTTGCGGGCCGGGCCGATGCCGGGAATTTCGTCGAGCGGGCTGGCGGTGATCGCGCGGCTGCGCTTGGCGCGATGCGCGCCGATGACGAAGCGGTGGACCTCGTCGCGCAGGCGCTGGAGATGGAACAGCAGCGGCGAGTTGACCGGCAGCATCTTTTCGCGCCCGTCGGGGAAGTGGAATATCTCCCGCCCCTCGCGGCCGTGGTTCGGCCCCTTGGCGATGGCGATGAGGTTCACGTCCTCGATGCCGAGTTCCTCCAGCGCGTCCTTCACGGCGCTCATCTGGCCCTTGCCGCCGTCGATCAGCACGAGGTCGGGCCACATACCGCTCTCGCGTTCGGGGTCCTCTTCCTGCACGCGCCCGAAACGACGGGTCATGACTTCGCGCATCATCGCGAAATCGTCGTTGCTCTGCGCCTCGCGGATGTTGAACTTGCGGTACTGGCTGGTGAGGAAACCCTCCGGCCCGGCCACCACCATCGCGCCGACCGCCTTGCTGCCCTGGATATGCGAGTTGTCGTAGACTTCCACGCGCTGCGGCAGGTCCGGCAGTTCGAGGAATTCCGTCATCTCGCGCCAGATCTTGGCCTGCGAGCCGCGCTCGGCCATGCGGCGGTCCAGCGCCTCCACGGCATTGCGCACGGCCTGATCCATCAGGCGGCGGCGGCTGCCGCGCTGGGGCACCGATATCTCGACTTTGCCGCCCGCCAGTTCGCGGAAGGCCTCGGCCATGAGTTCGGCCTCGGGCAGTTCGCGGTCGACCAGGATGGTGCGCGAGGGCGGCACTTCCTCGTAGAACTGGGCAAGGAAGCTCTGGAACACTTCTTCCTCGGACAGGCCTTCGGTATGCGTCGGGAAGAAGGCGCGGTGGCCCCAATTCTGGCCGCCGCGAATGAAGAAGGCCTGCACGCCGATCTGGCCGTTCTTGCAGGCCATGGCGAAGATGTCGGCGCTGTCCATGCCTTCGGCGTTGATGGCCTGGCTACCCTGGATGAATGTGGCCGCGCGCAAGCGGTCGCGCAGCATGGCCGCGCGCTCGAAGTCCAGCGAGGCCGCGGCTTCGGCCATCTGGCTCTCGATCTTCCTCTGTACCGCGTTGGACTTGCCGCCAAGGAAGTCCTTGGCTTCCTTCACGAGTTCTCCGTACCCCGCCTCGTCGATCCGGCCGACACAAGGCGCGGAGCAGCGCTTGATCTGGTAGAGCAGGCAGGGCCGGTCGCGCCGGGAGAAGAAGCTGTCGGTGCAGCTGCGCAGCAGGAACAGCTTCTGCAGGGCGTTGATCGTGGTGTTCACCGAACCGGCGCTGGCGAAGGGGCCGTAATAATTGCCCTTCATCTTGCGCGCGCCGCGGTGCTTCATGATGCGCGGGAACTCATGTTCGGACCGCAGCAGGATGAAGGGGAACGACTTGTCGTCGCGCAGCAGCACGTTGTAGGCGGGGCGAAAGCGCTTGATGAGCTGCGCTTCCAGCAGCAGCGCCTCGGCCTCGGAATTGGTGGTGACGATGGTCATGCTGCGCGTCTGGCTGACCATGCGCTGCAGGCGGCCGGGCAGCCGCTCCCACTGGGTATAGTTGGCGACGCGGTTCCTCAGCACCCGCGCCTTGCCGACATAGAGCACATCCCCGCGCGCATCCTGCATGCGGTAGACCCCGGGCTTGGCGGGCAGAGTCCGCAAGGTTTCCCGGATCGCCTCGACCCCCTGCTGGAGATCGGGCTGTTCGGAGCCGCGCAGGGTGAAAGTCGCCCGCTCCTCGTTGAAGCGTTCGGTGCCTTGGGGGTGTTCGGGAGTGCCGGCAGGTGTTCGCGCCATCAGGGCCAGATAGAGATTGAACGGCCGAAGGGGAAGCGGTCTGCGAAGGGGATTTCACCGTCGTCCCGGATCTCCCGCCGCTGGGCCGATGGGCGGCGTTCGCCGCTGGCCAATGGCCGGCAGGCCAGTCCGGGACGACGGCGTGATCAGAACATCTTGCGGAAATCGATGCCCAGCACCCTGCCCTGCGGCTCACGATAGGCCGCCTGGTAGGCGATCGGCACTTCGCCGTTCTGGTCTGTAACCTTCTGCCGCGAATCCAGCAGGTTGTCCGCCACGAGCGACAAGCGCGTGCCCTTGAGGAACGGCACTCTGGCCACGAGATCGGCATTCTTTCCCAGATCCGCGAAAATGCGGAGCTTGACGTCGAACGTGCTGCCGAAGCGCAAGTCCGAGCTGCCCGGCAGGCCGGTGCCGTCCACCCGCGTCGGCGCGTCCCATTCGGCCTTGAGGCGGAAGCCGTAGCCGTTCTTGAACATGCCGCCTTCGGCCTCGATCGCATGGCGCGGGACGCCGCCCGCCGTCAGGGCCTCGCCGTTGAGCTGGTCCAGTTCCGGCACGCCGTCGGCGATCTTGACGCGGTCGGTGAAGCGCCAGGTATGATAGACCGACAGATTCCAGCGGCCGCCCTTGCCGCCAGGGCCGCCGGGACCGCCCGGCGGTGGACCGCCACCGCCGGGACCGGGCCCGCCGCCGCCTGCCTGGTGGCCACCACCGGAAGCGCCGCTACCGGAAGCGCCCGAGGGACGAGCGCCGCCGTCACCACCGCGCGCTGCGCCCGGAGGCGGAGGACCGCCGAATGCACCCTGCCCGCCGCCGGTCTCCTTCTTGCCGAGATTGCCCGAGAGATTGAGCCCCCAGCGGATACGCGAACTCGTCTCCTCGTCGAAGGTCACCGCGCGCCGGTCGACGTAGACGAGGTTTCCGGAAGCATCGCGCTGCACCCGATCCGGGAACGCCGCCTCCACCGCCGAAGTCAGCATCGGGAAGGATTCGCTGACGTTCGAGGAGCGGTTGTGGAAGTATTCCAGGATGAGGTTGGAGCGCTCCATGAAGGGCAGTTCCCAGGTCGCCGAGAGCTTGATGTCGCGCTGGGTTTCCTTGCGCAGATCTTGGTTGCCGCCGGTCAGCACGGTCACGAGCGCGGTGGAATTCGTGGTGAAATCGTAGACCGAGACATTGTAGGTCAGCACGCTCGGTGCGCCCAGCTGCGCCAGGGTCGGCGCTTCCTGGTCCACCAGGTAGCTTGCCTGGAAAGTCAGCTTCTCGGTGGGAGACCAGGTGAGTCCGGCGCTCCAGTCGGTCAGCGTGCCGAAGTCCGACAAGTGGTTCAGCCCAGCACTGACGTTGAGCGCGAGATCGCCGATGCCGCCCAGGAAATCGCCGCGGCTGGTCAGCGGGATCGCCAGGTTGACGCCGCCCGAGACATCGCCGCGCGTCAACGTGCTGGCGGCGGAGGTATCCGAATGGGTCTCGCTCTGCACCCGGCTGAAATCGTAGCCGCCCTTGAAGGTCAGGTTGGCATCGCCTGCCGGCATGATGAAGGGCGTGCCGGAGAGAGTGGCCAGGGAACTGAGCGAGAGCGTGCGGCTCCGCGCGGTGTCCACGCCCGCCCCGGCAACCACGGGCAGCGCGCCGGCAATGTCGAGCGTACCGGCCGCGGCCGCATCCTGAAGCCCCGTAAGGTCGCGCTTGCGATCGGTGCGCGTGCCGGCATCGGTATAGCTGCCGTCACCGGTGACGTTGAACATCCAGCGGCCGACCATGGTGTTGTAGCCCAGCCCGGCCTCGAACGTGTCGGTAACGACGCGCGAGGTCAGCGGATCGGGCAGCGTGCGCACTTCCTGGCTGCCGGCAGGCGACGTCAGCGTCACCGTGTCGAGCCCCGAAAGCGAGGTCGATACTTCGTGCGTGAAGGCGCCGTTCGCGGTGATCGATCCGGCCATGCCCTTGTCGCCAAGGTTCTGCGTCATGTTGCCGCCCACCGTGAACTCGGAATCGGCGGCTGCAAGACTGCGATAGCGCGCCGGCTCGGGATCGCCGGCCACCGTGGGCTGCGATCCGTCCTCCTGCCGCACATTGCGCTCGTCCTCGGTGAGCATCGACGTGTCGGTATACTTCGCGTTGAAGTTGTACCGCCGCGGCCCGGCGATCTTCACGATGCCGCTTTCCAGCTCGTAATTGTCGTAGCCGCCGCGCGTGGGATTGTTGAACTCTCCGGCGACGGTCGTGGCCGAGAACTTGTCCTTGAGGATGAGATTGACGACGCGCTGGTTCGCCGGATAGCCGAAGCGCAGCGCCACTTCCTCGGGCAGCACTTCCAGCTTGCGGATCGCCTCCGGCGGGATGTTGCGCATCTCGCGGAAGCTGGTGATGCGCTGGCCGTTGACGAGAATGACCGGCGTACCGCTGCCGCGCCCTCGCCCGCTGCCCGTCTGCGGCGAGATCGCATCGATCAGGTCTCCGATCGAATCCACGCCGTAGGCGGCGATGTCGTCCTCGTCGAACGTGGCGATCGGCTGGTTGGGAACGTCCAGCTGGCCCAGGATGCGCGGGGCGACGACAACGATATCCCCCCCGGTCACTTCCAGCGGATCGTCGTCGTTGTCCTCGTCCGGCGGCACCGATGCGTCACTGGGGTTCACAGCCGCGGCGATCCCGGCGCCGGCAACGGCCGTGCTGGTGGCGGCGCTGGTCATCATCGCGGCCTCTGCACCTACCGGCGAAGCCGGGACGACCTGCGCCTGGGCCAGCGCCGGCAGGCACACGCCGGCAAACAGTGGCCCAACCCATGGGACCAGATGCACGCACCGCAAATCAAACCTCCGATTGAAAAAGATATTTCCCGCCAATGAGCCTTGTTCTCGGCCCGCTGCGCTGATGCCGCGACTGCGAACATGCCGCAAGGTCGGGGCGGGTAACTTTTTGTCGCAACAGAATATGCATTTGTCGCAGGACAGTTCCGGAAGCGTTCGGCCAACTATTCGCAGGCGCATCCGCCCAAGCGACATGTCGTGTGCGGCATTTTTGAAACGACAACCGGCGAAAACGGGCTATCTGCTGGCCCCGTTCAAGAGTTCGCCAAGCAAGGCTTCCATTTTCGACGAGTCGTGGTTATGGCGCGCCCCAATCATGCAGCAGGCTTACGGGTATTGATCGCCAATGGCGAAAGAAGAACTCCTTGAAATGCGTGGCCGGGTCATCGAACTCCTGCCGAATGCGATGTTCCGCGTTGAGCTGGAAAACGGCCACGAGATCCTCGGGCATACCGCCGGCAAGATGCGCAAGAACCGCATCCGCGTGCTGGTCGGCGACGAGGTGCTCGTCGAGCTGACCCCTTACGACCTTACCAAGGGCCGTATCACCTACCGCTTTATGCCGGGTCGCGCTGGCCCCGGTCAGTACTGATCGTGACCCCTGCCGAAAACGCCTCCGCAGCCCGGCACGACCCGCAACTGGTCCTCGCCTCGGCCAGCCCGCGCCGCCGCGAGTTGATCGCGCGGCTGGGCATCGTTCCTCACGCCATCATCGCTGCCGATATCGACGAAGCGCACGGAGACCGCGAGGTTCCCCGCGAATATGCACGCCGCATGGCGCGGGAGAAGGCACTCGCCGTGGTGCTTCCGGCCGAAGCCGGCGATGTTCATGTCCTGGCGGGCGACACCGTCGTCGCCTGCGGCCGCCGTATCCTGCCCAAGGCAGAGGACGAGGCGACCGCGCGCGCCTGCCTGGCCCTCCTCTCCGGCCGCCGCCACCGCGTGCTCTCCGCCATCGCCCTCAAATCGCCCGACGGCACGCTTCGCGAAAGGCTGTCGGAAACGATCGTGCGCTTCAAACCGCTCACGAAGCAGGAAATCGACGCCTACATCGCCGGCGGCGAGTGGGACGGCAAGGCGGGCGGCTATGCCATCCAGGGCAGCGCCGAAGGCCTGATCGCCGCGATCACCGGCAGCCATTCCGGGGTCGTCGGCCTGCCCTTGTTCGAAACCCGTGCACTGCTGCAGGCAGCGGGCTTCCCGATTGGCTGAGTGGCTCGTCGAGGACGGGATCGGCGAGAGCCGCGCGATCCTGGTCGAGAATGGCGAGGTCCTGGCTGCCCGGCTGCAATGGCACGGCCGCCTCACCCCCGGTGAAGTGGCCGACGCGGTGCTGCTCTCCCGCACGAAGGGCGCGCGTCGCGGCACGCTCCGCTTCGCTTCCGGCGAAGAAGCGCTGGTCGACGGCCTGCCGCCGGAAGCCAGCGAAGGCGCCACGCTGCGTGTCGAAGTGACACGCGCGGCCATGGCGGAAACCGGCCGATTGAAGCGCGCGCAGGCGCGGCCCAGCGCCGCGCCGATCCGTCCCGCGCCGACACTCGCGGAATCGCTGCGCGGCGGTGGCCTCCCGGTCCGCACGCTCCGCGCCTTTCCGCAAGACCCCTGGCCGGAGCTTTTCGCCGAAGCGCTGGACGGCGAACTGGCCTTCGACGGCGGCGCGATCCTGGTGATCCCTACTCCGGCGATGACCCTGATCGACATCGACGGCACCCTCCCCCCGCGGGCCCTGGCGCTGGCGGCGATCCCCGCGATTGCGCGCGCCGTGGGCCTGCTGGACCTTGGCGGCTCGATCGGCATCGATTTCCCCTCGCTGGAGCGCAAGGAAGACCGGCGTGCGGTGGACGAGGCGCTGGCCGCGGCGCTGGACCACTGGCCGCACCAGCACACGGCGATGAACGGGTTCGGTTTCGTCCAGCTGGTGGCGCGGCTGGAACGGCCCTCGCTGCTTCACCGCCTGCGCCACGAGCCGGCCGGCGCCTGTGCGCGGCTGCTCCTGCGGCAGGCCGAAGGCGTCCAGGAGCCCGGAACGCTTCTGCTGACCGCCCATCCCCGCATCCGCGCCAAAGTGCGGCCGGAATGGGAAACCGAACTGGCACGGCGCACCGGACGCGTGCTGGCCTGGCGCGAAGAGCCGGGCCTTGCACTGGCGGGCGGTTTCGCGCAGGCGATCACCTCATGAGCGACGATACAAATCCAAGCACGGCCAAATCCGCGGGCCAAGGCGCTGGCGGCAGGCCCAATCGCAAGTGCCCGATCTGCGGAAAGCCGCGCGCGGTCGAACATACGCCCTTCTGCTCCAAGCGCTGCCGCGACCGCGATCTGCTGCAGTGGCTGGAAGACGGCTATGCCCTTCCCGGCCCGCCCGCGCCTCAAAATCCGGACTCGGACCTTTATCCACAGGACGATTGAAATGATCGTGTCATTTTAGGGTTGCCAAGCCGGTTCATGTTCTTCATAGGCCCGCCACCAGCAGCGAACGGCCGCCTCGGCAGCCGAAAAATTCGCTGAAAAGCTTGGTCTCGCACGATGACCAAACTCGGTTTGGTAAGCCCGGGTAGCTCAGTTGGTAGAGCACATGACTGAAAATCATGGTGTCGGCGGTTCGATCCCGTCCCCGGGCACCACTCTCTTCGGAGGGTGGTGCTTTTTCCTTTTGGGCCTCCCCTCACATAGCCTCTGGACATCTCCGTTAGCTTTCTCGCATTAGTGAGGGGCGTACCCGCGCGCGTGTTCCAAAGTGAACATATGTATCCTCGCGGTGACAGAATTGCGGGCCGAATCGAAAAATAAACTGCGATTGCAGGATTTTCGGACCGGGATTTCACGTATAAATACGATGTTAACCATTAGTTGTCAGTCCTGTTCGGGCAACAACGGGGATTGTCATGCGCATTGATGCCAGGAATTTGCTGGACCGCTTGGGCCGCAACGAATTCGCGTACAAAGAATTCGAGGATCGCTTTTCCGACCTCGAACTCTGGCCGATCCTCGAAGCCCTGCTGCGCGATCCACGCCTTCAGACGCTCGACCAGACGGCTGCCGAAGCGCCGCCTGTCGAGACGGAAAATTCCGACCCGGAACTCGCTGCGGAGCCGCTGAAGAACCTCTTCAGCCGCTATGAGCAACATTCTGTTTCACCATCGATTGCAAAATCAGTTGTTGAAGAGCCCGTTCGCGATGTACGAGCGATGTTGCGCCATTTGTCGGACCTTGGCGCCCGGGGGGAAATCTGATGCCGATGATCGTCTGTCACGGTCCCAAGGGGGGGACCGGGAACACTTTCGTTGCCGCTCATCTGGCGATGGGTCTGTCGGCGCAGGGCGCGGACGTGACCGTGGTGAGCGTCGCCGCGCGCGATTCCCTGCCGCTTCACTTCGGCCTTTCTCCCGCCACGTCGCTTCCCGCGATCACCGCGCCGGCCGACGAGGCGGTGCTGGTGGGCGGCATCAACTTGCGTAGCTGGCGCCGCGCGGCCGAAGATCTCGACTTCGTGCCGATGCTGAACGAGCTGGGTTACTTCCAGCCCGGCAAGGAACGCGTCCTGGTCGTCGACGTGCCCTCCGGCGACACCCGCCTGGCGCGCCGCCTGATCGAGCACGCCTGCGCGCACGTCTGCACCATCAATGCCCAGCCCGACACCCTGGCCCTGCTGCCGCAGGTCTTCGGCGAAGCCGGCCCCGAGGGCCTGGCGCGCACCGCTTTCGTGATCAATGCGCTCGACGAAACGCGCCGCCTTGGCCGCCACGGTGCCGCCTTCATCCGCGAACTGGCCGGACAGCGCCTGATCGGCCGCATCCGCATGGACGAAGCCGTGCCCGAAGCCATCGCCACCTTGCAGATGCTCGGCCGCTACGCGCCGGCCAGCGTGGCCCTGGCGGACGTGAAGCAGATCGCGGAGGCCATCGCGCCCACCCTCGATTCCACCACCAACAGCTGGGTCGCGCCGGTGAGCCTCGCCGCATGATCCGAAATCTCGTTTCGCACCGCGCCGTCAGACTTCTGGCGATCGTTCCGATCGCCCTGATCGCGGCCATGGTGATCGGGGTCCCTCTCGACACCAATGCCCAGTGGATGTTCGCGGGCGTGACGATCCTGGGAACGCTGGTGATGAAGCGCTGGCCCGGCCGCAAGGGCGCGCTCGCGCTCGGGCTGCTGGCCGTGCTCATGTCCACGCGCTACATGTTCTGGCGCACGACGCAGACGCTGGCTTTCGGCACCCTGCCCGAATTCCTGTTCGGCACCGGGCTCTACCTGGCCGAACTCTACGCCTGGGTAATCCTCATCCTGGGCTTCATCCAGACGAGCTGGCCGCTGGACCGCCCGGTGATCGAGCCCAAGGGCGATCCCGAGACCTGGCCCACCGTCGACATCTACATCCCCACCTACAACGAAAGCCTGGAGATCGTGCGCAACACGGTCTTCGCGGCGATGGACCTCGACTATCCGGTCGACCGCTACCGCATCTTCATCCTCGATGATGGCAAGCGTCCCGAATTCCGCGCTTTCGCCAAGGAAGCCGGCTGCGGCTACCTGACGCGCGACAATAACCTTCACGCCAAGGCGGGCAATCTCAACGCGGCGATGAAGAAGACCGACGGCGAACTGATCGCCATCTTCGACTGCGACCACGTTCCCACCCGCGCCTTCCTGCAGCTGACCGTGGGCTGGTTCCAGACCGACCCGCGGCTCGCGCTGCTGCAGACGCCGCACCACATGTATTCGCCCGACCCCGTGCAGCGCAACCTGGCCTCGACCATGGGCGACATGCCCG
The DNA here is from genome assembly GCF_056857015.1 of Novosphingobium sp. BL-S-34. Classification (NCBI taxonomy): domain Bacteria; kingdom Pseudomonadati; phylum Pseudomonadota; class Alphaproteobacteria; order Sphingomonadales; family Sphingomonadaceae; genus Novosphingobium; species Novosphingobium sp. BL-S-34. The sequence continues at coordinate 774,893 of NZ_CM166472.1, forward strand.
GCGAGGGCGATCTGTTCTACGGCGCGGTCCAGGGCGGCAACGACTTGTGGAACGCCACCTTCTTCTGCGGCTCCTGCGCGATCATCCGCCGCGAGGCGCTGATGGAAACCAACGGCTTCGCGGGCGAGACCGTGACCGAGGACGCCCATACAGCGCTCAAGCTGCAGCGCACCGGCTGGAACACCGCCTATATCAGCGCCCGCCTTTCGGCCGGCCTGGCCACGGAGCGCCTCGTGCTCCACGTCGGCCAGCGCATCCGCTGGGCCCGCGGCATGACGCAGATCCTGCGTATCGACTTCCCGCTGACCGGCAAGGGCCTCACCTGGCAGCAGCGGCTTTGCTACCTCAACGCGATGCTGCACTTCCAGTATCCGCTGCCCCGCATCGCCTTCCTGACCAGCCCGCTCGCCTACCTGATCTTCGGCCAGAACATCATCCAGGCTTCGGCCTCGCTGATCTTCGCCTATGCCATGCCGCACCTGTTCTGCTCCTCGATCGCCAACGAGCGCACGCAGGGCGGAGACCGCCGCCCCTACTGGGGCGAAGTCTACGAAACGATCCTGGCCTTCCACCTCGTGAAGCCCACGGTCATGACCTGGCTGCAGCCCCGCAAGGGCAAGTTCAACGTGACCGACAAGGGCTCGCTGCTCGACAAGACCTATTTCGACTGGGCGATCGTGCGGCCGCATCTCGTCTGCATCGGCCTGCTGGTGGGCGGCATCCTGCTCGCCGTCGTGAAATGGGCCTTCTTCCCCTACATGTTCAACATCCAGACCGATACGCTGGTGCTGAACTGCGCCTGGGCGACCTTCAGCCTCATCATCCTGCTCGCCGCCGTCTCGGTGGCGCGTGAGACCCGGCAGGCGCGGCAGGACATTCGTATTCCGGTCTCGCTGCCGGTCACGGCCTACCTCGCTTCCGGCCATGTCGTCAGCGCGACCACCATCGACATCTCGATGGGCGGCGCCGCGCTCTCGCTGCCGCCGGAACTGCCGCTGCGCGATGTCGAGGTGACGCACATCACCATGGCCATGGGCGACGAAGTGCTCTCGATCCCGGTCAAGACCATGCGCACCCGCTCCAGCAATGCCTACGTCCGCTTCGAACAGCTGGACATGCTGGCGAACCGCCATCTCGTGCGCGCCGTCATGGGCCGTGCCGACGCCTGGCAGCCCACCGGCCCCAACCCGCAAGTCAGCGCGCTTCGCTCGCTGGCAGATATCATTCTTGTCGACATGGTAACGATCAAGCGCATGCTGCGTCTCAATTTCTCCGAACGTCGGCAAATGGCCGAGATCGCTGCCCGTATGCCGGCCCTGCCCGCCCCCGAGGTGACGAAGGAAGCCAAGGGCATGCGTTCGCTGCTGCCGCTGGCCAAGGCGGCCGGCGTGGCCGCCGCGCTTGCGCTGGGCGTGGCCACCGTGCTGTTCGGCAGCCAGGAAGTCCACGCCGCGCCGGCCCGGTCCGCAGCGACGCCTGCCCAGGAAACCGCCGCGAACGGACCGGCCGACGCCGCCGCCCCGCCGCGCAGCGGGCTTGGCGAGCGCCTGACCTTCAAGGACATGCGCGTCACGAGTCCGATCCGCCTCCAGGGCACCCAGGGCGAAATCGGCATTCCCTTCGGCATGCGCCAGGACCGCGTCGTGACCTCGGCCGTGCTCACGCTGCAGCTCTCGTGGTCCGCCCAGATGCTGGACGACATCAGCCAGCTTGTGGTGATCGTGAACGGCGAAGTGGTCCAGGCCGTGCCGCTGACCCGCGGCGAGGCCGCCGGCCACGTCCTGCGCATCCCGATCAACGCCGCCCTGCTCCTGCCGGGCGACAACCAGCTCAACATCCGCTTCCTGGGGCACTACGCGCGAGATTGCGAGGATCCGTTCCACAGCTCGCTCTGGGCGAACATCAGCAATACTCGCTCGTTCCTCGAGGTCGAATACCAGGCGCTGACCTTCCAGCCCGACCTCTCGCGCCTGCCGCTGCCGTTCTTCGACAAGGGCCAGAACGTGCCGCTGCGCATGCCCTTCGTCTTTGCCGGACAGCCGCACAAGGGCGAGCTTGAGGCCGCAGCCGCCACGGCATCCTGGCTCGGCTCGCTGGCCTCCTATCGCGGCTTCTCGTTCAAGCCGGTCTACGGCTCGCTGCCCAAGGGCAATGCCGTGGTCTTCCTCAAGGCAGGCCAGTCGATCCCCGGCCTGGACATCGCACCCGCGACCGGTCCCAGCGCCGCGGCCGTGCGCAACCCGGTCGATCCCACCGGCACCCTGCTGGTGCTGATGGGCCGGGGCGACGCCGACCTTCGCATCGCTGCCGGTGCCGTGGCCCTGGGCCGCGGCGTGTTCGGCGGACAGCGCATGTCCTTCGACGGTGTGCGCATCCCCGCCTGGCCGCGTTACGGCGCCTTGCGCTGGATCTCGACCGACAAGCCGGTGCAGCTGGGCAAGATCATGCCCGCTTACGCACTGCAGGGCATGGGCTTCCGTCCCGGTCCGCTCACCGCCAGCTTCCGCGTCGCGCCGGACTTGTTCTTCTGGCCCCGCGAAGGCGGCCGCCTGAACCTGACCTACCGCTATCCCACGGCCGACTGGCTCGACCAGCGCGCCTCGCGCCTCGATGCCTCGCTCAATGGCCAGTACCTCAAGACGCTGCCGCTCAGCTCCACCTGGTGGACCAACCTGTTCGGCGCGCGCGGCGCCAAGAGCGAGGACTCCTCGGCCACGGTCGTGCTGCCGCGCTACAACCTGTTCGGACAGAACGAGCTGGCGCTCGACTACAACCTCATCATCGCCGACAAGAAGAAGTGCACCGGCACTCTTCCAGAAAACGTGCGCACGTCGATCGACCCCACCAGCACGATCGACCTCACTTCGGCCTACCACGCGATCCTCATGCCCGACCTGGCGACGTTCGCCGGCGCCGGCTTCCCCTTCACCGCGGCGCCCGACCTTGCCGAAACCACGGTGGTGATGGCTGCCAATCCCTCGCCCTCCTCGGTCGAGGCCTTCCTCGCGCTGATGGGCCGCTTCGGTGACTCCACCGGCGTTCCGGTGACCGGGATCACCGTCAGCTCCTCGGCCAGCGCCAGCGAGCTGCAGGACCAGGACGTGCTGGTCGTGGGCGGCGTGGAACTGGCCTCGGCCGGCTCGCTGTTCGACAAGGCGCCGGTGCGCTACGTCGGCGGCCACCTGGAAGTGACCGAACGCTCGCCTCTGCAATATGCCACCTCGTTCTTCGGCGGCACCGAGCGCAACGACCCGATGGCCGCTGCACCGCTCGTCTACAATGCGCGGGGCTTCTCCGGGATCGTCAGCTTCCGCTCGCCCTACTCGTCCGACCGCACCGTGGTCGCGATGCTGGCCGACAACGCCGGCGCGCTGCCCACCCTGGTCGACGGCATGTCCGACGTGAAGATCAACGCCGCCATCCAGGGCGACCTCGCGGTGACCAAGGGCGACGGCATGACCAGCTTCGCCATCGGAGACCGCTACTGGGTCGGCTCGCTGCCGGTCTGGATGAAGCTGGCTTACTGGTTCAGCCAGCGTCCGATGCTGATGGGCCTGTTCTCGCTGTTCCTGGCCGCGATCCTTGCCGGCCCGACCTACCTCTACTTCCGTCGCCAGGCGCAGCGCCGCCTCGGCCACCAGGACGACAACGCATGAGTTCCGCGAAGACCCGCCTGCGCCTCGTCGGCCTGGCCCTGCTGCTCTCCACCGCGGCCGCCGGCGTAAGCCCGGTATCGGTTCATGCCCAGGCGGCCGGGGTAGACGCCCTGTTGCAGCAGGCGAAGTACTGGCGCTCCAAGGGGCGTGAGGATCTGGCCCAGCAGGCGCTGCGACGCGCCAAGGCGCTCGATCCAAACAGTGCCGCGGTGAACCAGGCCCTCAATGCCCGGCCCGCAGCGCCGAAGCCGGCGCCGCAGCCCGCTCCCAAGGCCGCGCCCGCACCGAGGCAGGCAGCCGCCCCGAAGCCTGCGCCGGCGCGCACGCCGGCCCCGCAGCCGGTGCAGCAACAGCCCGCGCGCGTTGCCGCGGTGCCGACGCGCAGCACGCCTGCACCGACCTCTTCGGCCAATCGCGCCGGTCAGGCCCGCGTCGCGGGCTTCGACGCGTTGGAGGACGGCAATCTCGCTTCGGCTTCCAGCCAGTTCCAGCGCGCGCTTTCGGTCAATTCCCGCGACCCCGACGCCCTGGGCGGCCTGGGCCTCGTGCGCCTGCGCGAGAGCAATTTCGCCGAGGCGGCCAATTACCTCGAACAGGCCTCGCGTTACGGCAAGGCCAGCCAATGGGCCGAAGGCCTCGCCTCCGCGCGCTTCTTTGCCGGGCTGGCCGATGCCCGCAATTTCGTGGCCCAGGGCCGCCTTGCCGATGCACAGTCGGTGACCGAGGGCCTGATCCGCTCGGGCTACAAGGAACCGGCGCCCGCGCTCGAAATCCTGGCCGACATCTACGAGAAGCAGGGCCGCTACGCCGACGCCGCCGATCTCTACCGCCAGGCTGGCCAGGGCGGCGGTTCCGACGACAAGCGCCTGCAGATGCGCGCCGCCCGCGGCCGGGCCCTGGCCGCGGCCGCCAATGGCGATGACATGGGCGCCATGCGCGAGTTCCAGAACGGCCTCGTGCTCGATCCGACCGACCCGTGGATCCGCTACGAATTCGCCGAGTTCCAGATCCGCCGCGGCCGCATTCCCGAAGCGGAATCGCTGCTGCGCTCGCTGACCTCGATGGGCCAGCCCGACGCGCTCTACGCCGCCGCCCTGCTCAACAACGATCTCGGCCGCGCGCCCGAAGCCGCTCGCCTGATCGACATGATCCCAGAGGCACAGCGCACCGCACCGATGCGCACTTTCGCCATCGGCGTGAAGAGCGACGCCGCGATCGCCCGCGCCAAGGCCATGGCCGCCAGCGGCCAACAGGCCCAGGCCCTCGCCTCGCTCCGCCAGCTGGGCGCCATGTCGGCCATTCCGGTCGGCAAGCAGGCCGCCGTCGCCAATGCCCTTTACGACCTTGGCGATGCCCAGGGCGCCGCCGCGGTGGCGGAAAACGCCATGCAGGGCCAGGTCACGGGCATTGCCGACTACGAGGGCCTGATCAGCGTCCTCGCCCGCGTCGGCCGCGACGATCTCGCGCAGCAGGCACTCCAGCGCGCCAGCGCCATGGCCGGCACTTCGGCCGAGGGCCAACAGGCCTATGCCCGCATGAACGCCGCCCTGCTCGTCAGCCAGGCCGACCGTTCGCGCCAGGCAGGCCGCTTCGCCGAGGCCTTCGACATCCTGCAGAGCGCCTGGAGCGCCTCTCCGCAGAACATGGACATCCTTGCCGGTCTCGCCCGCCTCTACCAGGGCGGCCAGATGCCCGCGCGCGCGGCCCAGACCTGGCAGCTCGTGCTGGCGCGCAAGCCCGGCGACAAGGACGCCCTGCTCGGCCTGGCCGAAACCGCGCAGGCGGCCGGGGACAACGATCTGTCCCGCCGCGCCCAGAACGACGTGCTCCGTGCCTTCCCGCAGGACTACCAGGTCCGCCTCTCGCTCGCCAATGTGGAGCGCGCGCGCGGCAATGACCGGGCAGCCATGAACCTGCTCAAGGATGCGCAGAACCTTTATGCGCGCGGCCAGGGCGGCACCTCGATCGAGGGTCTTGCCGGCGGCAATCCTTTCGCGGCCATGACCCCGGCCGGCGGCTCCAACCCGTTCCGGGGCCGCGCCGTCGCCGCGCCTCAGCCGGTCAACCCCTTCGCTCTGGGCGGCGGCACCCGCGTCCCGAGCGCGCCCGCCGCCAGCTATGGCTCGGCCGCAAGCTACGACGCGCCTTCGAACTATGGCGCGGCACCCGCCTATGGCGCGCCCTCGGGCTACGGCGCCCCCGCCATGACCGCAGCACCCTACCCGGCGGCCGGCAACGGCAGCTATGGCGGCAACACGTATGGTGGCGGCAGCTACGGAAGCGGACTGGCCGACGCGGGCATGGATGCAGGCTCGGCCACCGCTTACTCGGCCGATCCGGTCATGGCGCAGATCCAGTCGCAGATCGCCGACCTTTCCCAGGACAGCGGCCCCCGCGCCGACATCGTCACCGGATACCGCCGCCGCTCGGGCGAAGCGGGCCTCAGCCAGCTGGACGAGATCAAGGGTTCGGCCCGCTTCTCCACCGATGCGCCGGGCGGCCGGGTCTATGCCAAGGCGGAAGCCTCGGTGATCGATGCCGGACGGGCCAACCAGTCCGGTCAGGCACGGTTCGGCCTCAACGGCCTGATCGAGGCGGCGGCCATCGTCCTGGAACAGCCCTCGGTCTTCCCCTCGGCCCAGACCCAGAACGCCTCGGGCGTCGCCTTCACGGCGGGTTACGAGAGCGACACCGTCAAGCTCGAAGGCGGCACCACCCCGGTCGGCATGGGCAAGACCAAGGCCACCTTCCACGCAGAAGCCTCGCCCAAGCTGTCCGAAACCGTGCGCGCCAAGGTCTTCGCGGAGCGCCAGCCCGTGACCGACAGCGTGTTGTCCTACGCCGGCACCCGCGATCCGGTGACGGGCATGCGCTGGGGCCAGGTCATGCGCTCGGCAGGCGGCGCCGGGCTTTCCTATGACGAGGATGGCAGCGGCGTCTACGCGGAAGGCCGCTACTACCGCTTCCGCGGCACCAACGTCGCCCGCAACGACGGTTTCGAGGCCAATGTCGGCGGCTACCTGCGCGCCTACCACGGCACGCATGCCAACCTCACCGTGGGCCTCAACGTGAACTACCAGGGCTACGACAAGAGCCAGAACTACTTCACCTGGGGCAACGGCGGCTACTTCAGCCCGCAGAACTTCATCAGCGTCGGCTTCCCGGTGAATTACACCATGGAAGACGAACTCTTCGATATCCGCGCCTCGTTCACGCCCGGTTTCCAAAGCTACAAGCAGGATCAGACCAACCTCTATCCGATCAACGACGAGTTGCAGGCTGCGCTCGACGTGCTGAAGGCGGCGAACAACGACGTGCGTTCCTACTACGACAGCATCAGCAAGACCGGCTTCGCCGTGTCGAGCGACCTGTCGATCTACTACAAGCTGAGCCCCACCACCCGCATCGGCGGCGAGGCCAGCTACAACACCTTCGGATCTTATGACGAGTTCCGGAGCTTATTGGGCGTGAGACAGAATTTCGGGAGCACCGGCCGATGAAACTTCACGCATTTCCCTCCCCTCGTTCCGAGGGCGAACAGAGCGGCGCAGGGGGCCTTGCGCTCTTCGCGATGATGGCCGCAGCCGAAGTCTGCGAAGGCGCACCTTCCGCGCAGGCGCAGGGTTTCTTCGCGGCCATAGGCCGGCGCATGGCCACGCTGGAGCCGCTGGAAGGCGTCAGCGATGCAGCCGTGCTCTGCGCCCGCATCAACGGCTTCTGGCAGGACCTGGGCTGGGGCGAGATCGAACTGGCCGTGGGTGACGATGCCATCGTCGTCCACCACCGCAACCTGCCCAAGGCCCTTGCCTCCGACCAGCAGGGCAGTTGGAACACGATGCTGCTGGGCTTGCTGCAAGGCGCCTACGATGCGTGGTTCCGCGTGCTCGGAAGCGGCCCGGCGCTGCACACGGTCGCCCAATGGCAGGGCGACGTGATCGAACTGCGCCACGGCCGCTGAGCCTTTCCGTCGATCAACGAAAGAGCATCGGCATGAATTTCCTTCTCGACACCGGCATCAACCGCCGCAACTTCTCACTGGGGCTGATGCTGGCGATGACGGCTGCCTGCAACACCGACGCGCAAAGCCGCGCACCCGTGCGCGACGCCAGCTGGCGCACCTGGCGCGACCTCTACGTCAATCCCGAAGGCCGTATCGTCGATACCGGCAACAACGGCATCAGCCATAGCGAAGGCCAGAGCTACGGCCTGCTTTTCGCCTACAAGGCAGGCGATACCGAGGCATTCGAACGGATCGCCGGCTGGACGCAGAGCCACCTCTCGCGCACCGACATGGCGCTCCATGCCTGGCGCTACGATCCCGCCTCGCCCAACCCGGTGGCCGACCAGAACAACGCCACCGATGGCGATCTCGTCATCGCCTGGGCCCTCGGCATGGCCGGGCAGCGCTGGAACCGGGGCGACTACACCGCCCGAGCCGCGCAGATCCGCTCCTCGATCCGCAGCCACTGCGTCGTCGAACGCCACGGCCGCCGCCTGCTGCTGCCCGGTGTCCAGGGCTTCGTGAAGGGCGAGGAAGTCACGCTGAACCTGTCCTATTTCGCCTGGCCCGCGATGGACGCCTTTACCAAGCTCGACGGCCAGCAGGTCTGGGGTCCGATCATCAGCGATTGCGAGGCCATCACTCGCCTTTCCCGCTTCGGAACCCACCATCTGCCCAGCGACTGGGTGGTCATCAGCGCGCCCAACCAGGTCGCCCCGGCGCGGGACAAGCCCCCCCGCTTCGGCTACGACGCCATCCGCGTGCCCCTCTATGCCGCGCTCAGCGGCCGGCAGTCGCTGGTTCCGGACATTGCCGGCTACTGGCGCTCCTGCCTTGCCGCCAACAAGCCGATCCCGGCCTGGGTGGACGTGGTCACCGGCGAGGAGGCGAACTACGCCCTTTCGGCAGGCGGCGCCGCTGTCGTGGGCAAACTGCTTGGCAGCGCCCAGCCTTCGCAGCTGACCAACGACTATTACGCCGCCTCGCTCCAGATGCTCGCGCGGTACCAGTAGGGCGTTTCGCGCCAATAGGACGTCCCGATCGGCTGGACATCTCGGACACCCCCGGAAACGGGGGTGTTTGACGTATAGGTGAGCCGAAAACGCACCAGAATCTTCGTATTTGGTCGCAAATTGTCGCACTTGCGAAAAGCCCGCTTGCGGGCGGCAACAATAGGCTGAATAGCTGCGCCGACACGACTTTTGACGGTGCGCGACTTGAAAATCACGTCTTCTTCCCCTGTGGCGGCTTCGCTGCCGCGCCTTTCCCTGCGTCTCTCTGCGAGCCGGGTGGCATTTGCCATGCTTTCCGCCGCGCTGCTCGCGGCCTGTTCCGGGGGGGAGAAGAAGGATGACAAGCGCGCAGCCCCGCAAGTGGGCTTCGTCGTCGTGGAGCCGTCCTCGGTCGCCCTGGCCGTCACGCTGAGTGGCCGCACCGTCGCTTTCGAGACCAGCGAAGTCCGCCCGCAGGTCACCGGTGTCGTCGTCAAGCGCCTCTTCACCGAAGGGTCGATGGTCCGGGCCGGGCAACCGCTCTATCAGATCGACCCCAGCCTCTACCGCGCCGCCGTCAACCAGGCCGAGGCCGACCTGACCAGCGCCCGCGCCACCGCCGAAGCGGCATCCGCCAAGGCCCAGCGCTACAAGCCGCTGGCCGACATGGAAGCCGTCGCCCGCCAGGATTATATCGACGCGCTGGCCACCGCGCGCTCGGCCAAGGCCTCGATCGCCCAGAACGCGGCCACGCTGGATACGGCCAAGATCAACTTGCGCTTCACCACGGTGCCCGCGCCGATCAGTGGCCGCATCGGCCGCTCGCTCTCGACCGTCGGCGCGCTTGCCAGCGCCAGCCAGACCGACCCCCTGGCCGTCATCCAGCGCATGGACCCGATCTACGTCGACATGCAGCAGTCCGCCTCCGATCTCACCGCACTGCGGCGGAAGCTGGCGGCCGGCGGCGTCAATCCCGGCAGCACGCAAGTCCACCTCAAGTTCGACGACGGATCGCAATATGCCCTGCCGGGCACCGTCCAGTTCTCGGAAGTGACCGTCGATCCCGACACCGGCACCGTCACCCTGCGCGCCAGCTTCCCCAATCCGGACGGCCTGCTGCTGCCCGGCATGTTCGTTTCCTCGGTGTTCGATCAGGCCACCGATCCCAACGCATTCCTCATCCCCCAGAATTCGGTCCAGCGCGATTTCGACGGTTCGGCCTATGTCATGGTCGTCGGCGCCGACAACAAGGCCGCGCGCCGCAAGGTCACCGCCGATCGCACGCAGGGCGTGAACGCCGTGGTCACAGCCGGCCTGAAGAAGGGCGACAAGGTCATCGTTCAGGGCCTCAACGGCCTCAAGCAGGGCGCGGATATCACGCCGGTCGCGGCGTCGAGCGCGCAGACTATCGCCCCGCCTTCCGGCAAGCCCGGTGAAGGCAAATCCGGCGGGGCGAATGCCGGCGGCCGGCCCGCCGCCAAGGGGAACTGAGCCACCCCATGTCGCGCATCTTCATCGACCGACCGATCTTTGCCTGGGTTCTGGCCATCATCGTCATGCTGGCGGGCCTCGGCGCGCTGGCCTACCTGCCGAACGAGCAATACCCGGACATCGCGCCGACGCAGGTGAACATCCGCGCCACCTACAATGGCGCCTCGGCCGAAACGATCGAGAACAGCGTCACCCAGGTGATCGAGCAGCAGCTCACCGGCATCGACGGCCTGCTCTATTTCAGCTCGCAGTCCTCCAACCGCGGGCAGGCCTCGATCAGCGCCGTGTTCACCAAGGGCACGGACCCGGACATCGCGCAGGTCCAGGTCCAGAACAAGGTCCAGTCCGCGCTCTCCCGCCTGCCGCAGGCGGTGCAGAACCAGGGCGTCACGGTCACCAAGTCCAACCCCGACCAGCTCCTCCTCGTGGCCGTCTATGACGAGACCGACACCCGCTCCAACCAGGACGTGTCGGACTATCTGGCTTCGAACATCCAGGACCCGCTTTCGCGTATTTCCGGAGTGGGCGACGTCAACGTCTTCGGCGCGCCCCACGCGATGCGCATCTGGCTCGATCCGACGCGCCTTGCCGCCGTCGCGCTGATGCCCAGCGACGTCACCTCGGCGATCACCGCCCAGAATACCGAAGTCGCCGCCGGCGAGATCGGCGGCCTGCCCTCGCCCAAGGACCAGGCGATCGACGCGATCGTCACGGCCGGCTCGCGCCTCCAGACGGCCGAGCAGTTCCGCAACATCGTGCTCAAGACCAACAGCGACGGCTCCGTCGTCACCATTGCCGATGTCGCCCGCGTCGAGATCGGCGCCGAGAACTACAGCTCGATCAGCCGCATCAACGGCCACCCCGGCGCCGGTATCTCGATCTCGCTCTCGCCGGGCGCCGACGCGCTGGCCACGGCGGAGCTGGTGAAGACGGAAATGACCGAGCTGGCCAAGGGCATGCCCGACGGCCTCGCCTATACGTACGGCAACGATTCCACCGCTTTCATCAAGCTCTCCGTCGCGGAAGTGGAAAAGGCGCTGTTCGAGGCGATCGTGCTGGTCGTCATCGTCATGTTCGTGTTCCTGCAAAGCTGGCGCGCCACGCTGATCCCGGCGATCGCGGTGCCGGTCGTGCTGCTGGGCACGTTCGCGGTGTTCTACGTGGCCGGGTTCTCGATCAACACGCTGACCCTGTTCGGCCTCGTCCTCGCCATCGGCCTGCTGGTGGACGATGCGATCGTCGTGGTGGAGAACGTCGAGCGGCTGCTTGAGGAAAACCCGGGCATGTCCGCGCGCGAGGCCACGATCAAGTCGATGGAGGAAATCCAGACGGCGCTCGTGGCGATCGCGCTGGTGCTCTCGGCGGTGTTCCTGCCGATGGCCTTCTTCGGCGGTTCGACGGGCGTGATCTACCGCCAGTTCTCGCTGACCATCGTGGTCGCCATGGTGCTGTCCGTGCTGGTCGCGCTGATCCTCAGCCCGGCGCTGACGGCCACCCTGCTCAAGCCCAAGGACATCGAGGGCGAGGAAGTCCCCAGCTGGGTCCAGCGCCGGATGCCCTGGGTCGTGAGGCCCTGGGAGCGCTTCCACACCTGGTTCAACCGCAGCTTCGAGAATCTGACCGAGGCCTATGCCCACCGCGTCGGCCGCGTGGTCGAGCACAAGTGGCGCTGGCTGCTGCTCTTCGCCATTGCCTGCGTCGCCACGTACGGCCTGTTCCAGCGCCTGCCCACCGGCTTCCTGCCGAACGAGGACCAGGGCACGATCATCGTTCAGTGGCGCCTGCCGGCCGGATCCCCGCGCACCCGCACCGAAGACGTGCAGCGCCAGGTCGAGCAATATTTCACCAAATACGAAAAGGCGAACATCGCCAGCATGTTCACGCTTTCGGGCGGCGGCCAGGGTGCGGCAGGCCAGAACACCGGTCAGGCCTTCGTCACGCTGGTGGACTGGGAGCAACGCCCGGGCAGCAAGAACACCGCCGATGCCATCGTCCAGCGGGCCAATGGCGCGTTCCGCGGCATTCGCGATGCGCAAGTATTCACACTGGTTCCGGGCGCGATCCGGGGTCTCGGCTCGTCTTCGGGCTTCACGATGGAACTGCAGAACCGCAACGGCATGGCCCGCGCCGATTTCCAGAAGGCGCGTGACGAACTGCTGGCCAAGGCCGGCGCCGACGACCGCCTCACCAACGTGCGCCTGAGCGACCTTCCCGACGTGTCGACCCTGAAGGTCAATTCCAACACCCGCGCGCTGACGACTTACGGCGTGACGGCGGCGAATGCCAATTCCACGCTGCAAACGGCCTGGGGCGGCACTTACGTCAACGATTTCATCGACAAGGGCCGCGTCAAGCGTGTCTACGTCCAGGGTGACGCCCAGTTCCGGTCCCGGCCGGAGGATCTCGCCAACTGGTTCGTGCGCGGCACGAGCGGCCAGATGGTGCCCTTCTCGGCCTTCTCGACGATCAGCTGGTCCACGGCGCCCAGCACGTCCTCGCGCTTCAATGGCCTTCAGGCCTACGAATTCTCAGGCAGCCCCGGGGACGGCGTCAGCTCCGGCACGGCCATGGACGTGATGGAGGAACTGGCCAGCCAGATCCCCGGCACCGCCGTCGCCTGGGCCGGATCGTCCTATCAGGAGCGGCTCTCCTCGGGCCAAGCGCCGCTGCTCTATGCACTCTCGCTCCTGGTCGTGTTCCTCTGCCTCGCCGCGCTCTACGAGAGCTGGTCGATCCCGATCGCGGTGATCCTGGTCATTCCGCTGGGTCTGCTCGGCGCCATCCTCGCCGTCACCTTGCGCGGGCTGGAAAACGACGTCTACCTGCAGATCGGCCTGCTTACGACGATGGGTCTGGCCGCCAAGAACGCGATCCTCATGATCGAGTTCGCCGAACAGGCCGAGCGACAGGGCAAGCGCGTGATCGACGCTGCCCTCGAAGCCGCCCGCATCCGCCTGCGGCCGATCCTGATGACCAGCTTCGCCTTCATCTTCGGCGTGGTTCCTCTGGCCATCGCCAGCGGTGCCGGCGCCAACAGCCGCATCGCCATCGGCACCGCCGTGGTCGGCGGCATGCTGACCGCAACCCTGCTGGCGATCTTCTTCATCCCGCTCTTCTTCGTGCTCGTTCGCCGCGGCGTACGCGATGGCATCGCCTCGGTCCGCCGCCGCATGCAGGAGCGCCGCGCGCGCAAGGGAGGCGCCGCATGATCCGCTCTCGTTTCACGGGTCTTTCCGCGCTTACCCTCGCGCTCGGCGCCTGCTCTATGGCCCCGAAATATGTCGCGCCGGCCCCGCCCGTCCCGGTCTCCTGGCCGGTCGGAGACGCCTATCTCGCGCAGAGCGAGGCGGCGCTGCCACTGGTGTCCTACGCCGAGATCTTCCGCGACCGCCGCTTGCAGTCGCTGGTAGAACAGGCGCTCACCAACAACCGTGACTTGCGGGTCGCCGCGGCCAACCTGGCCGCCGCCCGCGCGCAAGTCAGGGTGGTCCGCGCGAACCAGTTCCCGGCCGTGGGTGTCACCGGATCGGTCACGCGCACCGAAGCGGGCAGCGGCAGCACGACGAACGGATCAGGCACCAACGGGACGGGAGACCGCACCTCCTATTCCGTGCAGGGCGGTATCTCGAGCTTCGAACTCGACTTCTTCGGCAAATATGCCAGCGCCACCCAGGCCCAGCGCGACACCGCCCTCTCCACCGAGGCGGCAGCGCGCACGGTTCGCCTCGGCCTCGTCGCAGACCTCGCGCAGGCATGGGCCAATTACGCCGCCGACAACGACCTGCTCCGCATTGCCCAGGCCACGGCCGCCAATGCCGAGCGTAGCGTTACGCTCACCAGCGCCCGCCTCAAGGGCGGCGTTGCCCCGCGCACCGATCTGCGGCAGGCTGAACAAGTGCTGGAAACCGCGCGCGGCGATGTCGCGTCGCAGAGAACGGCACTGGCGCAGGATGTGAACGCGATCCGCCTCCTGGTCGGCGCGGATTTCGACCAGAGCCTGCTTCCCGCCAGCGTCGACGAAGTGAACCAGTCGCTCGCCGTCCTGCCAGCGGGCACCAGTTCGCAAGTCCTGCTTCGCCGCCCCGACGTGGTGGAAGCCGAATATTCGCTGCGCGCGGCCAATGCCGATATCGGCACGGCGCGGGCTGAGCTGTTCCCCTCGATCTCGCTGACCGGCCTGCTCGGCTTCGCCAGCAATGCACTGTCCGCCCTGTTCGACAAGGGCGCCTTCACGGCAAGCCTGGGCGCCAATGCCAGCTGGTCGATCTTCAACGCCGGTGGCCGAGTGGCCAATGTCGACGTCGCCAAGGCCCAGCGCGACGCCGCACTGGCAACTTACGAAAAGGCCATCCAGACCGCCTTCCGCGAAGTGGCCGACGCTTTGGCGGACCAGGGCACGCTGAACGAGCGGATGCGCGCTGCCTCCCGTTTCACCGAGGCCGCCTCCGATACCGCCCGGCTGACCGAGGCCAGCTACCGGCAGGGCATCACCAGTTCGCTTGAAAACCTGGACGCGCAGCGCAGCCTCTACAGCGCCAGGCAGCAGGAAATCGCGGTACGTCTTGCTGCGGCGAGCAATCGCATCACGCTTTACCGCGTGCTCGGCGGCGATCAGGCCACGCCTGCATCGGGCCAGTGAGGCAGAATTCAGGCAAGTTCGCGGCTCAAGCCTACCGCGGCTGAAGCCTGGCCAGTCCCTTAACGGGACTGCGCCTCTTCTGCGGCCGCGCGCTCACGCGTGTCGCGGATGGCCAGCTCCATCAGCCGGGCGTTGATCTCGAGCAGGCTTTCGTCCCGCCGCCCGGGCAGCGTGCCCAGGATGCGCCGCAGCCTGCGGTCGGTCGCCAGCGTGATCGAACGCTCGATCCCGGTCATCAGCGTCGTGGCCATGAGCACGGCAGTATCGCCCAGGATTCCGCGCTGGTCCATCTGCGCCACGAACAGACCGATCAACGGCCGGGTGGAGTTGACGCGCTGATGCATGATGCGAACGTCGAACTGGTCCGCCATGGCATTGCGCAAGTGGAGCAGTCCGGTGTGGCGGGCCCAGAACTGGTGGTACGATCGCACGAAGGACATGGCGCGCGAGGACAAGTCGTCGTCAGGCCAATAGTCGCGGACTTGCGCGAAATATTCCTCCTGAGCGGTGCCCATGACCGGCTCGAGGATCGCCAGCAGCAATTCCGTGAAATCGGTGAAGTAGTTGTAGAGCGAGGTCATCCCCAGCCCCGCTGCACGCGCAACCGCGCCCAGCGTGACGGGTTCGTCGGTCTTCTCGACCAGTTCGATCGCAGCCGCGAGAATGCGCTCGCGCGTGATCCGACCTTTCTTGCCCAGCCGCTGTCCGTGAAGGTTGTGGCTGATCCCCGCACTGGCGTCCGTGACGGCCGCAGCCAGCAAGGGCGGCAAAGCGGAAAGCCCGATCGCCGCCTCGTCCCTGCCAGTCTCGTTCTTGCCAGTCTCTTCGGACGCTATCTTCTGATTCCCGGCAGCTTCTGGCCCGGCATCCTGCGACGTGGATTCCACCGGGCCGGGCCGTTCGCCGTCAGGCTGCCTGGACCTGGCCGACCGGCCAGGCGAGGATCTTGACGTCGGTGAACTCTTCAATGCCTTCAACGCCCCATTCGCGGCCCATGCCGCTCGCCTTGTATCCGCCGAACGGAATGTCGCCGGCAATGCACATGCCGTTGTTGACGCTCATCGAACCCGTGCGCACGCGCTTGGCGATATTGATGGCCCGGTTCAGGTCGCCCGAGCTGACACCGCCCGATAGGCCATAGGAACTCTGGTTGGCAATCCGCACGGCGTCCTCGTCGTCCTGGTAGGGAATGACGACAAGCACCGGGCCGAAAATCTCTTCCTGGGCGATCCGCATGTCATTGGTAACGTCCACGAAGCAGGTAGGCTCCACGAAATAACCGCCTCCCTTGTCGGGACGGATATTGCCGCCCGCCAGCAGGGTTGCGCCTTCTTCCTGGCCAAGGTCGATGTAGCTCTTCACACGCTCCATCTGACGCCTGGAGATCACCGGGCCCATGATATGCGCCGGATTGGCGATATCGCCCCAGTTGTCGCCGAAGTTGCCATAGGCGCCCTTGAGGATGGCCTTGGCTTCGTCGTAGCGGCTCCTAGGCACCAGCAGACGCGACTGCACGGCGCAGCCCTGCCCGGCGTGGAACACCAGCATCGCCATGCCCACTTCCATCGCGAAATTCGGCGCGTCGTCGAGCACGATCTTGGCCGACTTTCCGCCGAGTTCGAGGAACACGCGCTTCAGCGTGGGCGCGCCCTGCTCCATGATGCGCTTGCCGACGCCGGTGGAGCCGGTGAAGGAGATCAGGTCCACGCGCGGATCGGTGACCAGCATTTCGCCCGCCAGAGCCGGATCGGCGCCGAAGACAACATTGATGACGCCATCCGGGAAACCGGCTTCCTTGGCCAGTTCGCCGAAGATCGCGCCCATGCCCGGGGTATCCGGCGCGGGCTTCAGGATCACGGTGCAGCCGGCCAGCAGCGCGGCGACCATCTTGCCGATGTTCACATAGAGCGGCACGTTCCAAGGCGTGATCGCACCGACCACACCCACCGCCTCGCGTACGCCGACGCGCTTGTGGATCATGCCGAAGGCCGGCTTCTCGCCGTAGTCCTTTTCCCACTCCAGCTGGTCGAAGACGCGCATGTAATCGTCCCAACCGTCAAGCGCCATGTCGACATGCGCGCGGTTCACCGCGCCTTGCGCCGCGCCGGCCTCGTACATCGCCAGTTCGCCAAGACGCGGGCGCGCGGCTTCGAAGAGCTCGCGGTATTTCTTGACCAGCGCCACGCGCTTTTCGACATTGGTGGCCCAGTCGGTTTCGTCGAAGGCGCGGCGGGCCGCGGCAATCGCGGCGTTCACGTCATCGGCAGTGGCATCCGCGGCCTTGCCCACCGGCTCGCCCGTCCAGGGACTGATCACATCGAACGTGGCGCCGTTGCTGGCGCCGCGCAGTTGGCCGTCGATATAGAGCTTGGCTTCGGGAAGAGTGGTCATGTTCGGGTCCTTGGCGGAAACGGGTTCTTGCACGAGATCGGGAGCGTTCATGGGCGGCGCGCCCCGACCGAGACGTGCAGCACGCGCACGTCTGGCGGCAGGTCGAGCACTGAGCGGAACACGCCGGTGACGTTTTCGGTCTGCGAGATCGGCCGCGTGCGCAGGTCGATGCCCTTTGCGGCGCAACCGCCGTGGAAGCGCATGGCCGCGTCCTGATCCCAGCCCGGCGCGGTCTTGCCCGGTTCGTACATCGGCCCGGCGCGCACGGTGGTGACGCGGATGCCCGCGGGCTCCAGTTCCTCCACCAGGGCCTCCGTAAACCGCTCGAGGCCTGCCTTGGTGGCCTGATAGAGCGAGAGCATCACGAAAGGCACGGCGATGGATTCGCTGCCCACGTTGATGATCTGAGCCCCCGTCTCCATCATCGGAATGGCCGCACGGCAGCAGTAGATCGGTCCGTTGAGGTTGGTGGCGATGATGTCGTTGATCTGCGCGTCGGTAGCCTCGGCCACCGTGAACGGCTCGTAGATTGCGGCATTGTTGATCAGCACGTCGATCTTCGGGTGCTTTTCAGCGATCGCCGCGAAGGCCTTGCGCACGGATTCGGCAGAGGCGACATCGCATTCCACGGCCATGGCCGCGCCGCCGATTTCGCTCGCGAGTTCCTGCACCTTGGACAGCGTGCGCCCCAGCAGGATCACGGTTTCCCCCTCACCGGCGAAGCGCCTTGCCAGCGCACGTCCGAGGCCGGCCCCGGCGCCAGTGATCACGATCGTCTTACCCACGCATCCTCCCGCTTTTACGGCTATCGAGTGCCGGTGCTTGCCGACACGATTTCGCACACACTAGCCTCTCCGCAAGCCGCCGCCTATCGCGGCGACGATGGTTCGACGGGAGCGTCCCCGCGATACCTTGGCCGCGAAGAAACGCGCCGATACCGCCCCCTCACCGCCCGGATCGGCGGGCTTCAAACCGGCATCGCTTCCCGGTCTTGAGGAGCCTTCCCACACCCGGCGCGCCCGCCGGGCGCCGCTCTTCGAAACAGCAGTGGTCAGGAGGGCCGGGACATGTCCACGATCAGCCGGGACAACGTCTGCCTGGCGATCTTCCAGCCTTCGGCCGTCCGCACGCAGGTCTCGTGATAGTGCCCGTAGCCGGTGAGCGCGAAACTGTCCTTGATGACGCGGTCCTGCATGGCCCAGATCACTTCGACCTTCCCGTCGTCCAGCTTCATTTCCGGCGAATGGATCTGATGCGCGGTCTTCGCGTCCGCCAGCGACTGGCGGACCATGGAGACGAACCTGTCCCGCCCCTTTTCCAATGTGCCGCCGGCCGGGCGCGTGTCGATCTCGCAATCCTCGGTAAAGAGCGCTGCCCAGCCGTCCCAGTCCTTGGTGTCGAGCAGGCGGCAGTAACGGGCCTTGAGATTGCAGATATCCAGCCAGTCCCCGAAATCGAGTGCCTGTGTCATGCGCTTCTCCCCTCTGGCGTCAGCTTGGCCCTGTTATCCAGGCCCGGTCAGCCTGGACTCACTTCCGCTTCCAATCGTTCGGCGGCCAGCTTGCGCAAGTCCGCGGTCTTGATCTTGGCGCTGCCCGTGGTCTTGAGGTCGCCCTCGGCCACGAAGAGCACGCGGCGCGGCACTTTGTAGCTCGCCAGCTTTTCCTTCGCGAAATCGCGGATCGCACCGGCATCCGGGCGCGACCCATCGACTGCGACGACGCAGGAAACCACCAGTTCCCCCAGAAGATCGTCCGGCACGCCGACGGTCTGCACCATCTTCACTTCGGGATGGGCACGGATCACTTCGTCGATCTCGATCGGAGAGACGTTGGCACCGCCGGTCTTTATGATGTCGTTCAGGCGGCCTTCCCAGAACAGGCGGCCCTGCTCGTCGATGTAGCCGCCGTCCGCGGTGCGCAGGAAACCTTCGCCGTCGAGCGATTCGTCCAGCGGCACGCCGAGATAGCCGAGCATCAGCGTCGGGCCCTTGACGGCGATCTCGCCGCGCTCGCCCAAGGGCATCGTCGCGCCGGTCATCGGATCGACGATCTTGATCGTGGAGCCGGCGGTCGGCACCCCGTGCGACTTGCCGGCGATCGCTTCCGCCGTGCCTGAGGCGAAGACAGAGATCAGCGTGAACGTCTCGGTATTGCCGAAGGCCTGTGCTGGCTCGCGCCAGTCGGTATCGATCGTCTGGTGCTGTGCGCAGGGCGTCAGCGCGTCGATATAGTGCATCGCCGAAAGGTCGACGCTGTCGTAATTCGACGCTGCCATGAGCTGCGCCCATTGGTGTGGCCAGGCGAGCATCATCGACGCCTTCTCGGCCTCCATCAGCGCCAGCGCTTCCTCGGCATCGAACCAGCGCTGGAGCACCAGCGACCCGCCACATCCAAGCGTACCGCCCAGCGCCATCGAGAAATTGCCCGACCAGAAGAAGCCGTTGGCCGACCAGGTGCGCGGTGGCACTTTGACGTCATACCACTGCGGCCAGCGCCAGAGTTGCAGGCAAACACCGCGATGCGCCGACAGAATGCCCTTGGCCTTGCCGGTCGAGCCGGAGGAGAAGAACAGCACGCCGGGATCGCTGGGCTGCACCGAGGCTGCGGCGGCATCGACGAGCGCCGGATCGACACTGTTGCCGCGCGCGAGGAACGTGCTCCAGCCTTCGATCGCGCCGAGGCCTTCGTCGCTGTCGATCACCGCGAGATGGCGCAGGAACGGGAACTTGGTGGAAGCGACCTCGCCCGGCTTGGCCGTGCCGATCTGCGGTTCGAGATCGACGAGGGTCTGCGCGAAATCCTTCTTGAGGACGCGGCGTTCGAGCAGCAGCACCGAGCAGCCGCCCATCTGCAAGACGGTTTCGAGTTCCGCCGGCGTGAAGAAGGTGCTCACCGTCATGGCGACGCCGCCCGCGAGTGCGGTGCCGAAGACGCCGGAGAGGAATTCGAGCCGGTTCGTCGCCAGCACGCCGACACGCGTGCCCTTGCCGACGCCGCAGGCCGTGAGCGCGCGGGCAACTTCCATTGAGCGGGCCCAAAGCTCGTCGTACGTCCAGCGCTCGATCTTGTCGCCAAGGTGGATCACCGCCGCTTCGGACGGGCCATAACGACGCGATACCTCGCGGACGAAGCCGCCCAGCGTAAGCGGGCCGATGCCTTGCTCTTCCGCCAGCGGAATGCCGTTTGCGATGGACAAGCCTGCGGTTACCTCGACCATGCGTTCCTCATCGTCCTTGCGCGCCTGCGGCCCGCTTGTCGCATCAAAGTACAGGCGCGGCGGGCGGCTCCCTCAAGCCGCCTGCCGCGCCGGCTGCATCAGGCGTTCACGTCAACGATGTAACGGCCGGTGACCTCACCGGACATGAACTTGCGAGCAGCCTCGATGGCATCGCCCAGCCCAATGGTCTGGCCGATGGTTTCGAGTGCGGCAGGGTCCAGATCCTTGGCGAGACGGTCCCAGGCCTTCAGGCGCTTCGCCTTGGGGGCCATGACGCTGTCGATCCCCAGCAGCGAAACGCCGCGCAGGATGAAGGGCATGACGGTCGAAGGCAGATCGAAGCCCTGCGCCAGACCGCAAGCGGCAACCGCGCCGCCGTACTTGGTCTGGGCGATGGCATTGGCCAGCGTGTGGCTGCCGGCCGTATCGACGACACCGGCCCAGCGCTCCTTCTGGAGCGGCTTGCCCTTCTCGGAAAGTTCGGCGCGGTCGATGATCGTCTCTGCGCCCAGCGACTTCAGGTAGTCCGCCTCGCCCGGCTTGCCGGTGAGCGCGGCGACCGAGTAGCCCAGCTTCTTGAGGATCGCGATGGCGACCGAGCCGACGCCGCCAGTGGCACCGGTGACGAGGATTTCGCCCTGATCGGGGGTCACGCCCCAGTCCACCAGCGCATCGACGCAGAGTGCGGCGGTATAGCCGGCCGTGCCGATCGCCATGGCCTGCTTCGGCGTGAAGGCGGAGGGCAGCGGCACCAGCCACTCGCCCTTGAGCCTGGCTTTCTGCGACAGGCCGCCCCAGTGCCCCTCACCCACGCCCCAGCCGTTGAGCACGACGGTATCGCCGGCCTTCCAGTCGCCATGGCTGCTTTCGGTAACGGTGCCGACGAGGTCGATGCCGGGCACCATCGGGAACTTGCGCACGACCGGCGAAGCGCCGGTAACGGCCAGGCCGTCCTTGAAGTTGAGCGTCGAGAACGCGACGTCGATGGCGACATCACCTTCGGGCAGCGCGCTTTCGTCGAGCTGCTGGAGAGCGACCGTCTGGCCCTCATCGGTCTTGTCGATCACGATAGCGGAAAACATGGCATACTCCCTCAGGGGCCCTTTCCGGCCCGACGATGCAGGCCCTAGCTGAAAGGGAATATGCGCCGCTGCGTCAATGCCGGCGCGCCACGGCATCGCCTAGGCGAAGCGGCATCATGGGCAGGGTATCCGAAGCTGACAGGAAAGCCGTCTTTTCGCGATTTTGCTCGAACCTGTTCATTCGTCATTGCGAGCGCAGCGAAGCAATCCAGAGTCGCTTAAACCGCCCTGGATTGCTTCGCTGCGCTCGCAATGACGAGGAGAAGAAAAGACGGGCCGCATGAGAGCGACGTCGCCTCAGCCGCCCGGCGAAACCCCGTGCGCGGCGAGCAAATCCGCCACCTTGGGGAACGCCTTGGCCCGCATCGTACCGTACATCGAAAGCCGCAGAATCTCGCGCGAGTAGCGGCGCGACAGTTCCTGGCGCTCGCTCTCGTCAGCGGCATGCGCGCGGGCGAGGATCGGCCAGAAGAACACCCCGGCCAGGTTCATCACCGAATAGACCTCGAAATCGATACCCGGCTCCGCCAGATCGGTGCCCGCAAAGCGGCCGAGCGAGCCGCAATACTCCCGCCAGAACGGATCCTGCGCCGGGTTGGGCGAGGCCAGCACCTGCTGGAGCCAGACGCGGCAGATGTCCGGATTTTCCATCGCGAAATCGCATAGCCGCTCGGTCAGCGCGACCACGTCGACGTCCTCGACGCGGCGCTCTCCGACAGTTTCGGGATCACCGAAAACGGCGTGGAACAGCTTGTCGGAGACCCACTGCATGGTCGCCTCGATAAGCTTTTCACGCGTTTCGAAATGCTGGTAGGCGGTGCCGCGATTGACGGCGGCGAGATGGGCGACGGCGGAGAGGCTGACGCCCTCAGGCCCGTCCTTGGCCAGCAGGTTGGCAGCGGCATCGAGGATCACCGCGCGCGTCGCGACCGGGTCGCGCGTCCTGCGCCTGATTTTCGCCTCCATGCTCGCCCCTCTCATTATCAAAGGGCGAGCATAGCGGCAGGCTTACTAATCGACAATGTTGATCAGCTTGACCTCAGAGGAAGGCTTTGACCTTTTCCAGCACCAGTTCTGCGTGCTCCTGCCGGCAGATCAGCAAGTCCGGCATATAGACGTCTTCCCGATTGTAGACCAGCGGGCTGCCGTCGATGCGTGAGACGTGGAGGCCCCAGCCCTGGGCGACGGCGGCAGGCGCGCAGCTGTCCCACTCGTACTGGCCGCCGGAATGGAGGTAGATATCCGCCTCCCCGCGCAGGATCGCCATGGCCTTGGCCCCGGCCGATCCCATCGGAACGAGTTCGGCGCCGATGGCTTCGGCCACGCCGGTCGCTTCCTTGGCGGGACGCGTGCGGCTGACGACCATGCGCAGCCGCTCAGGTGCGGGCGGCACTTCGCCCGGCTGGTCGGAGCGCAGGACCACACCCGCACCGGGAAGCGCGACCGCCCCCAGCACCGGCGCGCCGTCCACCGCCATGCCGACATGGACGGCCCAGTCCGCGCGCTCCTCGCCATATTCGCGGGTGCCGTCGACCGGATCGACGATCCATACCCGCTCCTTGGCCAGACGCTCGGCATTGTCCTTCTCCTCTTCGGAGAGCAGCCCGTCTTCGGGCCGCTGCTCGCGAAGGGCATGGCAGAGGAACTGGTTGGCGGTCTGGTCCCCCGCCTTGCCCAGCGACTTGCCCGAGAACAGGCCGGAGGCCCGCACGTCGAGCAGGATCTTCCCCGCCACTTCGGCCAGATGGGCCGCGAGATCCCCATCGGTCAGGCTACCGTTCAGGCTCATCAGGCGTCTCCCAGCAGCGTATCGACGATCAGGTTCGCAGCGTCTTCCGGCGAGATCAGCGTGGTATCCACGCGGATTTCCGGATTGCGCGGCGCTTCGTACGGGCTGTCGATACCCGTGAAGTTCTTCAGCTCACCCGCACGCGCCTTCTTGTAGAGGCCCTTGACGTCGCGCGCCTCGGCCACCTTCAGCGGCGTGTCGATGAACACTTCGAAGAACTCGCCCTCAGGCAGCATCGAGCGCACCATCTCGCGGTCTGCCTGGAAGGGCGAGATGAAGGCGGTGATGACGATGAGGCCCGCGTCGGTCATCAGCTTCGAGACTTCGCCCACGCGGCGGATGTTCTCGATGCGGTCGGCCTCGGTGAAGCCCAGGTCCTTGTTGAGGCCATGACGCACGTTGTCGCCATCGAGCAGGAAGGTGTGCCGGTTCATCCGGTGCAGCTTCTTCTCGACAAGGTTGGCGATGGTCGACTTGCCGGAACCCGACAGGCCGGTGAACCACAGCACCGCCGGGCGCTGGTTCTTGAGGCCAGCGTGCTGCTTGCGGTCGATGTCCACGGCCTGCCAGTGCACGTTCTGCGAACGGCGCAGCGAGAAGTGGATCATGCCCGCCGCCACCGTGGCATTGGTCATCTTGTCGATCAGGATGAAGCCGCCCAGCGTCCGGTTGTCGGCATAAGCCTCGAACACGATCTGCTTGTCGGTGGTCAGTTCCGCCACGCCGATCGAGTTCAGCTCCAGCGTCTTGGCCGCCAGCTTCTCCATCGTGTTGACGTTGACTTCGTACTTCGGCTCCTGAACCGTCGCCGAAACCATCTGCGTGCCGACCTTCAGCCAGTAGGCGCGGCCGGGCACCATGGCCTCATCGGCCATCCACACGAAAGTCGCTTCGAACTGGTCGGCAGTCTGCGGCGGATTGTCCGCGACCGAGATCACCGAACCGCGCGAACAATCGATCTCGTCGGCGAAGCAGACGGTGACCGACTGGCCCGCAACCGCTTCTTCCAGATCGCCGTCATAAGTGACGACGCGGGTGATCGTGCTGGTCTTGCCCGAGGGCAGGACGCGGATCTTGTCGCCCGCCTTCACCGAACCGGTGGCAATGAGCCCTGAGAAACCGCGGAAATCGAGGTTCGGACGGTTCACCCACTGCACCGGCAGGCGCAGCGGCTTGTCGGCATCGACCGAGGACAGGACCTCCACCGTTTCCAGATGCTCGACCAGCGTGATGCCCGCGTACTGCGGCGCCTTATACCACGGGGTCTTGTCCGAAAGCGTGGTGATGTTGTCGCCCTTGAAGCCCGAGATCGGCAGAGCGGTGAAGCTCTCGATCCCGATTTCCCGCGCGAACTCGCCATATTCCTCGACGATCTTGTCGAAGACTTCCTGGCTGTAATCCACAAGGTCCATCTTGTTGACGGCCAGGACGATGTTCTTGATGCCGATGAGATGGCACAAGTACGAGTGGCGGCGCGTCTGCACCAGCACGCCCTTGCGCGCATCGATCAGGATCACCGCCAGGTCGGCGGTGGAGGCGCCGGTCACCATGTTGCGGGTGTACTGTTCGTGGCCCGGGCAGTCGGCGACGATGAACTTGCGCTTCTCGGTGTTGAAGAAGCGGTAGGCCACGTCGATGGTGATGCCCTGCTCACGCTCGGCGGCGAGACCGTCGACCAGCAGTGCGAAGTCGATTTCCTGGCCCTGCGTGCCGACCTTCTTGGAATCCGACTGGAGCGCGTCCAGCTGGTCCTCGAAGATCATCTTCGAATCGTAGAGCAGGCGCCCGATCAGGGTGGACTTGCCGTCATCGACGCTGCCACAGGTGATGAAGCGCAGCATCGTCTTGTGCTCGTGCTGGACGAGATAAGCGTCGATGTCGTCGGCGATCAGCTGGTCGGTGACGTAGACCGCTTCCTTGGTTTCGATATCGGCCATCAGAAGTACCCCTGCTGCTTCTTGACTTCCATGCCGGCACCGCCGGCGTCCTTGTCGATGGCGCGGCCCTGCCGCTCCGATGTAGTGGTGAGGAGCGTTTCCTGGATCACTTCGGGAAGCGTCTTCGCCTCGCTCTCCACCGCGCCGGTCAGCGGGTAGCAGCCGAGCGTGCGGAAGCGGATCGAGCGCTCCACGGGAACCTCGCCCGGCTGGAGCGGGAAGCGTTCATCGTCGACCATCAGCAGCATGCCGTCACGCTCCACGGTGGGGCGCTTTTCGGCGAAGTAGAGCGGCACGATCGGGATGTCGTTCAGGTGGATGTACTGCCAGATATCCAGCTCGGTCCAGTTGGAGATCGGGAAGACGCGGATCGATTCTCCGCGCGCCTTGCGGGCATTGTAGAGGTTCCACAGTTCCGGGCGCTGGTTCTTCGGGTCCCAGCCGTGCGAGGAGGTGCGGAACGAGAAGATGCGTTCCTTGGCGCGGCTCTTCTCCTCGTCGCGGCGGGCGCCGCCGAAGGCCGCGTCGAAGCCGTACTTGTCGAGCGCCTGCTTCAGGCCTTCGGTCTTCCACATGTCGGTGTGGAGCGCGCCGTGGTCGAAGGGATTGATGCCCTTCTCGATGGCTTCCGGGTTTTGATAGACCAGCAGTTCCATGCCGCTCTCACGCGCCATCTTGTCGCGCAACTCGTACATCGCCTTGAACTTCCAGGTCGTGTCGACGTGGAGCAGCGGGAACGGCGGCGGCGAGGGATAGAAGGCCTTGCGGGCAAGGTGCAGCATCACGGCGCTGTCCTTGCCGACCGAATAGAGCATCACCGGCTTCTCGGCCTCGGCGACGACTTCGCGGATAATGTGGATGCTCTCGGCTTCGAGGCGCTCCAGGTGCGTGAGTGTCTTCATCAGGTTTCCTCTGCCGGGGCGCGTGCCCGTTGGCTGTTTCCTCTGGCTCTGTCTCAAACCGAATCGCAGGGATGACATTTGCGCGAACCTCCCATATGGGAGGGTATGGCTCTCACCAGCAACGACGAGACTGATCTCCTGATCCCGCTCTTTCAGGGAAGTGCCGAAAATCCGCGCTTTTCGACATTTCTGGAAAGATTGCGCCGTCGCACCCAAGCCGATTACGTCAGCCTGATCCTTCGCATGGGCGATGGGCCACATGCCGTAATCGTGGAAAGCTACGCCGGAATCGACCTCAGAAAACGCGCCCGCGAGTCGGAAACGCAAGGCCCGTTCGACCTCGACCGTTACCTCTACGATGGGCTGCGACCGGGCCGCGTCTATTCGATCGGGGAGATGATCGATCACGACCCCGTGGCGCGCGCGGATCGCAACCGGCGCATGGCGAAGCTCGGCATCGGCGATGAGCGTGTGGTGCGGATCGCGGGGGGCGAGCGTTACAGCGCGTGGCTGATGATGGCCCGCACGCGCGAGTGCACGGCGTCCGACAGCGCCCTGCTCTCCAGCCTGACACCCTATGTCGCCATCGCGGTCGAAAACCTCGTTTCGATGGACCGCGAGCGGATGGCGGCGCGGATCAACGCCATGGGACTGGAACGCACGGGCAAAGGCTGGATGCTGCTCGACGCCGAGGCGCGCGTGGTGGCGGCCGATCCGGCGCTATCGCAGTTCTGGCAGGAGCACTGCGGCGCCGCCCTGCGCCCCGGCGAGCGCGTGCTGGGGCTCGATCTCATGGCAGAGCGCAAGCTAGCGGGCGTGGCGGCGGAAATGGCGCAGGATCGCTCGTTGACGGCACGGCCGCTGTTGCTGCGGGAGAAGCCGCATGTCGAGGCACTTTTGATGCCGGCCGAGGATGCAGCGGAACAGGCCCTCGCCGCGCCGGCCCTGCTCGCGCTCTGCACCCTTCCTCGCGCACTTTCCGGTGATGGCGCGGACCGATTGGCCGAAGTATTCGACTTGCCCCGGCGCGAGGCGGAACTGGCGATGGCGCTGGCGGACGGCCACTCCATCACCGAAGCCGCCGAGCGCATGGGGCTGACTTTGGAAACGGCGCGAAACTACTCCAAACGGCTCTATGCTAAGCTGGGCGTGCGCGGACAGGCGGAATTGGTGCGGCTGGTTTACGAGAGCAGTGCGGTGATGGGGTAGTGCCGCAATATCATTCACGCCCTGACTACACCTAAGGCGACTACCACCTGAATAGTACGTCACAAGCTATCGCAACCACCCTCCGTCGTCCCCGCCTTCGTGGGGACGACGGGGTTTTAGATTGTCTGGTCGGAGGTGATGGGCCGATGGCCCTTACCCAAACCATCAATCGCTGAGCTTGGCCTCCATCGCCGCAATCTCGGACCGCAGCCACATCGTCTCGGACAGGTTCTTGCCGCCGGACGCCGCCAGCAGCGCCTCGTGTGCCGCCTTGCGCACGGTGAGCACCGCCGCATTGTCCGGCTCGGCACTGAGCGCAATATCGGTCAGATGCACGGCCTCCAGCGGAGCCCCCGCATCCAGCTTGGCCTGCGCCCGCTCCGCCAGTTTCGCCGCGCCGCCCGCCAATTCGACAAGATCGGCATCCACGCTCGAACGCGGCACGCCGTAGAGCGCGGTGGTGCCATCCTCGTAGTGAAGCCAGCCCGAATACTCGCGCCAGATCGACTTGACCGCCCAGGACGCCTTGCCGTGGAACTCACCGATCTCCAGCCCTTCCGGCCAGGCGAATTCGCGCATCAGCGTGTGGACGTCCTTGCCCGCTTTCATGCCGTCAAGCGTGTAGTCGCGCACGAAGCTCACGGCCGCGTGCATCTTGTCGAGATCCGCACGAATGCGCTCCGCACCGCGAATGGCCTCACCGTGACCGGTGACGATGATTTCGGCCCCAAGGTCGCGGATCGTCTCCAGCGACTTCAGGTAGTTCCGCACCAGACGCGGCTTGTCACCGCGCAAGGTGTTGAGGAACGGCATCGACAGCCAGACCGGGCCGAAGACATTGCCGGTGAAGGCGATCCTCTCCTTGGGCATCCATACCGTCAGCGAGTCGACCGTCTCACCCTCTGGCGTGGAGATCAACTCGAAGGTTCGGCCGCCCAGTTCGATGGTCAGCTTGCGGTCGACCAAAATGTCAGGAACCACGTTCGGCGCCGGCTTGGGTGTGCCGCCGCGCTTCAGGGTCGATCCCCAGAGCTTGCCGCTCCTCGGCCCGAAGAAGGACTGGAGGCCCATCATGTCGCCCAGCGCCTCGTTGAAGCCCGGCCCACCGACGACTTGCGTGCCGTCTTCCAGGAATTCCGGCACGCCGCCGTAGTGATCGGCATGGCTCTGGGTGAGGATGATGAAGGCCAGCGGCCCGGTGCGCGGCGGCGTCAGCAGGCGCTT
This sequence comes from Novosphingobium sp. BL-S-34, assembly GCF_056857015.1. Classification (NCBI taxonomy): domain Bacteria; kingdom Pseudomonadati; phylum Pseudomonadota; class Alphaproteobacteria; order Sphingomonadales; family Sphingomonadaceae; genus Novosphingobium; species Novosphingobium sp. BL-S-34. The sequence goes on from NZ_CM166472.1 coordinate 803,424, forward strand.
GGTGCGCTCCGCATTGTCCATGAAGCCGGTGTTGACCATGACGTCGCCCTCCGACGTCGTCACGAGGTAGGCGTTCGAGATATCATTCGCCTGGAACACGAAATCGGTGATCGCGATGGCTTCCGCCTGTTCGTCGCCCGAGCGGACGAGACCGGCCAGCTTCGGTCCGGCGTCTTTCACTTCGCTCATCTCAAGCCTCCTCGATGCCGATCATGACTTTGGCGGACTGCGGCGTTGCGGCGATTTCCAGGCCCTTCATGATCTCGCTGAACGGCAGCTTGTGGCTGATCATCGCCGCGATCTTGTCCTTCAGGCGTGGCATGGCGGCGATCACTTCGGGCATCTCGGTGGGATAGCCGACCGCCGTGGTGATGGTCATCTCGCTGGTGAGCATGCGCCCGACCGGAAACTCGATGGGCCGCATATAGGCCGCCGTGATGACCAGTTTCGCATGGAACTTGGCCATCATGATCACTTCGGTCAGGATATTCGGCGCGCCCGCCGCGTCGATGAAGGCATCGGTGCCCACGCCCACGCGGCCATAGCTCGGCACTTCGCCGTGAAGCTTCGCCAGTTCCGCGCGCAGATCGATCTTGCTGGGATCGAGGGCGGCCTGCACGCCCAGCGCGCGCGCCCGCTCCAGCCGCTCTTCCGAAAGGTCGAGCGCAACCACGTCGGTCACGCCGCGATCGATCAGCCAGAGCAGCATGCCAAGGCCGATCGGCCCGCAACCGAACACCACGACCTTGTCGCCGGGCTTCACGTCCGCCCGGTTGACGCCGTGCATGGCGACGGCCAGCGGCTCGCACATGGCGGCAACGTCGTAGGAGATGCCTTCGGGGATCGGCAGGATCGAATCGCCCAGGCGCGCCTCCCGCACCAGCAATTCCTGCGTGAACGCGCCCTCCGGTCCGCCCGAACCGATGTTGCTGGGCGTCATCATCGGATTGACGATCACCGCATCGCCGACGGCAATGCCGGAGACTTCCGCGCCCACTTCCATCACTTCGCCGGCGCCTTCATGGCCCAGCGCGGTCTCCACACCCGGCGGAATGCCGCCCATCTTGATGTAGGACAGGTCCGATCCGCAGATGCCGACCGACTTCATCTTGACGACCACATCCTTCGGCCCCGCCGCCGGACGTTCGTAAGCATCGACGCGGACATCGCCGACGCCGTGGATCTTGAGCAGTTCCATAGCTTCTCTCCTCATCCGGCCGCTCAGGGGCGGACCATGTAGCCGCCGTCGATGGTCACGGTCTCACCCGTCATGAACGAGCTGGCGTCCGAACACAGATAGGCGCCGATGCCTTCGAAGTCCGCCGGATAGCCGGTGCGCTTCATCGGGATCGTCGGGGCGAAGTGCGCGGCAACTGCGTCGGCACGCGGGCCATCGCCCATCATCGGCGTCATGATCAGGCCCGGCGCGACGACGTTGGCGCGAATGCCCAACGGTGCCAGTTCGATGGCAAGGCAGCGCACCGCCGCCGCAATCGCGGCCTTCGAAGAGGCATATTCCATCTTGCCCGGCAGGCCCTGGAACAACGAGAGCGAACCGCAAGCGACCAGGCTGCCACCGCTTTCGTCACCCGCCTCGACCCGCTCCTTCATCAGCCGCGCACCTTCGCGCAGGGTGAAGAAAGCGCCGTGGAGCGCGGTGTTCTGGAATTCGTGCCAGTGCTCGGTCGGCATTTCGAACACCGAGTTATAGCGCGGCGAAGCGCCTGAATTGGCGAAAACGCAGTCCACCCGGCCGAAATCCGCCATGACCTGCTTGTAGCCTTCGACGATGTTCGCTTCCTGCGAAACGTCCACCTGATAGGCGATCACCTTGCCCGCACCGGCCGCTTCCAGTTCGGCCTTGGCCTTGGCGCTCTTCTCGGCATTGCGGGCCCAGATCGCCACGTCGCCCCCCATCTTGGCGACGCCCATGGCAAAGCCGAAGCCGATGCCGCCGTTGCCGCCGGTCACCACCGTCACCTTGCCCGTGCAGTCGAAAAGGCCCTTGGCCATCATTCTCTCCTCGATCCCGTTACCGGCCTTCCTGCCGGCACTTTCGTTGGCGCGATGTTTCCCGACAGCGGCCTTGTCCCGCAAGCGTGGGGGGAATAGAAATCAGGCCTTATCCAAGCGTCAGGGACACGAATTCGGGCCGGAGACCCGATAGAGACCTGAAGCGTCCGGGAGAATGAGAGATGCCCGCCAGCACGGCCGCCCCGCTGCCGACCATGACTGTCGACGCCGCGCTTTCCGCGCCGGGAATCCATGCCGAAATCGTCCGTTTCGACATTCCCGAACCCACCGACACCCGCCACGCGGTGGGCGCCGGATACCATGTGAACTTGTGTCTTACGCCCCGCCCGCTGCAATCGCGCGGCGGCTATCGCGAGCGTTGGGGGCCGCACCGGTTCGAGCGGCTGGGCGACGTCTTCGTGATCCCGCCGGGCGAGTCGCTCTACATCCGGGGCGGGAGCGGGCGGCAGGCATCGCTGGTCTGCACGATCGACGCATCGCTGGTGCATGAACTGCTCGGCCGCGAACTGCCGTGGGACGACGCACACCTGGCCGCCGCGCTGGATATCGGCAGCGCGCAAGTGCGCGCGCTGCTGTTCCGCATCACCGCCGAAGTGCGCCACCCCGGCCTTGCGTCACGCCGAATGCTGGAACTGCTGGGCGGCGAACTGGCCATCGAACTGGGGCGCTATGGCCTGGAGGTCTCCGAAAGGCCGATGACCGGCGGCCTGTCCGGCTGGCGCCTGCGCGTGATCGAGGAACGCCTTGCCGGGGACCTGAGTGCGCCGCCACTCAAGGAACTGGCAGACTTGTGCGGCCTTTCGGTGCGCCAGCTCACGCGCGGGTTCCGCGTCAGCCGCGCCTGCTCGATCGGCGACTATATCGAGCAGCGCCGCATGGAAGCCGCCAAGCGCCTGCTGATGGAGGGGGAGAGCGTGAAGACGATCGCCTTTTCGATGGGCTTCGCCTCGCCATCCAGCTTCACTTTCGCCTTCCGCCGCGCGGTCGGCGCCAGCCCCAGCACCTTCCGCCAGCGGCAGGGACGCGCCCTGGCCTCGACGTCGGTCGCGGCGTGAGGCTGCTGCCGGTCTTGACCCGGATTCGACATAACGGCCCGATCTGACGCGCCTGCCGCATTGCCAATCGGCCCCGCGCGCAGGCTATCTCGTATCCATGAGGCCGCCGCAGCGGCCCGCACAGAGACACGGGAAAGAGGATCACGCAATGGCCGAGCAACTTACGGCGGACCAGATCGTCGGCGACGCCCTCGTCGAACAGGCAATGAAGGACACCGGCATCGATGCCTTCGACAACGACACCTGGCGCGAGGGCTTCGACGTCTTCGTGAACGACTTCAACGCCGGAATCGCGCGCGGCCAGTACACCGAAGGCGGCATCGCCCGCGCCACCGCCGATACCCTCCACTACCTTCGCGGCCGCCTGAAAATCTCGGACTACCTGCGCCAGAACCCGGAACTGCTCACCCGCCCGGTCGAGCGTCCCGTCTTCGTGATGGGCGTGCCGCGCACCGGCACCACGCTGCTGTCCAACCTGCTCGCCGCCGATCCGGCGCGCCGTTCGCCGCTGACCTGGGAAATCGACGATCCGGTGCCGCCGGTCGCCTCGAAGGACCTGCTCACCACCGATCCGCGCGCGCAGGCTCGTCTGGCGCAGGAAAAGGCCATGCTGGAAGCCAATCCGGCCATGGGCAAGTACTATCGCGGATCGGCTGTCTACCCGAACGAATGCGTGTTCTTCATGGCGCATGACTTCAAGACGCTGATGATCGATTCCAAGGGCAAGCTGCCGGAATACAAGGAGTTCATCTTCTCCTGCGACATGACCAGCGCCTATGAGTACCACAAGAAGTTCCTTCAGCTGCTGCAGCAGAATGCCGGCGGCGTCTGGAACGTGAAGAAGCCGAGCCACGCGCTCTGGCTGGAGACGATCTTCAAGGTCTATCCCGATGCCCGCGTGCTCTGGGCCCACCGCGATCCCTTCGCCGCCACCGGCTCGCTGTGCTCCGTCATCTCGCTCAGCCACATGGCGCACATGGGCAAGCCGGACACCGCGTGGCTCAAGGAGAACTACACCTGGCAGGCAGCCGAACACGCCAACCGGATCATGGATTTCCGCGACAAGCACGGCGAGGACAAGGTGATCGACGTCCACTATGCGGACATGACCGCCGATCCCATCGGCACGATGAAGAAGGTCTACCGGCAGCTCGGCGACGAATGGACCGCCGAGGCCGAGGCCGGCATCCAGCAATGGGTGGACGACAACCCGCAGGACAAGTTCGGCAAGCACGAATACAAGCTGGCCCAGTACGGCATCGAGAAGGCCGAGCTTGATCCGCTCTTCGAACGCTATCTGTCGCGCTACGACGTGGCCCGCGAAGGCTGATCGCCCATCCGCCTACCTGAGCCCATCGCCCCCGCTTTCGCGGGCGATGGCAATTAAGGCCGGGCGCTAGAAACTTTAGGAGAGACTGATGCTCGAAGGCCGTCACTACCAGAACGCCTATGTCTGCGACAATCTGGAAGCCGGGATCGACTTGTTCCGCGGGCGCGGGCTGACCCGCGAACCGATGATCATTCCGGTGGATCAGCAAGTGCTCACCCCGCAGGGGCTGAAGCGCCAGAAGGGCCGGATCTGCTTCATCTGGATCGGCGAACTCCAGATCGAACTGATCGAAAACGAGATCGATGAAGCGGGCATCTATGCAGGCTGCCAGTCCAACGGCGGCCCGCTGCGCTTCCACCACATCTGCTTCGGCGTCGACGACTGGGCCGATTTCCGCAAGCGCGTGGACGCTCAGGAATTCCCGCTCGCCATGGAGCGGCCGGAAGGCGACGATCCGAACGCGCTGAAGTTCCTCTACCTCGATGCGCGCAAAATCCTTGGGCACTACATCGAATATACCTGGATGCCTGACGCCATGTGGCAGCAGATCAAGGCGATGTAAGACAACGGAAAAGCAGGGGCCATCGCCCCTGCACCCCAGAACCGCACGCCTTGGGCTTGCAGTCTACGTCCCGCGCTCATGTCGAGTTAGGGACCAGGAAAAGTCTGCGGCGCAGCTTTAAGCCGTTTCCAGCACCACTTCCCCATAAAGCGTGGTCCGCTGTTTCAGTGTGCGCCCCACACTCTCCGCCGCCGCGCGCAGTTCAGCGATGGTCACGCCTTGTCCGTGCGCTGCGCCCGCCGCGCGGCTGATGCTTTCGTCCATCAGCACGCCGCCGAGGTCGTTGGCCCCCGCTGCCAGCACGGCGGCCGCGCCGTCCATGCCCAGCTTCACCCACGAGCACTGGATCGAGTTGATCGCCCCGTTCAGCGCCAGGCGCGCCACCGCGTGCATCATCACCGCCTCACGCCAGGTCGGCCCCTTGCGGCACTGTCCGCGCCGGTAGAACGGCGCTTCCATGTGGACCAGCGGCAGCGGCACGAACTCCGTGATGCCGCCGGTGTCGAGTTGGAGATGGCGCAAGGCCAGCAAATGCCGCGCCCAGTGCTCGGTACCTTCGAGATGGCCGAACATCACTGTCGAAGTCGTCGGCAGGCCGACCCGGTGAGCGGTGCCGACCACGTCGAGCCATTCCTGCGTCGTCAGCTTGCCGGGACATATCTGTTCGCGAATGTCGTCGCAGAGGATCTCGGCCGCCGTGCCGGGCAGCGAGCCCAGCCCCGCGTCCTTCAGCATCGCCAGATAGTCCCGCACCGGCATGCCCAGCGTCCGCGCGCCCTGACTGACTTCGAGCGGCGAGAAGGCATGGACGTGCAGGCTGGGACAAGCCTCCTTCACCTCGCGTAGGATCGCAAGATAGGTTTCGCCGGTATAGCTCGGGTGAATGCCGCCCTGCAGGCAGACCTCGGTCGCCCCACGCTCCACCGCCTCGCGGGCGCGGCCGGCGACCTCGGACAGGTCCAGATTATACGGCTTGTCGCGGAAGCCCGCCTTGCTGCTCGTCTTGGAAAACGCGCAGAACGAGCAGGTGTGCGTGCAGATATTGGTATAGTTGATATTGCGGTTGACCACGTAAGTCACGGTATCGCCGCTGACTTCCGCCCGCAGCGCGTCCGCCGCCGCAACCACCGCTTGCGCCGCAGCACCGCGCGTCGCGAACAGCGCGACGATCTCGTCCTCGCTCAATGTCGCCCCGCTCGCCGCGCGGTCGAGGATACGGTGGAGCGAGGCCGCAACCGGGCCTTCGTGATACCGCCCCAGCGGCGCCCGCACACTGCCCGGCGCATGCTGATCGGCCAGCCCCGGGCTCCAGGCACTGTCACGCGCCAGCCCTTCGGCATCGGCGTGGCGTAGCACCGCCGGACGGATCGCCGGATCGAGCCATGATCGGTCCTCGCTCATGACGAAGCGCGGATAGACGGTCAGGCGCTCGACCAGTGGCAGGCCCTTCGCGGCGCAGATGGCGCGCAGCCGTTCCACTTCAGGCCACGGCGCTTCCGGGTTCACATGATCGAGCGTGACCGGCGAAATGCCGCCCCAATCATCGATGCCCGCGTCGATCAGCTCAACCAGGCGCTCGTCATTGAGATTGGGCGGAGCCTGCACGGAAACCCCGTCCGGCAGCAGGATGCGCGCGGCCGCGACAATGCGCAGGAAATCGGCCTCGCTCGCCTCGGGCGCTTTCGCCATCTTCGTGCCCGGCTTGGGGCAGAAGTTCTGGACGATCACTTCCTGCAAGTGGCCGTGCTCAAGATGCAGGTCGCGCAGGGCCAGCAGGGCATCGATCCGCTCGTCCGCCGTCTCGCCGATGCCGATCAGCACCCCGCTCGTCATCGGCACCTTCGCTCTGCCCGCAGCGGCCAGCGAGGCAAGACGCAGGGCCGGCTCCTTGTCGGGCGAGCCGTGGTGGCACATGCCCTTTTCCAGCAGCCGCTCCGAGGTGCTTTCCAGCATCAGCCCCGCCGACGCCGAAACCGGGCGGAGCATCCGGTAGTCGTCCTCCTCCAGCACGCCGGCATTGACGTGCGGCAGCAGGCCGGTCTCCTTCAGCACCCGATCGGCGCAGTGGCGGACGTAATCGATGGTGCGCGTGAAACCACGCTCCGCCAACCATTCGCGCGCGACGGCATAGCGGCGCTCCGGCGCATCCCCCAGCGTGAACAGCGCCTCGCGGCACCCCGCACCGGCGCCGGCGCTGGCGATTTCCAGCACCTCTTCAAGCGTCAGGTAGGGCGCCTCGAGCCGCGAGGGCGTGGTCGCGAAAGTGCAGTAGTGGCAAACGTCGGCGCAAAGGCGCGTCAGCGGAATGAAGACCTTGGGCGAATAAGTCATCCGCGCCGGGCCCTTCGCATCGCGGCGGGCTCTTGCCCGGGCGGTGACCTCCTCCAGCGGAGCGGCCAGCAACCATGCCTTCAACTGGCGGGTCTCATCCTGCATCTGCTCACCCTTCAGATGCCTGCGATGGCAAGCACCTCCTTCGCGAGCCTTTCCCGATCGGCGGCTTCGCGCATCATTGTCTTCGTCACGGTGACCCGAAGGCCCCGTGCCTGCAAGCATGAGACATCGGCCTCATCGGCCTCGTCGATCAAGAGGTGGTCGAGAAGATCGCCCCAATGATCTTGGTAGTGACAGGCAATGGCCTCGTTGCTGACGCCGTGCCCGCGCTCGGCGAGCATCTTGGCCAGCGGCCCTTTGATTGCAGCCCCTCCCACCAGCGGCGAGACCGCGATCACCGGCACCCGCAGCGCCGCCAGCGCGTCCCGCACGCCATCGAGCGCAAGAATCGGATCGACGCTGAGAAAGGGGTTGGAAGGGCAGATGATGACGGCGGCGAGGTCGTCCCGCGCCAATGTCTTCGCCAGACAGGGCGACGGCCTCGCACCCGGCACTCCCTCGAACCGCACATCAAGTACCGGATCAACACATTGATTTTCCACGAACCATCTCTGGAAATCGGTCCATCCTGCATCGGTGAGAACTTGCGTACGCACCGGATCGTCGCTCATCGGCACCACTGCATGGGCAATGCCGAGTTCCCGCGTCAGCCGCGCCGTCACCTCGGAAAGCGTCTCACCTGCGCGCAGCCGCCAGGACCGCGCGATGTGCATGCCCATGTCGCGGTCGCCAAGGTTGAACCAGCCCTCTTCACCCAATGCACGCAGCATGGCCATGGTCTGCCATGTTTCGTCCTTCACGCCCCAACCGCGCACGGCATCGTTAAGCCCGGCCAACGCATAAGTTACGGAATCCAGGTCAGGGCAGATAGTTAGACCAAGATGCTCGAAATCGTCTCCGGTGTTGACGACCAAGGTGAGATCGTCGGGCGCCATGACGGCAGCCAGTCCCGCCGCCAGTTTCGCGCCTCCGACCCCGCCGGACAGCGCGAGAATGTGCTTGCCGCTCATCGAAACATATCCTGCTCAATGGGCCGTAGCCCGCTGACCGCGCCCGGCCCGTCTTCCTCGGTTACCCAGCGTTCGCAGCCGCGCACAAGAGCAGCCGGGGTTCCTTCCGCTCCCTCTCCCATGGCCAGCGCCGCCATGACCGCAATGGAGTCGGCAACACCGATCACGGTTGCCTGCAAGGTGCGGCCATATAAGTCCTGCGCACGGCCCCGACGGTCTTCCAGTACGATCAGCCCCGCGCACCCGATCGCAGTACCGAGCGTCCCGATCCGCCAGGCCCGACCCATCGAATCCGCGATCACGACGCCAACCCTGACTTCACACGCGTTTTGAACTTCGGCCCGTAAGGCACGGGCAGAGGCGTCCGGGTCGAGCGGCCAGAGCAGCACACGGCCACTCTCCCCGCCCTCGACATTGGACGCATCGATCCCCGCGTTGGCCAGTACGTGGCCCGTCCGGTGCGCTGCGATCACGGCAGCGGGCGTGCGGCGCAGGATCCGAGAGCTTTCCTCCAGTATCGCCTGCATCATCTCCGGCTCCCGTCCGGTTGCGCCTGCAAGTTCAAGTGCTTCCTCAGAAGCGGAGAAATCCGCGAGATCGCGGGCGCGGCCCTCCACCTTGGAGACGATCTTCTGCGCGACCACCAAGATATCGCCATCGCGGAACCGGTCACCTTCGGCCGCAAGGCTCGCGCATATCGCTTGCGCAATCGACATTCCGGTAGCGAACATGGGCAATCCGGCGAGCGGTCGCACGGTCAGTTCTGGATTTCGCTTCATCGGTCTTCCCGAACGCCTTTCTAAAAACCGCCCTATCGGAAACGAAAATGCCGGGAACGACAATGACAACAACCAAGAATTCGCGGGAGAGATAATCTGATGGCAGCAATCGCGGTGATCGGCGGAACCGGAGCGCTCGGCAAGGGTATCGCGCGAAGGCTCGTCAAGGCGGGGCATCAGGTGACCATCGGCTCACGCACAGCGGACAAGGCCCGTGCGGTGGCCGAGGAACTGGGCGCGGCCGGCCATGCCGAGAACGGGGATGCCGCAAAGGGCAAGGATGTGGTGATCGTCGCCGTGCCCCACGCCTCGCAAGGTGAAACGCTGCAGCAGATCGCGGGCGTGGTGGGCAATGCCGTGGTCGTCGATACCACCGTGCCGCTGGTGCCGCCCAAGGTCATGCGCGTGCAGCTACCGGCCGAGGGCAGCGCCGCCATGCAGGCGCGCGCGCATCTGGGACCGGACGCACGGCTCGTCACCGCCTTCCATAACGTCTCCGCCCACCACCTCGACAGCGACCATGCGATCGACTGCGACGTGCTGGTCTTCTCGGACGACGTGGAGGCGCGCCAGACAGTGGTGGACCTCTGCCCCGGCATGGGCCTGCGCGGGCTTTCCGGCGGTGCTCTGGCCAATTCCGCGGCGGCGGAAGCGTTGACCTCGATCCTCATCTACATGAACAAGACCTACAAGGCCGACGGCGCCGGGATACGCTTCACCAACCTCACCGCAGCGCCGCAAGTGCCGTGAGCTGCTGGGCACTCATCCCGGTCAAGGCGCCGCGTCTGGGCAAGACCCGATTGGCCTCTGCCTTGGACCCAGAGGCGCGCGAGGCGCTGGTTTCCGGGATGCTGCGCCACGTCCTCGACACGGTGAGTGCCTGCCCTGCGATCCAGCGCGTCTGCGTGTTGGGCCCGGCCCGGCCCAATCTCGGCACCGGCATCCTGCGCTTCGACGATCCCGGCCCCGATCTCAATGGCGCGCTGGAAAGCACCATGGCCGCCATCACCGCCGCCGGGCCGGAACGCATCGTCATCCTCCCGGCCGACCTACCCTGCCTGAGCCTCGCCGACGTGGAGCGACTGGCGCGCCTTCCCGCAGGCACCGTCGGCATCGCCCCCGACCGCCATCACACCGGCACCAACGGCCTGTCCCTGCCGTTGCCTGACGGTATCTGGTTTCCCTTTTCCTTCGGCCAGAACAGTTTTCCAACCCACTGCAATCACGCCATAAATCGCGGACTTACCGTGGAGACGATCGTCTCGTGCGGGTTGGAGAAAGATATAGACCACCCCCTCGATCTCGCGGATGCTGTCCGCCTGCTAAGACGCGTGTTCAACGCCGGACCAGGCCGCCGACCACGCATGGAGCGCCGAAAACGGCCGGCATGATGGGAGAAGCGGTGTGGATGGCACGGTCATCGACCTGACAGGTAAAGTCGTGTTCGTCACCGGCGGCGGCGGCGGCATAGGGCGCTCGATTGCGCTCTGCATGGCAGACATGGGCGCGGACGTCGCCATTCTGGAAGCCATTCCCGAACGCTGCGACCAGGTGGCCGAACTGGTGGAAGCGCGCGGGCGGCGGGCGCTCTGCATCGCAGGCAATGCCATGGACGCGGATGTCGTCCAGAACGCCGTGGCAGAGGCCGCACGCGTGTTCGGCCGGCTCGACGTGCTGGCGAACAATGTCGGCGGCGTCTCGCGGCGGCCTTTCGTAGACCTCGCCGAGAAGAACTGGCGCCGGCACATCGATCTCAACCTGGTGTCCAACCTCGCCGCGACGCAGGCTGCCGTGTCGATCATGATCGAAGGCGGCAACGGCGGCTCGATCATCAATGTCACCAGTATCGAAGGCTCGCGCGCCGCGCCGGGATATGCGGTCTATGCCGCCTGCAAGGCCGGGCTGAACAACCTGACCCGCACCCTGGCCGTGGAACTTGCCCATCACGGCATCCGCGTGAATGCCATCGCGCCGGACTTCACCGAGACGCCGGGCACGCGAGGCCAGTTCGCGGGGCCGGTCGATCCGGCGCTCTGGCACCGGCCGACGCCGCAGCAGGAGGAAGCGATCCGCCGCCGCATCCCGCTGGGCCGAGCCGGAATCGACGAGGAATGCGGCCGCGTCGCGGTGTTTCTCGCCTCCGAACTCGCAAGCTACGTCACGGGCACGATCATCCCCGTCGATGGCGGCACATGGGCCTCCGGAGGCTGGGTCCGCAACGATCAGGACGACTGGGTCCTGCCCCCCGAAGCCGCATCGCGAACGAGAGAAAGCCAGCCATGACCTTCACGCTCAGCACCAGCCTGCCCTTCGATCGCATCGACAGGCCCGAGGAATACGGCACGCTCGAAGCCCTGCAGGAAATCGCGCGCACGGTGGAACGGGCCGGCTTCTACGCCGGAACGGTCACTGACCATCCGGTGCCTTCCGCGCGCTGGCTGGATGCCGGCGGACACTATGCGCAGGACCCGTTCGTCATGCTTTCGATGCTGGGCGCTGTGACGACCAGGCTGCGCCTGCAGACCAACATCCTCGTCCTGCCCTATCGCAACCCTTTCGTGGTGGCGCGGGGGGTCTCGACGCTGGATCACTTCACGCAAGGCCGCGTGATCCTGGGCCTCGGCGCAGGTTACATGAAAGCCGAGTACAAGGCGCTCGGCGTCGATTTCGATGCGCGCAACGATCTCATGGATGAGTACATCACCGCCATGAAGCTGGCCTGGACCGGCGACGAATTCACGTTCGAAGGCACGGGCTACACGGCGCTGGGCAACCGCGTCCTGCCTACCCCGGCGCAAAAGCCCAATCCGCCGCTGCTGGTCGGCGGCAATTCAAAGCGCGCCTTGCGCCGTGCTGCCGAGATGGGCGACGCCTGGCACCCCTTCTTCGTGCCCAAGTCGGTCACCGACACGGCGCGCACGGCCAATCTGGAGGGCGACGAGGACATCAGCGAAGCGATCGCCTACATGAACGCCCATGCGGAAAAGATCGGCCGCGCCGAGCCGCCTAAAGTCATCGCCTCATCGACGTATTCGATCAAGCCGGGGTGGAACGCGCAGGAAGCGCTGGACCATTTCGCGCACCTGAAATCACTCGGCATCCACGGTGCGGGCGCCTCCGTCTACGCCGAAACCCGGGCCGAGTATTGTGACCAGGCCCTGAAGTTCGGCGAAGACGTGATTGCGCGGATCGACTTCTGACGCTCAGGTCACCACGTCGGGCGCCATCCGCCCGGTGTGGCGGGCGATACCGGCGATTTCCTGCGCGGCGGCGATCTGGGCTTCCAGCATGACGCCGGTATCCGCATCGATCTGGCCGGACGCCGGCTCGTAACGCTCCAGATAGACCCGCAAGGTGGCGCCTTGTGTGCCGGTGCCTGAGAGGCGGAAGACCACGCGGCTGCCGTCCTCGAACAGCACGCGCACGCCCTGGTTCTCGCTGACCGACTGATCCACGGGGTCGGTATAGGCAAAGCTGTCCGCATGGGACACGGTGAGCGATCCGAACCTCTTGCCCGGCAAGTCCGCAAGCGCGCCCTTCAGCTCGGACATCAGGCCAGCGGCAGCCTGGCTATCGACGGCCTCGTAATCGTGGCGGGCGTAGTAGTTGCGGCCGAAGCGCGCCCAATGGGTGCGGGCGAGTTGGTCCACGCTGATGTCGCGAACGGCCAGGATGTTCAGCCAGAGCAGCACGGCCCAGAGCCCGTCCTTCTCGCGCACGTGGTCCGATCCCGTGCCCGCGCTTTCCTCGCCGCAGATCGTGACCATTCCGGCATCGAGCAGGTTGCCGAAGAATTTCCAGCCCGTTGGCGTTTCGAAGCACGGGATGCCGAGAGCTTCCGCCACGCGATCCGCGGCGCCACTGGTCGGCATCGAACGGGCAATGCCCGAGAGACGGCCGCGATAGGCCGGTGCGATTTCGATATTGGCGGCCAGCATGGCGAGCGAATCGGAAGGCGTAACGAAGCGCCCGCGCCCGATGATCAGGTTGCGATCCCCGTCCCCGTCCGACGCGGCGCCCAAGTCCGGCGCATCCGGCCCCATCATGAGGTCGTAGAGTTCCTTGGCGTGGATCAGGTTGGGGTCGGGATGATGGCCGCCGAAATCTTCCAGCGGCGTGCCGTTGACCACGGTGCCCGCAGCGAAGCCCAGCCGGTTTTCGAGGATCTCGACCGCGTAAGGACCGGTGACCGCGCTCATGGCGTCGAAGCGCATCGTGAAGCCGCTGGCGACCGCCTTTCGGATCGCGTCGAAGTCGAACAGCTCTTCCATCAGGTCGGCATAGTCGGCGACCGGGTCGATCACCTGCACCACCATATCGCCAATCGTGACTTCGCCCGGCGTGTCGAGATCGATGTCCGGCGTGTCGACGGTCAGCCAGAGGCTGATTTCCTTGGTCCGCGCCAGGATCGCGTCCGTCACGCCCTCCGGTGCAGGACCGCCATTGGCGATGTTGTACTTGATGCCGAAGTCCTCATCCGGGCCGCCGGGGTTGTGGCTGGCCGAGAGGATCAGGCCGCCGCTGGCGCCGTATTGGCGGATCACGTTGCTGGCGGCTGGCGTGGAAAGAATGCCGCCCTGCCCTACCAGTACGCGGGCATAGCCATTGGCCGCGGCCATGCGGATCGCCTGCTGGATCACCGCGCGGTTGTGGAAGCGGCCGTCACCGCCGATCACCAGCGCCGCTTCGGCCGAAGCAGCGCCAGACTGCGGCTTCACCACGTCGAACACCGACTGGATGAAGTTCTCGGCATAGTTCGGCTGCTGGAACACGCGCACTTTCTTGCGCAGGCCGGACGTTCCTGGCGCCTGTCCCTCGAAAGGCGTGGTCGGTACGGTGACGATGTCGGTCAAACCCAATCTCCATGCAGGCGTGCGGCGCGAATGCGCGTGTCGGTATAGATAGCCCCTAAGACAATCCGGTTGCACGTCCCTTAAGGCAAATCGCCATCTAAATCAGACCGTTGTCACTCATACTGAAGATACCCCCCCGCGCGACGACGAAATGGTCGTCCAGGCTGAATTCCAGAGCCCCCATCACCTGCCGGAAAGTCCGGGTGGACTGGACGTCGTCGGCGCTGGGCGTGGGATCGCCGGAGGGGTGGTTGTGCGCCATCACCAAGCGGCGGGCGTCGAGGTCGAAAGCCCGGCGAACCGTCCGCCGCAGGGGCAGTTCGCAGGTGGATTGGCGCGTGCCGACGTGGAAGTCCTCCGCGATGAACAGGCCTTCATGGGTGAAGAACAGCACCATCACGCATTCCTCGCGGCGGCCGAGCAGCCTTTTGGCGAGATACTGGCGGAAAGCCGGGCTGCCCGTCTTCATCGGTTCGCCCAGCAGGGTCTCCCGCCCGGCAACGGCTGCAAGGTCTCGCGCCGCGACGATCACTGCCGCGATGGCGCGGCTGTTGATGCCCGATTCGTCGATTTCGTCCGCCAGCGCCTGGGCCGAAGCGGTGTAGATCGTGCTCAGCGAGCCAAAGCGCCGAATCAGACGGCGGGCAACGACCTCGCTCCCCGCGCCGACGACGGGGCGGAGTATCTGCGCCAGGACGGATAATTGCCCCGTCGCTTCTGCCGCCGCATGTGACACGCCAGGCCCAGGGCCATCGCCAGCAGCTGCACGTAAGATGGTATGATCGACATCACCTGATAGGCCGTCGTCTGGATTTCGACGAGACCCAGCCGATAGAAATGGCTCGAAAAGGCGATGATCTGCGCCCCACCTATCCATAAAGGGTAGAACCTGTTGGCATGGAGCGCGACGTAGCCGATGCCGAGCAGGCTCGACGTGTCGATCGCCAGATGGACGACATCCACCCCGTGGTACACCAGCAGGTCCGTGCCGCGGCCGAGATGATAGATCCGGTCCACCACGACCATGCCGAGCATGATCCCGGCAAGGACGCGCTCAGGTGCATCGCCGCGCCGCCAGGCCAAGAGGAAGAGTATGAGGTAGAGCCCATATTGAACGTAGGCCCGCGCGCCCCAGGTCAGCATGCAAGCCCCCCATGGCCATGCCGCCCGAAACGCGCGGAACCCGCGATCGTACCTGGGTCGCTTAGGCCGATCGCAACATGGCGGCGTCGTCCACCAGCTGGGCGCGATCCGGGCAGGCTTCCGGCTCGTCGGCAATCGCATTGATGTCGCGGCCGATGCCCAGGAGTTCCTGGTGGACGCGGATCATGTCGTTCTGGCTTTCGAGCAAAGTGCGCTGGGTCTTGGCCAGGCGCATCAGCGCGGTCTGGCCGGTGAACGTGGCGATGCCATCTGCCTGGCGTGCCAGCAGCATCGATTCCATCAGACGCGCCGAAGCGAGCAGAGCCGAATCGAGCGAAAGTTCGGCCTCGGGAAGCTGGCGCGCGATCCGGGCGGTAGCAGCGGAAATCGTGATCGACATAGTGACCCCCATCCAGCGGCATCGGCCCGTCCGATGCGCGTGTCTCAATCGTGGCAGGAGGTTGGGTCAAAGCAGGCTGCTCAGCTTGGTGGCCAGGTCCAGACCGAACACCGCGACGAGGAGCAATCCCCCGGCGATGGCGATCATGGCGGCCGTGCGGCTGAGACCCGCGTTCGCTCCATCGAGCACCTCCGGAACGACCCGGGAGAAATTCTCTTCCTGCCAGGGCGCCGTCACCTTGAATGTGGCGCCGTCGGCAAGCGTGAGCCTTTCGACCAGTTCGTCCCTGCCCCGATCCTCATCGAAGAGGGAAACGGTCGGAACCTGAGGATTCTTCTCTGGTAGCGGATTACAGGCTGCTGCCAGGTCCGGCTGAATCTGTTCCGGTTGAGCCTGGTCCTGTTGGAACTGCCTGTAAGCACGGGCGAGCTCGGCACGCGGCGGCGATCCGGTGCGGCTGCGAACGCCTTCGATCCGCTGGTTCACGGCGCTTTCGGAAATGCCCAATTCCCAGGCAATTTCCTTGCTGGTGCGGTTTTCGGCGACGAAGCCCAACACCTCGTGCTGTTTCGAAGTCAGACTGGGAAATATCGCAAGAATGCGTTGAAACTGCGTCATGTCGCCGCCAGCGTCCATTCGCTCAAGTTCCATAACGCTACCGAACCACCCTCGTTCCGTCGTGCCTCATCCGCGCCACCGTTGCCACGCAGTTATAGGTTGTCTGTAAACGTACTATCAACCCGTTACAGGCGCCAATTTAACCACAATGGACTCATCGCCGGGCCACTATGACCAAGGCATTTCGTTGGAATCGATTGCTGAAGACATCGAATCGCGCCGTCAGCCATCCCCGAGCTAAGTCGGGAACCTTAACCAACCTTGCTCAGGCAACGAGTCGCAACCGATTTCAGCGAATTCCAAGGGGAATTGGATCGGAAATGAACTGATTTACCCCGCATCCGGTCAAGAACGGGCGCGAACCAGGGCGCGAGCATCCGGCCACCCCGCACCGACATCTCGGCGCGGACGGACAAGCGTTTCAATGATGGAGGCGGCGGCGGTCATTCGAACCGCCGCCGGGTCGGGCGGGACTTATTCCTCGCCCATGCGCAGTGCGGCGATGAAGGCTTCCTGCGGGATCTGCACGTTGCCGTACTCGCGCATGCGCTTCTTGCCTTCCTTCTGCTTTTCCAGGAGCTTCTTCTTACGGGTGATGTCGCCGCCGTAGCACTTGGCGGTCACGTCCTTGCGCATCGCGGAAATCGTCTCGCGCGCGATCACCTTGGCGCCGATGGCGGCCTGGATCGGGATCTTGAACATGTGCCGGGGGATCAGTTCCTTCAGGCGTTCCACCAGCGCTCGGCCGCGCGGTTCGGCCTGGCTGCGGTGGACCACCATCGACAGCGCATCGACCGGCTCGTTGTTCACGAGGATGTTCATCATCACGAGGTCACCCTCCTGAAGCCCGATCTGCTCGTAGTCGAAGCTGGCATAGCCGCGGCTGATCGACTTCAGGCGGTCGTAGAAGTCGAACACCACTTCGTTCAGCGGCAGCTCGTAGGTCACCTGGGCGCGGCCGCCCACGTAAGTCAGGTCCTTCTGGATACCGCGACGGTCCTGACAGAGCTTCAGGATCGAGCCGAGGTATTCGTCCGGCGTGTAGATCACCGCCTTGATCCACGGCTCTTCCATGAAGTCGATCTTCACGGGATCGGGCATGTCGGCCGGGTTGTGCAGTTCCTTCACGGTGCCGTCGGTCATCGTCAGGCGATAGACCACGGACGGCGCGGTGGTGATGAGATCGAGGTCGTACTCGCGGCTCAGGCGCTCCTGGATGATTTCCAGATGCAGCAGACCCAGGAAGCCGCAGCGGAAGCCGAAGCCCAGCGCCGCGCTCGATTCCATCTCGAAGCTGAAGGAGGCGTCGTTCAGGCGCAGCTTGCCAATCGATTCGCGCAGCTTCTCGAAGTCGTTGGCGTCGACCGGGAACAGGCCGCAGAACACCACGGACTGCACTTCCTTGTAGCCCGGCAGGGCCTGCGTCGCGCCGCCCTTCACCGTGGTGATGGTGTCGCCGACCTTGGCCTGCTCCACTTCCTTGATCTGCGCGGTGATGAAGCCGATCTCGCCCGGACCGAGTTCCGGCAGGTCGATGCGCTTGGGCGTGAAGCAGCCCACGCGGTCCACCAGGTGATCGGTGCCGCCCTGCATGAACTTGACGTTCAAGCCCTTCTTGATGACGCCGTCGATCACGCGCACCAGAATGACGACGCCCAGGTACGGATCGTACCAGGAATCGACCAGCATGGCCTTCAGCGGCGCGGTACGGTCGCCCTTCGGCGCAGGTATCTTGGCGACGACGGCTTCGAGGATCTCGTCGATGCCGATGCCCGACTTGGCGGAGGCCAGCACGGCTTCGGAAGCGTCGATGCCGATCACTTCCTCGATTTCGTGGCGCACCTTTTCGGGTTCGGCGGCAGGCAGGTCGATCTTGTTGATGACCGGGACGATCTCGTGGTCGTGCTCGATTGACTGATAGACATTGGCCAGGGTCTGCGCTTCCACGCCCTGCGCGGCGTCCACCACCAGCAGCGCGCCTTCGCAGGCGGCCAGGCTGCGGCTGACTTCATAAGCGAAGTCGACGTGGCCCGGCGTGTCCATCAGGTTCAGCTCATAAGTGAGCCCGTCGGACGCGGTGTAGTTCAGGCGCACGGTCTGCGCCTTGATGGTGATGCCGCGTTCCTTCTCGATGTCCATGTTGTCGAGCACCTGGGCGCTCATCTCACGGTCGGAGAGGCCACCGGTGCGCTGGATCAGACGGTCGGCAAGCGTCGACTTGCCGTGGTCGATATGGGCAATGATCGAGAAATTTCGGATCTGGGCGAGTTCGGTCATGGAAGCGCCGTTAGCAGCGCTTGGATCGTTTGAAAATGCGGTGATCGCGCATTTTCGGGTAGGGCGTCAGCCGGCCTTGCGCAGCAATCCCGCATCGCCGCCTTCCGGAGCCGATTCCGGACCGGCGCGGGCCGGCGTGAACTGCACCCCGCCGGTGGCATCGAGTTCGAGCGGGCGGACGAATTCCACGCCCATGCGATCCTCCCGGCACCAGCGCGCGGTGGCCAGAACGACATTGTCGTCGGCGAGATGAATGCCGAACTGGGTCTCCGCGGGCACGTTCCACAAGCCCTCGACCATGGCGCCGGTGCTGGAGATGTTGCGGATCGTGGCGTGATAGATGTGCCCGCCGTGCTCCAGCACGACCTTGCGCAGCATGGTCTGGCGAGGTGCGCGGGCCGAGCGCGGGCCCACGGCCACCGCGATCAACCCCCGCTCCAGCCGCGCCACGACTTCGGCGGAAGTCAGCGACTTTTCATAGATATAGCCTTGGACATGGCTGCATCCGAGCAGGCGTACCAGATCGAGTTCGTCGAGCGTCTCCACTCCTTCCGCCGTCGTTTCCATGCCCAGCGCCTCGGCGAGGCTGACGATGGAGGAAATGATCGCGCCGTTGCGGCTGCCCTCGATGGTGGCGCCGCGCACGAAACTCTGGTCGATCTTGATCTTGTCGAACGGCGCCTTCTTCAGATAGCCGAGCGAGGAGTAGCCGGTTCCGAAATCGTCGAGCGCCAGGCGTACGCCGACATCCTTGAGGGCGCTGAACATCGCCTCGGTGGAGATATCCTCGCCCAGAAACACGCTTTCCGTGATTTCCAGTTCGAGGCGGCCGGGATCGATGCCCGAATCGGCGATCGCGCGCGCGACGATCGCCGGCAGTTCGGTATTGGCGAACTGGAGCGGCGAGACGTTCACGGCCACGCGCACCGCGTGCGGCCAGCCGGCCAGATCGCTGCAGGCCTTTCGCAGTGCCCATTCGCCGATTTCCGCCACCAGGCCGGTTTCCTCGGCCACGGGCACGAATTTGGCGGGCGAGAGATAGCCGTGCTTGGGATGCTTCCAGCGCAGCAGCGCCTCGAATCCGGTGATCTTCTCGGTCGTGGTGTGCACTTGCGGCTGGTAGTGCAGCTCCAGCGCGCCCGCGTCGATGGCGTCGCGCAAGTCCTGTTCAAGCTGCTGGCGCTCGCGGGCGTCGGAATGAAGATCGTCGTCGTAGAAATGATGGCGCCCGCGGCCACCACCCTTGGCGGCATAGAGCGCGAGGTCGGCATTGCGGATCAGCGTTTCGACCGTGGTACCGTCTTCGGGGCACATGGCGATGCCCAGGGAAGCACCGATGATGACGCGGGTGCCGTCGATCGAATAGGGCTGCGAGAGATTCTCGATGATCCGGCGGGCGAGATGGCCAAGCCCCTCGTGCTGGTGATAGCCGGGCAGGATGACCTGGAACTCGTCGCCGCCCAGCCGTCCGACCCGGCCCATGTTCGCCACGGTCACGCGCAGGCGCTCTGCCACTTGCTTGAGCAGGGCGTCGCCGGCCGGATGCCCCATCGTATCGTTGACCTGCTTGAAGCGGTCGAGATCCAGCAGGAACACCGCGCAGGCGCGGTTCTCGATGCGGGGCGAGTTGATGACCTTTTCCAGCCATTCCGACATCTGGAACCGGTTGGCCAGCTTGGTCAGCGAATCGAAGCGCGCCAGTTGGGTGACGTGCTGCTGCGACTTGCGCGTTTCGGTGAGGTCTATGCCCGAGCCGCGGAACCCCAGGAAATTGTGGAACTGGTCGAGCACCGGGCGACCGTTGATCGACCACCAGCGCTCGTCCTTCTCGTTCGTCGCCGCCCGCACCGTCACGTCCTGGAAGGACGAGCGGGTCGAGAGGTGGAACGCCAGCGTCCGCTCGCTGTCATGGTCTTCCGCGCGCAGGCGGAACAGGCTCAGAAAGGGTCGTCCGTAAAGCTGGATCTGTTCGGTATCGAGCAGTTCGGCAATGCGCGGCGAGACGTAGGCGATGCAGCCCCGGCGGTCGGTTTCCCAGAACCAGCCCTGCCCGGTATCCTCATATTCGCGCAGGAGTTCCTCGGCACGGTGCCGTTCGCGTTCCTGCTCCGCCCGGTGCGCCGATTCCTCGGCGCCGAGCCGCGCCTGGCGCATCGCCACGACAAGGCCGATGCCCAGGCCCGCGCCCAGCATGCCCAGGGTCGCGGTGGAAGCGGAATGCGCCGCAGCGCCGGCCCAGAGACCGACGGTGGCGGCCACGATCGAGGTCAGGCGGCGGTCGAGCAGCACGGTGGCGAGCAGAACCAGAATGCCATAGCCCTTGACGGTCAGCCGCCAGTCGAGCGCGGCGGTATCCTGAGTCCATTGCGCCGCGGCGACGCCGAAGAGCAGCATGGGCATGGCCACCGCCAGCAACATCAGCGGATAGCGTTTCCAGCTGCGATGATGGAACCTGTTCTCCACGGTCGCCAGCAGCGGCGCGCCAAGACAGAGCAGCATGGCCGCAAAGGACAGCGCCAGGGGCAGCCGGCCCGGCGCGCTGTGCGAGACGACGCCCAGCCCCACCATGATGCAGACCATGGCCGGCGCCATGAGTTCCCAGCGCCGGGCTATGAAGAAATGAAGGGGATCGCTGCTCGGTCCGCGCGGGCGCAAAAAGGCGAAATTCGGAATGCCGGGCCGGTTCTGGGCCTCGGGACGAGTCGCAGGGGCATGCGGGTTCTGCGCGTCTTCACGCGGTGCCCCCGGCAGCTTGTTGAATCCCTTCCTCGCCATCGCATCGGCTATTGCCGCGCGGCCATTGCGAAAGTGTTAAGTCCCGACAACCAAACCCATTGTCGACCGGATATGGCACATCTCGCCAGATCTGCCGGATTTCGCTTGCCGCCGGTCCGCAGCCGTGTTTGCTTCTTTGCTGGCGGGCGCATTTGCCCAGGTTCCGCCCGCTTGGGAGAAAAATCCATGCGACACATCGCCATCGTCGGATCGGGACCGGCCGGATACTACACGGCCGAGGCAGCGCTCAAGCAATGGAAAGACGGCGTCCGGGTCGACATCTTCGATTCCTCGCCCGTCCCCTTCGGCCTGATCCGTACCGGCGTTGCCCCCGATCACCAGTCGATCAAGAGCGTGGCCCGCCGCTACGAAACCACCGCCCTCAGCGAGAACGTGCGCTTCGTCGGCAATGTCATGGTGGGCCGGGACATCTCGATCGACGAACTGCGCGGCCTCTACGACGCCGTCGTCCTCGCCACGGGCGCGCCGAACGACCGCAGGCTGGACCTTCCGGGAGAAGACCTGCCCAATGTCTTCGGCAGCGCCTCCTTCGTCGGCTGGTATAACGGGCATCCGCAATTCGCGGAGCTGCATCCCGATTTCGCGCATGACACGGCCGTGGTCGTGGGCAACGGCAATGTCGCGCTCGACGTGGCGCGGATCCTTGCCAAGTCCGGCGCCGAATTCGAAGGGAGCGACATCGTCGCCCATGCTCTCACCGCCCTCGAAGCCTCGCGGATCAGGCGCATCGTCATTCTCGGGCGGCGCGGACCGCACCAGGTGACGATGACGCCGAAGGAGCTGGGCGAACTGGCGAAGCTCTCGCGCGCCTGCCCCCGCGTCGATCCCGCCGACCTGCCGCCCCTGGCGGAAGACGCGGCGCTCGATCCGGGCATGCGCAAGACCATGGGCCACTTGCGCAGCTTCGCGATGGCGGGCGGCAGCGCGAACGACAACGGCACCGGCATGGCCGACGACGCGCCCTGCCCGGACCGCGACGTGCGAATCGAGTTCGATTTCTTCGCCGCGCCCCGCGCCATACTCGGCACCGACCGGGTGGAAGGCGTGGAGGTGGAACGCACGCGGCTGGTTGACGGCAAGCCAATGGGAACGGGCGAGACTTATCATGTGCCGGCCGGAATCGTCGTGGCCTGCATCGGCTATCAGACCTCCCGCATTCCCGACGTGCCCTACGACGAGCAGGGTGGCCGCTTTGCCAATGTCGATGGGCGGATCATGCCCGGCCTCTACTGCGTCGGCTGGGCGCGGCGTGGACCGACCGGCACGATCGGCACCAACCGCCCCGATGGTTTCGCCATCGTGGAGAAGATCGACGCCGATGTCGGCGCCCTGGGCGAAGCCGGCAGCGGCAAGGCCGGACGTCCCGGTTTCGACGCCCTCGCCGCCGAGCGAGGGATCGATTACGTGAAGTTCACCGAGTGGCAGAAGATCGACGAGGCCGAAGTCGCCAATGCCCGCCAGGGCGCCCCGCGCGAGAAGTTCACCGAAGTGGACCGCATGATCGCCAAGGCCCACCCCTCGATCCAGGAAAGCTGAGAGCAGGCTGCCGCTCCGGGCCCAGGGCAGCCCGGACGGCGGCGGTGACAGCGGCGGTTACGGCGCCAACAAAAAAGGCCGGGGGTGAACCCCGGCCTTTTCCTGTTCGATCGAACCGTCCGGTCAGACGCGCATCGGCATCAGGACATAGAGCGCGGGGCTCTTCTCGTCCTGGCGGATCAGCGTCGGCGCGCCGGCGTCGGCAAGGTGGAGTTCCACGGTATCGCCGTCGATCTGGCCCAGGATGTCCTTGAGATAGTTGGCGTTGAAGCCGATCTCGAAACCATCCGAAGAGTAGTCCGCCGGGACTTCTTCCGCTGCCGTGCCGTTGTCCGGCGAGGTGACGGACAGGGTCACGCGGTCCTGCTCCAGCGCCATCTTCACGGCACGGGTCTTCTCGGTGGCGATGGTCGCCACGCGGTCCACGCCTTCGAAGAAGCTCTTGGGATCGATCTTGAGCAGCTTGTCGTTGCCGGTCGGGATCACGCGCGTGTAATCGGGGAACGTGCCGTCGATCAGCTTGCTCGTCAGCACAACGCCGTGCTCGCCGCCCAGAGTGAAGCGGATCTTGCTGGCCGAAAGATCGACCAGGACATTGGTAGCGAGCGCTTCTTCAAGCAGCTTGCGCAGCTCGCCGACGCATTTGCGGGGCACGATCACATCGGGCATGCCCTCGGCGCCGTCCGGGCGGGCCAGGGTGAAGCGCGCAAGGCGGTGACCGTCAGTGGCCGCGGCCTTCAGTTCCTCGTCCGAAACGTGGAGGAAGATGCCGTTGAGGTAATAGCGCGTCTCTTCGGTCGAGATCGCAAAGCGCGTGCGGTCGATCAGCTGACCCAGCGTGGCGGCCGGAATCTCGAAGCTGGTCGGCAGCTCGCCCTCGGCGATCATCGGGAAATCGTCGCGCGGCAAGGTGGGAAGCTGGAAGCGGCTGCGTCCGGCCTTCACGACCATGCGGTTGTCCGAAGCGTCGAGGCTCACCTGGCTGCCATCGGGCAGCTTGCGCGCGATGTCGAACAGCAAGTGGGCGGAAACGGTGATCGCGCCGGCCTGCTCGACCGAGACGACGCCAAGCGTCTCGACGACCTGCAGATCGAGGTCGGTCGCCATGATGCGCAAGGACCCGGTGCCCGAGGCCTCGATCAGGACGTTCGAGAGAATGGGAATGGTATTGCGCCGCTCGACAACGGACTGCACGTGCGACAGGCAGCGCAGGAGCGTGGAACGTTCGATGGTGGCCTTCATGACAGCCTTTAGTCCCCCTTGATCGGGCAAGGGATGCAAAACATCCCGAATTTCAGGACGAATATCTCTAGCGAACGGAAGGCATGCGGCAAGCGAGTATTGACCGGGTACCGGTGAATCTGGGGATAAATGAGGGGACTTTAGACGTTTTTCGTCCACTTCGAACGCGCTTCGTGCTCCGCCCCGTCAAATTGCTTCAATCAACGCCTTGCCCAGGCAGATCGATTCTTTCCGGCCCGCATATCGCCCATAAGGCGCAATGGGCAGGTAGCCGTGCCGCCGATAAAAGGCCGTCGCCCGTTCGTTGATCTTGCGGGTGGAAAGGCAGACCTGTCGATAGCCATCGGCCGATGCAGCCCTTTCCAGCTTGGCCAGGAGCGCCGCGCCGCAGCCCTGCTCGGCATACATGCGCTTGATCTCGGCCATATCGCCTTCGAGAGGCCGATAGGCGCCGCAACCGATCGCGGCGCCCTCCCCGTCCCGCGCCAGCACGAAAAGGGAGCGGGGCACAAGGACGTCGGACGGATCGAACGAGGCCGTGCCGCCATCGCCGGTGATCGCGGCGAGCGCACCCGAAAGGCGCGCCATCATCGCGGCCGCATCGGGCTCGCGCGGATCGCAAGGTTCGACCCTCACCATCCGCACGACCCCGCGCGTCCTGTCAGATCATCACCATGCCGCCGTTGACGTGGATCGTCTGGCCGGTGACGTAGCCCGCTTCCTTCGAGGCGAGGAACACGGCGGCGGCAGCGATATCCTCGCCCTCGCCCATGCGGCCCATCGGGATGCGGCCGTTCAGCGCGTCCTTCTGCGCATCGGGCAGAACGTCGGTCATCGCGGTGCGAATGAAGCCCGGCGCGACGCAGTTCACAGTGACATTGCGGCTGGCGAGTTCCTGCGCGAGGCTCTTCGACATGGCGGTGATGCCGCCCTTGGCCGCGCAGTAGTTCATCTGGCCGGGATTGCCGGTGGTGCCGACGACCGAGGTGACGTTGATGATGCGGCCGAAGCGCGCCTTCATCATCGGCTTGGTGACGGCGCGCATCAGGCGGAAGGTCGATTCGAGGTTGATCTTGATGACCTGATCCCACTCCTCGTCCTTCATCCGCATGGCGAGGTTGTCGCGCGTGATGCCGGCGTTGTTGATGAGGATGTCGATCTTGCCGAGCGATTCGAGCGCGGCGGGAACCAGCTTCTCCACTTGCTCGGGATCGCCGAGGTTGCAGGCGATGGCGACGTGATCGACGTCCTGCACATGCTGCGGGGTGTGCTCGTCCAGCTCGTCGCGGAAGGCGCGCAGCTTGTCGGCATTCGAGCCCGAGATGGCCAGGCGCGCACCCTGCGCGGCCAGCGCGCGGGCGATCGAGGAGCCGATGCCGCCCGAGGCGCCGGTGACGAGGGCGGTCATTCCGTTGAGGTTGAACATCTTTTCAAATCTCCGTGACGCGCTCTCCCAAGGCGGGGAGCGCTGGCCCGCTGAACGGACCTTTCTTCATGCCTCCTGCGGTCCCGGGTCAAGCCCGGGACGACGCGGATCAAAGGGTTTTGGCCAGCTCCTCGATCTCGGCCATGGTCACGGCGGAGATCACCTCCACTTCGCCGGCCGAGCGCTTGATCATCGGGCCGAGCACTTTGCCGCCGAGTTCGACGAAAGTCTCGACGCCCGCTTCGCGCATGGCGATGGCGCTTTCGCGCCAGCGGACGCGGCCGGTGACCTGCTCGACCAGCAGGCGCTGGACTTCGGCGGGATCGGTGACGACCGAGGCAGTGACGTTGGCGAAGAGCGGCACATGCAGGCTGCCGGGAGGGGTCTTGCCCAGGGCTTCGGCCATGGCGTCGGCAGCGGGCTGCATCAGCGGGCAGTGGAACGGCGCCGAAACCGGCAGCAGCACGCCGCGCTTGATCCCGAAGTCCTTCACCAGCGCAACAGCGCGTTCGATGGCCTCGCGATGGCCCGAGATCACGACTTGCGTGGGGTCGTTGTCGTTGGCGACGGTGCAGACCTGACCTTCGGCCGCAGCAGCAGCGAGTTCGGTGGCCTTCTCGATGTCCGCACCCAGCAGTGCCGCCATCGCGCCAAGGCCGACCGGAACGGCCGCCTGCATCGACTGGCCGCGCAGCTTCAGCAGACGCGCGGTGTCGGCAAGGCTGAAGGCACCGGCGGCGCAGAGCGCGGTATATTCGCCCAGCGAGTGCCCGGCGACGAAGTCCGCCTTGTCGGCCAGCGTCACGCCGCCTTCCTTCTCCAGCACGCGCAGCACGGCGATGGCATTGGCCATGATCGCGGGCTGGGCGTTCTCGGTGAGGGTCAGTTCCTCCTCGGGGCCCTGCGTCATCACGCGGAAGAGGTTCTGGCCGAGCGCCTCGTCCACTTCCTGGAAGACTTCGCGCGCGACGGCGCTGGCTTCGGCGAGTTCGGCGCCCATGCCGACCTTCTGGCTGCCCTGTCCGGGGAAAACGAATGCACGCATCTTGGCGGCTCCTTCTGTCCGGCGGGCCCTACGGTTGCGCCCTGCCGATTTTTGAAATTCTTGTGTGGCGCGGCGCGTTATTGACCTTGGAGCCGCTCTGCAAGCCCGAAGGGCACGATACGGTTCGCCGCATCGTGGCCGATATCCGCGCGGCCAAGGTAGGGGATCGAATGGTGCGTGCACCAGTGACGCACGATCTCCTCGGCCTCGACGCCGAACGGGCGGTCGTTTTCGGGCACGTCGCTGACCCGGCCAAGCCGCAATCCCGCCACCCCGCCGAGATGCGCAGTCAGGTGGAAGAACAGGCGGTCCACCGCGTAGAGATACTCCGACACCTCTTCCACCAGCACGACATGCTTGGCGAGCCCCGGCATCAGCGGGGTGCCGCAGAGCATCGCCAGCGTCATCAGGTTGAAGGCGACGCGCGGATGATCGTCTCCGGTCGGCTCCAGGCCCGAGGTATCGCCGGTCAGCCAGCGAAGCGCGCGGCGCACCGCCTCCGCGCCGCCCTCGCGCCGGATGTCGGCCAGCATCGGGCCATGAACGGGCTTGCCGATCCGCGCCCGGTAGAGGCCGCCGAGCAGATAGCCGGCATCGGAATAGCCGAGGAACGTCTTGCCCTGCGCATCGTGCGTGAACTTCGCGATGGCCGCTTCGGCGACGCGGCAGGCTCCATAGCCGCCGCGGGCGAACCACACCGCGTCCACCGAGGGATCGTTCGCGCATTCCACCAGCGCCGCGATCCGCCGCGCATCGCTGCCGGCGAAGTGGCCCTCCACCTCGAAGCACTGGTCGTGGATCGCCAGCTCCACATCGGGGAACTCGGCGGCGGCAAGCGCGGTGACGGCCTCCGCATCCTCGCGGGTGATCGGGGTGGACGGTGCACAAACTGCGATACGGGTCATGGCACCTTCCTATCGAGGTTGTCAGGACGAACAAGGCCGCATACCGAAGCGTCATGACTTCCGCGCATCACGAACTCACTTCACATCCCTGGTTCTTCTGCGGCATCGGCGGATCGGGCATGTTGCCGCTCGCGCTGATCCTCAAGGGCCACGGCGCGCAAGTCGCCGGCTCGGACCGTAGCCGCGACCAGGGCCGCACGCCCGAGAAGTTCGCCTGGCTGGAGAGCCTCGGCTTCGACCTGCACCCGCAGGACGGCAGCGGGATCACCGGCGCGGAGCAGACGCTGGTGGCTTCGGCGGCCGTTGAAGATACCGTGCCCGAAGTGGTCCGCGCCAAGGAATTCGGCTGCCCGCGCATGAGCCGCGCCGAACTTCTGGCGACGCTGTTCAACGCCGCTCCTTTCGGTGTGGCGATAGGCGGCACATCGGGCAAGTCCACTGTCACCGGCATGACCGGCTGGATCATGACTCATGCGGGCCGCGACCCCACGATCATGAACGGCGCGGTGATGAAGAACTTCGCCAGCCCCGACGCGCCTTTCGCCAGCGCCCGCGTCGGTGAGGGCGAGGTCTTCGTGTCGGAAGTGGACGAGAGCGACGGCTCCATCGCGCTTTATCGCCCCAAGGTAGCGGTGCTTGGCAATGTCAGCCTGGACCACAAGAGCCTTGAGGAACTGCGCCAGCTTTTCGGGGATTTCCTGGGCCGCGCGGACGTTTCGGCGATCAATCTCGACGACGCGGAGACCGCCGCCCTCGCCCCGCATGCCAAGGCTCTGGTGACGTTTGGAATCACCTCACCGGACGCGCAGATCGGCGCGACCGAAGTAGTCGAAGGCCCGACTTCGCTGACCGCCACCGTGCTCGATCGCCGCGACGGATCTTCACACGCGCTCGTACTCAAGGTGCCGGGGCGTCACAATCTCTACAACGCGCTGGCCGCCATTGCCGCCGCCAACGCGGCCGGGGTTGCCGTGGCCGATGCGGTTGCAGGGCTCGGCAGCTTCGTCGGTCTGGCCCGGCGGTTCGACATCGTCGGCACCTCTCCCTCGGGCGTGACGGTGATCGACGACTTCGGCCACAACCCGGACAAGGTTTCCGCCACGCTGGCAACGCTCAAGGCCCATCCGGGGCGCGTGATCGCGTTCTTCCAGCCCCACGGCTATGGCCCGCTCAAGCAGATGGGCCGTGAACTGGCGCAAGTTCTGGCAACCAGGCTGGGGCCGGACGATATGACGATCCTGTGCGATCCGGTCTACTTCGGCGGCACCGTGGACCGCTCCGAAGGCAGCGAACGCATCGTGCGCCTGATCGAGGCCGATGGCGGAAAGGCCGAGTACGTACCCTCCCGCGAAGACTGCGCCGCTCGCATCGCCGAAATCGCCAAACCCGGCGACCGCGTGGTCGTCATGGGCGCGCGAGACGATACGCTGACGGTGTTCGCGAAGGACCTGCTGGCGAGGCTCTGAAACGTCAGCCCCGGACTCGATCCGGGACGACGGCTATTCTGGATCAATGCGCCCCGCCGCGCGCCTTGGCGATGAAGTGCACGATCGCCGCGATCACCGCGCCCAGCGCCAGGCCCACCACGGCCGACGCCGCGGCATAGCCCAGCCAGCCGAGCGCGCCGCCGACCGGGCCGCCCAGCACGGCCAGCCAGTGCTGGAACTGGTGCGCCACATGCGCGGGAGCGGGAACGCCCAGCTCTTCCAGCCCGTGCAGGATGATCCCGCCGCCGACCCAGAGCATCGCCAGTGTGCCGACCGAGGCCAGCACCGTCAGCACTTTCGGCATGCCGTTCACCAGCATGCGCCCGAAAGCCTGCGTGCCCTTGCCCTGCTTCTTGGCGAGATGCAGGCCGATGTCGTCCATCTTCACGATCAGCGCGACAGCGCCGTAAACGCCCGCGGTGATGAGAATGCCCACCAGCGCCAGCGCCACCGCGCGGGTGAGAAGCGAACTGTCGGCCACTTCCGAAAGGGCGATCGCCATGATCTCCGCCGAGAGGATCAGGTCGGTGCGGATCGCGCCCGAAACCCGCGCCTGCTCGAAAGCGGCCACGTCGGTGACGGGGGCTTCCAGCGTCTCTCCGTGATGGGCGCCGCCGAACTTTTCGATGACCTTCTCGGCGCCTTCGAACGCCAGATAGCTACCGCCCAGCATCAGGATCGGCGTGATCAGCCAGGGCATGAACGCGCTCAGCACCAGCGCGATCGGCAGCAGGATGAACAGCTTGTTGCGCAAGCTGCCCTTGGTGATCTTCCAGATGATCGGCAATTCGCGCTCGGGCGTGAAGTCGGTGACATAGCCCGGCGTCACCGCGGCATCGTCGATCACGACGCCCGCCGCCTTGCTCCCGGCCTTGGCGACGCCCAGTCCCACGTCGTCGAGCGAGGCTGCGGCGGCGCGGGCGATCACCGCAACGTCATCGAGAAGAGCAACGAGGCCGGAAGCCATCTTGAAGAATATCCCCTGTTGAATGGTGGCAGCAGCCATGCGGGGGAAACCACCCGCGATCAAGCGAAAGCGGACAAAGTCGTGAGTCCCAAGCGACTTGCGCCCCCAACGCTCACGAAATCCCCGCCCTGCCCTTAACTCCGCAAGCCGGCATCCGTTCTCAGCTTCGAACGGAAGAGAGCTTCCGCCACCTGCCAACCGCCTGACAATCCGGGGATTTACGATGTCCGTCATCAATACCAATATCAGCGCCCTGCGCGCCGCAAACGCTTCCAACTCCGCCAACAAGATGCTGGGCACCGCCATGGAGCGCCTCTCCACCGGCAAGCGCATCAACTCCGCGAAGGACGACGCCGCCGGCCTCGCCATCTCCACCTCGATGACCGCGCAGGTTCGCGGCATGAGCCAGGGCATCCGCAATGCCAACGACGGCATCTCGCTCGCCCAGACCGCCGACGGCGCGCTTTCCGAAGTGTCGAACATGCTGCAGCGGGTGCGCGAACTGGCGATCCAGTCGGCTTCCAGCACCTATCAGGACAGCGACCGCGACGCGATGCAGCAGGAAGTCACGGCGCTCACCGACCAGATCGGCGACGTCCTTTCGCAGACCAAGTTCAACGGCAACAACCTCTTCGCCACGACCGGCAGCGACGTCACCTTCGACATCCAGACCGGCGCGAACTCGGGTGAAACCGTTACGCTGACCTCCAAGGTGATCGACGGCGCCAACCTCACCGCCTCGGCGCTCGACGTCTCGACCAGCACCGCTGCCTCCGCCACGCTCGACAACGTCGACGACGCCCTGGCGGACGTCAATGCCAACCGCGCCTCGCTCGGCGCCGGTCAGAACCGCCTCGAATCGGCGATCAACAACCTGACCAACAACGTCACCAACTTGTCCGATGCCAAGTCGCGGATCGAGGATGCCGACTATTCCACCGAGACCACGCAGATGGCCAAGGCGCAGATCCTCAGCCAAGCCTCGACCGCGATGCTGGCCCAGGCCAACCAGGCCCAGCAGAACGTCATGAGCCTGCTGCGCTGACGCAAGACTAGCCCGGGAAGGGTCGCAAGCAGACGGCGGGCCGCAAGGTCCGCCGTCTTGCCATGCGCGGGGGATCGCCTGCCGCCCCGATTGCGCCCGAGGCTGGATTGCGGTTAGGAACGTTTCCCGGCCGCCGGGAATGCAGCTTTGTCTTGCGTTCCGCGCCAGATCCGCTAAGGGGCCGCCTTCCGTCTCGTGCGACATGCCGGACGGGAGGGAAGAAAGCCGGAGGGGCCCCGCAATCCCGCGGACAAGCCAGCGATCGGTTAGACTAGAGAAAAGGAAGCTGCCGTGGCTCTATATGAGCACGTGTTCCTGGCACGCCAGGACCTCAGCCAGGCGCAAGTCGACGCGCTTGCCACCACCGCTACCGAGATCGTCGAGTCGAACCAGGGCAAGGTCACCAAGACCGAGACCTGGGGCCTCAAGAATCTCGCCTACAAGATCAAGCGCAACCGCAAGGCGCACTTCGTGATGCTGAACATCGAAGCTTCGGGCGACGTCGTCGCCGAGCTCGAGCGCCAGACGCAGATCAACGAAGACGTCATTCGTTACGTGACCATTCGTGTCGACGAACACGAAGCCGGTCCGTCGGTCATGATGCGCAAGAGCGACCGCGAGCGTACTCGCCGTCGTGAACGTGAAGGGAACTGATTTCCATGGCACGTGCATTCTTCCGCCGCCGCAAGTCCTGCCCGTTCTCGGGCAAGAACGCTCCGGCCATCGACTACAAGGACGTGCGTCTGCTTCAGGGCTTCATGTCCGAGCGTGGCAAGATCGTTCCCAGCCGCATCACCGCGGTTTCCGCAAAGAAGCAGCGTGAGCTGAGCCAGGCGATCAAGCGCGCCCGGCACATCGGCCTGCTGCCCTACATCGTCAAGTAAGGAGGGCTAGCCCCATGGACATCATCCTCCTCGAACGCGTCGAAAAGCTCGGCGCCATCGGCGATGTCGTTTCCGTCAAGGACGGTTACGCCCGCAACTACCTTCTTCCCAACAAGAAGGCCCTGCGCGCCAACGAGAAGAACAAGAAGGTCTTCGAAGCCAACCGCGCGAAGATCGAATCCGAAAACGCCGAACGCCGTACCTCGGCCGAAGCGCACTCGGGTAACGTCGAAGGCAAGCAGGTCGTCCTGATCCGCGCTTCGTCGAACTCGGGCCAGCTCTACGGTTCGGTCTCGGTGCGTGACATCGTCGACGCTCTCAACGAGCAGGGCGCCGAAGTCAGCAAGCAGATGATCGTGCTCGAACGCCCGATCAAGACCATCGGCGTGTTCGACGTTCGCGTTAACCTGCACCCCGAAGTCTCGGTGAACGTCAAGGTGAACGTTGCCCGTTCGCCCGACGAAGCCGACCTGCAGTCGCAGGGCGTGGACGTGATGGCCGCGATGTTCGAACAGGACGTCTCCGGCTTCACCGAAGCCTACGACCCGAACGCCGAACCCGGCGAAATCGCGGTCGAAGAGGAAGTTGCCGAGACCGAAGAAGAAGCCTGAGCTTCCTTTTCGCGGTAACGACCGAAGAGATTCAGGGCCCTCGCTCCAACCGGAGCGGGGGCCTTTCTCTTTTTGCAGGAAACAGACCATGATCACCGACATCCCGGTCGAGCTTCGGCACGACTACGCGGCCGACGAAGACCTGCGCGCCGCACTGCTGGCGCTCAACAACAGCCATGCCGTGGAACTCTCGCTCGCCGACAAGGCCCGCATGGACATGCTGGTGGAGCGCGCTTTCGTGGCGGCGCGGATCGGGCGACTCGACGCAGCCCTGATCGCTTTCGATCAGGACGCCGATTACGATAGCGCCAACTTCCAGTGGTTCCGCGCGAAGTATCCGCGTTTCGTCTATATCGACCGCGTCGTCACCGCTCCCCAGGCGCGGGGACGCGGCCTTGCCCGCAAGCTCTATGCCCATTTGTTCGATGAGGCCCGCGCGGCCGGTCACGACCGGGCGGTCTGCGAGGTCAATTCCGATCCGCCCAATCCCGCCAGCGAAGCCTTCCATTGCGCCCTCGGCTTCGAACCCGTTGGCGAGGCGCTGCTGGAGAACGGCAAGACCGTGACTTATCTGATGCGGCCGCTGTAGCCACCGCGCCTGGCGACCGCAGGGTTCAGCCATCCTCGCCCGCGACTATTGCACTGCAATACGAATCGCGTAAGAGTGGGCGATGGAAACGATAGAAAACACCCTCGCGGAACTGGTCCGCGTATACGAAACTGCCGTCAACACCCTGCGCGCAGACATTTCCGCCTTCATCGAAAACGGCACCCCGCCCCCGCTCGACCGCCGCGAGACGCGCGCCTGGTCTTATCCCGAGTTGCGCATCACTTATGCCGGCATCGAGCGCGGCACGTTCTACAGCCGATCCTTCGGCCGCCTGAACGAAAGCGGGGTCTACGTCACCACGATCACCAAGCCGCGTCTTTTCGCGGACTACCTGACGGAACAGCTCGCGCTGCTCCACGAGGATTACGAGGTGGAGATCGAGGTCGGCCGCTCGACGCAGGAAATCCCCTTCCCCTACGTCCTCGACGGCGTCGGCATGGGCAGCGTCACCCCGCAGGAACTGGCCGCGCATTTCCCGACCACCGAACTGGCCATGATCGGTGACGAAATCGCCGACGGCGTCTTCCGCCAGGGCTCCGACGAGCCGCTGCCGCTGGCCCTCTTCGATGGCCTGCGCACCGACTTCAGCCTGGCGCGCCTGCAGCACTACACCGGCACCAGCGTCGAGCATTGCCAGCGCTATATCCTCTTCACCAACTACCACCGCTACGTGGACGAGTTCGTGGACTGGGCCGGCAAGCAGATCGGTTCGGACGGCTACACCGCGCTGTCGGGCGCCGGCGGCCTCTACCTCGACACGCCGGTGGACAATGCGCGCGAGCGTCTGTCCGATACGGCCTGGCGCCGCCACCAGATGCCGGCCTACCACCTGATCCGGCCGGACAAGTCGGGCATCACGCTCGTCAACATCGGCGTCGGCCCCTCGAACGCCAAGACCATCACCGATCACCTCGCGGTGATCCGCCCCGAAGTCTGGCTGATGATCGGCCACTGCGGCGGCCTGCGCGAAGGGCAGCGCATCGGCGACTACGTGCTCGCCCATGCCTATCTGCGCGACGACCATGTGCTCGATCCGGTGCTCCCGCCGGAAATCCCGCTTCCCGCGATCGCCGAAGTGCAGCAGGCACTGGCCTCGGCTGCCGAGGCCGTCAGCGGCGAAGGCGGCGCCAATCTCAAGAAGCGGATGCGCACCGGCACCGTCGTCACTACCGACGATCGCAACTGGGAACTGCGCTATACCGAATCCGCCCATCGCTTCAGCCTCAGCCGCGCCATCGGCATCGACATGGAAAGCGCGACGATCAGCGCCCAGGGCTATCGCTTCCGCGTGCCCTACGGCACCCTGCTCTGCGTGTCCGACAAGCCGATTCACGGCGAACTCAAGCTACCGGGCCAGGCCAACCGCTTCTACGAGGAGGCCATCGCCAGCCACCTCAAGATCGGTCTCCACGCCTGCGACCTGCTTCGCGCCGAGGGTGAGAAACTCCATTCCCGCAAGCTGCGCGCCTTCAACGAGCCGCCGTTCCGCTAAGCCGCGGCGCAGCGAGACATCCGGCGGGCGCCGTTCCGAAAGGAGCGGCGCCCGTTTTGTTTCAGAATTTCCCGGCGAACGGTCAGAATGATCCATTGCATCGGCCAACGAATTCAGCAATCTTGTGATGCCAAACTTTAGCGCATGATAATAATATTATTCAAACAAGAGCCATCAACAAGTTATTCCATGTGACGCGTTTGTTTCAATATTTCACGCTATTTTTACATAGATGTATCAGCGTTTGAAATAATAGTTGCCCATCTACAACTCGGCGATCCAACAATATAATTGAACTATTATTACATGATGACAGATAGTTCATCTTGGGAGCACACCCCCTGATCTGGTTCCGGCCTGCGGCAAATCCCGCGCCGGAAACTGCAAAGGGAGTACCGAATGACATCCGAGATGAAGCGCCTGCTGCTGGCGTCCACCCTGCTGATGGGCTTGCCCGCCGTGGCGCATGCCCAAGCCTCCGCCGATGCCGAGCCCGAAGGCGGCGCCATCGTCGTCACCGGCTCGCGCCTGTCCAATCCGAACCTGGAACAGGCCGCGCCGATCATGGCCGTTTCCGCCAAGGAAATCGCGCTGACCGGCCAGGTCAACGTCGAGAACATCCTCAAGGACCTGCCGCAGATCCTGCCGGGCGCGACCGCCGCGTCGAACAATCCGGGCGGCGGCGTCGCCACGGCCGACTTGCGCGGCCTGGGCGCCGCCCGCACGCTGGTGCTCGTCAACGGCCATCGCTACGTGTCCTATGACACCAACCAGATCGTCGACCTCAACACGATTCCGACCGCGCTGATCGAGCGCGTGGACGTGGTGACCGGCGGCAAGTCCGCGGTCTATGGCTCCGACGCCGTGACCGGCGTGGTGAACTTCATCACCAAGCAGGATTTCGAAGGCGTGCAGGCCAACGCCAACTACCGCCTGACCGGCGATGGCGACGGCGCCCAGTACAATGGCGGGCTTCTCGTCGGCAAGAACTTCGCCGAAGGCCGCGGCAACATCACGATCTACGGCGACTACATGCGCCGCAAGTCGATCCTGCAGTCCGCCCGCAGCTACACCTCGATCGCGCAGACCGATGACGGCGAAGGCGGCCTGACCGGCGGCGGTTCCAGCTCGATCCCGGCCGGCCGTATCGCGCTTGACGGCAGCAACTACAAGTTCGGCCAGGACGGCAGCACCTCTGCCTACACTTCGGCCGATGCCTATAACTACGCCTCGGAGAACTACCTCCAGGTCCCGCAGAAGCGCGCGCTCTTCTCGGCCCAGGCGCACTTCGACGTCAGCGATCACCTGACGATCTACGGCGAAGGCCAGTACATCCACAACCGCGTGAAGAACCAGCTCGCGCCGACCCCGCTGACCGGCACGTTCTCGCTCGACACCGATTCCTCGTTCCTGTCGGCCGATGCCCAATCGCTGCTGGGCAGCTACGACACCGACGGCGACGGCTACACCTCGGCATCGGTCTATCGCCGCCTGTCCGAAGTGGGCAACCGCATCTCCAACCTCGACAGCAAGGCCTATCGCGGCCTGATCGGCGCGCGCGGCGAGATTTCGGGCGACTGGAGCTACGACGCCTACTTCAGCTATTCGCGCACGAAGCAGGTCGAGCACCAGTATGGCAACGTCTCGGCCAGCCGCGTCCAGCAGGCCCTGCGCACCACGTACGATGCCGACGGCAATCTCGTCTGCTCGGACACCAGCAATGGCTGCGTCCCGCTGAACATCTTCGGCGCCGGCAACATCAGCCAGGAAGCGGCCGACTTCATCTCGATCGACACGGTGAATCGCTCGACCATCACCGAGAAGGTCGTCAGCGGCGCGATCACCAACAACAACCTGTTCGATCTCGGCGCCGGTCCGGCCGGCCTGGCGATCGGCGGCGAGTATCGCAGCGAGCACGGCAGCTTCGATCCCGACGAAGCCCTCGCTTCGGGTGACGTGATCGGCTTCAACGGTTCGGAACCGATTTCGGGCAGCTACAACGTCAAGGAACTCTTCGCCGAGTTCAACGTGCCCCTGATCGCCGACAAGCCCTTCATCGACCGCCTCGAATTCAACGGCGCCGCACGCTATTCGTACTATTCGACGGCGGCCAAGTCGGTCGGCACGTTCTCTGGCGGCCTCGTCTGGGCGCCGATCAAGGACGTCAGCCTGCGCGGCCAGTTCTCGCGCGCGGTGCGGGCACCCACGGTCAACGACCTCTACAGCGGCAACGCCCAGAACTTCGAGCAGGCCACCGACCCCTGCGCGACGACGGCAGCGCTCTCGAATGCCAACCTCAACGCCAGCTGCGTTTCGGCAGGCATTCCGGCGAACCTGATCGGCACCGAATACAACGGCGGCGATTCGCAGATCGACAGCTACAACGGCGGCAACACCTCGCTGCGTGAAGAAACGGCGAACACCTGGACCTTCGGCACGATGATCCAGCCCCGCTTCATCCCGGGCCTGTCGCTGACCGTCGATTACTACCACATCAAGATCGACAACTACATCACCGCCGCCGGCACCTCGAACATCATCTCGGCCTGCTACGGCACCGCCGCGAACGGCTGGACGCCTTACGACACCAGCTATTGCTCGATGCTGCCGCGTGACGCCAACAGCTACACGATCACCGGCGCAGCCGACAACCTGTCCAACTCGGGCGGCGTGAAGACCGACGGCATCGACTTCGACATGCAGTACGCGGTTCCGCTGGCATTCGGCGTGCACGATTCCAGCAAGCTGACCCTGCGCTTCAGCGGCACGCGCCTGATGAACTTCACGTTCAAGCCGATCGCGGCCCTGTCGGACCTCACCGTGGAATGCGCCGGCAAGTTCGGCCTGCTCTGCGGCAACGTCTACGCCAAGTGGCGCCTCAACGGCCGCGCGACCTGGTCGACCGAGGGCAAGACGCTCTCGCTCGCCTGGCGTCACCTCTCGCCGGTCAAGGACGACGACGGCTCGACCACTTACAGCGTCGAGCGGATCAAGGCCTACGACTACTTCGATCTCACCGCGCAGATCGACGTGGCCAAGCGCTTCACCTGGAATATCGGCATGAACAACATGTTCAATAGGAAGCCGCCGATCCTCGGCGACAACCAGGAACAGGCCAACACTTACCCGACGACGTATGACGTCTACGGCCGCACGTTCTTCACCGGCATCACGGTGGACTTCTAAGCGTCCAAGGACGGACAGGGGGCGATCACCCCTTGCCGCGCAAACAAAAAGGGGAGCCGGTGCAAACCGGCTCCCCTTTTTCAATTCAAAGTATCTTCCCCAACCTCGTCATTGCGAGGGCCGAAGGCCCGCGGCAATCCAGGGCCACCTCGCGCCGCCCTCGATCGCGCGGGCGCAGGCGTCACCAGCCCTGCTTCTCGCCCTTGTTCTGCTCGTCGAGCCACTTCTTCAGCGGCGCGAAGTAGTCGAGCATCGGCTTGGCACTCATCTGCGGGGTGCCGGTGAAAGCCTTGAGCGCTTCCGGCCAGGGCTTCGACATGCCCATTTCCAGCATCTTGTTCAGGTTCGCGCCGACCTTCTTGTCGCCGTAGAAGCTGCAACGGTGCAGCGGCCCTTTCCAGCCGGCCTGCTTGCACGCCGCCTGGTAGAACTGGAACTGCAGGATGCGGGCGAGGAAGTAGCGCGTGTAAGGCGTGTTGCCGGGAACATGGAACTTCGCGCCGGCATCGAAACCGTCGTCGCTGCGTGCGGCGGGCGGGGTAACGCCCTGGTAGTCCAGCCGCATCTTGGTCCAGGCCTTGTTGTAGTCGGCGGGCTGGATCGAACCGTCGAAGATGCCCCAGCGATAACGGTCGATCAGCAGGCCGAAGGGCAGGAACGCCACTTTGTCCATCGCCTGGCGCAGCAGGAGGCCGATGTCCTTGTCGGCGCTGGGCACCTTGGCCTTGTCGAGCAGGCCGATCTGCACGAGGTACTGCGGCGTGATCGACAGCGCGATGAAATCACCGATGGCCTCGTGGAAGCCGTCGTTGGCGCCGTTGAGGTAGAGGAACGGCTGCTTGTTGTAGGCGCGCTGGTAATAGTTGTGGCCGAGCTCGTGATGGATCGTCACGAAGTCGGTCGAATCCACCTTGGTGCACATCTTGATGCGCACGTCGTCCTTGTTGTCCACGTCCCAGGCCGAGGCGTGGCAGATCACCTCGCGGTCGGCGGGCTTCACGATCATCGAGCGCTTCCAGAAGGTCTCGGGCAGCGCCGCAAAGCCGAGCGACGAGTAGAAGCCCTCACCCGCCTTGACCATGTCGATCGGCGTGCGCCCCTGCGCCTTCAGCAGATCGCCGATGTCGTAGCCGAGATCGCCGGCACCCTTCGGCGCGACCAGCGGATAGATCGTACCCCACTCCTGCGCCCACATGTTGCCCAGCAGGTCGGCGCGGATCGGTCCGGTCTTGGGCTGCACGGCATCGCCGTACTTCTCGTTCAGCTTATGGCGGACGTACGTATGCAGCGCGAGATAGAGCGGCTTCACTTCTTCCCACAGGCGCTGCGTTTCGGCGGAGAACTGCTCGGGGCTCATGTCGTAGCCCGAACGCCACATGGCACCGACGTCGGCATAGCCGAGTTCCTTGGCGCCCTGGTTGGCGATGCCGACCATCTTGACGTAGTCGCCCTTCATCGGCTTGCCGACATTGTCGTGCCAGGTCGTCCACATCTCGGCGAACTCGGCAGGCGTGTGCGTGAGGTTGCCCATCTCCGCCTCGATATCCGAGCCGTTGATCTCCTTGCCGTCCAGCGTGCCGCGGCCCTTGCCGTAAGTGGAGGCAAGCCGCGTGCTGATCTCGCTCAACTGCGCCGCCGCGCCCGGCGTGGTCGGCGCCGGCAGGACGATGCCCTGGCGCAGGATGCCCAGCTTGCGCGAGACGTCGGCGTCGAGGCCGGGCAGCTTGGAAAACTTCGCGGCTTCCACGGCATAGGCGACCTGCTTCTCGGTCAGCAGCCCGTTGGACTGCGCCGCCAGGGCATCGGTGTCGTCAGTGAGATACGTGTAGTTCACCCAGTTGACGCGGGCATTGTCGACCGAGAAATCGAACAGGTCCTTCTCGGCCGCCGCGATGAACTGCGCGGCGCCTTGCGCGGTCTGCGGATAGGCCGGTGCGTCTTCGGCGAAGGCCGGCGCGGCAATGCCGAACGAAAGCCCGGCCGCGAGCGCGGCAAGCGCAGTGGATGCGAATTTCATGGGGTTTGCCTCATTTTTCTCTCTGATGGCGCGGGAGACTAGTCGCCCGCTGCGTCAGATCAACCGTTGAGGCAGAAAGGGAGGAGAATAAGCAGGGGAGACACCGATGCGTGCGTTCCCTCCTACATGCCTGTACCCCTTCCCCCTTCCCTCACTTCGTCATTGCGAGCGTAGCGAAGCAATCCAGGGCAGTCCCGCGCCGCTCTGGATTGCCACGTCGGTTTCGCCTCCTCGCAATGACGAGGTTCAATCGAGCAGAAACGCCGCCATAGCCCGCCCCATATCCTTGAACGTCACCGAGGACATGTGATTGCCCGGCGTCTCGACATACTCGCCTTGCGGCAGCGCCTCGGCCAGTTCCGTCGCCGAACCGTTGTCGTGGTCCTCGCCGCCGCAGACGCAGAGCGTGGGCATGGTGATCCGCGCGATCGCATCCGCCCCCGTATCGTCGACCGAACCCAGCAACAGCCGCGCGGCGACGCGGTCGATCTTCATCGACTTCATGAAGGCCTGCGCGACGAAAGCCTTGTCGCCGCGCTCGATGGTGCCGAAACGGTCGATGGCATCCACGAAGTGCGCGCTGCGCCGTGCCCAGCCGGACAGGCCGGTGAGGCCCATGCCGCCCAGGATCAGCTTGCGCGGCGCTAGCCCCGCCAGGACGCCGCGCACCGCCGTCCGAGCGCCGAGCGAGAAACCGCCGAGGTCGTAGTCGGCAAGGCCGAGCGCCGCGATCACCAGCTTCAGGTCCTCAACCAGCACGTCGGCGGGATAGGCCGCCGGGTCGTGCGGCGCGCCGCTCTGGCCGTGAGCGCGAAGGTCGGGCATGAAGACCTCGAACCCGGCATCGGCAAGGATCTTCGCGTTGCCGTACTTGATCCAGTTCACGTCGGCGCTGGAAAACAGGCCGTGGAGCAGCAGCAACGGCCGCGCGCCGGTGTCGCTCATGACATGCACGGCCAGATCGGTGCCTGCGTAACCTTCGATGACTTCCTTGCGCAGATCGCTCACTTAGGGAACCTCCAGTCCTGCCGCCTTCCAGCGCGAGGCGACGCTTTCGGTCTCCGCGCTGTAATGTCTCGGCAAGTCCTTGGTATCGAGCCACGCAGGATGCAAGCTTTCGCAGCCGGAATGCGTGGTCGGGCGGAAGAAACCGGGATCGTCGAAGCTGCCGAGTGTCAGGTCCATATTGCCGCTGCTTTCGATGAAGTCGAAGCCGAGCGGCGTTCCGCAGTGCGAACAGAACGGCCGGCGAGCGATGGCCGAGCTTTGGTACCAGTCCGGTTCATGCGCCCAGGCGACACCGGCCTTCGCCACTTGCACGAACGCCGCCGCAAAGCCGCCCGTCGCCTTCTGGCAATAGCGGCAGTGGCAAAGATAGGCCTCGTCGTTCTCGACCTGGGCCTCGTAGCGAATGCGGCCGCACTGGCAGCCGCCGGTCAGGGTTCGGGTCATGGGCGCCAGACTAACCTGTCGAACACGCCCGCGCCATTGCCGTTGCAAACCGGGGCATGATAGAGCGCTGCATGGAAACCACCGACGCGCAACCGGCAGGCGAAAACCCGCCGCTGAGCAGGCCGCAGCGACGCCTGCTGAAACGAATCTACAACAGCCGCACCGAGCCGATCGTTGCCGACGGCCTGCCGTTCCTCACTTACAAGGAAGCCTCGGGCTATCTCCTCACGCTGGAAGGCGAAGCGCGCGACGCCGCCTATGCCGAGATGAAGGCCGGCGCGGCAAGATCGGACGAGACCGAGGGCTGATCCGTCGCCCCCGGGGAAGGCAGAATACTTGAGCTGCCAATAGAAAAAGGGCCTGCGAAGCGAATGCTCCACAGGCCCTTTTTTTATCGATTCGGGCCGAAGCCCGCCGCGTCAGCCCTTCTTGAGGTGACGGCGGCCCAGCAGTTCGGCGATCTGCACCGCGTTGAGGGCGGCGCCCTTGCGCAAGTTGTCGGAGACGCACCACAGCGCCAGGCCGTTGTCGACGGTCGAGTCCTCGCGAACGCGGCTGATGTAGGTGGCGCCATCGCCCACGGCTTCCACCGGGGTGACGTATCCGCCGTCCTCGCGCTTGTCGACGAGCATCACGCCCGGCGCTTCACGCAGGATGTCCTGGGCTTCGATCGCCGAGATTTCTTCCTCGAACTCGATGTTGAGCGATTCCGAGTGGCCCACGAAGACCGGCACGCGCACGCACGTGGCCTGAACCTTGATCTTGGGATCGAGGATCTTCTTGGTTTCCACGACCATCTTCCATTCTTCCTTGGTCGAACCATCGTCCAGGAAAACGTCGATGTGCGGGATCACGTTGAAGGCGATCTGCTTGGTGAACTTCTTCGCCTCGACCTGGTCGCCCACGAAGATCGCGCGGCTCTGCTCGAACAGCTCGTCCATGCCTTCCTTGCCCGCGCCGGAAACCGACTGGTAGGTCGAGACGACGACGCGCTTGATCTTCGCCTTGTCGTGCAGCGGCTTCAGCGCCACCACCATCTGCGCGGTCGAGCAGTTGGGGTTGGCGATGATGTTGCGCGCCTTGTAGCCGTCGATCGCGTCCGGGTTCACTTCCGGCACCACCAGCGGAATGTCCGGCTCCATGCGGTAAAGCGACGAGTTGTCGATCACGACGCAGCCCTGCGCGGCAGCACGCGGAGCGTGGATCGCGGTCGGGCCGGATCCGGCGGCGAAGAGAGCGATGTCCCAGCCGGTGAAATCGAAATGCTCGATGTTCTTTACTTTGAGCATTTTGCCGGTTTCGCCGAATTCAATCTCGGTCCCGGTCGAACGCGACGAAGCCACCGCTGCGATTTCGTCGCAGGGGAATTCGCGCTCGGCGAGGATGTTGAGCATTTCGCGGCCGACATTTCCGGTCGCGCCGACGACGGCAACCCGGTAACCCATTTCAAGATCCTTCTAGCAAAATCCTGCGGCAAGATGCGCGGCAGGAACGGGGGCCGTTACAGGGTGACTTCGCTCCTGACAAGCGCCGTCACGCAAAAGACTTTCTTTCAGGCCCATCCGTTTAACCGAAAATTACCGCGGGACACCCTCTCCAGACATGAAAAGGATGTCCCGCAGCCTATCAGTGCGCGGTGGCAGACGGCGCCGGCGTTTGCGAAGGCGCTGCTGCCAGTTCGTCCGCCTCGGTCCACTCGATGGCCTCGAGCGGCTCGGTAAGCGCCCGGGCAAGCACTTCGTCGACATGCGCGACCGGAATGATGTCCAGGCCCTGTTTCACGTTCTCGGGGATCTCCGCCAGGTCCTTGCGGTTCTCCTCCGGGATCAGCACCGTAGTGATGCCGCCGCGCAGGGCGGCCAGGAGCTTTTCCTTGAGCCCGCCGATCGGCAGCACACGCCCGCGCAAAGTAACCTCGCCGGTCATGGCGACGTCCTTGCGAACCGGCACGCCGCTGAGCGTCGAGACGATCGACGTTACCATGCCGATACCGGCCGAGGGACCATCCTTGGGCACCGCGCCTTCGGGCAGGTGGATGTGGATGTCCTTCTTCTGGATCGTCGAAGGCTTGATGCCGTAAGCGGGCGAGCGCGCCTTCACGAAGCTGAAGGCGGCCTGGATCGACTCGCTCATCACATCGCCGAGCTTGCCGGTCGCCTTGATCTGGCCCTTGCCGGGCACGGTCACGCTTTCGATGGTCAGCAGTTCGCCGCCCACTTCGGTCCAGGCAAGGCCGGTGACGGCGCCCACCTGATGCTCTTCCTCGCCCACGCCGTGGCGGAACTTGCGCACGCCCGCGAAGTCGGAGAGGTTTTCCGGCGTGATCGTGACTTCGCTCGCCTTGCCTTCCAGGATCTGGCGCAGCGACTTGCGCGCCAGCTTGGCGATCTCGCGCTCCAGCGTGCGGACGCCCGCCTCACGGGTGTAGTAGCGGATCAGGTCACGCAGGCCTTCCTGGGTCAGCGTGAACTCACCCTTCTTAAGCCCATGCGCCTCGACCTGCTTGCGCACGAGGTGACGCTCGGCGATCTCGACCTTCTCGTCCTCGGTATAGCCTTCGAGGCGGATGATCTCCATGCGGTCGAGCAGCGGCTGCGGCAGGTTCAGGCTGTTCGCGGTGCAGACGAACATCACGTCCGAAAGGTCGATGTCCAGTTCCAGGTAGTGGTCCTGGAACTTCGAGTTCTGCTCCGGATCCAGCACTTCGAGCAGCGCCGAGGCGGGATCGCCGCGGAAATCCTGGCCCAGCTTGTCGATCTCGTCGAGCAGGAAGAGCGGGTTCGATTTGCCGGCCTTCTTGAG
Source organism: Novosphingobium sp. BL-S-34 (assembly GCF_056857015.1). Taxonomy (NCBI): domain Bacteria; kingdom Pseudomonadati; phylum Pseudomonadota; class Alphaproteobacteria; order Sphingomonadales; family Sphingomonadaceae; genus Novosphingobium; species Novosphingobium sp. BL-S-34. The sequence continues at coordinate 847,382 of NZ_CM166472.1, forward strand.
GTTGGTGACGATCTTGCCCGGCAGCGAGCCGATGTACGTGCGACGGTGTCCCCGAATTTCGGCTTCGTCGCGCACGCCGCCCAGCGATTGGCGGATGAATTCGCGGCCGGTCGCCTTGGCGATCGACTTGCCCAGCGAGGTCTTGCCCACGCCCGGCGGGCCGACGAGGCAGAGGATCGGCCCCTTCAGCTTGTTGGTGCGCGCCTGCACTGCCAGGTACTCGACGATGCGATCCTTGACCTTGTCCAGCGCGTAGTGATCGGCGTCGAGGATTTCCTGCGCAGAGGAAATGTCGCGCTTCAGCTTGCTCTTCTTGCCCCAGGGCAGGCCCAGCAGCACGTCGAGGTAATTGCGGATGACCGTGGCTTCGGCGCTCATCGGCTGCATCGAGCGCAGCTTCTTCAGCTCGCCCGTAGCCTTTTCACGCGCTTCCTTCGAGAGACGCGTGCTTTCGATGCGCTCCTGAAGCTCCTGAAGTTCGTTCGCTTCCTCGCCGTCGCCGCCGCCGAGTTCCGACTGGATCGCCTTCAGCTGCTCGTTGAGGTAATATTCGCGCTGGGTCTTTTCCATCTGCCGCTTCACGCGGCCACGGATCTTGCGCTCGACCTGCAGGACGCCGAGTTCGCCTTCCATGAAGGAGAAGACCATTTCCAGGCGCTTGAGCGGGTCCGGCTCGGACAGCACGGCCTGCTTGTCGCCCACTTTGGCGGAAAGCTGCGCGGCGATGGTGTCGGCCAGCTTGGCCGCGTCCTCGATGTCGCCGAGCTGGTCGCCGGCATCCTGCGAAAGCTTCTTGTTGAGCTTCGCATATTCGCCGAACTGCTCGACCACCGAACGCATCATCGCGGCGGTTTCGGTGCCGTCGGCCTCGACCTGCTCCACGCGCTCGACTTGCGCGACCAGCATCTCGCCCTCGGCGGACTGCTCGGAGCGCAGCGTTTCCAGCTTCGCGCGTTCCTGTCCTTCGACGAGGACGCGCACGGTGCCGTCCGGCAGCTTGAGCAGCTGGAGGACGCTGGCGATCACGCCGGTATCGTAAAGATCGTCGCGGTCGGGATCGTCGCAACCGGGATCGAGCTGCGCGAGGAGGAAGATATCCTTTTCACCCGCCATCGCCGCTTCGAGCGCGGCCACCGATTTCTCGCGTCCGACGAAAAGCGGCACGACCATGCCGGGGAACACGACGATGTCGCGCAAGGGAAGCAGGGGAAGCAGGTTCAAGGTCATATCCATTTCAACACACACGCGGGTAGGCTGTGAGCCCCCCGGCCTTCGCGGGACGATATGGGGTCTCTGGCGCCTCACGCAATGGGATTGACGCCGAAAGACTGTGGAAGCGCTAACCGCACCACTTCACCCTTCCCCTAGATCCCGGTTCATAGAAAACACCGGGCCCCTGATCCAATATAGCGCGATTCAGCCGGAGTTTCGTCAACCCTGGTGGAAATCGCGGTTCCTGCGCCTGCGCTCGTTCGCCTGTGACGGCGTGGACCAGCGGGCGCAGGAAGGCACTGCATGGATCAGAACGGCATCTTGAAGCCGGGCGGCAGGCCCATGCCCTGCTGGGCCTTGGCCAGTTCCTCGCCGGCGACCGAGTCCGCCTTGACGCGCGCGTCATTGTAGGCAGCGGCGATCAGGTCTTCGAGGATCTGCTTTTCGCCTGGCTGCATCAGGCTGTCGTCGATCGACACGCCGATCACGCGGCCCTTGGCCGAGCAGCGGATCTTGACCAGTCCGCCGCCCGAAAGTCCTTCGACTTCCATCGCGTCCAGCTTGGTCTGCGCTTCGTCCATCTGCTTCTGGATGGTCTCGGCCGCCTGCTGGGCCGCCTTGAGCATCTCTTCCATCGACTTCATTTCAATGTCTCCAGTTCCGTCCGCCGCCGCCAACGGCAATCGGACGATCATCTTCGATAACTTCGGCTTGCGGGAAAGCGGCCTTGGTGGCCAGGATCAACGGATGCCGGTTCACGGCATCGCTTTCCGCGTTCTTCTTCGCCTCGGCCTGCTCCACCAGGGTGGGCGCGCCCTGCTCGCCGACCTTGTAGACCTCCCAGCGCTCGCCGGTGGCCTTGGTCAGGCAGGCGCGCAGGATGCCGGTGATGTCTTCGCTGAAGCCGGGCGGCTGCGAGAAGCGCAGCAGGCTGGCGCCCAGCTCGACCACCCGCACCTGCATGCGCATGGTATTGGCGCTGGAAAGCTCGCCCATATGCTCGACATCGTCGATCAGCTCTTCCCAGCGGCGCGCGATCATCTCCACACTGGGCGCCGGGGCAGGCGCGGCCGGGACGGGAGCGGCCTGTGCCATGCCCTCGCCCCCAGCGCCGCCTGTTTCCGGCGCACCGGAAGCGACAGGCACCGGCGCGGTAGCAGGGGCCCGCGCGGCCAGCTCTTCCAGCTTCTTCACCAGCGAGCCCGGGTCCGGCATGTCCGAGGCATGCAGGATCCGCAGCAGCGCCATTTGCGCGGCGACCAGCGGATCGGGCGCGGATTTCACTTCCTCGTGCCCCTTGAGCAGGAGCTGCCAGATGCGATGGACCTGCCCGGCCTTGAGCGACTTCGCCCAGCCTTCGATCGCCTCGCGTTCTTCCGCGGAATGGGCATCGTGCGCGCCGCCGGCGACTTGCGCCACGGCGATGCGGTGAACCAGGGTCATCAGCCCGCGCATGATCGCGATCGGCTCGACGCCCAGCGAGAACTGGCGCGCCACGAGTTCGAGCAGTTCGCCGCCCTTGCCGTCGAGAATCGCGGTGACGAGGCCGCGCTGCACGCTCTTGTCCGAAAGGCCGAGCATGTCGCGCACCTTCTCGGCCAGGACCTGCCCCTCGCCATCGAGATCGGCATGGGCGATGGCCTGGTCGAGGATCGAGAGCCCGTCGCGCACCGAACCTTCGGCGGCGGCGGCGACCATGGCCAGCGCCTCGTCCTCGGCTTCCACGCCCTCCAGGCCGCAGACCCGGGCGAAATGCGCGGCCAGCATCGGTGCCGGGATACGGCGCAAGTCGAAGCGCTGGCAGCGGGACAGCACCGTGACCGGCAGCTTGTCCACTTCGGTTGTCGCGAAAAGGAACTTCACATGGGCCGGCGGTTCCTCAAGCGTCTTCAGCAAGGCATTGAAAGCGTTGCGGGAAAGCATGTGGACTTCGTCGATGATGTAGATCTTGTAGCGCGCCGAAACCGCGGCATAGCGCACGGCCTCGATGATCTCGCGCACGTCGTCGACACCCGTATGCGAGGCGGCATCCATCTCGATCACGTCGATATGGCGGCCCTCGGCAATCGCCAGGCAGGGCTCGCACTGGCCGCAGGGATCGATGGTCGGGCCGCCCTGCCCGTCCGGGCCGATGCAGTTGAGCGCCTTTGCGATCAGCCGCGCGGTGGACGTCTTGCCCACCCCGCGCACGCCGGTCATCAGGAAGGCATGGGCCAGCCGGTCGCGCTTGATGGCGTTGGCCAGGGTCTGGACCATGGCTTCCTGACCGATCAGCTCGGCGAAAGTCTGCGGACGATACTTGCGCGCCAGCACCCGGTAGGGCTGCGCCGGAGCGGCCGCGGGCTTGCCGGATTCAGGCTTGGCCGGTTCCGCCTGGACCGGTTCGGCCTGGGCCGGCTCGGCCTTGGCGACAGGCTTGGACACCGCAGCCTCAGGCTTCGCTTCCGCCGGGGCCGGCGTCGATGCGACAGGCGCGGCGTCAGGCGCGCCGAACATCGACGCCTGACCGGCCTGTTCCAGCTCGGCTTGGGTCGGTGCGGGCGCCTCCTCCTCCTTGTCGTCCCAAGGGGGGGTATCGCCGAACATGTCGCGTGAATCGTCCATCGCGCGTAAACTAGGGACTGGGGACGGGAATGTCAGGGGAAAAGCAATTTGCTCCACAGCCCAGAGCCGAATCCCCCAACCGAAGCGCTGGGCATCGGCGGGTCCGGCAATCATGTTGCATGATGTGGGCTGAAGGAGCCGGGCGACCCGCCGCTATCCGTTGTGGCTGCTTCCTTCCGGACCTGACCAGGTTGGCGAACGCAAACGTCCACCCGACTCCCGGGCGGCCATATGGAGAGGCGCGCCCGGTTTGTCCAGCCCGGATTGTCGGGCTTTTCAACAGGGGCTTCGTGCGGGCCATGACGGCGGCGAGCCGTGCCGACGCCATAACGGCAGCGGCCCGCGTATCCTTGCCGGAAACGCGGGCCGATTTGCTCAGAAACGTGCGCCGCAGCGCAGCGGATCAGCGGAAGTTGTCGGCGTAAGCCTGGATCTTGAGGCGGCGCGGCGGGGTGCTGTGCACTTCGGCCTCGATACCGTAGCGCGCGGCATAGGCCTTGGCCTCTTCCAGATCCGGGAACCTCAGCGTGACCTGCTGCTGCATGTCGCCGGAACCGGCCCACCCCATCAGGGGATCGGGCTTCTTCGCTTCGGAAGGGGCGAACTCGAGGACCCACTGGTCCAGCAGTGCGTTGCCGGACTGCATGGCGTTCTTCGGGCGCTGATAGATGCGTGCACTCATGGCCGAGCGCTTTGCCTCCGAATCAGGGAGAGAATCAAGCGCAAATCACGTCTTCCCGGATGCTTCTCCTTTTGACCTCTCGAATGCGTTGCGCGTCTTGAGGCTGGGATCCTCGGTCCAGGGCGCGTCGGGCCAGCGATGTCGGGGATATCGCCCCTTCATGTCGCGCTGCACATCGCGCCAGGATCCGCGCCAGAATCCCGGCAAATCGCGGGTTGTCTGGATCGGACGGCCGGCAGGAGACGTCAGCTTGAGAAGGAGCGGCTGCGGCGGCTGGCCGAACGTCGGATGGCGGTCGAGGCCGAACAGGGCCTGAACCCGCACTTCCACGCTTGGCCCGCCCTCGTCCTCGTAATCGATGGCATGCGTGCTCCCCGCCGGACTGCGGAACTCGGGCGGAGCCAGCTTCTCCAGCGCTTGCTGGTCGTCCCAGGCCAGGCGATTGCGCAGCGATTCGGCCAGAGCGCCCTTGTCGATCGCATCGAGCCGCCGTCCGAGCAGCGGCCCCAGCCATGCGTCGAGATCGGCCAGCAGGGCCTGCTCGGAAAGCGCCGCGATCCCCGCGTAGCGCGCCCGGCGCAGCAGCGAGAGCGTGCCCTTGCCGAAAGGCACGAGGTCGAGCCCCTTCTCCCGCACCCGTTCGAGCAGGAACGCGGCGATGGCCACCGGATCGGGCGCCGGATCGGGGCCGCTGGCCAGCGTGATCGCGCCCAGCCGCCGTTCTAGCCGCGCCTCCACCCGGCCCTCAGCCTCGTTCCAGCGCAGGACGGAGCGGCGCTCGATCCGGTCGGTCAGGCCCTGCTCCACGTCCGTCGCCTCCAGCGACGCGCCGGACAGGATCCGCGCGCCCTTGGCCTGGCCCTGGGCGTCGCCGATCACCAGCCATTCGCGCGAGGCCAGCGGCGAGGCCGGGTCGAGCACGTAGCCCCTGCCCCCGGCGGAGAGCCAGTTCTCACCACTCGCATCGCGGCGGCGCGCAACCATGTCGGGCCGCCCCAGCGCCAGCAGAACGCCGGGAGGCACGTCCTGCCTGTCGTCCTCCCCTGCGATCAGCGCGCGGGCCCGGCGCGCCCAGCCCGCCGCAAGCTTGCGAGACGCTTCCGCCCGCGGCGAGCGATCGCCATCCCAGCGCGAGAGGCGCTGCGCCAGATCCTCGCTGCGGCCACCCAGCCCACGCTCCTGCAGCAGCAGGGCGAGCCGGGCCGCGACGGGGGCGGCGCCGCACTCGGCGGCATGAAGGATCATCGCCGCCTGCGCGGGGTCCATGGGCAGTGCCGCAACCTTGCGGCCGAAAGCCGTGATCCGGTCGTCTCCGTCCAGCGCGCCAAGGGCGGCCAGTTGCCGCCGCGCGGCATCCAGAGCGGGCGGCGGCGGGGGATCGAGCCAGGCCATCGCCGCCGGATCACCGCCACCCCATTGGGCCAGCGACAGGGTCAGCGGCGCCAGGTCGCTGGTGAGCATCTCCGGCGGGTCGAATTCGGGACGCCCGGGATGCGCCGCCTCTTCCCACAGCCGGTAGGCCGTGCCCGGCCCCTGTCGGGCCGCGCGGCCCGCGCGCTGGGCAGCCGAGGCGCGACTCGCGCGGTGAGTCGCCAGCCGGGTGACCCCGGCGGCCTTGTCGAATTCAGCCCGGCGCGACAGGCCGCTGTCGACGACCACGGAAACGCCCTCGAGCGTCAGCGAAGTTTCTGCAATCGCCGTGGAAAGCACGATCCGGCGGCGTCCCTGCGAGTCGCGGCGGATCGCCGCGCGCTGGGCTGCCGGCTCGCATTGGCCATGCAGAGGCAGGACGAGCGCGGCCGGCAGGCGTTCCGCCAGCCGCTCCGCCACCCGGTCGATGTCCCGCACGCCGGGGAGGAAGGCAAGAATGTCCCCCTCCTGCTCGCGCCATGCGGTGAGCACGGCGGACGTCATGGCATCTTCGATCCGCTGGTCGGGCGACCCGCCCAGCCAGCGGATCGCCAGCGGCCACGCCTTGCCCGCACTTTCGATCACCGGCGCATTCCCGCCCAGCAACCGTGAAAAACGCGCGCCGTCGATCGTCGCCGACATGACGACGATGCGCAGATCCTCGCGCAGGACCTGACTCGATTCGATGGCGAGCGCGAGGCCGAGGTCGCTGTCGAGATGCCGCTCGTGGGCCTCATCGAACAACACCGCAGAGACGCCGGACAGCTCCGGATCGGATACGATGGTGGCCACGAAGATCGCCTCGGTCATGACCACGATCCGCGTCCGGGCGGAGCGCTTCACATCGAGACGGGTGACGTAGCCGATCGTCTCCCCGGCCTTCTCGCCCAGTTGCTCGGCCATGCGCTCGGCCGCGGCACGGGCAGCCACGCGGCGCGGCGAAAGCAGGATCACCGTGCCCGTGCACCAGGGCTCCGCCAGCAGTGCCGGAGCCAGTGCGGTCGTCTTGCCGGCGCCCGGCGGCGCTATCAGCACAGCGTGAGGACCGTCACGCAATGCGGACAGGACTTCGGGCAATACGGCTTGGATGGGAAGGTCGCTCACGCACGACTCCTTAGTGCGCGTGGCGGGAGCGGGAAAGGCTCCAGCCTCACTGGACCCTGATCCGAAACGGATGAAATTGTTGAAGACGTCTACTCTTCATCAAGGAATCATACCTAAGCAAAACTCTCAGGAGTTCACGTTTTGCCTGACGCCAATGTAATCGAATACAAGATGCACCGCGCCGGGCATTACCCCTTGCCCGTGGCGCAGTACTTGCGCCTGCGCGAACGAATCCCGCCGCTTTACGGACTCTTGTCGGTCAATGCGGCCATCCTGGCCTATACGCATCGTGCGCTGGCTCCCGGATTTCTCACCCTTACGATCCCCGCCGTCCTCATCGCCTGCTGCCTGATTCGCATGCTGGTATGGCTGCGCCCCATCGGCCAGCGCGATCTGGAAGCGGATGTCGCGCTGCGGCGCATGCGCCGGGCGATCTGGCTGGCGCTGGTCTTCGCCATGGCTTTCGCCGTCTGGTCGCTCTGCCTCGACCGTTACGGCGGCCCTTACGAGCATGGCCATGTCGCGGTTTTCGTGTCCGTCACCGTACTCGGCTGCGTGTTCTGCCTGACGTTCCTGCCCACCGCCGCCCTGCTGATCTGCCTGACGGCACTGGGCATGTTCCTCGTCTATTGCGTGACGACGGGTTCGGCGACGCTCACCGCCGTGGCGATCAACATCGCGCTGGTGGCGGCCGTGATCCTCAAGATCCTGCGCGACACGTACGATTCGTTCGTCGAACTGGAGGTCGCCCAGCGCGACTTGCGCGCCGAACGCCGGCAGGCTCAGGCGCTGGGTGACGAGAACGCCCGGCTGGCGCAGACCGACGCACTTACCGGCCTGCCCAACCGCCGCTATTTCTTCGCCACGCTCGAAAACCTGCTGGAAAGCGGCGAAGACAAAGTCTTCTGCGTCGGCCTGATAGATCTGGACCGCTTCAAGCCCGTCAACGATACTTATGGCCATGCCCAGGGCGACCGGCTGCTCCAGGTCATCGGCACGCGCCTGATCGCGCAGTGCGATCCCAGCGTGACGATCGCCCGCCTCGGCGGCGACGAATTCGGCTTCATCGTGCCCGGTGGCCCCGACGAGGCGGAGGCGATCGCGCAGAAGTTCTGCGCCGCCATCCGCAGCCCGGCCCGGATCGGCGAAGTGACGATGGCCGTCGGCGGATCGGCGGGAATTGCGATCTATCCGGAAAGCGCGCGCACCGCGCATTCGCTTTACGACCGCGCCGACTTTGCGCTCTACCATGCCAAGAATCACCGGCGCGGCCAGTGCGTGCGCTTTTCCGATCACCTGGAAACCCTGATCCGCTCCGAGCAGGCACTCGATGCAGCGATGCAGAGCGCGGACCTCTCGCACGAACTCTCGGTCGCCTATCAGCCGATCATCGCCACCGAAAGCAACCAGCCAGTCGGCTTCGAATGCCTCGCCCGCTGGACCTCGCCCACGCTGGGCGTGATCGCGCCGGAAATGATGATCGCCGCGGCCGAACGCGTGGGCCGTGCCCGCGAAGTGACGGCGACCCTGTTCGATCATGCGCTCGATACCCTGGCCCGCCTGCCGCACCCTATCTCGGTCTCGTTCAACTTGTCGGGCCACGACATTTCGGACGCCGAGACAATCGGCACTTTGCTGGAACGGATCGAAACGAGCGGCAGCGACGCCCGTCGCCTGCTCTTCGAAATCACCGAGACGACCCTGATCGCCGAACTCGACACCGCTCGTATCGTCCTGGAGCGCCTGCGCGCCACCGGCGCCCGGATTGCGCTGGACGACTTCGGCACCGGCTATTCGAGCCTGTCGTCGCTGCACCAGTTGCCGCTCGACATGGTCAAGATCGACCGCAGCTTCGCGCCCCGGCTCGACGAGACCGTGGGCCGCCGCCTGATCTCGGCAATCCGTAACCTTGCGCGCGCGCTCTCGCTGGAATGCGTGATCGAAGGGATCGAGACCGAAGACCAGCTCCTCAGCGCCCGGATCGCCGGGTTCTCGCTGGCCCAGGGCTTCCACATCGCCCGGCCCATGTCGCTGGATGATATGCTGGCCCGGATCGAGACCTCTTCCAAGACCTGGCACATGGCCTGACCGGGCGGCTTGCCCGGGCGGCTAGGCCCGATTCAGTCCACCATCCGCTTTCGCGGCCCGTTCAGATGTCGCTCTTAGTCCCGTAGTCGATGCGGATGCGCACCCAGGTCCCCAGCTGCGGCTTGCCGTTGATGCGCGGCGGAAGAACCTCGAACTGCCAAGCCGCATTGAGCACCGCCCGGCCGAAGCCAGAGCCGCGCGGCGATTCGCCCAGGATCTGGCAATTGTCGACCTTGTAATGCTCCATGGTCTGGCAGGCGATCATGCCCCAGCCGGTATTGGGCCGCTTTTCCGGCAAGTACCCGCCAAGCTGCGCATCGGTGGGCCGGCGGAACCAGTCCGCGTTGTAGAGCGTCGCGCCGCCGGGGCCTTCGCCGGGGCCGTAAGTCCCGCCCGAACCGCCCGGTGCCGGAGCACCCTGCGCCAGCCCCTGCCCCTTCATCTTGCCGATATCCGCCGCGGCGAAGTCCTGGCTGGACATCTTGAGGAAGGTGAAAGCCGGCTTCTTCTCCACCGGCGTTTCGACAGGTGGCGTCGGCACTTTTTCCTGCACCACCGCGGCCTGCTGCTTCTGCTCGACCTTCTTTTCCTCGCGCTGCTTGGGCTGGGCCGGTTTGTCCCCGCCCTTGTCGCGATCATGGTCGACGACGTCGAACGTGGTCAGCGCGGTCGTCTTCTTCGCAAGTTCGGGAACGAGGCCCGTCTGGTAGATGGCCAGCAACAGCGCAAGAAGGATCAGCCCCGCGGAGAGGAACGATGATACGAGGCGTTGGCGCGGCGAGCCAGGTTGATAACCCGACGGCGCCTGCTCGGATTCGGAGGGCATGACGCGGCCTGAATAGGGTGCTTCCCCTGCCACCGCAATTGCGGCCTTATTGCAACTTCATTGCACGGTGGACTGTTGCGCGAAAAGCCCACCGTGCGAGCGATGCCGGGCGCCCGTCACCGTCCAACATCCTTGAAAATAGCGGAAATTCAGCCCGTCAAACCCAGGAACCGGAACGGTGCGTGGTCCACGAAGTCCTTGTTCGCCTCGCCCGAGAACGTGTGGTTCTGATCTGGACCGAGATCGAGCTTTTTCACTTTGCCCGTCTCCTTCGAGAAATCGATCTTCTTCAGGTCGACCCAGAAGGTGTTGGGCGTCAAAGCCGATTCGAAGAAGTACAGCTGTCGCTTGTGATCGAAGACGATGCGCCAGCGGGTGGATGAGATGTTCGGTTCTTCCGGCGTGTTGATGCCATAGGGCACCGAGGCATTGCGGATCACGCTGAACACCGCGGCGAGCGCCTTGTTGGGGTCCGGTTCCTTGGGAATGGCGTTGATATAGAAGGAAGCTCGCGCGAAGCGATCCGCCGCGCGGTTAGTGCCCGGCAGCATGGTCGTGCCGCCGATGCCTTTCCAGTAGGTATTGAGTGCCAGTTGCTCGTCGTAAGTCGGCGAATTGGTCATGACCTGGAACTGGCGACCGTGGTGGATCACCTGCTTGCCGCCGATATATTCGACGATGGCGCTGTCTCCCGTGGCGTCCGACATGGAGAGGTGCACGGTCGTCAGGCGGTCCTCGCCCGGCACACTGTCGGTGACGACCGTGAAAGGCTCCTTTTCGAACGCCGCCACGGCCTCGGCAACGGTCGCGAAGTTGTCGAGCGCATATTGCGCCCAGGCCGCGATCGTCAGCCCCGGCTTACCCTTGCCATCGAAATGCGGATATTCCGATTCGACCAGCCAGAGCATGTTGGCGTTGAGCCCTTTCTCGTTGACGCCGTCCGTGCTGGAGACGTCATAGCCGCTGACGACGACGCTGCCGTATTTCGAAGTCCACTTGATGGAATTGGCCCCTGCCTCGCCGGTCCGCGCCATGCCCCGCGGCAGGATCCACAAGTTGGAGACGATGTCGCTCTTCCAGTCCATCGAGCGGGCCGTGATGACGTTGTCGTTCGGCCCCAGATAGACTGCCCGCGTGCAGGCATCGGCGGCGACACCCGCGGTCAGCAGGCCCGGCAAGGCCAGCGCGCAAAGCGCCCGCCCGAATGTGGTCGTCATGCGCATCGGCAATTCTCCTCGTGGCAACGGAGCAATCAGAAGAGCATCGACAGTCCCATCAGCGGGCCGCGTTGCTGCATGTCCCAGACGAACTTGCCGCGCCCGGTGAAATCGGGCTGGTCGTAATCCTCGTAGATGAAGCGGTAGCCTGCCCGCAGGATCGTGCGCTGCCCGAAGACATGCGTGCGGTACCCCAGCATGGCGACAGCATTGACGCTGATGTCGGAGCCGGCGCCGAAGCCGCCCACGTCGGCCTGGGCGAACAGATTCCAGCGCCGCGAGAGATCGGCATTCATGCGCAGACCCACGAAGGGATCGACCCAGTTCGCCCCTTTCCCCGTCTGCAGGGCCAGGGGCGCGACGGCGGCGCTGGCCTTCAGGTCGGTCCAGCGCAGGCCTACGGTCGGTTCGAAAGAGACGTTTCGGGGACTGCCGAAGGCCGTCTCGCCGGGAAGCGGAACGATCCAGGCCTTGTAGTAGAACCCGCCCGCCACGCGCGTGGTGCGGATGCTGAGATCCACGGGCAGCGACAGCACCTGCTCGGTCTGCGAGGTCTTCACATGCTGGGCATCGAGATATCCGCCCCAGCGGCCGTTCACCGCTTCGACGGTCCCCATGGCCGCAAGGTCGAGATGGTGGAAGATATCGCCGAAGGGCAAATGCGCCTGTGTCTGCAACCCGGCCAGGCCAAGGTCGCCGCCAATGGAAGCGCCCCAGACATAAGGACTAACGATGAGCGTCCAGCCGGTGCCGCCGCGTCCGGCCGGAGGGGGTATTGGGACCCGCCCTTCATCGACGGTATCGACAGAAACGCCGCCGGCCTGAACGCCAGAGGCATCGTCCGGAGCACCTTGCGCCCTCGCCTCGGAAAGTCCGGCAAGCCCACAAAGCAGGATGCCCGCGAGAAGGAACCGAAATGAGGATCGACCACTTCGAACCAACGACGATCTCCCGAGGCAGGAACTCGTAACGCCGCGAACCTATAGCCATTGTCCTATAGTATCAACCGAATAGATCGACGCTTTACTCATTTACCCCGGCAGCCTCGTCGCAAAATTTCCAGCGCCATTAAAGTTACGCCAACGATAACTATCGGCAGAGCACATACGAAAACGCCGGACAGATGCTGCCCGGCGTCCGATAACGAAGATGGAAAAGCCCGAGGCTCAGTAGCGGCGCGCCACCGCGAACTCGACCGCTTCGCACATGGCCTCCCGCGCCGCGCCGGCGGGGAAGATCGAGAGCGAATCGATGGCCCGCTGGGCATAGAGACGCGCGCGTTCCCGCGTCGCCTCCACGCAGCCGTGGCGGTTGATGAGTTCCACGGCGTGGGCCAGGTCCTCATCCTCGGTGCGGAAACCGGCGATGGCGTCTTCCCAGAACTTGCGTTCCTCGGCATTGCCGCGCGCATAGGCCAGGATCACCGGCAGGGTCATCTTGCCCTCGCGGAAATCGTCACCCTTGTCCTTGCCCGATTCGGAGGCTTCCGAATCGTAGTCGATGGCGTCGTCGACCAGCTGGAACGCGATGCCGAGATTGCGACCGTAGGCGTCGAGCGCGTGCTCCTCCGCTTCGTTCTTTTCAGCAACTATCGCCGGAATGCGCGTGGCGGCGGCGAAGAGCGCCGCGGTCTTGGAACCGATGATCTGGAGGTAGTGCTCCTCGCTCGTCTCGATCCGGCGCTGGGCGGTCAACTGATCGACCTCGCCCTCGGCAATGATCGAGCTGGCCTTGGAGAAGATCTTGAGGACCTTGAGGCTGCCGTCTTCCACCATCAATTCGAAAGCGCGCGTGAACAGGAAATCGCCCACCAGGACCGTCGCGGGATTGCCGAAGACGATATTGGCGGCGGCCTTGCCGCGGCGCATGTCCGAACCGTCGACGACATCGTCATGAAGCAGCGTGGCGGTGTGAAGGAATTCCACGGCCGCGGCCAGCTTGTGATGGCGGGTGCCTTGATAGCCGCACAGCTCCGCCGCCGCGACCATCAGCATCGGGCGCATGCGCTTGCCACCGCCCGAGATCAGATGCCCGGCAAGCGCCGGGATGAGCGGAATCTCGCTCTGCATCCGGTCCAGAATGACGGCGTTGACGCTGTTCATGCCGGGAGCGGTGAGCGCCAGCATGGGAGCGAGGGTAGGCTGCGACCCGCGTGCGCGCAGGGGAATGACATCGGCACTCATCGACCCGCGCATTGCGCGTTCGGCGTCCGTAACGCAAGAGCGAATGCCACGGGACGGTCGAACGCCCCGACTGGAAGAGGCGGCGAACCCGTGCTAGCGGACCACGCGATGACCCAGGACACTCCCGCAGCCGACCTCGTACTCGCCGGTTTCCGTGCGAGCATCGACAATATCGACGCCGCTCTGATCCACATGTTGGCGGAACGCTTCCGGATCACCCAGGCGGTAGGCGCCTATAAGGCGAAGAACGACCTTCCCGCCTCCGACCCCGGCCGCGAGGAACGCCAGATCGTGCGTCTGCGCAAGCTGGCGGAAGACGCCCATCTCGACCCCGATTTCGGCGAGAAGTTCATCCGCTTCATCATCGACGAAGTGATCCGCCACCACGAGCGCGCGAAGAACCAGGCCTGAGCCCAGGTTCTCAGGGAATCGGATCCGTATAGGGAGCCGTCGTCCCGGGATGGCCCGGGACGGCAGCTCCTGAAGGAAAAGCTGGCCCGGAAGGTCAGTCTTCCACCAGATCCTGAAGCTTCGACATCAGCGTCTGGATACGCGTGGCCGCTTCGGTGAAGGTCGCCACGTCCTCGCGGTTGTTGTTGCCGCGCGCTTCCTTGGCAGCTTCTACGTAGCCTTCGAGATCGGCTTCGAGGGCGTCGACGATGATTTCGATCTCGTCCGACGACAGCGACAGGTTGATGGAATCGGTCATGAAAGGGTCCTTGATCTGGCAAACCGCGCCAATGGGGATGAATGAACGGAGCCGCAACCGCCTCTGCGCCGGTTCCCACGAAAATCCCGTCCGAAGCCGGATAAGGGAAGCCAGGCGCCGGATGGGATCGTGAACCTAGGCATCGACCCGCGGCAGCTTGAGCTTGACCAGCAAGCCGCCCAGGTCCTCGCTCTCGTCGAGTTCCACGGTGCCGCCGTAGATTTCCACGACATCGCGCACGATGGCAAGGCCCAGCCCGGTGCCGGGCTTGCCGGTATCGAGACGCGCGCCGCGATCGAAGATGCGGATACGCTCGGTTTCGGGAATGCCCATGCCGTCGTCCTCGATCCACACTTCGCACAAGCGCGAGGTGCGATCGGGATCCACCGTCACGAACACGCTGCCGCCGCCGTACTTGGCCGCATTCTCGATCAGGTTGCCGAGAATCTCCTCGAGATCCTGCTTTTCAAGGGCCACGACGGCGTCGTGATTGCCATCCAGGTCCAGCCGCGCCTGGTCGTAGAGCCGCTCCACAGCGCGCAGCACGGCCTCCAGGCTCGGCCAGACTTCCGCGCGCGATTGCCCGACGGCGCGGCGGCCGACCGCCCTCGCCCGCGCCAGATGGTGATCGACCTGGCGGCGCATGACCGCTGCCTCGCGAATCACGGTGTCCGAGAGATCGGGCGCCTTGGCCGTGGCCGCGTTCATCACCACCGTAAGCGGCGTCTTGAGCGCGTGAGCGAGGTTGCCTGCATGCATGCGCGCTTCCTCGGCCTGTCTTTCGGTATGGGCGAGCAGTGCATTCAGCTCGTCGACCAGCGGTTCCACTTCCTGCGGCAGCGGCTGGGTGACGCGGCTGGCCCCGGTCGTGCGCAGCTTCTGGATTGCGCGGCGCACATGGCGCAGCGGGAACAGGCCGTACCAGGTCTGCATGCCCGCCATGAGCAGCAGGCCGAAGCCCAGCGCGACGAAGCTATAGACGAGAATGCCGCGCACCATCTTGATCTGGTCGTTCAGATCGACCCGGCTGGCCGCGACCGTGAACATCCACTGGGCATCGCTGCCCGGCAGGATCACCGCCCGCTCCATCACGCGCAGGGGCTCGCCGGGAAACTGCGGGCTGTCATAGACGTGTTGCTGGGCGTCGAAATGCTCGGGCGGCACGTTGATGCTGCGGTCCCATAGCGAACGCGACGGGAAATCCTCATGGCCCTTGGCGCGAATCTGCCAGTAGAGCCCGGAATTGGGCTCCAGAAAGCGCTGGTCGCCCAGCGGACGGATGAAGAAGACTTCGCCGTCCGGCCCTATTTCCACCGAGCCGATCATGCCGGTGAGCATGTAGCCGAGCTGCTCGTCGAAATTGCGCGTGATGAGGCCGGTCAGCGTCCGGTCGAGCGCCAGTCCGCCGACCAGCAGCAGGATGAAGATCCATCCCGCAGCGATCAGCATCATGCGGCGCGCGAGCGAGCCGGTATTGGCGGCCCGCACCTGGGCGCCGCCGCTCTCTCCGGTTCCCGGCGCATGGGACCCGGCTTCGCTGGCCCCCGCCGCGCCGGCCCCCGCTACGCCGGCAGCCGCCGCACGGGACGCTTTCGTGCCGGATCCCGCTTCCGGGAGGCCCGGTTCCGGGGCTGACACGTCAGCCGCGGCCGGGTTCTGCGGGGTCGTCGAGGCTGTAGCCAAGGCCACGGATCGTCGTGATGACATCGGCACCCAGCTTCTTGCGGATGCGCGTGACGAAGACCTCGATCGTGTTCGAATCGCGGTCGAAATCCTGATCGTAGATGTGCTCGATCAGTTCGGTGCGGCTGACCACCTTGCCCTTGTGGTGCATCAGGTAGGACAGCAGCTTGTATTCCTGCGCGGTCAGCTTGACCGGCTCCCCGGCCAGGGTGACGCGGCCCGAACGGGTGTCCAGCCGCACGTCGCCGGCGGTCAGTTCGCTGGAAGTGTTGCCCGAGGCACGGCGGATCAGCGCGCGCAGGCGGGCGATCAGTTCCTCGGTCTGGAAGGGCTTGGCCAGATAGTCGTCCGCGCCGGCGTCGAGCCCGGCCACCTTGTCGGACCAGGAATCGCGGGCGGTAAGGACCAGGACGGGGAAATTGCGCCCTTCCCTGCGCCACATGCCCAGCACGGTAAGGCCATCGATCTCCGGCAGGCCAAGGTCGAGGATAACGGCGTCGTATTCCTCGGTCGAACCCAGGAAGTGGCCGTCCTCGCCATCGACGGACAAGTCTACGGCATATCCGGTCTGTTCCAGCGTGGTCTTGAGCTGGTTGCCGAGCGTGGGTTCATCCTCGACGATCAGGATGCGCAATTCGGTCTCTCCCTAAGAGGGCGGGCCCAATGAAAGTGGGCCGGTGGGGGCGGAGTTCAAATGGGGCGAAAGCCCGGCAGCGTCAAGCGACGGCCCCCGCGTTGGTTCCCGCGGATCGACGGGCCTGCGCTTCTACGCGGCATCGTTCAACGCGATTGGCCGATCACCCGCCCCGTGCGCGCGTCGACATCGACGTAGTAGACCTTGCCGCTCTGGATGAACTTCAGGCGATAGGCCATGGCGGCCGAATCGTAATCCGGGCCGAGATATTGCTTCCCGGACATGCGCGGCAGAACGATCTGCTCGATCTCGCGGATGGACAGGATGTTGCCGGCCCTGCGTTCGCGGCGCACCTCACCCTGCTCGCCGCCGGGATCGGCTGCATGCGCAGTCAGCGTGGGCACGACCGACCCGAAGGCCGCAAGAGCCAGCGCGGCAGGGGCCGCCAGGAAAGAAAGAGCCTGTTTCATATCGACTTGCTGCCTAAGCCCGCCGCCTTGAACAAGTCCTGAATGTGGCAGGAAGGCAGCGCCGGATCGGAGGTGTGGCCGAAAGTCCACGCTCGCAATGCCGCGCCGTGCGGCTTGCCAGCCCCCCGCCCGGCCCTGTAGGGCGCCGAGCCATGGCAATCGCACCTATTCTCAGCTGGGAAGGCCTCGGCCTGATCCAGGGCTCCGGCTGGCTCTTCCAGGACCTCGACATCAACATCGCCCCGCGCGATCGGCTGGCGCTGATCGGGCGCAACGGCGCGGGCAAGACCACGCTGCTCAAGCTGATTGCCGGCAGCGTCGATGCGGACAAGGGCACGCGCTCGGTCCAGCCGGGCACCCGCGTGGTCACGCTGGAACAGGACCCATTCTTCACCGGGTTCGACACCCTTCTCGATTTCGCCATTCACGGCGACGATGCCCCGCCGCGCCACGAAGTCGAATCGATCGCCGATCAGCTCGGCATCGACCTCTCGCGCGAGGCGAAGAGCGCCAGCGGCGGTGAACGCCGTCGCGCCGCCTTGTGCCGTGCCCTCGCCTCCGAGCCCGACCTGCTGCTGCTGGACGAGCCGACCAACCACCTCGACCTTGCCGCGATCGACTGGCTGGAATCCTGGCTGCAGCGCTACAACGGCGCTTTCGTCGTAATCAGCCACGATCGCACCTTCCTGACCCGCCTGACCAATGCGACGCTCTGGCTGGACCGGGGCAGCATGCGCCGCAGGGACATCGGCTTCGGCGGCTACGAAGCCTGGGAAAACGAGGTCTACGCCGAAGAGGAACGCGCCGCCCAGAAGCTGGACGCCAAGCTCAAGATCGAGGCGCACTGGCTGGAACGCGGCGTGACCGCGCGGCGCAAGCGCAACCAGGGGCGCCTTGCCAAGCTCTGGGAAATGCGGGCCCAGCGCGCGGCCATGATGGGGCCGCAGGGCGCAGCCAAGCTCGCCGTCGTGGCGGACGACAGCAAGACCAAGTCCGTCATCGTCGCCGAGCACGTCACCAAGACGTTCGGAACCGGAGAGGCCGCCCGCACGGTCATCAAGGACTTCAACTTGCGCATCCAGCGCGGCGACCGCATCGGCATCGTCGGCTCCAACGGCTCGGGCAAGACGACGCTGCTGAAGCTGCTGATCGGCGAATTGCAGCCGGATTCCGGCACCGTGACGCGCGCCGCCACGCTTGACGCCACCGTCATCGACCAGCAGCGCAGCCGCATGAGCCCGGAAATGCGCATTCGCGACGTCCTGGCCGAGGGCGGGGACTGGATCGACGTGGTGGGCGTGCGCAAGCACATCCAGGGCTATCTCAAGGACTTCCTGTTCGATCCCGGTCTGGTCGAGGCGAAAGTGGGCACGCTTTCGGGCGGCGAGCGCTCGCGCCTGCTGTTCGCCCGCGAATTCGCGCGAACATCGAACCTGCTGGTACTGGACGAGCCGACCAACGACCTCGACCTCGAAACGCTCGACCTGCTTCAGGAAGTGATCGCGGACTATAACGGCACGGTGCTGATCGTCAGCCACGACCGTGACTTCCTCGACCGCACGGTCAACGTCACGCTCGGCCTCGACGGCACCGGCCATATCGATGTGATCGCCGGCGGCTATGCCGATTGGGAGGCCAAGCGCCGCCAGCGCACCGCCAGCGGCAAGGCCAAGGCGAAGGAGAGCGCCAATACCGCCGCTCCGCCGCCGCCCAGGAAGGGCAAGCTGTCCTACAAGGACCAGCGCGACTACGAACTGTTGCCCAAGCGGATCGAGGAACTGGAAGCCGCCATCGCCCGCGACGAAGCGGCCATGGCCGATCCAGCGCTCTACACCCGCGATCCGGCGAAATTCGCCAGCCTGACCGCCGCCATCGACAAGTCGCGCGGCGAAAAGGAAGCCGCGGAAGAACGCTGGCTGGAACTGGCCGAACTGGTCGAGGGATAAGGGAGCCTGGTGCCTAGGCGCGGCAGGCGGGCAAGCCGCCGCGCCTGCCCGCCGTCCCTTGCCAAGACGGCTCTCCGCGGCGATGAGGGAAACCAGATCGGTTAGCCCTCCGCCAAGGCTGCGCCGGATCGGCAAGGGGCCAGCTTCTCGATGATCAACCGCATTCGCGACATCCGGCTTCAGAAGGGCCTGACCCTGGCCGATGTCGCTGCCGCGTGCCGGCCCGTCACGACCGCGCAGACCATCGGCCGCCTTGAGACGGGCATGCGCAACCTCTCGCTCGTCTGGATGAACCGGATCGCCCAGGCGCTGGGTGTCGATCCGGAGAGCCTCCTGCGCAGCGAGGCCAGCGAGCCGGTCATGGTCGTGGCTCTCCTCTCCGAAAGCGGCGCCGAAAGCCCGCGTCTCCGGCGCGAGGCCCTGCTGCCGAGCGATCTTGCCGCCGACCTGCCGTGGATGGTGATGGAAGTGGAGGCGACCTGCGGCGAATACCGCACCGGAGACCAGGTCTGGCTGCGACAGACGCCCCTGCACCAGGCTTCGCGCCTGCTGAACCGCGACGTGCTCGCCCCACTCCCCGGCGGCCGATTCGCATTCGGAAGGCTGATCGAGAGCGGCGGCGAGGCGCTGGTCCTGCTGCCCCCGATCAGCGGCCAGCCGCCCGTACCGGTGGAACATCCCCAGTGGCTGGCCGTTGCGGACATGCTCGTCAGAAAGCTCTAACTTTCCGCCTCTAAAGGGAAGCCATGCGCATCCTCTCCATTGCCACGCTGTTTCCGAATCCGGTGAAGCCGTCCTTCGGCGTCTTCGTCGGCAACCAGATGCGGGCGATCGTCGCCGGGGGCGAGGTGGACCTCACCATGGTCAGCCCCATCGGCATTCCGCCCTGGCCGCTGTCCCGCCGCCATCCCTACGACAAGCTCAGGCACATTCCCGAATCCAGCAGCATCGCCGGCTTCGAAGTGCACTATCCCAAGTTCACGCTGATCCCGAAGATCGGCGGCGATACCAATCCCGGCCGGATCGCCCGCGCCGTGCTGCCGCTCGTCCGCCGCCTCCATGCCGAGCGGCCGTTCGACCTGGTCGATGCGCAGTTCTTCTTCCCGGACGGCCCCGCCGCCGCGCTGATCGCGCGCGAACTGGGGCTGCCGCTCACCATCAAGTCGCGCGGGGCGGACATCCATTACTGGGGACAGCGCCCCGTTGCGCTCAAACAGATGCAGCGGGCGGCGCAGCAGGCCGCCGGAATGCTGGCGGTCAGCGAGGCCTTGCGCAGCGACATGATCGCCCTGGGCATGCCCGCCGAACGGATCGGCGTTCACTACACCGGCCTCGACCATGAGCGCTTCCACCCCGTGGCACGCGGCGCCGCCCGGGCACTCGTCTCGGCGATGCCCAACCTCGGGATCTGGTCGGAAGGGCCGCTGATCGTCACGCCCGGCTCGCTGATCCCGCGCAAGGGACAGCGCCTGGTGATCGAGGCACTCACTCACCTGCCCGGTGCGCGTCTCGCCCTTGCCGGCACGGGCGAGGACGACAAGTCGCTCCATGCCCTGGCAGACTGGCTGGGCGTGGCCGACCGGGTGCAGTTCCTCGGCCTCGTCGGCCACGACCTGCTGCCCCATGTCCTTTGCGCGGCCGACGTGCTGGTCCTGCCTTCGGCCAGCGAGGGCCTCGCCAATGTCTGGGTGGAAGGACTGGCCTGCGGCACGCCGATCGTCATCCCCGACATCGGCGGCGCCCGCGAGGTGGTGAAGGACGAAAGCGCCGGGCGCATCATCGCCGAGCGCACCCCCGAAGCGATCGCCGATGCCGTGCGCGACATCCTGGCCGATCCGCCGAGCCAGCAGGACGTTTCCGCGAACGTCAGCAGATTCTCCTGGGGCGTGAATGCCCAGAACCTCGTCCGCTTCTGGCGCGACGTGCTTTCGGGCGAGCCGGTCTACGCTGCGGCCTGATATGAAAAGGGCCGCTCCCTTGCAGGAACGGCCCTTTCGTCATCTTGAGGTGCTTCGGCTCAGGGCCGCGCGCCGCCCTCGCGGGCGAGGCGTTCCTGGCGGTCGATATCGGTTTCCGTCTTCACGAAGGAGTCCGACTTCACGCCCAGCCAGATCAGGATCGGCGCGGACATGAAGATCGAGCTGTAGGTACCGATGAAGATGCCCAGGGTGATCGCAGCGGTGAAGCCGAAGATCACGTCGGGGCCGAGCAGCAGCAGCGAGACGAGCATGATCAGCACCGAGAGCGAGGTCGCGATCGTGCGCGACAGCGTCTCGTTCACCGAGAGGTCGAGCAGCTCGCTCATCGGCATGCGGCGGTGCTTCTTCATGTTCTCGCGGATGCGGTCGTAAACGACGATCTTGTCGTTCAGCGAGTAGCCCAGCAGCGTCAGCAGCGCGGCGACGATGTTGAGGTCGAACTCCATCTGCGTCAGCGAGAACATGCCCACGGTCAGCAGGATGTCCTGCACCAGCGCGAACAGCGCGCCGGCGGCGAACTGCCATTCGAACCGGATCCAGATGTAGATCGAGATACAGATCATCGCCAGGCCGAGGGCGAGCATGCCGGTGTGGAACAGCTCGCCGGAGACTTTGCCCGAGACCGAGTCGACGCCGTCGACACGGGCGTCGGCGAAGTCATGACGCACCTTTTCGGTAATCTTGCGCGCCATGCCGTCGGCCAGCTTCGGGTTGTCCTCCGCACCTTCCGGCAGCTTCATGCGGACCGAGACTTCGTTGGGCTTGCCGAAAGTCTGGATCACCGGCTCGCCGAAGCCGAGCGAATCCACGCTGTCGCGCAGCTTGCCGACCGGCGCCGTGGCGCTCTGCTCGAACGTCACGCGGATCATCTGGCCGCCGACGAAGTCAACACCCAGGTTGAGGCCATGCGTGAACAGCAGCACGATCGATGCCGCCATCGCCAGCAGGTTGGTGATGAAGAACGGCCACTGCCAGCGCAGGAAGTGGATGTTCGTGTGATCGGGAATGAGCTTGAGGAGCTTCATGCGCCAGTACCTTTATACGTTCAGGTCGCTGGGACGGGTGCGACGCAGCCAGCCCGCAACCCACATCCGGCTCATCGTGACGGCGGTGAACACCGAAGTCGCGATACCGATCATGAGGACGACCGCGAAACCGCGGACCGGACCCGAGCCGAAGGCGAACATCAGCACCGCCGAGATGGCGTTGGTGATGTTGGCGTCGAAGATGGCGCGGCTCGCCTCCTTGTAGCCCAGCTCGACCGACTGCACCACGCGGCGGCCGCGATGGCGTTCCTCGCGGATACGCTCGTTGATGAGCACGTTGGCGTCGACCGCCGCACCGATCGTCAGCACGAAGCCGGCGATGCCGGGAAGCGTCAGGGTGGTGCCCAGCACCGCCATCACGCCCAGGATCATCAGCACGTTGATGACCAGCGCCAGGTTCGCATAGGCGCCGAGGCGGCCATAAGTCAGGAAGATGAACACCATCAGCAGCAGCGAGCCGACGCCCATGGCGACGACGCCCTTCTGGATCGAATCGGCGCCGAGGTCGGGACCGACGGTGCGCTCCTCGACGACGGTCAGATCGACCGGAAGCGCGCCCGAACGCAGGGCGATGGCGAGCTGCGTGGCAGACTGGACGTTGAAGCTGCCCGAGATCTGGGCGCTGCCGCCCAGGATCGGCTCGTTGATGCTGGGCGCGGAGAGCACTTTGCCGTCGAGGATGATGGCGAAGCGCTTGTTGACGTTCTCGGTCGTCAGCTTGGCGAACTTCTCGCCGCCCTGCTGATTGAAGGTGATCGAGACGACCGCCGCGTTGGTCTTCGGTTCGAAGGCCTGCTTGGCATCGGTCAGTTCGTCGCCCTTGATACCGCCCAGACGCTTCACCGCAATGGCGGGAACGCCGCCGGCAGCCGGCGAAGTGGGATCGGCGTAAGGCACGATCTCGTCGCCCGGAGGCACGATGCCCTTGGCCAGATCGCTGGGCACAGCCGTTTCGTCGACCAGCTTGAATTCGAGCTTGGCGGTCTGGCCAAGCAGGTTCTTCAGCGCCTGCGGGTCCTGGAGGCCGGGCACCTGCACGTCGATGCGGGTACCGCCGAGGCGGCGGATGTCGGGCTCCTTGGTGCCGAGCGCGTCGATGCGCTTGCGGACCACTTCGACCGCAGTTTCCATCGCATTGCTGATTGCCAGGTCGATACCGGCCTGGGTCGGCACGAGGATGAAGCGCGTGCCGTCCTGTACGGTGATGTCCCAGTCACGCTGGCCGGTCAGGCCCGCGCCGGAGGTCAGCGGCAGGATCGCTTCCCGCGCGGCATCCACCTGCGAAGCGTCGCGCACGGTGAAGGCCAGCTGGCCGCCGTTGCTGGAAAAATCGCCGATGGCGATGGTCGGGCTGGCCTGGCGCAGGCGCGTGCGCACGGATTCCTCCATGCCTTCCAGGCGCTGCTGGACGACCTGCTTGCGGTCGGCCTCCAGCAGGAGGCGGCTGCCGCCGGCCAGGTCGAGGCCGAGATTGATCTTTGGCTCCGGCAGGAATGCGGGCCAGCGCGCATTGGTCAGCGAGACCAGCGACGGCACGGCGCAAAGGGCGATGACGATCGTCAGCGCCCAGTACCAGAGCTTCTTCCAGGTAGGAAATTCGAGCATAGCCTGTGGCTTCTCTCCGAAAGAGCGCCCGGTCCAGGGCGCTCCATGATATCGGGAATCGCCAGGTTCAGCCCGGCGATGCCGGAAATTCAGTCGTTTGCGGGCTTCGAGCCGGCCGGCGGGATCACATCGACGATGGTCGACTTGACCGCCTTGACGACGACGCCCTGCGCAAGCTGGATATCGGCGTAGTTGTCGTCGATCTTGACGATCTTGCCGACGAGGCCGCCTCCGGTCAGCACTTCGTCACCCTTCTTGAGCGCCGAAAGCTTATTCTTGTGCTCCTTCTGCTGCTTCATCTGCGGACGCAGGATGAGGAACCAGAAGATCACCGCCATCGCGACGAAGGGCAGATACTGGATCCATGCCGGCGGCGCGCCGGCAGGAGCGGCGGCGGCGAGCTGGTTGAGAATCGAGCTTTGCATTGAACTGAAGGGCCTTCTCGTCGTGTTCGTGCCGGCGCGGCAATACGCGGCATCCGATCTGCCGCACGCCTCGCCGGGAAAATCCATTCTATGGACTTTGCCGGATGCGCGCGGTTAGCAACAAAGCGGAGCACTGGCAACGCGCGGCCTTCCTGCGGAAAGCCGCCATCCCCCGTGGGCCTCACCGAAGCCGTCGCCAAATAGGTATCCACAAGTGCCGTTCAAGCACCGTGAAGAAAGTGTCATTCAGACGCTTGCGCTCTCGAAAAAGGCCTCCTATAGGCCGCGCTCCGGTCGGGACGTAGCGCAGCCTGGTAGCGCATCACACTGGGGGTGTGGGGGTCGGAGGTTCGAATCCTCTCGTCCCGACCAATGAAAAACGCCGTCTCCTGCTTCGTGCGGGAGACGGCGTTTTCGTTTCAGCCCTCATTTCGTTTTCGGACAAGACCGCGTCCGATTGGGATCGGAACCCAGGCTTGATACGTTGCCGAGGGCGAATCGCCTGCGACGGGTGACCAACCAGCACGGCGCAGAACGCGGGAGAATGTCGATGTCCTCTGAGAATCCTAGCTCCAGCGAAGAGCGCAATGCCGCGATCTATGTCGCCGTGATCGATGGCGCGACTTACGGCGACCTCGCCAAGCGATACGGCATCAGCCGGGTTCGCGTGCAGAAGGCCTATGCCCGCGAGCGCACCAATGCCTGGGAAGCGCGCCGGCAGGGCGAAACCACTTATCTCGACCGGCCGATACCGTCCGACGTCTGATCCGCGAGGCGGCTGGAGCAGTTTCTCCCCGCCTCACTTCCTGCAAGAACCGCCGACTGCGGCGATGACTGGCAGCATTTTCCTACATCGATCGCTTCGATTATCTGGTTGCGGGCCACCATCCTAGGGAGTGCCCGCCAATGCCCCTGTTCGATTCGATACTCGCGCCGGTCTCGAAGATCATCGACAAGGTGATCCCCGATCCCGATGCACGGGACCGCGCCAAGCTGGAACTGCTTAAACTCGAAAATTCTCAGGAATTGCAGATGCTTCAGGCAGGTCTCTCGCCGATCGTCGCAGAAGCCGAGTCGCGCGATCCCTGGACCAGCCGGGCCAGGCCGAGCTTTCTCTACGTCATCTACCTCATGATCCTGTGGTCGCTGCCCATGGGCCTGATCGGTGCCCTGAGCCCCCGGACCGCCGAAGCCATCGGCAGCAGCATGTCGGCCTATCTGAACGGCATCCCGGAGCCGCTCTACGCCCTCTTCGGCACCGGATACCTCGGATATTCGGCGATGCGGCAGTGGGGCAAGGCCAAGGGCTCGGATCGCTAGATTTTCGCCCGTTAAGATTAAGCCAAACCTTCCCCGCTAGAGATCCCGGCAGGACCGTCACTTTTGCGGTCTCACGGCGATGTCTGGCGGGGAGCCACTGCGTGTTTCGGAATGTCTTGCCCATTGCACTGGTCTTGAGCCCGGCCCTGGTGCTGGCAGCCTGCGGGCCGAGCCGCGAGGAAGAGCTGGAAAAGCAGCTGGCCGCGGCGAAGAGTTCCGCGGAACAGGAAGCCTCCGCCCGGCAGCAGGCGGAAAGCGCGGCAGCCTCCGCGCGGCTCAAGGCCAACGACGCCGAACTCGCGAAGTTCTATCAGGGCGACGCCGATGCCGACCAGTCGGAGGCGGAAACGCCGCCGGAGGGTGCGCAGGATGCTGCACCCGACTTCGGCGGCAGCGCGCCGCAGCCTCCCGTCGGTACGCAGGCGGACGGCCGCCCCATCGACGACCAGATGCCCGCACCCCGCTGACGCGCCGCGCTACTTTGCCGGTTCGGCGCCTCGGGGTGTTTCCAGCGGGCCTGAAAATGCTCTAGAGCCGCGCCCGGATAGCAACCGCACCGGGAAATCGCGAAATGGCCAGCAAGCTCGTCTACGTCCTCAACGGACCGAACCTCAACCGCCTGGGCAAGCGCGAACCCGGCATCTACGGTTCGCAGACGCTGGACGACATCGGCGCCATGCTGGTGGAGCGCGGCGAGACGCTGGATTGCTCCATCGAGATGCGCCAGTCGAACCACGAAGGCCACCTGATCGACTGGCTGCACGAAGCCGAGGACGAAGGCGCCCATGCGGTGCTGATCAATCCCGGCGCCTATACGCACACCTCTATCGCACTGCATGACGCGATCCGGTCTATCAAGGTGCCGGTGATCGAGGTGCACCTCTCCAACCCGCACGCCCGCGAGGAATTCCGCCACACGTCATGGGTCGGCATGGCGGCAAAGGCCACCGTCGCCGGTTTCGGTGCGAAGAGCTATCTGCTGGCGCTGGAGGGCGCTGCCGCGCTCTGACGCGCGTGGCATTTCACCGCGCTGCCCGTGCCGTCCCTGACGGACACGACATGCTGGATCAAGACAGCCACCTCCCCGCGCGGATCGGGCGACATGCCGTCCTGAACGACGGCAACATCGCAGATCCCCGCGCGGACGAGATCGAGAAAGATCGGGTGAAGCTGGCTGGGACCGGCACTCGCCTCCACCCCTATCGCCACATAGGACGTGGGGCTCCACTTCGTGACAGAATCGGAGGCGCGATAAGGGCGAACGTGATCCTTTATCGCGGTGACCGGCCGGCCGCGGGCCTGCCACGTTCCCTTGGCGGCATCGTAGCGCGGCAGTGAAGGCAGGTCCTGCGCCGCGATGCTCGCATATTCGAACGTCGCGCCCAGCACGAAGTCCGGCTCGGGCTGACTGCTTCCCCGTGTGAACCACCAGAGGTTCCCGGCTGCCAACAGCAACGCCGCGCCCAGGAGCAGGACGCGGCGCCTTTTTCTCGTCATTGCCACGCGGTGATTCGCTTTCAGGCTTCCAGCGGAACGCCCGGCACGCTTTTGGCGGTGCGGATCGTCAGCGAGGTCTTGACGCTGTCCACGTTCGGTGCGGGCGTCAGCTTGCTGGTGAGGAATTCCTGGAAGCTCTGCAGGTCGCGACTGACGATCTTCAGAATGAAGTCGATCTCGCCGTTGAGCATGTGGCACTCGCGCACTTCGGGCAGACCCTTCATGTGGTCCTCGAAGGCGCGCAGCGATTCCTCGGCCTGGCTCTTCAGGCTGACCAGCGCGAAGACGGTGATGGTGAAGCCCAGCTTCGAAGCGTCCAGATCGGCGTGGTAGCCCTGGATGATGCCCGATTCCTCCAGGCTGCGCACACGGCGCAGGCACGGCGGAGCGGTGAGACCGACGCGCTGGGCGAGTTCGACATTGGTGATGCGGCCTTCGTCCTGCAACTCTGCAAGCAAGCGGCGATCGATGTCATCGAGATTAATCATGCGAAACTTTCCTTGCGGGCGCGCAGCGTGATCCGGCATGCAATATCCACTCGAAAACGCTGACACCCCTGTAATAATATTATCCCTTAGCGTAATCGTCCCGCATTGCAACGCCTACAATCTGCCGACTTACAGCGTCTGCACAGTTTGCTAGAGAGCGTTTTCGCATAGGCCGGCGGCCGGATTTGCGGGCCTTTCCGGCTCCTTTCCCCCATCGGCGGAACATGGAAGACCGGCAAAGCCTCCTACCGGGCGGGCAGGAAACACGGGCGCCGCTGCATTTTTCGAAGTAAAGTTCGCCCCTTGGTGACCCTGACTTAACCTCTAAGGGCCTACTTCGGGTAACAATAGGGATAGGGCGGCTTCGCAAGGGCTTGCAGACCGCCTATGGAGCCGGAATGCATTTCGACGATCGCCTTGCCACGGTACTGCGCCTGCCGTCCTCCGGGGACGCGCTGGCGCGCATCCAGTACCGGCAGTTGATCGACATCCTGGGGCGCCTGCCCGAGGACGCCCGTTCCGACGCCATCGAGGCCGGCTTTGCCCGGGTCGAAGAACTCGGCGCACAGATCGGCGCGGCAGACCGTGCGCGGCTGGTGCGCCAGCCGCTCCAGCCCCTGACCAATGCCCGTCTTCTGGCCCTGTTCGCCGAAGCGGAACCCGAGGTCGCCCTGGCTGCCATCGGCACGGCGCGACTGGACGAAGCGGGCTGGCTTCGCCTCGTGCCCGCCCTGCCCGTGCGCGCCCGCGGCATCTTGCGCCACCGCCGCGATCTCGGCCCGGAAGTCGGCGCGCTGCTCGACCGTCTGGGCATCCAGGATCGCGGCCTGCCACCCGCCCCGAACGCGCAAGTCCTGGAAGTCTCCGTTTCCACTTTCGAAATTCAGTTTCCGAGCGAGGCCGCGAGCGAAAACCACGCCGCGCCTCAGACGCCCGTTGAGGGCGAACCTTTCGACTTGCTCGACGAAGCCGAACTGCCGGACGCCGAAGAGGAACCGGAGACGGAGCACCCGCGGGGCGCCGAGCCGATTTCCTTTGCCGATTTCGAACAGGCCGCCACCTCGCGCCGTTCGGCCGCGCTGCGCAGCGGGCTGGAGACCAGCGGCGGCGGGACCGGCATAGAAGGCGGCGACGGCATCGGCGCGATCGTCCGCCGCATCGAGGAATTCCGCAAGGCACGCGAGCATCACGCACCGGGCATTGCCGGCGGCTCTCCCCGCCTGCCTTTGGGCGATTCGCCCAGCGCCAGCGCCCCCGTCGCCATGGATTTCGCGACGGATTCGGAAGGCCGCGTCTGCTGGGCCGACGGTTCCCATGCCAGCGCGCTGATCGGCCTCAACCTCGCGGCGCTCGACCCGATGGTGAGTGAGCCGCTCGATCCTGCAGCGCCGCTGCCGTCCGTGCAGATGGCCTCGATGCATATTCCCGGTCTGGCACTTTCCATCCGGCACCGCCAACCCCTCCGCGCGGTTGCCATCGAGATCACCGGCGCTCCTGCCGTGAGCGGTGCCTGGCAAGTGGATGCCGTGCCGCACTTCGACCCCGCGAGCGGCCGATTCACAGGCTATGCCGGGCGCCTGCGCCGCCCCGGCAAGATCGCCGCCGTCGACGCGGCCCCGGCCGCCGAACCCAGCGAGGCGGACCGCATGCGCCAGGTGTTGCACGAACTGCGCACGCCGGCCAATGCCATCCAGGTCGCCGCGGAGATCATCCAGCAGCAGCTCTACGGCCCTGCGCCGCACGAATATCGCGCCCTTGCCGCGGCCATCGCCGGGGACTGCGCCCATATCCTGGCCGGATTCGAGGAACTCGACCGGTTGGTAAAGCTCGAATCGGGCGCCCTCGGCATCGAATCGGGCGAAAGCGACCTCGTCGCCGTCCTGTCCGAGACCGTTGCGCGCCTCAAGGCCTGGACCGAGCCGCGCGGCAGTGGTTTCGTCCTTCCCGAAACGGGCGGGCCGGCGCTGCCGATCGCCATCGAGCGGACCGAGATCGAGCGTATGATATGGCGCGTCTTCGCCGTACTCGCAGGGATGACTGCGCCGCACGAACTGCTGCCGGTCCGGCTCGCCGTGGAGAACGGGCGCGTGGCCATGCGAGTGACCTTGCCCTCGCTGCTGCTGGCGCGCGATGCCCAGAGCCTGTTCGAAACGCCGGTGAGCGAGCGCGGCCAGTCGCTTTCCACCGGCATGTTCGGCATCGGCTTCACCTTACGCCTGGCAGCGGCCGAAGCCGACGCTGCCGGCGGCAGCCTCCAGCGCGACGGCGACGAGCTGCGGCTGTCGCTCCCCGCCTTTGCGGCATCGGCGCTGGGCCGCGCGCAGGACGCCGAAAGCCGCGCGCTCTGAGCCCCTCGCGGAGAGGGTTCCAGACCGTGCGGGGGAAGACTTTCGTCCCGCCCCTTTACCGAAGCGGAACACTTTTCCTCTAGGCCGTTCCTGCCGTACTTGCGGATTCGCAGGCCAGCCTGCCTGGTCCCGGAGCCGCTTCGTCCATATTGTCGTTCTGTCGGATGCGACCCGATTGAGGGAATATTCTGTCTTGCCGGGGACCAACCTCCTCCTGCCGCCGCGCGCCGATGCCCTTGCGCAATTCAGCGAGGGATTCGGCCAGCGTTTCATCGTCACGGTCGATACCGAGGAAGAGTTCGACTGGAACGCGCCGCTCGACCGGCACGGGCATGGCACGCTTTCCGTCCCGGCACTGCGCACGTTCCAGCAGTTCTGCGAGGAGTTCGGCGTCGTGCCGATCTATCTCGTGGATTATCCGGTCGCCGATTCGCCGCTGGCACCCGAAGCCATCGGCGAAGCGGTCGCGGCCGGGCGGGCGGAAGTGGGCGTCCAGCTTCACCCCTGGGTGAACCCCCCGTTCGACGAGGCCGTGACCGAGTTCAACTCCTACGCCGGGAACCTGGGCTTCGAACTGGAGCGCGAGAAGTTCGCGCGCCTTCACGGCCGAATCGTCGAGGCTTTCGGCACGGCGCCGCGCATCTACCGGGCCGGACGCTACGGGCTCGGCCCGCGCACTGCCGAGATCCTGGACGAATTCGGCATCGCCATCGACACTTCGGTACGCGCGCGGTTCGACTACAGCGCTTCCGGCGGGCCGAACTATCGCACCCATCCGCTGCAACCTTATTGGACGGACAACGCGCGGCGGCTGCTCGAACTGCCGCTGACCACCGTCTATTGGGGACCGCTGCGGCAGCTTGGCAATACGATATACCCCGCGCTCTGGCGCATGCCGCAGCTGCGCGGCGCCCTCGCCCGTGCCGGACTGCTGGAGCGCATCCCCCTGACGCCGGAGGGAATCACGGCCGAGGAAGCGCTGCGCGGTGTCGACGTGGCCATCGATGCCGGGTTGCCGGTGCTGGTCTTCTCCTTCCACAGCCCCTCGCTCGTTCCCGGCTATACGCCTTACGTGCGGGACGCGCAGGATCTGGACGCGCTCTACGGCTGGTGGCGCACACTTTTCGCGCATCTGGAACGCCGCGGTGTAAAACCGAGCAATGTTGCCAACATCATGTCCAGCGTAGCGCTTGCGCAGAACGAATTGCCAAGCTAACGGGCTTCTCGTCCGGCCTCGTCGATGGAGCCGGGCGTGGCAGTTGGGGCCTGTAGCTCAGCGGTTAGAGCTGGCCGCTCATAACGGCTAGGTCGCGGGTTCGAATCCTGCCGGGCCCACCAACGGCACCGGGACTTCTGGTCCCGGATCAACATCGACGACCGAAGGGTCGGGGAGTGGCGCAGCCCGGTAGCGCGCTTGCTTTGGGAGCAAGATGTCGCAGGTTCGAATCCTGTCTCCCCGACCAATTCGTTTTTTCCGCAGATCTGAAAACATCCCTGCAAGGGGCGGGCCCCAAGGGCCTTCGCCTCAGGTGCAGAGCGACTGGCTGCCGGTTCCGGTAATGCCGTTCTTGGTGCCGCTGGGGTTGAGGCTGCGGTCGTCGCGAATCAGGAAGGCCGCCTCGTGCTTGAACACCTGGTCCTTCACGAACATCGTCCCGAACAGCGGCTGGTAGTGGTAGTAGACTTCCACGAACATCACTGCGGAATTGGGCACCGAGTAGATCTTGTGGTCCTTCACACCCATGCCGTCCAGCACCGGGCCGGTCTTGTAGGGATCCGCCTCACCATAAGCTGACTTGCGGTCCAGATCGCCGCGGCACCGCTGCCAGTGGATGAACTGCCGCTTGGTATCGCTGTCGTATTCCAGGCTGGACAGGACGACGCGGCCATTGGTTTCGAAATCGAAGCTGCTGCCCTCTTTCAGGGCGCCCCACATGACCGAATCGACTTGCGCTTCCTTGACCGTCGGGCTGACGGTGCTGTTGTCCGTCTGCCCGAGGCGGGAGGCATTGTCCGCCACGGACGTCGCGATTTCGCCGACCTGCATGTTGGTCATGGCCATCATCGCCACTTCGGTGCCGTAAAGCCCCAGGGTCAGCAGCACCGGCAGGATAAGCGCCAGTTCGATGAACGAGACGCCGCTCTGGTCCTCGCGCAGACGGTGCAGGAGCGCGGCGCAGCGCGGCCAGTCCTTCGGCCTGTTCGGCGATGCCATCATTGGCAGGTCCCTGCTGCCGAGCCTACCGCCTGCTGAAGGGCGTAAGGCTGGTTCTTCCTGACGGCCGTGGCCGAGAGCGTGCGCTTGGTGTTCCCGTCGGTCAGTCCGGGAACGGGGAACACGGGCGTATACGTGACCTTCACGGTGTAAACGACCACGTCGTTCGCGCCGCCATTGCCGCTCTTGCCGACATCGGCGTCCCAATGGCCGTTCTTGTTCTCGTCCGTGTAGGATTCGCCATTGTCGCAGATGCTGTTGTTGTTCTTGTCGTTCCAGGCCTCCGGCCGGGCGATGTCGGTGAAGTCGAAATAGCTCGACCGCGTGATTTCCACTTTGGCTCCCGGCGCGACGCCGTCGACCAGTCGCTTGACATAGGCATCGCCCGCTTCCGTCTCGGCAGTCTCCAGCGTGCCGTTGCGGGCCACTTGCTGTACGCCGCCCTGGAGCACGGCGCGGATGTAAGCCATGTGGCCAAGATCGAAGATGCCCATGAGCAGGATGATGAGGACCGGGCCCGCCACGGCGAACTCGATCGCGGTCACGCCCCGGGTATCGGCCCGGCAGTCGGCCCGGAGGCGCCGGAGCGCTCCGGCAGCCGAATGCGACAGGCGGCGCAGCATCACTCGGTGATCCTCAGTTCGCCGACCTGCTTGGCGATTTCCTGGAACGCGGTGTTGAGATCGGTGGCGTTGGTGGCGACATAGGAACTGTCGTCGGAGGCGCAGGTCTTCAGGTCGGTGGAAAGCCCCGAAGTGAAGGCGATCACCCAGACGCGGATACCCTTGGCCTTGATCGCCTCGCAGACGGCGAGGAAGCGCGACGTGTGGCGCGCGTCGGCATCGCTTTCCGAGCCGCCGGCCGTCGTGCGCAGGTCCCACCAGTCCATGCCCCAGGCCGTCGGCACATAGTTGGACGTGTCCATCTGGCCGTCGGTCATGAAGATGATGTGCCGGGCGACTTCACCGCCGTTGGTGGGCTCCAGGTTCACCGTGTCTTTGAAGATACCGTCGGGCGAGAGCATCCGCCCGCCCCAGATCATGCCGATGTCGAGGTAAGTGCCGCCCACCGCCGTCAGCGAGTTCGCGTAAGTGTTGAAGCTGGACTGGTCCATCTCGGTCAGGAGCTTCGCTTCGGCGGGGCAATAGGTTCCGGCCGATGCGCCATCCGTCGTCGTGTTGCGTGTCCAGGTGCTGGAACTGCTGCCCGCACGGCGGTAGGAGATCTCCGGCCAGAGCGGGCCCCACTTGGTCTTGGCATCCGACGTTGGCGCGCTGTCGATATCGATGTCCAGCGCCGTCGACGGGCTGAGGCCCGTGATCGAGTTGTAGCTGAAGTTCGCCGTGTTCGACGTGCTGCGCTCCTCGATGCAACCGCCCCAGGTGTAGGAAACGGACGCGCCGTTATTGCCGTTGAGCACGGGGGTAGAGCCGAACGTCTTGAACTTGGACGTATCGACGCCGGTGACCTGGCGATATTCCCAATGGTCGAAGGTAGAACCCTTCACATTTGTAGAATTCGTGGCGTTCTTGTAAGTGTCAGTGGTCGTCTTCGTGCGCGAGTAGGTGGTCGTATAAATATAATACGTGCCTTTGCTGCTCTTGCATTCGTACGTCAGCATTTGCTGGGGCTGCTTGGTCACAATCGTAACGATGATATTCGGGCTCGTGCCGGACATCGTGGTCTCGGACGTGGACGAGCCGTTGTCCGAATAGCTCGTCTGGCTGGACGGCAAATTCTTCGAGCACTGGTTTTGGTTGTAGCCGGTATTGCCCTGGGTCGTTTTCGATGTGGGATTGGAATAGTCTACCGAAGTCCCCGTCTTCGTCCCATTTGCGACGTTCAGGAAGATCGGCACGCGCGACTGGTAGTTCCAGCTGTCGGCGATGTAGCTCTTGTCCACGGCGTTGAGCAGCTTGCCGACGTTGACCGACGAACTGTAGGGCACGAAGCCGTAGCGCACACGGGCATTGGTTTCCTTGGTCGCGCCGGAAACCGTGGTGTAGAAGTTCTTCATCGCGCTGCGCAGCGCGGCGATGCGGGTCGATCCGCTCAGCGATTCCGCCATCGAGCCGGTGGTATCCAGCACCATCATCACGTCGGCATTGCCGATGCCCATGGACGATGTGCATTTCACGCTCAGAGCGAAATTGTTGAACCCGAACAGGCGCATGACCACGGTGTCCAGCACGGTCGCGGCCGTGCCCTCGACGGTCTGGCCCTTGTCCGGGGAAGACACCTCGAAGTTCGTGGTGCCCGTGCCAAGAGTGGAATCGTCGAAATTGGTCTTGAAGTAGTTGTCTGCCACGGTGTGGACGGACGGCGCCAGTCCGTTGACCGGCGTCGTCGAATCCGCGTCCGTCGCCACGGTGCGCCGCGCCGCCAGCACCGCGGAGTCGCAGGCGGCCTGGAGCTGGTTCTCCACCTTGAAGTTGCGGCTGAGATCGATGGCCGATCCCACGATCGCCGCCGCCACGACCATGCCGATGGCCGCCATCGGCAGGATATTGCCGGATATGTCCTTGAGGAGGCGGTGCAACTGGTGAGTGATTCTGCGCATCGGAGGACCAGTCTTTCGGCGAAGTTCGTCGGGATTTCAGCACGCCCTACCGGAACTTACTTAATGAAACCCTCACTCACCCTGCGCCGCTGCGCTTCACGAAACCTCGAAAATCTTGGGTAATATAAGATTTATCACGTTCCCTCGGGAACCGATGGAACCCTGCCTGCGTTCAACCTCCCGATCCGGGGACCGCCCTTGAAGTTTGGGGGGAGGAGCGGTCCGCCTGCAGCCGGCGTTTCCCCTTGAGATTCATAATGTCGCCCAGCAAGGCTTTCAGTCCTCACGTCCAGCTAGCGCTCGTCATTATCATTACCCTGGGGCTCTGCCTCCTGATCGACGCCACCATTCCCCTGGGAACGGGGGTGAGCGTTCTCTACCTGCTGCCCACGGTGATCGCCTTTGTCGCCCGCCGCCCGGTGACGCCGCTGCTGGCCGCCATCTCCGGGATCGGCTGCACCATCGTCGCCTATTTCATGGCGCCGCAGGGGCTGGGCCTGGAAGTGGCGATGACGAACCGCGCCTTGTCGGGCATCACCAATATCCTGCTGGCGGTCATCGGTTTCTTCCTCATCCGCTACCGTAACGACAACCGTCACCAGCAATGGCTGCGCGAAAGCGAGACGGACCTGGCGCGGGCCACAGCCGGCAGCATCGCGCTGGACGAACTGGGCAGCCGCACCCTCTCCTTCCTGGCCGAGCGCTTCGGCGCGATCGCCGGCGCCCTCTACGTCAAGGACGATGGCGCCTTCCGCAAGATCGCCACATATGGCGTGCCGGCCGGAGCCACCGTTCCCGAGCGCATGGAGCCGGGCGAGAGCCTGCTCGGCGAAGTCATGCGCCATGGCCGCACCACCACCATCGCCCGCGTTCCGGCAGGCTACCTCTCGTTCGGAACCGCGCTCGGCCAGGCAACGCCGGCCCGGCTGGTGCTGGGCGCGCCCCACGTCGACGGTACGGTCAATGCCGTGGTCGAACTCGGTTTCCTCGACACGCCGGAAGCGCGGCCGGAAGACCTCGCCGCCTTCCTCGATCTCGTCGGCAGTTCGCTCGGCATCACCCTGCGTTCGGCCAAGTATCGCGCCCGCCTGGAACACCTGCTTTCGGAGACCCAGCAGCAGGCCGAGGAACTCCAGAACCAGAGCGAGGAACTGCGCGCCACCAACGACGAACTGGAAGCGCAGAGCAAGCTGCTGCTTCACTCTCAGACCCAGCTCGAAGAGCAGCAGGCCGAGCTGGAGCGCAGCAATTCGCAGCTCGAGGAACAGGCCCAGTCGCTCGAAGCTCAGCGCGATGAACTGACCCGTTCGCAGACCCGCCTGCGCAGCCAGACGGACGAGTTGGAACAGGCGAGCCGCTACAAGTCCGAATTCCTCGCCAATATGAGCCACGAACTGCGTACGCCGCTCAATTCGCTGCTCATCATGGCCCGCCTCCTGGCCGACAATCGCCAGGGCAACCTCTCGGGCGAGCAGGTCCGTTATGCCGAGACCATCGAATCTTCCGGCAACGATCTGCTGACGCTGATCAACGACGTGCTCGACATTTCCAAGATCGAGGCCGGGCGGCTCGAACTGGAACCGCACCGCGTGCCGATGGACGCCATGCTCGGCAAGCTGGAGAACACTTTCTCCGCCGCAGCCTCGGGCAAGGGCCTGTCGCTGACGATGCATGCGGCCGAGGGCGTGACCGAGATCGAGACCGACCCGCTGCGGCTGGAGCAGGTGCTCAAGAACTTCCTCTCCAACGCCATCAAGTTCACCTCGCAGGGCGAAGTCTCGCTCGTCGTCGCGCGGGCCGCGAAAGGCCGCATCGCCTTCGCGGTGCGCGACACCGGCCCCGGCATTCCCACGGACCAGCAGGACGCGATCTTCGAGGCCTTCCGCCAGGCGGACGGCGGCATCGCCCGCAAGTACGGCGGCACCGGGCTGGGCCTGTCGATCTCCCGCGAACTGGCGCACTTGCTCGGCGGCACCATCACGGTGGACAGCACGCCCGGCACGGGCAGCGTGTTCACTCTGGAACTGCCCGAGACCTTCACGCCCGGCGATACCGCCAGCACCCCGCTGATCCCGGGCCGGTCCAGCCCCACGCCCACCCCGGCCGCATCGCAGACGACAGCCCCCGCGACCCGCCGCGGCCCTGCTCCTTCCGACGACCGCGAGACGCTTTCGGGTGATTCCCGCGTCATCCTGATCGTCGAGGATGACCCCGCTTTTGCCCGGATTCTCAGTGATCTGGCGCATGAAGTGGGCTTCGAATGCCTGATCGCGGGCACGGCCGACGAAGGCGCCCTGCTCGCCCGGCAATATCTGCCGCAGGCGGTGATCCTGGACATGCACCTGCCCGACCACACCGGGCTTTCCGTGCTCGACCGCATCAAGCGCGACACCCGCACGCGCCACATCCCCGTCCACATCGTCTCTGCCGATCACGACGACCATGCCGCGCTGGCCAGCGGCGCGGTGGGCTATCTGTTCAAGCCGGTCAGCCGCGACACGCTGGTAGGCATGCTGGAGGGCCTCGAAGCCCGCATGGACCAACGCCTGCGCCGCGTGCTGGTGGTGGAGGACGACCCCCGCCAGGCCGAGGCGATCCACCTCCTCCTCGCCTCGCGCGATGTCGAGACCGTGGACGTCCAGAGCGCCGCCGACTGCCTTGCCCGCCTTGGCGAGGAAACCTTCGACTGCATGGTGCTGGATCTCAACCTGCCCGACATGTCCGGTCTCGACCTGCTCGAACGTCTCTCCCACGACGAGAGCGTCGGCTTCCCGCCGGTGATCGTCTATACCGGCCGCGAACTCTCCGAAGAGGAAGAGATGCGGCTGCGGCGCTATTCCAAGTCGATCATCGTCAAGGGCGCCAAGAGCCCCGAGCGCCTGCTCGACGAAGTGACGCTGTTCCTGCACCAGGTCGTGTCCGAGATGCCGGACGAGAAGCAGCAGCTCCTCGCCCGCTCGCTGGGCCGCGATGCCGCGCTGGAAGGCCGCCAGATCCTGGTGGTGGAAGACGACATCCGCAACATCTACGCCCTCACCTCGGTGCTCGAACCGCATGGCGTCCACGTCCGCATCGCCCGTAACGGCATCGAGGCTCTGAACGAACTCGCCCGCGTCGCGGACAGCGATATCCGCGACAGCGGCGGGGTCGGTGTCGACCTGGTGCTGATGGACGTGATGATGCCGGAAATGGACGGCCTCGCCTGCACGCGCGAAATCCGCAAGAACCCGCAGTGGAAGGGCCTGCCGATCATCGCCCTCACCGCCAAGGCCATGGAACGCGACCATCGCGAGTGCCTGGAAGCCGGCGCCAACGACTATCTCTCCAAGCCGCTAGACGTCGACAAGCTGCTCAGCCTCGTCCGCGTGTGGATGCCGCGATGAAACTCCTTGGACGGCGCGCCGTCGAAGCGGTGGAGGATATCGAGGTAGACCTCCTCATCGAGGCGATCTGGCGGCGATACCAGTACGATTTCCGGGACTATTCCCGCGCCTCGCTGCTGCGCCGGCTGCAGCGGGCGCAATCCCATTTCGGCTATCCGCACCTCTCCAGCCTGCTCGATCGGATTCTCCACGATCCCGAGAGCCTCAACGTCCTGATCGGTTTCCTGACCATCCAGGTCAGCGAGATGTTCCGCGACCCCGAGTATTTCCGGGCCATCCGCGAACAGGTCATCCCGCATCTGCGCACCTGGCCCTCGATCAAGGTCTGGGTGGCCGGCTGCGCCAATGGCGAGGAATTCTACTCGCTGGCCATCCTGTTCCGCGAGGAAGGGCTGGAAGAACGCACCTTGTTCTACTGCACCGACATCAACCCCGCCGCCCTCGCCAAGGCGGAAGCCGGGGTCTACGAGATCGACCGGATCGCAGGCTTTTCCCGCAATTATCACGAGGCAGGCGGCCAGGGGTCGCTTGCGGACTATTACACCGCGAACTACGGCGTGGCCCGGTTCGACCCGACCCTGCGCCGCCGCGCGGTCTTCGCCGACCACAATCTGGCGAGCGACGCCGTGTTCTCCGAGGTTCAACTGGTGTCCAGCCGCAACGTGCTGATCTATTTCGACAGGGCGCTTCAGGACCGCGCGCTCGGCCTGTTCGCGCAGTCCCTTCCGCCCGGCGGATTCCTGGGGCTTGGCTCGAAGGAAACCGTGCACTTCTCCGCAGAGGGCGATAGCTTCGCCGAGTTCGCGCCAATGGAAAAGATCTGGCGACGCACCAAACACGACGTCCAGGAGGCCGCCTTTGCTGAATGAGCCGCTCAAGATCCTGGCCGTGGACGATATCCGGGAGAACCTGCTCGTCCTGGAAGCCGCGCTCGACCAGCCGGGTGTCGAACTCGTCACCGTCTCGTCCGGCTTCGAGGCGCTCGAAGCCATGCTGCGCGACGATTTCGCGCTGGCCCTGCTCGACGTGATGATGCCCGAGATGGACGGCTTCGAACTGGCCGAACTGATGCGCGGTACAGAGCGTACCCGCGCCGTCCCCATCATCTTCCTGACCGCGCTCGCCACCGACGAACGCCGCCGGTTCCGTGGCTACGAAGCCGGGGCCGTCGATTACCTGCTCAAGCCGCTCGACATGGTCGAGCTGAACTCCAAGGTCGCGGTCTTCGTCGAACTCGCCCGCCAGCGCCGCGAGATCGCACGCCAGCGCGACGAACTCGGCCTCGCGCTCGGTCGCCTGCGCGCGCACGGCGACAATTCGCCGCTCGCCGTGCTGGAGATCGACGCCAACTTGCGGATCGTCAGCTGGTATCGCAGCGCGGAGCGCGAGATCGGCTTCTCCGCGCAGGACGTGCTCGGCCTGAAAGTGGAGGAAGCCCCCTTCCTGGCCCCGGCCGACCGCGCGCGCTTCGTCGAAGGCATGCGCGCCCTGCTCGGCGGGGAAGATCGCCGCGAAACGCAGGAGCACCGCTTCCTGCGGGCCGACAAGGCTCTGCGCGAAGGCGAATGGTACTGTTCCTCGCTGGCGGGCACGGGCTCGCGCGGGGCCAGCGTGATGATCGAACTGCTCGACGTGACCGAGCGCCACCGCGCCGAGGAAACGCAGCGCCTGCTGATCGGCGAGCTGAACCACCGCGTGAAGAACACGCTGGCCACAGTGCAGGCCATCGCCTCGCAGGGGTTCCGCCATGCCCGTTCGGCGGAGGAATTCCAGCAATCGTTCGGTGGGCGCCTGCAGTCTCTCGCCCGCGCCCATTCGCTCCTCAGCGCCACGACCTGGGAACCCGCCAGCCTGCGCCGGCTCATCGCGGACCAGGTGGCGATCGGCGCCGTGAGCGAGGAACGGCTGCGCCTGGCCGGACCCGACGTGGACCTGCCGCCCGAACTCGCCTTGCGTTTTTCGCTGATCCTCCATGAGCTGGCCACCAACGCGCACAAGTACGGCGCTTTGTCCAACGAGACCGGCACGGTCGCGCTCGACTGGTCGCTGACGCGCCATGTCCTCTCGCTCACATGGAGCGAACGGGGCGGTCCGCCGGTCGTCGCGCCGCAGCGCCGGGGCTTCGGCTCGACCCTCATCGAAAGCAGCATGGCTGCCGACGGCGCCCGCATCAGCGCCGAATATGCCCCCGAAGGCGTGCGCTGGCACCTGGTACTGCCGCTGGCCGACGATGCCGCACTCGAACCGCCACCGCTCCTGGTAAGCGAAACTGCTGGCGGCGCGCCCGCCGCGGCGATCCATGAGGCCGCTGGCCCTCAGTCTGTTATCTCCCTGGCCGCTGACTCAATGTCGGCCGACGCCCTCGCCGTCGATGCGGCGGCACACCGCCCGAGCCCGCAGGGCCTGCGGGTGCTGATCGTCGAGGACGAGCCGCTGGTGGCCATGGAACTGATGATGGAGATCGAGGACTCGGGCGCCATCGCTCTCGGCCCTGCCACGTCCTGCGAACAGGCCATTGCCATGATCCGCGAGACCGGCCCCGACCTCGCCCTCCTGGACGGCAACCTGAATGGCGAGCGAATCGACGCCGTGGCGGACGAACTGGCAGCAAGGTCCACGCCCTTCGCCTTCGTCAGCGGCTACGACCGTCAGCACCTGCCCAAGGACCACAGCGAGCGGCCCATGCTGGGCAAGCCCTTCCTGGGCCGGGAAGTCGGCGCCATGGTCCGCCAGCTCGCCGAAGAGGCCGGCGCCCTCGCCCGCTGAACCTCGGACAACGGCTCCGCGGCGCGCGGAAAAGGAAACTTTCCGCGCGTCCTAGGGTTTATTCTCAGGAATGATCCCTAGAAATGGAGCCGCCAATGGCCCTGACGCAAGACAGCACTTATCGCTCGGAACGGATCTGGACGCCGCGCGCGCCGCTCGATCCCGGCCTGCGCCGCCGCTTCCATGGCCCCATCCAGCCGATGGACCAGCCCACTTTCCTCGAACGCCTGTTCGGGCATCGCTGACCCCGGACCACCCTCCAAACGCATTTGAGATCGGCACCGACCGCCTGTAGGCTAGGCGCCATGTCCGTAGTGCCTCCAGCGTCCATCCTTTTCGTCTGCCTCGGCAATATCTGCCGCTCCCCAGTTGCCGAAGCGGCGCTTCGCGAGGCGGCGGACGAAGCGGGACTGGACCTCGATATCGACTCTGCCGGGACCGGCGCCTGGCATATCGGCAAAGGCCCCGACCCGCGCTCCTGCGCCGAGGCGCTCCGCCACGGCATCGATATCTCATCCTATCGCGCCAGGCAGGTCAAAGCCGACGACTTCCGCAGATTCGACCGCATCGTCGCGCTGGACGCCAGCAATCTCGCGAATTTGAGGCGCATCGCCCCTGCCGGCCATTCCGCCCGCCTTTCGCTCCTCCTGGACCATGTGCCCGGACTGGAAGGGCAGGACGTGGAAGATCCCTATTATGGCGGCCCCGAAGGCTTCGAGACGACCTGGCGTCAGGTGCGCGAGGCGGCCCGCAATCTCGTGGCGGAAATCGCCGGATCGGGCCGCTGACCCCGGCGTACGGATAGCTCTGGAGCGATCCACCGATGGGCGCCCCTGCCGGACGGGCCCAACCGGTTTGCTTTTACCCCTGCTTCCATTATATGCCCGCTCGAACGCCCCGGCCCGCGGTCGCCCGACGTCCTACAAGCCGGGGTTTGCTCTTTATACAGTTTCAAGGACGAACACGCATGTCCCGTCGCCGCCAGATCTACGAGGGCAAGGC
This sequence comes from Novosphingobium sp. BL-S-34, assembly GCF_056857015.1. Taxonomy (NCBI): domain Bacteria; kingdom Pseudomonadati; phylum Pseudomonadota; class Alphaproteobacteria; order Sphingomonadales; family Sphingomonadaceae; genus Novosphingobium; species Novosphingobium sp. BL-S-34. The sequence continues at coordinate 888,784 of NZ_CM166472.1, forward strand.
CAAGATCCTCTACGAAGGCCCTGAACCCGGCACCCTGATTCAGTATTTCAAGGACGATGCCACTGCGTTCAACGCGCAGAAAAAGGGCACGATCCAGGGCAAGGGCGTGATCAACAACCGCATCAGCGAGTACGTGTTCACGCGCCTGAATCACATTGGCGTGCCCAACCACTTCATCCGCCGCCTCAACATGCGCGAGCAGCTCGTCCGCCAGGTCGAGATCATCCCGATCGAGGTCGTGGTGCGCAATGTGGCGGCCGGTTCGATCTCGAAGCGCCTGGGCATTCCTGAGGGCGAGCCCCTGCCGCACACGCTGATCGAATATTACTACAAGGACGATGCGCTGGGCGATCCGATGATCGCCGAAGAGCACATCGCCTGCTTCGGCTGGGCCACCAACGAAGAGATGCAGGACATCTCGGCGATGGCGATCCGCGTGAACGACTTCATGTGCGGCATGTTCGCGGCGATCAACATTCGCCTCGTGGACTTCAAGCTCGAATTCGGCCGCATCTGGGACGGCGACTACAGCCGCGTGATCCTGGCGGACGAGATCAGCCCTGACGGCTGCCGCCTGTGGGACATGTTCACCGGCGAAAAGCTGGACAAGGACCGCTTCCGCCGCGACCTCGGCGGTGAAGAAGAGGCCTACCAGGAAGTCGCGCGCCGCCTCGGCCTGCTGCAGGACGACAACGGCCCGAGCGAAGTGCTCGACCTGTCGAAGCACCGCAAGCTGCGCGGCAAGTAAGTCTCGCAGGACCTTGAAAAGAGCCCGGCCGCCACGAGGCGCGCCGGGCTCTTTTCGTTTGCCCGTTGTCCGCCTCGCCAGGATAGCGGAAGGCCGCAGCCTCTTGTTATCAGCGACTTGGTGAGGCACTCCCGCGCGATGCGGAAGATTCTCCTCACCGCCCTGCTCTTTGCCGCGCCGCTCGGCGCATCGGCCCGAGAGGCCGTGCCGCGCGCCGAGAGAGCCGGCACCAACGACACCAGCTGGGCCTTCGAAAAGAGCGACATCCCGCTCGATTCCGAGTTCCGCTTCGGGCGCCTCGCCAACGGCATGCGCTATATCGTGCGGCGCAATGCCACCCCCGTCGGAACCGCCGTGGTGCGGATGGAAGTCGCCGCCGGCTCGCTCGACGAGCATGACGACGAACAGGGCTTCGCGCATTTCGTGGAGCACATGGCCTTCAACGGCAGCAAGCGCGTGCCCGAAGGTCAGATGATCCCTCTTCTCGAACGCGACGGCCTGGCTTTCGGCGCGGACACCAATGCCTCCACCAGCTTCGAACGCACCGTCTACAAGCTGGACCTGCCGCGCAGCGACGCCGCCCTTCTCGACACGGCGCTCATGCTCATGCGCGAGACCGCGGGCGAGCTGACGATCTCGCAAGCCGCGATCGACCGCGAGCGCGGCGTGATCCTTTCGGAAATGCGCGATCGCAACACCTTCGCCTTGCGCAACACCATCGATTCGACGCGCTTCTTCTACCCCCGCGCGCTCTATTCCAGCCGCTTCCCCATCGGCACCGTCGCCACGCTCAATGCCGCCAACGCACAGAACCTGCGCGCGTTCTATGCGCGCGAATATGTTCCAGGCCATGTCATCCTGGTCATCGTCGGAGACTTCGATCCGGCAGCGGTCGAGGCCGGGATCGTGCGCCACTTCGGAGACTGGCAGGGTCCGCAGGCCGAGCTGCAGCCCGATGCCGGGCCGGTGGATGCCAAGGATCGCAAGCGCACCGGCATCTGGGTCGATCCCGCACTGTCGGAACGGCTGACCATCCAGCGCAACGGCGCCTGGCTGGACGAGCCCGACACGATCGCCCAGCGGCAGGAGAACCTGCTGCGCTCGATCGGCTACGCCATCGTCAACCGCCGCCTGCAGCGCCTTTCGCGCAGTGCCCAGCCCCCATTCCGCGGCGCCGGCTTCGGCACGGGAGACGTTTTCGAAACCGCTCGCTCCACCCGCCTCATCATCGACAGCGTGGACGGCAAATGGGCGGACGGCGTGGCCGCCGTCGCCCGCGAGTATCGCCGCGCCCTGGCGCACGGTTTCAGCGCCGCCGAAGTCTCCGAACAGCTCGCCCAATTGCGCAGTTCGCTCGTCGATGCGGCCGGTTCGGCGAATACCCGCAGCAATGCGGTGCTGGCGGCTATCGCGCTGGCGCTCGTCGACGATCGGCTGGTGCCCTCCACGCCGGCCTCCGGGCTCGAACGCTTCGAGGCTTTTGCGCCCCGGATCACGCCCAAGGCCGTGCTGGCCGCTGTCCGGCGCGAGGCGCTGGCGCTCGACAAGCCCCTGATCCGCTTCGAGGGCCGCAAGGCGCCGGACGGCGGCGAACCAGCCCTGCGCAGCGCCTGGCAGCAAGCCATGCGCGGCCCCGTGCCTCGCGAAAACGCGGCCGCAGCCGCGAACTTCGGCTATACCGCCTTCGGCACGCCCGGCGCGGTCGTCAGCGATACCCGCGATCCCCTGCTGGGCATTCGCGAGCTGCGTTTTTCCAACGGCGTCATGCTCAATCTCAAGCAGACCGAACTGGAAAAGGATCGCGTGCGCGTCAGCCTCTCCATCGACGGTGGCGACATGCTGGAGACGCGGGACGACCCCCTGGCCACGGATATGGTGGGCTGGCTCGAAAAGGGCGGCCTCGGCAAGCACAGCCGCGACGATCTGGACAGCATCATGGCGGGCCATACGCTGGGCTTCGGCCTGTCGAGCAGCACGGCCAGTTTCGACGCACAGACGGTCACCACCCCGCGCGACCTGGAACTGCAACTTCAGCTGCTCACCGCCCTGGTCACCGATCCCGGATACCGCGCAGAGGGTGAAGTGCAGTACCGCCAGCAGGTGAACAACACTTTCGCCCGGCTTCGCGCCACGCCGTCCTCGGCGATGAGCGCGGATCTTGGCCGCATCGTTTCCGACAACGACCCGCGCTTCAGCCTCCAGCCGGTCGAGACCTATCGGCGGCTGACTTATGCCCGGCTGCAGAAGAGCATTTCGGATCGCCTTGCCCATGGCGCCGTGGAAGTGGGCCTCGTCGGCGATTTCGACGAGGACAAGGCCATCGCCTTCGTGGCCGGGACGCTGGGCGCTCTCCCGCCGCGTGAAGCGGCGTTCCGGGCTTATGACGAACAGCCGCAGCGCACCTTCACGGCAGACCGCAGCGCCCGGGTGGTTCGCCACACCGGCCCTGCCGATCAGGCCCTGTTGCGGCTGACCTGGCCCACGCGCGACGATTCGGACCCGCTCGACACGCTCAGGCTGGAAATGCTCGAGCGTGTCGTCCGCATCGAGCTGACCGACAGTCTGCGCGAAGCCCTGGGCAAGGCCTATTCACCCTCGGCCGGCAGCTCGCTGTCGCATTACTGGAAGGGTTACGGCACGTTCGCCATCGCCGCCTCGATCGACGTTGCCGACGTTCCCGCCAGCCGCGAGGCGATCCGCAAGGTCCTGCTCGATCTCCGCGCCGCGCCCGTCAGCGACGACGTGCTGCAGCGCGCCCGCGCCCCCCTGCTCGAAGCCTACCAGAACGCACTGAAAGGCAACGCGACCTGGCTCTCGCTGGTCGACCGCGCGCAGAGCCAGCCCGACCGCATCGCCCGCTTCACCCAGGCCCGCGAGCGGCTGATCAGGATCACGGCCGGAGACCTCCAGACGATGGCACAGCGCTATCTCGATCCGAACGAGGGCCTGGAGGTCCTGGCCTTGCCCGAGGGCGCCGAATCGCCCAGGCCTTGAGGGATCGGGCTTTAAGCGCCCGCCCGAACTGCAAGGCCAGTGCAGCCCCCCTCTAGCGCGCGTGGTTGGGGCGGGTGGGCCGGCCGGTGCGCTCCGCCCATTCGGCGATGAGGTCGTCGTAGAGGCTTTGGTCGATCAGGTCGTATTTTTCCGGGAAGTTGGTGAAAGCGTTCATCGCGCTTTTCACCGCGCCGGTTTCCATCAGCTCGCGGGCCATGGCAAGATGGCCCACCGCAGCCGAGACCCAGCCCCAGGCGGTGGAGAGGGTGAAGGCCGTGTCAGGCAGGTTGAAGCCCAGCGTGCAGACCGGGATGGTCATGTGCGGGATCACTTCGGCCTGCTGCTCGGGCGGTGCGCTGGCGAAGACGATGGCATCGGCGCCGGCCTCGGCATAAGCGTGGCCGCGGCGGATGGCTTCCTCGACCGATCCGCCCCCGCCGCCGCCATTGGCGCTGGTATAGAGTTCGTCGCAGCGCGCGATGATGACCAGACCGGAATCACCCCGTCCCTTCACCCCGGCCTCGATTCGCAGCTGCATGTCCTCGACCGAACAGAGACCGTTCACATGCTTGGAATGCTTGGGATTGACCTCGTCCTCGACATGGTAGCCCGCGATCCCGGCCGCGGCGTAACGGCGCGTGAAATGATAGGCGTCGGCCACCGTCTCGCCCAGGGTATCCGCGTCGACGATGAGCGGGATGTCGATGGCCTGCGCGATCCGGGCGGACTGCTCGATCATCTCGACCTGGCTGAACACGCCGTTGTCCGGCACCGCATAATGAAACGCCGAGCAGGCATGGCCGCCAAGATAGGCCGCCTTGAAGCCGACATGCTCGACGATGCGCCCGGTCAGGGCCGAATAGGCCTCGGCCGCGACGAAGTGCTCACCGTTCTCGATCAGCGCGCGCAGTTTCTCACCCGGCGTCGGCATCGCGTTTCTCTCCCGCTCTTGTCGAGCGAGGGCTCGCACGATTGCCGGGAGCGGACAAGCCGCCCGGTATGCCCAGGGCCGCCGGCGCCCCGCTTATCGGCGGGGCGTTGCGATCACACCGCTTCCGCGGCCGCGCCGATGCGTTCGAGCGTGGGGATCAGTTCGTCGAAGTGGTCGATCACGGCGGCCGCGCCAAGCTCCTGCGCCGGGCGATCGTTGAAGCCGAAGCTCACTGCCACGCAGGGAATGCCCGCAGCGGCCGCCGCGCCGGTATCGTATGTGGTATCGCCGACGAAGGCCGCGCGGATGGGCCTGTCGGCGCTGCCGGCCCGCTCCAGCATGAGTTCGATCAGATCCGGTTTCGGCTTGGCCCGGCCGGGGCCGAGCGTATCGCCGCCGATCACCGTGAAGAAATGATGCGAAAGGCCCAGCTCCGCGAATATCTTCACGGCCAGGTGCTCCAGCTTGTTGGTCACCACCGCGATCCTGACGCCGCGCGCCGCCAGCCCCTGGAGCATGGCCTCTCCGCCCGGATAGAGCCGGGTCTGCACGGCGACATGGTCGCTGTAGAAATCGATCAGCGCCTGGTGCAGCGCGCTTAGCCGCGCGTCCGAAACCGGACCGCCGGTGACTTCCAGCCCCCGGGCCAGCATCTTCTTGGCGCCGCCGCCCACAAGGTCGCGCACGGCATCGAAGGGAATCGCCGGGCGCCCCTCCAGAGACAAGGCATGGTTGAGGGCTACGGCCAGATCGCCGAGCGAATCCAGCAGGGTTCCGTCCAGATCGAAACCGACGATATCGAAAGGGAAGTCCGTCATTCCCCGATCAGTGGCTTGTCGCTGTGGAAACCGCAACAATTTGCTGGCAAGTGATGCACATGGTCGAACATTCAACGCCCCTCGCTATCGTCGTTCTCGCTGCCGGCAAGGGCACTCGCATGAAGAGTGACTTGCACAAGGTTCTCCATCCCATAGCCGCGCGGCCGATGCTGGAACACCTGCTCGAAAGTGCAGCAGCGCTGGCGCCAGAGCGGCAGGTGGTGGTGGCCGGGCACGGCCGCGAACAGCTGGAAAAGGCCCTTGGCGGCCGCGCGGCGATTGCCGTTCAGGAACCCCAGCTCGGCACCGGACATGCGGTGCAGCAGGCCGAAACGGCGCTTTCGGGATTCGCGGGCGACGTGCTGATTCTCTACGGCGACGTGCCTTTCGTCAGCACCGCAACGATGCGCGCGATGATCGACCGGCTCCATGCCGACGATTCGCCGGCCGTCGTCGTGCTCGGGTTCGAGCCGGACGAGCCGCTGCAATATGGCCGCGTGCTCGCCCATGACGACGGGCGCATCGCGATGATGGTGGAATACAAGGACGCCACCGAAGAGCAGCGCGCCTGCCGCCTCTGCAATTCCGGGCTGATGGCAGTGAAGTCGGCAGACCTGTTCGACCTGCTCGCCCGTGTCGGCAACGACAATGCCCAGGGCGAATATTACCTGGTCGACATCGTCAATGTGGCGACGCTCGAAGGACGGGCCTGCGCGGTGATCGTCACGCCGGATCCCGATGAAGTGGGCGGCATCAACAGCCGCGGCGAACTGGCCGAGGCCGAAGCCCGCTGGCAGGCCCGGCGCCGCATCGCCGCCATGGCGGACGGCGTGACCCTGATCGCACCCGAAACGGTGTTCTTCGCCTGGGACACCGTGCTCGGCCGCGATGTCACCATCGAGCCCAACGTGGTCTTTGCCCCCGGCGTGACCGTGGCGGACAATGTCGTCATCCACGCCTTTTCGCACCTCGAAGGCGCGACCCTCGAAAGCGGTGTCGCCATCGGTCCCTACGCCAGGCTGCGCCCCGGCGCGGTGCTGCGCAAGGGCGCCAAGGTCGGCAACTTCGTCGAAGTGAAGAACGCCGAACTGGGCGAAGGCGCCAAGGCCAACCACCTGACTTACGTGGGCGATGCCACGATCGGCGCCAAGGCCAACCTCGGCGCAGGCACCATCACCTGCAATTACGACGGCTACTTCAAGCACCGGACCGTCATCGGCGAGCGCGCCTTCATCGGCTCGAACAGCGCCCTCGTCGCCCCGGTCAAGATCGGTGCCGACGCCATCGTCGCGGCCGGCAGCACGGTCACCCGCGACGTCGCTGACGGCGAGCTGCGGCTGGTGCGCGGCGAACAACTGGTCAAGCCCGGCTGGGCCGACCGTTTCCACGATGCGATGAAGAAGAAAAAAGCCGAAAAGTCGGCAGGCTGATGCGAAAACGGGCGGTCATGGACCGCCCGTCGTCATGTCTGCGAGGAAACCGGCCGATCAGGCGCCGATGGCCTGCTTCTGGGCGATGAAGTCCAGTTCGCTCTTGGCGCCGGCGTTGCTCGGATCGTAATCGAGCGACTGGCGGAACAGCTTGGCGGCATCGTCCAACTGGCCCATCTCGATCTTGTTGTAGCCCATCCCGCGCAGCGCGCGCGCCGCCACCGATGCGTCAGTACCCTTGGCGTCCTTGTCCACCAGCGCCCAGGCATGGGAGAACAGATCGTAAGAGCGCTGCCATTCACGGCGGGACTTGAACAGTTCCGCATATTCGTTGGCGAAATGCGCATTGTCCGGCGCCAGCTCCGTGGCGCGCCGCAGCTCGCCCTCGGCAAGGTCGCCCCGGCCGAGATCGACGAGCGCGAAGCCCTTGCCAAAGTGCGCATCGCAGACGGCGCTGCTCACCGCGACCGCCTTGCCCGCGGCCACCGGCGCATCCGCAGCCTGGGACTGGCAGAGCCGCGGGCGGGCATCGCCGCTCAGCGCCTGCTCGCTGGCCAGGATCACCGAATCGAACATCTTTACCGCCTGCGCGGGCTTGCCGGCACGGATCAGGGCAAAGCCCTTGCTGACGCCGTTCTGGCTCTCGACATGAAGCGCCGTGTTCACCACCGCGGCACTGCCGCCGATGTCACGCGCGAAAGCAGCTCCGGAACCGGCCGTAGCGACCATCCCGACAACAGCACCGGCCAGACCGATAGAAGTAAATGAAACCGACTTCTTGATGAAGTTCATCGGCCGATCCTCTCCAGGAACATCCTCTCCAGGAACACCGATCGTATGCCGGTCTTTGCCGGTCGATTGTCGTCGGAACAGTGTTCGTCGAAGCCTGCAGACTATCCGACGGACGCGGTTTGACAAGAACTTTCACGAAACCCAGATATCAGGCACCGAATCTTTCCCGCCTACGGAGTATCCATGTCCAACAACCCCTGGAGCCACAGCCGAAATTCCGCGATCGCGGACGATGTCGATTTCGAGATCAAGGGCCACGAGCTGCAGTTCGTGGAGATCGAGCTCGATCCCGGCGAAAGCGCGGTTGCGGAGGCAGGAGCGATGGTGTGGAAGGATTCGTCGATCGCCATGTCTACCGTGTTCGGAGACGGCTCCGAGCAGCAGGGCGGCGGTTTCATGGGCAAGCTGCTCGGCGCGGGCAAGCGGCTGGTCACGGGCGAGAGCCTGTTCACCACCGTCTTCACCCATGAGGGCCGCGGCAAGGCCCGCGTGGCCTTCGCCGCGCCGATCCCCGGCTCGATCCTGCCGATCAAGCTGGATGACGTGGACGGCCGCCTGATCTGCCAGAAGGACGCCTTCCTTTGCGCCGCGCGCGGGGTCTCGATCGGGGTGCACTTCCAGCAGAAGATCATGACCGGCCTGTTCGGCGGCGAAGGCTTCATCATGCAGCGCCTCGAAGGCGATGGCTGGGTCTTCGTGCAGATGGGCGGCACCGTGATCGAACGCACCCTGGCCGCGGGCGAGGAACTTCACATCGATACCGGCTGCGTTGCCGCTTTCACCGCGGGCATCGACTTCGACGTGATCCGGGCCGGTTCGGTCAAGTCGATGATCTTCGGCGGCGAGGGCGTGTTCTTCGCGCGGCTGCGCGGGCCCGGGCGCGTCTGGATCCAGTCCCTGCCCTTCTCGCGTCTGGCCGGGCGGATGATGGCTGCCGCCGTGCCTTACGGCGGGCAGAACCGCGGGGAGAGCACCATGCTCGGCCTCGGCGCCGTAGGCGGCCTTGCGGCGATGATCGGCGGGGACGATTGACCGCTTCGGATTACATCCGAAAACCCATCCGATTTGCACACATTACCAAGCCTTCATGGTGGCGCCACCAAACGCCAACCATTATCGGTGTAACGGCACGCCAGTTTCGGCTCGAACTAAGGTAACGCAAGCGCAATGTGTGGAATCATCGGCATCGTCGGCAAGGAAGAAGTCGCGGATCGACTGGTCGACGGTCTTCGGCGCATGGAATATCGCGGTTATGACAGCGCGGGCGTCTGCACGGTAGAGAACGGCCAGCTGATCCGCCGCCGCGCGCAGGGCAAGCTGGTCAATCTCGTGAACGAGCTTGCCCGCGATCCCGCACCGGGCCTGATCGGCATCGCCCACACCCGCTGGGCCACACACGGCGCGCCGACGGCCGCCAACGCGCACCCCCACGCCACCGAGCACCTGGCGCTGGTCCACAACGGCATCATCGAGAACTTCAAGCCGCTGCGCGAAGCCCTCGAATCGCGCGGCCGCACTTTCGAGAGCCAGACCGACACCGAAGTGGTAGCCCACCTCGTGTCCGAACAGGTCGAGGCCGGGCTTTCCCCGCAAGAGGCCGTGAAAGTCGTCCTCCCGCAGCTTCGCGGCGCCTTCGCGCTTGCGATCGCCTTCCGCCAGCACCCCGACCTGCTGATCGGCGCCCGCCTCGGCTCGCCGCTGGTCGTCGGCTACGGCGAAGGCGAGACCTACCTCGGTTCGGACGCCCTCGCCCTGGCCCCCCTCACCCAGCGCATCACGTATCTCGACGAGGGCGACTGGGTCGTCATCACCCGCGAAGGCGCGCAGATCTTCGATGCCGACAACAACCCGGTGGAGCGCGAGATCGTCTCCTCGGGTGCCTCGGCCGTCGCCATCGAGAAGGGCAATTACCGCCACTTCATGCAGAAGGAGATCTTCGAGCAGCCGACCGTGGTGGCGCAGACGCTGCGCAGCTACATCCACCAGGTGGACCAGTCGGTCGCACTGCCGCAGATCGATTTCGACCTTTCCGCGATCAAGCGCATCACCATCGTCGCCTGCGGCACCAGCTTCTATGCGGGCATGGTGGCGAAATACTGGATCGAAACCTTCGCCCGCCTGCCGGTCGACATCGATGTGGCCTCCGAATTCCGCTACCGCGACCCCGTGCTGGAGCCGGGCGGCCTGGCCCTGTTCATCTCGCAATCGGGCGAGACGGCGGACACGCTCGCCGCGCTCAAGCATTGCAAGGCGGCCGGGCAGACGATCGCCGTCGTCGTCAACGTGCCCACCAGCACGATGGCGCGCGAGGCCGACCTGCTGCTGCCGACTCACGCCGGGCCGGAAATCGGCGTGGCCTCCACCAAGGCCTTCTCGTGCCAGCTCGCCGTGCTGGCGGCGCTGGCCGCGCACCTCGCCGTCAAGCGCGGGCGCATGGACCGGGCCGAGGAGATGGACGTCGTCCACCACCTGCTGCAAACGCCTGCCAGCCTCAACGCCGCGCTTGCCTTCGACGAAGAGATCGCCGCCATGGCGCATCTGATCGCACCGGCGCGCGATGTGCTCTACCTCGGCCGGGGCCCCGACTATCCGCTGGCTCTGGAAGGCGCACTGAAGCTGAAGGAAATCAGCTACATCCACGCCGAAGGTTACGCCTCGGGCGAAATGAAGCACGGACCCATCGCCCTCATCGACGAAGCCGTGCCGGTGATCGTCCTCGCCCCCTCCGGCCCGCTGTTCGAGAAGACCGTCAGCAACATGCAGGAAGTGCGCGCGCGCGGCGGCAAGGTCGTGCTGATCTCGGACGCCGAAGGCATTGCCGAAGCCGGCGAAGGCTGCATTGCCACGATCGAGATGCCCCGCGTCCACCCGCTCATCGCCCCGCTGGTCTATGCGGTCCCGGTGCAGCTGCTGGCCTACCACGTCGCCTGCGTGAAGGGCACCGACGTCGACCAGCCGCGCAACCTCGCCAAGAGCGTGACCGTCGAATAGAGGCCGTTTCGGCTCGACCTTGCCGCAGGTCGAGCCGAAGCCCGGCGGCCATCATGGCGGCAGCGCGCATTTTCCCGGCTGCCGGCCATCTTGCACGACGCCTGAAAACAGCCTGATGGTTTACTCCGCGCTAACCTTCACCCGATAGGCTCTCCGCGTGAGAAAGCGGTCGCAACCCACTCAACCGCTCCCGAAGGAGCTGCCAGTCTCCGCTATCCTTGGGCTGACCCAGCCGGCGGAGGGGGATTGGGCGCGTCTGCGCGGCATTCAATATTCGTGCCTTTCCCGCGCGCCTGTCGCCCGATTCGTCACGCAGTTCGCCGCCATGCTGGCCGCCGCCGGACTGCTGGCGCCGCGCCTCGATCCCCGGCTGATCCTGGGCTGGGCCGTGCTCGTCTGCGCCGCGGCCTGGTACGGTGCCCGAATCGACAACGCCGTTTCCGCAGCCGAGGGACGGAACCTGCGGCCCGGCGAGGCCCGCGCCTATCTGGCGGCAACCATCGTCAAGGGCCTGGTCTGGTCGATCCCGGTCTGCGGCTTCGGGCCGTTCCTGGCTGCGGACGTGCAAGTGAAGCTCTGGACCGTCCTGGCGATGCTGATGACGGCTTTCGCAGTGCTGATCCCGGGCGTGCCGATGGGCACACTCGTCTTCACCGGGCTTGCCGGCGGTTCCGCCATCGCCTGTTTCCTCGCGCTCGGCCTCTACGACGTCGCGCTGGTCGCTTCCGCCTTCATCGCCGTGGTCGTGGCCGGCGCCATCCAGTCCGCCCGGCAGTTCCTTACCGGCAAAGTGGCCGAAGCGGGCATGGTCGAGCGGGACGAAGTGGTCTCGCTGCTGCTGCGCGAATTCGAGGAAGGCGAGGCCGACTGGCTCTGGCAGATCGACACCACCCGCCGGGTCCGCGCCGTCTCGCCGCGTTTCGCCTTCGCGCTCGGCAAGCAACCGCGCGAGATCGAAGGGTTGCCGTTCCTTCAGCTCATTGCCGGCGCGAACTGGGAAACCGGCGATTTCCCCGCAAGCCTTCACGATCTGGCCGAACGATTGAAGCGCCGCGAAAGCTTCTCCAACTTGCTCATTCGCGTCACCCTGTCAGGCAAGGCGCGCTGGTGGGAGCTGTCCGGAACGCCGAACGTGGACGAAACCGGCCAGTTCGACGGGTTCCACGGCGTCGGCTCCGATGTGACCGAAGCACGCGAGAACTCCGACAAGATCGCCTGGCTCGCGCGGTACGACCCGCTGACCGGCATGCCCAATCGCCTGATGCTGGGCGAAGCCCTCGGCGAAGCACTCTCCCACGCTTCGCAGTGGCGCATGCGCTGCGCGTTCCTGATGATCGACCTCGATCGCTTCAAGGCGATCAACGACACCCTGGGGCATCACGTCGGCGACCAGCTTCTGGCCCGCGTGGCGGAGCGCCTGAAGGAACAGATGACGGAACGCGAGGTCTGCGGCCGTCTGGGCGGTGACGAATTCGCCATCGTCATCCGCGATGCCACCGATCTCGACTACGTCAAGCGCGTGGCGCAGCGCGTGATCCAGAGCCTCTCGCAGCCCTACCAGGTCGATCACCATACGCTGTTCGTGGGCGCCTCGATCGGCTCGGCCATCGGCCCGCGCGACGGCGATGCAGTGGAAACGCTGATGCGCAATGCCGATCTCGCGCTCTACCGCTCGAAAGACGAAGGCGGCAACGCCCATTTCACTTACGAACCCGCGCTTCACACCCGCGCCGAGGAACGCCGAAAGCTGGAATCGTCCATGCGCTCGGCGCTGGAACGCAAGGAGTTCACGCTCAACTTCCAGCCCGTGGTGGATACCCAGAACGAAACCGTCGTCAGCTTCGAGGCCCTGCTGCGCTGGAACAGCAAGGAACACGGCGCGGTCAGCCCGGTGAAGTTCATCCCCCTGGCGGAGGATACCCGGCTGATCATCCCGATCGGCGAATGGGTGCTGCGCGAAGCCTGCCGGGAAGCGATGAACTGGCCGGACCATGTGCGCGTGGCCGCGAATGTCTCGGGCGAGCAACTGCTCGACCCGAATTTCGTGACCAGCGTCGTCTCCGCCCTCACCGAAAGCGGGCTTCCGGCCGCGCGCCTCGAACTGGAAGTGACCGAAAGCATCTTCCTGCGCGATGCCACCCTCGCCCGTTCCGCGCTCGAAAAGATCATGGCGCTGGGCTGCAAGGTGGCGCTCGACGATTTCGGCACCGGCTATTCCTCGCTCGGCTACCTGCGCAAGTTGCGGTTTTCGACCATCAAGATCGACCGCTCCTTCGTGCAGGGCGCCGCCACCGGCAATGCCGAAAGCCTGGCGATCATCCGCGCCGTGGTCGCCATGGCCGACAGCCTCGACATGTCGACGACCGCGGAAGGCGCTGAGACCGAAAAGGAAGTCGAGATGATCCGCAAGCTCGGCTGCCGCAAGATCCAGGGCTATTACTATGGACGGCCGATGTCCGCGAAGGACGCGGTCGCGCTGTTCCGCAACCGCGCCTTCTCGGCCGTGTGATCAGGCACGCATCGGCGATTCTCGACCCTAACCGTAGATCGGCAGGATCTGCGGCAAGTCGGACGTCGTGCGGATACCCGGCGGTGCAGCGCAGACGGCGGGAATGGCATTGACCGGCCGGTGCGCCGTCAACCCCGGCGTGTAGGCGGCATAGTCTTCCTCCGCGACCGGGAACGTGATGTCCACCTTCACCGGCGTGTCCCCCTCGGTGGTGATCCGCCATCCGGATTCGCGCAGGTCCCAATCATGCTCGATCTCGGTCGTCACATACCAGTTCGCGCGGAACCGCATGACCGGGCGGCCGCCGCTCTTGCAGGTGATCGTGGTGCGCATCGCGCCGACGGTGCCGGCCGGGACGGTGCCCGCCGCGATCGTCAGGTCCTTGAGGGTCGGCGAGAGTTCGCCCACCGCCTCGATCTCGTCCACCTTGAGGCCCACGGCATCGGCAATCTGCGACAGCGAGCTGCCGAAATCGCCCTTGAGATGCTCGGCCCGGCGCTGGTCGAATGGCGCCATCGGCGCTGCGAAACCCATGACCTGGAACAGCATCTCGGGCGAATTGCGGCTGGAGACGTCGGCATATTCGTCAATGGTCAGTAGCCCGTGCGTACGCTGGAGCGACAGGAGCGGGATCGCCAGGGCTTCCGTCACGAAGCCGGGGCTCGATCCGGTGCTGTAGATCGAGGTCTGGCCCGAGCGGCAGGCCTCCTCCACCCGTGCGCGAAGTGCAGGGTCCATCCGCGCGGGATTGTGGAAGTCGCCGCGCGTGGTGACCACGTTCTTGCCCGATGCGAGCAGCGTGCAGATCTCGTCCCAGTCGGTGCCCTGCCGCATATAGAGTACGCAGTCCGCATCGAGCGCCGCGAGTTCGTCCAGCGAATTGGTGGCCTTCACGCCCGTGGGCGGCAATCCGCAGAGTTCGCCTGCATCCTTGCCCACCTTTTCGGGCGAGCTGACCCAGAGCCCCACAAGGTCCATGCGGGGATGCTCGATCACCGTGCGCAAGGCGCGGCTGCCCACATTGCCCGTCGCCCACTGGATGACGCGCCAGTTTCGGCCTTCCATCGCTTCTCTCCCGTTTCTTGTCTCGTGCGGACTTGGCCGCTGGTCATGAACTCCCGCAATCCCCGGATGGGAACGGCGGGTTCAGGGCGCCATCCAGCTGACGGTATCCTGCTGCGGGTCGGGCGAATCGGCTTTCCATCGCACCGAGCCGAACGGCCGCTCCAGCCGGCGCCGCACCCGGTTGCCCTGGTGGGAGCGGTTGAACGCATCGGCCTGGGTCTGAAGCTCGATATCGGCCTGGGTGAAGCGGTCGCGCAGGCGCAAGTAGTCGCCCCAGGTCGGGCAGTGGTAGCGCTCCGTCCAGAGCGCGGGATCGGCGATGTCCCGCGCAAGCGACCATTCGAAGCCGCCGTTGCGTTTGCGCATCGACTGCATTTTCATCATCACTGCATAGAAGTCCCGCGCGCGTTCGGGATCGACGTCGTAGTCCACCTCGATCACCACTGGCCCGGACCGCAATGTCAGGGCCATGCCCACAGCGGGCTCGTGGCCCAGCGGCACTTCCTCGGTATCGGCCTGGTCGCCGCCGATGGGCATGAGCAGTCCGAGCAGCGCGGTCGCGCCAACGGCGATGCCCGAAGCCACCAGCGCAAAGGCCACGCTCCACCCCGCCGCCACTTCGCCCCAGGCCCAGGCACCCAGCCCGATTCCGGCGGTGATGGCCGAGGAAAACAGCGAGAGCGCCCGCGCCGTCACCCAGCGCGGCGCGGAGAGCTGCACGGTCACGTTGAGCATGGCGACGGTCAGGATATTGCAGGCGCCCACGATCAGGAATGCCGCGCAGGTCACCACGATGTCATGGCTCATGCCGATCGCAACAAGCGCCAGCCCGGTCCCGATGGCGAAGATCCGCACGGCCAACTCGGTCGAGATCGCCTCGCGGATGCGGCTGACGAACAGCGCGCCGGCCACCGCGCCCACGCCTTGCGCGCCGAGCAGCACACCGAACGTGGACGCATCGCCGTGCAGCAGGTCCCGCGCGATCAGCGGCGCCAGGGCAGAGGCCGTCGCCGTGCTCAGGCCGAAGACCAGCACGCGCACCAGCGCCGTGCGGATCGCCGGGGCGTGGAGCGCATAGCGAACGCCGCCGATGATCGCGCGGTCCATCCGCTCGGGCGGCAGCCGCGAAGGTGCATGGCGGCGGCGCCAGAGGAAGAAGGCGAACAGCAGCGGCAGATAGAGCAGCGAGGTCATGCCGAAAACAGCCTTGGCCCCGTAGATCACCACGATCAGGCCGCCGAGGGCCGGTCCGAAGCTGCGCGCGACATTGTAGCTGATCGTCCCCAGAGCCACCGCCGCAGGCAGATGCGCGCGCGACACCTGCTCGGGAATCGACGCTTGCCAGGACGGCGAATAGAGCGCGACCCCTCCCCCGATCAGCGCGCAGAACAACAGCAGCAGCCACGGCGTGATCAGGCCGAGGAATGCCACCACCGCCAGCACCGCCGCGCAGATCGCACTGAACGTCAGGCCCGTCATGGCGATGCGGCGACGGTCGAACATGTCGGCGATGGCGCCCGCAGGCAGCGTCACCAGGACGAGCGGCAACATCATCGCCGATTGCACCAGCGCGACCATGCTCGGCGAATTGCTGAGCCGCGTCATTTCCCAGGCCGCGCCGACGCCCAGGAAGAGCTGTCCGAAATTCGAGAACAGGCTGGCCGTCCAGATCCGCCGGAACGTGGGTTCGCGCAAAGGTGCGAAGGCGCCCCCCGATTGCTCCGCCCGTTCCAATCCCGTCATGCCCGCCCTTTCGCATTTTTCTGTCTGGAGATGATGGCGAGGGTGGCCGCAGCGTCAAGGCGGCTGACCGAACAGGCCCCTTCCTCGCACCCGGCCCCGCCCCCACGATATGCTTGGGCGCAGCGGCAATCGCCAAGGCGATAGGAGCCGTGCCGCCAATTGCAATTCCCCGGCCGGGCCAGCATCACCCCGGACAAAGCGCGCAGGCAAGCCCGATCCGCGCGGATTTTCGAGGAGAGCAGACCGTGACCGACGCCTATATCATCGACGCCGTCCGCACCCCGCGCAGCATCGGCAAGATGGGCAAGGGCGCGCTGTCCGCCATGCACCCGGAACACTTGTCCGCCACGGTGCTGGCTGCGCTGAAGGACCGCAACGGCATCGACACGGCCGATGTGGACGACGTGATCTGGGGCGTTTCGGCGGCCATCGGCCTTCAGGGCGGCGACATCGGCCGCATGGCCGCGCTCGATGCCGGCTACGACATCCGGGCCGGCGGCGTCACGCTCAACCGCTTCTGCGGCTCCAGCCTCACCGCGACCAGCCTCGCCTCCGCAATGATCATGTCGGGCATGTCGGATCTCATGGTGGCCGGCGGGATGGACATGCTCTCCTACGCCAATGCCCATGGCATGAAGTTGCGCGAGGCCGGGCTGGGCAGCGCGGGCATGGGCGCCGGCAATCCGCGGCTTCAGGCCAGGCATCCGCAGACCAACCAGGGCGTCGCCGCCGATGCGATCGCGGCGATGGAAGGCATCGGCCGCGCGGAACTGGAAGCGCTCGGCGTCGAGAGCCAGCGCCGCGCCGCGCAGGCCATCGCAGAGGGCCGGTTCGACAAGTCCACCATCGTGGTCCGCGACGATCAGGGCAATGTCATCCTGGACCATGAGGAATACCCGCGCCCGGACACCACGGCCGAAAGCCTCGCCCAGCTCAAGCCCGCCTTCAAGATGTTCTTCGACATGCCTTCCGTGCCGGGCGGCAAGACTTATGTAGAACTGATCAGGCAGGTCTATCCCGATCTCGACGTCAAGCCGATCCACCATGTGGGCATATCGTCCGGCGTCGTGGACGGCGCCTCGGCGATCCTGCTGGCGTCAAAGGACTATGCCGAGAAGCACGGCCTCAGGCCGCGTGCGCGCATCGTCGCCATGGCCGAGACGGGAGACTGCCCTACCCTCATGCTCAACGGCCCCGTGCCGGCGGCCAACAAGGTGCTGGCAAAAGCCGGGCTGACCAAGGACCAGATCGACGTCTGGGAAGTGAACGAAGCCTTCGCCGTGGTGGTCGAGAAATTCATCCGCGACCTTGACCTGGACCGCGCGAAGGTCAATCCGAATGGAGGTTCGATCGCGCTGGGCCATCCCATCGCCGGGACCGGGGCGATCCTTATCGGCACCGCGCTTGACGAACTGGAGCGCACCGGGGGCCGCTATGGCCTCATCACCATGTGCGCTGCGGGCGGCATGGCGCCGGCGATCGTCATAGAGCGCGTCTGAACGCCGGAACGAAGCAGGAGTATTGAGTGGCAACCGACGCGGAAGAAAAGCTGACCGGCAGACTGGGCGAGGCTTTCAACGACCCCGACATCAGTCCCCGTCGCCAGGTCGGCCTGCGCATGACGGTGATTTCCCGGCTTCAGCGCAGCAATTTCGACCGCAAGGTGGCCGTTCTCAACGTGACCCGCTCGCAATGGGCGATGATCGCGGTGGTTTCGCGCCATCCCGGCTCGACGCAGCGCATCATCGCGGAATACCTGGAAATGTCGGAAGCCTCCGCCGGACGGCTGATCGACCGGCTCTGCGCGGAAGGCCTGCTGGAGCGCCGCGACCGCGCCGACGATCGCCGGGCACGCGCGGTCTACCTGACCGACGAGGCAAAGCCCCTGCTCGACCAGCTGGGAGAGATCGCCAATGAGCGCGAGGAACGCATGTTCCAAGGCTTTTCGGAAAGCGAGATCGAGCAGCTGCGCAGCTACATGAACCGCATCTACGACAATATCAGCCGCGACTGAGCGCCATTTCCTCAGGCCGGACCGATCAATACGGCAGGCACAAAAAAAGGGCGGCTCGCAGGAGCCGCCCTTTTTTCTTGGCTATTGCGCCCGGCTTACTTGGCCGCGGCAATGTCCTTCTTCGACAGCGAGGTGGTCAGCTTGCCGTCGACGGCCGTCAGGCTGGCGGCAGGGACCGTGACGAGGCGGCCGTTCAGGATGACCTGCGGATTGCCGTCTGCGGCAACGCGGTAGATCGGCGCCAGACGGTAGCCATTGGCACCATAGAGCATCTTGCCGGCAGTCAGGTCGAGCGGCGCGGCGGCCTCTTCGGTGACGGCACGAACCGACTGGGTGGTTTCGGCGAAAGCGGCCGGAACGATGCCGAAGGTGGCGACAGCGGCAGCAGCGGCAAGGGCAACGAACTTGTTCATCTCAGGCATCTCCAAAAAATCGAGGTTGGTGTCGAGGTTCTCTCAACTTACTAACCTAGGTTAGGAGTTGTTGAACAGATAGTCAATTGCATTTTCAGCACCGATCAAAACTTTTTTGCAACTGCACACGGCGATCCATCCACCAGCCGGATCATGTTGCAATGCAGCGCAGGAAGGCATCGCACAGGCGGAGGGCGCAGCAATTGGCAGGCTTGATCGTGGGCACGATGAGGCGCGGGTTGCCAGCCCCCACCTTTGCGCTCAAATCGAATGAAGCCTCGGCGGAGGCGGAAATCCGGGCCTCTCGGGCACTCTTCGCCGAAGATTTCATAGCGATAACAGAATTTTCAGCGATGAGCGGGGACAGGCAGACGATGGCAACTAAGGTGATGCAGGGGGTGCGCGTCCTCGAAGTGGCGCAGTTCACATTCACACCGGCCGCCGGAGCGATCCTGGCCGACTGGGGCGCGGACGTCATCAAGATCGAGCATCCCGTGCGCGGCGATACCCAGCGCGGCTTCCTCAACATGGGCGGCGTCCAGCTCGATCCCTTGCGCCATACGCTGTTCGAGCATCCCAATCGCGGCAAGCGCAGCGTCGGCATCGACCTCTCGACCGCGGAAGGCCAGGAACTGCTCTACGAAATGGCGAAGCACTGCGACGTGTTTCTCACCAACTACCTTCCGCAGGTACGCCAGAAGAACCGCTTCGACGTCGAGCACATCCGCGCCGCCAATCCGAACATCATCTATGCGCGCGGCAGTGCCTGGGGCGACAAGGGACCCGAGCGCGAAAAAGGCGGCTTCGACGGCACCGCCTTCTGGTCGCGCAGCGGCATTGCCGATTGCATGACCCCGCCCGAACTGCCCGGTCCGCTCTCCCAGGGGATGCCCGCCTTCGGCGATTCGATCGGCGGCATGTTCATTGCCGGCGGCATCTCCGCCGCACTCTTCCACCGCGAGAAGACCGGCGAGGCCGCGGAACTCGACGTCTCGCTGATGAGCACCGCGGCCTGGGCCTCGGGCGCGAACATCGCGCAGGCCGTCGAGACCGGCGTGATCACCAAGAACGCGATGCCCAGCTCGGGCGGCGGTGCCAAGAATCCCTTCATGGGCAATTTCTGGACGTCCGACAATCGCACCATCAACTTGTGCATGGTCAGCCCGACCGGGCTCATTCGCGACACCTTCGAACATGTCGGCCGGCCCGAATCCGCGGACGATCCGCGCTTCCAGGATGTGCTCAGCCTGATCGAGCACTCCAAGGCCGCCAGCGACATCCTGGTCGCCGCTTTCGCCGAGAAGCCCTTCGCCTATTGGCGGGAGCATCTGAAGACGCTGAAGGGCCAGTGGGCGCCGATCCTCAACTTGCTCGAACTGGCCAGCGACGAGCAGGCGCTCGCCAACGACATGCTGATCGAGGTCGAGGGCGCCGACGGCGGAGAGCCGCTGAAACTGGTGCGCGGCCCGGTCCAGTTCAATGGCGAGGCGCTGGAAACCACGCGCTCGCCCCAGGCCTCGGAACATACCGAAATCGTGCTCATGGAAATGGGCGTGGACTGGGACCGGATCGAGGATCTCAAGTCCAAGGGCGCGATCGCCTGATCCCGCTCCCGACAATTCGACTGCAAGGAACCTAGAAGATGAAGCCTGGAACCCGTCTCAAGAGCGCTGCCTGCGACACCGAAGTCATGGTGATCCGCGCTGCCGACGGCACGATCGAATGCGGCGGCGCACCGATGGACGAAGCCAAGTCCGCCGATGCCGCCCCGCTGGCGGCCGACTTCTCGGCCGGCACGCTCATGGGGAAACGCTACGTCGATGCGGACGGCAAGTACGAACTGCTTTGCGTGAAGCCCGGAAAGGGTTCGCTCTCGGTCGACGGCGTGGCGCTGGTGGTCAAGGACGCCAAGCCGCTTCCCGCCTCCGACTGATCCCGGCATTCTCCCGCAAGCGCTGCAAGGCCCCGCTCACCGATGAACATCGCCCTCCTCCTCGAAATGGCGGCAGAAGCCGCGCCCGACCGCGTCGGCCTCGTCTGCGAGGGCAAGCGGTGGACTTACGGCGACCTGCTGGCCGCAGCACGGGGCGCCTTCGAACTGATCCGGCAAAGCGATGCTCAATATGTCGCGCTGCTCGATGAAAGCAGCGAGGCGGCGGTGATCGCCGTGTTCGGCGCCGCGCTGGCGGGCGTGCCCTATTGCCCGCTCAACTACCGCCTGCCCGATGCCGATCTTGCCGCCCTGCTCGGCCGCATAGCCCCGGCGCTGGTGATCGGGGACGAGGAGCGCATCACCCGCCTTGCCGCGGACCAGGGCCATACGGTGCTTTCCAGAGAAGAGTTCTCACTGAAGGCTCAGGAAACCGTCCCAGCCGAGGATGCGCGCGAATACGATCCCGGCGAAGGGGTGGCGATCCAGCTCTTCACCAGCGGCACCACCGCAGCGCCGAAAGCGGCGATCCTGCGCCATTCCAACTTGCTGGGGTACATCTTCGGCACCGTGGAATTCGGCACCGCCGATGCCGGCGATGCCGCGCTCGTGGTCGTGCCGCCTTATCACATCGCCGGCATTTCAGCCCTGCTCTCCTCGATCTATTCGCTGCGCCGGATCGTCATGCTTCCCGCCTTCTCGCCCGAAGGCTGGCTCTCGCTCGTCGCGGACGAACAGGTGTCCAACGCCTTCGTCGTCCCGACCATGCTCGCGCGCATCATCGAAGCGATGGAGCAGGCCGGCGCGGCAGGCATATCCAGCCTCCGCGCGATCGCCTATGGTGGCGGCAAGATGCCACTCGAAGTGATCCGCAAGGCCCTGGAGCTGTTCCCCGAAGCGGGCTTCACCAATGCCTACGGCCTCACCGAAACCAGTTCCACCGTCGCCCTGCTCGGCCCGGACGATCACCGCGAGGCGCTCGCCTCCCAGGACCCCGCGATCCGCGCGCGCCTGACCTCGCTCGGCAAGCCGATCCCCACGGTGGAGATCGAGATTCGCGGCGAAGACGGCGAGACCCTCGGCCCCGGCCAGCCCGGCGAAATCTATGTCCGCGGCGAACAGGTCTCGGGAGAATACAAGGAAAAGAGCGCGCTCGACGCGCAAGGCTGGTTCCCCACCCGCGATGCCGGCTACATGGACGAACACGGCTACCTCTTCCTGTCCGGCCGCGCCGACGACGTGATCGTGCGCGGCGGCGAGAACATGTCCCCCGGCGAGATCGAGGACGTGCTGCTGACCCATCCTGCCGTGGCCGATGCCTGCGCCTGCGCGATTCCCTCGGTGGAATGGGGCGAAGCCGTGGGCGTCGCCATCGTGCTGCGTGACGGACACGACATGCCTGCCGAGCCGGATCTCAAGGACCTTGTTCGCGCACGGCTGCGCTCCTCGCGCGTGCCCGAGAAAATCGTGTTCTTGTCGGAGCTTCCATACAACGAAATGGGCAAGCTCCTGCGCCGCAAGGTCAAGGATGTCCTTGCCGGCTGACGCACAGGCCAAGGGGCCCGCAATCCCGCTGGCGCGCTGGGCCGACCGGCAACTGGCGGCGCTCGCGCGCGACCATGGCCTGCCCCGCCTCCACGGCGCCGCCCTGCTTGGCGAACGCGGCGCCCATGGCGGCTATCGCATCGGCGGCCGCATTTCCGCGGGGCTTGGTGGCAGCCGCCTCCTGCCGACCCGCGACGGCCGCTGGTTCGCACTCACCTTGATCCGCGATGTCGACCGCGAACTCCTGCCCGCCCTGTTCCAGGACGAGGCGTTGGCGGTCTTCGATCATGCCGCCATCGCCGCAGCCGCCCTCCGGCATGACTGCGCCGATCTGCTGGAGCGCGGGCGCATGCTGGGATTGCCCGTGGCGAGCGCCGACGAGGAACCGGTATCCGCTCCGGTCGAAATCCTGGAACGCGGAGACAAGCGCAGGCGCACCGCTGGACATCGTCCGCTGGTGGTGGATCTCTCGGCCATCTGGGCCGGCCCGCTGGCGGGTCACTTGCTATGGCAAGCCGGCATGGAAGTCGTAAAAGTGGAAAGCCTTACGCGTCCGGACCTGATCCGACGCGACGATCCCGCCACGTTTGACCGCATCAACCAGGGCAAGGCGAGCCTGCTCGTCGATTTCGCCAGCGCCGAACAGAAAGCGCGTCTGATCGGCCTTATTCGCAGCGCCGACGTGGTCATCGAAAGCTCGCGCCCCAGGGCGCTGCGCCATCTCGGCATCGATGCCGACGCGCTTGTGCGCGAGGTTCCGGGGCTGGTCTGGCTGACCGTGACCGGCCACGGCGCGCGCGGGGAGCCGGCCAACTGGGTCGGGATCGGCAACGATTGCGGCGTGGCCGGGGGCATGTCCCGCGCCCTTGCCGAAGTCACCGGCGAAATCGGATATGTGGGCGATGCCATCGCCGATCCGCTGACCGGCATCGTCGGCGCGCGCGAAGTGCTTCGCGCGTTGCAGCAAGGGTGTGCCAGGCGGATCGGCCTGTCGATGAGCGCGATCGTCGCCATGGCGCTGGCCGAGGAACGCGCCTTCGACCGCGCCGCGCTCGACTGCGAACTTCGCAGTTGGGGCCAGGCAGTCGGCCATCCCTTTCCCGCTCTTGCCCCGCGGGTTCCGAGCGCGCCCATCCGTCCGCTCGGCGCCGATACCGAACGTTACCTTGCCGCGACGCTCGCATGCTGATCCGCGATGCCGAGATCCACGGCCAGGGCACGGCCGACTTGCGCCTGGAAGGACGGCTCGTCACAGCCATCGGCACGCTCCAGCCCCGCGCGGGAGAGCCAGTCATCCTGGCTCGCGGTGGCGCCTTGCTACCGGGCCTTCACGACCATCATCTCCATCTTGCCGCGCTGGCGGTGCGCGAGGCCTCGGTCTTTTGCGGGCCGCCGCAAGTGTCCCACCGCGACGCGCTGATCGGCGCGCTATCCCAGCCTGGCGAGGGTTGGCTGCGCGCCACAGGTTTCTGCGAAAGCATTCTGGGCGGCACGCTGCCCGATGCCCGCATGCTCGACACGATCGTCCCCTCGCGGCCGCTGCGCATGCAGCACAGGACGGGCCGCATGTGGTTTCTCAACAGCTTGGCGCTTGCCGAACTCCTCGACCGGGGCCCCGCCCCGCCCGGCCTGGAGCGCGAGAACGGGCACTTCACCGGCAGGCTGTTCGACGAGGACCGCTGGCTGCAGCAAACCCTGGGCAGCACACCACCGGACTTTGCCGCGACCAGCAGCCGCCTGGCGGCCTCGGGCATAACCGGCATCACCGATCTGTCACCGCGCAACGATCCGGCAATGGCCCGCCATTTTGCTGCGCAGCGCGCGGTCGGCGCTTTGAAACAGTCGGTGGTTCTGGGCGGCGCCCTGTCGCTCGCGTCCGCGCAGCAGCAGGACGGCTGGCGCCTCGGCCCCGCCAAACTCCACTTGCACGAAAGCGCCTTGCCGGATTTCGAGGAGGCGAGCGCCTGGATCACCCAGGCGCACGACCAGGGCCGCGGCGTGGCGGTCCACTGCGTCACCGAAGTGGAGCTGGTCTTCACCCTCGCCCTGCTGGAGGCCGCGGGAAGCCTGGACGGTGACCGGATCGAACATGCCTCGGTCGTTTCGCCCGAACTGGCGGCGCGCCTCGCCAACCTGAACCTCAAGGCCTGCGTGCAACCGCAGTTCGTTGCTGGGCATGGCGACCGCTATCTTGCCGAAGTCGAAACCCGGCATCATCCCGACCTGTACCGTCTGCGCAGTCTGCAGGACGCCGGGATCTGCCTCGCCGGAGGAAGCGACGCGCCTTATGGCAGCACGGACCCCTGGGCCGGCATGCGCGCTGCGGTCCAGCGCCGCACCGCCGCGGGCGTCCCGTTTACGCCGGAAGAGGCCCTGACGCCCGAGCAGGCGCTGGCACTCTATCTTTCCGATCCGCTCGACCTCTCACGCCAGCGCCGCATCGCCGTGGGCGAACAAGCCGACTTGTGCCTGCTCGACCGAACCTGGCAGGAAGCGCGCGGCCGTCTGGACAGCGGGGATGTACGCATGACGATCGCGTCAGGTCGGGTCGTCCACCAGCGCATCGACCAGACCCCAGGCCAACGCCTCGCGAGCGCCGAGCCGGCGGCCGCTTAACACCATCAACAACGTGCGCTGCCGGCCGATCCGCCGGCTGAGCGACAGGCAGCCCCCGGCCCCGGGCAATATGCCCATCGCCAGTTCGGGCAACTGGAACCACGCGCGGCGGCTCGCCGTGATCCGCGCCGCGCAAGCCGCCAGTTCGAGCCCGGCGCCGATGCAGGCCCCGTCGATGTGCACTTCCATGCGGTCCGCGCACATCAGCGCCTCGCGTGCGGGGAGCGTGACACAGCGGATCGCATGGGCCGTGGCCGGATCGGTCGTGGTGCCGAACTCCGAAAGGTCCGCGCCCAGGCCGAAGCTGCGACCCTCCGCCCGCAGGCGGACCCGCTCGATGGTCCGGTCGGCATTGGCCAGCGCGAAGGCCTCATGAAGCGCGTCGCGCATGGTCCGATCGATGGCGTTGCCCGCTTCCGGCCGATCCAGCGTGACGGTCAGGATGTCCCTTTCGCGCGCAAGCGTTACCCGCCCTTCGCGAAGCGCGGCGTGCTCCGGGCGCCGCGCGGCGATCCAGCGCCGATGCGCGTCGCTGCCCTGCAGCACCGCATAGGCCAGCGACTCGGCGACGAGTGCTTCCTCATCGGGTAAATGATCCAGAATGCGCAGCAACTGCGTCACAACCGCCGCCGCGCTTGGCTGGTCACGCACCGCCGCCAACAAGGCCTCGGGCGTGAAGCGCGGTTCGAGGCAGGCGTCGAGTCGCGCTGCCAGCGGATGATCGCAAGGACCAAGGCCGATCACCGGATAAGGCCGCAGCCGAAATCCGGGGGCGTCCCGGGCCTCTTTTCCCAGATCGACGAAGGCCATCGGCCAATCCGGGTAGCTACCGGGGGCGGCCAGATCCTGCAGGGAGAGAGTCACATCGTCTGGAGTCACCGCAGTGCATTACCTTTCCGGTCAATTGCCTGTGCCGCTTGAAACATGCCCATCCCTCTTCGCCAAGGCCAGCCCGCCGCAGCAAACTTGCGCTCCAACGCATTGTTTCGGCCATAAAATGGCAGAAATCCGCCAGTTCCTTGGCACTACCTCCATTTCGACATCATCGCATGCGCGAAGCCTATTGAAGCAGCATCGCCATGATGCTAACCCGGTTTAGCAAAAAACGAGTCAGGCTCAGTTTTTATAGAGACCGACTCGAGGAGAGAAGTGAGTTTCCATCACCACCCGGAGGGAGGAGAGACCTCATGCCTGGAAAGACGACCTCATCGAACAAGGCGAAGATTGCTCGCCGCGTCATCGAAGTGCTCGAATATTTCGACGATTCCCACCGCGAAGCGACCGTCATGGACATCGTGCGCCGCTACAATCGGCCACAGTCGAGCACGTCGGAACTGCTTTCGAGCCTCGTGGAACTCGGTCTGCTTCACAAGGATCCCTATTCCCGCGCCTATAGCCTCACGCCCCGCGCCGCGTTGATCGGCACTTCGGGCCAGCCCGAACTGGTCCGCGACGGCCGGATCGTCCGCCTGATGGACCGCCTGGTCGCCCAGACCGGCCTTTCGGTCGCGCTCACCTCGATGGTCGGGCTGGACGTGCAGATCGTGAACTGGCGCCATGGTCCGCGTGCCCTTGCCGCAACGCGCGAACTGGCCGGCGGGATCAAGGAACCCCTTGCCCAGAACGGAGCCGGCTGGCTCATGCTGTCCACCATCGCACGCCAGCGCTGCGAGGGCATGGTCCGCCGTCTCAATGCCGAAGCCGACGAGCAGGGCAAGTTCCAGTTCGCCGACATGATGAACCGCATCGATACCTGCCGCGACCCGCGCCATGTGTTCGGCCCGGCCGGTTTCGGCAGCGGCGCAGAGGCCCTTTCCGGTCTCGTCCCGCGCCAGCCCGAGGGTCACCCGCTGGTCATCAGCCTGATCTACGGCAAGGACGACAAGGTCAATCCCGAGGCGCTGCTGCACTCGCTGGGTGACGCGATGCGCAAGTGCCTGCCCGATCCCACGCCGATGCCCGAGCCGGAACTGCTCTCGCACGCGGCTTGAAGACCGCCTGACCGGGGGCGAAAACCGCCGCCGGAACCGGCAACGGAAAAAAGGCCTCGCGGCATGACCGCGAGGCCTTTTCCTTTGGAGCGTTTACTTCTGGCCGGCCTGGATCTCGTCCAGCATGGTGCGGGCGATCTTGAGGAAGTTCGCCGTATCCGTCTGAGCAGACGGGATCGCCTGCCGGAAGGTCGCGAAACCGTGGACCAGCCCGCGGCCTTCATAGAAAGCCGTCGGCACGCCCGCCTCGACGAGCTTCGCGGCATAAGCGCGGCCCTGATCGCGCAGCGGATCGAGCCCCGCGGTGACCAGAACCGTGGGCGGCAGGCCGGCCAGGCTGCCCAGGATCGGTGAACTGCGCGGGCTCTTGGGATCGGCGGCATAGTGCTTCTGGAACAGCGCGGTCATGCTGTCGTCCAGGCCGTAGCCCTTGGCGAACTGTTGTGCCGAAGGATAGCTGCGGGTAAAATCGGCGGCAGGATAGATCGGCACTTGCAGGATCACCGGCACGGCCGCCGGCTTGTCGCGCAGGGCCGCCGCGGCGATCAGGGTGAGATTGCCGCCGGCGCTATCGCCGCTGAGAACCAGTCCCGTGACATCGCGGCCCAGTGCCTTGCCGTTCGCGGCCACCCAGCGTGCGGCAGCCTCTCCGTCATCGGGAGCGGCGGGCCAGGGATGCTCCGGCGCCAGGCGATATTCGACCGAGACCACCGGCAAGTCGAGCTGGCGCGAGATTTCGGCGGCCAGCGCAGCATGGGTATCGATGCTGCCGAGCACGTAGCCACCGCCGTGATAGAACACCACCATCGGTCCCGGTCCGCGCTCTGCCCGCGTATCGAACAGGCGCAGGGGGATCGATCCGCCCGGCCCCGGCATGGTCAGGTCCTTCATCACCGCGAGATCGCCGACGGGAAGGTCGCGGGACGGCATGGCCGACGGCGGCAGCTTGCGGATCTGCGCGATCACTTCGGCCGTCAGCGGCGGCATCGGATGCGCGTTCGACGCCTTGAGATAGGCCGCCACGTCCGGCCGCACATAGGGCGAACCCGTGGCTCCTGACGCCGGTGCGGGCGCCGAGACCGCAGCCGCTTCCTTCGCGGCAAGGCCAAAGGGCGCGAAAGCGACGGCCAGCGCCGTCATTCCCAGCCCGAAATGTGCGAGAGTCGAAGTTCTTTTCTTCGTACCGATCACGAATTGCATCCAATCCTCCCTGTTAGAGAGGCCCGTTGTATGGCTGCAATTCACGCTTGGCGAGCGAGAGAGACCTCCCGCCCGCCTCGCAGGCTCAATAAACGCCACCCTGTTGTTCGGCGAAGTCCTGCTGCTCGCCGGAACTGGCGGTGATCGCGGCCTGGCGGGCTTCGCGCACGCCGCGAATCTCGGCGACAAGCGCATCGCGGCGGCGCGCGAATTCGTCTTCAGGCGAATACTGGCGCGGCTCGGTATCGGGCTTGAAGGCTTCCCAGATCACGGCCGCCTTCGGGTCGTTGCCAGGCTCGACGCCCATGACCTGCTTGCCGCTGACGCGATCGATGCGGACCATGCGAATCCCCGCAGGCGCGACGAACGGCTGCGTGCCCCAGCGCTCGCGCGTGGCCTGGACCACCTGCTTGAAGATCGGCGCGGAAATACGGCCGCCTTGCGCATAGCCACCGAGCGAGCGCGGCGTATCGTACCCGAGGTAGACGCCGCCGACATAGTCCTGCGTGCCGCC
This sequence comes from Novosphingobium sp. BL-S-34, assembly GCF_056857015.1. Classification (NCBI taxonomy): domain Bacteria; kingdom Pseudomonadati; phylum Pseudomonadota; class Alphaproteobacteria; order Sphingomonadales; family Sphingomonadaceae; genus Novosphingobium; species Novosphingobium sp. BL-S-34. Next base: position 917,028 of record NZ_CM166472.1, read on the forward strand.
GACGAACCAGACGTCGGTCGGGCCGTTGGTGGTGCCGGTCTTGCCGAACATCGGCATGCCAAGGTCGCGCAGGACCACGGCTGTGCCGCGGGTCACCACGCCTTCGAGCATGTGGACCACCTGATAGGCAGTGCCGGAATCGATCACCTGCTTGCCCCGGCGCACGACGCGCGGCATCGGCTTGCCGTCCCATTCGGGCATGTTGCAGGTATCGCACCGGCGGTTGTCCGGCTTCCAGATCACCTTGCCATTGCGGTCCTGCACGTAATCGATCGGCGAGGACGCGAACTGCACGCCGTTGTTCGCCAGGGCGGAGTAGGCGTTGACCATGCGCGAAACCGTGGTTTCGCCCGCGCCGAGCGCGAAGGATAAGTAGGGCTTGTAGTCCCCGATGCCGACGGTCTTGAAGGTCTTCACCACGCGCTTCATGCCGGTGTCGTTGGCGATGCGGATGGTCATCAGGTTGCGGGACTGTTCCAGGCCCCAACGCATGGTGTGGCTGCCGGAACCGCCTTCGCCGCCGAAGTTGCGGAAGCATTTGTTGCCCAGCGCCCCGCCCTGGTAGACGCAGAACGTGCCGTCGAGCACCTGGGTCGCCGGCGTCATGCCGTATTGCAGGCCGGTGGCGTAGACGAAAGGCTTGATGGTGGAGCCAGGCTGACGTTCGGCCTGCACGGCGCGGTTGAAGGAATCGAGCCCGGAATCGAATCCGCCCTGCATCGCCATGATGCGGCCGGTGCCCGGCTGCTCGATCACCATGCCGCCCGAAACCTCGGGAATGGTGCGAACTGCGTACGTATCCGAGGAAACCGGCGCCGCGGCGACGAGGTCACCCACTTTGGCGAGGTCCGAGATATTGGTGAGCGTCGATATATTGCCGTCGGAGAACCCGATCCGGCCGGTCGAGCCGCTGCGATCGACGATCACCCCGACACGCCAGTCCTTGTAATCGATCGTCTTGTTGGAAACGATCAGCTGGGACTGCCAGGTGCTCATGTCGTCGATATGCGCGATCGGATGGGCCCAGGCCCGCCCGCCCTGATAGCGTAGCAGACCCGCGCGCAGGGCATCGCGCACGGCGCCCTGCATCTGCGCATCGAGCGAAGTGCGCACCCAGAGGCCGCCGGCATAGACGCTGTTCGGCCCGTCCTCGGCCTTTTCGCCGTACTGGTCGATCAGGCGGCGGCGCACTTCCTCGATGAAGTAGCCGTTGCCGGAGGGATAAGTCTCGACGCGGCGGGCGATCAGGCCGAGCGGCTGGGCCTTGGCGGCGTCGGCATCGGCGCGCGTCGCCCAGCCGTTGGTCACCATCTGATCGAGCACCCAGTTGCGGCGCTCGACCGCCATGTCCTCGTACTGCTTGCGGCCGTAACGCTCCGGCGCCTTGGGCAGGATCGCCAGGAACGCGGCTTCGTGGAGCTGGAGCTGGTCGACATCCTTGCCGAAATAGGCCCGGGCAGCAGCCTGGACGCCGAAGCTCTGGCGGCCCAGCGGAATCTCGTTGAGGTAGAGTTCCAGAATCTGCGGCTTGTTCAGCACGCTCTCGATACGGCGGGCGACCACCATTTCCTTGAGCTTGCGCGTGACCGAGTATTCGTCGCCGATCAGGATGTTCTTGGCCACCTGCTGGGTGATCGTCGAACCGCCGCGCGCGCGGCCCCCGGTGCCGAGCTTGGAGGCATAGTCCACGACCGCGCCGGCAAGCCCGGTGACATCGACGCCGCCGTGGGTCCAGAACGTCTTGTCCTCGGCCGAGAGGAAAGCGTCGACCAGCGGCCTCGGGAAATCGACGTAGCGCAGCTGGACGCGGCGCTCGCGAGCATAACTGTAGACGATCTGGCCATCGACGCCGCGCACCATGGTGGGCAAAGGCGGCTGATATTCCAGCAGCTTGCTGGCGTCGGGAAGATCGTGGGTGAAGGCGATCCAGAGCCCGCCGAGCGCGACGAGGCCGGTTCCCGCGGCATAAGTGAAGCGGCGCAGCCACTTGCGTTCGCGCCAGGCGCCCCCAAATGCAGCGAAGGGTCGGCCGAAACGACGGCCGGCACCACGGCTGATGCGATAGTGGGCGTCCTCGGGCGGCTGCTCGGAGCCGTTGTCGATGATCTCGTCGGTCATTTCGACTGCCTCTAGAGCATTTTCAGGTCAGGTGGAAACACCTGAGGACCCGGAAAAATGCCGCAACAAAGATGGATCGGAAACTGCTACGCCCCGGTTCAGCGGCTCGGGCTCTAGCACGGGCTTTTTGCGCAAGGCCAGATGCGGCGTGCTCTTTTCGTCGCAGCGACCGTTCTGCTCGAACCGCTCCTGCGCGCAGAAGAGACGGTCAGACGCCGACTTTCCGGGCGAAATAGGCGCGGATGGCCTTGGCCGCGGCATCCGCCAGAGCCTGCTGCCCCGCGCGGGATGTCAGCAGCTGAGCGTCCGCCTCATTGTTGATATAGCCGGTCTCGAACAGGATCGAGGGGATATCCGGCGCCTTGAGCACGGCCAGCGCCGCGGTCTGCACCTGGTCCCGGTGGAGGCCGAGGTTGGCGCCGCGCATCTCGCGCAGCACGAGTTCGCCGACTTGCGTGGAGCCGGCCTGGGTGCCCCGCTGCGACAGATCGAGCAGGATCGCGCCCACCGTCTGGCTGGTCTGCGCCAGGGCGACGCCATTGACCCGCCCCGCCGCGTTTTCCCGCGCGGCGAAGCGCTCGGCAGCCTCGCTGGAGCCCTTTTCGGACAGGACATAGACGCTGGCCCCGCGCGCGGCGTCGCTGTCCGCGCTATCGGCATGGATCGACACGAAAAGGTCGGCGCCAAGCCGCCGCGCCATGTCCGGCCGGTCCGGCAATGCGATGAAGCGATCGGCATCGCGGGTCAGCGCCACGCGAATGCCGCCGTCCTCCAGCAGCCGGTTGCGCAGCGCCAGGGCGATCCTGAGTGCGACCGTCTTTTCCTTGGCATCGCCCTGCCCGGCGCCGGGATCGAAACCGCCGTGACCCGCGTCGATCACCACCAGCGGCCGGCTGGCATCGCCGGGCCCGTCGATCCGCGGCAGGTCCACCGGCATGCCCACCTCGGGCAGGTCGAAGCGCACGACATAGTCGAGATCACGCTGCGAGGGGAAGAAACGCGGCCAGAGCACCCACAATGCGATCGCCAGCGCCAGGGGCGCGGAAAGGATCATGACGAGCTGCGTGCTGCGCGACATCCCGTTTGACTAGGATCGCCCAACGCTCGCCGCAATCCCGCCGAACAGCGCTTTTCCCCCGATTTCACGCGCCTGGCGGCAATCCGCACGGCGATAACGCTCACTGTTCGGCAATGAACTTGCCGTGCAGTGTCTTGAATGCTAGGCCGTTTCGACCCGGGCCCAAGAAGCTTCGGCCTTCGAAATCCGGACAGACACCACTAGGATGGTGCCGGACAGGGCCGACCAAGCCAAATCCCGGCCGTCAAAAACCGGAAAATTCGTTCCGGATCGAACAGGTTGACGCGAGAGATGAGAAGCCAATTGCCGCCTTGCCAGCCGACGCCCGAGAGGGCGGTGGCGGTGTGGGCGCAATTCTTCGCGTGTCCGAACTCGCCACGCGCACTTCCGCTCGCAGACACGCCCGCCCGTCTCCTGGCAATCCGCCGGAAGACAGCGGGCACCATCGCGGCCTCTGCCGCGACAGACAAGAAAACAGTCGCACTCGGGGCGCTGGATTGCCCCGTTTCCAACTTTACCTCCGCCCGTTTCGAGGCTGGCCTTGCCGCATCCGGCAGGCCCGACCTTCTCGCGGCGGGCACCATCGAACAGACACGCGCCGCCCTGGCTGATCCGGCCGGGGCAGAGCGCGTACGGAGAATATACAATGGCAACGCGCATGCTCATCGATGCGCGCCACCCGGAAGAAACGCGGGTGGCGGTACTCAAGGGAAATCGCATTGAAGAGTTCGATTTCGAATCGGCCGACAAGAAGCAGATAAAGGGCAACATCTACCTGGCGAAGGTCACCCGCGTGGAACCTTCGCTCCAGGCGGCGTTCGTCGACTTCGGCGGCAATCGCCACGGCTTCCTTGCCTTCAGCGAAATCCACCCCGACTACTACCAGATCCCCAAGGAGGACCGCGAGGCCCTGCTGGCGGAAGAAGCCGCGCATGCCGAGGAAGAAGCCGCCCTGCGCGCTTCGGAAGGCGATGACGAGGACGAAGAAGGCGGCGAAGGCTACGAAGGCGAAGACTTCCAGGACGGCGGCCTGACCGAAGTCGACACGTCCGAAAAGGACCATGTCGCCACGATCGAGGACGGCAACGTCGAGAACGGCTTCGAGACTTCGGACGAAGACGCTTCGGAAGAAGAATCCTCGGGTCGTGGACGCCGCGGACGCGGTCGCCGCCAGGGTGGCCGTAACGGTGGCCGCTCGAAGGAAGCCGACGAACTGCGCGCCAAGCGCATGGCGCTGCGCCGCCGCTACAAGATCCAGGACGTGATCCACCGCCGCCAGGTGCTGTTGGTGCAGGTCGTCAAGGAAGAACGCGGCAACAAGGGCGCCGCCCTCACCACCTACCTCAGCCTGGCGGGCCGCTACTGCGTGCTCATGCCGAATTCCAGCCACGGCGGCGGCATCAGCCGCAAGATCAGCTCGGCGTCGGACCGCAAGCGCCTGAAGTCGATCATCGCCGAAATGGACCTGCCGCGTTCGATGGGCTGCATCGTGCGCACCGCCGGCCTCCAGCGCACCAAGACCGAGATCAAGCGCGATTTCGACTACCTCGCCCGCCTCTGGGACGAACTGCGCGAGATGACGATGCGTTCGGCCGCTCCGGCGCTGATCCATTCGGACAGCGACCTGATCAAGCGCGCCATCCGCGACATCTACAATCGCGACATCGAGGAAGTGATCGTCGAGGGCGAGGAAGGCTACCGCGCGGCGAAGGACTTCATGAAGCTCCTGATGCCCAGCCACGGCCGCAAGGTTAAGCCTTACGCCGATCCGGTGCCGCTGTTCCAGCGCTTCGGCGCCGAAGACCAGCTGACCGCGATGTACGACCCCGTCGTGCAGCTGCGTTCGGGCGGCTACATCGTCATCAACCCGACCGAGGCGCTCGTCTCGATCGACATCAACTCGGGCCGCGCCACCAAGGAGCACGGCATCGAGCAGACGGCGGTCGCCACCAACCTCGAAGCCGCGCAGGAAATCGCCCGCCAGCTTCGCCTGCGCGACATGGCCGGCCTCGTCGTGATCGACTTCATCGACATGGAGTACGGCTCGAACGTCCGCAAGGTCGAGAAGGCCGTCAAGGAAGCGCTCAAGAACGATCGCGCCCGCATCCAGGTCGGCCGCATTTCCAGCTTCGGCCTGATGGAAATGAGCCGCCAGCGCCTGCGCACCGGCGTCCTGGAAGCGACCACCCGCTCCTGCCCGCACTGCGACGGCACCGGCCTCGTCCGCACCGCCAGTTCGGCGGGCCTCTCGGCGCTGCGTCTCATCGAAGACGAAGCCGCCAAGGGCAAGGGCGTCGTGGTTTCGCTCTTCGCATCGACCGAAGCGGCGATCTACCTGCTCAACGCCAAGCGCACCGACCTGGCCGACATCGAGGATCGTTACGGCGTCAACGTCGAAGTGATCCCCGAGGGCGAGAACGAAGGCGCGAAGATGCGCGTCGTCTCTTCCGGCCCGCGCAACGACTTCGTGCCGCGCTTCGAACCGATCGCCGAAGACGTCGAGGATGACTTCATCGACGAAGAGGACGAGTTCGAAGAAGAAGCCCGCGAGGAATCGCGCGGCCGCGGTGAAGGCCGTGACGAGGACGGCGAAGGCGGTTCGCGCCGCAAGCGCCGCAAGCGCCGCCGTGGCCGCAACCGCGACCAGCGTGACGACCAGGGCGCCGAGGGCGAGTTCGAAGCCGAAGGCGAAGAGTCCGGTGACGAAGCAGGCGAAACCGAAGGCGATGCCGAGGCTGGCGAAGAAGACTTCGCGCCCGCCGGTGAAGGCGACGATTCGGATGCCCCCCGCAAGCGTCGCCGCCGTGGCGGTCGTCGCCGTCGCGGTCGTCGCAACGGTGAGAACGGCGAAAACGGTGAAAACGGCGAGCACGCTGGCGACGAAGCCGGCGAATATGCCGCCGACGACGCTGGCACCGAAGCCGAGGAACCGGTGGAAGTGGTTGCCGAAGTCGTGGTCGCCGCGGAGCCGGTCGTCGCGGTGGAGGAAGCTCCTGCCAAGCCGAAGCGCACCCGTCGCAAGAAGGCGGATGCCGTGGAAGCCGTAGCGGAAGCCCCCGTCGAAGCGCCGGCGGCCGAAGAAGCCCCTGCCAAGCCGAAGCGCACCCGTCGCAAGAAGGCGGATGTCGTGGAAGCACCGGTCGAAGCCGTGACGGAAGCGCCGGTCGAAGCTCCGGTGGCAGAGGAAGCTCCTGCCAAGCCGAAGCGCACCCGCCGCAAGAAGGCGGATGCCGTGGACGCCGTAGCGGAGGCACCTGCACCCGTGGAAGCACCGGCGGCCGAAGAGGCTCCGGCCAAGCCGAAGCGTACGCGCCGCAAGAAGGTGGAAACCGTCGAAGCGGCAGCCGAACCTGCTGCCGAGACGCCCGCCGTCGAAGCCGCCAAGGTGGAAGAGCCTGCAGCCGCAGCGCCCGCTGATGGCGACAGCGCGAACGACTCGGCCGAAGACCCGTCCTCGCCGCGTCGCGGCTGGTGGCAGCGTACTTTCGGCAACTGAGGATATGTGAAGGGCGGCCTGCGCGGCCCTTCACACACTCCAGGACAAAGGGCCTCGCACGGGATCGTGCGGGGCCTTTTTCTTTGGCACGCAGCCGCCTCACACAGCGCAAGTGCGCTCGGTGGTGGGATCGATGATAGTGGTGACTTCGGTGATGCGATTGGCCGGAAAGCCCGAAAGCTCGGCATGCTTGCGGATCAGATCCTCGTTCTCCGCCAGATAGATGCAGAAGGTCTTGTCGCCCGCCACGTAGGAATGCTCCCACTGGATGCCTGCTATCCTGGCCAGAGCGGCATTCGAGGTGCGCGTGGCTCCGCCCAGCTCCGCGTCGCTCATCGCGCCTACCCCCGGCAGGTCGCGTTCGATCACATAGCGCTTCATCATGCTCGCTCTCCTGAAAACAGGGCGAGCGCCCGATTGGCAATCCGATCTGTGCCTTCGTCCGGAATGCCCTCGCACGCCGCCGCCACCGACCGACCATAGCCCCGAACGCCGGGCCATTCCACGATCGACGCCTTCCGAATCGACCGGATTCGTTCGCCTGCCGCAATCCCGCGGGACCGATTTGCAACACCATGAGGCCACGAAACCGCTCTCAGCCGCACTCTGGCCCTTGCCCCGCGCGGCTGAATCGCTAAGGGGACATTCAGTCGCGGTTCGTGCCGCAGTGCAAGATCACGGGGATTTCTTCATGGCGAGCTTCACCCTCCCGGCCAACAGCAAGATCAAGAAGCAGGGCAAGGTTCACAAGGCCGAGGGCGCCGCGCGCGTCAAGAAGTTCACCGTCTATCGCTACGACCCGGATTCGGGCGAGAACCCGCGCTACGACACCTTCGAGATCGACCTCGACAATTGCGGTCCGATGGTCCTCGACGCGATCATCAAGATCAAGAACGAGCTGGATTCGACGCTGACCTTCCGCCGCTCCTGCCGCGAAGGCATCTGCGGTTCCTGCGCGATGAACATGAACGGCTCGAACGGTCTCGCTTGCACCACGGCGATCGAAGACCTCAAGGGCGACATTCGCATCACGCCGCTGCCGCACATGGAAGTGATCAAGGACCTCGTCCCCGATTTCACGCACTTCTACGCGCAGTACGCCTCGATCCGTCCCTGGCTGCAGACCGTTTCGACCACGCCTTCGGGCAAGGAACGCCTCCAGAGCCCGGAACAGCGCGAGAAGCTGGACGGCCTCTACGAGTGCATCCTGTGCGCCTGCTGCTCGACCTCGTGCCCCAGCTACTGGTGGAATTCCGACAAGTTCCTGGGCCCGGCGATCCTGCTCCAGGCCTACCGCTGGCTGGCCGACAGCCGCGACGAAATGACCGGTGAGCGCCTGGACGAGCTGGAAGATCCCTTCCGCCTCTATCGCTGCCACACCATCATGAACTGCGCCAACGTCTGCCCCAAGGGCCTCTCGCCGGCACGCGCCATCGCAGAGATCAAGAAAATGCAGGCAGAGCGCCAGGTCTGATCCGCAGGATCGGATCGCGGACCCTTCGTCGTGCAGCCTGACGCGGAATTCATCCACGAACCGGCCCCGGGTCATCCGGGCTGGTTCACCTGGACGCTCGACGACGATACCCGCTTCAACGCGGTCGGGCTGGGACCGATGATCATCAGGCGGGAAGGCGAGCGCAGTGCCCGCGTCCGCCTGCTCGATCTGGAACGCCGCCACAGCAACATGCACGGCAATGTCCACGGCGGTGTCACTCTCGCCTTCGTGGACGTGGCCATGTTCGCGACAATGTTCAGCGTGCTCGGCGCCCAGGTGTCCGGCTCGGTGACGCTGGACCTGCACAACCAGTTCATAGGCGCGGGGCAAATCGGCGAACCGCTGGACGTATTGTGCGAAGTGATGCGCGAAACGGGCCGTCTCGTGTTCCTTCGCGGCTCCGTCGAGCAGGGAGACCGTCTCGTGTCCAGCTTCCTCGGCACTCTTCGCAAGCCGAGCGTGCGATGACCGCGATGCTCGAACGCTACGAGGCCTTGGTGGCCACCGGCGAACTGCGATCCGACCCGGAGCAGGCCGCCGCGGCCGAGCGGCTCAACCAGCTCCAGCGCGAGATCTACAAGGCGCGGACTTCGACCGGCCTCTTCGGCAAATTGCTGGGCAAGAAAGCCCCCTCCCCCCGCGGTCTCTACATGTGGGGCGGTGTCGGGCGCGGCAAGTCGATGCTGATGGACCTGTTCCATCAGACGCTCGACATCGAGGAAAAGCGCCGGATCCATTTTCACGCCTTCATGCTGGAAGTCCACGCGCTGCTGCGCGAGGAACGCCGCAAGGAAAGCGGCGATCCCATTCCGCCCGTCGCCGCCACGATCGCGCGCAACGTGCGCGTTCTCGCCTTCGACGAGATGGTGGTGAACAATTCCGCCGATGCCATGATCATGAGCCGGCTCTTCACGCATCTGATCCTCGATGAAGGCGTGACCATCGTCACCACATCGAACCGTGCGCCGAAGGATCTCTACAAGAACGGCCTGAATCGCGAGCATTTCCTGCCCTTCATCGACCTGATCGAGAAGGAACTGGACGTGCTGACGCTGAACGGGCCGACGGATTACCGGCTCCATCGCCTGGGCGGCATGGCCACCTGGCACTACCCGCTGGGCGAGGAAGCCACCGAGCAGGCCCGCGAGGCCTTCTACCGCCTTACCGACTATCCGCCCGAGGACAGCGACCATGTCCCTTCAGCGGACCTCGACGTCGGCGGCGGGCGCATGCTTCACGTCCCCAAGAGCCTCAAGGGCGTGGGCGTGTTCAGTTTCAAGCGGCTCTGCGGCGAAGCCCGTGGGGCGGCCGACTACCTGGCGATTTCCCGCGCCTATCACACCGTCATTCTCGTGGGGATTCCCAGGATGGGTCCCGACCGCCGTAACGAGGCGGCGCGTTTCGTGACGCTGATCGACGCGCTCTACGAGAACAAGGTAAAGCTCATCGCCGCGGCCGATGCCTCGCCGGAAGACCTCTATCAGGCCGGCGATGGACGCTTCGAATTCGAGCGCACGGTAAGCCGTCTCAACGAGATGCAGAGCGCCGGCTATCTCGCCATGGGTCACGGCGAAGACTGAAATCGTTAACGATTTGCGAATCGGTCGTTAACGCGAAGCCCCCGGGAGGCTTTCGCGAGCGGAGATACTTGTCCGAATAACGACGCTGGCAAGGCCTTGTTAGGGCCAATAAAAACGCCTCGTTCCTAATTGGAAGAGGCGTGAGCCGCGTAATTAACTTTCTCAACCGACCCAAGACAGCGTTAAATGGCTGATATCCAGGGTTTTCTGGTGAGTGCGGCGTTTCGATGAGATAATCAACGAAACGCCGCCGCCTAAATGGCGATTAACGGCCGAGGCCGCCCCAGTACCAGCTGTACATAACATTACCCCATGTGATCCGCCGCTATTTTGCGGCTGAGGACATGGATAACAATGGGTTAAGAAGTCATCAAGACTTTTTTAACCAGTTCTTCGAGTCTCTCTTCCCACGATCTGCGTCAGGAGATCCCGGAATGGGACTGGGCGGCTGACATAGTAGCCCTGAATGGCGTCACACTGCATGGCGCGCAGGATCTCCAGAGCCGCCTGCGTCTCGACGCCTTCGGCCACAACTGTGCGATCCTGCGAATGGGCCATTTCGATGATCGACTGGACGAGCAGGAGGTCTTCCTTGTTGCCTTCCATCGCCTGGACGAAGACCTTGTCGATCTTGACCTCGGTGGCGGGAAGATAGCGCAAGTAGTCGATCGTCGCGTTGCCCGTCCCGAAATCGTCGATCGACAGCCGGATGCCCGACTGCACCAGCTTCTGCAGCATCTGGAAGGTCCGCGAACTGCGATCGAGTCGGTCGGTCTCGGTGATCTCGAGAATCAGCTGGTCTGCGGGCAGACCGTAGGTATCGAGGATCTCGGCAATCATCACCGGCAGGCCGGGGTTGCGCAGAAGCTGCGCGGAAATGTTCACCGACACCGTCATGTCGAGGCCCTGGCGGCGCAGTTCCACGGCAGAGCGAACGGCATCGTCGATCACGAAGCGCGTAATGCGCTCGATCCGGTGAAATTCTTCCGCGATGCGGATGAACTTGTCCGGGCTGATCGGACCGCGCTCCGGATGCGTCCAGCGTACGAGAGCTTCAGCGCCTGTAACCCGATTGCTCGCGACATCGAGCTTGGGCTGATAGGCCACCCAGACCTCGCCATTGTCAATGGCACGGTCGAGCTGGGTCAGCAGCGAGATTTCCCACTGCGCCTCGTGCTTGCGGCTGTCGAACTTGTAGACGAGTTCGTCGTTGCGCACTGCCTCCTCGGCCGACTGCATGGCGCTGGCGACGCGGCTGGATACCGGCCGGTCGAACTCCGAATCGATCCCGCAGTTGAAAGAAAGGTCGATGTCCAGACCGCCGACCTGGATGCCATTCTGGACGATCCGGTGCAGTCCTTCGAGGTTCTCGAACAAGTCGAACGTGCTGCGGATGGTCGAGAGCCACATGAACATGCCGCCTTCGTGGTAGACCACCACTTCGCTGTCGCTGATCCGGATGCGGCGGACGATCTCGTTGGCGACTTGCGCCTCGACATGTTCGGCGAAGCTGCCGATGATCGCGCCATAGTTCCGGATCTGAAGCGCGACCAGGATTCGGCTCGAAACCGCCTCGTACTTGCGCAGAACCTGGACGCTGGGCAGGCCGGACCCCGAATTGGTTTCTCCTGCTACTTCGACGCGGTCGAGGTTTCGCATGCGGAATACCGCTACGGCAGCCATGGCAATGGCAGGCACGATGTCGACCTGGATACGAAAATGATCGAGCGCCAGAGGGGCAGCGATCAACACGGCGACCAGACCGGAAAAGCGATAGACATCCAGAACACGCCCGCGCCCGACGCCCGATACGACAACAACCAGCACCAGCATGAAAGGCGGCAGCCAACCAAGCTCGGTCGGAACGCCCTGCTTCAAGGTCTCCGCTGCAATGGCGTGGATGTAAGCGCCCGGCGCGTAGCCTTGGGTCGGCAGGGGATGGATGTCGTGATAGATGTCAGCGCTAGGTGCGATGATGACATCCTTGCCGCTGACGATCCTGGGATCGATCCGGCCCCTGAGAACATCGACGTAGCTTGCTGTCGGAATGGTCTTGTGATCGATGGAATAGTCCGGTCGGAATATCCGGTCAGTCGGACCGGAAACCCCTGCGATGGTTGCCGCCAGGGTAGGAAGCACACCAATCGGGCTGTTCGAGGCGAACGGCAGGCTGATACTGAGATTGAACGGGTGATGCAGCGCCATGAGTGACACGACGTCGACGTTGGCACGAAACGCAGCCGCCGGGATTGTACCGGCGTAATTTCCGGCCCCTCCATCCGTACTCGGCATTCCTCCGAGGAATATCTTTCCCCGATGGGCTTTCAACGTGTTGATGAACTCTTCGTTGCCCTTGTCTTCGCTGAAGTAGCCCATCGAACGATCGAAGAATACGCGCCTTGCCCCGGCCTTGAACAGCTGCTGCGTAACGGTAGCGTCGTCGCCTCGTGACAGTTCATAGACCCGAAGTTGCTGGAGCGTCTTGTCGTCCTGAAACACGAGTACGATCTGGCCATCGGAAGGACGGCTGCGAAGAAGCGTACGCCCGTTCACGAGCACGTCCTCCAGCGGCAGCGCGGCTCCGGTCACGCCCAGGATGACGCCCGTGAGTGCGGCCCAGAAGACGATCCGGAATCTGGCGCTCTTCCAGATCTTCGCGGCCCTTGCGCCGAGGTCAGACATGATGGCCTCGCAAATCATTCCCCTCTACGCCCTCACGCAGGACATGGCTTTCCTCGTCGGAAAGCGTCCGCAATTCAATCGTGTACTGATGCGCTGCTAACTTCATGCACACCCTGCGATGACGTTGTCGCTGCCGGGGTTAGAGCAAAGGTCCTAAGAAGAAGTTAGGTTAACTCGCCTTCACGATAAATTTCGCAGGCCGTTGTTAACCCGGCAATTCCCCGGCGAAAGGGGGAAAATTCAGGAGATCCCCAAATGGGTTAGGGAGCGGTCGAGCATGAGCAGTTGCCAGAGTAGGCGCGAGTGGTCGCTTCGTCCCGCAATATGGTCTTCCACCAGGGCGCCGAGGCGCGGGGCATCGAACCAACCGGTGCGGGCGAGTGCGGCGCTGGAGGCGATCTGCCGGGCCGACTGCGCCAGGGGGCCACGGAACCACTGGGCGATGGGCGTGACGAAGCCCTGCTTGGGCCGATAGAGGATCTGGTCCGGCAGAAAACGCCGCATGGTGCGCTTCATCAGCCACTTCCCCTGCCCGCCGCGCACCCGCATGTGTTCGGGAAGACTCGCGGCGAATTCGATCAGGCGATGGTCGAGCAGCGGCTCGCGCGCTTCCAGGCTGACCGCCATGCTTGCGCGGTCCACTTTCGTCAGGATGTCGCCCGGCAGCCAGTGCTTGAGATCCGCATACTGGGCGCGATCGAGGCCGGATCGCGCCGGCGCAGCGCGCATCAGGTCCTGAACGGACCGTTCCGCGCGGTAATCACCGCGAAGGCGGCGAAAATCGTCGGAATAGAGCCTGTCGCGCAGTTCCGGAGGGGTGAAACCGATGGACCGGGCATAGCCTTCGGCACTGTCCGCCGCGAGCGAGAGCAGGGTCGATTTGGCGCGCAGCGGACGCGGCGCCCAGTCGGCTTTCGGATAGAGCCCGCCCAGCGTGCCGAACAGCGGTCCGCGAATCGCCTGCGGGATGAACCCCCGGACGCGGTCCTCGTTGCGCTGGAACAGATGGCGGCGATAGCCCGCGAATGCCTCGTCCGCGCCGTCGCCGGACAAGGCGACTGTCACCGATTCGCGCGCCAGCTGGCAGACGCGCCAGGTCGGCAGGGCAGACGCATCGGCGAAAGGCTCGTCGAACATCGCGGCGAGGCCGTCGATCGCCTCGAAATCGTCGGGCGAGACCTGCCGGGCGCGATGGTCGGTGCCGAAACGGCGGGCGATTTCCGCGGCATAGTCGCTCTCGTCGAGCGCAGCGATGTCGAAACCGATCGAACATGTCTTGACCGGCTGCCCGCTGTTCTCCGCCATGAGCGCGACCACGCTGGAGCTGTCCACGCCGCCCGACAGGAAGGCGCCGAGCGGCACGTCCGCGACCATGCGCGACGACACCGCCTCGCGCAGGAGGTGCAGCAGTTCCGCCTCCAGATCGGCGACTCGGCCCCGGCGGCGCTCGGCAAAGGAAATGTCCCACCATTGCACCGGGCGCGGCAGCGGCGCGCCATGGCGCAGCAGCAGTGAATGCCCCGCGGGCAGCTTGGTCACACCCTTCAGGATCGCGCGGCTATCGGGAACATAACCCCAGGCAAGATAGTCCTCGACCGCGAGCGGATCGATCTCGCGGCGCAGCAGCGGATGCGCGAGCAAGGCTTTCAGTTCGGACCCGAAGGCCAGGCTGCCGTCGCTGAGCGGTGCCAGGAACAGCGGCTTCACGCCCAGCCGGTCGCGCGCGAGGAAGAGGCTGCGCGCTTCCAGGTCATATATCGCGAAGGCGAACATGCCGTGGAGGCGCGAAACGCAGTCCGGTCCCCAGCGCTGCCAGGCGGCGAGGATGACCTCGCTGTCGCCATCGGTACGGAATTCGGCGCCGGTCTCACGCAGTTCGCGGCGCAGTTCGCGGTAGTTGTAGATCTCGCCATTGAACACCAGCATCGCCCGCCCGTCCGGCGATGCCATGGGCTGCGGGGAGCCGGCGACGTCGATGATCGAGAGGCGGCGGTGGCCCAGCGCGACGCCGGGCGCGGTCCAGACCCCGCTCCCGTCCGGCCCGCGATGCGCCAGCGCGTCGCACATGGCTTCCACGCGCAGCGGGTCTACCGGCTTGGGCGTCTCGAGATGGTAGATACCGGCGATGCCACACATATGCGAAGGGCCTAGCGGAGCTTGGTCACGCGGTCCATCCACGCATCCGGGGGGCCGGACGCCGTCAGGAAACGGGCAATGGAATCGGCCGCAGCAGCGCCCGGGCTGTCCTCGGACGAGAGAATCAGCGTCGTGGTGGGACGGGCGCGCAGCAGGAGGTTGTCACCGATGACCGCCAGCTTGAGGTGGGCATTGCTCCCCGTGAGCATGTCGCCGGTACGATACCAGGTGACGGCCAGCCGCTCGATCCTGCCATTGCCTAGGAAGCGTTCACTGCGGCCTTGCGCGAAGGCCGGCCCCGGCGACTGCCACGACCAGGCGCTGCCCGGCGTCAGCGCGCCCTGCCCGAAGCCGCCCGCCTCGCGGCCTTCGCCTTGTCCGGCATAGAGCGCCAGGAAGACATCGACGCTGTGCCCCTGTCCGTCGGTATAGCGGCCCAGCAGGCGGTGATCGGCGCCCTCGGCGCGCGGCTCCCACCAGATTGCCGGGGCATAGTCGGCCCGGCTCCAGCCGGCGACTTGCGGAAGCTCGATCCGGTCCGGCAGGGGCGCGGAGAGGCTCTCGGCGCCCAGCGCCCAGCCCTTGGCGGCCACGACCAGCAACGCGATGCCGGCAAGCGTCACAACGGCAGAAGCCCTGCCCGCTTCCAGCCGCGACAGGAGAGGCGAGCGCACGATCGCGGGGACATCGATCATCGGCGCGTCGAGCGGACGATCGAAGAAGCGCCAGGCACCCGCGATGACGACCGCCAGCACCACGGCGAAGAAGATCCAGCCGTAGACGATGTGGTCGAATCCGGCCGCCTTCTCGACGCCCACGAACTGCGCGGCGAAGATCGTCCCCCAGGCGCGCACGCCGTTGGCCAGGATCGGCACCACGAGGCACGCGAGCATCATAGCCGCCCGGCGGCGCCAACTGATGAAGCAGACATTGGCGGCCAGCAGGCCGAAGGCGATCATCGCGATCAGGAACTTCACGCCCGAGCAGGCTTCCGCCACCTCGAACAGCCCGGCCGGCGTGTCGATGAAGACGCCGTCGACCGTGGCGGGAATGCCGCTGAAATGCGTGAGCGCCACGGTGATCTTCGCCGTGATCGTCTGAAGCACTTCGACCAGTTCCTCGCCCACCGGCACCAGGAACGCCATGTAGCAGAGCGGGAACAGCACGCCCGCCGTCACCCGCGGACCGAGCAGCAAGGGGACGGCAGAGCCGAGCATCGCCACCGCCCCGGCCTGCCGCGCAAGGTCGAGACCGGAGAGCGCGCCGAGCAGCCAGAGGAAGGCAGCTCCCGCCATGAGGATAAGGCCGGGCCACCAGCAGAGCGGTTCGAGCTTCGCCAGTTCCGCCCGGCGCTGCCAGACCAGCCAGCCCAGAATCGGCGGGATCAGGACGATGTGGTTGTAAGTGGAGATATCCCACCACTGCCGCGCCATCGCCGCCCAGTCTCCGCCGAACAGGAGGAGCAGCGCCAGCATGGCGGCGCCGCAGCGAACGAGCGCCGGGCGCCAACGCGCCGGAACGTCCTGCCAGCGCCCCTGCAGGGAAGAATTCACGGCCAGGGTCTCAGGCGGCATCGATCAGGTTTTCCGTCTGCAGGCCGATCATGCGCGGCAGGCTGGCAAGCGCCGCCTGCCAGCTTGCATGAGCGAGGATCCATTCGCGTGCGGCCAGTCCCATGGCGCGAGCGCTTTGGGGGTCTTCGGCCAGGAGGACGACGGCATTCGCCAGCGCCTCGTCGCTTTCGGCCACGAAGAAATGGCGGCCATGTTCGGCTTCGATACCCGTGGCCGCGCCGGGCGAGAGCACCACGGGCAGTTCCATGGCCATCGCCTCCAGCACCTTGTTCTGCACCCCGCGCGCGATCTCCAGAGGCACGAGAGCCATGTCCGCGGCGGCAAGCCAAGGGCGAATATCCTCGACCCGGCCCCATACGTGAACGCCATCTCGTCCATGACGGGACAGCAGCGAAGGCGGCGGGTTCCGGCCGACGACGTGCAGGCTGGCCCTCGGCAGGCGGGCGCGAATCCGCGGCAGGATGCGCGTGATCGCCCGCTCCACCGCCGCGATGTTCGGCGCGTAGTCCATCTGCCCGGTAAACACGATGCGCGGCCCCGCAGCGCCCTCCTTCACGGCCAGGCGCGGCTCCGGCAGGGTCCGGGCGGGATCGAAAAGTACGCTGTCGATGCCGTTGCCCACGGCCTCGACCCGGCAGGTCGAGCGGCCGGGCATGGCCTCGTCCAGCCGCGCGGCGAAGAGCGCCGCCTCGGCCTTGCTCACCAGCAGGGTGCGGTCTGCACGCCAGGCGATCCGCGCTTCCTCGGCGCGCAGGAGGCGCCCTTCCCGGCGCTCCATCCAGCTGCGAAAACCGCTTCCCCTGGCGCCGTAAGCCTCGAACTTCGCCGAATCGACGTCGACCAGATCGACGATCAGCCGACCACGAAAATCCTCAGGGACATATTGCGCCATCTGGCCGGAAAAGACGAAGATCGTCTCGATCGGGCGGCTGCGCAGCACTTTGTTCACCCAACCCGCCATGCGCCGGTCGTGGAATGCCGTGAGGCTGAGCGGCTGCCCTTTCGCCAGCGCCTGCAACCCGGCGATCGGCAGGGATTTCCCGCGATCGAGCAGGATATGGCTGGCCGCCAGTGCGGCCATCTCCTGTTCGCAGGCATGATCGGCGGCATCGTCCGCGAAGCAGCCGAGGTGGACCGCTGCCAGCCGCGCCAGAGCTTTGAACAGATTGTGCGAGCGGATCTTGTCCCCCCGGTCAGGCGGGAAAGGAATGCGGTGGGCCAGGAAAAGGATCTCGCCCATCAGCCGATGCCGCGCGCGATCAGCGGTCCGAGCCGATTGGCCACGGCCAGAGGCAGGCGCTGCCACAGCCTGATCTGGAGCGAGAGCTTGCTGCTGGTGGGATCGGCTTCGCGCCGCGCCGCGCCCGGCGCGGTCCAGGCGGCATACGTCAGCGGCTCCGGCTCGAAGCCCCAGTTGCGCTTGAAGTGATAGGCCCCGCTGCCGGTCTTGGAGCGACCGAAGTCGAACACCGTGCAGCCTCGCCGGCGCGCATGGAGCATCAGTTCGAAATACATCCGGTCATTGGCGCGAAGCCGGCGCGCTTCCTGAGTGCCCCCGCCCCAATAGGGCATGGCCGCGCCGCGGTGGTAAAGGGTGATGACGCTGGCCACCGCCCGGCCCTGGTGGCGCACGGTCAGCACGTCGGCATCCTCGCCGAACGCATCGAGCACGCTGCCGAGGAGCCTTTGCGGAAACACCGGCGTACCGAGATTGCGGTAGCTTTCCGCAAAGACGGCGTAATGGGCAGCGCGGTCTCGCTCGCTCGTACCGACCTCCACGTCAAGATCGTTCGCCAGCGCCTTGCGCACTTCGGCGCGCTGCTTGCGCGGCACGTCCAGAAGCTGCGCCTCGTCATCGGCCGCGAGCGGGCGGGCGAAATTGCAGTGGCTCTCGGTCTTGAGCGTCCAGCCCCGCCCCGCCTCGGGCAATACGCCGCCGCGCAGTTCGATGGCCGGGCAGGACCGGCGCAGCGCGAGTTCCTCCAGCGCCGCGAAGATCGCTCCGCCATCCGCACCCTCGCGCGTCAGCAGACCGCCGCCCACCGCGAAGCCGGACGAGGCCAGCAGCCGGCCGAACACCGGCGAATGAATGGCGTCGAGCGGCAGGAAAGCCACGATTTCGCCCTGTCTCTCTTCGACCAGCGCCAGGGCGTGATTGCCCGTCGCCCGGGCCACGGAGACGAACCAGGCCGGGCGGTGGAACGGCGTCGCCTGCGGGTGGCGGGCGGTGAACAGCTCCAGCCGCGCGACTTCGCCGGGATCGGCGAGATCGACCAGCCTCACCGCGCCCGTGACGGGAGCGAACGGCGCGTTCATGCAGCCAGCGCCCCGGCCGGCGCCAGGGTTCCACCCGGCCCCATGACCAGCGTGGGCGCGCGTTCCGCTTCGCGCACAGCGAGTTCGTCCATACGCCCCCACGGGAAGTCGCCGATCAACTGCCGCAGCTTTCCAGCCATCAGGCCGAGATTGGTGTAGTGCCGCAGACGCGAGCGCAGCGGCGCATTGGGCACGCGCGGCTGGTCGGGGTCGATCTCCCAGGGGTGGAAGTAGAACACCGCCGGTCGCCCTTCGGCATTGACCTGGCGGATCGCCCAACGGGAGAACCCGTAAGGCAGCACGCGGAAGAACCCGCCGCCGCCCGCGGCCAGACGGCGGCCGGCGAATGTCGCGGTGGTCACCGGGATCTCCACCAGGGGACTGTCGGCAAGCGGATGGAAGGCGAAACGCGGCGCTTCGCGCCAGCCATAGTGGTCGTGCGCGATCGGCGCGACGCTGGAGCTATAGGCATAGCCCTGCTCGGCCAGCACGTCGAAGGCCCAGGGCGTACGCGCATCGATGGAGAAGCTGGGCGCGCGGTAGCCGCTCACTTTGACCCCGGCAGCATCCTCGATGGCCTTGCGGCTCATGTCGAGGTCGCGTCCGAAAGTGGCGGCGTCCATGCGGAACACCCGCTCGTGATCCCAGCCGTGGCTGGCCATTTCGTGCCCCGCTTCGGCAATGCGGCGCAGCAGCCGTGGATGGCGCACCGCCACCCAGCCGAGCGTGAAGAACGTGCCCTTCACCCCGGCCGCATCGAACAGCGCCAGAATCTCGTCGCAATTGCGCTCGACCCGGGTGCGAATGGCGGGCCAGTCGCTGCGGTCGATCACGGTTTCGAAAGCGCCGACCTGGAACCAGTCCTCGACATCGACCGATAGCCCGTTGACGGGGCCGCTGGAGGCTCTGGCTTCATCCATGGCGTCTATCCTTACGGAACCGGCTCGAAATTCAGGCTGCCTGCCGCTGGCCTTCGCCGCCTTCGAACCACTCGATCAGCATGGTGAGCGTGTGGCGAAGGGTGCGCTCCTGCTCTTCCAGGCGGGCTTCCAGACGCGCGCTATGCGCCGCGGCCTGGGCCAGCTGCTCCTGAAGCGCGGCGATCTGGGCTTCGCCGCCGGAAGCGGGTGCCTCCTTCTGGCGTTCCACATTGGCCGCGAGTTCCAGCACCGCATGCTGAAGCTCGTCGATCTGCGAATCGCGACCCGCCAGTGCCGATTCGATCAGCGCGATGGCTGCCGCCGCATCCAGCGCGTCGGGGTGAAGCACCGACGCGGGTGCCGGCTGGCTTGCGGCCGCCACCGGTCCGTCCGCCTCGGCGACAGGCGCCTGCTGGCTGACCAGCGCGCGGGTGCCGTCCTCGTCCAGTTCGGCCAGGACATCCGCCAGCATCTCGAGATCGACCAATGCGCGCTGCTCGACCGCGCCCAGCAGCAGCAGGCGGTTGACGATCTGGTTGATCCGGCGCGGAATGCCGCCGGTGGCCTCGTGCACTTCGGCGAAGACGCGGTTGTCAAAGCCCGGATTGCCCTTCCAGCCGACGCAGTTCAGGCGGTGCTCGACGTAAGCCTGCACTTCGCGCGGCTCCATCGCCGTAAGATGATGAGTCGCGATCACCCGCTGGCGCAGCTGTTCGAGCTGGTTGCTCTCCAGCAGGGTCGTGCGGAACTCGGGCTGGCCCAGCAGCAGGGTCTGGAGCAGCGGATGCGAGCCGAGCTGGAAGTTCGAGAGCATGCGCAGCTCCTCGATCGCATCGACCGAGAGGTTCTGTGCCTCGTCCACGATCAGCAGGCAGCGGCGGCCCGCGCGGGCTTCCGAATGGAGGAATGTCTCGATCGCGCCGAGCGCCGAGGCCTTGTCATGCCCGGACACCTGCAGCCCGAAGGCCTGCGCCACGACATGGACGATCTCTTCCCCGTCCAGCGCGCTGGTGACGACGCAGGCGGCCGTCAGGCGCGCCGGGTCGATCGTGGCCATGAGGTGCGAGACGAGCGTGGACTTGCCCGCGCCCACTTCGCCCGTGATCACCACGAAGCCCTCGCCCTGCGCCAGGCCGTAGCCGAGGTAGGAGAGCGCCTTGCGGTGCGTCGCGCTCTCGAAATAGAAGGCCGGATCGGGCGTGAGCTGGAAAGGCCGGCCCTCGAACCCGTAGAATTGTTCGAACATCCCTGCTCTCCTTCGCAATCAGAAGCTGTAGCGCACGCCGGCAAGGGCGGACGCGGTCCAGTAGTCGTCATATAGCGGATCGTTCCGGGTTACCCCGTCGATCCCGAGGGCCATCGTCGCGCGGAGGCGGCGGGCCAGCATGCGGTAATAGCCGAGCGTGGCGCCGTAGCCCTCGACATTGCCGGTCAGGGCATCGGTGCTGGTCAGCCAGTTGGCGTAGACATTGGCCGACCAGCCTGCATCGCGGCCGAGCTGGCCGCTGACATAGGCCGCGATCCACCAGTTCTCGTCGATCACGCCGTCCGCGGCGGCCAGGACGGTGTTCCGTCCGGCGATGAAGTCGCGGCGGTCGTAGCCAGCGCCGATCCCGGCATTGAGACGCCCGATCTCGCGCGAATAGCTCGCGGCGATGCCGCGGCCCCGGTAGACCGCCGAACGCACCGAACCCAGCGCGCCGGAAACGCAGTTGTTACCATCGAGCGAAATGACGCAGCCGCGCAGCTCGCCCGTCACCGGATCGCGCACGGCCACGAAATCGTCGGGCAGTTGATCGAGCGCGCGGCCAAGCTGTCCGCCGAAACCGCTGACACTGTCGTATACGCCCACGCTCAACTGGCTGCGGTCGTCCGGCGCGTAGGCCAGGGTGCCGCCGAAGCTGGTGGAGCCGTAGCGGCGGCCGATATGGGCCGAAAGCGAGGTGCGGCGGCTGGGGCGCCACATCACGGCCACGTCCCAGAGCAGTCCGCTGACATCGTAGGCCAGTTCGCGCGGGGCGCTCTTGTCCGTCACATAGCGTCCGTCGCGGCCGACCACGGGATTGCCGTCAGCATCGCGCACCGCGTCGCGGCTGGAGACTTCCACATCCTCGTAGCCGAGCGCGCCCACCACCTGCACGGTGCGGCTGACGGGAACGGTCACCAATGCCCGCGCCTGCATGTCGCGCACGCGCTGGTCGAGGTTGGAGACGTCCTCCTGATAGATGCTGCCCGCCACGCCCAGGCCGACCGGCGCGACGACATACGGCGCGACCCCGGCCTCGACATCGGCCACTTGCGTCACGCTCTTGTCGAACAGATCGCCCGCCGCGCCGCCGGGTACGGCGACATAGGCATCGGGCTGCTCCACTTTGGTGAAACCGGCGCGGTAGTTTGCGGAGAAGTCCACATCGCCGGCGCGCGTCTTGAAGGACGGGCCGCCGTAGACCGAATAGATGTTCGTCCGCGTCCCGTCGTTGGTGAGGCCGGCGGAAAGCGCCGATCCGCCATTCTGGACGCGCGCCTGGGTGGCGAGTGCGCCCGCTTCCAGCGTCAACCCGGGGGTGATGGTGGTATAGCCGCGCACGATGCCGCTGATGGCGTCGCCGTCCTGTGCCTTCCGGCCCCAGCCGATGTAGCGCTCGTAGCGCACCGAGGCCGAGGCGGCATTGTTTCGCCCGGAGATGCCCAGGTCCACGCCCGCCGCCAGCTGGGTATATGTGAGCACGTCATTGCCCGGCGAGAGCTGCGCGTCGACGATCTGGTCGATCTCGATATAAGGCGTCACTTCCAGCCGGCGCGTGCCCTTGCCGCGTTCGCCGCGGCCTGGCTTGCCGCCGCCGGACGGGCTGTCGGCTGGCGAAGCTGCCTCGTCGGAGCCGGCGCCGACCTGGTCGTAGCCCATGGTCTGCGCCTGCACGGGCAGCGCGGCCACGGCGGTCAAGGCGGCCAGCCCCAGCGAGGTCCAGGAAGCCGACTTCATCCCTTGTATCCGTAATAGGAGCCGAAGCGGCGACCGCTCGGGCTGAACTGCGCGTCATTGAGCAGGAGCTGGACGTTGGGGCAGGCGCCCAGCAGCGAGATGGCATCCTCCAGCGCGCCCTGCCCGGTGCGGTCGGCGCGCACGATCACCACCGTCTGGCCGACGTACTTGGCGAGTTCCGCGGCGGGCGACGCTGCCAGCGCGGGCGGCGAATCGAAGATCACCATGCGGCGCGGCGCGTTCTCGGTCAGCCGCTCCAGCACCTCGGCCGTGCGCGAGGAGGCGAGGTATTCGCTGTCGTTGATCGTCGCATCGCCCGCCGGCATGATCCAGAGCCCCGGAATATCGGTGCCGAGCACGCAGGCGGCGGGATCGATGGTCTCGTCCATCAGCGCATCCATCAGCCCGGGACCGCCCGGCAGGCCGAGTGCGGAGAGGATCGAGGGCTTGGCGAAGTCGGCATCGACCAGCAGGACTTCGCTCTCCTTCTCGGCCGCGATCGACAGGGCGAGGTTGAGCGCGCAGTAAGTCTTGCCTTCGCCGGGATGGGGCGAACTGATCAGGATGCGCTGCGAGGCGGCGCCCGCGCCCTGGCGGCGCAAGTCGGCGGCCTGGACCAGAAGCTGGCGCTTCACGATGCGAAACTCTTCGAGCAGCGCGGTGACGGTGCCTTCGGGCACGATCAGGCCTTGCTCGCGCAAGTGCTCGCGGTCGATCGGATGATGGTCGTCGCTGAAGGCGATCGGCGCGGCAAAGGGCGGCTCAGCCAAGGGCGGCGCGGCCAGGGGCGGCGCGGGTTCTTGTTCGGCAGCCAAGGGCGCGGCGAATGGCGGCGGCACAGAGGCAGGCGCGCCAGAGGCGGTCGGGGCGGCAGGCACGGCGGCAGGCGGGGCGGCCGGAGCCGGCGCCTTGCGCGCCGGTTCGACCGGCAGCGGGCCGGGACGCGCGATGATCGCGTTGAAATCGAAGCGACCGGCGGCGCGCTCGATCAGCGATTCGCCGGGGCCGCGGGTGCGCCCGGTCGGCGCCTGCTTTTGAGGCTGGTTTTCGGCTTCGTGCGCCGCGTCGTCATGCCCGGAAAGCGGGATCTTGCTGTGTTCCGTCATCGCCGTTCCTCAGGCCACCATGCCGCGCTGGATGAACTCGACCGCGAGCAGCACCACGCAGAGCGCGCAAAGCGCCGCGCCCGCACCAAAGAAATACTTGAGCCGGCGGCGGCGAAGCTGGCGCACATGGTCCGTGACGTTCTGCGAGATCGCACCGAGCACCGGCAGGCCGATGGCCCGCTCCAGCCCGGCCGTGGTCGCGAAGACCGACCGGACCTTGCCGAGGGCGAAGGCACCGGCACAGCCGCCGACGATCCCGGCCATGAGCACGCCCACGAGCAGGAGCGGACGATTCGGCGCGACGGGCTTGCGCGGCGTCGTCGGCGGGTCGACCACCTGGAACTTCACGGCCTCGCGCTCGGTCTTCACTTCGCCGCGCAGGCGCAGTTCCTCGCGGTCCTGCAGGAGCTTGTCGTACTGCTGGCGAAGCACGTCATAGTCGCGGTTGATGCGCTGAGCCTCGGTGGCGAGTTCGGGGTCCTGGATCGCGGATGCCGTGAGCGAGGCCACGTCGGACTGCAGGGCCGCCTTGCGCGAGGTCAGCGCCTGGACATTGGCGAGACGCTCGGCACGGATCGACTGGAGCGAACTGTAGGCCGGGTTGGGTGTGCCGCCGCCATTGGCCGCTTCCTGCGCAGCCGGGCCGCGCAATGCGGCAACCTGGTTGCGCGCCACGATCACGTCGGGATGGTTGTCGGTCAGACCCCGCGCGCGCATGGCCGAAAGCTCGGCCTGGGCGGCGGCAAGCGCACCCGCGGCCCCGCCAGCGCCGCCGCCGGCGACGGTGCGCGGCGTTCCGGCGAGCTGGCCGTCGATGGCCGCCAGCGAACTCTGCGCGGCGGAGAGGTCCGCCTCAAGATCACGCAACTGAGTGCGCGAGCTTTCCAGCCGCTGCGCCACGGCGGCGCCGCCCAGCACCATTTCGGGATGCTCGGCCTCGAAAGCGGTGCGACGCTGCTCGGCGCTTTCCAGTTCCTTCTCGCGGCTGCGAAGCTGCTGGTTCACGAATTCCAGCGTCTCGACCATGTCGCCACGGTCGCCCGAAAGGTTTTCCTCGCGGAAGATGTCGATCAGCTTCTGCGCCACTTCGCGGGCCAGTTGCGCATTCTCGGCATCCGAGAACGAGGCGTAGTTGGCGGTCGCGGTGATTTCGAACAGGTTGTCCTGTTGCGCCACGACCGAGACGTTCTTGCCCAGGCCCAGGACGGCGGATTCCATCTGCTTGGGCGACTGGATCGTGTCGCCAAGCCGCGTGCCGCGCACGACCTTCTCCAGGTTCACGGCGCTCGTCAGCGTCTGGCGGATACGCTCGATATCGCGCTTCTTGTCGGCCACGCCGATGCCGACCTGTTCGGCCAGGGCATCGTCGAGCTGGATGAAAATGCGCGCGCGCGATTCGTAGGTGTTCGGGATCAGCGCCACGACCAGCCAGCCCAACAGGCAGATCGCCCAGGCAGCCGCCAGCGCGATCCAGCGCCGGTGCCAGACGCTATGCAGGGCTGCGAGCAGTTCTTCGTAGAGGCCGTTCATTGCGCCAATCCGTTCCCGTCAGGTCCGATCCTCAGAACATGCTTTCCGGGATGATGATCACGTCGCCCGGCTTCAGCATGACGTTGGCCTTGCTCTTGCCCTTCTTCAGCAAGTCGCTCAGCCGCAGCGCATATTCGGTCTGCTTGCCGCTCGCCTTGTCGAAGCGGATCAGCCGCGCACGGTTGCCGGCGGCATATTCCGAGAGACCGCCCACCGCGATCATCGCATCGAGCACGGTCATGTTGGCGCGATAGGGGATCGAAGCCGGCTTCTCGGTCGCGCCCACGACGCGGATCTGCTGGCTGTACGTGCCGGAAAAGCCGTCGACGATCACCGACACCAGCGGGTCCTGGATATATTGCGAAAGCTGGAGGCGGATGTCCTCGGCCAACATGGCAGGGGTCTTGCCGACGGCGGGCATGTCGGAGATCAGCGGCGTGGTGATCCGCCCGTCGGGCCGCACCTGCACTTTGGCGCCAAGCTCGGGATTGCGCCAGACGAACACGGTAAGCTGGTCCAGCGGACCGATCACGTATTCCTCGCTCGGCCCTTCCTGCATCGCCACGAACTGAGCGGGCGGAAGCTCAGGCTTCGGCGCGGCATTGGCACAGCCCGAAAGCAACATGCCGGCAAGCGACATCCCGGCGAGCGCAGGGCCGGCCAGAAGTCCGATGGGGCGACGATGCGGCATAGGCTAATCCCTCAAGGCGCCCGCTTCTCCGCAAGTACGGGACTGGCGGACCGGGCAAATTTCCAGTCTCGCCTATCGCTTAAAAGGGTGAACATTGCGTTAGCCCTGACAGCGCGATTCCCATGCGGTCCCGCTATGGGACAACATGGCGCCAATCGCTAACGCCGGGTCAGACCAGCATTTCCAGCGCCGGACCCTGGCCGAGGAAGTTCGCCGGGCTGGCCGAAGCGCCGTAGGCCCCGGCGCAGAACACCGCGATCAGATCGCCCACATCGGCCCTTGGAAACCCGCCCTTGTCGGCCAGCTTGTCAAGCGGCGTGCACAGACAGCCGACGATCGAGGCCTCCTCCTCCACATCGGCGCCGAAGCGGGTGGCGATGGCGGAGGGGTAGTTGCGTCGAACCACCGTGCCGAAGTTGCCCGAGGCGGCAAGCTGGTGATGCAAGCCCCCGTCGGTAACGAGGAACACTTCGCCGTGGCTCTCCTTCCGGTCGATCACGCGCGCGATGTAAATGCCCGATTCGCCAACGAGATAGCGGCCGAGTTCGATGCAGAAAGCCGTTCCCTGCAAGACCTCGGGCAGCCGTTCGAAGCGCTCCGCCAGCCGCGCGCCCACCAGTGCCAGATCGACCGGCGTGTCGCCCGGGAAATAGGGAATGCCAAGGCCGCCGCCGAGATTGCAGCGGGGCGGCACCGCACCGCTCTGCAGCGCCAGCCGCGCGGCCAGGTCGAGCGTCTGGCCCTGCGTTTCGGCAATGGCCTCGGCATCGAGCGCCTGGCTTCCGGCGAAGATGTGGAAGCCCTGCCAGTCCGCGCCGCTGGCCAGGATCTCGCGCACGAGTTCCGGGACCCGCGCGGCATCCACGCCGAAGGGCTTGGCACCGCCGCCCATCTTCATCCCAGATCCCTTGAGGTCGAAATCCGGATTCACGCGAATGGCAAGGCGCGGCGTCAGGCACAGCGATTCGCCGATGCGAATGGCGCGCCGGGCCTCGGCTTCCGATTCGACATTGAGCGTCACGCCCGCGCGAATCGCCGCTTCCAACTCGCGGTCGCGCTTGCCGGGGCCGGCAAAGCTGACGGCGGCAAGGTCGATCCCCGCGCCCCGCACGATCTCGAGTTCCCCGCCCGAGGCGATGTCGAACCCGTCCACCAGTCCGTCCATCAAGGCCAGCAGCGGCGGGAACGGATTGGCCTTAACGGCATAGTGCAGTGCCAGGCGCTCGGGCATGGCCGCGCGCAGTTCAGCCACGCGGCGGCGCACGCGGTCCGCTTCGTAGAGGAACAGCGGCGTGTCGCCCGCTTGCGCCGCCCACTGCGTCACCGGCTTGCCGCCGACCGCCAGAACGCCGTCGATCGCCGCGAACCCGGCGGGGATCGGACCGAGCGCCTTCATGCCAGGATCTCCACGGCGAGCGCGGCGGCAAGGCCGGTACGGTCGATCTTGCCGTTCGGCCCGATCGGCAGCGCCGCGCGCCAGTGGATCACTTTGGGCTGCATGAAATTCGGCAGTTCCTGCATGAGTTTACGGGGCAATTCTTCCTCTGCGCCTGAAGCACCGGGCGCCGCGCGGACCACGAGATGAACCGCCTGCCCCAGCCGCGCATCCGCCAACCCCAGGGCCACCGCCTCGGCGACGAGCCCGGTCGCCAGCGCCGCCTCTTCCACTTCCTGCGGGCTGATGCGGTTGCCGGCGCTCTTGATCATGGCGTCGCGGCGGCCGACGAAATAGAGCAGGCCCTCCGCATCGCGCCTCACGCGGTCTCCCGACCATACCGCCATGCCGCCGTAGCGCGATCCGGCGGGTGCGGGCTTGTAGCGTTCCGCCGTGCGCTCCCGGTCCTGCCAGTAGCCCTGGGCGACCAGCGGGCCGCAATGGACCAGTTCCCCTTCCTCCCCGTCCGCGGCAATCCTGCCGGTTTCCGTCACGACCAGCACTTCGGCATGGGGAATCGCCTTGCCCATCGAGCTGGGATGCGTGTCGATCAGCGCGGGGTCGAGGTACGTGGAGCGGAAGGCTTCGGTCAGGCCATACATCGCGAAGAGCCGCGCCTGCGGGAACAGGGCGCGCATGCGGCGCACGAGATCGACCGTCAACGCGCCCCCGCTATTGGTGAGACGGCGCAGGTTCGCTGCCACGTCGGCAGGCCAGTCCAGCTCGCAAACCTGCACCCAGAGCGGCGGCACGGCGGCCAAGGTGGTGATGGCATGGCGGTCCACGGCCTTCACCACGTCGCGCGGCATGAGGTAGTCCAGCGGCACCACGCAGCCCCCGGCATACCAGGTTGAAAGCAGCTGGTTCTGCCCGTAATCGAAGGACAGCGGCAGCACGGCGAGAGTGCGATCGTCGGCCGCGAGGCCCAGGTATTCGGCCACGCTCTCTGCCCCCAGCCACATGTTGGCATGGCTGAGCATGACGCCTTTCGGGCGGCCGGTGGAGCCACTGGTATAGAGGATCGCGGCCAGCTCGTCGGGATCGGCCGCGGAGGGCGGCAGTTCTCCGCCCTGCTCCGCGGCTTCAGCCAGCGCAGCGCCTTCCTCGATGATGCGGCAGGCCGGCGGGACATCGCCCTCGCCCAGCGATGCCAGGCGCGAGGGCGTGCCGATCAGCACCAGCGCGCCGCTGTCAGCCAGGATATGGGCGACCTGCGCATGCTTGAGCAGCGGGTTCACCGGAACATGGACCAGATCGGCGCGGGCCGCGGCCAGCGGCAGCAGGCAGGTCAGTTCGCCCTTCGCCGCCCACGAGGCCACGCGCGCGCCCTTTTCCGGCACCACGCGCGCCAGCCAAGCCGCAAGGCGGGAGACACGCGTTCTTAATGCCTTGTAGTCCAGTACCTCCCCGCGCAGCACGAGCGCCTCGGCCGAATCCTTCCCGCGCAGGGCGAGATGGTCGAGCGGCAGGATCGGATTTTCGGTACTGCCGGTCATGACGGGGATAGGCTCCGCAGGGGTTCGAACGGGACGTGATAGAGGTCGATTATCACCGCGATCTTAAGCAAGTGCAATCGGATGGCCAGTTAGCTGCCTGGCTTTCCGAGAGCAACCAGCGCGCGCCGTTCGACCGGTTCGCCTGGTTCCAGGGACTGGCCGAGCATTGCAGTCTTGCTCCGCTGATCGCCGTTGCGCGCGAGGAGGACGACCTGGCGGTGCTGCCGCTGCAGGGCACCGGAGGCCACCTCCAGGCGCTGTCGAACTGGTACACGTTCCGCTATCGCCCCCTCGCCTCGCGCAGTGACGGGCTGCTCCAGGCGCTGGCGGCAGACCTTGCGGGCAAGGCGCGGCGCATCACGCTGAGCGGCTTACCTGACGAGGATCGCAGCGCCACGCGCCTCGAAACGGCATTTCGAAATGCCGGCTGGCGCGTCCGCCGCGAAGCCTGCGACACCAACCACGTCCTGCCGGTGGATGGCCGCAATTACGCGGAATACCTCGTTTCCCGTCCCGGCAAGCTGCGCACCACGCTCAAGCGCAAGTCCGGCAAAGTGGAAACCCGGGTGCTCGACCGCTTCGATGCGGACGTCTGGCGTGCCTACGAATCGATCTATGCCGAAAGCTGGAAGCCCCACGAAGGCAGTCCCGCCTTCCTGCGCGCATTTGCCGAGGCCGAAGGCCGGGCCGGGCGGCTGCGGCTTGGCCTGGCGCTGGCGGACGGCGAGCCCGTCGCCGCGCAGATGTGGACCGTCGAGCACGGCACCGCCTGGATTCACAAGCTGGCACACCGCGAGGCCGCGAAGCCGCTTTCGCCGGGTTCGGTGCTCAGCGCTGCGCTGTTCCGCCACGTCATCGACATGGACCGGGTGAATCTCGTGGATTTCGGCACCGGCGACGATCCCTACAAGCGCGACTGGATGGAAATTGTGCGGCCGCGATATCGGCTGGACATGTTCCGCCCCTGGTCGCCGCTGAACTGGCCGCATTTCGGCCGCGAATTCGCCCGCGGCATTCTGGGGGCAGGTGCACAGTACCTTGCCGCAACCGCGAAGCGCGGCTAGAGGCGCGGAGACTAAAGACAATGCCCGAAGAGAGGGGCCATGCAAGACGATACCGACCTGCTGCTGCGCCGCATCCTGACGGACGTACTGGGCCTCAAGCAGGGGCAGGCAGAAACGTTCGATGCCGACACCGGCCTGTTCGGGCATTTGCCCGAGCTGGATTCGATGGCCGTGGCCGGCCTGCTGACCGAGCTGGAAGACCGGCTGGACATCATCATCGAGGACGACGAGATCGACGGCGAGATGCTGGAGACTTTCGGCGGCCTGCTGGACTTCGCGAAAGCCAAGCGCACCGCGGCATGACCCGCGCGGGGGGTATCGCCCGATGACCCCCGCGACCTGGCTCTGCCCGCTTCCCGACGGAGGCTCCCAGGAGGAACAGGCGCTCGCTTTCGGCAGCGGACGCGCCTGCCGCCTGCTGATCGTGCCCGCGCTGTTCGACGAGGGCAATCGCCTGCGCCGCTTCACCGTGGAAGTCATGCGGCGGCTCGACCGTGCGGGTATGGACAGTGTGCTGCCCGATCTTCCCGGCACGAACGAGAGCCTCTCCGGCCTGCCAGGGCAAGATGCCCGGCACTGGCAGGACGCCATGGGTGCCGCGGCGCAGCACTTCCGCGCGACCCATGCGCTGGGCCTGCGCGGCGGCTGCCTGTTCACGCCGCCCCTCCCCGCGTTCCACTATGCCCCGGTGAAGGGCGCGCAGATCCTGCGCGGCATGCTTCGCGCGCGCATGCTGGCCAGTCGCGAGGCCGGGCTGGAGGAAAACCGCGAGGCCCTGACGGTCGCCGCCCGCGAGGATGGTCTCGTGCTGGCGGGATATCCACTCGGCAGCGCGCTTTTTCGCGACCTGGAGCGCCTGGAACCTGCGATCGGGGCAAGCGTCATCGCCCAGGACCGGATCGGCGGCAGCGGCCTTTGGCTCCGCGCCGAGCCGGACGAGGACGCGGCGCAGGCCGATGCCCTCGCCGCGCTTCTGGTGGAGGCCATGCAACCATGACGCGGCGGCATTTCACGTTTTCCTGCGAAGGCGCCCGCCTCGTCGCCACGCTCGACGGGGTACCGGGCGAGACCGGTCTCCTGCTGGTCTCCGGCGGCAACGAAGTGCGCGCCGGTGCCTGGAACGGCCAGGCCCGCTTCGCGGCGCGCATCGCGGCGGAAGGATACCCCGTGCTGCGTTTCGATCGCCGCGGCGTGGGCGACAGCGAGGGTGAGAACGGCGAATTCCGGTCAAGCGCCCCCGATATCCGCGCCGCCCTGGAAGCCTTCCGCGCGGAATGCCCGGGGCTTCGCCGCGTGATCGGCTTCGGAAACTGCGACGCCGCCAGCGCGCTGATGCTCGCGAAAGGGGCGGGGCTGGACGGGCTGGTGCTTTCCAATCCCTGGACCATCGAGGACACCGCCGCGGAGGCCCCGGCCGAAGTCGTGCGCGACCACTATCGGCGCCGGCTGGCCGATCCGGCTGCCATCAAGCGTCTGCTGACCGGCCAGGTGGCGGTAGGCAAGCTGGTCCGCAGCCTGGTGGCGGCCGTACTTCCGGCCCGTGCCCAGCCCGTCGGCCTCGCGCAGGAAATCGCGGCAGGCATCGCCGGCTTTTCAGGCCCCGTTCGCCTGCTCGTGGCCGAGCGGGATCGCACCGGCCTTGCCTTCATGGCGCACTGGCAGAAGGCGGACCCCCGGGTGCGGCGCTGTGCCGGCGCGACTCATAGCTACGTCGAGCCGGACGCGCAGGACTGGCTGCTTGCGCAAGTGCTGGACGTGCTGGCCGCAGATTAGGCGTAAGGGGTTCGAGGAAATCCCCGAACCCCTTACGCAAACCCTCAGGCCTCGACTTTCGCCGCTTCGGCAAAGTCCCGCGCGGCGAGATAGCGCTCGGCGTCGAGCGCGGCCATGCAGCCGGTTCCCGCAGCGGTGATCGCCTGGCGATAGACATGGTCCATCACGTCGCCGCAAGCGAAGACGCCGGCGATGTCGGTCTTCGGCGTGCCCGGCTGGACCAGCAGATAGCCGGTCTCGTCCATGGCCAGCTTGCCCTTGAACAGTTCGGTCGCGGGTGCGTGACCGATGGCCACGAAGGCACCGTCGGTCAGGATTTCGCTCTGCTCGCCGGTCTTGGTGTCGATCAGCGCGAGGGCGCGAAGTTCGCCGTTCTCGCCTTCCATGAAGCGCTCTACGCGCTTGTCCCAGACGACATTGATCTTGGGGTTGGCGAAGAGGCGGTCCTGCAGGATCTTCTCGGCGCGCAAGCTGTCGCGGCGGTGGATCAGGGTCACTTCGTCGGAATGGTTGGTCAGGTAGAGCGCTTCCTCGACGGCGGTGTTGCCGCCGCCGATCACGACGACCTTCTTGCCGCGATAGAAGAAGCCGTCGCAGGTGGCGCAGGCCGAAACGCCCTTGCCCGAGAGTTCCTGCTCGCCCGGAACGCCCAGCCACTGCGCCTGCGCGCCGGTGGCGATCACCAGGGTGTCGCCCTCGTAGATGTCGCCCGAATCGCCGATCGCGGTGAAGATCGGGCCGTTCAGATCCACCGAGGTGATGATGTCGTACATCATGCGGGTGCCGACGTGGACGGCCTGGGCCTCCATTTCCTGCATCAGCCAGGGGCCCTGGATCACTTCGCGGAAGCCGGGGTAGTTCTCGACATCGGTGGTGATGGTAAGCTGGCCGCCGGGCTGCAGACCCTGCACCACGATCGGTTCCATCCCGGCGCGCGCGCCGTAGATCGCGGCCGAGAGTCCGGCCGGGCCGGAACCGATGATGAGCATGCGGGTCTTGTGCGTCGTCGCCATGTGAAAGTCTCCGGCGTGAATGTGTCGAATATCGTTGGGGCGCGAGATAGGGCCAAGCACCCCGGTTTGCCAAGCGCCGCACGCTGTAAGGAAATACTTGATCCCCGCAAATCGGCACTTGATGCCCCCTGTCCAGCGGGCAGAACGAGCCTCTCCCCATTGACCTCGGCGCGGGCCGGGATCACGGTTTCGTCATGAAAAGCCAGCTTGGTCCCACTTCGAACCGCTTCATCTCGCAGCGCCTGCGCCTCAACTACGTCGATTGGGGCAACCCGGACGCGCCGCCGCTGATTCTCCAGCACGGCGGGCGGGACCATTGCCGCAGTTGGGACTGGGTGGCGGAGGAACTGCGGCACGATTGGAACGTCATCTGCCCGGACCTTCGCGGCCACGGCGATTCCGAATGGTCGCCCGAAGGGCACTACGGGATGGACGCCTTCGTCTACGATTTCGCACAACTGGTGCATACGCTCGGGCACGAGAAAGTGACGATCGTCGCCCATTCGCTCGGCGGCAATATCGCCACCCGCTTCACCGGGCTGTTCCCCGAGAAAGTGGCGAAGTTCGTCAACATCGAAGGGCTTGGCCCGCCGCCTCAGATCCGCCGACAGATGGAGGAACGCGGCCCGGGAGAGCGGCTGAAGCAGTGGATCGAGGACAAGCGCCGCGCCGCCGGCCGCCTGCCGCGCAAATACGCCACCCGCAAGGATGCCTACCAGCGCATGAAGGAGGAAAACACCTTCCTCACCGAGGAGCAGGCCCGCCACCTCACCATCCATGGCGCCAGCCGCAACGAGGACGGCACCTGGAGTTGGAAGTTCGACAACTACGTCAACGTCTGGTCGGTATCGGACCTGCCGACTTCGGACATCGTCGCGCTGTGGCAGGCGATCACCTGCCCGATGCTCATGCTCTGGGGCCAGAACAGCTTCGCCCAGAGCCCTGCCGAAGACGGCCGGATCGACCACTTCCCGAACGCCCGCCTGATCGAATACGAAAACGCCGGCCATTGGCTGCACCATGACCAGTTCGATCGCTTCATGGGCGATGTGAAGGCATTCCTGGCAGACTGAGGGGCCGGCCCCGGCCGGGGCCGCCGCGTCAGGTGAGCAGGAAGTAACCGAGGCCCAGCCAGCAGCAGGCACAGAGCGCGACGGCGATCATCAACCCGCGCGCGTCATGTTCCGGATTGCCCAACTTGCCGCTCTGGGCGGCATAGACCAGGCTTGAACTGATCCCGTGATGGAGTCCGGCGAAACCTTCCGGACGGCGTTCGAACTGAAAGATACCTTCGTTCACGACGTTCATTCACAACATCCCCTAATGCGTGGCGGTTTTGCCCGCCGGTCCGATGCCGTCCGCCTTTTGGCGTGACGTCCCGAACCTTCCCGCAGAATCGGGATGCTAACATCTTCCTCCGGGCTTGCCCATACCATCAGGCCCAAACCATCGGGCCCACACCATCCAGGCCACTCCGCGTCGCGCCGCATCAACGCCTTGCAATGCATGCATCCAGCCATATACGACGGAATATAGCCCAGTCCTTTCGGAGACCTTCCACCATGCGCCGGCTGCTCGCCTTCCTGACATCGCTGTTCGCGGTCTTCGCCCTGGCGGTCGCACCTGCCGTTGCCCAGCAGTCGGGACCCCTGGTGCTGGCGGCGGCCAGCCTGCAGGAATCGATGAATGCCGCGGCCGACGCCTGGGCGGCCAAGGGGCATCCGCGCCCGAAGATCTCCTTTGCCGGATCGTCCGCCCTCGCGCGCCAGATCGAATCGGGCGCCCCGGCAGACGTCTTCGTCTCCGCCGACGAACCCTGGATGGACGAAGTGCAGTCCAAGGGCCTGCTGCGCCCCAAGACCCGCGTGTCGTTCCTGACCAATACCCTGGTGCTGGTCGGCCCCGCGGGCAAGGCGAAGCGCCTGACGATTCGCCCCGGTTTCCCGCTGGCGGCCGCGCTTGGCCCGAACCGACTGGCCGTGGCAGACCCGAACGCCGTGCCTGCCGGAATCTATGCCAAGCAGGCGCTGACCCGGCTCAAGGTCTGGCCTTCGGTGCAGGGCAAGCTGGCGCCCGCCGAAAACGTGCGCGCCGCGCTGGCGCTCGTCAGCCGGGGCGCCGCGCCGCTGGGCGTGGTCTACGGCACCGACGCCCGCGCCGAACCCGGCGTGCAGGTGGTAGGCACTTTCCCCGCCAGTTCGCACGACCCCATCAGCTACCCGGTGGCGGTGCTGGCATCCTCGCGCCACAAGGACGCGGAAGGCTTCCGCCGCTACCTGATCTCCACCGAGGGCAAGGCCGTGTTCCGCCGTTTCGGCTTCGGCGCGCGCTGATCCTGCACGACCCGCTGGCGTGACGGCCCTCTCCCCGGAAGAATGGCAGGTCCTGCTCCTGTCGCTGAAGGTCAGCGGCGTCGCCATGGCCGCGATCCTGCCGGTCGCCTTTGCGCTCGCCTGGGTGCTCGCCCGCTGGCGCTTTCCCGGCAAGGTCCTGCTCGATGCGCTGGTGCACCTGCCGCTGGTCCTGCCGCCTGTCGTCACCGGCTGGCTCCTGCTGATCGCCTTCGGCCCGGCCGGTCCGCTGGGCCGTTTCTTCGCGGAAGGCTTCGGGCTGACGTTCATCTTCCGCTGGACCGGCGCCGCGCTGGCCGCCGCAGTCATGGCACTGCCGCTCATGGTCCGCGCCATGCGCCTCTCGATCGAGGCGGTCGATCGCCGCCTCGAAAGCGCCGCCCGCACGCTCGGCGCCGGGCGCTGGCGCACTTTCGCGACGATCACCCTGCCGCTTGCCATGCCCGGCGTCCTGGCCGGACTCGTGCTCGGCCTCGCCCGCTCGATCGGCGAATTCGGCGCGACCATCACATTCGCCTCCAACATTCCGGGCGAAACGCAGACCCTGCCGCTCGCCATCTACAGCGCCTTGCAGATGCCCGGTTCGGAGTGGCAGGTGACGCGCCTGGCCGTGCTGTCGATCCTCGTCTCGCTCGTCGCCCTGGTGGCGTCCGAATGGCTCGCGCGGCGCAGCGGCTCCCGATACGGCCAGGCGGGGGCGGCACATCATGCCCTTTGACCTGGCGATCTCCCTGAAGCGCGGCAAGCTGCGGCTGGAATATGTCTTCCGGACCGAAAAAGGCGGCCTGACCGCGCTGTTCGGGCCTTCGGGCGCGGGCAAGACCTCCCTGCTCGACGCCATCGCCGGACTCGCGCGGCCCAGCGCCGGCCACATCCTCGTCGAGGACACGATACTGTTCGACAAGGCCCGGCGCATCGACCTGCGGCCCGAGCAGCGCCGCTGCGGCTACGTATTCCAGGACCTTCGCCTGTTTCCGCACCGCTCCGTGCGGGACAACCTGCTCTACGGCTGGCGTCTGGCGCCGCCGGCGCAGCGCTGGATGGATCTCGACACCGCGCTCGGCTTCCTGGGCATCGGCCACTTGCTCGACCGGAGCCCGGCCACGCTGTCCGGCGGCGAAGCCCAGCGCGTGGCGATCGGCCGCGCCTTGCTCTCCGGCCCCCGCTTCCTGTTGATGGACGAGCCGCTGGCCTCGGTCGATGCCGAAAGACGCGAGGAAATCCTCACCGTGATCGAACGCATCCGCGACGAACTCGCCCTGCCGATCCTCTATGTCAGCCACGACCGCGCGGAAGTGGACCGGCTGGCCGACCGCGTGATCGACATCCCGGCCCGGAGCTGAAGCGCTTGCCCGAAGATCGGGCCGACGATCTAGCCAAAGATCGCGGCTGACCTCTTAAGCCGAGCCGACACCGAATAATTGCGCTCTCCCCCGATTGACAGCCTCGCGCGCATCGCCCAAACATGAATTGTAATTCTAATACACTAAGGCACTGCACAGGCAGGCCCGGGAGATGGGGTACATGTCGAAAATCCAGCGGGGCGTCAGCCTCTACAGCTTCCAGGAAGAGATGTTCCTGGGGCAGATGTCGGTCGAGGACTGCATCGCCTTCGGCGCGTCGATCGGCGCGACGGGCATCGAAATCCTGCCCGAGCAGAACATGCCGGCCTTCCCGCATATCGACGATGCCGAAGTGGCCCGCTGGCACGAGATGCTCGCCCGCCACGGCGCGCATTTCACCTGCTACGACATGTTTCTCGACACCAAGCTGCGCAAGGGCGAACTGATCTCCGATGCCGAACAGGTGGAGAGCATCCGGCGCGATCTGGTGCTCTGCAACCGCCTGGGCATCCGCAACATGCGCGTGCTGGTCTTCGTGCGGCCCGACATCCTGGCGCAGTGCGTGCCTTATGCCGAGGAACTGGACGTCCACATGGGCGTCGAAGTCCACGCGCCCTGGCATCTCGAACATGCCTGGATCCTGCGCACCATCGAGGAAGCGGATCGGCTGGGCACGAAGCACCTCGGCATCCTGCCCGACATGGGCATCTTCATGAAGCATTACCCGCCCGAATTCCGCGCCCGCTTCGAACGGCAGGGCGCCCGGCCGGAAGTGACGCAGTTCATCGTCGACCAGCACGAACAGAAGATCATGTGCGAATACACGATCTACGAAGTCGCCGTGAAGATGGGCGGCAACAAGGCGGAAATCGCCATGGCCGAGACCCTGCGCCACGCGCCTTATGCCAACCCCCGGCGGATCGGCGACTATGCCCCCTATTTCCGGCATATCCAGGCCAAGTTCTACGGCATGAGCGAGGACTGCACCGATCCCACGATCGCTTATGACGAAGTGATCCCCGAACTGGTGAAGTGCGGCTGGGAAGGCACGCTCTCCAGCGAATACGAGGGCAACCGCTGGATCCAGGACGTCTCGCCGGTCGACAGCCGCGAACAGGTCCGCCGCCAGCACGTCATGTTCGAACGCCTCATTGCCAAAGCCGACGCGGAAAGGGAGATCGCCTGATGTTCGACAAGTACCTGATCGACGCCGCCACCCTGCGCAACACCGGCCCGGCCGATGCACCGACCGGCTTCGCCTTCGAGGCCCGGCTGGGCTATTATCGCGGCCTCGGCCTCTCGATGGTCGAGAAGTTGGACGTCTCGATCGACGGCGCCGCCCTGCCTCGCGAAGCCGTCCGTTTCGACGAAGGCAAAGGCCCGCTCAGCCTGGACGAAATGGAAGTGGCTTACGATCGCCGCTGGCCCTTCGGCGCGCCGGCGACCATCCTGGTGGACCATGCCGGTGGCTTCCCCGAGGGCGAGCACGAGCTTTCGCTGCTCCAGCAGCTGCGCGTCTCCTACCTGCCCTTCCCCTCGGTCAACAGCGACGCCAAGCGCGTTTCGCTCGCCCGATGATCGACCGGCGTGACGCCTTGCGCCTGGGTTCCCTCACGGGCCTGGGTGCGGGCCTCGCAGCGGGCTCGGGTGCGGCCTGGAGCGCGGGCCGCGCCGCGCCGGCCAAGGCCCCTGCCCTGCCCGGCACCGAGGGCCAGCGGCGGGCGGATCGCGGCGACGGGACTTATCTCAATCCCGCGCTGGCCGGCGATTTCCCGGACCCGACGATCCTCAAGGACGGTGAGGACTATTACCTCACCCATTCCTCCTTCGAGGCGGCGCCGGGCCTGCTGATCTGGCACTCGCGCGATCTGGTGAACTGGACGCCCATCGGCCCCGCGCTCGACAAGCCTCTCGGCACCGTCTTCGCGGTCGATCTCGTGAAGCACGAGGGGCGCTACTACATCTACATCCCGTTCATGCAGGCGCCCTGGTCGCAGGGCCTCAAGAGCTTTGCCAATATCTTCGTCATCCACGCCGACGACATTCGCGGCCCCTGGAGCGACCCGATCGACCTTGGCATCGGCGGCTTGATCGACCCCGGCCATGTCGTGGGCGAAGACGGCAAGCGCTACCTGTTCCTCTCGGGCGTCAACCGCGTGCGCCTCACGGACGACGGCCTCGCCACCGACGGGCCGGTGGAGAAAGTCTACGATGGCTGGAAGTACCCCGACGACTGGGTGACCGAGGCCTATTCGCTGGAAGGCCCCAAGCTGTTCCGCCGCGGCGACTGGTTCTACCTGGTGACCGCGGTGGGCGGCACGGCCGGTCCGCCCACGGGTCACATGGTGACGGTGGCCCGCGCCCGCTCGATCAACGGCCCCTGGCAGGACTGCCCGCACAATCCGATCATCCGCACCTGGAACCCGGCGGACAAGTGGCTCTCGCGCGGGCATGCCAGTCTGGTGGAAGGGCCGGGCGGAGACTGGTGGGCCGTCTATCACGGCTATGAAAACGGCTTCTACACGCTGGGCCGCCAGACGCTGCTCGAACCGATCCAGTGGGACAAGGACGGCTGGCCCCGCGCCATGGGCGCCGATCTCTCCCGCCCCCTGCCCAAGCCCGCCGTTCGCGGCCAGACCGGCAGCGTCTCGGCCCCGCGGGATCTTCGGCAGGGAATGGCCTGGTCCGACGATTTCTCGCGCGCCGCGCTGGGCACGCGCTGGCGGTTCTACAACCAGGCCCCCAGCGAAAGCACGCGCGCCGTGGTCAGCGGCGGCGCGCTGGCGCTCGCCGCCAAGGGAGCCGGGCCGCAGGACTGCTCCCCGCTTACCCATCTTGTCGGCGACCATGCCTACGAATGCACCGTCTCGCTGGAACTGGAAGGCGGGGCCGAAGCGGGGCTGCTGCTGTTCTTCAACGATCGCCTGTTCCTGGGCATGGGCTATGACGGCACCCGGATGGTCAGCTACCGCGGCGGCAAACCAAGCTATTGGCAGGAGCCCGTGGCGAAAGGCAGCCGGATCGACCTGCGGATCGTCAATGCACGGCAGATCGTGACCATGTACCACCGCGTGCCCGGCGGCGACTGGATCCGCCATGCCGTGCGCAGCGAAGTCTCCGGCTACCATGCCAATACGATGGACGATCTCGCCAGCCTTCGCCCGGCCCTCTTCGCCAGCGGCAATGGCCTGGCTCGCTTCCGCGACTATCGCTACCGTGCTTTCGAGGGAGGCTGAACCATGATGACGGACCGTCGCAGCGCCGTGGCAGGCATGATCGGCGCGGGCAGCGCGCTTGCCCTGCACGGTCCCCTGGCCGCAGCCGACTTCAAGCGGATCCCCCAGCGCGCCTCGGTTCGCGTGATTGCCGACAACGACTATGCCGGCGACCCGGACTCGCTGGTCGCGCTGGCCCATCAGTTGCTCAGCCCCAAGGCGCGCACCGTGCTCGTCACATCCTCGGCGCTGGATCGCAAGTTCCCCTCGCAAGGCCCTGCCGACCGGACGGCCCGGCTTGGCGCCGCGGTCGCGATAGAACTGGCGGAGCGCCTGGGGATCGCGGCGGTTCCGACAGTCGCCGGCACCGAGAACCTGGGCGAGCTGACGCCCTCCGCCGCCGCCAGGGCCATCGTGGCCGAGGCCATGCGCGAGGACAAGCTGCCGCTCGTCTTCACGTGCGGCGGCCCGCTCACCAACCTTGCCGCCGCGCTGCAACTGGAGCCGCGCATCGCCGGGCGCATGAAAGCGATCTGGATCGGCGGCGGAGACTATTCGTCAGGCACTGGGGCAGCAGCCAGCGGACCGGCGGGCGGCTGGGAATACAATCTCATGGCCGACCTTCCCGCCGCGCGCCGGGTTCTCGGCGATCCGGCGCTGGAACTGATCCAGGTGCCGCAATCGACCTATCGCCAGATGCAGATGTCGATCGCGGACATGGAGGCGCGGCTGCGGCCGATCTCGCCTTTCACGCAGTGGCTCTACGATCGCTTCACCTCGCCGCCCGACTTCGTCGATATCGGCGGCGCCTGGCCCATGGGCGATACACCCACGGTCGTCCTGGGCACGCTCACGCCGGAGAGCAGCCGGTTGGAGACGGTCACGGCGCGTGCCGTCAACGACGACGGCACTTACGGAGCCGAAATCGCCGGACGCAGCCTGAGAGTCTGCACGAGGATCGACGCCCGCCTCGCTTTCGACGATTTCCTGGCGCTGATGATGCTGAACGCCCAGGAGCATCACGCCAGGTAGGACGCAGATCGACGGAGCGGCAGCGCACTGCGCCGCCGCCCCCGATCCTCACCCTGCTTCGGCAAGGATGGCTTTCTCTTCCGCCCCCGCCTCTGCCCGCCGCAGCTGCATCAGCCGGCGCCGCGCGCGGATCGCGGCGGCATCGGTTTCCAGGATCGCCGGACGCGCCGTCCAGAAGTCCTGCTCGCCCAGCGCCTGCTGCGCCGCCTCGATCATCGGTTCGTCCTCCTCCACGAAGACCTGGCGCGCCAGGGCCTCGGCCTCGGGCGTTGCCTCGTGATCGTAGAAGTAGTGGCTGCTGGTACGCGTCTCCGGCGTGATGATGTGCGGGTTGA
Source organism: Novosphingobium sp. BL-S-34 (assembly GCF_056857015.1). NCBI lineage: Bacteria > Pseudomonadati > Pseudomonadota > Alphaproteobacteria > Sphingomonadales > Sphingomonadaceae > Novosphingobium > Novosphingobium sp. BL-S-34. The sequence goes on from NZ_CM166472.1 coordinate 957,790, forward strand.
GCATCTGCGGCACGACCATGTCCTTGCGCCCCGTCCCCGCGCGGGCCAGTCCGACCGCCAGCGCCATCGCCGCAGGCGCGTGCCAGCGCATGTGCAGCCACTGGTCCACCCGGTCCCCTTCGCCCAGCATCGGCGCGGCCCACATCGGCGGGGTGACCGCCTCCATGTCCCAGTTGTTCCAGATCGCTCCGCTCTCATCGGTGAGGACCGATTGCCGGCCCGAGAAGATCGAGCCGTTCACGCCGAAACTGGCGACGTGGAGAAACTCCGCATGCGTCAGGTCCATCAGGTTGTCCGTCACCAGCTCGTAATGCCCCTGGATGACGAGGCGGCTGCGCTGCATGTCCTCCCGGTCGACGAACGCGAAGTCCGGGATCGACGCGGGATCGGCCTGCTCGGGATCGCCGGGCCAGAACCACAGTCCGCGATGGCGATGGACCACCGGCATCGTCCGCGCGCGGGCATGCGCGGGCGGCGGCGCCGGAAAGGGATTGTGCACGCAGGCCCCGGTGCGATCGAAGCCGAGCCCGTGGTAGGGGCAATGGATCACATCCTGCTCCAACCGCCCTTTGCTCAGCGGCACGAAGCGGTGCGGGCAGCGGTCTGTCAGCATTGCATATGTCCCGTCGGACAGGCTGGCGATCAACCACTTCTCGTCCAGCAATGTGCGAGACAGCATGCCGCCCTCGGGCACTTCGTGGTCCCAGGCGCCCAGATACCAGAGATTGCGCACGTAATCGGACATCGTCTTCTCCCAGTGATTTTCGGGGAGTGCCGGGACGATGTGCGCAGATATCGTGCTGCTCACATGCTGCGCCGCCACCCCCGAAAGGGTCGTCCCGAAGGACAAAGCGGCCCGCAGCATGAAGGCGCGGCTCTAGCAGCGGCGCCGACTTCCCAAGCGGAGAGACTCCGCTACCAGGCTGGGCTTGGTTTTAAATAGAACGCGAATTCCAGTCAAGCATCCTGCTCGGGAAAGAGCGGCGCCGGAAGCTGGAGCGCCAGCACGAAGCAGATCAGCATGAGGCCCTCGATCGCCGCCACCGCGGGCAGGACGGCGCCCACTGCGCCTGCCGCTCCCCCGGCAAAAAAGGCGGTGCCGACCACCGCGATGCCCAGCGCCATTCCCAGTTCCTGCACGGTCTTGATCAAACCGCTCGCGGCGCCGGCATGGCTGCGATCGACGCGGGCGAGGATCACCGGCGTCAGCGGCCCGCTGGTCATGCCCATGCCGGTCCCGGCCAGTGCGAGACAGGGCAGCGCCCACCAGAACGGCACGCCGCTCTCGATCCACAGCAAGGTCCCACCCGCGAACAATGCCATCAGCGAGATCCCGCCGACCAGCACCCATCTGCCGTGGCTGGTCACCAGCTTGCGGCCGAGGAATGCGATACCGAGCATCACCCCGGCACTGAACGGTATGTGCAGCAGGCCGGTCTGGAGCGGCGAGAAGCTCAGCAATTTCTGCGCGCCGAAAGCGAAGACGAACAGGAACCCACCCGTCGCCGCCCCGAAGCAGAGAGCGATGGCAAGACCGAACGAGAACTGTCGTTGATGGAACAATTCGGGCGCGAACAAGGTCGGCTCGCCCCTTCGCCGGCGGCGCAGCGTCCGGCGCCAGACAAGCGCCATCATCACCGGCGCGGCGATCAGCAGCGCCAGATGCCACGGCTGCCAGCCCAGATCATGCCCGCGCACCAGGGGATAGAGCAGCGCCGCCATCGACGCGGCGAACAGCATGGTCCCGCCCCCGTCGATCCCGCGCGCGAGCGGCGACCGCGCGTCCGGAAGCAGCCGCCGCGCGACCATGACCGCGACTACGCCCACCGGCACATTGATCAGGAACACGCTTCGCCAGCCGAGATCGAACAGGTTCGCATGGATCAGCACGCCGCCGATGATCGGTCCGCAGATCGCCGAAAGTCCGCCGATCACGCCCACCCAGGCCAGCTTCGCCACACGCTCCAGCGGCTCGAACAGCACCTGGATCAGCGCCATGACCTGCGGCGCCATCATCGCCCCCGCCGCGCCCTGCAGCACGCGCGCGGCAATCAGCTGGTCCGGGCTGGCCGACATTCCGCAGAGCAATGAGGCGAAAGTGAACCCAGCCACGCCGCCGATGAACAGGCGGTTGTAGCCGAAGGCATCGCCCAGCCGCCCGCCCAGCATGAGCAGCAGCGCAAAGGCCAGCGAATAGCCCGCCGCCACCCATTGCGCCTGCGCCGCCGCCGCGCCGAAATCCTGCTCGATCACCGGCAGCGCGGTGTTGACGATGGTGACGTCCACGATCTCGAGGACCAGCGCCACCATCAGCGTCAGATAGGCGAGCGACTTCTGCCGCTCGGTCAGGTTCACGGCAAGCGCCGGCGCCGCAAGCGCCGTCAAATCACGCCTTCCTTCAGCATCGAAACCGCCGTTGCGCAGGCGCGCGCGGTAAGCGCCATGTACGTGAGCGAGGGGTTCTGGCAGGCCGACGAACTCATCTGCGCGCCGTCGGTGACGAAGAGATTCGGGATGTCGTGCGCCTGGCTGTGCCGGTTGAGCACCGAGGTTTTCGGATCCCAGCCCATGCGCGCGCCGCCCATCTCGTGGATGGAAGTGCCGCCGTGGCCGGGCTTGTCGAAGCCCATGACGACATGGCCGCCGGCATCGGTGAGCATCGCCGTCGCCTCGCGGTGGGCATCAGCAAGCGCGGCCATTTCCTCCTTGCCGTGCGCGAAGGCGATCTCAAGCTGGCGGACGCCGCGCGGGTCGGTGCGCCTGCTGAGGGTCAGGCGGTTGCTGGCGCGCGGCATCGAATCCGCGAAGACCACCAGGACCATCGTCCAGGCGCCGATCTGGTGCAGCTCTTCCTTGTAGTCCTTGCCGATGCCGCCCATCCGCTTGCCGCGCGTCCAGGTGCCTTGCAGCGCGCCGCCCTGGAACGAATAGCCGCGCGTGAAGCCCTCGCCGTCCAGCGTGTCGAGATTGCGGAAGCGCGGGATGACGATGCCGGTCGGCCGGTTCCCGAAACTCGTCCGCCCTTCGAAACCGGGCACCACTGCCATGGCCGCCATCGTATTGGCATGGTCCATGATATGCGTGCCCAGCACGCCGCTGGAATTGGCGAGGCCCTGCGGCATCGCCTCGCTGGCCGAGTTCAGCATCAGGTGAACCGAGTTGAACGCGCCCGCATTCAGGAACACGACGCGGGCGTATGCCACCTTGTGCTCGCCGGTCCTGGTGTCGATCCAGCGCACGCCGGTGACGCGGCCGCTCTTCGGATCGTAGTCCACCTTGTGTACTTGTGCATCGGTGACGACCTTGAGCCGGCCCGTCTTCTGCGCCGCGGGCAGCGTCGCCGACTGCGTCGAGAAATAGGCACCGTAGGAGCAGCCCCGCGCGCAGATGCTGCGATACTGGCAATGCCCCCGGCCTTGCTCGGGCCGCGCTTCGGTAAGGTTCGCGGTGCGGCCGATGGTCATGACGCGGTCCGGGTATTTCGCCCGGATTCGCTCCCGCATTGCGGATTCGACGCAGTTCAGTTCCATCGGCGGCAGGAAGCGCCCGTCGGGAAGCTGCGGCAGCCCCTCCGCCGCGCCCGAGACGCCGACGAAGTCCTCCACTTTGTCGTACCACGGCGCCAGGTCGGCATAGCGGATCGGCCAGTCGGTGCCGAACCCGTCGCGCTTGTTGGCGCCGAAGTCGTAGTCCGACCAGCGATAGCACTGCCGCCCCCAGGTCAGCGAGCGACCGCCGAGCTGGTAGGAACGGAACCAGTCGAAGTCCTTGCCGGGCGCCTTCTGGTAGGGCTGATCGGCATCGTTGACGAAGTGGCCTTCGGTGAACTCGTTGAAGTGCCGGTTGAGCATCTGCACCGGGTATTCCCGCGCATAAAGCTCGGCATCGCCCTGCCCGCGAAACGGCATTTCCCAAGGCGCCTTGAGTTCGGTGTCGTAGCCGGTCTGATGCTCGATATTGCGGCCGCGCTCCACCATCAGGACGGTGAGGCCCGCCTCGGTCAGTTCCTTGGCCGCCCAGCCGCCGGTAATGCCCGAGCCGACGACGATCGCATCGAACTGGGGCGCGTCGGACTGGGGCGCATCGAATTGCGTGTTGTTTGTCATGGTCAGCCGAAATCCACTGCGGTCCAGTCGCTGGAAAATGCGCGCATCCCGGGCTGGAGGGGGATGTCCCACTCCCATTTGCCGGGCACGAGTTCGTAGCGAAGCTCCTGCGATCCGCCCGCTTCGCTGGTGTAATAGCCGGTGAGGATCAGGCCCTTCAGCGCGGTCCACGGCGAAGGCGGGGCGCCTTGCGCGAAAGCCTCGGCATCGAGCGCGGCCAACAGGCGCGTGCGCTCGGCAAGATCGTGCCGCAGGAAGTCGCCGCCCGCCGCGCGGTCGAGCCTATGCTCCAGCCAGGCCAGATGGCGCAGCGAACCGTTGCGGCGGCGGAACGGGGCCACAGCGGCCGTTATCGTTTCCGACGCCATCGGCGCGCCGGTTCCCGCAAGCCCGTGCGCGAGGGCCAGAACCACGAAGTCGCCAACGCCCACGTCGCGCGCGCCCGGCGTATCGGTGCGCGGAATCACGAGGTCCGAGACATCCGCGATCAGTCGGCGCTGGCGGTCGCTGGGCAGGTCCGCCGCGTCGAGATCGGTCAGCTTCACGCCCGCCGCCGGGATCCCCAGAGCCAGCGCCAGCAGCGCCGCGCCCGCCGTGAACTCGCGGCGGTTCCAGCCGTTCTTCGCGCCGCTCATTCGCCGATTCCCATCAGGCGGGCATTGAGCATGCGGTCACTGCCGCTGCCGGCGAAGTCGTCGAAGGCCCGATCGGTGACGCGGATGATATGCCGCTCGATGAACGGTGCGCCTTCCGCCGCGCCCTGCTCGGGATGCTTGAGCGCACATTCCCATTCGAGCACGGCCCAGCCGGCGAAATCGTACTGCGCCAGCTTCGAGAATATCTGCCCAAAATCCACCTGCCCATCGCCCAGCGAGCGGAAGCGGCCGGGGCGGTCCGCCCAGTTCTGATAGCCGCCATAGACCCCGACCCGGCCATTCGGGCGGAACTCGGCATCCTTCACATGGAAGCACTTCACCCGGCTGTGGTAGATGTCGAGGAAGGCGAGGTAGTCCAGCTGCTGCAGCACGAAGTGCGAGGGATCATAGAGGATGTTCGCGCGCGGATGGTTGCCGACGCGGTCCAGGAACATCTCGAATGTCGCGCCGTCGTGCAGGTCCTCGCCGGGGTGCAGCTCGAAACCGATGTCGACGCCGTTCTCGTCGAACACGTCGAGGATCGGCTTCCAGCGCCGGGCCAGTTCGTCGAAGGCATCCTCGACCAACCCCGCGGGGCGCTGAGGCCAGGCGTAGAAATAGGGCCACGCCAGCGCGCCGGAAAAACTGGCCTGCGTGGTGAGGCCGAGGCGGCGGCTCGCCTTGGCCGCCAGCTTCATCTGCTCGACCGCCCAGGCCTGCCGCGCTTTCGGATTGCCGCGCACATGCGGCGCAGCAAAACCGTCGAACTGCACGTCATAGGCGGGATGGACCGCTACGAGCTGGCCCTGAAGATGTGTCGAAAGTTCGGTGATGCAAAGGCCCTTGTCGGCCAGCATGCCGGTCACTTCGTCGCAATAGGTCTGGCTCTCGGCGGCCTTTTCCAGATCGAACAGCCGCGCGTCTCCGCTGGGGACCTGCAGGCCCTTGTAGCCCAGACCCGCAGCCCAGTCGGCCATGCTCTCCAACGTGTTGAACGGCGCTTCGTCGCCTGCGAACTGGGCGAGGAAGATGGCGGGGCCCTTGATGGTTCTCATGGTCTTTCTCGTTCCGATCAGGCGGGAAACTGGACCCAGCCGAGGTCATCGCGGCTGGCACGCACGGCCAGGTCGATCAGGTGCATCCCGCGCAGGCCCTCGGCCATGCCGGGAACCAGTGCGCCGGGCTCGCCGCGCAGCATTCTGGCGAAGTCGCGGTAGAGGTTGGCGAAGGCTTCGAGGTATCCCTCGGGATGTCCGCCCGGCGTCCGGCTGGCCACTACGGCATCGAGACCAAGGCCCGGATCGCCCGCCTGCACCAGTTCGGTGCGGCCATCGAGGTGATAGAGGCGCAATTCGTTCGGGCTTTCCTGTCGCCAGCAGAGCCCGCCCTTCTCGCCGTAGATGCGCAAGCTCAGGCCATTGCGCTCGCCCACCGCAATCTGGCTGGCGAGCAGGGCCCCGCGCGCGCCGTTCTCGAAGCGCAGCAGGATCTGGCAATCGTCGTCGAGCACGCGGCCCGGCACCACCGCGCCAAGGTCCGAGAAGATGCGGGTGACGCGCAGGCCGGTGACGAACTCGGCAAGCTGGAAGGCATGGACGCCGATATCGGCAATGCAGCCGCCGGCGCCCGCGCGCGCAGGATCGACGCGCCATTCGGCCTGCTTGCCCTCTGCCTCGGCGGCAAGCCAGCCTTGCGGATATTCGACCACGACCTTGCGGATCGCGCCCAGCGCTCCGGCCGCGACGCGGGCGCGGGCCTCGCGCACCAGCGGATAGCCGGAGTAAGTGTAGGTCAGCGCGAAGGGCAATCCCGCAGCCGCCACCAGCGCCGCCATCTCCTCGGCTTCGGCCAGGGTGGCGGTGGCAGGCTTGTCGCAGATCACCGGGATACCGGCCGCGAGCGCGGCTTTCACGGCAGGCAGGTGATGGAAGTTGGGCGTCGTCACCGCAACGAAATCGATCCCGTCCTCCCGCGCCGCCTCTTCGCGCAGCATCGCCGCGAGATCGGGATAAGCCCGCGCGGGATCGATGCGATAGCTCTCGCCCGCCTGCCGCGAACGCGCGGCATCGCTGCTGAAGGCGCCCGCCACCAGTTCGATCTCACGGTCCAGTTCGGCAGCGATTCGGTGCACCGGGCCGATGAAGGACCCTGGCCCTCCACCCACCATGCCCATCCGCAGGCGCGCTTTCGTCATGCTTCCTCTCGTATGATTTGTAATGATGGTTCTAATTTTATCGAAGCCCATCGGTCAAGGCCTTCGATGGCATTGACCGCGATCAAAATCACCGATAACAAAAAGAGAATAGCAATTCTAATATAGCGCCGGTCAGCGGCGCGGGCGGAGAGGCATGAACCCGGTTTCCCGATTCTTCAGCAAGCTCACCATGAAGCCGCAGGGCATGACGATCGTCATCGCGGCTTTCCTTCCGATCTTCGCGATCGTGTCGATGTTCCCGATCGTGGCGTCGATGATCGCGCACTTCCACACGGACCCGAACGCCGCCGCCAAGGTGCCGCTGATGGTCACCGCGCCGGGCCTGACCATCGCCATCCTCGCCCCGTTCGCAGGCTGGTTCGTGGACAAGTTCGGCCGCCGCCGGCTGCTGCTGATCTGCACGTTCTTCTACGGACTGTTCGGCACCCTGCCCTTCTTCCTGGACGACCTGAACCAGATCTTCGCCAGCCGCCTGGCGCTGGGCATTTGCGAGGCGGGCATCCTGACCATCGTCAACACCCTGATCGGCGACTACTGGGACAATGAAAGCCGCCGCAACTGGCTGTTCCTGCAAGGCGTGGTGGGCCCATTCCTGGCTTCCGGCGTGATCCTGATGTCGGGCCTGGTCGCGTCGATGAAGTGGAACGGCGGTTTCCTTGTCTACCTCGTCGCCTTCCCGATCTACTTCGCGATGCTGGCCTTCCTCTACGAGCCCAAGGGCCGCGCCGCGCATGACGACGCACCTGCGGAAGCCACCGGCGACAAAGCCCGCTTCCCGCTGGGCGCCGCGCTTGGCGTCGCCGCGTTGACGCTGTTCTCCGCCGCGCAGTACTACGTCTTCATCGTCAATGGCAGCATCGCTTTCGGTGAAGTGGGGGTGACCGATCCGGGCGCCGTCGCCAAGATGAGCTTCCTGCCCAGCCTGTTCGTGATCCTGGGCGCGCTGCTGTTCCGAATCCTGTCGGGCCGTTCGAACGGCGTGCAGCTCGGGGCCTTCCTCGCCATTCTCGGCACCGGCCTCGCGGTGATCGGCCTCGCCCGCAATCCAGCCGAGATGATCGCCGGCCTGGCCATCCAGCAGACCGGCGCGGGCATGGCGGTTCCCTCGCTGATCGCCTGGGCCCAGACCAAGTTCCCCTTCGAGCATCGCGGCCGGGGCATGGGCATCTGGACCGGCTCGTTCTTCTTCGGCCAGTTCATCTCACCCGTGTTGGTGCATCAGGCCAGCGGCGCGACCGGCTCCATGCAGGGCGCTTTCGTCACTGCCGGCGTGGTCTCGCTGGTGGTCGCCATCGGCGCGCTGACGATGGGCATGACCCGCGGACGGACGCCGCTGATGGCCTGATCTGTCAGGCAGAGCAAAAGCAGAAAGGCCCGCCGGGAGCGATCCCGGCGGGCCTTTCCTTTTCCGCAAAATGCTGCGCTTCAGGTCAGCGCAGCGATCTCCATTTCGACGGCCAGTCCGGCATCTTCGCAATGCCGTGCAAGCCGCAGCGTCGGCCGGTCAGCAACCGGCTCCCAGCCCTCTGTCCCCCAACGCTGGAGCGCGCGGGGTTCCAGCGGCACAGCGATGCGGCGGCGCTCCCCGGAAGCCAGAACGACGCGGGCGAAACCCACCAGCGCGCGTTCGGGATGGTCGCGATAGACCTGCACGACATCGCTGCCCCCGCGGTCCGACAGATTGGCCACGGTGACGTGCAGCATGCTGCCCTCCACCGCAGCATCGTCCCATGCGAAGCGCGCATAGCCCATGCCCGAACCGAAGGGATGACGCGCGGCCGTGCCGCTGGCGGCAAGGCCGCGATAGCCCAGCAAGGTGCCTTCGGCGTAAGTCAGCGAACCGTCCTCCGCAGGCTGGAGCGCGAAAGCCGGATAGTCCGCCTCGTTCGCCGCGAACGTCACCGGCAGACGGCCGCCAGGCTCGCGCGCGCCGGAGAGCACATCCGCCAGCGCGCGGGCGAAGCCCTCACCCGGATACCAGACGGCAAGCAGCGCCGCTGCCTTCTCCTCCCACGCGCTGTCGAAGGCATGGCCGACATTGACGATCACCGCCGTGCGCGGATTGGCCGCCGTCACCGCCTCGATCAGGCGAAGCTGCTCGGCGGGAAGCAGCGTATCCGGCCGGTCCTTGCTTTCCACGCTGGAATCGGAGGTTTCCCCCACGATCAGGAACACGGCATCCGCTGCCTGTGCAGCATCGACAGCGACCTGGAGCATTTCCTTGGCGCTGCCGGGGCTGCGCAGGCCATACCAGAGACCTTGCACGCGCCCGCCGGTCCACGAGAACTCGACCGTGATCGCCACGTCCTGCCCTTCGGCAAGATCCAGGCTGACGGCATCGGAATCGCCGCGCTTCAGCACGCCCATCACGTCGCCCGCAGGAACCTCGCCCCCGGCGCGCAGCACTTCCCTGCCATCGACGAGGATGCGTGCCGCGCCGGTCGAACCGAGGTGCAGCTTGTGCTCGCCGCTGCGCTCTGCGGTGTAGCGTCCGCTGGCGCGCACCGAGCCGGGCTCCATGAAACGCGCCTGCTCATGCACGCCCACGAACCAGACCAGCGAATTGGTATCGCGCGTCTCGCGGGTGAGCACTTCGCCCGCACATTCCGGCGCGGCGAAGTATTCCAGCGTCATGCCGCGCGTGCAGCCGTCGCCGATGTCGATCGCGGGCGTCACGCTCATGTTCGGCAGGCGCGGCTGCGGATCGACGCCCGGCGCGAACAGGATCTCGCAGGACTCGCCGTAAGTCTCGCGCAGCGCGTCCACCGGGGTCGGCGCATCGGGCGAGATCGAGATCTTCGCGAATGTCCCGCCCTGGAAGCACGGCGCCCAGGCATTGGGGCCGATGACCGCCAGCGTCTTCACCGATCCCGGCGCGAGCGGGAGCATGTCCCTCTCATTGCGCAGCAGGGTGAAGCCGGCCGCTGCCGCCTCCACCAGCAGCGCCTCGGCCTCGGCTGCGGGGATCGGCGGCGCCTTGTTCGCAGTGACCCGGCGCGCGACCGAGGCCACGCGCGATGCCGCATCCTCGATGCGCGCCGGATCGACCGCCCCTGCGGATACCGCCGCCTCCAGCTTGCCCCCCATGAACCGCGCCGGCCCCGGCATTTCCAGATCGAGGCCGGCATTGATCGTGCCCTCGCTGGAATGGGTGCCGAACCAGTCGCTCATGATGAGCCCATCGAAGCCCCAATCCTGCTTCACCACTTCGGTCAGGACATGGCCCTGCTCCGCGCACCAGGCGCCATTGACCTTGTTGTAGGCGGCCAGCAGGCCCACGCAGCCCGCCTCCACCGCGTATTGGAACGGCAGCAGGTAGACTTCGCGCAAGGTGCGCTCGTCCAGGCGCACATCCACTTCGTCCCGCGCGGTTTCGCTGTCGTTGCAGACCAGGTGCTTGGCGACCGAGCCAGTGCCGGTCGACTGCAGGCCCCTGACCCATTCCGCGCCGAGCACGCCGGTCAGCACCGGATCCTCGGAGAAATACTCGAAGGCCCGGCCCGCCAGCGGACTGCGCGCGAGATTGAGATTGGGCGCCAGCACCGCATCCACGCCGCGCGCCACGGCCTCGCTGCCCACCAGGGCGCCGATACGGCGGGTGAGGTCGCGGTCCCAGGTGGCGCCCAGCAGGGTCGAACAAGGGCTGAGCAAGGCGATGTCGCGCTCATCCACTTTGCCGCTGGCGATGCCGAGCGGGCCATCGGACATGGTGAAAGACGGGATCCCCGCTTCCGGCACGGCCAGTGTCGACCACATCGACCCGCCGGCCGTGAGCGCGCAGGATTGCGCCAAAGTCACATCGCTCATGCGGCGACCTCCACCGGGCTCGGCGCCATGCGAAAGCCCATGATCTGCTCGGCCTGGGCACGCACGGCGCGGGCAATGCCTTCGTCGGCCAGCGTTCCGTCCGGCGCGAAAGGCTTCTGCTCCACCGAGTTGACTGCAACGCCCACCGGCGTCGGCCAGCCGCGCATCGCATGGACCACGTCGCGCAAGGCGGAAAGCGTGGTGCCGCAGGCCTGCCAGCCCGCCGCCGTGACCACCAGGCCCACCGGCCGCCCGTCGAAATAGACGCGCCTATCGCCGCGCAAGTCTTCCAGCAGGTCGACCGCATTCTTGACGAGGCCCGAATAGCCGCCGTGATAGCCGGGGCTGCCGATGACGATACCGTCAGCGCCGCGCACGGCCTCCACCAGCGCCTGTTCCTCGGGCGTGCGGTCGGGTTTCTCGGGGTTGAAATGCGGCAGGCCCGCAAGCGCGGGCCCGTCGAACATCACTGTCTCGGCGCCCAGTGCCGCGCATTCGGCCAGCACGGCGCGCACGATCCGCTCGCTGGAGGAGGCCTGGCGGAACGTTCCGCCGAGGCCCACGATCCGCCGGGGAGCGGCGGGCGAAATCACGGTCATCGCATTCTCCTAAACCGGCGCGGCCTTCTTGCGGGCCGCGCCGTCATGTCGGTATCGAAAGCCTCAGGCCGGCACTGCGGCCTTGAACGCCGGCATCACCTTCTCCGCCATCAGGCGCAGCGTCTGGTCGCCATAGGCGAGGCGCTGCTCGGTCAGCGGGCCGGTGGTCGTGCCGCAGAGCACGTTGCCGATGCCGAGTTCGGCATAAGGCGCCAGATGCGCCTGAACCGTCTCGGGCGAACCGTAGAGGCACCAGGTGCCGATCCAGTCGTCGCTGAGGGCGTCGGGCGTCCTGTCGGTCTTCTTGTTGGCATCGTCGCTCTCGGCGCGGGCGTTGAATTCGGCCTCGCGCTCGATCGCTTCCTGGTAGCTGCGCAGGATCACTTCCAGTTCCTCGCGCGCCTGGTCGTCGCTCTCGGCCACATGGACCACCTGATAGGTGTGAGTCGTCCAGTCGAGCGCGGACTTCACCACGGCATCGTCATGCCCGGCATCGAGCAGGAAGCCCTTGTAGATGTCGAACCACTTCTTGACGTGGACGAAGGGCTCGGTGCCGCCGATCCTGGGCGGGGTGAAGGCCGGGATGAACGCCGGCCAGCCGTTCTCCGCCGCACGGCGCGCGCTGGCTTCCTTCATCGCCACCGGCATCAGGCGTGCATGACCCGGCGTATAAGGCGCAGGCGTGATGCGCTGGAGCACGCGGCCCTTGTAAGGCCCGTTGTCGATCACGACGGCGGGGTCTTCCATGCCCTTGGCCCAGAGCTGTTCCGCCAGCGCCAGGTTGTTCTCCGCGATCGAACCGGCATCCCGGTAGTCCACCGCGAAGCCGATCATCTCTTCCGGCGTGGTGCCCGAACCGACGCCCACCAGCAGCTTGCCGTCGGTCAGCTGGTCCAGGATGTTGATCCGCTCGGCAAGGCGCACCGGGTGGTGCAGCGGCACGGAGACGACCGAAAAGCCGAAATGCATCTTCGGCATCTGCGCGGCGAGATAAGCGGCGAAGATGAAGCTGTCGCTGGCCACCGGCATGTAGCCGTTGAAGTGATGGTCCGGCAGGAAGATGGCATCGTAATCGAGATCGGCCGCCAGTTTCGCGTGCCCCTCAAGGTCCTTCATCAGCCTGCGATCCTGTTCGGGACCGAGCGATCGGGCGTTCAGAAATACGGAAAAACGCATCTTCCCCTCCCTTGGGGTCATTGCCGCCGCCGCGATGGCGTGCGTGCCGGTGTGAAATAAATATGAATTAGAATTGACGTTCTGATTTCGATAGGCTGTTTGTTGCTGCCATGTCAACACGCGCAAAGCCCCGCTCGGCTGAAAAAAAGCTCGCCGTCGATTCCGTCAGCCGCAAGCCCCAGCAGGGGCGCAGCAAGGCGTCGCTCGAACGCATGGTCGCGGCGGCCGAAAAACTCATGCTCGAACGCGGAAGCGAAGAGTTCACCCTCCAGGAAGTGAGCCAGGAAGGCAGCGTCTCGATCGGGTCCATCTACTTGCGGTTCGAAAGCAAGGAGAACCTCGTCCGCGCCGTGATCGGCAATCATCTCAAGCGCATGGAAGTGCGCGAGGACGAGATGATGGCCCGCGTGCATGAGCAGTCCGACTCGCTGGTCACCGTCGTTCCGGCCTTCGTCGAGAACTACGCCGAACTGCTGCGCGAGGAAGCGCCGCTCCTGCGCCAGAGCATGGCCCGCGCCGCTTTCGACCCACTGGTCGCCGGTCCCGGCCGCCAGAGCGCCAACCGTGCCGCCGCCCTGGGGATCGGTGCCATGCTGAACTACAGCGACCAGTTCGGCGGCAGCGATCACGAGCGCAAGGCCAATGCCGCCTACCAGATCATCTTCGCCACGCTCGCCCGCCAGCTGAGCCTCGGTTCCACCGGAGAATCGGTCCATCCGCAGGACTGGAAAGAACTGAAGATCGAGCTGGGCCGGATGTGCCTGGCCTATCTCAAGACCGACTTCTGAACAGAAGCGCGAGATTCGCGGCCGGCTGATCCCGGCCGCACAAAATAAGGGGCGCGGCAGCGATGCCACGCCCCTCCCCATTTTGCGTGGGGCAGTTTGCCGCGGGCCCGCGGAGGAGAAATGCAGGCCCGCGAAGACGGTATCCGGCGTCAGAAGTTGACGCTCGCCCGCACGCCGTAAGTACGCGGGGGCTGGAACTGGTAGTTGTTGGTGTGCGAGACGAAGTTCTGCTGCGCATAGGCCAGCACGTTCTTGTCGAAGATGTTGCGCACGAAGGCGATCACCTTCCAGCCGCCTACGTCCGGCTCGTAACCGAGCGAAGCATTGGCGACCACGAAATCGTCGGTCGAGATGTCGTCGACGTTGAAGGCCGAGAAGTAGTACTTCGACGAGAACTTCGCGTCGGCATGGGCAGTGACCTTGCCGGCACCCACGACGAAGTCCTGGTCGATCGAACCGGTGACGGTGAACGACGGGGCATTGGGCAGGCGATTGCCGCTGATGTCCTGCGGATTGCCATCGCCGTCGTCGACGATGATGCCGTCCCCGAACTTGGTGTGCAGGTAGGCCGCATTGATGCCGATCCGGGTGGTTTCGCCCAGGAGCGCCTTCACTTCGCCTTCGACGCCGAAGATCTTCGCCGAACCGACGTTGAAGATGCCGCTGCCCTGGAGCACGTCCGAGGTCTGCGAGGCCTGGTAGCCACGGTAGTTCGAATAAAACACGTCGCCATTGAGCTGCAGCTTGTTGCCCATCAGCGAGTTCTTGGTGCCGATCTCGAAGGCATCCAGCTGCTCGGGATCGTAAGGCACCGAAGCGGAACTGCCGTTCGAATTGAAGCCGCCGGACTTGTAGCCGCGGTCGTACTTCGCATAGATCAGCGTGTCAGGCATGGGACGATAGTTCAGGCCGACATGCCAGGTCGGCTGCCCGTCGCTCAGCCTGCCGTCGCCCGCCACCGGGAAGCTCAAGGCCGGCGCGAAGGGGCTGGACAGGGCCTGCAGGTCCAGGAACGCCTGCCCGCTGCGCACTTTCTTGTCCCAGGTGTAGCGGCCGCCAAGGCTGAGTTCGAGCTGGTCGGTCAGGTCGTAGTCGACCTGGGCGAACACGGCCTGCGAGCGCGTCTTGATCTTGTAGTCGAACTTGATGCCGTACTGGTCCGGCTGGCCGAGCGCCGCCAAGGGACCGCCATCCGCGAACAGGCCGGTCATGTCGAGGTTGAACAGGCCGGAATCGACCGTGTTGTTCTCGCTGAACCGGAAATAGCCGGCCTGGAAGAACAGCTTCGATGCGCTGTCGTTGCTCACCCGGAATTCGTGGTTCCAGGTCTTCGGGCGCTCGTTCTGGCGGAACTGGCGGTTGGCGGGATATTCCGGGCCGGTGGCGTCGAGAACGTTGTGCCAGTTCTGGCTGTCGTAGCCGCCGGCATAGATGAAGTTGAGATTGCTGTCGGTCGAGTAGGCCAGCTCCCAGCGGACGCGGTCCCCCTCCAGCGTGGTCTTCTGTGCAGCATCGCCCGGGAAGGCGCCCAGGTCCTTGAAGCTGGGCTTCGGCCCGCCCAGCGTGCCGCGCAGGATGGCATCGCCGTTCACGGTGCGGGAATCGTGCTGGTAGGACACCCATGCCGAAAGACCGCCCGACTTGTACATCGCCTGGATACGGCCCGAGGCGAAGTCCTCGTCGTCCCCGGAGGTGGTCGGTCCGTCGATCTTGCGATAGCCCTTGTGGGTCAGGTACGTGCCCGAGGCGCGGATCGCGAACGTATCGCTCACTGCCAGGTTCGCGCCCATCTCACCGGTGAACGCGCCGAAGTTGCCCACTTCGACCGCGCTATAGCCGCCGTTCACGAACTGCGGGCGATTGGTGATGATGCTCACCAGGCCGCCGGTCGAGTTACGGCCGTTGAGCGTGCCCTGCGGGCCCTTCAGCACTTCGATGCGCGCCAGATCGTACATCGACGAGTTCAGCGAGAAAGAACGGTTGGTGTAGAAACCGTCACGCGACACGGGAACGGACGGGTCGCCGATTTCCGTCACGTCGGTCGAGGCAATGCCGCGCACCGCGACATAAGCTGCGCCTGCGGACGGAGAGATGTTCACGCTGGCGTCGATCGACGCAAGGTCGCGCACCGAAGCGATGCCGGCATCGCGCAGTGCATCACCCGAATAGACGTTGAGCGCGGTCGGCGTGTCCTGCGCGCTCGAAGCCGTGCGGTTGGCAGTGACGATGATGTCGCCAAGGCCGGTGGGCTGTTCCTGCGCCGCGGTTTCGCCGGCAGGCTGCGGCGCGGATTCCGTCTGGGCCATGGCGGTCATCGGAACGGCCAGCGCGGACGTGGAAAGAAGCACGAATGCCAGTCTCATCAAACTCTCCCTAGTCGGCGCCGCTTTGCGATCGGGCGCCTTTATAAAACCGGAATGCTTATTCTAATTAGATCACGAATCGGCACCCGTCAAGGCAGCAGAGCGCCTTCGTGAAGCACACGCGAAAGGCGGCGCGTTTCCTGGGCTCAAAAGCCGGAAACGCGCCGCCTTCGGTGCGATGCGATGGTTTTTCGGGGGGTGGTTCGGACGGCGGAATAGCCCCCGAAACTGGCCGTCAGCCGCCTTTGCGGATGTCCCTAGCGGATGGCCAGCGCCGGTATGGTCTGCACCGGACGATAGCCCAGCAGCTGCCCGGCGGTCTCGACCAGAGGCTCGCGCCCGATGGCGATGGCGAGGCCCTGCGTCACTTGCCGCAGCTGTCCGCAATCCAGCCAGGGATGTCCGGCGCCGTACTGGTTCGCCATCCCGAGGTTCATCCGCTCCAGCGCGCGCTGGCCGTTCTTCGCGCCATAGGCATGGAGATAGGCGCTGCGCATGTGCCGCGCCGCCGTGTCGAGATCGCCGCGATGCTGCCGGCTGAACGTGCGGTAATCGGTATCGAAGCCCTCTCCCCGGCTCTCGCACCGCATGGCCGTGACTTTCAGCATCGCGTCCAGACGCTGCACGCGTTCCGATCCGTCATCGCCGATCGCCGCCGGTTTCGGAGCGGCTGCTGCCGGGAGCGCTGCCAGCGCGGCCACCGCGCCTGCGATCGCCAGGAAGGATCGGCTTTTGCTTACGCGCGTTTCAGGCTTGTTGCTCATCTTCGTGCTCCTCCTCCAATGGCGGGTTTTCGTCCCGTCCCAGGGCAAGAGTTTACACGAGTTGGTTAACATCGCCTAAAGCCGGTGACGAGGCGTGCAATCTCCGGCCGCGACATTGCCGGAGCGCGCCGGCACTCTATATCTGCACCGTCGCAATCGACTTGCATCAGAAGGATTTACACGATGACCATCGCCGTTGGAGACAAGCTGCCTGACGTGAAGCTGATCAAGGCCGGCGAAAGCGGCCCCGAACCCGTGCAGAGCGCGGCGTTCTTCGCCGGCCGCAAGGTCGCGCTGTTCTCGGTTCCCGGCGCCTTCACCCCGACCTGCTCGGCCAAGCACCTGCCTGGCTTCGTGGACAAGGCCGCCGAACTGAAGGCCAAGGGCGTCGACGAGATCGCCTGCACCGCCGTCAACGACGCCTTCGTGATGGGCGCCTGGGGCAAGGCCTCGGGCTCTGCCGATGTCACCATGCTGTCCGACGGCAATGGCGACTTCGTGAAGGCCATGGACCTGGTGATGGACGGCACCGGCTTCGGCATGGGCCACCGCGGCCAGCGCTTCTCGATGGTCGTGAACGACGGCGTGGTGGAGCAGATCAACGTCGAGGCGCCCGGTGCCTTCGAAGTCAGCTCCGCCGACCACATGCTCGGCCAGCTCTGAACTGCATGTGAAAAGGCGCTGAAAGGCGCCCCGGGCGAACTGGCCGAAATGGCCTTTCGCCTGGACCAGGGGCGGCCTTCCTGGGGGACGGCCGCCCTTTCCTTTGCCCTTGCGGCATCGACGGGGCGTTGGCTTTCCGTCCAGGCCGATGGCGCCTTGCCGCGACCCGGACGGATGGCTAGCCTCGCGCCAAAGTGAGGAGTTTTCATGGCACGTTCGGTTATCGTCACCGGTGGTTTCGGCATTCTCGGCGCGGCAGTGGCCGCCGCATTCGCCCGCACCGGCGACAAGGTGGCGCGTATCGACTTCGCGCCCGAGGCCCGTGACCCGCTGGTCGGCGCGCTCGACATCGGCGGCGTGGACCTGACCGACGCCGCCGCCACCCAGTCCGCGCTCGACCGGGTTGCCGCTGCGCATGGCGGGATCGACGTGCTGGTCAATGTCGCGGGCGGCTTCACCTGGGAAACGCTGGAAGGCGGATCGCTGGCGAGCTGGGCGCGCATGCAGGCCATGAACCTCACGACGGCGGCCACGATCACCCAGCTTGCCCTGCCCCAACTCAAGGCATCGGCGGCGGGCCGGGTCATCAGCATCGGCGCCGGAGCGGCGGTAAAGGCCGGCATGGGCATGGGCGCCTACGCCGCTTCCAAGTCGGGCGTCCACCGCCTGACCGAGGCGCTCGCCGAAGAACTCGCCGGCACCCGCGTCACCGTCAACGCCATCCTGCCCAGCATCATCGACACGCCGACCAACCGGGCGGACATGCCGGATGCGGACTTCGCCACCTGGGTTCAGCCCGAAGCGATAGCGGACGTGATCGCCTTCCTCGCCTCCGACGCCGGCCGCGCCGTTACCGGAGCGCTGATCCCGGTCACGCGCGGAGGCTAAGGCCCAGGCGGGGATGACGGGCCTCAGCCCGGCCCGCGCCTGTCCCGGAAGATCAGTCCCGCTCGCCGAACAGGCGGCAGGCCACGGCATCGAGCCGCGCCACCAGTGCCGGGTCGCGCGCATCGGGCGCGGTTATCAAGGCATGATCGAGCGCCCGGTCGATGGGGCTGGGTGCGCGTTCGGGCGGTAGGCCGGCCGCCAGGCTCCGCAGCATGTCGCGCGCGACTTTTGCATTGGCATGCATAACTTCCAGGACATGGCTGACTTCGACGCCGGCCTCTTCCTCGCGCCAGGAATCGTAGTCAGTGACCATGCCCAGCATGGCGTAAGGAAGCTCCGCCTCCCGCGCGAGCTTCGCTTCGGGCATGCCGGTCATGCCGATCACGTCGGCGCCCCAGTTCCGATACATCCGGCTTTCCGCGCGGGTCGAGAACTGCGGCCCCTCCATCGCGAGGTAGCAGCCGGCGCGATGGACCCTGGCTCCCGCCGCTTCGGCCGCAGCCCCTGCCATTGCGGAAAGGCGCGGGCAGACGGGATCGGCCAGGCTGACATGCGCGACCAGCCCCGTGCCGAAGAAGCTGCCCGTACGCCCCGTGGTCCGGTCGATGAACTGGTCGACCATGACCATGTGCCCCGGCGCCATCTCCTCACGCAGCGAGCCGATCGCGGAGAGCGCCAGCACGTCGGTAGCGCCGCAGCGCTTGAGCACGTCGATATTGGCCCGGTAATTCACGGCGGATGGCGGAATGGCGTGACCCGCGCCGTGGCGTGCGATGAACGTGAAGCGCACACCACCAAGCCAGCCGGTGGTCACCGGGCCGGAAGGCGCGCCGAAGGGGCTGGAGACCGTGATCTCCTGCGCCTCGTCCAGTTCGATGCCGGCGGCGAGACCCGATCCGCCCAGAATGCCGATGTGCCAGAAGCTGCTTTTTTCAGCGCGCAAGGATACCTGCCATGATGATGTCGATCGTGTGTTCGCGGTAGCGGTCGCGCAGTTCCTCGGTCAACGTGTCCTGGTCGAAGCAATGCTTCAGCACCAGCCGCGCCGAGAAGAATCGGTCCACCGCCCCGGTCACCGTGAAGTAGAAAAGTTGCGGATCGATTTCACGGAACACCCCTGCCCGCACACCGTCGCCAATGAGCTGTTCATAGGCGCGGTAGATCGGCGAGAGGTAGCAGTCGGCAATGCGGCGCGCCTCGGTATCGTCGCTTTCGCGCACCATGCGCATGGTCAGGCGGTTCAGGTAGGGAACCTCGTAGAAGGTATCGACGACCTTCCAGAGATGGCGCCGCAACTTGGCCTCGGGCGACCAGCCGTCCTTGGCCACCAGCGCGTCGACGCTGGTGACGATCGATTGCCAGTCGCGGTCGAGCAGCGCCTTGAGCAGCCCGGCCTTGTTGCCGAAGTAGTACTTCACCAGCGCCGAATTGAGGCCCGAGCGTAGCGACAGTTCGGACAGCGAGATGTCGATCACGTCGCCGTCACGCATGATGGCGCTCGCCGTCTCGAGCAACTGGGCGCGGGCGCCGGGCGGCGGCGCGCCGGTCTCGCTTGTGGAATTGCCTTGCGCCATGTCCCGGTTTCCGCCCCTGTTCCCCGAAACGCTTACTTCGGGCCCATGCGGATCGCGCCGTCGAGCCGGACGGATTCGCCGTTCATATAGTCATGCTCCAGCATGAAGAGAGCGAGCTTCGCATATTCGTCCGGCTTGCCCAGGCGCTTGGGGAACGGAACCATGGCGGCCAGCGAATCCTGTACCTGCTGCGGCATGCCGGTCATCATCGGCGTCTCGAAAATGCCGGGGAGGATCGTGTTCACGCGGATTCCCTCACTCATGAGGTCGCGCGCGATCGGCAGGGTCATCGCCAGCACACCGCCTTTCGACGCCGCATAGGCCGCCTGCCCGATCTGCCCGTCCTGCGCCGCGATCGAGGCCGTGTTGACGATGGCGCCCCGCGCCCCGGCGTCATCGACGGGATCGAGCGTGACCATGCCCGCCGCCGCCTTGCTGATGCAGCGGAAAGTGCCGATGAGATTGATGCCGATGGCCTTCTCGAACAGGGCCATGTCGTGCGCGCGCGGCGCGCCGGTCTCGCGGTTCCGGCCGACGGTCCTGGAAGCAGGCGCGATGCCGGCGCAATTGACCAGCACCCGTTCCTGTCCATGAGCGGCGCGGGCCTTGGCGAAGCCGGCATCGACGCTGGCATCGTCAGTCACGTCGACCTGGCAGAACACGCCGCCGATCTCTGCCGCAATGGCTTCTCCGGCATCGGCGTTAAGGTCGAACACGGCGACCTTCACACCCTGCTCCGCCAGCGCGCGCGCCGTGGCTGCGCCCAGGCCCGATGCCGCGCCGGTAACGACGGCGGCAAGGCTGCTGTCCAGTTTCATGCTGCTTCCCCTTCCTGCCCGCACAGGCCAGCCCCACCGAACGGCGAGGGCATGCCTGCCCGATGACCTGGACCTGATGATTCAGGCCCGACGATTTAATCAACCGGTTAAGCAGCTGAAACCGGCAGGTCAATCGGGCAGAGTGAAATCGCGCCCCGGCGTCATGGCCTGGCGCCGTCGCCTGGCGTCGTCGGCCGGCGGGGGCCCCGGCGCGGGGGCCCGCTCCGTGAGCAGGATGGCGCGCTGAATCAGCCCACCGGGTCCATGCCGCGCTGGATCTGCGAACGCTCGATGTTCGAACGATCGCCGCGGCGCTGTTCTTCCCACTGGCTCTTGCTCATGCAGATCTTCTTTGCGCGCAGACGCGAGCCGATTTCCTCCACCCGCTGGCAGATCATCGGGTCCTTCTTCTCGATGTCGTTCTTGGCGACGGACGTGGCCGGAACCGCGGCCGGCGCAACCGGTGCAGTCTGCGCCATCGTTTGGCCCGTTACCTGGGGCGCCGGGTCGCTTGCCAGCGCGGGGTTGGCTGCCAGGACGCAGGCAGCGACGGCAACTCGTGTGATCATGTGCATCGTGTAACTCCGTGGCGCCGACCTTTGGGTTCGCGCGCCGAAAAGACTGGATGAAACGAAGGTAAATCGGGACGTATCGCACTTCAAGTGCGCGCTACGTCGAAGGCGAGCGTCATGCGCTCGCCCGCGGCGAAAGGCCGGGTCCCATGCCACATCCACGACGGGAACAGCACGAGCCGCGCCGGCTTCGGCTCCGCCGAAACGCGCGGGGCAAGATCGCCCAGTCCTGCGGGCGCACCACTCAGATCGAGCCATCCCTCGCCGGGAGGAAGGCCTTGCGGAACAGCGAGATAGAGCGCCGAGCTGATCCAGCCTTGCGGGTGATGATGCGGCGCATGAAAGCCCGCGCCGGCCAGCCGTACCGACCAGCTACCGGCAAACCGCGGACGCCGGCCTCGCTTCCGCGCAAGCGTGGGGTGGGCGGCATCGACCGGCGGAAGGCTGTCTTCGAATTTTGCGATTTCGCCGCGCAGGACTTCGCGGATGCGCGTGATTTCCGGTTCGCATCGCGCCAGCAAGACCCCGTCCGTCTGAGTCCCCCCGCGAACGGACTGATCGAGGAACCGACCGGATCGCGCATGGAGACCGCGCAGCATCGGCACGAGCGCGTCCAGCCCGATCTCGGCAGGATCGAGGTCGATCACGCGGACAAGCCCCTCCGCCTCCAACCAAGCAGACCGCGGATCGCCTGCCAGTCGCCAGGCCAGGGCCGCGTAAGGCCAGATCGCTTCCGCGCCCTCCCCGGCGAGAAGAGGCTCCATTTCCGAGACGGCCTGCGCGGCCTCCCCCCGTCGCAGCAGATGGCGCAGGCGCCAGACCGCATGGCCCTGATCGGTCGCGGCACCCAGAGCGGCGAATGCGGCGGCCGCTTCCTCGCCCCGTCCCAGTTCGTCTAGCGCAGCCGCCCGCGCCAGGAGGAACGTGCGAACCGGCCCGTGAACAGCGATCGCGCGGTCCGCTGCGGCCAGGACTTCGGCATGGCGCTCGCCGGAAAGCAGCAGTTCGATAGCGAGCGCCCGCAAGCCATCGCTCTGGGGGAAGCGCTGCAAGGCCGCCTCGATGCTCGCCAGCAGCCGGCCATCCTGCCCCACCATGACGGACAACTGGGCGAACTGGCGATGTCCTTCCATCCAGCCGGGGTTGGCCGCGAGCATCGCCTCCAGCTCGGCCAGGCCGCGCGGCCCTTCCCCTTCGGCAAGCCGCGCCGAGGCGAGCCCCAGCCGGATCTCGCCTTTCGCGGGGGCCAACAGGGTCGCCTGCTCGAACAGCCGCGCCGAGGGGCGCCCCGCCTCCAGCGAGACATGCGCCAGCGCATGGACCACACCGCCATTGTCCGGCGCCAGCCGCTGCGCCGCCTCCAGCGCGGCAATGGCACCGTCACGGCGGTCGAGCGCGCGGCGCAGCATCGCGGTCCAATGGAGGACGGTGACATCGGCGGGATGGCGGCGCGGATTGCGGGCCAGCCAGGCCGCCAGCCGCGCTTCGGCCTGTTCCTCGTCGCCGCGGGCGAGCGCCTGTTCCGCCAGTTCGGCCAGCGCCTGCCTCTCGTCCCCGGGCACGGACACTAGCGCCCGTCCACGTCGCGGCCCGCCGCGGCAATCGTCGCCGCCACCGCCCCGCGCTCGGTTTCGGCAAGGCCGTAATGCCAGACGTCGAAAATCAGCACGATCCTGAGGACATCGGTGGGATTCATCGCCTCGTGCTCGATCGTATCGTCGAACGCGAAAGCCGCGCCTTCCCGCCATTCCCGCGTCTCGGCACCGACGCGGAACCAGCAACCCGGCGGGACGACGAGCGGCAGGTGGCAGACCAGCCGCGTATTGTCGACGCCGACATGAGGCGGGATCGCGGTGTGCGGCGCCAGCAGCGAAAACATCGCATTCGGGGAGGCGCCGGCAACTTGCGGCTGTGGCAGGCGCGAGAGGATCTCCATCGTGCGCGGCGCCTGCGCGGCGTTGTGCGTCACTTCCCTGCCGTGTCGCAGCAGATGGATCGCGCTCCAGTCCCGGCTGCGGTTCAGCGGCCGCCACTGCGCCAGGTTCTCGCGGTCCTCATATTGGATATAGGGTTCCAGCTCGGCGCGCTCGGACTGCATCAGCGCCAGCATCTCCGCACGGATCGCCTCGAAACCGGCCTCCACTTCGGCCAGCCAAGGTGTCGCATGGCGGGGATGGAACTCCCGCTCGACCAGGCCGGGATAATGGAAATGCGTGGGTTCGCTGTGATAGACCCGCGTCTTGCGCAGGATATTGTCGCGGAACCGCGCCATCCGCCAGTCCAGATCGGCATCGGCATCGGCCTCGATAGTCTCGGCCTCTTGGCCCGCCGTCCGCGCGACTTGCTCCAGGTGCTGGCCGCGCTCCTCCAGCCAGTTGGCATGAAACGCCCTCCCCGCCGCTACGGCAGCTTCGAGCGGCGACGGCATGGGGCCATCCGGCAACTGCGCCAGGGCTTCGCCCCAGGCCGCGCCCGCCTGGGCATCGCCGATCCGCTCCAGCAGCCCGGCCCGCATGACAAGCGCCATGAAGTCGAGCGGCGCCAGGTCCAGCGCGCGGTGGACAGCCTCCAGCGCCTTGTGCGGCTGCCGCAAGGCCCGGCGCAGACCCGCCAGCTTGAGCCATTGCGCCATGAGCGCCGGCACATCGAGCGGCGGCAGTTCGAAATCGGGCGAACCCGATTCCGATCCGGCACTCTCCAGCAAAATCTGCAGGGCCTGCGCCGCGGCCGGGAGGTTGCCCGCCGCCGTCAGCCGGTCCACTTGCGCGAAAGTCGTAGTCCCTGAGTTCATTGCCCCCCCGAGCGTGTTCAGACCGGATCGATGTCGAGGTCCGGCGGGCCGCCCCAGGCCGGCACCCGGTCGTCCTCAAGCGAATAACCGAAGCGCTCCACCCAGGGCCGCAGGATATCCAGCACCGGCTCAAGATGCTTCTCGTACCGCCGCCAGCGCCCGGCCGCGCGGGTATAGATCGCCTCGGTGACCTGGGCGTAGCTGGCCGTACGCACCACGCCGCGCGCACGCGCGGCTTCGCGGTGGTCGAACGCCTCGCCGGCCCACGGCAGGTCCAGCCAGTCGAACAGCGGTGCCAGCTCGCGCGCCTGGTCTGCAACCAGCCTTTCGTAAACGACCGTACGGACCGGCAGGTCGAACACCTCCCGCGCCTGCTCCCAATAGGAGAAGGTGAGATCGTAGAACCGCGCCGCCGTCTCCAGATCCAGGAAATTGCTCATGGCATTGTTGGGGCGGAAGTTGGTGATGAAGCAGCTGAGGATGACGTCGCAGGGGTGCCGCAGCGCCAGCACGAAGCGGGCATCGGGGAACAGGCGGCGGATCACCGGGACTTTGCCCAGGTGCAGCGGGTGCTTGTCGATGATCAGCGTGTCTGGCGCCAACGTATCCGGCCCCAGCGGCGCATGCTGGGATACGCGCTCGAAGTAACGGGCCCGTGCGGCAACGATGGCCTCGGCATCCAGCCCTGCCAAAGCGTTCACGCCGCCAAGCTGCGTCTCGATTTCTCCGAAGAAAGGTTCCTCTTCCAGCACCAGGGTGTTCGGCGCCGTCATCAGCATCGTATCGAGCAACGTCGTGCCTGAACGAGGAAAGCCCAGCAGAATGACCGGAGAGGCACGATCGGCAGGCGGGGTCTCGCTCCAGCCGCCCAGCCACTGCGGCGTCACGAGCGCCCGATCCCGCGCGAGATCGCCGCGGAATCGCTCGGCGCGAACGGCAGGCTGCGACGGCTCGTCGAGATGACTGGCGTTCATGGCGGCGAATTCGCCGAAAGCCTCGTCATAGCGCCCCATGCGGTCGAGCATGATGCCGCGAAGCTGATGGCGGCGATTGGCCACGACCACCTCGCCCGACTGCTCCAGCGCCTCGAATGCCTGCCCGAAGTCCTCGGCCCGCTTGAAACGCAGGGCATCGATATAGGCCAGCGATTGCGCATCGGTTCCGCTGGCAAGGGCGCGCTCACGCAAGGGTTCCAGCTCCGCCTCGCGGTTGCTGCGTTCGTAGACGGCAGCAAGCCCGACGAAGGACGGGCCCAGTGCCGGCTCGATGACAAGAGCGGCCTCGAACTGGCCTTCGGCGATGGCATAGTCGTTACGCCGGGCGGCTTCCTGACCGTAATCGGATTGCAACGCGGCATTGCCGGGCGCGCGCCGCGCGGCCTCGGCGATGGCTTCGTACTGGCGATCCTCGATACCGTTATCGTGGTAAAAACGCGCCAGAGTCAGCATCGGCACATGATCGTTCGGGAAATCGCGCGCCGCATCGCGCAGCACGGTCTCCCCTTCCTCCACACGTTCCGCGAGGAGCAAGGCCGTCCCCAGATTGACACGGATCGGCGGGGAATCGGGAGCCAGCGCCATCGCGCGCTGCAGCACCTCGATGGCTTCCGCCGCCTCTCCCTGCTCGCTAAGAGTGTTGCCGAGATTGTTCAGCAGCGACCAATCGTCCGGCTGCCTCGCCAGGACATGGCGATAAAGCCGTGCGGCCTTGGCAAAATCTCCGGCCTCCTGCGCCAGATGCGCACCGAGCCGGGCAAGGCGCAGGCTCGGTTCAGCGAAAGCGCAGGCCTCATCGCAGAGCGCCAGAGCCTCGTCCTTGCGATCGGTCCGCAAATAGGATTCGGCCAGATTGGTGCGCACGACCAGGTCCTGCGGTCGCAGGGAATGGGCGCGCTCCAGATATGTCGCAGCACGCGAAAAATCGCCGCGGTGGAACTCAACCGCACCGCCGAGAGCGGCCAGCGCGGGATCTTCGGGTTCGGCTGCCACGGCCGCGACGACGGCCTGCGCCGCTTCGTCGAGCCGCCCCATGCGAGCCAATCCGGCAATCCGGCGAAGCTCATCCGAGGGATTGGGCTTTTCCGATGGCTTGGCGGTCGTGGTCATGCAGGGGTCCGAATTGCTTGGCGGACGTGTCCGCCGGAAACAGAAGCGGCGGCCCTCCGGGGAAGACCGCCGCCAAAGACTAACCGTTCGTGGGAACGATTAGAAGTTCATGCTGATGCCCGTGAACACGTAGCGACCCAGAACGTCGTACGTACCCGGATAGGCGTTGCCGTTGCAGACGACGCTGGCGCAAGCGTTCGAGGTGACCAGCGGCGGATCCTTGTCCAGCAGGTTGGTCGCACCCAGACGCCAGGTCAGGTTCTTGCCGAGGTCGGCGGTCAGCGTCAGGTCGAAGTAGTCCATCGCCTTCAGCTTGTCGTCAAGCGAGTTCTGATTGCGAAGCGCACGCGAGGCCGACGTGATCAGCGACGACGACGGGTTGGAGAACTCAACCGTGGCCGACGACAGGTGGCGCCACTGCAGCGAAAGGCCGACGCCGTTCGACATGGTGTAGCTCACGCGGGCCTTGTGGCGCCACTTGGGCAGCGGAGTGCCGCAAGTCGGGCCGTAGTAGCCGGCGCAGTTGTACGACTCGGTCAGACCGTTATCGACGATGTAGTTGTTCAGCCAGGTGCCCACGAAGCTAAGCGACACGCGGCCGGCATTGCCGATCTCGGTCGAGTAGTTGCCGTTGAACTCGAAGCCGCGCGTCTTCACGCCGCCGACGTTGTGGTAGATGTCGACCACGTAGCCGCCCGAGGTCAGCCACAGCGAGCCCGAGGGGTCGCGGTTGACCAGGTCGCACGCTTCGGTAGTGCCCGAGCCGCAGGCCGCGAGGATCGCGTCCGCGCCGTACTGCTGGATGGCCTGCTTCACCTTGATGTCGAACCAGTCGACGCTGGCGGTCAGACCCGGAACCCAACGCGGCTGAAGAACGACGCCAAGGGTCTTGGTGGTCGACTTTTCCGGATTGAGGTCGGGGTTGCCACCGATCAGGCCGTTGTACTGGCCGGCCGGGTTAAGCGAGGTACCACCGCTGACGCCCTGTGCGGCGCAGACGGGCGTGAGCACGTCCTGACCGGCGCAAGGATCGGTCGTGCCGTCAAGCGCGACGATCTGCGGAGCGAACAGTTCCTGGATGTTCGGCACGCGGACGGCGCGGTTGTAGCCGGCGCGCAGACGGATGTCCGAGACCGGGGCAAGATCGACACCCAGCTTGTAGGTGTTGGTGTTGAAGGTACGGCCGTTCGAGATGCTGTAGTGCGAGTAGCGATAGCCGCCATTGAACGACAGGCTCTGGATGAAGCTGTCCTGGACGATCGGAATATCGATTTCGCCGAAGAACTCGGTGACCTTGTAGGCGCCGTCGGTGTCGAGCGTCGGAGCGCCCTGACCGGTGAGATCGCCGGTGGTGAAGGCGTTGTCGGTCCGCAGTTCCAGCGAGTCGCGGCGGTATTCCACACCAAGCGCCACGTTGACGCCGTCCGACGACCACGGCGACTTGATGCCGTATTCGCCGAGCATGCCGGTGAAGCTGGCGCTTGCCACCTGCTGCGAGGTCTGGCCCTTCATGAAGCCGGTCGCCGTCAGATAGTCGAGCGAAGCCTGCGAGATGTTGCCGCTGAACACGTCATAGGGCGAGCAGTTCGGGTCCTGGCCGGTAACCGTGACGCGGCAAGCCGGGCCATTCGCCGTCTGGACAACGTCGAGCGCGTTGGCAAGGCGGGCAGCCGAGAACTCGTTCGAGTAGACCTGCGTATAGTTGGTGCGGCCATACTGGTAGTAGGCGTCGTAGGACCAGGCCTTGCCCAGCTCGCCGCGCGAACCGATGACGGTACGGAACGAGGTGTGCTGGAGATCGCTCTGGCGAGCGCCGCCTTCGACGTTACGACGCAGAAGCTGCATGAACGCCTTGTTGTAGGTCGCACCGGTCGTGGGATCGGTGAAGTTGACCGGAGCGGCGCCGGGGTTGGTGTTGTAGTTCGCACCAGCTGCCAGCGGGAAGTTGCCGAGGAAGCCGTTGATCAGGTTGCTCGGCTGGCAGATTTCGGCGCGCTGGGCGGCCGACATCAGCGGGTTGTCGCAGTTGATGGTCAGCGTGTTGCCGAAATCGCCCGACGGCGCGATCTGCGCGACGGTGCGGTCATCCATGAACATGAATTCCATGTAGGGATGGATCGCGGTGTTGATTTCGTAGTCGGCGAAGACGCCGGCCGTGTAACGTTCGTCCGGACGCTGATAATAGTTCAGCGGCGCGAAGTTGTAGATGTTCTGGCCGCCCTGCGTGATCGTGCCGGCGCCAAGAGCACCGATCGTCGACGAGCTGGTGTTGGCCGGATCGTAGTACAGGACGTTGCCCGGTGCAGCCGTTGCCGAACCGCCGCAAGCGAAGGTTCCGGCAGCGTTCGTGCCGATCGAGCACGACGAGTAGTCGCGCTTGCGCTGAAGAACCGGGGTGGCACGGCGATAGCCGACATAGGCAGTGGCGTGGCCACGGCCGTCGTCGAAGCTGGTGCCGAAGGCCGCGGTCAGGTCGTACTGGCCACCGTCGGCATTGCTGCCGCGCGGGTAGGCATAAGCCGGATCGCCCGCCTTGGCATCGAGCAGGTCGCCGATGAAGCCGTTCTTGTTCTTGTGGGTGTAGAGACCGTAGTTGGCGTCGATCTTGAAGCCTTCGAACTCGGTATCCATCACGAAGTTGACGACGCCGGCAACGGCGTCCGCGCCGTACGTCGCCGAAGCACCGCCGGTCAGCACGTCGACGCGCTTCACCAGCGCAGCCGGGATGAAGTTAAGGTCAGCCGCCGAAGTGGTGCTGTTCGGGTCACCGGTCATCAGACGGCGACCGTTGATCAGCACGAGCGTACGCGACGGGCCGAGGCCGCGAAGGTCGACCGTGGCGGTGCCGGTGGCGCCGTTGGCGAGGCCCGAGCTCTGGCCGGCAACAACCTGCGGCAGCGAGTTCAGCAGGTCTTCCGTGCGGGTCGTGCCCTGCAGCTGGATGTCCTGCGACGTCACGGTGGTGATCGGCGCGATCGAAGCCTGGTTCGGTGCGACGATGCGGCTGCCGGTAACGACGATCGCCGGACCGCTGGCGGTGTCGTCGGCCGCGTCCTGCGCCTGGGCGCCGCTGCTGAGCAGGGCGAAGCCGAGCACCAGAGGTGCTGCGCCAGCCTTCAGCGCGGTGAGAGTTTGCTTGTTCACGTGTGTGTGTCCCTTTTTTCTAAGGCACGGTGTGACGCCGCCCCTTGAATTTTCCGACACGCGACCCCCCTGTAAGGATATTTCGCGCGGCGGAAGATAGGCTTTCATTACGCAAAGCAGGACTTGCTCAAAGGGCTTTGACGGTTCCCCGCAACATTCGCGGATCCTTGTGACAAATCCGCAACAAAGGCGAATTAGACGAGCGGGTTTTACAGCGAATCCCGTTCAGCTCAGTCCGCAAATTTCTGTTCCATGTCGTGACATTGCCGCAACATCATTTCACGGACGCGTCCATCGAGAGCGGTAATGCTGCGAAAGCACAGCAGAAGACCCCACATTCTGCGGCTCGATCAGTTCGCTTGCTGCCGCACGGTCTGGCTTGCTACCAAACCGGAGATATCCGGCAGCGAAGGGAACGGGCATTGAACAAGGCATATCTGTCAGCGGCGGCCATGGCGCTGCTGGCTTCCCAGGCGGCGCTGGCCGCCGACAAGAACCCCACCGATCAACCCGAACCCTACCGGCAACTCGTCGCCTGCCGTGAAATCGCCGACGCCGCCGCGCGCCTGGCCTGCTACGACAAACAAGTTGCCGCGCTCGACCAGGCTACCAGCCGGCACGAAATCGTCATCGCCGACAAGAAGGCTGTCGAAACCGCCAAGCGCGGCCTGTTCGGTTTTGCAACGCCGGTCGCGAAACTCATGGGCTTTGGAGGCAATGAAGATGCGGCCGAGGAGTTGAAGGCAGTCTCGACGACCGTCGCCGGCGTAAGAAGGACCGGTGCGGGCTGGCTGATCGATTTCGAGGACGGCAGCACCTGGGAGCAGAACGACACGCGCGACTTCGTGCTTTCCCCCAAGATCGGCAACAAAGCAGAAATAGCACGCGGCGTGCTTGGAACGTTCACCGTCTCGGTGAATGGTCAAAGACCGATCAAAATGCGCCGCGTGAAGTGACGTTTGCTTCACGGCCATGACGATCGGCGCAAAAAAGCCGCGAGCAACTAAATTCGTCATCATGGGTCGCGCACGACATATTTCGTCTCGATATTGCCTAGACATTAGATTTTTGTGACAATCCGATCACAACTACTCTGAGTTATTGACGGAAATCTCCCTGAAAATGCGGAGTTTTGCTGTTGCAGGTTTGTCACAACCGTAGCTGCAATTCGGCCGAGGGCGGCGTTTACGATTGAAAGCGAACGCCCTCGGCGCGAGAAATCCCTCATGGCAATCTTCCGCGTCCACGCACGAAGATTGCTGCATCCGGGTGCACGGCGGGTCTGGTCACGCTTCCAGCTGTGCGCACGAAAGCAACAAGGGACACAACAACGTGCAAAACTCTCTGAAGAAGGCGGCGCTGCGTAGCGCAGCCAGCCTGCCCGTATTCGCTCTGGCCTTCGCCACGAGCGCATACGCGCAAGACCAGGCCGCAGCCGACGCCGACGACTCGGCCAGCGCCCCCGCCATCGTCGTCACCGGTTCGCGCATTTCGACGCCGAATCTGGAATCGGCCAACCCGGTCGCCATCCTGACCGGCGAGCAGGTGTTCAGCAGCGGCAACCTCTCGGTGGGCGACCAGCTGAACGAACTGCCGCAGCTGCGCAGCAACTTCAGCCAGGCGAACTCGACGCGCTTCCTCGGCACCCGCGGCCTCAACCTGCTTGACCTTCGCGGCCTGGGCACCTCGCGCACGCTCGTGCTCGTCAACGGCCGTCGTCACGTCGGCAGCGACGTTCTGGTCAACGCCGTTTCGGTGGACGTCAACACGATCCCGGCCGACCTGATCGAGCGCGTGGACGTGGTGACCGGCGGCGCCTCCGCCGTTTACGGTTCGGACGCTATCGCCGGCGTCGTGAACTTCATCCTCAAGGAAGATTACGACGGCCTCAGCGTTCGTGCCCAGAACGGCATCTCGAACTACAAGGACGGCGGCAAGCAGTTCGTGTCGTTCGTCGCCGGCAAGAACTTCTCCGAAGGCCGCGGTAACATCACCCTCGCCGGTGAATACTCGCACTCGGACGACTTCTACGCTTCCGGCCGCCCCGGCCTGCGCAACAACCACGGTTTCGTGGTTACCGACACCGATCCCGCCGGCACGCCGAACGGTTCGGACGGCGTGTTCGACCGTACGTTCTACAACGACATCCGTTCGGCCACGATCTCGCTGGGCGGCATGGTCGCGGCATACGGCAACCCGAGCGCCGGTCTTTGCGGAAGCGGCACCAATGGTTCGGCCTTCACCTGCAACTATCAGTTCCAGCCCGACGGCACGCTGGTCCCGCAGACCGGCGAACGCATCGGCATCGGCCCGAACGGCAGCTTCCAGGGTGGCAACGGCTCCAGCAACCGCGAAGGCCGGCTCATGGCACTTTCGCCTGACCTGAAGCGGTATACCGTCAACCTGACCGGCCACTACGAGATCACTCCGGCTCTCGTGCCGTTCTTCGAAGCGAAGTACAGCCGCACCGATGCCCGCGGCTCGCAGAGCGGCCCGTTCTTCTCGCAGGGCACCACGCTCGGCGGCGACACGCGCGAACGCGTCCGCCTCGACAACCCCTACCTGAACGCTGACGCCCGCCAGCTGCTGACCAACACCTTCGCGGCCTCTACCGTGAACGCGAACACGGGTGCTGCCTTCACCGACACGGTGGACGATGACGGCAACGTCACCACCAGCGCCGCCCAGAAGCTTGCAGCCCAGCAGGCCGCCATTGCCAACGGCACCTTCGGCTTCAACCTGCGTCGCAACTGGGCCGACTTCGGCAACCGTGACGAAGAAATCCGTCGCGAGACCTTCCGCATCGTCGGCGGTCTGCGCGGTGACTTCAACGACGACTGGAAGTACGAACTTTCCGTCAACTACGGCGAGCACAAGGAACGCAACCTGATCCGCGGCAACGTCAACGTCCAGCGCTACCTGCTGGCACTTGACTCCACCACGGACGCCAACGGCAACATCGTCTGCCGCTCGCAGGTCAACCCCGCTGCCGCTCGCTCGGTGTCCGGCATCGGCGATCCGCTGAACCTGCTGGCCGGCGACGTCGCGGCCTGCGTTCCGCTCAATCCGTTCGGCCAGGGTTCGGTCAGCCAGGCGGCGAAGGATTACATCCTCACCAACAGCCTCGCCACCGGCAAGATGCGCCAGTTCGACGTCATGGGCTATGTCTCGGGCGACACCAGCGAGTTCCTCAACCTTCCGGGCGGCCCTGTGGCCTTCTCGGTCGGCGGTGAATATCGCCGTGAAACGGTTCGCTACGATCTCGACGAAGTGACGCAGGCCGGATACGCGTTCTACAACGCCATCCCGTCGTTCTCGGCACCCGCCTTCGAAGTGAAGGAAGCCTACGGCGAAATCCTGCTGCCGATCCTCAACGACAAGCCTTTCTTCGAAACCCTGAGCCTGCGCGGCAATGCCCGCGTGTCGGACTACAAGGGTTCGGCCGGAACGGTCTGGGCCTATGGTGGTGAAGCCATCTGGAGCCCCGTCCAGGATCTGACCTTCCGAGGCACTTACGCTCGCTCGGTTCGCGCACCGAACTTGGTCGAACTTTACTCAGCTGCCGGTCAGAATTTCGCACCGGGCTTCACTGACCCTTGCTCCGAGCGTAACATCGCGGCGGGTTCAGCCAATCGCGAAGCGAACTGCCGCGCGGCCGGCGTACCGGTCGGATACGACTTCAACTACGCGCAATCGCTGGAAATCATTAGCGGCGGCAACCCCGACCTTCGTTCGGAGACTTCGGATTCGTTCACTGTCGGCGCTCTCATCCAGCCGCGCTGGGTTCCGGGCCTGTCGATTTCAGTCGACTTCTGGGACATGACCGTCGACAACGTGATCGCCTCCGTCGACGCGCAGGACATTGCAAACCTGTGCTACGATTCGACGAGCCTCGACAACTCGTTCTGCCCGCTGTTCCAGCGCGCCGGCGCTAATGGTGGTCCTAACGGCGAACAGGCGAATCAAATCCTCGAAGGTTCGCTGCTGCAAAGCTCGCTGAACTATGCAAAGCTCAAGTGGCGCGGCATCGACACGCAGGTCAACTATGACCACTCATTTGACTTTGGTCGTGTATCACTGACGGCTTACTGGACCCACTATCTGAAGATGGACCAGTTCACCGACCCAAGCGATCCGACTTTCAAGGATCGCCTGATCGACGAACTGAGCTATCCGTCGGACGCAGTGACCATGAACGCATCGTTCCAGACCGGCGCGCTCAAGCTGGGCTACCAGATGCGCTGGATCGGCGGCATGTACCTCAACACTTATGAGGACTACAATTCGCTGAACGGCCTGCCGCCGCAGAACGAAGACTATGCGCCGATCAAGAAGTATCCGGATGTGTTCTACCACGACATCCGCGCCGCTTACGACATCGACGACAACTATTCGTTCTACCTCGGCGTCGACAACGTGTTCAACAAGATGCCTCCGTACGGCCTGACCGGTATCGGCGAGGGCTCGGGCGTCTACCCGAACATGGGTCGCTACTTCTACACCGGCATCACTGCCAAGTTCTGATCTTTTCGTTCATAACCACTCTTCGGGGGCGGCGGGTTATCCTGCCGCCCCTTTTCTTTGGTCGTTCGAGCGTTCAAGAAAGGCGTCATGACTCAAGCCAGTGAACGTGCCCGCAATGCGCTGGACAGCGGGCGGCAGCAGGACGCCGTGGCGATCGCGCAGGAGGCCGGCGCTCGGGGGGACGCCGAGTGTCTCGCCATGCTCGCGCGGTGGCGGCTGATCGGTAGTCCCCTGCCTCGCGACCTCGGCGAAGCGCGCCGTCTGCTGCGTGCGGCCACGTCCGCCGGCAGCGAGGATGCCGCGCTGATGGAGGCCGCTCTCACCGCCAACGGTACCGGCGCCCCTCAGGACTGGGCAGGCGCCACGGCCATCCTGCGGGACACCGCGGAGCGCTACGGCGGCACCGCCGCGCAAGACCTGGACCTGCTCGGGCGGATGGAGATCGACGCGGACGGCTATCCCCTCGCTCTGCCCGAACCCGAACGGCTGGGCCGGGGCTATCAGGTCAGGCGCTGGCGGCAGTTCGTGACACCCGAGGAATGCGCGCATCTCGCCATGTCCGTGCGCGACCTGCTGGCACCCTCGATCGTCGCGGATCCCCGCACCGGCCGCGCCATACCGCATCCGATCCGCACGTCATCTGCTGCCGTGGTCGGTCCGACCCGCGAGTCCCTGCCGCTCCAGGCCATCATGCGGCGGCTGGCCGCGGCCACCGGCACGCGCGTGGAACAGGGCGAACCGCTCAACGTGCTGCACTATGCGCCCGGGCAGGAATACCGCGCTCACATGGATACTCTGCCGCACGTCACCAACCAGCGTAAGGTGACGGCGCTGCTCTATCTCAACACCGGCTATCTCGGGGGCGAAACCTGCTTTCCCGAGCAGAACCTCTCGGTTGCGGGCGGCGGCGGCGACATGGTCGCCTTCGACAATACACTCCCCGACGGTTCGCCGGACCCCCGCAGCCGTCATGCCGGCGCGCCGGTCCGCCAAGGCGCCAAGTGGGCCGCCACGCGCTGGATCCGGGCGCAGCCCTTCGACGTGTGGGACCAGGGCTGAGCGGCGACGCCATGACAAAAAAAGGCCCCGGCAATGCCGAGGCCTTTTTCCGTTCGGGACGGTCGCGATCACTCCACCACGATCGCCAGTGCGCCGTCGCCATCGTCGATCCGCAAATGCGAGCCGTCGGGGACTTCGCCGGCGAGCAGCTTCTCCGCCAGCGGGTCCTGCAAGTAGCGCTGCACCGCGCGCTTCAGCGGCCGCGCGCCGTAGACGGGATCATAGCCTACCCGACCGAGCCAGCGCTTGGCGGCCTCGGTGAGGTCCAGCGTGATCTTGCGGTCCTTGAGCAGCTTCTGCACGCGCGCGACCTGGATATCGACGATCGGGCCCATGTGTTCCTGGCCAAGGCGGTGGAACAGCACGATTTCGTCCAGGCGGTTGAGGAACTCGGGCCGGAAATGCCCGCGCACCACTTCCATCACTTGCGGCTCCACGCTGTCCACATCCTGATCCTCGTCGAGCTGGGTCAGGTACTGGCTGCCGAGGTTGCTGGTCAGGATGATAAGGGTGTTGGTGAAGTCCACCACCCTGCCCTGTCCGTCAGTCAGGCGGCCATCGTCGAGCACTTGCAGCAGCACGTTGAACACGTCCGGATGCGCCTTCTCGACTTCGTCGAACAGCACGACCTGATAGGGCCGGCGCCGCACGGCTTCGGTCAGCACGCCGCCTTCATCGTAACCGACATAGCCCGGAGGCGCGCCGATCAGGCGGGAAACCGCGTGCTTTTCCATGAACTCCGACATGTCGATGCGCACCATCGCGCTGTCGTCGTCGAACAGGAAGCCGGCCAGTGCCTTGGTCAGTTCGGTCTTGCCGACGCCCGTGGGGCCGAGGAACAGGAACGAGCCGAGCGGCCGGTTCGGATCCTGAAGCCCGGCGCGGGCACGCCGCACCGCCTTGGACACCGCGGAAACCGCGTCCTTCTGGCCGATCACGCGCGCGCCGATCATCTCCTCCATCTTGAGGAGCTTCTCGCGCTCGCCTTCCAGCATCTTGTCCACCGGCACGCCCGTCCAGCGGCTGACGACACCGGCGATGTCGTCCTCCGTGACCTCTTCACGCAAAAGAGCGTTGCCCGCCTGGGCCTGCGCTTCGGTCAGCTTGCGCTCCAGCGAGGGGATCGTGCCGTAGGACAGCTCGCCCGCCTTGGCGAGATCGCCAAGCCGCTGGGCCTGATCGAGTTCGCTGCGCGCGGCGTCGAGCTGCTCCTTGATCCTGCCCTCGGCGGCGATCTTGTCGCGTTCGTTCTGCCAGCGGGTGGTCAGTTCGCTCGACTGCTGCTCCAGATTGGCCAATTCCTCGCGCAGAGCGACGAGGCGGTCCCGGGAAGCCTCGTCGGTCTCCTTGGCGAGGGCCATTTCCTCGATTTTGAGCTGGATGATCCGGCGGTCGAGCTTCTCGATCTCCTCGGGCTTGCTTTCCACTTCCATGCGGATGCGGCTGGCGGCCTCGTCCATGAGGTCGATCGCCTTGTCCGGCAGGAAGCGGTTGGTGATGTAGCGGTTGGAAAGCGTCGCCGCGGCCACCAGCGCCGCATCGGTGATGCGCACGCCGTGGTGCAGCTCGTACTTTTCCTTGAGCCCGCGCAGGATCGAGATGGTGTCCTCGACCGTCGGCTCGCCCACGAAGACCGGCTGGAAGCGGCGCTGCAAGGCGGCGTCCTTCTCGACGTACTTCTGGTATTCGTCGAGCGTGGTCGCGCCGATGCAGTGCAGTTCGCCGCGTGCCAGCGCAGGCTTGAGCAGATTGCCCGCGTCCATCGAGCCTTCGGAAGCGCCCGCGCCGATCAGCGTGTGCATCTCGTCGATGAACAGGATGATCTGCCCGTCCGCGCCCTTCACTTCGTCGAGCACGGCCTTCAACCGCTCCTCGAACTCGCCCCGATACTTGGCGCCCGCGATCAGCGAGCCCATGTCGAGCGCCATGAGGCTGCGGTCCTTGAGACTGTCGGGCACGTCGCCATTGGCGATGCGCAGCGCCAGGCCCTCGGCGATGGCGGTCTTGCCGACGCCGGGATCGCCGATGAGGACGGGGTTGTTCTTGGTGCGACGGGCGAGGATCTGCACGGTGCGGCGGATTTCCTCGTCGCGGCCGATCACCGGATCGAGCTTGCCGTCCCGCGCGGCCTGGGTGAGGTCGCGCGCGTATTTCTTCATCGCGTCGTAAGCGTTCTCGGCCGAGGCGCTGTCGGCATTGCGGCCGCCGCGCAGCTCGGAAATCGCCGCCTCCAGTGCCTGGGGCGTGAGGTTGGCGGCCTTGAGCGCCTGCCCGGCCGAAGTGGTGGTGGCAAGCGCCAGCGCCAGCAACATGCGCTCCACGGTGACGAAGCTGTCGCCGGACTTGGCGGCGAGCTGCTCAGCCTGATCGAGCACGCGCACCGCGTCATTGTCCAGGCCAGGCGCGCCTTGCGCGCCGCTGCCCGAGACGGTGGGAATCTTGCCCAGCGCCTTGTCAACTTCCTGCACGGCGAAGGCCGGGTTGCCGCCCGCGCGCTGGATGAGACCGGACGCCATGCCCTCGCTATCCTCGAGAAGGGCCTTGAGGACATGGTCGGGGCTGATGCGCTGGTGGTTCATGCGGATCGCAACGGTCTGCGCCGCCTGAAGGAACCCCTTGGCCCGGTCAGTGAATTTTTCGAGATTCATGGTATGAATTGCCTCCTGATCTCGACCATATAGTGTTGCATATTTACAACACAAGGCATGCCGTGACATTTTTCGCGCCGCGGTCATTTCCGGCCGCAGATGGGAAGAAAGCGTGGATTCTCAAGAGCCGGAACCGGCTGGCTACAAGATGGGAACCACAGCGCCGAATGCCACCCCAAAATCACCTGAGATCGGGCAGGATTTTCCGCGGGTTTTCGGTCAGGCCGCTTCCAAACGTCGCCCGGGCGTTGAACGCGGCGATCGGGCCGCATTCGCTTGGCGCCGCACGCCGCCTTGCCTAGCCTTCGCCAACCAGACCGGAAAAACAACGGGAAGAGGCATCAGACGTGGCGAAATTCACTCCCCAGCAGGCAGCGGACGTGCTTGCGATCAAGCAGGTCGTCTACGAATGGGGCGACGAACTGGACATTCACAACGGCCTCGAAATGCGCAAGACCGACGTGCTGGCCGAAGACGTCTCCTACAACGTCGGCGGCGCCTGGCGTGAAGGGCTGGCAGAAGTGGAAGCCTTCTACAAGGGCCGGGCCGAGGCCATGCGCGCGGGCGCGGGCCTGATGACCATGCGCCACATCATCACCTCGCTGCGCGTCTCGTTCGACGGCGCCGACCAGGCGAAAGTCGGCTACCTCCTGGTCTTCTTCGCCGCGCTGGGCGACGGCCCCTTCGACAAGTATTGCGATCCGCTGGCCGTTGCCGACGTGACGATGGAATGCCGCCGCGATCCGGACGGCGAATGGCGGATCACCCGCTTCGATTCGGGGCAGATCTTCAAGCGGGGCTGAGGGATCAGGGATCCGTCGTCCCGGACTGGATCCAGGGCGACGGCGTTCCGCCGATCCCGGCGCCGCACCATTGCCGCTGGCCCTTGCCGAACAACGTGCTAGACCTTCGGCCATGCGACTTGCTCCTCGTTCCAGCGCCATCGCGCTCGCCGCCGCTCTGCTCCTCTCCGCCTGCGCCAGCGCCCCGACAGCGGACCTCGCCGCGGCGCCTGCCGCGCCTGCCGACAAGGCGGGTCCGGCCCCCGCCTCCCCGGCCGAACTCGTGGCCAAAGTGGACATTCCCTACGAGAAGTTCGTGCTGGCCAACGGCCTCACCACGATCGTCCATACCGACCGCAAGGCCCCGATCGTCGGCGTGACGGCCTATTACAAGGTCGGCTCCAAGAACGAACCGCGCGGCAAGACCGGCTTCGCGCACCTGTACGAGCACTTGTTCTTCGGCGGCTCGGCCAACGTGCCGGACTTCGATATCCCGCTGGAAGCGGCAGGCTCCACCCCCACGAACGGCTCGACCTGGTACGATCGCACCAACTACGTGGAAACCGTGCCCACCGGCGCGCTCGACGTGGCCCTGTTCATGGAGAGCGACCGCATGGGCCACCTGCTGCCCGCGGTGACCCAGGACAAGCTCGACAAGCAGCGGGGCGTCGTCCAGAACGAGAAGCGCCAGGGCGACAACCAGCCTTACGGCCTGTTCGAATATGCGCAGAGCGAAGGCCTGCTGCCCGTCGGCCACCCCTATCGCCACTCGACGATCGGCTCGATGGCCGATCTCGACGCCGCCACCCTCACCGATGTGCGCAAGTGGTTCACCGATCACTATGGCCCGAACAACGTGGTGCTCGTGCTCTCGGGCGACATCGACGCCGCCACCGCGCGGCCCAAAGTGGAGAAGTGGTTCGGCGACATCCCGCGCGGCCCGGACATCAAGCCGGTAACCGCGGAACCGCTGACGCTGGGCGCACCGGTGAAGCGCGAGATCGTCGATCAGGTGCCGGTCCTGCGCCTCACCCGCAACTGGACCGCGCCCGGCCTCAACGACCGCGAGACGCTCGCCCTGCAAATGGGCATGCACATCCTCGGCGGCCTCGCCAGTTCGCGGCTCGACAACGAACTGGTGCGCGGACAGCAGCTGGCCGTGGCGGTCACCGCCTATTCGCAGGTCTTCCAGCAGCTCAGCTTCCTGACCATGGCGATGGACGTGAAGCCCGGCGTGGACCGCGCCAAGGCCGATGCCGCTTTCGACAAGGTGCTGGCGGACTACTTGCGCGACGGGCCGACGGAAGACGAAGTGCGCCGCGCCGTCGTCAGCACCCTCTCCGGCGAGATCGGCGGGCTGGAGCGCGTCGGCGGCTTCAGCGGCAAGGGCGCGACCCTGGCCGAGGGCCAAGTCTATTCTGACGATCCGGCAAAATACAAGGAAGACCTTGCCCGCATGGCCGCGCTGACGCCGGCGGAGATCAAGGCGGCCATGAACAAGTGGCTCTCGCGCCCGGTCTATGCGCTCGATGTCCTGCCCGGCCAGCGCAAGGAAAGCGGCGATGCCATGGGCGGCTGGGGCGACGAGGCGGAAAACCCCGCGCCCGGCTCCAACCCGAAGGGCGCCGCCCCCAAGGGGAAAACCCCCACCCTCGCCGCCGGTCCCAAACGCGATATGCCGCCCCTCGGCCAGATCGGCGCCCTGACTTTCCCCGCCATCGAGCGCACCACCTTGTCGAACGGCATTCCGGTCGCGCTCGCGCGCCGCACGGCCGTGCCAAAGCTGGTCCTCACGCTCGACTTCGACGCCGGCTATGCCGCCGATGCGCTCGACACGCCGGGCACACAGGGGCTGATGCTGGCCATGCTCGACCAGGGCACCAGCAAGCTCGACGCCACCCAGATCGCCGAAGCGCAGGAGCGACTGGGCGCCAGCATCTCGATCGACGGGTCGCTCGATACCAGCAGCGTGACGCTCTCGGCGCTGTCCGCCAATCTGGCGCCTTCGCTTGATCTCACCGCGCAGATCGTCCGCGACGCCGCCTTCGCCCCCTCCGAGGTCGCCCGTGTCAAGGCGCAGTCGGAAGCGGAGCTGGCACAGGCGCTCTCCACGCCGAACGCTCTCGCCGCGCGTTCGCTGGGGGCGGAACTCTTCGGCACGCATCCTTATGCCCAGCCGGGTGACGGCCTGGGCGATGCCGCCTCACTGGCCGCGTTGACCCCGGCGCAGCTCAAGGCCGCGCGCGACAAGTGGCTTCGCCCCGATATCGCCACCATCACCGTCGTCGGCGATGTGACCATGGCCGAACTGAAGCCGATGCTCGAACGCGCCTTCGGGCAATGGCAGGCCCCGGCCACGCCCAAGCCCGTCAAGCCGCTCGGCGCCGCCGTGCCGGCGGCAGGCGGCAACCGCATCGTCCTGATCGACCGTCCGGGCTCCCCGCAATCGGTGATCATGGCGGGCCGCGTGCTGCCGATGACCGGCCGCACGCCCGATACCGAAGCACTGCAGCTCGCCAACGACGTGATGGGCGGCGGCTTCCTCTCGCGCCTCAACAAGGACCTGCGCGAGGAAAAGGGCTGGAGTTACGGCGTGCGCAGCGGCGTTGCACAGCCTGTCGGACCGCGCTCGGTACAAGTCTCGGCCCCGGTCCAATCGGACAAGACGGGAGAGGCGATCAAGGCGATCATCGCCGACATGGACGCGTTCCCGGGCAGCAAGCCGGTGACCGCCGAGGAACTGCAGCGCGTCACCGAAGGCGCGATCCGTCAGCTTCCCAACCAGTTCGAAACCGGGGCGGCAGTGCAGGCCGCGATCCGCAAGAATGACCGCCTCGGCCGACCCGAAGACTACTACGTCGGGCTCGCCGCGCGCTATCGCACGATCGATGCCAAGGCGATCGGTGCCGCCGCCACCCAGTACCTCCAGCCCAAGGGCCTGACCTTCGTGGTGGTGGGCGACCGCAAGCTGGTGGAACCGCAACTCAAGGGCCTGGGCCTGCCCGTGGAAGTGCGCGCCGCCCCGGCCGCGCCTCAAGGCCAGGAATAAAGGAGAGAAATGGAATGTCGCTGCTCGGCGGAACTTACGAATGCTCGACCAAGACCCCGATGGGCCACCAGAAGGGCACGCTGACCATCGTGCCCGAAGGTGACACTTTCACCGGCCAGATCACGGGCGATCTCGGCACGATGGAGCTGCGCGGCGGCACCATCAGCGGCAACCAGCTGAGCTGGAAGATGAAGATGACTTCGCCCATGCCGATCGACCTCGACTGCAAGGCCACGGTCGACGGAACCGCGCTGACCGGCACGATCAAGGCCGGGTTCTTCGGCACCATGCCGCTGGAGGGCACGAAAACGAGCTGATCCGGGAGTGCGGCGGCGGGATGAGACCTGCCGCCCGCGCCGGCGTGACGCCGGGTTTTCCGGAATGGCCGGCCCCGGCGAACCGGGTCACTGCCGAGCGGACCTCACGCCGCACAACGAAAAAGCCCCGGAAAAGCGCTCTGCTTTTCCGGGGCTTTTTCTATTCGTTCAGGCGCAAGATCAGCCCAGCTTGGCCTTGAGGATCTCGTTCACCACCTGCGGGTTGCCCTTGCCGGCCATGGCCTTCATCGTCTGGCCGACGAAGAAGCCGAACAGCGCGACCTTGCCTTCGCGGTACTGCGCGACCTTGTCGGCATTGGCGGCGAGGATCTCGTCCACCTTGGCCTCGATGGCGCCGGTGTCCGATTCCTGCTTCAGGCCCTCGCGCTCGACGATGACACCGGCATTGTCGCCGGTCTCGAACATCGTTTCCAGCACCTGCTTGGCGATCGAGCCCGAGATCGTGCCCTTGCCGACAAGCGCCAGCAGTTCCGCCGCCTGCTCGTGGTTGATCGGCGAGTCTTCAAGGCTCTTGCCCTGCTTGTTGAGCGCGCCGAAGAACTCGGAGATCAGCCAGTTGGCCGCCTGCTTGGCCACTTCGGCGGGCGCTTTGCCCTGCGCCGAAGCGGTTTCGGCCAGCAGCGCCTCGAACCACGCGAAGGTATCGACGTCGGCGGTCAGCACGGCGGCGTTGTAGGCGGAAAGCCCCAGTTCGCCTTCATAGCGGGCGCGCTTGGCGTCTGGCAGTTCCGGCAGGCTGGCACGGCATGCTTCCAGGAAGGCATCGTCCAGTTCCAGCGGCAGCAGGTCCGGATCGGGGAAGTAGCGATAGTCGTGCGCGTCTTCCTTCGAGCGCATCGAACGCGTCGAGCCGGTGGTGGGGTCGAACAGGCGGGTTTCCTGCACGATCTTGCCGCCCGCTTCCAGCACGTCGACCTGACGGCTGGCCTCGTGCTCGATCGCCTGCATGACGAAGCGCACGGAGTTGACGTTCTTGGTCTCGGTACGGGTGCCGAGTTCGTCACCGGGCTTGCGCACCGAAACGTTGACGTCGGCGCGCATCGAGCCCTGGTCCATGTTGCCGTCGCACGAGCCGACATAGCGCAGGATCGTGCGCAGCTTCGACAGGTAGGCGCCGGCTTCGGCGGGGGAGGCCATGTCCGGACGGCTGACGATTTCCATCAGCGCGACGCCGGAACGGTTGAGGTCGACATAGGACATCGTCGGATGCTGGTCATGCATCAGCTTGCCCGCGTCCTGTTCGACGTGGATGCGCTCGATGCCGATGACCTTGTCGGCCGGGATCCCTGCCTTCTCGTCCGCGTCGATGGTCAGCGAGCCCTCACCCACGATCGGGTGGTAGAGCTGGCTGATCTGGTAGCCCTGCGGAAGGTCGGCGTAGAAGTAGTTCTTGCGGTCAAAGCGCGACCACTTGTTGATCTGCGCCTCGATCGCCATGCCGGTGCGCACGGCCTGACGGATGCATTCCCCGTTCAGCACCGGCAACATGCCCGGCATCGCCGCGTCGATCAGCGAGACCTGGCTGTTCGGCTCCGCACCGAATGCCGTCGCCGAGCCGGAGAACAGCTTGGAGTTCGAGGTGA
Source organism: Novosphingobium sp. BL-S-34 (assembly GCF_056857015.1). NCBI lineage: Bacteria > Pseudomonadati > Pseudomonadota > Alphaproteobacteria > Sphingomonadales > Sphingomonadaceae > Novosphingobium > Novosphingobium sp. BL-S-34. Next base: position 1,000,781 of record NZ_CM166472.1, read on the forward strand.
CCTGCGCGTGGACTTCGAGGCCGATCACGACCTCCCAGTCACCGGTGGCGCCCTGGATGCGATAGGTTGATTCAGTCATCGTGTTTCGGTCCACTCCTGGGGCGACGCAGCAGCAGGTGCCGCTGCCCCTCCCCGTCATTCCTTTCCCGCTCCGGCGTCTTGCGCCGACGAGCGGGTCGGTCGTCCCCTCTCTTGTGCTTGCTGCGGGGAACAAGGTCCCCGAGACTTACCAGCAGGTCGAGAAGGGTAAACCAGTCTACCACCACTTCTCCGGCTTGGCCGCGAACTGCGCGCGCTGTTCAAGCGCGAGACCGGCGTTCAGCACGCCCTGTTCGTCGAAAGCCTTGCCGATGACCTGAAGACCCAGCGGCAGACCCTCACGGTTGAGGCCGGCCGGGACCGACATCGCCGGAAGACCCGCGAGCGAGGCCGGGACCGCGAAGACGTCGTTGAGGTACATCTTCAGCGGATCGTCGACGTTCTCGCCCAGGCCGAAAGCGGCCGAGGGCGCGGTCGGCGCGAGGATCACGTCGCACTGCTCGAAGGCATGCGCGAAGTCCTGCGCGATTAGCGCGCGGACCTTCTGGGCCTGCGTGTAGTAGGCGTCGTAGAAGCCGGCCGAGAGCACGTACGTGCCGATCAGGATGCGGCGCTTCACCTCGGGGCCGAAACCGGCGGCGCGGGTAGCGGCGTACATGTCCTGAAGGTTGGCACCGTCCGGGAGGTCGCGAAGGCCATAACGCACGCCGTCATAGCGCGCGAGGTTGGACGAGGCTTCGGCAGGCGCAATGATGTAGTATGTCGGCAGCGCGTACTTGGTGTGCGGCAGCGAGATCTCGACGATCTCCGCGCCCGCATCCTTCAACCAGGCGATGCCGTCGTCCCACGACTTCGACACGTCGTCGTCCAGGCCGTCGACGCGGTATTCCTTGGGAATGCCGACCTTCTTGCCCTTCATGTCGCCGGAAAGCGCCGCTTCCCAGTTCGGCACCGGCAGGTCGAGGCTGGTCGAATCCTTGGCGTCGAAACCGGCCATGGCTTCGAGCATGATCGCGCAGTCCTGCACCGAGCGGGCCATCGGGCCTGCCTGGTCGAGCGAACTGGCGAAAGCGACCACGCCCCAGCGCGAGCAACGGCCGTAGGTCGGCTTGATGCCGGTGGTGCCGGTGAACGCAGCAGGCTGGCGGATCGAGCCGCCGGTATCCGTGCCGGTCGCCGCCGGGCAGAGACGCGCGGCGAGAGCCGACGACGAACCGCCCGAGGAACCACCCGGAGCCAGCGCGGCGTTGCCGCCGTCATTCCGCTTCCACGGCGAGATCACATTGCCGAAGTAGCTGGTCTCGTTCGACGAGCCCATGGCGAACTGGTCAAGGTTGAGCTTGCCCAGCATGCCCGCGCCGGCGTCCCACAGCTTCTGCGAGACGGTCGATTCGTACTGCGGCTTGAAGCCTTCCAGCATGTGGCTGGCGGCCGTGGTCTGCACGTCGAAAGTCGCGAACAGGTCCTTCATGCCGATCGGCACGCCGCCCATCTTGCCGAGCGCTTCGCCGCGCGCGCGCTTGGCATCGGTGGCCTGTGCGGCTTCGATCGCCTTTTCGGGCGTGGCGATGATGAAGGCGTTCAGCGCTTCCTGCGCGGCGGCGACATTGGCGTTGAACGCTTCTGCCACTTCGACAGCGGAGAAATCGCCGTTCGCAACGCCGTCGCGGATCTGCGCGACGCCGAGTTCCGTAAGAGAGTTTGAAGTATCGGGCATTATTCGATCACCTTGGGCACGCCGAAGAAGCCGTGTTCGGCGGCGGGAGCATTGGCCAGAACGGCATCGCGCTTGTTGCCACCGGTCAGCGGATCGGCATCGATCACGTCGTCGCGCAGGCGCAGCGTGTTGGGGATGACGGCGGTCATCGGCTCGACGTTCGAGGTATCGACTTCGCCGAGTTGCTCCACCCAGGCGAGAATGCCGTTGAGTTCGGGGACCATCGCCTCGATTTCAGCCTCGCTCACCTTGATGCGGGCAAGGCTGGCGATCTTCGCAACGGTTGCGGTATCGACCGACATGGCTTTCCTTCAGGTTTGACCGGCATGGCGCACCACGCCGGGAGATCAGTCCGGGCAGCTAGCACCCGGCCGAATTTGCTTCAAGCAGGGACGCCTCCGCGAGGAGCACGCCCCGATGTGCTATTGGCAGGCGCGTTACTGGCCGGATTGCCCCGGTTGCGCCTGCTCCTGGCCTTGACCTTGTTGTGCCGCGATCATCGCGTCCAGCTCGGCCTGGGTCTTGAAGTCCAGCAAGGTGACTTCGAAGACGAGATCCGAATTCGGCGGAATCGGTCCGCCGCCCTCGGCGCCGTAGGCCAGCTCCGAAGGGATCTCCAGGCGATAGCTGCCGCCGCGCTGCATCTGCACGAGGCCGTCGGCGAAGCCGGGCACGACGCTTCCAACCGCCATCGGCATCTGCTCGTTCTGGTCGAACACGGTGCCGTCCTTGAGCATGCCCTTGTAGCTCACCAGCACATAGTCCTCACGGGTGGGCTTTTCGCCCTGCCCCGCGGTCAGCGTGGTGACGGCGACCTTGCGGGCCGGCGCGGCAGCGGTGGAGCCGACAGCCGGCGCGGCCTTTTCCTGCGCGGCGGCCGGAGCCGCGGCAGGCAGGACGAAAGCCAGCGCCAGAAGCGAAGAGCCGATCTTGCGGTTCATGAAGGACGCGATCAGCGTGCCGGGCCTTCGGCGCCGGGCACGGCACCGCCCGGAAGGGCGCCGCCGGGGATGGCCGCGCCGGGTGCGCCAGGAGCACCGCCGCCCTGCATCTGCTGGAGCTGCTGCATCAGGCGCTGCTGCTGTTCGATCTCGGCGCGGCTCTTGAAGTCCAGCAGCTCGATCTCGAAGTTCAGGTCCGTGTTTGCCGGGATCTGGCCCACGGCCTTGTCGCCGTAAGCAAGCTTCGCGGGAATCTCGACGTCGTACTTGCCGCCGCGCTGCATCTTCACCAGCGCCTTGGAGAAGCCCGGGATCACTTCGTTGAGCGCCATCGGCACCTGCTGGGCCTGGTCGAAGACCTTACCGTCAGGCAGCGTGCCCTTGTAGTTGATGAGCACCACATCCGCCACGGTCGGCAATTCGCCGGTGCCGGCGGTCAGCGTCTTGACATGGACCTGCGGCGGCAGGGCAGCATAGGCGACACCACCCGCGGCCAGCGCGATTGCAGCGACGCCGAGCCAGATCTTGCCCAGCGAGCCCTTTTCAATCGGCTGCAGCGGAACGCGAGTGATCTCAGTCATGGTCTAGGGCCTCGTTCGGGTTCGCCCGCCAGGAACACCTGCACGGCAGATGCACAAAGGGCGCGGATGGAAATTTCCGCGCCCTCATGGCTCAAGCCGGAGCGGCGTTCAAGCCGCAAGCCGAGCAATTTAAGATGTGCCAATCACAATCGTGTCATCACGATCCTGACTGTAGCGGCATCCTTGCGCGAGGCCCGCTCGGAAACGGGAACCATGCGCTGCCGCAACCCCGCCCACCGGGCGGGGCCGACGCCGATCTTACTTGGCGCCGTCACGCTCCATGCGCTTACGCTCCAGCTTGCGGGCGCGACGCACAGCGGCGGCCTTTTCGCGAGCGCGCTTTTCCGACGGCTTTTCGTAGTGACGGCGCAGCTTCATCTCGCGGTAGACGCCTTCACGCTGCAGCTTCTTCTTGAGCGCACGAAGAGCCTGATCGACGTTATTGTCGCGGACGAGAATCTGCATAAACCGACACACCTCACAAATCAAAAGTACGAATTCCGCATTCCGACGCGGAAGGTACCCTGAAAGAAAAACACGAATTTGCACCGAATCCCATGGCGGGGTCGGCTCGAAGTTGGGGGCCGCTAGCACTGCCAGCACCGGAAGGCAAGCAACCTTGGCCGTTTTCTTGGCCCGGATGCGCTCTCCACCGGGTTTTGAAGCCCCGATGGAGAGCACTTATACACCGATAGAAAGGATCAGGCCAGTTGATCCACGACCAGGCCCGCGGCGGAAACCGCAGCCGAGGTCGCCGCCGAAGCAGTATAGGTCGTTCCCTCGGCCTGTTGGGCCTTCAGGTTCTCGAGAAACGCCTGCACGGCTGCGAGAGTCGCGTCGGCTTCGTCGGTCTCTTCGGTATCGTCGGTCGAATCGGTTTCATCCGTTTCGTCCGTCGCCTCGGTTTCGTCGGTTTCGTCGGCTTCCTCGACGGACCCGCCGCCGGGAGGCGGACCGCCCGCGCCGCGAGGGCCACCGGGACCACCGGGGCCGCCCGGCCCGCCTGGTCCGCCGGAGCCACCTTCACCCGCAGCGCCCGCATCGCCGCCTTGCGACGGGCCTTGCGCGAACAGCGACTGCAAGGCGCTCGCCTGGTCCTCGCTGAGCGTGCCATTCTCCACCTGGTCGGAGATCAGCGAATCGATCCGATCCTTCATCTGCGAAGGCGCGAGCCGGCTGGCCGATCCGCTCGTACCGAGCGCGTCGTCGATCGAATCGAGGGCCGATTCGAGCGCCGAGGCGTCCGTATCGCTGATCGATCCATTGCCGACCGCGGTCGAGATCTTGTCGTCCATGTCCTGACGCGGATTGAAAAGAGCGCTCAGCGCGCTCGTCGACGATGAGATTTGCATTATTATGTCTCCTTGCGGAGTGGGGTCGCACCCTGGAACCTTTATAGACGACTGCCCTGCCGGACGGTTCGGACGGCGACGATTGGAAAACTGCGCATTCGCGGCTAAGGCGGCGCGATGTCCCAACCTTCCTTTCTTGCCTCCTCGCTCTTCGTGGCGTTCGGCGGCGGTCTAGGCTCCTGGCTCCGGTATCTCGCCGGGCTGGCCTGGACCACCGCCATCGGACCTGTCCGCGCCGGCGCGTTTCCCTATGGCACCCTGACCGTCAATGTCGTCGGCAGCCTTGCCATGGGCGTGCTGGCCGGCTGGCTACTGCTGCGCGGCACCGAGGGCGAGAGCGCTCGCCTGCTTATCGGCGTCGGCGTATTAGGCGGCTTCACCACGTTTTCCTCGTTCAGCCTCGATACCATTGCCCTCGTCTCGCGCGGGCAGGTCGGTCTTGCGGCTTTCTATGTCGCGATCACGCTGATCGCAGGCTTCGCCGCGCTGTTTGCCGGTCTTTCCATCATGAAGGGAGTCGCCGCATGAGCCGCGACAATTCGGACACTGTCCGCCAATTTACCGTAGGCCGCGACGATGAAGGCGTTCGTCTCGATCGCTGGTTCAAGCGCCACTTGCCCGAAGTGGGCTTCGCCATGGTCTCGCGCTGGGCGCGAACCGGGCAGATCCGCGTCGACGGCAAGCGCGCCGATGTCGATACCCGCCTGACGCCCGGGCAGGTCCTGCGCGTACCGCCGGGCGGCGAGGCCAAGCCCGGCCTGGGCGGATCGCGCCCGCGCCGCGAACTGACCGAGGAAGAGATCGAACGCGCCGACGCCATGGTCCTCACGCAGGACCGCGCCGCCATCGTGCTCAACAAGCCGCCGGGCCTCGCCACGCAGGGCGGCTCGGGCATGAAGGAGCACGTCGACGGCCTGCTCGACGCTTATGCCGGAAAGGGTCCGCGTCCGCGCCTGGTCCACCGCCTCGACAAGGACACCTCGGGCGTTCTGCTGGTCGCCCGCACGCCGGGCAGCGCGGCGTTCTTCTCCAAGCGGTTCTCCGGTCGCACCGCGCGCAAGATCTACTGGGCGCTGGTGGTCGGCGTGCCGAGCATCAACGACGGTATGATCGAGCTGCCGCTCGCCAAGCAGCCGGGCACCGGCGGCGAGAAGATGCACGTCGATGAGGAAGGCGGCCAGTCGGCCCGCACCCGCTACCGCGTGCTCGATCGCGCCGGCAACCGCGCCGCCTGGGTGGAACTCCACCCGCTGACCGGTCGTACCCACCAGCTTCGCGTCCACATGGCCGCCATTGGCCACCCCATCGTCGGCGATGGCAAGTACGGCGGCCAGGAAGCGTTCCTCTCGGGCACGATCAGCCGCAAGATGCACCTTCATGCGCGCCGCCTGATCATCGATCACCCGGACGGCGTGCCGCTCGACGTGACCGCCCCCCTGCCCGAGCATTTCGCCAATTCGCTGGCCTCGCTCGGCTTCGACGAGAACGACGGTGCCGAATTGCCCGAAGCGCCCCCGGCGCCCGGGAAGGACGACGAGAAGCGCATGGCCAAGGCCCATGCCAAGCAGTACCGCAAGGAACGCCGCGGCGAACGACGCTCACGCCGCGACGGCAGCTCGGAACGCCCCGGTTCGCGCGGCAAGCCTTCGGGCAAGCCCGGCAGCAAGCTGGGTGCCAAGCCTGCCGGAAAACCCGCGGGCAGGCCGGCGGCCAAGGCCGGGCCCGGCGCCAAGCCCGCTTCCAGGCCCGCTTCCAAGCCCACTGGCAAGCCCTCTGGCAAGCCCGCCCCCCGCCCCGGCGGCGCGCGTCCCTCTGCAGGTGGTCCGTCGTCGCCGCGAGGTAAGCGGTGACCACGTCCGTGAAGCTCGCCGTCTTCGATTGCGACGGCACGCTGGTCGATGGCCAGGCGCCGATCTGCGAGGCGATGGAGGCGAGCTTCGCCGAATTCGGCCTGGTCGCCCCCTCCCGCGCCCTGATCCGGCGCGCGGTGGGCCTCTCGCTGCCGCAGGCCATCCGCCAGCTGCTGCCGGAAAGCGACGAGCGCCAGCAGGACGCCATGGCCGAGGCCTACAAGGTGTCGTTCCGCCAGGCCCGCGAAGAGGGGCGCGTGTCGCAACCCCTGTTCCCCGGTATCGAGGATTGCCTGCGCACGCTCCACGCCCGCGGCTGGACGCTCGCGGTCGCTACCGGCATGTCCGATCGCGGCCTGACGCATTGCCTGGCGGCGAACGGGATTTCCGATCTTTTCGTCACGCTCCAGACCGCCGACCGCCATCCCTCCAAGCCGCATCCCGCGATGCTGGAGGAAGCCTTGATAGAGGCCGGGGCGATGCCGGAAGCCGCCGTGATGATCGGTGACACGGCCTATGACATGAAGATGGCCCGGGCCGCCGGGACCCGTGCCGTCGGCGTGGATTGGGGCTATCATCACCCGCGCGAACTGATCGAGGCCGGCGCCGAAAAGGTCTGCGAAGCGCCGAACGACCTCATGGAGTACCTGCTGACGTGAGCGAGAAAGACCCCGCAAAGGCCCGCTTCGCCACGATCCAGCTCGTGCGCCTGTTCGGCGTCGCCTGCGTGATTGCGGGCATGGCGATCGGCGCCAACAAGCTCGCCGCGCCGCTCTGGCTCGGCTACCTGCTGATCGCCAACGGCCTTGTCGACGTCTTCGTCGTCCCCAAGATCCTCGCCCGCAAATGGCGCAGTCCGCGATGAAGCGCTTCTACAAGGAAGCCGGCGTCGGGGAGATCGATGGCCAGTGGCGCGTGCTGCTGGACGGCCGCCCCATCAGGACGGCCGGCGGCCGCGCGCAGATCGTCCCCACCCGCGCGCTGGCCGAAGCGCTGGCCGCCGAATGGGCCGCGCAGGGCGAGCAGATCGACGCCCAGTCCTTCCACTTGCGCGACCTGGCCGACTTCGCGATCGACGCCGTCGCCCAGGACCGGGCGCAGACCGTGCGTGACGTGCTGCCTTATGCCGAAACCGACACGCTCTGCTATCGCGGCGATCCCGAGGACGCGCTCTACCAGCGCCAGCTGGCCTTGTGGGAGCCCCTGCTGGCGCAAGCCGAACAGCGCTACGACATCCGCTTCGCCCGCATTTCCGGCGTGCTCCACAAGCCTCAGCCCGCCGAAACGCTGGCGCGGCTGGAAACCGCCCTCGCCGCCGAGAACGACTTTGCGCTGGCGGCGCTGAAGATGCTCTCCAGCCTTGCCGCGTCGCTGGTGATCGCCATGGCGGCGATTCGGTCCGATGCCGATGCCGAGGCCCTGTGGAACGCGGCCAACCTCGAAGAAGACTGGCAGGTCGAACTCTGGGGCGAAGACTGGGAAGCCGCCGAACGCCGCGCCGCAAGGTTCGAGGCGTTCAAGCTGGCGATCCGGCTGGCCGCACTGGCGCGCGCCTGAAGCTGCACGAAAAAGCCGAAAAGCCCGCCCCGGTCGAACCGGAGCGGGCTTTTTTTATAGCCTCACGCGGCAGAGCCGCCGTGCAGACTTGGCTCTGATCAGAACTTCACGCCAAGACCGGCAAGGCCGTAGTGGCGGCTGTAGCCCTGTTCGAAGTTCGAATAGTTGTATTCGACCTTGCCGAACAGGTTGCCACCGAAGTCATGTTCAAAACCGGCGCCAAGGCGGAAACCGTCGAGGTTGACGCCGTCGCTGTCCTTGTTGACGCCGTCGTTGTACGTCACGCGCAGCCGGGCATTGGTGTAGCCACCCAGCACGTAGAGCTTGGTCGTGTCACCGACATTGGTGCCGACGCGGGCAATCGCGGAGAGATCGCGGCCGGCGCGAACGCAGAGCTTGTCCCCGGTAGCCAGGAGATCGGTTGCGCATTCCTTGGTGGTGCTGCCCGAAATGCCCGCCTGGATGCCGAAGAACAAGGCTTCGCGCACCGGGAAATCATAACCTGCGGCCACGCCGTAAGTCAGGCCTTCCGACGAACCGCCATTGACCGAAACGCTGTCGAGACCGGTCTGAGCCTGGACATAAGCCTGCGCATTGGCGGCGACGGGCGCGGCAAAAAGGGCGACGGCGCCAAGAAGGGCGAACTTGTTCATGGTAGCTCCTGCATTCTGTTTTACCCGGCCGTTGCGGCCGCGGGGTCCGGGCCGAATACAGCGCAGGAAAATGCTTTCAATACAGCGCACTGAACAAGTCACGTCACAGAAGTGTCATTGTGATGTTTTTACCACAACACCGCCCTCAAGAATGAAGGCCGACTGCGGATTTCTGGAAAACAGAAAATGGGCGAAAAAATAAAAAGAGGCGTCTGAATTAAAATTCCAAATCGCCTCCTACTTACCTCGACCCTGCACCCAAATGCGACAATTACTTACAGCAATTGTCATGATTATTGAGGCGCAGCGCTTGCCCCGCCGCTTTTCACCCAGGTGGCGACCTGGTTGGCAACGTCATTCGCCGCCTTGTTGAGCGCCGGACCGACCGAGGCTGCTTCCGCCTTCACGCCCGGCACGATCGCCTCGAACCGCCGGGTCACGAGCGGGCCGCTGCGCTCGGTGCGGATCGCGTCGAAACGCACGATGACCGATGACGTGGGGACGTCATAGCCCATCTGCAGCAGCCTTCCGCCGATCAGCGTCTTGCCGGTGACCTCGAAATCGCCGCCTTCGACGACGAGCTGGCCGGTCTGGGCCCGCAAGGTCTCTGCCAGAAGCGAGCGGAACTGACGGCTCGGCTTTTCAATCCACCAGCCGTCCTTGAGATAGGACAGGGTCGATCCGTCCACCCTCACCGGCACGCGCAGCACGTCCAGGCTGCGATCGGCTTCGGGATCGAGCACGACAATGGCCTCGGAGATCTGCCCGGTGGCCTGCGAACCGGCCGGCGCGGTCTGGTCCGGCGTCAGGCGCAGCAGCAGGTCGGGGGCCTTGGGCGCCAGGCTGATGCAGCCCGAAAGCGCCAGGGCTGCCGCGGCTGCAAGCGCGCCGCCGAGGATCGGGGTCTTGTGCCGGAGCTTCATCGCGGTTCCCATCTTCATTCTCGGTTCGTGCAGGCGCATGGATCGCCCGTTCATGGCTTGTACGTGGGCAGCTTCTGCCCCTTGATGAGCGCGCCAGCGCCCTGCTCGTCGATCTTTTCCGTCACGTTGCGCAGCGCCTTGCTGGTGGCGCGCAAGTCGCGGATCGCAGCTTCGGCGGCGGGAAGCGTCTGCTGCGAGACCTGATCGAAGGCCGGCTGCGCATGCTGCAGGGTCTGGTCCAGCGTCTCCATCGACTTCTGCGCCGCGCCCAGCGTGTTGCGGAGCTGCTCGGCCAGCGAATTGCCCTGATCGCCCAGAAGACTGTCGGCCTTGCCGGCCACGCCTTCGAACGCGGTCAGCGTGCGGGTCGCCTGGTTGAGCGTGCCCTGAAGTTCGGCCAGGGTCTGCTTCACTTGCGGCGTCGCCGACGAAAGATCCTTGGTCATCTTGTCGGTGTTCTTGAGAATACCGGTGATCGACCGGCGGTTCTCTTCCGAGAGGAGCAGGTTGAGGTTTTCGGTCAGCGTCGCCAGGCGCTCCAGCAACAGCGGAGCGTTCGACAGGATTTCACCCAGGCCGCCGCGCTTGGTGGGGATGACCGGCACGCCTTCCGGACCCGGCTCGGTCAGCAGCGGCGCATCCTTCACGGCGCCTTCAAGCTGGATATCGGCAACGCCGGTGAAGCTGCCCTGTATCGTGGCGGTGGTGCCGACGGTGACGGGCACTTTCTTGTCCACCTTCACCCGCACGCGGATGAAGCTGGGATCCTGCGGCCACAGCTCGATTTCCTTGATCTGCCCTACCGGCACGCCCGCGTAATCGACGCCCGACCCCTTGGCCAGGCCATCGACCGATTGCTTGAAGAAGATGTCGTATTCGTTGCGCGCACCATCGTTCAGGCGCGCAATCCAGATGATGAACGCCGCCAGGGTCGCCAGAAGGACCAGCGTGACGGCTCCGACCCAGATATGATTGGCCCGTGTTTCCATGCTGATTACCCTATGCCCCGCGTCCGTTGATATCGCGCCCGTTGCTGCTGTCCACGGCCGGTCCTTCGGGAGGGGAACCGTCCTGCGCGACAAGCGCGTCGTCGTTCATCGAAATCTCGTCTTTCGCGCCCAGCGCGGCACGGCCGCGCGGGCCGTTGAAATATTCCTGGATCCAGGGGTGATCGAGCGCCAGCAATTCCGGGATCGTGCCCACGGCGATCACCTGCTTGTCCGCCAGCACCGCCACGCGATCGCAAATGGCGTGAAGCGTATCGAGATCGTGAGTGATGAGGAATACCGTCAGCCCGAGCGTCTCCTTCAACCCGCGCGTCAGCCGGTCGAAAGCGGCGGCACCGATCGGGTCGAGGCCGGCGGTCGGCTCGTCCAGAAACAGAAGTTCGGGATCGAGCGCCAGCGCCCGCGCCAGGCCGGCACGCTTGCGCATGCCGCCCGAAAGCTCGTTGGGATACTTGTAAGCGGATTCTTCCGACAGGCCCGCGAGCCGGACCTTGAAGCGCGCGATATCGCCGCGCATCTGGTCGGTGATTTCGGGATAGAACTGCTTGAGCGGCACTTCCACGTTCTCACCCACGGTCAAGGTCGAGAACAAGGCGCCGCCCTGGAACAAGACGCCCCACCGGGAGCGCAAGTCGCGGCCTTCCTCATCGGTGGAATCGCCCATGTGATGACCGAGCACGGTGATCTCGCCCGATTCCGGCTGCTGGAGCCCGATGATCGAGCGCATCAGCACCGATTTGCCGGTGCCCGATCCGCCGACGACGCCCAGAATCTCACCCCTACGGACCTTGAGCGAGAGATTCTCGTGAATGACGTGATCGCCGAAGGCATTGCGCAGCCCCTCGACCACGATCGGGAATTTCTCATCGGAATCGGCGGCGGTTTCCGCCGGCTCCGCCTGAAGGCTTTCGCTTTCGATCATTGCCAGCCGATCTTGGTGAAGAAGATCGCGAAGAAGGCGTCGAGCACGATCACGGTGAAGATCGCCGTGACCACCGCCTGGGTGGTGCGCGCGCCCACTTCCTCGGCGTTCGAGGTCACCTGCATCCCCTGATAGCAGCCTGCGAGGGCGACGATCAGCGCGAAGACGGGGGCCTTGAGCAAGCCCACCCAGACGTCAGTGATCGGCACGACTTCCTGAGTGCGCTGAAGGAAAGTCCAGAACGGAATATCGAGCGCGAAATTCGCGATGAAGGCGCCGCCGATGATCGCCAGCACCGTGGAATAGAAGCCGAGCAGCGGCATCATCAGCATCGCCGCCAGCACGCGCGGAACCACCAGAGCCTGCATCGGCGAGACGCCGATGGTGCGCATGGCGTCCACCTCCTCGGTCAACTTCATCGTGCCGATCTGCGCCGCAAAGGCCGAGCCCGAGCGCCCCGCGACCATGATCGCGGTCATCAGGATGCCCAGTTCGCGCATCGCGAGCCGGCCGGTGAGGTTGATCGTGTAGATTTCGGCGCCGAACTGCGCCAGCTGCACCGCGCCCTGCTGGGCGATGACGATGCCGATGAGGAAGCTCATCAACCCGACGATCCACAGCGAGTTGACGCCCACATGCTGCATGTGATGCACCAGCGCCGTGCCCCGAAGCCGCGAGGGGTGCCGGATAGCCGCGCCGAGCGCCGAGATCAGCTCCCCCAGGAAGCCGACAGAGCGGACCAGCCCGTGCCCCCAGCCGACCACGAGATCACCGAGTTCGCCCACCGTGCGGACCAGAAGAGGCCGTTCCGGCTCGATCTCAGGCTGTTCGTCAGGGACGCGGCCGATCGCCGCGAACAGGTGCTTGGCCTGGTCGCTTTCACCCACGACTTCAAGGTTATGCTCGCTTGCATAGCGGCAGACGAGCCAGGCGCCGGTGGTGTCGATATCGGTGACGCCGGACATGTCGATCCGGTCGAACGGGCCGTGCAAGGCGGCCAGCTTGTGGTCGAGATTGCCCAGAGAATGGACGCGCAACGGCCCCTTCAGCGCCACAGTCTGGACGCCGTCCTGGTCGCTTTCCGACAGAGTGAATTCAGCCCATTCCCGCATGTGTGCTCGTATTGGGGGAAAATGCCTGTACCGGCAAGGGGTTCCCCCGGCGCGGCGAATTGTTCATTTCGCAATCGCAACCGTATTGGAGCCATCCTTTATGCACGTCCCGCGACTATGGCGGCATCCCGTGTTGGCGGCACTTGCGAATGACGCCCCGCACTGGCAAAGCGCGGCGCCATGACCGACACTCCAGAAGCCTCCCCCGAAACCGCGCCCGAAGCCGCGCTGGACAAGACTTTCGACCCCGCCCAGATCGAGGCGAAGTGGTACCAGCACTGGGAAGGCGAAGGCCTTTTCCGCCCCGAACGCCCTGACGCGCAGCCGTTCACCATCGTGAACCCGCCGCCGAACGTCACCGGATCGCTCCACATCGGCCACGCGCTGGACAATACGCTGCAGGACATCGTGATCCGTCACGAACGCCTGAAGGGCAAGGACGCGCTCTGGGTGGTCGGCACCGACCACGCCGGCATCGCCACGCAGATGGTGGTCGAGCGCCAGATGGAGGCCAAGCAAGACAAGCGCGCCAACTACACGCGTGAGCAGTTCATCGAGAAGGTCTGGGAATGGAAGGCCGAATCCGGCGGCACCATCACCGGCCAGCTGCGCCGCCTGGGCTGCTCGATGGACTGGAGCCGCGAGCAGTTCACGATGGACCCGCACTTCACCAAGGCCGTGGTCAAGGTCTTCGTGGATCTGCACAAGCAGGGCCTGATCTACCGCGACAAGCGCCTGGTGAACTGGGACCCCAAGTTCCGCACCGCCATTTCCGACCTTGAGGTCGAAACGCGCGAGACCAACGGCCACTTCTGGCACATCAAGTATCCGCTTTCGGACGGTTCGGGCCACATCCACGTCGCCACCACCCGCCCCGAAACGATGCTGGCCGACATGGCCGTCGCGGTGAACCCGGAGGATGAACGCTACAAGGAACTCCTTGCACGCGGCGCCACCGTCACCCTGCCGCTCACCGGCCGCGAGATTCCCATCGTTGCGGACGAGCATGCCGATCCCGAACTGGGCTCCGGCGCGGTGAAGATCACCCCGGGTCATGATTTCAACGACTTCGAGGTGGGCAAGCGCGCAGGCTTCAAGGCCGGCGACATGCTCAACATGCTCGATGCCGATGCCAAGGTCTGCCAGACGCAGGACGGCCTCGTCCCCGCGCAGTTCATCGGCATGGACCGGTTCGAGGCGCGCAAGGCGATCGTCGCATTCCTGGAGGATGACGGCCTGCTCGAAAAGGTCGAGGATCGCGTGATCCAGACCCCGTTCGGCGACCGCAGCGGCGTGGTCATCGAACCCTGGCTGACCGACCAGTGGTACGTGGATGCGCAGACGCTGGCCGGCCCGCCGATGGAAGCCGTCCGCTCGGGCGCCATCGAGATCGTCCCCAAGACCTGGGAAAAGACCTTCTTCAACTGGATGGAAAACATCCAGCCCTGGTGCGTGTCCCGCCAGCTCTGGTGGGGCCACCGCATCCCGGCGTGGTATTCGGAAGACGGCGAAATCTTCGTCGCCGAAACCGAGGAAGAGGCACAGGCGCAGGCCGGCAACAAGAAGCTGACCCGCGACAACGACGTGCTGGATACCTGGTTCTCCTCCGCGCTCTGGCCCTTCGCCACGCTCGGCTGGCCTGATGAAGATGCGCCGCTGCTGAAGAAGCACTATCCGAACGACCTGCTCGTTTCCGGCTTCGACATCCTGTTCTTCTGGGATGCGCGCATGGCGATGCAGGGCATCCACTTCATGAAGGAAGTGCCGTGGAAGCGGCTCTACCTCCACGGCCTCGTCCGCGCCGCCGATGGCCAGAAGATGTCGAAGTCCAAGGGCAACGTGGTCGATCCGCTGGGCCTGATCGACAAGTACGGCGCCGACGCGCTGCGCTTCTTCATGGCTGCCATGGAGAGCCAGGGCCGCGACGTGAAGATGGATGAAAAGCGCGTCGAAGGTTACCGCAACTTCGCCACGAAGCTGTGGAACGCCGCGCGCTTCTGCCAGTCCAACGGCATCGTCGCCAGCACCTCCGTCGCCGCCCCCAAGGCGACCACGGCGGTCAACAAGTGGATCATCGGCGAAGTCGTCGAAACCGTCGCCGCGCTGGACAAGGCCATGGCCGACTTGCGTTTCGACGCGGCTGCCAATGCGATCTACCACTTCGTCTGGAACCAGTTCTGCGACTGGTACATCGAACTCATCAAGGGCAGCTTCGATGACGAGACCAAGGCCGTCGCCGGCTGGGTGCTCGACCAGATCCTCGTCATGCTCCACCCCTTCATGCCCTTCGTCACCGAAGAGTTGTGGAGCAAGATGGGCACCCGCGAGAACGACCTGATCGTCGCCGCATGGCCCGCACCGGAAGCCGCGGTCGATGCCGGGGCCAAGGCCGAAGTCGAGTGGCTGATCGCGCTGATCGGCAACCTTCGCGGCGCCAAGTCCGAACTCGGCATCGCGCCGGGCGCCCGCCTTACCGCCTATGTCGCCGACCCTTCCGACGCGACCCGCGCGGTGATCGGCCGCAACGGCACCGCGATCGACCGTCTGGCCCGTCTGGATGCGATCCACTTCGAGGCTGCCCCCGCCGGTGCCGCCATGCAGGTGGGCGCGGGCGATGCGACCCTGGCGATCCCGCTGGAAGGCGTGATCGACATTGCGGCGGAAAAGGCGCGCCTCGAAAAGGCCATGGCCGCTTCGGTCAAGGAGCGGGATTCGCTCGACAAGCGTTTGGGTAATCCGGCCTTCGTCGAGAAGGCCAAGCCCGAGGCGATCGACAAGGCGCGTGCGGATCATGCGCACCACTCGGCGGAGGCGGAGCGTCTGGCTGCGGCGCTGGCGCGGCTGGGATAAGAAAAGGGAAACGCAGGGGTTAACACCCCTGCACCCCGATACTGGCGAGGTCGCGCGCGCAGCCACGCCCGTGCTCTCCTTGCGACCGCAGGCCATTTGTCTCCCGGCTCCCAGTGGGCGCAAAACGGCCAGCCAGGGCGAGACCTCGACATTCCGAGGGTCTGGGGGATCATCCCCCAGGACTTCTCACTTTTTTCGATTTCCTACATCACGCGCATCTGACACCTTCGCGCGCGTGATCGCCCTGCTCTTCCTGCACGCAACCAGCCGCAAGATGACACCTCCCACACAAGGTGACATTTTCTCCCCTGGACCGTGTAAACTGTGTCAACCACGCTCCATCAAACTGCATTCGAGAATACCGTGACGCTTGCTCTTGCCACCACCACTCCCGGCGAACCCGAAGTATTCGCCTCGCTTCAGGGCGAAGGCGCCAGCATGGGGCGGCCGAGCACTTTCGTGCGGCTGTCGCGCTGCAATCTGGCCTGCGAGTGGTGCGACACCGCCTATACCTGGCGCTTTTCCGGCGATAACCGCTTCCATCGGGACGAGCTTGCGTTCGAGCGAAAGGCCAACCAGGTCATGGCCGAAGAAGCCGACGTGGCGCGCATGGTGGCCGACCTTCCGCCCGACCGGCTGGTCATCACCGGCGGCGAGCCCCTGCTTCAGGGCGCGCAGCTGGCGCGGATGCTGGCGGCGCTCGACGAGGCGCGACCGGGGATGCATGTCGAGATCGAGACGAACGGCTCGGTTGCGCCCCATGCGGGCCTCGACGCACGGGTGCAGCAGTACAACGTCAGCCCCAAGCTCTCGCACAGCGGCAACCCGGCGGAACTGGCGCTGGTGCCCGAGCGGCTCGACGCTTGGGCGGCGGACCCGCGGGCCTGGTTCAAGTTCGTGGTGGCGGAACCTGCCGACGTGGACGAAGTCCGCGCGCTCCAGGAACGCCACGCGATCCCCGCCGAGCGGATATTCCTGATGCCGGAAGGTCGCTCCAGCGATGTCATCCGGCAGAGGTCGGGATGGCTCTCGGATTTATGCACGCAGGAAGGCTATCGCTTCACGGACCGGCTGCACATACACATCTGGGGCGATACGCGGGGAACTTGAGGGGCATATGAACGAGGCATCACCGATTCCGCACGGGGAAACCGAACCCGAGGAGGGACAGCCCCCCCGGCAGATGGAGCGGATGAAGGGCGACCTCACGCAGGGACCGATCCTGAAGACGCTGATGGTCTTCTCGGTGCCGATGCTGATTTCCAACGTGCTCCAGACGCTGAACGGGTCGGTCAACGCGATCTGGGTCGGGCGCTTGCTGGGCGAGGCCGCGCTGGCGGCAACGGCCAATGCCAACGTCATCATGTTCCTGCTCTTCGCGCTGGTGTTCGGCTTCGGCATGGCCACGACGGTGCGCGTCGGCCAGCACTTCGGCGCGCGCGACATCGACGCGGCGCGGCGCACGTTCGGCTCCGGGCTGGGCTTCTGTCTCGTTCTCTCGGGGCTTTGCGGCATCGGCGGCTGGTTCGGGGCGGATGCCCTGCTCCATTCGCTCGGCACGCCCGAGGCCAGCCGGGTCGAGGCGCTCGCCTACTTGCGGGTGATCTTCGTGACGATCCCGCTAGGCTCGATGTCGATGATGGTCTCCATGGGGATGCGCGGCGCGGGCGATTCCAAGACGCCGCTCTACGCCATGATCCTGACGGTCGCGCTCGACATCGTGCTCAATCCGCTCCTCATCATCGGGCCCGGCCCGATCCCCACGCTGGGTATCGCCGGCTCGGCCATGGCCACGGCCTTCGCGAACTTCGCCGGCCTGGTCTACCAGCTCTGGCGCATCTACCGGCAGGACCTGCCGATGCGCCTGCGCGGGCCGGAACTGGGCTATCTGGTGCCGCGCGGCCCTGAACTGGCCTATGTGATCGTCAAGGGCCTGCCGATGGGCGCCCAGATGCTGCTGGTGTCCTCCGCCGGCCTCATCATGGTCAGCCTCGTCAACCGCGAGGGGCTGGACGCCGCGGCAGCCTACGGGGCCTCGCTGCAATTGTGGAACTACCTCCAGATGCCCGCTTTCGCGATCGGCTCGGCGGTGAGCGCCATGGTGGCGCAGTCGCTCGGCGCGGGCGACCATGGCCGTGTCGGCAAAGTGACCGAAGTGGGCCTCGTCACCAACCTGGCGCTCTCGACCCTGGTGGCGGCGCTGATCGTGCTGTTCGACCGCCCGCTGCTGGCATTGTTCCTGGGCGGAGACAGCCCGGCCATGCCGATCGCCCGGCACATTCAGCTCGTCTGCACGGCCAGCTTCGTGATCGTGTCGATCACGATGATCCTCACCGGCACGATGCGCGCCTATGGCGCCGTGGTGGCCCCGCTCGTAATCATGTTCCTGGGTCTCTATCCGGGACGTCTGGGCTTCTACTGGCTCGCCTATCCGGTCATCGACAGCGACGCGGTGTGGTGGTCCTATCCCGTCGGTTCGGCCCTGACTGTCGCTCTGACGATCGGCTACTACCGCTGGGGCAAGTGGCGCGCGGCGTTCAAGGCCTGACCGCGCGCGCCGGGTTCTCCGCGGTTTTGCTTATCTGCCCTGGGCCCGCCAGCGCTGGACCGTGCGGAGCACCATCTCCTCCTCGCCGCCGGATTGGCTCCAGAGTTCGATGAACGAGGGATCGGCGGACGCCGGGCGGCGGAATTCCTCCAGATCGTCGAACGAAGCGCGGATCGGGATCGCCACGCCTTCGCCGCAGATCACGCATTCGCGGTTGCGCAGCGCCGGGATGGAATCGAGGAAACCCCGCGCGCCTTCAGGCATGGCCGCGCGGACGAAAGCCTGATCGCGGTCGTTGTTGAGACGCATCGAGATGATCGTGCCGCACTGCGAGAGCACGCCCTCCGCAAGGTCGGACGGCCGCTGCGTGATAAGGCCCAGCGAAATGCCGTACTTTCGGCCCTCCTTGGCGATGCGCGAAAGGATGCGGCCGACCGACGAACCGTCGGCGTTCTTCTCGTTCGGAACGTAGCGGTGCGCTTCCTCGCAGACGAGCAGGATCGGCCGCGTCTTCTCCTCCCGCGCCCAGACGGCGAAGTCGAAGACCATGCGGCTGAGCACGGCCACCACGGTGCTGGTGATGTCGGACGGCACGCCGGACACGTCGATGATCGAGATCGGCCGCCCGCGCGAAGGCAGGCGAAACAGCTGCGAGACGAACTCGGCCATCGTGTCGCCCACCAGCATGCCCGAGAACATGAACTGGTAGCGCGGATCGCCCTTCAATTCGTCGAGCTTGTTGCGCAGCCGCATGTAGGGCGCGCTGGAGTGGCCCTTGTCGAGCTTGCCCATGTGGTTGTTCAGGATGTTGGACAAGTCGGAGAGCAGATAGGGAATCGGCGAATCGACGGTGATCTTGCCGATCTGCTCCGCCAGGCGGTTCCTCGCCCGCGCCTCCAGGAGGCACTTGCCCAGGATCTCGCAATCCAGCTGCCGCTCATCGCCGCGCGTGGTGACCAGGACCTCGCAATGTTCCTCGAAGTTCATCAGCCAATAGGGCATCTGCAGGTTCGAGACGTCGAGGATCACGCCGGTGTTGCGGAAGGCGGCAGCATATTCGCCGTGGGGATCGACCATGATGATATGGCCTTCCGGCGCCTGTTCGCAGATCCGGTGGAGGATCAGCGCGGTGCTCGTAGACTTGCCGGTGCCGGTCGAACCCAGCAGCGCGAAGTGCTTGCCGAGCAGGGTATCGATGTAGAGCCCGGCGCGAATGTCCTTGGTGGGATAGACGGTGCCGATCTGAACCGCCTGCCGCCCGTCGCTGGCATAGACCTGGCGCAAGTCGTCCGTGTCGGCCGGGTAGACCAGCGCGCCGGGCGTCGGATAGCGCGTGACGCCGCGGCGAAATCCATGGATGCGACCCGTCAGCCGTTCCTCCAGCCCTTCACCCAAAAAGTCGGCCTCGGCGACGATGCCGCCGGGGACGGTGGCGTCGCTCTTCTGGTTGCGGATGCTGGCGAGCAACCAGCCCCGGCCCACCCGGACCTTGACCTGGCTGCCGACTTGCCCCGACATGGCGATCGAAGGATCGACGTGCTGCGCGGCATCGTTGAGGCGCGCCAGATCGAAGGCGATGCGGGCGCCGGCACCGGAAATCTCCAGGATCACGCCGATCGGCTCGCGCCCCTCTTCGCCGCCCACCCGGGGGTGCGGGGCCGTCGCAGGATCGAAGCCGTCCATTCGCATCTCGTTCATTGAGCCCTCGAAACAAGCGTTTTCGTTCGAAAACGCTAGTTCGGCGCGGTTAATTTCCGCCTAAGAGCGGCCGGCGATGCTGCCTAGCGGAGGGCGAAAAGCCGTCCGGCAAGCCAGCCCATGCCCACCGAAACGAGGACCGCCAAGAGGCCATAGGCAAAGCCGTAGTTTTCTGAGAAGTTGGCGATCGCCCTTTCGAAGCCGAGCTTGCGCACCTGGACCTGGCTGCTGGCCGAAGCGACCACCCGCCCCCGCGAAATGGCATAAGTCTCCGCCGTATAGGTGCCGATGGGCACTTGCGAGGGCAGCCGGATGCGCGCCTGATAGAGCACCTGCTCACTCACTTTCACGCCGCCCTCCTCGTCGCGATAGAGGCCGTTGCGGCGATTGAGATCGACCAGGCCGTCGGAAAAGCGCGCCTGCTCGGTGGGATCGATGGCCCCGATCGGCGAGAGTTGCAGCCACTTGAGACCGAGTTCGTAGATCGCGGCCGTCTTGTCGTCGACGATGTCCTTGATCGGCCGGGTCGACGCCAGGCCATAGTAGGACGGCGCGGAACGCAATTCCGTGCTGTCCGCATTGATCCAGATGCCGGCGACTTTCTGCTTTTCGCGCAGGACGATGGACTGGGTCGGTCCCTTGAGCACGACCACGATGTCGTAATCCTGCGCAGCGCGGGAGCCTTCCGGCGTAAGGATCGCGCCGAACAGCAGCAATTCGGTGCCGGTGAAGCCTTGCCGCAGATCCACTTCGTGCTGGGACACCTCGGGAACCAGGATCGGATCGCGTGCGCCGCCGAGCGCCATGGCCGCGGCAAGCGCGAGGAACGGGGCCAGCCCGCGCTTCACAGCGGGGCGACCGTGTAGATCTCGTCCGGACGATAGCCCAGCCCGATCGCCATGCGCCCCGCGACCAGCAGCACGATGATCGCCAGGACGAGGCGCAGCTTCACCGGGCTCGCTTTCTGGGCGAATTGCGCGCCGAGTTGCGCGCCCGTGACGGATCCCAGCAGCAGCAGCGAGGCCAGCACGATGTCGACCGCATGGGTGGTCATCGAATGCATCATCGTCGTCGCCATGGTGACGAACAGGATCTGGTAGAGCGAAGTGCCGACCACGACATTGGCACTCATGCCAAGGATATAGAGCATCGCCGGCACGAGGATGAAGCCGCCGCCCACGCCCATCAGCATCGTCAGGATGCCGGTGCCCATGCCGAGCAACAGCGGAGCAAGCGGTGAGATGTACAGCCCCGAGCGGTAGAATCGCCAGCGCAGCGGCAGGCTGGCGACCATCGGGTGGTGGCGGCGCTTGCGGGCCGCGATGGGCACCCCGGATCGCTCCGCACGGATCGTCTGGATGCTCTCCTTGGCCATCAGTCCGCCGATCGAGCCGAGCATCAACACGTAGAGGATATTGATGACCGTATCGATCTGCCCCAGCCGCTGCAGCAGGCTGAACAGCGCCGCGCCGATGCCGGTGCCGATGATGCCGCCGGCCACCATGACCGTGCCCATGTGATAATCCACCCCGCCCCGCCGGGTATGCGCGAACACGCCGGAGACGCTGGCGCCGGTCACCTGGCTGGCCGCGGAAGCAGCGGCCACGGTCGGCGGGATGCCGTAGAAGATCATCAACGGCGTGGTGAGGAAGCCGCCGCCCACGCCGAACATGCCCGAAAGCAGGCCCGTGATCGCCCCCAGGCCAACGATGATGAGACCGTTGACGGAGAGGTTGGCTATGGGGAGGTAGACATCCATTCCACCCCTCTCGCTACCGCAGCATCCGCCGCTAGGAAAGCCGGGAATCAGAAACCTGCGGATAGAGTGACGGCAGGCCCCGAGCCGGGATCGGCATCGCCGGCGATACGGAACCGCCAGTCGACGGCAACCCTTCCGAATGCCCCGCGTCCCAGCGGCACGGCAAACGTCGCGCTCGGTCCGGCATCGAGCCGTCCGGCACCTTTTTGCACGCCGCCCCAGGCGCCTCCGCCCAGGCGTCCTTCCAGGCGCCCCACCGAGAACAGCCCGCGGTCGGCGCGAAACTGTCCGTCAGCAAAAGGCGTTGCGAACGTGCCGCCGACATAGCCCGCCTGCCCGTAGGCCTCGCCGCGCCAGCCCTTCGGCAGAGGAAACGGCGGAAGCTCGGTGATCGCCATGGCCGCCGGCTGGAAACGGTGCACGCCCCCCTGCTCCGTCAATCTGGCCTCGAGTGCGGCGATGACCGGCAGCTTCGGGAAAGGCCGGGCGGAAAAGCCCAGCGCGCCGGCGGTTTCGCGCATGACCGAACTCAGCGTCGTGGTCGTGCGCATGTAGCCCGTAAGGCGCCGCGGATCGTCCAGCGACAGGCGATAGCGCAGCACCGCGCCGGTCTGGCTGGCACCATAGGTCGCGGGCAGCGCGCCGTTGGTGATCCCCCCTGCACCGTTATGCCGAAGCAGCGCCCAGGAATCTCCGGACCATCGCTTGGGGAACGGCCTCGGTCCCGCGACAGGGGTTACGCTCGGCGGCGGGCCGGGCTGAGCCGCAAGCTGCCAGAGCGGCGGCAGGCCCGAAGGCATGCGCGACCCAGCTGCCGTGCCGGAAACGAACGCGGCCGGCGTGACATCGAAGCCACGCGCGCGCCACTCCGGCGCGCCGGGCAGGCCGCTTATCCCATACTGCATCGGGAGATCCTGACTCAGAGGAAAAGCCGCCGGCGCCCGGGTCGCTACTCCGTAACCCGGGCCGTTCACCCATACCGGCACGCGCACGAATACGGGATAGGGCTGGCTCGTCCTTGCCGGCATGGCATAACCCGGCCCGGCCATGCCCCGCTCCATCGCCAGGTATTCCAGGGGCGGATAGAGCCCCGAGCCGGGCGGCGACAGGGGGCCTTCAAGGGCATCATCGCTGCCGTTGCCAGCGAGACCTTGTCCGCCGCCGGTTGCGACCGGAGAAGCATGAACGATGTCTGCCTCGATCGGCAAAGGACTTTGCCAGGTTGAGATCCGGCCGCCCATCCAGCCTGCCAGCACTGCCAGCAAGGCCACGAGCGGCTGTCCGCGAAAAGGCTGTGTCAGGCTCATGCTGCCGCCACTCCGCCAAGCGAGGCCGGATGCGCATCGTGCCGGGTCTTGTCCCAGGTGACCTCGCCGCCCCTCAGCGTGCGGATGTAGGAGGCCAAGGCATCACGCCCGGCCATGATCGCGATGTAGTTGGCCACCGGAATGCGCAAGATGGCGCGGAAACCCTCGGCAACCCCATATTCGCGGGTCGTGAGTGCAGCGCGCACCACGCTGCGCCACACCAGGCTGAACAGACCGACCGCGATCATCCAGGCCAGCATCGGCGGCGGCTTCGTGGCGGTTTCCCAGCCCAGGATCCGCGGAACCCCGAGAATGCCCTCGACCAGGATGAGGGCATAGCTGCTGGCGAGCACGATCGCGGTGAGAGGCCCGCGCCGGTCACGCAGGGCCATCCAGGTATCTGCCGAACTGCCTTCCCAGCCGAGCCTTTCCCAGCCCTGGAAGGCGATGCCATGGATCCAGCGCGTCTTCTGCCGGATCGATTCGCGGAACCGGGCCGGGAAATAGGCCCGCGTCGCGACGAGTTCCCCTTGCTCGTCCCGCACGCGAAGGAAGCGCGAGCGCCCGCCTTCGCGCGATACCAGAACGCCCAGTTCGTAATCCTCGGTGAGACATTCCGCCGCGAACGGACCCGGATTGCCTTCGGCCAGGCGGCCTTGCGCGATCCGCTCCAGCATGTCGCGGCCGAACCCGCAGCCTACTCCTGCTGCCGGAATCGCCGCCCCCAAGGCATCGCGGACGACCAGCGACTTGGTATGGGCTTCGGTGAACTCGTCGAGATAGTGGCCGCCCACCCAGCGCGATGCCGCCTGCGGCTCCGGCCGTACCGGAATCTGCACGAAGTCCGCCGAAGCCAGACCTGCATCGACCACGGCCAGTTCGGCAGCATGGACCATGTCTTCGGCGTCGTGAAGAATGACGCAGCGATAGGCCCGGCCGCTCTGGCGTTCATCGTCGCAAAGCGCGCGGTAGAGCCGGTTCAGACAATCCGCCTTGGTGGTGGGTCCGGCGCGTTCATGGATGATCACCCGAACGCGCGCGTCCGTGCCCGCGCCCTCCATCGCTGCGCCGACAGTGGCGGCATCGTTGCCGTAGCAACCGACATAGAGCGTGAAATCGTCCTGCCGCCAGGCCGACAAGGCATGGCGGATCGTATGACCAATCACCTGGTCTTCCTGCCAGGCGGCAATGAAGATCGCCGCCTTGCCCCGCAGCGGCGCGCGGGCAGCGTCGCCCGTGATGCGCTGCGTCCGTGCCCGCCCCGTCATGCGGAACCATAGCCAGCAGCAATCGACCGCCACTTCGTCGAGAGTGCCGATGAGCACCCAGAAACCGGCGAAGAGCAAAAGCTCCTGCTCGATCATAAGCAGGCCTGAAAGCGCCTGCCGAACAAGTTCAACCAATCCCATGTTAGCCCCCGCTGGAGATCGGAATTAATCCCTGTCCCGGCTGTCGGAGGCACTGTCGCCAACCGATTCCCAAGACTCCCGTTGCGGGGCGGGAGGTATGTCCGGCGCCAGCGGCACACCAATGAACAAGCGTCTATTTCACAAAGTTAACTAACTTTTCGGGAACCCGTCCGAAAAGCCGCCGGGCGTTGCCCAATGCACTGAGCCAGCGTAGCCCGCGCCCGGCGGCGTCGGGTTTACCAGCTGCCGATGTTCGGCATCGATGCCCAGGGCTCGGCGGGATCGAGACGGCCGTCCTGCAACAGCTCGACCGAAATGCCGTCCGGCGTACGGATGAAGGCCATGTGGCCGTCGCGCGGCGGCCGGTTGATCGTCACGCCGGCATCGGCCAGCGTCTGGCAGGTTGCGTAGATATCGTCGACCTGGAAGGCGAGATGGCCGAAATTGCGGCCGCCCTCGTACTGCTCGAACGAGCCGTCCTCGGCCGGCCAGTTATAGGTCAGCTCCACTTCGGACTCCTCGCCCGGCACGGCAAGATAGATCAGCGTGAACCGGCCCTGCTCACTCGAAAAGCGGCGGGTTTCCTGCAGGCCGATCAGTTCGAAGAAGCGGATCGTCGCGTCCGGATCAGTCACGCGGATCATGGTGTGGAGGTACTTGGTCACGGAGATTCCTTCAACTTATCGCATATGAAAAACGGTTCATCGCGGATACACACCTGTTCGGCCATGCTCCGCGAGACTTCAGGGAGAAGCCGCGATGCCTGACACTAGCCCATCCGACCCTCGCCACTCCACCTCCTTCTTGCGCGATCCTGTCGTTAGGGGCTGGCTGGCGGCCTCCACGATCCTGGCCATCGGGCTGGTGGCCGGCGGCTATCTCCTTGGCGACGGCATGAAGCGCGCGCACCGGGCGGATCGCTCGGTGACGGTTCGCGGGCTGGCGGAGCGCGACGTCACGGCCGACCTTGCGACCTGGACGATCGCCTATTCCGCTTCCGCCGGCGATCTTTCGACGGCGCAATCGGGCGTCGAGAACGATACGCGGGCGATCGAGACGTTCTTCCGCGAACTCGGGTTCCCTGCCGATGCGCTGCAGCCGACCGGGGCCAACGTGCAGCAGAGCAAGGACAATGGCGTCGTCACTTTCACTGTCCGCCAGCGCGTCACCTTGCGCACTCAGGACGTGAAGCGCGCGCAATCGGCAGTGAGGCGTCAGTTCGAACTGGTGCGGCGCGGGGTCATCCTGGAGGAAGGTTCGGGCATGGCTTTCACTTTCACTCGCCTCAACGACATCAAGCCGCCGATGGTCGCTGCTGCTACCCGCGATGCACGGGCGGCTGCCGAACAGTTCGCGCAGGACAGCGGCGCCCAGGTCGGCGCCATCAAGAGCGCGACCCAGGGCTATTTCACCATCGAAGCGCGCGACGGCGATTCGGGTGGTGGCTGGGGCGTGTCCGATACGCCCTACAAGAAGGTGCGCGTGGTCACGACCGTGGACTTCTATCTCAAGTAGAGGCAAGCCCCGCCCGGATCGCTCCGGGCGGGTCCTCCTGCAAAACGCTTGTCGATCAGAACGAGGCGGTAAGCGTGCCCACCACGGTGTCGTCCGTATAGCTGTCGACCGAGACGCCGCTGACGCCGACATAGCTGATGCTGGCGGAAAGCGGGCCGAACAGCGTCATCGAGGCGCCGATCGAATAGTCGATGCCGGTCTTGTCGTTGAACGTCCGGCTGTCCGTGCAATAGTAGCAGGGCGAAAGGACGCCGTCGGTATAACCGAGGTGGCCGGAAACGGTGACGGGCGTGTTCGGAATGGCAACGTCGACATTGCCGTAGACGTAGAGGTTGTCCGACTTGCTGCCGTTGTTGTCGAGCAGGCCCTTCTGCTTCCAGTCGTAGGCAAGGCCCAGCTTCAGCTTGGCCGGTCCGACCTGCCCGCTGATCGAGGCGTAGGGCTCCCAATAGTTCGCGTCGCCGATCTTGCCACTGGGATAGACGTAATAGAGCAGCCCGGCGTCAAGCGTCAGGCCCGAGGTCACTTCGCCCGTCCAGCCGCCGATGAGATCGAGTTCCTGGTCGCCATAGACCGATCCGTCGCCCACGCCGTCGCCATCCACGTCCACTTCGCTGCTGTGAAGCGAGGAGGACCAGATGCTGGCGTAGAAACCGCTCTTGTGGGAGACGGTGATGCCGCCCTGGACGGCCAGATCACCACCGGAGAGCGAGACGCCGCGGAAGCGATAGTCGCTGGTGAGCGCGACGTTGCCGGTCACGGTCACTTCGGAAGGCGCGTCGGCCTCGTCAGCGAAAGCCGGAGTTGCTGCGATTGCACTGGATGCGAGCAGAGTGGCGGCGAAAGCGCCGCGGACGGACATAAACATGGTCATTCCCTCACTGAATTCTTCTTGGGGTGTCTCGTCCCAGCCTGCTTTGCCGCATCGCCTTTCTGTCTTGAAGGCGATTGCAGCTGCACAATATTGCTGCACCGCACCCAAGATTGGAACAAGAAAAATCTCATTCCAGAAACATTCGGGAAACCTTGTGTGGATTTTGGGCCACTACCCGCGAAGCCGGCACGCCTCGGCTTAATGCGTATGACGAAGGCCGCGTTGTGCTTGTGGGCATGAGCCGCGTTTCCTATAGTCGCCACCAACGCAATGCTCGCGAAGATCAGAAACCTCCTCGGCCGCGCTCCCAGCGCCCGCCTTCCCCAACTGCCCATTGGACAGCGCATCTATGCGATCGGCGACATCCACGGCCGATTGGACCTGTTCGAGCGCCTGATAGAGGCGATCGAGCGCGACGACGCCCAACGAAACAGTGCGCATAGCCTGGTCATCCTGCTCGGCGACCTGATCGACCGCGGACCGGACAGTGCCGGGGTGCTGGCCCGCGCCCGGCAATGGGCGCGCGAACGCGATGTCGAATTCATCCAGGGCAATCACGAGGAAATGCTGCTCGTCTCCCGCGACAAGCTGGACGCCTTTCGCAGCTTCCTGAAATTCGGCGGCCGCGAGACCATCCTGTCTTATGGCATGGACCCGCAATTCGTGATGGATGCCGAACTCGACGAACTGCAGCGCGCGGCGATGGAAGCCATCCCGCAGGACGATTTCGACTTCATCGACGGGTTCCAGAAGATGATCCGCGTGGGCGACTACGTCTTCGTCCATGCCGGCGTCCGACCCGAAACGCCGCTGGAAAACCAGCTGGGGCACGACTGCCGGTGGATCCGCGAACCGTTCCTCAGCCACAATGGGGAATTCGGCGGCTTCGTCATCCATGGGCATACGATCACGCAGGAACCGGAGATCCGGGGCAACCGCGTGGGTATCGACACCGGGGCCTACATGCACGGCCGCCTCACCGCCATCGGGCTCCAGGGCAGCGAGCGCTGGTTCATCCAGGCCTGCGAGAGCGAGGACGGGATCACGGTCCAGGTCGCTGCGGAAGCACCCGCTTGAGCGGTTCGCCCCCCCGCCTGAGCGGTTCGACAAAGCGTGCGCGGCGATCCGGCATCGCGCGTTGTCATGAAAATGCACCGGGGAGCCTGTAAGCCGGGTTTTGTACCTGGCGTGGTCTCCCCAAGGAGGGACCTTACGCCGCGGCGGCAGCCATTCCTCTAGGCGACGCATTGCTGCGCCGCTCAAGCGACCAACCCGGGCTGCCTGGGTCCGAAACGAACCCGCCGTTCAAAGACGGCGCGCAGCCCCTATTCGGTCTTGCTCCGAGTGGGGTTTGCCATGCCGCTTTCCGTTACCGGAAGCGCGGTGCGCTCTTACCGCACCCTTTCACCCTTACCTGCCGCAAGGGACGAACCCTGTTGGCGAGGCGGTCTGCTCTCTGTGGCACTTTCCCTAAGCTTCGCCGGGCCTGAAAACCCGACTCGCCCGGCGGGCGTTACCCGCCACCCTTGTTTCGTGGAGCCCGGACTTTCCTCGCGCGTCAAAAGACGCCCGCGGCTGCCCGGCCCCCCGGTGCGAGCGGTCACCTAGCACGGCCGCTGCCCTGCTCCAACAGCAGTTCCAAGAGAATCGCGCCGATTTCTCCATCGATCTGGCCGTCGATCAGTTCGGGCCGCCAGCGGCGCTGGAAAGCCGTGACTGCGGCGCGGCCGTCGGAAATGTCGTAGCCGAACCGTTCCAGCGCGAGATAGAAGGCGCCCGGATTGTCGTAGAACAAGTTCATCTTCGCGAGCGGGATCTTCAGCGCCAGCCCCAGGTCGCCCAGCCTGGCCCAGTCGAAGAACTCGCCGGGATCCTGTTTGCGGGCCGGGGCAATGTCGGAATGGCCGACGACGTTGCCGCGCGGAATGTGGTTGCGCTTGACGATATCGGCCAGCAGCGGAAGCAAGGCTTCCATCTGCGCTTCGGGAAAGGGACGATAGCCCCATTCGTGCCCGGGATTGACCAGTTCGATGCCGATCGAGGCCGAATTCACGTCGGTAACGCCCCGCCAGTAGGAGCGCCCGGCATGCCAGGCCCGCTTTTCCTCAGGGACGAGCGAAGTCACCGCGCCCGCCTCGTCGATCATGTAGTGCGCCGAGACTTCCGCCTCGGGATCGCACATCCGCTCCAACGCCTCGGCGGCGGATTTCATGCCGGTATAATGCAGCACGACCATCGAGATCGGCAACTTGCGCTCATTGAAGTTGGGCGACTTGACGATGGAATTGACAAGCCAGCGGTTCATCGTCGTCCTTCCGCCCTTCTCCGTTCAGGCCTTCACGCGCCGGGCAGCACGGCGCCGAGCACCAGCGCGTCGTCGGCCAGGGCATATTGCAGCTTGCCGCCCTGGGCATGGGCAAGTTGCTGGATCATCGCGGCCGGCGCGGTGCGGCTCGACAAGTCGCCTTCCGGCAGCGCGCCTTCGAGGGCGCGGCCGATGTCGCGGTCGAAAGCGATGCGCGGGCCGGCCGCACGCACGACGATCTCGCTCATGCCGTCGCGGAATTCCGCCGCGAGATCCAGCGTGCCGCCGCGCGGCAGCGCCTCGATGCCGATCAGGCCGAAGTTGAGCAGCGTCTTCACCGCCGGCTTGGGCAGCATATCGCTGGCGAGCGCCCAGTTCAGCACGATGCGGGCGTTGTTGGCCACCAGCGCATCGATCAGGGCGCGCGCCTCGGTGACGGGAACCATGTCGCCAAAGCCGCCCGCAGCGCCGAAGGCCAGGCGGAAGAACTTCAGCTTGTCAGCCGAAATCCGCGCGCTCTGGTCCAGCAGCTCGAAGCAGCGCTGGCGCATTTCAGGGTCCTTCTCGTCCGCAAGCAGCTCCAGCCCGTTGGTCAGCGCACCAACGGGACTGAGCATGTCATGGCACAGGCGCGAACAAAGCAGGCTGGCAAGTTCGAGCGAGCTTGTGGTCATGGAACGGGGACTTCCCTTTGCAGTAATCATTCGAGTTCAGGCCGTTGCGAAGGATCATTCGACAATACGGCTCGTGACGGCCGCAAATCCTTTCCCGGTATCGCGCCAGAAAGCAACCTGCCCGTCGGCTATGATCGCCCAAACGCGCAAATCCCCGGTGGAATGTTCGCAGTCCGTGGCGGAAGGCACGGGATCGCCGGTGGGGTGGGAGTGGTAATAGCCGATAACTTGCGGTCCGCCCTGGCGCGCGGCACGGTGTGCGGCCAGCAGGACGCGGGGGTCGATCTCGAAATGGCGCGCAGGCTCCGCGGCGACGTTGGCGGCGGGAATCGCGCCCGCGATCCGTTCGCCGTCATTTTCCCGCGTGCCCAGCAGGATGCCGCAGCATTCCTCCGGATGGGCACGTAAAGATTCTGCATGCAATCTTGCGATCAGCTCACTTGTCACTTCGACATTCATCCCCAAATCCTACAGGCAATGGGGGCTTACGAAAACATCATCGAAGGGTTCATCGGCAGCGAGGGCGGCCGTCTGGACAAGGCGCTGGCAGAGGCCAGCGGACTTTCGCGCGAACGCGTCAAGGCGCTGATGGGCGAAGGGCGCATAACGCTGAGCGGCAAGCCGGTCTCGCAGGCTTCGCTCAAGGTGGCGGGGGGCACCGCTTTCGCGATCGACGTGCCCGAAGCCGCACCGGCAGAGGCGGCCGCGCAGGACATTCCGCTGAACATCGTGTTCGAGGACGAATATCTCGTCATCGTCGACAAGCCGGCCGGTCTCGTCGTGCATCCGGCGGCGGGCAATCTCGACGGAACCCTGGTCAACGCCCTGCTCCATCACTGCCGCGGCCAGCTTTCCGGCATCGGCGGCGTGGCGCGGCCGGGAATCGTCCATCGAATCGACAAGGACACGTCCGGCCTGCTCGTCGTCGCCAAGACCGACAAGGCGCATGAGGGCCTGGCCGCGCAGTTCGCCGACCATTCGATCGCACGCGCCTACCGGGCCGTCGTGTCCGGGCGCCCCATCCCGATCGCGGGAACGGTGCGCGGCGCCATCGCCCGATCGAGTGTCAACCGCAAGAAGATGGCCCTGGTGGAGGACGGGCGCGGCAAGCATGCCGTCACCCATTACAAGACACTGGAAACGCTGAAGAACGCATCGCTCGTGGAGTGCCGGCTGGAAACCGGAAGGACGCATCAGGTGCGCGTTCACATGTCGTCAATCGGGCATTCGCTATTGGGAGACCCTGTATATGGTCGTACCCCAACTGCGATTCGTCCGATCCTCCAGCGACTCGGCTTCGTCCGTCAGGCTCTTCATGCCGCGGAACTCGGCTTCGTCCATCCCGTTACTGGAGAGAGAGTCCATTTCATCAGTCCGCTGCCCGACGACATGCAGACGCTGATCGATGAACTGCGAAACTGAAATCGGATAATTGTGCTATCTTGAACAGGTGGCCGCAAGCTAAGACGCCTCGCAAGGGTCTTCGACCGCGGGCCGACCGGAAAGGACGGATATTGTGAGCAAGGAACGTAATCTCCCGGCGGTGCCGGCACTGGGCGGTGAGCAGAGCCTCAACCGTTACCTGTCCGAGATCCGCAAGTTCCCGCTTCTCGCGCCCGAGCAGGAATACATGCTCGCCAAGCGCTACAAGGAGCATGAGGATCCGGCGGCAGCCGGCCAGCTGGTCACCAGCCATCTTCGCCTCGTTGCGAAGATCGCCATGGGTTACCGCGGCTATGGCCTGCCGGTCTCGGAACTCATCTCCGAAGGCAACATCGGCCTCATGCAGGGCGTGAAGAAGTTCGAACCCGATCGGGGCTTCCGCCTCGCCACTTATGCTATGTGGTGGATCAAGGCTTCGATTCAAGAGTACATCCTGCGTTCGTGGTCGCTCGTGAAGATGGGCACCACGGCCGCGCAGAAGAAGCTGTTCTTCAACCTTCGCCGCATGAAGAAGAACCTCGACGCTTACGAGGATTCGGATCTTCATCCGGACGATGTCGCCAAGATCGCTACCACGCTCGGGGTTTCCCAGCAGGAAGTGGTCAACATGAACCGGCGCATGATGATGGGCGGCGATGCTTCGCTGAACGTCTCCCTGCGCGAGGAAGGCGAAGGACAGTGGCAGGACATCCTGGCGGACGAACGCCCGCTTCAGGACGAAACCGTTGCCGATGCCGAAGAAGCCACCGTGCGCCACGCCATGCTGGTGGAGGCCATGGACGGCCTTAACGAGCGGGAGCGTGACATCCTGATGGAACGCCGCCTGACCGAAGACCCCAAGACGCTCGAAGAGCTGAGCCAGGTCTATCACGTCAGCCGCGAGCGCGTCCGCCAGATCGAGGTGCGCGCTTTCGAGAAGCTGCAGAAGGCGATGAACCGCATCGCCAGCGACCGCAAGCTCCTACCCGCGGGCTGAGCTTCGGCTGCAGGGAAATGAGAAACGGGCCGTCCGAAAGGGCGGCCCGTTTTCGTTTGGGCTACTTGCGCGAAACGGGTTCGGGATGACGGCGGCGCAGGGTTCGAGAGGCGGGTTCTTCGGCCGCCCTCACGACCAGGACCGGCTCACCCGGCCCGGCTTGCCGTCCAGGCCGCGCGCTCGGCTTCAGTCAGCGGCAGCTCCATGCCGCGTCCTTCCGCAGCGGATCGCTCGGCCGCCTCGATCACGGCCATGACCGCGAGCGACTGGATCGGCGGCACCGGATTGGCCGCCCTGCCCCGCGCCGCTTCTGCCACCAGGCGATAGAACTCACGCTGGTCGCCGGGTTCGGCCGGAAGACGGCTTGCCTGTCCTTCGCCATTGTAGAGCACGAGCGGATCAGGGTCCTCGCCCCACCCTTCGGCGCCAGGCGCCATGCCGGAGAGCAACTGGCTTTCCTGCACGTCCATGCCCTGCTTGACGGCGCTGCCGCCGGTTCCGTGGACGATGAAGCGCGGCACGCCGCCCGCCACCAGCATCGAGGCATGCAGAACCGCCCGCTTCGCGCCGAACTCCAGCACCACATGGGCCCAGTCGGCGCTGCGCGCGCCTTCGCGCTGGAGTGCCAGAGAAGCCGTGACCCGGTCCGGCAAGCCCAGCAGCAGCAGCGCCTGGTCCACGAGATGAGGCCCCAGATCGAACCAGATGCCGGCGCCGGGTCCATCGTTCTCGCGCCAACGGTCACGCACTTGCGGGCGGAAGCGGTCGAAGTGGCTTTCGAGGTGTGAGACTTCGCCGAGAAGACCCTGTTCAATGGCCTTGCAGATGCTGCGAAAATCGCTGTCCCAGCGGCGATTGTGGAACACGGTGAGCTGGCGGCCAGTCTCTTCGGCCAAGGCGATCAGCGCGCGGGCCTCGGCCATGTCGAGCGTGAAGGGTTTGTCGACGACGACGTTCTTGCCCGCGCGCAAGGCCGCCTGGGCCAGCGGGAAATGCGTATCGTTAGGTGTGGCCACGACCACCAGATCGAGTTCTGCATCGCCCAGCAGGGCCGCGGGGTCGGCATGCACCGTCGCACCGGGGAACGCGGCCAGGACCTTGTCGGCGCTCCGGCTGGCGACGCCGACCAGTTCCAGCCCTTCCACCGCGCCGATCAGCGGAGCGTGAAACGTGGCCCCGGCATAGCCGTACCCGAGGAGGCCGACCTTGAGAGCTTCGCTTGCCGGGGTCATGTCGTGTTCCTTCTCGGGCTAGTGGCCGTTCAGACGTATTGGGCCTGCCACATGCTGGCGGCAATGCTTTCCCGCGTCAGCGCATCCGGCTCGGCCGTGGCGAGACCCTCGGCCTGTGCCTGGGCCGCCACCACGACGGCGATTTCCAGTGCCACGTCGCGAAGCTCGGTCACGGCGGGCAGCAGGCCATCGTGATCGGCGCGGCTCAGTTCGCCCAGGCGGCGCGCGGCGACCATGAACATGCCGTCGCTGATCGCGGTCGCCCCGCTCGCCAGGGCGCCAAGGCCGACACCGGGGAAGACATAGACATTGTTGACTTGCGTGACGCCCGGCGTGCCGAAGGGACTGCCGGTGCCGACGATGGCCTTGCCGCCGGTCCACTCCAGGATGTCCGCGGGATGGGCTTCGGCGCGCGAGATGGGGTTCGATAGCGGGAAGATCACCGGGCGCTCGACGTTTTCGGCCATGGTGCGGACGGTGCGCTCATCGAAGGCCGCTTTCTGGCCCGATGTGCCGATCAGCACGGTCGGGTGGACATTGGCGACCACTTCCTGAAGCGAGATCATGTTCTGGCCGCTGACGTTCCAGCCTGCGATCTCTGCCGGATCGCGGGCAAGGCGAAGCTGCTGCGGCGGCAGGCGGGGCACGTCGGAAAGGATCAATCCGTCCCGGTCGACCGCCCAGATCCGGGCGCGCGCGGACCTGTCGTCGAGACCTTCGGCGACCATGGCCTGGACCAGCATCTCCGCCACGCCGCTGCCCGCCGCGCCCGCGCCGAAGAGCACGACGCGCTGCTCGGTCAGCGGCACGCCGGTCCTGCCGATCGCTGCCAGAAGCGTGCCGACGGCTGTGGCGGCGGTGCCCTGGATGTCGTCGTTGAAGCTGAGCAGCCGGTCACGATAGCGGACCAGGAGATCGTAGGCGTTCTTGCCCGCGAAATCCTCCCACTGGAGCAGGACGCCGGGGAAGCGGTCATCCACCGCGCTGACGAAAGCCTCGACGAAATCGTCGTAGTCCTGCCCCCGGACGCGCCCGGCACGCCAGCCTACGTAGAGCGGGTCTTCGCGGCGCGCGTGGTTGTCGGTGCCGAGGTCGAGCAGGATCGGCAGGACTTCGGAAGGGTGGATGCCGGCGCAGGCGGTATAGAGCGCCAGCTTGCCGATGGGGATGCCCATGCCGCCCGCGCCCTGGTCTCCCAGGCCGAGAATGCGTTCGCCGTCGCTGACGACGATCACTTTGACCCGGTCATAGGCGGGGTCGGCCAGGATGTCGGAAATGCGGTCCTTGTTGGGGTAGCTCAGGAACAGGCCGCGCGGGCGGCGCCAGATCTCGCTGAAGCGCTCGCAGCCCTCGCCCACGGTGGGCGTATAGACCAGTGGCAGCATGCGCGGCAGGTCGCTCTGGACCAGCGCATGGAACAGCACTTCGTTCGAATCCTGAAGCTCGCGCAGGAAAGCGTAGCGCTGGAAGTCGCTTTCCTTTTCCTCCAGCGCCTTGCGGCGGCGCTCGATCTGGCTGTCCAGCGTGCCGACATGGGGCGGCAGCAGGCCATGGAGGCCGAACTCGTCACGCTCCTCGGCGGTGAAAGCGGTCCCCTTGTTGGTCAGGGGATCGGAAAGCAGCGCACGGGCGGCAGCGTGACGGGTGGGAGACATCGACGACCTTTCCTTCACAGCATTTTCAGGTCAGGCAGGCCGCCTGACGACTCGAAAAAATGCTTCAAACCAATGATCCAGGGCGAATTTCGCCCTAGAAACGCAGACTCAGCCAGCCCGCCAGGAAATCGGAGCTGCGGTATCCCGCATCGGTCAGCGCGGGGCCGGCTTCGAGATGCTCGTAGCGCCCGGTGAACGAAACGCGGGGCGAGATCTGCCAGACCGCCTGCAAGCGGGCGAGTTCGGCGATCTTGCGCGCCCGGCCGTTCTGGGTGCCGGCAAAGGGTTGGCCGTTGGCCCGATAGACCGCATCGGTGACACTGTCACGCCAGGCGAAGCGGTATTCGGCATTCACTTTCACGTTCTTCAGCGGCGTGAAGCTGAAAGTGGGCGCGATGGCGCGCAAGTTGCTGGGCGTCAGGTAGAGCTGGTAGCTGAAATAGACGTTGTTGCCGAAAGGCGAGTAGGCATCGCGCAGCTTGCCGTCGCCATAGCCGCCCCCGCCGCTGGCATAGTCCGCGCTGAGCCCGATCCGCGGCGCGGACTTCGACGCCCCCAGCCGGTAGGACTGCGCCAGCAGCACCTGCCAGGCGTCGATCTTCTGGTCGATGAATTCGCCCCACTGGTGGTTCACCGTCCAGTCGAGGTTGATCGGCCCGGCATCGCCGTAGACGTGGACCCCGCCGTAATAGCGCGTGGCCGGGCCGATCCGCCCTCCCCAGGTGCCCACGCCGTTACGGCGCCGCCAGAGGAAGGGATCCACGAAGAGCTTCGAATCGCCCAGGAACGTCTTCGGCACGGCATAACCCAGCGTCACGCCGGAAAAGCGGCGCTCGGGATCGCTCTTGTCGTCGCCGATGCCGTCCTCGCCATAAGCGGTGGGGCGCAAGTCGAAGACGTCCGCCCGCACCGCCTTGCCGCGCGCCCAGGCGCGCACGCCGTTGAGCGTGTAGTGGATGGTGTTGTTGTCGCGCTGCGACGTCAGCAGGTTGGGTCCGTCCACGAACTCCTGCCGCCCATAGCGGATGCCCACGTCCAGCCCTGCCAGCCGGCCATTGGCCTCCGCGAAATACTGCTGGGCGACGAGGCCGTTGCTCATGTTGGTGGCGGGCGTGCCGATGTTCTCGCCCGCGAGGCCGGCATGGGCCAGTTCCCCGTAGAAGCGCAAATGCGGGCCGACATGGACGTCGGCGCCCACCACCATGCGGCTGATGTCCTGCCGCTGGGCCTCGGCCTCGCGCAAGTTGGGATTGGTGGTCTGGTTGACCCGCAGGCGCAGTTCGCCCGAAAGCGTGACGTAGATGTCTCCGGTCTCGTTCAGGGGCAGGAACTTGAGCCGGTCGAGAAAGTCGTCGCGCTTCTTGGTATCGGCCATCGACCGCCAGTCCTCGGCCCAGCGGGAGATGCTGTAGCCGTTAGTGACGGCGCCGTCGCCATTGGAGGAAACCGGGTAGATCGGGGCTTTCGCCTCGTCTGCCAGTGCAGCGGTGGGGGCTGCGAAAAGCGCCGGAGCCGGGGCGCAGCAAAGGGTGGCGGCAAGCAGCCGCGGAAGACCGGTCTTCATAAGGATGATTCCTGTGCGGGGCCGCAGCCCCGAGGGTCAGTGCCCGTTTGAAGAATGCCCGCGGGGTATTTTCAAAGCGGCACCGGCCCCAAACAATCTCGGGTCAGACGAGCGCGGGGCTCTCGGTGGCAGCGGGCTCGCGATTGGCGAGCACGGCCTTGAACCGCTCGGTGTCGAGTTGGCCTTCCCAGCGCGAGACCACCACCGTCGCCACGGCATTGCCGATGAAGTTGGTGAGGCTGCGGCATTCCGACATGAAGCGGTCGACGCCCAGGATCAGCGCCATCCCCGCGACCGGCACCGAAGGCACGATCGACAGTGTGGCGGCCAGGGTGATGAAGCCCGCGCCGGTGACGCCCGCCGCACCCTTTGACGAGAGCATGGCCACACCCAGCAGCAGCACCTGCTGGCCCAGCGTCAGTTCCACGTTGCAGGCCTGCGCGATGAACAGCGCCGCCAGCGTCATGTAGATATTGGTGCCGTCGAGATTGAAGCTGTAGCCGGTGGGAACGACGAGGCCGACGATGCTCTTGGGGCAGCCGGCGCGCTCCATCTTCTCCATCAGCGAAGGCAGCGCGCTTTCCGAGGAAGACGTGCCCAGCACCAGCAGCAGTTCGGCCTTGAGGTAGGAAATCAGCGAGAAGATCGAGAAGCCTGCCAGCCGCGCGACCACGCCCAGCACCACCACCACGAAGAGTGCGGAAGTCAGGTAGAAGGTCGCGACGAGGCCCACGAGGTTGGCAAGGCTGCCGACGCCGTACTTGCCGATGGTGAAGGCCATGGCGCCGAAAGCACCGATCGGCGCGGCCTTCATGACGATCGAGACCAGCTTGAAGAACACCAGCGACACGTCTTCCAGCAGCGAGAGCGGACGCGCACCGCGGTCGCCCAGCATGGCCAGCGCAATGCCGAAGAGAATGGCGATCACCAGGACCTGAAGGATATTACCCTGGGTCATGGAGGAGAGGAATGTGTCCGGGATCATTTCCATCAGGAACCCGGTGATCGACGTTTCGTGTGCCTTCTCGGAGTAAAGTGCGACCTTCGAGGCATCGAGCGTGGCGGGATCGATGTTCAGGCCCTGGCCGGGGCGAACCACGTTTGCGACGGCCAGCCCGACGATCAGCGCCAGGGTAGAGAAGAAGAAGAAATAGCCGAACGCCTTGCCCGCCACCCGGCCCACCGAGCGCAAGTCGCGCATGGAGGCGATGCCGGTGACGATGGTCAGGAAAATGACCGGCGCGATCACCATCTTCACCAGCTTGATGAAGGCATCGCCAAGCGGCTTCAGCGCCTCACCCGTGGCCGGGGCGAAGTGGCCCAGCGTCACGCCCGCCGCGATGGCGACGAGCACTTGCACATAAAGATGTCCGTACCAGCGCTTTGGCGCGGTCGGTTCGTGCGTGTCGGACAACTGGGCGTGCATGGTAAGGCCTTCCTTCCTCTCTCGGGCACGCTCAAGACTTATGCTTATCGCGTGCCGGGCAGAAACTGTTCGATTCCACGCTGCGGCAAAAGCAGTTTTTGCATTCATTGGAAACGGCTGATTTCCGGGCCTTTACGGCGGAGAGATGCGGAGCCGAGGGGCAACAATCGGCACATTGCATTGCAGCGATGTGCAGAAATTTGCACATCGCTCCCTGCCGGTCTAGGCTGGCGCGGTGAATCGTCGCCACACGCTCTACTGGCTGCTGGCAGCCCTGGCCGCCGCGCTCCTTGCCGCGGGTCTGGCCGGCGAATTCGTGCGCCAGCGCGCCACCGCGGCGTTCTCCGCATCGGTCGCTGCCGACGCGCGGCTGCGCCAGTCCTTGCTCGACAGCGAGATCGCCCGGTTCCG
The DNA here is from genome assembly GCF_056857015.1 of Novosphingobium sp. BL-S-34. Lineage (NCBI taxonomy): Bacteria > Pseudomonadati > Pseudomonadota > Alphaproteobacteria > Sphingomonadales > Sphingomonadaceae > Novosphingobium > Novosphingobium sp. BL-S-34. Next base: position 1,039,081 of record NZ_CM166472.1, read on the forward strand.
CCTCCTGCCGCAGACCCTGGCGGACGACCGGGACGTGATCGCCGCCGCCAATCGCGAAAGCGGCGCGGACGAGCGGCTCAATGCCAAGCTGGAATCCTTCGCCGGCCAGATCGGCGCCTCGGCCATCTACCTGGTGGGAGAAGACGGGTTCGCGATCGCCGCCAGCAACTGGCGCCACCGCGACAGTTTCGTCGGCCGCGACTACCGTTTCCGGCGCTATTACCGCGACGCCCTGCGCCGCGGCGACGGCGCCCAGTTCGCGCTGGGCACCGTAAGCCATCGTCCCGGCCTATACCTGGCGCGAAAAGCCGCCGGGGACTGTGTGATCGTCATCAAGCTCGACTTCGACCGGATCGAGGCCCAGTGGCGCACGGCAGGCGGCGAGACCTTCGTGACCAACCGCAACGGGGTGGTCCTCGTCGCCAGCCGCCCCGCCTGGCGCTTCGCCATGACGCGCCCGCTCGATCCTGCCCTCCAGCGGGCCATTGCCGGCGACATCGGAATTCCGCGCCTGACGCCCGCCCGCTTCTCCAGCGACGGTGACGGCCTGCTGCACATGCCCGAACGCAGCGGACGCCTGCTTCTTGCCACCAGCGCGCCCAACCGCGACCAGTGGCAGGTCAATCTGGCGCTGCCGATCCGGGTGGCCGTCACCACGCCGATGCGCAGCGCCCAGGCCGTGGCCGCGACTTTGGCCCTGCTCGCCGTCGGCGCCCTCTGGTGGCTCGCCCAGAGCAACCGCCGCCGCCGTGAACGCACCGCCCAGCTGGAAGCCGCCGTCACCGAGCGGACGGCCGAACTGCGCCGCGAGATGGAGGAGCGCAGTGCGCTCGAACAGCGCGCGGCCCTGCTGCGCGAGGAGCTGCGCCTCGCCAATCGCCTCGCCACGCTGGGACAAGTCACGGCCAGCGTCGCTCACGAAACCGCGCAGCCCGTGGCCGCGATCCGCAACTATGCCAGCTCGGCCGGGCAATTGCTGGACCTCGGTGCGGCCGCGGAAGTGCGCGAGAATCTTTCCGCCATCGACCGCCTTGCCGAACGCATCGGCATCATCACCGCGCAGCTGCGCGGCTTCGCCCGCAAGGGCAGCACCGGCGAGAGCGCGGTGCCGCTGGCCGAAGTGCTCGACGGCGCGCGCCTCCTGCTCAAGGAGCGCCTTGCCGCGCTGACCTTCGAAACCCCGGCGATTCCCCCCGGCCTCAAGGTTCGCGGTGACAAGGTGCGGCTGGAACAGATCCTGGTGAACCTCCTCCAGAACGCCATCGAAGCGCTCGCCGGGCGCGCGGCGCCCCGCATCATCCTGTCGCTGGCGATCGAGGGCGAAACGCTGCGCATCACTGTCACCGACAATGGCCCCGGCATCGCCCCGGACATCGCGGATCGCCTGTTCACGCCCTTCGCCACCAGCCGCGCCGAAGGGCTCGGGCTGGGCCTGGTGATCGCGCAGGATATCGCGCAGGAGTTCGGCGGCGCCCTGCGCCTCGTGCCCAGCGACACCGGGGCCGCCTTCGAACTGCAATTGAGACTGGCCCGATGACCGACCTTTCCGCCGGCACCCGCCGCGTCGCCCTCGTCGAGGACGACGAAGACCTTGCCCGTTCGACGGCACAGCTGCTGAAACTCGCCGGGTTCGAAGTCGAAAGCTTCCCGGCCGCCGCCCCGGCGCTGGCGGCGCTCACCGCCGACTGGCCTGGCGTGGTCGTTACCGACGTGCGTATGCCGCACGTCTCCGGCATCGACCTGTTCCGCCAGCTTCACGAGCGCGATGCCGATCTGCCCGTCGTGCTGGTCACCGGCCACGGCGACATCGAGATGGCGGTACAGATGCTCAAGGCGGGCGCCTGGGACTTTCTCACCAAGCCTTTCGCGCCCGAGGCGCTGATCGCCGCCGTCACCCGCGCCGCCACCGCGCGCGGGCTGACGCTGGAAAACCGCCGCCTGCGGGCCATGTCGCAAGATGCCGACGCACCGCTGTTCCTGGGCGAAAGCCCCGCCATCCGCAGGCTTCGCGAGATGGTGCCGGTGCTGGCCAATGCGGATATAGACTTGTTCATCGAAGGCGAGACCGGCACCGGCAAGGACCTCCTCGCCCGCCTGATCCACCGCGCGGGCAAGCGTGCGCGCCACCGCTTTCTGCCTCTGGCCTGCGCCGGAATGCCCGAGGCGCTCGCGGAACCGCTCTTCACTGCAACCGGCATCGACGAACCCGGCCTGGCCGCAGCTCATCGCGGCACGCTCTACCTCGACGATATCGACCGCGGCCCGGCGCACTTGCAGGAGCGCCTGCTTCCCTTCGTAGAGCAGCGCGTCCTGCGCCGCCGGGGCGAGGCCATGCCCGTCGACGTGCGCGTGATCTCCACCAGCCAGGATGCGGCCGAAGGCCCGCCGCCCTCGCTGCTGCCGCCGCTGTTCTACCGCCTCGCCGCCATGCGCCTGCGCATCCCGCCGCTACGGGAAAGGCGCGAGGACATCCCCGCTCTCTTCGCCCGCTTCGCCGGCGATGCCGCCAGCCGCGTCGCCCGCGAGCTTCCGCCCGTCACCGCGGCGGTCCGCACGATGCTGGAACGCCATGACTGGCCGGGGAACGTGCGGGAACTCGCCAATTTCGCGGAGCAGTTCGTGCTGGGCCTCGGCGATCCCTCTCCCACGCCCTCCCCTTCGGGCAACAAGGGCCTGACCGAGCGGGTCGACGCCTTCGAGCGCGAGGAGATCGTCGCCGCCGTGATCGCCGCGAACGGGGAGATCGGCGCGGCCATCCGCGCGCTCGATCTGCCGCGCAAGACGTTCTACTACAAAGTGAACAAGCACGGGATCGACCTGGGGGCACTGCGGCAAAAAGGCTGAAGAGGCACAACACCTCCCTTCGTCATTGCGAGGAGGCGCAGCCGACGCGGCAATCCAGGAGCCGCACTAAGCCGCCCCTGGATTGCTTCGCTACGCTCGCAATGACGAGGAAGAGAGCGAGAACTTCAAACCAGCTCCGTCTCGATCCCCAGCCCCGCCTTCAACGTCAAAGTCACCGGCGTCCGCTCGGCAATATCGGCAAGCCGAGCCTTCTGCTCCTCGTCGAGGCCCACGATCGAGAGTTTGCGCTCGATATGCATCTGGTCCTTCGCACCCGCGAGCCGCAAGTCGACATCGACCGATACCAGGGGCCAGCCCTTGCGACTGGCGTACATCTTCAATGTGATCGCCGTGCAGGCCCCCAGGCTGGCGAGCAGCAGGTCGTAAGGCGCGGGTCCCACCCCCTGCCCGCCGAGCGCCTGGGGCTCGTCGGCGGTGATCGCGTGACCGCCGACCACGATCTCGGTGCGCCAGGGGGTTTCGCCGATATGCGCGGTTCCATGTGCCATGGTGTGAAGCTCCTCAGGCCGGAAGGGGGATGAATTCGCTCTCGTCGGGCACACGGTCGAAGCGCTGGGCTTTCCAGTCGTCCTTGGCCTGCTCGATGCGGTCGAGCGAGGAGGAGACGAAGTTCCAGTAGATATGGCGCTTCTCCGGCAGTGGCTCCCCGCCCAGCAGCATCAGGCGCGTGCCGCCCTTGGCCTTGAGGATCACCTCGGCGCCGGGCTTGAAGACCACCAGTTCGGTCTCCTTGAAGCTGCCGGTCTGGCCCTCCACTTCGACTTCGCCGCCGACGACATAGATCGCGCGTTCGACGTGCTCGGCCTTCACCTGGTAGCGCGCTCCGTCGAGCATGACGATATCGGCGTAGACCATGTCGGAATAGGTCTTGAGCGGCGAGGTCAGGCCGTCGGCCGTACCGGCGATCAGCGTCAGGCGCGTTCCGGCATCCTCGGTCACCGGGATCTCGTCCGCCTTGTGATGGGCGAAGGCCGGCGCGATCTCTTCGGCTTCCTTCGGCAGGGCGATCCAGGTCTGGAGCCCGAACAGCTTGCCGCCGCTGGCGCGGACTTCGGGAGACGTGCGCTCGGAATGGACGATCCCGCTGCCCGCGGTCATCCAGTTGACCTCGCCGGGCCGGATCGCCTGAACGGAGCCGAGGGAATCGCGGTGGAGGATCTCGCCTTCGACGAGGTAGGTCAGCGTGGAAAGGCCGATATGCGGATGCGGGCGTACGTCGAGGCCTTCGCCGCTGCGGAACACCGCCTCACCCATCTGGTCGAAGAAGATGAAAGGGCCGACCATGCGGCGCTGCGCAGTGGGCAGCGCGCGGCGGACCTGGAACCCGTCCCCAAGGTCGCGAACGGGGGGGAGAACGACAAGGTCTACACCTTCGATATCGGATGAGCGAACGGTCATGGGGCAATCCTTCCTTGCGCTTCTTTTGTATGCCTGAGCGCCGGGGAAGAAGGTCGGCGCCGATCTGGTAAATTGCAATCCGGGAGATGAGGGAGCGGACGATTTCCGCCCGCTCCCCAACTCGTTTCGGCCTTGGTGTCAGGCCGCGTCGACCAGGACGATCTCGCTGTCCTCGATCGCGGTCACCCGCAGGACGTCGAGGTCGCTGATGGCCGCGCCGTCGCGGGCGTTGACGCGCACGTCCTCGATCTGCACCGCGCCGATGGCCGGCACCAGGTAGGCCTTGCGGTCCTTGCCCAGCGGATATTCGGCGGTTTCGCCGGCCTTGAGGGTAGCGCCGATGACGCGGGCATTGGTGCGGATCGGCAGCGCATCGTTGTCATTCTCGTAACCCGATGCCAGCGTGACGAACTGGCCCGACCGGTCGCCCTTGGGGAAGGGCTTGGCGCCCCAGCTCGGTTCTTCGCCGTCGCGGGTCGGGATGATCCAGATCTGGAAGATCTTCGTCGTCACGTCCTCAAGGTTGTATTCCGAGTGCGTGATGCCGGTGCCCGCGCTCATCACCTGGACGTCGCCGGCCTCGGTGCGGCCCTTGTTGCCCAGGTTGTCCTGGTGAGTGATCGCACCCTCGCGGACATAAGTGATGATTTCCATGTCGCGGTGGGGGTGCGGCGGGAAGCCGGTCTGCGGCGCGATCGCATCGTCGTTCCAGACGCGCAGGTTGCCCCAGTGGACGCGGGCCGGATCGTGATAGCCGGCGAACGAGAAGTGATGCTTGGCGTCGAGCCAGCCGTGGTTGGCACCACCGAGGCTGTCATAAGGGCGAAGTTCGATCATATCCTGTCTCCGGGGGCGGCGGGGTGAGGTGCCGCCCTCTCTTGAAACCCCATATAGACTTGCCCGCATTTCAAGTTCAGAGGGATAAAATCGACCTGACTGTTCTAGGAGATTGAAAAGTGAGCAACCCCGGTACGCCGACCCTGGACCAGCTGCGCATCTTCCTGGCCATCGTCGACACCGGCAGTTTCGCTGCCGCCGGGCGCAAGCTGAACCGCGCGGTCTCCGTCATCAGCTACGGCATCGCCAACCTCGAAGCCCAGCTCGGCGTTCTGCTGTTCGAACGCGAAGGCACGCGCAAGCCGCAGCTTACCGTAGCCGGCCGTGCCGTCCTGTCGGAAGCGCGCGGTGTGGCCGAGGGGATCGACGGATTGCGCGCCAAAGTGAAAGGCCTGCTCGACGGTCTGGAGGCCGAAGTCGACCTGGCGGTGGACGTCATGTTTCCGGCCGAACGCCTCGGCGTGATCCTGCGGGCCTTTGCCGCGGAATTTCCGACCGTGCAGCTGCGCCTCCATGTGGAAGCGCTGGGCGCGATCACTGCGATGGTGCTCGACGGCACGGCGGTGGTCGGCCTGTCCGGCCCGCTTTTTGCCGGTGTCGACGGGCTCGAAAGCGTTTCGGTCGGCTCGGTGGCGATGGTGCCCGTGGCCGCGCCCGACCATCCGCTCGGCCGCATGGACCTGATCCCGCCCGGCGCCGGCCGCGAATATACGCAGCTGGTGCTCAGCGACCGCTCGCGCTTCACCGAAGGCAAGGACTTCTCGGTCATGAGCCCCAAGACCTGGCGCCTCGCCGACCTTGGCGCCAAGCACGCCCTGCTGCGCCAGGGCATCGGCTGGGGCAACATGCCGCTGCCGATGATCGAGGCCGATCTCGTGTCCGGCACCCTGATCCGCCTGTCGATGCCCGATCATCCCGGCGGCATCTACCGCTTCGGCGGCATCTGGCGCCGCGACACGCCGCCCGGCCCCGCGGCCGCCTGGCTGCTCGACCGCTTCGTGGCCCAATGCGAGATCGACGAGACGCTGACCGCTCTCCCGGATATCTGAATTAAAAGCGTAAATGGGGGAAAAGCCGGCTGGCAATAGTAAAAATCCCCCATTCCCGAAAGGAAGCAAGACTGCAATCTCCATAGACTATGAAGATGGGGCCTGATGATTCGGGCGGTGAACAGACTTTTCGTGTCGAATTACTATGCGACAATCACCGTTATCGAGATTTGCCCCATCATCGCGATTGCCCCTGCCGTAGAGGTCGGATCGGTCGTCGAGCTTGGAGAGTTGGTCATGCTTCACGGAGTCCTGAGCACGACGACGACGAATACGGGACAGGATTCAAGACATTACCACGCTGAACCGCCGGCAATTCCGCAGGCCATCCCCTTAGCCAAGGCAATGGACACCGGCGGGGTGGGGCCGGACAGCCTCGCGCTGGCCAGAAGCCGATTGGCGGAGCACGACCTGCTCGTTCCGGTCGCGCCGCAGTCCGTCCCTGACGGCGACGCATCCGCCAAGGGCGGCCTTGCAGGCTGGCAGCTGCGCAGGGTCATCGGCCATATCGAGGAGAATCTCGGCCAGTCGCTGGCCTGCTGCGAACTGGCCGCCGTGGCGCGGCTCAGCACCGGGCACTTCTGCCGCGCCTTCAAGACCAGCGTTGGCGAACCGCCCCATGCCTACGTCATCCGCCAGCGCATTCGCCACGCCCAGCGCCTGATGCTGCGGACCGACGATGCCTTGTCCGAAATCGCCTGCATCTGCGGCCTGACCGACCAGGCCCACCTCACCCGTCTGTTCCGCCGCGTGGTGGGCAACACGCCCAGGGCCTGGCGCAACCGCTGGCGGCCGCTCACCGACTGACGGTCCCTTTCCCGACACCCTGCGTTCGATCCCGGCGGCGACCATGCCGGGACCACGTTCGGCGCGCCTCCGGCGTACCCGAACTCCTCGGGACTGGCGGACCCCATTCCCCCGCCCACCGCCAGTCCCGCATTTTCGCACGCATCGAGACATTTCAGTTTCATCGAACAGAGCGGTCCATTTTATCTGGATTTCTGGAATTCGTTTTTCGAGGCATTTCCCGGTTCAACGAGGCACCCCGCAGCCGTCACGGCCGGACCCTCTCCAGACCAGCCCCAAGGGGAATGACCATGAACACTGCCACCGCTACGCTCGCTCCCGCTGCCGAAGACAAGGGAATCCTGAAGTTTCTGCCGCTTGTGGGCCGCATCCTGATCGCCGCCATCTTCATCCTCAGCGGCCTTTCCAAGCTTTCCGATCCCGCTGGAACCATGGCCTACATCGGTTCGGTGGGCCTGCCCTTCCCCGCCGTGGCCCTGGCCGGTGCCGTTGCGGTGGAAGTCATCGGCGGCGCTCTGCTGATCTCGGGGTACCGCCTGCGCAGCGTCGCTGCCGCGCTTGCCCTGTTCAGCCTCGTCACCGCCTTGTTCTTCCACGCGCAGTTCGCAGACCAGAACCAGTTCATCCACTTCTTCAAGAACGTCGCCATGGCCGGCGGCCTCCTGCAGATCGTCGCTTTCGGCAAGGGCCGCGACTGATCCAGAACCAGCCAGAACCCGCAAAACGAGGGGCTGCCGAAAGGCGGCCCCTTTTTCGTTCCAGCGCCGCCAGATTACAGACATTCGTTTTACAGACTCGCATCCCGGACTTGGCACCCCGGAGAGATGGCGCCCCGGATCCGCGGCAGAACCGCTGAAATGGCCCGAATACCTGACATCAAGGAAAGCGGCCGCAGGATCGTCTCCGCGATAACACGCCGGTGCATTGACCTCAGACCTGTCACACAAGATACATACATCCGTTTTAGCAGCCGGCATCAGACAGACATCAAGGACTCCGCCCATGCGCAAGATTGCCCCGACCGTCCTCTCCGCCCTCGTCGCGGCGATGGCCCATTCTCCCGCCTCCGCGCGCGAGCTGGCCACGCTGACGCGTCTGGACGACCAGACCGTCGAGCTGGCCCGGACGGACACGGCACCGGCCACAATCTGGATCAGCACCGACACGGCGCTCGACAAGAACGACCAGCGCTTCGCCGCCGCCAGCAAGGACGCCGCGCTGAAGCTGCCGATCCCGGCCAGCGAGCGCCGCTACGTCATCATCCAGGGCAAGGGCGGCAAGACCACCGTCGTCGCCGAGCGCGTGGTGCCGCTTCAGCAGGGCAGCAACTTCCGCGACATCGGCGGCTACGTCACCAAGGACGGCCATACCGTGAAGTGGGACAAGGCTTTCCGCTCCGGCGCGATGCCGCTGCTGACCGAGGCGGACTATGCGCTGCTGGGCCAGGTCAATCTGGGCGCCGTGGTCGACTTGCGCTCGATCGAGGAACGCGAAGTCGCGCCCGACATGCTGGACGACCGAACCGGCGCGCTGTTCCTCGCCAACGACTATTCGCTCAAACCGCTCTTCGCGAAGATGGCCAAGAGCGGCGGCGAGAACATGTATCAGGGCATGGAAATCATGCTGGTCCCGCAGTTCCGTGCGCTGTTCAATCGCCTGCTCGCGAACGAGGGCGCCGTGGTCTATCATTGCTCCGCCGGGCAGGACCGGACCGGCATCGCCACCGCCCTGATCTACGACGTGCTGGGCGTGGACCGCGAGACGATCCTCAAGGACTATCACCGCTCCACCGAACTGCGCCGCCCCCAATGGGAAATGCCCAAGGTCGACCCGGCCGACTTCCCGAACAATCCCATTCTCAAGTACTACGCCGCGCGTGCGGACGGCCAGCCGCCCAAGGCCGAGCCGCTCTACACGCCCAGCGGCGCGTCGCACCTGGCCCAGTTCTTCACGTATCTCGACCAGCAGTACGGCGGATCGGAAGGTTACCTGAAACAGAAGGTGGGCCTGACCGACGCCGACATCGCCAAGCTGCGCAAGACCATGCTCGACTGACGGGTCACGGCCATGCGCCCGCCCGGCCGATCGGGCCGGGCGGGCTGGACGAAACCACGCTTCGGGTCGCAATCGAAGCGCAGCCTCGTCAAGGGCCGGAGCAATGCCCCCCAGCTTGCTCCGGCCCTTTCGCGTACTCAGGGTTTCCGCAAGGTCACCGCGTCGAGCGGCTCTCCGGTGGCGGTATAGGCGCGGTAGGCCAGGGCTTCCTGGCTGACGTCGATCACCTGATAGGCCTGCGTGCGCGATGCCGACTTGCGCGCCCAGGGCAGGCTGCCGACTTCGTACATCTTCGGTCCGGCGACCGAGACGGCATATGTCGTGCCCGCATCGTCCGCCGCGGGGCCGTTCTTGCCGATCGCGCCGCGGGCATAGCCGTGGTCGTGCCCCTGAAGGACCAAGTCCACGCGGTACTTGTCGATCAGCGGCTTCAGCGCGGCGCGCAGCTTCGGATTGTCGCGCTCGGGCTCGCTGGAGAACAGCGGGAAGTGCAGGAACAGGACCGTCCAGCGGTTCGGGTTGTTCGCCAGCAAGCCGTCGAGCCACTTCACGATCGCCTTGCGCGCCGTTTCGTCCCGGTCGACCTGCATGGAGTCGATAGAGATCAGGCGCAGGCCCTGGTAATCGGTGTACCAGCTCGTCTCGCGGCTCGCCGGAACGTCGGCCGGGCCGTTCTCCGGCAGCGTGAACTGCCGGCGCCACTGGCCGTTGATCGAGGACCCCGCCCGCGCCGCCTCGTCCTTGACGTATTCGTGGTTGCCCGGCGTCGGCATCTGCGGCGTCTGGGCATAGAGGAACCCGCCCGCGGCAAACCATTCGCCCCATTCGGCATCGCTGTCATGCCGGTTGATGAGGTCCCCGGCATGGATCGTGAAGGCCGCGTCGCCCGCCTGGCGGAAGGCCATGCGCAAGGTGCGCGAGGCTTCCGACAGGATCTGGTTCTGCATGTCCCCCATGTAGATGAAGCGGAACGGCTTCGCCTCGCGCGCGGCGGTGCGGAACTGGAACCACTCGGACCAATGCGTGCCGTCGCCCACGCGGTAGGCATAGACCGTGTCCGGCTCGAGCCCCGCCAGCACTGCCGAGTGATAGGCCGCGCGGAAGGCGGGATCCTCGCGGACGGCCAGCGTGGCGTCGTCGGTCTTCGCCTCGGCCGTCAGCGGCGTTTTCACGAAGTCGGGACTGCTTGTCGCCTTCGCATACTGGACCTGGCCCGGCAGGCCCGGCGCGGAGCGCCAGGTGACGGCCATCTCGGTGGTCGGATCGGCGGTGAGGTTCAGGATCACGCGTTCGGGCCGGACGGTGGCAGGTGCCAGCGGCTCCTGCTGCTGCACCGGCGCATCGGCGGCGAAGGCCGGGAGCGGCAGGCACAAGGCCAGCGCTCCCAGCAGGACATGGGCTTTCTTCTTCATCGCAAGTGTCCTCAGAAGATCAGGTTGAGGCCGAGCGTGATGCTGCGCCCGTTCTTGATGTAGGCGCGGCTCGCCCCGGTCCCCGACGACACGGTTTCCCAATACGTATGCGAGTCGAAGAGGTTCTGGACCTGGAGCTGCACCGAGGACTTCTTGAGGAAGGTCTTGCGGAAGGTCAGGTCCACGAAGCTATAGGCCTGCTCATAGGGATTGTTGCCGAAGTCCTGGATGCCGCCGAGGAATTTCGACTGGTAGTTCCACGCGCCGTAGATTTCCCAGCCCTTGCGCTCCCAGAACAGCTGGAGATTGGCGATCGTCTCGGGCGTTTCCATCAGCGGCAGGGTGTAGCCCTCAGGGTGCCAGGAAAGCCCCGTAACCGCCTTCGAGCGCTGCAACGTAAGGTTTCCGCCCACGCCCAGCGAACCGAGAATGCCCGGCAGCCAGTGCAGGAGCTGCTGGCCGCTGATTTCCATGCCGTAGACTTCCGCCCACTTGCCGTTGTTCGGCATCGAGATCGCCACGCCGGTCGGATCGACGTTCTCGCCCAGCGTCCCGTCACGGATGTTGCTGGAAGAGGAGCGGAACAGGAAATTCTCGATGTGCTTGTAGTAGAGCGCCACCGAATAGGCCCCGGTATTGCCGGCGTAGTGCTCCAGCGACATGTCGAGGTTGAGCGAGCGCATCGGCTTGAGGTTCGGATTGCCCTGGGCGATCGAAGTCAGCACCCATTGCGAGATCGGGTTTTCCTCGCCGTCGCCATCGGGATCGGTGTCGTAGCCATATTCGCGCGCCGAACTCATGCGGGCGATGTCGGGACGCGCGAAGCTGGTCCAGACCGCGCCGCGCAGCTTGGTGCGGCTGTCCAGTTCGTAGTTGACGTGAACCGAGGGCAGCACGTTCACGAAGCTGGACTTGTCCGAAACGAAGCGCTCGCCCTGGATCAGGTCCATGTTCCAGGCGTCGATGGTGTTGCGCGTCGCTTCCATGCGCACGCCCGCGATCACTTGCGCGCGGCCGAAGCGCGCCGTGCCCATGGCATAGGCGGAGATCACGCGCTCGTTGAAGCGGAAGCTGTCCTCGTTGGACAGTTCGGCGTCGTTGGGGTCGACCGCGAAACCGTCGAAGATCTCGCTGTCGCCATCTTCGGCGCGCTGGAGTTCGGCCAGCATCTTGCGGTTGTCGATGGTCGTGCCCAGGCGATAGAGGCCGCTATAGGCGCCGCCGAACAGGCTGTTCACATCCTTGCCGTAGAATTCGGAGAAGTCCGCCAGGGTGCCGTCCGCCTCGAGATTCAGGAACGAGCCCTGATAAGTGCGGCGGCGCGAATTGTAGAACTTGGCGCCCGTCTTGAACGATTCCACCCAGGAATCGACCGGCTTCCATTCGAGGTTGAACTGGGCCTGCCACAGCTTCTCGCTGCTTCCGCCCACTTCGCCTTCGAGGCTGCTGAAGTCGTATTGCGAGGGGTCCTGCACCGCTTCCAGACCGGCGGAATTGAGCAGCCACTTGGGGAAGCGCGAATCCTCGCTGCTGCTGAACAGCACGCCCTGATTGCCCAGCCAGCCGTACTTGTCGCTGCGGAACTCCAGGGTGTAGCCGTCGTCGAGATTGTCCTCCGACTGCGAGTAGGACACGTCGTAGTCGATCGTCAGTTCGCCCACGCGCGAAATGCCGCCGAGGTTGGCCGAAGCCAGGCTCCCCGTCTCGCGCGAACCTTCCCAGAAGCGGCGCAGGCGGAAGCCCTGAGGGTCCCAGGTGCCCGAACCGCCGTTGAGGCTGTAGAACGACTTGCCCTTGCGGTCGGCATCCGTGATCAGCCCGTCGCCGTCCTGGTCGACGATCTGGCCGAGCGAATAGCCATAGATGCGGCCCAGCCTGGAATCGGTACCGACGATGCTGTCTTCGGGCTGGAGCAGCGTCGTATCGGCCACGTCCACCTGCACCAGCCGCGTCGAATTCTTCGCGGTATCGTTGCGGAAGTTCAGGCGGTTGAGGAATTCGTCCTTGCGGTACTTGTTGTACTGCCCTCGGAAGTGGAAGTCGTGGTCGTCGGAGCGATAGTCGATGCTGGTATTGGCGCCCCAGCGCTTCACGTCGGTCTCGCCGAAGCCCAGGTCCATGCCGCGCATCACGAAGCGGTTGGGATCCCAGCCCAGCGTCTCGCTGTTGTCGTACCAGGTATCCGGCTGGTTATCACCGTCCACGCCGTTCTGCTCGAACTGCGACTTGCGCCGGCTCCAGCTGCCCGAGACGTAGATGCCGAAATGATCGTTGAACTGGCGCGAAAGCGCGCCGGAAACCTGGCCCGACTTGCGATGATCGTACTTGTCGAGCATGCCGCCCTCGGCCGAGAGGCGAGCATACATCGGCGTCTGGTCGAAGGCGGTGGGAGTGGAAATGTCCACCGAGCCACCCAGCGCGTCGCCGTCGCGGTCCGGCGTCAGGGTCTTGTAGACGGTGATCTGCTTGATGCCGTCCGGCGGCAGGACCGAGAGCCGCACGCCGCGGTAGAAGTTGTTGTCACGCGAACCGGCACCGCCAAGGCGCACGCCGTTGATCGAATAGTTATTCAGCTCGGTCGAGAGGCCGCGCACCGTGATGCGGTCGCCCTCGCCCGTGGTCGGGCTGCGCACGGCATTGACGCCGGGAAGGCGCGCCAGCGCCTCGGAGATGTTGTTGGCGGGCAGCTTGCCCATGTCGTCGGCGCTGACCGTGTCGGAAACCGTGTCGTTCTTGCGCTTGATGTCGAGCGAACGCTGAACCGCCTCGATATAGCCGGTGACGACGATCTCACTGTCGCCGGCCCCGGAAGGCTCTTCGGCGGCGACAGTCGCGACCGGGGCAGCCCGGCGCGCCGGCGCGGGAGCGACCGCGGCCGGACGGGGCCGGGCAGCACGGGCGCGCAGGATCACGGTGCTGCCGCGAAGCTGGGTTTCGACATTGGCCCCGCGCACGAGCTGGGACAGGGCCTGCTGCGCGCTCATCTTGCCCGACAGGGCCGTGCTGCGGCGCCCCCGCACCGCATCCGGCGCCGCGGCCACCTGCATGCCGGTGACCCGCGAGAACTCCTGAAGCGCGCGGCCCAGGTCCTGCGCCGGAATGGTGAAACTGTACTGCGTGGTAGCCGCCTCGGCGACCGGCGCGGCAAGGCCGCCCCCGACCGTTGCCAGCGCTATGGCCAATGCCGAGGCATGGGCCAGGGCTTTACTTGAACGAAACATCATATCCCCCGTTGGATCAGGCATTCGGGGGGAAGACGCAGGCAGACAACCAATCCCGACAATTATTTTTTCTTACATTTTCATTACGTTATCAAGTAAACTTGATGACAGCGGAAGATAGCAAGCCCCCCGGCTCAGCCTTCCGCCCACATGGCGAGACGATGACATGAGCGGGCCTGGCCGCGCCGCCGCAGAACGCCTGAGACCGGCGTCCTGCAAACGAACTCAATGGGAGAGGACGTAGCGCGCCTTTTCCTTGCGCCACTGCAGATCGTGGATCGCCGCCAGCGCTTCCAGCACCATCTCGGGATCGGAGGTCTGAAACCGCCCGGTCACGAGCAGTTGGCCCAATCCCGGATCGGCCAGCACCACCGGCAGGTCCGAACCGCGATTGATGCGCTGCACCAACTGCTGAACCGAGGTGTCGTCAGCGTCGAACCAGCCGTCGATCCAGCCGGGATGATCGCCGCGCACGTCGCCCAGGCTGCGCACCCGGCCGCCGCCGACTTCGATCCCGTTGCCTGCGGGAAGCCGCCACTGCCGTCCCGCCCCGGCATCGACGCTGACCAGGCCGCGATAGACGCGCACCACCCGCGTCTGGCTGTCCACCAGGTCGATGTCGAAGGCCGTCCCCAGCACGGTCACGCGGGAATCGCCCGCGTTGACCGAGAACGTGCGGACTTTCTCGTGCGCCACATCGAAGAAGGCCTCGCCGTTCTGGAGCGCGACTTCGCGCGACCAGGGCGTGATGCGCACGTCCATCCGGGTCCCGCCGCTCATGCGCACTTTCGATCCGTCCGGCAGCACGACTTCGCGCGAGGTACCGCGGGCGGCGGCATAGCTCGATTCGCTCACCAGCGTGCGGGCGCCCATCGAGAGCACGACCACCAGGCACAGCGCCACGGCCGCGAAGCCCGCGAACTGCTTCCACGCCTGCCCGGCCCAATTCGGCACGGCCTCATCCTCGAACGTACCGAAATCGTCGGGCGCGGCTTCGGCGGCCTCCAGGGCACTGCGCAAGCTGCCGGACTGCCAGAGCGCCTGGTGCCGCGCATAGCTTTCGACATGGCGCGGATCGCCCATGATCCAGCGATCGAACTCGGCGGCGACTTCAGCGTCATGCAGCGGACGGTTCATCCGGTCGACCCATTCAGCGGCCTCCCGGTCGATCACGTCGAATTCCTGCCTCTGGGCCGTCATCAGGCGAACTCCGCGAAGTCCACACCGGCGCGATCGAGCGCCGCGCGCAGATCCAGCAGGCCACGGGTGATATGCTTTTCCACTGCCTTCGCACTCATCGAGAGATCTTCGCCGATCGCACGGCAACTTTCATGATTCAGGCGCCTGCGGATGAGGACTTCGCGGCGCAGCGGCGGCATCCGTCGCAGGCAGAGCGAGAGCACGTCGAGCGCCCGGCGCGAATCGAGAATCCTGTCGAGCGAGGGGTCGTCGCTTTCCCATTCGTCGTCAACGTCATCAGAGTGCTGCGTCTCCTGGCGCATTTCCCGGCGCCGCGTGTCGATCATCAGGTTGTCCGCGATCCTGAAGGCCAGCGCAAAAAGGCTGCCTATCTGCTGCGTCTGGCTGAGAGCGATCAGGCGCGCAAGCGTTTCCTGCGCCACGTCATCCGCAACGTCCGGTCGCGCCCCTCGCGCACGGAGGTAGCGCAGAAGCGTGGACCTCACTGCATTCCAGTCCTGCGGCGGCGCCGCAGGACGATCCATGGCATTCGATAACACGATTTTTTCCACCCTGCGCCCGGCCGTCCAAAGTCCGGCGCGCGCTGCCTAGGCGGGCACCATGACGGTTTGAGGAAATCCCCATGCGCAAGCGCTCTTAACGCGCGCACCAACCCTCTCGCCGGCAGCGCGAAACCCCGCACACCCGCCCTGCCCGCCCCGCATCCTCCCGTCCCAATGGCGCTTCCAAAGACGCCTCGCCATTCTGAACCATTGACTCCGGAGCCCGCCGAAATTACCGGCCATTCTTGCGATTGAGTTGCAATATCCTGCTCTCGGGGGAAGAACGAGCATGGCCAAGAGTGCCGCGAATGCCAGAACGACGGGTCCCGCAGGCCGCCGCATCGGCCGCTGGAACGTCGCGTCGCGCATCGTCGCAGCGGTTCCGGCGAACTACCTGGTCACCTCGCTGGCCACGGCCTGCCTGGCGCGACTGCTGGCGCACGGTCTGGCGGTCAATCCCGCCGAGGCGAGCGTCACCGCCACACTGCTTTCCTTCGCCATCTTCGCCGCGATCGCCCTCTTCGCGTTCGGCCTGCGCTCCGTTTCGCGGCTCTGGCTCTGGCTGGCGCTCTCCGGCGGCGTGCTGGGGGCAGCTCTCTGGCTCTCGCTCGGCATGGGAGGCCGGCTGTGAAGGAAGGTCTGCGCCAGTCGATGGCGCTTCTCCATACCTGGACGGGGCTGCTGCTGGGCTGGCTGCTGTTCGCCATGTTCGCCACCGGCACTTCGGCCTATTTCCAGGACGAGATCACGCGCTGGATGCAGCCGGAGATCACCGGCAGCGCCGATCCGGTCACTTCGGCCGAGGGCGCCGTCCGCTTCCTCCAGCGCACCGCGCCCGATGCGACGAGCTGGTACATCTCCCTGCCCAACAGCCGTAGTGCCACCACGCAAGTCTACTGGCAGGCGGCCGAAGGCCAGAAGCGCGGCAAGCGCGCGGACACCAGCGCCGTGCTGGACCAGAGCGGCCGCGAAGTCTCCACCCGCGACACGCGCGGCGGCTACTTCCTCTATCGCTTCCATTTCGACCTGCACTACATTCCGGTGCTATGGGCCCGCTACCTGGTGGGCGTGGCGGCGATGTTCATGCTGGTGGCGATCCTGTCCGGGATCATCACGCACAAGAAGATCTTCGCCGACTTCTTCATGCTGCGCTTCAACAAGGGCCAGCGTTCCTGGCTGGACGCGCATAACGTCACGGCCGTGATCGCCCTGCCCTTCCACCTGATGATCACGTTCACCGGCCTGGTCACGCTGGCGATCATGTACATGCCCTGGGGCATTGCCGCGAACTATGCCGACCGTACGGCGTTCCAGGACGCCGTCTTCGGCAAGAGCGTGGACGTGGCGCGCAGCGGCAATCCTGCGCCTCTCGTAGCCGTGGCACCGCTGATGCGCACCGCTTCGGCCGCGTGGGACGGCAAGCGCGTGGGCTACGTGAAGATCACCAATCCCGGCGATTCCACCGCCATGGTCAACATCGCCCGCGCATCGGAAGGCGCCATCGGTTCGCGCGGCGAGGAAATCTCCTTCAACGGCATCACCGGCCGCCCGGCGGATCACAGCATGGCAAAGGGCGCGGCGCTCGCCACCGAAAGCGTGATGATCGGCCTTCATGCGGGACGCTACGCCGAATACGGCCTGCGCTGGCTCTATTTCCTCTCGGGCCTGGGCGGCACGATCATGGTGGGCAGCGGACTGGTGCTCTGGACGGTCAAGCGCCGCACCAAGCTGCCCGATCCCAGCCATCCGCACTTCGGCTTCCGCCTGGTCGAGAAACTCAACATCGCCACAGTCGCGGGCTTCCCGGCCGGCATAGCGGCCTACTTCCTGGCCAACCGCCTCCTGCCCCTGAGCATGGCCGAACGCGCCGATCATGAGATCAACAGCCTGTTTCTCACCTGGCTGGCGGTTTTCGTCTGGGCGGTGGTTCGCCCCTCGGCGCGGGCCTGGCCCGAGGCGCTCGGCCTCGCCGCCGCGCTGTTCGCTGCCGTGCCGGTGGTGAACGCCCTGACCACCTCGCGCGGACTGCCCGCCAGCCTCCTTGCGGGCGACTGGTTGTTCGTTTCGTTCGACCTGGTGATGCTGGTGCTGGCCGCCGGCTTCGCCAAGGGCGCGCGCCGCGCCGCGCGCAAGCGGGCGGAAGGCCCCCGCGCCGTTCGGCGCAAGACCCCGGAGGCCATGGCCGCATGATCCACCTTCTCGCCGTCCTCCTCTCCGCTGCTGCCTTCACCGCCCTCGCGCTTTCGATGAAGCGCCACCAGCGCGACTTTGCCGGCCGCGCCCTGACCGAGCGCGAGAGCCGCCTGGCGCGGACCGGTGGCTGGTCTCTGGTGGGACTGGTCCTCGCGATCGACATTGCTGTCTTCGGCTTCGGCTATGCGCTGGTCGCCTGGGCCGGGCAATTGACGATGGGCGCCTGGCTCAACGTGGCCTGGCTCTGCTGGAAAACCGGCGCCTCGCGAAAGAACTGACATCCCACGGGCACAAACACCGCGTCCGGACGTCCTGAAGGTATGAAGCGGCGGGCGGCAGTCCGGCGCGATCCGGGCACAAAGGGAAGCCATCCATGGGAATGCTGGTCGACGGTCAATGGCATGACGTCTGGTACGACACCGAATCCACCGGCGGCCGTTTCGTCCGCAAGGACGCCGCTTTTCGCGACCGGGTGACGGCGGACGGGGAATTCGCCGCCGAACCCGGCCGCTATCACCTCTATGTCAGCCTCGCCTGCCCCTGGGCGCACCGCACGCTGATCGTGCGCGCGCTCAAGGGGCTGGAGGAACTGGTCTCCGTTTCGGTGGTCAACTGGCTCATGCTGGAAAAGGGCTGGACCTTCGATCCGGCACCCGGGGTGATCCCGGACCCGATCCACCAGGCCCGCTTCCTCCACCAGGTCTACACCGCCGCCGATCCGGCCTATAGCGGCCGCGTGACCGTGCCGGTGCTCTGGGACCGGAAGACCGGGCGGATCGTCAACAACGAATCCTCCGAGATCATCCGCATGTTCAACCGGGCTTTCGACGGGCTGGGCGCGGCGCCGGGAGACTTCTACCCCGAAGCCCTGCGCGCGGAGGTCGATGCGGTGAACGCCCGGGTCTACGACACGGTCAACAACGGCGTCTACAAGGCCGGCTTCGCGACCCGCCAGGACGCCTACGAGGAAGCCGTCCAGCCGCTGTTCGATTCGCTGGACTGGCTGGAGGATCGCCTGTCGCGCAATCGCTATCTGGTGGGCGACAGACTGACCGAGGCCGATATCCGCCTGTTCACCACATTGGTGCGCTTCGATGCGGTCTACGTCGGCCACTTCAAGTGCAACCTGCGGCGGATATTCGATTATCCCAACCTGCAGGGGTTCCTGCGCGACATCTACCAGACGCCGGGCGTGGCCGGCACGGTAAACTTCCAGCACATCAAGGGCCATTATTACGAGAGCCACCGCACGATCAATCCCACCGGGATTGTCCCGTCCGGCCCGATACTTGATCTGGACAGCCCGCATGGCCGCGGCAGCGGGCCAGCCTGAAACGGGACGGACCGCGTCGCTCGGGGAAACTGCGGTGTTTCCTGTTACGGGAAAACAGGTAAGCTGGAGGCCGATCAGCCCAGTACCCTTCCGATCTTATCCCTTCCGGAAATTCTTAGGAGGCGCCCCCCATGCGCAAGGATGCATCCCTTTACTCGATCGACGGTTCCTCGCTTCCCAATGCCTCCTCGGAAGATTCGCTGACCGACCGGCTCAATCGGGTGCTGGAAGTGCTGAGCGCCGAGTTCCCGCATGCGGTCGACATCGGCCTGGAGTTCGACGGCAAGCTCCACGCGCATATCGACGTGCGCGGCGGCGAGGAAGTCTGCGGGGTCGAATCGAAGCTGCCCAACCTGGGCGACGGGATGTTCACCCAGGTGGCCCACGGCGCCACGCCGCATCACCCCTTCTTCCACCGGATCAGCGCCATCGTCGTCGGCTGACGTCCCTCCGGACCGCTGCCGGGAACCAACCCGGGGCCCGCGCCTTTCTCATCGGCGAGGAAGGAACGGGCCATGGCCGCACGCGCATACTGGCAAGGACAGATCAGGCTCGCCCTGGTGTCGATTCCCATCGAGGTCTACCCGGCCACCAAGTCCGGCGCCGCCATCTCGTTCCACCAGATCCACGAACCGAGCGGCAAGCGCATCCGCTACGAGAAAGTCGCGCCCGGCGTAGGCCCGGTCGATCGCGACGAGATCATCAAGGGCTATGAAATCTCCAAGGGCAACTACGTGCTGCTCGACGAGGAAGAGATCGAAGCCGTCAAGATCGAGAGCCGCAAGACGCTGGAACTGGTCCAGTTCGTGGACGCGGGCGACATCGACGTGCTCTATTACGAAAAGCCCTACTTCGTCGTTCCCGCGGACGATCTTGCCGAGGAAGCCTACGTCGTCCTGCGCGAGGCGCTGCGCCGGAGCCGCAAGGTAGGGCTTGGCCAACTGGCGGTGCGCGGGCGCGAGCAACTCGTCTCGATCAAGCCGTGCGGGCGGGGGCTGGTGATGGAAGTCCTTCGCTACGCCGACGAAGTCCACAAGGCGCAGGGCTATTTCCGCGAAATCGGCGAGGATAAGCCCGACGCCGACTTGCTCGACCTGGCGACCACGCTGATCGAGAAGAAGAGCGCGCCCTTCCACCCCGCCGAATTCCATGATCGCTATATCGATGCCCTTCACCGGCTGATCGACAAGAAGGCCAAGTCGAAAAGCAACAAGCGCGTGCTGGAGGACGTCGAGGAGCCATCGGGCGGCAGCAAGAGCAATGTCATCGACCTGATGGCCGCGCTCAAGAAGTCGGTCGGCGACAGCGGCAGCCGCACGGGGAAAGCGGCGCCTGCGAGCAAGTCCGCAGCGGACAAGGGCTCCACGGCGAAGGCGCCTGCCAAGAAGGCCGAGGCGAAGAAGCCTGCCGCCAAGAAGCCGGCGGCGACGAAGAGCCCGGCCAAGACCGCGAAGACCACGAGCACCACGACCACGCGAAGCCGCAAGCGCGCCTGAGCCATGGAACTCAACCCGGCGATCCCCCTCCATGCGATCGATTCCGAGGTTCTGCTGCGGCTTGGCGTTGCCGCCGTGGTCGGCCTGTTGCTCGGCCTCGACCGCGAGTGGCACGGCCATCCGGCCGGCCTGCGTACGCACGGACTGGTCTGCGTGGCGGCGGCCACGATGACCACTTCCATCATAGCCCTCTACTTCCAGCTCGACGGACCGCGCATGGACCCTTTGCGCATCTTCGAGGCGACCGGCGCTTTCGTGGGCTTCATCGGAGCCGGGCTGATCGTGTTTTCCCGCGGGCGCCTGCGCAACCTGACCACAGCCGCGCATATGTGGCTGACCGCGATCATCGGCATCGCCTGCGGCGCCGGGCAGTGGCCGCTGGTGGCCATCGGCGTGTTGGTCAGCCTGGTCATGGTGACGGCGCTGCATTTCGTGGAGGCGCGCTGGGACCGGCGGCATCCTTCGCCCGGTAAGGAACGGTAAGGATGGCCAAGTCCGACCCTCTCGCCGAATACAACCGCAAGCGGGACTTCGCCCGAACCGCCGAGCCGGCCGGCAAGCGGCAGAACAGCGAAGCGGGCAATATCTTCATCGTCCAGAAGCATGCCGCGCGGCGGCTGCACTGGGATTTCCGGCTGGAAGTGGACGGTGTGCTCAAGTCCTGGGCCGTGACCAGGGGCCCCAGCGCCGATCCCGAGGACAAGCGGCTGGCCGTCCGTACCGAGGATCACCCCCTCTCCTACGCCCGCTTCGAAGGCAACATTCCGCAAGGCGAATATGGCGGCGGCACCGTCATGCTCTGGGACGAAGGCACCTGGGCGCCGATCGCGGGCAAGAGCGCGAAGGACCTGGAGGAAGGACACCTCCACTTCACGCTCGACGGGGAGAGGATGAAGGGCGAGTGGCTGCTGGTGCGGATGAAGGGCCGCCCCGGTGAGAAGCGCGAGAACTGGCTGCTGCGCAAGGTCAGCGACGGCCATGCCGTCTCCGGCGATCAACTGGTCGAGGAAGGGCTGAAAAGCGTGCTCACCGGCCGCACCATGGCCGAGATCGCAGCGGACAAGGCGGGCACCCAGTCGCTCAAGGGCAAGAAGGGCAAGGCCTTCGCCGATGCCATGGACGACGCCGCGCAGCACAATTCGGAGACTGCCAAGACGGCCAGGCCCCCAGCGAAGCGGCGGCCCGGCGGCCGGGCCAAAGGCGCCCCGCCGAAGTTTCGCGCAGTCCAGCTGGCCACGCTCGTCGATGCCGTGCCGGACGGCAACTTGTGGATGCACGAGATCAAGTTCGACGGCTACCGCGCCCTCGCCGCCCTCGCCGGTGATACCGTGCGAATCTATACCCGCAGCGGCCTCGACTGGAGCGACAAGTTCGCCCCGCTTGTAGACACTCTCGCCGCGCTCGACCTTCCGCCCACCCTGATCGACGGCGAGATCATTGCACGGGGACCGGACGGCAATCCCAGCTTCTCCAACCTGCAGGCCGTGCTCAAGCGCGGACACGGCAGCCAGAAACCCGGCGACAAACTGGAATTCCACGCCTTCGACTTGCTCGAACTCGATGGGCGGAACCTGGCCCCGCTCCCCAATATCGAGCGCAAGGAGCGGCTGGAAGCGCTGCTGGCCGATGCCCGATCCCCGCTTTTCGTGGCAGACCATGTGATCGGCGCGGGCGAAAAGCTTTACGCGGCGATGTGCCAGGCGGGCCAGGAAGGCGTGATCGCCAAGCGCATCGACGCCGCCTATGCGGGCCGCCGCACCCGCAACTGGGTCAAAGTGAAATGTACCCGCAGGCAGGAATTCGTGGTGGTCGGATGGAGCCGATCGAGTGCGAAGGGACGGCCGTTTTCCTCGCTGCTGCTGGCGCAGTACGAAAAGGGGAAGCTGGTCTATCGCGGCAAAGTGGGTACCGGATTCGACGGCGACACCCTGGGCGATCTGGCGGCCCGGCTGGCACCGCTCGTCCGCAAGACCGCGCCGGTGGAAGCCGACCGGACCGAAGCGCGCGGCGCGACCTGGGTAACGCCGAAGCTTGTCGCCGAGATCGCCTTTGCCGAATTCACCGCCGAAGGGCGTGTGCGTCACGCCAGTTTCCTGGGCCTGCGCAGCGACAAGCCGGCGAAGGAGGTCACCCCCGAAATGCCCAAGTCCGCCCCCAAGGCCGCGATCGACGTCGAAATATCCAGCCGGGACCGGGTGATCTTCCCGGAAACCGGCCAGACCAAGGGCCAGCTTGCCGATTACTATGCCGCGGTGGCCCCGCTCATGCTGCCTTTCGCCGCCAACCGGCCGATCAGCCTCGTCCGCTGCCCCCAGGGTCGCGCCCGGAAATGCTTCTTCCAGAAGCACGACAGCGGCTCGTTCGGCCCTCACGTCTCTCACGTACCGATCCGCGAGAAGGACGGCGGCAGCGAGGACTACCTCTATATCGACGACGCCGAAGGGCTGGTCGCCTGCGTGCAGATGGGGACCATCGAGTTCCACGGCTGGGAATCGCGGGCGGACGCCGTCGAGAAGCCGGACCGGCTGATCTTCGACCTCGATCCCGACGAAGGGCTGGACTTCGGAGACTGCCGCCGCGCCGCGCAGGATTTGCGCCGCCAGCTTGCGGATATCGGCCTGGTCAGCTTCGCCATGTTGTCGGGCGGCAAAGGCGTCCATGTCGTGGTGCCGCTGACGCCCGGCCATGACTGGGACAGCCACAAGGACTTCGCCCGGCGGTTTGCCGAAGCCCTGAGCACGGCCGAACCGGACCGCTTCGTGGCGACGATGAGCAAGGCCAAGCGCAAGGGCAAGATCTTCATCGACTGGCTGCGCAACCAGCGCGGCAGCACCGCCGTCCTGCCCTATTCCGCCCGTGCCCGCGCCGGAGCGCCGGTGGCGGTTCCGATCTCCTGGGACGAGCTGGACGGAATGAAGGACGCCCATCCCTTCTCGATCGACGATGCCGAAGCCCTGATCGAACACGCAGCCGACTTGCGCGGCTGGGGCTTTGCCGAGCAACCCCTGCCGAACTTCTGACGCGCGTTATTGCAGCCGAAGCCCCGCGGCTTCCGTGCTGCATGCCTCTACGGACGGCGCGCGCTTCGTTCCGGTCCTGGCCAGTTCGGCGCGCGCTGCGTCGAGGTCGGCACGAAACGCCTGCTCGGCATGGAGCCGCGCCAGCGTGGCCGCCGCCATCAGTCGCCCGGCATCGACATCGCTTGCCCAATGGACGTTGCAGACCAGCCGGCTGTCCCCGAAATCACGGCCGCGCTGGAGAATGGCATCGGCGCGATCGGGCACGAGTTCGGCCAGGATCAGCGCCCAGCCCCAGCCCAGCGCGCTATGGCCGGAGGGATAGGATCCGTCGGTGCGCAGCACGGCTTCGTCCTGCGGTGAGCAGGTCGTGTCGCCGTGAGCCACGAAAGGCCGCACGCGGCGATAGTGGTCCTTGGCCTTGTAGGTGGAGAGTCCGATGTCGATCATCGCCTTGCTCATCACGCGGTAGAGCACCGGCGTGCGCTTGGCATCCGGTATCACGCCGGCGGCGCAGGCAAAGGCCTGGAAGGCATGCGCCGGCTTGAGATCGGCATCGCTCGCCGCCTGGATGAAGCGCGGACTGTCTTTCGGCCGGGCCATGGCCTTGTCCGTTTCCTCGTCCCGCGCGAACGCGGCCGATCCTTCTGCCGGTGGCGGCGGCAGGAGTGCCAGGCTATCCGGAAGCTGCGAGAGCGAGAGGTAGCCTTTCGGCATGCCCGGCGGCAGCTTGGCGGTGATGCTGGGCGGTCCGGCGCCCGTCTGCACGGGCGCCGGACCGGCAGTGGTTCCCTGGGGCGACTGGGCCGCCGCGGATACGAATATCGCGGCGGCACCCAGTGCCGAAAGGAGGATCGGAAGGCGCGCGCTCCCCATCAACTGGAACCGGCAGCGGCATCGGCCATCTTGGCGATGGCGTCGTCGATGGTGAAGCTGTTGGGACGCTGGATCGGCGGAAATTCCTTGAACGTCTCCGCGAACATCGCCGCGCCGGTCTGGGCCGCATAGATGAAGTAGGCGTTGTGCAGGAACCAGTCGTAATAGGTGTTCGAGGTGATATCCGCGAACTCGTAAGGATCGGTCCGCAGGTTGAACATCTTGGGCAGTCTCAGCCGGGTGAAGGGTTCGGCCCAGACCTGCATGGTTCCCGGGCAGCGCTGTTCCAGGAAGACCAGCTTCCAGTTGTCGTAGCGCATCGCCAGGATGTCGCCATCGTCGCTGATGTAGAAGAAGAAGTTGCGCGGGCTGTCCTTTTCCTTGCCGGTGATGTGGCCCAGCAGGCTCTTGCCGTCGATGTGGTTCTTGTAGGTGCGGCCGATCGCCTGGTGGCCCTTCTTCACTTTCTCGACGATGTCGGGTTCGCCCGCCATTTCCAGGAAAGTGGGCAGCCAGTCGTGGTGCTGGACGATGCCGTTGGAGATCGAGCCGGGCTCGATCCTGCCCGGCCAGCGCACCATCATCGGAATGCGGAACGCGCCTTCCCAATTGGTGTTCTTCTCGCTGCGGAACGGGGTCATGCCACCATCCGGCCAGGAGTTGCGGTGCGGGCCGTTGTCGGTCGAATACATGACGAACGTGTCGTCGGCGATGCCCATGTCGTCGAGAGCATCGAGAACCTGGCCGACGTTCTTGTCATGGTCGATCATGGTGTCGTGATAGTCGGATTGCCAGCGACCGGCCTGGCCCTTGCTCTCCGGCTTGGGGTGCGTGAACATGTGCATGTGCGTGGTGTTGAGCCACACGAACCACGGCTTGTCGTCCGCCTCCTGCCGCTTGATGAAATCGAGCGCCGCGGCGACGAATTCGTCGTCGCAGGTCTCCATGCGCTTCTTGGTGAGCGGGCCGGTGTCCTCGATCTTCTGCTTGCCCACCTTGCCCCAGCGTTCCATCTCCGTGGGATCGTCCTTGTCGGTGGCCCAGCTGTGGATCACGCCGCGGGGGCCGAAACGTTCCTTGAACTTGGGGTCCTTCGGATAGTCCTCCATCTCGGGCTCTTCCTCGGCATTGAGGTGATAGAGGTTGCCGAAGAACTCGTCGAAACCGTGATTGGTGGGCAGCATGTGGTTCAGGTCGCCCAGGTGGTTCTTGCCGAACTGCCCGGTGGCATAGCCCTGCTCCTTGAGCAGCGCGGCGATGGTCACGATCTTTTCGTTCATGCCGGTGGGCGCGGCGGGAATACCCACCTTGGAGAGCCCGGTGCGCAGCACGCTCTGCCCGGTGATGAAGGACGAGCGCCCCGCAGTGCAGCTCTGTTCGCCGTAGCTGTCGGTGAACTTCATGCCTTCCCTGGCAAGCCGGTCGATGTTCGGCGTTCGATAGCCCATCAGGCCGTCGGTATAGCAACTGAGATTGCTGATTCCGATGTCGTCACCCCAGATGACCAGGATGTTCGGCTTTCCATTCGGCATGATAGGCATCCTTCTGCACGATAGGACCGCAATGGTCGTGAAGGCGGGCCGATTCGGCCATCCGGGTTTCACCCGATACCAAGTTGTTTTGCATCCTAGGGGAGTGGATATTGCCTATCCAGCCCATCACTCGCGCAAACAACGTTACGAACACGCTTCGGACCGGACCTTTTATTTTCCAGTATTCTCGCTATTTCTTGGACATCCCCTCAGCATTGATGGGCGAGAGGCTCTTCAATTCGGTAAGGCCCGCAGCGCTCAGCTTGGCCCAGTGAGCGAAGAGGTCTTCGAAGTCCGCCGTGTTGGTCACGGTGTTGCGCAAGTAGGCCCGGCTGTCCTCCATGCTGCGGGAATCGACCGCACGGCCGAGCAAGGCACCGGTGCGCGAATCGCGCGCCTCGATCACCAGCGTGCCGCCCCCGGCGTCGCGGGAAAAGGTCCACGACCGGCCCGCCGTCATGGGGTCCGGGGCGACCACGTCGAGATTGACGACCGCCGTGGACAGCCGCAGCACATCGGAGCCGGGCTGGTCCACCACCTGGTATCCCGCCTTCTGGTAAGCTTCCACGAACAGCTTGTGGAAGCCGGTCTTCGCCTGCTCCAGGATATCCCGCGCCTGCTCGTTGGAGACGGGGCGCCCCCTGTCCTCGGCAAAGCCATGCTCACGCTGCCAGTTCTTGCGGAAGGCTATTTCCGCCGGGTCGATCATGACTTTGGTATAGCCGCGAAAGTCCGCATCGGGCTGAAGGTAGACCGTCTCGATCTTGCTTGATTTCACATGCATCAGCCCGTCCCAGGTGTCCGGCGCCTTGGCCGCCAGGGCGGGCACGGCGCAAGCGAGCAGAAGGGGCAGGACGGCATATCTGGACAAGCGCGCGCGCATCTTGAGTCTCCTCTGTTCCCGGTCTCGGGTCCCGACATTTTCGCAGGACATTATCCGCAGCGCGGCGGCGCGCACATCGGGACCATTACCGGCTTTGCGCGGGACTACTCCGCTCCTCCAGCGACGGCCCACTCCCGTCCTGCCCGCTCCCGCCCCGTTCACCCGGGCATGCGTCGGGCAATCCGGGGGTAATCCCCGATTCAGCTCCCGGCCCGCCTGCCGCACTCTCCTCGACCTGTCAGAGGATCAGGAGCGGTACATGCCCCATGTCAATTTCCGGCACGTCTTGTGGAGTCTCCTGGCGCTGGGATGCAGCCAGGCCGCAGGCACGGCCCAGGCCTCGGAAGGCGGCACCAGCATCTACCTGCTGGGATCCGGCGGCCCGGCCGCCGCCGTTCAGCCGCCCGTCGAAGGCATCTTCGTGGACGACACGATGTATTTCTACGGCGGCGACATCGCGGCCGACAAGAGCCTTGTCGTGGGCGGCAATGTCGCGCTGGGCCTCGACTCCTTCGTGGCGGCACAGTTCACCACCCTGGTCTGGGTACCCTCCACCAAGTTCCTGGGCGGCACCCTGGCCCTTGGCGGCTCGCTGCCGCTGGCCGCGCCGTTCGTCGATGCCTCGGTGATCGTCGCCGGGCCCGGCGGACAGTCCATCACCCGCTCCCGCACCGACAATACCCTGGCGATCGGCGACCCCCTCGCCAACATGTCGCTCGGCTGGAAGTGGGACAAGTTCTACCTGCAGGTCGGCGGCTTCGTGAATATCCCGGTGGGCCACTACCGCGAAGGCGAGCTGGCGAACATCGCGTTTCACCGCTGGGCCGGCGACGCCTCGCTGGCAGCGAGCTGGCACGACACCGATTCCGGCTGGGACGTCAGTGCCAAGGCCGGTGTCACTTTCAATGGCAACAACAAGGTCACCGACTACAACACCGGCAACGAGCTTCATGTCGAAGCCGCGGTGGAGAAGAGTTTTTCCGAGAAATTCTCCGCCGGGATCGTCGGCTATTATTACGACCAGATCAGCGGCGATACCGGCGAAGGTGCGGTGCTCGGCCCCAACAAGGGTCGGGTCGCGGCGCTGGGCGGCACGGCTGCCTATAACCTGATCCTCGGCCGCAGCCCGGCCACCTTCCGGGTGCGCGTATTCCAGGAATTCGACGCCCGCCGCCGTCAGGAGGGGACCGCGGGCATGTTGAGCCTGACCTTGCCGCTCAAGATCTTCCCGCCGGCCGCCGCGACGAACTGACCGGACACCGATCGGCCGCGTCTTGCCGGTCGCCGCTGCGCCGCAAGACGTGTGCCCATCCAGAAGGAGAGCCGACCATGCAGCAGCGGCCGGATGCCACGCCCCCTCGGCCCCTGTCCGCGGCCCCGCTCCGGTCTGCCCCGATGCTGGCGACGCTGCTGCTGGCCGGGCTTCCCTTTCCCGCCCTGGCACAGGACCGGCCGGTACAGCAGATGGCGAACGACACCGTCATCGCGACGACTTCGCTGTCCGCCCCCCAGAACGACCGGCCTGCAACCGGCGACGCCGCCGCATCGGCAGCCGCGCCGCCGGCACCTCCCGCCGCCAAGAAGATGAAACCCGACCTGCTGGTCGTTCCCATTCCGATGTCGAACCCGACGGTCGGGGCCGGGCTCACCGTGGCGGGAGTGCTGTTCTACAACCCCAACGGCTCCAGCCAGCCCTGGGTCACCGGCGGCGGTGCCTTCTATACCACCAACAAGAGCTGGGGCGCTGGCGCGGTGCACAGCATGTCGCTGGACGACGACCGCTTCAAGGTGCTGCTCTTCGGCGGCTATGCCGACATCAACATGCAGTTCTACGGCATCGGCGCCAATGCGGGCGACCGCGACATCTCGGTGGACCTGGAGGACCGGGGCACCATGATCCTGTCCCAGGGGCAATACGAGATCGCAGAGCACTTCTACGTCGGCGCGCGCTATCGCTTTCTCAAGGTGAACTCGCGGATAAAGCGCGAGAATCCGCTCTTTCCAGATCTCAATCTACCGGGCAACCTGCTCGACAGCCAGACTTCGGGCATCGGCCCGGCCGTGACTTACGACAGCCGCGACAACCAGTTCGCACCGCGCAAGGGCGCCAATGTCACGCTCGTCGGCGTCTTCAACATGGACGCGCTGGGCAGCGATTTTTCCTATAACACCTGGCAGTTCGCGGCCAGTGGGTACTTCCCGGCGACCTCCACCGGCACGCTCGCGATCCACGGCAGCCTTTGCGCGGTATCCAAGGGCGCTCCGTTCTACGACTTGTGCATGTACGGCCAGAACGGAGACCTTCGGGGATACGAAATGGGCCGCTACCGCGACCGCGCGATGTGGACCGCGCAAATCGAATGGCGCCAACAGATGAGCGACAGGTTCGGCGGGGTCCTGTTCGGCGGGATCGGCGGGATCGGAGACAGCCTCGGAGATCTCGACCATGGCAAGTTCCTGCCCGCCGTGGGCATGGGCCTGCGTTACAAGGCCTCGCCAGAGACCGGCACGAACTTGCGGCTCGACATCGCGATGGGTCGGGATTCACAGGCCATCTACTTCGGAATCGGCGAGGCGTTCTGAGCGACGCCGCCTCACGGAGGAGGCGGATAGCGGCATTTCACGAGGCGGCTAGGGACTTTCCCCGATCAACTTTTGCTCCTGCCAAGGCAATGATCGCAAAGCACAACGGAGGGTGAAGACCGATGGAGATCGTGAAACAACTGATACCGTTACTGCTGACCTTGAGCCTCGGCCTGCTGGTGGTAGCGGCCGGACTGGCATCGTCGCGCGGTGACTTCGCCTATGTCCTGAGGCGCCCCCGGCTGTTGCTGCCCGCCTTCGTGGCGATCATGGTGATCCCGATCCTCGCCGCCATGGCCATCGTCGCGCTGTTCCCGCTTTCCCAGGCGGCAAAAGCAGGCATCCTGCTCATGGCCATTTCGCCCGTGCCCCCACTGATGCCGGGCAAGGCTCTGAAGGCGGGCGGTCACACGCCCTATGTCTACGGCCTCATGGCGACCGGCGCC
The DNA here is from genome assembly GCF_056857015.1 of Novosphingobium sp. BL-S-34. Taxonomy (NCBI): domain Bacteria; kingdom Pseudomonadati; phylum Pseudomonadota; class Alphaproteobacteria; order Sphingomonadales; family Sphingomonadaceae; genus Novosphingobium; species Novosphingobium sp. BL-S-34. The sequence continues at coordinate 1,068,826 of NZ_CM166472.1, forward strand.
GTCTTCGCCGTGATCTTCGTGCCGATCCTTGGCGCCCTGGCAGCCCGCTTCTACGGCGTTCACGCGCAATTCCCGGTAAGCGTGGTCGCGCGCAATATCCTCATCGGCGTGGCCATCCCGCTTGTGGTCGGGCTTGTAGTTGGCCGGGTCCTGCTCAAGGCGCCCGCTCCGCGCCTGACGAAAGCCGTGACCATTGCCGCCTACCTGCTGCTGGTACTGGCCGCACTGCCGATCTTGATCAAAGTCTGGCCGGCAATGATGGCGCTGATCGGCAATGGCACGGTTCTGGCCATGATACTCGTCGCCGTCGTGGCCATCGCGGGCGGCCATTTTCTTGGTGGCGACAACCTGGCGGACCGAGGCTCGCTCGCCATCTCCGCCGCCATGCGACACCCTGGAATCGCCTTGGCTCTGGCCGGTGCCAATCATGCCAATGCGGCGCTTTCGGCTGCAGTCCTGCTGTTCCTGATAGTCGGGTTCCTGGTGCTGATCCCTTACCAGATGCTCCTGCGGCGACAGGAAAAGCCCGGAGATCAGGTCTGATCCCCGGGCCCTGCAGGCTCAGATATTCGCGTCAGATCCTGGCGATGGCCCGGAAACCGACATGGGACGTCGAGGTATCGACCGGCTGGGCATGGCGCGCCGCCGGTCGATAGCGCTGGCAGTAGTTCGGCGCGCAAAGGTGCGAGCCGCCCTTGAGCACGCGCCGGGGGATGCGCGTGGGATCGTTCGGGTCGACACTGTCCTGCATCGCCTTGGCCCGCGCCGTGGAGCAGCAGCTCCTGACCGGCTCCACACCGGGAGAATCGCGCCACCAGTCGGCGGTCCATTCCCAGACATTGCCGATCATGTCGTTGAGCCCATAGCCGTTGGCCGGATAGGTGCCGACGGGCGAGGTCCGCAGCCACCCGTCCTCGCGCAAGTTCGCATAAGGGAAAGCGCCCTGCCAGGTGTTGGCCTGATGGACACCGCCCGGCACGAGTTCGGAACCCCAGGCGAATTCGGTGCCTTCGCTGCCACCGCGCGCCGCGAACTCCCATTCCGCCTCGTTCGGCAGCGAGAGTCCCGACCAGTCGAGATAGGCCTCGACATCGACCAGCGCGACATGGACCACCGGATGTTCGGCGATCTCGTCCAGGGAGCTATCCGGTCCGGTGGGATGGCGCCAGTCCGCGCCGGACTGGAACGACCACCACTGGCTGACCGGCCCGCGCGGATCGACCGGGCGGGCGGGCGGCTGGAACACGAGCGAGGACGGCACCAGCATCTCCGGCAGGGCGCCGGGATAGTCGGCCGGGTCCGGCGCCTGCTCTGCAAAAGTGCGGTAGCCGGTTTCCGCCACGAACCGCGCGAATTCCCGGTTGGTCACCGGGTTGCGGTCGATCCAGAACCCTTCGACCGCGGCCGGCCGTTCGGGCCGCTCCTCGGGATAATGGTGGTTGGAGCCCATGGTGAACTGCCCGCCTTCGATCCAGACCATGTCGCGATCGGATCCGGGGCGGGTCTTTGCTGCAATCGATGCCACCGTTCAGTTCATCCCGGAGATGTTGAAGACGATCCCCAGCACCGCCGCTATGCCGAGAATAGCCAGCAGCACCGCAACGACCAGGGTAAGCGAAACCGGAAACACCGTCTCGCCGTGAATCAGCCCGTCGCCCGTCATGGACGTTCGGCTGGCGCGAAGCTCCAGCGCAAACTGGACGTGCCGCGCGATGCCGCCGAACAGCAGCAATATGCCCAGCACGATAAGCGCCACGCCGAAGTTCCGGGGTGTCTGGCTTTGGCCGATGACACCCGCTTCGTGCAGCTTCGCGAAGGCCTGATAGATCGTGAACCCGAAGCCGATGAGCGACAGCGCAGTGCGTATCTCGGACATCAACGTCCGATCGGCGCTCATCCGCGTCCGGTGGAAGGACATGCCGGTGCGGCGCATCGACATTTCCGTGCGGTTTTCGGAAAGACCCGTGCGATGCTGCGAAAGATCGGTCCGGAATTCGGACAGGTCCGTGCGGTGCTCCGAAAGGTTCGTGCGAAAGCGCGAGAGATTGCTGCGAAACCGCGAGAAAGTGGTCGAAGCCTCGTCGGAAGAGATTCCGGCAACGTCGGGCAGAGGCGGAACGGCAGGCAGGTCGATCCGCTCGGGCCTGGGGGTGGCGATGCCCCGTTCGTTCTCGAACGCTTCGCCGGTCATTTCGCCGCTCCTGCCGGCGGCGGGAAGTTGGCGAGAACCGCCGTCACCACCGCATTGACCTTTTCCTGAGTGACGCTGCTGCTGGTCACCTGCTGCGTCGCAGTGCCATGCCACACCGGCGACTTGCTCGCGCTGTCGTAGACGTCGATGGTCAGCGTCCCGTCCGTCACGTTGCGCACATCGACCTGGTTGTACCCGGCCCAGCCGCCCCAGGGACGGAAATAGGGCCCGTAGGAGCCCAGCGAGGATACTTCCACGCGGTCACGCGAACCAAGGGTAAACCCGATGGCGAAATCGCCGGTGCCGCTTTGGGTATAGCCTCGCTTGGCCATCTCGCTCTCGACAGCGGTCTTGACGCGCTGGGTAAGCAGCGGGTTCACGCCTTGCGGTGCGGCAGTGTAAGCCCAGCTATACGTCCGGAAACCGGCAAAATTCGCCGCAGGATCGGCGTCGAAGGTTACTTTCGGCGTGGTCGCGCAAGATGCCGTCAGCAGTGCGCAACATGCCAGGGTCAATGCTCGCGAGTTCATGGCCTTCTCCTTGTATCGAGAGGTGAACTATCCGGTTGGCAGTGGCGTTCAGCTATCGGGAATCTCCCTGATGCAGGCTGTCGGGCATCCCCATGGACAGCCCCCGAGGTTCGCCGCGCCGACTACCCTGGCATCTCCCGAGGCAATTCCAGCGCGATCAGAGGGATTCCCCGGATGTGACGCCGGCAGGGAAACTGTGACCCTGTAACGGTTCAGCCATCAAAGGAGTGACCGATGCCCGTTTCGCGCTTCCGGCCTGCCGCCGGAGCCTTCACGCTGGCGCTGCTGCTCGCGGGTGCCGCGACGCCCGCTCTCGCCCAGGCCGCTGCGGACCAGACCCCGTCCGCAGCCGACGCGGCGACCACCGCAGCCACCAGCGCAGCCACTGGGCCCCGCACGGCAACGCAGACGCTCGACCCGGTGGCCATCCAGGCGCTCAAGGGCATGGGCAACTATCTCAAGACACTGCAAAGCTTCGAGATCCAGTCCAAGGCGACGATGGAATCGACGTTGCAGGACACCGATATCGCCGTGCATCTCGGCTATGAGGCAACCTACAAGGTCATGCGGCCCACCGCCTTCTTCGTGCAATTGAAGTCGGACCGCGCGATCCGCGAATATTATTATGACGGCAAATCACTCACCGTGAACGTGCCGCGGCAGAACTACTATGCCAAAGTGCCTGCGCCGGCGACGATCCGCCAGACGGTGGACAAGATCTATCTCGACTACGGCATCGACTTGCCGCTTGCCGATCTGTTCTACTGGTCCGAAAATCCCGTGACCGATGGCATCACTTCGGCCGTTCGCGTGGGCTTCGCGCGGATCAACGGGCAGGAAACCGACCAGTTCGCCTATCGCGGCGAGGATCTCGACTGGCAGCTCTGGATCGCCCGCGGCAAGAAGCCGGTGCCGCTGAAGGTCGTGATCATAGACCGGTCGAACCCGATCCGGCCGTCTTACGTGGCGGAACTCACCTGGAACACCGCCCCTGCCCTGACGGCGCGCGATTTCGCCTTCGTTCCGGGGAAGAACGCCACCGCGATCCAACTGGCCGCGCTTTCCAGCCTGGAGGGCAACTGACATGCGAAACGATCGGATCGCTCGGATCGGAGCCCTTGCCACGTCGCTCGCAGTCCTTGCGGCGACGATTGCTCCGGCCGAGGCCCAGCGCCGTCTCGGCGGCGGCGGCATGCATATGAGCGGCGGACGCATGAGTGGCGGGCTGGGCGGCGGCGGAGGCTTTCAGGGCCGCAGCAACTTCCATGCCCCCGGCAGCGGCGGCGGCGGCATCCGCAATCCCGACATCCCGCGCGAGCATCCCGTGCCGCATCCCGATGGCGGCGGCGGAAGACCCGAACCCGGCCCCGGTCCGCATCCTGGCCCCGGACCTAACCCCGGCCCCGGCCCTGGCCCTGGCCCTGGCCCTGGCCCTGGACCTGGCCCTGGACCCGGCCCCGGACCGCATCCTGGACCTGGCCCCGGACCTGGACCTCACCCGGGACCAGGACCTCGTCCGGGACCGCCGCCGCCGCCCCCGCCGCCCGGCTGGGGTTGGGGCTGGGGCTACTACGACGATCCCTTCTGGGATGCTGCGGCCGTCGGCATCGTCGCCGGCACCACTGCAGCCGTGGTGGCCAGTTCCAGCCAGCCGGACACGGTGGTCATCCAGAGCACGACCGTCGGCTCGGTGGTCTACACGCTCCCTTCCAATTGCCCGAAAGTGGTGCGCGGCGACGTGACCTACTTCAGCTGCAACAACATCTGGTATCGCCCGCAGTACCAATCCTCCGGGGTTACCTACGTCATCGTCAATCCGCCGGGGTGAGGCTCATGTACCCCCTCGGTCCCGCGCCGGTGGAGCAGGTCGCCGGAGTTGCCCTTCCCGAAGGGCGGCTCCGGCGACTACGCCGCGGCAGTCGGGCAAACCTGGCGGGAGGATCGCTGGATGAAATCGATAGCAATGTTATCGCGCGATACATTCCACCATGCGATGGCGAGCAAAGCGGCAGTGGCTTTTGCCAGACCAGACATGAAAGCTTACACTAGTCCGGCAGAATGTTCTCAATTTACCTTTTGAACCTCTGGCTATTTTTCAAATATTTAATATCAATATCCGGCCCGGTTTCAAAGGCGAACCTCTCCTGAAAATTCAGGAGAACAATTCGACTTGGAAAAGTGCCTTTGCATCTGCGTTCGCCGTTCGTCGGAATTGTGGAGAACTTATGCCGGAATGCTAGGGAAACTCCCGATTGAACGGGGTCATGACGGAACGAAGATAGACCCGCAGCCAACCGATGGCACCTGCAACGCCGCTAGAAAAAGGGGGGGTCGAATGCGCCCGATCACAAGCAGAATCCTTATCGCTGACGATCATCAGGCGATGCGCCAGGGCGTTCGGACCTTGCTGGAATCGCATGCCGATTTCCAGGTCGTGGGGGAAGCGGCCGATGGCCGCGAGGCGCTGAACCTGGCGGTGGAAACCAAGCCGGACATCGCCATCCTGGATTACTCGCTGCCGCTGATGAACGGCCTCGAACTGACCCGCGCGATCAAGCACGAGCTGCCGCGCACCGAAATACTGATCTACACGATGCACGATCGCGAAAGCATCCTGATAGATGTCCTGCGCGCCGGTGCCCGCGGCTATGTCCTCAAGTCGGACAGCGGCGTGCATCTGGTCTCTGCGGCCAAGGCCCTGGCGAAACGCAAGCCGTACTTTTCCGGCGCGATTTCGGAAACGCTGCTGGAACACTTCATCGATACCAACCACTCTACCGACAAGAGCATCATGCTCACCGCGCGCGAACGCGAGATCGTGCAGCTGATCGCGGAAGGCAAGCTGAACAAGCAGATCGCCCATATGCTGGGCATCAGCGTGAAGACGGTGGAAACCCACCGCGCCGCCGCCATGCACAAGCTGAAGCTCAGGACGACGGCGGAACTCGTGCTTTATGCGGTTCGGAACAATATCGTTGAGCCTTGACCGCATTCGCCGCAGCGTCGGTCTGGCGCCGCTGCGGGAAATAGGCGCCGATGTGCGTGCCATTGGCGCGCCGCTCCACGCAGAAGATACCGCCCAGCGCCTCTACGCGCTCACGCATCCCTGACAATCCCACGCCCATGGCCTCGCGGCGGCGTCCTTCGATGATGTCGCTGGGAATGCCGATCCCGTCGTCCTCTACTTCCAGCACGAGATGCTTGGCCACCGTCGTCAGGCGCACTTCCACGGTATGGGCGAAGGCATGCTTGCCCACGTTGACCAGCGCTTCCTGCGCGACGCGGTAAAGCGCAATCTCGAGATCGGCCGAGGGCCGCAGACGCCCGGCAAGGTTCTGGAAACGAACATCGAGCCCCGTGCGCCGCGCAAAACCCCTGACGAAGGCTGCCAGCGCCTCGTAGATGCCCCCAGACGACAGTTCCGGCGGATGCAGGACGTAGCTGAGCGTGCGCATCTGATGCTGCGCGGTGCTGAGCGCGCTTTCGATGTCGATACAGGCTTCCTCGATGGCGTCGAAAGTCCGCGCCTTGCGCACCGTCTCCAGCATGACTTGCGCCAGCGCGAGGTGCTGCGCGGTGCCGTCATGAAGATCGCGCGCGATCCGGCGGCGCTCCTCTTCCTGCGCCAGGAGAATTCTGGCCTGCTGCGCCCGCCGCGTCAGCCGCTCCCCTGCCTTGCGGCCGGTCTTGAGCACGACCAGGATCATGCCGAAGGGCTCGGCGATGCTCGTGATCTGGACGCCCAGTTCCCCCCCGCGCGAGGTCAGCATGGGATAGCTGCGGCTGACGGACAGCAGGCTGCCGCCCAGGATGCGAACGATGTGCCCGCGAATGTCCGATCGGGATTCCTGGTCGAGAGGAAGCTGCTCCAGCACGCTCTCGAACGATGAATTGACGCTCTGGGCGAAGTCCATGCCCAGCACCGCAAGTGCCGCATCGGTAAGATTGGCAAGGACCACCTTGCCGCTCGGCGCCACTACGAAGACATCGAGCGGCAGCGCCTGGATTAACCCGCTCAGGACAGTAGCGCGGTTCTCATCATAGCTGAGGTTCTTTACGAGCGGCATCTTGACTACGACGCCGCTGCAATCGATTTTCGGGTTCGTCATACGCACAGCCCCCGTGAGTACGCAGCAATTTGCGCTTCGGATCAATAGCGTAACTAAGTATGATTCTCTAGCTGTATTATTCCAAGTCCATGACTAACCACAATGGATAGGTTTTTCGCGCCTCCGTAATTACCCGTATAGCTCTTTACTTATTGTGATATTGTTTCCAGCACCGCCCATTAGCTAACGTGGCAACTGAACTTTTCTGTCCTGCAGCATCGGCGCAGGCCAGGCGCATCGCCTGCAAACGCTGCCGAAAACCGGACCTCGCGGATACCCGATCGCCATTTCCTGCCTGAAAGGGTGCGTCGAACGCTCCGGACATGCTGCAGCGCCCACACGCACGATCATCGAGTTGCGCAGCGGATCCGCGTGCCCTCGCGCCCTTCCGGTATGTGCCCTTACGGCCACAGGGAAAGCCCCCATAGCCTCGGAGCAAGGAATCGATAGCGTGCTGTCCTGTAGAAACTGATGCGTGAGCCCAGCCGATGTCCGAAGCTGACACCAGCGGCACAGCCCAGGACACATCGCCCGGGCGCAGAGGCTGGATCCGCGATCCGCTGGCGGGGCTGGTCGACGCGGTCGTGGCCCTTCCCGATGGCCTCGCAACCGCCGCGCTGATCGGCGTGAACCCGGTTGCCGGCCTCTATGCCGCCGCGATAGGCCCTGCAGTCGGCGGCATGCTGACGAGCAGCCGGTTGATGATCGTCGCGACCACCAGCGCTTCCGCCGTCATGGCCGCAGAGGCGCTTGCGGCGTTCTCCGGCGAGGCACGCACCAGCGCACTGATGCTGCTGGTCCTGCTGTCCGGTGGCTTCCTGGTCCTGTTCGGACTGTTGCAGGCCGGCCGGCTCGTGCGCTTCGTCTCCCATGCAGTGATGACCGGCTTCATGCTGGGCGTGGCGGTGATGCTGATCCTCTCGCAATTACCCACGCTGGTTGGCTATTCTCCGCAGCCGCCCGCCGAAGTCGGCCCCCTGCTCTCGCGGCTGCTCCATATGGGCCGGATCGCGCCCCATACCGCGATTATCGGCCTCTCCACTCTGGCGCTGCTGCTGATACTGCGCCGCACACGGCTCAGCCTCTGGTCCCCCCTTCTCGCACTGGCCGTCCCGACGCTCTCGATGGCGGCACTGGGATGGAGCGACGTTCCCACTGTCGCCAGCGGCAGCCCCATTCCGCGCGGGTTCCCGCTGCCGCGCCTGCCGGCGCTGGACAGCTTGACGCTCGACCTCGTCGGATCGGCTTTCGCCATCGCCGTGGTCGTGGCGATACAGGGTGCCGGGGTCAGCCAAGGCCTTGCCGTCGCCCACGGCCGCCGCGCGAACGTCTCCCGCGACATGATGGCGCAAGGCGTCGCCAATTGCGCGAGCAGCCTGATGTCGGGGATCGGCGTAGGCGGGTCGGTCAGCCAGACCGCCCTCAACGTCAGCCTCGGCGCCGCGACCCGCTGGGCCGGCATCAGCGCGGGGATCTGGCTGCTGGTCTTCATCCTGCTCATCCCCAATCTGGTCGGCCTGGTCCCGACGAGCGGCCTCGCCGCGCTGATGGTCAGCGCCGGAGCGAGCGCGATCAACTGGCGCGAGGCACTCTCCATCTGGCGCGTGGGAGGCGGCGCGCGGCTCGCCATCGTCGCGACTTTCAGCGCCTGCCTGGCCTTATCCATCCCCGTAGCAGTCGGCATCGGGGTACTGGTGACGATCGTCTATTTCGTCTCGTCCTCGGCCACGGACGTGTCCATGCGGATGGTGGTGCAGCGACCTGACGGACAGGCGGAGGAACAGCCCCCGCCGGCCGCCCTCGCCAGCCACCAGATCCTCGTCCTCGACGTCTGGGGAAGCCTGTTCTTCGCGGGAGCGCGGACCCTTCAGGAAAACCTGCCGGATCCCGCCGGAGCGGAAGAGCCCGCAGTCATCCTGCGCATGCGCGGCCACAGCGCGGTGGACGCCACCCTGATCGAAGTGCTTGACGACTACGCCCACCGACTGTCGAAGCAAGGCGGCACGCTCTACCTCAGCGGCGTCAGCGACGGCCTGGCCGAACAATTCCGCCGATCGGGAAAACTGCTGCCTTCCAGCAACGTGCACATCGTTCCGGTCCAACCCATAATCGGCGCCGCCACCCGAACCGCCCTCGCCGAAGCACGCCGCTGGTCTGACGACCACGACAACGGCGCCAGCTGAACGTGTGATGCCGCTAAGGTTCGGCTAAATAAAAGTCTTTATGGGAAGTGATGGTAGCGGAGGAGGGACCCAATGGCCTCCATTATCTAACTGAATTTATTACCAATTTCTAAAAAAAAAAGAAAAATTCCACCCCCAATTCTACCCCCAACAAATAGGCGAATCGCCGAAACGTTCCATAGCTGAGCCAAACCGAAAGGTTGTGGTAGCCATATTCGAAAAGATGAGCCTTTCTAGAGGGGTGATTGTCTGCGTCTTCGTGTGCGCTCGAAACGGTGCACCGATCCCCTCATCCAGATTTCGCTCGGTTCAATCCAGCTCGATATCCTAGATCGCCTCATCGAAATGGTGCTGCGCCCACCGCACGATCAGCGATCGCAATTGGGATAGTGACGTAGTCCGCTAGTATTTTCAGAGCCCGCTACGCCTTGCCAGTCAAACGAACACATGATGGGCCAACCAGATCCCATACTGCATCGATCACGGCCTCTAGCGAGAGATTTTCAAGCTCGAGTGAGGCAGCATAGGCCCGCCATTGCCGCTGCTTCGCGCTGTCACTGCTCATTTCTGACGAGAGCCCCGGTGGCCGCTCCGACGGGATCGCAGTCTCGCGGCGCTCAAAGGTCGCGCGGATCGCAGCATCAAGATCATCCGGGGTTATTTCTATCGCGCGAGGAATGGCCCACAGGTCATAGTAGTCCTTCATACGCCCGTTAATGACGCCCAGCGCCACCATCGCCTGAAATTTCTCGGCGATAACGCTAGCGGGAGGATATGACCGTACTTGGGGCGCAGGTAGGTCAAGCAAAGTCGGATAATCGAGATGCTGGGTGGCATCGACCATGGCATCCCCGAAACCGATGTCGATCGTAACCGGGATGCGCGTCCTCTCGAGATAGGCAGCAGTTTTCAGACGGACGCCGCCATATTCCATCTCCTCGCGGATGACCTCGGCTGACAATGCATCCAGATCAAATACGAGACCATCATCACCCTCGCCCGCCATAATCTGGCGGAAGTCGACTATCAGCCGATTAGGGTCGGAATCACCATGCCCGAGAAAATCTGCATCTCGCGTTACGCGGTTTTCGTCGTCGATCCAGACGGTGACGAGCATTCCGCCCTTCAGAACGAATCGATCGCGGTGCTCGGTCAGGGAAAGGCGGTACAGCAGGCGTTCGAGAGCAAAGCGCACCAAGACTATGTCGAAGGCGCGCCCTTCCTTGCGGGCGATGTAGAGCAAGCGATCCTTGACGGACTTCGCGATATTGACAGGCGCCTTAGCCATTTGAGGTGAGTGCTTCGAGATAGGGCTGCATCGCTTTCCAGGCTCCGCCCATCTTCGCGGCGGTAGCAATCATGGCCGGTGTCGCCTTGCGAAGGCGAAGTGCGGCGCGCAGGCTCTCGATGGCGACCGACCGGTCCACCAGCTTTGGGTTGCGAAAGGCATCCGCCAGCGTCTTCGAGACCGAGTATATCGGCACTTGCACGCCCGCAATCGCGTGTTGCTCGATGCCATGTCGGAGGTAGGTATCGGCAAAGCGGACCAGCCGTATCGGCGGGTAGGATTGCACCGGCGCCCAATCACTGGCTCCGATTGCCATCCAAACGCGGCGGGGCATCTGGTCAGTCAGATCGTGGAACGCGAGGGCAGAGACGAGCGCGACGATTCCTTTGGGAACCCTGAGCGCGGCTTCAGCAAAAATCTGACCTTCTTCGATCTCAGCATCAGGTTTTTGATAAATGCCCCGCCCGATCCGTTCGATTTTTCCGGCTTCAACCGCCCTGGAGATCGTCTGGGGGTTGATGCCTGCTGCGCGTAGCTCTGATGCGCGCAGCATCGCACCCGCCCCCAGGAGGCGGAGCAGTCTGGCGTTTTGCGGTTCAGAAGGGGCAGGCATGTAACAAATCCTCGGATTCATGACCAGAATATCAGAGGTTTTGTTACATGTCACTTCGGATTGAACTAGCCAGAAAGCCCGTTCTCAATGCTTGAAGCAGTGCTCTCGATGCCAGCTTAAGAAGCTCGGATGAGGCCGATCCGCAATATGCGCCGGAGGTAGCGCAAAGCCGGTGCGATTGATCAGCCCACGGATCGCCTCGCCATCATTAGCCTGGCGGCTGACCAGAACCTCAAGGTCATCGGCGAGACTTATCAGGCCTCGATCAAACATCCAATGCACAGTCCCCGACAAAGCGAGACCGTTGCTCACGATATCAGGGCCACCCTTTTCGACGGGACGGATATGTGCCGCCTCGACTTCAGCCCTGCCACCACCATTGATAAGCTTTAGGCCCGTAATTGCGCACCGGGCCTCATAGGCCGTCACGACCCGCCGCCGAAACAAACGATCGCGCACCAGGCGTGAGCCGAAATAGGCGACGCGATCGCGCTCGATTTCGTGAACGAATGGCACCCGCTCTTCCCGCACCATTTCAGCGCCCGTCGCATCCGCTATCGCGCTTACGCGGGGTAAGAAGTCAACCTCCTCGGCAACGCCAAGGTCAATGATGCGATTGAAGTCCCGATCCGAAAGAGGTCGTACCGCCGACTGAGCACGACCTGAAATCTTGCCAGCCTCATTCAGGATCCCATGCTCAACGATGCCGAGTGGACCGTTGAAAGGCACCACGTTGATAAAATCTAAGTAAGACCCCGGCTCGATCAACGCCAGATACATGCCCGACGCGGAAGGGTCAGGCACTACTCGATTCACTTTCGCGACCGCAAAGTATCCCTTAGACAACCGGATCTTGCTCGATTCGTAATAGACGATCCAATCGCCGATACAGGCGCTCACTCGGCTAAGATACTGCGAGGGAAACTGGTACCGCTCGGCCGGGCTATCATCATAAGTCGAGTCCGAACGATGGATGAAGACACCTTTGGCCATCAGACGCCGATACCTAGATAAGCTAGCCTGGGAAACTATTAACTGTTCATGGCAGCACCAAATTTTAACCAACCCGCGACATTGAGCGCAGCCCTGTCGTCGCTAAATCGACGACAGGGAACTCGTATCGGCTCCTCGATTTGGGATCATACGACCCATTTCAGACCCTCAGCACCGGATTTCAGTTTCCGAGGTGCGGAAGGTCCGCTAGCCAGCAGGTCGCGACCAGGTCCGGTCGTTCATCGTTCGCCGCAGGAACGGCGAGATTCACTGCTAGCGGTCATTCGCCTGCCGATGATTGATGGGGTCAGTCAACGTCCAGTTCCAGGCGAGTGATCTGCGCTCCGGAAAGGCCGACATGGGTGGGAAGCTGACTGACGGCATTCCCGCCGTTTAAGAATAGAAACGGACATCAAACGAAGTCGCCCCGAGGGGCTCAACTGCGATAGACGTATGCTTGCCGTTCTCCGGTTTGGCCTTCTCTACCCAGCATCCTGCTGCTTGAACGCGTTCTGCCGCGCATTCCACAGGCGAAATACGCGCAAGCTGGCGTTTGAAATCGTCAGAGCATTCCTGATCGAGCAGCAATTTGACGTGGTAAGAAAATCCCGGTGCAGTACTTCGTTCTTCGGCGGTGGTCAGATCGCGGATTTGCGCAGAAGGGCACAAATCCAAACCGGTATATTCCTTGACCTCGTTCCGAGTGATTGGTGGCGAGGCCCCGCAAGCTGCAAGGCAAAGGGAGATAACTGAGATTGCGAAGGATCGAAGTTCCATCCGGTCAACTTATGCAATTTCAGAATGGCCGCTATCTGAAAAATCGCGATGTTCAGCAAACGTCCGCAAGGGGGCGGCAGGCGACTGTCTGGTTTAGAGCGCTGGATAGCCCCTAGCTCAAGTTCCCGGATAATTTAATCAGATGATCGCAAGCGCCTCTTTGCGAGCCTTGGGTTAACAAGCTATCATGCAGTTATGATTAGCTTTCGCTTGCCATGGTATTCTTTGTTGCTGGGAGCGATTGTCCTCCCGGTCGCCTCCCTATTGCCTCTCAAGGAGACGCTAAAGCTGCCGCTTTTTTTGGTAAGTGTAATGCTGTTTCTGGACGGAAGCTTAGGCTTACGAACTCTACCTCGGTTAACACCCCATGCTAGTTTTCCTGAAGATTGGCGGAAAATCGAACAGAAGTTGTATTTCGGTTCGATGGGGCTTGCGCGCGTATCTGCCTCTGCTTGCGCTTGCGCCGCTTTGGCCGCTTTTTCCATTTTATTTGGTGATGGAGACTGGCGCGGATGGGCAGCAATTACGATTATTATAGGGTTCTTGATTAATTGGCTTTTCGCCGCTCTTAAAGCGATCCGTGACACTTTGGGCAACGATCGCTAGCCAGCATTTCAAAAATGCACCCCATGCCGTTTTTAAGCCTGATCGAACGACAGCTTGCACGGCTACCAAACTGGGAGCTGGAACGACTGCGTTGGGCGACATGCCGTCCAGCGGAAGGGCGCCCTTAGTTCCCCCGTTTTCGTCGGAAAATGATGTCAGAAAGCGCGGGCACAGCCAACATGGCACCGAAGACGCCAACTGCGCCGATACAGACGACAAGCATCTCGGCAGAGGCATGAGAAAGGTCGCGGGTCGCAGGTATCACCGTTCCTGCAACTGCCCCACCGAGGGAAATCACTATAGGAAGTCCATATAAGCGATAAGTTTTATGGGCGCGATCTTGCCTTGAACGAAATATGCGATGAGGGCCAACGGCAGTATTGCGATGCAGAGGCTTTTTTCCATTTCTTCAACATAGCCGCTGCCTGGCTGAAAGCCAACCATCCCAGTTGCTGACCCACCGGGTCGGCAAGCGATACCGGACTGACGCTTTCTGGATCGGCAAATCACCCCTGAAACGACTGACTCGGGCACTAGGCGGTTACACCGTGGCGGCCTGCATGAATTGGCAGCTTCCCACCCCTTCCTGGCCCTTGGAAGAGCGCAGCCGCGCTCTCAAAATCGAAATGGCAGGTTGTCAGATTGTAATCTCAAATCGTTCGAGCAGAAACCGCCCCGTTCCGGACACTGCTCTGGTGCGCTATGGTCTTCATCAGGTACAATTCGGCGAGGAGCGATAACAATGCGGATTAAACTAGGTGTTGCCGCCGTGATGCTTTTTACACCCATGCTCACTTTAGCACAGGTTCCTTCGCCGCCGTCTTTGCCTGGCCAAGACGATCTTGGTGCCCGCTTGATTGCTGCAATCGAATCCAAAGACGCGAAGACCTACGCTTCACTACTTTCGGACGACTTGCAGGTTTATGAGGACGGCAAGCTGATCGCTGCCAACAAAATCAAATGGCTAGATGATTTCGGAAAAAAGTTGGCTGCCAAAGGAGTTTCATTTACAGTTTCGTCTGGGTACTCCTCGACGGGGCGGCTTCTTTTTACGGAGTATTTCAATTCAACGGCGAGTTGGGGTGGCGCTATCCCGTCCCACTGTTGCTGGTCTTACGACGCAGTCGCATACGACATCAAGGACGGCAAAATAGCAGTGATAAGGCGGCTGCGGGGTGGTGATAAAAAGCTGGATGTAAACCGCTAGGTTAACCGTAGGGTCTTGCCCCTCTTGGCCAGTCCAGGGCGCAAATCGCTAACCTCGTACCTGACATTTTCCCCCGATCCAGCTCAACAGACCACCGGCGGGTTATGCCAGTAAACCAGCTGTTTGGTAGCGACACCGCGAACGGCGACTCTGTCCCACGATGCGGCGTTCGGCGCTCGGGAAAACCGATCCTTCGCGGTCGTTCCGCAGCCAAATATGCGTTCCTAGGTGCAGACTGTCCGGTAACCGGCAGGTCGCGACCAAACATACGCCGTTCGTCGATCGGGCGTAGAACGGCATCTTCCGCCACAACCTTCGATTCGCTCAGCGGAAAGCCGTCCAGCAGTTAAGCGCCCTAGTTCTAGCCGTTCAAGCGGGGTCGGTGCGATCCCGAAAGCGGTCGTAAGGTCATTGACGCTGAAGCGCTTATCGCATTTAAATTTGCGGCTTCTCAGCCACGTCAGGCGCTACTTACGGTCGGGAGCTGTGCGTCCCGCCTCAAAATCCGCGCTGCGGCTTGGTTATACTCTGGCGCGTTCCAAACCACGCCCTTATCCGACGGTGCCGTCAACAAGACTGTGGCGCAGGGAAGCCCGGCCGCATCGAATTTGCGAGCGATGAACTCGCTCTCGCCGCGGTCATGGCTCGACATGATCAGCTGATAGCTGTTCAGCTCGACCATGTTGCGCATCACATCGACAAAGGCGGCCGTGTGGATGATATCGTTATGCTGCAGCGGGTCGTCGAGAAGCAGCGCACGCCAGCGTGACCACTGATAGGCCGTGCTCGCCGCGCACAGGATGCTGAAACCGTTTGCGGCTAGCTGGCCCTCGCTCAGCACGACCTGCGGAGGCAGATCCTTCTTCGTCTCGATAGCATTGTCGACCTTCTCGCGGTAGCGCAGCGCCATCCCGAAGCTGGTCGCATCGACCCTCGTATCGGCCTTGAACTGAATGCTTTCACCCGGCGTGCTCAGCATCGCCTCGTTGAAGTCGTCGATCACCGTATTGAGCGGATCGAGCACTCGCGCCGAAAAATCGTCCGCCTGCTTCTGAAGATCCTCCGAATAGCGCTTCACCGCATTGCGCGCCGCAGTCGTGAGTTTGACCGCCGCCCGCGCTGCCTCGACTTTCGTTTTGAGCGCTGCCAGATACGCCGTCGGATCCTTGACGAAATCGTCGCCTCCGGTCACCCGCATCGACGCGAGGATCTCGTCGATTTCGCCCTGTAGCAGCGCATCTTCATTGTCGCGGGCAAGCACGAGCTGGCGTTCGGCGAGGGACCGTAACCCCGTCAGGACCGCGTCGATGGCGGACAGGCCGCGATCATAGTCCGCCTGGCTAGGAATGTCGTTGAGGCCAGCGCGCGTCCAGCGCTGCTGCATCTGCCGCGCCGCCTGTTCAGAGGTCCCGCGCGTCACCTCGGCCGCAGCAAGCTCGCGCTGCGCAAGGTCAAGTGCCGCCTGTTCGCGCTGCACATTTGCGTTGGCGGTGCTCGCCGCCTCGGTCAGTTGTGCCAGACGACCCCGCGCGTCTTCGCCGCGCTCGCGCTCCGCCGTCAATCTGGCCTCGATCTCACCGATCGTGGCGTTCGACAGATTGCGCGCGGCGATGCGATCGGCGCACGCCTTGTCCTCTGCCTGATACTGCGCCAGTCGTGTTCCGGACTGACTGTCGCGCGTGGTCAGATCCTCGAGATCGGCTGCAACGCTCGACCGCTGTTCGGTCGCTGCCGCCGCGTTCGCCGACAAGGGTTCGAGCGCAACCTCTGCAGCTGCAAGCGCAGTATCCGCATCACGCGATCGGGCCGCGGCCAGCGCGGCAAGGTCGCTTTCGGGCGTCGTCGCGAGCGTCTGGGCTATGCTGGCGCGCGCATTTGTCACGGCGTCGGCGGCGGCTCTCGCGCTCCGTTCGAGTCCGTCGACCGCCGCCACGATCCCGCGAAGGCGACGGATCTCATCGCTGAGCGCCGGGCGGGTGGCACGCAAGGATTCAAGCGCGTCATCGGCTTTTGCGAGGCGATGGTCGCTCCCCGACGCCGCTGCGTCGGCAAGCGCCTTCAGGGTGCCCGCTTCGAATTGCGTGCGGCACACCGGACAGTCGGTGTCGTCCTCATGGATGTGACTGGCAAGCTGTGACAAGGCTGCGCTAATCGCCGACGCGTGACGGTCGGCCTCGGCGCGTTCGCGCTGCGCGTCGGCAATCTTGCCGTCGAGTTCTGCCAGCTGCTTTTCGAGTGGCGTCAGTTCCGCCGAAGCACGCGCGGCGGCTTCACGTCCCTGCGCCAATGCGGCCTCGGCGGCGCCGAACTGGCCTTCCAGATCAAGACAATCCGCCATCGCCTCGTTGAGCGCGCGGGCCGACGCGGCTAGGCTCCGTAGCCGTGCGACTTCGGCACTGGCCTCGCCATACTGGTTAATCGTTGCGTCGGCTTCCGCCATCGTGGTGCGGTACGCCGCGATCGCGTCGGCAAGCGCCGTTCGATCCTCCTGCTCGGTCGACACCAGCGCGGCCAATTGGCCACGGCGGGCGAGATCGATTCGTGCCGCATCGAGCACTACAATATTCTGGTCGATCGTGGCTATCGCGGCATTCTGCGCGGTCACTGCGTCATTGGCGGAACCCACGAGCGGCGATGCCCGATCGAGCCGCGCCTGCGCATCGCTGATGACGCTGCGCAGCCGGACGAGCGTTGGATGGTCAAGCCGTCCCTCCGCCTGGCTGACCGCGAACTGCGCGGGCATGTCGGAGAGCGCCTCCAAAGCCATCCTGCGCTCACCGGCGGTCCGCAATGCCTCACCGATCCGGTCCCCGAGCGCTGCGAGGCGCGCCGCGACGCCTTCGCCAGTGAAGGCAATCGGCTGACCTGCCGCAAGCTGTTGAAGGTCGCGCTCGACCTGGTCGATCCGCGCAGCGACTTCGTCGGCCGTCAACACGCCCGTGGCGCGCGCGGTCGCGCGGAGCCGCTCGAGCCGTGTCATCCATCCCTGCCAATCGGCAATTTCCCGATCGAGAGCAGCAACGACGGCCTGTTCGGCGTCGAGCCTTCGTGTGAAAGCCGCGATGGTCGGTCGCCCGCGCAACCCTGCGCGGATCCGTTCGAGTCGGTCGATGCCGCTTGGTCCCTTGAGCGCCTGCCATTGGTCCTGCGGGTCGCGACTGGTGAACCGCTGCTGCGCTGCCTGGCCAAGGAAATGAGTGAGGGCGAGATAGGTCCCAAGATCGTTGATCGTGCGGCGATCGGGCTGCGCAAGCTGCGCGACAATGTCCGCCATGGACGTCCCGCCGGCGGTGCTGCGCTCGACGGCGTCCCCGTCCGAGAAGGTCAGCGCGACACTATGCGATCCGGGCTCGGCGCCCCGGCGCGTGAGATAGTCCTTCTCGACAAGCTTCTTGCGACCCTTGTTGATATAAGGTTCGAACCGCCGGATCTTGTTGGTCAGCCCCCATTCGATCGCATCGAAGAAACTGCTTTTGCCGAGGCCGTTGGTCCCGGTGAGCAGAACAAGACCGGGTGCTGCTGGAATGTCTATCGCGAAGTCGCCGAAGGTCCGGAAGTCTCTGATCGCGATGCGGGAGAGAAAAATCTCGCTCATGCCTGTCCCCTCCGCTCCCAGGATTTGACCAACGCCGCGACAATATCATCCGGTGTCTTCTTCTCGTCGAGCGCGATCCGCTCCCATTCGTCCGCCGTCGTCCGCGGCAGACCCGGCGCGGTTGCACCCGTCCCGCTCAGCGCGTCGAGCGCCACGTCCTCAAATTGGCCGTCAGCATGGACCCACGGCCGGGCAAGGAAAGTGCGCTTGAGGAAGTCGGCGAAACTCTCTTCGTCATTCAGCGGATCTTCGGGTCGCAGCCATGCCAGCTTGCGCGCGACCCGGTCATCGCGTTCGACCATCAACGCCATTGCGCGCCAAGCTTCCTGCCGCTCGCTCGCGCGGGGACCGAGCAGCATCAGCTGAAGATCCAGCGTCTCGTTGGTCCCGAGGAACGAGCGTGCGACGACGCACTGGTTGCGGCAGCGCCGCAGCGTCTCAAGCACCGCTTCCATCGCAGCAACCTCGGGGAGGATGCCCAGCACGATGTTGAAGCGGTCGATCCGGATCGCATGGCTCTCTGCCGGCAGATCGGTCGGACTGAGCGTCGTCGACTTGGTCGATCCGCCATTGAACGTCGCGCTCGCCAGCTCGGGCCGATCCTCCACCTCAAGGTCAAGCGCCAGCGCCGCCCTGCGCAGCCGCTCCGCGAAGTCCGCCAGTCCGGGTGACACCGTCGCACTCTCGGTCATGCCGCGCCTTTCATGATCGTCTTCTCGAGCACCTCGAAATGCCGCGCCTCGACTGCTGCCAGCAAAGTACGCAGCTCGGCCAGGCCGGCCGCCGCCGCGTCGATGAAATCGCGACTGATCGACATGATCACCGGACCAGAGCCACCCGTATCGCTAAGCCCAGGCTGGTCGGTGTCGATCTGCGCAAATGGCCGCTCGGCGATCCGGCTGATCTCGATGGCCGTTTTAACGACGAGGATGACGAACTGGGTCTGCCACATGAAGGATGCGGCGCACAGTGACATCTCGTCACCATTGATCATATCGGCCGCGCAGCCATGACCAGCCCATTCGCTATCGCCGTCACGCAGGCGCACCAGATTACCCGGTCTGGCGCTTTTCGGCGACGTCGCGTCCCAGGCTGCGGCGATGGCGAGCGCGACCGCGGTACCGCGCAGGATCACTGGCCATTTGCTGGGACCGACCAGGATCTGTGCCGCGTCACGATGGTCATCCTCGTCGACCGCGCAAATCATCAGGCGCAGGAAGTGATTGAGCAGTGCCGGGTCATCGGTGAACGACGCATGCCAGACCGCCCATGTCGCGGCCATTGCATCGCGAAGATCCTGCGCGATCTTCACGTTGATCGGGCGGCCGGGATCGGCGTTGCTCGCGAAGAACGGCTGGAGATGCGCGTCCAGGCGCTCGAGCAGCCAGGCATCGAGCGAGCGGTGGATCCGGCGCGCCAGAATGTCGGACGGCAGCGAGACCGGATCCTGGGCAGCACCACCGGGATTGCCGGCGACGATCGCCGGCATCGCCATCCCTTCGGCATGCGGCGATTCCAGGCTGAGCTCGCGGACGAGCTGGCTCCACAGTCCGGGCGCGGCGTGGATCCGGCAATTGCCGCTATGGCAGGCGACCCGCAGCACCGCGCCTGCGACGGCGCCCAGCTGGTCGGGAGCATCGGGTAATATGATCTCGAAAGGCTGTTGCTCGCTCCACGATCGTATGAGCTGGTCCGCCGGAACCGGGCCGGACCAGCGGATGTTCGCGCCTTCGCACAGCAGTTGCACAGATATGGGAAGCTGATTCGCTGCCAGCCGTTGCAGCCGCGGCGCGAGGATATTCGCACTGCGTGCCGCTTCCCTGAACAAGAACCGTGCTGATGCCGACAATTTCGGGACGAGCGTCGCCTCGCCGTGGCGGGCAAGCCATTCCTTATGAGTCACGTCGAAACTCGCCAGGTGCGCGGCAAAGGGCGCTCGCACCACATCGCGCTGGGGGCCGCGCCGAACGATCACCGCATCCGCCGCGACCGTCTCCCCGGCGCAATCAAGCCAAAACGGGGCAACGTCCGGAGCTGGATTGGGGGCGTCGATCCGTGCAACGACACCGCAATGGAGATGCCGGAACGACCGCTGGGCGTCACCGGCGCACGCCTTGATGGTGAGGTAGGCGGCGAGCCGATTGAGCGTTGCCGTGGAGACGTCGAACAGCTCGGCATGCGGGGTCTGGAACGTCAGCTGCACGCCGGGTCGCAGTTGCTGGGCGACTGCGGCAACGAGGCCGATATCAGTGAGCGGCTGCAGCAGCTCGGCGTCATAGGCGGCTAAGAAATCGAAGCGGGCGCCATTGGCATCCTCGGCGCGGGCGCGCACGTCGATTGCGGCAAGGGCCGGTTTCAGCGCCGCGATGCCAGGATGTTCGGAGATCAGCCGGATCATCCCGGCATGATCGAAATCGCGCGCTCCCGCGGCCACGAAATCGATTAGGCCGCCATCCCCCGCACCGCTGACGAAGAACCGCGGGGTCGGCCGGCCTGCGAACTCGGCAACCGGAACGCCGGCATCGGTCCAGTAGCTGGCGCTTTGTATCGACGGTATCGGCTCGCCGGGCTCAAGCCCAAACCCGACAGCAAGAAACACCATGTGAAATTGTTCGTGCAGCTCCGCGCCTATCGCCGGGGCATTGAGCTCGGTGATATCGAGCTGATAGCCGTCCGCTGTCCGCGTCAGCCCGGTGACCCGATGGCGCAGCCGTCGCTCGAGGCGCGGCGCCAGCCTGACGACAATGTCTTCGAACCCGAGCAAAACATCGTCGCGCACGGCGCGGCACGTCCCGGACTCCCAGTCCAGGATCGGCAAGTCAGCGATGGGGTCGGTCGTGTAGTGCGCTGGCCAATCGTAGATATGCGGATCGAGCCGTCGGCGATCAGTCGTCGACTGCAGGGGCAGCAGTGCATCAGCCGACTCGAAAAGGACGACCTGCGACCCGGTGATGAGCGCGGCGGCGGCTGCAGCGGTGACTCCGGCCGCCCCCCCGCCAATGACGGCGATCCGCGGATTGGCGTGGAGATAGCCGAGTTCCTTTAATGCGTGGATCAGCGACAGCGCCCGCACTTGCTGGGAGTAGAAGGTGATACGCCGGTCGAAACTGCCGATCACGAACAGGTTCGGCCGGTCGCGCACTGTCGCGCCGTCTACAATGTCTTGGGCAAGCAGAGCGTCAGCCAACGCAGCGCGCTCCCGCCGACATGCGCGCTTGCCGTACCGGCACCAAGACAGTGGCCTGAGTTCCCGCACACATGGTCGACAATCCGCTCCCCCCTTCCGGCCGCGTCGCTGCGACAGCCGGCGCACTCGCTTATGGGGAGAAACCCGGGATGTCGCAAGATTCTGATGAGCCTCGCTAAGTCAATGTACGCCCGACTTGATGCCTGCCGCCCAACTTCACACATTTCTGCTTATACCGAGCATCTGGACCTACGCCGTAATGGGCAGTTATCAGCAGCAGACCCTAATGCCGACCTTGTCACATGAGAGATACAAGTTCCTCTTCAAACCGTCGAAGGCTGCCTGCCGGCAGCTGTTCCCTGAGGCTCTGATCCGACCGTCCCTCACATCCTGTGAAAAATAGCTAATTCTCAGTGAAAAATCAGCAAGAAGCAATGTCGGGCCCGTACAAATTTGAAGTATTCCAGAACCGCCCGAAGCGATGAGGGTTATTCGCAGCCCTCATTGCCATCCTATAGACTCAACCCGACTTACCTATCATCTTCAGGACATCCATGCGTTATCCCGGACAACCAAAATCGCCTCCAGCTTGGTATCGAGACCGAGGTCCATCCTACATCGAGAAGCAATTTTCAGCTGAGCTCGGCGACTTGGCCGACCTGATTGAGAGCGAGCATTGGTTCGGAGACGCTGAAAAGCACGCAAGATATCGCGTTGATTTCATCCTGAAGGATGCCCGGCTGATCATCGAGCTTGATGGTCACGCATATCATTCAACCAAAGAGCAACTCGAGAGAGACGCGATCAGACAGAGATATCTCACGCGGGCTGGCTATTCGGTCATTCGGTTCACCGGACGGGAGATCAATCGCGACCCAGCCGCGTGCGTGCGCGAGGTGCGAGAGACTTACAAGGAGCGCATGCAACGTGCGCCTGCGAAGTATCGCGTGCTGTACATCGACTACCAATTTCTGATCCGCCAGATGTCGAAGGCAAAGCGATTTTATCAGAACCTCTATCCTGAAAAAAATTTGCAGCTCCCCAGTCTCGATTTATTCATCACCCACGCCGTGGGCTGGTTGCACGAGAAGTCCTTTATCACCGCGTTTGTATTCCTTCCGCCGGAGGAAGAGCACTACCTCAAGGCATTAGACGGAAAGACGACGGAGTACGACAAGGGCGAGGTCCGGATCAACATCGTGACGGATGACCTTTATTCGTCCGAACTTGGGTTCCACATGGAGAGCTACGCCCACCTATTCGACGAGTTTTTTTTGGTGGCGGATGATCCCATCTACGTGCTTCCGCTCCGGTCGGTGCTGCCCGCTAAGCTAAGCGACAGCGTCTTCGGCGATCAGAAATTCGAGTTCCTGTCGGGAGGCAAGCTTCTACGAAAGGGAAACGACGAAACCGCTTTTGTGGGGACGGAGCTCGCAAAGGTTCGCTGGCAAAATATCTGGTACCCGCTTGGCACCGCAATGGGGCTTCATCTCTACGAGCTGTGACCCATGATCGATTGTTATGGGCCGCGGTGCTGCTGCCTCCAAGCCGGTACCCAGTGGTGAACTAACGGCGGCTATCTAGGCGCGTCGCGCGGCCGCCCAGCGACAGTTACGTCGGCGGCAACGACGTCGGCTCATTAAGCCTGCGATGTCCGTTATCCTGGTGTCATCGCTCCGAACCCGACTGTCGCGAATGTCCCATTTGCTGCCATTTAGGCCGCCTTAGAAACCTGCCCCCCCTATGGCGGGATTATAGGCAGTCAGGAAAACAGCGTCTCATTTCCTCTCCACCAGTGCACGCAGTTGTCCCACCGGAATGACGGTGATGCTGCCTATCTTAACGATTTGTATGGTTCCGTCCGCGATCAGTTCATATAGTTTGGATCTTCCAATGCCGATCATCCGACAAGCTTCCGGAATGCGAACAGCAAGCGGCTCGGAATAGTGCGGACCGTCGGATCTAAATCTGGTATCTGACCCACTCACTGGAACGACCTCAGCTTACGGATCGCGGGATCTGCGCTTTCTTCCGTGGCTGCACCGGCCAGCCGGTCAGCAACTTCATCGATGAGCGTAGCAAAGAGCTTTGCCCCAGCGGCCTCCGCCTCCTTCGAAATTGGCGCCTGCGCGCCCACGATCAACTGGTGGCGAACCATCCGAGCGATAATTTCCCAGACCAGGCCCTCGTTGCGGCGCAGCCAGTCAAGCTGACGCTCGATCCGCGTGAGCCGCGAACCAATGACCTCATTGTCCTTCGGCGCCTCGCGGCGGTTGAACCAGGCATCCAATGCCTCCACGAGGATTTCGGAACGCGCTTTGCCCGATGTGCCCGCGAGATGAGCCAGACGGCGGCTCATGTCCTCCGGGAGAAACAGCTGGTGGCGGGTCTTGTACGTTTTCATCAAGGTCCTCGCGATCTGGCTAACCCAGGCCGTCCTTTTGGCGCCGAAAATTCGAGCAAGCGATCCACCGTGATTGTCGCTGCATCCATTCCGTGCAGGAAGGGTGCCTGTGGGCGCTTATCGGTCATCGGCGGATATTGTCCGCCCAGAGATCCGTGGCGGGAAGTGCGCTGAACGGCGTTGAACAGCGCGGAACGGCGCGGAACGGCGCGGAACGGCGCGGAACGGCGCGGAACGGCGCGGAACGGCGCGGAACGGCGCGGAACGGCGCGGAACGGCGCGGAACGGCGCGGAACGGCCAACTTTGGACAATGTGGTCAACCGCTTTCTCGCTGCGGCCGGGTACCGCCGATACCGCCTGCCTCAAGAAATCCCCGGCGCGCTCCGCTGCCGCCCGATCGTCCAGTTCACCCCGCCCACCTCGCGGACGACGCCCGAGACGTTCTTGCCGACCTGCTTTTCCAGCTCCGGGCGCCAGGGGACGAGCGTGAAGTCACGGCTGCGCTCGACGACCGCGAACTTCCCCGAAACCATATCAACGCTGCGCCGGTAGATGCCCTCGATCCGCTTGCCGGTTTCCGCCTCCACGAACGGGATACCAAGATCCCTTGCCATCTGGGCGCCGACCGCCCTCACCTCCTGCTCCCGCAGGATGCGCAGCAGGTTCCGGTTGTAGATCACCTCGGTTCCTTCGGCCGATGCGAGTTGCTGCTCGATCAGCCATTGGCGGCGCAGGTCCAGCGCCTTCTTCACCTCGCCGCCGTAGCCCTCGCTTGCAATCTCGTGCTTGTTATCCGCCACCAACTCGCGGTCGAGCCAGGTCTCGGCCTGCACGCCGGCCAGGTGCTCGATGGACTTGGGCGAGAGCACCTCGATCCGGAAAGGCTCGGCCCTCTCCTTGCCGCGCTCGTAGGCCATGACCGTGTCGAGGTGATCGGGCGCGATGTTCCATTCGCCGCTGGGCTCGCGGTCGAGACGGCCGGTGGCGCGGCGGATCGCCTCCAGCCGCCGTACATGTGCCTCGGCAAAAGTCTGCGTGGCATTGGCATCGTGCCTGAGGTGAAGTTGGACGCTGTACCGGCCTCCGTTCGCCGCCGCGACCTCCACCACGGTGGTGTCGGACACGCGAAGGGCTGCCTGCTTCGGTTCGAGCCTGACCAGTGAACCAATCGGCGTGGGCTCCGCGTTGCCACCGATATCGACGTAGTGGCTCCGTCCGTCGATCCCATCGACGACCAGATAGCGCCGCTCGTGATCTTCGTCCGCCGCGCCGCGCTTGATCACCTTGCCGATGATCGGCTCGCGGGTCTGTTCGAGATCGCCAGTCCTGCGATCGGAAGGCCCATGAATGACCATCGGTCGGGAATCGACTTCCGGCGCCAGTTTCAGGCTGGGCAGGCTGCGCCATTTCCCGGTCGTCATCTCCCGGTGCAGGGTGCGAATGATGTCTCCGCGCCGCCCCATGTCGCCGAGAGTCTGCTCGATGTCGGAATTGAGCTTCCAGGTCAGCGGCCCGGTCTTCTCGGCAAGCTCCATCCGCTCCAGCACCCGGGCCCGGCCGACAAGCAGCTGCTGGTGGGCGGCATCCCCCGCCATCGGGCCTTCGATGTGGGTGAGGTCGACAACGTTGTCCCTGGTCTGGGCGAGGATAGTCCGGTCGAGCCGGGTCAGCCGCTCGGCATCCACTTCCTGGCTGAGCTGCTGGCGCACCTCCATCTCGCTTTGCGGACCGAGGTCACGGGTCATGATCTCGGAAGCGCGGGCGCGAATGCCGTGGGCGATATAGTCGCCGGCGATGTTGAGGGTCTTGCCGTCCTCGGTCTTGCCGCGCACGAGAATATGCGTGTGCGGATGGCCGGTGTCGAAGTGATCGACCGCCACCCAATCGAGCGTCGTTTCCAGGTCCTGCTCCATCTTCGCCATGAGATCGCGGGTGAAGGACTTGAGGTTCTCGAACTCGGGCCCGTCCTCGGGCGAAACGATGAAGCGGAAGTGGTGGCGATCGTCCTGCCCGCGCTCGGCGAAGGCCTGGCCGTCGACCTCGTCGGTAAAGGTGGAATAGAACCGCGCCGGTTCACCGTCGCGGGTGACCCCGTCGCGCTCGAGATAGCCGAGGTGCTTCTGCACCGCCGCCGCCTTGCCCGCGAGCTTCACCACCCGCGCCTTCACCGTCACCCGGCGCGGCCGCACGCGAATGCCGCTATCATGATCGAACGACCACCCGGACCCGCCCGGCAAACTGGCCGCAACTTTCGCCCCGCGACCGCGCGCATTGAAGCGCCCGGATGCCTTGCCTTTTGCCGGAGCAAACGACGCGCCACTGCCACGCGGATTGCCGCCGCGCCGCGCGACCTGCTCAAGGACTTTGCCGCGCAGGCCCCGGCCCGCGGTCTTGCCACTGCCAATGCCACCGCTGTCGCGACGGGAGCGGCTGAGGCGAGGCTCGAAGCGGTCGTCATCGTTGGGCATGCCCACGATATGGCGAGCCCCCTGCCCCTGTCTCAAGTATCTCGCGGAAAAGCCCAGCTTTGCTGCGGCTCACCGGCATCATGACACTGCAATTGTCTCCCTCGCTCGCACGCCGCGAGACAATCCGCCTCCTCCAAAAAAGATGTGCAGACAAGGACATGGCACCCAAAGGGCCAAGAAGCGAAGCTTCGCTTTATCTTGCATATTCGCCCTTTTCCGGCACCCCGCCTCCCAAAGCACCAAAATTCGCCGTTTTCCACCCGCTATCATCTCCATGACGCCGCTCCATTTGTTCGCTATATGTTCCACTCGTGGATCATCCAGCGAGTCGCGAAAGGGAGCAGATCATGGGCGTGCGAATTGAATCGAGGGCGGGTCACCAACTGGTGCTAACAGGCGATATCGAGACCGTTCTCGATGTGCCTGCACGCGGACAGATCGAGGGTTTTTCGCTCGCGTTTTCCGACGGCACATTGGTGCGAGGACACTGGATTCCAGGCGGTCCCGCCTGCCGGTTTGCCATCGCCAGCGAGGGCGCCGCGATGGTCAAATTCACGCGCCAAGGGCTCGGTGAAGCGATCGAAATGGACTGGAAATTCGACTGGATCACGCTCGCCTGCGGCGCGGAAACCCTGCGGCTCGAGCACGTCATCGACGGCGATGACGTGCTGCAACTGACGCTGGATATCGAGGTGAGCGAAGCCGCATGACGCGGCGCCGCGCCGCCCCCATCAGGCGGCGCGGGAGAGCTTTTCGAGGCGGGCTTCGTAGGCCTGGCGCACGAGATCCTGAAGCACGACGACCCGACCGGCGATCCAGTCGAGTTCTTCTTCGGTGATGACGTATTCGCGGGAATAGCGGCCCTTCACATAGGCGTCGCGCAGCAGGGAATAACAGCGCCGTTCGAAGCGGGTGGTGCGCGGCCAGACGGTGCGCATCGCCGGTTCGATTTCCTCTGCCAGATCACGCAGCTTGTTGAGGTTGTGGCTCTTCGGGGAGTAGAGCGTGCGCACTAGAAACAGGCAGTGGTAAAGGCGTTCTGTTGCCTGGTGGAGAAGAAACGCGGCCTCCTTCGGGCGCTGCATTTCCCGCACCAATTTACTCGTTTTCAAGAACGTGTCAGCGCTCTCGAACCACTCCTCGAAGTAGTCCTGCGTCTCCTGCAAAGCCTTGTCTTTCGGCAACGGCTTGGGCTTAACGAACGAGTGTTCCGGCTCCTCGAACAGCACGATCCCCTCGCGCAGGATGTCCATGAAGAAGTAGCGCCCGAGCGCCAGCTTCTCGTTCACGTCGTCGAAGCTGTGATAGATCGGCGCCACCAGGGTGCGCAGGACCGTGCCGTCCGAAAGATCGGCCAGCAGGCGCTTCTCGGTGCGATCCCAGAACTCGTTGACGTCGGTCAGGTCCTCGTGATCGACGACCACAAGCAGGTCGTAATCAGAGAAATAGCGGCCGATGGGGTCCTCGACCCAGTCGCCGCGCGCATAGCTGCCGAACAGGATGATCTTGAGCAGCTTGCCCTTTCGGAGGTGCGGCTTGCTACGCCGGGCGGTCGCGAATTCGAAGCCACGGCGGATGACATCGACCACATGCGCAAGCTCGGCGCGTTTGCCTTCGGGCAGGTGAGCGAGGCTCTGTTTCATGGGTATAGATTCGCCGCTAACGCGCTCGATGCCAAGCGCAAAATGACATGGCCGGTCCACTGGGACCGGCCATGTGCATCGCGGGGCGCTGGCTAGCCATGCCTCTCATCGTCCTCGGCAAGACTTCGTCCCAGCGCCTTGACAGCGGCGCCGATGCGCTTCTGAACCTGCCGTTTCGAAAGGCCGGTCCGGCGGGCGATCTCGCGGATATCCATACCGTCGAGGCGCATGGCGAGGAAGATTTGCCGCTCCATCGCCGGTAACCGGGCCAGCGCTGCTTCGATACGCGCCAGCCGCTTGGGGTCGGGTTCCTGATCCATTGTCCATGTCTCCGGTGGAGGGAAAGCCCAGCAGCACGAAGACCGCCGGGAATTCCGGGTCAGGCCGCGAACGGCATCACCTGCGTGAGGACGCAGGGCTGCTCGGCTTCCCCTTCGCTATCCGCTTCGGGCGTAACGAGCGCGGCGATCCGCTCCGACCTCTCGGCACTGCCAACCCCACCACGAGGCGTGTAGGCTGTCGCCGGAAATGCTATCCAGCGCGGCACCCAGCCCTCGACTTTCGCCCGTCCATGCTCGCCCGCAAGGCAGTCACGAATGATCCCGCACTGGACTTTGGTGATGGCCTTGGCGTTCTCGGTGGCTACCGCTTCGCCAGCCACTTCGGCCAGCAGGTGCCTCATGACTTCGCGGTCCCGGACGGCATCAAGCAGGACGTCATCCGCCTGCCAGACCGCCGCCATGTCCACGCCCATGTGCTGCCCCAGCAGGTCGATCAGTGAGGTTCCCACCGCTAGCGTCTCGCCCATGACGACAGCCAGCACCGCCATGACCTGCTCGTCGCTGAGCGCGATCAGCCGCACCAGCAATCCGCCGATACCGCTGCCATCGGGATCACTCCCGCTGACGGTGGAGGCCTCGGCATCAAGGCCCAGCATGGCCAGAACCTGCCGCCGCTTGGCATCGAACGCCGCCTCGGAAGCGCAGCCCTCGACGCTCTCCCCCACGGCATCGTTCGGCGCGCGCCGATCCTCGATCCGCACATGCCACAGCGGCGAACCGGCGATGGCATGGGCGATCATGACCCGCAGCGACAGACCCGGATCATCCGCCAGCTTCGCCCGCACTGCCGCATGCCGGTGCAGGTCAATGTAGGCGTTGACCGTGCTCGAGACTTCGGGGCGCTGCGGACGCTCGATCGCTTCCCCGCGTTCCAGCCGCCGGGCCTCCCGGGCAGCGAGATAGCCCTCGTGGATGGTCACATCGCCGCGATGGCCGATGGCGATGTAGACCCGCCCGCCCTTGGACTTGGGCATGCGCTCATGCTCCCAGGAATGGAAGGCCTCGCCCCGGCCCATCACGACAACATCGCTCCAGCCATGCTGGCGCAAGTCTTCGGCCTTGGCCTCGACCGCTTCCATCTGCGCGGTCCAGAAGCTCTCCGCACAGCCGAAATAGCGCTCGATACCGAACAGGTCCGCGACGATCTCGCCGTCGTAACCCTCGACATCGAACAGCGCCTCGCCAACCGGGATCGAGGCTCCCCCGAACAGCCACGCCTTCAAGGCCGAACCAGTAGGCGCATAGGCCTTGGGATCGTCGAACAGTATCAGCCATTCCCGCTGCCGGGACTTGGAGGCCATGGTGAGATGGCGCAGCGAGACGGGATCGATCTTCTCGGCTCGGTAGAGATTGCGCAGGCGGGAGACCAGATTCCCCAAGGCCAGGGTCCGCTTCACCTGCAAGGCGGTCAGCCCGAAGGTAAAGGCCACGTCCTCGACCGAGCGCCCTTCCCGCATGAGCCGCACGAAGGTTTCGCAACGGGTCATTTCATCGGGATCGAGCCGGGCGATGTTCTCGATCAGCGAAGCTTCCAGCGCCGCCGCGTCGTCTCCCGCCTCCAGCACCGCGCAGGGCAGGTCCTCGATGCCCCCGCCCTCTTCGGCCACGGTCAGCGCGGCATGATAGCGGCGCTTGCCGGCAAGGATTTCATAGGCGGGAGAATGATCGCCCCCGTCGCCTCCGCCGCTCCCATCCCCGGCTCGGCCAACCAGTTCACGAACGATGAGCGGCACCAAGACCCCTCGCGCCCGAACCGAGGGCAGGATGTTTGCGATATCGCAGGCCTTGCGGGTGCCGCGCATGTTGAGGCCGGAGACCGACAGACGGGCAAGCTCGATGTGCTTCAATTCCATTGTCCTTCACTCCTTCACTTTTCTATCCGCACATTGGCCGCCGGACGGCGGGGTGGGCGGCAGGAGCGTTCCGCCAGGCACGCCGAACGAGGCGCGGTGCACCCGCAGGGCCGCAATGGAATGGAGGAGGCGAGCATCGCTCGCCTTGCGCCGGGCCGCGGCGGGCCTAGAGGATGAGCGACGCCCACCCCGCCAGCCGGCAGGCCACTCAAGCGCCATCGCGCGCATGCGCGATGACCGCATGGCAAGGCCGCAAGGCCGCGCCCCCTGTCAGGGATCGCTACCCGAAGGGACGAGACGCCGGAAGGCGGCTCGGTCGAGCGCAAGCGAGATAGAGCCCGGCCGCGCGGATGCGCGGGACAGCCGACCGATGCTCGAAATCCGATCAGCAACGACAATCCGGGCGCGCAGCGAAGAAACACCACGCGCCCGGACTGCCGCTACCTCACTGCCTTCAACCTGAACTGAGGCCCGACATAAGTACGCACCGGATTGCCCCGCTCGAGATGCTGATGCGCCGACCATTGCGATTGACGAAGATCATCCATCGCATTCCCGCGCCGCTCCTCCAGCATCAGAACCAGCTTGAGCCGGGCAAGCTTGCGGTTCGCATGCTGCGATCGCTGTTCCTGTGCCGTTGCCACCAGACCGCTGGGGCGGTGGACGGCCCGCACGGCGCTGTCGGTCTTGTTGACATGCTGGCCTCCAGGGCCACTGGCCCGCATGGCCTGATAGTCGACGTCCTGGTCCTTGAAGTCGCTGACCGCTTCACTCTCGGGAGCCACGGCAACGCCGACAAACCAGTTGCGCCGCCGATGCCCGGGACGGAATGGACTGTCGCCGACCCAGAGGATCGAACCGACCCGCTCCCCGGCAAAGGCTTCAGCGCCTTCGCCGCTGACGCGCATGAGCAGGGAGGCAGGCAGATCCTCGCCCGCCTCAAGCAGTTCGCAGGAAACCCCGCACTGCGCGCCCTCCTTCAGGAAAGCGCGCACCAGTTGCGCCAGCGCCTACCGACATTCACGCGGACCTTTGCCCGATGTGTAATGAAGGATCACTTCGTTCATGCCGCCCTCGTCTTGTGGCTCAGCAACGGACGCAGCCGTGCAATCACACGAACAAGCCCCGCTGCCTCCAGATCGGCAATCACCGATCCGATATCCTTGTAGGCTTCCGGCGCCTCCTCGAAGATCAACCGGCGATCCTCGCAGATCACGTGACTGGCCAGCCTGGTGCGCTGCAGCTCGGCCACACGGTAGCGCCGCGAGAGACGCGCATGCGCGTCCTTGCGGCTCCACTTGCGCCCGGCCCCGTGGGCAAGCGAACACAGCGCTTCCCGGCCCGCTCCGGAACCGGTTCGACGAAATAGCTGAAATCGCCGCGCGAACCGAGGATCGTCACCAGGCCTCGATCGGCCGGTGCGGCACCCTTCCGGTGCAGCCAGCCACTATCATGCGTTGTCACACTGTTGTGGCAGATATCTACCATGCACCGCCCGGATACGCCTAGGGCCTCGAAGAAGCGCGAGGCAATGATCCGCGGATTGAGAACCGCCCATTCCAGCGCCTGATCATGCTGCAGGAGATGGACCTGGGCATCCGAACTCGACGCGGAAAACCCCTTGTCCAATCCGCGCGCGATCTGCTCCTGCAGTATCGCATAGCCAAGACCGCGCGAACCGCTATGCACCATCATCCAGACGCAGTCCTCCTCCTGACGACCGGCGCGCGCGTCAGGCCTCGATCTCCTAACCGGCCACGGCCAGCGGTCCAAAATCGATTGTCCGCTCATCTGGACGGACTTCCGCATCCGGAAATGCAGCGCTGGCGAATCCGGTCGGTCAGGCGATGGGATTCTTTTCAACGACTACTCCTCCCAAGCGCCATTCAAATCGGTGGTTTCTGGCCCGGCGCAAACCGAAAAGACATGCTACGGGTTGCGCGTGGTCAGGAGGCGACTTCAGTCGCAGTTTAAGCCTCTTTGATCATCGATTCTTTTCCGCTAAGGGTGAAGGTCGCACGCCGACTCCCGTCGTGCGCGCGAAGTGAGACGAGCGCGCTACGTACCGAAGCGGCCTGGGTCTCATTAAGCGTACCGGGGTACCTCTCCTTGAAGTAGTACTTCTCCAATGCTTCGCAGGTAGTCGCTGCGGCGGTGAAGTATCCGGCCTCGGCCGTGACCACGGTAGCGAACCACTGCATGTCGCCCCAATAGGAAAAAAACGGATCGATGAACAATTCGCCCCGATATGGGCGATAGTCCAATAACCAGCTGCGAGCCTCCTCGAGCGATCGGCCTTCCCTGGGCTGCACTGTGCTATCGTCGGTGAAGAAGACGATCTGCGTTGAAGCTGCTGGCGCGTCAGCGACACCAAACTGCACCTCGATCGATGTATTCAGGAAGTCTGGCGGCGTCGTACCCTGTTTAATGGCTGCATCGAGAGCAGGCAGGCATGCTAGGATCCGAAAGTTCTGATTGAGCTTGATGTCCGATGCCAGAAGTCCTGGCGCGGGGAAAAGGCGGGTTTGTACGGCTCCCTCATCGACGCCGTCCAGCATTGCCTGCGCCGAATCGAAGGCACTTTGAATAGTGGAAGAAGCGGCCAAGTGTTGATACAGCGTAGCCGCCATTACAATGGCGCCAGCGTTGGTGATCGGTGCTGTCGTGCCGATCGTGAAGTCGGCAACGGAAACGAGTGCCTTGGCGACCTCTTCAGACGAACAGGCATTCACAACGATGAGCCGGGGCCGAAAATCCAGAGCTCGGATTATGGCCGCCAAATTTGGTCCGCTTAACGTCACTTCTTGATCGCCGTGAGAAAGGACGATCCCATCGAACTCGCCGTGTGCGGAGAAATGTATGACGTCGGGCTTCACCTTGGCGATCGTCTGCGGGAGATCAGTGACGCGAAGCTTCGAGTAAATGCGCAGATCGACCGTGCCTGATGTCAGCACAGCATCGATCTTGTCCTGCAGTTCGTTGGCCTCCTCCTCGATCTGAAGCGTGGAGCGGCTGACAGGGTTGCTGGCGATGTAGAGAACTCTCATTGGTCGGGCTCCCCCACGCTGCGGCTGACCAGCAAGGCGCGACTGTCCAACGTTCCTCCGCCAGCCACCAGCACAATGTCATACAGGCCCGGCATGAGCTCAGGGCCATCTATGACTACGGTTGCTATTCCCGCGGCGGACAGCTCGAGCGGGATAGTTTGGGTGTGCCCGCCCGCCGCGTCGGGAACGATCTGGATTTCGCCGTTGATCCCCGAGCTGCCGTGAGGAAGCGCGATTACGATCTCCCAAGGTTCATCGGCTGCCGACACCATGGGACTCACGGAAAGGACAGGTTTACTAAGGCCGATTTCCATGGGCACAGGACCAGCCTTTTTCAATCCTAACAGCACGAGTGCGACAGTGATCACATCTTCGTGCTTGGCAATACCGACATGATCGGCGACGACAAAGCCCGTTTGCACAGCAAGCGCCGCCGCGCTGCGTACTGGCACTGTTCCGTCGCCGGAGTTCTTGGGCTGAACCTGCGCGTAGAGTTGCCCCTTCGCGTCGAACCTCGACACGGTGGCATGGGAGGCGGAAATCACGGAGAAATAGCGACAGGCCAAATTGCGCCGCGACTGATCAAGCTTGGTGCGAAACTGCCGTGTGGCAGCAAGGCTCTCAGCCGTGAGTCCATTCGCTGGGTCTGAAGCTATTTGGCCCAGAGTCTGCCCTGCGAAGGCATCGAGTCCATCAAGGCGCCAGGCGACCGGCTCGTCCTCGTCGGGCAGCAATTGATAGCCAGACGGATAACTAGGGTGATTTGCAAGCACTCTCAGCTGCTTGGCGTTAAGGCCGCTGCTGGAGCCGCCAATGCCAAGAATACGACTCAAGGCGAGGGGAGCGCCCTGATGTGGGGTTGCAATGAAAAGGACGAGCTCGACCCGGTCCCGCCACGCCGCTGCCTCGTTCTTGGGATCCTCGATGCATCCCCGCGCTACCAAGCCTCCCATGCTGTGACAAACGATCGAAATCCGCGCTTCGTTGTCCGCAGAGACGATTTCCTCGAGCTTGACCCTGAGCCCGACCGCGGTTTCGGAAAGATCTTTGCGCCAGTCGTAATGCCAGGCATGCAGTCGCTGCCTGTTGCTATTCTCGTCCGCGCCAGCGTCCCGTAGCGCGTCGAGAAGTGGGCCGTAGAACGGGATGCACTGCCGCTCTAAAATGCCGGTGGACCTGACGTTTGAGTCGATCAGCTTGTCAATGCGACGATAACCGGTCAGCACCTCGCCGACTGACGGTGGCCAGACTTCCTCGTCGTTGCCATTTCCATCCGACAGAGCGAGCCGTGACCCCATGATCCCCGGAATAAATACAATGTGATGCATGGTTGCCTCAGATTTCCGTTAGGAAGGTTTCGCCGTCTGCGACGACCACGAGCGCGAAGTCCTGCGGACCGTGTAGGATGTTCGCCGCTGAGACTTGCAATATGTACCTGCCGTCGGCTGGTTGTGCCAAGCGGATCACCTCGACGTTGTTATCGACGTCCGGAAGTCCGAGGGAATTGCGCAGCTGTGCGTTTCCCATCAGCTTGGCGCCGCCTCCGGGGGGCTGGACGAACAGGTTTAGGTTGTTCTGCAGGCTTCGCCCCGGGTAGTCGGTGTAGGCTATACAAATGCGCAGACTTGATGCCTTCTTCACTTTCAAGTCAAAGCGCCGGGCATCGCCCGATGACCCCAAGGATAGCGTTGCGTCGCGCCAGTCATCGATAAAATGGAGCGTAAAGTCCCCCCCCACATTGGGCAGTGTGGTCTTCATGTCCAAACGGCCGAAGCCCTGATCGAAATTCCCCACGGAGGATCTCCCCCCGGGTGTACTGCTCGCGTTGGCATCGTCCCCGGCAAGCCAGCGGGTTCCGTTGATGAGGGTTGCGCGCAAGAGCGCCGCGGACGGTTCGTGGTTCAGGCCGCAGAAGTATTGACGAACCAACGCGGCGCATCCCGAGACAAGGGGGGTCGCCATGCTTGTTCCCCCCATGAAGGCATAGGCAGAGTTCGCAGGGTCATTTCCCCAAAAATTGTTGTCTGGCGCCATCGCCGACCGGGTCGAAAGGATGTCGGTACCTGGCGCCACGAGGTCAGGTTTGATTCGCCGGTCGTCACATGGTCCGCGACTGCTGAAAGCGGCCATAGCATCAGGATCACCGGAGACATGCTGGTTCGCGATTGGCGCATCGGGAAAGTCCTCTCGCCGAAAGTCGCGCCACGTTAAGCTCGCCGTCGGTCCGTCGGAGCGATC
This sequence comes from Novosphingobium sp. BL-S-34, assembly GCF_056857015.1. Classification (NCBI taxonomy): domain Bacteria; kingdom Pseudomonadati; phylum Pseudomonadota; class Alphaproteobacteria; order Sphingomonadales; family Sphingomonadaceae; genus Novosphingobium; species Novosphingobium sp. BL-S-34. The sequence continues at coordinate 1,104,100 of NZ_CM166472.1, forward strand.
GGAGCGGGAGGCGCCCACTGTCAGGGCATTTTTAGCGGTAGCGGGAGATCCGATGGACAGCCAGTCCACCACCCCCGTCGCGGCGTTGATATTACCGGCCGACTTGCCCTCGTTCCCTGCCGCGACGACAACGAGCATGTCGCGGTGATGATAAACGAAGTCGTCCACCTCGTCGGCGTTCACCGTGTAGGTCGAAGGGGTTGCCGCGCCCCAACTGTTGGAGTGGATTCGCGCCCCTTTGTCGTAGGCCGGTAGAAAGAGTTTCGAGAGATCGACGGGCAGGCCGCCAAGTTCGTCCTTGGCGTCGAGCAACGACTGAAAATAGATCCGGGCGGCCGGGGCCATCCCCTTGATCTGTCCTCCTGAGGCTGCACCGGAACCGGCCACGGAGCCTGCAACGTGCGTGCCGTGGCCGTTTGGATCGCTAAAGTCTCCAAGCCTCCCCAAAGCGACCGCCTCATCGAGATTGGGGGCGAGGTCGACGTGGCAAACGTCAATGCCGGTGTCTGCGATTGCCACAAGCTGGCCGGATCCATCGTAGGGTTGCGCGCCTGACTGGAGACGAACCCCCATGATCGAAGCGGCTCGGTCGTTCCAGAGGACGGGCTTCACGTACCGTTCAATCCTCTGGACGACGGGCAGCGCCGCAATTGCGTTCTTGTATGGGCTCGACGAGGATAGGACGATCCTGACCTTGCGCGCGGATGAGCCTGTCGTTTCGATACCTTGTTCGCTCAACCAGGTTTCGAGTGCCGGCAAATCCTCGGCCCGGTGAAGCCGGATGTCCCAAAGCACATCGACAATCGTTGGCGCCACGGCGGAGCGCATCGCGCGTCCAGACTGAGCTGAGGCCGGCGGGGACGTGGCGCCGCTATCTGTAGGGTCGTATTCCCGCAAGCTCAATACAAAGTCGAGCTCACCGAGGCGCTGGGCGTTCTTCGAAGCGATCCACACCGAATAGTAGCCGTTGGCATAGCCTTCCATGAGCTTTCCGCCAAGCTCCGCAATTGCCTCTTTGTAGTCGGGCAATAAAGGTCCCGCGACTTCGATAAGCATGACAAGGCCATTATCGGGCACTAAGGCTTGGTGAGATCGCGTTGGTGTCAGTCTGAATTGCGCGCGCCCCGGGGCGGCAGATCGTGTGAGGTCATTCGAACGCGGCGTCTCCGCTCTTGTTGATCGAGCCCTCCCAGTCGGTCGGTTTAGCTCCCGTACTATTAAGCCAGCGTCGCGGAGCTTCTGGAGGCCCTGCCGCGTCGTTGTGCCAAGGGCAAAGGCGTTGGTCAGCGATATATCCTTAAGTTCGCGGCCGGCGGTGGCGCGATCCTCATCCGTGACAAGATATGCCATCACCTTGATGTCCACCATCGCTGAAACCTTTCAATTGCTCATCACAAATCGTCAGAAAGAAGCTGGCAGCCGAATGGGATGCGACTCGATAGTAAGTTGTACTTAAGAAGCCACGAACCTACCATTCGCCCGTGTCGACACAATATGCGCAAGAGTAACAATTAGAGAATTTATTTTGATAAACGGAGAAATTTTATCTTCTTTGTGAAAGGACAAGCTTTTGTGCCCGTGAATGATGGATGGTGGGCTACTATCGCTGGGCGGGGATAGGCTTGGAGATAACCGATGAGCCGGACCGTCACGGCCTCGCGAGCATTTCAGTCGACACATCGGCAGCAAAGGTCTCGGTTTGATCGGGGGGTGACGCATTCGCCTTGCGTACTAGTAATGGGGGATCTAAGACTTGTTGCCCACGCTTAACGGCGGCTATAATTTTATCCGGATCGAACGTCCAGACGAATGGCTTTGAACTTTCATTAGGCTTGGCAACGAAGCGGTTAATGGCTGCCTGAAGATCGACGAGCGAGTGGACAACCCGACATTTAAGGCCGCGGCCGGTAAGCTTGGCGAAAAAGCCTTCAACGGCGTTCAGCCATGAGGTTAGCGTAGCGTGGAAGGTGAACCGCACGTGACGGCCGAACATTCTCGACCCCTGGAATGCCGTGGGCGGCCTAGTTGTCGAGAATGACTTGGATCACGTTCTAATCGAGTACCTCTGCTTTGATCAGGTTCAGAAAACGGATGAATTCCTGGTGGAGGTGTCGCTACATGTTCCGGCCGATCACGGCTCCATGCAAACGTTGAGCGCACTAAAGAGCGTAGTCATGCCGTTGCGCTTGCAATCGTGGGTCATGGTTCCGGTACGTCTTTTTTGTGCGGAAGACCCCGGCTGCGAGCGCTTCAAAGCATGAATCTGTTTTTGTTCGTCTAACCACAGGACGAACGCGTGCGCGGACGGCGAGACGAGTAGCCTCACGACATCGCGTAGCTTCTCATCAAGCTTTGGATCGTTCGAAAGCTTGACCTGGCGAGCCCGGTGAGTTTGTAGGCTGTGGGCTCGATAAATCCGTTGCACCGAACTGATGCAGATCGCGACCTCGGTTGCCATCATTGGCGCCGTCGGATGTGTCGTCTCCCCGGCGGATCTTCAAGCTCCCGAGAAACAGCCCGTTCGTTCACCTTGAGAACCAAGGGATGGACCTACGACGGGCGAGTCTCCTCGCGGAGCAGCCCCGCCACTCGCTCTTGCATAAGCGCTCATGACATCGCCATACGCAGGTCTTCGACGTTACTGTCCTCCGCATGATCTGGTTGGTGCGAATACAGTCGCTCGTCAGCAGCCCGATCACGGCACGCCACACATGCTGCTGCACCGCATCGCGATCGTTCTTGATTAGGTTAGACAAACGACATCTCATCGACAGACAGACATTCAAGGAACGCCGTTTGGCCGCACTGGCCGAATGCCGCTCGCTGCCAGCTGAAGGTCGGCGACAAATAGATGAGTGCATCCACCGAAGACTAGTTCGGGTTAGACTGGCAGCACCGAGTTAGGGGTTACTGCCAACCCGATTTGGTGATTTATTCTATGGCAATATCACCGGGGTGATTTTCGGTCCGATATATATGGCGGTCGCTTAACTTGGATAAATAGCTTGCAGCTAGTTGGGCGGCATGACATCTTCACTCGGACTAAGTGAACCGTTCAATCGAAGCGATGACTTTAAAGGGTAAGACATATGTCCGGCCCAGAGCAGATCGATCCTGGCATGGGAGGCGGGACGCAGAGCGCTGCCGACCAAGACGGCTGGAATTTGGTAGAGCCAGCCGCAGCTCCCGCGCCAAATCCGATCTACCAGTACGACATTCTCACTAACACCAGCCAAATTCATGATCTGGAAACCGCCTCCCGGTACTTCGGTGCGATTGCCCGTCTTGAGGTTTTCGGGGTCGGTGACCGACAGCCTAGGGCTGTTGGCACTGGGGCGCTCCTCGCCGACGATCTCATTTTGACTGCCGGGCACATGATCTTCGGCCCGACCTTTGGCTTACGGCGCGCGGGCTACGCTTGCCGGGTCCACGCACGTCTTCCTACACTCACCGGCGATTTATCGGACTGGGGCTCGCGCATGATCGTGCCGGCCGACTATGCAGCTGATACCCGAAGAGGTCACCTGGATATTGCTCTGATCCGCCTGGACGCAGGTCTAGTAGGCGCTCGTCACTTCACACCAGCTGAGGCACCCGACCCGGCGTTCGGACCAGCATGCAAGCTTGACGTCGCGGGTTATCCAGGTGGATCGCAGGTCCTCAGAGGGGCAACCGGTACCGTCGCCGGTCTGCGCCCGGGGATGATCTACCATCGGGTCGACACCGAGGAAGGTGAAAGCGGGGCACCCTTGTGTCTCGCCCAAACCGGCCAATTGTTCCTGCATGGCGTCCACAGGTCAGGTCGCATTGACTCGCCGCATGAACTCTGGCCTGCGAACGGCGCGGTACGGGTAGGTGGTGAGATGTTGAAATGGATCGCGTCGGCCAAGGCAAAATTGCAGGGAGCATCGACATGCGCATGACGAAAAAGCTTCTGGCAACGCTTTCGACGGCAGTTACACTAACCAACGTCAGCCTGTTCGTGTCTGCGACTGCGGCAGAATCTCGTCGAGGCTCCTTCTTCGCGACCGCCGGCGAGTGCGTTTCACCACCGCCCGGCGATCCAGAGGAATTCCTAAACCTCGGACCTCTAGCGCTTTCGTTTGTGCCGAAGCTAGTGGGCGCTGGCGTGGACTTGGTGTCGGCCGCGCTCGCGAAGGCTGGCGCGGATCAGCCGCATACTGAAGCTATCAATGTGCCGTTGGAATACCGTCCGCGCTGTGTCCAGATCGCTCGGCTCGACCTTCGGTCGCTGCAAGGTGCTCAAGCCGCGGATCCGCTGAGCAGCGCAGATTTCGTTGTCGAGTTCTATCTCCGACCGTCTGAGGATGGATCGGCTCTGGCGGTGATGCCAACAATGCTGCGCTACCGGGCGAATCTGGCCGAAGGCGACACTGGCGGGCGCCCTCGGGAGCTGTTCGCGACGCTGACGTTCACGCAAGTCGGATCCGACAAGTCGCAGACGGTGACAGTTCAGCTCGGAAAGCAGGTGGCGGCCTCGGATCAGGCTGATCTTCGCCTCCTGCCAGCCGATGCTCCCGGCAGCACCGACGCTCGCTATCCTACCGGTTTCGCTGCATCGACATGGTTCGCCATGCCTTTTGTACCAGATCCACTTCGGTGCCGACAGGCCGCCTCTCGTCCTCCGCATAGCGCTATTTCGGTTATGCAAGCAGGCAATAACCCCGTGGCGCTCGGCGCAACGCAAGAGGGCTCGTTCGCTGGAAATGAGCGAACTGTTGCTGGAGAGGCGGCGCCCGCGCCAGTCGCACCCGTTGCAACCAATCCGGCGGCGTGCAACATCATTCAAGGAGCGACCGGGTGGACGGCCAAGCCGATAAAGCCATCCTCGATCGCGATCGTTATCACGGAGGTTCGACCCGGCAGCAAATTCGCGGCAACGATGGGGAAGATTCTGGAAGAATCCCGTGGGAGCGTTGTCGATTCGCTCGATCCCGTCAAAATTCGGCAGGCCAATGCGGCAGAACGAACGGATCGAGACACGAACCTTAAGGCGCTTGCCACGGCAAACGCGACACTCACGGCCAAGTTCTCGGCATTCTGCGGCTTCAAGGGCAGCACAGATCGGCCAGCCATCGCCAACGCGGCAGCGGAACTTTATGGTGCGCAAGTCGACATCACGAGCAAGGCCGACTCGCTCGGCGTCCAAGTGCCGCCGCTCGCCGCGCAACTGGTCAACTACCAGGCTGTGAGCTTTGACGCGTGTCCCCCGTGACCGGGTAGCAATGGCAGAGATGTACGAGGAGACCACGCTTCAAAGGAGCGTGGTGGGTGGAGCGAGAGCCTGATGGATAAGCTTAACAGGCTCAAAACTGGAGGCCACAATATCGAGGTCGTCGCGCGGACCCGTTGTTCCTGCCTCCTGCCCTCCCTGCCTATTTTGCCGACACGCGAAGAGCGCCACGGCACGATTTCCAGCCTAAAGCGGCTGAATCATCGATTCGATCGCCGTTCAGGGCATTCTGCCGAAGTCGCGTAACTTTGTAACTCACTGCGGCGGTCGGGCGGTGCTGATCCGGGCATAAAGCTGAAGGTTGCGCTGCTCATTCATGCGACGGAATAAAGGGAAAAAGTCGCGGTCGCCTATGCGCCTCGGCGGCGGCAGTGTGTCGGGCTCGGTCGCTTCGTTGAGCTCGGCCAACAGATTTTCGGAAATGCCGAGCGGTTCAGGCACTGAGTTCCACAGGGCCATCGCGCCCGTGAGCCCAAAGCCCTTTGTGTCGCTGTCGGCGCGCAAACAATCAATTAGTGTCAAAGTTAGGCCGCCGCCCTCGCCGCTGAAAAAGCCGATCATTTGGTGGTAGCGATAGTCGATCCCCCCAAAGGCGGAAGCGACTGCGGGTATGGGTCCGACGCTACGAAAAAAAGACGATCAGCCGCGAAAAATCCGACCGCGGCGCGAAGGTGGCGGCACGATCGACGTCGAGTGCATCTTCTAAGAGGCTGTTTGGAAAATCGTTGCTGGGGGTTGTCGCGGTACGCATCCGCTAGCTGGCGCGGAGCCGCCGGAGTTCAGGCAGCGATTTCCTCAGAGAGCTGCTGCTGAGCGGCCTTCCAGTGCCAGGGCAGGAGTTCGTGAAGGCGGCTCTGGGGTATGTCGGCGATCCGGGCGAGGACGTCGGTGAACCAAGCGAGCGGATCGACGTCGTTGAGGCGCCCGGTAAGGGCCGGAAGGAGCGCGCCACCCCGCTTCGTCGCGAGACTGCCAAGCTGCTGGCCGCGTGGATCGGCAACGACAAGGATGGGGGCAAGCCTCTGTTCCCGTCTATCCGGGGCGAAAGACTGAGCCGGGATGCGCTCGAACATCTGGTTCGCAAGCACTGCCTCACGGCATCGCGCGCGTGCCCGAGCATCGGCGTCAAGCGGGTTACGCCGCATGCGCTGCGCCACAGCACGGCGATGGACCTGCTCCATCACGGCGTCGATCCAGCAGTGATCGCGCTCTGGCTTGGCCACGAGAACGTCGAGACCACCCAGATCTACATCCACGCCGACATGCGGATGAAGGAAAAGGCACTCGCCCGCCTCGCTGCTCCGTCCACGCCGTCAGGCCGCTTCCGGCCCGATGACCAGCTTCTCGCCTTCCTGGAAGAGCTCTAATTATGCCGAACCGCCGCATGGCCGATGCCTGGAAAACACGCCCTCTGCGGAGGTCATGCGGCATAATCCGGATCGCGGCATTATGCCCCATTTCATGAAGCGCCGTGCGGAACCAATTCACCGGTTCATGGAAAGCTGCCTGCGGCGGAACCTGCACGTAATCCTGCGTCGGCGAATAATAAGCTTTGTCCCCGCCGACCCGGAAATCCGCGCCGCTTGCAGCAATAAGCCGGCCCACTTCGGCATGGCTCAAGACCGGATCGGGCACGGCAACCTCGCCCTCGAAACCTTCCGGCAACCCCTCGCACTGATCGATATTGAAGACCACAAAGCGCTTTTGGAAAGCGATCGTCCTTGCCTCCCGGTCCTCGCCGCGCGCCTTCTCCGCCTCGTCCCTGGGCGTGAAACGATCCGCATAACAGACCACCGTGCCCTTCTCGCCGCGCCGGACATTTCCGCCCGCCGCCATCGCCTGCCGATAGGTCAGCCAGCGCTGCGAGGTGAACTCCCGCTCCACCGCCTTGCACCACAAGATGAGGACGTTGATCCCCGAATAAGCCCGCCCCGAAGCGGCATTGCGCGGCATCATGTAGGGGCACCGGGACGTGTCCCACGGCTGCACCCAGGGAAGCCTTCCCTGTTCGAGCTCTGCGATGATGCGGGCGGTAACTTCTCCATAAAGCGATAGACGCTCTGGCCTGCTCATTACCCTACTCCTTTCTCAAAACCGCCATTGACCGGCGCCGGGGTGGCGGGGGGCGGCAGGAGCGGACCAGGAGCCTCGCCGAGATGGCGGGCTGCACCCGAAGGGCCGAAACGTAGTGGAGGACCCGGGCAAAGCCCGGGTTGCGGCGCGCCATGGCGTGGCTATCGGTCCGTGACGCCCCCCGCCAGCCAGGAGCAGGGCAAGCGCCGCCATGCCGCAGGCAGGGCGTCCGCATTCGGCCCGGCAGGGCCCCACCTGTCAGGGATCGTGACCCGAAGGGACGAGACGCCAAAGGCGGCTCGGTCGAGCAAAGCGAGATAGAGCCCGGCCGCGCGGGACGCGCGGTGACAGCCCACCCGGCCATAGCCGGACCAGAAACGGTCCCAGGCAACCCCGACAAAACCGAGGACGATTTAAGGGTGGAAGACAGCCCTACGAGAAGTCATGATAAGGAATGGCTTCAGAACCAAGAACACCAAGGCTCGCCGTCCTCATCGACGCGGACAATGCTTCCTACCGGATTGCGGACGGACTGTTCGCGGAGATTGCCAAGATCGGCGAGGCCAGCGTGCGCCGCATCTACGGCGACTTTTCCGGAAGCAGGCTGAAATCCTGGTCGGATGTCCTGGCCACCCATGCGATCATGCCGCACCAGAACTTTGCCAACACCGTGGGCAAGAACGCATCGGATATTGCCCTGGTCATAGACGCTATGGACCTGCTCCATAGCGGCCGCTTCGAGGCATTTTGCCTTGTGTCTTCGGACAGCGACTTCACCCGTCTCGCTGCCCGCATCCGCGAACAGGGAGTGGATGTCTACGGTTTCGGGGAACAGAAGACGCCAGAGAGCTTCCGCCAGGCCTGCAAGCGTTTCATCTACACCGAGAACCTCCTGCCCGAGGCCCCGACCTCCGATGAACCGGAAAGACCGGATCAGCGCCCTGCGTCTGCCGCTCGCTCGCCCTCCATGGCGGTCCCGCTGATCCGCCGCGCGGTCAAGCAACTCGAAGACGACGACGGCTGGGTTTCTCTGGGAGGCGTGGGCCAACGCCTCGCGACCTTAGCCTCCGACTTCGACCCTCGCACCTTCGGCCATGCCAAGCTCGGCGACCTGGTCGAGAAGACCGGTGCGTTCGATGTCAGGCGCACGCCGGGGCGCGGCGTCCATATCCGATACAGGCAGTTGCCCAAATCGAGCGGCACTGGAAAGTCCAAGCTGTGAGCTTACAAGCGTTGTCGCTCTGTCATTCTGCTGCGCCGCACTTCCACGGATGCCGCTAAAGACAAGAACACGCTGCACCTGAAGATATTCGAGCCAACGAGTGGCTCAACGTGCTCCCCAGCCGCAGGGCGCAGTCAGAACAGGAAACCCTGCTGAACATCGTTCTGCCGCGCATTGCTAATGCCCGCGCCTTTCAGGCAATCCAGGAACGTTTCACGGGTGCTGGCGACTTCCATAAGGATTCCTCTTCGCGCAAGCGAAACGCACAGGGCCACCGAATAGGCCTGACAGTTGATCGATTGCTGCGGATTGAACTCGATGTCGGTGAAGGCTTGATGAGCAAGGATCGGCTTGGCGAGTTCGGGCTTGTCAAGCAGAGCCGTGATGTAGAGCCAGTCATAAAAGGCGGTCTGCGGTTCAATCGGCCACTCCTCCCCATCGAACCGGAATGCGGTCAGTTGAGCGGATTCGCGAAGGCGAGGGTCGCGTTTCGCATCGCGCGGCGTCATGTGGAGGAGGTCAAGAAAGGGGCCTCCCTCCTGGAAGACCTTCCCTGCCTGAAAAGCGCACTCGACACTTACCTGCCGTTCCACGAGCGGATGATAAATCGGCAGATTGAAGGCGCTGAGAGCAACGCCAAGCTGCTCGGTCGATTTGCTCGACACTTCCAGGATCGCCGACAGCCCCAGAGTTTCGCTGGCTGCCTCGTGAAGTGAAGCTACCGATTTTTGCTTCTGCGAAACGGAGAGACCTGGATGCCAGGTGAAAGGAACCATTTCTGTCCGCACGAAGACCGGCCCATCAGCTACAGGAATGAATACCGGCCGAACCGCCATCTTCTCAATTACCTCCGGTCTTACGGGCTACGCTGCGTAGCCCGAACAGCCCCGTTCTGTCGGCATGGACGATCGCGTCTCGCTCGCCAACCACGGATTGCCATTGCGTCAAACTCGCAGGATCACTGAACACGATCCCGGTGATCGCGGAGGAAGGAATGTCCTCGAAAACCAGAACCTCGGCCTGCACATCGGTCGGATCACAGGACGCCAGCCCTAGCTCCGCCCGAGTAGGCGGAGCATCGCCATTCAGGAACAGGCTGCTGAATGCCTTGGCGCTTCCCAGTGATTTCCGGTCTCGCCTGCTGATCCGACGATCCGCAGCGTTGTGCGCACAAAACGCCACCTCGCTTTCCCAGAGAATGGCCGGATCGAGCGAGAGCACTGCCCAGCGCTGCGCCGGATTGTTCATCCGCCAGCGATAGAAAAGTTTCTCGTTGGGATGCGAGATGGAAACACAGATCGCATTCTCGTGCCCATCGATCCGATGCTCGTCATTCCAGCGAAACGGAATCCGGCTGGCCTGCAATGCCTGTACCGGGCGCAATCCGTGCTGGAAGATGGATGGAAGGTTCTCGACACGCGTGAAATGATAGAGCGAGGCGATGCCCTGCAGTCCGCAGATGGCACGGATCATTTCCGCTTCCTGCTCGAAGGGACTGACCGGAGAAAGCTGAAGCCGCCTGTTCTCGGCCAATGCCGCAGCAATTGCGCCTCGGAACGGGTTCTGGCGCACTGGTGTGGGCATGATGTCGGCCAGAACGGACTTTTGAGCCGTCTCAGGGCTCTCCCGTGGCGAATGAACCGCTGGTGGACCATCAATCCCCTGGCTTTTGGCGTATCTAGCGAACCCCTGCGCAATTGCCGGTTCGTCCAGCTTGTCCAGAGCCTTCCAGAAATGCCTTGCGAGGTTCGCATTCTCCCTGAGCTGCAAGCAAACATCCTCGAGGAAACGCGCGTGCTTTGCCTTTGCTTCCAGGATGCCTGCTTCTGCGCCGTCGGCCACTCGCACGTCGGTGTGCCGGGGCGGAAATCTGAAATCCGGTGGTGTCGAAGGAACGCGCAGAGCGGGCTCGGCTTTCGTCTGCTCCATGGCAGAGGTGATGTCAGCCAATGCCTTGTCAAACCGGGCGCGCCTTTCCGGCGTATCGTAAGTCCGGTCGATCCGGTCTTCCTCACCAGCCCGCTTGAGGCCCGCCTGCAGCACGGCCTGCTCCGGGTAAGTCGTGCGAACTACCGCCGACACCCTTTCCTGGATGGCGACCTTGACCTGGACGGCATCAAGCAGTTCTTCAGACTTGCGCCGAAAATGTTCAGCGCCCGCCGCCAGGTTGTCGAGAAGCCCTTCCGCGGAAACCGTGCCCATTAAAGGCTGCGTCGCTTGGGGTGTTCCATTGCCTTGGAGGTTTACCCGGTCGAGGACAGGAGCTGTGCCGGCCACCGACGGAAGAGGTGCGCCCGGGCGAGTACCGTTGCCGGTCCGGGATTGATCGCCGCCTCCTGACAGGAGGCCGTAACTTCCCCAGATGACAAACAGCTGCAGGAGGATCAGCGGCGACGCGAAGACCATCACGAACGTGAAGATCGTCCAGCCAAGACATAGGAGCTCAAGCTTGCCTCTCGCGAGAACACGTACGGCCAGGATCGACAGGAAAATCGCGATCTGAAAGCCCAGAATCGAACCAAACATTTACCCCCCTCGGACAAGCAACTCTCTGCATCGCCCTCTAAATTCTCGGCACTGTCACACGATTTCGTTGGCCCGGGCTGCCAAATGACTTCGCATTGCTCGCAGATCATCGCGGCGATTGCTTCGAAGCAAAGACAATTGGCCCTCGGCGCGCTTCTTGAATAGCGCTACATCCGCCACGATACCGGCAGCGAGGCCCGCACGCTCAGCTTCATCAGCATCGCTCCATAGCAAAGCGTTGCGATGCGCCAGCTTCGGCAGATTGCGGCGGATCAGGACTGCCGTTTCCATAAGTTCAAGCGCCAGCGGCTCCGCGACGGAAGCCGCCATAAGCCGTGCGCAGGCATCACGGGCACGGTTGAGGCTCCGGACGTCTGCTGCCGGCAGCATCCCCGTTAGCTGTTCCCATGCCTTCGCAACTTTGCGTTCGGCGCGCGGCTCGATGAGCCCGGCATAGACTTCGGGCTCCTGAGCTACCGGATCAGGCAGCAGCACTTCTTCTCTGGGACAAAGAGCCGGTAGCCGCCTCGAACTCCCACGTTGAAAGATTACCGCCGCCGCCAGAACAGTGACAATCAGACCCGCCGCCCAGGCGTATTCGGTTTCTATTCCAAACGCCGAAGCGCCAAGTCCAGCGGCTGCGCCCAAGGCGCAGGTCACGCAAAGCACCCCAACTGCCCGGAGCACGAACACCAGCGCGCGAAGGATCGCCCCGACAATGGCCAGCGCGACTATGGCGCCCATCACGAATACGAAAAAGCCAAGCAACGCCGCCAACTTTCAGGACCGCCCAAGCGGGAGCGGCGTACCTGGCCAAATAAAAATGTCGCATCCCATCATGAGACAGCCCCTTGTGCCGCGCATAGTTCCTCTTCCCTTGGTAGTGCTTTGCGGGCAAGTAAGCATCTAGTAAATTAGCAAAATCAACAAACAATTTGCCATTGGGACACCTCCAGCACTGGCACGCCCTACAAAATCCGCCCCCAGCACGGACACCGTCCACCTACCATGGACATCGAATTTCTCTCCCGCCGCCAAGCTGTGACCGAATGGCGTGATCGCCAGCTCTTCCACGCGATGACCATGCTCAACACGGCAGGCATCGAAGCACGCACGGCCCTCGATCGGCAGATCAAAGACGCCGCTCTGATTCAATCGGTCTGGGACCCCGCCGGTTTCGTAAATGCTCGGATCGACGAGCTGATGCCCGCTGAGGTCGCACTGCGCATCGACACTTTCCTGGACCAAGCGGCACAGGAGCTTCGCGCGCTCGAACCCCGCTTTTTTCCTTTCGCGGATGCGCTGGCTGCGAGCGCCTCGGCGATCGAAATGCCGGCTGCAGCAGAACCTGAGCCGGCCACGCCATCTGATACGGAGTGCTCCTCCACTCTCCTCCTCCAGCAGGGCGAAGGCAGGCTGTCGCGTGTAACCAAGCGGGTCGGCGACCTTGCGATAGCACGCTCAGCTCGGGAATGGGGCATCTGGGTTGCAGATGGCGTCACGTCCGTCGCTGATACAGTCAGCCGCTCCTTGCAGGATACCACCGGCCTGTACGAGCGACTCCGCCGTTTCGGCACCGAACGGATCGCCTCCGCCTGGATGGGAGATGCCGGGACGCCGCGCCCTCTCAAGGCCCAACTCATTCTTCTCATTGAAGATGTCACTCACGAAGCCAGGAGCGTAAATCTGTGACCATGTAAGGCCTCGCCGGACAGATCCTGATGCAGGTCCCCGCGCAGCATCGGCGCAAGCTTCTGATGGGCACTCTCAAGCTCACTGGCTCTGTCCTTCGCGATACCAAGACAGGACGGATTGTGGGGTTCTTACAAGAGGCTGCGCCGATCGCAGGACCATTGTCCCAACGGTTGTCAGGCCCAGCCGGAAAGTTCACCTCGGTCACCGCCGCAACGGGTAATCCGGCTTTCGGCGCAGTCACCGCCGGGGCAGACCTGGCATTGCAGGCTGGTCAACTGGTGCAGGGCGAAGCGATCCGCTCCGGCGTGAACCGCGTTGAACAAGGTGTGGGCAGGCTCGAGCATGGCATGACGCGCGTAGACGAAAAGCTCGACGGGATCAGCGACCAACTCCGTACGCTCGACGAAGGGATGGAACTCCTCGAGAATTTGGGCGTAGCCAACCTCGCAATGAACGCCGCTGGCCTTGGCGTATCGATGGTTGGGTTCGGCATCATGTCGATCAAGCTAGACCGGGTCCAGGCACTGATCGGGGAGTGATCGATTGTTGCGGCAAAATCGTTCACCTAGTAAGGCACCTTCGGCCCAACTCATTTGCTACCCACGGTTTGCATGAAGATGGTTTGAGGGGCTTCGCATCGGTCGGGCACGACAAGCTGCGCCGGTCAGAATTCAGTCTTGGGATGCCGCGTGACGACAAAGAACTATCGATACTCGATCGCCGATGGCCAAGAGCTCGTTGACGACATCCGACTCGAATTAAAGGACTTGTTCGACCGCCATTACGGAATCTGGGGAGCGTCTGCCCCTCAGCCGGGAAATCGCGTGACCATGCCAAGAGATAGGTTAAACGACCTTCTCGACCGAGAAGAGGCTTACGTGCTTATTGCCCGAGACGGTGACATGCTGGTTGGCTACGCTATAGGCGCACGCATTCAAGTTGACGGGGGCGCCGTCAGCTGGGTGACTCAACTGGTCGTTCATAGCGATCACCAGCAAAAAGGCATCGCGACCGGGCTCCTTAGAAGCGCTTGGGGACTTTCGGACGACCAGGCATGGGGGCTAGCGTCGGCGAACCCCTTCGCCATCCGGGCGCTCGAAGCAGCGACCTTTAGACGCTGCTCACCGCATGAGATTAGGCAGCGCATAGAAATGCTAAGAACGGCTCTGCCACGTGTTGCGGGCTATCTAGACAGCCCAATCACGGTCGACGACCGCCGCGCTGTAATCGACACGGGCTTCCGCGTTAGCCACGAGGCTTCCGATGCCTCAATTTCGAAAGTGTCCGACGCGGCTCCATGGATGCTAGGTGAGCTGGCGGCTACTGAGGAATGGCTCGCCGTTGTGTTCCAGTCGCAAAATCCTCGCGACCTCACGTCCACCGATATCGACGAACTGTTCGATGCTGGAGGCAGGGTCGTGAGTGAGGCCTACGATCGGATGGCTTATGGAGCCGTCAAACCTCACAATTGGATGAAGCACTTTGGGTCCGAGTGCGATGTCCTGGTTGAACTCCTGCAGATCGCCCCCGGCGCAAGCATTCTCGATCTTGGATGCGGCAATGGTCGGCATGCAGTCGAACTAGCTTTGCGGGGTTACAAGGTGACTGCCGTTGACCGCTCCGAGGCTTGGCTTGCACAAGCGCGCAAGCGGGCACACGAGCAAGGACAAACAATTCACTTCTTGCGAGGCGACGCCCGCACCCTGGATCTCAGACAAACCTTCGATGCGGTTATTTGCCTCTACGACGTGGTCGGAAGCTTCCGAAGCGACAATGACAACAGCGAGATCGTCTCGACGATCGCGCGTCACCTCAAACCCAGCGGAACGTTTGCAATCTCTGTTATGAACAGGGTCGTCACCGAGCGCATTGCCATCCATACCGGCGACCTTGGCCAAGAGCCAAACCTTGCCCACAAGATACCTGCCAGCAAAACGATGCAGAACACGGGCAATATCTGGGACCCCAATCAGTTTCTCGCCGATATGGGTTCAGGCGTCGTCTACAGACGAGAGCAGTTCGGCATGGCGGGAATGCCTCCCATCGAACTTCTCGTCTGCGACCGCTGCGGATTCCGATGATCCCGGCCGCCTGTTCCAATCTGATCCCGGCCATCATTCCGATTTGATCCCGGCCGGGCAGAAGCCAGATCGTGTCGCCTGATGGCATTGGGGATTGGTGATGGTCAAGCGGCGGTTTGCTGTGCAGGCCGACGCATGGATTCACCTTCGAGTTCGAGCCGGTGTGCGTTGTGCACGAGGCGGTCCAGGATGGCGTCGGCGTAGGTCGGATCGTTTATAGTCTGATGCCAGCGGGCCACGGGAAGCTGGCTGGTGACAAGCGTTGAGCGCTGACCGTAGCGGTCCTCGAGAATTTCGAGGAGATGATGCCGGGCGTTGCCATCGAGCGGCTGAAGACCCCAGTCGTCCATTATCAGCAACTCGACCTTGGCGAGGCTTTTCATGCGGGCGGCGATACGGCCGTCACCCTTGGCCAGCGTCAGTTCGTCGATCAGCCGCGGCAACCGGGTGTAGAGAACCGAACGGTTATCGCGGCAGGCCTTGTGGCCGATCGCACAGGCCAACCAACTTTTCCCGATGCCCGTAGGTCCGATGATGGCCAAGTTCTCGTGTCTGGAGATCCATTCGCCGGCCAGCAGCGTCTCGAAGAGCCGGCGGTCAAGACTGCGGCGCGTTCGGTAATCAACGTCCTCGGGCACGGCGCGGTGCCGCAGCTTGGCGTGACGCAGGCGCAGAGCGAGGCGTCTGTCATTTCGGTAGGTGGCCTCATGGTCGAGCAGCAGCGCCAGCCATTCGGCATGGCTGAGGCTCGCCGCGTCATCGTTGCCTTCCATCTCGGCGAAGGCTTTGGCCATGCCGGCCAGGCCGAGCTGGCCCATGAGGTCCAGAGTGGGATGCTTCAGCATTCTTGCTCCTTCAGTTGTAATAGCTTGAGCCGCGGATGTTGGAGTGGATGATCGGCTCTTGCTCGGGAGATTGGGGAACGGGCACCTGATCGAGCCCCTTCTCGAGGATCGATTTGACCGACGGATAATTGCGCGCCTGGATTTCCAGGGCGCGCAGCGCCGCGGCTTCGAGCCGCTGGGCACCGAAGCGTTTCTCGAGCCCGATGATGCCCAAGCATGACCGGTAGCCCTGTTCGGGATGGGGCTTCGCCTCGATGACCTTCTCCACCAATAGGGACAACATCGGCCCGATCCGGCTTGCCTCTTCGCGGATCTTTGCCGGCGTCCATTCGCCGTAGCGCCGATGGCTGGAGGGCATGTGCTCGGGGACTGTAGTGTGCCGGCCATTCCCGCTGCCGCGCATGTGCACGGCGATGCGCTCGCCTCCCAGGAAGATCTCTACCGTGCTGGCAGTGAACCGAGCTTCGACCTCGCGGCGGGCGAAGCGGTGAGGGACGGAGTAGTGATGCCGCTCGATCGCGATATGGTAATCGAGCCCGACGCGGTAGCGGCGCCATTCGGCATGAACCCACGGCTCTGCCGGCAGCGGCTTGAGGTTTGGAACATCGACTTCGTTGAACAGCTGGCGGCGTGTCTTGCCGAACTGGCGCAGCACCCGCCGATCATTGAGATCGGCAAGGCATTCGGCGATCGCTGCGTTCACCTCGGCGAGGCTGTAGAAGATCCGATTACGTAAGCGGCCCAATAGCCAGCGCTCGACGATACCGACGCAGGCCTCGACCTTGGCCTTGTCCCGCGGCCTGCGCGGCCGGGTCGGCAGGATCGCCGTGCCGTAATGCCGGGCCATGTCCGTGTAACTGCGGTTCACCTGAGGATCGAAGTGACAGGCCTTGATCACCGCCACCTTGGCATTGTCGGGTACCAGCAACTGGGGCACGCCGCGGAAGAAGGCGAAGGCAGCATTGTTACCCGCGATCCAGTCAGGAAACTGCTCGGTCCACGTCGCCAGCGCAAACGACAGGCTCGATCCGCCCATCACGGCGACGAAGATGTGGGCACCGCGGACTTCCCCGGTCCGCCGGTCCACCACGACCGGCACCGTATCGCCAGCGTAATCAAGGAACAGCTTCTCGCCCCCGGCATGGCTCTGGCGCATGACCAGCGGCAAGCGGCCTTCCCAGCGGCGGAACAGATCGCAGAATCTCGAGTAGCGATACCCGTCCGGATGCTCGGCCCGATACTCCTCCCAGAGCACCTGCAGCGTCACGTGTTTGCGCTTCAGTTCGCGCGCTACCACCGGCCAGTCCGGCTCCGGAAGCTTGCGTCGTCCCGGCTTTACGCCGGAGGCGCCATACAAGCGTCCCTCCAGATCTATGTCGCCGATCTCCGACGGAACCGGCCACGCCAATCCCGAGCGATCGAAGCGCACGATCATGTCGCGCACTGTAGACCGAGCGACGCCAGTCAGTCGGGCGATCTCGCGCATCGGGACACAAGCCTCGCGATGCATTCTCATTACTTCGCGCACATGGCGCATCTTCGGCCTCCTCGTCGGCATCTCCATCCTCCGGCTGCTGCGCCGATAAGATGGACCCAACGATCGGGCTTCTCACTCCCTCCCAGGTGGCCGGGAATTGCTCGGAATGGTGGCCGGCATCATCTCGGAATCCCGGCCGGGATCAAATCGGAATGGTGGCCGGGATGACCCCGGAATCCGCAGACCGCCGCTACCGCCCCGATGAGTTGGAACAGATGTGTCGCTTAGCAGGCCTGCATGCCACGAACATTCATCCCGTCGGGCTAGCGGAATGGAACCGGCCGCTCGAAGCAAACGACGAGCGTGCCAAGGAGATACTATGCACCGGCGTTTTGCTGAAGCAGGGCGGACCAATATGAAGTGAGTGCCTTCATCGGCCGGCCTGGTGATACGACTTTAAGGTGTCTATCTGATGATCCAGCGGTGGTGCATTACTCACAAAGGCTGTGCCAACAACAACCTCAGCTGCTGAACGAGCAAGGTGCTTCAAAGGCAGCACCTTGCTCACATCAAGTCCGCGCGGAACTTCAGGACGGACATTCCAAAGCAGTGACACCGAGACCCTTGGCTGGCTCAATTCTGTCCGAGGGCGAGGGTGCTGCTTGATACTCGCTGACTCACGAACCTCTCCCAACCAGTCTCCGGCGTGAGGAAGCCATCAAAATCTTCTTTCGTAAGCATGGCGTAATGAAACCGACTGCCTTCAGCCAGCCGCTCTGCGGCTTCCTGCTTGGCCACTACCACAGGATCATCTGCCTTCCAGGCCGATTTGACCTCTACAAGATGCGTTGTACCGTCTTCACGTAGAATGAGAAAGTCCGGGTAATAATTGCAGACCGTGTGGGACTCTGGATGGATGTAGTTTACGCGGAAGCCCGACTGCCCATGCACCAGCATACCGGTGAAGTAGATTTTGTCGCCGTCGTTAAGATCCAAGACTTTTTCGAAAAAATCTATCTCAGGCTGACTGTCGAAACAGTAATGGTCGAGGTGGAACGTACGATACAGAGCATTAGAATACCTAGGTAAGTCTCTGCTCGCCACCAGATGCGGCTTCGCTCTGAAGGTAAACGAAGGAACTGGGTTGGTTTCGGGATCGTATCCCTTCACGAGCTCTATCTGCTCTTCGATCGAGTCTTCGAATTTCTTGATCTCGAACAAGGCCTGGAAGACGGATGGAATGATCAAGTCATGCAAGATGGCATTCGACATGTTTGTAACTGCAACCAGCTGGTCCAAACCGACCTCCGTTTCGCGCAGCATGTCGCCGATATCAAAGGGGGATACATTATCGCCGGCGAAATACCGAGCGACCTCGGCGATCAGCGTGTATTGCGAGAACTTGCGGTTCTCAAGCCTGTGCGTCACGTCGACCTGTTCGTCCGCTGCTGCGTTCACGACTTTTCGACGGCGAAGCGTCGCCCGGTACTGCTCCATCGCGCTATCCGACAGATCAAATGACAGCCTCTCCGGTTTATCCTTGCGTCGAGCCTGAAAGAGCTCGCGACGGCGCGTGATTGTCAGCACCACTGGCGGAGGAACTGCCATGACGGTATAGGTCTGGCTGTCATCGGTTTTCTTCGGGCCGATCTCATCGGTGGTGACGCGGAAGTTCTGCTGCAGCTCGTCCTTGAGTATCTCCATATTCTCGGCCGATAGGTAAATGTGTCCCGACTCTTGGATGTCGCCGATTGCGCGCAGGCACCGCATGGTCGATTGCAGCACAAAAATACGGGACTTTGGCTTTCGATAGAGCGCCACCCCGAACAGCGAGCGGCAATTCCAGCCTTCCCGCCCCTTGCCGACGAGCAAGATAAATTGCTTGTCGGATTCTTCGGTATCAAGGCGGTTGAACTCGCGAATGTCCTCGGCAGTGGTCAGCTTTTCGTTACCGACATTCACCAGAATGCGGCCTATTGGTACTCCTAGGTCCGACAAGACCTTTTCCAAAGCTGGGCGCAGCTCGGTGTCCAATTCCTCGATGGTGGATGCGAAGATCGCCAGCTTCGGCAGCATGCCTTCACGCCGATTCTCTCCTTCACGCTCCCAGAAGTCCTGCACTGCCAACTTTAAGAAATCACCCGACTTTACGTTACCGGAATAATCGACAAAATCTGGTTGCTTCAGATAGGCTTTATCGATCGCCGCCTTCAACCCATAGGCATAGACTACCTCTGGCATGATGGTGTCTTTGACATAGGGAGTGCCGGTGAAATTGTAACATCCGACGACACTGGTCTTCTTGTGCTCGAGCGCACGTGCCAATTCGTCTATTGTCGTGCGAAGCGCTGAGTCTTGCTTGGCCTGTCCGAGGTCCTTTTCCAATGCCGCACCCATGGAATGGTGGGCTTCATCAACATAAATTCCCAGTTGTGGTAGCCGTGCGATGCGCTGGAATCGCGCATTGACGGCGAGATCTGCGTCGGTTTCTGGCGCGGCTTCGCCCAGCATTTCGTAAAGCTCACCATAGACCTCTGAGAGCGTTCCGGCCTTTTCTGAGAACAGCTTGTCGGTAACAGTCAGTTCGGCCGAGCGACGCTTTAAGATGATCTTCTGTGTATTCGAGATGATGACATTGAACGAAGATCCATCCTGCGCACCAATGGTCGAGGCGGTATCATCGAGAAAATGGAACTTCAGGTTCGAACGCAGAAAATTCGCATATTCCGGTGGGATGACCAATTCCAGATCGAAAGTCTGGATCTCCTTCAGTGACTGCAACACGGTCTTGTCCGGCGCAAAAACCAGCGCGTTCTTGCAGAATCGGGTATCCTTGCTGAACTTATTTGCGAGAAGAAACTCATAGAAGATGCATGTCGCCATCAGGATGGTCTTGCCCAGCCCCATGGTCAGGGCGAAGATGTAGTTCGGATAGGAGCGGGCACGCTCGCTCAACCGGGTAAAGATCGCCTGATATTGGTCCTCACCCTCCAGCTCCATGAAGGGAAGGAGTGTGCCTTGGCCCTGCCGGTCAGCGCCGGTCGTCTGGAACTCGGAAAACAGCCCCTCGTTCCTGGCCCATTGCTGGAAAAGCTCATGGACATGAGCGTTGTCGCCGAATTCCTTCAAAAAGACATAAGTTTCAAAAGCCTCGAATTGCGGCTTCCGCAAAAAAGCATCTGTCCGCAGCTCAGGATCGTTGAAGTCGAGAAGCTGCTTCGAAAGCTGCTTGTAGCGCTTCCGGATCGTCCCGCGATTGTCTGCGTAGAATTTGAGTAGCGCCTGAAAAAAGGCGAAGTCCTGCCGGACCGTCTTCTTCCCCTTAGCCATTCCGGATCTCACCTTCCCATGACTCAGAGAGGAGATCGGTAATCTTCACTCGGATAGTACCCGCGTCATCAGGGATCGCATAGCGGCCAACAACCAGTTCATCCTTACCCGGCGCATCCACAATTGCCGGCGTCAGGACGGCCCCGTCATAATGGAAATCGACCTTCACACTTTCGACCAGTTGCCTCCAGTCCTCCACAGCATCGCTTTCCAGCGACAGCTTCTGCAAGAGGTTCATCGGGAAAAAGCCTGCAATCACCAGCTCGCCATTTTCTATGGCCAGGCGAGCGTCCGACGACTTCTTGAAATGCAGATGGGACTTGTCGCGAACGAGATCTGTGACCATCACCTCGATATCAAAGCCTGATTTCTTGGCCTCAAGCGTTAGATGCGAGCCAAGATCGGGCTCGTGGCCCATGCAAACCAAATGGATGCGCTCGACGGGCTGGTTCGGCGCTTCCGCCTTGCGGCGTTCGAATGCCTTGAAGTCGAGCCCGTTGATAACTTCGTTCAAATCCTGCCGGGTCGCGATGCGGTTCACCGGCATGATCTTGACCAAATAACCCTCGCGCTGGCCATCGAACGCGCTACTGGCAGGCAAAGGCTGCAACTCCATCGCCTCGCGGATCAATTCCTTAGCTTCAACAGGATTGCGGAAGAGATCGTAGTTGTTGACGTTGTATACCTCGAAACCGGTGTAGAATTTCTGGGGCTTCCGCTCATCTTCCTCGTCGAACAGATCGCTATTGCTGGAATTCAGGTCATGGCATTGGCGAATCGTATTAAATCGCTCGACGGCAGTTTCGACGGCCGCAAGATTAATATCTGACCCGAGAAAGCGACGACCCAGCTTCATTGAGACAGCCTGAGTGGTCCCTGAACCCATAAAAGGATCGAATATAAGATCACCCGGATCAGATGCTGCCTGAATCACTCGTGCAATAAGATGCTCGGGCTTTTGAGTCGGGTAGCCAGTGGGCTCGACCTTATCTGCAGGCTGCAGCATAGACATACGCCAAACATCATCGACGGTCCTGTGAGTCGAATTTATATATACTACGTTCCCATTTTCATCTTTGGCATTCACCAATGATTGCGTCTCAGGATTCCATTCGCGCTTAATTTGCTGAACGGGCTTATCGCGCTTTTCCCGAATTTTGTTGAATTTCGGACTGCCACCAGATTTATACCAAATGATAACATCATGGTTCGAAGCAAATTTATTGATGTTCCCCTGCATTTTATTATAATAATGCCATATTATTTCATTCATGAATGCGGTAGGGGTAAAAACTTCATCAAGAATATTTCGAATTTGATGCGATTTATGCCAATCGCAATGAACGAAAATTGAACCGCCATCTTTTAGGAACTCTTTACACAGTATGATCCGCTCATAGAGCCACTGCAAATAGCCGTCGGAAGTCCAAATATCAGCATACTGCGCCTCTTCAAAAGAGGATCGCTCTGTGAAGGCGCTATTGCCTCTCAAGCCGATTTTTTTCTTGTATTCGGCCTTACTGTCGAACGGCGGATCTAAATAGATCAGATCAACCTTGCCGCGAAATTCGCGCAGCAGATGCGACATCACTTGAAGGTTATCACCCCAGTAGACCTGATTCCACCAGCCATCCGTCGGATCGCCATAGGATTCCTTCTTCTGGGCTGGAAAATACTGGGCGGATTTGAATGGGCGCTTTCCCGCCCAACGCAGCTCGGGAAACCCTCGGATCGGCGGCAGATCGAATTCAAACGTCTCAAATGCTTCCGGGTTGTTCTTACTCATGCCGCCCCTTCAATTCCCTGCCGTCTCGGCGTTGGCCGCGCATTAGACGCGGCAGAATGTCATGTTGCAAAATGACCGGAAGTCGCAGTTCTTGCACAGCTTCTCCGGTCGGTCTCGCAACCCATAATCCTTTGATACGATTTTGCCGATAACGAAATCGACCTGGTCGATTGTCCCCTCGATGTCGGCCATCTCTCGTTTGAAGGTGATCCGTGGGTTTCCAGCTTCCTCGCCGGTGTAATAGAGTGCCATGCGATCCACCCGAACGCCGCACTTTTCCTCAAACAGGTGAGCATATATCTGTAGTTGCCGCCGGTAGCGCGCCAGCTTCTCAGCATCGTCAATCAGGTCTGGCTTCTTTTCCGTCTTGAAGTCGATGATCTCCCAGGACCCGTCGTCGGCCTGGATCAGATCGACGTTGCCTGTCAGGATGTAATTCTCCTTGAGCAGACTAAGTTCGACCTCGGCTTCACGTAAACGGTGCCAGTTGGTCCGTTCTCGGGCCACATAGGTCGCGATATGCCGCCGGGCGATGTGAAGCACCGGCTCGCCTAGATAAACGCGCTCTTTCTGCGAGATGTTGGCGTAATTGCTGCGAAACCACTGATCGATCTGTTCGGTGGTCACCTTCTTCTCGTCCCCGCGAAGCACCGCCTTATGAATGTCCTCAATGGTCTGATGGACTAGTGTGCCGAACAGAATGGCGTTCGTGCGCACGGGAGCAAACTCAAGGTCCTTGAAGAAGCGGTATTGCTGTGGACAGGCCTCAAAAATCAGCACATCCGACGTGAAGGAGTAGCTGTGCTTGAGATTGGCTTCCTTGACCGCAGCCAGCTTGATGGCGCCAGGATCAAACCTCAGCTCGCGCCAACACTTGAGTGGCGAATAGACAGGCTGAAAGCATTGCGTTGGCACGTGGCGTTGCCCCCGCGCCTTAGGTGTATTCTCCTGACAGCTAAGGACGAGCATGTTCTGCGCGCGCGAATATGCCGTATAGAACAGCCGCCAGAAGTCGAATGTCTTGATCCTGTCGAGCGGCTCGAAAGGTTCGTCCGTGCCGAACTCGGCCTCGAGCATGTCATCCAACGGTGAGCG
This sequence comes from Novosphingobium sp. BL-S-34, assembly GCF_056857015.1. Lineage (NCBI taxonomy): Bacteria > Pseudomonadati > Pseudomonadota > Alphaproteobacteria > Sphingomonadales > Sphingomonadaceae > Novosphingobium > Novosphingobium sp. BL-S-34. The sequence continues at coordinate 1,127,484 of NZ_CM166472.1, forward strand.
TTGATGACGCGGCACGGCGTCGAGTGAGCCGGCAATGACAATCGGAAACTCCAGCCCCTTGGACTGATGGATCGTCATGAAGGAGACGCAGCCCGATGGGGCATATTCCGCTTCATCCTCATATTCCTCAATCCCGCCATCCCACAGGAATCGCAGAAAGTAATTGAAGAGAGTAATCAGATCACGCTCAAGCCGATCCGGCTGAAGGATGATGACGTTGTAGAGATATTCGTACTTATTGAGCAGCCGCGAAAACTTGGCGAGGTTGCGTGCCGGGCGACTGTCTCTGACCCCGGCGTGAGCGAGGTGCTCGCCGAGGTAACGGCTGAATGTAGGGAACTGGATCAGATCGTAAAACAGGTTGGCGAACGAGTAGTTGGTGTTCTCCGACAGCGTGAGGTGCTCCCTCGCCTTGTCTTTGACCCATGCAACAATCTGCTCGTCAGCGCCGGTTTTGAGATGGGTGATGAAGTCCCGCAGACAACGGTCGAAATAGGCCCAGACATCAAGCTGCATCCCCTCCCGCGTGGCTCGGATCGCCCCGTATTGGGGGAAGAGAAACATGAAAGCGCCGATCAGCAGCCGGATTTCATCGCGCTCAAAATACATGTTGGAACGCGGTGCATAGATAGGGATGCCCCCTGCTTCCAGATCATTGGCGAACTGTGCGACCTTGGAATTGCGGACCGACCTAAATAAGAACGCGACCTGGTTCCAATCCTTGATGATGCCGTCGCCGCGAAGTTTGTTCAGGAAGGCAACAATTTCGCTGGCCCAGTTGTCCTCGCCATCCTCTCCGGAGACTTTAAAGACAACAGGGCGCTTTGCGCGGTCATCGCCCGCAGCCTCGATGACCTTGGGGAAGCGGTAGGATCGATCAATCCCTTGCCAGTCAGCAAGATCCATCCAGCGGTTGTAGAAATCGACGATATCAGGATGTGACCGGTAGTTTTTGGTCAGGTAGATCTGCTGGCACACGCCTTCGGAGAAGCGGCTCGGAAATTCGAGGATGTTGCGGATCGAAGCGCCACGAAACCGGTAGAGAGCCTGATCATCATCCCCAACGACGCAAATATTGTTGTGGCGAGAAGCTAGCTTTAGAACTATCCGCTCCTGAATGACGTTTGTGTCTTGATATTCATCAACCATCAAGTAATCAAAGCGTTTGCAGAGCTGTTCTGCCACTTCAGGCAGCTCCAATAATCGAAGCACCTCGACTTGGATCGATGAGAAGTCGATGTAATTATATTGACCAAGCAGCGTTTGGTAGAGGGTGTACGCCTTGCCAAGCATCTGTAGATCAGCCGTTGTTGCCATTGCCAGAGCTTCCGGCATGACGGCTTCTTCGGAAAGCTTGTTCAGATAGCCGCAAAGCCGTTCAGCGACACGCCATGAAGGCAGATTCTGCGACGGCCGTATGAAGTCTTCTAATCCCTCAATTGCCCGGAATTCAGACAATCGCTGGAACACAAAGAACTGCTGATCGAACTGGTCGAGGATCGTGAAATTCCGACGGATGCTCGAAAAGGCGCGGAACTCGTCAATGATATCCAGAAAGATCGAATGCAACGTGCCGACCCTGAGCTCGAGCGGGTTGACATTCGCGCCGGACCGTTGGAGTCGATCAGAGATCCGGACCTTGAGTTCCTTTGCCGCTTTTTCAGTAAAAGTCGTGATGAGCACGCGCCCCGGCTTTACGGCCCGCGACGCGATCAAATTTACCGTTCGTTCAACCAACGAGAAGGTCTTGCCAGATCCCGGTCCTGCGACAACCAGCAAGGGCCCATCGAGCGTTTCAATAACTTTCTGCTGCTCGAAATTTGCCCCCACACTGCCTCCTTTGATTGTGCGTCGTTCAACAGACCATTGTTAAAAGATTGTCGCGGCCGAGCTGCCCACCCGATATTCAATTGGTATTGAGCCAGAATTCAGTCTCGTCCTGTCCCAATGACGATTTCGGGCTTATTGAGTGCCCCCTCCAGGGCTCCTATCAGGTGACTGGTAGGATGATCAAGCATGGTGAAATTCAAGCAGGAGGCCGTGCCATCGCGCTGACAAGCCTCCAAATCGCGAACTAAACTTGATGGCGACTCGCACAGCTGCGGGTTTATTCGAGTTCGTCAGTCGAGGATAATAGATCAGAGCTCAATTTCACTTATCACCTAATGCTGGACGCCTGCGGCATTCTGCTACGAAAGGCTGTCGCTCCAGTCTAGAGTGCAATAGAATACTGCGATTGCGCGTTTCTCCGCGCCAGACAAGCAGTCACGCAAATACTAATTTTCGACACATCTCAGTCATTCCGACGCGCGAGGTCGTTGCGCCTTGGCTTTTCGATTAGCAGACTTTGCTGAATCGGCCGTCTGATACTCGACTGAGCGCATTGCGATCTTTATCTTCTGCCACCTTTCCGGATCGGCCACTTCCAAAAGCCGCTCGCCAGCGCTCCACATGTCACGCCCAAGCATATCGGCAGCCCGCTGCTCCGGCCAATGCCAGTGCTCGGGCGCAATCCGAGGAACTGTGTCCCGACCGACCACCCCCAGAAAGCATCCCACAACAAGCGTCGCACCGGCCACTATGGTCATCCATTTGGTCTGCTCCTGCTCCTCGCGAGCCGAGAGGACAACGGTACCAATGGATTCCGCGACGGTCCGGAGGTCACTCTGCGCCCGCTCCCCGGCCTGGTGACCAGCTTGGCGCCCGTTCCTCCCCGCCGCCTCGATCTGCGCGGCGATCTTCTCCGGTGTCAGCGCCATGGCGGGCAGCTTGATGAAATTTTTCACCGCGCCGCGCACCTTCTGGAACTGCCCCTCGATCTTGGCCAGCTCCGGACTGTAGTCGCGTCCATGCATCTCCTGTAGTTTGACGGCGAGGCCGTCGACGGCAGCAGTCAATCCTGCCAGGCGTCGGTCCATAGCCTGGAACGCGTTGGCGGGATCAAGCTCTTCGGAGGTGGGATCTGTCATTCGACCAGCCTAAATCCCAATTCCCCGCGAACGCGAGCGGTCTAACCAGGTCTGGACATCCCGAGACAGCGAATCGTTCTCAGACGATGCCATGCCTCTATTCGAGCGCTGGCGAAGCAGGGGATCAAGCTGGGGATCGCGCTGAAAACTCTTGGCCAGGTAATCGATTCGCTCCGCCACACGCTCTGCCCCGACGTCGTCGCCGAGCTTCCGCAGGCGCTGGAACTGCCGCGTCTTCGCCTGCCACTCGGCGACGAAGCTGTCGGCGCCTCATGCCTTCGACCCGTAGCTGGCCCTCGATCATCATCGCCTGCATGGTCCGCGCGGTGCGCCCCTTGGCGCTCTCGTCGACCAGCGAAAGATCCTTGGTCATCGCCACATGGAGATCGCGCGCTCCATACTCGCGCTGCCCATCGAGTTCGGCGGCGGCGCGCTCCAAGGCCTGAAGCTGGTGGGTGATGGGCCTCAGCCCTTGCCGGTGCATCTTCGTGATATCCTGCATCGCTCGCCCATAGCGCTCGACCGCCGCCTCCAGCGGATTGGCACGCGCCGGCTCGGCCGAAGGCGCCTTGAGCCGAAGCCCGGCAAAGGGATCGCGCTTGATGACGACCTCGGCTTGCGGCTCGCGCTTCATTTCGCGAGCGGGACCGTAATCGGAGGCCATGTCCTTCGACCGATCGCGGCTGAGTGCCCTCACCAGCTTCGAGCGATCGGCAAAGTCATCCTTGCCATAGTGGAGATCGACCTGAGCCCGATGACGTGACAGCGCCACGTACACGCCGTGCCGATCGAGCCCGGGCGTGGCGAGGACCTGCACCCGGTCCACCGTCATCCCCTGGGTTTTATGGATCGTCGCGGCATAACGGTGATCGACGTCGGCATAGTCCTTGAGATCGAAGGCCACCGACCGGCCATCGTCGAGCGTGACCGCCATGTTGAAGGGCGAGACGCTGCGCAGCGTGCCGAGCGATCCGTTCTTCACCCCCATGCTGCGTTCGTTGCGGAAGAACATGTCGCGGTCGCCCACGGGGAAGGCCCGCTCACCGCGCTCGACCTTGAGCGCGACATCCTCGCCCAGTTCGCCGGCCTCGCGCAGCGTCCCGCCCCGCCAGCGATCGCAACGGCTATGCCGACGAGACACAATAGGCGGCTCGGTTGAGCGTCAGCGAAATAGAGCGCGGCCGCGCCCAGCACGGGGCGGCCAGCTTCGGTCCGCGCGGCGAAAAATACTACGACAACTGAGATGGGACGATCGGTGTGGTATATTGTCGCAATTTCTGCGGAGTCGCTGAAATCGCAATCAAACGCGGCTGAAATCCGCCGTTCCTCGCCTCAATTGTATGACGACACCTTCTTCAACCGCTTCCCTTATGCGGCTTCCTCATCACCCGATATTTGACCGGCCGCAGCTTCCATTTCCGCAACGTCGTCTGTGAAGTCGATGACCATCTGGATGGGCTGATCCTCCGGATGCTCATCATTGAAGTGAGCGACGTCCTGTTTGATTTGGAAGCAGTCATCCACAATTGCCTTACGGCGCTGGCCAAAGGACTTCTCCATAAAGGACCTCGGCGCGGTGTCGATGTCGGCCCAAAGGCTCAGCTGTTGACCACCGATCGACTGCCTCACCGAGTGCTTGGCTCGATACTTACGTCCTTTTCCATCGACCCGCTTTTCCTGGCGGAGGCTGTCTGCGAGGGCATCCCGACAGATTTTCACGATGTCACGCGGCTCAGGTCGGTACAGACCATTATCGATGGCCCACGCCGCGACCTCGTCAAGCGAGACGGGATCGGAACGCACCTCAGCGGTGAACCGGTCAAAGATCGTCTGCATTTGTTCCTTAAACGTCGCCACTACCATGCAACCTTATTTAGAGTTGTGCCTCGGCCGTATTGCCCCAGCCGTCGCTAACAGCCTCCTTGAGGAGGTAACGCCTGATCGGAACCTGATATTTTCGTAGATAATCGTATCGCTTCATTTTTTTCTGCAGCTGGCCGATCACCATTGCTGGATGAACCGAAAGAACTGCGGCAAATCCGACCACATCTCTCTCAGAAAAATAGGGATGCTTGCGGGCATAGAATGAGGCCATCTTCGCGGCCGGTACGCAGAAATCAGCGGCAGCCTGATTTGCGACTAATTCCTCGTCAGCCTCGTTCGCGGGATCGCCTGTACTTTCGCCGCTCAAATTGTCGATCATGCCGATTGACAATTTGCCATGCCCTTGGAGCACATGTTCGATCTCATGTCGCAGAACGAACCAGAAGTTATCGATCCGGTCATAAAGCGTCGACATCCCGATGACCGGGGAGGTGTCGTCCAACCAAGTACAAACGCCATCGATCTTTGCGCTGGGCAAAACCTCAACCAGCACAAAGCGAACGCCACAGCTTGCCAGAAGACCAGGGACCGAGGCGACCGCTTCTGGATCAACCATCAGACTCTGCAGTTTCGGGAGAATGCCCTGAAGTTTATCAACGGAAAATGACCCAACTTCCATCTGCCTTGCGAGTTGGCGCACTCTGAAAACCCAAGCAAGCTGATGCGGCGGAGTGGTATCGTAATGAGTGCGTTTGGCTGCAAAACCAACCCCGCTTACAGCGTCATCATTCGCCACCTCGAAAAAGCGATCCATCTGGAGCTTGAGGAGTGAAGCTTCGCTGTCCTGTACCCAGCCCCGGCGTATCATATCACGCACAGGAAAACGAGCCTGGAGCTCGGCCCGAGTTTTCACTGCCGGATCTGGTTCTTTGGCGTTCTGAAGATCGTAACTGGCCTGGAGGTTGAGGAAGAACTGTGGCGATGTATCGAAGGCATCCCCGAGCAACCGAGCCATATCCGGCGTGATACCACGCTTTCCGGAAAGGAGAGGGTTAAGTTGCTGCTCAGTCTGCCCCATTATGAACGCTAGATCGCGCTGAGACCATCCACGAAACTCAAGCTCCGCCTTGATGAAGACTCCAGGAGGATCAATCGCCACTTGTTTACCTATGCTCATGCCACTGCCCCCCGCAGCTTCTGCTCTACTGCTGTAACGACCACCGTCATGACACTATTCTTTTCTTCAATACGGACAACCATCGCCCATTGTGACGGTAAGATCACAAGATGATCCGCCATGTTGGAGCGCGGCTGCAAACCTAGACTTTTCCAATTATGCAGCGTCCGCATGTCGGGCGCCGCCCTTATGACACTGAGGCGTTGACGCGCGGCTTGAATCACAGCGACCGGAAGGCAGGTTTCAGCAGCACCCTCCGTCTCAATCAAAGCTAAGCGCTCATTTGCGAACTCAATCTCCATGGCTGCCAGATACCAGTTGCGGTGATATTGTCAACGCGACTTAACGCAAGCCGTTAAGTCGCGTTGACAATCGGTAAGTTGAGGTGGCTTTATCCTATCGCATTCTCGCGTTTCGTTAGCGGCTCAGAGCTCCGCGCGAGTACAATTGAATCCAACACGAATTGATCGCCGGAAAGGCCAGAAAATTCTGAGAAAACCAAGAAGGCGCGGCGCCCGCTGACGGAACGCGGACAGCGTCCCGCCCCGCCAGCGATAGTCACGGCTATGCCGGCGAGACGCTGCAGGCGTCTCGGTTGAGCGTCAGCGAAATAGTGGGCGGCCGTGCACAGCACGGGGCGGCCGTCATCATGCCGCCATCCAGACCTGATTGAGAATCTGCGCAGCCAGTGCAGATTTGTCCTGCGGCAGGAACCGTCCATAGTGCTTCGCTACCATTTCAGGGGTGTCCTGGATCGCATAGCTTGCCCGCTCGAACGAGCCTGTCTGCTTCAGGATATGCGTGGCAAGCACATCGCGAATGTTGTGCGGCCCCTGGGGAAGCAGTCCCGCAATGGCGCCTCGGCCGGTATAAGGATTGAAGATCCCATATCGCTGGATGACCAGCCGCCAGGCTTCATAGAACGTGTTGCTGTCATAGGCAGCATCTCGCGACGTGACCTTTGCCGGTTTCACGAAGAACGTGCCGGGATCTTCGGCTCCGCCCAGCAGCACCGCGCGATGCCGACCGACGTAATGGTCGATATGGCGATAGAGATCGCCAAGATCAGGCAAGACCAGCCGGAAAGGACGTCCACCGAAGAAGGAAGAGCCGGCGTTCTTGAACGCAACGGCCGGGATGAGCACTTCTCAGCCGCCCTCACGCTCGCTCCACCGGATTTTGCCGCGCTTCAGCAGTTCCAACTGACGCTCGGTTCTCGGCGCCTGATGGCGCGGGCAGACCAGAAGCTGCCGCAGGTTCTTCTGACGCAGCCCCAGGTGCAATCCCAGGCGGATGAGCAGGAACGAAAGCGCCGCCTCTGCCGCCGCGCGCGGATGCCTGTTGGCATCGGGCGCGAGCCGCAGGATTTCGTCGGCGATCTTGCGGTACTCCCCCACCGGACTGTCCGCCTCGAGCACCGGCAGGATTGGCTCGAACGGATCGCGGTGGCCCCGGGCGACACGCTCGATCTCCTTGGCCCGCGCGGAAGCATGAGAATGGAAGCGGTTGCACGCCGCTGGCCTATCGGCACGCAACGCATCGATCTCATCCTCCGTGACGATGCCCTCGATCGGCACAAGCCGTTCGGCAAGCGGCGACATCTGGCGCAGCCAACCAGTTTCCTCGCGAGTGAACGCCATGCCGTTACGAAGCATGTCGACTTCCCACCGCGTGAAGAAGCCGCGCCGCCTCTCACGCCACTGGATGTACCAGTCCCAAAGTCGGGGAATGACGAGCATCGCCAAGGTCAAATGGCGGAGCGGTATGCCGAGCCCGCCGATCGCCCCTTTCGGCGAGGCAACCATCGCACCGAACATCAGTCCAAGGTGCTCCAGCCGCATGGCCGTCGTTTCCTCGTTCCACACACCGCTTCGCTGGAAGCCGATGTCGGTCAACGTAGCCGACTTGAAACGCACCAGTTGCGTGATCTCGGCAGTCAGAGCTGGTGGCGCAACCTTGTTCGACAGCAAGACCTCGTCATCACAATCAACGGCACCCTCATCCCGGGAGAGCGGCACAGACTTCGTCTGTGGCTTGCGACCAGTGAGAGAAGGAAAACAAAGGCCGTAACGATTCTTCATCGCCTCTGCCTGATAACGGCGATACTCCGTGGCCCCGGATATCACGACGGTGCGAACCCAGTTCAGAATTTCGTGTCGCTCCGCGAGCGGGCGGGCGTTGAAGTCATCGGGCAGATGCCAGGCCAGCCGGCGCTGCTCCGGGCGTGGTATGCCGTCCAGGTTCAAACCCACTGGCGCGCGGGCCTGGTGGGGCAGCTTTGCCTTGAAGTAGCCTTTGGGCAGCGCGTAACGCGCCTCAATTCGCGCAAGCACGTTGAAGCTGGCGGCGTTTCGCGGCGTCCTCTTGCCGGAGCACCAGCCCTTCAAGGTGGCTGGATCGAATGTCTCGCCGGGCCGGGTCACCGCTCGGTGAAGCAGTAGATAGGACTCCTGGTATCGCACCAAGTGAAGGCGAAGGGCCTCTGCAAAGCCGGGTGGATCAATCCACTCGTGCGGTTGCGGTATAGGACATTCGCTTGGAATCTTGCGGGCGACGCCGCGCTTCTTGGCGCCGGCGGCGACGGTTGCCGCGCCGCGTGAATTCGATGGCATGAAGTGATTATTCCGAAGTGTTGATATGGCTCCCCGAGGGCTATCCGATCGGGGGCCGCGCTTTCGGCAGATTGACGACCACGAAACAAGGGCGCGGACGTACTCACCCTCCGAATCGTGGTTAGCTTGACGATGGGCTATGGTTGGCGACGCGCAAAAGGCCATGCCGGGCAAAAACTGATCCGCCAAAACCGGACGGTCGAGACGCGTGCCATTCCAACATCAAAACGGCTACTTAACATCACCGATGTTGGAACGACGCTGTAATGTTAGACGAGCCTTCATATATGCATTTGCGAGCGCTTGCGATTGCAACGGACGCTGATGCTCGCAAAAGCTGGTCTTCGGCAATGAAAGACCCGGTCAGAAACTGCCAGGAAGCAGGCTATCTTATCCGCTCAGCACCGTTGAGATCCACACCGCCGCCTGTATGCTGTGGGAATGGGGGCAGCGGGCAGCAATTTCTTGTTCACGAAAGAATATAACGAATGGGTAGCACCTCTCAGCGTGTTGGCTGAGCGCCATTCTTTCGATCACAGGCCTGTTTCGACAGCTTCGAAGTCGCGGTCACGCGCCCCCGGCCCTTGCTTGAGCGAATTGAAGTCGTCCGCCAAGCCCGCACTTTCCGAGGGAATCTAGTCCCGGAAATCAGCAAACACGAGCGCGCCACCGCCATCCTTGCACGCTCAGCGCCATGTGCGCTGCGGCGGCGAGATTAAAGCGCAGGCGGCGGCCTTCAAGTGATCTCGAGATATTTGGAGCAGAATGTGAACGAAGTAGGATTTCGCGCATGGCTTGAGGGAAACTACAGCCCGAATACTGTCGCAACCAAGCTCTCCGAAGCACGTCAGCTAGCCAAAGCCTACGGAGAATTGGACCAGCTCTACGATGAAGACCGGCTGGATTCCGTGATGATGAGCTTGCGCTATTCGGCCACCGACAAGGCGCAGAGCCGTCCCAATCCTTCAAAGGTGCCGCTGTCGAGCGACCTCTATCGTGATCTGAGCAATTTGCGGACTACGGTCAACTATTACAGGCGCTATCGTGGCGACAAAGGGAGACCGAGGCCGGATGTCGATGCCGTAAACAAGGCTATCGATGAGTGTGCGGCCGTGGGGTTGGACGCGTTCCTAGAAACTTACGGATTTGGAACCGACATCGATTATTGGGTCGTTCGCGATGACACCCTCTATCCATCCAAGGCCGTCTTCGGTGTTGCTCATCAGTTCATGCCTAATGGCGCGCCCCTGGATGGCAAGAACTGCAACGGTACGGAAGCTCGGCGCCATCTCGCAAAGCTCGCTTTCGAAATCCGAAAGGGCAAGGCGATGGAGAGCTTTTTGGACATTCAGGGAAACGCAGAAATGGAATGCCGCCAGCAGAATGCCGTCAATCTAATCCTCTACGGCCCTCCAGGTACTGGCAAGACATGGCGAACGGCAAAAGAAGCGGTGATACTCTGCGACGGCACCGCTCCTGCAGATCGCGATGCGCTAATGGCGCGATATCGCGAGTTGCTTGACGCCAGACGGATCGATTTTGTCACCTTCCATCAGAGCTACAGCTATGAGGAGTTCGTCGAGGGGCTGCGTCCTCAGCAAGGCGATTTGGAAACCGAGAGTGGCGCTGTCGTCTCGGCTGGGTTTTCGCTCGTGCCTGAAGAAGGCCTCTTCCGTCGGATCGCCCACCGGGCGGCCGCAAGTCGCGGTGGTGGCGGCCAATTCGCGATAGGCGATCGGCAGGTCTTCAAACTGTCCATCGGAGAGGCCGCTCGGTCCGAGGATGACTATCTCTTCGAGGAAGCTCTTGCCCAGGGCCATGTTCTCCTGGGCTACGACGATGTGGACTGGAGCGACGCGCGCTTTGAGCGTCGCGATGCCTTGATCACGGCCTGTCGCGACTACGATCGCGAGCACCCGGAAAACGATCGGCCCGAGCCCACGGCATTCACCGGGCGCGTCCAATGCCCTCTGATCTTTCGCAACTGGATCAGGCGTGGCGATCTGGTTGTCGTGTCGAAGGGAAACGGGAAATTTCGCGCCATCGGCGAAGTGACGGGCGATTACGAATATGCGCCGCGCGAAAGCGGGGTCTATTCGCACCGACGCAAGGCGAACTGGCTGTGGATCGACAAGGCAGGAGCACCCGTCGAAGATGTCTATGCCAAGAAGTTCTCGATGCGCGCCGTCTACGAGCTCACGCCCGGCGATCTGAATGTTCGGGCACTCGAGAGCTACATCAACAGCCAGGTGACCGGCGCCGGTACTGCAAAATCTGAGCCGTATGTCCTTATCATAGACGAGATCAATCGCGGCAATATCTCGAAGATCTTCGGCGAACTGATCACGCTAATCGAGCCCGACAAGCGCGCGGGCCTGCCCAATGCCATTGAGGTCCGGCTACCTTATTCAAAGGAATCCTTCTCGGTCCCCCAAAATCTTCACATCATTGGAACGATGAACACCGCCGACCGATCGGTCGCGCTGCTCGATACCGCGCTGCGGCGCCGCTTTCAGTTTCGTGAGATTGCACCCGATCCCTCGCAACTCCCTCTCACCACCGACGGTGTCCCATTGCGTCGGGTATTGGAGACAATGAACGACCGGATCGAATATCTGATCGACCGCGAGCATCGTATCGGCCACGCTTTCTTCCTCGGCGACGGCGGAAAGGACAGGGCTGCGATCGATGCAACGATGCGGGATAAGGTGATCCCGCTCCTCCAGGAATATTTTTTCGAGGACTGGAGCCGTGTCGCGGCGGTGCTCGGCGAAGCTCACGACAAAGGTGGCGGCTTCCTTAATTGCCGCAAACTTCGCGATCCGACCGGACAGGGAGGTGAAGAGCGCGAGAGCTGGACCATGCGGAGCGAGTTCGCGCCCAATGCATATGATCTCTTGGTCGGCAAGTCCGGTCCCGAGGTGTCCAGTGGAGTCACGCTTGTCGAGGCTGCGGAGTGACCCACTTCACGATCAATGAATGGGGCCGGATCGCGGTTGGGGATGGCGGCTTTACCCGACACCAGGCCGATTCGCTGCTTTCTGCCGCGCGACGGCATGCGCTCGGTGGGGCCGATGGCACGGACATTCTCTGTGACCACCACCGCTTCCTTCGCGCCCGACAGATGGTCGGGGTGATCGCAGGGGGCGATTGTAGTCTTGAGATCCTGCCCAAGGTCGATCCCGAGGGCGGTGTCGAGGAGGTAGGCGGCGTACGTGCTCGGCTAGTCCACATGCTCGACGTGGCATTGGGCCTAAATCTTTCTTCGGGGGAAGCTGCTGCGATGGCCCATCGCGCAAATTCGCTGCTCGAAGTCTTTATTACGCTGTTTGCCGATCGTCTGCTGGCGGAAGTACGCCATGGCCTCCCTCGGAACTACCGAATGCATGAGGATGACCTGCGCGCTGTGCGCGGACGGTTGGACGTGGTGCGCCAGTTTACTGTGCACGCGGTCCGACCCGACCGGCTCGCCTGTCGCTTCGATGCGCTCGATAGCGATACGCCGCTGATGCAGGTGATGAAAGCATGCGTAATGCTTCTAGCGCGGCATGCTCGGTCCACCGCCACACAGCGCAAGTTGGCGGAGCTGCGTTTCTTGCTAGCGGACGTGCGCGATGTTGCCCTTTGCTTGCTGCCCTGGAGCCAGGTGCGCATCGACCGATCCAGCCGACGATGGCGTACCTTACTTGATCTGGCGCGGCTGTTGCTTGATGGTCGGTGGCAGCAGACCCATGCCGATGCGCGCGCTCCGGATGGAATCACTTTGCTGTTCCCGATGAACGTGTTGTTCGAACGTTATGTGGCAGTGCAGCTGCGCCGCGCGCTTGCTGAAACGGGGCTTGATGTTGTCGCGCAGGGGGGCTTCGCCTATTGCCTGGGACCGTGGAAAGATGGTGAGACAGTGGTTGGCGAAAGTCACCCCACCCGCCCGGATATCTTGGTAAAGCGTGGACGCCGTGTCGTCGGCGTGATCGATACCAAGTGGAAACATGCGGCGAAGGGTGTTGCGCATGCGGATCTGTATCAGATGATGGCCTATTCCCGCCTCTACGCCTGCTCGCGCATGACCCTCCTCTATCCTGCCATTCCTGGCGAGGTTGAGCTCCGCGTTGATACTCGAGGCATCCCGCCCGGCGCAGATCGCCTCGATATCGCCACCGTTCCAATCGAGCACCGGTCTTCGGATTTTCAGGCCCATCTTCGTCGATTAGTGCTCGATGGAGAACGCCAACTTTCGGGCGTTGCTATACCCGCAAACAACCGCCTGGATCGCGGTTGCGGAACATACGCCGACGCCGTTCCCCCTCTGCAATAGCGATGTCATCCCAGATACAATCGACCGTCATGAGGCAGGCATCGGCATACCAGAACGCGGGATGGGAGTGAACTCTCTTCCAAATCCGTAAAGCTAAGCTTTACATATTCGTAAACCCACACTATACAATCACTGTGGAAATCGAGAGCGTCGCTCACAAGAGCCTGCGTAAATTCCTCGAAACGGGGAAGACGAAGGGAATGATCGAGGTCGAACGCATCGGGGATATGATCCAGTACATTCTCGCGGTCAGTGAGTTCAGCGAACTCACCATCCCTCCCAATTTCGGCTTCCATGCCCTCAGCGGCAATCGGGCCGGCGCATTTGCCATGACCGTGACGCGGAACTGGCGCCTGACATTCACGAAGGTCGACGAGCAGACGATCGGCGACCTCGATCTGGAGGACTACCACTGATGGCGATCAATGTTCACCCTTCGATCTTCACGCATCCGGGCCCTTGGCTCCGGCGTAACTTCGTGGAGCCGTATCACCTCACGGTTCAGGCCACGGCCACAGCATTGGGCGTGACGCGCGTGGCAATGAGCAACTTACTCAACGGCAAGGCCGCATTGTCGGCCGAGATGGCAATGCGCTTCGAAAAGGGGTTTGGGGTCTCTGCCGAAACGTTGATGCGCATGCAGACTGCCTACGATCTTGCCCAAGTGCGCGAGCACGCGGACGAGCTCGTCGTCGAGCGTATCTCAAAGGCCGCCTGATCGGCGTCACGGACTTTTTTGGGCTATTGCTGGAAGCACAGAAACCTCCGGCTTTGCGCCATGAGCTGAGCGAAGAGCTATCTGGTGCAGAATGCGTTCCAGTCCTCCATCATCACACGGCGCTTCTCGAGGAGGTTGCCTCGACGATAGGCCGCTTCGGTCTTGCTCTTCACCACGTGGGCAAGCGCCGCCTCAGCCACATCGCTGGGGTGCTGGGTTTCCTCGCTAACCCAATCCCGGAACGACGAGCGAAAACCGTGGGGCGTGTAGGGTTCGCGCATTTCCTTGAGCAGCTTGGAAAGAGTCATGTCGGACAAGGGGGACTTTGGCCGAGACCCGGGGAAGATCAGGGCCGCCTCCCCGAGCCTCAGTTCGAGACACCGCCGTAGAATTCTCAAGGCCCCATCGTTCAGCGGCACCACGTGCTCACGCTGGGCCTTCATGCGCTCCTTGGGAACAGTCCAGAGTTTGGTATCGAAATCGATCTCACTCCATTTCGCCTCCCGCACCTCGCCTGCGCGAGCGGCGGTGAAGATCGCAAACTGCAAGGCGAGCCGACTGAACGTTTCGCGCTCAGGGAGCCGGCGCAGGAACGCCGGGACCTTGTCATAGGGCATCGCGACGAAGTGACCGTCCTTCTTGGGCTGACGCGGAAGCCCCTTGGTGATCGCCCGCATCGGAGCCTCGGTCTCGCGAAATCCCGAGGCATACGCCCAATCGAGAATGGCGCCGACCCGCTGGCGAACACGGCGAGCGGTCTCGGGCTTGGAGAGCCAAATCTCCGAGAGGAGATTGCGAATCATCGGACCTGTGATCTCGCTGACCTGCCGATCACCGATATGTGGGAAAACATAGGCTTCCAATGTGCTGGACCACTGCGCCGCGTGCTTTTCGTTGCGCCAGGTCTTGCCGTTGGCGGCGATCACCTTGGCAGCTGCTTCACGAAAAGTCGGTATGCCCTGAGCCTTGCGGCGTTCGAAAATGGGGTCGAGGCCCATCTCCATCCAGCTTCGGATTTCTCTCGCCATCTCCCTGGCGGTCGCGAGCGAAATTTTCGAAGCGCTGCCGAGACCGAAATCTCGCCGCAGCCCATGCTTCTGTACCCGGCATATCCAGCTCTTTGAACCGCCTGGCTGGACGACAAGGTACAGGCCGTCACCGTCACCCATTCGCCCCGGCCGAATGGCTGCTCTAACGCTCGTTGTGGACAGTTTTCCCATGCCAAAACCTTCCCACATTTCTTCCCACGAAACGAATCGGACGCCGTGCGATGGAGTGGGATGCGAATCAGGGCATAAACTGAGGAAATCGTTGGATTTATGAGACTCAATCGTGATGTGGTGGGATTGTCCCCTGGCGGAGAGAGCGGCCGCTCAACAAAAGGTATCGGCAGCTACACATGAGGGGCATCATTTCAGTCATCTTCTCCACCCGAACCCTCTTCAATTCCTAGGACAACGGGAACGCATGGGGAATTTGATCACATTGTCGCTGGCTTTTCGGTCCTGCCCGACAACCCGCAGAATCACCCGGGGCTCTCCGCCCTCCGGTCCAGTCACTTGGTTGTCGGAAATTTCATTTCGGTCTGCGCCGGAAGAAGTTTCGATACCGTTCTCCGGCCGACCGCAATTATCGACATAGTCGCCCCAGTCCTGAAGCATCCGGCTTCTTTGAGCGAGATGCTGCGCGCTGTTGTAGGCGGCCCGAACGGTGTCATCCTCCGCGTGAGCCAGAGCCAACTCGATCCAGTCCGATCGATAGTTCTGGGATTCGTTCGCCCAGGTCGAGCCCAAGGCCCGGAAACCGTGGATGGTTTGCTTGCTGCGATATCCCATTCGATAGCACCCGTAGAGCATCGTGTTCTCGGACATTGCGATCCCGGCTCGGTCTCCAGGGAAGATGAACCCGCCAGGTGTCGCCTTCGCCAGCTCCTTTCGCCGCCTGAGGATCAGGACGGCCTGAGATGACAGCGGCACCAAATGCTCGCGCCGCTTCTTCATCCGCTCGGCGGGCACTCTCCACACCGGTTGTCTGCCATCCAGATCCTCGATCTCGCTCCAGACCGCAAAGCGAACTTCACCAGTGCGGGCCCAGGTCAGCAGGGTGAACATCATGGCGTCGCGGGTCCGATCACGCCTTCTGCTTCCATCTTCACCGTCGTAGCCGGCGATGGAACGAACGAGGTCAGGCACTTCATGGAGCGGCACCCGCGCCATGTGCTTCACTCGCGGCCGGGGCTTGAGGGCACCTAGGAGGTGGACGGTCGGATTCTCGCGCGCCCAGCCGTTTGCGATCGCGAACCGATAGACCTGGCTCACGCACTGGTTGGCACGCCGGCTTATATCGAGAGCCCCCCTCGCCTCGATCTTCCTGATCATCGCGAGGATCTCTGTCACGGATACCTCAGTAAGGGGACGGTGGCCGATCACAGGGAAGACATCGCTTTCCATCCGGCTCAGTACCCGTTTGGCGTGAGCGGCATTCAAACTGTCCGAACGATTGGCGTGCCACGCACGGGCCGCCTTTTCAAAGGTGCGCTCCGCAACCTCCTGCTCCTCGGCTTGCACTACCCCTGGATCACGGCCCTCGGCAAGACACACCCTTGCCTCGTCGCGCTTGGTCCGCGCCGCAGCGAGTGGAACGTCGGGATATTTCCCGAAGCTCAGGAGCTTCTCCTTGCCGCCGAATCGGTATTTCATCCGCCACAGCTTCGAACCGTTTGGCTGCACGAACAGATGCAATCCGCCGCCGTCCGTCAACTTGTACGCACGGCTTCTTATGGCCGCATATTTCGCTTCGAGTTCCTTGAGAGCCATCTGGGGGTATCGCCTGTTGGGGGTGCCGGCCAAAAATACCCCCAATTCCACCCCCAATTCAAATCGACGTAGGCGGTCCCGCATGGACGCGAGCGGACGCCAGCGCACTAATGTGAACGCTGTAAGTGGCTGATTTTATTTTGAAAAAAGACGTTGCCGGATGTCTGCGGACAAAGCTGGATTACCGCTCAAAAGCGGGATTGGTAGCGGAGGAGGGACTCGAACCCCCGACACGCGGATTATGATTCCGCTGCTCTAACCAGCTGAGCTACTCCGCCAAACCAGGGCCGCCGCGTGGGTGGCCAGATCCGGTGCCTCGCATTGCTGCTGGGCAGGCCGCGTCCTCTAGGGGTAAGGTTTCCATCGGTCAACACCCAAAAATGCTTTTAGCCGCGAAAAGCTATCGAGCGGATCGGGCGCCACAATCCGTCTTCCCAGGCATGGAGGCCGAAGCCGCGGAAACGGAAGGTTACCGGGCGCAAGCGCGGCTCCAGATCGGCCTGGAGCGCGCGGGCGGCGGCTGGTTCCACCTTGTTCTGGATCGTGATGTGAAGCCGCAGGGGTCGACTGTCCTGATCCGTGAGCAGCCCGTACATGCGCTCTGCGATCTGAGCATGCAATTCGGCCATCTCCGGCGATTCGATGGCGATCGCCGTGCCGCCGCCCAGCTTCATCACGCCGGCGATCTGCGCTTGCGGCCTGCTTGCGCGGGCGAGCGTCCCGAGGACCTGCAACAATTCGGCCTCCACGCGTGGCGGAAGGGCATGAAACAGAGTGACGTGGGCGCGAAGGCGGTTCCGTTCGGCAGGATAGTGCGCGCGGCGCAGGCCGTCCGCCCAGTCCAGAACATCGGCAGGCAGTTCCGCCGTGACGAGCAGCGGCGCATTCGGCTTGCGCTCCGGCGGCAGGACCTCACCCTCGCGGTTCATGCAGTCTGCTCCTTCATTGCCGCGCCCTCCCCCGCCGTAACGGTTGTCAGGGCCTTGGCGCCAAGGCAAAATCGCCCATTCACCGTCCTGCGCGAAAGGAAGCGGGCATGAGAAAGTTCCGGGTCATCGCCGTTCTCATACTCTTGTGGAATCTTTTGGGCGATGCCGCCTATCTCATGCAGGCGACCGCCAACCTCGACGAGATTGCGCTGCGCGATCCGGTGCAGGCGCAAGCCTTTCGCGCAATGCCCGGCTGGGTCTGGGCGGCTTACGCCGTTGCCGTGTCGAGCGGCACCATCGGCGCGGTCGTCCTGCTGATGCGGCGCGGCTGGGCCTGGGCCCTGTTTGCGCTGTCGCTTGTCGCCGTGGTGATCCAGTTCGGCTGGACCTTCCTCGGCTTCCACCTGCTCGGTGCGAAGGGACCTTCCTCCGCTGTGTTTCCACTGCTGATCGTGGCAGTCGCCCTCGCTTCGACGGTCTACGCCCGCCGCAAGCGCGCGGACGGGACGCTGAAGTAGCGCCCGCGCCGTCAGATCTCGCCGCGCGCCCGGCGGATCGCGAACCACTTCTTCACGTTTTCATTGTGCTCCGAAAGGGTCGCAGCGAAAACGTGCCCGCCGGTACCGTCCGCCACCATGTAGAGCGCGTCGGTCTTCGCCGGATTGAGCACGGCGGCAATCGATTCGCGGCCGGGATTGGTGATGGGATGCTTGGGCAGACCGGCCATCGTATACGTGTTGTAATCGT
This sequence comes from Novosphingobium sp. BL-S-34, assembly GCF_056857015.1. Classification (NCBI taxonomy): domain Bacteria; kingdom Pseudomonadati; phylum Pseudomonadota; class Alphaproteobacteria; order Sphingomonadales; family Sphingomonadaceae; genus Novosphingobium; species Novosphingobium sp. BL-S-34. The sequence goes on from NZ_CM166472.1 coordinate 1,145,591, forward strand.
TGACGGCGCGGATTTCCGACTGGCGGATGCGGCGGCCTAGCGGCTTGCCCTTGGTGATCGGATAGATGATCGTCGGGTCGGCCTGGAGCGGCATGCCGATGCGCAGGCGGTTGGAGTAGAGCCCCGCCACCATGCCGCGTTCAGACGGCTTGCCGGTTTCCTTCTCAACGATGGAGGCCAGGATCAGCGCCTGTTCCGGCGTTTTGACGACCAGACCGGACGCGCGTTTGGCCCAAAGCTCTGCCAGGGTCTTCGTCATGGCCCCTTGCATGCGCCGCAGCAGGGCCGCGCGCGGTTCGCCATTTTCGTAGGCATAACTGTCGGGCAGGACGGACCCTTCGTTCGGCGTCGAAACGTCGCCGCTGAGGTGCTCCTGCGCGTTCAGGCGCTCGTAGACCATGATCGAGGGCATGCCCTCGGGCACCATCACGAAGCGGCGGACCATGTCGTCGCTGGAGATGATCGCCAGCACGCGCGAAGCACTGGCATGGGCGGGAATGGCGAACTCGCCCGCCTTGATGCCGCTGCCGCTGCCGCCGCCGAAGACGCGGGCACGCAGCGTGAAGCCGCGCGCGCTGCGGATCACGCCCTGCTTTTCCATCCGTTCCGCCACGGCCGAGAGGCTGGCCCCTGCCGGAACGAGGAAATGCTGGTCCTTCTTGAGCGGTCCGGATCCGTACCAGCCTCCCACGAAGGACCACAGGGCGATCGCCGCCACCAGGCCGATGGCCGCGACGAGTATCCAGTTGCGCCGCGACATCATCGCCTTCAGTCCTTCTCGATCAGTCGATCTTGCGCATCACCAGGCTGGCATTGGTGCCGCCGAAGCCGAACGAATTGTTCAGCACGGCGCGCACTTCGCGCTTCTTAGCGACGTGCGGCACCAGGTCGACGCCCTCGCAGCCCTCGTCCGGATTGTCGAGATTGAGCGTGGGCGGCACGATCTGGTCGCGCAGCGCCAGGATGCAGAAGATCGATTCCACCGCACCGGCGCCGCCGAGCAAGTGGCCGATAGCCGACTTGGTCGAGCTCATCGAAACGCCGCCGATGTCATCGCCGAACAGGCGGCGCACGGCGCCGAGTTCGATGGTGTCGGCCATCGTCGAAGTGCCGTGGGCGTTGATGTAGTCGATGTCGGCCGGGGTCATGCCCGCCTTCTTCAGCGCCATCGCCATCGAGCGATAGGCACCGTCGCCAGTGGGCTCCGGCGCGGTGACGTGGAAGGCATCGCCCGAAAGGCCGTAGCCGATCACTTCGCAGTAGATCTTGGCGCCGCGCGCCTTGGCATGCTCGTACTCTTCCAGCACGAGAACGCCCGCGCCCTCGCCCATGACGAAGCCGTCACGATCCTTGTCGTAAGGGCGGCTCGCCTGTTCGGGACGGTCGTTGTAGCTGCTGTTGAGCGCACGGGCCTGTGCGAAACCGGCAATGCCGATCGGGCAGACGGTGGATTCGGCGCCGCCCGCCAGCATGATGTCGGCATCGCCATCCTTGATCATGCGCGCGGCGTCGCCGATCGAGTGGGCGCCGGTGGAGCAAGCGGTGACGACCGCGTGGTTCGGGCCCTTGAGGCCATACTTGATCGAGACCTGGCCCGAGATCAGGTTGATAAGGCGGCCGTGCACGAAGTGCGGCGATACGCGGCCCGGGCCCTTTTCGGCCAGCACCAGCGATTCGCTCTCGATGCCCGGCAGACCGCCGATGCCCGAACCGATCGAGCAACCGGCCATGAGCTTGTCTTCCTCGCTCATGTCGGTGAGGCCGGCGTCTTCCAGCGCCTGGCCCGCGGCGTCGATGCCGTAGACGATGAAAGGATCGACCTGGCGCTGGACCTTGTGGTCGACGCGCTTGTTGGCGTCGAAACCATATTCGTGGTCGGCCGGCTTCACCTCGCAGGCGATCTGGCACTTCTGGTCCGAGGCATCGAAGCGGGTGATCGGCCCTGCCCCGCTCTTGCTCGCAAGGATGTTGGCCCAGGCGGTCTCCACGTCGGCCCCGAGCGGGGTGACAAGACCAAGTCCAGTGACGACAACACGACGCATTCATGCTCTCCGAAAAAGCAATTTGGCCGAAAATGCGGCCGGTGCAAACCAGCCTGCAGAAACGGCAACAGGCCCGCCCCCTTAGAGGTCGAGCCTGTCGAGTTCAATCCGGTTATGAACCGGGATCACAGCCGCCCGCGCGCCGACACCTGGCCGGCCTGCGCGAGAGTAGCCGAAAAGCCGGGCTCAGCCCTTGTTCTCTTCGATGTACTTGATGGCATCCGAGACGGTGCTGATCTTCTCGGCAGCATCGTCGGGGATTTCGACGCCGAATTCTTCTTCGAACGCCATGACCAGCTCGACGATGTCGAGCGAGTCAGCGCCCAGATCGTCGATGAAGCTTGCTTCTTCCGTCACCTTGTCGGCTTCGACGCCCAGGTGTTCGACGACGATCTTCTTAACCCGATCGGCGGTATCGCTCATTGAATAAACCCCTTCAAAAATTCGCGAGGTGTGAAATCTCGCCTGCCGCCCTAATGACTGGGGGCCGCGCTGGCAAGCCTCGCACGCAAGTTAGGATCACGACGTACAAGCGTCATGGCCCGATTTATCCACGACGCGTCCCTGTTTCCAGATTGTTTCCCGAAAACGGGGCTGCATCGTGACGGTTGAGGCGGCGGAGCAAGCCCCGCCGCCATGCAAAAATTCGAACGAACTCAGCTCTTCTGCGGTTCCACGACACGCATGTGCAGTTCGCGCAGCTGCCTGGATTCGGCCGGGCTCGGCGCGCCCATCAGCAGGTCTTCGGCGCGCTGGTTCATCGGGAACAGCGTGATTTCACGCAAGTTTTGCGCCCCGCAGAGCAGCATCACGATGCGGTCCACGCCGGCCGCCATGCCGCCGTGCGGCGGCGCGCCGTACTGGAAGGCGCGGTAGAGGCCGCCGAAGCGATCTTCCACGTCCTGCTTGGTCAGGCCCACCATTTCGAAGGCCTTGACCATCAGTTCGGGCGACTGGTTGCGGATCGAGCCCGAGGCGATTTCGTAGCCGTTGCAGACGAGATCGTACTGGAACGCCTTGATCGTCAGCGGGTCCTGGCCCTCCAGCGCTTCCATGCCGCCTTGCGGCATCGAGAACGGGTTGTGCGCGAAATCGACCTTCTTGTTGTCCTCGTCCCATTCGAAGAACGGGAAGTCGACGATCCAGCACAGCTCGAAGCGGTCCTTGTCGATCAGGTCGAGCTGCTCACCGGTGCGGATGCGGGCAAGACCGGCCAGCTTGGCGGCCTGCTCTTCCTTGCCGGCGGCGAAGAACACGCCGTCGTTCGGGCCGAGACCCAGCGCTGCGATCAGCGCGGCGGTCTTTTCCTCGCCGTGGTTCTTGGCGATCGGGCCGCCGGGGACGCCGTCCTTGATGTTGATGTAGCCAAGGCCCGAATAGCCCTCGCCGCGCGCCCAGACGTTCATCTCGTCGAAGAACTTGCGGCTGCCGGCGCCGGCGCCCGGGGCCGGGATCGCGCGGATCACGCCGCCGTTCGCGACGATGCCGGCGAAGATGCCGAAGCCCGATTCGACGAAATGCTCGGTCACGTCCTTGATGATCAGCGGGTTGCGCAGATCAGGCTTGTCCGACCCGTAGTCCAGCATCGACTGGGCATGCGGAATGCGGCGGAATTCACCCGCGGGCGTCACCGGCTTGCCCTCGGCGAAGTCGGCGAAGACGCTCTGGAGCACCGGCTCCATGGTTTCCCAGACTTCTTCTTGGGTCACGAAGCTCATTTCGAGATCGAGCTGGTAGAACTCGCCCGGCAGACGGTCTGCGCGCGGATCCTCGTCGCGGAAGCAGGGGGCGATCTGGAAGTAGCGGTCGAAACCGGCGACCATCAGCAGCTGCTTGTACTGCTGCGGCGCCTGCGGCAGCGCGTAGAACTTGCCGGGGTGGATGCGGCTCGGCACCAGGAAGTCGCGCGCGCCTTCGGGGCTGGAAGCGGTGAGGATCGGCGTCGAATATTCGGTGAAGCCGATGCCTTCCATCTTGCGGCGCATGTCCGAGATGACCTTGGTGCGCTTGACGATGTTGGCGTGCAGCGTGTCGCGGCGCAGGTCGAGGAAGCGATAGCGCAGGCGGATATCCTCGGGATATTCCTGCTCGCCGGCCACCGGCATCGGCAGCTCCTCGGCGCGGCTGATCACCGTTGCGGAACGGGCGTAGACCTCGATCGCGCCGGTGGCGAGGTTGGCGTTCACCGTGGATTCGGTGCGGGCCTTCACCACGCCCTCGATCGTCACGACCGATTCGACGCGCAGCGAATCGAGCAGTTCCAGCGCCGCGCTGTCGGTATCGGCAACCACCTGGGTCATGCCGTAGTGGTCGCGCAGGTCGACGAAGAGAACGCCGCCGTGATCGCGCTTGCGATGCACCCAGCCCGAGAGGCGAACGGTCTGGCCGACCTCGGCAGCGGTCAGGGCGCCGCAGGTATGGGAGCGATAGGGATGAGTCATGGCGGGCTCGCGCTTCTTCTGATCGGAATTGAGTTGCAAGCCGAGGCCCCTAGTCGAGTGGCGCGGCGATTTCCAGAAGAGATCGGACCGTCATGCGCGTCCAGCGCCAGGTGGCTTGTGGAATCCTCGTGGATTCCCGTTCCTATCTCTCGACCAGGCGCGCGGGCGCTAACCTGAAATAAACCATTGCGGGTCCATACCCATCTGCAAAACGGGTCTTGCCGATGGATCACATGGACAATGCGCAGGCTTCGGGCACCGTCACGATCGACGGTATTCCGGAGAATCAGTTCCGCACCGCGATCGAGGCCATGCTCCGCGAGGGCCGGGCCGACGAAGCCGCGCGCCGCCTCAAGGAAGAACTCGTCTTTCTCTGCGGCGAAGGCCTCCCCCTGCCCGCGCGCTTCCGGTTCATCGCTGCGCAGGACGTTTCCGTCAGCGACTGGCCGCGCCTGATCGAGCGGATCGGCGAACTCGACCGGCCCGGAGACCCGATCACTGCGATCGGCATCGACATCTGCAAGGGGCCGGGCGAAACCGGGCGGCCCTTCTACGAAACCGCTTTCTATACCGACCGCGCCTGGCCGTTCTCTCGCGCCGGCCGACTCGACCTGGCAGCGGCCTGCGGGGCCGACAGCCCGGCGTGGCAGGGCGCTGCGGAAGACAATGGCGACACGCTGAACGTCACCGGCCTGGAGGACCTTCATGCCGTGATCGCCGCGATAGGCAAACTCTGCGAAAGCGGCATGGCCACCATCGAGGAACAGCGTGCCTGCATCGTCGGGGCCTGCCATCTCGCGGTGCTGACTCATCAGGCCATCCGTGACGCGGCCATGGCCGAGGGCCTGCCGCGGCCCATGGCCCTCCTCGTCGGCAGCGACGGCGGCTATCCGGGCTTCGAGGCAGCGGCGCTCGCCGCCGCCGAAGGGCCGCCCCGCAACGCGCCTCCCGCGGCGCCGTCCGAGCCGGCGAAAGACGCCCAGCGCCCCGCCGAACAGGCTCCGGCGATTCCCGGCGACAATTCCGAAGCCTGGCCCGAGGCCTGGCACCTGCCGCCGCCGGGCCTGCACGTCACCGGCACGCAGCTTCGCCGCCGACTGGTGACCCAGGAAAGCATCGCCGAACTCGACGCAGAGACGAGTCCGAGCCTCCTGAACAGGGTTTTCGGAGGCCTGCGGCGCAAGAAATAGGCAATTTCGTCATTTGTCGGAGAATTTGACGGGCTGGAAACATTGATCCCCCGCCCTGTTCGCGTTACCGCCACGGTCGAAATGAAAATCCACCCTCTGATAACGAAGACCGAAGACCTCGCCGCGCTGTGCGAACGCCTTGCGAAATCCGATTTCGTGGCGGTCGACACCGAGTTCATGCGCGAGAACACCTATTGGCCGGAACTCTGCCTCGTGCAGATCGCCAATACCGAGGAAGCGGCCGCGATCGATCCGATGGCAGTTGGGCTCGACATGACGCCCCTGCTCGACCTGCTGACCGACAACGAGGAGGTCCTGAAGGTCTTCCACGCCGGCGGGCAGGACGTGGAAATCATCTACAACGCCACCGGCCGCACGCCCCATCCGATCTTCGATACGCAGATCGCGATGATGGCGATCAGCCAGTCCGAACAGATCGGCTATTCGAACCTGGTCGAATCGTGGATGGGCCTCACCATCGACAAGGGCGCCCGCTTCACCGACTGGTCGCGCCGCCCGCTGACCGAGCGGCAGATCGAATATGCGATCGGCGATGTCACCCACCTCTCCAAGATCTTCCCCAAGATCCTCAAGCGCCTGATGAAGACCGGGCGCGGCGAATGGCTCGACCAGGAAATGGAAAAGCTCGCCGATCCTGAGCACTACCGCAACGATCCCGCCCAGGCGTGGAAGCGGATCAAGGCCGCCGGCCGCAACCCGACGATGCTCGGCCGCCTCAAGGCCATTGCCGAGTGGCGCGAGCACGAAGCGCAGGGCAAGAACATCCCGCGCGGCCGTATCGCCCGTGACGAAACGCTGGCCGACATCGCCAGCCACCCGCCCAAGCAGCAGTCCGACCTCGCCAAAGTGCGCGGCCTTTCGCAGGGCTGGAAAGACAACGACATCGGCAAGCGCCTGATGAACACCATCGCCAAGGCCGAGCCGCTGCCCGATGACGAATTGCCCCCGCGCACACCCAAGGGCGCGCCGCTCGGCAAGGAAGGTGCGCTCGTCGCTGACCTGCTCAAGCTGCTGCTCAAGATCCGCGCCCGCGAGATCGACGTTGCCGCCCGCCTGCTGGCCCGCAGCGAGGATCTCGAACTGCTGGCCGCCGGCGTGCGCAAGAAACTGCCGATTCTCGAAGGCTGGCGCTACGGCGTGTTCGGCCGCGATGCGCTGGACCTCGTAGAAGGCAAGCTCGCGTTCGCCGTCGAGAACGGCAAGCTCAAGATGACCCGCGTCGAGGACGAACCGACGGACGAGGCCTCCGATGAGCCTTCGGACGCCGCCGCAACGGAAGAATAAGGCACGGCAGAAGTCCATCGTCCCGGACCCGATCCGGGACGATGCGCCTTTCCGCCTTCTTCCGGAAGCGCGTTCAACAAAAGCAAACGCTTGGCGAACCTGCCGCGTTCATGCGATAGCCGGCGCGTGACCGTATACCAGCCCACGCTCAAGCAGCTCCAGTACCTCGTCGCCCTGCACGAACACGGGCATTTCGGCCGTGCCGCCGATGCCTGCTTCGTCTCGCAATCGACCCTGTCCGCCGGCCTGCGCGATCTCGAAGCGCTGCTGGGGGTCACTCTGGTGGAGCGCACCAAGCGCGCGGTGCGCTTCACGCCGCTCGGCAATGCCGTGGTGGCCAAGGCGCATCGCATCCTGCGCGAGACCGAAGAACTCTCCGACCTCGTCCAGTCCAGCGGCAAGCCGCTCTCCGGCGAAGTGCGCATGAGCGTGATCCCCACGATCGCGCCGTTCCTGCTGCCCCGCATGCTCCCGCGCCTGCGCCGCGAGCGCCCGAACCTCAAGCTGTTCCTGCGCGAGGAGCCCAGTCAGGCCGCCATCGAATCGCTGCACCACGGCCGCGCCGACTGCGTGCTCCTGGCGCTGCCCTATGCCACCGGCGAGGTTGAGAAGGAGACCATCGAACTCGACGCCTTCTTCGTCGCCTTCCCCAACGACGATCCGCGCAATCCGCCGGCCGAAGTCGGCCCCGAGGTGATCGATGAGCACCGTCTGCTGCTGCTGGAAGACGGCCACTGCCTCAAGGACCATGCGCTTGCGGCCTGCAACCGCCCGGAACTGCGCGCTTCGGCAACGATGATCGGCACCTCGCTCCATACGCTGGTGCAGATGGTCGACAACGGCCTCGGGCTGACGATGCTGCCGGAAATGGCGATCGATGCCGGCATTCTGAACGGCACCAACGTCGTGGCCCGCCCGCTGCTCTCCCCCAACGCCAACCGGGAGATCGCGCTGGTCTGGCGCAAGAACTCGCCCCGGGCCGAGGAATTCCGTTTGCTCGCGGATGAGTTGCGCGCCGGATAAGCCGCGCCCCCGCTCCCGGGCGCGCGATCCGGGAAATCAGGCCTTGCGCCGCAAAGTCTGAAGGCCCAGCCCCAGCGCCGCGATCCCGGTGCCGAGCACGACAACGCCGGTCCAGCCCCAATTGTGCCACGCCACGGTCGCCGCGCCGGAACTGGCCGAGCCGGCGAAGAACATCGAGGCCATGTAGACGGTGTTGATCCGCGAGCGCGCCTCGGGGCGCAGGGCATAGATGATGCTCTGGTTGGAGATCTGGCTCGCCTGGATCGCGAAGTCGAGCAGCAGCACGCCGACCACCAGGCCGATGATCGAGGTCCAGAAACCGAACACGAGCCAGGACACCAGCGTGAGGGCGCTGGCTGCGACGATCACCGGATGAGGGCCGCGTCGGTCGGCGATCCGTCCCGCGACGGGCGCGGCCAGGACGCCGGCCGCCCCGAGCACGCCGAACAGCCCCGCCACTTCCGAACCGAGGCCGAAACGCGGCTCCTGCAAGTGCAGCGCCAGGATCGTCCAGAACACGCTGAACACTCCGAACTGGGTGCACTGGGTGAATGTCGCCAGGCGCAGCGCGGGAAATTCGCGCCAGAGATCGCGCAGCGAGGCGATCAGCCCCAGGTAGCCGAGCCCGCCCGATTGCGGACGGCTGCGTGGAAGCTGCCAGGCCATCAGCCCGGCGGTCAGCAGCGCCAGAGGCACCGCCAGCCAGAACATCGCGCGCCAGCCGAAAGCCGCGCCGACGAAGCCGGCCAGGGTCCGGCTCAGCAGAATGCCGCAGAGCAACCCGGCCATGACCGAGCCGACCACGGCACCACGCTTGTCTTCAGGCGCGAGATTGGCGGCGAGCGGAACGATCTGCTGCGCCACCGAGGCAAGCAGGCCGACGACCAGCGAGGCCGCCAGCACCGTGCCGCCCGTGGGCGCGAGCGCGACCAGCGCCAGCGCGATCGAGAGCGCCAGGCACTGCAGCACGATGAGCCGCTTTCGCTCCAGCAGGTCGCCCAGAGGCACCAGCAGCAGCAATCCACCCGCGTAACCGAGCTGAGTCGCGGTGGGGACGTACGTGATCGCAGCGCCGGAAAAATCGCGCTCCATCAACCCGAGCATGGGCTGGCCATAATAGATATTGGCCACGGTCAGCCCGGCGGAAACGGCCAGGGCAAAGACCATGGAGGGGCCGAACGCGCGCTCGCGGCCAGATCCGCCGCCCGGTGCTCCGCCCTGTTCCTCACCGGACTGCAGCTTGCGAAATGAGGCGGGGTTGGAACGAGGCGACGCGGAGATGGGATTATCCTTCATGAAGAGTCCCCCCGAACCGGAGCGCCCTGCCGGGTCAGCGCGCTTGTGCCAAACGCAACGAGTTCAAGCCCGATAGCCAATTTTGCAATAGAGCGCCGCCGAAAACGAGGCCGGCGCGGGCCTTCAGTCCATGTGCTTCAGGCCGACGCGCAGATAGTCCCAGCCGGTGATGAGCGTCAACGCGGCCGCGGCCCAGAGCGTGGTGAGCCCGACGGTATGCGGGATATTGACCTCCACCGCACCCAGGTCGACGTTCCACCATGGCATCGCCGCGCCCAGGATCAGGGCGCCGAGCGAAACCAGCTGGAACGTGGTCTTCCACTTGGCAAGGCGGCTTACGGGCACGGAAACCTGCAGCCCGCCCAGGAACTCTCGCAGGCCGGATACGGCAATCTCACGCACCAGGATGATGAGACCGGCGATCACATGCATGTCGCCGACGTAGGGCCCGGTGAGAATCCCCTGCGCCGTCAGCACCAGGATCACCGTGGCGACCATGATCTTGTCCGCGATCGGATCGAGGAACACGCCCAGTTTCGACACCGTGCCGCTCGACCGGGCGAGATAACCGTCGAAATAGTCGGTTATGCCCATCAGGCAGTAGATGCCGAAGGCAAGGCCATAGCCGAATTCCCATCGGGGCCACCACAGCAGGAAGCCCAGCAGGGGGAGCGTGACGATCCGCGAGAGCGTGAGGATATTCGGCAAGGTCAGCATGTTCTCTAGCCCATAGCGTCGATTCTCGCGTTTGAGAATTGGCTTGTGATCGGGTGCCGCGTCATTTCCGCCCGACCACCTCGGCCTTGCCTCGATCGGCGTGGCGGTGTTTGTTGCCGGTGCATTTCCACAGGGCCCGCAGGCGGCCGCACCCCGGCAAAAAAGGCCGGGTCGGCGCCTACAGGGGTTGTGCCCTCGCCCTACCGCATTAAGTGTCGCCGCAACGATGAAGCGAGGCCGCCGAATTTTTCCGACATGACCACGACCTCCCAACTCATCCGGGCAAGACGATTCCTGCCCCTCTTCGTCACCCAGTTGCTTGGCGCGTTCAACGACAACCTGTTCAAGAACGCGATGGTGCTTTTCGTCGTCTACGGCGTCTACAATTCGGAAACCGCCGAGGCCCGGTTCAGCGCGCTCGCTTCCGGCATCTTCGTGATCCCCTTCTTCCTGCTCTCCGCCCTCGCCGGTCAGATGGCCGACATGCGGGACAAGTCGCGAATCATCCGCATCGTCAAGTTCTGCGAGATCATCATCATGGTGGTCGGCGGGACCGGGCTTGCGCTCGCCTGGCAGGGTATAGCGCTGCACACGGTGGCCATCCCGCTGATGCTGCTGGCGCTGTTCGCCATGGGCATCCATTCGACGTTCTTCGGCCCGATCAAGTACGCGATCCTCCCCCAGCACTTGCGCGATGACGAAGTGCTCTCAGGCACCGGGCTGGTGGAGGCCGGGACCTATATCGCCGTGCTGGCCGGCACGATCGTGGCGGGCTGGATCAGCGTGGATACCGCTGCCATCACCGTGGTGATCATCGCCGGCCTGGGCTATTTCGCGGGCCGCCAGGTGCCGCCCGCACCGCCGCAGGGCAAGCCGGAGCCGATCGACTACCACGTCATCCGCTCCTCCATCCACCTTGTGCGCACGACGATGAAGGACCGCCGGGTCTACCTGGCGATCTGCTCCATCAGCTTCTTCTGGGCGATCGGCACCGTGCTGTTCATCCAGTTCCCGCCCCTCGCCAAGAACATGCTTCATGCCAGCAAGGAAGTGGCCAGCCTGTTCCTGGTGATCTTCTCGGTGGGCGTCGCCATCGGTTCGGTAGCGATCAATGCCCTGCTCAAGGGTACCGTTTCCGCGCGCTGGTCGCCGCTATCGGTGATCGGCATGGGCCTGTTCCTGCTGGCATTTCAGGAAGTCTGCGCGATCTGGCCGCCGCACGAAGGGCCGGAAGTGCTGATGAACGTCGGCACGTTCGTGGTCCAGCCGCTGGCCGTGCCGCTGCTGCTCACCCTGCTCGGCATCGCCGTGAGCGGGGGCATGTTCGTGGTGCCGCTCTACGCCTTCCTGACGACTTTCGTCGACAAGTCGCAGACCGCCCGCACCATCGCGGCCAACAATATCGTGAATTCGGGCGCCATGGTTGTCGGTGCCATCGCCACCGGGCTGATGTCGCTGCTGGGCCTGCCCGTGGTCACCCAGCTTATGGTCGTGGCGCTGTGCTGCGTCGCTTCGGCCTGGCTGGGGTACCTGCTGTACCGGGCCGAACGCGCCGCCAGGCGTCCCTGATCTCCAGCCCGATCGGGGCCAGGCCCTTCAGGCGATGAAGGCGACCACCACGGCCAGGCTCACGCAATAGGCCGAAAGGAAACTGCGCCAGTCTCCGCCGGTCATTTCCCAGGCGATCCGGGCCTCGGCATTTTCCGCGGCCTCCACGGCAGGGGGCCGCATGCCCCGGAAGACATGACGAGGCAGAGAGCGCCGGAAGGGATGGCCGGCCCGCTCATGGGTGAGGACGAGTGCGCGTCTTGACATGCTCCACATGGGACGCACCTTAGGACATTGTTTACCTTTGACCACTCGCCCGAAAGAGACATCCCGATCCGGGACGGTACGGCTGCCAGGCAGGCCATGAACGACCTTTAACAGGCGAAGATTCCTCGGTTTTCTGCCATCGCAGCGATCAAGGCCCAAACGAAAAAGGGCCGCCCTTGGGCGACCCTTTTCGAACGCTTTGGCATGGAGCCGCGGCGCGTGGTCAGATCCGGTCGCCGAGGGCGCCCTTGACCTTGCCAACGCCCTGCTGAAGCTCGCCCTTGGTTTCCTGGGCCTTGCCTTCAGCCTGCTGGGCCGGGTCGTTGCGAGCCTTGCCCGCGGCCTGCTTGGCGTTGCCGGCAATCTCGTTGCCCAGACCCTTGATGGTGTCCTTCAGTTCGCCCATGATCGGTACTCCTTTTCGGTTTCGGCAGAAATCCGCCGTCTACACGAACAAGAAACCGGACCAGGGCGCTGGAAGTTGCAGGCCGCTGCGCCGAAGCGTTCCGCAGCGGCGACGAATCTTTTCGCCTGCCTTATCCGCCGGCCAGGGTCAGGATGTACTTCCAGTCTTCCGGCGTCACTTCCGCCACCGAAAGGCGCGACAGCCGGATCATTTCCATGTCGGCCAGCCTGGGATCGGCCTTGATCTGCTTGAGCGTGACCGGACGCGCCACCTTGCGCACCGGCTTCACTTTCACCGCCGCCCATTTGCCCTCGGGATCGGACGGATCGGTGAGGCCGGACTGGCTGATCGTGACGATGCCCACGATCTCCTTGCCGATGTTCGAATGATAGAAGAAAGCCTCGTCCCCCACTTCCATGGCGCGCAAGTTGCCCGCGGCGCGGTGGTTGCGCACGCCGTCCCAGGTGCCCTCACCTTCCGCGACCAGATCGTCCCAGCCGTAGGCATCCGGTTCGGACTTCATCAGCCAGTAGCGCTTTGCCATGAATCGCCTTTCGATTTTCGATTTGGGACGGAAGCTTCTATGGGGGCGGCATAGCGATTCAATCGACGGAAACAACTTCGGTGATTCGGCCTTCCGCTGGAGGCGCCGGTCACCGCCCGCTTACCACGGGCCGCCGATCCTGTTGGAAGACCATGATGAACCTTGCCCAGATTCCCGTCCTCAGCCTCGCAGACGACCGCGCCGAATTCTCGCAGCGCATCGGCGAGAGCTTCCGCACTTTCGGTTTCGCCATGGTCCGCGACCACGGCATCGACCAGGCCCTGATCGACCGCGCCTGGGAGATGACCGCCGCTTTCTTCGCCCTGCCCGACGACGTGAAGCGCAGCCGCTTCATCCCCGGCCAGGGCGGCGCGCGCGGCTATACGCCGTTCCGCACCGAAGTGGCCAAGGGTGCCACCGAAAAGGACCTCAAGGAGTTCTGGCACATCGGCCGCGACCTGCCGGCCGGCTCGCCCCTCGCCGCCTCGATGCCGCCCAATATCTGGCCCGGCGAAGTCGAAGGCTTCCAGGAGACCTTCACCGAACTCTATGCCCAGTTCGACAAGGCCGGCGCGGAAATCCTCTCGGCGATCGCCGTCTACCTCGGTCTCGACGCCCGCTGGTTCGATCCTGCGATCGAGGACGGCAACTCGGTGCTGCGCCTGCTGCACTATCCCCCCGTGGTGCAAGGCGCGGGCGGCGCCATCCGCGCGGGCGCGCATGAGGACATCAACCTCATCACCCTTCTTCTCGGCGCGCAGGAAGCCGGCCTGGAACTGCAGGGCAAGAACGGCGAGTGGCTTTCGGTCGCCCCGCCCGAAGGCGCGGTCGTCATCAACATCGGCGACATGCTCCAGCGCCTGACCAATCACGTCCTCCCCTCGACCACGCACCGCGTGCGCAATCCCGAGGGCGACCGCGCGGCGCACAGCCGCTATTCGATGCCCTTCTTCCTGCACTTGCGCAGCGATTTCCCGTTCAAGACGCTCGACCAGTGCATCACGCAAGAGAACCCCGACCGCTACCCGCTGAGCATCACGGCGGACGATTACCTGCAGGAGCGCCTGCGCGAAATCGGCCTCAAGATGTGATCGATCGGTGCTCCCGGAAGATCCCGGGAGCACCGCTGCTTCTCCGATTTAACCAATATTTCAGTCCACTGCGCTAAGGAACTCACCGGGGTTCAAGCAGGGGGTAACTGGAGTGACGGAAACGGAGGCCACACGATACGCCCTGGTTGGCGAGGCGACCGAAGCGGCGAACGAAGGCCCGGATAACGAGGCCGATCGCCCGGTGGACATCGTCGCGCTCGGTATCGTCACGGCCGCGATCCTGCTGTTCCTCGCCACCGGCGCGGCGATCGGTCCTTCGGTCGTGAAGTCGCTGACCGGACAAGGTCCAGCGCCCGACCGGTTCCTGGTCAACGCCTTCCTCCTCAACGTCGCCATCATCATCTTCGGATGGAGCCGCTATCGCCAGCTCTGCGAGGAAATCCAGCAGCGCAAGCGCGCCGAACGGCACGCCCGCCACCTGGCGGAAACCGATCCCCTCACCGGCTTCCTCAATCGCCGCAGCTTCCACCGCGCGGTGGACGCCCTGATCCGCGAGGCCGCGCTGCGCGACCGGGCAGTGATGCTGGCGATGATCGACCTCGACAATTTCAAGCAGGTCAACGACTACAATGGCCACAACACCGGCGACCGCCTGCTCCAGGAATGCGCGCGCCGCATTTCCGGATGCCTGCCGGACCGCGCCCTGATCAGCCGCATCGGCGGAGACGAATTCGCGGTCGCCGTGGAGTTCGACCGGAGCCGGGTCGAGCGAATCGACCGCATCGCCGCCTCGCTGGTCGAGGCCATCGGCCAGAGCGTCTCGGTCAATTCCACCCCGATCGACGTGACGGCCTCGATCGGCCTGGCCCGTTCGGATATTCCCCGTTCGGATGCTCCCCGCTCCGCCCCCTCCGGCGAGCGAGTGCCGGGGCCCGATGCCCAGGCCCTGCTCGAGATGGCGGATATCGCCATGTATCACGCCAAGCGCCAGGGCCGGAACAGCTTCTACTGGTTCGAAACGGCCATGGCCGAAGAGATGCGCTTCCGCAGCGATCTGGAGTTCGGCATTCGCCAGGGCATCGCCAATGGCGAATTCGTGCCCTTCTACGAGCAGCAGATCGATCTCCAGACCGGCGAGCTGACCGGCTTCGAGATGCTGGCGCGCTGGAACTCGCCGCTGTTCGGGATCGTCGCGCCGGACATCTTCATTCCCGTGGCCGAGGACATCGGCGCCATTGCCGAACTCTCCGAACAGCTCATCGCCCGCGCCCTGGACGATGCGCGGGGCTGGGACGCCCGGCTGACGCTTTCGGTCAATATCTCGCCCCTGCAGATGCGCGACCCCTGGTTCGCCCAGAAGCTGCTGAAGCTTTTGGTGGAGGCCAGTTTCCCGCCCCATCGGCTGGAGATAGAGATCACCGAATCGTGCCTTCACCAGAACCTCACCCAGGTCCGCACGCTGATCGCCAGCCTGAAGAACCAGGGGATCAAGGTAAGCCTCGACGATTTCGGCACGGGGTTCAATTCGCTGGCAATGCTGCGCAGCCTGCCGTTCGACCGCATCAAGATCGATCGCAGCTTCATATCGGGCCTGGCCGAGAACAAGGACAGCATGGCCATCGTCCACGCCATCGCCCTGCTCGGCAAGGGTCTCGACCTGCCCGTCACGGCCGAGGGGATCGAGACCAGCGAAGTCCTGTCCCACCTCCAGCAATACGATCGCATCAAGGGCCAGGGCTATCTCTACGGCAAGCCGCGTCCCGCCGAGCATCTGGCCGAGTGGCTGGAAGGCATGGAGATCGTGGCCGATGCCGAAGCCGTCAGCGATCTGGCCGCCTTGCGCCGCCGCATCGAAGCCGCACGCATGGACGAGCAGCGGGCCGCCGGCGCCGCGCCGGATCCGCAGGCCCGTCTGGCCTGAAGCGAGCGCCTCGCGGCTTTTTCTGGACCTCGCGCCCCGCAACGCATAAATCGCCCGCCATGCGGATCGACTTCACCAAGATGCATGGACTGGGCAACGACTTCGTCGTGCTCGATGGACGCACCGCCGCGCTGCCGGTCGTGAACGCTGCGCTCGCCGCCGCGCTCGCCGATCGCCATACCGGCATCGGCTGTGACCAGCTCATTGTCCTCACGCCTTCCGATCGCGGCGACTTCCGCATGCGCATCTTCAATGGCGACGGCAGCGAAGTGGAAGCCTGCGGCAATGCCACCCGCGCGGTGGGCCTGCTGCACGGCCGGCCGGCCACTGTGGAAACGCTGGGCGGCATCGTCTCCACCACGCCCAGGGGCAGCGGCATCAGCGTCGAGATGGGCAAGCCCCGCTTCGACTGGAACGCGATCCCGCTTGGCTATCCGATGGACACGCGCAGCCTGCCGGTGGCCTGGGAGGAACTCGTCAATCCCATCGCCGTCAATGTCGGCAATCCGCACGTCATCTTCTTCGTCGACGATCCCTATGGCATCGACATGGCCCGGCTCGGCCCCCTGATCGAAAACGATCCGCTGTTTCCCGAGCGCATCAACGTGAACGTCGCAGCCGTGACGGCCCGCGACGCCATCACCCTGCGCGTCTGGGAGCGCGGCGCCGGACTGACACGCGCTTGCGGCACGGGCGCCTGCGCCACTGCCATCGGCGCCATGCGGCGCGGCCTGGTCGACCGCAAGGTCACCGTCACCCTTCCCGGCGGCCCGCTGGCCATCGAATGGCGGGCGGACGACGAAATCGTCATGACCGGCCCGGCCACCGAATCGTTCCGCGGCTCGTTCGAAACGGCGGACTACGGGATCCCAGATTGACTGTCGAAGTCCATTCGCTCGGCTGCCGCCTCAACATTTCCGAGAGCGAAACGCTGCGCGGCTTGCTGCGCGGGGCCGAGGATCAGCCCGAAGGCCTGGTGGTCGTCAATTCCTGCGCCGTGACGGCGGAAGCCGTGCGCCAGACGCGTCAGGCGATCCGCCGCGCCCGCAAGGCCCACCCGGACGCGCGCCTGATCGTCACCGGCTGCGCGGCTGAAGTGGAACGCGCGATGCTGGCCGCCATGCCCGAAGTCGACGGCATCGTCGCCAACACCGCCAAGCTCGATCCGCGCGCCTGGAACGTCCCGCCAGCGCCCATTGCGCCTTCCCCCGGCCTGACCGCGCGGCGCGCCTATACGCGCGGTTTCGTGCAGGTCCAGAACGGCTGCGACCATGCCTGCACTTTCTGCGTGATCCCGCAAGGCCGCGGGCCCAGCCGCTCACGCACCGTGGCCGAAGTCCTCCACGACCTGGCCGTCCACACCGACGCCGGCGTCAACGAGATCGTGCTGACCGGCGTGGACCTCACCTCCTGGGGCGGCGATCTTCCCGGATCGCCGCGCCTCGGCACGCTCTGCGAAGCGATCCTCGCCCGCTTCCCCGGCCTGCCCCGCCTGCGCCTGTCCTCGATCGACGGCGCCGAAGTGGACGAGACGCTGTTCGCGCTGCTGGCCAGCGAGCCGCGGGTCATGCCGCATGTCCATCTCTCGCTCCAGCACGGCCACGACCTGATCCTGAAGCGCATGAAGCGCCGCCACAGCCGCGCCGATGCGCTGGAACTGGTCTCTGGCCTGCGCGCGCGCCGCCCCGAAATCGCCATCGGCGCCGATCTCATCGCCGGCTTCCCGACCGAGGACGAGGAAGCCCATGCCGCCAATCTCTCGATCATCGAGGAACTGCAGGTCGTCCACGGCCACGTCTTCCCCTATTCGCAGCGGCCCGGCACCCCGGCGGCGCGCATGCCGCAAGTGGAGGCCGCCACGATCCGGTCCCGCGCAGGCGAACTGCGCGAGAAGATCGCCGGAACCAGGGCGAACTGGCTCACGGGGCTCATCGGCCAGCCGCTATCCGTGCTTGCCGAAAGAGGCGCGAAAGGCCATGCGGAAAACTTCGCGCCGGTACGTCTCCCTGGGCGCCTGCCCGACCATGTGCAGCCCGGCACGCTGATCCGCGTTACGCCCGCAAGGGTAGTCGAAGGAATACTGGAATCATGAGTACCGATGGCCAGCAGGCTGACCGCGACTGGTCCGACCGCCTGTTCGGCGGCTTCCGCAAGACCTCGGAACGCCTGAGCGAGAACCTTTCCGGCATCGTCGGCAAGTCGAAGCTGGACGATGCCCAGCTCGATGCTCTCGAAGACGCGCTGATCATGTCGGACCTCGGCCCCCGCGCCGCCGCCCGCATCCGCGCCCGCCTGGCCGAGGAACGCTTCGAGCGGGACGCGGACGAACGCGCGATCATGGAAGTGGTCGCCCGCGAGATCGCGGAAATTCTGCGCCCGGTCGCCAAGCCGCTCGACGTCGTGGCCTTCCCCCGCCCGCAGGTGATCCTGGTGATCGGCGTCAACGGCTCGGGCAAGACCACCACGATCGCCAAGCTGGCGCACTTGTTCCAGGAGCAGGACTACTCGGTCATGCTGGCGGCGGGCGACACGTTCCGCGCCGCCGCGATCGGCCAGCTCGGCGTCTGGGCCGACCGTCTGGGCGTTCCGCTCATCAAGGGCCCCGAGGGCGGCGACCCGGCCTCCATCGTCTTCGATGCGGTGAAGGCCGCGACCGACCAGGGCATCGACGCCCTCATCGTCGACACCGCCGGCCGCCTGCAGAACAAGCGCGAACTGATGGACGAACTGTCCAAGATCCGCCGCGTGCTGGGCCGCCTCAACCCCGAGGCGCCGCACGACGTGGTGCTCGTGCTCGACGCCACCAACGGCCAGAATGCGCTTTCGCAGATCGAGATCTTCAAGGAAGTGGCGGGCGTCTCCGGCCTCATCATGACCAAGCTGGACGGCA
This sequence comes from Novosphingobium sp. BL-S-34, assembly GCF_056857015.1. NCBI lineage: Bacteria > Pseudomonadati > Pseudomonadota > Alphaproteobacteria > Sphingomonadales > Sphingomonadaceae > Novosphingobium > Novosphingobium sp. BL-S-34. The sequence goes on from NZ_CM166472.1 coordinate 1,164,233, forward strand.
CGGCCCGCGGCGGCGTCCTCGTCGCGGCGGCCGAGCAGTACGGCCTGCCCATCCACGCCATCGGCGTCGGCGAGAAGATCGACGACTTGCGCCCCTTCAACCCGGATCTGCTCGCGCGGGTCATCGCCGGGATCGCCTGATGAACAGCCAGACCACGCCTGCCGAGAAACCCAAGAGTTCCTGGGTCAATCTCGTCGTCGATTTCGGCCCGCTGCTCGTCTTCTTCCTGGCCTATCGCCATTTCTCGCCGACCGGCGAGGGAGACACCATCGGCACGGTTTCCGCCGTGATCAAGGGCACCGTGGCCTTCATGGTCGCCACCGTGATTGCGCTGGGCATTTCGAAATGGCGCCTCGGCCACATCTCGCCAATGCTCTGGCTGACGACTGTGCTGATCGTCGGCTTCGGCGCGCTCACCGTGGTGTTCCACGATGCCTTCTGGATCCAGATCAAGCCCACCGCCGTCTACCTGATGTTCGCGGGCGTGCTGTTCTTCGGCCTCATGCGCGGCAAGCCCATGCTGAAATACCTGCTGCAATCCGCGTTCGAGGGATTGAACGAGGAAGGCTGGATGAAGCTGTCGCGCAACTGGGCCTGGTTCTTCCTGCTCCTGGCCGTTCTCAACACCGCGCTGGTCTTCACCGTCAGCTTCGACACCTGGCTCCAGGCCAAGCTCTGGGGCTTCACCGTGCTGTCGTTCGTCTTCACGTTCTCGCAGCTGCCCATGGTGCTCAAGCACGGCATGGGCGAGGCTGCGAAGGAAGAAGTGATCGAGAACCCGCCGCACGACTGAGCGAAGCGGGGGGGGCAGCGGCACGGCCGCCGCCCGCCTCGTCAGCCGACCGAGCGACAGTCCTTCAACAGGAGGATGTGGTCGGTGGGGCTGAAATTGTCGTAGACCCCGCTCATGCGAATGGTCTTGCCCGGCTTGAGCTGCAGGGTGAACGCGGCCTGCCCTTTGGCCATGACACAGGCGATATCGGTCTTGAACGCCGCCTGGCCCGGCAGGCGGATGGCCTGCTCGTAAGGCTGGGGGATCTTGTAGGTGACGATATAGTCGCCCCGATCCTTGGCGATCTCGCCCACCATGCCCTTGATGATGAAGCTCTTGTTTTCATAGCGCAGCGGAATGGCCGCGGCATTGCGCTCTGTGTCCTTCGAGATCTGCTGCGACAGCGAGAGCGCATCCATTTCGAGCGGCGGCGCGATGCTGACCGCCTTCATGCCGCTGCTGGCCGCCGCCAGACCGGCCTTGCCGCCCTTGAGGCCGCCGAGCATCTCGCACATCTCGGTCTTGGCCGCCTCTGCCGGCACCGTCTGCCCTCCGCGCAGCTTCGCTTCCATCTGCACGGTGCCCTGCCCGCCGGCATTGGTGGCAGTGATCGTGATCGGGAAGGCGCGCGCCTTGCCGGTCTGCGGCTGCTCGATCAGCATGGATCCATCATCCGGCTCGGCGACGATCACGTCGTAGCCCTTGGCCGCGACGATTCCCCGCATCTGGCCGATGGCGCTGGCCGGTGTCAGGTCGGGAACGGTCACCGTGGCCGTGAAGCGCATGCCGCTGAGAATGGAACCGGCCTTGGCGAACGTCTCGTCGCAAGTCGCCGCTTTCGCGCCCGAGGACAGCGCCAGCGCCGGAAGGATCAGGGCCGCACCGGCCGAGAGGTAACAGGAACGCATCTCACCCCCTTATTGGAGAAGTAAAGTTGCGTCCTATCAGACCCTTGTGTTTGAAACTGATGACAAATACCGTCAACAGGGCGGCAAGGATGCCGCCCCTGCCCGCATGGCTCAGATTTCCAGCTGGCTGCCCAGTTCGACCACGCGGTTGGTGGGCAAACGGAAGAACTCCATCGCGCTGGCCGCATTGCGCATCATCCAGGCGAACAGCTTTTCGCGCCAGATCGCCATGCCGGGCTTGGCCGAGGGAACCAGGGTCTGGCGCGAGAGGAAGAAGCTGGTCTTCATCATCTCGAACGGGCCGCCGCACATCTCGGAATGCGCGAGCGCGGCCGGGATGTCGGTCTCTTCCATGAAGCCGTAACGCAGCGTCATGCGATAGAAGCCCTGCCCCAGGTCGGTCACCGAATAGCGTTCGGCCGGCTCGACATAAGGCACGTCCTGAACTTCGACCGTCAGCACCACTACGCGCTCGTGCAGCACCTTGTTGTGCTTGATGTTGTGCAGCAGGGCCGAAGGCACCCCGGCATTGCTCGAAGCCATGAAGATCGCCGTGCCCGGCACCCGCGCCGCCGAGCCATGCGCGCTCTTGGCGAAGACGTTGAGCGGCAGGGCGGCCTCGGTCATGCGAACGCGCATGAGACGGCGGCCCTTGTTCCAGGTCGTCAGCAGGGTGAAGGCGATGCCGCCGATCAGCAGGGGGAACCAGCCGCCGTCCGGCACCTTGGTGGCGTTCGCCGCGAAATAGGCGCCGTCGACGACGAAGAAGGTGACGATCACCGGGATCGCCATCCACAGCTTCCAGCGCCAGAGCACGATCAGCAGCACCGCCATGAGGCAGGTGTCGATCAGCATCGCGCCGGTCACCGCGATGCCATAGGCCGAGGCGAGGTTCGACGAGTTCTGGAACACCAGGACCAGCACGATCACGCCGGTCATCAACGCCCAGTTGACGAAGGGAATGTAGATCTGGCCCACCTCGTGCTCACTGGTGTGGCGAGTGGAGAGACGCGGGATGAAGCCGAGTTGCATCGCCTGGTGAGTGATCGAGAAGGCGCCCGAAATCACCGCCTGGCTGGCGATGAAGGTGGCGCAAGTGGCCAGGATCACCAACGGCAGGCGCAGGTTTTCGGGTGCGAGGTTGAAGAACGGGTTCTTCATCGCCTCTGCCGCGGCCGAATCGTCTAGCCCGAGGATCATCGCCGCCTGGCCGAAGTAGTTGATCAGCAGGCAGGGCATGACCACCCCGAACCACGACAGGCGCAGCGGGCCGCGGCCGAAATGGCCCATGTCGGAATAGAGCGCTTCCGCGCCGGTCACGGCCAGCACGACCGAGCCCAGCGCCAGGAAGCCCAGGACCTTGTCGGTCATGAAGAACTGGATGGCGTACCACGGGTTCAGTGCCACCAGCACTGACGGCATCTGGACGAGATGGTAGATGCCGAGAATGGCGAGCACGGCGAAATAGACGATCATCACCGGCGCGAAGAGCGCGCCGACTTTGGCGGTTCCGCTCTTCTGGATCACGAACAGTGCGATCAGCAGCACCAGCGCGATCGGCAGCACCAGCGGCGCCAGTCGCGATTCGACGACAGTGAGGCCCTCGACCGCGGACAACACCGAAACGGCGGGAGTAATCATCGAGTCGCCGTAGAAAAGCGAGGTCGCGAAGACGCCCAGCAGGACCACCAGCGAACCGTAGCGCGACTTGCGGATCGCACCCGAGATCAGCGCCACGAGGGCCAGGCTGCCGCCCTGCCCCTTGTTGTCCGCCCGCATCAGGATGCCCACGTACTGGACCGACACGACCAGCGTCATCGACCAGAAGATCAGGCTGACCACGCCGAGAACGTGCAGTTCGTCGATCGCCAGCGGGTGCGGGCCGACGAAGGTTTCCCGGAAGGCGTAAAGCGGGCTGGTGCCGATGTCGCCGAAGACAACGCCCACGGCACCGAGCGCGAGCTTGGTTATGTTGCCGGAACCATGTCCACCCGCGGCGGGGGCTTTATGCCCCGTCGCCGGATCGATCACCGTCGGAACGACAGCCGTGTCCGAACTTGCATCACTCATTCCAGCGCCCCGTAATGGCTTTGCCGCGTCGGCATTTCACCCCCGCAACAAGCGCCCGCCGTTAGCAGCATGATCGGAGCCTAGCAACGACCGTTAGTTGAAGGTTCATCGACGCGGCGGCATGGGCTGGGGATTCCGCGATGGCGGCGTCCGCTCTTTCCTGGGCTCAGGCCCGGATTCCGGGGCCCGAAGTTCTTGAGCCTGAGCATCTTGACCTTTGGCATCCGGTGCCTGCCGGGTCTGCTCCTCCGCCTGTACGGCCGACGGCGATTGGCTGGCGATGAAGACATCGAGCCGCTGAAGCTGCTGCGCCACTGACACCCGCCAGTCGGCATCCTTGGGCGCCGTCTTCAGCAGATCGGCCCATAATGCGCGCGCCTGTGTCAATTGACCGGACTGAGCCATGGCCAGCCCCAGGAAATAAGGCGGCCCGGGCGCCTTCGGATCGGCCTTGACGGCCCGCCGGTAGGCATAGAGCGCGGGCGGCGTCAGCACGCCTTCCGAATGGGCGACAAGGACGTTGCCCAGGGCCAGCCAGGCTTCGGAATCCTTGGGATCGTCCTCGATAGCCCCGCGCAGGAGCTGCGCGGCGTCGGCATAATGGCCATTGCGGGCCAGCCCGTCGGAAATGATAACCCAATGGTTGCTGGTGGGGATGCCCTGGTCCCGCAACCGGGCACGGGCCTCCACGAAGAATTGGCCAGCTTCCGGATTCTGCGCGTCCGTGGCTTCCTTGGGCGCTCCGGCTTCGCCGGGCCGCCCCTGAGCGGCATAGCCTGCCGCCCCCAGCATCAGTGCCGCCGCCACCGCCTCTCGGCCGCCTTTCGGCGCCTTGAACAGGAAGACGATGGCCAGGAACGACAGGATGGCCAGCAAGGCGACAAAAACCCAGGTCATCGCGCCTCTCCCCGGCGAAAACGCTTGCGCAGGAGCAGCGCGGCCAGTCCGATCAGCACGACCGGCAAGGCGAACAGGGGCCAGGTCAGCGAGGTAAGCTGCGGCGCATAACTGACGTAGTCGCCATAGCGCTCGATCAGCCAGCCGCGAATCGCCTCGGGCTGCTCGCCGGCCGCGATTCGCTCGCGCACCAGCGAACGCATGGACCCGGCGATGGGCGCATCCGAATCAGCAATCGACTGGCCCTGGCATTGCAGGCAGCGCAGCGTTTCCATCAGCGCCTGCGCCTGCTGTTCCTTGGCGGGGTCATCCAGCTGGCGATAAGCGAACGGCGCCGTGGACTGCTCTTCCTGCGCGGCCGCGGGCACGGTCAGCCAGAGCGCCATCGCCAGGGACAAAGTCGCCAGGGACAAGGATGCCGGGCGCCGCGTCACTGCGACGCCTCTTGCAGCTTCGCCAGAATCATCGCGACATGCTCGGGGCGGATCTCACCGATGTGCTGGTAGCGGATGACGCCCCGCCCATCGATCACATAGGTTTCGGGCACGCCGGACGAGCCCAGTGCCAATTGCACCTTGCCATCGTCGTCCGCGCCGATCCGTTGATAGGGATCCCCGTTTTCCTTGAGAAAACCGGTCAGCGCCTCGGTGCTGTCGCGCACCGAAATCCCCACTATCGGTACCCCCGCTCCGGCCAGAGCGCGCAATTGCGGCGCCTCGACCCGGCAGGGAATGCACCACGAGGCGAAGATATTGACGAGATGCGGCTTGCCGGTGGCGATGTCGGCGCTGCCCAGGCCCGGTCGGTCAGGCAGGGCGGGCGGCAGCGCGAACGCCGGCATCGGCTTGCCGATCAGGGTGCTGGCGACCGTCCGGTCCGCCGGCCGGAGGAGGCCGATCGTGACCAGCGCCGCGAAAGCCAGGAACAGCCCCAGCGGCAACCAGATCGCCCAGGCAGGCGCCTTGGTTCGCACAGGCGCGCTCATGGCTCCTCGCCCTCCTGCGCGCGCTGCAAATCGGCCATGCGGCCCCGGCGATAGGCGATCTTCTCGCGCGCGAAAATGCGGCGCAAGTCGCTGGCGACGCGGCCGAACAGAGCCAGCAACCCGCCCAGGGCGATGAGCACCCCGCCCAGCCAGATCAGCGGCACGAAAGGCTTCCACCACAGGCGCAGCTGCCAGCGGCCGTCATCCGCCTCGCCGCCAAGCACGGCGTAAAGCTGGCCATTCCAGCGGGTGAGCAGCGCCGATTCGCTGGTCTGCTGCGGCGGCGCCCAGAAACTGCGCGATTGCGGGTCGAGCTGCGTAACCTTCCCGTAGTCGCCATAACGCACCAGCAGCCGGGCTTCGAGAGCGGTCCAGTTCGGGCCCGCCATGGGCTCCACCGCGTCCAGCTTGATCTGCCACGGCCCCACGGCCGTCGCGTCGCCGGCTTTCACCGCAACCAGCTTCTCGACCGAAAATGCGCTCTCGCAGCTCATCCCGAACAGCGAGACGGCAATCCCGAAGTGCGCGAGAACCATGCCCCAGATCGGCAAAGGCGTGCGGCGCAAGTTGCGGCCCTTGAGCGGCAGCACGCTCGCCCAGCCAAGCCCCAGCGCCAGCGCAAAGCCGAGCGTGGGCAGGAGACCGACGCCGCCGACCACCACCATGGCGATGATGCCCGCCGCCACCAGCATCGCCGGAATGACCAGCGACCGGCCGACCCGGGCGAACGAATCGCGCCGCCAGCGCAGCATGGGGCCGACGGCCAGGATCACCAGCATCGGCACCGCGAAAAGCGCGCCCATCGGATTGAAATAGGGCGGTCCGACGGAGACTTTCGCGCCCATCGTCTCGGCCACCAGCGGGTAGAGCGTACCGAACAGGACGATGCCCAGGATCGCCGAAAGCATGACGTTGTTGAACACCAGCGCGCCCTCGCGGCTGACGAGAGCGAAACGCTCGCCTTCGGTGACGGTCCCGGCCCGCAGCGCGAAGAGAGTGAGGGCGCCGCCGATATTGATCGCCAGCAGGGCGAGAATGAAAGAACCGCGCTGCGGGTCCACGGCGAAAGCGTGCACGCTGGTGAGAATGCCGGAGCGCACGAGGAACGTGCCGATCATCGACATCGAGAAGGCCACCACGCCCAGCATCACCGTCCAGGCCCTCAGCGCATCGCGGGATGCCAGCACGCTTACCGAATGGAGCAGCGCCGTCGCCGCCAGCCAGGGCATCAGGGAAGCATTTTCCACTGGGTCCCAGAACCACCAGCCGCCCCAGCCCAGCTCGTAATAAGCCCAGTAGGAGCCGGCCGTGATGCCCAGCGTCAGGAAGATCCAGGCGCCCAGCACCCAGGGGCGCATGGCACGCGCGAAAGCCGGGCCGACCTGCCGCGTGACCAGCGCGCCGATGGCGAAGCTGAAGGCCACCGAAAGACCGACATAACCGAGGTAGAGCGTGGGCGGATGGAACGCGAGCCCAAGATCCTGCAGCAGGGGATTGAGCCCATTGCCTTCCTCCGGGACCGGGGAAAGGCGGTCGAACGGGTTGGAGGCGATCAGCAGGAAGGCATAGAAGCCCAAGCTGACAAAGGCCTGTCCGGCCAGGGTCGCCAGCATGGTCGGCTCCGGCAGCCGCCGTTCCACGAGCGCGACGAAACCACCGGCCAAGCTCATCACCGTGACCCAGAGCAGCATCGAGCCTTCGTGATTGCCCCAGGTTCCCGCCACCTTGAAGATCAGCGGCTTCAGCGAGTGCGAGTTCATCGCCACCAGCTTCACGGAAAGATCCGTCGTCGCGAAGACGGCGATCAGGCAGAGGAAGGCGATCAGCGCCAGGACGCCCTGCACCGCCGCCACCGGCCGCACGATCCCGCCCAGCGAGGCGCCGCGCCCGGTCAATGCCAATATGCCGGCCAACAATTGCAGGCCGGCCAGCGCCGCGGCCATCCAGAGGGCGGCAAGTCCGAGTTCGGCTATCATCCCGCGTCGCTCATTTCGTCTCGCGCATCACTTGCTCGGCCTGTTCCCTGCTCATGTCCTTCATTTCGCGCGGCACATAGTTCTCATCATGCTTGGCCAGGAGATTGTCCGCCTGGAACGTGCCGCCGGGATCCAGATGCCCTTCGGCGACGACGCCGGAACCTTCCACGAAGAGCGAAGGGACGATCCCTTTGAAGCGCACCGGAACGCGTGCCTTTCCGTCTTCCACGACAAAGGCGATCGTTACGCCGTCAGCCTCGGTCTTCAGGGAGCCTTGCGCGACCATCCCGCCCAGCCGCACGGCGCGGCCGGGCTCGGGCGGTTTGGCCACGATCTCGGCCGGCACGTAGAAATAGCTGGCCTGGTTGCGCAAAGCCCAGGCCGCCAGCAAGGCAGCGCCGACGAGAACGACCAGCGCCACGGCCAGGAGGACCAGCCTCTGGTGCTTCGCCTTGATCCCGCCAGCGCGGACATGGGCCGTCTGCGCCATGCTCAGCGCTTCCTCGCATCGTCGCGGCGCTTCTCTGCACGACGCATCGACAGCAGCGACCATGCCGCCATCGTCACGGTCGCACCGATCCCGACCACATAGGCCGCGGCCACGAAGATCCAGGGGTCCATCGCCTCGCGCATCAGTTCCTCTTATCCGGCATGACTGTCACCAGGCCTCGCTCAGGGCCTTGCGCCGCAAGCGGGCTTCGGCTTGCTGGTTTGCCAGGATCGCGCGCATCCGCGCCAGGACGCACCCTGCGAAAAGCAGTGTGAAACCCAGCATTGCCAGAAGCAGCGGCCAGAGGAAATCGCCGGCCATCGCCGACTTGCCCAGGCTGATGCTGGGCGCCTGGTGCTGGCTGTTCCACCAGATGACCGAGTAGTGAATGATCGGAATGTTCACGGCGCCCACCAGGCCGAAGATGGCGGGTGCGCGGTTCTGGCTGCCGTCGGCAGCCTCGCTCGCCTGGGAAAGCGCCATCCAGCCGAAGTAGAGGAAAAGCAGCACCAGCATGCTGGTCAACCGGCCATCCCAGACCCACCAGGTGCCCCAGGCCGGCCTTCCCCAGAGCGATCCGGTAATCAGGCAGACCGCGGTAAACACCGCCCCGGGCACTGCGCAGGCCCGCGCGGCTATGCCCGCGAGCGGGTGGCGCCAGACGAGTTCGGTAAAGCTGGCGGCCGCGATTCCCATCCATCCCGCCATGCCGAGCCAGGCGGCCGGGACGTGGAGATAGACGATGCGAACGGTTTCGCCTTGAAGACGTTCTGCCGGGCCGAAGAACAGCCCCCACCCCAGCGCCCCGAACGCCACGGCGAATCCGATGCCCATGCAAAGCGGCATCAGCCATCGGGCGATGCGCAGGAACCGGGCGGGATTGGCAAGGCCGTGCATGGTCGAAGGCGTTCTATCGTCCGCAGGGAAAGGAGCAAGTGGCCTACGTCAAAGCATCGGGAATTTCACCCGGCATTTGATCCATATGGCGATAGAAGAAGGAGAAATGGGGCGATTGATGGGGTTCGAACCCACGACCTCCGGTACCACAAACCGGCGCTCTAACCAACTGAGCTACAATCGCCACACGGCAAACGCGGTTTGAAACGACGCGTCTTCCGAATTCCGCTCCGTTTCGCTTTGCAGCGACCGTTGCGGAGGGCGCCCTTTGCACAAGGTTTGCCCTCTTGCAAAGCAAAAAATTGGATCAGGCCGAAACTCATGCAATTTTCTCGCCCGGAGCGGCCCGCTAAGGGTGCAGCATGAAGTCTCCCGGCGAATCATCTGCTGACATCCTGCTCTCGCGCCATGGCGTGCAGCGCTTCCCCTCATCGCGGCTGGACCTCTTCGTCCTGCGCGCGTTTCTGTCCGGGGAGGAATGCGACGCTCTGCTTGCCATGATCGAGGCGCAGCATCGGCCCTCGACGATCGCCAACTACAACGGTGACGATGCCTTCCGCACCAGTTCGACCTGTGATCTTTCACCCGAGGATCCCGCCGTGGCGGCTCTGGCGGACAAGCTGGCGCAGTTGTCGGGCATCGACATCGCCCACGCGGAGCCGCTCCAGGGCCAGCGCTACGAGGTGGGCCAGGAATTCAAGGCACACACCGACTACTTCGAGCCCAACAACAGCGACTACGACAAATACTGTTCGGTCGCGGGCCAGCGGACCTGGACCTTCATGGTCTACCTCAACGATGTTGAGGCCGGCGGCGCCACGCGGTTCAAGGTGATCGACAAGCTCATCCAGCCCGAGCGCGGGAAGCTGATCGCCTGGAACAACCGCCGCGCCGACGGTACGCTCAATGCCGCCACGCTCCATCACGCGATGAAGGTGCGCAAGGGCTACAAGTACGTCATCACCCAGTGGTACCGGGAAAAGCCCTGGGGCTGAGCGGGGAGCAGCCCAGCGAGCGCGCCCCGCTCGCCAGGATTACTTCGGAGCGCTGATCACCGCGCAGGCAATGCGGCCACCGGCGTTGCCGGCAGGCTGGCTGGTATAGTCGTCGGGATCGGCGTGGATGACCAGCGCCGAACCATCCGCATCGGCCAGTGACTTGGCGCCTGCGGCCAGCGTCACGCCGGTATTCAGAACTTGCGCCTTCAGCACGCCGTCCGCGCCGACGTGCTGGTTCGGCATGTCGCCGCCGTGCGGCCCGCCCATGACCATCAGGCCGTGCTTGTGGTCGCCGCCCGTGAAGTGACCACCGGCCGTGGTGAACTTCTGCGCCGGTTCGCACACGCCCTTCTCGTGGAAGTGGAAGCCATGGTCGCCGGCAGGAATCCCCTTGAGATCGGTGGTGACGAGCACGCCGCCCGTCGTGTCCTGAAGCATGACGGTCCCCATCGGCTTGCCGTCCAGGCCGATGACATCGGCGTGAACCATCGGCGCGGCCGCTGCGGTGTCCTGAGCCTGCACCTGTCCGGCGAGAGCGGCGCTGGCCACGAGTGCGGCGCCACAGGCGGTCAGGATACGGAAGTTACGGTTCATTGCGCTTCTCCATCTGCAAGCCGGCAAACCGGCATCTGCCTCATTCCATCAGGACCGGCCGGAGATTTTGGTTCCGATCGCCCCACGGTGACTGTCCGTTAACGGTATTGACGGAAATTGGCTCCGAATTTTCAACGGTACGCCAAGGACATCGCACAGTGAACGCATCGCTCGCAAGGCTCATGCCCAGCCCCACGCGGGCTCGCGACGACCGGCGCCGCGAACACCGGCACGTCACTTGCTACGATGCCACGCTGGAATCGGCCCGCGGCGGCCCCGCATCGGTCCAACTCGCCGACGTCTCGTCCCATGGTTGCAGCGTTCGGGGCGACGCGGACTGGCTGCGCCCGGGCGCATTCGTTTCGATCCGACTGGAAACCGGCGCCCCCGCGCTGCAGGCAATCGTGCGCTGGGTGCGCGGTGATGCCGCCGGGATGGAGTTCCTCCGCCCCGTCCCCGCCGAACGGCTGGACTGGCTCGATCTCATGGATTTCGGCTTCGAGACCTGACCAGGACGCCTCCGACACGCTGCCGCGCGAATCGGATAAACCTGAACCGGACAACAAAAAAGGCGGCCCGAAAGGACCGCCTTCTTTGTGTTCGAAGCTGTCTGCGCTCAGTTTTTCTTGAGCGAAAGACCGCCGAAACGCTTGTTGAACTGGGCAACACGGCCGCCGTCCTGCAGCTGGGCCTTGCCGCCGGTCCAGGCCGGGTGCGACGTGGGATCGATGTCGAGGACCAGCGTGTCGCCTTCCGAGCCCCAGGTCGAGCGGGTCTGGAAAGTGCTGCCGTCGGTCATCTGGACGGTGATCATGTGGTAGTCGGGATGCGTATCGGCCTTCATGTCGTATCTCTCTTCGCATATGGCCGGTTCCGACCGGCCTGCTTCGGAAAGCGGCGCCCTTACACGGACGCCCCCGAAAATGCAAGGGTCAAGGGAAGGCTGGCCCTCCCCTTCCCGTCAGGCGTCAGCGATCATGGCGGTGAAGTTCACTTCGCAGGTCACCTTCTCGCCGATCGAGGCCTTGCCCCAGAACTTGCAGACGCGCGAACGCTTCTGCACGAAGCCGGCCCGCAGGTCGAGCAGGTTGCCCGGCGTCACGGGATTGCGGAACTTCGCTTCCTCGATCGCCATGAAGTAGACCAGCTTGCCGGTTCCGGCGAGCCCGAGTGCTTCGATCGCGAGGATGCCGGCCGCCTGCGCCAGCGCTTCGATCTGAAGCACGCCGGGCATGATCGGACGGCCGGGGAAGTGGCCCTGGAAGAAGTCCTCGTTGAAGCTCACGGCCTTGACCGCATGGATCTCGTTCTCGTCGAACGAGACCACGCGGTCGACCAGCAGCATCGGGTAGCGATGCGGCAGAGCCGCGAGGATCTTCGCGGTGTCGTAGACGAACTCGGTCGGCTCGCTCATCGCTTTACCCGCCGCTGCCCTTAACGGCCCGAGGCCGCGGGAGCAGGCTGCTGCTGCTGCGCCGGAGCCGTGGTGTTGATCGAGGTGAGCGCGCCGTTAAGCGCGGTCAGCACGTCGGTGGTCACGTCCAGGCCGGGATCGTAGGCCAGCGTCTGGCCCATTTCGACCAGCATGTTGGCGCCGCGCTTCTGCATGGCGGGCTTGTAGAGGTTCTGCAGCTGCGCCTGGATCTGCTGGCCGACATAGGCCTGGTTGCGCTGGATCTGCTGCTGCTGGCCCTGCAGTTCCTGGCCGGCCTGCTGTTCCTTCTGCTGGTAGGCCTGGATGCGGGTCTGCAGCGCGGCATCGGGCTGCTTGCCGTTCAGCGCCTTGACTGCGGTTTCGAGGCCCTGGGCTTCAGGCTGGAGCGAGGTCTGCAGCTGGTTGCGGCGTGCCTCGAAAGCCTGGATCTGCTGCTGCAGCGACTGGTTGGCAGTCTTGCAGGCGTTGCACTCACGCGCAACGCGGTCGAGATCGACCACGGCCACCTTCGACGCGGGCACAGCCTGCGCGAGCGCGGGCTGGGCCAGAGCGACAAACGCCAGGCCCGAGGCCAGAGCGGCGGACTTGAGAAGCATGTTCATCAGAATTGAGTTCCCACGTTGAAAGTGAAGGTCTTGGTATTGTCGCCGTCATACTTGAGCAGCGCCTTGGAGATATCGATACGGAACGGCCCGAAGGGCGAGTTCCAGTTCACGCCGAAACCGATGGCAACGCGCGGCTTCCAGGTATTACCCTCGAAGGTTTCGGTGAAGTAGCTGGTGGTACCGATGGCGGCATTCGCTGCACCGGTGACCGAGTTGGTCGCGCTCGTGGTCGTCGAGGTCGTGCCGTCGGTTGCCGTCTCGGTGTAGAGCTGGTTACCGCTGGAGTCGCGCGAACCGATGAAGCAGCCGCTCGGGCACTGGTTCAGAACTGGCGACTTGATGGCCCAGACCGCGCCGGCATCCACGAAGATGGACGGGCGCAGACCCATCTCACGCGCACCCGAGCCCAGAGGAATCTCGAGTTCGGCGCGATTCATGTAGTAATACTTGCCGCCGAGAGCGTCGTCCGAATCCTCGCCCTTGACGGTGTAGTTCCCGTCGCTGTCCGCGGTAAGATACTGGCGCACGACGCGCGGTCCCACGCCGCGAATGCCGAAGCCGCGGATCTGGGGCTCACCCAGATAGAAACGGTCGGTCAGGCGGACATCGTCTCCGCCCCAGCCCTTGATCAGGCCGCCTTCGCTCTGGATCGAGAAGATGAAGCCCTTGCCGAGCGGCCAGTACTTCGCCGCATTGGCACGCAGGCGATAGTACTTCACGTCGCCGCCGAGGCCCGCCACGTCGACGTTGGCCGAGATGGTTTCACCGCGGGTCGGACGCTGGCGGTTGTCGAGATTGTCGTAAACCACCGACATGCCGAGGATCGAGCTGAGACGCTTGCCGATCGCATCGCAGAGATAACGGCCGGCACGCAGCGGGTCGCATGCGTAGTTACCGTTGGAATCGACCGAGTAGTACGTACCCTTGTCCAGCGACACATCATCGTAGTTGAGCGTGTAGCGGCCGATGGCGGTCAGGTATTCGGTCAGCGGCACACCGGCACGAACCTGGAAGCCCGTGGTCGACTGCTGGTAAGTCGTGTTGCGGTCCGAGTTCGTGTAATTGAAGCTGTTGTAATCGCGGCGATAGATATCGACGCCCAGCGACACGTTCTTGTCGAACAGGTACGGCTCTACGAAGCTGGCTTCGACCGACTTCGAGTAGGACGAATAGCTGCCCGACAGGCCCACCGTCTGACCACGGCCGCGGAAGTTGCGCTGGCGGATCGAAGCCTGGAAGATGAAGCGCTCAAGGCTGGAGAAACCGGCCGAGAGCTGGAGTTCGCCAGTCGGCTTTTCCTCGACGTTGGCTTCGAGGATAATGCGATCCTCGGCCGTACCAGGCTTCTGCTCGACTTCGAACTTCTCCTGGAAGTAGCCGAGCGACTTGATGCGGTTGGTCGAACGCTTGACCTGCAGCGAGTTGAAGGCGTCGCCTTCCGCAAGGCGGAATTCGCGGCGGATCACCTTGTCCTGAGTCAGGGTGTTGCCGTTGATGTCGATCTTCTCGACATAGACGCGCGGCGCCTCCTGGATCACGAAGGTCAGCCCCATGGTGAGGTTTTCCTTGTCGCGATCGTACTGCGGGCGCACGTCGGCGAAGGCATAGCCAAAGGCACCGGCAGTGTCGTTCAGGCCCTCGATCGTGTCTTCGACCAGCTTGGCGTTGTACCAGTCGCCCTTGTGGAGCGCGAGGTTCTTGGCCAGCTTGTCGCCATCGAAATCGCGCAGCTGGCTCTCGACCTTCACGTCGCCGAACTTGTAACGCTTACCTTCCTCCACCACGTACGTGATGATGAAGTCCTTCTTGTCCGGCGTCAGTTCGGCCACGGCCGAGACGACGCGGAAATCGGCATAACCCTGCGTCAGGTAGAACTGGCGCAGCTTCTGCTGGTCGAAGGCCATGCGATCGGGATCGTAGCTGGTGCCCGAGCTGAACAGGCGCGTGAAGCGGGCCTGCTTTGTCACCATCTGGCTACGCAGTTCGCCGTCGGAGAACTGCTCGTTGCCCAGGATGTTGATCTGGCGCACCTTGGACTTGTCACCCTCGGTGATCTCGAAGACGATGTCGACGCGGTTCTGGTCGAGCATGACCATCTTCGGCTCGACAGTCGCGGCGTAACGGCCCTGGCGCTTGTAGAGTTCGATGATGCGGGCCACGTCGGCGCGGATCTTGGAACGGGTGAAGATCTGGCGCGGGGAGACCTTGATCTCGGGCAGGATCTTGTCGTCCTTGATGCGCTTGTTGCCTTCAAGGATGATGCGGTTGATGACCGGGTTTTCCTTGACCGTGATGGTCACGACGCCCTTGTCGTTGTTGACCTGCACGTCCGAAAACAGCTCGGTTCCGTAGAGATCCTTGAGCGCGGCGTCGCCGGCGGACTTGGTATATTGCTGGCCGACGCGCAGCTGGATGTACGAAAGCACGGTCTGCGCTTCGAGGCGTTCGGCGCCGGTAACCTGAATCGTCTGGATCGTTTCGCCGACTTCGGCGGGGGCCTGAGCGGGAGCCGAGACGGGAGCGGCGGGGGCAGGTGCATTCTGCGCAAGGGCAATGCCGGGGGCGCCCGCGAGGATCGTGGTCCCCAGGAGCACTACGGCAAGCTGCGGCGCACGGCGAGCTTCAGTGCTGCGACCCATTTCCAATCCGATCATTCTACGCAAATTCCTGTATTCGCTTTCGCGAGGACTTCGACCGACCCGCCAGGCTGCCCGTCATGACGACGGGTAATCGCGCCCATCTGCCCGATGGACGACGTCCAATCAAGCAGCCAATCCCGGCGGAAATGTGATGGCTGATGAATTCTCCAGGCTATCCCCCGAAAATCGGGAGCGATGCCAGATCGTTGACCGTGACGAACACCATCAGGGCAAGCACGAGTGCCACCCCGGTGCGGATCGCCCATTCCTGACTGCGCAGTCCCAGCGGCTTGCGACGGACCAGTTCGGCCGCATAGAAAGCCAGGTGCCCGCCGTCGAGGCCAGGAATTGGCAGGAGATTGATGAATGCCAAGTTAATCGAGATCATCGCCACGAAGCCCACGAAAGGCTCCCATCCCAGCGAGAATTGCTCGCCGGAATACTTGGCGATCTTGATCGGGCCGCCCAGTTCTCGGACGGACCGGTCTCCGGTCACGATCTGCCGGATCCCGGTGACTATCGTGCCCATCAGCGCGAAGCTGCGATCGACGCCGATACCCAGCGCGGCGACCGGCCCAACAGGCTCAAGTCGGCCGAAACCGGACTGGACACCGATACGCCCGACGGTTTCCTGGCGGCCTTGCGCGTCCTTCTGGATGGCGCTGCCGATGGTCATGGGCAGGACATGCGCCTGGCCCTCGCGCATGACGGTTATGGTCGTCCTGGCGCCCGGCATGGGCATGATCAGCGGCGGCACTTCGCGGAAGCTGCTGATCGGAGTCTCACCGACGGCAACGATCCGGTCACCCACTTTCATGCCTGCCTGCTCGGCCGGGGAATCGCCCATGAAGCCGCTTACGACCGGGACCGCGAAATCGAGGCCGAGGTCGCCGATCCGGGCCTTGTTGCCGAAATCGTCGCTCACTTCGTCGCCGGCCAGGGTCACCGGCAGAACGACCGAGCGCCCTTCCCGGTCCACGACCAGTTCCACGTTCTTGCCCGGGAAATAGACGGTGTGTTCGGGAATGTCGGTGACGCTGCCGATGCGGTTGCCGTCGATGGCGACGATGCGATCGCCGATCTGCACGCCCGCCACCTTGGCCGCGGAAGTTTCCGAGAAGCCGACCACCTCGGGATCCGCGATCAAACGACCGTGGGCATAGACGAAGCCGGCCAGGATCAGCACGCAGAGCACGAAATTGGTCAGCGGGCCCGCAAAGACGATAAGCGCACGCTGCCACAGCGGCTTCACATGGAAGGTCCTGGCGCGTTCCTCGGCCGTGAGGCCGTCCTCCCCGGCGCGGGGCGCCGAGGCCGGGTTCATGTCGCCGGCGAACTGGACGTAGCCGCCCAGCGGCAGGGCCGAGAGCTTCCAGCGGGTGCCGCGCCGGTCGGTCCAGCCCGCGATCTCCTTGCCGAAACCGATCGAGAAGGCATCCGCCTTTACGCCGAACAGCCGTCCCACCAGATAGTGGCCAAGCTCATGGATCAGCACGAGCGGCCCCAGCACCAACAGGAATGCAATGATCGTCGTCAGCAGGTTGGGCGATCCGGTCAATTCAGGGAATCCTTTTCGGACCGCGTGCCGTCACGCAGTCCCGGCCAGCATGCTTGCCCTTGCTCTTGCCTCGCCGTCAACCGCCAGAACATCCGACAGGCTGGAGGGCGCGGGCGGCGCATAGGCCCCGAGCACGTCCTCGACTTGTGCGGCGATGCGCGTGAACGGAATCTGACCGCCAAGGAAAGCGGCCACGGCCACTTCGTTTGCAGCGTTGAGCACGGCCGGAATGGCGCCGCCCGCCTCGGCCGCTTCCCTGGCCAGACGCGTGGCGGGAAACCGCACTTCGTCGGGGCGGCGGAACGTCAGTTCACCGATTTCGGCCAGGTCCAGCGGTGCGCAGGGCGTGTCCATCCGCTCCGGCCAGGCGAGCGCGGAAGCGATTGGCACGCGCATGTCGGAAGGCCCGAGCTGCGCCAGGGTCGACCCGTCCCGATACTCCACCATCGAATGAACGACGGACTGCGGGTGGACGATGATACGCAGCCGGTCCAGCCCGACCGGGAAGAGGTAGTGCGCCTCGATCAGTTCGAGGCCCTTGTTGAACATCGTCGCCGAATCGACGCTGATCTTCGCGCCCATGTCCCAATTCGGATGCTTTACCGCCTGTGCCGGGGTCGCCAGCGTCAGCCGGTCGAGCGACCAGTCGCGGAACGGACCGCCACTGGCCGTCAGCGTGATCCAGCGGACGTGATCGAGGCTGTTGCCCTGCAGGCACTGGAAGATCGCATTGTGCTCGGAATCGATGGGCAGCAGGGTTGCGCCGTGACGCTCCACCGCCGCGGTCATCACTTCGCCCGCCGAGACGAGCGCCTCCTTGTTGGCGAGCGCGATCACCCCGCCCTGCTCGATCGCTGCCATGGTGGGCGCGAGGCCGGCACAGCCGACGATGGCGGCCACGGTGACGTCGGCGCCGCGCGAGGCGGCTTCCACCAGCGCGGCGGGGCCGCCGGCGGCTTCGATCCCGGTCCCGGCCAGGGCCTCCCGCAAGGCGGGCAGGCACGTCTCATCGGCGACGACCGCGACTTGCGCGGACAGCTCGATCGAAAGCCTGGCCAGTTCCGGCACGTTGCCGTTGGCGGTCAGGGCCACGACGCGCCAGTCCGCCGGATGGCGGCGAACGAGGTCCAGCGTCGAGGCGCCGATGGAGCCGGTGGCTCCGAGAACGGAAATGGTGCGCATCATGGTCATCGCGGCTGGAAAAGGATCATCAGCCCTAGCACGAAAAGCACGGCCAGCAAGCCGTCGAGACGGTCGAAGAAACCGCCATGGCCCGGAATGAAGTGGCCCGAGTCCTTCACCCCGGCCCGGCGCTTCATCCAGCTTTCGAAGAAATCGCCGGCTTGCGCGCAGACGGCCAGCAGTATGCCGGTCATCAGACAGGTCGCGAAAAGCGGCACCGCATTGGCCGTCAGGTACCAACAGGGCTGCATCCCGAAGCAGGCGGGGCCGTCCGCCGCATTGCCCTGCGGATGGACCGAGATCAGCCCCTCCTGCCAGAAGCGCGCGGCGCCGAACAGGACCAGCGTGGCGCCAAGGACGCCGCCGAGCAGGCCGGACCAGGTCTTGGACGGACTGATGGAAGGTGCGATCTTCGGGCCGCCCAGCGAGCGTCCCGTGAAATAGGCGCCGACATCGACGCCGATCACGGCCAGCAGGATCGTCAGCAGCGGCGCAAGGCTGAAAGCCGGGTTGCGCAGGAACAGCAACATCGCGGCGCCGATGCCCACATAGAGCATGCCGCCGAAGTTGAAGGCCGCGCGCTCGCCGGGATGTTGCGTGCCGCCGCGGGCCAGCTTGACCCATTCCCAGAGCACGCCGAGCGCCACGGCACAGACGAAGGCGGTCCAGACCACCCCTCCCAGCCACAGCGCGCCGCCGGCCACGACCAGCATGACCACGGCCGAGGCCGTCCGCACGCCCAGGTCGGACTTCTTCCTGCCGGGGTCAGCGTCCGCCATAGCGTCGCTCGCGGGAGGTGAAATCTTCCAGGGCCTGGCGCAAGTGCTCGGCGGTGAAGTCCGGCCAGAGCACTTCGGTGAACATCATTTCCGCATAGGCCGCCTGCCAGAGCAGGAAATTCGACAGCCGAACTTCGCCCGAAGTGCGGATCAGCAGATCGAGCGGGGGCATGTCCGCCGTATCGAGTTCGGCAGCGATGGTGTCGGGCGTGATCGGGCCCTTCGCGGCTGCCTTGCTGGCGGCGCGGGCGATCTCGTCCTGTGAACCGTAATTGAGCGCCACGGCCAGCGTGGTGCCGGTGTTGCCGGCCGTCCGCGCGACGGCACCTTCGACCAGTTCGACCACATCGGGCTTGAAGGCCTTGTAATCGCCGATGATCTTCAGCCGGACACCGGCCGCTGCAAACTCGTCCAGATCGGAGAGGATGAAGCGCTTCATCAGGCTCATGAGGTCGGAGACTTCTTCCTCCGGCCGCCGCCAGTTCTCCGTGGAGAAGGCGTAGAGCGTCAGCGCTTCCAGCCCCATCTCCCGGGCGCCGCGCACCACGCGGCGAACCGATTCGACGCCGCGCTGGTGACCCAGCGCACGCGGCAAGTGGCGCTTCTTCGCCCAGCGCCCGTTGCCATCCATGATGATGGCAACGTGGCGCGCCACGACTTTCGCAGGTTCTTCCTTGGCCATCAGGTCTCCCTCGCGGCGAGGCTAAGCCTCACTTGCCGAGGATTTCCTTCTCCTTGCGGCCGAATTCCTCGTCGAGCAACTTGATCATGTCGTCGGTCAGCTTCTGGACTTCGGTTTCGCCGCGCTTGCGCTCGTCTTCCGAGATTTCCTTCTTCTTCTCGTCCGCCTTCAGGTTCTCGATACCATCGCGGCGCACGTTGCGCACGGCGACGCGGGCCTTTTCGGCGTAGGAGCCGGCGAGCTTGGCCAGTTCCTTGCGGCGTTCCTCGGTCAGGTCGGGAATCGGCAGGCGCAGGGTGTTGCCGTCATTGATCGGGTTGAGGCCGAGACCGGCCGAACGGATCGCCTTTTCGACGGGACCGATGTTGGTCTTGTCCCAGACCTGCACCGAAAGCATGCGCGGTTCGGGCGCCGAGATCGTGGCGACTTGCGTGATCGGCGTGTTGGCACCGTAGACGGTGACCATGATCGGCTCCAGCAGCGCGGTGTTGGCGCGGCCGGTGCGCAGGCCCGAAAGGTCGTGCTTCAGCGCTTCGATCGCGCCGGTCATGCGGCGTTCGAGATCCGCCTTGTCGTACTTGGCCATTGTTCAGGCTCCCTTCTGGACGATCGTCTTGGTGCCGCCACCGGCAAGAACAGTGGCGAGATTGCCCTTCTCGCGGATCGAGAACACGACGATCGGAATGGAATTGTCGCGGCACAGGGCCACGGCGGAGGCGTCCATCACCTTCAGGTTGTCGGCGAGGACGGTGTCGTAATCGACCGAATCGTAGCGCTTGGCATCCGGATTGGTCTTGGGGTCGCTGTCATAGACGCCGTCGACGCTGGTGCCCTTCAAGAGAGCGTCGCAGCGCATTTCGGCGGCGCGCAGGGCAGCGCCCGAATCGGTGGTGAAATAAGGTGCGCCAACGCCGGCGGCGAAGATCACCACGCGGCCCTTTTCCAGGTGACGCTCGGCACGGCGGCGGATCACCGGCTCGCAGACCTGGTCCATCTGCACGGCGGACTGCACGCGGGTCTCGACGCCGAGCTGCTCGAGCGCATTCTGCATCGCCAGGGCGTTCATGACGGTGGCCAGCATGCCCATGTAATCGGCCTGCGCACGGTCCATGCCGCGCGCGGCGCCGGCCATGCCGCGGAAGATATTGCCGCCGCCGATGACGAGGCAGACCTCCAGGCCGGTTTCCTTGGCCGCCTTCACTTCCTTGGCAAGTTCGGCGACGAATTCGGGATCGATTCCGAACTGCTGGCTTCCCATCAAGACCTCGCCCGACAGTTTCAGCAGGACGCGCTTGTAAGGGGAAGAACTCATGGCCGCACAATCTCCTCTGGGCAGGACCGCCCGGCTTTAGGAGCGCGCGGGCCGATTGCCAAGGGGCGAGCTTGTGGATGACCGCGCCCGGTCTGCGCGGCGGCCCCTCCTACCCCTTCATAGGTAGCGCATCCACCAGGCGGGGCTGGCGCGCTTGACCCCGGCGAACCAGCGCGTGGCGAACCAGCAGGGGACCGCGGTGAGCGCTGCCAGCGCCCAGATCCAGCCCACCGAAGGCACGCTTGTCAGGCCCTGCGCGCCCATCACCGCACCGGCCGCGCGGTTGGCCGCGTGGAGCAGATAGAGATGGACGAGGTAGAAGAACAGCGGCGCCCCGCCCAGCACGGCCAGCCACCGGATCGCCGCACCGGCGCCGCGGTGTTCCGCGCGTTCGAACAGGTTGAGCAGCGAGGCACCTATGCCAAGGGTCAGCAGCAGGAAACAGGCGGAGGCCGGATACTTGGTGAGGTTCACGAAGGCCATGGCATCGCGCGGCATGTTTCCGCTGACGGTCCAGGCCTGGGTGTCACCGTATCCCGTCGCTGCGCGCAGCAGGGCGAAGAGGGCCAGACTTCCGGCTGAAAACAGAAGGAGCGCCCTGCCCCGCATCTTCGGGTTCGCCTCGCGGCCGAACCACGGCCCGGCGGCATAGCCGATCGCCATCGCCCCGATCCAGGGCAGAACCGGATAGGAGGTGCGCGCCGCCGCGCCCCAGGGCAGCGCGATCAGGTCGCGCTGGTGGAGAATCGCCCAGAGGGCATGCCCGGGCGCGTCCGGCGCCAGCGTGATGCCGTCGAGGAGGTTGTGCCCCAATATGAGCGCCCCGCCCAGGCCCGCGACACAGGCGCGTGGCAGATGGATGAGCGCGGCCAAGGCCAGCATCGACAGGCCGATCGCCCAGATGACCTGGAGAAAATAGGTCTCGGGCGCCGGGTCGAAAGTCCAGGCGAAGTTCACCAGAGTCACTTCCAGCACGATGAGGAACAACCCGCGCTTGGCCAGGAAAGCCCCGGCCCGCGCCGCATCGCCGCGCGCATGGAGCCAGGCCGATACGCCGGTCAGTACGACGAAGACCGGCGCGCAGAGATGCGCCGCAAGTCGCGTAAGGAACAGCGCGGGATCGGTGACATCGAGGTTCATGGGATCGGTGACCTGCCGATCGAGATAGAAGAACTCGCGGGTATGATCGACGAGCATCAACAGCATGACGAGCCCCCTCAGGGCATCGATGGCCATGATGCGCGGACCCGGCATGGGACGCACGGCTTCGTGCTGCGGCAGGGATAGGAGATCGGCTCGGCTCATGCCTCGCGCAGTACAGTAACGTTATATCATTTCAACCCTGCAACGCAGATCGCATGCGATCCTGGCTTCTTACAGAGCCAGGCCCGCCAGTTCCTCTTCGCGAACGTCGTAAGCAAGCTGCGCCAGCCTTACGTCGGCCATGCGCCGTTCGGCCCAGTCGATCATGGCTTGAAGCGCGGCGAGCAATTCACGTCCCAGCGGCGTGATGGCATAGCTGACCGTCACCGGCACCGTCGGCACGACCGCGCGCACGACCAGTCCGTCACGCTCCAGCGAGCGGAGGGTCTGGCTCAGCATCTTCTGGGAAATCCCGTCGATCCGCCGTTTCAGAGCGTTGAAACGCATCTCCCGAGAACCCAGGGTGGTCAGGATCAGCACGCTCCATTTGTCGGCAATGCGATCCAGCAATTGCCGGGTCGGACAGTTCGCCGCGTAGACGTCCGGGAGACGGTCACCGGTTCCCTCGGGGTAACCCGGTGCGCTGAAAGTGCCTTCTTGCATGGCCACGCTCCATGACACACTTGGTCACTATTGGAAACCAGTGGAGTATCCGGAAATGAAGATTGCAGTCCTCGGCGCCAGCGGCCGCGCCGGATCGGAAATCGCCAGGGAGGCCGCCGCGCGCGGCCATCAGGTTCTCGCCATCGCGCGCAATCCTGCGAAGATTCCGTCGGTAGAAGGCGTGACCGCCACGGCCGGCGACGCCTCCGACCCCGAGGCGCTCGCCCCGCTCATCGCCGGCAACGATGCGGTGATCAGCGCGCTCCACTTCGATGTCTCCGCCGACACACTGCTTGGCACGCTCCGCAAGGCGGGGGTCCACCGCCTCCTCGTCACCGGCGGTGCCGCCAGCCTCGAAGTCGCGCCCGGCAAGCGGCTCATCGATTCGCCGGATTTCCCGGAAGAGTGGAAGCCCTTTGCAACCGGCGGCATCACTTTCCTCGACGCGCTCAGGCAGGTCGACGATGTGGACTGGACCTTCTTCTCCCCCGCCGCGCTGATCTTCGAAGGCCCGCGCACGGGAGCCTACCGCACGGGGGGCGACCTGCTCCTCACGGACGAAGCCGGAGAGAGCAAGATCAGCTTTGCCGACTACGCCATCGCCATGGTCGACGAACTGGAAGCACACCGGCACAGCCGCGCGAGGTTCACCGCCGCCTACTGACCCTGCACCGCGCAAAGAAAAAGGGCCGGGAAGCCTAAGCTCACCGGCCCTTTTCTTATTTCGGTATCCGCGAAGGATCAGCCGGCGACAGCAGCAGCCACTTCGGCTGCGAAGTCGGTGACTTCCTTCTCGATGCCTTCGCCGAGCTGGAAGCGGACGTAGTCCTTCAGCACGATCTTGGCGCCGGCTTCCTTGCCGGCCTGGTCGACGACCTGCTGGATCGGGGTCTTGTTGTCCATGACGAAGACCTGCGAGAGCAGAGCGTTTTCCTTGGCGTACTTGGCGATCGCGCCTTCGACCATCTTGGCCTGCACGGCTTCGGGCTTGCCCGATTCGGCGGCCTTTTCCTGGGCGATCTTGCGCTCGCGCTCGATCAGCTCGGCGTCGAGGTCGTCGGCGTTGAGGGCCAGCGGGAAGGCAGCGGCGATGTGCATCGCGATCTGCTTGCCGAGGGCTTCGAGAACGTCAGCCGAAGCTTCCGATTCGAGCGCGACGAGAACGCCGATCTTGCCGAGGTTCGGCGCGGCAGCGTTATGCATGTAGGGGATGACCAGGCCCTGAGCGACTTCGACGGTCTTCAGACGGCGAACCTGCTGGTTCTCGCCGATGGTCGCAACATTGTTGGTCAGCGCGTCACCAACGGTGCCGCCGGTCGGGTAGGCAGCGGCCTTGAGCGCTTCCACGTCGTCACCGGCAACGCCGAGGGCGACTTCGGTGGTGTTGCGGACGAAGTCCTGGAACTGGTCGTTCTTCGCAACGAAGTCCGTTTCCGAGTTCACTTCGACGGCAACGCCCTTGGTGCCGGTGACGGCAACGCCGACCAGACCTTCGGCAGCCGTACGGCTGGACTTCTTGGCTGCAGCGGCCAGACCGCGAGCGCGCAGCGCGTCGACGGCGGCTTCGAGATCGCCACCGGTTTCGTCCAGGGCCTTCTTGCAGTCCATCATGCCGGCGCCAGTGCGCTCGCGCAGGTTCTTCACGTCAGCGGCGGTGTAAGCCATCGCTCAAATCCTCTTGCTTGGTGGGACCGTGTAGCACGGCCTTTAAAATCCTCGGATCGCGATGCGACCCGAAAATGCCCAGGTCGCGTTGCGGCCCATGAAATGCCCGGGTCGCACAGCGGCCCATAAAATTAACGCGCGCCAGGCCCATTGGACCCGGCGCGCGACAATTCCATGACGAAAAAGTCGTCGCCGGACCTATCAGGCCTCGACGGTCTCTTCGGCAACCGGCACGTCCATGGCGCCGAGATCGGCACCGCTGTTCACGAGCGCGTCACGACCACCCTTGGTGGCGGCCTGAGCAACGGCTTCGCAGTACAGACGAACGGCGCGGCTGGCGTCGTCGTTGCCCGGGATCGGGAACGAGATGCCCTGCGGGTTCACGTTGGTGTCGAGCACGGCAACGACCGGAATGCCAAGGACGTTGGCTTCCTTGATGGCCAGCTCTTCCTTGTTGGCGTCGATCACGAACATCACGTCCGGGATGCCGCCCATGTCGCGGATACCGCCGAGCGAGAGCTCAAGCTTGTCGCGCTCGCGGGTGAGCTGAAGGACTTCCTTCTTGGTCAGACCGGTGGTGTCGCCGGCAAGCTGCTCTTCAAGAGCCTTGAAGCGCTTGATCGAACCCGAGATGGTCTTCCAGTTGGTGAGCATGCCGCCCAGCCAGCGATGGTTGACGAAGTGCTGACCGCAAGCGCGGGCGGCCTGGGCGATCGGCTCCTGAGCCTGGCGCTTGGTGCCAACGAAGAGCACCTTGCCGCCGGCCTGGACGGTGGCCGAAACGAACTCGAGAGCGCGGGCCATCAGGGGCACGGTCTGCGAAAGGTCGATGATGTGGATGCCGTTGCGCGCGCCGAAGATGTACGGCTTCATGCGCGGGTTCCAGCGGTGGGTCTGGTGGCCGAAGTGCGCGCCGGCTTCGATGAGCTGCTGCATGGTGACGACGGGAGCCGCCATAATGTAATTCCTTCCGGTTGAACCTCTGGAAAGCAGGAACCAAGCGGGGATATCGATCCCTGGCCGCCTAGCACCGGTATGTGCGCTTTCCATGTGGATTGCCCGAGTCGCGGGTGACGCGAATTCGACACCTTTCGCCGAGCGGGGCCGCCCTTAGCGCCGTTTGCCGGAAAACACCAGCCCCAATCCGGCGTCCCGACAAGGCATTTCGTCGCAGAGCGCGAGACTTGGCGGCCAAGGCCGGAAACTACAGGGCTTCCACTGCTTTTCCACAGGGTAATCCCCAAGCTGCCGGCGCTTCTGGCGCAGTTCCATCCGGCGCCAGCGATCGGCACAGCAGAAGGGATCTTTCAAGGACAGCGCCTGAGGGGGTCGCGAATTCAAGGACGCAATCGATGACCGTCGTTTCATCCATCCTGTTCGGAATCGGCGCCGCTCTGGCGCTCATGACGATCTGGAAGAGCTACCGCGCTGCCCTGCCCGCACTGCGCAACCTGAAACGCCAGATCGACCTTGAAGCCGGAGACTCCGTGCGCTGGAGACGGGGTGCCGTATTGCCGGGAGATCGTGCCCCGCGCCGCCCCCCTGCAGTCCGCCGCCGCCTGCTCGCTCCAAAGCCCGCGCCGCATATTCCGCGCCGCCTAACCCATCATCGGGCCGCCTGACCTGACATTAGCGAATCAGTGCAGGCGCCGCGAGCCTTCCAGTCCGAACGCCTGGTCGATGGTCCGGTCATCGGCCTCCATCTCGCGCTCGATGACATCCTCCAGCAGTTCGCTCGTATGATCGATGATTGCCTGCATCTGCATGACCGCCTCGCCGATTGCCGCAGCGGTTCGGCAGGAGGGCATGAGATCGACGATGATGATGAGGCCTTGCTGCGCGTCGACTGAAAACCGGCAGCCCAGCAACCGGTCATGCAAGCGCGCGAGAGTCAGGCATAAGGCCGATCCCGGTTCGACTTCGTCCAGAACCAGACCCTTGATCTGGATCCAGTCGTCGACGCCGAATACCGACCAGACGCTCCCCGCTTCGCGATCGGTCAGGACGAGTTCGCTCGAATCAATTTCCTCCAGATCGAACTGATTGCTCTCGCACCAGTCGCGCAAGCCCTCCAGCTCGGCCAGACGATCGACGGCTTCTCCGCTCATGCCGCCCCCCGCAGCGCGCGCTTTACGCTCAGCGAAGGCCTGGACGATTCCTGCTTGACAGCCGGAGAACAAATTGAGAACAACGAGATCACAGGAACATTAATAGAACGATTCTGGATTTTCCACAAGGTGTCCACAGGCGCTGCTCTTCGGCAGACCAAGGAGGCCATGGATGATGGTTCGAAAGGAACGGTCATGACTGCTTTTGCTGCCTGTATCTTCGCTGTGGCCGCGATTGTTTCGGCCCATGTCATCGCCACGAGCTGGCTGCGCCACGCGGATGCGGCGCGGTCCTTGCCGGCGCAGCTGCGTGGCTGCCCGGACAGCACTCTTCTGGTCTGGAAAGCGATCGAACGCGTGCCCCTGCCCGCGCTCGCCACGCTCAGAAAGGACCGTTCGGTCCGTCCTCGCCGTCAGTCGCAGTGGACTGCGGCGGAACGCCCGGGACTGGAATGGCCGGGGATGGAACTGCCGGCGACGGACCTCGCCGCCTGATCTTCATGTAAGTGACGATGCCGATGGGAATCAGCGCCAGATAGGCAATGGTAATCACGGCCAGCGTGAACCAGGGCTCGGTCAGCAGCGCCGCCACGGTCAGGCCGACCAGCGCGATCAGTCCGACGCGAAGGCTTGGCGGCGGACTCATGCGGGACCAGCTGAGCGTCGGCAGGCTGGAGATCATCAGGAAGGCGATCACCACCATCCAGACGCTGACCGCGATGGGATTGGCGAATTCCGGCACCCCGCTCGCGATCCACAGATACATCGGCAGGAACGCCAGCCCCGCGCCGATCGGCGCCGGAACACCGGTCAGGAAACCGGCGTCCTTATGCGGCTGATCGATCTCGTCGAGGCGGGAATTGAAGCGCGCCAGACGCAGGACGCAGCAGATCGCGAAAGCCAGGGCGGCAATCCATCCCAGGCTGGGCAGCTGGTGAAGCGTCCAGAGATAGACGATCAGCGCCGGCGCGACACCGAACGAAATCGAATCGGCCAGACTGTCCAGCTCGGCGCCGAAACGCGTCTGCGCCTTGAGCAGGCGCGCCGCGCGGCCGTCGATGCCGTCGAGCAGGCCCGCAAGGATGATGGCCTGCACGGCCCGTTCATAATCGCCGCCGATCGCAAAACGGATACCGGTAAGGCCGGAGCAAAGCGCGGCGGCCGTGATCGCATTGGGAACGAAAACGCGCATCGGCAGCCCGCCGGCAAGGCGGCGGCGCACGCGAAGGCCATCGCCCTCGAACTCGCCGCCCTGGATTCCGTCGGGCTCGCCGTTCACTGCGAGATACCCTCGATCACCGGCGCCGAACCGAGTTCCGCCAGCACGGTTTCACCGGCGACGATCCGCTGGCCCATGAGCACCTTGGGCTCCGTTCCTGCGGGGAGATAGACGTCGACGCGGCTGCCGAAGCGGATCAGGCCGATCCGCTGGCCGGAGGCGATCATGTCGCCCGGCTTCACGAACGGAACGATGCGGCGCGCGACCAGACCGGCGATCTGCGTAAAGCAGACGCGCAGTCCATCGCCGCGCTCGACCAGGATGTGCTGGCGCTCGTTCTCTTCACTGGCCTTGTCGAGGTCGGCATTGAGGAACTTGCCGGGGATGTAGATCACCCGGCGCACCGTGCCGCCGATGGGGCTGCGATTGATGTGGACGTCGAAGACGCTCATGAAGATCGAGATGCGGGTAACCGGTTCCGTCGACATAGGCTGCGAGCCGCTGCCATCCTCGACCGTCAGTTCGCGCGGCGGAGAGACTTTGCCGATAAGCGTCACCAGGCCATCGGCCGGTGCGACGATATAACGGTCGTCCTGCGGCGTCACGCGCACGGGGTCGCGGAAGAAGGCCAGCACGCAGACCGTGAGCAGCGCCAGCGGCCAACCGACCAGCGGACCGAACACGATCCAGCCGATCAGGGCCACGACACCGGCGATGGCGCCGAACTTGCGGCCTTCCGGGTGGATGGAAGGCCAGCTCCAGGACGCTTCGCCGCGTCCCTGATTATCGAGAATTTCTCCGGGCATCACCATCCTCTAGTCAGTGTCCACCCCTCCCGCAATGCCGGGAAGAAGGGCATGTTCCCATCCGCGCCGACGGCCGGGGATAGTTTCCAGCGCGATACGCCACATGGCACCCTGTCCGCCGCGATACGCGGCACGGCACGGTTATCTCGTTCGATGCTGTAGCTGGAGGGGAGCCCCGAAGGGAATGTCCTGTTAGGGAAACCGGTGGTGGACAGGGCTGGATTCGAACCAGCGTACGCTTGCACGGGCAGATTTACAGTCTGCTGCCTTTAACCACTCGGCCACCTGTCCACACCAGTTGCTGGCGGGGGTTCTTCTTTCGAAAAACCCGTTGTGTTGAAGCTCCGAAACCAGAGCCTCGCTGCCGAGGAGCGCGCCTATGTAGAACGCGGCCTTGCCTGTCAATGGGGGGAATGGCAGGAGCGGCATAGTTTTTCCAAAAAGGACAGTTTTCATGACCAATCGTAGCGACCGGCAAGAAGGCGACCGCGAAGGCGGACGCTCCGGGAAGGCGCTGCGCGGCCGCGCAGGCCGGATGAAGAACGGCCGTGGCAGCGGCAGAGCGAGCACCGGCATGGTTCGGCTCTGGGGTCGCCACGCCGTGGAGGCCGCGCTCAAGAATCCGAATCGCAGCCATCGCAAGCTCTGGGCGACTCGTGAGGGCGTGGAATCGCTCGACGGCGAATTGCCGGCCGACTTCCCCGTCGAATGGGCCCAGCCAGCCGATCTCGCCCGCCTCGTCGCACGCGACGCTCCGCACCAGGGCCTCGTGCTCGAATGCGCACCGCTCGATGATATCTTCATCGACGATGTGCTGGATGGCGATCCCTCGCGCCCCGTCGTCGTGCTCGACCAGGTAACCGACCCGCACAACGTCGGCGCGATCATGCGTTCGGCGGCGGCCTTCAATGCCTGCGCCATCGTCACGCAGGACCGTCACGCGCCGCCCGAATCGGGTACCCTGGCCAAGAGCGCTTCCGGTGCGCTGGAAGTCCTTCCCTGGGTGCGCGTGGTCAACCTGGCCCGCGCGCTCGAGGAAATCGCGGAAGCCGGCTACTGGCGCATCGGCCTCGACGGCGCCGCGCAGTCGACTCTCGGCGAAGCGCTTCCTGCCGGACCGGTCGCGCTCGTGCTCGGCGCCGAAGGTGACGGCATGCGCCACAACATCGCCCAGCATTGCGACTCCGTCGCC
This sequence comes from Novosphingobium sp. BL-S-34, assembly GCF_056857015.1. Lineage (NCBI taxonomy): Bacteria > Pseudomonadati > Pseudomonadota > Alphaproteobacteria > Sphingomonadales > Sphingomonadaceae > Novosphingobium > Novosphingobium sp. BL-S-34. The sequence continues at coordinate 1,193,808 of NZ_CM166472.1, forward strand.
AAGCTGCCGATCAGCGATGCGATGGAAAGCCTGAATGTCAGCAATGCCGCTGCCATCGCGCTTTACGCCGCGGCGACCCGCGGCTGACGATCCGAACGCAAGAGGGGCACTCATCATGAACCAAGTCGAACGGCGCCCCCTGGGGCGCCGCTTGCTGGCAGGGCTGGGCGTCACCGCCCTCGCCCTGCTGGCGGCAGCGTGCATCTTCGCACCCGGCAAATTCACCTCGACGCTGGACTTGCGCAAGAACCGCACGTTCACCTTCCGCTATGCCGGCGAAATCGTGATGGTGCCTCTCCAGGCATCCAAGCCCAAGGTCTTCGCGCCGGAAGCGTGCCACGACGAAGACTACAACGAGCACCCCTGCACCGAGGAGGAACTCGCCCAGCAGAAGACCGATTGGGAGAAGTCCAACGAGGAAAAGAAGAAGAGCGATGCTCAGGCCGCGCAAATGCTGCTGGGCGGGCTGGATCCCAGCGATCCGAAAGCCGGGGAGCAAGTGGCCGAGAAGCTCCGCCGCCAGGTCGGTTGGAACAAGGCCGTCTACATGGGAGACGGCAAGTTCGATGTCGATTTCGCGATGACCGGCCGGCTCGACCATGATTTCGCATTCCCGACCATCGAGGGCTTTGCGATGAGCAATCGGTTCGTCCAGCTCTCGCTGCGCCGGGACGGCTCGGTGCGCGTGGATGCACCATCGTTCGGACCCCAGGGCGGCGCGACGGGCATGGGGGCCATGATGAGCGGCCTGGCCAATGAAAAGGAGGGCGATGCCATGCCCGGCACCACCGAGGCCGACGGCACCTTCACCGTGACGACCGATGGCGAGATCCTGGCCAACAACACCGATGAAGGCCCTCAGGCGGCTGCCAATGGCAAGGCGCTCGTGTGGAAGATAGACCCCCGGACGCCCGCCGCACCGACGGCTCTGGTCAAACTGATGCCCTGAACCGGAGAGGGCCGGCGCCTCGGCGCAGGTCCTGCCTGGCCTGGGTCCCGGCGGCATCCTCCGCGAAACAGACCGCTACAACGAAAAACGCCGCGCCAACCCAAAGTTGGCGCGGCGTAATCTTTTCAGCCCGCGAGGCGTAGCAGGCTACAAGGATGCTTAGTTGACAGCGTCCTTGAGGCCCTTGCCGGCCTTGAACTTCGGCTGAGCCGAAGCCTTGATTTCCATCGGTTCGCCGGTGCGCGGGTTGCGGCCGGTCGAGGCCTTGCGCTTGGCAACCGAGAAAGTGCCGAAGCCAACGAGGCGAACTTCGTCGCCGGACTTCAGCGCGCCGGAGATGGCGTCGAACACGCTTTCGACGGCCTTGGTGGCATCGGTACGGGTAAGACCGCTCGAGTCTGCTACGGCGCTGATAAGATCGTTCTTGTTCATTATGGGTACCCCCTAACCTTTCTGTTGAATCGGATGTGTCGGGATATTCGGACTCGCCTCTAAACGCGACGGAATTGAGCGGTTTTTGCGCGCGGTGTCAAAGGCTAAACAAAGCCAAAACTGGCACTTTATCGCGTTTTTCCGCCATTCAGATGACGATTCCTGAATTGTGCAACGCAGCATGATCGACCGTGCGACGCCTGCCCTCTTTCCGAAAGGCATTGCGTCGAACAACAGAAGGGCCGCGCGGGTTCATTTTGCCGGCGTGGACTGATTCGCTTCGCGGAATCAAGTCGATAACCGTAATTGTCATCCAGGCGGAGACACAAAAAAGGCGGTTCGAAACCGAACCGCCTTTCAAGTTGTCCAGCCTGCAAGAGGCGGACACGATGCCGGAGCTTAGCCCTGGACGTCGTTGATGCGACGCTCGGCGATGCGAGCGCGCTTGCCGGTACGACCACGCAGGTAGTACAGCTTGGCACGACGCACGACGCCGCGGCGAACCACGGTGATCGAGTCGATGTTCGGCGAGTAGAGCGGGAATACGCGCTCGACGCCTTCGCCGAAGCTCATCTTGCGAACGGTGAAGTTCGAACCCATGCCACGGTTCGAGCGCGCGATGCACACGCCCTCGTAAGCCTGGACGCGGGTACGGGTACCTTCGACAACCTTCACGCCGACGCGGACGGTGTCGCCCGGACGGAAGGTCGGGATTTCCTTGGCGGCCTTGGCAATTTCCTCGGCCTCGATCTGCTGAATCAGGTTCATGAACCTAAGTCCTCGTTTTTGCGCCGCGCACCAGAGGCAGACTGGCCCCGAACGTCACTGCGACGTTCCCAAAGGTCCGGCCTGCGTGACCGTGTATCTTCCTCCGCCTGTTGTTTCCGCCAGGCGGCGATCTTCGCATGATCCCCCGATCGCAGCACTTCAGGGATCGTGCGCCCTTCCCACTCGGTGGGTCGGGTATATTGCGGGTATTCGAGAAGACCGTCCTCAAACGATTCCTCGGTCCCGCTGGAAGCCGCGCCCATTACGCCGGGAAGCAGGCGAATGCAAGCGTCGAGAAGCAGGATCGCCGCGGGTTCGCCGCCGGAAAGCACCGCATCGCCGACCGACATCTCCTCGACGTCGCGGCCCTCGAAAATGCGCTCGTCGAAACCTTCGAACCGGCCGCACAGGATGGTGACGCCGGAGCCCTCCGCCAACTCGCGCACGCGGGCTTGCGAGATCGGCTTGCCGCGCGGTGTCATGGCGATGACCGGCGCGGCCGGATTGATGCTGCGGGCATGGTCGATAGCCGCCGCCAGCACATCCACCTTGAGCACCATTCCCGCGCCGCCGCCTGCGGGGGTGTCGTCCACGGTGCGATGCTTGTCGGCCGCGAAATCGCGGACATGCACGGGGTTCATGGCCCATTTGCCCTCGGCAAGCGCCCTGCCCGCCAGGCTGACGCCGAGCGAGCCAGGAAACATCTCCGGATAGAGGGTGAGAACGGTGGCGTTGAAAGTCATGCTGTCGCGCAAAGCCCAATTCGGCGGCGGCGACAAGAGGCCGGGCGGGATTTTGTGCCGCTCAGAAGGGTTCCCATACTTCGGGCGGCAGGAAATCCCGGTCGCGCATCACTTCGTCGCGCAGCCATTCCCGAAAGCGTTCCAGCTTGCGGACACCCACGCGCTGCTCCGGGTGGACCAGCCAATGGCCGGTGCCGGGCAGGAACATCGTCGCGAACGGCTGGACCAGACGCCCCGCCGCCAGGTCCTCGCGCCAGATCAGTGGTGTCATCAGGGCTATGCCGAAGCCTTCGCGGGCCGCGCTGCCTTCCTGGAGCTGGTTGTCGAACATGAAGCCGCGCCGGGACGGCGGCGGCGGCGTTCCCACGCCGGCGGCCGCGAACCAGGCCGCCCACCAAGGATCGTTAGGGGCGAAGCGCTCCACCGCCAGCAAGTCTTCCGGCCGCGTGATCCTGTGGCGCTCCAGGAAATTCGGTGCACAGATCGGCGAATAGTGCTGCCGGAACAGGAATTCGCTGCGCAGCCCCTCCCAACGTCCCGCGCCGCCCCGGATCGCGGCATCGTAGTTCGAAGTCGCGAAATCGATCACTTCGTTCGAAAGCGACATGCGGACGGCAATGTCGGGATGGCGGAGCTGAAAGCGGCCGATGCGCGTGCTGAGCCAGCTTGCGCCAAGCGATACCGAGGCATTGATCGCCAGCACGTCCTCTTCTTCGCTGCGAACGGCGGCGAAAGCATCCGTCATCGCGGCAAACGCACCGGACAGCGCGGGCAACAGCCTGCGCCCGACATCCGATAGCCGCGCCCGGCCCTTCTCCCGCACGAACAGCGGCTTGCCGACCCGGTCTTCCAACTGCTTGATCTGATAGGAAATGGCCGCCTGACTCATGCCCAGTTCCTCGGCGGCACGGGAGAAATTCTCGTGCCGGCCCGCGGCTTCGAATGCGCGAACGGCGGTCAGGGGCGGCAGGCGGTCCATGGCCCGACGATAAGGCAGCCTTATGGCTGCTACCAGAGGGTTTGTTGGCAAAGAGGCGCTGCGACGCGCAGATTCCGGATATCCGAAGGAGGAACCGGACAATGCAGGACGAACATTTCATGCGCCAATGGAACGCCGGCCATGCCCGGTTTTCCGAAGATGCGGATCGCGGCCTCGTAACGCTCGCCGCCAAGGCCAAGCGCCTGCCCGGCTGGATCGGGCGCAAGGCGCGGCTGGAAACGGCGCTGGCACGAAAGGCGAGGCTGACGACCATCGCCATTCTAGCAGGCGTATTGGCCGGCTCCAGTCTGGCGGCCGTAACGCCGCTGATCGCTCCGACCGATGGCAGTCAGGCCCCGCGGCAAGCCGCACAGCCCTGCACCGACCCCGCGCTCGCCTGAGGAACCAAGGCCCCTGACGCAGAAAGGCCGCCCGGAGGCGGCCTTTCCTTATTCTTCCGCAAAGGCGGCGTTGACCACCACCCGTTCGTGATCCCATTCGGGCACGGCGGCCGGGCTCATCGGCACCATGAAGCGGCGCCGCTTGCCGTCCTCGCCTGCCGGACGCTCGATCTCGATCACGTCGCCGGCGCCGAAGTTTTCGACCGCTATGCAAGTGCCCAGCTCGTCACCCGCGTCGGAAACGGCGCGCAGACCCAGCAGGTCGGCGTGATAATACTCGCCTTCCGCCAGTTCCGGCATCTGCGAGCGCGGAACGGTGAGCGCGGTACCGCGCAGCTTTTCCGCCGCGTTACGATCGAGCACTTCTTCGAAGCGGGCGATCGCGCCGCCCTTGCCGTCATCGCGCACTTTGGTGAGCGTGAGCGTGGAATCGGTGAAGGCGCGGTAGCGCTTGAGCGCCGCCACGCCTTCACCGAACAGCTTGAGGCGAACCTCGCCCGTCACGCCGTGCGCGCCGGTTACGGCAGCAAGCGTGACGGGGCGGTCTTGACCAGCCATCTGGATTCAACCTGAAGCTTAGGCTTCGGTCGATTCCTCAGCAGCTGCTTCGGCAGGCGCTTCTTCAGCGGCCGGAGCGGCTGCAGCAGCAGCGGCAGCTTCTTCAGCTTCACGCAGCTTCTCGGCCTTTTCCTCGGCGCGGTCCTTGGCCTTCTGGCCCGGCTCACCCTTCTGGGCGTTCACGGTGGCGGCGCGTTCCTTGATGCCGGCCTTGTCGAGCAGACGGGCAACGCGGTCGGTCGGCTGGGCGCCAACGCCGAGCCAGTAACGCACGCGGTCTTCGACCAGGCGCACGCGGTTCTCGTCTTCCTTGGGGAGGACCGGGTTGTAGGTGCCGACCTGCTCAAGATACTTGCCGTCGCGCGGAGCGCGCGAGTTGGAGACGACGATCTTGTAATAAGGACGCTTCTTCGCGCCACCGCGCGACAGACGGATCGAAACGGACATTGCTCTACCTTTCCTTCAAATCTTCGAGAATTACTTTTTCAGAAACTTGCTGAGATCGGGACCACCGAGGCCCGGCATGCCGCCGGCGCCCCCACCCATGCCGCCACCAAGCCCGGGCATGGCGGCATCGAGGCCGCCTTTTCCGAACATCGCGGCAAGGCCCTTGAGGCCGCCCATCTTCTTGATCTGCTTCATGGCCTTGGACATCTCCTGGTGCATTTTCAGGAGCTTGTTGACGTCCTGCACCTGGGTGCCCGAGCCGTTGGCGACGCGAATCTTGCGCTTGGCGTTGAGCAGCGCGGGATTGACGCGCTCCTTCTGCGTCATCGAGCCGATGATCGCATCCATGCGCAGCAGCACGCGGTCGTCCATGCCCGAAGCCTGCATCGCCGCCTTGGCTTTCTTCATGCCCGGCATCATGCCGGCCAGCGCGCCCAGGCCGCCCATCTTCTGCATCTGGCCCAGCTGCATGCGCAGGTCGTTCATGTCGAACTTGCCCTGCTCCATGCGCTTGGCCAGCGCTTCGGCGTCCTCGACCTTGACCGCTTCGGCGGCCTTCTCGACGATGGAGACGATGTCGCCCATGCCGAGAATGCGGTTGGCGACGCGGCTGGGGTGGAAGACCTCGAGGGCCTCCATCTTCTCGCCGGTGCCTGCGAACTTGATCGGCTTGCCGGTGACGGCGCGCATCGACAGCGCCGCACCGCCGCGCGCATCACCGTCCATACGGGTGAGCACGACACCGGTGAGATCGACTTCGCCGGAGAACGACTGCGCAACGTTGACCGCGTCCTGACCCGTCAGCGAGTCGACCACGAGCAGCGTTTCACGCGGAGTTGCGATGGCGGCAACCGCCTTCATCTCGTCCATGAGCTGCTGGTCGACGTGGAGGCGACCGGCCGTGTCGAGCATCAGCACGTCGACGGCCTGGAGCCTGGCCGACTGCATCGCGCGGGTGGCGATCTCGGTCGGCTGCTGGCCCGGGATGATCGGCAGGGTGGCGACGCCGACCTGCTCGCCCAGGACGCGAAGCTGTTCCTGCGCGGCCGGACGGTTGACGTCCAGCGAGGCCATCAGGACCTTCTTGCCCTGCTTCTCACGAAGGAGGCGGGCGATCTTGGCCGTGCTGGTGGTCTTGCCCGAGCCCTGGAGGCCGACCATCATGATGACGACCGGAGGCGCGGCATTGAGGTCGAGTTCAGCGGTCTCTTCGCCGCCAAGCATCTCGATCAGGGCATCGTTGACGATCTTGACGACCTGCTGGCCGGGCGTGACCGAGCGCAGCACCGAGTGGCCCACGGCCTTCTCTGTAACCTGGTCGATGAAGCGGCGCACGACGGGAAGCGCGACATCGGCTTCGAGCAGCGCGATGCGGACTTCGCGCATGGCATCGCGAACGTCCTGCTCCTTGAGCGCGCCGCGACCGCGCAGCTTGTCGAAAACGCCACCAAGACGATCCGAAAGGGAGTCAAACATTCTCGCTCCTAACGTCACTCGCGGCGAACATGCCAAAATTCCTCATCGACGGGTCGAACCGCCAGAACGCCAAAAACGCCGGTGGGCGAAACCTCGCTGACCGGCGTGACGGGACGTTATGCGAAAAACGCCGGCGGACGAAACCTCGTCAGCCAGCGTGTCGCGTTCCCGCGAAACTGCAATGTTGAAATGGTGGAGCCTAGCGGGATCGAACCGCTGACCTCCTGCATGCCATGCAGGCGCTCTCCCAGCTGAGCTAAGGCCCCAATCATTTCATCGGATCGATCCTGGGAGGTCCGATCCGTTTCCGTCACGGCGACTTGCGCCTCCGCTTGGGAGGCCGCCCTCTAGATTGGGTTCACCGGACTGGCAAGAGGAAATTTTCACGGGCCTGTCATTTTCCGGAAAGCGGCCCGAAAGCGCACCCCCGCCCCTCTGCAGCCTCCTTCGCTTCGCGGCCTTTGCCCTTCGTCATTGCGAGGAGGTGAAGCCGGCGAAGCAATCCAGAGCGGTGTAGGGCTCCCCTGGATTGCTTCGCTATGCTCGCAATGACGAAGGATGGAATCGAATCTGCCGGACCAAAACGAGAAAGGGCGCGGCCGCCGAAGCGCCGCGCCCTTTTCCTTGAACTCGATCCGAGACTTACTCGTCCCGGTCGCCGTCGTCGTCGCCGGCACCGATGCCGAGATCGTCGTCACCGCCGAGGTCGACGTCGTTGTCCGGCGAATCGCCGTCGTCGTCGATATCCAGATCTTCTTCGGCCAGATCCGAATCTTCGGTCTCGACCACTTCCTTCTTCTGGATTTCCTCATAGGGAATCGGCTGCTTGGACTTCAGCACCGGCTCCGGGTGCCACGAATGGCCGCACTCGATGCAGGTGACCGGGTCGTCCTTGCCCAGGTCGTAGAAGCGGGTGCCGCATTTCGGGCAGCCGTGCTTGGCGCCCCACTCAGGCTTTGCCATGAAATGTCCTCATATTGCCCGCTCGAAAGGAACGGGCGTGAATTTCGTATCTTGATGGGAGGGCCGGCGCGCAAAATCAAGCGTCCCGGCACCATCAGGGCGCGCGCCTTGCCATAGGCCGCACCCGCTGTCAAAAGCCCGGCGATTTTGCGCCCCTCCAGTATCGAGAGAAGCACGCCCGTGAGCCACGACGACACCACCCCCATGCGCCCCCGCCGTTTCCTGCCCGCAGGACCGCTCAAGGGCAAGATCCGCGTGCCGGGTGACAAGTCGATCAGCCACCGCTCGATCATGCTGGGCGCGCTGGCCGTGGGCGAAACGCGCGTGACCGGCCTGCTGGAAGGCGAGGACGTGCTGGCCACCGCCGCCGCCATGCGCGCCATGGGCGCCACGGTGGAACGCGTGGGAGACGGTGAATGGCGGGTGAGCGGCGTGGGCGTGGGCGCCCTGCTCCAGCCCGAGGGTCCGCTCGACATGGGCAATTCCGGCACCTCGACCCGCCTGCTCATGGGCCTGGTCGCCAGCCACCCCATCACTGTCAGCTTCACGGGCGACGGCTCGCTCTCCAAGCGCCCGATGGGCCGCGTGATCGATCCGCTCTCCGAAATGGGTGCGAGTTTCGAAGCCAGCGAAGGAGGCCGCCTCCCGCTGATCGTGCGCGGCGCCTCGCCGGCCGTGCCGATCACTTACCGCCTGCCCGTCGCCTCTGCACAAGTGAAGAGCGCGATCCTGCTCGCCGGCCTCAATACACCCGGCACCACCACCGTGATCGAGCCGGTGCCGACGCGCGACCACTCCGAGCGCATGCTCAAGGGCTTCGGCGCCGACCTTGAGGTCACCGTGGAGGCGGACGGCACCCGCGTCATCACCATCAAGGGCGAGGCGGAACTGAAGCCGCAAGTCATCGACGTACCGGGTGACCCCTCCTCCGCCGCTTTCTTCATCGTCGCCGCCCTCGTCACGCCGGGCAGCGAAGTCGTGATCGAGAACGTCGGCCTCAACCCGACGCGCGCCGGCCTTGTCGAAGTGCTGCGCCAGATGGGCGGCCAGATCGAATTCCTGAACGCGCGCGAAGTCGGCGGAGAGCCGGTGGCGGACCTTCTGGTGAGGCATTCGCAGCTCAAGGGCATCGAAGTCGATCCCGCCATCGCGCCTGCCATGATCGATGAATTCCCCGTTCTCTTCGTGGCGGCGTCGCTTGCCGAGGGCGTTACCGTCACCAGCGGGCTGGACGAATTGCGCGTGAAGGAATCGGATCGCCTTACCGCCATGGCCGTCGCCCTGACGCTGGCCGGCGCCCGGATCGAGGAACGCGAAGACGGCCTCGTCATCACCGGCACCGGCGGCAAGCCCCTGCCCGGCACGGCCGGCGACGCGCAAGTCGTCACCCACCTCGATCACCGTATCGCCATGTCGATGGCGATTGCCGGCCTCGTCAGCAGCGGCGGCGTGGAAGTGGACGACACGCGCCCGATCGCCACCAGCTTCCCCAATTTCGAGGACCTGCTGGCCACGCTGGCCGGATAAGGGCATTCTTGCAGGCTGGCGGCGCCGCGTTCTTCCACGCGGGCGCCCCGCCTGACAGGAGTGTGCATGATCCTCGACCTGCCGCAGTGGCTCAGCAACATCCTCGGCTTCGTGGGCACCGTGTGCTGCGTGATCGCCTATGCCTATGTGACCTACGAGAACAATCCGAACCGCTACCTTCAGCACGGACTGAACTTCGTCGGGGCCGTGCTCCTGCTCATTTCACTGATGGTGAACGTCAACCTCCCCTCCATCGCGATGGAGGGGCTTTGGGCGATCATCGCCGGCTGGGGCCTCCTGAAGGCCCTGCGATCAAGGCGCAGCGCGGACCGGCCATCCGACGAAGCCCGCCTGCCTTGACCTTCGCCCAAACCTTCGCCCAAACCTGCGGCGCCGGCTCGACCAGCCCCTTGCCTTGGCCGCGCCAAGCCGCCAAGAGCCCGCGATGATCATCGCCGTCGACGGACCCACCGCATCGGGCAAAGGCACTATCGCCAAGGCCCTCGCAGAGCATTACGGCCTGCCCCACCTCGATACCGGATTGCTTTACCGCGCCGTCGGCCGCCAGTGCTTCCTCGACGGCGGCAATCCCGACGATCCGGTGGCCGCCCTTGCCGCATGCGCCTTTCCGGACGCTTTCCTGAGCGACCCGGAACTCCGTTCGGAAGCGAGCGGCGGCCTTGCAAGCCGCGTCTCGATCCACCCCGCGGTGCGGCAGGCCCTGTTCGAACGCCAGCGCAGCTTCGCCACGCAGGCCGGCGGCGCCGTGCTCGACGGGCGAGACATCGGCACGGTGATCGCGCCCGAGGCAGAGGCCAAGCTCTTCGTGACCGCTTCGGTGGAAGCCCGCGCCCAGCGCCGCCATCTCGAAATGGAGGCGCAGGGCCGCGATGTCTCGCTGGATGAGATCGCCGCCGACTTGTCCGCCCGCGACGCCCGCGACCGCGGCCGCAAGGACGCCCCGCTGGTGGCGGCAGATGACGCCGTGCTGCTCGATACGTCCGACCTCGGCCGCGACGCAGCAATCGCCGCGGCCATCGCCGCGGTCGAAGCGCGCGCGCGCCGATCGCCAGCTCTTTGACATCGAGGCCCTCTGGAAGGCGGGCCTTCAATCCCGCGCGCGGTTGCGCCAGCGCTCGACCCCGGCCCGGGCGTCCTGCACGAAGCGCGAACGCCGCACGCCTTCCAGGAACAGGTTGCCCACGATCCACCCCACGGGACCGACCGGGCGCTTGAACTGCACGAGCAGGACGATGCGCGTCTCTTCGCTGTCGTTCCTCACTTCGTGGTTGAAGACATCGTCGAAAACCAGACACTTGCCTTCCTGCCACTCCAGCCAATCGTCGACCACGCGCATCCGGCACTCCCCGGATTCGCGCGGCACCTGGATGCCGAGGTGGCACGTCAGGAACGCTTTCGAGACGCCGGTGTGGGCCGGCAGATGCGTCCCTGGAACGAGCACGGAAAAGAACGCCGAATTCAGGCCGGGTATGCGCGAAATCAACTCGGCCGTGCGCGGACAGGCCCGGCAATTGGGCTCGTCCCGGTAGCGATAGCCGACCAGGAAGTAGGACCGCCAGCGCCCGGCCGGAGCGATGCGCCGATGGTCGGGTGAAATCGTCGCCAGTGGCGGAACTTCCTCCAGGTCCTGGAGCACGGCCGCGGCTTCCTCGCGGATGGCCTCCCAGTTGTCTTCCAGCAGGCGGGTCCAGCGGAAATTCGCCGGATCGTGAACCGGCACGTCCGGCACGCGCGAACTGCGGGCAATCCAGCGGTTCGTCCTGGGCTGCATCCATTTCCCGAAACGCAGGATCCAGTTCGGCTTCGGGACCAGCGCCTTGCTGGGGGCCATCGTGGCATCGAGTCTGTCTGGGATCGGTGACGTAGCGTGCTCGGCCATGAAGGCTCCTCGAACGAAGTGTCCCGCGCTCCTCCCATATCTCAGGCCGAAGATCAGGACAGGGCGGGACAATGGCGCTTTTCCGAGGCGGCCACAAGACGGCCGCCCTGCCCGGTTCCGACGGACCGCCGCGATCCGTCGGCGAACCGGGCAGGCCGGCATTTTCCTTGCATTTTGGCGCTCCGGCGCGTAGGGGCCGCCGGTCTGGAAAGCCCTTGCGCTGAAAGGACGCTGCGGAAGGCATCCGGCCCCCGTGGCAGTACGGCCCTTTTGGCCCGCCGCCCGCATGGTGCGGACGCGCGGAGGAAAGACCGGCGGATTCAACCGCCTGGCCGGAAATACGTGAACAGGAAAGACCTTTAATGGCTAGTTCTGCCAATCCGACTCGCGACGATTTCGCGAAAATGCTCGACGACCAGCTCGGCGGCGTCGCCGACGACGGCTTTGAAGGCCGCGTGGTCAAGGGCACCATCACCGCCATCGAAAACGACAAGGCCGTCATCGACGTTGGCCTCAAGAGCGAAGGCCGCGTGCCGCTGCGCGAATTCGCGCGCGGTGAAGGCGAGCATGGCCTGAAGGTCGGTGACGAAGTCGAAGTCTACGTCGACCGCGTCGAAAACGCCGACGGCGAAGCGATGCTGTCGCGCGACCGCGCCCGCCGCGAAGCCGCGTGGGACAAGCTCGAAAACGAATTCGGTGAAGGCAAGCGCGTCGAAGGCGTGATCTTCGGCCGCGTCAAGGGCGGCTTCACCGTCGACCTCGACGGCGCCGTTGCCTTCCTCCCCGGCTCGCAGGTCGACATCCGCCCCGTGCGCGACGTCACCCCGCTGATGGACGTGCCGCAGCCCTTCCAGATCCTGAAGATGGACCGTCGCCGCGGCAATATCGTCGTGTCGCGTCGCGCCGTCCTCGAAGAAACGCGCGCCGAACAGCGCAGCGAGCTGATCGACAAGCTGAGCGAAGGCCAGGTCATCGAAGGCGTCGTCAAGAACATCACCGACTACGGTGCGTTCGTTGATCTCGGCGGCATCGACGGCCTGCTCCATGTCACCGACATGAGCTACAAGCGCGTCAACCACCCGAGCGAAGTGATCGCCATCGGCGACACCGTGAAGGTGCAGATCATCCGCATCAACCAGGACACCCAGCGCATCAGCCTCGGCATGAAGCAGCTGGAAAGCGATCCGTGGGAAGGCGCAGCCGTCAAGTACCCCGTGGGCGCCAAGCTCACCGGCACCGTCACGAACATCACCGAATACGGTGCCTTCGTGGAACTGGAAGCCGGCATCGAGGGCCTTGTCCACGTTTCGGAAATGTCCTGGACCAAGAAGAACGTCCACCCCGGCAAGATCGTCTCGACCTCGCAGGAAGTCGAAGTGGTCGTTCTCGAAGTCGATTCGGACAAGCGCCGCATCTCGCTCGGCCTCAAGCAGGCTCAGCAGAACCCCTGGGAAGCCTTCGCCGAGAAGCACCCCGTCGGTTCGCAGGTTGAAGGCGAAGTCAAGAACGCCACTGAATTCGGCCTGTTCATCGGTCTCGACGGCGACGTCGACGGCATGGTCCACATGTCGGACATCGCCTGGGGCATCTCGGGCGAAGACGCGCTGGCTCTGCACCGCAAGGGCGAGCAGGTTTCGGCCGTTGTTCTCGACGTCGACGTCGAGAAGGAACGCATCAGCCTCGGCATGAAGCAGCTTGAGCGTGGCGCTCCGGCCGCTGGCGGCGTTGCCGCAACCGGCGGCAGCTCGCTGCGTCGTAGCGAAGTCGTCACCGTCACCGTTCTCGAAGTTCGCGACGGCGGCCTGGAAGTCCAGGCTGGCGACGATGGCGCCACCGGCTTCATCAAGCGTTCGGACCTCGGCCGCGACCGCGACGAGCAGCGCCCCGACCGCTTCCAGGTCGGCCAGAAGCTCGACGCCATGGTCACCGGTTTCGATCGTTCGAAGAAGCCGAACTTCTCGGTCAAGGCCCGCCAGCTGGCCGAAGAGAAGGAAGCCGTGGAACAGTACGGTTCGTCGGACTCGGGCGCTTCGCTCGGCGACATCCTCGGCGAAGCCCTCAAGAACCGTTCGTAAGAACGCTTCCGGGCTTCACCGCAAGGTGAACCATCAAAGGCCCGTCCGGAGCAATCCGGGCGGGCTTTTGCTTTTCCGGCGGTCGCCATCGCGCGCGCCCTTTGCTTCCAGGCTCTTTCGCGCACCGCTCCGAAGGCTTACATCGCCCGGCAAGGAGACGCCCGATGCTCGAAGTTCACCAGTTCCCCTGCCTCAGCGACAATTACGGCTATCTGCTGCACGATCCCGTCAGCGGGGAAACCGCCTGCATCGATACGCCCGATGCCGATGAGTACCTCCGCCAGGCCGGGCACAAGGGCTGGCAGATCACGCAGATCTGGAACACGCACTGGCATCCCGACCACGCCGGCGGCAATGCGGCGATCAAGGCCTGCACCAATTGCACGATCACCGCTCCACTGGACGATGCCGGGAAGATCGAAGGCGTCGACCGGACCGTGTCTCAGGGAGAGGTCGTCATGCTGGGCAACTGGAAGGCCCATGTCATCGACGTAGGCGGCCATACCATGGGCCATTGCGCCTACTACCTACCCGAGGCGCAGATCGCTTTCGTCGGCGATTCGGTCTTTGCGCTGGGCTGCGGGCGCATGTTCGAAGGTCAGCCCGCGCAGTTCTGGGCGAGCCTCCAGCGCATCAAGGCGCTGCCGGTGGACACGATGCTCTACTGCGCCCACGAATATACCGCGGCGAATGCCCGCTTCGCGCTCCATGCCGATCCGGACAATGGCGAGTTGGCCGCTTATGCCGAAGACATCGCGCGCGCACGCGCGGCGGGCCTGCCCACGGTCCCCACCAAGCTCGGCCGCGAGCTGCTGACGAACCCGTTCCTGCGCGCGGACGACCCCGCTATCCAGGCGCGGTGGGCGCCGGAGGGCGAGGCCGGAGATGCCGTGGCGACCTTTGCCGCTCTGCGCGAGGCCAAGAACACCTTCTAGCGGCTGTTTTGCGGAGGCAGGGAGTTCCCCTGCCCCGCATAGTGCTATTCGTAGACGATCCGCAGTTTCGCGGCGGCTTCTGCAGCGATCCGCCGCGCTTCATCGGTGTCGCTTGCCAGCGCCAGGGCGACACCCATGCGGCGATAGGGTCGCGTCGTGGGCTTGGCGAAGACCCGCAGGTCCACCTCGCCGCCCGGCGTCGCCAGGACATCCGCCATTCCCTCGTAGGCGAAAACCTCGGCCTCGCGGTCGGCCAGGATCACGGCCGAGGCACTCGGGCCGCGAAGGGTGACTTCGGGGACCGGAAGGCCCAGGATGGCCCGCGCATGCAGATCGAACTCCGAAAGGTTTTGCGAGATCAGCGTGACCATGCCGGTGTCGTGTGGGCGCGGCGAGAGTTCGGAGAAGATCACGTCTTCGCCTTTCACGAAGAACTCCACCCCGAAGATGCCGTAGCCGCCAAGATCGTCCACGACCTTGCGCGCCATGTCCTGTGCCGCTGCGATCGCCGCGGGCGCCATGGGCGTCGGCTGCCAGGATTCCTGATAGTCGCCGCGTTCCTGCCGGTGGCCGATCGGCGGACAGAACGACACGCCCTCGCGGCTGCGCACGGTCAGCAGCGTGATTTCATAATCGAAATCGACGAACTCCTCGACGATCACCCGGGCCCGGTCGCCGCGCATGTTGGCGACGGCATAGTCCCAGGCCTTCTCCAGATCGGCCGCATCACGCACGGTACTCTGGCCCTTGCCGGAAGAAGACATGACCGGCTTGATCACGCAAGGCAGCCCCGTGTGCTCGGCGCCGGACAAGACTTCGCCCAGGTTCTCAGCATAGCGATAGCGCGAGGTGCGCAATCCGAGTTCGGTCGCGGCCACTTCGCGGATGCGGTCGCGGTTCATGGTCATCTGCGTCGCCCGCGCCGATGGCACCACGCAGAAGCCTTCCGCCTCCACTTCCGCCAGCACTTCGGTGCGGATGGCCTCGACTTCGGGCACGATGAAGTCCGGCCGGTGCTTCTCGATGGCGGCGCGCAGCCGCTCCCCGTCAAGCATCGAGAAGACTTCGAAAGCATCGGCCACCTGCATCGCCGGCGCGCCCTCGTAAGCATCGCAGGCCACGACCTCGCAGCCGAGCCGCTTGGCCGAGATCACGAATTCGCGCCCCAGTTCGCCCGAACCGAGCAGCAGGATCTTCGCGGTGAATGGCATGGCGGCCGGTCCTTTCGTTTGGCTTTGCGCCCTAGAGCAGCGTCCCGGAGAGAATCGCAAGAGCGATGGTGAAATAGATCACCAGCCCCGTGACATCGACCAGGGTCGCGACGAACGGTGCGGAGGCGCTGGCCGGGTCGAAACCGAGCCTTTGCAACAGGAACGGCAGCATGGATCCGGCCAGGGAGCCGAAAGTGACGATCCCCACCAGCCCCGCCGAAACGGTCGTGGCGATCAGCATCCAGTGGCTGCCGTAATCGTAGAACCCGAGCGCCTGCCAGGCCGCGATCCGGGCGAAGCCGACCGCGCCGAGGATCGCACCCAGCACCAGCCCTGCAGGGAGTTCGCGCAAGGCGACGCGCCACCAGTCGCGCAGGCGGACCTGCCCCATGGCGAGCGCCCGGATGATGAGCGACGTCGCCTGGCTGCCGCTGTTACCGCCCGAACTCATGATGAGCGGGATGAACAGCGTGAGCACGACCGCGCGCGCCAGCTCGTCCTCGAAATGCTGCATCGCGCTGGCCGTGAGCATTTCCGAAAGGAACAGCACACTGAGCCACCCTGCCCGCTTGCGGATCATCTCGAAGAACCCGGTCTCCAGATACGCCCGGTCCAGCGCCTCGACTCCGCCGAACTTCTGCACATCCTCGGTATGTTCGGCGACGAGTGCGTCAAGCACATCGTCCACGGTGACGATGCCCAGAGGTCGTCCGGCATCGTCGACCACCGGCAGCGCCAGCAGGTCATGACGGCGGATCAGATCGGCCACGACCTCGCGGTCGGTGTCGGGCGTCACGGTGACCGGCTCGCGGTCGCGGGCAAGGTCGATCGCGGGCGAATCAGGCGCCGCGGCGATCAGGCGGCGCAGCGAGATCGTGGCTTCGAGGCGGCCGGCCTCGTCCATGAGGAACACCGAGTAGACGGTCTCTCGGCTGCGTTCGACCGTGCGGATGAGATCGAGCACATCTGCCACGCTGGCCGAAGCCCGCGCCGCGACGAACTCCGTCGTCATCATGCCGCCTGCGCTGTCCTCGGGCCATGCCAGGAGGCTGCGCAGCGACGAGCGCACTTCCGGGGCCAGCGCCGCCAGGATCTGCGCGGCCACGCCCTCGTCCATCTCGGCCAGGACGTCCGCCGCGCGGTCCTCGGCCATCTGCGCCACCAGATGAACCGCACGCGGCAGCGGCAGCAAGGCCAGAGCTTCGGCAGCGCCGGTGAATTCGGGGCGGTCGAGCGTCGCCACGGCGCGCACGTCGGCCATGCGGCCAAGCTTGGCGGCGGCCGCCTCGGGCGGCAGCGCCTGAAGCATCTCGACGATATCGGCAATATAGAGCCCGCGCTTGGCGGGACGGGCGCCGGCAGTCACGCCGGCGAGGAGGTCGTTCACCATCATCACACCTTTCGTCCGCACGACCCGGGCGGACGACGGCCAGCGAGAACTAGCGGACGACCTCCGGGCGTGCGGTCCTACTGGAACTGTCGCTTGACATGTCCTCGCTTCCTGAAACACCGCAGCAACACTGGCTGCGCGGTCGTCGCTCTGATCCCAAATGCGCGGGGCGTCAACTGCCGATCGGCGCCATGACGCCCCCAGCGTGACCGCAATCGGGACACAAAAAAGCCCCCGCGCAGCGCGCGGAGGCTTTTTTGTTCGATAGCGAACCGGCGGTATCAGATACCGGCGATCGCCTGGTCGACCAGCGCCTTGTCGGCATCGACCGAGTGGTTGGCGCGGATCAGCCCGCTGGCGGCAGCCGCCGCCGCAGCAGCAGCCTGCTGGCGCAGTTCGGTAACGGCCGCGCGTTCGACGGCGCCGATCTTGTCCTGCGCCATCTTTTCGCGGCGGGCGATCACGTCCGTCGTGTCGGCCTGGGCCTTGGCGACGATCGTTTCCGCCTCATGACGGGCATGCTCGAGCAGAGCGGCGGCGTCCTTTTCGGCACCGGCGATCTTGTCGGCATATTCCTTGCGCAGGGCTTCCGCCTCGGCGCGAAGGGTCTTGGCCTCTTCGAGCTGCGCCTTGATCTCGGCGATCTTGCCGTCGAGACCGCCCGAAATCATCTTGGGCAGGCCCTTCCAGACCATGATCGCCAGGAGCACCAGCATCGAGGCGCTGACGACCGCGACCGGCGGGGCGACGCCCAGCAGCAGCGGTTCGGCATGATGCTCGACGCCTGCCTGTTGGGTGCCGGCCATCTCGGCGCCCTCGTGCGAGGTGCCTTCGGCAACCACGGTGTCCGTGGTGGACAGCTGGGTGTTGTCAGCCATGGACCAGGTTCTCCTTCACGGCGGAACGGACCGCACCATCGTCGAGAGTCAGGCCGGCGATGCGGCTGACGATCTCGCGCGTGGCGTCGGCGGCGACGTCCTCGATCTCCGCGGCAGCCGAACGGCGAGCCTGGGAAATGCGGGTTTCGGCTTCGGCGAGCGTGGCGTCGATTGCAACCTGTGCGGTCGCGAGACGCTCCGTCGTGACGGCAGCGGCCTTGGCGCGGGCTTCCGCGATAAGGGTCTGCGCCTCGGCGCGGTTGGCGTTCTCACGCGTGCGCCAGGCTTCCTCCTCCGCATCGGCCTGAGCGCGAGCGCGTTCGGCGGCGGCGAGGTCGTCGGCAATCTGCTTGTCGCGCTGCGCAACCGTATCCATGACCTTGGGAACCATTCCCCGTCCGACGACGAAGAACGTGAAGCCGAAGAAGATCAGCATCCAGAAGATCTGGCTGGAATAGGTCGCGGCTAGCTGTGCGATCTGAGGCATGGGTCAGCCCTATCTCGAAGTGGCCGGTAGAATTCTTGCGTCCTCTCCGGCCGCCGTACCAAAGGGTTCGGGCAGCCGGAGGGGATCAGTGCGCGCGATCAGGCGAAGATCAGCAGCGCGGCAACGACGAACGACAGCAGGCCGAGAAGTTCGGCGCCGGCGAAGCCGATGAAGAGGCGGCCCTGCTGGGCGTCCGCGGCACCCGGATTGCGCAGTGCGCCTTCGAGGAACTTGGCGAAAACGCTACCCACGCCGATCGAGGCGAGGCCGCAACCGATAGCAGCGAGACCGGCACCAAGCAGCTTTGCAGCTTCTGCGTCCATTTCAAAAACTCCCTTTGGAAAACTCGAGTGAGACTGAAAATCAGTGAAGGTTCTCTGCGTCGTTCAGATAGACGCAAGTGAGAAGAGCGAAAACGTAGGCCTGGATGCCGGCGACGAGCAGCTCGAGAGCGCAGATGCCGACCATCAGGATGAAGCTGGGCAGCCCGGCGATGGCGAAGAGGCCGATGCCGGCATTGCCCGAGCTGATGACGAAGCTCGAAAGAACCTCAAGAAGGACGTGGCCGGCCATCATCGCAACGAAGAGACGCAGGCCGAGGCTGAACGGGCGCACCAGGAAGGAGATCAGTTCCACGCAGAAGATCAGCGGGATCATGATGACCGGGGTGCCGTGCGGCACGAACAGCGAGAAGAAGTGCAGCTTGTGCTTCGCGAAACCGACGATCAGGACGATTGCAAAGGAAAGCACCGCGAGAACGCCCGTGGCCGAGAAGTGGCTGGTGAACGTGAAGGCATGGAGGCCGATCACGCCCAGCGGCAGCAGGCCGAGGAAGTTCGCGAAAAGAATGAACATGAAGAGCGAGAAGATGTACGGAACGTACTTCTTGCCGCCGGGGCCGACGTTGGCAGCCAGCATGCCGTCGATGAAGCCGGTGAAGCTTTCGACTGCCATCTGCCAGCGGCCGGGGACGAGCTGGCGCTTCATGCCGCCAGCGACGAAGAACGCCAGCGTCACGGCGGCGATCGCCATCCACAGCGTGCTGTTGGTGAAGGCGATGTTGTAACCGGCGATGCTCCAGCCTTCCGAGCCGAACAACGGCTGGATGCTGAACTGGTGCATCGGATCGACCTTCGCTTCGGCTGCCACGCGAATATCCCTGTCGCCAATGAACGACAGCGCCCTTACTCACCCCCCTTGGGTCAATCCGGGCGCCGGTTCGAATTCCTGATAATATTCCTGAAGGCGACGAATATTCCTGCGAACATCATCACCATCAGACCCCAGGGCGATGTTCCGGCGAAGTGATCGATCACCCAACCAAGGAACAGACCACCGGCAACCCCGCCGAGCAAGTCGGCCAGGACGCGGTTTCCGGCACGATAGGCATCGTCCGTTTCCGCACCCGCGACCGGCTTTTGACGCTTCACCTCGCGCTCACGAAGGGCTTTCAGCCGATCGTCCAGCGTATCGAGGCGCGCATCTTCGCCAACAGGTTCCCGTGCGGACGGCTCGTCGTTCATGTCAGGTTCCTCCTCCAGGAAAGGATGACGCGTTCAACGGCTGCCCGCCGAGGGCGCCGACCCCTTAGGGTGGGGCTATTCCCGAGTCAACCATGGCGGGCCGCGCACGGCAACAGTTGTTCACACGGATACCCGTATGCCCAAGTGCCGAACAGGGCTGGAAAATGGGGCTGGGCCGGCAATACCGCAAGGACGATACCGAAGAAATTCCTCGCAAAAACCACAGCCGCGTCCCGCCCCGGTCAAGCGGCGCGGCGGTTTGTCGGTTCAACGTCGCAGCGCCGTCGTGAAAGAGACACACGAAAAAGGGCGGCTGGATGTCCAACCGCCCTGTCGGGTTCTGCCTTTGGGCCTTCGGCCATGCTCGCTTTCGCCTGGCGCCATTCGGAGGCCGCGCAGGCGCCGCCGATCACGGGCAGCGTGCGTCGCGCTCGGGCGCTCCGGCGCCGCGGGTTTTCCACGATCCGTCGGGCGCCTGGTACTTCTCGCCAGGCTGGGTCTGCGAGATCAGACGGCACGCGGTGGCGAAGGCATATTCCTCGATGGTGCTCTTGCCCGCGGCCTTTTCCGTGTAGATGGCGCGGCGCTTGTTGTTCAGGTCGCGTACCATCGCCTGGACCGCGGCGGACTGGCCGCCGATGACGCCCAGATAGCCGTCCTTCTGCTCACCGACCTGGCCCGCAGAGCGCGCCGCCGCATATGCGGGATCGCGGCCTTCCTGCGCCAGCGCCATGCTGCCGCCGCCAAGAGCCAGGGCCATTGCGCCGATCAGGCCGACGGGTCTGCTGAAAACGGTCTTGCTCATCAGAATACGCCTTCGTTTTCCTTGATCGTGTTCTCCGCATCCTGGGAGAGACGATAGATCACTTCCTGCCTGATGTTGATGTTGAGCTCTATCACGATCGGCTTGTCGGGCGCCGTCACGTTGACGCAGCCGGCAAGGGCCGATCCCAGGCCCGTCATCATCATCACGGCGCATGCCGCGCGCCGGCCGGACCGGGAAGCAAGCTGCTGCGCGAAATATCGTACCGGACTCATCATCGCCGGGCTTGTCGCAGCCGGAGTGCTTCCGGTCAATTCCAGGGCCTTCATGGATTATTCTCGCTGACTGGAGGCTGAATGGTGGCTGGCGCGGGACGAATCGAGTTCGGGTCGTTCGAGAGCTGGCCCTGCGCCGGAAGCTGGTTGGGGATCCCCAGGGTGCGTGGATCGGTCAGGTAGGTCGGATCATAGAGCGAGCGCATCGAGCCGAAGAGGCTGAAGAACGGCGCCTTGATCTTGACGATGAACCGGATCGGCAGCTTCGCCACCTGCCGCGTGAGGAAATTCTTGTCTGCGGACGAGCCCTGGCTGAGCCCGTCGAAAGCGATGCGCGTCAGGATGTCACCCGAGATCGAGCCGTTCAGGCCGATCTCCATGTGCTTGTAGTCGACCGACTTGAGCGCGCCGAAGGCGAAGTTGCCCATGGCCGACAGGTCCTTGTAGGTCAGCGCGCCGAGATAGCTGACATTGCCGCCCGGATCGCGCGAGGCCAGGTAACCGTCGACGATGCGGCCGCCCTGCTCGTCGAAGACGATCGGCACTTCGCCGTCGAAGACGCCGCTGGCGTTGATATTCGTGAGTTCGAGATGCTGCACGAACGTCGCGGCGTCGAGGCCGCGGACGTTGAGCTTGTAGTGCCGCGTCTCGGAGGCACCGATTCGCATCGTGGCCGGATCTAGCGTGAGCGTGCCCGACATGAAAGGCCACTTGGCGCCGTTGATCCGCAGCAGATAGCCCGGCTCCATCTGGAAGCCGACGACGCCGTCATTGACTTCGATGCCCGGGTTGACCGAGGCGATCCTGAGCTGCTGGTCCGGCGCGGTGACGAAGCCGAGCAGGTCGGTGAAAACCACGTCGCCGCTGAGGCCCTTCACCGGGCCGAAGGCGGCGGCGAAGTCCAGGCCGTCCGAGGAGAACCGGCCGGTGCTGGTGACGCCGCGCTCGTTCCAGTCGATCCGACCCTTGCCATGGAGCGAACCGCGCAAGTCCGAAACGATGCCGAGCAGCAGCGGAGAGAGCGCTTCGGCCTGAAGGTCCTTGTCGAAAGTGATGCCAGCCACGCTCAGATCGGCATGCCCGCTGGTCTTGCCGAGGTCGTGGACAATGTCGGCGCGAACCACCTCGCGGTCGCTGCTGGGCTCTCGCATGACGGCCTGCGCGGTGATGACATTGTTTTCCAGCCGCAGGCTGCCGTCACGGGCGATCAGCGGCTGGAAGCGCGGCACCGCCTGCCGGTCGACCAGAGTGAAGCGTGCCTGGTCGATCGTGAGGATACCCCCGGCATAGCGCCAGTTGCCCGCGGTCTGCCGCAGATCGAGCGGGACGGCCGCGAGCCCGATGTCCGCTTCGTCGAAGGTGCCGCCGATATCCTTGCCCACTTGCGCATCGAGGCGGGCGAGCTTGAAACGCGACGGCGCATCTGCAGGACCGAGAGCGACATCGATGGCCTTGGCGGTCAGCGCGCCGGGCCGACCCGCCAGCTGCGCATAGCCCAGCGGCCCGCTGGCGATCCGGATCGGCGTCTGGCCGAGCCGGCCCGACACGTCGAGATTCGGGACGCCCAGCGCAATGTCGAGCCCGCTGCCCCGGCTGCGCAGGATCGCGCCGCCGGGCGCGGGGCAGACTTGCAGGCTGCGCCGTTCCAGCGTCAGGTTCGCAAAGGCGAGGCTGTCGAAACCGATTTTCGTGCAGGCGTTCCAGACCGCCAGCGCGCCGTCGGCGCCCCAGCGCCCATCGACCGGCAGGACGAGGCCTTTCGCGGCGCCGCCCGGCAGGGCGCCGGAGAGCCGCGCCTCGCCGGCAAAGCGCATGGCGCCGTCAGGTGATTGGGTGAGCGCGAGGTGCGGCACGGCCAGGCGCGAATCGCCGGCGGCATATTCGGGCATGGCCACCTGCAGCGCGAGGCGTCCGCGCGCATCGCTTTCCATGCGCCCGGAGATCTGCGGCAGGCCTTGCCCGCCGCTCGCGAAATTGCCGGTCACGACCGGGCGGCGGCCGCTGTCGGTCTCGGCGCCGAACTGCGCCTGCACGCGCGAGAGCGTCAGCAGCGAGGCACCACTGGTGCCGTGCAGATTGCCGCGCGGCACCACCAGGGTCAGGCCGTCCTGCCCGCGGCGCAGCACCAGGTTGGCGGAGAGCGTGCTGGCGCGGGTTTCGCGTGCCAGGGCGGTGCGGAATTGCCGGGCCAGTGGCGCGGCCAGCGTGCCCTCCCCGGACTGGACTGCCTTGGCGAGCAGCGAATCGGCCGATTCGCCGATCGCGAGCCGCTTGCCGCCAATGTCGCCCTCCAGATCGAAGCGGGCGAGGCCGTGGCTGGAACGCATCCGGCCATCGAAGCCCAGCTCCCCGATTCGGGCCTGCGCAGTGGCGACATCGCGCGCGGCGGCCTTGAAATTCGCGTTGAGCGCCTCGCCCCGATACGTGAAGCGGCCCGATCCGGTGAGCGCGGCGAGGCGATTTCCCGCCATCCGCAGGGCGCCGCCTTCAAGGCCGAGGCGGCCCTCCCCACCGTCCAGCCGCCGGTCGAGCACGACATCGAGCTGCATCCCGCTGGCGGCGAGTTGCAAGTCGCGCGCGCGGCAGGTCACGCCGCCGGTTCGCAGCGGCCCCTTGAAGCGCGGACGCTCGCCGGAGATGGACAGCTTGCCGTAAAGCGTGGCGCGCCCGGTCTCGCAGCCCTCGACCGCGAGGCGGGGGGACACCACCGCCAATTCGCCGCCGAAACCGCCGCGCAGTCCGCCCGCGCCGGTCAATTTCGCGGCCAGGCGGCCATAATCGCTTTCGATCAGCGCGCGTCCGTCCACCACGGCCACGTCGAGGTCGGGCAAGGGGTGGTCCTTGTCACCGCCGCCGCTTGCCAGCGCCTTGTCGAGCGCGCCCAGGCTCAGCTTGCCCTGATGGAGCGCACCGAACAGACGCGGGCGAACGACGGTGATCCGACCGATGCCCGGCCAGCCCCAGGTCAGCCGGGTGGCGACGCGCAGTTCCTCGATCGTGAGGTCCGGGTGCTTCGGATCGCCGATCACGAGATTGCGAATCACCTGCTCCGAAGGGCCAATGCGAACGATCCGGTAAGTGGCCGGCAGGCCGAGCTTGTGCAGCTGGTCGGCAATGATGTCGTCGGCGATGTCCTTGCGCCAGGCCCAGGCGCCCGCAAGTCCTGCCCCGACCACGGCCAGCATGCCCAGCGCCGCCACGCGCCGCCCGAGGCGACGGGCCGGCTGCGGCAAATCCGCCGGTACGGTAGGTTGGTCCTGCTGCTGCGACATCCGGTCCATCACTTGCGCTTGCCTTCCGGGAAAGGCAATTGTCTGTACGCGTTATGCCCGAGCAAGACCGTCTCTTCGATGAACCTGTAGCCCCGGCGGGCTGCGATTCCGCGTCCGTCGTCGCGGCGGTCGGCCCCGATGCCGGGAACGATCCCAGCGGTCACCGCGCAAGGCTGAGGAAGCGGTTGGTCGAAGGCGGGGCGGAAGCTTTGGGCGATCACGAGGTGATAGAACTCCTGCTGATGCAGGCCGTTCCCCGCCGCGACATGAAGCCTCTGGCCCGCAGTCTGATCCATCGCTTCGGCTCGCTCGCGGCCGTGCTTCAGGCCGATCCGCGCACGTTGGGCGGCCATCCGGGCATGGGCGAGGCTACCGTGGCCGCGCTGCGCGTGGTGACCGTGGCGGCCACCCGCCTCGCGCGGCAGACAGTGCGCGAGAAGCCGGTTATCGGCTCGTGGCAGGCGCTGATCGATTATCTGACGATCGACATGGCGCACCTGACGCTGGAACGCGTTCGCGTGCTTTATCTCAATGCCAAGAACATGCTGATCCTCGACGACCTGGTGGGCGACGGCTCGATCGACGAAGCGGCGATTCACCCGCGCGAAGTGATTCGCCGCGCGCTGGACATCGGCGCCACCGCCCTCATCCTCGTGCATAATCATCCCTCGGGTTCCCCCCAGCCCAGCCGCGCGGACATCGAAGTCACCAACCGCATCGCCGAAGCCGGAAGGTTGCTGGGGGTCTCGGTGCACGATCATGTCATCATCGGCCGCGAATGCCATGTCAGCCTGCGCGCCAAGGGCCTGATCTGAAATGTGCGTTGCCGCCGTCGCCTGGCAGGCCCACCCGGACTGGCCGCTCGTGGTCGCCGGCAATCGCGACGAATTCCACGCACGCCCCTCGGCGCCGCTTTCGCCCTGGCAGGACAGCAGCGAAATCCTGGCCGGTGCCGACTTGCTGGGCGGCGGGACATGGCTGGGCGTGACGCCATCGGCGCGCATGGTGCTCGTCACCAATTACCGAGTGCCGGAAGGCTCGGTTCCGGGCCGTCCTTCGCGCGGCAAGCTCGTCACCGACCTGCTGGAAGGCCGCGAGCCGGAACCCGTCGAGACGATGAACCCGTTCAATCTCGTCGAAGTGAACGGCACCAGCGCCCGGTTCCTGACCAATTATCCGCATCGCGAATCGCGGCCTCTCGCCCCCGGTATCCATGGTCTCTCCAATGGCGGCTTCGACCGGCCCTGGCCCAAGACGCTGCAAGTGGCGCAGGCGGTTTCCGCATGGCTGGCAAACGGGCACGCCGATCCGTCCCCCCTGCTCGGCGCCTTGCAGGCGGAGACCCCGGGCATGGCCCCCGGCCATGCCGAAAACGGCCCCGAGCCGCGCTTCGCCCCGGTCTTCATCCGCGATCCGCTCTACGGCACCCGCTGCTCCACGGTCATCGCCGTGAACCGCACCGGCGCCGGCATGATCGTGGAGCGCAGCTTCCACCCGGACGGTTCGGCCTCGGGCGAAGTCCGTATCGATTTCGACTGGTCGCCGGTGCTCTCGCAAGGCCCGAACTAAGCAAGGGCTCCGGGCAATCCCACGCCTGCCGATCTTCGCCGCATCATGGACTTACCGGCGCCTTTTGCATAAGTTGGGCCGGTCTCCGGCGGTTCGGCGATCGATTGCGACAGGGATTATCCAACCGCATGACGCTTCAAGGTTCGGTTCTGCTGCGCGCCCTGCCCTTCTGCGCGGCGCTGCTGGCGAGCGGCTGCAACACGATGGCACCCCCCGTGGCGCAAGTGGCTTGCACGGCCACGCAGCAGCCCAGCGTCGCTCTGTCCGCCGATGGACGGAGCGCCACCACCACGCTCTCGGTGCTCACTTTCAATATCGAAGGGCTGTCCTGGCCCGCGCGCAGCGGGCGCAAGCCTTCGCTTGAGGAGATCGGCAGGCATCTGGCCAGGATGCGCGCCGCCGGCACCGCGCCCGACGTGGTGCTGTTCCAGGAGATGTTCAGCGACGCCGCCAAGCGCGCAGTGGCCTCTGCCGGCTATCCCGCGCTCGATTCCGGCCCGCGCCGGACCACCCGCGCACGCGGTTCCACCAAGGAACGGCTGCCCGGCAATTCCAGCCTCAAGCGCGGCGAGATCGGCATCCACGTCTTCGGCAGCGGCCTTGCCATCGCCTCGCGCTACGCGATCGTCGATACCGAGCGCCGGGCCTATGGCCGCAAGTCCTGCGCCGGGTTCGACTGCCTGTCGAACAAGGGCATCGCGCTCGCAAGGATCGACGTGCCGGGCGTGCCCACCCTGATCGACGTCTACGACACGCACATGAACTCGCGCGGCGCTTCCGGCGCGCCCGCGGCGCGCAACCTGGCCGCGCACGACCGGCAGGCCCTGGAAGCCTCGGAATTCATCGACCGCACCCATGACGATGCGACGCCGGTGATCTTCGGCGGCGACTTCAACATGCGCCACTCCGAGCCGCGCTGGGAGAATTTCTCACGCTATCAGTCGCTGAACCTCGTGCACCGCACCTGCTCGCACCCTGGCTCGGGCTGCGACGTGCAGATGTCGTGGGACGGGGACGAACCCTGGATGGATACGCAGGACCTGCAGTTCTACTGGAACGGACAAGGCGTGGAGATCCGCCCCATCCGGGTGCAGGCCCTGTTCGACGGGCGTCCGGACAGCCCGCAGCTGTCCGACCATGACGGCTTCCTGGTCACTTACGAACTGCGCTGGAAGGCTTCCGAGACCCGCGCGCCGGGCTGCCGGACGATCCCCGGCGCGCTGGCTCCAAATCCCCGATAGGACCTTCGCGCCAGCTCTTCTTCAGGGTGCCGGCGAAGACAGGATCTCCAGCAGCCTGGCCCCGAACACGTCCGGCGCTTCCACCTGCGGAGAATGCCCGTAGTCGGGGAATTCGACGATCCGCGCCGAAGGCATGGCCGCCGCCGCTTGTGCCGCGATCTGCGGGATGGGTTTCAGCTTGGCCTTGATCTCGGCCGGGGCCTGACCCTTGCCGAAGACCGTCGTGTCGCGCATGCCGATCATCAGCGTCACGGGAACGCCGAGACGGCCGAACTCGTGGCTCACCGGCTGGGTCAGGATCATCTCGGAGGTCTTGGCCTGCGCCAGTTCCGCCGCATCCTGATCAGGCGTGGCATATTGCCCCGCCAGCATCTTCACCCAGCGATCGTAGCGCGGGTTCCAGTCGCCATGATAATAAGTGTCGAGCTGATACTGGCGCATTTCGGCATAGCCCTTGGCGCGCTCGCTGGCCAAGAGCTTGTCCAGCGGTGCGTAAGGCACGCCTTCCGCCATGCGGTCGACCAGGCCCAGCGGATTGACCAGCACCAGTCGCTCCACCGCCTGCGGGTACATCAGGGCAAAGCGCATCCCCAGCATGCCGCCGGTCGAGTGCCCCAGCACGATGGCCTTTTCCAGGCCCACTTTCTCCATGAGCCGGTGCGTGGTGTTCGCCATCATCGCGAAACTGTATTGCGCGGAGGCCGGCTTGGAGGACTTGCAGAAACCGAGCTGGTCGGGGATCAGCACCCGGTACCCCGCGGCCAGCAGCGTTCGCGCGGTGTCTTCCCAGGTCGCGCCGCAGAAATTCTTGCCGTGCAGCAGGACCACGGCGTGGCCGTTGGGCTTGTCGGGCTGCACGTCCATATAGGCCATGGCGGCTTCTTCGGCGCCCAGATTCAGCTCCATGGTCTCGACTTTCCAGGGATAGGGAAAGCGTTCGAGATTGGCGCCGAATTCCTCCAGCTTGATGTCCTGGGTGCTCAGGACCGGCGCGGCCAGCGCCGAGGGCACGGCTTTCGGGTCGGCGGCGTCCTGGGCATGGCCCGCGCCGATGCCGGCGCCGAAGAGACAGGCCGCGGCAAGAATCGTCGAGAGCGCGCGAGGCATCGCTGGTCCTTTCGTGATCGACAGGGTGCCGCATGAAACCGATGCGACCATAGCGCCTGACGGATCGGATGGCTCCTGAGAAATCGGAAAACCGTGGTTCTACAATCGCTCCGCCGCCAAACTTATCGTCTGCGGGATGCCGCTTCGCCTTGCCGGCTTTCGATTCGTGCAAGCGCCGGTACCGGGCGCAGTATTGCCTCCCCTGTTCCCGCAACGCCCCGAATTCCGCCAGCTTCGCCGTCCGGCCCGGCGGATTCTTTCGGCCTTTCCCGGCCGCGCACCCTTGCCTTTGTCGCAAGCCCGCCGTAGCGGCACCGCCATGAGGCCGGGTCAGCGCCGGGTCGAGTCAGGTCACTCAAGGAGTCGAACATGGTCCCCCGTTACGCCCGCCCCGCAATGACCGCGATCTGGGAACCCGAAGCCCGCTATCGCATCTGGTTCGAGATCGAGGCCCACGCCGCCGTGAAAATGGGCGAGATGGGCACCGTGCCGGAAAGCGCCGGCAAGGCGCTGTGGGACTGGTGGGCCACCAATCCCGTGATCGACGTTGCCGCCATCGACGCCATCGAGGCCGTGACCAAGCACGACGTCATCGCCTTCCTCGACTGGGTAGCCCAGCAGGTCGGCCCTGAAGCCCGCTTCATGCACCAGGGCATGACCAGCTCCGACGTGCTCGACACCACGCTGAACGTGCAGCTGGTCAAGGCCGCCGACATCCTGCTGGCGGATCTCGACGCCCTGCTCGCCGCGATCAAGCGCCGCGCCGAAGAGCACAAGTATACCCCCACCATCGGCCGCAGCCACGGCATCCACGCCGAGCCGGTGACGTTCGGCCTCAAGATGGCCGAAGCCTATGCCGAATTCGCGCGCTGCAAGACGCGCCTGATCGCCGCCCGCGAGGAAGTCGCCACTTGCGCGATCTCGGGCGCCGTCGGTACGTTCGCCAATGTCGATCCCGCCGTCGAAGACTATGTTGCCGACAAGCTGGGCCTCGCTGTCGAGCCGGTTTCCACTCAGGTCATCCCGCGCGACCGCCACGCCATGTTCTTCGCGGTGCTGGGCGTGATCGCCAGCTCGATCGAACGCCTTTCCATCGAAGTGCGCCACCTTCAGCGCACCGAAGTTCTGGAAGCCGAGGAATACTTCTCGCCCGGCCAGAAGGGCTCGTCGGCCATGCCGCACAAACGCAACCCGGTGCTGACCGAGAACCTCACCGGCCTGTCCCGCGTCGTGCGTTCGGCCGTGGTTCCGGCCATGGAAAACGTGGCGCTCTGGCACGAGCGCGACATTTCGCACTCTTCGGTCGAGCGCTTCATCGGCCCTGACGCGACGATCACCCTCGACTTCGCATTGGCGCGCCTCACCGGCGTGATCGACAAGCTGCTCGTCTATCCCGAGCGCATGCAGAAGAACCTCGACCGCATGGGCGGTCTCGTTCACTCGCAGCGCGTGCTTCTCGCCCTCACCCAGGCCGGCCTCAGCCGCGACCAGTCGTACCGCCTGGTGCAGCGCAACGCGATGAAGGTGTGGGAATCGGACGGCCAGCTCTCGCTGCTCGAACTGCTCAAGGCCGATGACGAAGTCACCGCCGCGCTTCCGGTCGAAGTCATCGAGGACAAGTTCAACCTCGACTATCACTTCAAGCACGTAGACACGATCTTCGCGCGCGTTTTCGGGAACTAAGCTTCCAGCCGACACTTCCCATGCCTCGCAATCGCGCTTAGCATCCAGCGCGATTGCGAAAGGTCTTGGTGCACGAATTGCCGGAGGGAACATGAACATAGTCCGCACGGTGCTGTGGATCGCGATCACCGCGATCCTGGTCGCTTTCATCGCCATGAACTGGACCAGGGTGCCGGTGAACTTCTGGCCGCTGGACGATGCCAACTACGTCCATTTCGAATGGCCGGTCGGCGTTGTCGCACTCGTCTTCTTCGTGCTGGGGATGGCCCCCGTCTGGCTGTACTTGCGCGCCGTGCGCTGGCGCCTCCAGCGCCGCATCGCCAGCCTCGAAAACTCCCTTCGGGCCAACAGCGTGCCTTCCACGGTTCCGGCCGTCCCGGAATCGGCACAGGGCGCTCATCTTTTCACGCCCGAGCCCACCTCACCTTTCAAATCCTCTCCGGAACTCTGAGATCATGAACAGCAATCCCGTCTACCTCGCCCTCGACCTGCCCCGCCTCGACGCCGCCGAGGCGCTGGCGCGAAAGGTCGCCGGGCATATCGGCGGGATCAAGCTGGGTCTCGAATTCTTCTGCGCGCACGGTCATCATGGCGTTCACGAGCTGCACAAGCTCGGCCTGCCGATCTTCCTCGACCTCAAGCTGCATGACATCCCCAACACCGTGGCCGGCGCCATGCAGGCGATCCACGTCCTGGAGCCTTCCATCGTCACCATCCACGCCGCCGGCGGCCGTGCCATGATGGAAGACGCCAAGGCCGCCGCGGGCGAGAACTGCAAGGTCGTGGCCGTCACCGTATTGACCAGCCTGGACGGCGGCGACCTCAACGCCATCGGCGTGAACGCGGAACCGCACGAGCAGGCGCTTCGCCTGGCGGACCTGGCCCATTCGGCAGGGCTCGACGGCATCGTCTGCTCGGGCCATGAGGTAGGCGCGGTCCACCAGCAGTGGAAGGACGGCTTCTTCGTCGTCCCCGGCCTTCGTCCCGACGATGGGCGCAACGGCGACCAGAAGCGCATCATGACCCCGCGCGCGGCGCGCGATGCGGGCGCCAGCGTGCTCGTCATCGGCCGCCCGATCAGCCGCGCCGAAGATCCCCTCGCCGCCGCGATCGCGATCGAAGCGACGCTCTGATGCAGGAGCGGTGCGGCCCGTCGAATGCCGCACCGCACCTGACCCAGCCGGACACCGACAAGAACTGACTTGGCCCGTCAGCCCGCTTCTGCGGGAGTACGGAAAGACAAGGCCGTGTCCGTTGCACACCGGGATCGCAAGCCACCGGCGCAGCGTCACACCTCCTGCTCCAAACCTTTCACGGCGCAAAATGCACGGTTCAGCGCCGGGCAACCTCCCTCCCTCCAGATCGTTGAACCGATCAATTGGACGGAGAGTGCGACCTCATGAAATCCCTGAACCTGCTTGCCGTAACGACTGCCGCGCTGGCCTCGGCCGTGGCTGTGCCCGCCATGGCCCAGGACACGGGCCTGGTGCCTACCATCGCCGCGGGCCATACCCTGCTGACCGTCAACGCGCAGGGTTCCTCCACCCGCACGCCCGACATGGCCGGCTTCTCGGCCGGGGTGACCACGCAAGGCGCCACGGCCAGCGAAGCGCTCAATGGCAATTCCACGCGAATGAACCAGGTCATCGCCTCGCTGAAGCGCGCGGGCGTGGCGGACAAGGACATCCAGACCAGCAATCTCAGCGTCAATCCGGTCTACGCCCAGCCCAAGCGCCAGCCCGACGGCAGCTATGTCGACGGCCCGCGCGAGATCGTCGGCTATGAGGCCAGCAACACCGTGGGCGTGCGCCAGCGCAAGCTCGACGACATGGGCAAAGTGATCGATGCGCTCGTCAAGGCCGGCGCCAACCAGGTCAACGGCCCCAACTTCTCTCTGTCGCAGCCCGATGCCGCGCAGAACGAGGCGCGCGTCGCGGCCATCAAGGAAGCCCGTGCCCGCGCCGAACTCTATGCTGGTGCTGCGGGCATGCATGTCACCCGCATCGTCTCGATCAGCGAGAGCGGCGGCTATTCGCCCGCCCCGGTGATGTACCGCGCAAAGGCGGCGATGGACTCGCTGGCCTCCGCGCCCCCCGTCGCGGCCGGAGAGCTGGAAACCAACGTCAACGTCACCGTACAGTTCGAACTGGCGCCCTGATTCGCAGAGGCGCCTGCCCGGCTCAGTTGAGCATCATGTCCTGCGACTGGATGTTGTAGCCGGTCAGCGCCACCTGGCCTTCGTCACTCTTGCGATAGACGAACTGTTCGACGCCCGACCCGCGTTCGAACTGCGTCTCGTACGTCAGGGTGACGAAGGTGCCGCCAGTGGTGGCATTGGCGTTCCAGCCCACCTGCTTGGTCCCCTTCACTTTGCCGAGCTTGCGCTGCACGGCTTCCAGCGCCTTGGCGAGCTGGTCGTGCTCCGGACCCTTGCGCAGCGCCGGATCGGCCTGACGCCAGATCGGCTGCAGGTTTCCGGCGTCCATCGCCTGGTGGAATTTCGCCACTTCGGCTTCGGCGTCCTTGAACGACTCCTTCACGCCGCAGCCCGCCAGCATTGCGGCGGCGACAAATGGCACTAGATAGCGGCCGACCCGTCTCGACATTTGGCGGTTCATCCTGTCCCCCTTGGTTCCGGGACGCAATCTAGGCCGGAAAAACGACATGCCAACTGCCGCGATCAAGATCTGCGGGATAAGCACGCCCGACGCACTCGACGCAGCGATCCGCGCGCGCGCCGCCCATGCCGGCTTCGTGTTCTTTCCCAGGAGTCCGCGCAACGTCACGCCGGCGCAGGCAGCGCTCCTGTCGGAGCGGGCGGAAGGGCGGATCGGCCGGGTGGGCCTGTTCGTCGATGCCGACGATGCGACGATCGGCGAAGCCGTCGCCAGCGCACGGCTCGATGCCCTTCAGCTTCACGGCAGCGAAAGTCCCGCCCGCGCAGCGCAGCTTCGCGCGCAGTTCGGGATTGCGGTGTGGAAAGCACTTTCGGTCGCCACGACGGAGGATGCGGCCAGGGCCGCCACTTATGCCGGAGCCGTGGATCTCGTGCTGTTCGATGCCAAGACACCCAAGGGCAGCCTGCCCGGCGGCATGGGCCTGAGCTTCGACTGGAATCTCGTGGCGAACTGGAAGGGCCCCATCCCCTGGGGCCTGGCGGGCGGCCTGAACCCGGAAAACGTCGCCGAGGCCGTTCGGCTGACCGGCGCTCCGCTGGTGGACACCTCTTCGGGGGTCGAGAGCGCACCGGGCGTCAAGGACCTCGACCGGATCGCCGCTTTCGCGCGCGCCTTGCGGGCGTCCTGACCGCAACCTGCCGGATCGCGGCGCGGCCTGGCGCAGCCGATCACGCGCGGAGGGGATGCAAAGAGAAAGGGCGGCCCCTCATAGACCGCCCTTCCCTGGCTTACGCTCCTTGCAGAGCGAATTCCCTGTGCCGGCTCCGGCCTGACGAACTCGGTAGCTGCGTCAGGCCGGAAATCCGATCAGAACTTTACGCCAACGCCAACCAGGCCGACGTCTGCGTCGGGGGTGTTGTCGCCAACCAGCAGGTGCTTGTATTCGACCTTGCCATAGAAGCGGTCGTTGAGCGACTGCTCGAGACCACCGCCGACGGCAACGGCGCTGTTGCCGTACTTGGCGAACTTCGACTGCCAGGTCGAGTTGGCGTAGAGCTTGGTGGTCGGGGTGACCTTGAAGCCGGCGCGGCCGCCAACGCCCCACGAAACGCGGGTGTCGTCGGTCAGGATCTTGTCAGCCGAACCTTCGACGCCCACGAAGAACTTGTTGCCCAGGTCGTAGTCGTAGCCGACTGCGACGCCTGCAACTGCTTCGCTGTCGCTGCCGTCCCAGATGATGCCGGTGCGGGCTTCGACGCGCGCTTCGTTGGCGAGAGCGGGGGTGGCGGCGGCTACGGAAGCAACCGCAGCGAGCGAAACGAGTGCAATACGCATATTTTTAAACTCCAGAATGTCCCGGCCCTCACCGGGAGCCGCCCCGCTGCTCCCCCCAACCTTTCACCCAGATGAACGAAATAATTCATAATTACCCCGAAACGTCACGAAACTGCCACTTACAGACATTATCTTGCCATTGCAGGTGCGTCTGTTGCATGATTTGCAATTGAAAACGGGTTGGCGCACCCCAAGGAAGCAAGGCGCTGGACTTGCAGGTCGCGCTCTGCCAATCGCCCGTTTCATGACCGCACCGACGCCCGTGAACAGTTTCCGCTCCCTGCCCGACGAAACCGGCCACTTCGGCCAGTTCGGCGGTCGCTACGTTGCCGAAACGCTGATGCCGCTGATCCTCGATCTCGAGAAGGAATACCGCAAGGCACAGCAGGATCCGGCGTTCTGGGCCGAATTCGACGCGCTGATGAAGGACTTCGTCGGCCGCCCCAGCCCGCTCTACTACGCCCCGCGCATGACCGAGCATTTCCGCGGCCTCGCGCCGGCCGGAAAGGGCCCGAAGATATACTTCAAGCGCGAAGAGCTGAACCACACCGGCGCGCACAAGATCAACAACTGCATCGGCCAGATCCTGCTGGCCATCCGCATGGGCAAGAAGAAGATCATCGCCGAGACCGGCGCCGGCCAGCACGGAGTCGCCACGGCCACCGTCGCCGCGCGCTTCGGTCTGCCCTGCAAGATCTTCATGGGCGCCAAGGATATCGAGCGCCAGAAGCCCAACGTGTTCCGCATGAAGCTGCTGGGCGCTGAAGTCGTCTCCTGCGAAAGCGGATCGCAGTCCCTCAAGGACTCGATGAACGACGCGCTGCGCTACTGGGTCGCGAACGTCCACGACACCTTCTACATCATCGGCACCGCCGCCGGCCCGCACCCCTATCCGGAACTGGTGCGCGATTTCCAGTCGATCATCGGCAAGGAAGCGCGCGAGCAGATGCTGGAGAAGGAAGGCCGCCTGCCCGACATGCTGGTGGCGGCCGTGGGCGGCGGATCGAACGCGATCGGCCTGTTCCACCCCTTCCTTGACGATCCCGAAGTGGCGATGACCGGCATCGAAGCCGCGGGCCACGGCATCGAGACCGACAAGCACGCCGCCTCGCTTACCGGCGGCAAGCCCGGCATCCTGCACGGCAACAAGACCTACCTGCTCCAGGACGAGGACGGCCAGATCACCGAGGCGCACTCGATCTCGGCCGGTCTCGACTATCCGGGCCTCGGGCCGGAGCATTCCTGGCTGCACGAGAGCGGCCGCGTGAACTACGTGCCGATCACGGATACGCAGGCGCTGGAAGCGTTCCAGCTCTGCTGCGAACTCGAAGGCATCATCCCGGCGCTCGAAAGCGCGCACGCCCTCGCCGCGCTGCCGCAGCTGACCGCCGAGATGGACGAGGACAAGCTGCTCGTCGTCAACGTCTCCGGCCGCGGCGACAAGGACATCTTCACCGTCGCCGAAGCGCTTGGCGTGGAGCTTTAAGCTAATGACTCGCTTCGAAAACGCATTCGCCAAGGGCCCGGCGCTCGTCTGCTTCATCACCGGGGGTGACGGCGATACCGCCGCCAATCTCGACGCGCTGGTCGCGGGCGGTGCCGACGTGATCGAACTGGGCATGCCGTTCACCGATCCCATGGCCGACGGCCCGGCGATCCAGGAAGCGAACATCCGCAGCCTCGATGCCGGCACCAAGACCGCCGACGTGTTCCGCATCGCCAGCGAATTCCGTGCGCGCCACAGCCAGGTGCCGCTGGTGCTGATGGGCTACGCGAACCCGATGATCGCGCGCGGCGCGGACTGGTTCGCCGGTGAATGCGCGAAAGCCGGTGTGGACGGCGTGATCTGCGTGGACATCCCGCCTGAGGAAGACGCCGAACTCGGCCCTGCCCTGCGCGACAAGAGCGTTTCGCTCATCCGCCTCGCCACGCCCACCACCGATGCGGCGCGGCTTCCTGCCGTGCTCGAAGGCTCCTCAGGCTTCCTCTACTACGTCTCGGTCGCAGGCGTCACCGGCATGCAGCAGGCGGCACAAGGCTCGATCGAGGATGCCGTGGCCAAGCTCAAGGCCGCCAGCACCATCCCCGTGGCCGTCGGTTTCGGCGTGCGCACCCCCGAACAGGCGAGCGCCATTGCCAGAGTGGCGGACGGCGTCGTCGTCGGCTCTGCACTGGTCGACCTGGTCAAGCAGCACGGCACCGACGCTCCTGCCCATCTGCGCGCCCTGACGGCCTCGCTGGCCGAAGCGGTCCACACCGCGCGCTGACCCTTCTGTTTTTCGTCATTGCCAATCGCATGACGACAACGCAATTCCAGCATCGCGGCGGCCTCTTGCAGGTTGCCGCGATGTGCTTTTCCGGACGGGTGCCATGAAAGACTTCGCCGTTTCCGAAGACCCCCGCGTCCAGGCCCAGCTCAACCGGCTGGAGGCGCTGTCGCTGCCGCAGGGACGCTTCGGGCTGGAGACCATCCTGACCCTGCTCGACCGAGTCGGTAACCCGCAAAAGCGCCTGCCGCCGACCTTTCATGTGGCCGGCACGAACGGCAAAGGTTCGACCTGCACTTACCTTCGCTTCATGCTGGAAGCGCAGGGCCTGAAGGTCCACTCGGCCACCAAACCGCACCTCGTGCGCTACAACGAGCGTATCCGCCTTGGCGGCAAGCTGATTTCCGACGGAATGCTGGCCGACCTGCTCGCCGAAGTTCTCGATGCGGGCGAGGATCTCCAGCCCAGCTTCTTCGAAGTGACGACGGCCGCGATCTTCCTCGCTTTCGCGCGGGAACCTGCGGATGCCTGCGTGGTCGAGGTCGGCCTCGGCGGGCGGCTCGATGCCACTAACGTGCTGGAACACCCGGCCGCCTGCGGTATCGTGACGCTGGGCATCGACCACGAGGCGTTCCTGCTCCGCCCGGAGCCTGGCGCGCCCGAGGACCCGCTCGCCCGCATCGCCTTCGAAAAGGCCGGCATCGTCCGCAGCCCTGCCCCCGTCGCCACCCTGGCCTATCCCGAAAGCGCAGCCCTGGAGATCGAGCGCGCCGCCATGACCGCCGGCGCCCCGCTGCACATGCGCGGGCGCGACTGGGACGCGGGCGTGGGCGACGTGATCGAATATTCGGACCGGCACGGCGAACTCACCCTGCCGCTGCCGAGCCTGCCCGGCCTGCACCAGGCGGAGAACGCCGCACTGGCCGTCGCCATGCTGCGCCATCAGGACCGGGTGAACGTCGCGCCAGAGGCCATGGCGGAGGGGATTCGCGCCGCACACTGGCCCGCGCGCCTGCAACGGCTCTCCCAAGGTCCGCTTACCCGTCATGCCGGAGGGCGCGCCGTCTGGCTGGACGGTGGCCACAACCCCGACGCCGGACGTGCCATCGCCCGTCATTTCGCCGGGCAGCGGCTGCATCTCGTGATCGGCATGCTGGCCAACAAGGACCCGCGCGCGCTCACCCAGCCGCTGGCCGAAAGCGTCGCCAGCATTCGCGCGGTGCCGGTGCCGGGCCACGACTGCCACGGTGCCGCGAGCTTCGGCCCGGGCGCGCTCGGCGCCGAAAGCGTGGCCGATGCGCTTGCCGCGCTGCCGGACGATGGCCTGCCGGTATTGATCGCCGGATCGCTCTATCTGTCCGGCGTGGTGCTCAAGGCCAACGACGAAGTGCCGGACTAGGCCTCAGGCCAGGCGCGCGCGCCGCGCCTGGCGGGCCACGCGCCACCATTCCAGCAGGCACAGGACGATGGCGATCGTGCCGATCCAGGTGACGAGCACGAACATCCGGTAATAGCCCTGCTGCTGGATGAGCTGTCCCAGCGCGCCGCGCCCCAGCGTTCCCACCAGCAAGGTCAGCGAGGAGAGCAGCGCATATTGCACCGCGCTGTAACCCTTGGAGACGATGGACGAGAGCCAGGCGATATAGGCCGCGCCGGCAATGCCCGTCGCCAGGTTCTCCGTGCCGATCGTGACCATCAGCGTGCCCAGGCGCGGCTCTCCGCCAAGCTGCTCGACCAGCCAGGTCACGCCCAGCAAATCGCTCACCAAGGCCATGCGCGCGCCGCCGAGGGCGAGGTCCGCATAGAGCAGGTTGGTGACCGCTGCGAGGATCGCGCCGAGCGTGAGCGTGGCCATGCGGCCGATCACCGTCAGCAGCGTACCCCCGAGCGCGAGGCCCAGAACGATGGCGCCCACGCCGAAGAACTTGGAGGCGATGGCCACTTCGTCCTTCGTGTACTTCAGTTCGCCCAGGTAGAAGGGATAAGCGAAAGTGCCCCAGATCGAATCGCAGATGCGATACGTCAGCACCAGCGCCAGAGCGAGCACCAGGCCCCAGCCCATGCGCCCCACCAATTCGGTCAGCGGCAGGATCAGGGCGCGGTAGAGGTGGTCCGCCACGCGCGAACCGGTCCCGTCGTGCGGCACGGCCTGCGTCAGGAGATGACGTCCGCTGCGCTGCAGATAGACCAGCACCGCCGCGATGGAGGCAGGCAGGATGATGGTGGCGATGACGATGAGCGGGCCGGTGGTCGACACGAAATCGACGGCATCGGGCCGCGCTCCCGGATCGCTGCCCAGCGAGCGGACCATGAAGATTCCCACGGTAACCAGCGCCCAGCCCCACAGCAGGCCCACCAGCGCCAGCGCAATCGTGCGCACGCGCGGGCTCAACTGCCCCGCCTCGCGCAGTTCCAGCAGTTCGTCCCGGTCTTCGGCGCTCGGCGCGACAGCATCCGCATCGGGCGCGAAGAGGCAGATCACGCCCGCAGCCACGAGAATCAGCCCCATGACCAGGAACACCGAAGTCCAGCCGATCCGCTCGGCCAGGATCAGGGCCAATGCCCCGCCGACGAGCGCGGCGATGCGATAGCCCATCTGGAATACCGTAGAGAGCATGTCGATGGTCGCCACGTCGTCCGCCACGTCGACGCGCCAGGCGTCGATGGCGATGTCCTGCGTGGCCGAGGCGAAGGCGCCGATGCCCGCCAGCAGCGAGAACAGGCCCAGCGCCGCGACCGGATCGAGCTGCGACAGCGTCACCAGAATGATGCCGAGAAGGACCTGCGCCGTCACGATCCACTGCTTGCGGCGGCCAAGGCGGCGAAGGCCGGGCAGGTCGATGCGGTCGAGCGCGGGCGACCAGAGGAACTTGAACGCGTAAGCCAGCCCGATCAGCGAAAATACGCCCATCGTCTCCAGATCGACATGGGCATCGGACAGCCAGGCATAAAGCGTGCCGAGCAGGAGCGAGTACGGCAGACCGGCCGCAAACCCGAAGACCGCCATGAACCCGGTCTTCCGATTGCCCAAAGCGCGAATCACCGTCCCCAAGCCGGGCTTCGGGGCAGCAGAGGCTTCAGACATCCAATATTCTCCGTTGGCAAACTCCGGGGACGGGCCCTGCGCGACCGTAACGCGTGGTTTCCCGAAGGGAAGGCTGGATGAAGCGGCGATCAACAGGTATGGGCGGGCGAATGTCCAAACCTCCTTTCAAATCCGGCGGCCCGAAGCGTGGCGGCTCTTCCCGCGATGGCGGCTCCTCGCGTGGCCCCTCGCGCACCACTTCAGGCACCTCGGGCCGGCGCGGCGCCGACCGGACGGCACGCGACGGCGCGACCCGGAGCGATGCGGGACGGGAAGAAGGCGGCCGGGGACGCGCGTTTCGCGATGGCCCCGCACGGGATGCGCGCGATACGCGCAGCGCCCGGGATTCGCGGGACGGCCGCAACCCCCGCGATACGCGATCGACGCGCGACGAACGCCCCGCCCGCGGCGGCCGCTCAGGCCGCAGCGGCCGTGACGAAAAGCTCTTCGGCCGTAACGAACGCCCCGTGCGCGATGAACGTCGTTCGCGCGATGATCGTCCGGCCCGCACCGAACGCCCTGATCGTGGCGACCGTCCCTTCCGCGAGGATCGGCCTTTCCGCGAAGATCGGCCATCGCGCGATGGCGCCCCGGCACGCGGCGAGCGCTCTGCCCGCACCACCGCTCCGGCGCGTGACGCCGCGCCGCGCCGCGGCCCCGGCGCTCGTTTCGGCGAGCAGGAATCGCGCGGCAGCGCTTATGCGCCGCGCGGTCCCCGTCCGTCGGATTCCGGCCGCTTCGACAGTGAACGCCCGCGTCGCAAGCCCCCCCGCTCGGCGCCCCAGGCGGCAGCGCCCACGCCCAAGTCCGCCGGGTTGCCCGTGCGCGAGGGCGAGCGCATCGCCAAGCTGCTGGCCCGTGCCGGCATCGCCAGCCGCCGCGAAGCCGAACGCCTGATCATCGAAGGCCGCGTGAAGCTGGGTGAAGACGTGATCGAGACCCCCTCGACCGTGCTCGCCAACCTCAAGGGCGTCACCGTGGACGGCAACCCGGTCCGCGAGGCCCAGGAAACCCGCCTCTTCGCCTTCCACAAGCCGGCCGGCCTGCTCACCGCCGAGCGTGATCCCGCCGGCCGGCCGACGATCTACACCGCCTTGCGCAATGCCCTGCCCGAAGGCAGCGGCAGGGTGATGCCGATAGGCCGTCTTGATCTCAGTACCGAGGGGCTGCTGCTGCTGACCAATGACGGCGAGTTCAAGCGCGAGCTGGAACTGCCCGCCACCGGCGTGCCGCGTACTTATCGCGCCCGTACTTTCGGCGACATCAGCCAGGGACAGCTCGAAGACCTGATCGAAGGAATCGAGATCGAAGGCGTGGTCTACGGCAAGATCGACGCCAACATGGAGCGCCGCACCGGGCGCAACCAGTGGATCGAGATGACTCTGACCGAAGGTAAGAACCGCGAAGTCCGCCGTGTTCTCGAACACCTCGGCCTTCAGGTCAGCCGCCTGATTCGCACGTCTTACGGACCTTTCCGCCTGCTCGACCTGCCCAAGGGCATGGCCTTCGAGGTTAGCCAGCGCGATCTCGAAAACTTCCGCAAAACCCTGCCGAGCATCAAGTCGTGAAGGGGCCCGCGGCCAGGGGCACAGCCGTGAAGACGGGCCTGCGCATCGTCGCGGGCGAATGGCGCGGCCGCAAGCTGGCAGCGCCCGAAGGCGATACCACCCGGCCGACGGCGGACCGCACGCGAGAGACGCTGTTCTCGATGCTGGCCAGCCGGCTCGGTACATTCGAGGGCCTGAAAGTCGCGGATCTCTTCGCGGGATCGGGTGCGTTGGGCCTTGAGGCGCTGTCGCGCGGCGCGGCCCATTGCCTCTTCGTCGACCAGGACCCGGCAGCGGTCCGCGCGATTCGCGCCAATATCGCCAATCTTCAGGCCCAAGGCCGGAGCGACGTTCGCGCCGGGTCGGTCATGGCGCTCGGCCCCGCCAAGGGAACACTCGACCTCGTTCTGCTCGACCCGCCTTACGAGACGGGCGCCGGCGCAGTCGCGATCGACAAGCTCGCGCGGCTCGGCTGGATCGGCGAACAGACCTGGGTCAGCCTGGAGACCGCCAAGACGGAAGGCGTTTCCATCAAGGGCTTCGAACTCGAAAGCTCGCGCGATGTCGGCAAAGCCCGCCTGCATCTGCTGCGGCCCGTCGGCTAGAAGGCAGTACCGTCCCGGACAAGGTTCGGGACGGTCTCGCCCGGCTTACTTGCCGCCGCGATTGCGACAGCCATCCTTCACGGTCTTGCTGCAGACCGGATAATCCTTGTTCATCGCGGTCGCAGGCGGCGGCGTCATCGCACCCTTGTAGGGGCCGCCCTGATAGGTCTGGTCGGCCGGCATGGCCGGACGCACCGTCTGGTCGGCATATTGCGGATCGGGAACGCCGGTCGTCGGCATGCCTTCACCCGGAGGGTTCGCCTGTGCCGGGGGCGTCGTCGGTGTCTTGCCGGCCATCTGCTGCGATATCGAGTTCCAAGCGATCGCCTGCTGCTCCGGGGTCATCTTGTAGATTTGCCCGCGCTGGTCCGGGGTGAGCGCCCAGTAGCCCTTCTGCTGCGGCGCCGTGAGGCTCCAGTAATAGGCTTGATACTCCGGCGTCCACGAGTCGTAATCCGCGCGCTGGGCGGCCGGCCAGGCGTCGTACATGGACTTCTGGTCGGGTGTCATGGTCGAGGAGGTGATGGGCTTGGCCCCGGCCATGCCCGAGGGCATGCTGGAATCGGAAGGGGTTGCGGGCGGCGGCGGGGCTTCCGGCACAGGGGGCATCTCGCCGGCAGTGTCCGGGGTGCCGGTATCCCCAGCGGTGTCTTGGGCCTGGACGGCGCCGGACATGCCCAGGATGGCCAGGGCTGCCGCGCCCGAAAGGAGATATTTGTGCATGACTCACTCTCCATCTGCTCGTGTTTCTGGTTATTCTTTTCCGTGACTAGGCGACTCCCGGCGCCGGGGGATTGTTCCGGGGCTGCGACGAACCGGCCTTGCGCCACGACATCCCGTTCCCTAGATGTTCACGGGTGAACGATCTGCAATCCTCCCTGCCCGAAGCCTCCTCGGACCCCCTGCTGGAAGGGCTCAACCCGCCGCAGCGAGAGGCCGTGCTGACCACCGAAGGCGCGGTGCTGATGCTGGCCGGGGCCGGCACGGGCAAGACGGCGGCGCTCACCCGCCGCCTCGCGCATCTGGTGCGCAGCCGCCTCGCCTGGCCGAGCGAGATTCTCTGCGTCACGTTCACCAACAAGGCCGCCCGCGAAATGCGCGAGCGCGTGGGGCACCTGATCGGCCCGGCCGTGGAAGGAATGCCCTGGCTGGGCACGTTCCACGCCATCGCCGCCAAGATGCTGCGCCGCCATGCGGAGCTGGTGGGGCTGCAACCCAACTACACGATCATCGATACCGACGATCAGTTGCGCCTGCTCAAGCAACTCATCCAGGCCGAAGGGCTGGACGAAAAGCGCTGGCCCGCCCGCCAGCTTGCAGGTTGCATCGATCGCTGGAAGAATCGCGGCCTCAACCCGGCCGACCTCGATGCAGGCGAGAACGAGGCCTATGCCAATGGCCGCGGGCAGAAGTTCTACCAGCTCTATCAGGACCGCCTGAAGGCCGTGAACGCCTGCGATTTCGGCGACCTCCTTCTGCACATGCTCAACATCCTGCGCACTCACCGCGAGGTGCTGGAACAGTATCAGCAGCGGTTCAAATACGTGATGGTGGACGAGTACCAGGACACCAACCAGGTCCAGTACCTGTGGCTCCGGCTCATCGCGCAGGAGCGCAAGAACATCTGCGTGGTGGGAGACGACGATCAGTCGATCTATTCCTGGCGCGGCGCCGAAGTGGCCAATATCCTCAAGTTCGAAAAGGATTTTCCGGGCGCCAAGGTGATCCGGCTGGAGCAGAACTATCGCTCCACCCCGCAGATCCTCGCCGCCGCTTCGGGCCTGATCGGCGAGAATACCCAGCGCCTCGGCAAGACGCTGTGGACCGAGCGCCATCCCGGCGACAAGGTCCGCGTGATCGGCGTCTGGGATGCCCCCGAGGAAGCGCGCCGCGTGGGCGACGAGATAGAGCGGCTGGAACGCGAAGGCGCCCCGCTCGACCAGGTGGCCATCCTGGTGCGCGCACAGTACCAGACCCGCGAATTCGAAGACCGGTTCATCTCGATCGGCATGAAATACCGCATCGTCGGCGGCTTCCGCTTCTACGAACGCGCCGAGATCCGCGATGCCCTCGCCTATCTGCGCGTG
The DNA here is from genome assembly GCF_056857015.1 of Novosphingobium sp. BL-S-34. Classification (NCBI taxonomy): domain Bacteria; kingdom Pseudomonadati; phylum Pseudomonadota; class Alphaproteobacteria; order Sphingomonadales; family Sphingomonadaceae; genus Novosphingobium; species Novosphingobium sp. BL-S-34. The sequence continues at coordinate 1,236,904 of NZ_CM166472.1, forward strand.
ATCGCGCAGCCGGCGGACGACCTTGCCTTCGAGCGCATCTACAATGCCCCCAAGCGCGGCCTGGGCGCCAAGGCGCTGGAGGCGCTGCACACACTCGCTCGCCGCCGGAACATCCCGCTTGCCATGGCCGCGATCGAGATCGCCGACAGCGACGAATTGCCGGCCCGTCCGCGCAACACGTTCCTGTCGCTGATGCGCGACTTCGCGCGGTGGCGGGACCTTTCCGGCACCGAGAACCCAGCCGATCTCATGCGTACCGTCTTGGATGAGAGCGGCTATACGGACGCGCTCCAGGCCGAGAAGACGCCCGAAGCCAGCGGACGCCTCGAAAACCTCGTCGAACTGGCGCGGGCCATGGAGGAATACGAGACGCTCGGCGATTTCCTCGAGCACGTCAGCCTGGTCATGGACAACGACGCCGCCTCCGACGAGGAAAAGGTCACGATCATGACCATGCATGCGGCCAAGGGACTCGAGTTCGAGCATGTGTTCCTGCCCGGCTGGGAGGAAGGCGTGTTCCCCTCGCAGCGGGCGATGGACGAAGGCGGATTGGCCAGCCTGGAGGAAGAGCGCCGGCTCGCCTACGTCGCGATCACCCGCGCGCGGCGCAAGTGCACCATCCTGCACGCGGCCAATCGGCGGATCTACGGCCAGTGGACCAGTTCGATCCCCTCGCGCTTCATTGCCGAACTTCCGGACGATCACGTCGAGAGCGAAACCACGCTGAGCGGCGGCGCTTCGCTCTGGCGGGCGCAGTGGTCCGAAATGGCGGATCCCTTTGCCGAAGTGGCCCGCGCCCAGCCCGCCCGCACGGTAACGCGCGGCCCGGGGTGGCAGCGCGCCGCAGCCCGGGAATTCGATACCACGCCGCGCAAGATCGCCGAATCGACGCGCAGTGCGGCCAGCTTCGCCGCCAAACCGCGTACCGACATCGAAATCGGCAGCCGCGTGTTCCATGAGAAGTTCGGCTACGGCGCGGTGATCTCCCAGGAAGGCAACAAGCTGGAGATCGAATTCGAACAGGCCGGGCTCAAGCGCGTGCTCGACAGTTTCGTCAAACCGGCAGGCTGACGCGGGCCAACCTGCCAGCTTGATGCCATTTCAGAGGCCGGTCTTTACCGGCGCCGCGCGAATCTGCTCGATCCACGGATCGCGTTCGAAGCGCGCCGTGCCATCGGCTGCAAAGTCGAGAAGATCCCCGCCCTCCCCGGCGCGCGGCGACCACTTCGGCAAGGAGGCGCCGTTGGGATCGCCGGTGCGCGCGAAATTCACGAGATAGGCGCTGACGATCCGGCCCATCGCCTTGTCCCGCGCACTGGTCCGGTCTCCATATTTCACCGCCTGGGTATCGAGGAAGAACGGGATGTCGGTAGCGTGGCCGGCACCCTTGCCGCCGCCTTCCAGCGAGGACGCAACGTAGGAGAAGCGGTACTCGTAGACCGGAACGCCCGCCTTGGCGACAAGGCCGGAGATCTGCCGCGCGCCGGCTACCATGCCGCCACTGACGCCGCCGATGTCGTCGCTGGTCGCGCCGATCATCATCGGAACGTGGTGGAAACGGTTGGTTTCATAAGCCTCGCGCTGGTCCACCGCTATGCGGCCATCGGAGAAGGGACTGGCGAAGGTCCGCAAGCCCCCGGGCGGCGTGAACAGCGCCGCGAGATTGAGGCCGTCGATCACTTGCTCGGCCGTCAATCCGCGCAATTTCGCCAGAGCCTCCGGGTCGCCCGGAGCGATGCCCTTGGACTGCCCGAAGCGGCCACCGATCTCTTCCGCCGCGGCAAGATCCGGATTGGCCAGGCTCGTGCCGTTCCCGCCCGACATCACGACCGCTTTGTGAAACAGGCCATCGGCCTCGGGCGAGGTCACGAGATTGTTCACCGACATGCCGCCGGCGCTCTCGCCGATGATGGTGACATTGGCCGGATCGCCCCCGAAAGCCGCGATGTTGCGCTGAACCCAGCGCAGCGCGGCGAGCTGGTCCATGTAGCCGTAGTTGCCCACCATCCCGCCGTCCTCCGCCGCCCGGGTAAGCGCCGGATGCGCGAAAGTCCCGAAGCGACCGATGCGGTAGTTGAAGCTGAAGAACAGGACGCCCTGCCGCGCCAGTTCCGCGCCGGAATAGGTCGGCGGCGAAGCGCCCCCGTTCACGAAGCCGCCGCCGTAGATCCACACGACCACCGGCAGCTTGCCCTTGGCTGCGGCAGGACGCCAGACATTGGCGTAGAGGCAATCCTCGGCAGGCGGCGTGCCGAGCGGCGCCGCGTCTCCGTCGAAGGGCTTCTGCATGCAGTCATGGCCATAAGTCGTGGCCTCGCGGGTTCCCTGCCAGGCGGCGGCGGGTTGCGGCGCGCGCCAGCGCAAGGGACCGACCGGCGGCGCGGCGAAAGGAATGCCCTTCCAGCTGGCCACGCCGTTCTCGACGCGGCCGGCCAGCTTGCCGCCCTCGACGACCGCTTCCGGCCGGGGACCGGCCTGCGCGCCGCAGGAAGCCGCAAACACGCCTACGAACGCCAGCATGTACCTGTATTTCATCGGATCCCCGCAGCAGACAGCCTCTTCGAAAGCAGTCTGGCATGCGGCCGTGCAGCCACGCAAGCGAGATCACCCACGCTCAGGCGCAACGCAAAAACGCCCCGCTTCCTCCGAAGAGAAAGCGGGGCGTTTTTGAATTAGCTGGAAAAACACCCTTCAGGGCATTTCCCCGATCGTGCGCTCAGGCGAGCGCCGAAACGTGGAGGAATTCCGGGATCGGGCCGTTCCAGCCGTCGTCAGCCGGCTCCTGATCGCGGCGGCGCGACCGGTTGCCATCCGAACGGCGCTCGCGGCGCTGCTCTTCCCCGCGGCTTTCGCGGCGCGGTGCACGCTCTTCGCGGGCAGGCCGCTCTTCGCGAACCGGCGCGCGCTCTTCACTAGCGACTCGCTCTTCGCGCACCGGGCGCTCCTCACGGGCCGGACGCTCTTCGCGGGCCGAAGACCGCTCACGCTTTTCACGGCGGGGCTTCTCTTCACGGGCCGGAGCCTCAGCGGCCTCCTCGGCCGCCATCTGATAGACCGGGATCTTCCCGCCAGTGAGCTTTTCGACATTGTCGATCGCCTCGGCATCTTCCGGGGTCACGAACGTGAAAGCACGGCCCGATGCGCCGCCACGGCCCGTGCGGCCGATGCGGTGGACATAGTCGTCCGGGTGCCAGGGCGTATCGAAGTTGAAGACGTGGCTTACGCCCTTCACGTCCAGGCCGCGGGCAGCGACGTCGGACGCGACGAGGATATTGACCGCACCATCCTTGAACCGCTGCAGCTCTGCCAGACGGGCGGGCTGGTCCATGTCGCCATGGATTTCGCCGGCCGCAAAACCATGCTGTTTCAGGCTCTTGGCCAGTTCGCGAACGGTAGTCTTGCGGTTGGCGAAGACGATCGCGGTAGAGACGTTGTCAGTGCGAAGCAGGTCGCGCAGCACTTCGCGCTTCTTGCGCGACTGCACCGCCACCTTGTGCTGGACGATATTGGTGTTCGCCGTCGCCGGGCGGGCGACTTCGATATATTTCGGGCTCGACAGGAAGCGATCCGCAAGCTTCTTGATCACGGGCGGCATGGTCGCCGAGAACAGCAGCGTCTGCCGGTTGGTCGGCAGCTTGGAGCAGATCGTCTCGATGTCGGGGATGAAGCCCATGTCGAGCATGCGGTCCGCCTCGTCGATGACGAGCAGTTCGCAACCCGTGAGCATGATCTTGCCGCGCTCGAACAGGTCCATCAGGCGGCCCGGAGTCGCGATCAGCACGTCGACGCCGCTTGACAGCGCCTTGAGCTGATCACCCATCTGCACGCCGCCGATCAGCAGGGCCATCTTGAGATCGTGGTTCTTGCCGTACTTCTCGAAGTTTTCGGCAACCTGCGCAGCGAGTTCGCGCGTCGGCTCGAGAATCAGCGAACGCGGCATCAGCGCGCGGCGTCGGCCATGCGCGAGAATGTCGATCATCGGTAGCACGAAGCTGGCCGTCTTGCCGGTCCCGGTCTGGGCGATGCCGATGAGGTCCTTCATCATCAGGACCGGCGGGATGGCTTGCGCCTGAATGGGAGTCGGCTCGCTATAGCCAGCGGTTTCAACCGCTTGCAGCAGTTCGTCAGACAGGCCGAGATCGGCAAAGTTCATAGACAGACAGGTCTCATAGGCAGGAGTCTTGCGAGAATGCAGGGTACTTCGATTATGTCGCGGCGCGGCAGCGAGACCCGAATCATATGATTCACGCGCATGCCAATCGTACACCTGCGCGCCGCCTAGGCGGGAAATACCGCAGAAGTCAAGGAAATCCACGCCCTGCCCGCTTCAGGCCGCAAGATTCGCCTTCGCAAAAGCCGCGCGAAACGCATCTGTCGCCCCGCGCGTGTTCCGTGACAGCCTATCGCGCCACCACAAGCTGACGGATGCGTGACAGCTTGCAGGTCGTGCCGCTGCGCGAAAGCAACTCGTCGCGATCGATGCAAAGCTGGCCGTCGGACGTGCGGGAAAGCAGGAAACCCGAGTAGAATGCGCCTGCCCGGCACCCGCGCTCCAGGTCCGCGCCGACCACGCGGCGATCGCGCATGAACAGCAGCAGGCGGCTCTGACCGTCGGGCTGGACCCCGGCAATCCCGGACATCGGCAGGCACTTGCCGATCTTGCGTTCCGAATAACGCGGCCGATCGTCCTCGCGCCCCGGCATGCCCATGAGCATCTCCGGCGGAGCGGGCATCTGCGCGCGCGGGCTGATTCGGATGGTCATGCGCTGCTCGATTCGCACCTGCCAGGCACTGTCCGGCTCGACATGCTCGAAAGCCTCGGCGGCGAAGCGCCATGCGCTGGGCGAATCGGGCAGTTCTTCCGGCCAGACGTAGCCCTGCTCAGCCGGCGCGGCCGTGGCAGCGGGGGTTTCTGGACGATCTTCGTGCTTCGCGCGCCCACCTCCGCCCAGGCCGACTGCGGGAAGCAGCAGCGCAAACGGATAGAGCAGGACGGAAGCGAGATTCATGAAAAGGAACGGTCCCCGGGCGCGCTTTAACCGTCGCCATAGCGCAGGAGCTTGAACCAGCGCTTAACTTGGCGCAACGCCAACCGCCTTCCTATCCCGCGAAGAGTGCTGCCTATCTTGCGAAGAGTGCTGGTGAAACCTGTTCGCGCCTGTGCCATATCGCCCCCATGACCCATACCGACAGCTTTCTCGCCGAAGCCGCCGACCTGCTCGGTCCGCGTGGATTCACCACCGATGCGGAACTCGTCACGCCCTGGCTGACCGACTGGCGCGGCCGTTACACCGGCGCGGCCGTGGCGCTCGCCTCGCCGGCTGATGCGGAGGAAGTCTCCGCGCTTCTGCGGCTCTGCTCGAAGCACGGCGTGCCGATCGTACCGCAGGGCGGCAACAGCGGCATGTCCGGTGGCGCGACCCCGGACGCCAGCGGTTCGGCGCTGCTCCTGTCGCTGCGCCGGATGAACGCGATTCGCGCGCTCGATGCCGAGGCCCGGCAAGTAACCTGCGAGGCGGGGGTCGTTCTCCAGACGCTTCACGAAGCTGCCGAAGCGCAGGACTTGCGCTTTCCCCTCTCGCTCGGCGGCAAAGGCTCCGCCACGGTCGGCGGGCTGATCTCGACCAATGCCGGCGGCACCCAGGTGCTGCGCCATGGTTCGATGCGGGCCTTGGTGCTGGGGTTGGAAGCCGTCATGGCCGATGGCCGGATCTTCTCGATGCTGACGCCGCTCAAGAAGGACAACCGCGGTTTCGACCTCAAGCAATTGCTGATCGGGTCCGAAGGGACGATGGGCGTGGTCACCGCCGCAACCCTCGCCCTGCTCCCGGCCGTCGCCGAACGCGTGGTCATCTGGGCAGGTGTTCCCTCGCTGGGCGCGGCGCGAAAGCTCCTGCTCCACTGCGAGGCGGCGGCCGGAGAGGCGCTCGAAGGCTTCGAAGTGCTGCCCCAGGCCTGCCTCGAAGCCGTGCTCGACCACTTGCCCGATGCGCGCGCGCCGCTTGCAGACGCGCATGCTTGGCACGTCCTGATCGAAGTGGTGGCGGACCGCTCGGCAGCCGCGACCCTGCGGGACCGCTGCGAGGCGATGATGGCCGATGCCTTCGAGGGCGAACTGGTGGAGGACGCCGCCATGTCCGCCAGCGAAGCCCAGGCTGAGGCCATGTGGCTCCTGCGCGAATCGATCTCGCCCGCCGAGCGGGCCCGCGGTCCGGCGGTCCAGCACGACATTTCGGTGCCGGTCGAGAAGATGCCCGACTTCGTGGAAACGACCATCCCGATGATCGAGGCGAAATGGCCCGGCACCGAGGCCATCGCTTTCGGACATCTCGGAGACGGCAACGTGCATTACCACGTCATCGCCCCCAGCGTGACCGACGGCCCCGCCTGGCAGGCCGGCGAGGGCAAGGCGATCAGCCGCTACGTCCACGACCTCGTCACCGAATGGGGCGGCTCGATCTCGGCCGAGCACGGCATCGGCCAGCTCAAACGCGACGAACTGGCGCGCCTCGGCGATCCGGTGGCCCTGTCCATCCTGCGCGCGGTGAAACAGGCACTCGACCCGCAAGGGCTGCTCAATCCCGGCAAGCTGATCTGACAGGATAATATCGCCGAACACGCCGCCAAAAGCCGACTCGCGCAATATCCCCGTTCCGGCGGGGCCGGCGCTTGCGCCCGCCCCGCGCAGCCCCTAAAGCGACGCCTTCAAAATTTCCCTGTCTTGCGGAGAGTATCGCAATGGCCACCGCGCCGCAGAATCCTGCCCTGCCCCTGTTCTACAAGGACCTCGTGCCGCTCAATTCGCAGCAGCACACCACCTGGAAGACCCGCTCGACCGACAAGGCGACCTGGCTCGTCGGCGTGAATTCGATCCCGCTGACCGTCGAGGAATTCCCGCAGGCGCAGCGCAACTTCCCGATCATCTTCACGGCAGGCGAAAATCCGGTCCCGCTGGTGCTGATGGGCATGAACGAAGGCGTGAACGTCTACGTCGACGAAGACGGCACCGTGAACACCCCGGTCTACATTCCGGCCTACGCGCGCCGCTATCCCTTCATGCTGGCACGCCTGCGTCCCGACGCCGAGGAACTGTCGCTCTGCATCGACCCGACCAGCGACCTGGTGGGTGAAGGCGACGAGGGCGAAGCCCTGTTCAACGGCACCGAGCCGACCGAAGCCACCACCAACATGCTCAAGTTCTGCGAGAACTTCGAGATCGCCGGCACCAAGACCGCCAACTTCATGGCGGAATTGGCCAAGCACAACCTGCTGATGGACGGCGAGCTGAACATCGACATCGGCACCGGCCAGCCCTTCACGTATCGCGGCTTCCAGATGGTCGACGAGAACAAGCTGCGCGAAATGCGCGGTGACGTTCTGCGCCAGTGGAACCAGAACGGCATGCTGCCGCTGATCTACGCCCACCTCTTCTCGCTCGACCTCGTACGCGAGATCTTCGGCCGCCAGGTTTCGCAGGGCAAGGGCCCGCAGATCCTGCCGAGCGCCTGAGAACCAGCGGCTAAACCCGCTCGGAGCGGAGGTTTATGACAAATTTGTCACACCTCCGCTCCATTATGCGACGCTATCCAAACGCGCTCTTGCAAAACATATGTTGCGTACCCCATTCTAGGGGTTGAATGTGCGATCAGGCTTGCTATGTTAGGGCTACCTGATCGGCGCTACCCTCATGGCCCGGTCAGGCTGGTGCACATCGTGCACCTCCTCCCTGAACCTTGGCCACCTCGCGCATTGCGCGAGGTGGTTTTTTATGGGCTCAAGCGATTCTGAAGACCGCATCGCCTGCGGGCATTTTCCAGATCTCAGATATACGCGGTTTCGAGCGGCACCCGGGCTATTCGGCCGCCTGCGCCATACCCCTGCCCGAATCCTGCGCCAACTCGCAGACGGTCGCAGCCAGTTGGCGTACCAGCCCTGACAGCAGTTCTATCATCGCCTCCATGCCCGGACCCGGCTCCAGCAGACGCGAATCGAGGTAGCAGCTACGGTCGATCTCCAGCTGCATGGCATGGATCGCCTCGGCAGGCCGCCCATGTCGCTCCAGCACATATCCGCCCGCGTAGGGACGATTGTGCGACGCCTCCCACCCATGATGCGCAAAGTGCGAGAAACAGGCTCCCACAAGGCTGCCGTGGCAACTGGCACCGAACTTGTCCCCCAGCACGAAACGCACAGGCTCGGAGCCAAGCCGCGCCGCCAGCGGCGGCATGGAGTGGAGGTCGAGCAGCAATGCCGCCCCCCAGCGCTCACGCAGCCCGCTCAGGGCGCTCGCCAGGGCCGCATGGTAAGGTTCATGCACCCCGTCGATCCGAGCCCTGAGATCGCTCTCCTCGAGCCGGCCGCGCCAGATTTCTCCGACACCGGGAAGGCGGCGCGGTATCAGCCCCAGTCCGCTTCGCACCCGCCGACTCGGCAATCCGCGATGTCCGGCAGGGCGCGACGCGCGCGAAAACATGTCCCAGTCGACATCGTCGGGCGCGCGGTTGAGATCGATCATCGCGCGCGGCGCCTGGGCGAACAGCAGCGAAGCGCCCGTCGCCCGCGCCACGCCCTTGGCGATGCGGTCGACAAGGCGATCCTCCAGCCTGATCGAGACGGTTTCCGGCTGCCGCATGTCCTTGAGAAGCGACGAAGGATAGGCCCGCCCCGCATGAGGCGCCGCGATCAGGACGGGAATGGCCGAAGGTTCGGGCGCCGATAGGACGAAAGCGGGAATGCCGGGAGCGCCGGGAATGCGGCCTCCGGCACCTTGTTGCGAATCATTCGCGCCCAATGGATCGATCATGCCCACTACGCTGGCCCTTTCCAGTCCCGCTGTCAAAGCGTCCCGATCCCGATCACTTCGTAATCCTAGCGAGAATTTTAACCAGACAGGGGTTATGGCTTGGAGCATAAGAGCGTGCGACGCGCCACCCGACGAATCTGGCCGTGGTTTGGCCCCGAATCTGGATATGAAAACGCGATGATCCGCATCCTGCTTGCCGAAGACGACCAGGCCATGCGCACTTATCTTGCCCGCGCGCTGGAAAACGCCGGCTATGATGTGCTGGCCGTCGATCGCGGCACCGAGGCCCTGCCTTATTTGGAAAGAGAACACTTCGACCTTCTGCTTTCGGACATCGTCATGCCCGAAATGGACGGAATCGAACTGGCGCAGCGCTGCGCCGAAGTTTCTCCGATGACCAAGGTGATGTTCATCACCGGCTTCGCCGCCGTGTCCTTGCGCGCCAGCCGTGAGGCGCCGCACGCCAAGGTCCTGTCCAAGCCTTTCCATCTGCGTGATATCGTTATGGAAGTTCAGCGCGTATTCGGCCTTTCAGAGCACGCGCGGCTCTGATCGAAACTATCCACAGGGCTATCGACAGGCCCAAAGAAGTTTTTTGAAAAAACCGGTTGCCAACCCTCGGGACCACCGTTAGAGGGCCACTCCACCGAGCGGCACACAATGCCGCAACGGACCGACCGAATGGTGTGGGCGTATAGCTCAGTGGTAGAGCACTATGTTGACATCGTAGGGGTCGCAAGTTCAATCCTTGCTACGCCCACCATTCGGACAGTCGGCCAGAACTAGGGCCGACCTTCCCCAAATTTCTACAATTTGACGGAACGCGGATTGCCGCGGCAGCGGCCAGTCCGGTTCGCCCCGGACGATCGCCAGCGCGTAATGCGCGGCGCGCAACTCCGCCCCCGCGCAAAGCGGGTGCCCTGCCCGACAGCGCCTTGCCAGCCGTGCCCCGCCTGCCTAAGAGACCCCCAATTTCTCACCTCCAGGGGAGTTTTCCGGAATGGCAAAAATCAAGGTCAAGAATCCCATCGTCGAGATGGACGGCGATGAAATGACGCGGATCATCTGGGAATGGATCCGTGAACGGCTGATCCTCCCCTACCTCGACATCGATCTCAAGTATTACGATCTGTCCGTCGAGAAGCGCGACGAGACCGACGACCAGATCACCGTCGACGCCGCGAACGCCACCAAGGAACATGGCGTTGCCGTCAAGTGCGCGACCATCACCCCCGACGAAGCGCGCGTCACCGAATTCAGCCTCAAGAAGATGTGGAAGTCGCCCAACGGCACGATCCGCAACATCCTGGGCGGCGTCGTCTTCCGCGAGCCGATCGTGATCTCGAACGTCCCCCGCCTGGTTCCGGGCTGGACCGACCCGATCGTCGTCGGTCGTCACGCTTTCGGCGACCAGTACAAGGCCACCGACACCCTGATCCCCGGCCCCGGCAAGCTGCGCCTGGTGTGGGACGGTGAGAGCGGCGAGAAGATCGACCTCGACGTGTTCGACTTCCCGGCTCCGGGCGTCGCCATGGCGATGTACAACCTGGACGAATCGATCCGCGACTTCGCGCGTGCTTCGTTCAACTACGGCCTCAACCTCGGCTGGCCGGTCTACCTTTCGACCAAGAACACGATCCTCAAGGCCTATGACGGCCGCTTCAAGGACCTGTTCCAGGAAGTCTTCGAAAACGAAGGCTTTGCCGCCAAGTTCAAGGACGCCGGCATCACCTACGAGCACCGCCTGATCGACGACATGGTCGCCTCGGCGCTCAAGTGGTCGGGCAAGTTCGTCTGGGCCTGCAAGAACTACGACGGCGACGTCCAGTCGGACACCGTTGCACAGGGCTTCGGCTCGCTCGGCCTGATGACCTCGGTCCTCCTCTCGCCCGACGGCAAGACCGTGGAAGCGGAAGCCGCTCACGGCACCGTGACCCGTCACTACCGCCAGCACCAGCAGGGCAAGGCCACCTCGACCAACCCGATCGCCTCGATCTTCGCCTGGACGCGCGGCATCGCCTATCGCGGCAAGTTCGACGAAACGCCGGAAGTCGTGAAGTTCGCCGAGACGCTGGAACAGGTCTGCATCGAAACCGTCGAAAGCGGCAAGATGACCAAGGACCTCGCGCTGCTGATCGGTCCGGACCAGAACTGGATGACCACCGAGCAGTTCTTCGAGGCCATCGTGCAGAACCTCGAAACCAAGATGGCTGCCTGGGCCTGAGCCTTTCGCATCCAAGCCCCGGGTCTTCGGACCTGGGGTACAAAAAACCCTCCGCCTTCGCAGGTGGAGGGTTTTTTCTTGTCCCGGGCGGCGGCACCCTGCCTAATGGAGCGCGCCTTATTCGAAGGGTTCTTCGCCTTCGAGCTTGGTGCGATGCATCATGCGGCCGCAAGTGGGGTCATAGGCCTCGGCCCGGTGCATGGTGCCGGTGTTGTCCCACATGACGAGATCGCCCACTTCCCACTCGTGGCTATAAGTGAACTTCGGCCCCGTCGCCCATTCGCGCAGACCATGGATGATCATCGCGCTCTCGAGCGCGGACTTGCCCACCACTTGCGCCGAAGTGCAGCCGATCACCAGGCTCTTGCGGCCAGACTTGTGCTTCCAGACGAGCGGCAGTTCCTGCTCACCGATCTGCGCATAGCCCTGCAACTTGGCGAGGCTAGGCTCGGGCTCGTAATAGAAGAGGCTGGCCCAGGGGCCGTGGATCATGCGGTACTGCTCGTATTCGGCCTGCTTGTCCGCCGGCAGTTCCTCGAAAGCGGCGTAAGTGTTCGCGAAGCCGGTGTTGCCCGTGCCGCGGGGGCTGGGCACGCGGCAGGACAGCAGCGAGGCCAGGATGGGTACATCGTTGCGGGTGCCGTCGATGTGCCAATAGAGCGAGCCCTTCAGATACTCGGCGCTCATCGGGTTTTCCTTGGCGTCGAGGGTGATCTTGGAAATCACCTCCTCGCCGCCCTTCCGCTCAGGCGCGAACGTGCCGAGCGTCTTGGTGAAGGCGACCTGCTCCTCGTCCGTGAAATTCACTTGCGGGAACACGAGCACGCCGCGCGCCTCCAGCAGCTCACGGATTTCGGTGGCCACGGTTCCGGCGAGCAGGTCTTCCCTGCTGTTGAGCACGCGGCTGCCGATCTTCGGCTTGATCTCTTCGGCCTTCAGCCTGGTCTGGGTCTCGACCGACATCCTGGAATTCTCCCGTCATATTGGGCCCGCTGAATCAGCGGCTCACGAGAGTTCCAATATCACGGCCTGAACGCCTGTTCAAATCGGCGCGAGCGCGTCGCGGCGATGGATCGCCCTTGCGAAAGTCAGCCCGCGCCCTGCAGGCGATCGAGCCAGGATTCGACGATGCGGCGCGCCTGTTCGTGGCCCATCTCGGCGCCCAGCCCTTCCTCCATCACGATGCAACGGCCGATACCGGCAAGGATCACGGTGAGCCCGGCCGGGTCGAAGCCCTCCACGGCCTTCAGCCGATCGCCCAGCAGGCGCTCCAGGATCTCGACCTGGCGGCGGCGCATGGCGATGCTGTGCTCGGCCATCTTTTCGCGCACGGCCGGGCGATGGTTGGCCAGGGCCATGAATTCGACGGACATGGCCGTGCGGCTGGTATCCACGAAGAACCCCCAGAGCGCCCGGACAGGATCGGCGGAGGCCAAAGCCTCCTCGATCATCTGGTCGCTGTCTGCCGCGCCCTGGCGGCACACTTCCAGAAGCAGATCGTCCGTGGTGGGGAAATAATAGTGCACCAGCGACGGCTTGAGCCCTGCGCGTGCAGCCACGCGGCGCGTGCTGGCGGCGGCATAGCCTTCGTCCCGGATCAATTCCACGGTCGCCGTGACGATGCGCGCTCGCGTCGCGGATGTCTCGGCCCCTATCCTGCGCGCTGCGCCTGCCATCGGATTTCCTTTGCTTGTCGGGCCTGCCTAGGGGCTGGCCGGAGCAATATCAACCGAACGGCTTTGGCTTGCATTTTGTTCTCTTTTTGTTCATACGAATCGCATGCGAGTTCCTGGGCCAATCCAAAAGGGAAGAGGTGCCGTCAGCGGCCAGGCCAGTCGGCGTTTCAACCTGCCGCAGCGGGAGAGCGACGGGGACTGGATGGATGCCGCGGAAGAGATCGACGGTCCGGCGCGGCACCCGGCCACGACAGTTACCGAGGAGCATCCTCGCTCGATCCTGTCGTTCAACAAGTCTCCGGACATCCCTTTCGACCGCTCGATCAACGCTTACCGGGGATGCGAGCATGGCTGCATCTACTGCTTCGCGCGGCCGACCCACGCCTATCACGACCTTTCGCCCGGCCTCGATTTCGAAACGAAGCTCTTCGCCAAGCCGGATGCGGCACGGTTGCTGCGCCAGACCCTGGCGAAGCCCGGCTATCGGCCCGCTCCCATTGCCATAGGCACCAATACCGACCCCTACCAGCCGATCGAAAGCCGCTATCGGATCACCCGCAATGTGCTCGAAGTCTGCCTGGAAACGCGGCATCCGGTAACGATCACCACCAAATCGGATCGGGTTCTGCAGGATCTCGACCTGATCGCGGAACTGGCCAAGCTGAAGCTGGTGGAAGTGGGCATATCGGTGACGAGCATGGATCCGAAGCTTTCCCGCCTGCTGGAACCGCGAGCGGCTGCGCCTGCCAAGCGCATCGCCGCGCTGGGGCGTCTGGCGGATGCGGGCGTGCCCGCCCACGTTTCGATTGCGCCGGTCATTCCTTCGATTACCGATCAGTTTCTCGAAGATATCCTTCATGCCGCGAAGGATAAGGGTATCGACCGCGCGACATGGATCATGGTCCGCCTGCCCCATGAAGTGGCGCCCCTGTTCCGCGAATGGCTGGATGTGCATTTTCCGGATCGGGCGGGCAAAGTCATGGCCACGATCCAATCTCTGCGCGGCGGCCGCGACAACGATCCGGATTTCTTCACCCGCATGCGCCCCACCGGCGTCTGGGCCGATCTGTTCCGCAGGCGATTCAAGGTGGCGATGACCCGCATGGGATTCTCGAAACCGGCGATCCTGCTGGACAGCACGGCCTTCCGCCGGCCGTCGCTGGACGGTCAACTTTCGCTGCTATAGCCTTCGTTTCGAAATACAGGTGGAGGCTGATTCCATGTTGCTGGCAACTCTCGCTCTTTTGGCCGCCACTGTCGCGCCGGCGGCTTCCACCCCAGCCGCTCCGCCTGCCTCTGCCTCTGCCCCCGCCAACCCTGTCGAGACAACTCGCATCGCAGCCGCACCGCCGGCCTTCCGCGCGCTTTCCTGCGCCCGGGGATGCCTTTCCGCTATCGAGGCGGTAACGTATGCCTCCTATCTCGGCGAAAAAGCCGGGGTGGCCGGCATGTTCGAAATGCCCGTCGTCGAAGTCGGGCAGCAGAACGGACTGTTCTACCTCAACTCCGAAGACGACTACCGCGACCGCAATTGCCTGACCGTGGCCATGACGCCTGCGGCTATGCAGGCCTTCATCGGCACGGTCGATCTCGACCAGGTCCGCAAGCGGCTTCAGAAGCGCCGGATCGTGGTGCGCGGGGTTGCCCAGCAGGTGCGGATCAACTTTTCCTCCGACGGCAGGCCCTCCGGCAAGTACTATTACCAGGTCCATGTCCGCGTCGGTGAAGCGAGCCAGGTGCGCGTGACCGTCTGAGGCGCTCCGCAACCGAAAACCATCCTCGCGCGTTCCCTGCCCAACGATAAAAATGGACAGGAGGCTGTCATGGCCGATGAAACCGTAACGACCGAACGCGCGCCCGAAGCTCCGACCACCACCACGACGATCATCCGCGAACGCGGATCATCGGGAGGAGCGACGGGCATCGTGATGGCGCTGATCCTGCTGATCGCGGTTGTCGGCGGCATCTACCTCTTCAGCAAGGGCACGCAGAGCGAAACCGCCAAGGACGATGCCATCACCGAAGCGGCCAACAATGTAGGCTCGGCCGCGAACAAGGTCGGCAACGCGGCAGAGAACGCTGCCGACAACGTCCAGAAGAACGACGGTAACTGAGCGGCCCTGCTGAAGGGTCAATCCGGCAGGCGATAACCCCGGAAACGTTCGCGCAGGTCTTTCTTGCTGATCTTCCCGCTGCCGGTGTGGGGTATGTCGGACACGAATTCGATCGCGTCCGGCAACCACCACCTGGCCACTCGGCCCGCCAGGAATGCCAATAGCTGGCGCTCGTCGATCGCGCTTTCCGGTCTGCGGATGACGACCAGCAGCGGCCGCTCGTCCCATTTCGGATGCGAAATGCCGATGGCCGCCGCTTCCATGACATCGGGATGCGCCACGGCGGCATTTTCGAGTTCGACCGAACTGATCCACTCGCCGCCGGATTTTATGAGATCTTTGGTGCGATCCGTGATCCGCAAGGCGCCGTCGGGCTGGATCGCAGCCACGTCGCCAGTATCGAACCACTGATCGCTGTCTACGCAGTCCTCCTCGGCACCGAAATAGCGGCGTACGGTCCAGGCACCGCGCACTTGCAGGGCGCCGGACGATGCCCTGCCCTCCGCTCCGATGCCCCCGACCTCGATGCCGTCTGCCTCGCCGCCTGCCTTCTCCTCTCCGGCGAGAGGGACGATGCGGACTTCGCTGCCGTAGAGCGGGCGGCCCTGGAAGCTCTTGACCAGGACCTGCTCCTCGAAGGTCATATCGTCCCATCCGGCCGGTTCGTAAGTGACCGTTGCGATCGGCGAGGTTTCCGTCATGCCCCAAGCCTGGACCACGCGCACGCCGGCACGCATCAGCCGCTCGACCACGCTCGGCGGTACGGCGGCGCCGCCCGAAAGGGCCTGGCGGATAGGCGGCATGTCCCTTCCCGTGCTGTCGAGGTGCGCGAACATCGAGAACCAGACGGTCGGTACCCCGGCCACATGGGTAACCGCTTCGTTTCGCAGGAGATCGCAGAGCGTCTCAGCCTCGCTGGTCTGGCACCAGACCATCTTCGCGCCGACCGCGGCGCAGGCCCAGGGCAGCCCCCAATCGTTCGCATGAAACATCGGCACCACCGGCAGGACGCAGGATCGCGGCTCCAGGGCCAGGCAGGACGGTGCAATGATCGCCAGGGTGTGAAGCACGTTGGAGCGGTGGGAATAGAGCACCCCCTTGGGATGCCCGGTCGTACCGCTGGTATAGCACAGCATGCAGGCATCGCGCTCGGCTCCCGGCGTCCAGAGCGCCCGGCCGTCCTCCAGCCCGATCCAGTCATCGAAACAGGGCCCGCATGCCGCCGAATCGAAGCAGATGGCATGGGCGATGGAGGGGCAGCGCGGCAGCAGGCGTTCGACGAGGGGCTGGAACGCCGCGTCGTAGATCAGGACGCGGTCGGATGCGTCGTTGACGATCCAGGCGAGTTGGTCCTCGAAGAGCCGAGGGTTGAGGGTGTGGAGCACACAGCCCGCGCCGGTTACCCCGAACCAGGCCGCCAGGTGCCGCCCGTGGTTCATCGCCAGCGTCGCCACGCGGTCTCCGGGATAGATGTCCAGCCGCCGCAGCGCCTGCACCATCTTCAGGGCATCGTGCCTGATGCCGGCCCAGTCCGTTCGGGTTTCGCTGCCGTCGACCCAGTGCGTGACGATCTCGCGCGTGCCGTGCTCGCGCGCGGCGTGATCGAGCAGCCCCGTCACGCGAAGGTCCCATTCCTGCATCGCCCCAAGCATCGGGTGCCTCCCCTCTTCCTGCGGCTGCCCCCGTGGAGGAAGGCCCGCCAAGGCAAAAGGTAGGTGCAGTTTGCCCCTGATAGCAAGCTGCCGCGACCGGCCGCGCGGCAGACGGACGGATCGAGGGGGTATGCGGTCAGGCCGCGCGGCGAAGGCCTTCCGGCCCCCTTCGTGCGATCAGCGACACGTTGGAGATCCCTGCCACACTGGCAAGGTGCTCGGCGAACTCACCGTCGAGCGCGAAATCCCGTCCCAGCCGGACTTTCTGCCGGCGCCCCTCGCCCAGATCCAGCACTGCCACCACTTCACCGCAGCCCGGCGCTCCCGGCCGCATGAGCATCGCCAGTTCCTGCACGGCTTCCATCCGGTCTATGTCGAGCGTGAGCAGCATGCGGGCCCCCGCCTTCACTTCGTTGAGCGGCCGCGCGCCCCGCACCGTCACACGCGGCGGTTCGTCCGGGCTGGGGCTGTCGAGTTCGACGTTGAGCAGCACGCATGCGCCCTCTTTCGACCATCTGACGAAGTTCTCGACCAGGCTTTCCTCGAAGCAGGAGGCAGAGAAATTGCCCGACTGGTCCGAGAAGTCGGCCATGACGAAGTCCTTGCCGCGGCGCGTCTTCCGTTTCTGCACGTTCTCGACCATGGCCGCCATGACCGCATCCGTGCGCCCTGCCCCGCCGCCGTTCATGAGGCTGGAATAGGTCCGCGCCCCGTTGGCCGAGGCCACGGCGCGGAACTGCTCCACCGGATGAGCGGCAAAGTAGAAGCCGAAAGTCTCCCGCTCCTTGGCCATCTGGTCCATGCGGTTCCAAGGGTCCGCATCCACGAAGCGCAAGCCCTGCTCGACATGATCGTCCCCGCCGAACAGGCCATGCTGGGCGCTGTTCCGCTCTCGCGAGGAGCGATCCGCTTCCGCCAGCAGGGTATCGGCATTGGCCAGGACTTTGGCGCGATTCGGCTCCAGGGCGTCGAAAGCACCGGCAGCGGCCAGGCTTTCGAGCTGGCGGCGATTCATCGAGCCGGCAGGGGCCCGCCTGAACACGTCGTCGAGGCTGACGAACTTGCCGTTCGCTTCGCGCTCGGCGACGATGGCGTCCATCGCCTTCTCGCCGACATTGCGAATACCCGCGAGGGCATAGCGCACCGCGTGGCTGTCCGGCGTTTCCTCCACGCAGAATTCGGCTTCCGACATGTTGATGTCGGGCGCTGCGAGCTGAATGCCGTTGCGCCGGGCGTCATCGACGAAGATCGCGAGCTTTTCCGACTGGTGCATGTCGAAGCACATCGAGGCGGCGTAGAATTCGTGCGGGTAATGCGCCTTGAACCAGGCGGTGTGATAGGCGAGCAGCGCGTAGGCGGCGGCGTGCGACTTGTTGAAGCCGTAGCCGGCGAACTTGTCGATCAAGTCGAACAGTTCGTTGGCCTTGCCCGCCTCGATCCCGGAAACCTCCTTGCAGCCATCGACGAAGCGCTGGCGCTGCTTGTCCATCTCCGCCTGGACCTTCTTGCCCATGGCGCGACGCAGAAGGTCGGCATCGCCGAGCGAATAACCTGCCAGGATCTGCGCGGCCTGCATGACCTGTTCCTGATAGACGAAGATCCCGTAAGTCTCGCCCAGGATACCGGCCAGCTTGTCGTGCGGATACTCGATCGATTCGAGCCCGTTCTTGCGCCTGCCGAACAGCGGGATGTTGTCCATCGGGCCGGGACGGTAGAGCGAGACGAGCGCAATGATGTCGCCGAAATTGGTGGGCTTCACGGCCGCCAGCGTGCGGCGCATACCTTCCGATTCCAGCTGGAACACGCCCACGGTGTCGCCGCGCTTCAGCAGTTCGTAAACGGCCGCATCGTCCCAGGCGAGCGTCGAGAGGTTGATCGTGATGCCGCGCCGTTCCAGCAGGTCGCAGGCCTTCTTCAGCACCGAAAGCGTCTTCAGGCCGAGGAAGTCGAACTTGACGAGGCCGGTATCCTCCACCGACTTCATGTCGAACTGCGTCACCGGCATGTCCGAGCGCGGGTCGCGGTAGAGCGGCACCAGTTGCGCCAGCGGACGGTCACCGATGACGACGCCCGCCGCGTGAGTCGACGAGTTGCGCGGCAGACCCTCCAGCTGGACCGCCAGGTCGACCAGGCGCTTCACCTCGCGGTCGACATCGTATTCGCGGCGGAATTCCGCGACCGGCGGATCCTTGGTGACGCCATGCTGCTTGCGGCCATGCAGCGCATCGGTGAGCGTCCACGGGTCGGTCGGATGGTTCGGCACCATCTTGCAGAGACTGTCGACGCGGCCGTAACCCATCTGCAGGATGCGGCCGCAGTCGCGCAGCACGGCGCGGGCCTTCATCTTGCCGAAAGTGATGATCTGGGCGACGTGATCGTGCCCGTACTTGCGCTGGACGTAGCGGATCACCTCGCCGCGGCGGGTTTCGCAGAAGTCGATGTCGAAGTCCGGCATCGAGACGCGTTCCGGGTTCAGGAAGCGTTCGAACAGCAGGCCCAGCTTCAGGGGATCGAGGTCAGTGACGGTCAGCGCCCAGGCGACCAGCGAACCCGCGCCCGAACCACGGCCCGGCCCCACCGGAATGTCGTTGTCCTTGGCCCACTTGATGAAGTCGGCAACGATCAGGAAGTAGCCGGGGAAGCCCATGCCGACGATGATCTGCACCTCGAAATCGAGGCGCTTGGCATAGTCTAGGAAATCCTCGGTGACGCCGCGCTCGGCCAGTTCGCGATAGGCGGCTTCGCGCTCTTCGCCCTGAAGGGCCATGGCGGCATCGAGTTCTTCCTCGGTAACGTCCGGCCAATAGGGCGCGAGACGGCTGGCAAGGCCGGCGCGGGAATTGTCCGCCAGCATCCGCGCCTCGCCCTCAAGGTCGCCGGCAAGGCTGGGCAGCAGCGGCTTGCGGCGCGGCGGCATGTAGGCGCAGCGCTGCGCGACGACGAGCGTATTGGCCAGCGCCTCGGGCAGGTCCGCGAACAGCTCCTGCATCGTCTCCGCGGGCTTGACCCAGCGTTCGGACGAGGACCGGGGACGCTCCGGCGCGTCGACTTGCGTGGAATTGGCGATGCAGAGCATGGCATCGTGCGCGGCGTGGAACTGCGCTTCGGCATATTGCGCGGGGTTAGTGCCGACGAGGGGAATATCGCGCGCATAGGCCAGCGCGATCAGGTCTTCCTCGCTCTCGTCCTCGACTTGCTCGCCGGTGCGGGTGATCTCGATATAGAGCCGGTCGCCGAACAGGGCTTGCAGGCTGTCGCAATAGCTTTCCGCGGCTTCGAACTTGCCCGCCGCATAGAGCCGGGTCAGCGCGCCCTCGCTGCCTCCGGTCAGGCAGATCAGGCCATCGGTGTGGCCGCGCAGCGATTCCAGCGTGACATGCGGGTCGAGCTCCAGTGGACGCTCCAGGTGCGCGCGGCTGACGAGATCGCACAAGTTCAGCCAGCCGGCCTCGCTCTGGGCGAAAAGCGCGAGCCAGTCGATCGGCAGGTCCTGTCCCTGTGCCACCACCCCCGGCCGCGCGACGGCGAGGAAAGTGCCGACGATGGGCTGGACGCCGGCTCCCTTGCAGGCCTGCGCGTAAGTGGGGGCACCGTAGAGACCGTTACGGTCGCAGATGGCGGCGGCCGGAAACTTGCGTTCCTTGGCCAGCTTCGCCGCGGCCTTGGGATCGATCGCGCCGTCCAGCATCGTGAAACTTGAGAAGATGCGCAGAGGTACGAAGGATGCATGGGCCATCCGGGGAATTTAGGCATTGCCCTATGCCCCGATCAAGGCGCGTCTGGGGATAAGCCGGGGGAAAGGGATCGCGATGGCTCCGAAACGGTCCGGTCTCGCGCCGGATGGCTGGATTCCGACGAGCGGGTACAGGCCTTGCTGCTGTCGGAGCGCCTTGAAAGTCGGGCGGAATCGCGTCATGTTCGGCCCGTTCCTGTCCTTGCCGGAAGTCCCGACCCGGTGTCTTCAAGAACTATTGATTCATGCACAACCCACGCCGTTTTCGGCGTTTTCGTCTTATGCCGGATCGGCCGTTCTGGAGACGTGTGAATGAAGTTCGCCTATCTCGCTTTCGTTCCCCTGCTGCTCGCACCGGAAGGCCTGCTGCCTCTGGAGTTCGCAGCCATGGCACAGCAGAATCGTCCCGGCGGATCGCAGGGCCAGGGCGCGCGGCCACCGTCGGGTGGTTCGAATCGCCCCTCCGGCCCCGGCCAGCCCGGCGCGGGAGGAAGCCGCCCGCAACCGCAGCCTACCCGCCCCGGCGGCAACCAGACACAACCGAGTCGGCCCGGTGGCGGCAACGACAATCGGCCGGGACAACCGGGCGGCGGCAATCGACCGGGGCAACCCGGTGGAGACCATCGCCCCGGCCAGCCCGGCAATGGCAATCGCCCAGGGCAGCCGGGTGGCAACTACCGCCCGGGACAGCCGGGCAGCAACTATCGCCCGGGCCAGCCGGGCAGCGGCAACCGCCCCGGCCAACCGGGCTATCCGCGTCCGCCCGTCGTCTCTCAGCCCCATCGTCCGGGCGCAGGAAGGCCGAGCACGTTCCGCCCGATGCGCGCGCCGCCGTACCGCTATCCGCGAGGCTACAGCTACCGGCGATGGACGGTGCGGATGGTCCTGCCGGCCATCTTCCTGTCCTCGGCCTATCTGTTCCAGGACTATTCGATGGTCGGCGTCGGCCCGCCGCCCCCGGGCTATTACTGGGTGCGCTACGGCCCCGACCTGCTGCTGGTGAACCGCACCACGCGCCGCGTGGTCGATGTGATCTACAACGCCTTCTACTATTGAGCCGGATGGCAGGACGAAAGAAGGCGCTGCTCGCTCAGAGCAGCGCCTCGATGTCCTTTTCCAGGCTCTCCGGCTTATCGGTGGGAGCGTAGCGACGCACGACCTTGCCGTCGCGGCCGATCAGGAACTTGGTGAAGTTCCATTTCACGGACTTGCTGCCGAGCAGACCCGGCGCTTCACGCTTCAACCATGTCCAGATGGGCGCGGCATCGTCTCCATTGACGTCCACTTTGCCCATGAGCGGGAACGAGAGACCGAAGTTCACTTCGCAGAACGAAGCGATGTCCTCGGCCGAGCCCGGTTCCTGCCCGCCGAACTGATTGCACGGGAAGGCGATGACCTCGAAGCCGCGGTCCCGATATTTCTGCCAGAGCGCTTCCAGTCCGGCATATTGCGGCGTGAAACCGCACTTGCTGGCCGTGTTGACCACGAGCAACACTTGGCCGAGCCTGTCGGCGAGACTTACCGTCTCACCGCCGGGCAAGGCCACTTCGAAATCCGCAATCGTTCGGAGATCAGCTGGTGACGCCATGGGGGAAGTCCGTCCTTCGATAAAGACGGCGTATGTCCCCGATTTCCAGCAGCCTGTCACCGTCCTTCTGAACGGAATAATTCACCTGATCCGCCTCTGGGAGGTGCATCACGTAGCGAATCAGATTGGCCACCGTATCTCGGCGTATCGCCTTGAATACGTTGAACAGACCACTGCCATCAGTGGCCTTGTGCAGTTCCGCACCGTCGTTCCATCCGGGGCTGTCGCCAGCCGGAATGCCTTGGATGGTGGTGGGAAAGTCGCTCATATGTTGCTCCTTTCGCGCGTCTTGCCTCGGCCCATGAAACGCGCAGGAATCGCGCAATGTTCCCTGAGCTTTATCCCGGCCGGGTCAGGCCAGCACCCCTTCGTGGAGTCTTACCACCCGGTCCATGGCTGCAGCCAGCCGCTCGTTGTGGGTAGCCACAAGCGCCGCGCTGCCCTGTCCGCGCACCAGTTCGAGGAACTGCGCGAACACAGTGTCGGCGGTGGTCTCGTCGAGATTGCCGGTCGGTTCATCGGCCAGCACGAGGCGCGGCTTGTTGGCCAGGGCACGGGCCACGGCGACGCGCTGCTGCTCGCCGCCCGAGAGCTTGCTCGGCCGGTGTTCGAGGCGCTGCCCCAACCCCAGCGCGCTCAGCAATTCGCGCGCCCGCTCCTCGCACTCCTCGCGCGGCTTGCCGGTGATGAGCTGCGGCAGGACCACATTCTCGATCGCGTTGAAGTCCGGCAGGAGGTGGTGGAACTGGTAGACGAAGCCGATATGATCGCGCCGAACCGCCGCGCGGCGGTCCTTGCCGAGCTTCGACGCATCGATGCCAGCGATCTCGATTCGCCCGCCGAAACCGCCTTCGAGAAGGCCGATGGCCTGGAGCATGGTCGACTTGCCCGAACCCGAAGGCCCGAGCAGGGCAACGATCTCTCCGGGGCGAACGTCGAGGTCCACGCCGCGCAGGACATCGATGGTCACGCCGCCCTGCTCGAAGCTGCGCGTCAGCTTGTCTAGGCGGACGACCGCTCCATTGGCGGAAGCATGGACAGTGTCATTCATAGCGCAGCACCTGCACGGGATCGGTGCTCGCCGCCTTGAAGGCGGGATAGAGCGTGGCGAGAAAGCTGAAGATCAGGGCCATCACGCAGATCACCGCGATTTCCACGGGGTCCGGGCGCGAAGGCAGCTCGGTCAGGAACCGGATCGAGGGATCCCAGAGGTTCTGGCCGGTCACGATCTCCACGAAATGAACGATGGGTTGGCGGAAGTAGAGGAACACGATGCCCAGCAGCACCCCCGCCAGCGTTCCCAGCACGCCGATGCAGAAGCCGGTCGTCACGAAAACCTTGAGCAGCGAACGCCGGGTCGCTCCCATCGTCCGCAGGATCGCGATGTCGCGCGTCTTGGCGCGCACCAGCATGATCAGCGAGGACAGGATGTTGAACACGGCCACCAGCACGATGATCGAGAGCACGACGAACATCGCCACGCGCTCCACCGCCAGCGCCTCGAACAGGGAGGCGTTGATGGTCTTCCAGTCGGTGACGATGGCGCGGCCCTTCAACTGCCGTTCGAGCGGCGCGATGATCTCGCCCACGCGGTCCGGGTTGGTAGTCGTCACCTCGATCATGCCGATGGTGTCGCCCGTGAGCATCAGCGTCTGTGCGTCCTTCATCGGCATCACGACATAGGCCTTGTCGTAATCGTAGATGCCGATCTCGAAGATGGCAGCGACGCGATAGGCGATCTGGCGCGGGACGGTGCCGAACGGCGTCGAGCGACCGAGCGGGTTCATCACGGTGATCGTATCGCCGACTTGCGCGCCGAGATTCTGCGCGAGCTGCGATCCGATCGCTACGTTGTCGCTGCCGGGAACCAGTTCTCCGAGATTGCCCGCCTGCACCTTCTCGCGCAGGCGCGCGATATCCTCATTGGTGTTGCCCCGCACCAGCACGCCTTCGACGCGGCCGTTGAAGGTGGTCACCAGCGGCTGTTCGATCAGCGGCGAGGCCTTGACCACGCCCGGAGTCGCGCGGACATCCTTCAGCACGCCTTGCCAGTCGTCCAGCCGGCCGCCATAGGCCTGGATGATCGCATGGCCGTTCAGCCCCACGATCTTGTCGAACAGTTCCGCGCGGAAGCCGTTCATGACGCTCATGACGATGACCAGCGCGGCGACGCCCAGCATCACGGCCACCAGGCTGATGCCGGCAACCAGGGCAATGAAGCGCTCGCCCTTTCCGGGCAGCATGTAGCGCTTGGCGATGGTCCATTCGAAAGGGGATAGGATCAAGCGACGGGTCCGTCTGTGATCGGGCAGATGGCCCGGCATTAAGCAGAAGTAGGAAGACTGGCAAGCTGATCGCCTGCCCGAGGTGACGCGGTGCTGAACGCGCAGGCAAAAGTCCAGAGAGCCCCAACGGTCGATCACAATGCTTCTGAGAGGCGCCGGTTCCCGTGGATCGGGGCTGTCATTATGCCGTCACGAAGCTGGCGCAGACGCCCTTGCCGAACCGGAGGCGTTCGACCCCCTTGCATTTACGGGCAACACGCTCCAAATGCGCGGGCGATTTTGGCGCGCCAGCAGCCCGGACGACATCCATGAACATGACACATCCCTTTCGAGACGCCGACGGGGACAAGCTGCGCGAAGAGTGCGGCGTTTTCGGCGTAATCGGCTCCAAGGACGCGGCGAACATCGCCGCGGCCGGGCTTCACTCCTTGCAGCACCGCGGCCAGGAGGCCGTGGGCATTACCAGCTTCAGCGGCGAGGAGTTCCACTCCCACCGCGGCCTCGGCCACGTGGCGCAGGTGTTCTCCCAGCGCGAGCTGGATACCCTGCCCGGCACCATGGCTTCCGGCCATGTCCGCTATGCCACGACCGGCGGATCCGGGCTGCGCAACGTGCAGCCGCTCTTCGCCGATCTGGCCGCAGGCGGTTTCGCGATCGCCCATAACGGCAACATTTCCAACGCGATGACGCTGAAGCGCGATCTCGTGTCGAAAGGCTCGATCTTCCAGTCGACCTCCGACACCGAGGTGATCATCCACCTCGTCGCCACCAGCCGCTATCCCACGCTGCTCGACCGGTTCGTAGACGCGCTGCGCATGGTGGAAGGCGCCTATTCGCTCATCTGCATGACGGCAGAGGGCATGATCGCCTGCCGCGATCCGCTGGGCATCCGCCCGCTGGTCATGGGCCGCATCGGTGACGCCACCGTGTTCGCCTCGGAAACCGTGGCCTTCGACGTGATCGGCGCCGAATTCATCCGCTCGATCGAGCCGGGCGAACTGGTCCAGGTCGATCACAAGGGCACGATCTCCAGCCACCGCCCCTTCGGCAATCCGGCCCCGCGCCCCTGCATTTTCGAGCACGTCTACTTCAGCCGACCCGATTCGGTGATGGACGGCCGCTCGGTCTACCAGGTGCGCAAGCAGATCGGCATGGAACTGGCCAAGGAAGCGCCGGCCGCCGCCGATGTGGTGATCCCGGTTCCCGACAGCGGCGTGCCTGCCGCCATCGGTTATGCCCAGCAATCGGGCATTCCCTTCGAGCTCGGCATCATCCGCTCGCACTATGTCGGCCGCACCTTCATCCAGCCGGGTGACGCGGCCCGCCACGCGGACGTGAAGCGCAAGCACAATGCCAACCGCGCCATCGTCGAAGGCAAGCGCATCATCCTGATCGACGATTCGATCGTGCGCGGCACCACCTCGATGAAGATCGTCGAGATGATGCGCGACGCGGGCGCTGCCGAAGTGCACATGCGCATCGCCAGCCCGCCGACCGAGCATTCGTGCTTCTACGGCGTCGACACGCCGGAACGTTCGAAGCTGCTGGCCGCCAACATGGACATCCAGGCCATGGCGGACTTCATCAAGGCCGACAGCCTCGCCTTCGTCTCGATCGACGGTCTCTACCGTGCGGTCGGCGAGGAAAAGCGCAACAAGAAGCGCCCGCAATTCTGCGATGCCTGCTTCTCGGGCGAATATCCCACCAAGCTGACGGACTTCGCCGAGCGCTTTTCCGGGGAGCTCAACGCAGCGTGAGCGAAAGTATTGGCGGCAAGCCGTTCGAAGGTCAGGTCGCGCTCGTCACCGGCTCCAGCCGGGGGATCGGTGCGGCCACCGCGCTCGCACTCGCTTCGGCGGGCGCACACGTCCTGCTGACGGGGCGCGACACCAAGGCGCTGGAAGCGATCGAGGACCGGATCTACCAGGCCGGCGGCGCGGCGACGATCGCGCCGGTCGACCTCGTCGAATCGGACGGCATCGCCCGCCTGGCGACCGCCGTGTCGCAGCGCTGGGGCAAGCTCGACATTCTCGTCGCCAATGCCGCGGTCCTGCCGGAACTGACGAGCGTGGCCGATATCGACCAGCGCGCCTTCAACAAGGCGCTCACCACGAATGTCCTCGCCACGCAGGCGCTGATCGCCAATTTCGATCCGCTGCTGCGCAAGAGCGACGATGCGCGCCTGATCGGCATGACCTCCACCGTTGCCACCGCACCCCGCGCGTTCTGGGGCGCCTATGCCGCCACCAAGGCCGCGTTCGAGGTTCTGCTGGATTGCTATGCGCAGGAAAGCCGCAACATCGCGAAGCTGCGCGTGGCCATCGTCAACCCCGGCGCCACCCGCACGGCGATGCGTGCCCGTGCCTATCCGGGCGAAGCGCCGGCATCGGTGAAACCGCCCGAAGCCGTAGCCGAAAGGCTTGTCTCGCTGCTGGCGGAACCCTTCGAAAGCGGCCACCGCGAGACCATTCCCGCCGATTTTTAACCACATGATTTAATGCGGTGGTAACTCTTTCCTGATTTCTTCCCATTGACGGCGTATCATGCACGCCGCTCCAATGTACGGGTCTCGGGACAATGACGACAAAATCCCCGCAAGACATCTACGAACTCGCTGCCCAGGAAGACCGCAGCGCGATTCGCCTGCGAATCTCGATTCCGGCCGGTTTCCGGGCATCGGGCACCAAGGGTTTCCAGACGGCCGTGCGCGATCTCTCGCTTTCCGGCTTCTCGGCCACGGCGATCAGCCGCATCCACCCCGGCACGTACTGCTGGCTGACGCTGCCCGGAATGGAAGCCCTGCCCGCGCGAGTCATCTGGTGGGAAGACGGGCTGGTCGGCTGCGCGTTCGAGCAGTTGCTGAACCCGATTATTCTGGAAAACGTGCTTGCGCGGTGGCGCGGCCAGGGAAGCTGAGCGCTTCTTCAGCCCGGCTTGACCAGGGTAACTTGGGCGACGTCGATGCCGCCGCCCATGAAGCCGCCCTCGCAATACATCAGGTAGAAGCGCCATAGGCGCACGAACCGCTCGTCGAAGCCGGTGGGGAGCCGCCCTTCCGCAACGGCGGCCTCGAAGTTCCGGCGCCATTCGCGGAGCGTCCGGGCATAATCCAGCCCGAATCCCTGCCGGTCCTCCCACGAAAGTCCGCGCTCCTCGGCCAGGCGGCGGAATTCCGGTTCATGAATCAACATGCCGCCGGGGAAGATGAAAGTCTGGATGAAGTCCGCGCTGCGGGCATAGGATTCGAAGATGTCGTCGCGAATCGCGATGTACTGGATCGCAGCGCGGCCGCCGGGCTTGAGGTTCCGCGCCACGCAGTCGAGGAAATCGGGCCAGAACTGCCGCCCCACCGCCTCCACCATCTCGACCGAGGCAATGGCGTCATAGGCGCCTGCGACATCGCGGTAGTCCTGCTTCAGGAAATCCACGCGCCCGCCCGCGCCTTCCACTCGCCCGGTCCAGCGATCCCGCGCATAGGCGAGCTGCGCGTCCGAAAGGCTGATGGCATCGACATGCGCGCCCTCGGTTTCAGCGAGGAAGGCGGAGAGCGTGCCCCAGCCGCAGCCGATTTCCAGCACGCGGCCGTCCTCGGGAATGGCAAGCCGGTGGGCGATGGCGCCGATCTTGTTCGACTGCGCGAGGTCAAGCTCGGTGACGAACTGGCTGAGCGCATTGGGGCCGCCCCCGGCGCGCGGATAGATCCCGCTGGAATAGAGCATCGTCTCGCCCAGCCATTGTTCGTAGAAGTCGTTGCCGAGGTCGTAGTGGACGTGGATGTTCCGCAGCGAGCCGGAACGCGTATTGCGGTTCAGCCAATGCAAGGCCTTGGCCGCGATCCGCCAGGGTCCGCGCGCGCGGCCGACATTTCCCAGGCCCGCGGCATTGTCCATGAACAGCGCGAAGATCGGCACCGGATCGGGGCTTTCCCATTCCCCTTCGTCCCAGGCCTGATACCAGCCGACCGAGCCCGCCGTGGCGAGGCGCAGCAGCGCGCGCCAGCTATTGATCTGAACCACGGCTTCGAATCCCGGCGCCCTTCCGCCGAGAAGGCGAGTCTCGCCGCCGGGAAGGGTCGCCTCTATCGATCCGCGCTGGAGACCCTGGTCGATCTTGTCGAGAACCCTCGACACACCGCCAGACCAGAGTTTTGCCAGCCACTGCGGGCCGACGCCAATGGAGCGGCCGCCATCGACCAGTTCCTCACCCCTGCCTGGCGCCTGTGCGTTCATATCCGGGATATTATCCGGAAATTGGCCGCGGGCAATTGCTTAGAAACCCGCTCTCACCGGTCTTTCGCCTTCGCCCAGGCGGCCAGGGCCCGCTCGCGTCCCGCCCGGTGCTCGACGAGCTTGGCAGGATAGCCGCGAGGGCGCTTGTCCGACGCGGGATCATGGATATCCGCGTCGTCCAGGTCCGCAAGCTCGGGCACCCACTCGCGAATATAGGCGCCCGCGTCGAACTTCTCCGATTGGCTGAGCGGGGCCATGATCCGCACGAACATCTGCGCATCCACGCCCGAACCGGCGGCCCACTGCCAGTTCACCGCGTTGGAACCGTAGTCCGCATCCACCAGGGTATCCCAGAACCATTTCTCGCCTTCCCGCCAATCGAGCAGGAGATGCTTGATCAGGAAACTGGCGACGATCATCCGCACCCGATTGTGCATCCAACCGGTGTGCCAGAGCTGGCGCATGCCGGCATCGACGATCGGATAGCCGGTCCTGCCCCGCTGCCAGGCAGCAAGATCCGATTCGGCCTGCTTCCCGGTCCGCCAGTGCAAGTGCGAAAAATCCTCCTTCGCGGAACGGCTGCCATATTCGGGGAACTGCAGGATCACGTTCTGCGCATAATCGCGCCAGCCCAGCTCGCCGAGGAAGGTCTCCACCGAGCCCCCGGCATCGGCCACGGCATGCCAGACTTGCGCCGGGGAGATTTCGCCGAAGTGAAGATGCGGCGAAAGGAAGGAAGTGCCGTCGACCGATGGCAGGTTCCGCTGCGCTTCATAGGCGGCAGCTTCCTCCAAGAAAGCATGGAGCCGCTTCTTCGCCCCATCCTCGCCCGGTTCCCACATCTCGCGCATGCCGCCAGCCCAATCGGGCTTTGCCGGAAGCAGCTTCCAGTCCCCGAGCCGATCGGACTTCGGCCAGTGCGCCGGTGCCTCGATCCTGGCGGGGCGGGGATGCGGTTCGACCGGCGGCAGGCGTTCGTGCAGCGCCCGCCAGAACGGCGTGTAGATCTTGTAGGGCCGTCCCGAACCATTGATCACCGACCCGGCCGGCGCCAGGTAGTTGCCATGATGAAGGTGCAGGTCCAGCACTTGCCCCACGGCCTTTTCGGCATTGCGCCACCAAGGCTCGTAGTGGTGCAGCGCGTGAACCGACGTGGCCCCCACTTCCTCGGCCACTTCCTTCAGCACGTTCTCGCAGCGCCCCTTGCGCAGGATCAGACGCGAGCCTTTTTCCCGCAGCGCGGCGTCCAGGCTTTTCAGCGAATGGTGCAGCCACCAACGCGATGCACCGCCCATGCTGCGATGCCTGGGCGTCTCGTCATCCAGGACGTAGACCGGGACGACGGGGCCCTGGCTGGCCGCTTCGGCGATGGCAGGCTGGTCGGACAGGCGCAAGTCGCGCCGCAGCCACACGATGATGGGGGGATTCATGCTGCCGGAACGCTTGTCTGCCATGGGCGTTCCCTAAGCCAATGACCGCCTCTTCCGAAAGACCGAACCTGCTGCGGCATCGCATCGATCCGCGCAAATCCCTCATCGCCGCCGCGACCTGCTGGACGGCTTTCGCCTTCTTCGCATGGGCGGTGCCGGCCGGACGTACGACACATTTCGACAGGATCGGCGTGATGTTCTGGCGCGCGCAGGATTTACGGCCGCTCGGCCCGACCTGGCTGCTGGAATGGGTGCGGGATCTCACCGCAATGGGCGGATTCCTGCAACTGAAGCTCTACACGATCATGGCGGTCGTGGCGCTGTTCTGGCTCCGCTGCCGGCGCGAAGGCGTTCTCTTGGCATTGACCGTCATCAGCGCCAGCCTCGTCAATCTGGGGTTCAAGGCGCTGTTCGGCCGCCCTCGCCCCGAGATCGTGCCGCACCTGACCTCGGCCGGCGGGGCTAGCTTTCCCAGCGGGCACAGCTTCAATGCCGCTTCTTCATATATCGCGTTTGCCCTGGCTTTTGCCGCATTGAGTCCGCGAGCCTCGCTGCGCCACACGCTCATCGCCTGCGCCATGATCCTGAGCCTTGCGATCGCCTGGAGCCGCGTATGGCTGGGCGTCCACTGGCCGAGCGACGTCATGGCTGGGTGGCTGGGCGGCGCAGGCTGGGCCTTCCTGGCCAGCGCGCTCCTCTATCGACCAGCCGTTACCGTGATCCATGCCGCCGACGATCTCGCTGACGCCAAGAGCTGAATTCCTGGTTTCAAGGCACGGTCCAGGTCTGCCCGCGGGCCAGCAATTTGCCGAGATCCGCTGTCTTGCCCGCGATCAGACCCTGCCTTTCGGCCACGACCGCGCTCTCGAACGTGGGCGCGGGATCGTCGAGAATCACGCCCAGCGCCATCGGGAACGGACCGAAGGGCATTTCCACCAGCATGTGGGCCAGCGTGCGGTTGCGCACATTATGCCGCAAGACCCCGGCGCCCTGCCAATCGCCGTCAACCACGTCGACAGCTTGCAGCGACAGCGTCTCGGGATCGAGCGCAAGGCCGCGGGTCTCCTTTGCATAGAGCAAGGGCTCTCCATCCCGGCACTGGACCTGCATATCCGCAGCGACCGCCTTGTCGGTGAAGTCGTCGAAACGGTCCTTGTTGTAGACGATGCAGTTCTGGAAAATCTCCATGAAGGCCGCACCCTTGTGGCGATAGGCGGCCATGAGCACCTCGGAGAGATCCTTGGAGACATCGTAGCTGCGCGCCACGAAACGCGCACCCGAACCCAGCGCGAAGGCGCAGGGGCTAGCGGGCCGATCCACCGATCCCGCTGGCGAGGTCGGCGAAGGTGTGCCGGGACGACTGGTCGGGGAATATTGCCCTTTCGTCAGGCCGTAGATCTCGTTGTTGAACAGCATGATCTGGCAATCGAGATTACGGCGCAGCACATGCATGGTGTGGTTGCCCCCTATCGACATGCCGTCGCCATCGCCGGTGACCAGCCAGACGTCGAGCTGCGGGTTGGCCAGCTTGATGCCGGTCGCCACGGCGGGTGCGCGGCCGTGGATCGAATGGAAGCCATAGCTCTCGACGTAGTAGGGAAAGCGACTGGAACAGCCGATGCCCGAGACGAAGACCGTGTTCTTCGGGTCTGCTCCCAGCATCGGCAAGGTCCGTTGCACGGCCTTTAGGATGGCATAGTCGCCGCAGCCGGGGCACCAGCGCACTTCCTGGTCGGTCTCCCAGTCCTTGAGCGTGGTCTCGATCGGGGTCATGTCGTTCATGAGGGCATCTCCGTTCGAAAGTCTCAGGGCTGCTCGATCTCGGGAGCGGGAAGCTGGGTCTCGTTGACCTCCACTTCGCCGCCCTCGTTGCCGGCGATGCCGTCGAAGAACCGGGCAATGGCCAACTCCAGTTCGGCGATGGCAAAAGGCTGGCCGCTGGTCTTGTTCAGCGGCACGGCGTCGACCAGAAACCGGTCCCGCAGCAAGGTCTTGAACTGACCCGTGTTCATTTCCGGCACGAGCACATGGTCGAAGCCCGCCAGCAGTTCGCCGAGATTGCCGGGCAGCGGCCAGATGTGGCGAACCTGGGCATGGCTGACGGCGTACCCTTTCTTCCGCGCGCGGCGCACGGCCTGATGGATCGGCCCGAACGTGGAGCCCCAGCCGATGACGAGCAGCGTGCCCTGCGCTTCGCCCAGGCAGATTTCCTGAGGGGGAATGCCCGCCGCAATGCCGTCGATCCGGGCCTTTCGCGCATCGGTCTGGGCCTGATGGACATCGGGAGCGTAATCGATGTTGCCGGTATCGACGGCCTTCTCGATGCCGCCGATGCGGTGCATGAGACCGGGCGTGCCCGGCTTGATCCACGGCCGCACGCCGCGCTCGTCGCGCTTGTAAGGCAGCACCCGCGACTCACCGTTAGGCTCTTCCAGAAACGCCACGGGGAAAGAGGCAAAGCCAGCCGGATCGGGGACTTTCCAGGGTTCGGAGGCATTGCCGATATAGCCGTCCGTCAGCAGGATGACCGGCGTCATGTAGCCGGTGGCGATGCGGCAGGCCTCGATCGCACATTCGAACGCGTCGGCCGGGGAGCAGGCCGCGATCACCGGCAGCGGCGCATCGCCGTTGCGACCGTAGACCGCCTGGTAGAGATCGGACTGCTCGGTCTTGGTCGGCAAGCCCGTCGAAGGCCCGCCGCGCTGCGAGTTGACGATGACCAGCGGCAGTTCGGTCATCACCGCCAGCCCCATGGCCTCTCCTTTCAATGCGATTCCTGGCCCGGACGAGGACGTAACCCCCAATTGCCCAGCGTAACTCGCGCCGATGGCGGAGCAGATCGCAGCGATCTCGTCTTCGGCCTGGAAAGTGGTGACCCCGAACTCCTTCATCTTGACCAGATGGTGCAGGATCGCGGAGGCCGGCGTGATCGGATAGCCGCCGAAGAACATCGGCAGCCCGGCAAGCTGGCATCCCGCGACAAGGCCGAGGGAGATCGCCTCCGCGCCGGTGATCGTGCGGTAGAGCCCCGGCGCGCTCGGCACCGGGTCGATATGCTGGCGCTTCAGCGGACCGGCCAGTTCAGCCGTCTCTCCGTAAGCATGCCCGGCATTGAGCGCGGCCACGTTGGCCTGCGCCAGGACCGGGTTTTTCGCGAACTTAGCGTTAAGCCAGTCGATCAGCGGCTGCCGGTCGCGGTCGAACATCCAGAGCGCCAGGCCGAGCGTCCACATGTTCTTGCAGCGCAGCGCTTCCTTGTTGCCGAGGCCGAAGGGCTTCACCGCCTCCAGCGTCAGCGCGGAAATGTCGAAGGCCAGCACGTCCCATCGCGCGAGGCTGCCATCCTCCAGTGGATTGGCCGCGTATTTCGCCTTCTCCAGGTTGCGCTTGCCGAATTCCCCAGTGTCGACGACGACCATGCCACCGGGCTTGAGCGCATGGATATTGGTCTTGAGCGCGGCGGGGTTCATGGCGACGAGCACATCCGGCGCATCGCCCGCCGTGGTGATCTCACTGGAGCCGAAATTGATCTGAAAGGCCGAAACTCCGAACAACGTGCCTTGCGGCGCGCGGATTTCGGCCGGGAAGTCCGGGAAAGTCGCCAGGTCGTTTCCGGCCAGGGCGGTGGAGAGGGTAAACTGGCCTCCCGTCAACTGCATGCCATCGCCCGAGTCGCCGGCAAACCGCACGACCACGGCTTCCACCGGTGGTGCCTCCACCCCAGGAACGCCCCCTTCCAGCGGCGCGCGTTGCCGCGCCGAATCGCCAACCGATGAGATCGTTGCCATCATCGTCTCTCCCGGGAAGGCCGGTCTGACGCCGGCAGCATTTGTTTCCCGTTCACCAGACTATGCTGGCTTACTATCGGTGCAAACCGGAAAAATGCCCGGCGCGGCAGACCGCGCGCGGCGGCGGATCAGATCCCGGATCGGGAGCCGATCATCGGTTAGCGGACTGGGAACCATAGATCGCGCTGGCATTGCGCGAGCGCTTGGGCCATTCTACGGCCATGCGCTCCGGTAATCCCGCCGCCGATTTCCGAACCTCGCTTCTCCCAACGATCATGGAATACCGTTCACCGATGAAAGACTTCGCGTCCCTGCCCTACCGCCCCTGCGTCGGCGTCATGCTCGTCAATTCCGACGGCAAGGTCTTCGTCGGCAAGCGGATCGACACCAAGGAAGGCGACTGGTGGCAGATGCCCCAGGGCGGCGTCGACGATGGCGAAGACCTCAAGGCCGCCGCCCTGCGCGAGCTTTGGGAGGAAACCGGCGCGACCGAACAGCACGTCACCATGCTGTCCCAGACCCGCGAAGAGCTGTTCTACGACTTGCCGGACGAACTCATCGGCAAGCTCTGGAAGGGCAAATACCGCGGCCAGCGCCAGACCTGGTTCCTCGCCCGATTCGACGGCAAGGACGCCGACATCGATCTTGAAGCCCATACGCCGGCAGAATTCGCCGACTGGAAATGGATCGAGCCGGAACTGCTGCCCGACCTGATCGTGCCGTTCAAGAAGCGAGTCTATCGCGCCGTTCTGGAAGAATTCCGCGCGCTGATCTGATTCGCGCGTCGATCGATCGGGCTGACCGGCCCGATCGAACCTGCTCCTGCCGAAAAATCAGTTTTCGGAAACGACCGGCTTGGGCGCCGTCGCTTCGGCAGTCATGACCCGAGTCGCGGGAACTTTGGCGATGGCAGCGGCGAGCTTTTCGGTTTCCGCGCAATCCTTGCCGCAAAGCGTCTGGAGCCGGGCCAGGTTGCGGCTCGCCTTGTCGGTCGCGCCCTTTTCCGCCAACGCCATGCCTTCGCCCGCCAGAGCCGCGACATTGCGCGGATCGCTGGTCAGCGCGACGCGGTAGTAATGCAGCGCCTTGCCCTGAAGCCCCTGCTTGCGCGTGGCATCGGCCAGGGCCAGCAGGACGGGAACGCTGCCGGGTTCCACGGTGAGAGCGGCTTCATAGGCATCGATGGCGCCATTGACGTTGCCCGCGTCGACAGCAGCGCGCCCTTCGGCCATCAGGGTCGCAGCGCGGGGATCGAGCGCCGCGGCGGGCTCGGACAGGATGGCGCTGGAAGAGATGGCAACAACAAGGGATAGAGCAATCGCGGCAGGCGTGTAACGCATCAAAATGTCCTTGGCCGAGGGCTTCGTCCTCATCATGACGCCGACGCTATCACAGCCGTTCGAAGCGCGCGACGAAAAAGCCATCGGTCCCGTCGTGCCACGGCGACAGCCTCAGCCCGGCGCCGCGCCGGGTGCCGACTGGCAGGACGGGCGCTGCCGCCCGCCATCCGGGATTGCGCTTCAGGAAGCCATCGGCCTGGTTCGCGCCTTCCTCGTCCAGCAGCGAACAAGTGACGAAGACCAGCCTTCCTCCCGGCCGCACCAGCTGCGTGGCCACGTCGAGCAGACGGGCCTGCACGGCCGTGTAGCGGGCCAATTGCGCTTCGGTGAGTCGCCAGCGCGCCTCGGGATTGCGGCGCCAGGTGCCGGTGCCCGAGCAGGGCGCGTCGACCATGACCGCATCCGCCGATTCCGCGAAGCGCTGGAGAGCCTGCATTTCCTTGTTGGGATCGAGGAGAACGGTCTCAATCCCGGTCGCCCCGGCGCGCTCGGCTCGCGGGGGCAGGCGCGAGAGGCGGGTCCGGTCCGCATCGCAGGCGATCAGAACGCCGCGATTTTCCATGGCCGCTGCCAGAGCCAGGGTCTTGCCCCCTGCCCCGGCGCAAAGATCGATCACCGTTTCGCCGGGCCTTGCGGCCACGACTTCGCAGGTCAGCTGCGAGCCGGTGTCCTGAACTTCGATGGTGCCCTGGAGATAGGCTTCGGTCTGCTCGATGCGGGTTTCGGGAGGATAGCGCCAGCCGTGGGCCGCTTCGGAGCGCTCCCCGCCCTCGGGAAGATCCAGATCACCCTGGCGGAGCGTATTCACGCGGATGTCCAGCGAAGCGCGGCCCAGCAAGGCTGCCGCGTCGCGTTCGGAGACGCCGCTGCCGGCAAAGCGATCGACCAGCCAGCGCGGGGCGAGCCCGGCTTCGGCCACCGGCTCGTCTGCAGCGATAGCGGCGGGCGCATGTCCCTCGCCATCGAACAGCGCGGCCAGTTCCGGATCTTCGGCCGCGACGCGAAGCATGGCCGCACGCCCCGACTCCGGAATCTCACCGCATACGCGTATCGCCCGGTAGGCCAGTTCGCGCACGGCACGGCGATCCTTGCTGCCGGCAAAGCGGCGCGCGCGAAACCAGTCTGCGATCAGTCGGTCGGCTGGCGCTCCGCCGGCACGCGCGGCGTCGATCACGAGATCGAGGATCTCGATCGCCGCCTGAACGCGCGCGCCCGGTGTCATGCCCTTGTGCCGCCCTGCGCGATCAGCGCGACGGGTAGTTCGGCGCCTCACGCGTGATCGTCACATCGTGGACGTGGCTCTCGCGCAGGCCGGCATTGGTGATGCGCACGAACTGCGCGCCCTTGCGCAGATCCTCGATCGTGGCCGAGCCGGTGTAGCCCATGGCCGCCTTCACGCCGCCGACGAGCTGGTGAATGACGTCCTTGGCGGGGCCCTTGTAGGCAACCTGGCCTTCGATACCTTCGGGAACCAGCTTCATCTGGTCCTTGATGTCGCCCTGGAAGTAGCGATCGGCCGAACCCCGGCCCATCGCCCCCACCGAGCCCATGCCGCGATACGACTTGTAGGCGCGGCCCTGGTAAAGGAACGTCTCGCCCGGCGCTTCCTCGGTGCCGGCCAGCATCGAGCCGACCATGATCGTCGATGCCCCGGCGGCGAGCGCCTTGGCCGCGTCGCCCGAAGTGCGCAGGCCGCCGTCGGCAATCACGGGAACGCCCGACTTGTCGGCCTCTTCGGCGGCATCCATGATCGCGGTGAGCTGCGGCACGCCGACACCGGCGACGATGCGCGTGGTGCAGATCGAGCCCGGCCCGATGCCCACCTTCACGCAGTCCGCACCCGCGTCGATCAACGCGCGCGCCGCTTCGGCGGTGGCGATGTTGCCGGCGATGACCTGGGCCGAGTTCGACAGCTTCTTCACGCGCTCGACCGCGAGCGCCACGTCCTTGTTATGACCGTGGGCGGTGTCGATCACCACGACGTCGCACTCGGCGGCCAGCAGCGCCTCGGTGCGGGCGAAGCCCTTGTCGCCCACCGTGGTGGCGGCGGCGACGCGCAGGCGGCCGGCGGCGTCCTTGGTGGCGTCCGGGTAGGTGACGGCCTTTTCGATGTCCTTCACGGTGATGAGGCCGACGCAGCGGAAGTCGTTGTCGACCACCAACAGCTTCTCGATCCGGCGGGCGTGCAGCAGGCGGCGCGCCTCGTCCTGATCGACGCCCAGCTTCACCGTGGCGAGATTCTCGTGCGTCATCAGCTCACGCACCGGCTGTGCCGGGTTGGCGGCGAAGCGCACGTCACGGTTGGTCAGGATACCGACCAGCTTGCCCGAATTCTCCACCACCGGGATGCCGCTGATCCGGTTTGCGAGCATGATGGCCTGCGCTTCCCCAAGCGTGGCATCGGGCGAAATCGTGATCGGGTTGACGACCATGCCGCTCTCGAAGCGCTTCACGGCACGGACCGCCGCGCACTGTTCCTCGATCGTGAGATTGCGGTGCAGCACCCCGATGCCGCCCAGCTGCGCCATGACGATGGCCATGTCGGCCTCGGTCACGGTGTCCATCGCAGACGAGATGACGGGGATGTTGAGCGCGATGTCGCGCGTGAGGCGGCTGCGGGTATCGGCCTGCGTCGGGACGATGTCGGACTTCGCGGGACGAAGCAGTACGTCGTCGAAAGTAAGTCCGAGCTGGATATCCATGAGCGCCACCATAACCTTTACCGGGGAGAATCGTGGCGGCCCATGTAATCAAAGGGGGGCGTCAGGGCTAGAGCCTTTTCAAGCGCGGCTTCGGGCCGGGACGAAACGGCTCACTTGCGCTTCTTCTCCCCGCCCGCGACGGGAGGCCCTACCGGATTGACCGGCACGCGGCGCAAATCGCCGAACCACCTGCCGAGCGCCGTCAGCATCTTCACGTCGTCCACCGCCCCGCCCAGTTCGAGCGGATGATCCATATGCGCCAGGTCGTCGCTGGGCCGGTGGTAGTCGCCATCGAAAAAGGCGCGCATGCGGGCGATGTCGCCATAGGCCGTCGTCACCATGACCGCTGGAATGTCGTGCTGGATCAGGGCCCAGCCGTCCTGCCGCTTGAGGTATTCATTGGCGTCGTCACCCGCGCGCAGCTTGAAGCGCTCTGCCTTGGCGACCTTGGCGATCTCCCCGTCCAGTGCCGTCATGCCCCGCCCGACGATGGCGAAGGGCGTGCCGCGCGGGGCAATGGCGATCGAGTCTATATTGAAGGCGGCAACGATGCGCTCGGGCGGCAGCGGCGGATTTTCCGCAAAGGCATGGGCGCCGAGCAGACCGAGTTCCTCGGCCGTGGTCGCCAGGAAATAGACGTCGCGATCGAGCTGCGGCCCGCGCGACAGGCGGCGTGCCACTTCGGTGAGCGCGGCCACGCCGCTGGCATTGTCGATCGCGCCGTTGCAGATCACGTCCTCGGCGGGTGCCTCGCCGCATTCGCCGAAGTGATCCCAATGCGCCAGGAACAGCACGGCGCCCGAATCCGGTCTTCTCCCGGGCAGCTTGCCGATCAGGTTGTGGGTGTGGATCGTGGTTTCGCGGGTGGTCGCCTCCAGCGAGGCGGTGAGGTCCAGCGTCAGCGGCACGAAGTCCTCCTTCGCGGCAGTCGCTTCGAGACTGGCGAGCGAACGGGAGGTACCCTTGAGCAACGCCGCCATGGCCTCGCGCGTGATGAAGGCTTCCAGATCGCCGCCCAGCGCATCGTCGGACAGGGCATAACCCGTCCGCTTGCGCCGCGCCGCGACCTGCTCGAGGCTGCGGTCCCCGTCGAGCACGGTCAGCACCGCCGAGGCGCCGAG
Source organism: Novosphingobium sp. BL-S-34 (assembly GCF_056857015.1). Taxonomy (NCBI): domain Bacteria; kingdom Pseudomonadati; phylum Pseudomonadota; class Alphaproteobacteria; order Sphingomonadales; family Sphingomonadaceae; genus Novosphingobium; species Novosphingobium sp. BL-S-34. The sequence goes on from NZ_CM166472.1 coordinate 1,275,589, forward strand.
CGCCAGCAGGTCGTTTTGCCGCTCGCCGTCGGGCGTGTCGCCATCGAGCACGACGGCGACGCGGCCCGCCAGTTCGTTGCGCGTATAGTCCCGGCCCCGCCCCTCGCCCAGGAACAGCATCGGCACATTGCGCACGAGGCTCCGCTTGCCCGAAGTCAGCACCAGCACACCCTCGGGCGAAACGGTGCTGCGCGCGCCCTTGCGCAGGAAGCGCGCCATCGAAGAGGAAGGCTCGCGCGCGACAAGGGTGACCGGGGCGAACCATTCGTGACCCGGGTCGTTGGTGCCCGAAACCAAGCCGATGTCGAACCACTGCTTGCCAAGATAGCGCAAGGTTTTCGCCTCGCCGTCCGTGCCGGGCTCGCGGCCGTCGAAATCGTCGCTGGCCAGAACCTCGATATGGGCGCGCAAACGCGAGGCCAGTTCCTGGTCGGCGCGTGAGATCGCGGAAAGCAGAGGATTGCTGCTCAACAGCAGTGCGCCGAGCGCCACCGCGCCGGCCGCACGGGCCAGTGCCGCCCGATATCCCCTGTCGTGTCCCCTGTTCATCGCGTCGCTGCCTATACGATGGAATTCGGCCGGCTGTTACATTTTCTCGCAAGTGTCCGAACAGGAAGACACTTTTGTGGCCGCAAGGCAACGCCGGAACAACTTGCCCGAAATTCGATTGAACAGGCCTTAGGCCTGTGGCTAGTCTGGAGCGCCCTGCTCCGGATCTGCGTGCAAGGCGGCAGGCCTGTTCGGAAAGGATCACATACGATGCGGCTCGACGAGTTCGACCCTGACAATATCCGGGTCAGCCAGGGTGGTCGCAGCTTTCCAGGAGGACGCGGCGGCAAGATGGGCTGCGGCTCGCTGGTCATCGTGCTGATCGGCGCACTGGTCTTCGGGGTCGATCCCGGACAGATGCTCGGCACTCTGGACAGCGTCCAGCAGCAGCAGGCGCCCAGCCAGATCGAGCCCGGCCAGCCGAAGGATACGTCCTCCATCTGCCGTGAAAACGCCTATTCCCTGGAATCCTGCAACGCCCTGTCCTCGCTGAACAGCACTTGGCAGCCCTTGTTCCAGAAGGCCAACATCGCCTTCGACCAGCCAAACCTGCACTTCTACAACGGCTCCGACCAATCGGGCTGCGGCGCGGCACAAAGCGCGATGGGCCCGTTCTACTGCCCCGCAGACCAGGGCATCTACATAGACACGAGCTTCTATGACGAACTCGACCGCAAGCTGGGCGCCAAGGGCGATTTCGCTCGGTACTACGTGGTCGCCCATGAGTACGGCCACCATATCCAGCACCTCCTTGGCCTCGATGCCCAGGTCCGTCGCGCCCAGCGCCAGAACCCTCAGCAGGCCAACGCCTTGCAGGTGGGCATGGAGCTTCAGGCCGATTGCTATGCGGGCGTCTGGGCAGGCCGAAACAAGGACCGCATCGAGCCCGGCGACATGGAAGAAGGCCTCACCGCTGCCAGCGCCATTGGCGACGATACGCTGATGAAGAACGCCGGGCAGCGCGTAAGCCCCGAGAGCTTCACTCACGGCTCCAGCGCCCAGCGTATGCAGTGGCTCAGGCGCGGTCTGGAGACAGGGAACGAGGACGCCTGCGACACGTTCAACCAGAAGTAAGACGAACCGAGGCTGGCGTTTCCCTCCTTCCCCGTGGGTGCGACCGCGCCGCCCGGGGTAACAGGAGGAAACTATGCGCCCCATTCTGATCATGGCCGCCATGGCCGGAACGCTGGCGGCCGGCGCCGCCGAGGCGCGTCAGGACAAGCCGATCACCAGCAACGAACCCAGCGCGGTGGATATCGCCAAGACGCCGGTGACCGACCTGAATCTGGAAAAGACCGACATTCCCCCGGTCCTCATCACCGCCATCAAGAAGCCCTACGATCTCAGCGCCATGCGCTCCTGCAAGCAGATCGGCGCGGCGGTGACCGAGCTGGACGGCATCCTTGGCGACGACATCGACCTGCCGCAAGACGCACGCGACCGTGTCAGCACCGGCCGCATGGCGAAATGGGTCGTCAGCTCCTTCATCCCCTTCCGCGGTCTGATCCGCGAAATCTCCGGCGCCAACGCGCAGGAGCGTGCGGTGCTGGCGGCCGTCCAGGCCGGCGTCGCCCGTCGCGGTTTCCTCAAGGGCGTAGGCGCCGAGCGCGGCTGCAAATATCCAGCCTCACCTGCCACGGCCGCGGTCATCCAGGCCAAGGAACTCAAGCAGCATCAGGAAGACGCCAGGAACGGCGACAAGAAGGATGCCGCGGCTGACGACAAGACGGCCGCAAAGGATGGTGTCGCCTACACGGCGCAGCCTGTGGTCCAGAAGGTTCCGTGAACCCGGAAACGGCGCGGCGGCGGCGGATGGCCCGTAAAGCCTCCGCCGCCGGGCGTGTTCAATCCGCCTCGCCGATCATCCCGGCCCGGGTCGCGGCCATCTCCTTGTCGAGTTCCGCAACGATCTGATCGCGCACCATGGCGTCGAGCGCGCGGTTCGACGCCACCGAGGCACGCGCCGAGGACATGGCCTGGATCGCGGCATTCATCGCCTGGCGCGGCGCGCCGGTGCAGACGTGCTTGCTCGTCCCTTCCGGATTTCCCCCCGATGCCGGCTTGCGATCGGCCGGGCAGGTGCTGTCGATCGTGATCGTCTTCTGCACCTGGCGGCGACCGCCCTCTGTCTTGTGCAGGATGCGAATGGTCTGGATCCTGCCGTCGGCGCTGGTGGTCTGCTCCACCACCGGGACGTTGCGCATGCGTTCGGCCATCGCCGCCCGGTAGTCACGCGTCGCGGCCCGGCGAACCGCGTCCATGCTCTCGTGCGAAGGCGGGGCGGGCGGGGCTGGAGGAACGGGCGTCGGAGGCGGGGCGGGCGGCGCAGGCGGCACGCCCAGGCCGCCGAACTGCTGGGGCGCCGTTGCAGCGGACCAGGGGACCGGAGGGGCCTCCGGAACGCTCATGGTCTGCGGAGCGGGCGGCTGCGGCGGCTCGGGGGGGACCGGCCAAGCCTCGGCCTCGTGGGATGACGGCACAGCCGGCGCGGCGGGGATCGCGGGCGCAGGCGCGTCTCCCGGAACGTAGAGCGCTTCCGTGGGCGCTTCCGGTACTACCGGCACGTCCTGGTCATCCATGGCCGCATAAGTGACGGTTGCCGTGCAAGGCACCGCGACCACCGCAAAAGCGAACAGGCTTCGCGCCATCACGCGCCGGGTCGGCGAGACGTCCATGGTGCTTAGCGCCTTAAGACGCTGGATGATCGGCTTCTCACCTGCCAGAGCCCCGGCGATCGGCGCGGCCAGTGTCAGGCGCGTACCTGCGGTGAACGATGCAATCACGCGGCCATAGCGCGCGCGAACTTCACGGTCGCACCCGGCCATGACACGCGCATCGCAGGCCGCTTCCTGGTCGGCGCGCAGCGCGCGCCAGGCGGCCCAGCCCAGCGGATTGAACCAGTGCAGCGCGAAGAGCGGTTGCAGCACCATGAGCGCCAGAAGGTCGTTGCCGGCGTGATGCTCAAGTTCATGGGCAATGGCGAAATCGGAGCTTTCCGAATCGACCGTCGCCAGGAAACCCTCCGGGAGGGCCACGATCCGGTCCCGCACTCCGAACGCCAGCGGCGCGGCGGCGGCCGGGGTCTCGACGATGCGAATATCCCCAGCGTGGGCCACCTGGCGCGCATCGATCAGCAGTTCTGCGCGCATCAGCCGATAGTTGCGAAACCGCTGCACCAGGAAGATCGCTGCGCCTGTCAGCCAGATCGTCAGTAGCAGCGAAACCCAAGGGATTTGCGTGAGCAGGCCGGGATCGACGGAGCCGGTTGTCGCATCGGAAACGGGCATGTCCAGCATCGTGGCGGCCGGATCGGTGACCGGTGCCGGCATCATCGGTTGGGCTGCCGCCGTCACGGTCTCGATGGAGACCTCCGGCCGCGCGAATATGCTGCGCGGGAGGGCGAGCGGCGGCAAGACCAGCCGCAGCACCGGCAATGCCCAGAGTGCATAAGCGGCCGCGGGGCCGAACCAGCGCGAAACCGGGCGGCGGACCAGCAGGACCAGCGCCATCAGCGCGCCGGTCATCACAAGCGTATCGGTAAGCCATTCGATCATGACTTCAGCTCCTTCAACAGGGCTTCGATCTCGGCAATGTCATCTTCGGTCAGGGCGTCGGATTCGGCAAGATGCGCGAAAAGCGGTGCGGCGCGGCCGCCGAACAGGCGGTCGACAAGGCGGCGGCTTTCGCTGCCGACGTAGGATTCGCGGGCGACGCGGGGGGAGTAAAGAAAGCGCTTGCCGTCAGGCTCGGTGGCGAGAGCCTGCTTCGCCACGAGGCGGGACAGCAGCGTCTTGACAGTGGCCAGGCTCCAGCCGCGCGGGGTGCAGACCTGTTCGCATACTTCGGCGGCGGTAAGGGGGCTGCGCTGCCACAGCACCTCCATCACCGCATGTTCGGCATCCGAGATACGCTCGGGCTGTTCAGGGGACTCGGACACCGCGGCCTCCATCGTTTACATACGTAATCGACTACGTCTGTAAACATGAACGCCAGGTGAACGCGTCAGCGCGACAGCTTGCGGAGCGACATCGCGAGCATGATCAGGAAGACGCCGCGAACCACGAGGCTGATCATGATGATTACCGCCAGAAACGCCAGCCCGGTCGCCGGGTTGGAGAACAGCAGGATCAGGCCGAGCACCACGTCGAGCACGCCAAGGAACAGCCGCCAACCGCGATCCATCCGCGCCTTCAGCGCGAAGGCGATCTGGAATCCGCCTGAAATCACCAACCAGGCGCCGATCGCCCAGACCAGCGAAAGGGCGCCAGCCACGGGGTTGAGAATAGCGAAGATGCCCGCGATCAGCGCCAGAAGGCCAAGCAGGACTTCCACCCAGCGGGCGCGCTGCGACAGGGAGGTCCAACCGGAGGCGATCGCCGCAATCCCGTAGATCACCAGGACTACGCCGATGAGCAGTCCGGTCGCCACGCCGGCGACAAGCGGATTGGCAATGACGATCAGCGCGATCAGCAGCAGAAGCAGGCCGTAGGCTAGCACCCAGCCCCATGCCTTCCCGCTGGCTTGGGCCAGAGTATTGACCAGGGGATCGTTCTCGACGTGCGGTTCGAGTAGCGGATCCATTTCGGTGCGAGTCATGCCCCTGCCTCCAGCGTTGTCAGGTATTCCCGCTGGACAATGCACGAAACCCGGTTCGGTTTCGGCACCAAGGTGCAATTGTGAACGCAAAAAGGGCGGCGCACCTTCCGGTACGCCGCCCTTTGCAAGTCATTCCGACGAAGCGGATCAGTACACGCGAGCCTTGGGCTTGATGTACTCGATGTCGTCAGTGAGCGTATATTCATGGACGGGACGGTAATCGAGACGGACTTCACCGCCCTTGCCGCCCCAACCGTTGAACCAGCCCACGGTGTGCTTCATCCAGTTCGCGTCGTCGCGGTTCGGGAAGTCCTCGTGCGCGTGAGCGCCGCGGCTTTCCTTGCGTGCCTGCGCGCCATGCAGCGTGACCGAAGCCTGCGAGATCAGGTTGTCCAGCTCCAGCGTTTCCACCAGGTCCGAGTTCCAGATCAGGCCGCGATCGGAGACCTTGATGTCCTGCATGCGGTCATAAGTCTTGGCGAGCTGGTTCTTGCCTTCGACCATGAGTTCGTCAGTGCGGAACACCGCGGCGTGGCCGGACATGGTACGCTGCATCTCGGTGCGTACTTCCGCCGTCGACGAACCGCCGTTGGCATTGCGGAAGTGGTCGAGACGGGTGAGCGCCAGATCCGCCGAATCCTTGGGCAGTTCCTGCTGGGCAGCGCCCGCCTTGACGATTTCCTTGAGGCGGTGGCCGGTGGCGCGGCCGAAGACCACGAGGTCGATCAGCGAGTTCGAGCCCAGGCGGTTGGCGCCGTGGACCGAGACGCAGGCCGCCTCGCCCACCGCGAAGAGGCCGGGCACCACGGTGTCCGGATTGCCGTCCGGACCGATGGTGACGACTTCGCCGTGATAGTTACAGGGAATGCCGCCCATGTTGTAGTGCACGGTCGGGACGACCGGCAGCGGCTGGCGGGTAAGGTCCACGCCTGCGAAGATCTTGCCGCTTTCCGTGATGCCCGGCAGACGCTCTGCCAGCACCTTGGGATCGATGTGATCGAGGTGCAGGTAGATGTGGTCCTTGTGCGGGCCGACGCCGCGGCCTTCGCGGATTTCCAGCGCCATCGAGCGCGAGACGACGTCGCGCGAGGCGAGGTCCTTCGCGGAAGGCGCATAACGCTCCATGAAGCGCTCGCCTTCGGAGTTGGTGAGGTAGCCACCCTCGCCGCGCGCGCCTTCGGTGATCAGCACACCCGCGCCGTAGATGCCGGTGGGGTGGAACTGCACGAATTCCATGTCCTGCAGGGGCAGGCCGGCGCGCAGCACCATGCCGCCGCCGTCGCCGGTGCAGGTATGGGCCGAAGTGGCGGTGAAGTAGCTGCGGCCATAGCCGCCGGTGGCGAGCACCACGGCCTGCGAACGGAAGCGGTGGATCGAGCCGTCATCCATGCAGAGCGCGATCACGCCGACGCACTTGCCGCCTTCCATGATCAGGTCGATGGCGAAGTATTCGATGAAGAAGTCCGCGTCGTACTTCAGCGACTGCTGGTAGAGCGCGTGCAGCATGGCGTGGCCGGTACGGTCCGCGGCGGCGCAAGTGCGCTGCACCGGCGGGCCTTCGCCCATGTTCTGCATGTGGCCGCCGAACGGGCGCTGGTAGATCGTACCGTCGGCATTGCGGCTGAACGGCACGCCGGCGTGCTCGAGTTCGTAGACCGCAGCCGGAGCTTCGCGCACCATGTATTCGATGGCGTCCTGGTCGCCCAGCCAGTCCGATCCCTTGACGGTATCGTACATGTGCCAGGTCCAGTGGTCCGGCGTGTTGTTCTGCAGCGAGGCGGCGATGCCGCCCTGCGCCGCGACGGTGTGCGAGCGGGTGGGGAACACCTTGGTGATGCACGCCGTCTTCAGGCCGGCTTCGGCCGAGCCCATCGTGGCGCGCAGACCCGAGCCACCGGCGCCGACGACGACGGTGTCATAGATGTGGTCGATGATCTTGTAAGCAGGCGCGGTCATTATGCATGTGCTCCCAGCGCGAGACGGATGATGCAGAAGGCGCCGAAGGCGATGCCGCCGCACGCGGCCAGGTTCAGCGCGGCGATGCAGGCAAACTTGTTGGCGTGATCGTGGACGTAATCCTCGACCAAGACCTGGAGGCCCAGGCGCGCATGCCAGAAGGTGGTGACGACCAGCAGGATCATCACCACGGCCGGAACCGGACGCGAGATCCATTCGACCACGGTGGCATAGCTCATGTCCGGCAGCAGCAGGATCGAGGCTACGAGAAACAGCACCGATAGAAGGTTGCCGATGGCGGTGAAGCGCTGGAGCAGCCAGTGATGAACACCGTGCTTCGCAGAGCCGAGGCCGCGTACGCGGCCGATGGAAGTTCCGTTACCCATGTTACCCGTTCCTCAGCGAAGCAGCAGGGTCGCCCAGAAGGCGACGGTGGCGAGCACGCCCAGGATCGGGCAGACGATCGACCAGGTCCTGTTGGTCTTGAGTTCGAAACCGCCGCCCACGTCGAGCACGAAGTGGCGCAGGCCGCTCATCATGTGGGAGAAGAACGCCCAGGAGATGCCGATGAGCACGAGATAGCCGATCGGCGTCGTCATGGCCCAGCTGAAGGTCTCGTAAGAAGCGGGTCCGCCGGCGAGCGCGCCGAGCCACCACAGCAGAACGCCGAGGGCGGCGAACGCCATTCCGTCACCGGTCACGCGGTGCAGAATCGAGACGAACATGTGAGGGCCCCAACGCCAGATCTGGAGATGGGGCGAAAGCGGACGGTTCCTGGTGCCGTCTTTGGCCATGGCTCTTTCGAATCCCTTTTGCCTTGTGCAGCAGCCCGAGGCTGCCCCTGTCGAAAGTCCCCTTAGACAAATCACCGCTTGGCGCAAGTTCTGCGAAGCACATCGCGGATGCATCGCACACAACAGCCTGCTACCCCCTCTCGCTCGCCGCGCGCTCGGCTCGTCGTGTGGCCGAACCGCGGGCCGCCCCTGCCACTGGCCTTGCGCGCATCTCGGGATTAAAGCGCAAGACCATGACCCGCCTGCCAATCATCCTCGCCGCCGCGCTTTCGCTCATGGCATGCACCTCCTCCCCTGGCAGCGCGGACGCCCCGGCGACCTCGGATCGCCGGGAAGCGCCAGGCGCGCCGCAAGCCGCCGACGGCGCCCGGCTCGCCGCGGCCTGCAAGGGGAAGGAAGGCTGGGGCGATCCCGCGCCGCCTGCGCATCTGTTCGGCAACAGCTGGTATGTGGGTACATGCGGAATTTCGGCCATTCTCGTCACGGGCCGTGAAGGCCATGTCCTGATCGACGGCGGAATTCCGGAAGCCGCCCCCCTGGTGCTCGCCAATATCGCCGCGGCCGGCTTCAAGGCGAAGGACGTGCGCTGGATCCTCTCCAGCCACGAGCACTTCGATCATGCCGGCGCTTTGGCGGCTCTCCAGCGCGCTACCGGGGCGCGCGTCGCGGCCCTGCCCGCGGCCGCCGAGGTTCTGGAAACCGGCAACCCCCCTGCCGCCGATCCGCAATTCGGTCAACTCGATGCATTTCCTCGCGTCCACGTCGACCGCCGCCTGGCCGACGGGGAGCGCGTGACGCTCGGCGACATCACTCTGGTCGCCCACGCCACGCCGGCCCATTCCGCTGGCTCGACCAGTTGGACCTGGCGCACCTGCGATGACAACCGCCAGTGCCTGACGATCGCCTATGCCGACAGCGTCAGTGCGATTTCCTTCAAGGGCTATCGCTTCAGCGACCATCCCGAGCGCATTGCCGGGGTCCGTCAGGGCCTCGCGCGGGTAGCCGACCTTCCCTGCGACTTGCTGGTCACCCCGCATCCCGGCGCGAGCGACCTGCTTGCGCGGTTTGCCGGCACATCCCCGCTTGTCGATCCCACCGCCTGCCAGCGCTATGCGGCCGGCGCCACTGCCCGCTTCGATCAGCGCCTCTCGCAAGAGGCGGCGGACGAAGCGAAGGAGACCCGTTCGTGAGTTGGAAAATCACTGCCTACGCCCCGCGCACCGTCGTCGAAGGCGCTCTTGTCGCGCATGAGGACGCATTCGACTGGGATCCGGACATCGTGCTTTCGGGAAGCGAAATCGCGGAAGACAAGCCGGACGACTGGCAACTCGAAGCCTGGCTCGGCCATGAACCCGGCGAGGCGGACCGCGCGGCGATCGCGGCGTTGTTCCAGGGCGAAGCGCCGGAATTCATCGTCGAGGAACTGCCGGACACCGACTGGCTGGTAACCAGCCAGCAAGGGCTGGAGCCGATCCGCGCCGGCCGTTTCCATGTCCATACGCCCGATCACCCTGCCCTCGACGAGCCCGGCGTAATCGATTTCACCATCCCCGCCAGCCAGGCTTTCGGCACGGGCCAGCATGCGACCACGGCCGGATGCCTGGCCATGCTCACGCACATGAAGGCGCAGGGCCTTATCTTCCGGAATCACGCCGACATCGGCACCGGCACCGGTCTGCTGGCCTTCGCGGCCATGGCGCTCTGGCCCCGCGCCCGCGCCACGGCCAGCGATATCGACCAGGTCTGCGTGGGCGTGGTGGAAGACAATGCTGCGGCCAATGGCGTGAAGATGGGCCCGCGCGGGGGCGAACTGGTCATGACCATCGCTGACGGCATGGATCATCCACTGATCGCCGCGCGCGGCCCTTACGACCTGATCATGGCCAACATCCTGGCGGGACCTCTGGTTTCACTGGCCCCTGACTTTGCGCAGTCGCTGGCGCCGGGCGGCAGCTTGGTCCTGGCAGGGCTGCTCGAGACCCAGGAAGACGCGGTGCGGCGGGCCTGCCGCCGCGCGGGACTTCGGCTGGCCGGGCGACTGGTGAACGGCGACTGGTCGATTCTCTGGATGCGCGCGCGCCGCAGGTGACGCGCAGTTGATCCGAATGCGCGGCAAATTGTCCTCTGCCGCGCGGGGAACTGCGTCCCCTTCAGAGCATTCCTGGATCCGCCGCGCGAACCCCACTCATCCGAAAGAGCCAAGAGCTACCCCTGAAAGTTAATATGGGTAAACTGGCTATGGACAGTGCAGTAAGAATTGGTTTTGCGGTTTATTGTGTAATTTCATAAAATTACGTACATGCGCGTAATTTCGCGTTAACCATGCCTGGTTACGTCGAATTAAGGGTTTGCACCAAGAATTAAGGCCAAGGGGGGCTGGTAACAACAGCTCAAGAGGCCAACATGCTTCAATCTGAACTCGATCGGCCCAAGGCCGTCGTGGGACCCCTGGGGGAAGCTCTCGACAGGGGCAGCTTGCCGCCGCGCAGTACGTCACGCTGGGTCGTTCGCCGCAAGGCGGAAGTCGTTGCGGCGGTGAACGGCGGACTGCTCACGATCGCGGAAGCCTGCGACCGCTACGACCTCACGCTTGAGGAACTGGCGTCCTGGCAGCGAGCGGTCGAACGCGAGGGCATGGCGGGGCTGCGCGCCACCCGGGTACAACACTATCGGCACCTGCACGAACAGCAGGCTCGCCGCATCTGATCAGAAAGGGGAACCGGCGGCATCTGTCCACCGGTTCCCCTTTTCGATTCTGCCCGGTTTGCGCCCCGGTCCGCGGCGATTCATGAGCTAGCCGGCCGCCTGTACGATCCGCGCCCATTCGGCTTCGTCGATCACCTGGATGCCCAGGTCCGCGGCCTTCTTCAGCTTCGAACCGGCCCCCGGCCCTGCCACCAGCAGGTCGGTCTTGGCGGAAATCGAGCCAGCGGCCTTGGCCCCGAGCCGTTCGGCCTGGGACTTGGCCTCATCACGGCTCATGGTTTCCAGCTTGCCGGTGAAAACCACCGTCTTGCCGGCCACTTCGCTGTTCACCGTCTCGACCACATAAGGCGGCGGAGAAACTTCCGAGAGCAAGTCCTCCCAGACCGCGCGGTTATGCTCCTCGTGGAAGAAGTCTCCCAGCGCTTCGACGACGGCAGGGCCGATGCCGTCGATCGAGACCAGTTCCGAATAGGCGTCGCTCCCGGCGGCCGCCGCCGCCTCCCCGTCCCGCACCTGGATCGCCTCGGCAACGATCCGAAGGTCCGGCAGGGTCTCGAACCGCTTCATCAGGTCGCGCGCCGTCACGGCGCCGATATGGCGTATACCCAGGCCGAAAAGGAGCCGCGCTGCATCGGGGCGACGCTTGCTTTCCACAGCCGCCAACAGGTTGTCCACAGACTTGTCCTTCCACCCGTCGAGCGCGAGAATATCCGCGCGGCGCTTGCGCAGGCGGAAGATATCGGCCGGGCTTTCCAGCCAGCCTCTGGCGAAGAACTCATCGATCGTCTTTTCGCCCAGACCCTCGATGTCGAGCGCCCCGCGGCTGACGAAATGCTTGAGGCGCTCCGTCCGCTGGGCCGGGCAGATGAGCCCGCCCGTGCAGCGCACATCGACTTCGCCCTCTTCGGCCACCGCTTCGCTGCCGCACTGCGGGCAGTGATCGGGGAACCGGAACGCAGGGCGTTCCTCATCGCGAGTCGCGTTGTCGACCACCTGGGGAATGACGTCGCCGGCACGCTGCAACACGATACGGTCGCCGGGGCGAACGCCGAGCCGGGCAATCTCGTCTCGGTTGTGCAAGGTCACGTTGGTTACGGTGACCCCGCCAACCAACACCGGCTTTAGGCGGCCGACCGGGGTGAGCTTGCCGGTGCGACCGACCTGGATATCAATCGATTCCAGCAGTGTCTCGGCTCGCTCGGCCGGGAACTTGTGCGCCAATCCCCAGCGCGGCGCCTTGGCCACGAAGCCGAGGCGCTGCTGCCAGTCGAGCCGGTCGACCTTGTAGACCACGCCGTCGATCTCGAACGGCAAGGCCGCGCGGCCGTCACGAATAGCGCGATAGGCCGTCAACATCTCCGCCACCGAATGGCAGAGGCGGAATTGCGGCGAGACCGGCAGGCCCCAGGATTCGATCTTGCGGATAACCTCGTGCTGGCTGGCGCCGGGAACGTGACTCGCCGCCCCCCAGCCATGGGCCCAGAATCGCAAGGGCCGCTTGGCAGTGACACCGGCATCCTTCTGTCGAAGCGAGCCGGCAGCGGCATTGCGCGGATTGGCGAACTGGCGGACCTTGCTCTCGTCAAAGGCTTCGCTCTTCGTTTCCGCCAAAGCGCGGGCCTCGGACATCAGCGTCTCGTTGAGCGCCCGGAAAGCCGCCTTCTCCATGTAGACTTCGCCGCGAACTTCAAAGACCTCCGGCACGTCGTCGCCCCGCAGTTCCTGCACGATATCCGCGATATGCGCGACATTGGGGGTCACATCCTCGCCCACTTGTCCATCGCCGCGCGTCGCTGCGCGCACCAGCTTGCCGTGCTCGTAGCGCAGCGAGCAGGACAGGCCGTCGATCTTGTCTTCCGCCGTCAGCAGCACCGGCTCCTCGGCGGGCAGCGACAGGAACCGACGCACGCGGCCGACGAAGTCGGCCACTTCCTCGTCGGTAAAGGCATTGTCGAGGCTCATCATGCGAACCTCGTGCGTTACTTTCGAGAGCGGCGAGGCAGCCACTTCGTGACCGACCTTGTTGCTCGGACTGTCCGGACGCGCGAGATGCGGGAACGCCGCTTCGAGTTCGGCATTGCGGCGAACCAGCGCGTCGTACTCCGCGTCCGAGATTTCGGGCGCGTCCTCGGCATGATAGAGCCGGTTGGCACGGCTGATCTGGCGCGCCAGGCGCATCAATTCGTTGGCGGCTTCGGCTTCACTGGTCTCGGACTGGGTCATGCCCGTGTGATAGGACAGACCGGTGCGGGTTGGAATTCCCCCTCCCCGCTTAATCCCCCTCGATCGGATCGAACTCCAGATGAAGGCTGGCGAGCGCACGCAGGATATAGGTCGGCTCGTAGTTGAAGCTCAAACCGCCGTCGGGCCGCTGATGGACGGGAGCCAGGCGAATGTTGCCCATGCGGGCCAGCAACCGCTCGATACTGGTCACGACCTCCCGGCGGGCGAGCGGGGCCCCGATACAGGTATGGGCGCCGCGCCCAAAAGCCAGGTGCTCCTTGATCCTGGGACGGTCCATGTCGAACCGATCGGGCTGGGCGAAGCGCGTGGGATCTCGGTTGGCGGCCATGTGCGAGAGGAGGATCGCCGTCCCGGCCTTGATCTCGACACCGCCGAGCGTGGTCGTCTTCTGGCATATCCGTCCGCCACTCTTCACCGAGCCATCGAAGCGCAGCACTTCCTCGACAAAAGCGGGGATGCGGCCGGGATCGTCCCGCAGCTGTTGCTGGATGTCCGGCCTGGTCGCGATGATGCGGAAGGCATTGGCCAGCAGGCGATTCGTCGTATCCTGCCCGGCCCCGAACAGAAACGCGGCCAGGCTGGTAAGATCGACCAGCGAAGGCTTCCTGCCATCGGGATAGCTCGCTTGGGCCAGTTCGTTGAGAATGTCCTCGTGAGCCAGCAAGCTGCGCAAGGGTCGCATCAGCGGGTGGGCCGACATGCGCCGCTGGGCGATCAGCTTGAACAGGTCCTTCCCCACGCCCACGAGCGGGTTCTTCAACATCTCCTCTTCGCTGGCGTCCATGGGCACTGGAATCGCACCCTCCAGCAGGACGCGGAACTTGTTCCGCGTCCGCTCCGACAGCCCCAGCAAGTCGGAAATCACCAGAGCGCCGTAAGGACCGCCATATTGGCGAACGAGGTCCACATGGCCGTCGGCAGCGAACTCGTCGATCAGCCCTTCCGCCGTCGCCAGCAGCTTGGGCTGAAGTTCCTTCAGGCGGCTGGGCGTGAAGAGTCGGGCAATGATCGAACGCAAGTCGGCATGGCGCGCCCCGCCCTCGGTTACGATCTGGTCGCCGAAAGCGATCTGCCCGCGATGGGACTCCAGCTCGGCGGAAATGTCGTCTCCAGTCGGCTCGAACGGGAGCGAGGCCACCGGGCCCGTCACCGCGTTGATCGAGGAAAAGTGCTCGGTATCGAGCATGACCTGAATGGTCTCCTCGTAGCCCGTCACGGCGACGGCATTGCGATAGGGCAGGCGCACGACCGCCCCCTTCGCGCGGAGAAAGTCGAAATAGGCGTGCGGATCGTCGACCAGCGAGACATCGGTGTACCAGTCGGCCGTCTCGTAGGCCGAGGGCGCCGGATGAAGTGCTGGACTGGACACGGACTTGATCTCCCGATTCTTATGATCCTTTGTGTATCACAAATTCGGAAGCGGTCAAACGATAGCGGGACCCGACCGGCAACAGCTTTCGCTCCCGTTTTTCCAGAGGCACGGCTATGAACCGGCGATGCCGACGATCATTCCGCCCGATGCCCCTGCCTTGCCTGCTGCTTTCGACATTCTGGGCATCGCGGTTTTCGCGCTGACCGGAGCGCTTTCCGCGGCGCAGATGCGGCAGACTTTCGTCACGGTCGCATTTTTCGCGCTGATGACCGGCGTCGGCGGGGGCACCTTGCGCGACCTTCTGATCGGCGCGCCGGTCTTCTGGGTGCGCGATCCTTTCGTGGTCCCGGTGTGCCTCGCCGTGGCGATCCTTGCCTGGTTCACACCAGTGCGGTGGTGGCAGGGTCGCTTGCTGGAGTGGGCAGACGCGATGGGCCTGGCGGTCTATTCCGGATTCGGCACGATCAAGGCCATGGCCTGGGGCGTACCGCCGGTGCCGGCCATGGTGATGGGCGTCGTCACCGGCTGCGTCGGCGGGATCGTGCGCGACGTCGTGGCGGGACAGCCTTCGATCCTGATGCGGCCGGAGCTTTATGTGACGGCAGGTGCACTTGCAGCAGCCGTCGCGGCGACCGGACTGGCCCTGGGCTTTGCGCCCGTGCTCACCTGGGCTATCGCCGCAAGCGCCGGCTTTGCCCTGCGCGGCGCCGCGATACATTGGTCGCTCGGCCTCCCTGCGCACGAGGGGGCGGACTGAGCGGCAGGCAAGGCCGCGTCCGGACCGCTAAAGTCCGGGAACGTCGTCGAAGTCCAGATCCACGATCCTTCCGCGAACGATCTCGCATTCGAATGAGCCGCGCGCAGGAGCATTGTCGCGCCAGGCCGGTCCGCCCCCGCCTACGCGGACCCACCCTTCGATCTCATAACCTTCCGGCTTTCGCTCGACGCTCTTGAGCCCGATGACGTCGACACCGGTGAATTTCGCTGTCTTCGCCGCGTCCTCGGCGGCGGCCACGCACTTGTGGGCCGCCTGCCGCGAACTGACGCCATAAGCATCGGGCTTGTTGTCCAGCCTGGGATCCGCCGCGAAGCGATCGGTCTGAGCCAGTACCGGAGCCGCCATCACGGCTCCTGCAAGAAGTGCGCAGCGAGACAATGTCCCGAAAAGGTTCGGCATGGTTCGTCGCTCCCTTGCGGTCGGCCGCCCAAGCGGCCCGCGAACCATGCCATAGTCCGGCTTTCAGCGCCGAACGCAACCCACTCTCATGCCCGCTTGGCGCGGGACCTCACTTCGGAACCGACAGCCCGGTCCACTGCGCCACGAAAGACAGCACATCCGCACTCTCCTCGATCACCTTGTCCGTAGGCTTGCCCGAACCGTGCCCAGCGCGCGTCTCGATACGAATGAGGTGCGGCTTGTCGCCCAGCGGCGCCGCCTGGAGGGCCGCCGCATATTTGAAGGAATGCCCCGGCACCACGCGATCATCCGTATCGGCCGTGGTGACCAGAATGGCAGGATAATCCGTGCCCGCCTTGATATTGTGGTACGGCGAATACGCGCGCAGCACGCGGAAGTCCGCCTCACGGTCAGTATAGCCGTAATCGTCGACCCAATAGCGCCCGGCCGTGAACCGGTCGAAGCGAAGCATATCCATCACCCCGACTTGCGGCACGCCGGCAGCAAACAGGTCGGGCCGCTGGTTCAGTACCGCACCGACCAATAGGCCGCCGTTCGATCCGCCCTGAATCGCCAATCCATCCTTGGCGGCGATGCCCTCTGCCTTGAGGTACTCTCCCGCAGCGATGAAATCGTCGAACACGTTCTGCTTGTTGGCCCGGCGCCCGGCATCATGCCAGGCGCGTCCGTACTCGCCGCCACCGCGCAAATTCGCCATCGCGAAGGCGCCGCCGGCCTGCACCCAGGCCATACGGCTTGCCGAGAAGCCCGGCGTCAGCGAAATATCAAACCCGCCATAGCCGTAGAGCAGCGTCGGTACCGGCTTGCCTGCCTGCGCTACGTCCTTGCGGCGTACCAGGAACATCGGCACACGCGTGCCATCCTTCGAGACGTAGAACCGCTGCTCGACCGCGATTTGCGCGGGATCGAAGTCCATCGCCGGTTCCGCGAAGGGCTCAGAAGCGCCGGTATCGAGATTCATGCGGAAGATCGACGCGGGACGGTTGAAGCTGGTGAACGAGTAGAACGTCTCTGGATCGCCCGGTTTACCTCGGAAGCCGGAAGCGGTGCCGATGCCGTTGAGAGCAAGCGCCCTGCCCGGCTTGCCGTCCAACCCGACGATCTCCGCATGGCTGGCGGCATCGCGCATATAGTTGAGAACCAGCTGGCGGCCGACGATACCGGCCTTTTCGAGGATATCCTCACGTTCGGCCACGACTTGCGTGAACACAGGATCGCTCGCGGCCAGATCGATGCTGACAAGGCGGTAGCGCGGAGCACTTTCGTTGGTCACGAACCAGAGCTTCTGCCCGGCCCCTTCCACAAGCCGCCAGTCATCCTTGAAGCCGGTGACGATCGAGCGAGCGTGCCATCCGGTCTTGCCGCGCTTAGAAAGATCGACCACCCGCACGTCGTAGCGGGAATCCGTGCCGATGTGCGACGTGATGACCGCCAGGCGGCCATCCTGCGTAACCTCGGCGGTATGGCCGTAGTCAGGATGCTCGGGTGTGGAGTAGACAAGCTCGTCCGCGGCCTGGGGCGTGCCCAGACGGTGGTAGTAGACGCCCTGGTTGTAGTTTCGGCTCTGGAATGCCCCGTTATCCTCCGGTGCGGGGAAACGGGAATAGAGGAAGCCTTCCTCCCCGATCCAAGCCAGCGCGCTGAATTTCACCCAGCGCAGCTCATCTTCAAGGACTTTGCCGCTGGCGGTGTCCATCACATGGAGAATGCGCCAGTCGCTGCCACCGTCCTGTACGCTGTACAGCAGATAGCGGCCCTGCTGCGACGGCTCCCAGGCGTCCAGCGCGGTCGCGCCATCCTTGGCCCAGGCATTGGGATCGAGCAGAAGCCGCGCCTTGCCGTGCAGGCCGTCGCGCACGAAAAGCTGCGACTGGTTCTGCAAGCCGGTGTTGCGCGTATAGAAATACCGGGTGCCAGCCTTCGTCGGCAGCCCGAAGCGCTCGAAGTTCATGAGCGCACTGATGCGCTGCTTGAACCACGCTCGCTGCGGCAGAGTCTCCAGGTAATTCTCGGTGTAGTGCGATTCGCGATCCACCCAGTCGGCCACTTTGGCGTCGTGGCGGACGTCCGCCTCCAGCCATCGATAGGGATCCGCGATCTTTTCCCCGAACAGGGTTTCGACCACATCGTCTCGGCGCGTTTCTGGATAGTTCATCGTGGCCACCGTGTGCGCCGAAACCGGCATGGCTGCAAGCAGCAGGCTGAAAGTCATGGCACAAGCCGTCGCAATATGAGCCCCGCCGAGCCCGCCCTTCCAAGGCATTCCATTCCCCTGATTTCAAAAAACAAAAAGCGGCCGCGAGCCTAGCACTCGCGACCGCTCTTGCAATGTCTGGTCCGCCTCCTTGTGGAAAGCGGGCCTTCAGAAGCTATCAGGCTTCTGCGTATTCTTCGGTTTCAGCAGCAACCGGACCCGAATCCTGGCCCTTGGCTTCCACGTCGCGATCAACCAGTTCGATGATCGCGATCGGAGCGGCGTCCGATGCGCGGATGCCGGCCTTGATGATGCGGGTGTAACCGCCTTCACGGTTCTTGTAGCGCTCTGCGAGCACTTCGAAGAGCTTGGCTTCCTGCGTTTCGTCGAGAAGGCGCGCGTGCGCGAGACGACGGTTCGAAAGGCCGCCATGCTTCGCCAGCGTGATCAGCTTCTCGATGTAGGGACGCAGTTCCTTCGCCTTGGGCGTGGTGGTCTTGATCTGCTCGTGCTTGATGAGCGCGGCGGCCATGTTGCGCAGCAGCGCAGTACGGTGGCCGGACTTGCGCTGCAGCTTGCGGCCGCCCATTTTGTGACGCATGATTTCTTCTCCGTTCGTCAGGCAGCCGTCTCAGGTACTGCCTGCCGGGCGATGTGGTGCGGCCACCGCCCAAAACCGGCTCACGTATCGTGAAGCGCTGCCCTCAAGACGATCTGACTTAAAGAGTCAAGCGCGAAGGGCGGAATTCCGCCCTCATTAAAAGAAGAAGGGCTCCGCATCGCTGCGAAGCCCTTCTTCTTTGCATATCGGAAAGACCGATCAGCCGAGCAGTTCCTGCTCGAGCTTCTTGGCCATTTCTTCGATGTTCTCAGGCGGCCAGCCTGGGATGTCCATGCCGAGGCGCAGACCCATCGAGGAAAGAACTTCCTTGATCTCGTTGAGCGACTTGCGGCCGAAGTTCGGCGTGCGCAGCATCTCGGCTTCGGTCTTCTGGACCAGATCGCCGATGTAGATGATGTTGTCGTTCTTGAGGCAGTTGGCCGAACGCACCGACAGCTCCAGTTCGTCGACCTTCTTGAGAAGGTAACGGTTGAGCTGGTTGGTGTCGCTCTCTTCCGAAGCAGCAGCGCCGCCAGCAGCCATGCCGATCATCGGCGACTGGCCAACCGGAGCGATGTCCTCGAAGTGGACGAACAGTGCCAGCTGGTCCTGGAGAATGCGCGCGGCATAAGCCACGGCATCTTCAGGGGTGACGGTGCCGTCGGTTTCGACCGCAAGGCTCAGCTTGTCGTAGTCGAGTTCCTGACCGATACGGGCATTGTCGACCTTGTAGCTGACCTGACGGACCGGCGAGTAGAGCGAGTCGACCGGGATAAGACCGATCGGCGCGTCGACAGGACGGTTCGACACGGCGGGGACGTAGCCCTTGCCGGTGTCGGCGGTGAGTTCCATGTTCAGGACCGCACCCTCGTCGAGGTGGCAGATCACGAGGTCCTTGTTCATGACCTCGATATCGCCCGAAACGGCGATGTCGCCCGCCTTCACTTCACCCGGGCCAGTGGCCGAGAGCTGAAGACGCTTCGGGCCTTCGCCCTGCATCTTGAGAGCGATCTGCTTGACGTTCAGGACGATGTCCGTGACGTCCTCGCGCACACCGGCAAGCGACGAGAATTCGTGCAGCACGTTCTCGATCTTGATCGAGGTAATCGCGGCGCCCTGCAGCGAGGAGAGCAGCACGCGACGCAGCGCGTTGCCGAGCGTCAGGCCAAAACCGCGCTCGAGAGGTTCGGCGACGAAAGTCGCCTTCAGCTTGGGGTCGGGTCCCGGCTTGATCTCAAGGCTGTTCGGCTTCTTGAGTTCCTGCCAGTTCTTGATGTTGACAGTCATGGACTTCCCCTGGGAGTGATGGCGGTTACGCCCCGAAGCCTGGTGGAAAGGCTCGGGACGTTCCGAAGCCGGACAGCGACCGGTTCGCCGTCCGGATTAGCTCGATCAGACGCGGCGACGCTTGGAAGGACGCACACCGTTGTGCGGGATCGGCGTCACATCGCGGATCGAGGTAATGGTGAAGCCGACCGCCTGGAGGGCGCGCAGGGCGCTCTCACGGCCCGAACCCGGACCCTTGACTTCGACTTCGAGGGTGCGGACGCCGTGCTCGGCGGCCTTCTTGCCGGCATCGTCAGCAGCAACCTGTGCAGCGTACGGGGTCGACTTGCGGCTGCCCTTGAAGCCCATCATGCCGGCCGAGGACCACGAAATCGCGTTGCCCTGGGCGTCGGTGATGGTCACCATGGTGTTGTTGAAGCTGGCATTCACATGCGCAATGCCGCTGGTGATGTTCTTGCGCTCGCGGCGCTTAACGCGCTGAGGTTCGCGTGCCATGTTCGTGTATCCTGTCGAAAAATCGCTGGGGGAAACCGGTTGGGTCGATTGCTCGACCCAATCAGCTTACTTCTTCTTGCCGGCGATCGGCTTGGCCTTGCCCTTGCGGGTGCGCGCATTGGTATGCGTGCGCTGGCCACGAACCGGCAGACCCTTGCGGTGACGCAGGCCACGGTAGCAGGCGAGATCCATCAGGCGCTTGATGTTCATCGCGGTTTCGCGACGAAGATCACCCTCGACCGTGAGGTCGGCGTCGATCGTTTCGCGGATCTGCAGGACTTCGGCGTCCGACAGGTCCTGTACGCGACGGCTGTGATCGATGCCGAGCTTGTCGGCGATCTCGAGAGCCTTGGTACGACCGATACCATGGATGTAGGTGAGCGCGATGATCACGCGCTTGTTGGTGGGGATGTTTACCCCGGCAATACGAGCCACTTAAATCTCCATGCTCCACAGGGAGCGCCCTAGGGACGACCCCTATCTCAACGCTTACTCACCCGAAAGGTGAAATGACAACAGCGCCCGGTCGGCGGCACACTTGGTGCCATCGCCACCCGGACTTGCCGAAACCTTTTGAGTGAAGGGCGCGCATAGAACGATTCGCAAGGGCTGTCAACGCCCGCGAACCTGCTGCCGCTCGATCCCTGTCGCATGTCGGAGCGGGGAGAGTGACTTCGCGATCTGTGTATCGCATCCAAGGGCGATAGTCAAAGAAACGACCGGGTTCCAGGCGGATGCGCCGGCATAGAAGGGCCGGTCGCCGACAGGCCGCCTTTTCCATACTGTCCCTCGGCCGGAAAGACGAAGCCCCGACCCTCTGCGGCTCGCACCGGCAAAGGATCGGGGCTGTCGTCGGATCAGCTCTTGTAGGTCGAGGGGGCGATGCAACCCCTGGATCAGGTCCTCAGCGCGCCCTCAATGGCAGCGGTAACATGATCCATGTCCGCCATGCCATCCACCTTGGCCACGATGCCGCGCGCCTCATAGATAGGCAGGATCGGCGCTGTCTTGGCGCGGTACTCGGCCAGGCGGGTGCGCACGGTTTCTGCATTGTCGTCCGGGCGACGCTTGAATTCCGTCCCTCCGCACTTGTCGCAGACGCAGTCAACCTTGGGCCGCTCGAACGTGTCGTGATAGCCCTTGCCGCAAGTCGCGCAAGTAAAGCGCCCGGTGATCCGCTCGACCAGTGCCTCTTCGTCGACCTCAAGCTCGACCACATGATCGAGCTTGCGGCCACGAGCGGAAAGAATCGCGTCGAGCGATTCCGCCTGCGCGGCAGTACGCGGATAGCCGTCGAAGATCGCGCCGGTATCGGCGCCCATCGCGTCCAGTTCGTCGCCGATCAGCGCCGAAACGATGGCGTCCGAAACCAGCTCGCCGCGTTCCATTACGGCCTTGGCTTCAAGTCCCGTGGGCGTGCCCGCCTTTACGGCGGCGCGCAGCATGTCGCCAGTCGAGAGCTGGCGCATGCCATGCCGTTCGACCAGACGCTGCGCCTGGGTGCCCTTGCCCGCCCCCGGCGGGCCCAACAGGATGATATTCACGCCTTACCCCTCATCTGTCCCTGAATGCGCTATCAGCGCATACGGCCCTTCAGTTTCGCCTTCTTGATCAGATCGCCGTACTGGTGCGCCAGCAGGTGCGACTGAATCTGAGTAATCGTGTCGACGGTGACGTTGACGACGATCAGCAGGCTGGTCCCACCCATGAACAGCAACGGCAGACCGGTCATCGAGAGGAAATACTCGGGAACGGTGCAGACGATGGTCAGGTAGATCGCGCCGATCACGGTCACGCGCGTCAGCACATAATCGAGATAGTTCGCGGTGTTCTTGCCCGGACGGATGCCGGGAATGAAGCCACCGTTCTTTTTCAGGTTCTCGGCCGTTTCCTCGGGATTGAAGACGACGGCGGTGTAGAAGAACGAGAAGAAGATGATGCCCGATGCGTAAAGCAGCATGTAGAGCGGCTTGCCGTGGCCCAGGTACTGGTTGAGCGCGACGACGATCTTGCCCCAGGTCGATTCGGGGTTCAGCGACTTGCCCGCGAACTGGGTGATGGTGAGCGGCAGCAGCAGCAGCGAACTTGCGAAGATCGGCGGGATGACGCCCGCGGTATTGATCTTCAGCGGGAGATGGCTGCGATCCGCCTGCATCATGCCGCGCTGCGTGGCGCGCTTGGGATACTGGATCAGCAGGCGGCGCTGTGCGCGTTCTGCGAAGCAGATCATCAGGATCATCGCCACGATCAGCACGATCAGCGCGATGATCAGGAACGAGCCCGTGTCACCGGCGCTGTAGGCCTGCCCTACGTTGCTCGCGAAAGTCGGCATCTGTGCGACGATACCGGCCATGATGATCAGCGAAACGCCGTTACCGATACCGCGCGAAGTGATCTGTTCACCCAGCCACAGCAGGAACATGGTGCCGCCGACCAGCGAGATGACGGCGCCGACGCGGAACAGAAGGCCCGGATCGACGACGGCCTGCAGGCCGCTCGACGCGCCGTAAGCCTCGAGGCTGACGGCCAGGAACCAGCCCTGGATGGCGCAGAGCAGCACGGCGCCATAGCGGGTGTACTGGTTCAGTTTCTTGCGCCCGGCTTCGCCTTCCTTCTTCAGCGCTACCAGCGCCGGGTGAAGCGAAGCAGCCAACTGCACCACGATCGAGCTGGTGATGTAAGGCATCACGCCGAGCGCGATCAGGCTCATTCGCGAAAGCGAACCGCCCGAGAAAGTGTTGAAGAGGTCGAGAATGCCGCCCTGGGTCTTGCTGTAAAGCTGCGAGAGAATCAGCGGATTGACGCCGGGCAGCGGAACGAAGCTCAGGAAGCGGAAAACGATCAGGGCGCCGATCGTGAACCAGATGCGGTTCTTGAGCTCGGTCGCCTTCGAGAAATTGGCCAGGCTCAGAGTGCTGGCGATATTGTCGGCGCGTGAAGCCATGACGTTTTGTAAAGCCTCGATAGTCGGTTCGGGTCCAGCCTTAGCGACTGCAAGAAGGCTTGTCGAACACCGGTTCTGGTCCGCTCATATAGACATTCGTACCGGGTCTGGAAGCCCTGTCGCCCCGCGCCCCATCGAATCCGCCATGTTCTAAGGCCGATCCAAGTCAAGGCACCCGTTGGAATGAAGAGAGGGCGAAGCGCATGGCGCCCGCCCTCCCTTTATGAGCATATCGCGGTTGCGATGCCTCAGGCCTCAGCGGCTTCCTTGGCAGGAAGGATCACCGAACCACCAGCCTTCTCGACTGCGGCAACAGCGCTCTTCGAAGCACCGGCAACGTTGAACTCGACCTTCTCGGTCAGTTCACCCTTGGCGAGGAGGCGCACGCCGTCCTTGCCGCCACGGGCCAGGCCGGCGGCCTGGAGAACAGCGTGGTCGACGACGCCCGAGATGTCGAGCTTGCCGGCTTCGATCGCCTTCTGGATCATGCCGAGGTTCACTTCAGCGTAGTCCTTGGCGAACTTCTTGTTGCTGAAGCCGCGCTTCGGAAGACGCATGTGAAGCGGCATCTGGCCGCCTTCAAAGCCGTTGATCGAGACGCCCGAACGCGCCTTGGCACCCTTCTGGCCGCGGCCAGCAGTCTTGCCCTTGCCCGAACCGATGCCACGGCCGACGCGGATACGACGATGACGGGCGCCATCGTTGTCGCGGATTTCGTTCAACTTCATAATCTGCACTCGCTTTCGCTTTTGGTCGCGCTAATGGGAAGGCGGCCCCATAGGCGAACCGGCCGGCCTTGTCACCCCTGAATCCGCGATGTCGCGGCTTCAGCTGCCCCGCATGCGAATCACCAGCTTCGCATCGCCCGGCATCGTTCGCCCTTCGGCGTTGCGTGCGGGCTTCCAATGCAGTTGCTCCCGGCCGAGCCGGCAAATGTCGGCGTCGAACGCCGTCGAAACGGTTTTTGGCTCAAAACTGCAAGATTTGATCTTGCCCTTGGAATCGATGGCAAACTTCAACTCGTGCCGCGTCATCGTGTCCTTGTTGAACACGGTACCGTAAGTGTCGCCCAGCTTGGCCAGTTCGGCGTTGAAGGCCGCCTTGTTGCCGTCCGGAAGCGCCGGCTCTTCCGCAAGCGCGTTATATTCCTGCTCCGTTACCAGCGACTTCATCCGAAGAACCAAGGCAGTCCAGGACAGCGCCCGCGCGATCTGCATCGGCGAATCGCGGTCGACCAGGGCCTGGCACTGGGCACCCGACGGACTGGCATGCTGCGACAGCAGGAATCGCGCGGCCGCCTCGCGGCGATAGGCGATGGCCCAGGCGAGCGGAGTCATGCCGAAGAGATCGGGCGAATCGATCGTCGTCAGTCCGTCCAGCGCGTCGCCGGTTGCATCAGCAGTGGGCGCCTCCAGCAGCTTGCGAAGCACAGCGACATTCCCCCGGCGAGCAGCGTCGGCCAGTGTCGGGCTTTCCGACAAGGGCCCGAGGTTCGCATAGCCATAGTCGCGCCCGTTACGCTTCACGACCTTCCTCTCCGCCGTCTTGCCCGAAGCTGCGGCATCCGCGGGCTTTGCACTTGCGCCCTTCTTGTCGGCCTTTACCGGCTTGGAGTCTTTGACGGCCTGGTCCGACTTGCCTTCGCCCTCAACCGCCGGAACCACGCGGCAGACGTCACGATAGGGATAGGCATCATCGGCGATTAGCGTCTCGTTGAAGGTACGTGCGAAATCTCCAAGGGGATCCTCGCCCTCTTCGCCGGCACCCTCGGTGCCCGTGGCGATCGGGATGGGAGCCGGCGTGGGCAGCGCATCATCGCCGAAATAAGTCACGACGCGCGCCATGCGGGGCGAAAGACCGCCGCGAAGCACGCATTGGGCCCCAAACTCAGTCGTGTCGATGCCGTCCAGCGTGACCGCAGCGACAAGACGAAAATCCCCGGACGCGGCCGCCTTGTGCGCTTCTGCAACGGGATCGGCCTGTCCAGTCGCTAGCAACGCCTTCAACGCCTTATCTGCGAGCCGGTCACGCTCGAGCGTCGCCGGATCCGCGAGCGGATCGTTACAGGCCGGTTCGGCAGCCGGGCTTTCCTGCACATAGGTTTCGCCGTTGTCGCTCGGTTCGCTGCCCTCGCATCCGGAAACGGCGAGAGCGGCCAGGCACAAGGATGAGGCCGCGATGGTCCTGCGAAGCAATGTATCCCCCGGGGAAATCCAAATCCCGCCGCGCTTAGCACAAGTCATGGCCGATTGGGGAGCCGGACACGCAGCCACACACAGATTTCGCGCGAGCGCGTCAAGCCTCGCCCTGTGAATGGCCTCACAGCGCCCTGCCCTTCGCCAAAACCAGAAAGGCCCCGGTGTTTCCACCGAGGCCTTTCCGAATATCGTGCCTGAGGCAGGTCGATCAGTCGACCACCGCAACCATGTGCGGCAGCTTTGCGATCGCACCACGGACTTCCGGGGTGTCTTCGCGCTCGACGACCTTGTGCATCTTGCCGAGGCCAAGACCGATGAGGATCTTCTTCTGGCTCTCGGGGCGACGGATCGGCGAACCGATCTGCTTGATCTTGATCTTCGCCATGAGACTTACTCCACGATGGCTTCGGCAGCGGCTTCAGCCTCTGCCTCGGTGGCACCACCGCGACCAAGCAGGTCAGCGACCTTCTTGCCACGACGCTGTGCAACCGACTTCGGCGAAGTCTGGTTGACGAGCGCGTCGAAGGTAGCGCGGATCATGTTGTACGGGTTCGAGGTACCGACCGACTTGGTCACGACGTCGTGGACGCCGAGGCTCTCGAACACGGCGCGCATCGGGCCACCGGCGATGATGCCGGTACCGGCCGGAGCCGAACGCACATTCACCTTGCCGGCGCCGAAGTGGCCCCGACCGTCATGGTGAAGCGTGCGGCCTTCCTTCAGCGCCACGCGGACCATCTTCTTCTTTGCAGAAGCGGTGGCCTTCGTGATTGCCTCGGGAACTTCGCGAGCCTTGGCATGGCCAAAGCCTACGCGGCCCTTGCCGTCACCCACAACGACCAGCGCTGCGAAGCCGAAGCGCTTGCCGCCCTTGACCGTCTTCGAAACGCGGTTGATGTGGACGAGCTTTTCAATCAGCTCTTCGCCCTGCTCTTCCTCGTTCCGGCCACCACGGCGGTCGTCGCGACGGCCACGGCCGCCACGCTCACCGCGTTCGCCACGGCCACGGCCACGGCCACGACCTTCACGAGTCTCCTGCGCGTCGCCACCCTGGGGGTGCTCGGCCGCGATCGGTGCTTCGTTGATGTTTTCGTCAGCCATGATCAGAACTCCAGCCCGCCTTCACGGGCGGCTTCGGCCAGCGCCTTGACGCGGCCATGGAAGAGGAAACCGCCACGATCGAACACAACCGAGGTGATGCCCGCCTTCTTGGCGGCCTCGGCGAGTTCCTTGCCCACGCGGACTGCGGCATCCGTATCGGTGCCCTTGGCGCCAAGCGTGTTGGCTGCAGCCACGGTGTGACCCTGCGCGTCGTCGATGATCTGCGCATAGATGTGACGGCCGGTGCGGTGCACCGACAGACGGGGACGACCACCCGCACGGGCCTTGAGGGCGGTGCGGACGCGCCGGCGACGGCGCTCGAAAAGGGAAAGCTTGGCCATTACTTCTTCTTCCCTTCCTTGCGGAAGATGAATTCGCCGCGGTACTTGATGCCCTTGCCCTTGTAAGGCTCGGGCTTGCGCCAGCGACGGATTTCGGCCGCGAGTTGGCCGACCTTCTGCTTGTCGACGCCAGAGATCTCGACCGTGGTGTTGTCCGGGGTCTTGACCTCGATGCCTTCCGGCACAGCGATGTCAACGTCGTGCGAGTAGCCGAGCTGCAGCTTCAGGTTCTTGCCCTGAGCTGCTGCACGGTAGCCGACGCCCTTGATCTCGAGGACCTTGGAGAAGCCGTTGGTAACGCCTTCCACCAGGTTCGAGACGAGGGTGCGCTGCATGCCCCAGTGGCTGCGGGCAGCCTTGGTCTGGTTGGCGGGCTGAACGGCAATCGAACCGTCCTCGACCGCGTAGGTCACGAGGTCGGACAGACCCATGGTGAGAACGCCCTTGGGCCCCTTCACCGTGAGGACACCGTTATCGATGGCGGCAGTGACCCCGCCAGGGATCACAACCGGCTTCTTGCCGATGCGGCTCATTAGAACACCTCCGCCAGCACTTCGCCGCCGACGTTCTGCGAACGTGCTTCGGCATCCGAGAGCACGCCCTTGGGCGTCGAGACGATGGTGATGCCGAGACCGTTGCGCACGACCGGGAGTTCCTTCGAACCCGAGTAGACGCGGCGGCCAGGCTTGGAGACGCGAGCGATGTGCTTGATGGCGGGCTCGCCTTCGAAGTACTTCAGCTCGATGCGAAGCTGCGGGTGTGCGCCGGTTGCGTCGTCGCTGAAGCCACGGATGTAGCCTTCGCGCTGAAGCACCTCGAGCACACGGGCACGAAGCTTGGAAGCCGGCGAGAGGACGGTGTCCTTCTTTGCCTGCTGTCCGTTGCGGATGCGGGTGAGCATATCACCCAGGGGATCGGTCATAGCCATTGCTTCGTACCCTTACCAGCTCGACTTGGTCACGCCGGGGATCATGCCCTTGTTGGCAAGATCGCGCAGCTCGACGCGGCACAGACCGAACTTGCGGTAGTAACCGCGCGGACGACCGGTGGTCGCACAACGGTTACGAACCCGGGTGGGGTTACCGTTGCGCGGGATCTCGGCCAGCTTCAGGCGGGCGATGAGGCGCTCGGTTTCGTCGAGCGATTCATCATCGGCCACTGCCTTCAGGCGCGCGTACTTGCCTGCATACTTCTTAACGAGCTGCTTGCGGCGCTCGTTCTTGTTCACGGAACTCAGTTTCGCCATGGACTTAAGCTCTCTTCCTCAGCGGCGGCTCACGCCGCTTCCTTCTGTTCCGACTCTTCAGCCGGGAACGGGAAACCGAACAGACGAAGCAGCTCGCGCGCTTCCTCGTCGGTCTTCGCGGTGGTGGTGACGATGATGTCCATGCCACGCACCTTCTCGATCTTGTCGTAGCTGATCTCCGGGAAGATGATCTGCTCCTTGAGACCCATCGCGTAGTTGCCGCGGCCGTCGAACGACTTCGGGTTCAGACCACGGAAGTCGCGAATGCGGGGCATTGCGATGGTGACAAGACGATCGAGAAACTCGTACATGCGCTCACGACGCAGCGTCACCTTGCAGCCGATCGGCATGCCTTCACGCAGCTTGAACTGCGCGATCGACTTGCGGGCCTTGGTAACGACGGGCTTCTGACCGGCGATGGCTTCCATCTCGGCAGCGGCAGTCTGGACCTTCTTCTTGTCCTGGCTGGCCTCGCCGACGCCCATGTTGAGCGTGATCTTCTCGATCTTCGGCACTTCCATCACGTTCTTGTAACCGAACTTCTCGGTCATCGCCTTCGCGATTTCAGCGTCGTACTTCGAGCGCAGACGCGGAGTATACTTCTCAGCCATCGATGGTCTCCCCGGACTTCACGGCCACGCGGACCTTCTTGCCGTCCTTGGTTTCGAAGCGAACGCGTGTCGGCTTGCCGTCCTTGTCGGCAACAGCAATCTTGCTGATAGCCATCGGGGCCGGAATGCGCTCGATGCCGCCCTGCGGGTTCTGCTGGGTCGGCTTGCGGTGACGGGTTGCGACGTTCACGCCTTCAACCACGACCTTGCCGTCCTTCGGGAGAACCTGAAGCACGGTGCCGGTGCGGCCCTTGTCCTTGCCGGACAGGACGACGACGGCGTCACCCTTCTTGATCTTCGAAGCAGCCATTACAGCACCTCCGGAGCGAGCGAGATGATCTTCATGAAGCCCTTGCCGCGCAGCTCGCGAACGACGGGGCCAAAGATACGAGTGCCGATCGGCTCCTCGTTCTTGTTGATGAGCACCGCCGCGTTGCTGTCGAAGCGGATAACGCTACCGTCTGCACGACGGACGTCCTTACGGGTACGCACGATCACCGCACGGTGAACGTCGCCCTTCTTGACGCGAGCGCGGGGCTGCGCCTCCTTCACCGACACCACGATGATGTCGCCGACGCCTGCGAAACGACGCTTGGAGCCACCCAGTACCTTGATGCACTGGACGCGCTTTGCGCCGCTGTTGTCCGCGACGTCGAGATTGGATTGCATCTGGATCATCGATCCGAGTCCTTCTCAACTGGCTTGCCGGAACAAGTCCGGCAGTTCCTAAAAAGACAGGCCCACGAGGGGCCCGAGTCGCCCCGACGGGCGAAGTGCGGCCATTTGCCGCATTCACCCGCGAAGGTCAACACTCTTGTCCGGCCTTGAGGCCGAGGTCCTTAGACCTCGGCTTCGAGTGCCGTACCCTTGCTCGCCTGAAGACGGTCAAGAACCTTCCAGGTCTTGGTCTTCGAGAAGGGCTTCGTCTCCTCGATCCGGACGCGTTCGCCGGTCTTGAAGGCGTTATCTTCGTCGTGAGCGTGGTACTTCTTCGAGCGACGGATGATCTTCCCATAGAGGGGGTGCTTCACCTTGCGCTCGACCAGTACGGTCACGGTCTTGTCGGTCTTGTCGGAAACGACGGTCCCGATCAGAATACGCTTGGGCATCGTGTTTCCTCCTTAGGCCTGCGCCGAACGCTCGGCCTGGAGCGTCTTGATGCGGGCGATGTCACGACGCACCTGCTTGATACGCGCGGGCGCTTCAAGCTGGCTGGTCGCGGCCTGGAACCGCAGGTTGAACTGTTCGCGCTTCAAGTCGGCGAGGTCAGCAGTCAGCTGATCGTCGGTCTTGGCACGAAAGTCTTCGATCTTGTTTGCCATGATTCGACTTCCTTACTCGCCGCCAAGGTGCGAGGTGTCGCCGAGGCGAGCCACGACCTTGGTCTTGATCGGCAGCTTCATCGCAGCGCGGCTGAAAGCCTCGGCTGCGAGCGGGCCAGCGACGCCGTCCAGTTCGAACAGGATACGGCCGGGCTTGACGCGGGCCGCCCAGTATTCGACCGAACCCTTGCCCTTACCCTGACGGACTTCAGCAGGCTTCTTCGAAACCGGCACGTCGGGGAAGACGCGGATCCAGAGACGACCCTGGCGCTTGATGTGACGCGTGATCGCGCGGCGAGCCGCTTCGATCTGGCGGGCGGTGATCCGCTCCGGCTCGAGGGCCTTGAGGCCGTACGAGCCGAAGTTCAGGTCGGTGCCACCCTTGGCATCACCCTTGATCCGGCCCTTGAAGGCCTTGCGGAACTTGGTCTTCTTCGGTTGCAGCATGACTCTTAGTTCCTGCGGTCATCGCGTGCCGGACGCACGCCGGAGGTCTGCGCCTCCATCATCAGGCGGTCCTGCGCCATCGGGTCGTGGCCAAGGATTTCGCCCTTGAAGATCCAGACCTTGATGCCGATGATGCCATAGGCGGTCAGCGCCTCGGCTTCGGCATAGTCGATGTTGGCACGCAGGGTGTGAAGCGGCACGCGGCCTTCACGGTACCATTCGGTACGCGCGATTTCCGCACCGCCAAGACGACCACCACAGGTGATCTTGATGCCTTCGGCGCCAAGACGAAGGGCCGACTGAACGGCGCGCTTCATCGCACGACGGAAGGCAACACGGCGGATCAGCTGATCGGCAATGCCCTGAGCGACGAGCTTCGAATCGATTTCCGGCTTGCGGATTTCGACGATGTTCAGCTTCACTTCGCTCGAAGTCATCTTCGCAAGCTGCTTGCGCAGCTTCTCGATGTCCGCACCCTTCTTGCCGATGATCACACCGGGACGGGCTGCGTAGATCGAGATGCGGCACAGCTTGGCCGGACGCTCGATGACCACCTTCGAAACCGCAGCCTGGGGCACGGTGTCGATGATGAACTTGCGGATCTTGAGGTCTTCCTCAAGCAGCTTGCCGTAGTCCCGGCCTTCCGCAAACCAGCGGCTGTCCCAGGTACGGTTGATCTGCAGACGCAGACCGATCGGATTGCTCTTATGACCCATGGATCAGGCCTCCTCGACTTCGCGAACGACGATCCGCAGGCGCGAAAACGGCTTGAGGATGCGGGTGGACTTGCCGCGACCACGAGCGTGGAAGCGCTTCATGGTGATCGACTTGCCGACCGACGCCTCGGCGACGACCAGAGCGTCGACGTCGAGGTTGTGGTTGTTCTCCGCGTTCGCGATTGCCGAAGCGAGGATCTTGCGAGCGTCCTGAGCCATCGCCTTCTTGGAGAAGGTCAGGATGTTCATCGCGTCCTCAGCCTTGCGGCCACGGATCAGGGCGGCGACGAGATTGAGCTTCTGGGCGGAACCACGGATGGTGGTGCCGACCGCAAGAGCTTCCTTCTCGCCAACGCGGCGGGGTGCTGCCTGCTTGCTCATTAGCGCTTGCCCTTCTTGTCGGCGGCGTGGCCGGGGAACGTGCGCGTAGGCGCGAATTCACCGAGCTTGTGACCGACCATGTCCTCGTTCACCGAAACCGGGATGAACTTGTGACCGTTGTAGACCGAGAAGGTCAGACCAACGAACTGCGGGAGAATGGTGGAGCGACGCGACCAGGTCTTGATCGGACCAGCGCGGTTGCCGGCATCCTGCGCGACCTCGGCCTTCTTGAGAAGGTACAGGTCGACGAAGGGGCCTTTCCAGACGGAACGTGCCATCGTGTCTTACCTCTTCTTCTTGGCGTGGCGCGAACGGATGATCATCTTGTCCGTCTGCTTGTTGTTGCGAGTGCGAGCGCCCTTGGTCGGCTTGCCCCACGGAGTGACCGGGTGACGGCCGCCCGAGGTACGGCCTTCACCACCACCGTGCGGGTGGTCGACCGGGTTCTTGGCAACACCGCGGGTCAGCGGGCGACGGCCCAGCCAACGACCACGACCCGCCTTGGCGAGGGTCTGGTTGGCGTTGTCGGGGTTCGACACGGCGCCAACGGTGCCCATGCAGTCGCCACGCAGGTAGCGCTGCTCACCCGAGTTCAGACGAACGATGACCATGCCGCGGTCACGACCGACGACCTGCACATAGGTGCCTGCCGAACGGGCGATCTGACCGCCCTTGCCGGGCTTCATCTCGACGTTGTGGCAGATCGTGCCGACCGGCATCTGCGACAGAAGCATGGCGTTGCCGGGCTTCACGTCGGTCTTTTCGCCGGCGACAACGACGTCGCCAACGGCGAGACGCTGCGGCGCGATGATGTAGGTCAGTTCACCGTCGGTGTACTTCACGAGCGCGATGAAAGCGGTGCGGTTGGGATCGTATTCGATACGCTCCACGGTCGCTTCCATGTCCCACTTACGACGCTTGAAGTCGATGAAGCGGTACTTCTGCTTGTGACCACCGGCGATGCCACGCGAAGTGACATGACCCTTGTTGTTGCGGCCGCCGGTCTTGCTCTTGCCTTCGGTCAGCGCCTTGAGGGGCTTGCCCTTCCAGAGCGACGACTTGTCGACGAGGACCAGGCCGCGGCGGGCGGGGCTGGTCGGGTTGTACTTCTTAAGTGCCATCGGAATTAACCCCGCGCGCCTTCGGTGATGTCAATCGACTGGCCTTCGGCCAGCGTGACGATCGCCTTCTTCACGTCGCTGCGGCGGTAAGCCTTACCGCGCCAGCGCTTGGTCTTGCCCTTGACGACCAGCGTGTTCACGCCGGTGACCTTGACGTCGAACAGAGCTTCGACGGCGGCCTTGATCTCGGGCTTGGTCGCCTTGTCAGCAACCTTGAAGACGACTGCGTTCTGCTCGGAAAGCAGGGTCGACTTCTCGGTGATGTGGGGCGACAGGATCACGTCGAAGTGACGGATATCCACGTTGCTCTTAGCCATTGAAACGCGCCTCCAGCTTCTCGACCGCGGCGCGCGTCAACACCAGCGTATCATGCTTCAGGATGTCGTAGACATTGGCGCCGACAGCCGGGAGCACGTTGACACCGATGATGTTGCGGGCAGCCAGGGCGAAGCCCTCGTTGACCTGCTCACCGTCCATGACGAGAACCTTCTTGCCGAAGTTCGCCTTGGCGAGCTGGCCGGCAAGCGACTTGGTCTTGGCGTCGGCAACGTCGAGCGAGTCGACGATGACCAGGCCGTTCTGGGCCTTGGCCGAGAGAGCCATCTTCAGACCGAGTGCGCGGATCTTCTTGTTCAGCGAGATGTTGAACTCGCGGCGACGGGCACCGTGAGCCTTACCACCGCCGATGAACACCGGAGCAGCGCGATCGCCGTGACGGGCAGTACCGCCGCCCTTCTGGCGACCGAACTTCTTGCCGGTACGGGCGACTTCCGAGCGCTCGCGGGTCGCGCGGGCGATACCGCGACGGTTTTCGAGCTGCCAGGTGACGACGCGGTGCAGGATGTCCGCGCGCGGCTCGAGGCCGAACACGTCGTCCGAAAGCTCGATGTCGGCGTTGGCGGCCGAACCGTCGATGTTGAGGACCTGAACCTTCATGATTAGCCCTCCTGGCCTTCGGTCGCTTCGGGAGCCGCGGCTTCGGCCGGGGTCACGGCAGCGGCCGTATCATTGGTGTTGCTGGCCGACTTGATGCCGGCGGGGTACGGAGCCTCGGCGTGACGGTCGACCTTGACGGCGTCCGACACGGTGAGCCAGGCGTTCTTCGAACCGGGGACCGAGCCCTTGACGAAGATCAGGCCACGCTCGTCGTCCACGCGGACGACTTCGAGGTTCTGCTGGGTGCGCTGACGGTCGCCCATGTGGCCGGCCATCTTCTTGTTCTTGAACACCTTGCCCGGATCCTGACGGTTACCCGTCGAACCGTGCGCACGGTGCGAGATCGAAACACCGTGGGTGGCGCGCATACCGCCGAAGCCCCAGCGCTTCATGGCGCCCTGGAAGCCCTTACCCTGGGTGTGGCCGCCTACGTCGACCAGCTGACCGGGCACGAAGTGCGAGGCAGCGATCGTGGCACCGACTTCCAGAAGGGCGTCGTCGGCGACGCGGAATTCCGCGACGCGCATCTTCAGGGGAACCTGAGCCTTGGCGAAGTGTTCGCGCTGCGGCTTGGCAACGTTCTTCTGTTTTGCTTCGCCCGCACCGAGCTGAACCGCGACGTAGCCGTCACGATCAGCAGTACGAACCGAAACCACCTGACAGTCTTCAAGTGCCAGGACAGTGACGGGCACGTGGCGACCGTCCTCCTGGAACAGGCGGGTCATCCCGACTTTCTTGGCGATCACGCCTGTACGCATGACCTTTCTCCTTACAGAGGCGTACGCAGGACCATCCCTCGTACGCGTGTCCAACCCTGGTTGTGATACGAACCCCGTCCGGGTCAGGTGTTCCCTGCAAGCCCATCATGGGCCGCGGAAACGAGACGGGGGACGCATTCCCGACGATTCCCGAAGGAAACGGCGGAGGTATCCCTTGTGTCCCCGAACCGCTTGTCCGGGGCGCTGTCTCTGCAGACTGTTGCCTGCAAAGCCGGCCATGGGGGCCGACAAGGTAATTTGGATCCGAGGATCCGAATTTCACCGATCGTTTAAAGTCCGATCAAAAGACTGTCGGGGCCGCCGATGGCAGCCCCGCAAACCGGCTTAGGCCAGCTTGATCTCGACGTTCACGCCGGCAGCCAGGTCGAGCTTCATCAGAGCGTCGACGGTAGCTGCGTTCGGCTGCACGATATCAAGCAGACGCTTGTAGGTGCGGACTTCGAACTGCTCACGCGACTTCTTGTCGATGTGCGGACCACGGTTGACCGTGAACTTCTCGATCTTCGTCGGCAGGGGAATGGGCCCACGAATCAGAGCGCCGGTGCGGCGAGCCGTGTCAGCGATTT
The DNA here is from genome assembly GCF_056857015.1 of Novosphingobium sp. BL-S-34. NCBI lineage: Bacteria > Pseudomonadati > Pseudomonadota > Alphaproteobacteria > Sphingomonadales > Sphingomonadaceae > Novosphingobium > Novosphingobium sp. BL-S-34. The sequence goes on from NZ_CM166472.1 coordinate 1,310,290, forward strand.
CGCCAGTGGCCTGGTCGAGCACGCGATGGTCAAACGCCTTGAGGCGGATACGGATGTTCTGAGCTTCCATTACCTACTACCGATGAGAAAGAGCCAAAGGGCCGAAGCCCCGTCAAATTCGAACCGCGCCACTACACGCTGATGCCGAGTCGGGCAAGCCCTGATTTCATCAAGTCCGGCAGGTTTCCGGGGGCCGCCGATGCAGTTCATCGCATCCCCTCTTCCCTGCCCCCGATCAGCATCCTACCTTGGCATGGCGACGCCTAACAGAAGGCGCTTTCAATGCCCTCCACTACCACGATAATTTCCCGCGCACTTGCCGCGCTAACACTTGCATGTCTGGCACCTGAGCTCGCCGTAGCCGGCAATTCCCCCTACGGCCGCAGCCAGACGGGCGTTCCGATCGACCTCGACGATACCGACGTGCTCACCGCTCACGCCGCCATGCCCGATGCCGGGAATGGCCCCGTGGACGACGCATGCCGTGAGGCCGCCCGCGCCAGCAATGGCGGCAATGACGGCACGATCGTTGTCTGCTCACATAACGGCGACGGCACGAACCAGCGCGTCCCGGCCTCGAAATCCGTCGACGAGAGCACGCGGACGGGCGCAGCGTACCCGCCGGACCTCTGGGACCTGCCCGGCTGCCTAGGCCCCTGCATCACCATACCGTTCGGCCGCGTGCCGGCACCCGTCTACTACATCGACCTCGCGTCCATTCCCGAAGCACCCAAGGGCTCGGATGCATGGAAGATCGCACAGGGCGATTTGCGGGCCCGATAAAACTGCAAGCCGGGCTTTGCGCCCTTTAAATCCATTTGGCTCCATGAACGCGAAAAGCCCGGCGCCTCTCTCGAGACGCCGGGCCAATCACGTTAGCCGAAGCCGATCAGCGAATTACTTCGTGATCGTGGCAACGACGCCCGAACCGACGGTGCGGCCGCCTTCGCGGATTGCGAAGCGGAGACCTTCGTCCATGGCGATCGGAGCGATCAGCTTCACGGTCAGCGAAACGTTGTCGCCCGGCATGACCATTTCGGTGCCCTCGGGAAGGATCACTTCGCCGGTCACGTCGGTGGTGCGGAAGTAGAACTGCGGACGGTAGTTGGCGAAGAACGGCGTGTGACGGCCGCCTTCGTCCTTCGACAGAACGTAGACTTCAGCCGAGAACTCGGTGTGCGGGGTCACGGTGCCCGGCTTGGCGAGAACCTGGCCACGCTCAACGTCGTCGCGCTTCAGGCCACGAACCAGTGCGCCGATGTTGTCGCCGGCTTCACCCTGGTCGAGCAGCTTGCGGAACATTTCGACGCCGGTGACGGTGGTCTTCTGCGTGTCGCGGATACCAACGACTTCGACTTCTTCACCAACCTTGACGATGCCGGTTTCGACGCGGCCGGTAACAACCGTACCACGACCCGAGATCGAGAACACGTCTTCGACGGGCATCAGGAATGCCTTGTCGGTGGGACGCGGGGGCTGCGGGATGAAGTCGTCGACTGCCTTCATCAGCTCAAGGATCTTTTCCTTGCCGATGTTGTCGTCGCGGCCTTCAAGGGCGGCCAGAGCCGAACCCATGACGATCGGAATGTTGTCGCCGTCGAAATCGTACGACGAGAGCAGTTCACGAACTTCCAGCTCGACGAGCTCGAGGAGTTCCGGATCGTCGACCTGGTCGACCTTGTTCATGAACACGACAAGCTGCGGCACGCCGACCTGGCGGGCAAGCAGGATGTGCTCGCGGGTCTGCGGCATCGGGCCGTCAGCAGCGTTCACAACCAGGATCGCGCCGTCCATCTGGGCGGCACCGGTGATCATGTTCTTCACGTAGTCAGCGTGACCCGGGCAGTCGACGTGTGCGTAGTGACGGGCTTCCGTCTCGTACTCAACGTGAGCGGTCGAGATGGTGATGCCGCGCTCGCGCTCTTCCGGAGCCTTGTCGATGTTGGCGAAGTCAACGGCTTCACCGCCGAAAGCTTCCGACATGACCTTGGTGATGGCGGCCGTCAGGGTCGTCTTGCCGTGGTCGACGTGACCGATGGTGCCAATGTTGCAGTGCGGCTTGTTCCGCTCGAATTTTGCCTTCGCCATTGTTCAAACCTTCTTTTCGCTTGAAATCGAATCTGCGGGAATGGACGGCGCCCGCTGAAACAGGCGCCGCCCGTAGTCTGATCTTGCCTTTTAAGCAAGCTTCTCCTTGACCTCGGCCGCGACGTTCGCCGGGACCTCGTCATAGTGGGAGAAGAACATCGAGTAGTTTGCACGGCCCTGGGTGAACGAGCGGAGCTGGTTCACGTAGCCGAACATGTTGGCCAGCGGGACCATGGATTCGACGACCTGGGCATTGCCGCGGCTGTCGGTTCCCTGGATCTGACCACGACGGCTGTTCATGTCGCCGATGACGTCGCCGAGATATTCCTCGGGGGTGACGACTTCAACCTTCATGATCGGCTCGAGCAGCTTGATGCCGGACTTCTGCGCGACTTCACGCATGGCACCGCGACCGGCGATTTCGAAGGCCAGGGCCGACGAGTCGACGTCGTGGTAGGCACCGTCGTAGAGAACGATGTCGAAGTCGATGATCGGGAAGCCGACCAACGAGCCCGAGGCAGCGGTTTCGCGCATGCCCTTTTCGATCGCGGGGATATATTCCTTCGGAATGTTACCGCCCTTGATCTCGTCCTTGAAGGTGATGCCCGCACCGCGCTCGCCCGGCGTGACCTTGATCTTCACGCGACCGAACTGACCGGTACCGCCCGACTGCTTCTTGTGGGTGTAGTCCACATCGACAGGCTTGGCGAGGTATTCGCGATAGGCGACCTGCGGAGCGCCGACGTTGGCTTCGACCTTGAACTCGCGACGCATACGGTCGACGATGATGTCCAGGTGAAGTTCGCCCATGCCCTTGATGATCGTCTGGCCCGACTCGTGGTCGGTGGTGACGCGGAACGAGGGATCCTCAGCCGAGAGACGGTTGAGCGCAACGCCCATCTTCTCCTGGTCGGCCTTGGTCTTCGGTTCGACCGACAGTTCGATAACCGGCTCGGGGAATTCCATGCGTTCGAGAACGATCGGCGCCTTTTCCGCGCAGAGCGTGTCGCCCGTGGTGGTTTCCTTCATGCCGGCCAGCGCGACGATGTCGCCCGCGAAGGCCTCGTCGATGTCCTTACGGTCGTTGGCGTGCATCTCGAGGATACGGCCAACCTTTTCCTTCTTGCCCTTCACCGAGTTCAGGTAAGTGCCCTTGGCGAGCGTACCCGAATAGATGCGGATGAAGGTGAGCGAGCCCACGAAGGGATCGTTCATGACCTTGAAGGCCAGCGCCGAGAACGGTGCGCTGTCTTCCGGCGGACGGCTGTCGGCTTCGTCGCTGTCAACCTTGACGCCCTGGACGTCTTCGATGTCGAGCGGCGAAGGCAGGTAGTCGACGACGGCGTCGAGCAGGGGCTGCACGCCCTTGTTCTTGAACGCCGAACCGCAGACGACCGGAACGAATTTGTGGTTCAGCGTGCCCTTGCGGATCAGCGCCTTCAGCGTGGCGACGTCGGGCTCGGTGCCTTCGAGGTAGGCTTCCATCACCGCATCGTCCTGCTCGACAGCGAGTTCAAGCAGCTTCTCACGGTATTCGGCAGCTTCGTCAGCCAGTTCAGCCGGGATTTCTTCGTAGAAGAATTCGGCGCCGAGCGATTCGTCCTTCCAGACGATTGCGCGGTTGTGAACCAGATCGACCAGGCCCTTCAGATCGGCTTCGAGGCCGATCGGAATGTAGAGCACGGCAGGCGTCGCACCGAGGCGGTCGATGATCGACTGCACGCAGTACTTGAAGTTCGCGCCGGTACGGTCGAGCTTGTTGATGAAGCACATGCGCGGAACGCCGTACTTGTCGGCTTGGCGCCACACGGTTTCCGACTGCGGCTCAACGCCGGCAACGCCGTCGAAGCACGCGACCGCACCGTCGAGCACGCGCAGCGAACGTTCGACTTCGATGGTGAAGTCGACGTGCCCGGGGGTGTCGATGATGTTGATGCGGTATTCCTGGCCCTCGGACGTCCAGAAGCAGGTGGTCGCAGCCGAGGTGATGGTGATGCCGCGTTCCTGCTCCTGCTCCATCCAGTCCATGGTCGCAGCGCCGTCGTGGACTTCGCCGATCTTGTAGGACTTGCCGGTGTAGTAGAGGATTCGCTCGGTCGTGGTGGTCTTACCGGCGTCGATGTGCGCCATAATACCGATGTTACGGTACATATTGAGCGGATGGCTGCGTGCCATGGTGAAAATCCTTAGCAGGAGTGTTTGGGAGCGGAGCGGCCTTCAGATAAGACCTCGCCCCCTGAAATAAAAGTGTGACGCCCGGATGACCGCCGAGAGGCAATCGATCCGGGCGACACCACGCACATTACCAGCGGTAGTGCGAGAAGGCGCGGTTCGCGTCCGCCATGCGGTGCGTGTCTTCGCGCTTCTTCACGGCATTGCCGCGGTTGTTGGCAGCATCGAGCAGCTCGCCCGAGAGACGCGCCGACATGGTGGTCTCGGGACGGTTGCGGGCTGCGGTGATCAGCCAGCGGATGGCGAGAGCCTGGGCGCGCTCCGGACGGACTTCGACCGGGACCTGGTAGGTCGCACCACCGACGCGGCGGCTGCGGACTTCGATCTGCGGCGCGACGTTGTTCAGGGCGTCGTGGAACAGCTGGACCGGGTTGGCCTTGGCGCGGGTTTCCATGGTTTCCATGGCACCGTAGACGATCGCTTCAGCGACCGACTTCTTGCCGTCGTACATGAGGTTGTTCATGAACTTCGACAGGATGAGATCCCCGAACTTGGGATCGGGCAGGATAATCCGCTTCTCGGGACGACGACGACGTGACATCGTTGATATTCCTTGTTCTTTCGGGCGGGAGCGTGAGCATCACCGGCCGGTAAATCTAGTACCGTGCGAGGCGCGAAGCCCCGCGGGCCGGCTTACTTCGGACGCTTGGCGCCGTACTTCGAGCGGCTCTGCTTGCGATCCTTGACGCCCTGGGTGTCGAGCACGCCGCGCAGGATGTGGTAGCGAACGCCGGGAAGATCGCGGACGCGGCCGCCGCGGATGAGCACGACCGAGTGCTCCTGCAGGTTGTGGCCTTCACCGGGGATGTACGAAATGACTTCGCGGCTGTTGGTCAGGCGCACCTTGGCGACCTTGCGGAGAGCCGAGTTCGGCTTCTTCGGGGTCGTGGTGTAAACGCGGGTGCAAACGCCGCGCTTCTGCGGGTTCTGCTCCATCGCAGGAACCTTCGACTTGGCCTTCTGCGGCTCGCGACCCTTGCGGATCAGCTGGTTGATAGTGGGCATCTATACTCTTCTTTCAAATGGGAGTGCGATGGATCCGGGCCGGAGCGATGCCTGCAGCAGCAGGCGCACCGGCGCGAACCCTTCGCACCCCAAGGGACCGATCGACATCGGAGCCCGGAGCATCTGAAAGGGACGGAATTTTTTCGAGAGTTCACGCGAGACGAGCCGGATATCGGAACCAGCCCTTTCACCCCGATCCGGAGTTACTGGCGGTTCGCCCATGGCAACCGTCGAACGTGAGCCGAAAAACACTCCACCCGGGCAAATGCACCGGATTACTTTGCCATGCGCCTTCCCGGCAAGAACCACCCCGCGACTCGCGAAAGGCGTTCCCAAAGCGGCTTTTCCGGCAGCCAGGCTGCGGGAAAGTCCCGGAAATGCTGACATGACAATGTTCAGCTCTATGTCGTTTCCCGCGAGAACACTCGCAGGAGATGGGCGCCCTTAGGAGATTTGGGAGGCGGGGTCAAGAAATTCAGCTGCTGGGCAACTTGAATGCGACGCGCGTAATATCCAGCAGCACTGAACAAAAGAAAAACACACCGCATATCAATAAGGAATTTAAAAATGCGCCGAAACGGCCGCTTGCGTCAATCGCACCTCTTAAAACAAGAATAAAGAACGCCGCCGAAAATATAAATACAAGACTAAAAGCCGACTTGCGGAGAGCCTTCTTAGTTCCAGGAAAAGGCCCCCGACCCGCAGCCTCAAGCTGCCCCAACCTTAAGTAAATATTTGAGCAGGAAGCCACGGTTATTGATACAATTGTCCCCATTACACTTAGATACGACCCGTTCAAAAATGTATCTAGAAAGGAATTTCTACTAATCCACCATGGAAAGAAAATACAACCAGTCATAAGTAAGCAGAAAATCAGAATCAATAAGATTCTGGGAATTTCCTTACTCACGGCCTAATATCCTCTTTCTTGCATCTCGGAGAAAATTTTCTCCCATCAACGCAATATCATTTAAGTATGAAATTTCTGTACGCTTTGGCTCGTCGTTGCTTCTGTAAGTAGCTCCTCCCATGGATCGCGCAAAAATTTTCCCCGAGCCGCGTTCGGCATACTCAACACCATTGGCAACTTGATCGGAGCGTGCATCCACACCATGCTCGGACGATAGCCCAATATCCACTCTTTCAGCGCCCGTTTTATCGCGAGTATCTTGCAACTCTCTTTCGAGCTCTTTTTCGGTGCCCCACATGTTAGGCACCACAAACTTAAACCTAATCGACTTTAGTTTCGATCCATGCTCATCAACGAAGCTCCAGAATGAATCCGCATCAAATATGGGCTCGAATTCGGTTTGATAAGGGGCGTCGATGCGCTCGTTTATTGCGGCCATCAAGTATTTCAGGAGCGTTTCTGGGCGCCCGACAACGTCGTTTTCGACCGCTATCCGCTGTCCTTCGTTGTGAACCGTAGGATCAACTAGTACATAAGCGCCCTGCCATTCTTCGGTCATGATTTCGTCGCCGCCTTCGTCTGGCGATCGATGTAGGGAGTGAGCACGCTGACGCTGCACTAGGCCGTAGAACGATTCTTCTAGCCTCCCCTTGGGCGTCCAATGGAGCTCCACGCCTCCTCGGTATGAGAACTGGAAGGGCCTGGATAGAACGTAACGTATCCATTCTTCGCGCGACATCCCGATCTTGGTTTCAATATCTAATTGTTGAATCGGAACCATACTGTAGTGGAATAAAGTGAAAAATTTGTCGGCCATGCTGCCCCCAGATTATCATCTGAAGATGCTCAGAGTTGCTTAAAAAAGCAATAAATCAAGGATGAAGACAGGTGTTAACAGCTTGAAACATAGCGTATCGCCGCGCGAACCGAGCGAAGTGCGGTGATGAAGTGGATGATCGAGAACTGGAAGAGACGTAGTGAAGAAACCATTTTCCTACACGTCCCCGCTCGCGTTAGACCGGCCTGCCATTGGGAACACAGGTCCATCAGCGCGAGCGAGGTTGCCTTATGTCTTCCGGCAGAAAATCTCCAAATCCAGGTTCTTCGAAACGGCGTCGCGGTGAGCGGCTTCTTCGACAGGCGCGGGATGAGCGGGCGCGAGGATCCTTCGCGTCTCCGGCGGCCGGCGTGAAATCCTCGGCCCCGGAGGCTCGCGGCGAAACGGCTTGTTCCAGTTCCTCTGTGCGGGTTGCCGCGGAAACGGCGGTGCGCTGCGCTTCCGTGCGGCCGGGGCGGCGGACTTCGCGGACGGCCTTCTTCGAGGATGCCATCGATCCCGAAGATCCCCTGCTGGGCTTCGCGCCTTATCGGCACAAGGCGCCGCGCGCCAACTCGATCACGCCGGAGCGGCAGCGGGCCTTCATCGCTGCGCTCGCGGCCAGCGGCATCGTCACGCAGGCCGCGCGCAGCATCGGCGCCTCGATGGAAGCGCTCTACAAGCTGCGCCACCTGCCCGGCGCGGAGGGGTTCTCGGCGGCATGGGACATGGCGATCGGCCGGGGAATGATGCGGCTGGAGGACTGCGCGCTCGAACGCGCGATCCGGGGCGAGGAGCGTCCGGTGGTAAGCCGCGGCGAAGTGGTGGCCTCCTGGACGCGCCACGACACGCAGCTCATGCTGTTCCTGCTGCGCCAGCGCCTGCCCCATCGCTATGGCGACACCCGCCGCGATCCCCGGCCGGGCGATCCGCTCTACGAACGTATCCGGGCCGAGATCGAGGCGGAATATCCCTCTCTGGAGGAAGTCCGCGCCTCGATCCGGGCCAAAGTCGCCGGACTTCGCGCGCAAGTCGAAGCGCGCGCGGCGACGGGGAATGGCGCCCTCGAGGAGTAGCGCCCTTCGCCTTCCCTTGCCGCCCGCTTCCCGGTTCCGATCAGAACCGCAGGCGGAAGGAGACGCCGACCTTGAGGCGGTCGAATTCCTGAGTCGCGTCGTCGCTGTTGCGCTTGCCGAAGTTGGCGTAGCCCGCGACCGACATGTTCCGCGAGAACAGGTATTCCACTTCGCCCGAGACCGTGGGCGTCTGTTCCTTCACCCCCGAGCCGATGTAGCGCGTGCTTCGATAGCCCGCGCCCACCGAAGCGAAGAGATTGTGGCGGATCTCCTGCTGGAGCGAGAGCTTGACCGTGGTGTCGGTTCGCGACTGGGCGCCGCTGCGGAAAGTGGCGACATCGCCGTTGAAGGCGTCCAGCATGATCGCCGTGCGCTCGCGAGGCCGGTAGGTCAGGCTGCCCGAGACCGAGAGGCCGGTGCGATCGGGCACGGCCTTGTCGTCCGGCGTGAAGCGGAAGAAGCCGGCGGAAAGGTTGCCTTGCAGCACACCGCCGGGTTCGAATTCCACGCCCAGGCGGCCGCCCCAGGTGGTGGTGTTACGCTTGTCTCCCGCGGGGGTATATTCGATGCGGAAGTCGCGCCGCGCGACGAAGGCGCTGGCGGTCACGAAAGTGATGCCGGTCACGCGCCAGCCCACGGTGGCCACGCCGTTCATGCTGTTGAAGTCGCGGTTGTCGTCCACGGTGGAGACGGCATCGTACTTGGTGAAGTTGCCCTGGAGGTCGAACAGCAGGCGGCGGGTCATGTGCCGGAAGCGCAAGTCGGTGCCGAGGCTGTCGATCTCGCGCGGTCCGGCATTGGGGTCCTGCCGCGATTCCGGGCTGCCGCGCTCTTCCACCGTGCGCTGCCAGAAGGCGCGCCCGACCAGCGAAGTCGTCGCCTCCGGGGACCAGCGCAGGGTGCCGTCCAGCGACCAGGCCTCGGTGTTCTCGGTCTTGAGATTGGCGAAACGGCGGACCGTGGCCGAAGCATGCGCCTGGCCGCTGAGCGTGCCGGGGCCGGTGTTGATCTGCAGTTCCGGCGTCAGTTCCAGGTGGACGTCGTCGCGCGCGTTGTTCTCCTGGGCGTAGACGTTGGTGTCGTATTCCACCCGCGCCTCGCCGCCGAGGCTGACGTTGAGCGAGCCGAGGTGCATCGGCAGCTCGCGATAGTCCTTGTCGTTGGGATAGACCGCCGAGGCGGTCGAGCCGATGTCGCGGGCCTGGGCCAGTGCCTGCTGCGGCATCGCGAGCAGGAACGGGACCGGCGCGGCCAGTACGATTGCCCCCCGCATGGCCTCAGAACCACCGCTCGTAGACGCGGATCCGGTCGCCGGGCTGGATGGTCGCCATCTCGTCGGCGCTGGCGGTGACGTCCTTGCCGCTGACCACGCGGGTCACGGCGACCTTGCCGGTCTGCGCGCGGTAGGTATAGCCGCCCGCGGCCGAGATCGCCGCGAGCACCGTCATCCCCTGGCGATATTCGAACTGGCCGGGCTTGTTCACCTCTCCCACCACGTAGAACGGGCGGAGTTCGACCGGGCCGACGTTGACCACCGGATCGCCGGTCATGATGCCCTGGCGCAGCAGCGACGCGGCGATGCCCTGCTCGATCTCGCGATAGGTCAGGCCGGCGACGTCCACCTGCTTGATATAGGGCAGCGAGATCGCGCCGCTGTCCTCGACGATGTAGTCGCCGTTGGCGCTTTGCAGGTCCTGCACCACGATGTGGAGCTTGTCGCCCGCACCCACCTTGTAGGCTCCCGCCGGGGTGGATGCGAGCGTGGGCAACGATGCGGTGGGCGACGAACATCCGCCAAGCATCGAAGTCGAAATGAGCGAAACGGCCAGTGGGACCGCCAGAAGCGGCCGGAACCGGAACAGGCTTGCGAGACCATGTGACATTGGGTTGCCCTCCCTTGCGAAAAATTGAGGCCCTTGCGAAATCGAGCCCGGCTCGCCCCCCGCGCGGCCCCTCGAAGCAGCGCGGCCCCAGCGAAACCGTCGTCCGACACGTTGACGCAAAGATCGGCGGAATGCCTTGGTTATTAAGGGTTATCCGGGGGAATACTCGGGCGATGAGAGCTAATCCTCGTGGGGGGAGGATGGGTTTCCTGTCCGATATCGCCAGGCAAAAACGGGGGGAGGATTTGGTTGGAGCGCCTTCGACGGATGTCGAAGGCTTGCGGCACCAGCCCCGGTCCGGCGCGGGCGCCCTACCCTCGCGCCAGTTCCTCATAAGCGGCGGTGACCTGGCGGACGTGGTTTTCGCGCGAGAAGCGGCGGCGGGCTTCGCCTCGGGCGCGGGTGCGGATGGCGTCGAGGCGTTCGGGGTCGGCGAGCAGGCCCGCGGCGGCGCGGGCCATGGCCTCGGCATCGTCGAGCGGGCAGAGCACGCCGCAGCCGCCCTCCAGCGCTTCCGGATTGCCGCCCGAATCGGTGGCCACCACCGGCGTGCCGACCAGCATGGCCTCCACCAGGGTCCGCCCCAGGGGCTCGCGCGCGGCGGGAACCAGCAGGAGGTCGCAGCCGGCCAGCCATTCGTGGCCGGGCGTGCGGAAGCCCATCATGTGGACGGTGGCATTGCCCGAGACCCGCGCAATCCGCTCCGGCAGGGCGTCGCCCACTTCGGTATTGCGGGGATCGCCGAACATCAGGCCGACCACCGGCTTGTCCAGCAAGGCCCCGAGCCGCTCCACCGCATCGACGAATTCGAGCGGCCGCTTGCGCTGTACGAAGTTGCCGAACCAGCCGCAGAGCACGGCGTCCGGGGAGCAGCCGAGTTCCTCCACGAGGGTACGGCGCATGGCGGCCCAGTCGGCCGTGACGCTGGTGTCGAAGGGGCTGTAGACCACTTGCGCGGCCCGCGCCGCCCCGCGGCTGCCCTGCGGGAGCGAAAAGCGCGACACCGTGAAGATGCGGTGCGCCAGAAACGGCGCCACATAGCGCAGGCCCCGCGCGTCGGGATCGCCGCGGTGGTGCCAGATCAGCCGGACGCCGGCCAGCCGTGCCGCCAGTGCCCAGCTCGCATGGCTGCGCCCGTCGTTGCTGTGCACGACATCGATGGCATTCTCGCGCAGGAACCGCACCCGGCGCGGCACGCCGGCCATCGCGCGCAGAACCTTGCCGAAGCCGAAGCGCGCGCCGGGCACGAAGGAGCGGCGCGGCCGGGCCGGGTCGGGCACCTGGGCAAAAGCGGAGAAGAACTGCGCGATCGTGCCGCCCGGCACTTCGGGAACCACCAGAAGGCGATAGTCGGCGGGATCGAGCTGCTCCATCAGCCCGCGTGCGGAAACGTGGCTGCCGCCCAGCTCGTCACCGGCGAAGGGATAGCAGATCCGCAGCGGCGCGGACCCGGCGGCCACGCGGGCGGTCCCGCCTTCGATCCTGTCCAGCTCGGCCCTCTCGAATTCGGCGCTTTCGAATTCGGCCCTCTCGAACTTGGCCCCAAGCGGCCCTGCCAGACTGTTCAAAGACCGAACCCTTTCTCTCGGTAGCTCAGGAATTCCTCGATATTCTCGATGCCGTTGCCGTTCTTGTCGCCCCAGGCGTCGTTGCGCGTGGGGTCCAGGCCATTGGCGCGTTCCCAGGCATCGTCCATGCCGTCCTTGTCGTCATCGACATAAGGCGTGCCCGATGCCTGGGCCGGCAGTGCCGGAACCGGTTCGCCGATGCGGCCGGTGCGGTTCTTGACGTCGGCCACCACTTCCTTGTCGAGGGCATCGCGCGGGAAGGCCCCGGCGCGGGCGAGGACAGAGGTATAGGCGGCCGCGGCGGCCATCGGCTGGACGGTCAGCGGGCACGGCGCCTGCTGGATCTGGGCCGGCACCACTTCGGGGCTGACATGCTTGAAATTGCCGTCGAAGGCATTGTCCCAGAGGTAGATCGAGGCCGTGCCGGTCGATCCCTGGGTCTCGCGGGCGACGCCGCGGCTCTGGGCATTGGTATTGGTGCCGGCGATGAAGCTGTTGCCCACGATCGAGACCGGGCTGCCCCCGTAGCTTTCCCAGACTTCCGCGAATTCCGACATGGCGTTGTAGAGCACGTTGTTGATCACTTCCACGCAGGATCCCTTGGGGAAGTTGATGTCCGGGTTGCGGTCTCCGTTATGGGCGCAGAGGTTGCCGATGAAGCTCAGCTTCTGCTTGTCCACCGGATCGCTGGCGAGCAGCGCGCACTTGTCGTGCTTGGGCACGCCCCAGGCGAAGATCGAATTGCTGATGGTGATCTCGTCGTTGTCGTCATAGCCGTTGATCAGCTCGTCGCGCGCCCAGGAGGCGCTGACATGGTCGATCACCACGCGGCTGCTCTTTTCTATGGTGATGCTGTCCTCGGCCTCGCGGTTGCCGCCCACGCGGTCGTTGCGCACGCGGATGCCGCGCACCACGACGTCATGGGTGTTCTTGATGACCAGCGGGGTCAGCCCGTTCTTGCCGCCCGAATGGGCCAGGGTGATGCCGCCGCCCGGCGCGGTCTGCCCGGCGATGGTCAGGTAAGGCGTCATGATCCACGGCGGCCGCTGGGTGAAGCGGATCACGCCGCTGACCCGGAACACGCAGACGCGCGGGCCGCTGGCGGTAACGCAGGCGCGGTAGGATCCGGTGCCGGAATCGGCCAGGGTGGTGACATAGATGATCCGCCCGCCCCGTCCGCCGACGCTGGTGGCGCCGTAGCCGATCGCGGCGGGGAAGGACTTCTTGCCCGTGGGAATGCGAACCACCGGCGCCGCGGCCATGACGCGCTCGCTGACCGTGCCGGCCAGGCCCAGCACCAGGGCCAGCACCGCCAGCCCCATCGCCGCCAGCACTATCAGCGCGCGCAAACGGGTCGTTCGGGAACGCGCTGTCTTGGAAAGCTTTGCCGCAACCATGCCGATTCTCCAGCCGAGGACCGGGCCAAGCATCGGAAATGGGCCCGGGAAACATGCGCGCGGCGAAACGTGATCCTTCGGCCGAACGCGCACAAGTTACCAATTGGACTTAGCGCGGCCCGCTCCCTCCCCCTTTTGCGCTAACATCTATGCGCTTGCCTATTGCCCGGACTGGCCTTTGCCTTGGGCCGATCCCCTGCCCATGATCCCGGTCCATGGCCGCTATCCTAACCCAGCTTCCCGACGACGGGGTGCAGCAACCGGCGATCCTGCGGGGCCCGTTCCGGATGGCGGGGGGCTATCGGCCTGCCCGCGCACCGGAATCCCCCTACGACCGCGCCATCGGCTTCCTGCTTCCGGCGGCCGCCTTCTTCCTCAGCTGGTGGCAGGTAGGGCGCATTCCCGCCTTCAACCTGACCATGTCGGACATGATCCTGATCGTCTGCACATTGCTGATGCTCGTCTCGCGCGGGCTGAACGCGCGGATGATGGGGCGCATGTCGGTGCTGTGGGTGGGCGGGATCGTCATGCTGCTGGGCGGCATGCTGGTGGGCTCGACCGTCCACGGCGATTTCACGCGCTGGCCGGTGGTGGCCGGGCAATATGCCTTCGCCCTGGTGCTGATCCCGATGGTCCTGGCCAATTGCTCGCTGACGGCGCTGCGCCGCAGCGGCCTGGCCTATGTCTGGGGCGTGGCGGTATCGCAGGCGGTGGGCGTCGCCCTGGTGAACCTGTTCAGCCGCGACATGATCAACCAGTACGTGAACAAGTACGTGGTCACCGGCAATGGCCGGCTGGGCGCCTTCACCGGCGAGCCCAATTCGAACGGCGCGGTCTGCGTCTTCGCCCTGATCTTCCTGCTCCATGCGGTGATCGAGAAGCGCCTGCGGCCGGTGATCGCCGTGCCGCTGGCGCTCGTGATCGTCGCGGGCCTGGTCTATTCCGCCAGCTTCACCGCCTTCACCGCCACCATCCTGGCGATCGGCTTCATCCTGGCGCTCTCGCGCATGCGCACGGTCGTCACCATCGCGCTGCCGGTGGCCCTGGCGGTGGGCGCCTACGTCGGCCTGGGCGGCCCGGTTCCGGCCGTGTTCGAACAGCGGGTGGGCGACGCGGTCGTCTCCGGCGATCCGACCAAGGCCGGCACGTTCGTCGGCCGCTCGGTGCTGATCCAGGAGGCCTGGCAGATGTCGGGCGACAACCTGCTGATCGGCCTGGGCAGCGACGGATACCGCAAGGCCAGCGTCTACGGCATGCCGGTGCACCAGCTCTACCTCCTGGTGCTCAACGAAGGCGGGCTGGTCTCCTTCATCGGGCTCAGCGTGATGTTCGCCGCCATGTTCGTGCAGGGCCTCTTCATCGCCGGGCGAAGTCGCACCGACGGGGTCTGCGCGCTCGCGATCCTGGGGGTCTTCTTCATGTACGCGATGTCGCTGCCGCACATGTTCGCGCGGATGTGGAACGGGCCGGTGATGCTGATGTTCGCGCTGTCCACGGCCGGGGCCGGAGTCGCCGCCCTCACCGCCACGCGGCGCCCGCAGTGGTACAATCAGGCCGGCCACCGGGATGCAGAACCGGCGGCTGACACAGAACGGACTTCGGAAGCAGGATGACTCCCATCGACAGCGCCAGCAAGGCCTCGTTCCTTCCGCGCCTGCTTTCCCGTTGGCGCGGCAGCGAGATGCTGAAGCCCCATCTGGTCAGCATCGGCCACTTGCTCTCGGGCAATTTCGGCGGCGTGATGATCATGATGGCGAGCCTCGCCATCGCCACCCGCGCGCTTGGACAGGAGCAGTTCGGCATTCTCGCCGTGGTCCTGTCGATCGGGCGCGTCTGCGAACGCCTGATCCGCTTCGAATCCTGGCAACCGCTGGTGCGCTTCGTGGCCGTGGAGGAGGAGAACGGAGACGTCTCGCGGATGTCCTCGCTCTATGCCTACGGCCTGTTCCTCGATGTCGGCAGCGCTCTGGTGGCCGCGGTCCTGAGCGTGATCGTGGCGTGGACGGCCGGCGGGCTGATCGGCATTGGCCATGACAACGTGCACCTCGTGGCGATCTACGCCTGCGCCATCGCCTGCAACCCGCGCGGCATGGCCAGCGCGGCGCTGCGTCTGGCGGGCAGGTTCCGGGTGCTGGCCTATGTGCAGCTTGCCTCCTTCGTGGCCCGCTTCGCCCTCTCGGCGCTGCTTTACGGACTGGGCGGGGGACTGATCTGGTTCGTGCTGGTCTGGACGGTGAGCCAGATCTTCGACTCGGCCCTGTTCAACTACCTCGGCTTCCGCGCCCTGGCGGAGACCGGCATCCCCAGCCCGCTCAAGGCCGACTGGCGCGACCTGCCCGGCCGCTTCCCCGGCTTCATGCGCTTCGCCATATCGACCAACCTGTCCTCCACCCTGCGCACCATGACGCATGAGATGGACACGCTGCTGGTCAGCACTTTCGCGGGCGCCAGCGCGGCGGGGCTCTATTACCTCTCCCGCCGGATCGCCAAAGTGGCGCAGACCGCCGGGGACATGATCCAGACGGTGATCTACCCCGACCTCGCCCGGCTGTGGCGCAAGGTCGGCCCGGCGGCGATGGGACAGCTGGTCTCGGTGCTCCAGGCCTCGCTGGCGGCCATCGCGCTGACGGCAGTGGGCGCCTGCTGGCTGATGGGGCGCCAGGCGATCGAGATCGTGTTCGGGCCGGGCTTCGCGGACAGCTACCAGCTCCTGCTGGTGCAGCTCTTCGCGGTGCTGCTGACGCTCCATGCGACTCCGGCCCGCGCGGCGCTGCTGGCGATGAACCGGCCGACCTACGTGCTGGCCGCCAGCTTCACCTCCACCGCCTCGTTCTTCGCCGTCGCCTTCGTGCTGATCCCCCGCTACGGCGCGCTGGGCGCCAACTACGCGCATATCGCCTTCGGCCTGGTCACGGTGATCCTGCTCGACATCGCGTTCTGGCGCGGCCTCCGCAGCGCCGACCACAACCCGCGCGAAACGGGGCCGGAAGCGGCGCCCAAGGGCCCTGCGGCATCGCCCAAGGCCGCCTTCGCCCTGGAGTCCGAGGCGTGACGGCCCACGCCCCCGCCGGAGACTTCGCCCGCGACGGCGAATTCCCGGGCGGCGACGGGGCGCCGAGGCCGCTGCGGGTCAGTTCGGTCATCACCAGCCTGACCTCCGGCGGGGCCGAGATCCTCGTCACCAACCTCAACGGCGCTTTCGCCGCCCGGGGCGCGGCCGGCACCGTCGTCGCCTTCTGCGACGCCCCCACGCTCGGCAATTCGCCCGAGATGGAGGCCGAACTCGCCGGACAGATCGCCGAGAGCGGCTGCCGTTTCGAATCGATGCAGCTCACCCGCCGACGGGGCCTGCTGCGCGGCGCGCTCGCGCTGCGCCGCCACCTGGCGGCCGCCCGGCCGGACGTCGTCCACGTCCATACCGTGCGCGCGGTGGCCATGATGGCCTTCACCGGTTTCGCCGGCCCGGTGGTCTTCACTTACCACAACAGCCGCCTGAGCTTCCCGCCCGGCCTGTTCGCCGCGGTCGACCGGGTGGTGCATCACTATGTCGCGATCAGCAACGACACCGCGGCCATGTATCGCCGGCTGTCCCGGCGGCCCTATACCCTGATCCAGAACGCGCCCTCGGCCCGCTACAAGGCCAAGGCCCCGCGCGTGGCCGCGCGGCGGCCCGGCAACGTGCTGAGCGTGGGCGCCGTGTCCGACCAGAAGAACTATCCCCTGCTTATCGAGACCGCCCGCATCCTGCGTGACCGCGCCACCGAGGCGATGCCGCCGCCGGTCCTGCGCGTGGCGGGCGGCGGCGAGGGGCTGGAGGACCTGCGCGCGCAAGTGCGGACGCTGGGCCTCGAAGGGGTGGTCGAATTCCTCGGGGAGCGGCGCGACGTGCCGGACCTCATCGCCCGCAGCGACTTGTTCCTCAATACCTCGCACTACGAGGGTTTCTCGGTCGCCATCCTGGAGGCGATGGCCATGGCCATGCCCGTCGTCGCCACTGACGTCGCCGGCAACCGCGGGCTCGTGCGTCCCGCGCAGAACGGACTGCTCTGCGCGCCGGACAAACCCCAGGCCCTGGCGGCGGCTATCATGCGGCTGATGCAGGACAATTCGCTTTACCGGCAGTTTTCCGCGGGCGCGCTGGCCACGAGCCGCGAATATACCATCGAGAATGCCGCCGCCCGGCACCTCGAACTCTACGCGTCGCTGCTGCGGCTGCGCGCTCCCCAAAAGGACTAGTCTCTATTAGGGCGCGCCCGTCCCGGATGCCCTTTTTGCGCGTCCCGGCTTTGATCGCATAGTCCAGACTGAAGATCGCCCCGCGTGGGCGGTCCCGCACCAGGCCCGTCCCGAGGGGGGGCGGCAGGTATTACAGGGCCGCCCTGTGGCGGCGAACTTCACCTCGCTGGAGGGGCACACATGTCAACTGCAATCGCGCCAAGCCCGATCGGCGGCGCGCCGGCGCATTATCGCGGACCGGCGCTGTCGCGGGATGCTTCATCACCATCCGAACAACAAGTCGGGCCACGCGACCTTCTTCGCGTCATCTACCGTCACCGAACGATGATGGCGCTGGTCGTGGGGGTCATCACCCTGGGTGTGCTGGTGCAGCAGTTGCTCTCCCCCACCCAGTACCGGGCATCCTCGACCGTGCAGGTCGAGCTGATCGACGAGGTCGGCACCAACCAGGCGGACGTGAACTCCCGCAATGCCGAGCGCGTGGCCAATGCCGTGCGCCTGCATCGCTCGCGCTCCGCGGCCGAGCAGGTCGTCAACGACCTTCACCTCACCCGCGACAACGACTTCCTCAAGGAACTCGGCAAGGTTCCGGCCGACCGCCGGGCGCTGCAGCAGGCGGCGACCAACAAGGTCCTGTCGATGGTGACGATCAATTCCGAGGCCGGTTCCGACCTTGTCGAGATCGCCGTCACCGCCCGTTCGCCGGTCGTCGCCGCCGAAATCGCCAACCAGATCCCGATCTCGGTCCGCTCGCTGCGCACGATGAAGACCAACGAGCGCCGCTCCGAGCTGCTGGCCTCGCTGGAGCAGGAACAGCAGTCGCGCGCCACCGAAGCCGAGGAGACCGCCCAGCGCGTCGCCGACTTCCGCGGCCAGCACCAGATGCTGACCGGCGCCGGCGGCGAAGAGGACCTGGCCCAGATCAACCGCATCGCCGTGCAGAGCGCCTCGGCCATGGCCGCGCGTGACGCTGCCGCCGCCCGCAGCGCCGGCATCGCCCGCGCCAGCCGGATGCAGAGCACCGCGCTCGCCAGTTCCGGCGTGCTCGACCAGCTCGAACGCACCCGCGGCGAACTCATCGCCGAAACCTCGAAGCTCTCCACCAGCCTCGGGCCGAACCACCCCGACGTGAAGCGCCTGAATTCCCAGCTTGCCACCGTCAACGAGGGCATCACCAAGGAACAGGCCCGCGTCCAGGGCGCCGCCCAGGCCGACGCTTCGGCCAAGGCCTCGCAGATGACCGAGATCGCCCGCAGCGAAGCTGCCGGCGACAGCGCCCAGGCCAACCGCCTGGAAGGCATCGTCGCCGGGCTCAGCTCGACCGCCTATCGCAACACCGCCAATGCCGTGCAGCTCGACAAGCTGGTGCGCGAATCGACCTTGGCCGACGATGCCTACAAGGCGATCGCCGGCCGCGTGGAGCAGGTTCGCGCGCAGATGCAGATGGAGGGCGTGTCCTCCTCGGTCGTCTCGCCCGCCGTGCCGGACTACGACCCGGTCGCCCCGGCGCCGGTCAAGATGGCCATCACCGCCCTGCTGGGATCGAGCGTCCTGGCCTTCCTGATCGCCTTCGCCCGCGACTTCCTGGACGACCGCCTGCGCACCACCGCGCAGATCCGCCGCCTCTTCGGGCTGCCGACCCTGGGCATGCTGCCGCTGCTGAACAACAGCCTGTCGGAAGACCCCAAGGACAGCCCGGTCATCAAGGAGCCGCAATCGCTCTTCGCCGAAGTCGCCCGCTCGACTTATACCGAAGTGCGGGCACTGGACCGGCGGCCCGCCGCCGCCCGCGGGAATTCGCAAGTGGTGCTGGTCACCTCCCCGCTGCCCGGCGACGGCAAGTCCACCGTCTCGCTGACGCTCGCCGCCGCCGGCATCGCCATGGGCGACCGCACGGTGATCCTCGACCTCGACTTGCGCAAGCGCGGCGCGCTCCAGCGCCTCCAGAACGAGATGCACATGCCCGACCTCGTGGACATCGTCTGCGGCCGGGCCGATCTCGACAGCCTGGTGGGCCCGCGCTCGGCCCATCCCTATGACGGTTCGCCCAATGCCGGCACGATCGTCACCGGGCCCGACGGCAGCCAGATCATCGAGCCGGAAGGCGCGAACCAGATCGTGCTGCTCAGCGCCAAGGATCCGGTGGCCGAACCCGCGCTGCTGCTCTCGTCCAATCGCCTGAAGACCCTGCTCGAACAGCTGCGGGAGCGCTTCGAACTGGTCATCATCAACGCCCCGGCAGCCCTTGCCGTGCGCGATGCCCGGGCCATGTGCCACTTCGCGGACCAGACCGTGCTGGTCGCCCGCTGGGGCCACACCACCGGGGACCAGATGCGCGCCGCCCTGGAAATGCTGGACGACAGCGTCAGCGGCGTGATCTTCGACCAGGTCGACTACGTCGAGCACGCCCGTCGCCGCTATGGCGACTCGGTCCAGTACTACGCAGACTCGGCCAGCTACTACTCGTCGCCGGTCCCGGCCCGCGACGAATGGGCCGCCAAGATCCGTCGCTTGTTCCGGGGCCACTCCTGGCGCCCCGTGGAAGCGTGAGCAGGAGCGCGCGAGTGGCCTTCGCTTCCCTTCGATTGCTCGCCTCGCTGCTCCTGCTCACCCTTCTGCCGCTGCTCCTGCTGCTGGGGCTCGGCGTCCTGCTCTCGATGGGTCGCCCGGTGCTGTTCCGACAGCGCCGGGCGGGCCGCGACGGGCGGGATTTCACCCTGCTCAAGCTGCGCTCCATGCGCGAGGCGACGGGGCCGGATGGGCAGCCGCTGCCGGACGAAGCCCGCGTCACCGCCTTCGGCCGCTTCCTGCGCCGCAGCCGGCTGGACGAACTGCCGGGCCTGTGGAACGTCGCGGCCGGGGACATGACTTTCGTCGGCCCGCGCCCGCTGCTGCCCGAGACCATCGCCGGTCTCGGACCACGCGGCGCGGCGCGGGGTCGGGTCCGGCCGGGGCTGACCGGCTGGTCGCAAGTCAATGGCAATACCCTGCTCTCGCTCGACGAGAAGATCGCGCTGGACTTGTGGTACGTGGACAATGCCTCGCCGCTGCTGGACTTGCGGATCGTGGCGCTGACCCTCTGGGTCATGGTCGGCGGCGAACGCCGTTCGCAGGCGGTGGTTCTCGCGGATTGAGGAAGCGCGCGGCGCCGCGGGCGCCTGTTCTTTCTGCGCGTGACTCTTGTGAAAAACCCGGAACCCGATCAGGCCAGCCTCAGTTCGTCCAGCGAAACCACCACATGGTGCGCCGCATGGCCGGGCGTCGGCGCGGTGCAGGCGTGGATGCGCCGCTCGCGCAGGATCTGCACGGTCGTCCACCCTCGGGCGCGGGGCGTCACGAAATCCTTGGCGGCATTGTCGGCAATATAGACGTGGTCCCCCGCAGGACGGCCGGACCATTGCTCGACCATCTCGTAAGCCATGGCATGGGGCTTGCCGCAGCCTTCGGGCAGCAGGCCGGTGAGGATCACTTTGCCGATCCGGTCGAGAAGGCCCAGCGCCGCCACTTTGTTGCCCTGGGTCTGCGCCGGGCCGTCCGTGATGATCGCGCTGGCCCGCGCGCCAAGCCGGTCGAGCAGGCGTCCGGCGTCTTCGGCCAGCGCGATCTCGGGCGCGTGGCCACGGTAGAGCGCCACCAGCGGCGCGACCTCGATCGCGGCAAGCCCCATGGCCGCCAGCGCCGCGTCGAACACGGTGCCGCGGTGCCCTTCGTCCAGCAGCCGCGCGCAGTGCTCGGCATAACCGGTCAGGCCGTGGCTCTCCTCCAGGTGGCGCCCCACGGCCGCAAAACCGCTGCGCGCGAAGTCCCGTTCGAGATAGAGCGTGTCGTCGAGATCCAGCACCACGACCGGATGCGGGATATCAACCACGGAACACGGCGCTGTCGTAGCGCACCATGGTCACGCCCTCGCGCCAGTGCTCGCTGGCGCATTCGGGCAGCCCGGAGACGCGGGCGAGCAGGCTTTCGGCAAAGCGGCCCCCGGCCTGGTCGGCCAGGGGATAGCCGCCGCCGAAGCGGGCGTTGATCTCGAAGACGCGGGGGCCGCGATCGGGATCGTCGATGAGCTGGAAGCAGAGCACGCCCTCGGCGCCCGGCCCGCTCGGAGCCGGGGCAGCAAGATCACCGGCGTCCGGGTCACGCGCATTCAGGCCACGGGCATTCAGGCCACGCGCATTGAGGGCAGCGGCGATGTCTGCGGCGATGGCGATCATGCGCGGCTCGCGCACGGTGCGCCCCTTCTCCACTTCGCCGGCCCGGGTCGAGATGCGCAAGTGCGGGATCGCCGATCGCATCCGCCCGCGCGCATCGAGGTACATGTTGATCGTGTATTCCGGGCCGCGCAGCAGTTCCTGCACCAGCATCGGCTCGGGATAGTCCTCGCGGATGTCGGCCGCCGCGTGCAGCACGCCGATGCCGCGGCTGGCACTGCCGCCCACGGGCTTGGCGAAAAGCGGGAAGGCCCATCCCGAGGGATCGGCGCGCACATCCTCGATCCGCGCGGTGCGCGGCACGGGCACGCCCGCCTCTGCCAGCACGGCGATCGTGCGTTCCTTGTCGCGCACGACGTCGATCACTTCGGGCGCGCTGACGTGGACCAGGGTTCCCACTTGCGCGAAGCGTTCCCGCGCCCGCGAGAGCAGGTCCAGCTCGGTATCGATGGTTGGCACCAGCAAGGCGATCTTCTCGCGCGCGCAGTGCTCCAGCAGGCGTTCGACATAATCGGGCGCCGTGCAGCGCGGCACCGCGAAGGCCACTTCCGCCTCCAGGCAGGCGGCGCTCAGTTCGGGCTGCAGGTCGCAGGCATGGACTTCCGCGCGCAGGCCCAGTTTCTCGGCCGCGCGGCGGAAGCACCGCGTCAGTTCCACCCGGCGCCCGGCCGACGTGAAGAGTATCCGTACCACCCTGTTTCCCCCGTTCATGCCTTCGGCCCCATGATTCCGGCGCCCCTCAACCTTCCGCCCCGGCCCTGCGCCCGGCCGGACCGGACACCGTGACCGACCGCGCGCCACGATGCCGCGGCGAGACGACTTGCGCCAGGACCTGGTCCCATTGCTGGAGTATCCGCGCCGGCTGGAACCGCGCCATGGCCTCTGCGGCCTCGGCGCCCATGCGGCTGCGCGCCAGGGGATCCGCGATCAGGCCCGCCATCGCCTGCGACAGCGCGGCCGGGTCCTCGCTCGCGACCAGCAACCCGCTGCGGCCATGCTCCACCATGTCGGCCGGGCCGAAGTCGCAGTCGGCAGCGATCGCGGGCAGTCCCGCGGCCATGGCCTCGCCCAGCACATTGGGAAAGCCTTCGTAGCGGGAGGACAGGACGAAGATCCCGGCCTCCTCCACCCAGGCGCGCGGCCGGGGGCTGAGCCCGCGCAGCAGGACGCGGCCCTCCAGGCCGAGAGCGCTCACTTGCGCCTCCAGCGCGGCGCGTTCCGGGCCTTCGCCCCAGATGTCGAGCCGCCAGTCCGGCCAGAGCGGCGCCACGGCGGCGAAAGCCTGCACCAGCAGGTCGAAGCCCTTCTGGTGCGTCAGCCGGCCGACCGCGCAGAGGCGCTTCACCTCCCCCTCGGCCCGCATCACGTCAGGCGCGGGCACCGGGTTGGCGATCGTCACCAGCTTGGCCTGCACGGCGGCGGGAAAACAGCGCCTTACCGCCGCCGTCTGGCAGACGATGGCGTCGGCGCGGCGATAGAGCAGGCGCAGCAGCAGGTTCCACAAGGGATGCGTGCCCTGCCGCTCGGGATTGTTGCGCTCGGCACAGACGAGGCGCGTGGGCGTGCCGAGCGTGGCCAGCGCGGCGATCAGGTTGTTCTTGGTCAGAAACGAGACGATCACTTGCGGGTGCCGCGCCTGCAACACCCGCCGCAGCGCCGCGACCCGCCCCGCCATGCCGGCAAAGCCGCTGCCCCCGCCGAGCCGGTGCAGCGTGACCGGCTGCGGCAGGCGGTGGAACACGGGATCCTCCGGCCTGTCGAAGGCGATCACGTCCACCGTATGTCCCGCCGCGCACCAATGGTGCGCGAGCTGGGCGATCACCTGCTCCGCCCCGCCGGCGCCAAGGCCGGAGGCGAGGATCGCGATGCGCATCGTGCTGGTTGGAAGTACCAAGGCCCCCTCTTCCGCCTGCGTGAAAACCTGCCTGCGTGAAAACCGCTTCGTCAATTGCGCCAGAACCTAGCGAAAGCCTGCCCCGCAGGCAGGCGTTCATGCGGTCTAACCCTTTATTGGAGCGGGCGATTTGGGAGCAATGCGGGAGGGCGACCCGGCAGGATCGGGACCATGACGGACCGGGCGACGGCCGAAACATCACGATGAGCCTCCGGCAGGCCCCGGCACCCCCACCCGGCGGTCCGCCGTCATCCTGAGTGGGTACGCCCTAATCGCGCTCACGGTCGCTGGCGGCATCGGCCACACTCCCGTGCCAGGGGTGAGGCCAGGCTGCTGGCGCCGCAGGCAACAGGGGATCCCGATGATGGAACGCGACAGGCCGCAGAACGCGGGGCAAGCCGCGGGGCAGGGTTTGGGCCAGAACGCAGGCCAGAACGTGGGCCAGGCCGCTGGTCAGGGCCGGGACTACGCCGCGCCGCAATCCGCGCCGGACCTCGGCGCCGAACCCGCGGGGCTCTCGGCCGCCTTGCCGCAAGGCCTGAGCGACGGCCCGGGCAATACCGCGCGAACCGCCCCCAGCCCGGCCATCGTCGCCGCGCTCGGCCTGCTGGCCGTGCTGTTCCTGGGGCTGGCCGGACGGATCCTGGCCTTCCCGATCGGACGGGACGAGAACCTGTTCATCACCGTCTCCCGCCTCTGGGGCACCGGCGATATCTACCGCGATTTCGGCTATAACCACTTGCCTTACCTGCCCTATATCCTGGGCGGGTTCTACTGGCTGACCGGCACCGGGCACGTCCTGCTGCTGGGCCGCATGCTGATCGTGGCCGCCTGGGCCATGGCGATCGGGGCGCTCTGGCTGATCGCCCGCCGCCAGCGAACCGGCTTTCCGGCCTTCTTCACCGCCGCCATGCTGCTGATGGGCAATGTCCTCCTGATCGGCCCCCCGGGCATGATGGTGAGCAACAACTTCCTGCCCATTCCCTTCGCGCTCATGGCGATCCACTTCCTGCTCTGCGGACTGGACCGGGAGCGGCCCTCCTGGATGTGCTGCTTCGTGGCGGGCGTGCTGGTCTCGGTGGCGGTGGGGCTCAAGGCCAACTACATCTTCATCGCGCCGTTCCTGGCCGTGACCACGCTGCTGGCGCCGCTGGCCCATCCGCTGCGCCAGCGCCTGACCTGCGGCACCGTGCCGCTGGCGCTGGGCGGGCTGACCGGCGGCATCCCCGCGCTGATCGCCATCGCCTCCGACCCCGACGCCTTCTTCGCGCATACGATCCGCTACTTCACCCAGCTCCAGCCGGTCTACTGGATGCACTCCACCGAGCCCAAAGTGATCGGCGTGGCCCAGAAGATCCTGCTGGCGGAAGACATCTGGACCTCCAACGCCACGCTCCTCGCCCTCGTCGGCGCGGTGGCCCTGGTCGCCCTCCCCCTGCGGCGGCGCGGCTGGCGGGACGGAGTCCTGGCGGTCTGGTCCTGGCCGGTGGTGCTGGCCGCGGTGCTGGCGCTGATGGGCGTGGTCGTGGCCTTCGTGCCCAGCCCGTCCTTCCCGCAATATTTCGCGCCGCCGATCCCCTTCCTGATCCTGCTGGTGGTGCTGCTGCGCGCCCGCACGCTCAGCGAAAACCGGCTGGCGGCCGACGCCGTGCTGCTCTCGCTGGCTTTCGTGGCGCTGCTCTGCGCAGGGTCCAGGCTGGGGCCGGGCCTGATCTCCCTCGCCCGACCGACGTCGTGGGAAGGCGTGAAGATCCACCGCGAGATGCGCGCTCTCGCCCGCAGCGCCGGGGCCTCCTCGGGCGACAGCGTGGCGACGCTCTCTCCGGTGCTGGCGCTGGAGGGCGGCTTCTCGCTGCCGGGCGAGTTCGCCGCCGGCCAGTTCGTCTACCGCGTGGCGGACTACATGCCGCCGCAGGACCGCACTTACTGGACGACAACCTCACCCACCCGGCTGGTGTCCTGGCTCGATGCCAATCACCCCTCGGCCATCCTGATCGGCGGGGAAGAACCGCTGGAGCAGGCTTTCGCGGACTATGCGCGCAGCCACGGCTACCTGGAATTCGCCAGCCGCCGCAACGGCACCGGCCCGGTGCTCTACCGCCGCCCGCTGGACCCGGACGAGGCTTCGCAGTGATCGCGCGGAAACCCGGCGCAGAAGGCGTGGCCGATCCCTCTGCGGAGCCTACCCGAATGGTTCCTTCGGCCATTTGCAGAGCACGGGTTAACCCTTTGGCACCCCTGCTGGCTAAAGCTGCCTAACCCCGATGAACACTTCTCCGCCGGACCGCTCTGCCCTTAACCTTCCCCCATCGACCGGAGAAATTCTCCAGAAAATTCCGACACCGGAGGTGCGGTTATGAAAGTCGTCCTGCTCGCCGGGGGCCTTGGGTCCCGCCTTGCCGAAGAAACGGTCCGCGTCCCCAAACCCATGGTGGAAGTGGCGGGCCGCCCGATCATGCTTCACGTCATGGATATCTACGACCGCTGGGGCCACAACGACTTCATCGTCGCCTGCGGTTACAAGGCCATGGCGATCAAGAGCTTTTTCCAGGACCTCCACCTCATGTCGAACGACTTCACGGTCGGCATCGGCAATGGCGAGATGGCCCTGCGCCCCACTTCCAAGGTCGACTGGCGCGTTTCGGTGGTGGACACCGGCCTGGCCACGATGACCGGCGGACGCCTGAAGCGCCTGCGCTCCTGGCTCGACGACGAGACCTTCATGGTCACCTATTCGGACGGCGTCGGCAATGTCGACCTGGACGCGCTGCTGGCGTTCCACCGCTCGCACGGCAAGCTCGCCACCGTCACCGCGGTCCAGCCGCCCGCCCGCTTCGGCAACCTGGAGCTGGGTGAGTGCGACGGCAACGGCGGCCAGGTGGTCGAATTCACCGAGAAGGTCGTCAAGTACGAGACCTGGATCAACGGCGGCTTCTTCGTCTTCGAACCGGGCGTGCTGGACTATCTCAGCGGCGACGAGGAACCCCTGGAGCAGGCGCCGCTGACGCGCCTGGCCCATGACGGGCAGCTCATGGCCTACAAGCACAAGGGCTTCTGGCACCCGATGGACACCGTGCGCGACCGCGACACGCTGGACAAGCTGGGTACCTCGGCGATGCCGCCCTGGATGGATTTCGAAAACGGCCAGCCGGTGCTCAGCACCGACCTGCCCGCGAAGTTGCAACATGCCTGAACAAGGCACACTGAATCAGGCGCTTGTTTCGGCATATCGGGGCAAGCGGATTCTGGTGACCGGCCACACCGGCTTCAAGGGTGGCTGGTTATGCCTCTGGCTCAGGCAACTGGGCGCAGAGGTCACCGGGGTCGCCTTGCACCGCCCCCCGCAAGGCCCTGACATGTTTCATTCGGTCGACCTGGGGGGGCTGGTCGACCACCGCATTGCCGACATCCGCGACGCCGCCGCCTTCGATGCGGCCTGTGCTGACCTGCGGCCGGACCTGGTGTTCCACCTCGCCGCGCAGGCGCTGGTGCGCCCGTCCTACGACGATCCGGTCGAGACTTTCGCCACCAACGTCACCGGCACCGCCGTCGTCCTCGACGCGGTGCGGCGCATGCCTTCGGCGCGCGGCGTGGTCGTGGTCACCAGCGACAAGTGCTACGAGAACCGCGAGTGGGAATGGCCCTACCGCGAGACCGACGCGCTGGGCGGGGCGGATCCCTACAGCGCCTCGAAAGGCTGCACCGAGCTGGTCGCCGCGGCGTTCCGGCGGTCGTACTTTTCCAGTCCCGACGGCTGCCAGCTGGCCACCGTGCGTGCGGGCAACGTGATCGGCGGGGGCGACAACTCGCTCGACCGCCTGCTGCCCGACGTCGTGCGCGCCACCATGGCCGGCACCGCCGTGACCATCCGCAACCCGGCCAGCGTGCGCCCCTGGCAGCATGTGCTGGAGCCGCTGGCGGGATACCTGATGCTGGGTGCGCGGCTTCTTGGAGAGGATGCGCCGCGCTTTGCCGAGGCCTGGAACTTTGGCCCCAGCGCCGATGGCTTCATCGACGTCGAGGAAATCGCGCGCCACTTCCAGCGGGCCTGGGGCCCGGGCGTGGCGCGGATCGCCTTCGGGCGCCGTCCCGACGACCCGCACGAGGCGGGGCTGCTCACGCTCGATTCCAGCAAGGCCCATGCCCGGCTCGGCTGGCGCCCGCGCCTCTCGACCGAGGAAGCGGTGACGATGAGCGCCGAATGGTACCGCGCCTACGCGCGCGGCAACGCCGACATGCGCGCCTTCAGCGAGGCGCAGATCGCCCGGTACTCCGATCAGCTCTCCGGCTCGGAGACCGGGATCACTGAAACTCTCCAGGGGGAAACAGCAATATGCGCGTGAATTATGGTCAGACCGTCCACGGCGAGGAAGAAATCGCCGCCGTCCTCGAAGTGCTGCGCACCTCCACCCAGATGGGCCCGAAAGTGCGCGCCATGCAGGAGCAGGTCTCGGCGCTCTTCGCCAAGGACCACGGCATCATGGTCAATTCCGGCTCCTCGGCGAACTACCTCGCGATCGAGCTGCTGAACCTGCCCGAAGGCAGCGAGGTCATCACCCCGGCGCTGACGTTCGCCACCACCGTGGCCCCGATCGTGCGCTCGCGCCTGGTGCCGGCCTTCGTCGACTCGGCGGTCGGCACTTACAACATCGACGTCGAGAAGATCGAGGCGATGATCGGGCCGAACACCAGGGCGATGATGATCCCTTCGTTGATCGGCAACCTGCCCGACTGGGACCGCATCCGCGAGATCGCCGACAAGCACGGCTTGATGGTGGTGGAAGACAGCGCCGACACCCTGGGCGCCACCTTGCGCGGCACCAGCACCGGCACCCGTTCGCACATCTCCACCACCAGCTTCTACGGCTCGCACGTCATCAATGCGGCGGGTAACGGCGGCATGCTCTGCGTCTCGGACGAAGACCTCGCCCGCCGCGCGCTGCTGCTGCGTTCCTGGGGGCGGACCAGCTCGCTCTACGTCGATTCCGAAAGCATCGAGAAGCGCTTCAACGTGGCGCTCGACGGCATCGACTATGACGCCAAGTTCCTGTTCGACGAGCTGGGCTTCAATGTCGAGCCTTCGGAAATGGGCGCCGCCTTCGGCCTCGTCCAGCTGAAGAAGCTGGACAACAACATCGCCGCGCGTGAGCACAATTTCGAGCGGCAGTACCAGTTCTTCAAGCAGTACGAGGACTGGTTCGTCCTGCCCGAACAGCTGCCGGAATCGCGTACGGGCTGGCTCGCCTTCCCGCTGACCATTCGCGAGGACGCGCCCTTCACCCGCACCCAGATGCAGATCTGGCTGGAAGAGCGCGACATCCAGACCCGCCCGGTCTTCACCGGCAACATCCTGCGCCAGCCGGCCATGAAGGACGTGACGCTCAAGGCCCCGCCGGAAGGCTGCCCGGTCGCCGATGCGGTGATGAAGGGCGGCATCCTGCTCGCCTGCCACCACGGCCTGACGGAAGCGCATATCGACTTCATGCACGAGACGTTCGAAGGCTTCGTCCGCTCCCTGACGACAACGTCCTCGCGGGAGGCGGCGAATGCTTGAAATGTCCATTCCCAAGCCGGCCGATGCCGCCGATTCCGCCTCGAAGCTCAGCGAATGCCGCGCGTGCAAGGCGCCTTCGCCCTATCTCTTCCTGCCGCTGGGCGACCATGCCCCCGGCCAGATGCTGATCCGCCCGGAAGACCTGGGCGCGGAGCAGCCGGCCTTCCCGCTCAACACCCAGGTCTGCCTGGAATGCGGGCTGGTGGAGATCGCCGACCAGATCCCGGCCGATTTCTTCCGCCACTACCTCTATGTCCCCTCGGGGGCCGCGCGCATGCACACGCACTTCTCGGACTTCGCCGAAGTGCTGGCCGCGCGCGCGGGTGACGGGCTGATCGTCGACATCGGCAGCAACGACGGCCTGCTCCTGGCCGCCTGCAATGCGCTGGGCTGCCGGACGCTGGGCTTCGACCCGGCCGAGAACATCGCCGCCATGGCCGCCGAGCGCGGGGTCGAGACATATATCGACTACTTCACGCCCGCCTCCGCCGAACTGGTCCGCTCGCAGCGCGGCCCGGCGAAAGTGATCGTCACCACGAACACCTTCAACCACATCGGCGACCTGCACACTTTCATGGCGGCCATCAGCATCCTGCTGGCGGACGACGGCACCTTCGTGATCGAAGTGCCCCGCGCCAAGGAATACATCGACCACACCGAATTCGACAATATCTACCACGAGCACGTCTCCGAGTTCAGCCTGCTCTCGATCGTCAAGCTGGCCGCCTTCTTCGACCTCGAAGTGACCGACGCGCTCTCGCTGCCCGACATTCACGGCGGCTCGATGCGGGTGTTCCTGAACCGCAAGGCGGCCGGGATCGGCCCCTCGCAGTCGGTCGGAACGATGCTGCGCGACGAACTGGCCGGCGGCATGCTGGTCCAGGAGACCTATGACGCGCTCGCGCTCGAAGTGGAGGACATGGGCCGGGACATCCGCGCCATGCTCGACGAGATGAAGGCCCAGGGCCTGAAGATCGCCGGCTACGGCGCCTCGGCCCGCGGCAACACCCTCATCACCCATTTCGGGATCGACACCGATTACCTCGACTTCCTGGTGGACCGGAATCCGCTGAAGCACGGCCTCTATTCGCCGAACACGCGCATTCCGATCCGCCCGGTCGAGGCGATCGAGGAAGAGAAACCGGACGTGCTCTTCGTGCTCGCCTGGAATTTCTTCGACGAGATCTTCGAGCAGCAGGCCGCCTTCCGCGAACGCGGCGGCCGCTTCCTCGTGCCCCTGCCCGTGCCGAGGATCGTCTGCTGAACCGATCAAGCCGGGCCGGAGCGTAATTTCCGGCCCGGATCTTTTGCGGAAGGCCGGATTGTCGTGGAAGGCCGCAATTCTTGTAGAAGGGTCGCCAAGTGGCCGAAGGCGTAACGCTGCTCACAGGTGCCGGCGGCTTCATCGGCGCGCACCTCGTCCGCCGCCTTCTCGATGAGGGCGGGGACGTCCATGCCATCGTGCGCCCCTCCACCGAGCTGGGGCGGCTCTCGCCCTTTGCCGAACGCCTGACGATCCACCGCATCGACTTGTCGGACCGGCTGGAGATCCGGCGCTGCATCCGCGGCATCGCGCCCCGGCGCGTGTTCCACCTGGCGGCCGAGACCCGCCTGCCGCCCCAGCCCGATTTCGCGGCGGCCCGCGCCTCCCACGCCATCTACCTCCAGCCCGCGCTCAACTTGCTCCAGCCGCTGGCCGAGCTGCCCCGGCCCCCGGAAGTGGTGGTGCGCGCAGGGACCATCGCCGAATATGGCCGGGCCGCGCTGCCCTACCAGGAAGACGCCCGCGCGGTGCCCTCCACGCCTTATGGCGCGGGCATGCTGGCGACCACCGAGGCCATCGCCATGCTGGCCCCGCGCCTGCCCTTCCCGGTCGTCACCGCGCGCCTGGCGCTCTGCTACGGCCCGGGCCAGGCCCCCAGCTTCCTGATACCCGCGCTGATCGACGCCTGCCTCTCGCGCCAGCCGATGACGATCCGCCGCCCCGCCGACCGGCGCGACCTGATCCATGTCGACGATGCGGTCGACGCGCTGCTGCAGATCGCCCGGCAAGCGTCGGGGCGGGATGTCCCGGACTGCGTGAACATCTGCTCGGGCGACGCGCCGACGATGGAGGAGGTCGCCTGCCGGATCGAGGCCATGACCGGCTGCCCGGAGAACTTCCTGCCGCGGGCCGAGCCCGAGGACGCGCCCGTGGAGCTTTGCTCCAGTCCCGACCTTGCCGCCGGCGTGCTCGGCTGGCGCCGCCGCATCGAACTCGACGAAGGCCTCGCCCGTACCATCGCGGGCGAGCAACTCATGTGCACGAAAGCAGGATAGATCCGTGAACGCCGAGCCGAAGACCCTGGTTTCCATCCTCGTTCCCGCCTTCAACGAGGAACTCAACGTCGTGCGCTGCTACGAGGCGATCGTGCGCGTCTTCGAGAAGCTGCCCGAATACGCCTACGAGATCATCGTCACGGACAACCATTCCACCGACCGCACTTTCGAGCTGTTGGAAGACCTCGCCCGCAAGGACCCGGCGCTCAAGGTCATCCGCTTCTCGCGCAATTACGGCTACCAGCGCTCGCTGCTCTGCGCCTACAAGGCCGCCACCGGCGCCTGTTCGATCCAGCTCGATTGCGACCTCCAGGATCCGCCCGAACTGATCCCCGAGATGCTGGGGCTGTGGCGGGTGGGCCACCAGGTGGTCTACGGCATCCGCCGCTCGCTCAAGGACGGCTTCGTCATCGCGACGCTGCGCCGCGCCTTCTACCGCTTCATTTCCTGGACCAGCGACGACGACCTTCCCGTCAACGCCGGGGAATTCCGCCTGGTCGACCGCCGCATCCTGGTGGAACTGAACAAGGTGGAGGACGCCTCGCCCTATCTGCGCGGGCTGATCAGCGCGATGGGCTTCTCCCAGGTGGGCCTCGAATACGACCGCGGCGACCGTATCGCCGGAGAGAGCAAGTTCCCGCTCAAGTCGATGATCTCGCTGGCGGTGGACGGGGTGCTCAACCACTCGCTGATGCCGCTGCGGATCGCCTCGATCTCGGGGATCGTGATCGGCGTGCTCAGCATGGTGCTGACCTTCATCTACCTCGTCGGGCGGGTGTTCCTGGGCCAGGCCTGGCCCGCCGGTTTCGCCACGACCACGATCCTGCTGCTCATGTCGATCTCGATCAACGCGGTCTTCATGGGCATCCTGGGCGAATATGTCGGCCGCCTGTTCCTCCAGGCCAAGCCGGGCACCCGGCCGATCGTCGAGCAGAAGATCAACTTTCCCGAAGTGATCTCGCTGGTTGCGCGCGAAAGACAGTGATGCGGGTGAGCACGAAGAGCACACCCGCATAAGTGCAGATCGCCAGGCCCTGCACCAGGGCGCTGCGCTCGAAGCCCGCCGCGCGGCCCAGCGCGATCACCCCCAGGTTCGCGGCATAGGACACCAGAAACGCCGCGCCGTAGCGCAGGGCCTCGGCCGTGGAGGCGCGGTGGCGGGCGCGGAAGGTGAGGTGCCGGTGAAGGGCGTAGGAGATCGGCAGGCCCATGGCGAAGCCCGCCAGGTTGGCCGCATAGTCGCCCAGCCCCGCCCGCAGCCAGCCCAGGATCAGGCCGTAGCCGATCGCCGTATTGGCCAGCCCCACCAGCACGAAGCGCGCCAGCGTCGCCGCCTCGCGCGCCAGCGCCGACCTGTCCAGTGGGGGCCTGTCCAGTGTGGGCCGATCCAGCGGCCGGCGTTTGCGCGGAATATCGGTCACTCCGCCTCCTGAGACTGCAGCGATTCCACGTCGTAGAACTGGCGATACCAGTCGGCGAAGCGTTGCAGCCCTTCTTCCAGCATGACGCGCGGGTGGTAGCCGCAGATCGCCTGCAGCTTGCTCACGTCGGCATATGTGGCGGTGACGTCCCCCGGCTGCATCGGCCGCATGATCTTCTGCGCCTTGCGGCCGAGCGCCGCTTCCAGCGCCTCGATCATGTCCATCAGCCCCACCGGGCGACTGTCGCCGATGTTGAGCACCCGGTGCGCCCGCGCCTTCGCGCCGCCAGCGCCCGGCACATTGTCGAGCGCGCCCAGCACACCGTCGACGATGTCGTCGATATACGTGAAGTCCCGCGCCATCCGGCCCTCGCCATAGACCTCGATCGGCTCTCCGGCGAAGATCTTCCGCGTGAAGCCGAAGTAGGCCATGTCGGGGCGGCCCCAGGGTCCATAGACCGTGAAGAAACGCAGCCCGGTCTGCGGCAGCCCGTAGAGGCTGGCGTAGGACTGGCTCATCAGCTCGCAAGACCGCTTGGTGGCGGCATAGAGCGATACCGGCTCCGTGGCCGGATCGTCCTCGGAGAAGCCGCCCGCGCCCCCTTCCTGACAGGCCTGGCCGTCCGGCCCGGCCAGCGGCCGCTCGCCGTAGACCGAGCTGGAGGAGGCATAGACCAGATGCTCGAAGCCTTCCGCATGGCGGCAGGCCTCCAGCACGGCGAGATGGCCGGCCAGGTTGGAGCGCTCATAGGCGAAGGGGTTCTCGATGCTGTAGCGCACCCCGGCCTGCGCGGCGAGATGGACCACCCGGCGCACACCCCGGCTGCGGACCAGCGCGGCCACGGCGGCGGCATCGGCCACGTCCAGGCGGTGGAACTCGAACTCGGGCAGGCCCTCAAACGTGGCGAGGCGCGCATGCTTGAGCGCGGGGTCGTAGTAGTCGTTGACCACGTCGAGCCCGATCACCTGCTCGCCCCGGTCGAGCAGGCGGTGCGCCACGGCATGGCCGATGAAGCCGGCCACGCCCGTGACCAGGACAGGTCCGGTGACGTTGGCGGCAGCGAGTGCGGGATCTGGTGGGTTCAAGAGCGGCTTCCTGTTGCGACGGGTTCCGCCGCAAGGTTGGGCATCGCCGGGCGGGCCGACAATCACCCGGAAGCATAGCGCGCCCGGTCATTGGGGCCGAACCGCGACCCAAGGGATTAACCCCTCGCAGGAAACCGGCGATCCCGCATCGCAGGGGCGCGGCTCGAGCGCGGAAACGCGCCGGAACCGGCTGTATATATCGATCCACCCTAGACTTTCGGAGGACCATCCGGGCGATTCATGGCAATTGACCCGACCCGCCCCGGCATGGTCTCTCGTTTGTGTTCAAGGTGTTGTCCTGAACGTGACAAACGATGTCCTCGCGGCCTGACCTTCCCCGGCATGCACGCGCGGAGGAGCCAGGGAGCGCGACGTGAAGGAGCCGGGTACAAGACCACTTGTCCATATCGGATTCCACAAGACTGCTTCAACGCTGCTCCAGAACGCCCTGTTCTCGCGGCGCGAACTCGGCTTCGAGCGGCTGGAGAACGATCGCTATCACATCCAGCTGGACTTCGTGAAACAGGGCGCCTTCGACGACCTCTCTCCCCACCGGATCGAGAGCTATCGCCGCCGCAGCCGCGAGGCGCAGGCGCGCGGCAATACCCTGGTAGTCTCGCACGAGCGGCTGTCCGGCTATCCCGCCTCGGGCGGATACGACGCCAAGCTGATAGCCGACCGCATCAAGAACTGCCTGCCCAACGCCCGGATCCTGGTCTTCGTGCGCGAGCAGCGCTCGATGATCTTCTCGTACTACCTGCAATATATCAGCGACGGCGGCTCGCTCTCGTTCCGCCGGCTGACCACCCCGCTGCAATGGACCCTCTCGCGCAAGCCGGACTTCGACTTCCGCTCCTTCGCCTATGTCCAGTGCATCGAATATTACCGCCAGCTCTTCGGCCCCGAAAACGTGCTGGTGCTGCCTTACGAGGCCCTGCGCAACGACGCGTCGCGCGTCGCGCGCGAGATCTCGCAGTTCTGCGAGCACGACGCCTCGCTGATCCCGCACGACATCTTCGGCGCCCCCGCCAACGAGGGCATGCCGATCCTCATGCAGGCCCTGCGCCGTCCGCTCAACGCCCTGTTCAACCGGAACCAGCTTTCGCCCCAGGCGCCGGTGGTGTTCCCCCCGTTCGACCGTTACTACCGCAAGCTCCGCCCGATCTTCGCCTTCACCGCCATGTTCGACAAGCCGCTCCGCCGCCGCCTGATGCGCCAGATCGAGCAGTCGGTCGGAGAGCGCTATGCGGAAAGCAACCAGCAGCTTCAGCGCATGACCGGCTACGACTTGCGCCGCTTCGGCTACAGCCTGCCCAGTCCGGCCGCGCCGATGCTGGAACCCGGCATCAGGGGCGCGACGGCCGCCGGCGTCCCGCGCAAGACCAAGCGCTCGCGCGCCGCCCTCCACGCTCACGGCCAGGCGCACAATCACACAGGCGGGTCGCGCACGGCATGACATCCTTGTGACCCAGAGCTGCGCCACTGCCCTCCCGCTCGAGCGCGAGCCGGGCGGGCCGCCCGCGCCTGCGGCCGATGCCGCAAGGACGGGTGACGGCAGGGCGTCCCGATCCGGCGCAGGCTTCAACCCCACCGTCCACGGCCTGCGCGGCGTCGCGGCGATGATGGTCTTCCTTGCCCATGTCCTGGGCGGCCTGGGCGAGAACATCTACCCGCACGACGCCGCCTACCTGGCCGTTACCGAGGCACCGTGGAACTTCGGCCGCTGGGGCGTCTGGCTGTTCTTCGTCATCAGCGGCTACGTGATCCTGCCCAGCGTCATGCGCTATTCCGCGCGCGAATTCGCGCTGCGGCGATTCTTCCGCCTCTATCCGCTGTTCCTGGCCTTCTCGCTGCTGTTCATCGCGGTGAACGCGGCGACGGGCACCATGCCCGAACTGAACACGCTGGAATCGATCGTGCCGGCGCTGCTGCTGGTCAACCTGCTCACCCATACCGAGCAGCTCACGCCCAATGCCTGGAGCCTCAGCTACGAAGTGCTGTTCTACGCGATGGCCTGCCTGACGGTGCACACCGCGCTGCGCCGCGGGGACCGTGTGCTGACCGTGCTCCTGGCCCTGACCGCGGCCGGCCTCGTCTACCGTTTCCCGGCCATGGCCTTCTTCCTCACCGGAATGGGCGCGAGACTGCTCGACGAGCGGGGCCTGCGCCCGCCCGCCGCCTGGCGCCCGGCGCTGGAGGCCCTGGCGTTCGCCGGGTGCCTCTATTTCGGTTCGATCCAGCACTACGATTTCATGCTGAAGAACATGGGCGACCCGCGTAACTACGCGATGCTGTTCTTCACTTCGGCCTATTTCTACATGGCCATCGCCCCGGGCAGCGTGACCGGCCGCCTGCTCGACCGGCCCTCGGCGTTCTACCTCGGCACCGTCAGCTACAGCCTCTACCTGGCTCACCCCTACACGTACCTGACGACGCGCCTGCTTTTCGTGCGCCTCGGCCTGTTCAGCGCTCACTGGGCACTGTCGCTGGCCCTGTTCCTCTCCGTGGTGATCCCGGTGACGCTGGTCTTCACCGAGATCGTCTACCGCCTGCTCGAACGCTACCCCTACCAGTGGTACTTCCACGAACGCATCTTCCACCGCCGCAACCGCGAGCGGCTGGAGTCGCCGTAGAAGCCCCCTAGCGGTTCTTCTTCGTAGTCGTCTTCTTGCCCGTGCTCTTCTTCCCAGTGCTTTTCTGGGGCGCGCTTTTCGTTGACGAGGCGCAGGGCCAGGCCTTGCGGGTGGCCTTGAAGACCTGCTCCGACGCCGAGCCCTTCCGGTCGTTCGGGTTGCGCGCCAGGTAGTCCATGGTGACTTCCTTCAGCTGGCCGATGGTCACGTCCGCCGGCAGGCAGCTGTCGAGCTTGTTGGTCTTGCGCGTGGTGTTGAAGGCATCGACGGCGCCAGTGATATAGGCGATGCATTCGTAGCTCTTCTCGACATAGGTATTGCTGCCGCGCTCGGTCATGCAGGCCGCATAGAGGTCGTCGCCGGTGTAGAAACTGGCGTTCGCGGCAACGGGGAACAGGCCAAGCGGAGCGATCAGGAAGACGCAGGCCAGCTTTACGGATTTCATTCTCGAGTCTCTCCAACCAATTCGCGAACCCTTGGGACAAATCCCCGGCGCGTCAATCGCTGCCGGCAGTCTGCTGCGAAAGCGGACAGCGACCCTCGTGCCTCGCCGGCCGGTTCCGTCCTAGGCCGCCGGCAATGCCGCCGCGCGTTTCGCATGCTGCATCACCACCAGCGTCTTGAACGCGCGGACGTGTTCCTCGCCGTGAAGCACCCGGCGCGAGAAGGCATCGTAATGCGCCATGTCCTGCGCCGCCACCTGCAGCACCAGGTCGTGGTCGCCGGTGACGTACCAGACATCGATCACCTCGCGGGTCTGCCGAAGCCGGGCGACCAGGTCGTCCACCACGCGGCCCTTGTCGGTCTCCAGAGAAACCAGCACGATCATCGTCACCAGCCAGCCCATCGTCCGGGGCGAGACCAGCGCCATTTCCCGCTCGATCGCGCCTTGCTCGCGCAGCGTCCTGACGCGGCGATAGCAGGCGGGAGCGGAAAGCCCGACCGCCTCGGAGAGATCCGGCATGGAAATCCGCGCGTCGCGCTGAAGCTCGGTAAGGATGCGCAAGTCGAACGCATCGGGCATGGGGCTGATCTCCGATAAATATTATCGCCGCGCGGCAATCATAGACCGCTTTTATCGCCGTCCCCGGATAAAAGCATCGCCGATTCCAGCCGAGGGTTCCATGGTCATTCGCCGCATAGCAACGCGTTCCTCCTCCAATGACTTCGCGCCGCTTGCCGCGGTGGCGACGGCCATGGTCTCGATCTGCTGGGGCGCCTCGGTGGCCAAGTCGCTCTTCCCGGTGACCGGCCCGGCCGGCACGACGGCGCTGCGCCTGGCGCTGGCGGCGGCCATCCTCTGCGGCGTGTTCCGCGTCTGGCGAAAGCCGCTGGACCGGCAGATGCTCCGCGCCGCCCTGCCCTATGGATTGGCGCTGGGCTGCATGAACATGCTGTTCTACTTCGCGATCCAGCGCATCCCGCTCGGCATCGCCCTCGCCACCGAGTTCACCGGCCCGCTGGCCGTGGCGACGTTCTCCTCGCGCCGCCGCATCGACCTCGCCTGGATCGGGCTGGCCATCGCGGGCCTGGCGCTGCTGGTGCCGATCTCCGCCTCGCCAGAGGCCGCCGCCGCCGCCGCCCCCCGGGCCATCGACCATGCCCTCGACCCTGCAGGCGTGCTGCTCGCTCTGGCCGCCGGGGTGTTCTGGGGCGCCTACATCCTCATGGGCAAGCGCGCGGGCGAGGTCCTGGGCGCCGCCGCGCCGGCTTACGGCATGACCGTGGCCGCGCTCGTCGCCCTGCCTTTTGGCATCGCCCAGGCCGGCATGGCCATGATCCAGCCGCATGTCCTGGCCATAGCGCTGGTCGTGGCGATCTTCTCCAGCGCCATCCCCTATTCCCTGGAGATGTTCGCGCTGCGCCGCCTGCCGACCAAGAGCTTCGGCATCCTCACCAGCGGCGAACCGGCCGTAGG
This sequence comes from Novosphingobium sp. BL-S-34, assembly GCF_056857015.1. Classification (NCBI taxonomy): domain Bacteria; kingdom Pseudomonadati; phylum Pseudomonadota; class Alphaproteobacteria; order Sphingomonadales; family Sphingomonadaceae; genus Novosphingobium; species Novosphingobium sp. BL-S-34. The sequence continues at coordinate 1,348,534 of NZ_CM166472.1, forward strand.
CGCGCTGACCGGCGCCCTGCTGCTGGGCGAAGTGCTGCCCCTGGCCAAGTGGCTGGGCATTGCCGCGATCGTCGGCGCCACGATCGGCACCACGCTCACCGCGGGCACCGGCGCAGCCTCTGGAGAGCCCGGGAATTCCGGGGCCGGTACGAAACCTGTCGGTAGCGAGGCCTGACCGGCCCGGCGCCGCTTGCGCACGGCGCCGATTACGCCCATGCCTCCCCACATGCCGCAAGCCTCCGATATCCAACTCGCCATCTTCTCACAGGCCGTCGACGCCCTTGGCGGCCAGCGCGCGCTGGCCCGGCACCTCGGCATCGCCGAACGCGACGTGCGCGAATGGATCTCCGGCGAAGCGCCGCTGGACTATGCCACCCTGCGCGAGACGGCACGCGCATTGATCGCCCATTCGGACATGTGCCGCCGCCTGGAGCGCAAGCTCTCGCCCGCCTTCAGCGAAAACCTGACCGAAGCGCAGATCGAACACCTCGGCAATCCCGAAGGCAAGCGCCCCACCGCACTCTGATCCCGGCGCTCCCGGGCGCTCTGATCCCAGTGCCCTCGGGCGCTCTGATCCCGCTGCCCTCGGGCAAAAAGAAAGGCCCCACGGAAAATCCGCGGGGCCCGAAGGATTGGGTCCAGTCCGAAATGCATTCCGAAAGTGCACGATGGCGACCGACGGGAAGCGTTCCTAAATTGCCGCGCGCGCATCCCGTGGGTGCGGGATAGGGTTCGCAACTGCGCCCGGCAGTGACTTAAGTCATTGGCGATGTCTTTGTTCCTGCGCGCAAAAATAAATCTCGCAGTTGCGAGATCGCACTGCCGCAAAGTCTCCCTGAATGCGCGGGAGACCGCTGCCCGTCTGGAGCCACCCAGACCGGGCCGTTACTCCATCCGCTGCTGCGCGAAGGGCATTTCCTCGGCGGGACCGAGCTTCTCCGCGCCGGAGAAAATCGCGTCCAGACGCGCGCAGACATCCCGGCGAAAATCCTCTCGCAGGATCGGCCGCGGCGCGGTGAGAGCGATTTCGTTGGCGATCGCTTCCTTGACGCGGCTGACGGCGGCATCGCCCAGCACGCCCACGGCCTGCAGCTCCTTGCAAAGCTGCACCAGCCCCGCCGCCGTCGCCTGCGCACGAAGCCCCACATTCTTGAGGTCCTGATGCAGCCTCTTCTGTTCCACGCCGATCGACATCGCTCTCTCCTTTTCTGGCCGTTATGAATCTAACGCACAAATGCCGGAGAGTTCCGAAAAAGAACGATATATCGCGCTCGATCGCAGGGGCGCCGCAAGGCAGCACCGAGGCGAAGAGCAGCGACCTGGAAAGCCGCCGGAATGTCCGGAAAGCGGCAAAAACGGTGGTGAGCCCTGCTGGGTTCGAACCAGCGACCTACTGATTAAAAGTCAGGCGACGCAAGTTCCCGCTAAATCCCGCGCCTCCAACCGTCAACACGAAAAATGGCTTAAATCCGCTGCTTTGGCGATAGACATGTTCCCGCACGATCCCGTTTGTGCTTGATGCTCCCCACTTACTGACTTACTGCGACACTTACCAAATGGAGGTAAGGGCCGATGCCGAGCGTAAGATTGACGAAGACAGTGGTCGATGCGGCAGTGCCGCGCACCGACAAGCTTGGCGCCGACCTCTACCTCTGGGACGACGGCAAGGGCGCGGTCTCCGGCTTTGGGCTCAAGGTCACGCCCGCCGGCAGTAAGGGCTTCGTTTTCCAATACAGGATGCGAGGGGCGAAGACGGATCGGCGCTACAAGGTCGGCAAATATGGCGATTGGACTGTGGAGACGGCCAGGGAGCGCGCCCGCGAGCTGCGCCGCATGGTCGACGCCGGAACCGATCCTCTCGATAACGACAAGGCCCAAGCCAAGGCAGCTGAGAAGGCGAAGCGCGATGCTGTCGATCGAGCGTTCGGCGTGGTCGCCGATTCTTGGCTGGAGGCCTACAAGACCGAGCGACGGCAGAAGGGCGCACGCAAGGGGCGCGTGCGGAGCGAGTCCACTATCGCTATGGTGGAGAGCGCCATGGCCTTCCTCAAGAAGCAGTTCGGCAACCGGCGCATCGACGAGATCGAAGATGACGACGTGACGAAGGCGATCGACAAAATCGCGCCTTCGAAGATGGCAACCCGGCGCAACACCTTCGCCAGCGCGCGCATCCTGTGGCGCTGGGCCAAGCGCAAGAAGCTGATCACCGACAACCCGTTCGATCACCTCGAAACACCAGCCGCGCCGGAAAGCCGCGATCGCGTGCTGACAGATCCCGAGTTGCAAGTGTTCTGGCTTGCGACCCACAAGCAGGGCTATCCGTTCGGCCCGTGCTACCGCCTGCTCACCCTCACTGGCCAACGCGTCGACGAGGTGGGCGAGATGGATTGGAGCGAACTTGACCGCAAGGCGCGAGCCTGGGTGATCCCCGGCGTGCGGACGAAGAATGGCGTCACCCACCTTGTCCCGCTTTCCGATGCCGCCATGTCCGAACTGGACGCGCTGGCCCCGGCGCCGAAGGAGGCCAAGAAAATCGCCTGGCCCTCGGCTGGCCTCGTCTTCACGGTGACAGGTAAAACGCCGATCTCCGGTCACTCGCGCGCAAAGCGGAGGCTCGATGCCGACATGGCCGCGAAGGCGAAGGATATGCAGCGCACCGCCCCGGCAGCCTGGCGCATGCATGACATTCGCCGCACGGTCGCCACCGGCTTTCAAAAGCTGGGCGTCCGGTTCGAAGTGACCGAGGCCGTGCTGAACCACGTCAGCGGCAGCCGCGGCGGCATCGCCGGCGTTTACCAGCAGCACGACTGGGCTGTTGAAAAGCGCGAGGCCTTGGACAAGTGGGCTGAGCGCATCCTCTCCCTCACTAGACCGAAAGTTGTCGGCAGCGCTACGGGAGCCAAAATTGCGTGACATCAAGGCGGGTGAGGACAGCTGAAGCCGCAGGCATCACGGGCCTTTCAGCTCGTACTCTTCAAGAGAAGGCAGCTGCGGGTCTAATTCCCGGCGCTCGAAAAGTGTTCGGGCGATGGACGTATGACGTAGCGGCCTTGAACGAACTCGGAGACGAACCTGGGCCTCAATCCCGGGTGCAACACCGTGTCAAAGATGGCCGTGTGCGAATGTCCAGAAAAGGCGACATGATGAAAGCCTATGAAGCGGTGCTAAACCAATCGCGCTCAAAAAAGAGGCCGGGAAACCGGCAGAAATAAGCAATGGGGAGACGTACCGCGCTCCCCATACTATTCGATTACCAATTCTTTAGATCAAAACCTCAAGGTTCACGAGTTGGCAGAAACATGCTTGTTTGTGGGCTATGATCAACTGATCAGGTATCAGTCTGCTGCTCGTCAAGCTCAACAAACCCGTGCCGAGCCTCAAGGAACAGGGAACGGGCATAAGCGAACATATCGTAATCATGCATGTTCGTTTCATAGCCGTGAAGCTCTTCCGAAACGGAAAATACTATTACTTCATCTCGATTGCTTTCTATGAAGTCTCGCAGTTCCGCGTATATTTTTCGCGCCCGTTTCGCAAAGTCAGCCGCGTCGTTTCTGCCGAACATCTCGGGGAGGTCATTGTAAATAGCACTGTAGGGCCGACCCTTGATGTGCTGCTGTGCGATATAGAGGCCCGCTTCAAGTAGCCGATCATCACTTTCTTTGGATGATAAGGCTTTGAAGTAGGACGGTGGTCCCTCAATCCTAAGCCTAACGCCAGGCGCGTTGATCTGCCCGCGTTCCAAGGCGCCAGCGATCGACTCCCTAAGGCTCTGAGGCATTGGCTCATCTGATCTGAGAACGGCAATGATCTCGGAATATGTCTGGGCTAAGGTCAGAGAACCGTGCCCTTCCAAAGATAGCTCTACCCTTAAAGAGCGAGCTTCGCGCAGGTCTTGCGCCAGTTCCAGGCGATCAAGCTCTTTTCCCCGCGCACTGGCCGCGGTTGAGTCCAACCCGGCCCCTTGGTTTGCCTCGATATCCATTCCGCCCTCCAAGCGGCTCCGAAGTGACGACGGGAAGCGCGTCGGAGTGTCGCGCTTGTCGGATGCCTCCTATCCCGTCGCCTTGATCATGGCCCAGAACCTATGGGGCTGTCACGATCATATACGCTGTGTTTCGTTGGCCACCGGAACACGACTCACCGTGACGGCCGTAAGCGCTCCGACATTTCCCGGGACGGCTTCCGCATAGGCCGGCGGATAGCCCCGCAGGCGGGAAGGTACTGCCGCATAGGACTTGGCCCGGATGAAGTCGCGATGGTGCTGGAGGATGCGCCTGTCGGCACCCGGGTCGATCGAGAGGGGCTCAGTCTGGTCCTCGCCCCACGACAGAATAGGCAGCGGCAAGCCGTCAGGATCATCGCACCCTCGATCGTCAACGCCATAGTCCGGATCGCTGATCTCACAGCCTGGTAGCCCAGCCCGCAGCGCGCATAGGCCGGTATTCAAGCCATCTTCATCGCACTGGCCATGAGGGTCGTCCTCTTCGTCGTCCTCATAGGCATGGTCACCGTGGGGGCGGGCGCCGATTAGCTCGTGAGGATAGCCCGCAGCGGTGCGCCCGCGGCGGGTGTGCCACTCGTTCCACGAAACATCACCCGCCCCATCAGAAATGGGGCAGCCTGCACCAGCGGCGCGATCCAAGGCGTCGGCCGGAGGGGCGAACGAATCCTCCGCGTCAGTTTCCTCCAGATCTGGATCGCCCGCGAGTAAGTCAATCTGCGCGATAAGGGCCTCCACCATGTCCCCTAGTTCCGCGAGGGCGCGCTCGGCGCCCAGGACGCGAACAAGATCGCCGGGGGCCACGTACCGTCGGCGGCTGGTCTGAACCTTCAGCTCAAGCATCGGCCGCCTCCCCACAGGAGCGGCAAAAAGCTCGGGCGCATGCAGACTCGACCTTTTCAGCTTCCTCGATCGCTGCCTCGGCAGCCTCCCAAATGACTTCCGCGCAAACCCGGAAGCGGCCGGGCTCGCTATCAAGCGGCAGGTCAGCGCTATCGCGCTCGATGATGCGTGCCATTTCGACGATACGCTGCAATCGGGATTGGATTTCCAACGCCAAGGAGTGCAGGCCCTGCTGGGTTTCGACGTCAAGCATTGGCGCCTCCACGATCATTCTGAATGTGGAGAGCATCGCGAGCGGAGCGGCTTGCGAGGAATACGATCTGCGCCGAGGTCTCACGGATCATCGCCGTATAGACCAACATCTTGTTCATGGAATCGAGCTGGGCTTTATCGCCGGTCTCGATGTGGTCTGAAGCCTCTTCGATCGATTCCGTAAGATAGCGGATCCGGTCCCCCAAAGAGTTGAGTTCTTCGCACGACGCGCCGATCCGACGCACGTTCTTATCCTGCTCGGCACTAAGGTGCTGCATGGTTTTGGCTTTCACTGGTACGGCCTTCGACAGCCGGTTTGCCAGGTAACGGACCTGGCGCCGGGAGGGTCGAAGCCTGCCAGTGAGACAGGTGGAGCGTTTTTCCCTTAAAAAAGGGTATTGTATGTGCGCCCCACTCCCGACATAAGAGGTCGGCAAGCGGTGGACGCCAATCCACGCTCGTACGAACAGCCGCCAAGCTGTTCAGGCAGATAGGCTTCCGCGCCAACGGACGCCCCAACTGCTTCACTGGTCCGGGCTTCGACACCCAACAGGCACAATGCCTCCACAAAAACAAAAGCGCAAGCCTCCCTCGCCAAGGGGAGGTCTAAGCGTGTGTCGGCTTCCCTCGCACTGACCTGCTGAAAGCCAAGGCGTGCAAGATCGACTGATATCTAGTCAGAGCCTAAGCGTCTGTAAGTATCAGAACAATATCTGTTTTTCCGGAAGAATTGGCTGCAGCTCCGAGATGGTAAGTGCCCAGTATGTCTAGGGATAAACTCACGACCATCCCAAGGATTGTTAAGGCGCTAGCCGCGGGATCGACGAAATACGCGCCCTCTGACTGAAGCCCGGCGTTCCACCTAGCACCGATGCATCCAATGCGTCCGAGGTGTTAGAGATGCCGAACACTGATCGCCCCGCCAAGCTGGGCTACTCCATCAAAGAAGCTGCGCACGCTACTAGCATCAGCCGCAGCACCCTTTACGCCCTCGTGGCGGCCGGTCAGATCCGATCAGTCAATATCGGCGGCCGCAAGGTCATACCCGCGAGCGCCCTGCACGCACTCATCGAAGGTGAAGCCGCATGATTGGGGCGGCAGACATGCAGGCTGCCAGCGGTCGTCTGCTGACCCCGCAGGAGGCATCCGCCTTCTCTGGGCTAAGCGTAAAGACCCTCGCCAATGTGCGCTGCACCGGAGGCGGCCCTCCCTATTACCGCATCGGAGGGGGCAAGTTTGTGCGTTACGACGAGCACGAGTTGGCCGCGTGGGTTCGCAGCCGGCGCTACACCTCCACAAGCCAGGAGCGCGCGGGATGACGGGCCCAAGAAAGCGCCCGCGAAATTCGCGGGGCTTACGTCGCGATACCCGGCCTGGGGGTTACCCCGACGCCCCGGGCGCAAAGGGAAGAGACGGTACATCTCAAGATGCAGCTGCATCCATCGCGCCAGATGTTCCCCGACTTCGTCGCCGCGCCCTGCTGGCGCTGCACCAGATCGGAACCGGCGTTGCCCTGGAGGTTGTGGAAGCCAGCGGGCACACTCGCGAACAGATTCAGCCGCGCTTGAGTGAACTGCGCGAGCAGGGCTTGGTCGAGGCCACTGGCGCCCGCAAGCTTAACCCTAGCGGGCAGACCGCTGCCGTTCTTCGCCTGACTGGTCGCGGCCGTGCCGTGGCCGATCGTCTCCTGCGGCGGAATTCCCGTGGGAGTGACGCATGAACACTTCGCCCGCCATACCTCCTTCTTTGGTCAACCCCGAGGCCGAGGCGGCAATGCTTGCCGCCGCCATGTTCGACAACACGGCTATAGACCGCGCTGCTGATCTAGTCGGGCCAGACGACTTCAGTCTCCCGCTTCACGGCCGCATCTGGGCCGCGCTGACCCGCGAGCGTGACGCAGGCCGCCACGCAGGGCCGATCTCGCTCAAGGGCTATTTCGAGAATGATCCCGAATTGGCAGCCGTGGGCGGCCTCGCTTACCTGGCCAGGCTTAGCGGCGACACCTCGGCGGCGCTGATCCCAGCACGCGAACTTGCCGATCAGGTCAAAGGGCTCGCGCTTCGCCGCAAGGTTCGCTCCGGCCTTGTCGAGACCGCCGAGCGCTGCGGTGACCTGGAGGTGAATCTGGCCGAGATCATCGGCGAGGTGGATGATGTCATAAGGGCACCAGCCGACACGTCCTCCCGCCACGCAACCGCCGGCGAGGCCATGGACGCGCTGATTGCCTCGCTGGACGAGCCGCGCGCGGGCGTCACCTGCGGCCTCATTCCCGATCTAGATCGCTTGCTGGGCCAGTTGCGCCCCGGGTCGGTTACTATCCTTGCAGGCCGCCCCGGCATGGGCAAGACCATCGCCGCTCTGAGCTACGCGCGCGGGGCCGCCGATGCTGGCTATGGCGTCCAGTTCTTCAGCTTGGAAATGGGCGCAACCGAACTTTCCTGCCGCATGGCATCGGATATGAGCTTCGACCTTTCGCCCCATGAGCGGGTGCCTCACGATGCGATCCGGGACCGGGCGTTGACCAGTCAGCAGCGCGGCATTCTCGCCGACGCGGCCCGCCACCTTCATTCGCTTCCCCTCTCGATCGTAGACACAGGATCGCTGACACTGGGCGGCCTTCGCCGGGCGGTGCGCTCGCAAAAGCGGCGGATGGCAGCCACCGGCGGGAAGCTGGATCTCGTCGTGGTTGACTACCTTCAACTGGTGCGCCCCGACCGTGCAACCGCGAATGCCTATGAGGCGGTCAGCGAGGTTTCACGAGGCATCAAGGCGCTTGCGATGGATGAGCAGGTAGCCGTGATCGCCCTCGCCCAGCTTTCGCGCTCGGTGGAGCAGCGCCCCGACAAGCGCCCGATGCTCTCCGACCTGCGCGACAGCGGCCAGATCGAGCAGGACGCGGACGCCGTGCTCTTCCTCCTCCGCATGGAATACTACCTGAAGGATTCGGAGCCGGACCCCGCAGATCAGGACGCTTACGACCGTTGGGCGGCAGAGAAGGAGCGCGTCCGAGGCGTGCTTGAGTTTATCCTTGCCAAAAGGCGCAATGGTTCGACCGGAACCGCCTATGGACGGTTTTACGGCGCCTACCAGGCGGTAAGGGGCCAGCCTTGAGCAACAGGCTCATCACTCACGTTTACGGCCGCCAGATTGGCAACCTTGGGCAGTCCGCCGTCATGGCGCTGCTGGCGGATGCGGCGCATGACGACGGCTCGGGCATCTGGCCGTCAAAGCAGACGATGGCCGAAGCGCTCGGCATGACTAGGCGCGGCATCATCAAGGTTATCAATTCACTGATCGAAACCGGCCTTTTGGTCGAAGCAGGCCAGCGGGAATGCAAAAATGGCTTCACAGTCGAATACGCGATTGGCGTTGATCGGCTGCTGCAAATGCCGGTCCTTACGGGCTGGCGGGAAAGGCTTGATCGCCTCGGAACCCGTGAACAAGGTTCACCCCCACCCGTGAACGACGTTCACCCCACCCGTGAACCTAGTTCACATGACATGTGCACCTCGTTCACCCCACCCGTGAACGACGTTCACACAAACCCTCCTTTAACCCCCAAGGAACCCACCAGAGAGGCGCGCGCACCAAAAAGTGTGAAGCGAAAGTCTGCAGCAAAAATCCTGATGGCGGTGGATTGGCAACCGGAACCACTGCCAGATGATCTTGCAAAGCTGGTCGCGCTCTGGCCCGCCGATCGCCAGCAACGCGAGCTGCGCGAGTTCCGCGAATACTGGATCGAGCGCGGGGAGCGGCGCCCCGGCTGGGACCGGACATGGCACAGGCGCATCGGCGACGTGCATGATCGGGTGATGATGAGCGCCGACGGGTACCGCCGGGACGCGCAGCCGACCGTTAGCGCTGCAAGTGACTTTCTGCGTCGCATGGAGCGCCACCAAGCGCAGCGCGCTCATAGCCCGTCTTGAAGGAACTTGAAGAATGAACGCGAAGCAAATTCCGTCGGAAGCCAAGGTCGCCATCGTGAATGGCCTCGCCTGCTATGAGCCCATCTCCGCCGTCGCCGCGACGATCAAGAGAGACTTCGGGATCGAGATCAGCCCGCAGGCCATCGAGGCGCATGACCCGACGAAGCACGCCGGGCGCCGCCTGGCCGCCAAGTGGCGGCGGCTATTCAATGAGACCAGGGCGAAATTCATTTCCGACTGTTCCGCGATCCCGATCGCCCACAAGTCCACGCGCCTGCGCGCGCTGCACCGGATGTCGGTTGCAGCCGAGGATCGCGGCAACTTCCCCCTGGCTGCGAAGCTGCTGGAGCAGGCAGCGAAGGAAGTCGGCAACGTGTTCACGAACAGAACCGAGCACAACGGCTTGAACCACATCCCCGGACCCAATGAGCCAACCTACCGGCTTGTTGGCACGCGTCCGGTCGCGATCTTCGCCCTGCCCGAAAACAGCCGCGATCCAAAGCCGGTAAGCGCGCTGATAGAACAGGGCCAGCAATGACCAAAGGAAGCGACATGACGAAGCCAAAGGCAAAGCGCCGGCATACGCTCGAAGTGCAGATCGACCGCATCACCAAGAACCTGGAGGCTTTCCGGCCTTTCGAAGAATGGAACCGCATCGCTGCACCGAACGTCCGTCGATTTGCTGAGCAGCAGCACGGATCTATGCGCGGGATGTACGATGCGTTGGTTGCAGCCTGCATCAGAGATCGCGAGTATTTCGAGGCGCAATTGAAAACAATCAGGGAAAATCAAAATGGCACAAAGAGGCGGTAAACGGCCGGGCGCAGGCCGACCCAAGGGCGCCAAGGACAAGCTGACCCGCGAGGCCGGTGCGACGATAAGCGAGCTGGCCCGCGAGCACACCGAGACTGCCCTGAAGGTCCTCGTGCAGGTGGCAACGAAAAGCGAGAGCGACGCGGCCAGGGTGTCCGCAGCGAATGCTTTGCTAGATCGCGGATACGGCAAGGCCAGCCAGCCGGTTGAGCATGGTGGCGTGATTGTGATCGCTGTCAGCGCCGAAGATGCCGCTCTCTGATCTGGCCGTTAAAACGTCAAAGGCAGATTTGTAACCGCCCCGCAATGCGGAGTCGTGCTATTCGGCGCGCATATCCGAACCAGGGGGCAAGCGGTGGCTGACGTCCAAGACCAGTTTCTCTTCGAAAAGCACGTTTCCGAGACTCAGCGCATGCCAGCAGTGCTTCTGGGCGTTGCCTCCGCCGCGATAGGCTTCGCGTTTCATGAGACCAAAGATCAATTGCTCAGCAATCCCCTAATGCTTCAGCTTGCCGCAATTATTGCGTGGGGATCGTCATTCACGTGCGGAGTTCTTTTCTCACGCTTCACAGCAAATGCCATCAGACAAAATATAGCTTTGAATATAGCTGAGAGAGCGAATAGGGCGGATTACAAAAAAGAAGCGTCCGACAAGTTTAATGCTAGCAATAGGAAGGTAGGACTTAGCTTTTACTGGCAGCAAATATTTCTTTTGCTAGGGGCCGCGTTATACCTGACTGGCCATATCTGGCTTCTTGCTTCCCGGACCGAAGCCGCCACGGGCCAGCAAGCGACTGCGGCAGGTCCAAAACCGAGCGCGATCCCGGGAGAACCCGCTGTTTCAATCGCTCCTCCAACATCGCCGATCGCAGCGGCCACCTGATCCGCAATCAGTCGTCCACCGCCCGGTATTCCCCAGAGTTGGGGGATAAAGCTTCCGCTAGATCGGGCTACAACCTCTCAGTAAGTGAATAGGCCGCGCGGCGCCGTGGCGCAAATTCGCAAACCTAATGCAGGCTCATATTCTGGCCTGGCACCTCTGGCACGTAGCGGTGGAAGCCCGGTAGGATCGGCACCTCATCCAGCGGAACGTCCGTCTCCTGGATGATCGTGAGCCAGAGGCCGTCATCATTTGGGACTATCCCGACGTGAATGTCCGCAGCAGCGGCGAACGGCGACAGGTCGAGACGGTCTAGTTGATGGCTATCCATCGAGGCGATGCGCTTGCGCTGCGGGTGGACCCGCGTCGGTCGGCGCTTAGTCGCTGACACGCTTCATGAACCCGCGCTTGGTCATGTCGGTAAGCTCAATGCGGCAGTATGCCTCGTCCACAGTCGCGCCGTTGGGTCGCTTGTACCCGCGGCGCCGCAATTCCGTCAGCAGCTCGGAGCGGTTGGCGGAGCCGAGGTGTTTGACGGCGTCCCACATCTCTATGCGCTGAACGTAACCGTCACTCTCGCGCGGCCGGCTGACCACTTCATAGCGTGTAGAGGGCGTGGACGGCGCTTGCGGCATTTTTCTCTCCTGTTTTCTCTGGGTAAGCGTAACCGGGCTCTCATGCGGCTGCAAATCAAAGCCGCTTACAGACGACCGTCCGTAGTTTGGTTTTTAGTACGGACGGAAGTTGGCGCCATGCTCTCGCTCCCTGCCCTCCCCTCATCGTCTCCAAGGACCCAACGGCTGAAGCCTGCCCCTCCTGGTTTCGCTGAGGTCTTCATCCGCTGGGGATGGAGAGGGGTGGAAACGGTCTTCGGATCTCGCACGGGGTGCAACAAGCGCTGGATCACCGACTGCGGCGGCGATTCTCTTGTCCAGCAACGCAGGGCATACATGGCCCGCCTTCGTCAGGTGAAGTATGCTCGTAGCGCTTGATCATTCGATCTGTGACGTGACCGTCCAGCGTAGCGCGCTCTGCGTCGAACTGGCCGACGGTCGCGAGGTACGTGTGCCGCTCGACTAGTTCCCCCTGCTCTCGGTTGCATCGCCCGATGACATCAAGGATCACGACATCGCCGGTGACGGGATGAGTGTTTCTTGGCCAGCGCTGGGCGAAGCGCTGAGCGCCGAGTTCCTACTCGCGAGGCGATGAAGCCGCGATCGTTTCTATAAGGGGGCATGACGAAAAGCATTCGCTTGACCCCGAGAACGGCTATTTGCCAAGGCCCCGTTCAGCGCATTCGCTTCAATGCCAAATTCTTCGGCCTGACCATCACCGACATTGAAGAGATGCCGGATGGGCTCTTCAGGGTAGTTTGCCAGACCCCCGACATGGCAGATGTACTACGGCGCATGCGCGCGCCGGCCGCGAACAACTGACAATCAATCAGACGGTCCACCTTCCTGCGACCGCGACTTCTCTGGCTCTTTGGCTAAACACGCAGCCTACACCCTCTTTGGTAAGGACATAGGCTGCTTTTCCTTACGACTTCCGGAAGTCCACCATCAGGCGAAGCGCAGCAATGTCGTCATCCGGCCCTTCGGCGTAGCCGTTTACGATTCCCACTGACGGTTTGACGGTGACCGGTGACGCCATCCGCGACGCCGCGGCGCGCACGGCCTCAATCTGATGAAAAGAAACAAATACTTTCATATGCTTACTAGAACCTCGTTGTGTCAGGCGTTCCGTCCGTAGCGGTTTTCTTCGCCCAGCCCAACACTCCTCCTGCACCCCGCGAAACGCCGGGAACAGGAGAAGATCAGATGCAGATGTCCTTTCAGGACCGCGCTCCCCTCGAAAAGGTGAAGCGCCTGGCCGACGGGCGGATCGCCGCTGTCGCTAAATTCGCGCGCACTGGCACCTACACCTACACCGGCGCCGAGGTCGGCCGCCCCGATCTCCAGACTGTCACCATCTATCGCCCCGAAGATGAGGTGTTCGCGCAAGACGCCATGGCTTCGTTTGCGCACCAGGCGATTACTCTCGGTCACCCTGCCGACGGCGTGTCGCCGCGCAACTGGTCGAAGGTATCGGTCGGCTTCACCGAGGGCCGCGTCGCCCGTGATGGCGCATTCGTCGAGATCCCGCTGATGCTGGCCGATGCGTCGGCGGTCCAAGCTTTCGATAGCGGCAGCGCCCGCGAACTGAGCGCCGGCTATCAGTGCGAGCTGACTTGGGGCGATGGCGTGGCACCGGACGGCACCCCCTACCATGCCACCCAACGGGCGATCCGAGGAAACCACATTGCCCTCGTACCGCAGGGCCGAGCCGGCAGCCAATGCCGAATTGGAGACAGCGCCATGCAGAACGATCCTGCCGCGAAGATGTACGATGCCTGGAAGGCAAACGATCCTAATGCGTGGCGCAAGCAACCGCAGGCGCAAGATTCGGCCGGCATGACCCTGGATCAACTCGCCGCCGGCGAAGCGAATGCATACGCCAGATCGCAAGCCGACCTGAACGCCTGGCGGCGCTGACCGGTGGCCAGCTTCAGCTACATCGGCGGTACCGTCTTGGCCGGATTGCTGGACGGCGCCTTGGCTGGCCAAATGGGCAAGCAGTCGATGCAGCTTCTGCGCCAGCAGATCGGCGACGCCCTCGCCGCCTATGACGCGGGAAAGCGCACTCCCGGCTGGCCCACTGCCATCGGCACGCTCCCGCCATTCGAGGGCAACTTTACGGTTCAAAGCCAGGTGCAGCGCCTTCGTGACGCCCACACCCAACTCGGAACGATGATTACCGCATAACTGGCCGCGCCTAGCGCCGCCACAGGAGAAGAACATATGGCCAAGCCACTGGACGAACGTATCGCGGCCGCAATGAGCGAGGATGCACGTATCGCCACCGTCGCCGAGCTGATCGCTGAGGTCGAGGAAGAAACCACCAAAGCGAAGCGCGAGCACGACAGGCTCGATCGCCTTTCGAAGTCTGCCACCGCCAAGGAGGCGGAAGCGGACGCGGCGGCAGATGAAGCCGCCAAGCTCTCCCGCAAGGTCATTCGGCTGAACGCCAAGCGGGAACAGCTAGACAAGCGCAAGGAAGAGATCGCCAACTCCGAGCGTCAGAAGAAGCTCCGCGCGGAATATGACGCCATTCGCAATTGTCGGGATGCTCTGGCCACCGAGCTCGCGGATCGTTGGCCCGCAATCACCGCAGAGATCGTATCGCTTCTCGAACGCCTCGAAGATAGCGACCGCGATTGCTATCGGATCAATCAGCAGCATGCCGGAGAGCGGCTAGTCTCTGCGGAAGCTATCGCGCGCGAGTGCTCGCCCCTCTTCCGAAACGGGGGGTGGCCGCTTACCAGACTCCTGGAAACGAGCATCCCATCACTTCGAAGTGACGGAGGGCATGACCTCGCCTGGCCGGTCGGCGCGCAGTTCGGCAGCACCATCGCCGTCCCTATTCCATGACTTTCACCGGGCCTCTCTCCTCCCGGTCGCCACGCCCCGCCGCTCGGGTGTTCTTCATCGCCCCCGACGTCCGGGGCGTGGCCTCTCCTCTCACCTGCCTAGCTGCTTACTGTCGGCAGCGCGCCTTACTGCCAGCCATCAGGAATGGCGCAGTTCTCCCAAAAACGCGGCAGCCGCTGTCTGATCACCGATCAGTCGGTCGACGATCGGGGCTCTGAGTTGCCACCCCTTCCCACCACTGATTGCCCCAAGCTTGCTGAGATCCAGAGGGTCGCGGCCGCCTATCCGCCGGATGCTCGATACACGCCCCGCTGGGAGCGCGAGGCCTACCTGACAGAACTGCAGCAAATCGCTTGGGCCGTCCGCTTTGAAAACGAACCAGTCAGCGCCGCTGCGCCGGCCATCACAAACAGGAAAATGATCGATGTCTGACCCGTTGGAACAGATCGCCGTCAAGGTCAGTGCCGACCTCAACGAACTCGAAAGCAAGATGGCCGGATCCGTTCGCGTCGTTGATGCGAACGTTCAGAAGATCGTCCAGTCCATAAATCGCGGCGAGAAGCAGATCGTGCAATCGTCAGCACGCTCTGGCCAAGCGATGGAAAGCACGGGCAGTAGCGCTCGCCTGCTTGGTCAGCAGTTTTCACAGATGGGTCAGCAGATAGCGGCGGGAACAAACCCGCTACAAGCATTCGCGATCCAGCTTCCCGACCTTGCGGTTGTGATGGGGCAGACGCAGCAGCAGGCAGGCAGTCTGGCAGCGTTCTTCGCTGGGCCGTGGGGGCTCGCGCTCACAACAGCCACATCGGTTGCCCTCGCCATGGCTGCGGGCATCATGGATGCGGATGAAAAGACGAAGCAAGCCGAGGCGACTCAGAGGGACTTCATCGATGTCCTTGGGGATTCGACCGCTAGCTACAAGGAGGTTTCGGCCGCCGCCCAGGCCTATGCCAAGCAGAACGAAGTTGTGCGCGCCACGACGATCAACATGCTCGGCGCGGAGGCAGCAGCTATCGCGAGCCGCCTCAAGCTCGCTATCGCCACGAGGCAGCTGCTGGCCGCGGAATTGGATCGCCGCAAGGGTGAAGTTTCAAATTCTTCGATCATGGCGCCGACGGGGTATCAGCAAGGCCTCATCGCGAGGGAAACCGCCGTGGGGAATGTGATCGCCGAAAACGAGAAGGTGATCCGCGACCTTCAGAACTCTGCCCAGACCGTGACAACGAAGATCGTTGACCGACTGGCGACCCTGAGGAGCGACCCAACTGCGAGGATCAGCGAGGGATTCGAGATCTTGCGGCAGCGCGCCCGAGCCAGCATCAAGGACGTCGATCAGCTAGCGAACCGCCTTGCCTCGCTTAATCGGCAGGAAGAACGAGCACTCGACAGGCAGAGGCAAGCAGGAGGCGCACCCGGCAGAGCCCGCGCTCCGAGGTCTGCCGCTAACACTGAGGCTATGCGAGCCGCTGCAGATGCCGATAAGGCGGTGCAGCGACTAGATGAGCAATACGCCAGAACCAAGGCCCAAATGCAGCTTGAGCAGCGTCTGGCGCAGCTTCGCAGTAGTGGCTCTGAGGCTGAATCTATACTGGCGGACAAGATGGAAGCCCGCGCACGCATCGAACAGCAGTTCCCAGAACTGGCACGTTCTACGCTGGAAGATGATCAGAAGCGTCTCCAAGTTCTTCTCGACATTGCTGACGCCACGATAGGTGAGGCATACGGGCGTAAGGCGATAAAGGACGCGGCGGACCTTCAGCTAAAAGTCGATAAAGAGAAAGCTGACCGCGATCAGCGAAACTTGGATGCGCAACGCGATCGACAGGAACAGCAGATCCGCACGCTCGGTAGCCTTTACGAGGATGCCTTCCGAGGTGGCACAAAAGCTATCTGGCAGGACTTCAAAGACATCGGGTTTCGTGTGGTGGCGCAAGTCCTGGCGCGCTTCACCATCGCGAAGTTGAGCGGCCAGAGCTTCGACTTCAAGAGCTCAATCGGATCTGCGATCAGCTCTGTCTTGCCTGGCTTCGCTACAGGCGGGTCTATCGCTATCGGTGGGCGGGGCGGAACCGACAACAATGTGCTTTCGCTCAATGGTCGGCCGGTTGCCCGGGTGTCGAACGGCGAAACCCTGCACGTCACGAACCCGAACCTCTCGCGCGGCGGTCAAGGCTCCACCATCATCAGCGCCCCCCGGTTCGACCTTTCGGGCGCCGTGATCACCGCGGAGCTTTACGCCGACATGCAGCGCATCTCGGATCAGAGCGCCGCGCGAGCCGGCGGGGCTGCCTATGCTCAGAGCCAGCGCTCGGCGCCGGCCACCCTCAACAAGTTCAACCAGCTCCAGGGGTAACCATGACTTCAAATCCATTCCCAATTCACGAAGTTGACCAAACCGTCGCGCGAGCAGGGGCTGATCTTGCGGCCGCAAAGGAGATGCTTGCGATCGCATTGGAGCGAGCTAGCGCCAACGACCCGGATCCCACTACCTGGACTGGCGCAGAGATGGCGCAGACTTTTCTCACCTCGGCATGGCTGGGGTCTATGACCACGTCCCGTCCGATGAGTAGAACCGACTTCGCAGAGCTCTTACGGTGTTATGCGGATATGGTCGATTCTGACTGGTGGCCGCAGTCCACGTGAACGGTCTATGTTTAACATAGACCGCTTTTTGAACGATAAATCCTCAAGTGCCAGAAAGCGCCCGCCGGGCCGCCTCTTCGAACAGGCGCAGTGCATCTTTCTCATTCTTCTGGGCAGCCGGACGCATGTAGGGGCGCTCCGGCAGGGTGATCACGTGAGGCTTGGTTTTGGGCAGGCGCGCTGCCGCGGGGCTGCTCTTGCTCACCGGCACGAACTCGCCGTCCTTGATGAAATAGGGTTGGCCGCCAGGATGGTTGATGGTGCCGCCAAGCTCTTGGATAGCCGCGTACTCCGCGTTAGCCACGACACGCGCCGTGAGGTCGTCGATACGTTCGACCTGGATGCTGTCCGCGAGGTGCCCGGACATGTTGTTCGGAGCGGTGCCAGGGGCGGAGGGAACATGCTGGTGCTTTCCTCCGCTGCTTCCGCCGGCTGAGCCGGTGGTGATGCTGATCTGAGCGTCGGACTGCACCAGACCGGCAATCGTGTAGACAGCCGCGCCCATCTGCTTCCTGAGATCGCCCGACAGCTTCCGCAGTTTGGCCTCAAGGCCTCCAGATCGCTTCACGCCCATGAGCGAAAGCTACGTGTGCGGTACCCGTCAACTCTACGGACCTATGTCACCGCTTCACGAGTGCTGCCACCATCCGCCCGCTTGCGAGCAACACAACCCCAGCAATGCAAGCCGCAAGGCCGGCGATATAGAGAAGCATCTGCCGCTGCTGCAGGGCGATATTCACCACGTCTTGGCTGGGCACTGAAGGCATGTAGGGGTTCGTGCTGATGATCGGATCCGTAGTGATGCTGGTGGGCATCAGCACGGCAAACAGCGCTGCGACCACCCCAGCGAGGATAAGAAGCATTCCAGAGATCAACAGGCCTTGGCCCGGATCAAAAAGCGGCTCAGTCTCCGTGGTCATCTTTCCCCCCCATTCGCTGCATCGCCAAAATAATCGGCGGCATTTCAATGACGCTACCGCGCGCCCGACGGGCGGCGCAACGCTAAATCTGCAAGGGAGGGTTAGAAATTGGCAGGCTGGCGCGCCGCCCTTACCGCCTACTTACTGCGGCGGAAAATCGTAATCATTGAGTCCGATTTCCCGCTGTCATCGTGGGGTAAAAACCGCATTTTTCTGCGGTGGTGAGCCCTGCTGGGTTCGAACCAGCGACCTACTGATTAAAAGTCAGTTGCTCTACCGACTGAGCTAAGGGCCCCCGTTGCCGGGCGCGGCCGGCGAAGCGGCTGCGGAAGGGGTCACCTAAGGGCAGGGCGAGGCTTGGTCAAGCGGGCATGAAGCTGATTAATGGTGAGACCCGTCAAAGGATCACGCCAGGGCCCCGCAATCCGCCGCGCCGGGCCGAGCACGAAATCGCGGCTGCGGAAGGCGGGGTGCGGCAGAATCAGGCTTTTCTCGCCCTCGCCGCCCGCCCAGGGGCCGCCGCTCCAGAGCACGAGGTCGAGGTCCAGCACCCGCGAACCCCAGGCCTGGCCCATGCGGCGGCGGCCGAACTTGTTTTCCAGCTTGTGCAGCTTGTGCAGCATCTCGTCGGGTTCGCGCTTGCTGCGCACCAGCGCGACGCCATTGGCATAGCGGCGGCGCGAGGGGCCGAGCGGCGCGCTCTCGATGATGGGCGAGGCAGCCAGCACCTCATACTTGCCGCTATCGAGCGCGGCCAGCGCCGCGGCGAGCACCTGACGGGGGCCGCCGTGGCGCGGATGGCGCATGTTCGAGCCGAGCGCGACGAGATACTGGTGCTTGGCCAAGGCCGATGTCCCCCGATGATGTCGTAACTGTCGAGGGTGTATCAGATATCCTGCGCAATGCGCGTGTAGAGTTGCGGGCGGCGATCGCGGAAGAAGCCCATGCCGGCACGGTGCTTTGCGGCGCGGGCAAGGTCGATCGTGGAGACCAGCACGCCGCTTTCCTCCTTGCCGAATTCCGCGACGTAATCGCCCCATTCGTCGGTGATGAACGAGTGGCCGTAGAAGGTCTGCTCGGTGCCGCATTCGGTTTCGACGCCGATGCGGTTGGCGGCGATCACCGGCATGCAGTTGGACACCGAGTGGCCGACCATCGCCCGGCGCCACATGCGGCTGGTGTCCAGCGTCGCGTCATAAGGCTCCGAGCCGATGGCGGTGGGATAGAACAGCAGTTCCGCGCCCATCAGCGCCATCACGCGCGCGCATTCGGGATACCACTGGTCCCAACAGACGCCGACGCCGACCTTGGTGCCGAGTACGTCCCACACCTTGAACCCGTCGTTGCCGGGGCGGAAGTAGTACTTTTCCTCGTAGCCGGGGCCGTCGGGAATGTGGCTTTTCCGGTAAGTGCCGATGATCTCGCCATCGGCGCCGATCATCGCCAACGTGTTGTAGTAGTGGTGGCCGTCGCGCTCGAAGTAGCTGGTGGGGATCACCACTTTCAGCTTCGCCGCCAGTGCCTTCATCGCGATCACCGAAGGATGCTCGGCGGTCGGGCGGGCGAGCGCGAAGAGTTCCTCTTCCTCGACCTTGCAGAAGTAGGGGCCGGAGAACAGCTCGGGCGGCAGCACGATTTGCGCGCCTCTGGCGGCGGCTTCCTCGACGAGCGCGGAGACGGCGGCGATATTCTCGCCCTCGTCCGCGGAATTGAGCGCGAGCTGAAGCGCGGCAACGGTGATTTCGGTCATGGAGGGGGCCTCTATCAGTCCCGCTTGCGGAACAGAAGGGTCATCCGGTCGCTCTCGCCGATGGCGAGGTACTTGTCGCGGTCCTTGTCCTTCAGCGCGAGCGAGGGCGGCAGGGTCCAGACGCCGTCCGGCCAGTTCGCGGTATCCTTGGGATTGGCGCTGATCTCGGACTGGGCGACGAGATCGAAGCCGTTGTCCTTCATGAAACGGATCACGTCCGCCTCGCGCAAGTAGCCCTTGGAACCATCGGCATAATCGGCCGGGGCGTCCGGGCGGGCGCGGTGCTGCTCGATGCCGATCAGGCCGCCGGGCTTGAGCAGGTCGCGCATGGCCGCGAATTCGCTGCCGGCGATGTTCCAGCGCAGCAGGTTGTGCATCATGCGCGGGACGACGATGACGTCGAATGTGCCCTTCTCGCCCTGGGGGATGGCGCCCAGGGTATAGGCGGCGAACTTGTCGGCCGGCATGCCGGTGAACTTGGCGACGTCAGCCGGGTAGTTCGCGGCGCCCTTGCGGATGCCCTCCCTGGTTTCGGGCTTGAAGGCCGGCGCGTCGGGGTTGAAGTAGAGGCCGACGAGGTGCCCCTGCTGGCCGAGGTAGAGCCCGAGCAGGCGCGAATACCACTCGCCGCCCGGTGCATATTCGCCCACTTTCATGGTCGGCGCGACGCGGAAGAAGCTCAGGGTCTCCACCGGGTGACGATACTTGTCGCGCGCGCGGTCTTCCTTGCGCGAAGGATTGGAGGCGGCCAGTTCGAGCAGCGCCTCGCAGCCCTTGCAGGATTCCGCCTCGGTGGTTTCGTCGGCAGCGGTGGCGGCGCCGGGCATGGCGATGACGCCGAGAAGGGACGAAAGGGCGATGAGGGCGCGGCGCATGCGATTCTCCCGTGGAAGCTGGTCAGTCCTGAACCTAGTTTCCGACGCCCCAATGACAAGCCGTCCCAGTGTACCTATCTAGCGACAAATTCCCCCTCATGAGGACATTCAAGACAATGGAAACGGCAATCGTTGCAGGCGGGTGCTTCTGGTGCACCGAAGCGGTGTTCCGCGACGTCATCGGCGTGGACTCCGTGGAAAGCGGTTATATCGGCGGCACCGTGGCCAACCCGACCTACAAGCAGGTCTGCGGCGGCGACACCGGCCATGCCGAGGCGATCAAGGTGAACTACGACCCTTCCGTGCTGTCCTATGGCGACCTGCTCGACGTGTTCATGGGCACCCATGACCCGACGCAGCTCAACCGCCAGGGCAACGACGTGGGCACGCAGTACCGTTCGGCGATCTTCCCGCTCGACGATGCCCAGGCCGCCGAGGCCGAGGCCGCGCTCGCCCGTTCAAACCAGGACAACGCCGGCAAGGTCGTCACCACGATCGAGGGCTTTGCCGAGGGCAGGCAGAACGAGGCGTGGTATCCCGCAGAGGACTACCACCAGGAATACTGGGACGGCGAAGGCCAGCGGAATCCCTATTGCCTCGCGATCATCCCGCCCAAGCTGATGAAGCTGCGCAAGAGCTTCCAGAACAAGGTCAAGGGCTGAAGCGCCTGCTCTTCGGGGCTTCGGACTGTGTGGCGACGGACGTGGCGGAAGCCATCCCGTCCTTCGTCATTGCGAGGGTAGCGAAGCAATCCAGGGGCAGTTCCGTGCCGCTCTGGATTGCTTCGTCGGCTTCGCCTCCTCGCAATGACGAACTGGGTGGCTCTACCCACTTCGCGTAAGGCATTCGCTTTCGCCGTGTCTCACCATGAGACACGGCGAAACGAACCATATCCAAACCTTCCCGGACAAGTACTTAGCTCGCCTATCGATCCGTTCCATTGGCGAGTCCCATCATGTCCCGTCTCCGCAAGCTGTCGCTTTCCGTCGCTGTTGCCGCCGTCGCCTTCGCGGCCAGCCCCGTGCTCGCATCCTCGGGCATGATCGCCGGGATCGACGTGCTGAAGACCTGGAACCTGGTGGTGCTGGGCGACCTCACCTCGTCCTCCGAAGTCGAGGGCCGCACGTTCGTCGGCGGCAATCTCGAAGGCAATGCCTCGAACTACCAGATCACCGCCCTCCCCGCCTCCAGCACCGGAACGCCGGGGCTGACCGTGGTGGGCGACGTCAATGGCGGCTACAAGAACCTCAACAACGGTTCGGGCGCGATCGTCGGCGGCAACGTCAACAGCGGCCTCAACCTCAACGGCGCGGCGCAGACGGTGCTGGTGGGCGGCACGATCAGCAACACCAACGTCAACAACAACACCGTCACTTCGGGCCTGGCTTCCAGCGATCCGCAGTTCGCCCAGAACCTCACGCAGCAGAAGAGCCTCATCGGCACCTCGATGGAGGGCCTGAGCCATTCGATGAGCACCGAGACGGCCAACAGCCAGCTCTCGATCAGCGGCAACACCGGCACTTTCAATGCCCAGCCGGGTGCGGGCGGCGTGGCCGTGTTCAACATCTCCGCCGCCGACCTCGACAAGATCGGCGAGATCAAGTTCAACCTGAACGGCGCGGACACCGCGATCGTCAACGTCTCGGGCACCTCGATCAAGCTGGACGACAACTTCCTCGGCGGTACCGCCAACCTGGGCGAGCACGTCGTCTGGAACTTCTACGAGGCGGAAGACCTCGCGCTCACCACCGCCTGGGGCGGCTCGGTGCTGGCGCCGGGCGCCAATGCCACCACGTCGAACTACATCCAGGGTTCGGCCGTGTTCGGCAATCTCGTCCAGAACGGGGAGATGCACGTCGGCACTTATACCGGCGGCTACACGCCGGGCGATCCGGGCAGCTCGACCAGCTCGGGTGGCGGCAGCAGCTCGGGCGGCAGCACCGATGTGCCGGAGCCGGGCATGATCGGCCTCTTCGCGCTGGGCCTCGGTGCGCTGGTGTTCTGGCGTCGTCGGCGCGCCGTCGCGGCCTGAGAAGCAGGGGCCATCGCCCCTGCACCCCAATAATGTCGAGGTCAGGCACCACGTATTCGTCGTGCGCCCATGACCGCGTCGGTAGGCTCAATGGCTGCGCCGCCAGGAGCGCTCGATAGCCAGGCAGCGCGCCACGCCGACATTTCCAGGGGTCTGGGGGATCAGCCCCCAGAACTTCCCCTTACTTCTGCCACCTTCCGATAAAGAACCCGTCCAGCCCGCCGACATCGGCCAGCATCCCCGGATCGGTCCGCACCCAGCCCTCGGCCGTGGGCGCAAGCCCTTCCGGCAGTTCCGATGCCGTGACCGGAACCGGCGTCAGCGAGACCTTGTCCGCCTGTTCCTCGCCCTCTTCCGGTTCCATCGAGCAGACCGCATAGACCAGCCGCCCGCCCGGCTTGAGCCAGCCCGCGGCGCGTTCCAGCATCTTTTCCTGGATCGCGGTCATGTCCTCGATCTGGCGCCCGGCGATGCGGTGGAGCACGTCGGGATGGCGGCGGGCCGTGCCGGTGGCGGTGCAAGGGGCGTCGAGCAGGATCGCGTCGAACTTTTCCTCCGGCTCCCAGGTCAGGACATCGGCCTGCACCACTTCGGCCTCCAGGCCGATGCGCTTGAGGTTGTCGCGCAGGCGTTCGAGGCGGCGCTTGGAATTGTCGATCGCGGTGACCTGCCAGCCCGCCGCCGCCAGTTGCAGCGTCTTGCCGCCCGGCGCGGCGCAGAGATCGAGCGCCTTGCGCCCCTCACCCGCGCCGAGCAGCCGTGCGGGCAGGCTGGCGGCAAGGTCCTGCACCCACCAGGCGCCGTCGCGGAAGCCTTCGAGATGCTCGACCGCGGTGCCGCGTGCCAGGCGAACATGGCCGGCCATCAGGGAAGTGCCACCAAGGCGCTCGGCCCATTCGGCGGTCTGCTCGGGATAGCGCAGCGCCAGATCGAGCGGCGGCGGCTCCGCCAGACCGGCAGCAATCGCCTCGGCGCGCACGCCCCAGCGCCCGGCCACGTCCTCGGGCAGGGTCGGCACGTCGGGAAGCGTGACGCCGTTCTTGGTCAGGGTGGAGAACACGCCATGCGCCAGCCGGCGCGGGCCGCCCATCAGCAGCGGCAGGCCGGTGGCGATCACCGCGTGAGCGGGCGTTTCCAGCCGCAGGACTTGCGCCAGCATGATCTGCAGCACCGCGCGCGCCTTGGCATCGGGAGCGAGCGGCAGACGCGTGGCGCTGTCGATCAGTTCGTCGAGGTCGGTGCGCCAGCGCAGCACTTCGCCGGCAATGGCACGGGCGAGCGCCCGGTCGGCATCGCCGCCGACACGGGCCAGCGCGGAGCCGCCCGCCTGGTCGAGCGTTTCGCCCCGCCGCAGTACGGCATCGATAAGGTTGAGCGCGGCACGGCGCGCCGGAAGGCCGGGAATGTCCATCGCCTGCCCCTATAGCGGATTGCGTTTTGACGCTACCTCCACCACATGGGCTGAATGACACAGCGCGCCACCCAACGTCCCGAAGGCTTCACCAAGCCCACTCACTGGACGAACGACCCCGCGCCCCAGCCCTCCCCGCCGGCCGCAGAAACGGCAGGGGCCGCGCAGGACGAGCAGGACCCCGACGGGATTTCGCCCACCCGCTACGGCGACTGGGTGCGCAACGGCATCGCCATCGACTTCTGATTCCCCGCTACCGGCGACGGACTACCAGTCCCGCGCCATCGGCGGCAGGCGCTCGACCAGGAAGTCGATCCAGGCCCTCGTCTTCGCCGCTGGCCGCCGGGTGCGGTGCGTGACGGCGTGGACCGCGCCGAGGTCGAGCAGTTCGGCGCCCAGGTCCAGTTCCACCAGCCTCCCTGCGGCTATGGCACGGTCCACGAAGAAGCGCGGGCCGTAGACGAGTCCCATGCCCGCCTCCGCCGCCTGGGCCAGAACCTGCCCGTTGTTGGCGTGCAGACTGCCGCGCACCGCGACCGCGCGGCTGCCGTCGCGGCCGAAGCCCCAGCGCGTGGCGCCGGTCTCGTTGCCCAGGGTGTAGCCGAGGCACTCGTGCCCTGCGAGATCCTCGACGGACTGCGGCCTGCCGTGCCGTGCGAGGTAGGCGGGCGCGGCGCAGATCGCCATGCGCACCGGCGCCAGCTTGCGCGCCACCAGGTTGCTGTCCGCCAGTCGGCCGATGCGCACGGCAACGTCCCAGCGCTCTTCGAGCAGGTCCACCACCCGGTCGTTGAGGCCAAGCTCGACCGTGACGGCCGGGTAGAGCGCGTGAAATTCGGTGACGAGGCGCGCCAGGTAGGCGCTGCCGAAAGCCGCCGGGCCGGAGACGCGCAGCAGGCCCTCCACTGCGGCGGACTGGGCCATCGCCTCGGCATCGGCATCCTCCAGTTCGGCCAGGACGCGCTCCGCCTTGTCGAGATAGGCCGCGCCCACTTCGGTCAGCGCCAGCCGCCGCGTCGTGCGGTTCACCAAGGTCGCGCCCAGGCGCTGCTCCAGCGCATTGAGGTGCTTGGCCGCCATCGCCGGCGACATCGAAAGGTCTCGCGCCGCCGCCGAGAGGCCGCCGAGCCGGATCGCCTTCACGAAGACCTCGATGCCTTTCAGCCGGTCCATTCAACACCCCTGGTAGAAAGTCATTCAACGCATGGCATGATTATCACCAAAGGGGCGAAGGTCTAGAGGAGTCTTCGAAAGGAAGCCCCCCCATGACATCTACCCCTTCCAGCAGCCCCTACGGCGCGTTCATCCTGCGCGTCGCGCTCGGCGTGCTGTTCCTGGCGCACTTCTCGCTCAAGATGTTCGTCTTCACCCCGGCCGGCGCGGCCGGCTTCTTCGGCAGCCTCGGCCTGCCGCCGGCGCTTGCCTATGTGACCATGGCGGCGGAACTGCTCGGCGGCCTGGCGCTGATCCTGGGCATCTACGCCCGCGCCGTGGCGCTGGCCTTGATCCCGCTGGTGCTCGGCACCATCGTCATGGTGCATGGAGCCAACGGCTTCTTCTTCGATGGCAAGGGCGGCGGCTGGGAATATCCCGCCTTCTGGTCCATTGCCCTCCTCGTCCTGGCCCTGATCGGCGACGGCGCCCACGCGCTCGTGCCGACCCGGCGCTGAGGCTTCCGCTCTGAAAGGAACGCGATCCATGACCCGCCAACCCACCTTCTTCATCCCTCACGGCGGCGGCCCCTGCTTCTTCATGCCCGACCCGCAGGGCAACTGGGCCTCCATGGCCGCGTTCCTGCAAGGCCTTCCTGCGCGCCTGCCGGAGGCGCCCAAGGCGATCCTGGTCGTCTCGGGACATTGGGAAACCGAGGGCTTCGCCTTCACCGGCGGCGAGCAGCCGCCGCTGCTGTTCGACTACTACGGCTTCCCCCAGCACACCTACGAACTGCGCTTCGACGCCCCAGGATCGCCTGCCCTGGCCGCCCGCGCCAGCCAGCTCCTGCGCGAGGCCGGCTTCGCGGCCGCCCCGGACCCGCAGCGCGGCTATGACCACGGGGTGTTCGTGCCGCTCAAGGTGGCCTGGCCCGAGGCCGACGTGCCCGTCGTCGAGATGTCGCTCGACCGCTCGCTCGACCCGGCCCTGCATCTTGCCGCCGGACGCGCGCTCGCCCCGCTGCGCGATGAAGGC
Source organism: Novosphingobium sp. BL-S-34 (assembly GCF_056857015.1). Lineage (NCBI taxonomy): Bacteria > Pseudomonadati > Pseudomonadota > Alphaproteobacteria > Sphingomonadales > Sphingomonadaceae > Novosphingobium > Novosphingobium sp. BL-S-34. The sequence goes on from NZ_CM166472.1 coordinate 1,374,539, forward strand.
GTGCTGATCCTGGGATCGGGCATGAGCTTCCACAACATGCGCGGCTACGGCAATCCAGCCTCCACCGAGCCCTCCCAGACCTTCGACCAATGGTTGACCCGGGCCGCCGGATCCGGCGCCGAAAACCGCGCCGAAGCGCTGTCGCACTGGGCCGAAGCACCCGGCGGGCGCTTCTCCCACCCGCGCGAGGAACACCTCCTGCCGCTGATGGTCGCCGCTGGCGCCGCCGAAGGTGCGGGCGAGAAGGTCTATTCGGACCTCGTGCTCAAGACCGCGATCTCGGCGTTCCGGTTCGACTGAGACAAGGGAAGTCGCAGGGGTCCGGGGGCATTCCCAGCGTCCGGGCCCCGGATCCTCATGTTTTCCTCAATGCAGCAATTCGCAGCGGTTCCGCCCGCCGCGCTTGGCGGCATAGAGCGGGCCGTCCGCCGCGGCGAGCCAGTCCTCGACGCTGCCGATCGCCTCGCTCAGGGGCGCGATGCCGAAACTGGCGGTGACGCGGATGCTCATGCCGCCGGGCAGCGGAATGTCGTGCTCCGCCAAAGTCTCGCGGAACCGTTCCACCGCCGCAAGCGCTTCGCCGGGGCCGGTTTCCGGAAGGAGCACGGCGAACTCCTCGCCGCCCAGCCTGCCGAGAAAGTCGACGGGGCGCGTGGAGCCGACCACCGTGGCCGCCATTTCCCGCAGCACCGCATCGCCCGCCGGATGGCCGTGCGTGTCGTTGACCTGCTTGAAGTGGTCGAGATCGATCAGCACCAGGCAGCAGGGCCGCCCATAGCGGCGGAAGCGCGCGATCTCCTGCTTCGCCTTGTCCACGAAGCCGCGGCGCGTGAGCGCGCCGGTCAGCTGGTCGCGCTCGGCGATGCGGCGCAATTCCAGCTCGTTCATGACGATGCGCGCGAAGTTGCCGAGGATGGCGACTTCCGCCTCGTTGAAATCGCGCACTTTGTCGTCGATCGCGCAGAGCACGCCGATATTGTAGCCTTCCGGCGTCAGGAGCGGGATGCCCGCGTAGCTGCGCACGCCGGGGTCGGTGGCGACGAAGGGATTGTTGGCGAACCGCGCATCGAGCCTGGCGTCGGAAATCAGGAACGGCGCAGTCTGCTGGATCGCATGGGTGCAGAACGAGACATTGCGCGGCGTCTCGGCCACATCCAGCCCACTGCGCGCCTTGAACCACTGCCGATCCGCATCGACCAGGGTGACGGCCGCCATCGGCACGCCCAGCACGGCCCGCACCAGCGAGACGACATGTTCGAACGCTTCTTCCGGTTCGGTGTCCAGCACGTCGAGATTGCGCAGCGCCGCGAGGCGGCCCTGCTCGTCGTTGAGGATGGTTTGGGGGAGCATAGAGGCGTTCCGACCGCGCCATGGCCGCAAGGACCCTGGCGATGTTGATCCACTGACCGAAAACCGGCGGTTCGACCTGCCGGCACCCGATCTCGAAAGGGCGCTTGAGCCACGCGCAAGGCATTCGTGCCGATTCCCGGCGGCGGCTCCCTATCCACGTAGACATCCCTAGAGCAGGATTGAATTCCTAAAAACGCCCGTCGTCGTCCGTGGAATGCAATCTACATCAATTTTCGGGAGCGGGCGGCAGGTGTGATCGCAATATCAGGGGTTTATCTCGATCGGCGTGCCATCGGGCACCGTTTCGTAGAGCGCCTCGATCTCCGGGTTGGAGACGGCAATGCAGCCGTCCGTCCAGTCGCCGCGCACGCGGCCGGTCTCCAGGTCGTTGGGCTGGCCGTGGATCATGATCATTCCCCCCGCCGAACGGCCGCGAGCCTGGGCATAGGCCCGGTCCCCGGCACTGGGGTAGGAGATGTGGAGCGAGAGGTGATAGGCGCTTTGCGGATTGCCCCAGTCGATCTCGTAGCGACCTTCGGGGGTGCGCTCGTCGCCTTCGAAGCGCTTGGGGCCGATGGGCGCCTCGCCGAGCTGGATGTGCTCGATCACATGGACGAGCCGGTCGCCGGACCAGAGCTCCATGGTCCGCGCCGCCTTGCGCACGCGGATCAGGTCGATTTGGGGGAGCTGGAGAGCAGGCTCGGCTTCCGCAGCGCCCAGCAAAAGCAGGAGCGGCGCGAGTCTGAACCCGCGCCGCACCGCATCAATCCAGGAAGGGATCACGCACGAGGATGGTGTCCTCGCGCTCGGGGCTGGTGGAGACCAGCGCCACCGGGGTTTCGATCAGTTCCTGCACGCGCTGGATGTACTTGATCGCCTGGGCGGGCAGATCGGCCCAGGAACGGGCGCCGGCGGTGGTGCCCTGCCAGCCGTCCATTTCCTCGTAGATCGGCTCGACATTGGCCTGGTCGGCCGCGTGGCTGGGGAAGTAGTCCAGCACTTTGCCGTTCAGGCGATAGCCGGTGCAGATCCGGACCTTCTCGAAGCCGTCCAGCACGTCGAGCTTGGTCAGCGCGATGCCGGTGACGCCGGAGATCGCGCAGGACTGGCGGGTGAGCACGGCGTCGAACCAGCCGCAGCGGCGCTTGCGGCCGGTGACGGTGCCGAATTCATGGCCGCGTTCGCCGAGGCGCTGGCCGGTCTCGTCCTCCAGCTCGGTCGGGAACGGGCCCGAGCCGACGCGGGTGGTATAGGCCTTGACGATGCCCAGCACGAAGCCGGTGGCCGAGGGGCCGAGGCCCGAACCCGAAGCCGCCGTGCCCGAAACCGTGTTCGAGCTGGTGACGAAGGGATAGGTGCCGTGATCGACGTCGAGGAGCACGCCCTGCGCGCCTTCGAACAGGATGCGGGCGCCGGCCTTGCGGACCTTGTTCAGGCGCTTCCACACCGGCTGCGCGAACTGAAGCACGAACGGCGCGATCTCGCGCAGTTCGTTGATCAGTGCCTCGCGATCGACCGGCGGCTGGTTGAAGCCGGCGCGCAGCGCGTCGTGATGCGCGCAAAGGCGGTCGAGCTGCGGCTCCAGGGCATCGAGGTGCGCAAGGTCGCAGACGCGGATGGCGCGGCGGCCGACCTTGTCCTCGTAAGCCGGGCCGATGCCGCGGCCGGTGGTGCCGATCTTGCCCGAACCGGCAGCGGTTTCGCGCAGGCCGTCGAGGTCGCGGTGAAGCGGCAGGATCAGCGGGCAATTGTCCGCGATCGCGAAGTTGTCCGGATTGATCTCCACGCCCTGGCCGCGAAGCTTCTCGACTTCGGACTTGAGGTGCCAGGGATCGAGCACCACGCCATTGCCGATGATCGACAGCGTGCCGGTGACGATGCCCGAGGGCAGCAGGCTGAGCTTGTAGACCTGCTCGCCCACGACGAGCGTATGGCCGGCATTGTGGCCGCCCTGGAAACGGACGACGGCGTCGGCGCGGCTTGCCAGCCAGTCGACGATCTTGCCCTTGCCCTCATCGCCCCACTGGGCGCCGATCACGGTTACGTTGGCCATGGATATACTCCTCCACCCTGCCACGGTGGATCCTATAACGCCCTTCGACAGGTCTCGGCGATATGGATTTTCATTGGGGCGGAAGCGCCCCGGCTTTTCGTCCGCGCCCTAGTGGCAAGGCGCATGGCTAGTCAAGGGCCGTGATCCCGGACCCGATCGGCCGATATCAGAGCGCGACAGCCTCTGCGCCGTCCAGCCGGTGCGAGCAGCCGAGCGCGACGGGATCGTCGCTTTCGGCCAGCGCCGCCACGGTGGTCCAGCCGATGGCACGTTGCTGCCCGGCCACGCGCGGGTCGTGGCCCAGCGGCAGGAACAGCTTGCGCTGCGCCTGCGGCTCGGCAGCCAGCAGGTCCACCAGCGGATCGGGATAGAGCGAGAAGCCGGTCGCCGCTTCCGGGTGATGCCCGGTCTGGCCGAGGATCCGGTAAGTGCCGCCCCGGCCGAGGCTGCCGGAGATGCCCTCGGCATAGATCGTGAAGCCGAACCACGACTGATATTCGAAGCCGTGCCGCTCCGAAGGGTCGAGCGTGATGCGGGCCTTGTCGCCCACGCGTGCGGCGATCTCGCGCAGGCCGGCGATGCGGCTGGCGAGCGCCCCGGCACTGCCGACGACGCCGGCTTCACCCGGCGTGTCGAAGGCGGCAAGACGCTCGATCGCGCTGGCGAAAGGACCGACCGCGTAGAGCAGCGGCAGATAAGCCTCGCCGCCCACGTCGACGAGGCCGCCGGCATCCTTGGCGTCGAGCATCTGGCGCACCGCGCCGATCCGCGCTTCCGGCAGCGGCAGCGCTTCTGCGGAAAGGGTGTCGACGATATCGGGCAGCGTGAAGTCCACCGAGATCCCGGTGGCCCCGGCCGCGCGCAGCGCTTCGATCGCCAGTTCCACAACTTCCCCGGCGGCCGCGACCGAATCGGTGCCGATCAGCTCGGCGCCGAGCTGGAGATGCTCGCGGCGCGGATCGAGGCCGTCGCCCTTGATGGTGCAGACTTGTCCCGAATAGGACAGCCGCAGCGGGCGCGGCGCTTCCGCCAGCCCCGTGGCGGCAATGCGGGCGATCTGCGCGGTCATGTCCGAACGCAGCGCCAGCATCCGCATCGACACCGAATCGACGAAGCGGAACATGCGCCGCACCTGCACGCCGGCCATGCGGCTGGCGAGCGCCTTTTCGAATTCGATCAGCGGCGTTTCGACACGCTCGTAGCCATGGCCCTGGAGCACGTCATGCGCCATTCGGCGCACTTGCTGGGAGGCCCAGGCCTGCTGCGGAAGACGGTCGCCCAGTCCTTCGGGCAAGAGATCGCGGTCGTTGTCCTGCATGATGGTGGCGCCCTTAGCGGGGTGGGCGGGAAATGTCGAATGACACCTGCCCCCTGCGATGCATCTGTCGTCAGAAAGCGAAAGCCTGCGACAATTTGCGTGAAATTTCCTGTCAACAAACGCCGGCCATGACGCTATCCCGCCGGCATCGTCTGGCGGGACGACACATCCAGTCACAGCCCATCCCTGCATGGGCCGGACCGCCAGGCATGCGCCCTGCTCGCCAACGAGCCCGGCTGTCCTGCCCGCTGCGTCCTGCCCTGCCCTGCGAACAACGGTCGAGGTCCATGCGCAAGATTTCCCTGCTTCTCCTTCCCCTGCTGCTCATCCAGACACCTGCCCATGCCCAGATGGGAGGCGGCGACGACATGGGGGGAATGGGCGGAATGGGTGGAGGCGGCGGAATGGGCGGCGGCGGTGGTCCGGGGGGCGCCCCTCCCGGGGGATCCGGCGGCGGCGGAAAGCCCCGCGCCCCGAAGCCGATCTCCCGCACGCACTATGACAAGATCGTCACCGCCATGTTCCGCGAGGCCGATACCAACCATGATGGACTGGCCACGCTGGAGGAATTCCACGCCCTGGTGAACGCCCGGCGCGACGCCGCGATCAGGGGCCGCTTCGCCAAAGTCGATGCCAATGGCGACGGCACGATCTCGATGGCGGAGTTCACCGCCTGGCAGCAGCAGATGGGCTCGCTCGCCACTGACGAACGCGGCGCGGTGGGCGATCGCGCCGGCCAGGTCCTGGAAGTGATCGCCCCCGACCTGGGCTCCGGCAGGGACGATGAAGATGCCCTGCTCGGCAACCTGATCGAGCCGATCTCCGGCACGCTGATCGCCAGGGCCAACACGAATTACGACGCGGGCGTCTCGCTGGAGGAACTCCTGGCTTACGAAGGCGCGAAGTTCGAGGCCGCCGATACGGACAAGGACGGCTATCTCTCGATGCAGGAACTGCGCCCCAGGGGCAGCGGCCGCGATGGCCCGGGCGGCATGGGGCCGCGCGGCGGAATGCCGCCGATGGGCCCGCCCCCGTCAGGCCAGTAAAGCACCCGGGACACAGAAAAGGGGCCGACATCCGAAGATGCCGGCCCCTTTTTGCGTCAAGAGCCTTGAACGTGAACGATCAGGCGAACTTGAGCGCCTTGACCGTCTTCACGCCCGGAAGCGCGGTGGCGGCCTTCAGCACGTCTTCCGACACGGCGCTGTCGACCGAGAGCAGCAGCACCGCTTCGCCGCCGGCATCGCGGCGACCGAGGTTGAAGGTGCCGATGTTGATGGCGTTCTCGCCCAGCAGGGTGCCGATGCGGCCGATGAAGCCCGGCGCGTCCTCGTTGACGATGTACATCATGTCACCGGCGAGTTCCGCCTCGACCTTGATGCCGAACAGTTCGACCAGGCGCGGCTCGACATTGTTGAACAGCGTGCCGGCCACCGAACGCTCGCCCGCTTCGGTCTTCACCGAGACGCGCACCAGCGTGTGGTAGTCGCCTTCGCGCTCGGTCTTCACTTCGCGCACTTCAAGGCCGCGCTCCTTGGCGAGGAACGGCGCATTGACCATGTTCACGGTGTCCGACTGGACGCGCATGAAACCGGCCAGCACGGCGGCAGTGATCGGCTTCTGGTTCAGTTCGGCAGCGGCGCCCTCGACGTGGATCGAGATGCGGGGAACCGAGTCGCGGGTCAGCTGGCCGACCATCGAACCCAGCATTTCAGCCAGCTTCATGTAAGGCTTCAGCTTCGGCGCTTCCTCGGCCGAGAGCGAAGGCATGTTGAGCGCGTTGGTGACGCCGCCGTTGACCAGGAAGTCGGCCAGTTGCTCGGCGACCTGAAGCGCCACGTTGACCTGCGCTTCGGTGGTCGAGGCACCGAGGTGCGGGGTGCAGATGAAGTTCGGCGTGCCGAACAGCGGCGAGTCCTTGGCGGGCTCGGTCTGGAACACGTCGAGCGCGGCACCGGCGACGTGGCCGTTGTCGAGCATGGTCTTCAGCGCGGCTTCATCGATCAGGCCGCCGCGGGCGCAGTTGACGATGCGCACGCCCTTCTTGGTCTTGGCCAGGTTCTCGGCCGAGAGGATGTTGCGGGTCTGGTCGGTCAGCGGCGTGTGCAGCGTGATGAAGTCCGCCCGTTCGAGCAGGGTGTCGAGATCGACCTTCTCCACGCCCATTTCCACGGCGCGTTCCGGCGTCAGGAACGGATCGAAAGCGACGACCTTCATCTTCAGGCCCAGCGCGCGGCTGGCGACGATCGAGCCGATGTTGCCCGCGCCGATCAGGCCGAGCGTCTTGCCGGTGACTTCAACGCCCATGAAGCCGTTCTTCGGCCACAGTCCCTGCTGGGTCTGGGCATTGGCTTCGGGGATCTGGCGGGCCAGCGCGAAGATCATGGCGATGGCGTGTTCGGCAGTGGTGATCGAGTTGCCGAACGGCGTGTTCATCACCACGACGCCCTGGGCCGAAGCGGCCGGGATATCGACGTTGTCCACGCCGATACCGGCGCGGCCGATCACCTTCAGGTTCTTCGCGGCGGCGAGGATTTCCTTGGTGACCTTGGTCGACGAGCGGATGGCGAGGCCGTCATAGTCGCCGATGCGGGCGATCAGCTGTTCGGGGGTCTCGCCGGTGATGACGTCTACGTCGCAGCCGCGGATCTCGAAGATACGGGCGGCATTGGGGTCCATCTTGTCCGAAATGAGGACGCGGGGCTTGGTCATGGAATTATTCCTTCACTCGTCATCCCGGACCTGATCCGGGATCGGTGGAAGTCTTGGCGGAGCTTCGCCGATCAGTGGATGGGCTCCGCCAGTGGTCCCGGATCAAGTCCGGGACGACGTGGAATGGTTTAGGCGGCCTTGACGGTCGCGTAGGCCCAGTCGAGCCACGGTCCGAGCGCTTCGACGTCGGCCGTGTCCACGGTCGCGCCGCACCAGATGCGCAGGCCCGGAGGGGCATCGCGGTATCCGGCGACATCGTAGGCCGCGCCTTCCTTTTCGAGGAGGGCCGCGAACTTCTTGATGAAGTCGGCATCGGCGCCGTCGACGGAGAGGCAGACCGAGGTCTTGGAGCGGGTGCCGCTGTCGACTGCCAGATGGCTCAGCCAATCACGCTCGGCGACGATCTTGTCCAGCGCGTGGGCATTGGCGTTCGAACGGGCCTTCAGCCCTTCGAGACCGCCCAGGCCCTTGGCCCATTCCAGAGCGAAGATCGCGTCCTCGACGGCGAGCATCGAGGGGGTGTTGATGGTTTCGCCCTTGAACACGCCCTCTGCCAGCTTGCCCTTCGAAACAAGGCGGAACACCTTGGGAAGTGGCCAGCTGGGGGTGTAGTTTTCAAGGCGTTCAACCGCGCGGGGGCCGAGAATCAGGACGCCGTGGCCGCCCTCGCCGCCCAGAACCTTCTGCCAGGAGAAGGTGGCAACGTCGATCTTGGACCAGTCGATGTCGTAGGCGAAGACCGCCGAGGTGGCGTCTGCGAAGGACAGGCCCTCGCGGTCGGCCGGGATCCAGTTGGCGTCCGGAACGCGCACGCCCGAAGTGGTGCCGTTCCAGGTGAAGAGCACGTCGTCGGACCAGTCGATCTTGTCGAGGTCGGGCAGCTGGCCGTAATCGGCGCGGAACACGGTGGGTTCCAGCTTCAGCTGCTTGACGGCGTCGGTAACCCAGCCCTCACCGAAGCTTTCCCAGGCCAGCGCGGTCACGCCGCGGGCGCCGAGCATGGTCCACATGGCCATCTCGAAGGCGCCGGTGTCGGAGCCGGGGACGATACCGATGCGATGCGTGTCGGGCAGCTGCAGAACTTCGCGCATCAGATCGATGCAGTACGCAAGGCGCGTCTTGCCGATCTTGGCGCGGTGCGAGCGGCCGAGTGCTTCGGTGTTCAGCTTTTCGGGGGCATATCCGGGCGGCTTGGCGCAGGGACCGGAAGAGAAGTGCGGACGCGCAGGTTTGCGCGCGGGAACGCTAATAATATCAGTCATTTCTGACTCTCCTTACAGAGAGCACGCGCGGCGTTGGGACCGCGTGGCCCGGCGCTGCGTCTAAAGAGGCCGGGAAATTTGTCAAACGATTCTCCGGTCGCTTGCGCCAGATCGTTTCCCGTTTTCGATCTTTCGCAGTGCTTCCATGCGCAAAACCAGCGGAATTCCCCGCATTCGCTATTCGGTGGAAAACTGCGCGCCGCGCGTTTCCCGCCTCATGGCGGGCCGGGTAAGCTCCCGTTCACGCCAGTCCCGGATGCTTGGACGCGATGATGACGCCCCGGATTACGACGCCGCCGCACCGATTGCTGCCTTCACGGTCTTCGCTGGGCCTCTCGCTGCTGCTGCCCCTGGCGGCGGTTCTGAGCGGCTGCATCGATCGCGCGGAACAGCCGCGCGGACGAGGCGCCCGCCCCTCGGCCCAGTCGCGCCCCGCCGCGCCGCCGCCTTCCCGCGAACTGCGCCAGTGCATGGCAACGCTCGGCGCGCAGAACGCCGTCTTCACGCCCGTGACGGACCGGTACTATGGCAACGGCTGCTCCACCCTGGGCACGGTGAAACTCTCGGCCCTGAACACCGACCGGGCGACCGTATCGGTGACCAACCTCGGCCCCGTGACCTGCACCACGGCCACGCCCTTCGCAGCCTGGGCGCGCTACGGCGTCGACCGGGCGGCGCAGCAGATCCTCGGCAGCCGCATCCTGAGCATCGAGACTTATGGCAGCTACAACTGCCGCAATGTCGCCGGCACCGCGCGCCGCTCGGGCCATGCCACCGCCAATGCCATCGATGTGTCGGGCTTCGTCCTGGCCGACGGCCGCCGCATCACCGTGCTGGGCGACTGGAGCAACGGCACCCCCGCCGAACGCCGCTTCCTGCGCGTCGTCCACGACAGCGCCTGCAAACGCTTCGGCACCACGCTCGGCCCCGATTACAACGAAGCCCACAAGAACCACTTCCACCTCGAAGCGGACGGCGCGAACTTCTGCCGCTAAGGCTTCGCGTTCATCTTGGAGGTCAGGTCCATCGTCATCAGTTTCGGCAGGCCGGCCTTCAGGTTGAGCCGCGTGTTCGTGACTTGTGCGGTATCGGCTACGACCATGAAGCGCTCCCGGCGCAGCATACCGGTGGAATCGGCCGGAAGGTCAAGCGGCGCATAGCGGCGCCCGACCAGGGCCTTTTTCATGATGGCGATCAGCCCTGAGCTTACCTTGGGGGCCTGAGACACGATCTCCACATCCCGAACCGCGCCGTCCGGGCCGATCCGATAGTTGAAATCGACCCACTGGTTCGCCCCCGCGGTCGGCATGACATAGCCGAGTTCGGCGGACGAGCCCGCCCCCAATTCGACCGAAGGCGCATAGATCAGGAGCGGCGTCGAAACCTTGACCCCGGCCAGCCCCCGCATGACCTCATCCACGTCTGCATCCTTGTCGGAAAGGAGCTTGAGCCTGGCGGTCAGGGCATGAGCCGCATCGCGCATGGGCTTCATGGCGGGATCTGTCGTCTCGCGCAAAGCCGCGTAGCGCTTTCGGCTTTCATAGGCATAAGCCGGATTGACGCTGGCAGCCATGGCGTAGAACCGCAGCGAGCGGAACATGGCGGCACCCTGCACCGCCGGCCAGCCCGATTCCTCCGCGCGCCGCGCCACCGCATCGTACATGTGAACGGCCGCGGAATACTTGCCTTGCCGCAGGAAAACGTCGGCCACGGTCAGGCGTTTGGCGGCAATGGAGGGATCGTCAGCCGGCAAGCCTGCCTTCAAGGCATCGATCGAGTCGAAAGTCGCTATTCGCCCGTAATCGGGCATGCCCAGCAGTGAAGCGACGTCCGCATCGAACTGTAGCAATCCGCTTACTTCCCGGGGCAGGCTTTCGGCATAGCGCTTGTTGCGGGAGCGCGACTTTATGAGCGTTTTACGCGCGCCCTGGATTTCACCGGCGACGAGCTGGTTCTCCGCATGCTCCATGGAGGCAGCGATATCTTCGGCGGGCGTGCAACGCCGGGCGAGGCACTGCTCCAGCGAGGCCGCCGTGGAGCGCAGGCTGCGCCCGGTGACCGTTACCATCGAATCCGCGAATTCGTCCTGGGCCGGCGCCACCCGAACGGGGGGCGCCTTGTTCGCCGAGTCGGCGGCTTGCAGCAGCAGAAGCGGTAGAATGAGCATCACGATCTCCTCCAGGGGCGAGGATGGAACGAGGACCGGAACGGGGCACGATCCAGCGATTACTCATTAGCATGTAGTAAAATACAAGATTATCAAGGCTTCGTAGCGCGCCTGTGCGCGATCGCCGCATGAGAAACTACCGAACCGGAGTGAACAGTGCCGGAGCGACTGCTCGCCCCGGCACGGCTTCAGGCTTTCGATCTACTCAGAACGGCAGTTTGTAGAAATTGACCGCGTTGTCCTGGAGGACCTTCTTCTTCACCGCGTAATCGTAGCCGCCCAGCACGTCCTTGATATGCGCCTGCACGCCCGGATAGAGCGAGGTGGGGTGCGGGAAGTCGGTTTCGAACATCACGTTGTCGACGCCGATGGTTTCCAGCAGCAGCTTGGGCGCGATCTTCTCGAACCAGAAGGTGCACTTGAAGTGGTCGCGGAAGTAGTCCCAGGGCTGCTTCTTCAGCACGTTGCGCTTGCTGGGGAGCATTTCCTGGAACTGGTGTTCCAGCGCTTCCACGGCGAAGGGCACCCAGCCCATGCCGCTCTCGATCAGGCCGATCTTGAGGTTGGGGTGACGGTCGAGTCGGCCCGAGACCATCCAGTTGCCCAGCGTCGCGGCATTGCCGATGGAGAACATCGTCGCGACCACCGACAGGGTCTGTTCGAAAGCGAAGCCTTCCCAGGTCAGGGTGTTCGGATCGATCGCGGCGTTGAGGTGGAAGTTGAGCGAAATGCCTTCCGCGTCGATCATTTCGAGGAACGGCGTCCAGTATTCATGGTTGAAGCTGGGCACGCCGACGCGCTCGGGCGTATCGGGCAGCACGAAACCGCGCAGGCCCATGTCGATGCAGCGGCGGGCTTCCTTCTCCATCTCCGCCTTGTTCCAGAACGGCAGGTGCGCCATCGGGAACAGGCGCTCGCCCGAGTCGCGCTGATATTCGGCGTTGAAATCGTTGAACACTTTCATGATCGTGACGGCGAGATCATCATCGCCCAGCGTCATCAGCATGCCCGCCTGGGTGATGCCCGAGTTCTGGAAGCAGATCTGCGCATAGACGCCCATGTCGTCCATCGCCTTCAGGCGCGGGGCGATCTCGTGACCACCCGGATGGGCTTCCTCCAGGGTGGGGAAGGCCAGGCGGCCGAGCAGCTTGTTGTTGTCCTTGCGGATCACGTTGCCGCCCAGCGAGCCGCAGTTGCGGTCACCGATGTACCAGCGGTCCACCCCGTCGGCATCGCGCTTCACGAACGGCATCTTGGCCTTCAGGCCCACCGGCGCGCGGTCCGTGAACAGCGTCGGCGGTTCGCTGAGGTGCGTGTCCGTATCGACGATCTTGATGCCTTCCAGCGTCGGATCGAGGCCGCCGGACTGGGTTGCGTAGTCAACCTCGCGGATCACTCCGCCCTTGGTGTAGCCTTCCGCCGACCAGTACTTGCGCGCAGATTCCTGCATTTCCTTCGTGTCGCCATCAGCCATGGCCTGTCTCCCAAAACAATTGGGGCTCATGTCGCAACCTCGGGGGCTGCGGGTCAATCGAGAGCCCAACGCCGAGACGATGAATGGCCGCAACCCCTGCCGGGAACGGCGCGCGCGCTGCGCTGCGCCTTGCCGCGCGGGGGATGCCCGGGCATCCATGGCCTCGGGAGAGAACATCATGCCACAAATCCGAACGCTCGACGACATCCGCGTCGATTTCGATGCCGCCCCGGACAACGTTCCGAAGGATCGCATCGTCGACCTGGGCTTTGCCATGGGCACCGAGCCCAACGACCTCCTGGACCCCTACGAGCCCTGCGGCTGGCTTTCCGGCCCGGAGATCCCGCGCCTGCTCTACGCGCCGCCGGCCCGGCACGGCCTGGGCGCAATCAGCGGGCGGCAGCAGGGCAACTGGGTGGTCAGCCACTATGAGGACATCGAGCGCGTCTATACCGACAATGCGCATTTCTCGAATTCGGGCACGGCCGAATTCCAGCGATTGATCGGCGAGACCTTCAAGTCGATCCCCCTCGCCATCGATCCGCCCGACCACCAGAAGTACCGGCTCTACCTGATGCCCTATTTCTCGCCCGCCCGGATCACGCGCGAGCTGGAACCGCGCATCCGCGACGTGGTGACCGAGATGATCGACGCCGTGGCGGGCAAGGGCGAGGTCGACATGGCCTGGGACTTCGCACGGGTCTATCCGGTGCGGATATTCATGGGCCTGATGGGCTTTCCCGACGAGAAGTTCGAACAGTTCCTCGACTGGGAATGGGACATCCTCCATTCCGGCAGCCTCGAAAAGATGCAGGCCGCACTGCGCGGCGTGCTCGAATTCCTCCGCGGCTTCATCGCCGAGAAGGAAGCGGAACCCGACGAGCACCTCGTCTCCGCCATCGTCCACGGCAGGATCGGCGGCCAGGCCGAAGGCCGCCCGCCGACCGAGGACGAGAAGATCGGCATGGTGTGGTTCCTCTGGCTGGGCGGCCTCGATACCGTGGCGGCCACCATCGCCCAGATGTTCCGCCGTCTCGCGCTCCAGCCCGACCTGCAGCGGCGCATCCGCGAGAATCCGGCGCTGATCAACTCGGCGGTCGAGGAATTCCTGCGCACGCAGCCGATCCTCTCATCCGCCCGCACCGCCACCCGGGACTTCGAGTGGCACGGGATCCAGGTGCGCAAGGGCGATTCGTTCTCCTGCCTCAACCCCTCGGGCAATTTCGACCCTGCCCATTTCGAGAACCCGCGCACCTTCGATCCCGAGCGCAAGGCCAACCGTCACTTCACGTTCGTGGGCGGGGTGCACATCTGCCTCGGCGCGCACCTGGCGCGGCGCGAGCTGCGGCTGCTGCTGGAGGAATGGTTCGCGCGCATTCCCGAATTCCGTGTGAAGCCGGGCGCGGACACGGCCGTGTTCCCGGGGCTGCTGTCGATCCGCAACCTGCCGATCGTCTGGGACGTGACGTCACCGCCAGCGTCGTAGCCGAAGCGGCAGGTGGCCGCAGGTTCCGGGGGCATCGCCCCCGGAACCTGGCCGTCAAGTCCGGCGCTCTCAGACTTTCGCCGGTGCCAGCCTCGGGCTGAGCAGGTGAACCACTGCCAGCGCCAGCAGATAGGCCCCTGCGCAGATCCCGAAGAGCACCTCGTAGCTGTGCGTCGTGTCGAGAATGTAGCCCGCGAAGAGCGCCATGCCCATGCCGCCGAAAGCGCCGACGGTGCCGCCGATGCCCACCACCGATCCCACCGCACCGCGCGGGAAGACGTCGGACGGGAAAGTGTAGAGATTGGCCGAGAAGGCCTGGTGTGCGGCCGTGGCGATACCGATCACCAGCACGGCGGCCCAGACGCTGTCCAGCGACTGCGCGAACCAGATCGGCAGCACGCAGAAGGCGCAAATCAGCATCGTGATCTTGCGCGCGAAGTTCGGCGTCTTCCCCGCCTTGATGAGCCTGGAGGAAAGCCAGCCGCCGCCCACGCTGCCAAGGTCGGAAATCAGGTAGATCGCCGCAAGCGGCAGGCCGAAGGTCTTGAGGTCGAGGTTGTAGCGCTCGAACAGGTAGCCCGGCAGCCAGAACAGGAAGAACCACCAGATCGGGTCGATCAGGAACTTGCCGAGGGCGAAGGCCCAGGTCTCGCGGACGGTCAGCAGCTTCGACCAGCCGATCTTCTCGACCGGGTCGGCCGGGTCCTGCTGGATCCACGCGAGTTCGCCGCGCGTGACGCGGGCGTGCTCGTTGGGATGGCGGTACATCGCCCACCAGGCGATCAGCCAGAGAATGCCGAAGATGCCGGTGACGAAGAAGGCCACGCGCCAGTCGAACCAGAGCACCAGCAGCGGCACGATCAGCGGCGTCAGGATCGCGCCGACATTGGCGCCGGCATTGAACAGGCCGATCGCGAAGGCGCGCTCCTTCTGCGGGAACCAGTCGGTGACGGCGCGGATGCCGGCGGGGAAATTGCCCGATTCGCCGATGCCGAGGCCGAAGCGCGCCATCGCGAAGGAGGTCACGCCGCTGGCGAAGCCGTGCGCCATGTGGCTGATGGTCCAGATGACCAGGGCGATGGCATAGCCTATCCGCGCGCCCAGTACGTCCACCACTTTGCCGAAGGAGAGGTAGCCGATCGCGTAGGCGAGCTGGAACCAGAAGACGATTCCCGCGAAGTCGGACTCGGTCCAGTGGAATTCGGCCTCGAGCGTGGGCTTGAGCACGCCGATCATCTGCCGGTCGATATAGTTGATCGCCGTCGCCGCGAAGAGCAGCGCGACGATCACCCAGCGATAGCGCCCCGCGGTGGGATGGATTCCCTGGCGGTCGGCCCCGGAACCGTCTGCTCCGGGAACCCCCGTTGCGGATTTGGCGCTTCCGGATTGGGCGCCTCCGGAGTTGGCGCCTCCGGAGTTGGCGGCTCCGGAACCATCCGTGAGATGGCTTTCGGGAATGCCTGCGTTCATCTGATCCTGCTCCCTCTTCGGCGGCACCGTTTTCGGGCCTGCCGATGCATTCTTCCTATGCGGGCACCGCCGCCGCGATCTTGCAGCCTATGCTGCCATGTCCCTCGAAATGCGCCAGAACCTTCTGCCCCGGCACCACCGGATGGACCCCCGTGACCGCGCCGGTCGAAACCCAGGTTCCGCCGCTGCAGTCGATACCGCGCGAGGCAAGGTTCGCAAGCAGGAACCGCACCGCGCCCAGCGGGCCGTCCAGCATGGTCGCGGTGGTTGCCGAAGCGATTTCCTGCCCGTCGATCTCGAAGCGCACGGTGATCGCCTCGAAAGTGGCGGTCTCCCAGCCTTCCAGCACCGGACCGATCACCATGCCGGCGTTGTTGCCGAAATCGGAAACGGTGACCGGCGGCCCATCGGCGTTGATGCCGGGGTAAGGCGAGCTGGCCACTTCGATGCCGATGTGCACGGCGTCCAGCACCTTGCGGGTGGCCTCGTCATCGGCGGGCACGACACCGTCCCAGCCCGGCGCGACATGCAGCAGGAATTCCGCTTCCGCCGCGGCGAAGCCCCGGGCGAAGACCGGCATTTCCGGCGCCTCGGCCGCAGCGACGGTGACGACGCTGTCCGTGAAGATGGGCCCGGTCAGCCGGTCGGCGCCCAGGCGCGTGTCTTCGGGGACGTTGATCCTGCCCACTTTCCAGCCCGCGACCGTGCGGCCGTCCAGCCCGATGGCAAGGTCCTGGATCGCATAGGCGGCGGCAAGATCGGAAGGTGCCTCTCCGGGGTATTCGGCCAGCGCCCGCATCTCGCGCCGCGCCGATACGAATGCCCCCGCAATCGTTCTGGCCTGCTCGTTGGAACTCATCCCAAACCCTTCGTTGTTCTGGTTGCCGTCGTTAAAGGAAACCGGTGTCATGCGCAAATCAAAAGCGCGATGCCTCTCGATCCCGTGGCCTTGTCAAAGGGTTGCATTGCCGGGGCAGCGGGTGGAGCGGAGGGCGTGTACGCCGCAGGTGGCGGTAACGCGAAATTGAGGGCTTCCAAGATATGGAAACCGGTGTCATCTTGCCTTTCCGCGCGCAAGAAGGCAAGCGGCTCACAACATATCGGGCGAAGCCGCAAGCGGTGCCGCCAAAGGGGCTAGGATGCCGGACGAATTCAGACGCGACACCAAGCCGACCATCAACGACGTCGCGCGCCTTTCCGGCGTCTCCAAGAAAACCGTCAGCCGCGTCATCAACAAGTCCCCGCTCCTGGGCCAGGCCACGCGCGAGAAAGTGGAAGCCGTGATCGCGGAGATCGGCTACGTGCCCAATCCGCAGGCGCGCGCACTGGCGCTGCGCCGCAATTTCCTCATCGGCCTGATCCACGACAACCCGAACGCGCAGATGGTGCTGGGCGTGCAGGAAGGCATTCTCGAAGCCATCCGCGACACCGAGTTCGCCCTCGTCGTGCGCCCGGTGGACCGCCACTCGCCGACGATGCTGGAGGACATCCGCCGCTTCATCGAACAGCAGCGGCTCTACGGCGTGCTGCTGCTGCCGCCGATTTCGGAGAACGACGGGCTGGCGGCGGTCTGCCGCGAACTGGGCTGCACGCTGGTCCGCATGGGTTCGGCCCGGCTGGACGACGACAGCCACCTCGTCGCCTCGAACGACCGCCATGCCGTGCGCGAAGCGGTGTCGTGGCTGACCAGCCTGGGCCATCGCCGCATCGGCTTCATCGCCGGACCCGAGGGCTTCCGCTCGGCGCATGAGCGCGAACTGGGCTTCATCGACGGGCTGGCCTCGGCCGGGCTCAAGCTCGATCCGAAGATCGGCGCGCGCGGGGACTACCGCTTCGAATCGGGCCTGGCCGCGGGGGAGCGCCTGCTCTCCGCCGATCCGCGCCCCACCGCGATCTTCTGCAGCAATGACGAGATGGCCGCCGGCGTCCTCCATGCGGCGCGGGCCAAGGGCATTTCCGTGCCCGAGCAGCTCTCCATCATCGGCTTCGACGATACCGCCATCGCCGCCCATATCTGGCCGCCGCTCACCACCGTGCGCTGGCCGATCGTGCCGATGGCCACGGCCGCCGCGCACAAGCTGATCGACCCGGGCGGCGCGGCCGACCAGCCTTCGCTGTTCCTCTCCGACCTGGTGCGCCGCGCCTCGGTAGCCGCGCCCGAACGCACGGCCTGAGCGCCGACCGGACACCCGGCCCGCTGCCGGGGCCGAAAACGGACGCGCCGGAACCGGGGAGAAACACGCCCGGCGGAACATTGACACCGGTTACCAAGACCGGATAAGACTTGACCTGAAGCGTAATAACGTCCCACCATACGGAACTGAATTCCACAAGGGAGAGCCCCCGTGTTCTGCAAGACCTACCACGCCACCCATCCCGACATGATGGAGTGCGTCTCCAACGAGGAACTGCGCGATCGCTACCTCGTCACCGGCATGTTCGAAGACGGCAAGGTCAGCCTCAACTATTCGCACAACGAGCGTTTCGTGATCGGCGGCGCGGTGCCCTCGCAGGGGCCGCTCAAGCTGCCCGCCCAGACCGTGCCGAAAAGCGCGGAAGGCCACCCCTTCCTTGAACGCCGCGAAGCCGGCATCGTCAACATCGGCGGCCCGGGCGCGATCACGGTCGACGGCCAGCGCTTCGAAATGCAGAACAAGGAATGCCTCTACGTGCCCATGGGCTCGACCGAGGTGACTTTTGAGGGCGAGACCGCCCGCTTCTACATCGCCTCGGTTCCCGCCCACAAGACGCTGCCGATCAAGCACATCACGCTCGACCAGGCCAACCCGCTGGCGCGCGGCGATCTTGCCAATTCGAACCAGCGCACGATCTATCAGCTGGTGATCCCCGGCGTCTGCGAGAGCGCGCAGCTGCTGCTGGGCCTCACCGTGCTGGAAGAAGGCTCGGTCTGGAACACGATGCCGCCGCACCTTCACGACCGCCGCTCGGAAATCTACCTCTACTTCGAGCTGCCGGAAGAGAACGACCGCATCTTCCACTACATGGGCGAACCCGACCAGATGCGCCACATCGTGATCGCCAACGAAGAGGCCGTCATCAGCCCGCCCTGGTCGATCCACATGGGCTCGGGCACCAAGAAGTACGCGTTCATCTGGGCCATGGGCGGGGAAAACCTCGACTATACCGACATGAACGTGCTGGATATCTGCCAGCTTCAGTAAGGCAGCAGCCTTTCGGAACTTGCCTCGTCGCTCCCCTGCCCTCGTCTTTGCGAGGAGCGGAGCGACGAAGCAATCCAGGGCGTCGTCGACAGCCGCTCTGGATTGCTTCGCTACGCTCGCAATGACGAAGTGGGGGCCGAAGAGGAGCGGGGGCCGAAGATGGGTTCGGGCGATTTCCGGGCCACGAACGAGATTGGGACAGGACTTAACTTATGGCGATTTCCTTCAGCCTCGAAGGCAAGGCCGCGCTGGTGACCGGCGCCAACACCGGGATCGGGCAGGCCATAGCCGTGGCGCTTGCGGAAGCGGGCGCGGACGTTGCCCTCGCCGGCCGCAGCGAACCGGCCGAGACCATCGCGCTGATCGAAGCGACCGGGCGCAAGTGCGTGAACATCAAGGCCGACCTCTCCTCGATCGAGCCCGTGGGCCGCGTGATCGACGAGGCGGTGGCCGGGCTGGGCAAGCTCGACATTCTCGTCAACAATGCCGGCATCATCCGCCGCGACGACTTGCTCCAGTTCTCCGAGGAGGACTGGGACGCGGTGATGGACACCAATCTCAAGACGCTGTTCTTCCTCAGCCAGGCGGCGGCCAGGGGCATGGTTGAGCGCGCCCGGGAAGGCAACAGCGCCGGAAAGATCGTCAACATCGCCTCGCTGCTGACGTTCCAGGGCGGCATCCGCGTGCCCAGCTATGCGGCGGCGAAGTCCGGCGTGGGCGGCGTGACCAAGGCCATGGCCAACGAACTGGCGCCAAAGGGCGTGCAGGTCAACGCCATCGCGCCGGGCTACATTGCCACCAACAACACCGCCGCGCTGCAGGGCGACGAGACGCGCAACCGCCAGATTCTGGAGCGCATTCCCACCGGCCGCTGGGGAGATCCCAAGGATATTGCCGGCGCCGCCGTGTTCCTGGCTTCCCCGGCTTCGGACTATGTGACAGGACACGTCCTCGCCGTAGACGGCGGTTGGCTCGCGCGCTGAGGAATTTCTAGACTATGACTGGCCACGTTACCTGCTTCGGCGAAGTGCTGATCCGTTTCGCCACCCATGACGCGCGGCTGGTGGTCCAGTCCGATGCGCTCGACATGGTCGTGGGCGGCGCCGAAGCCAATGTCGCCTCGGGTCTTGCCTCGCTCGGCCACGAAGTGCGCATGGTGTCCCGCCTGCCCGCCAACCCGCTGGGCGACAAGTGCCGCGCGGCGCTGGGCGCAGCAGGCGTGGGCCTTTCCGGCGTGACCTCCGGGCCGGGCCGCATGGGACTCTATTTCCTGGAGACCGGCGCGGGCCTGCGCCCTTCGGCCATCACTTACGACCGCGCCGGCAGCGCTTTCGCGCAGTCCGCCGTGGACGATTTCGACTTTGCCGCCGCGCTGGACGGCGCGCGTTTGCTGCACTTGTCCGGCATCACCCCGGCGCTCGGGCCGGGCGGCGTCTCGCTGGCCAAGGCCGCAGTGCGCGCCGCGCAGGAAGCCGGCGTGCCGATCTGCTTCGACGGCAACTACCGCGCCCTCCTCTGGGAAAGCTGGGACAGCAACCCGCGCGAGATCCTTACCGAGATGGTTTCGGCCGCCACGGTGATGATCGGCAACCACCGCGACATCTCGCTGCTGCTGGGTGAGACCTTCTCCGGCGACGGCGCCGACCGCCGCCGCGAAGCGGCCGAGGCGGCCTTCGCGGCCTTCCCGAACCTGCAGGTGATCGCCTCGACCGCGCGCCATGTCGTCAATGCCGGCCACCACCGCATCGCCGCCCGCGTCGACGGCCGGGACGATGCCGTCCAGACCGCCGAAGCCGACGTGACCGGCATCGTCGACCGCATCGGCACCGGAGACGCTTTCGCGGCCGGCGTGCTGCACCAGTGGCTGGAGGCGGGCGACTTGTCCGCCATGGCCCATGCGGGGCTGGCCTATACGGTGCTCAAGCACTCGCTGCACGGCGACATGAGCCTCATCGGCCGCGCCGAACTGGACGCCTTCTCGATTTCCGGAGGCGATGTCAGGCGGTGAGCCTGAGCGCAAGCTGAGGCCGGCCGGATCGTCGCCCCGGACCCGATCCGGCACGACCTGGGGGAGAGGGAGCATATGACGGCACCGCGCATCACTCGCCGCACCCTGGTGGCCTCGGCAGCGGCCCTTGCCGCAGCCCCCGCGCCGCTTCTCGCGCGGCCCTCGCCGGGCTCGGCCGCCGCGCCGGTCGTCGGCCGCTACACCGGCCTTGCCGAACAGGGCGTGCTCGCCTTCAAGGGCATCCGCTACGGCCGCGCCGCGCGGTTCGCGCGGGCAGTGGCCGAACCCTGGGCCGGGCCGCCGGTCAAGGCCCGGGCCTTCGCCCCGATCTGCCCCCAGCGCGGCCTCGACAGCGAGCGTCAGGCCGAGGACTGCCTCTTCCTCAACCTCTGGACGCCCGAGGCGAACCCGGCCGCCAGGCGCGCGGTCATGGTCTATTTCCACGGCGGCGCCTATACCACCGGCTCGGTCACCGACCCCCTCACGCACGGCGCCCGGCTGGCGGGCAGCGGCGATGTGGTGGTCGTTTCGGTGAACCACCGCCTCAATGCCCTCGGCTATGCCTGGCTCAAGCCCTTCGGCGCGACGTATGCCGACAGCGGCAACCTGGGCCAGCTCGACCTCATCCTCGCGCTGCAATGGGTCCGCGATCACATCGCCCGGTTCGGCGGCGACCCGGCGCGCGTCATGGTGTTCGGCCAGTCCGGCGGCGGCGCCAAGATCGCCACGCTCATGGCCATGCCCGCCGCACGGGGACTGTTCCACAGCGCCGCGACCATGAGCGGCCAGCAAGTCCAGGCCAGCGGCCCGATGCACGCCTGGGCGCGCACGCAGGCGCTGATGGCCGCCGTCAAGCTCGCGCCCGGCGATGTCGAGGGCCTGCGCAACCTGCCGATCGAACGGCTGGTGGACGGCCTTGCCGCCACCGATCCGGTCATGGGCAGCGGCCCGCTCTACTTCGGCCCGGTGCTGGACATGACCAATCTGCCGCGCCATCCCTTCTGGCCGGACGCCGCGCCGCAGTCCGTGTCGGTGCCGATGATCCTGGGCAATACCCGCGAGGAGACGCGCGCCTTCCTCGACCCGCGCGGCCCCAGGCTCAAGGGCCTCGACTGGAGCAACCTGGCCGAGCGCGTCGGCCGCGAGGTCAAGATCGACCTCGATCCGCAGTGGATGATCGACCAGTACCGCGCCCGCCAGCCGGACTGGACCGCCGAGCAGATCTACTATGCCGCCACCACCGCGGGCCGCTCATGGCCGGGCCAGGTGATCGAGGCGGACGCACGCGCCAGAGCCGGGGCCGAGGCCACCTGGGTCTACCAGCTCGAACGCCCCTCGCCCGTCGATCCCCTGCGCGGCGCGGCGCATACCGACGACATTCCCTATGTCTTCGGCACGCTCGACGCTCCGGGCAGTTTCTCCGGCACGGACGACAAGGCCCGGGCGCTGAGCAAGACGATGATGGCGGCCTTCACCGGCCTTGCGAAAACCGGGCGTCCCGGCTCCGGCGATCGGGCAGCGGACTGGCGCCCTTACACCGTCCCCACGCGGGCGACGATGGTGTTCGGCGAGGAGACGCGGATGGAGGACGACCCGCGCGGCTGGCAGCGCAAGCTCTGGGCTACCGCGCCTTACGTCCAGCCCGGCACCTGATCGTCAGGCCCAGGCGGCCCAGATCAGGCCCGCCACCACGCCCGCCTGAACCGTCACGATCCAGCGCAGCCGGTCCACGAACGGCTGCTTGCGCGTCTTGTGCCGCAGCACGCGGCGCGCCAGCAGGGCGCCGGGCGAGCCGCCGAGCGCGGCGAACGCCAGCAGGCGCCGCTCCGGCACGCGCCGTCCGCCCGCGATCGCCCGGCCCTTGTCGAAGGCGAAAGCGAAAAAGGCGATGAGGTTGGCCAGGGCGAGATAGGCGGCAACAAGGGTGGGAATGTCCATCCCCGCCGCCATTCCAGCAGAGCGCGGCTCCGTCCAGCCGAAAGAACCGGCAAACCGCCCGTAAGACTGGCCAGACTGCCCGCAAACTGTCATCGTGGCATGCAAGTGCAGTGACTGACACGGAGCAGATGTGAAGAGCCAGGACATGCTCGAAATTACCGAGACCACCGAAGCCCCGGAAATCGTCGAGGTCGACGATATTTCCACCCAGCCCGCGCGGTTCTTCAACCGCGAGCTGAGTTGGCTCGCCTTCAACGAGCGCGTCCTCGCCGAAGCCACCAATCCGAACTATCCGGTGCTCGAACGCCTGCGGTTCCTGTCGATTTCCGGCAGCAATATCGACGAATTCCTGATGGTGCGCGTCGCCGGTCTCGCCGGGCAGGTCCGCCGTCAGATCGAGGAAATCTCGATCGACGGCCTCACCCCCTCGCAGGCGCTGACCTCCACGCACGAGAAAGTGATCGAGCTGGAGCAGATCCAGCAGGAAACCTGGAAGGACCTCAAGCTCCAGCTGGCCGATTGCGGCATCCGCGTGGTGGGCGACGCCCGCCTCGACGGCGACCGCGAGGCCTGGCTGCGCAGCTACTTCCTCGAACACGTCATGCCGGTGATCACCCCGCAGGCGATCGATCCCGCGCACCCCTTCCCCTTCGTGGCCAACCAGGGCATCGGCGTGCTCTTCGCGCTCACCCGCCTGGCCGACGATGCACCGGTCATGGAAATGGTCCTGATCCCCGCCCCGCTGCCGCGCTTCGTGCGGATCCCGGGTGAGGACGCGGCCTGGATTTCCATCGAGGACCTGATCTGCCGCAATGCGGACGAGCTGTTCCCCGGCTTCGGCGTGAACGGCCACGGCGTGTTCCGCATCCTGCGCGACAGCGACATCGAGATCGAGGAAGATGCCGAGGATCTGGTGCGCTACTACCGCACCGCGATCCAGCGCCGCCGCCGCGGCCTGGTGATCGTGCTCCAGCTTCAGGGTGCCTTCGATCCTTCCGCAGAGGAACTGCTGCGCAACCAGCTCGGCCTCGACAAGGCGCTGATCATGAAGACGGAAGGCCTGATCGGCTTCTCCGGCCTTTCCGCGATCTGCGACGAGGATCGGCCCGAGCTGAAGTTCGAGCCCTATTCCCCCCGCTATCCGGAACGCATTCTCGAACATGACGGCGACATCTTCGCCGCCATCCGCGAGAAGGACATCGTCGTCCAGCACCCTTACGAAAGCTTCGAGGTGGTGATCGACTTCCTGCGCCAGGCCGCGCGGGACCCGGACGTGATCGCCATCAAGCAGACGCTCTACCGCGCCGGCAAGCAGTCCGCGATCATCTCCGCGCTGATCTACGCCGCCGAACAGGGCAAGTCGGTGACGGCGGTGGTCGAGCTGAAGGCCCGCTTCGACGAGGAGCAGAACCTGCTCTGGGCCAGCCAGCTCGAGCGGGCGGGCGTCCAGGTGATCTACGGCTTCGTGGACTGGAAAACCCACGCCAAGACCTCGATGATCGTGCGCCGCGAGGGTGAGGGTTACCGCACCTACTGCCACTTCGGCACCGGCAACTATCACCCGATCACGGCACGCATCTATACCGACTTGTCCTACTTCACCGCCGATCCCGCGATCGGCCGCGACGTGGGCCGGCTGTTCAACTTCATCACCGGCTATGTCGAGCCCAAGGTGACCGAGTGCCTGTCGATCTCGCCGATCTCCCTGCGCTCGACGATCTACGCCGGGATCGACGGCGAGATCGAGAATGCCCGCAACGGCAAGCCGGCGGCGATCTGGGCCAAGCTCAATTCGCTGACCGATCCCGACCTGATCGACCGCCTCTACGCCGCCAGCCGGGCCGGGGTGGACATCGACCTGGTGGTGCGCGGCATCTGCTGCCTGCGCCCCGGGATCGAGGGTCTGTCCGAGAATATCGCGGTCAAGTCCATCATCGGCCGCTTCCTCGAACACTGCCGCATCTGGGCCTTCGCCAATGGCGCGGAACTGCCCAACCGCAAGGCCAAGGTCTACATCACCTCGGCCGACGCGATGAGCCGCAATCTCGACCGCCGGGTCGAGGTCATGGTGCCGATCACCAACAAGACCGTGCACGACCAGGTGCTGGACCAGGTCATGCTGGCCAACCTGCTGGACACCGAACAGTCCTGGATTCTCCATCCGGACGGCACTTCCGAGCGCGTGGGAGAGAGCGACAACCCGTTCAATCTCCACCGCTATTTCATGACCAACCCGTCGCTCTCCGGGCGCGGCGCATCGCTTGCCAGTGGACGAAAGGTGCCAAAGCTCTCGCTAAGGCGCGGCAATATCTGACATAGGGAGCGCAGGCAGCCCGCTCCCGGGCGATTCGTCTGAACGGAATGATCGGCATTAGCCACAGCAGCGAAAAGCGCGCAATTATCGACATTGGTTCGAACACCGTGCGCATGGTCGTCTACAACGGGCCGCCGCGTGCGCCGGTCGTCATCCTGAACGAGAAGGTCAATGCCCGGCTCGGCCGCGATCTGGGCAAGACCGGTGCGATCAACGACAAGTCGATGAAGACCGCGCTGGTGGCACTGGCCCGGTTCTCGGGCCTTTTGCGCCTGCTCGACGTCAAGGACGTGGAGTGCGTGGCCACCGCCGCCGCGCGGGACGCTTCCAACGGCAAGATCTTCCTCGATGCCGTGCGCCAGTTCGGCCTTTCGCCGCGCCTGCTTTCGGGCGAGGAAGAGGCCCGCGCCAGCGCCACCGGCGTGATCGCCGCCTTCCCCGGCGCGCACGGCGTGGCCGCGGACCTTGGCGGCGGCAGCCTGGAACTCGTGGAAATCGCGGAAGGCCGCAGCACCGGCGGCATCACCCTGCCGTTCGGCACCCTGCTGCTGCCCGACTTGCGCGCCGCGGGCGAGAGCAGGTTCTCCGAAACCGTGCACAAGGCCCTCGACAAGGCCGGTTGGGGCGATCCCCATGACGCCAAGGGCCGCGGCCAGCCGCTCTACATCGTCGGCGGATCCTGGCGCGCCCTGGCGCTTCAGGCGATGCGCGCGCTCGACTTCCCGGTGGACGATCCCCACGGCTTCGAGCTTCCCGCCTCCGAAGCGCTGCGCCTCGCGCGGGTCTTTGCCAAGGGCAAGCTCAATGACGTGGATCCGCGCATTTCCGCCAGCCGCCTCGCCACCCTGCCCGATGCCGCCGCGCTGATGGTGGAAGTGATCGCGCGGCTCAAGCCGTCGAAGCTGGTGTTCTCCTCGTGGGGCCTGCGCGAAGGCCTGCTTCATGCGCAGCTTCCCGCCGAAATCCAGGCGCAGGACCCGATGCTCGCCAGCGTCGCCGGTTTCTCCGCCTCGGCCCGGGTCACGGCGGACGACGCCATGGCCCTCGCCCGCTGGACCGCGCCGGTCTGCCGTGAGGAACCGCAGGACCGCCAGCTTCGCCAGGCCTCCGGCCTGCTCGCCCTGGCCGCGATGCGCACCGAACCGAACCTGCGTACCGAGGAAGCCATGACCTGGGCCCTGCGCAAGCGCTGGATCGGCCTCGACATGCACGGACGCGGCATGATGGCCATGACCGTCTTCGCCAATTCCGGCCAGACCGAAGTGCCCGAACAGTTCACCCGCCTCGCCGTGCAGGAAGACCTGGACCGGGCGATCGGCTGGGGCCTGGCTGTGCGCCTGTGCCGCCGCCTTACCGGCTGTTCGGCGCAGGGCCTTGCCCAGAGCGCCGTCCGCAGCGAGGACGGCAAGCTGGTGCTCACCCTCTCTCCCGCCATGCGCCCGCTCTACAGCCCCGGCGTCGCCAAGGACCACAAGGCGCTGGCCGATTGGCTGGGCCTGGCCTGCGAGGTTCGCGATTCCAGCGGGCTGGCCTTGGTGGATTGAACGCCGCCGGAAGCTGACCCGATAGGTGCAGCCGGTCGCCTAACGGGCCACTCTGCGGTCACGAACGCGCCTCTGGACGATCGCGGGCTCGCTTTGGGGAGCGCTCGAAGGTCGAGCGCTCCGTCCTATCCCACCAGGGTCGCGCTTTCGGCGATCTGGCTGATGCCGCGCTTGCCGCCCTGGCGGTCCAACTGCACGACGATGTCGATCACGGACGCCGCATACTCCAGCGTTTCCGCGCGCGTGAGGCCGATGCCGGTCTGCATGGACATCAGCGCGATCTGCTCCAGCGCGCCGCGCGGCGTGTTCGCGTGGACGGTTGAGAAGGAGCCGGGATGGCCGGTGTTGATGGCGCGCAGGAACGAGACGGTCTCGCTGCCGCGCAGTTCCCCCAGCACGATGCGGTCGGGGCGCAGGCGCAAGGCGGCCTGAAGCAAGTCGTTGGCCGAAACCTTGG
Organism: Novosphingobium sp. BL-S-34; assembly: GCF_056857015.1. Classification (NCBI taxonomy): domain Bacteria; kingdom Pseudomonadati; phylum Pseudomonadota; class Alphaproteobacteria; order Sphingomonadales; family Sphingomonadaceae; genus Novosphingobium; species Novosphingobium sp. BL-S-34. Next base: position 1,401,274 of record NZ_CM166472.1, read on the forward strand.
CCTCGCCGAGTTCGCCCTTCACCGCGATCAGGCCGACGCCGTTGGCGCCCGGCAGTCGCAGTTCGGCGGTATCTTCCACCACCACCACGCGCTCGTGCTGCGGGATTTCCGAAAGCATGGCGTTGAGGAAAGTGGTCTTGCCGGTCGAGGTGCCGCCCGAGATCAGGATGGTGCGGCGGCGGCGGATGGCATCGCGCAGGAAGGCGATCGGCTCGGCCATGGGGTCGGGCGTCGGCTCTTCCACCAGCGGGGCGATCGGCCCGCGGTCGTAAGCGTCCAGCGGCAATTCGAGCAGACGATGGCGACGGATCGCCATGGCCCAATTGGAGCGCGTCGCCGGCGGCCCGACGAGCTGGATACGCGCGCCGCCGCCGCTCTGACCGGAGTGGCTGCCGTAGCCGGGCAAAGTGGCGGAAAGCAGCGGATGTTCGCGGTTGATGCCCTGGTGGCTGATCCGCGCCACCTGTTCCGCCAGGCGCTGGAGCAGGCGGTTGTCCATCTCCGGCAACCGGATATGCTGCATCCCCGGATGCGCCGCGTCCTCCACCCAGATCTCGCCGGGGCGGTTGACGAGGATCTCGGTCACCGTCTCGCGGTCGAGCCAGGGGCGCAGCGGCGCCAGATAGGCGTCGAGATAGACCGATCGCGCCGCGGAAAGGCCGGCCCCGGCTTCGGGGTCAGTCACGGGCTTGCCGATCGCGGAGCGCTCGGGCTGAAGGGAGAAGACGTCGGCGACCATGTTGCAACGAGACCTGGATCACTGGACCTGGCTGAAATCCAGGTCCTTGGCGGTGAAGACGCGGATCGGTTCGCCCTGGCGGACGCGGATCGTCGGGCCGACGCTGCCGCTCTGCTGGACGGCGGCTGCCGCCGCGGACTGTCCGCCGCCGACCACCACGCTGGAGCCGCTGGTGGCGAGCGTGGACAGGCCGCCGACGACCGAAAGCAGCATGGCCGAACCGAAGCGTTCGAAGAAGTGGCTGTTGACCTTGCCCGGAAGGCCCGTCTCGCCGCCGAAGGCAATGGCCGGCGAGCCGAGGTTGACCGAGACGCCGTCCGGACGGATCAGGCGGCTCCAGATCACGTAGGCGCGCTTCTGGCCCGCGGTGAGGCCGCTCTTGTACTGGCCGATCAGGCGCGAGGAGCGCGGGACCAGCGTGCGCTTGCCGTCGAAGCTGCGGACGTCGGCCGAGACGATGGCGCGGACGTAGCCGGGCACGTCCGTGTCGATCGCCGTTTCCAGCACGGCCGGGATCAGGGTGCCCTGGGTGACCGTGGTGGCGGGATCGAAAGTATGGGCCGCAGCGGCCGTGGTGCCGGTGCCGCCGATGCGCGCGGCGAAATCGTCGTTGGGATTGGCCGCCTTGCCTTCTCCGGCTGCGCCCACGGCGGGGATCGTCACGGCATTGCCGCCGGCATCGAACACCACGGTGGGGTTGGCGAAGGGATTGGCCTCGGGCGCGGGCGCGGCACCGGGAGCGGCCGCCAGGACCGGAGCGGGCGCAGGCGCCGGCAGCGGGGCGGGCGTCGCTTCGGGCTGCGGCGCAGCGGCGACCGGCGCAGGAGCGGGCGGCGCGATCGGCTGCGGCGCGGCGGGCTGGGGCTGGGCCGCCGGTCCATTGCGGACCGAGTCCATCGACCAGAGGGTCAGGCCGCCCAGGGCGGCCACGATCAGGACGCCGGCAGCCAGGCCCAGGCCATCGGCCTTCTTGCGCTGGCTGACCTGCGGCATGACGTTGCGCGTGGCCAGGTCGATGACCTGTGCGCCCTCGCCGTCACGCGGATCGGCGCCGGCCGTGCTTTCGAACTTCTCACGCAGTGTGGAATTGGGCGCCATGTGTCAGTTCCCGTTCGATGAAGCGAGGTTTGCGGCAGTCGCCACCGGAGCCGCGGCGCTCGCACCCGAGCCGGCGGGGGCAGGCGCGTCGGGCCGCTGGTTTTCCAGCGTGGCGCTGGCCTTGCCGGAGCGCAGGATGATGAGCTTGGGCACTTCGCCCAGCACGATCGTCTGGCCGCGCACCGCGTAGTTCACCGGGCCTTCGTCGCCCTTCTCGTTCTGCACGAGAATGGCGGGCACGGCCGTGTTGTCGGGCCAGAGCAGGTACGTGGAGATCCCGTCGTCATAGACGCGCGCGGGTTGCAGCTTGGCGATGCCGGCGCGCTTCCATGCAAAGTTCAGGGCCGAGGCGTCGACCGGCGTGGCCGCCGGATCGCCGGCCGCCAGCGCCTGTTCGGCAGGGTCGAGCGCAGCCGTCCGCGCGGCACCGGGGGCACCGGGCACGGTCTCTGCCGGCTCGTCCTTGTAAGTGAAGCGCAGCATGTAGAGCGGGCGCGCCTTGGGCGAGGCGACGAGGTCGAAGAAATAGGTATGGCGATTGGTCACCACCGTCATGTTCGTGCGGCCACTGGCGTCGAGCGGCTTCACGAACAGCAGATCGGCACGCTTGTTGGGCGTGATCTGCCAGGTCTGCGAATCGCCGACCGCCACATTCTCGATCGCTTCGTTCTTGCCGAAGGCGATGGTCGCCTGGACGCCGGTGCGGCCGTCGATCCGCACGACTTCGTTGTCGGAATAGGCGTGCTGCACCAGTCGCTCATCCGCCTGCGCAGGCGCGGCCAGAAGTGCAAGCGCCGGGACGGCGGTCGCGGCCAGGGCGCAAGCGTAGGCACGGGCATAGACGCGGGCCGGGGCCTGAAGCCGAATCATGTGAACTTCTCCTTGGCCGGAGCGCGGCCCGTATTGCCGGACGCGCCTTTTCCGGGCCCGTTTTGACTTTGGCCGTTATGAATTGCCGCGGTGTCGTTGGATGCGCGGAAGCGGCTGCCGATGCCGCGTGTGCGCGAGGCCTGACTCGCGCCCAGGGGTTCGATCCCGCCGCCCGAGACCTGGGTGATGACGGTGCGCCGTTCGCCCGAAGACGCGCCGCCAGCCTGATCGTGACCGGGAACGGGCGCCATGGCGGCCGCACTGGCAGCCGAAACCGCCGCGGTGCGCGACTGGGTGGCGGTGTTGACGAAAGGCTGGACCTGCCCGCCGGAAGCCGGGGCCGAAGCGGCCGGCGCCGCGGCGCCGCGTCCGCCGCGCCCGCGCTCGGCATTGGCGAGGCCAAAGACCTGCCAGCCGGACACCAGCGTTCCCGCAACTTTAAGAACCATGCCCATCAGCGCCAGATGCACCGCCGCCACCACGAACAGCGCCATGGCGGCGCGTCCGTCGATCTGGCCGAGCTGCGCGCCCTGCACCAGCGCCGAGACGATCGGCACCAGCAGTTCCAGCGTGATCCCGCCGCCAAGCACGACGAAAAGCGGGGTGGTCGCCGTCAGCACGACGCCGCGCAGCCAACCCGCGGTAAGGCCCCGCGTGCCGCCGAACAGCGCCATGACCACGAAGATCGGGCCGAGCGCCAGCAGGATGGCAAGGGCGATGCGCGCCGTCAGCAGGACGCCGACAGTGCCGAGCAGCAGCATGAGCGCGCCCATCCACATCACGCTGTCGGGCGAAAACAGACCCGCCGCGCCGCCGCTGGCGGCAACCGACTTGGCCGCACCGGCCGTCTGCGCAGCGCCCTGGGCCGCGCCCTGCGCCACTTCGCCGCCACCACTGCCCTGCCCCGCGTTCTGCGAAGCCTCGGCAATGGCGTTGAAGACCACGTCGATGCGGTCTCCGAACAGCTGGGTTGCCGAACCCTTGGCACCCATCAGCAGCGAGGCGATCCAGTCGGGTCCGCCCACGGCAAGGTTCCAGACGACGCCCTGATAGGCGATCCAGCTCGTCGCGAACGTGAGGACGAGGCCCAGCGTCAGCATGCGCGGCGTAAGCGCCGAAATGCCGAGGCTGGAACGGCCCGTCAGCAACGAGATCGCAAAGAAGGCTATGTAGAGCGTGAGCAGGATGGTCAGCACCGGGGCCATGGCCCCTTCGGCGCCGAACAGGCGGCCGAAGGCGGCCGAAGCCATCTCATTGGCCACGCAGTCGACCGCGCGGAGCGCCGGGGCGACACCGCCGCTGGCGACTTCCGTAAGCTGTTCGCAGGCGGTGCTCATCGCCCTTACTCCGCCGCCTCGATCCAGGCGGCGTCGTCATCGCTTTCACCGGGCCACTGGAAACCGGTCAGCACCGGATACCAGGCTGCCGGGTCATCGCCGTAGCGCTCGCGCAGCTGGTCGAGCTTGCGCACGGTGCTCTCGCGGCCCGAAAGCACGGTGAGCACCTCGGGCATGCCCGAAAGGTCGAGGCGCACCACCACCGACGCGTCCGACTGACGGATCAGGAAACAGCGCGACTGCGCGGGCAGCGTCTTGATGACGTCCAGTTCGTGCTGCGAAAGGCCGAAGCCCTCGCAGTAGTCCTCATAGCGGGCGCGGGCGTTGGGCATGAACACCATCGTCGCGGTCTGTTCGACCAGGGCCGTGGCGATCTTGCTGTCCAGCGCGTCGCGCGCCGACTGGGTGGCGAAGCCCACCAGCGCGTTGCGCTTGCGCAGCGTCTTGAGCCAGTCGCGGATGCGGGCGGCGAAGACCTCGTCGTCAAGCGCCTTCCAGCCCTCGTCGATCAGGATCATCGTCGGCTCGCCGTCCAGGCGCTCGTCGATGCGGTGGAACAAGTACATCATGACCGGCGTGCGCAGGCGCGGGCTTTCGAGCAGCGCGGTCATGTCGAAACCGAGCACGCGGGCCGAAAGGTCGAGCTTGTCGTACTGGTTGTCGAACAGCCAGCCATGCTCGCCGCCCTGGATCCAGGCATCGAGCCGCGATGCGAGATCGCCGGGTTCGGGGCGGCGCGCGCCGGCCAGCAATTCGCGGAAGTGCGAGAGGCGGCGCAGCGACGGGTCGTTGTGATAGGCGGCATCCACTGCGCCCGCGACCGTTGCCAGTTCCTCAGGCCCCTTGGCATCGAGCAGCACACCCAGCCAGTCGCGCAGGAAGGCGCGGTTGGCGGCGGTGTCCGGCAGGGAAAGCGGGTTGAAGCCGGTCGGATGTCCGGCAGCGACGCGGCTGTAGGTGCCGCCGATGCCGCGCAGGAACACTTCGGCGCCGCGGTCCTTGTCGAACAGCACGGTGCGCGGATTGAACTTCTGCGCCTGGGCGGCAAGGAAGTTCATGACCACGGTCTTACCGGAACCCGACGGACCGATGACGGTGAAGTTGCCGAGGTCGCCCTGGTGGAAATTGAAGAAGAACGGCGTCGAGCTGGTCGTTGCCAGCAGGGTCACTGCATCGCCCCAGTGGTTGCCGCTCGCCTGGCCCATCGCGAAGCCGTGGAGCGAACCGAAGCAGGCCATGTTGGCGCTGGAAATCAGCGCGCGGCGGACGATGAAGGCCTCGTTGCCGGGGAGCTGGCCCCAGAACGCCGGCTCCATGTTGACGTCCTCGCGCACGGCGACCGCACCGGCATCGGCAAGCGAGGCCGCGCAGAGCGCCGTGACTTCATCGAGGGCGTCGAGCGAATCGGCGCGCACGAGAACCGAGAGATGGTGGTCCCCGAAACCGACCGCGCCGGTGCCGAGCGAATCGCGCGCGGAAGACATCTCGCGGCGTTCCGCCATCGCCTCCTCGTCGGCCGAGCGCAGGCGGCGGATGGCAAGGTCGATGCGTTCGCGGGCGATCTGGCGGTCCGAAGGCGCATACGTCTCGGTCAGCACCAGTTCGCAGGGCAGGCGCAGCAGCGCGTCCGTCAGGCCCGGCGCCGTGCTGTCGGGATAGTCCTTGAGGCTGACGAGCGAGCCGAACGAAGCGCTGGCGGCGCCGCGCAGTTCGAGCGCGTCCATGCCGAAGTTGATGCGGCGATAAGGCAGCATATGGCCGATGTCGGTGCCGTCCACCGGACGGCGCACCGGGCGCATCTCGCCGTTATAGAGCGCCGACAGCAGTTCCAGCACTTCCGAGCACTGGCCCGCCTGGCCCTCGTAGTCGCCCAGGAGGCGCGCGCCATAAGCGCCCAGCGACGCGACCATGGCCGAAGCGGCGGCGCGAAGCGCGCGCACGTCGGCGGGATCGGCCTCGGCCGGGGCATTGCCCTTGTTGCGGAGCATGCGCGAAAGCTTGTCGGGCCAGCCCGCCTTGCCGCGCGCCGGGCGGCGCACCAGGGTGACGAACTGGTCGTTGACGAAGAGCGCGCCCGATCCGGTGCGCGCACGCCAGCGTGCATCGATATGCGCGGCGAGCGAGTCCTCGAACTGGCCCTCCATCGCGATCTCGACGCGGCGGCGAATGACGTGATGATAGAGCACGAAGCGCGCATCGAGCGCGGAACGCAGCAGCACTTCGCGGGTGGCGACGTGGGCGTTGAGTTCCTCGCTGTCGGCGGTTTCGAAAGCGAAGCCCGGCACCATCAGCGAGAGCATCACCGAACCGTCGCGCAGCAGCACGACGTTTTCGTCCACCAGTGCCTGATAGGGCAGCCGGTCGCCGACCAGCGTTTCCTTGGCGCCCCAACCCCCGAGCGCACTCTTGAGGACCGATTTCCTGTTCTTCGCCATCGTCATTTCCCCCGCGTCCCTTGTTATTCGATCAGGGCGCGTAGCTGTTGCAGCCCCATCGCTGCCAGTTCGGCACGCGGGGGCATTTGCTGACCTTGGCGATCCACAAGTCGAACACCCGGGGTTCGCGAAGACATGCGAGGTATCCGGCGCCGTGGATCGCGAGCGCTGCAGGCAGCGCCCAGAAGCTCTTGGTGATGAGGAAGATCTCCGTCGTCACCGCGGCATTGATGATGAAGAAGCTGTACGTCACGCCCGCAAACATCTGCGGGCGCGTGAGCGCGCGGTGCACGGGATAGCGTGCGAGGCTCATGGACAGCTCCTGGACCCGGGGGCCGGCATCAGCCGGCGGCCGACTGGATGCCGGTCACGATCGCGCCGGCGCCGAAGAGCACGAAGCAACCAATGATGACGGTGGCGCCGAAGCGCCAGTTCATGCGGCCGGTCAGCATCATGAAGCCCACTGCGGCCACCGCCATGACGGCCACGGCCGTGGCGACATTGCCGAGCAGCGTGCCCTGCAACCATCCGAGCGCGGCCACGATCGGGCCGGATCCGGCCGGATCGGCACGCGTTACCTGCTGGGCCTGCGCCGCCATGGGCGCGAAGCCCAGCGACGCGGCAACCAGGGTCGCGAAAATCGAGAAATATCCCCGTACCTTGCGGGTTTGAAGCTGTGCGTACCGAATCACCATGCCCTCCGTATGAGGGCGCAGTGCTCCATCTGGATGACAGCAATGTGACGACGAGACGGCCAATCTGGCAGTCCTGTTGCACGCGTCACAGAAATTCAGGTCAACTCAGAAGGGGCGCCGCAACCCACCACACCCTTTTTTGTGTGGGCGTCTTATAATTCAGGTGCGTCCCGAAAGGCCAGCGCCGCTTGATTCATCGGGGAGGGAACGATCCCTCCCCGCATTACAGAGACTTGATCGTACAAACGGCGTTCAGCGCGATGCGCGGGCCGTCGTACGCAGCAGGTTATTCAACGCAAGACGGGCAGCGGCGCGCGAATCGACCCACGATCCGTCCGCCAGTTGCAGGTCGTAGCGATCGGAACTGGCGACAGCGGCGCGATAGGTCGCCAGCGCCTTTTCAGTCTGGCCATTGGCGGCATAGGCCGACCCCAGGTTGATCAGCGTTGCCGGATCTTCGGACTTCGTGGCTCCGGAGGCTTCCAGCTTGCTGACGGCGGCCCCGGCCTGTCCGCTCGACAATTCGGTGTAGGCCACGTCGATCCTGTCGTTCAGCGGCGTTGCGGGTGCGGCCGAAACGGCGGCCTGGCTGAGCAGGAGAGTGGCGGCGAGGGCAGTGAAGGACATGGCAATCTCCCGGTTTTTCGATCTGTTGATGAAATGCAACATCCGCGCAAAAACCGTGTCTCACAAGAAAATGACGCAACTGTCATAAAACTGCAATCGACGTGTGAATTCGGGCAAAAACGCGAGTCGCCCCTACCTCTTTCGAGGTAATGCCGGTCAATTGTCACATCACCGTCGCATAACTGCAGATTAGTGTCACGTTAGCGCCAACAAACTGTCACTCCCCCCTCCTAGACCCCGCGCTCAGCGAAGGCGGACTCGCCGCCTCGGCTCGACCTGACAAACGGGGGAATTCACGTGAAGACCATTCATGGCGCGCTGCTGATCGGTTGCAGTGCTCTCGCTCTCGCCGGCTGCGGCGCCGACGACATCTCCTCGCCGGGTGCCGGCAGCATCGTCATCAACAATCCGACGCCGACTCCCGCTCCGACCCCCGCCCCGACCTCGGGCACGGTCGTCGCGGCAGCCAGCTGCCCGACCTTCAACGCCACCGGCGGCCTGACCGACAGCGGCACCGTTTCCGGTCCTGAAGGCTCGTGGCGCGTCTGCACGCTGCCCGCGCTCGTCGACGTCAACGCCAGCCTCCCCAAGGTTGCCGGCGTTCTCTATCGCATCGCCGGCCGCGTGGACGTAGGTTGCGATGGCGGTTTCGCCGCGCCGACCTCGGCCGCGACGTTCACCACCACCACCGCCAGCTGCAACGGCCGTGTCCTCTCGGCCGACACCAACGTCACGCTGACGATCGATCCGGGCGTGATCATCTACGGTGAAAACGGCGCCGAAGCCGCCTGGCTCGCCGTCAACCGCGGCAACAAGATCAACGCGACCGGCACTGCCGCGAAGCCGATCATCTTCACCAGCCGCGAAAACGTCGTCGGCACCAACAACGACAGCTCGATGGGCCAGTGGGGCGGCGTCGTGCTGCTCGGCCGCGGCAAGGTCACGGACTGCAACTACGGTTCGACCGCTGCCGGCACCTGCGAGCGCGACACCGAAGGTGCGGTCAACAAGGCCGTCTTCGGCGGCGCCGACAACACCTACAACGCCGGCACCATGAAGTACGTGCAGATCCGCTACTCGGGCTACATCCTGAGCAACGGCAAGGAACTGCAGTCGCTCACCACCGAAGGCACCGGCACCGGCACGACCCTGGACTACTTCCAGTCGGTCAACAGCTCGGACGACGGCGCTGAATTCTTCGGCGGCGCCGTGAACTTCAAGCACTACATCTCGGTCAACGCCGACGATGACAGCCTCGACATCGACACCGGTCTCCAGGGCAACTTCCAGTACGTCATGCTGCTGCAGCGCAGCGGCGGCGGCGACGCCCTGGTCGAAGCCGACTCGAACGGTGCCGAAACCGACACGCCGCGTCAGGTCACCAACATCGCGAACTTCACGATGGTCCAGCCTGCCGCCAGCTCGAACAACGAAGCCAACGACCTGGCCTCGCTGCTCATCCGCGGCAACGCCGACGTGACGCTGGCCAACGGCATCATCGTTTCGCCGGCCAACGAATGCCTTCGCCTCAACGGCTCGGGCACCGTTCCTGCCACGCTCAAGGCCTTCTCGGTGGTCATGAGCTGCAACGCGACCAAGTACCTGGGTTCGGGCACCTACACGGCTGCCAACACCCAGACCCAGTTCGCCACCGGCACCAACAACAACAGCGACGCCTATACCTCGACGCTGACCAGCACCTTCATCAACGGCGCCAACGAAAGCGGCGTTGCGGCCTACGACGTGACCACCCTGTCGAGCTTCTTCGACAAGGTGACCTACATCGGCGCCGTCTCGGGTGCCAGCGACACCTGGTACAAGGGCTGGACCTGCGACAACGCGACCGCGAACTTCGGTTCGAACGCAGCCTGCACCGCGCTGCCGACGACCTGAGCGGACCGCCCGTGACACCGGGGGGCGGTCCTTAGCGGCCGCCCCCTTTGTCACATCCGATGCTTCGTAACGAAATCCGTGTTCCAGGGGGACCAACCATGACCAAGCCGCGGCTCGCATCGCTGCTGCTGCTCTCCACGACGATTCTCACGCCGGCGATGGCGTGGGCGCAGGACAGCACTTCGCCTACTACCGATCAGGGCTCCGCGGCACCGTCCACGCCGACGAACGACGTCGCGCAGCCGGCCGACGAAGCGGAAGCACCGGACGTTTCGCTGCCCGGCGGCGCGATCGTCGTCACCGGCCAGCGCAACCGCAACATCATGCGGACAACCCCCCAGGTCATCTCGATCCTGTCGAGCGAGGAAATCGCGCGCACCGGCGAGGGCGACATCGCCGGCGCCCTGGGCCGCGTCACCGGCCTTTCGGTGGTCGGCAACGGCTACGTCTACGTGCGCGGCCTTGGCGACCGTTACTCGCTGGCCCTGCTCAACGGCTCGCCGCTGCCCAGCCCCGAGCCGCTCAAGCGCGTGGTTCCGCTCGACCTGTTCCCCACCAGCATCGTCGCCTCTTCGCTCGTGCAGAAGAGCTATTCGGCGAACTTCCCGGGTGAATTCGGCGGCGGCGTCATCAACCTGACGACCAAGGCGATCCCGACGGAAAGCTTCCTCACCATCGGCGGCGGCATCGGTTGGGATACCGAAACCACCAACCAGATGGGCTACACCTACTACGGCAGCAAGACCGACTGGACGGGCTGGGACAACGGCAACCGCTCGGTGCCTTCGGCGCTGAAGGACTATTTCAACAGCGACACGGTCATCAACCCGACTTCGGACCTGGCCCAGCAGCTTGGCGGTCTCCTGGTCAACGGCCGCAACGCCGTCGTTCAGCGCGACGACCACGTCCAGCCGAACTTCTCGGTGGATGTCTCGGCAGGCACCAAGTGGGAACTCGGTGAATTCACGCTCGGCGTGATCGCCGCGGGCGGCTATTCCAACAAGACCCAGACCAAGGCGATCACGCAGCAGCGCGCCCAGGGCCTGACCGCCGACCCGAACCAGCTGTTCGAAAACTTCCAGGCGGTGAACACCGACAACCGCGTGGTCGCCAACGGCCTGCTCGGCCTCGGTCTCGAATGGGGCGAGAACTCGGTCCGCTGGACCAACGTCTACATTCACGACACCGACAAGCACGCCAGCCTCCGTCTCGGCAAGCGGGAGAACAACCCGAATGCCGATTACATGGAACAGACGACGGCCTGGTACGAACGCCAGCTGATCGACACCCAGTTCGTCGGTGAATTCCACCCCGCCGACAACACCGAGATCGACCTGCGCGCCGGTTACGCGAACTCGAAGCGCCTCGCGCCCTTCGAAATCAACGCCGAGTACCTGCGCACCAACACCGCGACCGACGATTACGGCAACGACTTCGTCAACCGTCTCGGCAACGGCAACCAGGACCCGACCACGATCACCTTCTCGCGCCTGAACGAGGATGTCTGGTCGGCCGGTGCCGACGTTTCGCATCAGTTCTCGCCGGGCTGGACGGGTACGGTGGGCTATGCCTACCAGATCAACACCCGCACCAACACGCGCCGCTCGTTCTCGATCTACGCGAATGGCGACCAGACGCAGATCTCGAACTTCGGCCTGCTGCGTCTCGACGTGCTGCTCCAGCCGGGTACCTGGTACCTGCAGGACAACGGCGTCAACTACGGCCTCGAACTGCGCGAACCGGATGCCAGCACGGCCCAGTTCGACTCGCGCCTGCTCAACCACGCCTTCTACGGCAAGCTCGACGGCAGCCTGACCGACGCGCTTTCCTTCGATCTCGGCGTGCGCTGGGAATATGCCAAGGAATCGACGATCCTGCGCCCGATCGGCCAGCCGGCGACCAAGGCGACCGACCTCAAGAACGAATACTTCCTGCCTGCGCTCACCCTCACTTACGAGATCGAGCCCGGCATGCAGGTTCGCCTGAACGGTTCGAAGACGATCGCGCGCCCGCAGTTCCGCGAGCTGCTCTATCAACCCTACTTCGATCCGGACACCAACCGCACCTATCAGGGCAACCCGTTCCTGATCGACAGCCAGCTCTACAACGCCGAAGCCCGCTACGAGTGGTACTTCGATCGTGACCAGCGCGTGGCCCTGGGCGCCTTCTTCAAGCGGATCGACAACCCGATCGAATCGTTCCTGACCGGCACCGAAACCTTCGTCACGTCCTATGCGAACGCGCCGAAGGCAGACCTCTACGGCGCCGAATTCGAAGTGCAGAAGTACGTGCCCCTGGAAAACATGGGCAAGTTCTTCGAAACCCGCCGCCTGCTGTTGCTCGGCAACTACACCTTCACCAAGTCGAAGCTGAAGGTGCAGGACGGCGACACCGTGCGCATCTACGGCGCCGGCACGGGCACCTCGCTGGCCACCGACTACTTCCGCGACGGTGCGCCGCTCACGGGCCAGTCGGAGCACATCGCCAACGTGCAGATCGGCCTGGAGGACACGGCCAACCTGTCGCAGCAGACGATCCTGTTCAACTACGCCAGCAAGCGCGCGGTCAGCCGCGGTCTTGCGAACTCCGGCCAGCCCGACCTGTTCGAGTACCCCGGCCTGACGATCGACCTGGTGGTTCGCCAGGGCTTCGTGGTCGCCGGCAAGGAACTGGAACTGAAGTTCGAAGGCCGCAACCTGACCGGACGGAGCCATCAGGAGTACCAGCAGATGGTCGATGGCCGCGTCAACTACAACACTTACGACGTCGGCCGCACCTTCTCGCTCTCGGCTTCGGCGAAGTTCTAACCCGCTCACCAGGGAGGCTTCCTGCTCTCCCGACGGCAACTCAAGGGCCGGTCGCAGCAATGCGGCCGGCCTTTTTTTCGCCGACCGCCCGTTTCGCAGCCGCTTTGTCACCGGCCGTTTTTTCTTTGCCAGCGGCGGCCGCACGCGCTAAGGGCGCCGGGTCATCTGGGGAGTAGCCGCCTGCGCCCCCTTGCCTTGGGACTGTTCCCGGCAAGATCAGCAGGACCTGTCGTCAACACACTTGGTCGAGAGACCATGGCGCACAGGAGCGCGGGAAACCGCTCGGGCGAGACCAATGGCGTTGCAGCTCCGTCCGGCCGGGCGGGTTCTGCCGCGCTATTGTCTTGTCTGTCGCCCGGCCCGGAGAATTCAACTTGCCAATCCTGTTCTCGTCGGCCCTGCTCACCTCCACGGCGGTGGTGGCGCTTGCCGAAATCGGCGACAAGACCCAGCTCCTCGCCATCGTCCTCGCCACCCGCTTCAAGCGCCCCTGGCCCATCGTCGGCGGGATCTTCGTGGCGACACTCGCCAACCACTTCCTTGCCGCTCTTGTGGGCGAACAGGCCTCGGCCTTCCTCGACGGCCAGTGGTTCCGCTATCTCGTCGCCGTCAGCTTCATCGTGATGGCCGGCTGGACCCTGATCCCCGACAAGTTCGACGAAGACGACGAGCCCAAGCCCAGCCGCTTCGGCCCCTTCGTGGCCACCGCGATCGCCTTCTTCCTGGTCGAGATGGGCGACAAGACCCAGCTCGCCACGATCGCCCTCGGCGCCCGCTTCCAGAGCGTGCTTCCGGTCATGGCCGGCACCACCATCGGCATGATGCTGGCCAACGTGCCGGCAGTGTTCCTGGGCAACGAGATCATCAAGCGCGTCCCCCTGAACGTGGTCCGCACGATCGCCGCGCTGCTGTTCCTGGTAATCGGCCTCTGGCTGCTCGCCCAGACCGCAGGCCTGCTGGGCTGACCCTGTCTCAACGCAAGGTGACGCCGTGTTTGCCAAGGTCAGGCAAGAAGAGCGTCACCTTGCGCGCGGCACCCGGCCCATAGCGCTGCTGGAAACGACAGTGATGGGAGCGATGGAAGGATAGAGTTCGCCCCGCCTGCCAGGCAGGAGGATGGGAAGCGGACTGGCTGGAATCGCCCCTTAGCGGACATACACGTTCACATGCCAACTATCTGGGGCGTTATGTCGGAGCCAAATTCGGAAGCTAAAAACACAATCTAACTGACATCGCAGCGATAGATAACCACATCGGAGTGCGCACCAATTTTTACGATTGAGTTGAATTTTCCTGTCTTTTCAAGGCTATTTTTCAGCGGTTCGTGGAAATAAATCATATGGTTCACCCCGACATGATCAGCTTGTTGGTCATAGCCTGATATAATTAAGCACCGCTGCGTATTTTCTGCCGCAAACTCAATAAGGTCTTTGTAAGCCTCGAAAGATGGCTGGTGGATCAGAACCTCGAGGCAGAGCACGAAGTCAGCGGGCATCTTCTCAGTTGTTGGGGCTTGGATAAATATCCATTCCGGCCGTTTGGCGCGCGCCAAGGTCAGGCTTTCCGCGGACCGATCCAGGCCTACGTAATTGTTCAGGCCAAGTGCGCCTACAACTTCAAGGTCGCCGCACCCGATATCGAGCACCGTGGACGCCTCCTCTATTCCTTCCGCCTTTAAGAGGTCTTGCTTGTAGATCAGGTTCTCGCCTCTGGAACCAATTCCCGACCCACGTTCGGGAAAGTGCCGATAACGCATGTCCCAGAAGAGGCGCGATTCAAAATTGCTACCGATTTGCTCATTGGCTCTTGCCACAGCCTCCTTCTCACGATGCTCGGCAATACCGGATGGTTCCAACAAGCCCATGACATTTAGGGAAGTGTTGTGGTAATGAAGCAGCGTTAATGGACGAGAATTGTCAAAATTAGAGTGCTGGCCTTGGAAGTGAACGTAGTAATTCACGTTAGAAGGTAAATCCGCGAATGGAAGCTCTGTTTCGTGGAGCGCCATGCAGAATGAGATCTGATCGACATGATTTTCTTTTTTTGCTGCGCGCAAAGGCTCAATGTCTGACAGTAACTTTTCGGCGTATCGGCGCCACGCTTCAAAGAGTCTATCTGCATATTGTACGGGCACTGAATAGAAGCCGCCGTTGCAGTTTCCTTGAAAAGTTACCTCATCAGAGGCTTCGACCGTGACAACAGGGGGGCGGTCAACAAAGCCTGCGCGATCGAACAGATGGTCAAGTAGCGACAATGGCGGGTTCGCGAGGTCGACAACTTTGCCACCAACTGCCGACGGCACGAGAAAAGCCGTAAAATCGCCTAAGCAGATCATGTCTGTATCGAGGAATACGACGTGATGCACACCCTCTCCCCGCAGATTCTCCCACTGCGCGAGCTTGTTGCAATATCGACCGTCGCCAAAACGCGCCACCCTATGGATGCGAACCCGCAATTGCTTGAACTGTTCGACGATTTGAGGCGACACCTCTGGTGTGAACTGAACGTGGATGTCCGATGCATCAAGCGGGGTATGCTTCAAGACCGAATGGACCAAATGCCATGCCGTGTATGCAAATACGGCACCCTCATCGATGACAAAGGATACTGCAATTCGATAGGGATTTGGGCGAGCTAGCGTTGAGTCGTTAAGCATGCAGCAGGACTAGACCGGCGCTTTGCCATGCGCAATCACGCCGAGTTGCCAAAAATGTCCGCTTCCCACCCACATCGGCCCTCTCACCCTTTGGCGTGAGAGGGTCGGACGCCCGCTGAACCCAGCGCGATGGTCCCATCCGGGGGCAAGGTCGACGCGAACGGAATAGACGACAGCAGCGCCTCGGTGGCCTGGCCAAACCCTCAGATCGCGTCGAACACATACCCCAGCGAGCGCACGGTGCGCAGGGGATTGCCGGCGCCCACGCCCTTGAGCGCGCGGCGCAGGCGGCCGATCCAGACGTCCACCGTGCGTTCGTCGACGGCGGGTTCCTGCTTGCCCAGTGCCGCGATGAGCTGCGTGCGGGTGAAGACGCGGCCGGGATGCTCGATGAAATAGCGCAGCAGGCGCAGTTCGTTGGGCATCAGCGAGATCGGCTTGCCCTGCCAGCGGGCCTGGAAGGCGGCGACATCCACGGAAAGCTCGCCTTGCGCCAGCACGCGGCCGTTGGCGGTGTCCTGTTCGCTGATATTCGCGCCCAGCACGCGATCGAGCAACGCCGAGCGGGTCAGCGGGCCGACCATGTAGTCGTCCGCGCCCATGCGCAGCGCGCGCTTGCGGTCGTCGACATTGTCCTCTTCCAGCACGATCGTGACGTGGGCGTGGCTGGTCAGGCTATCCGCGCGCAGGCGGCGGCAGAGTTCCAGCCCCGACATCTCGGGCAGCACCCAGTCGATGAAGACCCAGAGCGCCCCTTCGATCAGCGGCAATTCGGCAAAGTCGGTCCAGCGATGAAGGACGACATCGAAATCGTCGTGCCGGAACGCCGCGAGACCACCCGAAAGTTCACTCGCCAGCAATATGTCGATCCGCCGCATGGCCCCCTGCCTGATTACCCCCAAACCGGGACTACGCGCGGCTAATTGCCGCGCCAGTGTGACGAACAAGTGACATATCGATGACTTGCGGCGGAAAAGATCGAGCAGCGAAAACATCGCGCCGGCCCCTTCGGCACCTGTCACGGAAGTGACCCGCAACCGTCACGGGCGCGCAACGGGAAAATGCCATTATCCGGGCAACTGGAACGGGGGCGCAACGATGCGGAAAGACGTGGACACCCTTCTCGAACACGCCACTGCCGGAAATGGCGGAAACAATACGGGCTTTGCCGGAACGAACATCCCGGCCTGGCTCGACTTGCCGGATCCCAAGGGCTTCCGCCCCAAGCGCAAGTACGAGACCATCTGGATCTCGGACGTGCACCTGGGCACGCGCGGCTGCAATGCCGAGATGCTGGTGGACTTCCTGCGCTCGGTGGAATGCAAGACGCTCTACCTCGTCGGCGACATCGTCGATGGCTGGCGGCTGCGCAAGGGCTGGTACTGGCCCGACGCCCATAACGAAGTGATCCGCCGCATCCTCAAGATGGCGCATCGCGGCACCCGCGTGGTCTTCGTCGCGGGCAACCACGACGAAATGCTGCGCGACTATGCCGGGCTCACTTTCGGCGGCGTGGAACTGGTGCTGGAAGCGGTGCACGAAACGCTCGACGGCCGCCGCCTGCTGGTCACGCATGGCGACGCCTTCGACGGCGTGGTGCTCTATGCCAAGTGGCTCGCCTTCCTGGGCGACAAGGCCTACGGCGCGCTGCTTCGGGCCAACATCATCTTCAACGCGGTGCGCCGCAAGCTGAAGATGCCGTACTGGTCGCTCTCGGCCTACATGAAGAAAAAGGTCAAGAACGCCGTCCAATACGTCTGCAGCTACGAGGAAGCGGTCGCTGGCGAGGCGATTTCGCGCGGGTTCGACGGCGTGGTCTGCGGCCATATCCACTGCGCGGAAATCCGCCAGTTCGGCGGCATCACTTACTATAACGACGGCGATTGGGTGGAAAGCTGCACCGCGCTGGTCGAGGATCTTCAGGGCCACATCGCGATCATCGACTGGATTGCGGAAACCGGCGGCCACACCGCGGAAGGCGTCGAGGCGATCCACCACGAAGCCGCCCATCACGAGGCCGCCGAGTGAAGCTGACCCTGGCGACCGACGCCTGGCTTCCCCAAGTCAACGGCGTCGTCCGCTCGCTTTCGGCCACGCTCGACGAGCTGACCCGGCGCGGCCATGAGGTGGAAACGCTCACGCCGGACCGCTTCTTTACCGTACCGATGCCGGGTTATGCCTCGATCCGGCTGGCCATGGCACCGCGCTTCGGGGTGCGCCGCATGCTCGACAAGGCGCAGCCGGAGATCGTCCATATCGCCACGGAAGGTCCGATCGGCTGGGCGGCGCGCGGCTGGTGCCTTTCGCGCGGGGTGCCGTTCACTTCAGCATTCCATACGCGCTTTCCCGAGTATGCCGCCGTGCGCACCGGCCTCAGCGCCGAGCGTTTCTGGCCGATCATGCAGCGCTTCCACGCGCCCAGCCAGGCCGTGCTCGTCTCTACCGACAGCCTGGCGGAGGAACTGGCGGGGCGCGGCATCGGCCATACCCGCCGCTGGAGCCGCGGCATCGACCAGGCGCAGTTCAAGCCCGAAGGCGCGCGGCACCCGGCCATGGCCGCCCTGCCCGGCCCGGTGCTGCTGAACGTCGGCCGCGTGGCCCCGGAAAAGAACCTCGACGCCTTCCTCGACGCCGATGTGCCGGGCAGCAAGGTCGTGGTGGGTGATGGCCCCGCGCTCGAAAGCCTGAAGCGCCGGCATCCCGACGTGCTGTTCCTCGGCGCATTGTCCGGCGAGGAACTGGCAAGCGCCTATCGCGCCGCCGATTGCTTCGTGTTCCCCAGCCTTACCGATACGTTCGGTCTCGTCGTCATCGAGGCGCTGGCCTGCGGCACCCCGGTTGCCGCCTTCCCGGTGACGGGTCCGGTCGACATCCTCGGCCGCGACGGCTGCGGCGTCGACGAGGGGCTGGAAGCACCGGCCGGCGCCGTGGACACCGTGCTGGAACGCGCCATAGCAACCGCACTGACAGTGCGCCGCGAAGATGCCGCCCGGCTGGGCGCGCGCTTCTCCTGGCAGCGCGCGACCGACCAGTTCCTCACGACCATCCAGGGCGCGCTGGAAGCCTCGGAACGCCCGACCCGCGCCGCGGCCTGACAGCGCGACAGTTCCGGGAAGACCGCCTTCCCCGGCGAATCCGCTTCGGCCCGGACGGCCCGTTCAGCGAAACCCCAGGCTGCGCGATATGTCGACAGCTTCCTTGCGCACGCGCACGGCGAGGTCTTCCAGCCTGTGCTGCGCGCGCGGCGTGGGCGCTGCGACCACCAGTGCGCCCAGCACCAGCCCGGCGGCATCGCGGATGGCGGCCGCAGTGCCGGTCACCCCTTCCGCCGCCTGGTCGACCGTCTGGGCCACGCCCTGATCGCGGGCCGTCGCCACCGCCTCGCCCAGAGCCAGCGGGTCGACCAGCGTAGCCGGCGTGAAAGCCTCCGCTTCGAAGCGGCGCAAGTAGCTCTCCACCGCTTCCGGCGAGCATGTCGCCAGCAGCGCGCGGCCCCCGGCCGTGGCGTAGAGCGGCCGCCGGTCGCCCACGCTGACCGAATAGCGCACCACATTGCGGCTTTCGATCATGTCCACATAAGTCAGCTGGTCGCCTTGGACGTCGCCGACGGCGAACAGCACGGTCTCCCCGGTTTCCGCGCAAAGGCGGCGCATGCCGTCGCGAATCAGGTCCGAGCTTTGCAGGCGCCGCCGCGCCTCGGTGAGCGCGCTGCCCAGCCCGAAGGCGCCGGGGCCAAGCCGCCAGGAGCCTTCGGCCGCGATCACGAAATCCTCGTCGGCCAGCCCGCGCAGCAGCGCTGCCAGGCTGCTTTTCGGCGTGGCGAGGCGGCGGCTGAGGTCGGCCAGCGAAACCGGCTCGCTGCTGGCGCAGAGCGCCTCCAGCAGCCGGACCACGCGCGTGACCGACTGGGGAGAAGCAGCGCGCGCCGCGCTTTCGGGAACTGCTGCGTCCTGATGCGTAACCGTGTTCAAGCCTGCCCTCACCGAAATGCCGGGATCACTTCATCCGCGAAGGTCCGGGCATAGGCAAGGAAGCGCTCGGCCGGAAGCCCGGGCGGCATCATCATGGTGAAATGCTCGACCGGCGCCTTGGCCCGTATCGCCCGGAAGCGCTCCACCGCTTCGGCCGGGGTGAGGATCTGCAGCGCGCCGCTGCGCTTGAAGGTATCGAGGTCCATCGGCTTCATCACCGCATCCTCGGCGCTGCCCCCGATACCGAGGGCCCTGTCCTCGGCCATCCAGGCCGCGTAGCTATTGCTCACATGGTGGTAATAGGGCGCCAGTTCCTCCATCGCCGCGGCCTTGTCATGCGCGACGACGAGCATCAGTTCCTGCAGCCAGATCCTGGCCTCCGCCGGATCCTTGCCCTGCTCTTCCAGCTTGGCGCGGTACAGCGGCCAGATATCGGGGTTGCCGAAATAGCCATCGCCATAGCGGGCCACCCGTTCCACGGCCTTGGGCGCGAAACCGCCGATGTAGAGCGGCACTTGCCCGCGGCTGGACAGCGCCGCCACGCGGGCCCCCTCCAGCCGGAAATGACGGCCTTCGAAATCCACCGTCTCGCCGGCCCAGAGCCGGCGCACCACTTGCAGGAATTCGTCGAAGCGCGCGCCGCGCCGGGTGAAGTCCAGGCCGTGCGCCGCATATTCCCGGGCGCGGTAGCCGATCGCCAGTCCCATCGCCAACCGCCCGCCGGAGAGCGTGTCGAGCACCGCGCAGTCTTCGGCAAAGCGCAGCGGCTCGTAGAGCGGGCCGAGCGCGATGCCGCCGCCGATCCGCATCCGCCTGGTGCGCGCCGCTATGGCCCCGAGCACGACGAGCGGCGAGGTCATGTAACCGTCTTCGGCCAGGTGATGCTCGGGCACCCAGGCGCCATCGAAACCGAGTGCTTCGGTCTCGGCAATGACGTCCAGCGTATCGGCGTAGAGCGCCTCGGGCGCGCGGCGCCAGGGCGCCGGATTGCGGAAGTCGTATAAGTAGCCGAAGCCTAGCTCGCCCATCGCGTCCTGTCCCGTCCGTTCCGGGCACAAGCCTAGCGAGGGGCGGCGCAGCGGCAAGGCGCGGGGGCGATGAGTCCGCAGGCCGCGCGCGGTTTATGGGGAGCAGCTTATCGGCTCGGGCCAAGTCCGCCCATCACCGAAGACCGCCTCCCGATTGCTCGCGGACGCAGATGCCCCGGCATTTTCCGCGGTGATCCGCGAAGCCGCCCGCCCTGGCAGGAACGGCGGGACCAGGCGGCGGGCAGAGCGGCTGTCGATGGCCGCCCTGCCCCGCCCGATCAGGTCACGTCCATCGCGTAGCCGGCGGCGCGGACGGTGCGGATGGGATCGGTGTCGCCATCGCGGTTGATCGCCTTGCGCAGGCGGCGGATGTGGACGTCCACGGTGCGCTCGTCGATGTCGGAATCCATGCCCCAGACGCCGTCGAGGATCTGCTGGCGCGAGACCACCCGGTTCGGACGCTCCATGAAGTAGCGCAGCAGGCGGAACTCGGTGGGGCCAAGGTGCAGCGCCTCGCCCGAGCGGCGGACGCGGTGGCTGGTGGCGTCCAGCTCGATATCGCCCCACTGGAGCACGTTGCCGGCCAGCGAGGGCCGCGCGCGGCGCAGCAGTGCCTCGATGCGGGCAAGCAGTTCGCGCGGGGAGAACGGCTTGGTGACGTAATCGTCAGCGCCGGTCTTGAGGCCGCGGATGCGGTCCTCTTCCTCGCCGCGGGCGGTCAGCATCAGGATCGGGATCTGCGCCGTGTCCTTGTCCTTGCGGAGCTGGCGGCAGACTTCGATGCCCGGAACGTGCTCGATCATCCAGTCGAGGATGATGGCGTCAGGCGCCTGTTCCTGCACCATCAGCAGCGCTTCCTCGCCATCGCTGGTGCTGCGCACCTGATAGCCTTCGGCGCTGAGGTTCCAGGTGAGCAGTTCGCAGAGCGCGCGGTCGTCTTCGACGACGAGAACGGAGGGGTTCACGGCAGGTCCCTTGTATCGTCGGTCTGGCTGTCGCGCTCGGCGTGGTATTCGCCAGTCGCGGCATAGTAGACCATTTCGGCGACGTTGGTCGCGTGATCGCCGATGCGTTCGAGGTTGCGGGCGATGAAGAGAAGCTGCGCGGCGCTGGAGATCGTCGCCGGGTTCTCCATCATGTGAGTCAGCAGCGAGCGGAACAGCGTGTTGTAGAACTGGTCCAGCTTCTCGTCGCGGCGGATCACTTCCTGCGCCAGCGCGGCATCGCGCGAGCCATAGGCATTGAGCACGTCGCGGACCATGCCCTCGGCGATCTCGGCCATCATCGGCACGAGTTCGAGCGGCTCGATCTTGCCGCGGTTTTCCAGCGCATTGACGCGCTTGGCGATGTTCTTGGCATAATCGCCGATGCGCTCGATCACGCCCGAGATCTTCAGCGCGGCGATCACGTCGCGCAGATCGTCGGCCATGGGTGCGCGCAGGGCGATCGTGCGGACGGCCAGGCGGTCCACTTCGGCCTCCAGCGCATCGAGGCGGGCGTCGGCGGCAACGACTTGCGCGGCCAGTTCCTCGTCATGATGCGACAGCGCGATGATGGCGTCGCGGATGGCGACTTCGGCGAGGCCGCCCATCTCGGCGACCAGGCCGCGAAGCTGCCCGATCTCGCTGTCGAAGGCCTTGACTGTATGATCGACCATTTGGTGTCTTCCCTGAGTGTCCCTGACTTATAGCACCGGCTTCGCAGTCTGTTCGGAAAATGCCCGCTGGGCCTTTTCGTCCCGGCGCCGGCCGCGAAACGCGCCTTGCGGCGAATTTCGAACCGACCTCAGCCGTAGCGGCCGGTGATGTAGTCCTTGGTCTTTTCCTCGCGCGGGGTGGTGAATATCTGGCTGGTGTCGCCGTATTCCACCAGGTTGCCCAAGTGGAAGAACGCGGTGCGCTGCGACACGCGGGCCGCCTGCTGCATCGAGTGCGTGACGATGACGATGGCGTAAGTGTCTTTCAGCTCGTCGATCAGTTCCTCGATACGCGCGGTGGCGATCGGATCGAGCGCGGAGCACGGCTCGTCCATCAGGATGACTTCGGGGCTGACGGCGATGGCGCGCGCGATGCAGAGGCGCTGCTGCTGGCCGCCGGAAAGGGCGGTGCCGGCATCATGCAGGCGGTCCTTCACCTCGTCCCACAGGCCGGCCTTGGTCAGGGCGTTCTCGATGATCCCGTCCATGTCCGCCTTCGACGGCGCCAGGCCGTGGATGCGCGGACCGTAAGCGACATTCTCGTAGATCGACTTGGGGAACGGGTTCGGCTTCTGGAACACCATGCCCACGCGGGCGCGCAGGGCAACGGGGTCCATCGCGGCGGCATAGATATCCTCGCCGTCGAGCAGGATCTCACCGGTGACGCGGGCGTCGGCGATGGTGTCGTTCATGCGGTTGAGCGAACGCAGGAAGGTCGACTTGCCGCAGCCCGAAGGCCCGATGAAGGCAGTGACGAGCCCGTTGTCGATTTCGATCGAGACGTCGTTGATGGCCTTCTTGGGGCCATAGAAGACGTCGACGTTGCGGGCGGTGAGTTTGGCTTTTGTCATGTCCCTACCAGCGGACTTCGAACTTGTTTCGAAGGTAAATGGCCAGACCGTTCATCGCCAGCAGGAAGATCAGCAGGACGATGATGGCCGCGGATGTGTTCTGGACGAAACCGGATTTGATCTCGTCAGACCACAGGAAGATCTGCATCGGCAGCACGCTGGAGGGATCGGTGATCCCGCCCGGCGGCGTCACGACGAAGGCGCGCATGCCGATCATCAGCAGCGGCGCCGTCTCGCCCAGGGCGCGGGCCATGCCGATGATCGTGCCGGTGAGGATGCCGGGCAGCGCGAGCGGCAGGACGTGGTGGAACACGGTCTGCATCTTGCTGGCGCCGATCGCGAGGGCCGCGTCGCGGATCGAGGGCGGAACCGCCTTGATCGCGTTGCGGCCGGAAATGACGATGACCGGCATCGTCATCAGCGCCAGGGTCAGGCCGCCGACCAGCGGCGAACTGCGCGGCATGCCCAGGGTGTTGATGAACACCGCCAGGCCGAGCAGGCCGAAGATGATCGAGGGCACGGCCGCCAGGTTGTTGATCGACACTTCGATCCATTCGATCCACCGGCTGCGCGGGGCGAATTCCTCGAGGTAGATCGCCGCCAGCACGCCCATCGGGAACGAGAGCAGCAAAGTGACGAGCATCGTCAGCAGCGAGCCCTTGGCCGCGCCCCAGACGCCGGCGATGTCGGGATCGGTCGAGTCGGAGCCGGACAGGAAATTCCAGTCGAGACCGCCGAGGCCGTTCTTCAGCATGATCACCAGCAGCAGCGCCAGGAAGGCGAGGCTGAGGGCGATCGCGCCGAGGCCGATCAGCTTGAAGCGGCGTTCGGCGGCGTTGCGACGGGCGATCCGCCGCTTGGCCTCCGGCGTTTGCCACCGCGCGTTGCCGAGGGGCTCGATGCCCGAGCGCGCGTTACTGAGACCTGCGTTACTCATAAGCTTCCCGGAAGCGCTTCACGACGCGGAGCGCGATGATGTTGAGGATCAGCGTGACGATGAACAGCACCAGGCCCAGCGCGAAGGCGGAGAGCGTCTTGGGGCTGTTGAACTCCTGGTCGCCGGTCAGCATCTGGACGATCTGATAGGTGACCGTGGTCATCGAATCGAAGGGGTTCAGCGAGAGCCGCGCGGCGGCGCCCGCGGCCATGACCACGATCATGGTCTCGCCGATGGCGCGGCTGACCGCCAGCATCACGCCGGCGACGATGCCGGGCAGCGCGGCGGGGAGCAGCACCTTCTTGATGGTCTCGGACCGGGTGGCGCCCATCGCCAGCGAACCGTCGCTCATGGCGCGGGGCACGGCGGCGAGCGCATCGTCGGCCATCGAGGAAACGAAGGGGATGATCATCACCCCCATCACCACGCCGGCCGCCAGCGCGCTCTCGGTCGAGGGGTTGGCCATGCCGAGCGAACCCGCGAAGTCGCGGAAGATCGGCGCCACCGTCAGCGCGGCGAAGTAGCCGTAGACCACGGTGGGAATGCCGGCCAGGATCTCGAGCATGGGCTTGAGCCACTTGCGCACGGTGCTGGAAGCATATTGCGTGAGGTAGACCGCGCTCATCAGGCCGAGCGGGATCGCCACGATCATGGCGATGATCGCGCCGATGTAGATCGTGCCCCAGAACAGCGGCACCGCACCGAAGCTGTCGGCAAGGTTATCGCTGCGCGCATTGCCCGGCGACCAGTGGATGCCGGTGAGGAAATCGATCGGCGAGACGTCGCGGAAGAACAGTCCGGCCTCGAACAGCAGCGAGCCGACAATGCCGAACGTGGTGAGGATCGCCATCAGCGAGGCGATCAGCAGCAGCGCCAGAATGCCGCGCTCCACCTGGGTGCGCGCCGGGAAGTTCGCCCGGATGCGGGTGAAGGCCCAGCCGCCGCCGGCCAGGGCGACGATCGCCACCAGGAGCGCGCCGATCAGGCCGAAGCGCGAATGGGCGTCGCGCACGGGCACGGACATCGCGTTCGACAGCGGGTTGAACGCCACCGTGTCGGGATTGTCGGCAATGGCCTTGGCTTCGGCGAGGATCGCCGCGCGGCTCATCGGGTCTGCGGGAAGCTGGGCTGCCGCGGGGTCGGCCATGACCGCCCCGTCGACAAGACCCGGCATGATCGCCTGCCACGCGCCCCAGGCGATCAGCGCCGGGACGACGATCCACAGGGCGACGTGCCATGCGTGATAGCCGGGCATCGAATGCATCGTGCCGCGGCCGGTATGGAGCAGCCGGGCCCGGCCCCGTGCGGCAAACCAGCCAACGAGACCGAGGCCGAGGACGGCCAGAAGTACTCCGGTAAGAATCATGTATGGCCGCCCTTCGCGTCCCTGCCCGCTAAGGGGATTACTTCAGAACCGAGGGATCGAGCGGAGTCATCTTGGCGACGATGTCGGCGCTCTTGGCGCGAACGTCGTCAGGCGAGATCACCATGCCCTTGGCCTTCAGGGCACCATCGGGACCCCAGGACTTGGCCCACTCGGCCACGTAGCCCTGCAGGCCCTTGATCGGGGCGAGGTGCTGCTTCTTCACGTAGATGTAGAGCGGACGCGCGCCGGGGTACGAGAAGTCGGAGATCGAGGCGTAAGTCGGCACGATGCCGGACATCGGGATGCCCTTGATGGTGCCCGCGTTCTCTTCGAGGAAGGAGAAGCCGAAGATGCCGATCGCCTTGGGATTCTGCGAGATCTTCTGGACGATCAGGTTGTCGTTCTCGCCGGCGTCGACATAGGGGCCATCCTCGCGGATGTCGTGGCAGGTCGCCTCGTACTTGTCCTTGTCGCTGTCCTTCAGCGCGGCGGTGGCGGCATCGGTCTTGCAGCCCGCCTCAAGGATCAGTTCCTTGAGCGCATCGCGCGTGCCCGAGGTCGACGGCGGGCCGTAGACGAGGATCGGTTCGGCCGGAAGCGAGGGGTTCACGTCCTTCCAGGTCTTGGCGGTGTTCGGCTTGCCGAAGGGATTGGCCGCCAGCGCCTTGTAGATGTCGGCAGGCGTCAGCTTCATGTTCGGGCCGCTCTTGCCTTCTGCAAAGGCGATGCCGTCGATGCCAACCTGGATCTCGACGATCTCGGTCACGCCGTTCTTGACGCATTCGTCGTATTCCGACTTCTTCATGCGGCGCGAGGCGTCTTCGATGTCAGGGTGCTGGGCGCCGACGCCGGCGCAGAACAGCTTCATGCCCGCACCGGTGCCGGTCGATTCGATGACCGGCGACTTGCCGCCGGCCTTGGCGAACTGCTCGGCCACGGCGGTGGCGAAAGGATAGACGGTGGAGGAACCCACGGCCCGCACGAAATCGCGCGAGCCCGCAGTCGAGCCGCCCGATCCGCCGCAGGCGCTCAGAGCCAGGACGGAGGCAGCGGCGAAGATGATGGTCTTGGTCGAACGCATGGTTTTAACCCCTTGGGCTTTCATTCTCCGACGCCCCTATTGGGGTAGGATGACACTTCCATGACAATGAAGTGACATAACTCGCCAAGTCACGCAAATCCGGGCGGTTCGCTGCTCCATACCTCTTTCGGACGAGCTTGGCCAAACCCCATTTGCGCCCAGGTCCCTCCTGTCGGGCCTGGCCATGCCGCCCGACCGGGTAATGTCATGAAAGCGTCCGCGGATGGCCCCACCTTCCCGCTTCATGGAGTCGCGTTGCGACCCGGCGCCCTCCATGCGCGGTGTGTCGGGATTGTTTCCCGGCCATGTCGATGAGAAACTTTGCCGCGACTCGGATCGCTCCGGCGCCGCCCCTGCGGATGCCGGCCGTTTCGGGGACTGGCTTGCGCCTGTCTCGATTCGGACTTGCGGAATTCACCGGGTCAGGGGGCTTGGGCACACTAACCTGTAACGGGCGGTCGAATCGCCCGGACGAAGCGCTGATACTGATCGTCATATTCGTCACATTCACCGTCACATTAGTCATCAAACTGTCATTGAACGGCAATAATCGGCCTCGTCGCGCCCGGCACATCGGTGCAGCGCTTAGGAGAATGCCTGATATGCGTCTCATCATGGCCAGCGCGACCGCGGTCGCCGTCGTTCTTTCCGCACCGGGCGCCCATGCCCAGGCCATCTCGGCGCAGGAGGCCGAGGAACTGCGGGCGCAGATCCGCACGATGAAGGCGCAGATGGAAGCCATGGAAGCGCGGCTCAACGCCGCCGCGCCCGGCGGCGGCGCCCCCCATGCAGCCACCGACGCAGCCACCGATGCCGGATCCCCCGCCGGTCCAGGATCGCAGCCGGCCCCTGCCGCGGCGCTCGCTGCCGGAACTGCAGGATCCGCCGGCGCGGCCAAGGCTAAGGACGACACCGCCATCGAGTGGAAGGGCAGCCCCCAGTTCGCCAAGGGCGACAACCTCTTCAA
Organism: Novosphingobium sp. BL-S-34; assembly: GCF_056857015.1. Taxonomy (NCBI): domain Bacteria; kingdom Pseudomonadati; phylum Pseudomonadota; class Alphaproteobacteria; order Sphingomonadales; family Sphingomonadaceae; genus Novosphingobium; species Novosphingobium sp. BL-S-34. Next base: position 1,428,328 of record NZ_CM166472.1, read on the forward strand.
GGTCAAGGGCCGCATCCAGGCGGACGCCAACTACGTGGGCGCGCCGAAGGGCCTCCACGACAAGGGCCTCGGCTTTTCGAGCGAGATGCGCCGCATCCGCCTCGGCGCGGAAGGCGCCATCGGCGCGGGCTTCGACTACAAGCTGGAACTCGAACTTTCCGACAACGCCGTCGACCTCGTCGACACATATGTCGGCTACCACACCGGCCCCTGGCAGATCCGGCTGGGCAACCAGAACTCGTTCCAGTCGCTGGACGAACTGACCGGCGACACCAGCGGCAGCGTGATGGAACGCGCCGCCTTCACCGACGCCTTCAACTTCGAGCGCCGCCTGGGCATGGCGTTCCAGTACAACAAGGGCCCCTGGCTGGCGCAGGCGGGCGTCTTCACTGACGATATCGGCGCACTCTCCAACAGCAACGACGGCGAGAACGGCGGCGACGAGAACAACAGCTTCGGCCTCGACGGGCGCCTGGCGTTTTCGCCCAAGGTGGGTGACTTCCAGCTCCACTTCGGCGGCTCGGCCCACTGGCGCCGGCTCGGGCGCCTGGCGGACAGCGACACGCGCTACCGCCAGCGGCCCTATGTGCATTCCACCAATACCCGCCTGATCGGCACCCCGGCGATGAACGTCTCGGAAGAAGATCACTACGGACTGGAATTCGCCGCGATCAGGGGCCGCTGGCATGCGGCGGCCGAATATCACGTGCTCACCGCCGACCGCCTCGACGCCTCCACCGTCACTTTCCAGGGCGCTTATGCCGAGACCGGCATCTTCCTTACCAAGGGCGACCACCGGGGCTTCAAGGAAGGCATCTTCCGCGTCGAGAAGCCTGCCCACCCGCTGGGCCAGGACGGCTTCGGCTCGGTCCTGCTCACGGTGCGCTACGACTGGCTGGACCTCAACGACCGCGACATTCGCGGCGGCACCCAGAACGGCTATATCGCCGCGCTCGTCTGGGAGCCGATCCAGAACCTGCGCTTCAACGTGAACTACGCGCTCCTGGCCTATACCGGCGCCACGCCCACCACTTCGGGCAAGACCGACTACGACGCACAAGTCGTGGGCACGCGGTTCGAACTGGACTTCTAGGGGCCGAACTTGCCTGGCCTGGCCAGCCGGTCAGCCAGCCCGACGACCAGCCGGCCAGACGCCTCAGGCGCCGGCCTCTTCCTTGCGCAGCGGCAGCATCAGCGAGGCGGTCGTGCCCATGCCCGGGCGGCTGTCGATATCGAAGCGGCCGCGATGGCGCTCGACGATGTGCTTGACGATCGACAGCCCCAGCCCCGTCCCACCGACCATGCGGCTGCGGCTGGTGTCCGCCCGATAGAAGCGCTCGGTCACGCGGGGCAGGTGCTCGGGCGAGATGCCGTCGCCGTGGTCGCTGACAGTGACGAGCAGCCAGCCGGTCGGCGTCGATTCGAGGCCGACGTCCACCGGACCGCCCTGCTTGCCGTACTTGAGCGAGTTGTCGATGAGGTTGCGCAGCACTTGCGCCAGTTGCCCGCGATCGCCGGTGACGACGGCGTTGTCCCCGTTCGAATGGACGGTGATCTGCGCATCGCCCCGCGCCTCGCCCGCGATTTCCTTCGCCAGCGCCACCATCTCCACCCGCTCCGAGGGGACCTCGTGCTTCACCGCCTCGATCCGCGAGAGCGACATCAGGTCCGAGATCAACGCCTGCATGCGCTGCGCCTCGTGGCGGATGGTGTCGAGGAAGCGCGTGCGTACGCTCTCGTCGCCGCCGGCCTTGGGATTGTGCAGCGTCTCCACATAGCCGAGCACGTTGGCGAGCGGGGTGCGCAGTTCATGGCTGGCATTGGCGACGAAATCGGCGTGCGACTTGGCGACGCTGACGCGTTCCGACAGGTCGTAAAGGCTGACCAGGCGGTCCGTCGCCGAAACCACGCGGCAATCCACTTCCCAGACGCTGCCGCCGGTGGAAAGCCCGGAGACGCGGGCGATACCGCCCTCCTCGCTGAGAATCGCGCCCACGGCCCGCGGTTCGCGAATGGCGATACGCACGTCCTGCCCCACGATATGCGCTCCCAGAAGCGCCCGGGCGGCGCTGTTGGCGAAGCGGACCTGCCCGCGCGAGACCATCATCGCCGGGGTCTGGAGGTGTTCGAGGAGGTGAGTGCCGTCACCGGCCATGATCGTGCTTCCTGTTCTTCGCCCGGATTGCCTCTCCGATGCGGACTGTCGAGGCCGTTCGCGCGGCTGCTGATCGTTCTCCATGCCCTTACCTGACGACAGGACAAAGACGCCATCGCAACGAACTTGCGGAAAATACCGGCATCACCCGATGCCAAATGCGCTTGCGGCCACTTCTCCTGTTCAATCCGTGCAAACGAGGTTGAGGTTTTGCGCGCTCTCGCCTAGCACGTCGCACGCAGTCCGTGTCATGCTGCAACCGCGAAGAGAGGCAGCTCTTCCTCGCGGGAAGGTATGACAGGGAACGCAGGAGGAGGAGCCCGTCGATCCCCGGCGGAAAATGACCCTATAGGTGGATAAACCCCCAGAAGGTGGACAGCGCCAAGTGACCAATTCCATTTCCGCTCCATTCACGTCAGACCGACTGCTCCTGTTCGGCGCGACGGGCGATCTCTCCCGCCGCATGCTGCTTCCCTCGCTCTGCGCCCTCGATGCGGAGGGCCTGCTGGACCCCAAGGTCGAGATCATCGGCACGGCCCGGTCCGAGCATGACGACGCCGAGTTCCGCAATTTCGCGCGGGCCTCGCTCGAACAGTTCCTGCCCGCCGAACGGCGCGGCGGCATGGCGCGCTTCCTCAACCGGCTGTCGTACCAGACGCTGGACGCCAACCAGATGGAAGGCTTCAACGCCCTGGCCGCCAAAGTCGGCCAGCCGCAGGACGGCCTCTCGATCTTCCTCTCCACGGCGCCCAGCCTGTTCGAGCCGACCATTCGCGGCCTTCAGGCCAGCGGCCTGGCCGGCGAGAACGTGCGCATCGGCCTGGAAAAGCCGCTCGGCATCGATCTTGCCTCCAGCAAGGTCATCAACGACGCCGTCGCCCGTGCTTTCCCGGAAGACCGCATCTTCCGCATCGACCACTACCTGGGCAAGGAAACCGTCCAGAACCTGCTGGCGCTGCGCTTCGCGAACCTGATGTTCGAACCGCTGTGGAACGCGGCGCATATCGACCATGTGCAGATCACCGTGGCCGAAACCGTCGGCCTTGAATCGCGCGTGGCCTATTACGACGATTCGGGCGCGCTGCGCGACATGGTGCAGAACCACATGCTCCAGTTGCTCGCGCTCGTCGCGATGGAGCCGCCGGTCAGCTACGACGCCACCAGCGTGCGCGACGAGAAGGTGAAGATCCTGCGCAGCTTGCGCAAGGTTGCCGCCAACGAGACCGTCACCGGCCAGTACCGCGCCGGCGCCATCGGCGGCCAGGCCGTGCCGGGCTACGACGACGAACTCGGCAAGGATTCGAACACCGAGACTTTCGTCGCGATCAAGGCGCATATCGACAACTGGCGCTGGCAGGGCGTGCCCTTCTATCTGCGCACCGGCAAGCGCCTGCCCAAGCGCACGACCGAGATCGTCGTGCAGTTCCGCGACGTGCCGCACTCGATCTTCCACGGCCGCGGCGCCCGCACGGTGCCCAACCGCCTGGTCATCGGCATCCAGCCGAGCGAGAACATCACGCTCTCGCTCATGGCCAAGGTGCCGGGGCTGGACCGCAACGGCTTCGGCCTGCGTTCGATCCCGCTCGCCATCACCATGCCCGACGCTTTCGCCGGCCCCCAGCGCCGCATCGCTTACGAGCGCCTGCTGCTCGACCTGATCGAGGGCGAGCAGACGCTGTTCGTCCGCCGTGACGAGGTGGAAGCACAGTGGGAGTGGATCGACGCCATCCGCGCCGAGTGGGAAGACCAGGGCCAGGAGCCGAAGACTTATACCGCCGGAAGCTGGGGCCCCTCCGCCGCCATCGCCCTCGCCGAGCGCGACGGCGTCACTTGGCACGAGTGATCGCGCATGCGTGATCGGGCTCCAGCAAGGAAGCCGGCGCGGGCATGAATCCGGCACGCACCCTATATGACCGGGTGCGTGAACGGTCCTCCATGCCCGGCCGCGTGAAATTCCCCCGCAAACCGGTGGAAGATATGTGTTGACACCGGTTACCTGAATGCCTTCAAGCCCCGCTCGGGAGATCCCGCAAGCGGCGGCTTCGGGAGGCTGAGACAAAAAAGACAGACGGAAAGTGCAGGAGTAACCCCATGAGCAACCTCAGCCCGGTGGTCGCCCGCGTGACCGATCGCATCATCGAACGATCGAAGCCCAGCCGCACCCGCTACCTCGCCCTGGTCGAGCGCGAAGCCGGCCGTCATTCGGACCGATCGTTCCTTTCGTGCTCGAACCTCGCGCACGGATTTGCCGCCAGCGGCGAAGACAAGCCCGCCATCGCCACGGGCAAGGCGATCAACGTCGGCATCGTCACCGCCTACAACGACATGCTCTCGGCCCATCAGCCTTATGGCCGCTATCCGGAGCAGATGAAGCTCTATGCCCGCGAAGTGGGCGCAACCGCGCAAGTCGCAGGCGGCGTGCCCGCCATGTGCGACGGCGTGACCCAGGGCTTCGACGGCATGGAACTTTCGCTGTTCAGCCGTGACACCATCGCCCTGTCCACCGCCGTCTCGCTCAGCCACGCGATGTATGACGGCATGACCCTGCTGGGCATCTGCGACAAGATCGTGCCGGGCCTGGTCATGGGCGCGCTGCGCTTCGGCCACCTGCCCGCCGTGTTCATCCCTTCGGGCCCGATGCCCAGCGGCATTTCCAACAAGGAAAAGCAGAAAGTCCGCCAGCTCTATGCAGAGGGCAAGGTCGGGCGTGAGGAGCTGCTGGCCAGCGAAAGCGCCTCCTATCACTCGGCCGGTACCTGCACGTTCTACGGCACGGCCAACTCCAACCAGATGATGATGGAGATGATGGGCCTGCACATGCCCGGCGCCGCCTTCGTGCCGCCCGGCACCTCGCTGCGCCAGGCCGTCACCCGCGCCGCCGTCCACCGCGTGACCGAGATGACCCGCAAGGGCGACGACTTCCGCCCGATGGGCCACCTCGTGGACGAAAAGGCGATCGTCAACGCCATCGTCGGCCTGCTCGCCACCGGCGGATCGACCAACCACGCGATCCACCTGCCCGCCATGGCCCGCTGCGCCGGCATCCAGATCGACTGGCAGGACTTCGACGAGCTTTCCGCCGCCGTCCCGCTCATCACCCGCGTCTACCCCAACGGTTCGGGCGACGTGAACCACTTCCACGCCGCCGGCGGCATGGGCTGGGTGGTGCGCGAACTGCTCGACGCAGGGCTCGCGCATGAGGACATCCTCACCGTCTCGAAGGACGGCATGCGCGCCTATGCCACCGAGCCGACGCTCGACGACGGCGAACTCAAGTGGAAGCCCGCCCCCACCGTCAGCGGCGACGATGCCATGCTGAGCACGGTGGCGAAGCCCTTCCTGCCCGACGGCGGCATGCGCCTCGTCTCCGGCAATGTCGGGCGCGCCACGTTCAAGACGAGCGCGGTCGATCAGGAGCGCTGGACCATCGAGGCACCGTGCCGCGTGTTCGAGACGCAGGAAGCCGTCATCAACGCCTTCAAGGCGGGTGAGCTTGACCGCGACGTCGTGGTGGTCGTGCGCCACCAGGGCCCGCGCGCCAACGGCATGCCCGAACTGCACAAGCTGACGCCGCCGCTGGGCGTGCTGCAGGATCGCGGCTTCAAGGTGGCACTGGTCACGGACGGCCGCATGTCGGGCGCTTCGGGCAAGGTTCCTGCCGCGATCCACGTCACCCCGGAAGCCCTGGCAGACGGCCCCATCGCCTATCTCCAGGACGGCGATATCGTGCGCCTCTCGGCCGAGGACGGCACGCTGTCCACCACGGCCGACCTCTCGGGCCGCACCCCCGCGCCGCTGCCCGCGCCTGCCGAGGGCATGGGCCGCGAACTCTTCGCGATGTTCCGCATCAACGCGGGCGGCGCCGAACAGGGCGGCTCCTCGATGCTGGAGGTCGCGGGCCTGTGAGTGCGGCTGAGACAACCGAACTCGTCGCCGTCGATATCGGCGGCACGCACGCCCGCTTCGCGCTGGCCTCGGTAGACGGCCAGGGCCGGATCACGCTGGGCGAACCCGTCACCCTGCACACCAGCGAACACGGCAGCTTCCAGCTGGCCTGGCAGGCTTTCCGCGAGCGCAATGGCGGGCATCTGCCCAATGCCATCTCGATCGCGATAGCCGGCCCGGTCGGCGGCGAGGTGATCCGCTTCACCAACAACCCCTGGATCATTCGCCCCGCGATGATCCCCGAGAAGATGGGCGTCGAACACTATACCGTCGTCAATGACTTCGCGGCGGTCGCCTATGCCGTGGCGCTGGCGCCGGAGGACCAGTTCCTGCACCTGGCCGGGCCGGAAGGGCCGCTGCCCGCCACCGGCACGCTCAGCGTGCTCGGGCCGGGCACCGGGCTCGGCGTCGCGCACTTGTGGCGCAACGGGCTGCCGCACGGCCAGGGCGGATTCTACCATGTGCAGGCCACCGAAGGCGGCCATGTCGACTATGCCCCGCTCGACCTGATCGAGGATGCCGTGCTCGCGCGCCTGCGCAAGCGCCACAATCGCGTCTCGGTGGAGCGCGTCGTCTCCGGCCCGGCCATCGTCGACATCTACCAGACGCTCGCCGCCATGGAGAACCGCGCCGTCCACGACCTGACCGACGTGGAGATCTGGACCGCCGGCACCAACTACGAAGACCCGCTGGCCGCCGCCGCCGTCGACCGTTTCTGCCTCTCGCTGGGCAGCGCGGCGGGCGACTATGCGCTGGCGCACGGTGCAGGCGGCGTCATCATCGCCGGGGGCCTCGGCTACCGTATCCGCGAAACCATTCTGTCCTCGGGCTTTTCGGAGCGCTTCCGCGCCAAGGGGCGCTTTGCCTCGATGATGGCGCAGATCCCCGTCAAGCTCATCACTCACCCGCAGCCCGGCCTCTACGGCGCGGCTGCCGCCTATGTCAGGGAGCACGTCCAATGAGCAGCCCGTCCGAAGCCGTCGAAAAGGTCATGCGTCTTGCCCCGGTGATCCCGGTGCTGGTGATCGAGGATATCGAACACGCCCTGCCGATCGCCGAAGCTCTCGTCGCCGGCGGCCTGCCCGCGCTTGAGGTGACGCTGCGCACCGAATGCGCGATCGAGGCGATCAAGATCATGAAGCAGGTTCCCGGCGCCGTGGTCGGCGCGGGCACGGTGCTTTCGCCCGACGACCTGAAGCGCTCGATCGACGCGGGCGCCGAGTTCATCGTCTCGCCCGGCCTCACGCCGATGCTGGCCGAAGCCGCCTACAAGTCGCAGATCCCGTTCCTGCCCGGCACCGCCAATGCCAGCGACGTGATGTTCGCGCTGGAATGCGGGTTCGACCGGCTGAAGTTCTTCCCCGCCATGGCGGCGGGCGGACCTTCGGCGCTGAAGGCGATCGCGGCCCCGCTGTTCAAGGCGAAGTTCTGCCCCACCGGCGGCGTGACGCCCCAGAACGCGCCGGAATGGCTCGCCCTCGATGCCGTGCTCTGCGTCGGCGGCAGCTGGATGGTTCCCAAGGGCAAGCCGGACGTCGCCGCGATCGAGACGGCGGCCCGCGCGGCAGCAGGGCTCGCCCAGTGAGCGGGGCGGCTCTGACCACCGTCGAGGACCTCGACAAGCGGCTCCAGGAACTGCACGTCCTCACGGCCCAGACGCCGCTCTACAACCCGGTCTTCCAGCTCGGCCTCGAACTGTCGCGGCGGCTGGAGACCGGCGAGATGAGCCTCGATCATATCGAGGCTCTCGTCGCCGAGATGGAGTGCGAGGGCCTGCGCGCCCGTGCCGCCCGTCTCGACCGGCTGCTCGCCCCCGTCGGCCTTGCCGAGAACGACGCACGGATCGACGCGGCGGCCGAGGAGGACGACTTCACCGCCTTCGCCGTCCGCTGGCAGCGCCCGGCCGCCCATGTGGTCTTCACCGCGCACCCCACGTTCCTGCTCTCCACCGCGCAGACCGAGGCCGTGGCCGTCTCGGCCTCGAACGGCGATTTCAGCGACGCCACGGTCTGTGCCGCATCTTCCGAGCGCGACCAGATCACGCTCGACTACGAGCATGACAAGGCGATGGAAGCGATCGCGCGCGGCCAGAAGGCCCGCGACCGCATCAACGCCCGCCTCTTCGACATTGCCGCCGCCCGCTGGCCGAAGCGCTGGCGCGGGCTGAACCCGATGCCGGCGCGTTTCGCCTCGTGGGTCGGCTACGACATGGACGGCCGCACCGATATCGGCTGGTCCACCTCGATCCGCTACCGCCTTCAGGAAAAGGCGCTGCGCCTCGCCGGCTATGCGGAAAGCCTCATGCAGGCCGCGCCGGACATCGCGCAGAAGCTGGCCCGCGCCGGCAAGCTGACCGAGGACATGGTCGCCCGCTTCGCCGCCGATCTTTCCTCGCCGGAGGCGCTTTCGGAAGCCGCCAACGCGCTGACCGCGGATCATGCCGACCGGCTGGTCAGCCTGGAAGGGGTCATCACCGCGCTGGAAAACGAAGCGCGCCATGCCGATCAGGAAATTGCGCGCACCCTGCTCGTGACTGCCGCCGCCATGCGGGCGGACGGCCTGGGCATGGGCTGGATCCACTTCCGGGTGAACGCCTCCCAGCTCCAGAATGCGATCCGCCTGCGCATCGACCCGGAAGGCAAGCTTTCGCTCGCCAGCCAGGCCGCGCTGGTGCGCATGCGCGAGTTGCTGGCCGAAGTCGTGCCGCTCAAGTCCAACTTCGCCGCACTCGCCATCGAGAATTCCACCGCCGTGCGCCAGTTCCTGGCCATGGCCCAGATCCTGGCCCATATCGACGCCGATGCGCCGATCCGCATGCTCGTGGCCGAGTGCGAGGAACCGACCACGATCCTGGCCGCGCTCTATTTCGCGCGCATGTTCGGGATCGACGACAAGGTGGACGTCTCGCCGCTGTTCGAGACCGAAAGCGCGCTGGAACATGGCGGCCGCTTCGTCGATGCCGTGCTGGCAGAGCCTGCCTACCGCGACTATGCGCGCAAGCGCGGCCGCGTCTCGATCCAGACCGGCTTCTCGGACGCGGGCCGTTTCGTCGGCCAGGTGCCCGCCGCGCTCGCCATCGAGCGTCTTCAGGGCCGCCTGTCCGAAGCGATGGTCGCCAACGGGCTGACCGACGTTTCGGCGCTGATCTTCAACACCCACGGCGAATCGATGGGCCGCGGCGCTCATCCTTCCAGCATCAAGGACCGCTTCCAGTGGCCGATGTCGCCCTGGGCGCGCCGGCGCTTCCTGCGCGCCGGCATCCGGCTGGAACCGGAAGTCTCGTTCCAGGGCGGGGACGGCTACCTCTGGTTCGGCTCGGACGAACTGGCCCTCGCCACGCTCACGCGCATGGCCGAAATGCCGCTCTGGGGCGCCGATGCCGATGCGCCCACCGATCTGTTCTACCGCCGCACCGATCTCAGCCTCGATTTCTACCGGGCGATCCGCGGCGTCCAGCACGAGCATCTCGAAAGCGCGACTTATAGCCGCGCGATCACCGCTTTCGGGCTGGGCCTGCTCAACGATACCGGCAGCCGCAAGTCGCGCCGCCAGTCGGACCTCGCTTCCGACCGTTCGATGAGCCTGCGGCAGATCCGCGCGATCCCGCACAACGCCATCCTCCAGCAGCTCGGCTACCCGGTGAACGTGATCGCCGGGATCGGCACCGCCTCCGACGGCAACCGCGAGGAAATTGCCGTGCTCCTGCGCGAAAGCGAGCGCGGCCAGCAACTTATGCGGTTGGCGCGCAGTGCCAATGCGCTGGCCTCGATCAAGACCGTGGCGGCTTATGGCGAGCTGTTCAATTCCGCCTACTGGGCCAGCCGCCCCTATCGCGGCGACGAACAGTACATCGCCGAGGCCTGCCTGAAGCTGGCCGAATACCTGACCAAGGACGATCGCACCGGCGTGTTCCGCCGCCTCGCCTCGCGCCTGCGCGTCGACGCGATGAAGCTGCATTTCCTGCTCGACCTGCTGCCGGACGAAGCCCCGCTGCCGGACCGCGAGCACACCCGCCGCAGCCTGGGCGTGCTCCAGTCCCTGCGCATCGCCTTGTTCAAGCACATGTTCCTGCGCGCGGTGATGGTCCCGCCCTTCAGCCGCGCCAACGACATCAGCCGCGACGACGTGCTGGAGATGTTCTTCACCTTGCGCGTCGAGGATGGCCTGGCCCAGCTGCGCCGCGCCTTCCCCACCAGCTTCCCCTCGATCGACGACTTCAAGGTGGATTGCCCCAGCGACTACCCGGACTCGAGCGCGACCGGCTATACCCGCATCCACAGCGACTACATCGACCCGATCGCCCGCTCCTATGCCCTGTCCTTGCGGATCACCACGGCGCTGGCGAACGAGTTCGGCGCGCACGGCTGATCCGGCCCAGGGTTCCGCCGGGCGGGGCGGGAGAGCGGCGATGCTCTCTCGCCCCGCCCGGCATATCCATGAAAGTCCTAGTTGAATTTCCGGTTTTTCGGGCGCCTACTCGCACCCGGTTGGTCGCACATCACGTCTGCTCCGGGGGGCCGGGGATGATGCATGCGCAACTTGCTTCTCGGTTCCTTGGTCCTGACCGCTTTCCTCGCCGCGCCCGCCAGGGCCCATGGCTTCGGCGAATGGCCCGATCTCGCCCCTGAGGCCGAGGCAGACGCCAGCCTGGCGCAGTGGGATCTGACCGATCTGGCCGAAGCTCGGGAACGCCCGCGCAGCCCGTTCGACACGCCGCCGTCCGGCGCGGAAACCGGCCAGGTTTCGCTGGAGGACCCGGGTGATGCGCCGCTCGCCAGGCCCAGCGGCGAACCCGGCGCCGGTCCGGGGGATCGCCTGCCGCCCATGCTCCCTGCCGATCTGCAGCCGCGCCGCTGGTCGGACCATGTGCCGCGCGCTTACGCCGCCAATCCCGACTTCTTCAGCCAGCTCGGCACGATCAAGTGGGAGACGCTGATCCTGCTCGGCTATTTCAGCCTCCAGAGCGGCAAGAAGCTGTTCCGCGAAACCACCAGCTTCCACTTCCACAATGAGGGCTGGTTCGGGAAGGACACCACCAACCTCGGCATCGACAAGCTCACTCATGCCTTCGACACCTACCTGATCGCCGAAATCCTGCACATGCGGCTCCACGACAAGACTCATGCCTCGCAAGGCGACGCGGTGACGGCGGCGATCCTCGCCTCGACCTTCATGGCGCTCAACGAGATTTCGGACGGGATCGAGACGGACAGCGGCTATTCGATGCAGGACATCACGATGAACCTGGTCGGCGCGGGCTTTTCGATCCTGCGCAACACGGTGCCCGGCATGCGCGAGAAAGTCGCCTTCAAGATCGAGATCATCCCGGACGACAATATCTACAGCTACCGCGGCCAGGCCCATTATGCCCAGCAGCGCTACATGCTCTCGTTCAAGGGGGCGGGTTTCGAAGCGCTGGAGCGCACGCCGCTGCGCTTCGTGGACCTGCAGGTGGGCTACTACGGCAGCGATTTCATGATCGACGACCGCCTGGCCGGCAAGGAACCCAAGCGTCACCTGTTCGTGGGCCTTGGCCTCAACCTCGGCGAACTGCTGTTCGGCCGCTCCCGCTCAAGGCTGGGCAAGGCGGGCTACACGGTGCTGGACTACTTCCAGGTGCCCTATACCTCGATCCGCTACGACACGACCGGGCACCTGGGGACCTGAGGCGATCAGGCCATGAGCTTCAGCAGCCCGTCGATCTCGCAAGTGGCGAAGCCCACGGTGCTATCGGAAATGCCGTAGGGCAGGAGCAGCCGCTCGCCCACTTTCAGGGCGCCGCAGGTATAGACCACGTTCGGCACATAGCCCGAGCGGTCGGCATTTTCCGCCGTCAGCACCGGCTCGACCGTGCGGGCGAGGACTTTCGACGGGTCCTTCAGGTCCAGCAAGGCGCAGCCGAGCGCATATTTGCGCATGGCGCCCACACCGTGCGTGAACAGCAGCCAGCCGTGCTCGGTCGGGATCGGGCTGCCGCAATTGCCGATCTGGATGAATTCCCAAGGGTATTTCGGCTCCATCAGCAGCACGCCGTCGTCGTCCCACATGTCGAGCGAGTCGGAGCGGAGCAGGAACAGGTTCTTGCCGTCCTGGCGCCCGACCATGGCGAACTGGCCGTCGATCTTCTCGGGAAACAGCGCCATCCCCTTGTTGCGACCGGCACGGCCGCGGATAGGCTCCAGCTCGAACGCCCGGAAATCGCGCGTGCGCAGCAGTTCGGAGCGGATCGAACTGCCCGAATAGGCCGTGTAAGTGCCCACCCATTCGAAGTCGCCGCCGCCATGGTCGAACCGCACGAGGCGCAAGTCTTCCAGCCCGCCGCGCTGCTGTTCGGTGATCGGGAAGATCACGGTGTTGGACAGGCTCGATTCGGGATGGCGGTGGACCGAGACGGCGCCGTCGGCATCGACTTCGCCTTCCTCGTCCAGTTCCACGGACGTCGCGAAGGAGGCCTGCGGCCAGAGGCAGAACGTGCCGTCGGCCTCGGCTATGCCTTCGCGGAAGGCGATGGAGCTGATGTGCCCTTCGCCCACGGCCCGCAGCGACATGATGAAGCGCACCGCGCCGTCCTGCATTCCAGACTGGTCGGGCGCTGGCACGATGGAGGGGTTCATCAGGGCCGCTGCCGCGAACGTATATTCGTGGCAGAAATAGGCCCCGATCAGCCGCTGGCGCGTCTCGGAAAACTGGGTGGGATCAAGATCCAGATTCGACGCAACTTCCAGGAAGCGGTCGGCGAATATGTTCTCAGTCTGCCAGTGCCGCTCCTTGAAGTCGCGCAGCACGCGCTCGTATTCGGAGGCGACCTGCTCTTCGCTCAGGCCGGCGATATCCTCCACGAGTTTGTTCGCACGGCCGCCGGGCGCGTTCTTGCCCTGCCAGCCCAGGTGGAACGGGCGCAGCACGACTCGCGCCGGATCGGCGTAAAGGCGAGTCTCAAAAACATGGAGCGGTTCAGACCAGACGTTCTCGGGCCGATTCAAGCAATCCTCCTCCACGTCCGAGCGGTGCCGACACGGCAAGCTCGGCCAGAGCATAGTGCGAAAGTTGGAAGGCGAGAATGGATTCCGCACCGCAATTGGCGTTGACTCCCCTCGGTGTGACCCCATCCCGGCAACGGCCCGTCGCAATGTCCGCCAGAATGACGCCGCGATCGTTGCCGCCGAAGAACCAGCGCCATGCCGTCAGCGCATGTTCCACCCAGAAGGCACCATGCGTGGCGGTCCAGGCGGAGCAGGCTGCCTCGATGGCGGCCTGGGCTTCCAGTGGCTGCTGGTCGAACGGCAGGTAGCCATGCGGCTTGCCGAAGCTTTCCGAGCCGATCGGGCGGAACTGGCCGCGCGCGGAGACCTGCTGGCGGCAAATCCATTCCAGCGTTTCCAGGCCGGCCCCGATCCAGGCTTCCCGGTCCAGCGCGCGGCCCGCTTCGATCAGGGCCTGCGGCAACCGGGGGTTGTCATAGCCGAGCACGGCCTCGAACCAGGCCCAGTCGGGACGGCGCCCATGGCCGAGCAGGCGCATGAGGAAGTCGCCCCCCTCCCGCGCGCACTCCAGCGCCGCCGCATTGCGGGGATCACGCCGCAGCACCGCGCAGGCGCCGAGCATGGCGAAAGCGCGGGCGCGGGGCGCCTCGATCGTGGCCAGCCGGGGGAGCACGTCCTCGAACAGCTGGAGCGCCCATTCCGAGAGGCTCTGGTCCGGCGCCCGTTCATATGTGTGCCCCAGTGACCAGATGGCGCGACCGTTGGAATCTTCCGAACCCTCGTCCTCGCACCAGCCCCGGTCGAAGCGCATGAAGTTCCGGAAGCGCGCAAGGTCCGGGTTCCATGCCGACTGCACGAAGGCCGCGTAGGCAAGGCTCCACTTCATCCGCTCGGCGACCGGCAGGCCGCGCGCGACGTTCATCAGCATGAGCGCGCGGGCATTGTCGTCCAGGCAATACCCGTGGCGGCGGTCCGGCACGACACCCACCGAGTGCTGGAGCATGCCGGTGGCATCGCTCATCGCCAGCACGGCGGCGAGGCCCGGCGTCGCGGTTATCGGCGGCATGGCCGGATCGGGCGCGCGGGCCCGGTCTACCAGGCGCAGGCTGGCGTCGGCGAAGCGCGGCCAGATCATCTCGCGGCCCCGCGCCCAGGCGCGGCGCTGCATGGCGGTGAGGTCCGCCGGACGATCGAGCAGGGCGTTGACCGCTTCCGCGATCGCCTCGCTGGAGCCCGGCTCGATCAGGCGGCCGATCCCCTCGCCCAGCAGTTCGCGGGCATGGACATAAGGCGTGGACACCACGGCCTTGCCCACCGCCACGGCATAGCTGAGCGTGCCGGATGTCGATTGCTGCATCCCCAGATAGGGCGTCAGGTAGATGTCGCAGGCTTCGAGCTGGTCGAGCAGCTCGTCGGTTTCGAGGAAGCGGTTTTCCCAGGCGATGTGCGAGAGCACGCCCAGCCGATCGGCCAGGGCCTGCAATTCCTCGCGATAGGCCTCGCCCTCGTAAGCGACGAGATTGGGATGCGTGGCGCCGACGATGCGATAGATCACCTCGGGATGGCGCGCGACGATGGCCGGCAGCGCCCGGATCGCGTGTTCCAGGCCCTTGCCGCGGCTGAGCAGGCCGAACGTCATGAGCACCTTGCGGCCGTCGAGACCCAGCTGCTCCTTGAATTCGTCCTGGCGGCCGAAGGGACGGTCCGGCGCGCCGTGCTCGATCACTTCGAGGATGCGCGGCGGGGCGTCGTATTCGCTCTCCAGCAGGTTTCGCGAATGATGCGACATGACCATAATACGCGAGGCGCGCGCGATCAGGTGGCGCAGGATCTTGCGCTGGCGCTCGGAGGGATCCGACAGCACGGTGTGCAGCGTGAGCACCAGCGGGGCGGCCAGACGGTCCACGAAGTCCAGCACCATCTCGCCATCCTCGCCGCCGAAGATGCCGTATTCATGCTGGACCCAGACCGCATCGACGCCGGCTTCGTTGATCTGGCGTGCGGCGCGGGCGTAGTCCTCGGGATCGTTGCAAGCGATCGTCCCGGTGACGTCCCGGTAGTCCAGCCGATGGTCGGGATCGTCCAGCGCGTGCACGTCGAGCGTGATCTCGGGATGGAATTCCCGCAGCTTCTCGAAGATGTCGGTGGTGAAAGTGGCGATGCCGCACTTGCGCGGCGCAAAGTTGCCGACAAGCGCGATGTGCAGAGGCCGCGGTGCCGGCCGATCCGCTTCGGGCCTGTTCGCTTCGAGAGGCCCCGTCTCGGCGTCGCCGCTGGAGGGGATCACGTCGAAGATCGAACGGACTTTGTCCGAACCCGATTTCCGGCCGGGTTCTTCGTCACGAGGCATCAGGTTCATGCGCACCCCGCAGAAGGTGGAGGAGAATGCTCAATGAAAGCCCAAGAGTGCCATGAGTTTCCCGCTGCACTGCAAAAAAACTGACATGTCGCGGCAAAGCGCCCGCCGCGAAGGCCGTGCAGAGGCCGGAAACGCGTTAAGTTCACATTTGTGCAGTTGCGAATCGGGAGCTGGCGGCATCACGGAGGCGCAAGCAGGTCGCGATTTAGTATAGACAAAAAAGCATAGCCCTACCCCTGCCCGGCATGGACTTGGCTCCGGGGCTTTCCTATGTCCGTCGAACGCGCAAACTGAGAAACGACGGGAACACCATGCCCTCCGCCTCCATCCCTTTCGCGAATCGGGACCAGACGCTCTACCGGCTGCTGTCAGCCGCCGTGGGCGACGATGCCGCGACTTCGGCCCTGACCGTTCTGACCATAGACCCCGCCCTTGCCGGCTCGGGAGATACCGTGTCCCGCGCGCAAGTCGCGATGGCGCTCAACGCTGCGCTGTTCGCAGACCTGCTGGTCCGCGTGCCCACCGCGGCGCGTTACGTCCAGACCGTGCGCGAGGCGGGCGAGACGATCGTCTTTGACCACGGCGCCCTGCGCACCATCGACGGAGAGACCGGCGACCTGCCTGCCGGCCACGAGGCTTTCGGCCGCTTTCTGATCCCGCTCGGCTATGAAGTGGGCGGGCTCTATCCGCTGCCCAAGCTGAAGATGACCGGGCGCGCCTATGTCCAGCGCGACCTGCCCGAGACGATCCCGCAGTTCTTCGTGTCCGAACTCCATGTCGAGCAGCTGGCCGAAGCGGCCCGGGCGGCCTGCGCCAATGTCTTCGGCACTTCCGTCGATCCGCTCGGCGAAGCGGAATGGGCGGCGCTGGACGCGCTTTCCGCCAAGGGCGCCTGCCCCTTCGAGCAGGGCGTCACCGCGCTCAAGGGCGCGCTCGCCTGTTTCGAGCGGCAGCATCAGCCCCCGGCGCTGGCGGATTACGAAGTGCTCCTGCCGGAAACCCGCGAAGGCGCCTGGATCGCCACCGAGGGCAATGCCTTCAACCATGCCACCACCCGGACGGCCAACGTCATGATCCTGGCCGAGGAACTGAAGGAAGACGGCTATCCGATGAAGCCGTCGGTGGAAATCTCGCAGAACGGCCGCGTCCGCCAGACGGCGATCCTGGCGGACAAAGTCGTGCGCCCCTTCCGCGAGGCCGACGGCAGCGAAGTGCCGCTGCCGGTGCCGGGCTCCTTCTACGAATTCATCACCCGCGACATCGATCCCGAGACCGGCAAGCTCGATCTCACGTTCGATTCGGGCAATGCCACCGGCATCTTCGCGGTCACGAGGAACGCATGAACCAGCTGAGGTCCTACGATCCCGCCAGCGGCGCCCTCGTCTGGGAAGGCCCGATCGCGGACGCCGCGGCCGTGGACGCCGCGCTGGAACGCGCCCATGCGGCCTTCCCCGGCTGGGCGGCGCTGCCCGTGGCGGCCCGGGTCGAGGCGGTGCAGCGCTACAAGGCCGTGCTCGAAGCCCGCAAGGACGCCGTGGCCGAGGTCATCGCCCGCGAGACCGGCAAGCCGCTTTGGGAGACGCGCGCCGAACTCGCCTCGATGATCGGCAAGATCGGCATCTCCATCGCCGGACAAGCCGAGCGCGCGGGCGAGAAGCGCAGCGACATGCCGTTCGGACAGGCCGTTCTGCGCCACCGTCCACATGGCGTCATGGCCGTGCTCGGGCCATTCAACTTCCCCGGCCACTTGCCCAACGGCCACATCGTCCCGGCCCTGCTGGCGGGCAACACGGTGGTGTTCAAGCCCTCCGAAATGACCCCTGCGACCGGGCAGGCCATGGCCGACGCCTGGTTCGAAGCGGGCCTTCCCGAAGGCGTGTTCCAGATCGTTCACGGCGCTCGCGCCACTGGCGAGGCGCTGGTGGCAGGCCATATCGACGGGCTGCTGTTCACCGGCTCGGCCGGCGCGGGCGCGCATTTCCGGCGGATCTTCGCGGATCGGCCGGACGTGATCCTCGCGCTCGAACTCGGCGGCAACAACCCGCTGGTGGTATGGGACGGCGATCTCGACGAGGCCGCCTCGGTCGTCGTCCAGTCCAGCTTCATTACCACCGGCCAGCGCTGTTCCTGCGCGCGCCGCCTGATCGTGCCGGACGACGATTTCGGCGCGGCCCTGGTCGAGGCCGTGGCCGCGCTGGCGGACCGGATCACCGTGGGCGCCTGGAACGAGACCCCCGAACCGTGGATCGGCCCGCTGATCTCCGAGCGCGCGGCCGAGGCCGCTGCGGAGCGTTACGACGAACTGGTCGCGCGCGGCGCGCGGGTCGTGCGGCCTTTCGGCGGGATCGAGGGCCGCAGCGGCGCCTTCGTGACGCCGGGCATTCTCGACGTGACCGGCGTGGACGTGCCTGACGAGGAAGTGTTCGCCCCCATCGTCCAGGTCACGCGGGTTCCGGACTTCGACGCCGCGATCGCCGCTGCCAACGCCACGCGCTTCGGTCTTTCCGCTGGCCTCGTCAGCGCCGACGACGGCTTGTGGGACCGCTTCGTGCTGGAGAGCCGCGCGGGCGTGGTCAATCGCAACCGCCCGACCACCGGCGCGGCCGGATCGATGCCGTTCGGCGGCCTTGGCGACAGCGGAAACCACCGCCCCAGCGCCTATTATGCCGCCGATTACTGCGCCTATCCGGTGGCCAGCTTCGAGGCGGCAGACGCGCAGGGCAACAGCGCCGCCCTGAACGGCAAGCTGCACGGCAAGCTTCACGGCAAACTGGGCGGATGAGCGCTCTCACCGCCGAGGAACGGGACCTCCTGGCCCCGATCGAGCGGGCGCCGATCCTCGCCCACACGCTCGAATGGGCGGCGATCAATAGCGGCACCGCCCATGTCGAGGGGCTGGCCGCGATGGCCGGGCAGCTCGCCCAGGCTTTCTCGGCGCTGCCGGGGGAAGTGCGGCTGGTCGATCCCGCCCCGGTGGAGAAAGTCGACAGCCAGGGCCAGACCCGCGCCGTGGCCCACGGCCGCCACCTCGTGCTCTCGGTACGGCCGGAGGCGGCCCGCCGGGTCATCCTGACCGGGCACATGGACACCGTCTACCCGCGCGAACACCCCTTCCAGACCTGCGACTGGCTGGACGAGAACAGGCTGCACGGCCCCGGCACGGCCGACATGAAGGGCGGCCTCGCGCTGATGCTGGCCGGGCTTGCCGCTTACGAGCGCTCCGGCCCGACCCTCGGTTACGACGTCCTCATCAACAGCGACGAGGAAACCGGCTCGCTGTCCTCGGCCGCTCTGATCGCCGATCTGGCGCGCGGCAAACTGGCAGCATTGACTTACGAACCGGCGCTTCCCGGCGGGCAGATGGCCCGCGCGCGGCCGGGATCCGGGAACTATGCCGTGGTGATCCACGGCCGCTCCGCGCACGCGGGCCGCAATCCCGAAGAGGGCCGCAATGCCGTGGTGGCAGCGGGCGATCTCGCCCTCCGCCTCGCCGCGATGCGCCGTCCCGGACTCTCGGTGAATCCGGCCAGGATCGAAGGCGGCGCGCCCAACAACACCGTGCCGGATCTGGCGATCCTCCACTTCAACATGCGCCCCGCCACGCCCGAGCTGGCGGCAGAGGCGCAGGCGCTGGTCAAGGCCGCCGTGGCCGAAGTCTCCGCCGCGCATGACGTGCATATGCACGTCCACGGCCACGTATCGCGCCCGCCCAAGGCGATCTCGGCCGAGACCGAGGCGCTCTACGGCACCGTCAGCAAGGCCGCCGCCGATCTTGGCCAGCCGATGAGCTGGAAGGACACCGGCGGCGTCTGCGATGGCAACAACATCGCCGCCTGCGGCGTTCCGGTGCTCGACACCATGGGCGCGCTGGGCGGGTCGATCCATTCGCCGGACGAATTCCTGCTGGCCGACTCCCTCGATGCCCGCGCCCGCCTCACCGCTCTCGTCCTTCACCGGATCGACCGCCACGGAGTTCTGCCCGCATGACGTTTCTCCTGCGCACCGCACAGGAAAAGGACCTCGACGCGCTCTATCGCATGGCGAAGGGCACGGGCGGCGGCTTCACCAACCTGCCGCCGGACAAGCCCACGCTGGGCGCCAAGCTGAAGCGCACGGCCAAGAGCTTCGCGCGGGAAAGCGAGGACATCGCCAACGACCTCTTCGTGTTCATCCTGGAAGATACCGCCACGGGCAAAGTCCGCGGCACCTGCCAGGCCTTCTCGCAAGTGGGCACGGAGTTTCCCTTCTATTCCTACCGGATCGGCCGGATCACGCAGCACTCGCAGGAACTGGGCCGCACCTTCCGCGCCGAAATGCTGACGCTCTGCACCGATCTCGACGGCGCCAGCGAAGTGGGCGGGCTCTATCTGGACGCCACCGAACGCTCGGCCGGCGTGGGCAAGCTGCTGGCCCGCAGCCGCTACCTCTTCATCAAGACGCACCGCGCGCGCTTTGGCGATACCACCCTGGCCGAACTGCGCGGTGCCATCGACGATGCCGGCAACTCGCCGTTCTGGGACGGTCTCGCAGGCCGCTTCTTCGACATGAGCTTCCGCGATGCCGACGAATTCAACGCCAAGCACGGCAACCAGTTCATCGCCGACCTGATGCCCAAGCACCCGATCTACTGCGCCCTGCTTTCAGAGGCGGCGCGGCAGGTGATGGGCCAGCCGCACTACTCCGGCCGCCCGGCGATGCGGATGCTGGAGAACGAGAACTTCGCCTTCCAGAACTACGTCGACATCTTCGACGGCGGCCCGACCATGCTCGCCCGGACCGACCAGATCCGCACCGTGCAGGACGCCCGCACCGGCGTGATTACCGCCCTGACCAAGGCGGACGATACGGAAGCCAGCCACCTCGTGGCGACCGGCCGCCTCGCACGGTTCCGGGCCTGCCTCGGCAAAGTGGACGCTGCCGACGGCGGCGTGACGCTGGACGGCGCAGCGGCGGCACTGCTCGGTGTCGAGGTGGGCGATACGGTGACTTACGCCAACGCATGATGTCCCCGTCGTCCCGGGCACGATCCGGGACGACGGGCGCTTTTCGCAACCGCACATTCGCCCTTTGCAATGGTCCCGACACTGTCAGGGCGCATATTGAGCCTATGACTTCCCTGCCCGAAACGCTTCGCTCCCCCGTGCTGCCCGACCCGATCCGCGCGGCGATCTTCGACATGGACGGGACGCTGCTCGATACCGAAGCCGCCCACGGCCGCGCTTTCGCGCAGACCGGCAAGGCGATGGGCTATCCGCTCGCAGCGGAGCTGCAGAATTCGATGGTCGGCATCCACCGCGACGGTTCGCGCCGCCTGGTGGCCGACCACATGGGCCCGGACTTCCCGCTGGACCGCTTCTTCGAGGAGAGCGACCGGGCCTTCGCGGCCATGCTCGATGCCGGAATCCCGCTGCGCCCCGGCGCCGAGGTGATCCTGGAGCACTTCGCCAAGGCGGGCATTCCCATGGCCATCGCCACGTCCTCGGAAGCGTCTTATGCGCAGCAACGCCTCGAAAAGGCGGGCCTGCTGCGCTACTTCGATCTCGTGGTTACCCGCAACGACGTGACCGAGGCCAAGCCCCATCCCGAGCCCTACCTGCTGGCCGCCAGCCGCCTGGGTGTCGATCCGGCGCATTGCGTCGCGATCGAGGACAGCCCCGCGGGCGTCCGCTCGGCGACTTCGGCCGGGATTGCCACGGTGATGGTGCCCGACCTGCTGCCCGCCACCGAGGAACAGACGCTGCTCTGCGCGCAAGTGCTGCCCAGCCTCCACGCCTTGCGCGACCTGCTGCTGGCGCCTGCCGAAAGCTGAGCGAATTGGGCGGTGCATAGCTTGCCCCGCCCGCTGGACCGCCACGCCACGATCTCGCTACGGGCGGGCGGATGAGCATTATCGCCACCATCATGAATTCGACCACCGGCCAACCCATCCAGAAGATGACGTTCGGCCGCATGCCCAAGCCCTGGGCGAGCTTCAACCTCGCCACCGGCGAACTCGTCACCGCCGACCGCGTCCATGTGGGCAAGCCTGCGCCGGGCAAGTTCGCCGCGCCCGTAGAGGTCTGGGTCACGCCGAAGGCCTGAGGGCGCCTGCCAGGTAGTCTTTTCCCATCGGGACGCAGGGAAAGCGCCGGATTCTCTGCGTGCCCGCCGACGGGGGCCTTATGCGGTCAGTTCCGGTCCGGCTGGCGGTCGGGATGCGCGGCGATGAAGGCCGGATGCTCCCGGCAGGCCGCATCTATGCGTGTCAGGTGCGGATAGGCCGACAGATCGCAGGAAAACCGCCGCGCATTGTAGAGCTGCGGCACCAGGACGCATTCGAACAGCCCCGGCGCATCGAACAGGAAATCCCCTGCCCCGCGTGACGCCTCCAGACGCTGCGCCAGCCGCGTCTCGACGCTTTCGAACGTGCGGGCGATCCAGTGGCGATACCAGTCGTCCACTTCGTCCTGCCCATGGCCGAGGTCGTTTTTCAGGTATTTGAGCACCGGCAGGTTGAGCGGCGCATGAAGCTCGGTGGCGATCGCCAACGACAGTTCGCGCGACGCGAAGCGGTCCTCGATATCGCGGGGGAGCAACGGACGGTCGGGAAAGCTCTCGTCGAGCCATTCCAGTATCGCCATCGACTGCGCATAGATGCGCCCATCGATCTCCAGCGCCGGAACACCGCCGTAGGGGTTGAGGCGGCGGTACTCCCGGGAGCGCTGCTCCCCGTCGAGCAGGTTGACCGCAACCTGCTCGTATTCAAGCCCCTTGAGACCCAGCGCGATGCGCAGGCGGTAGCTGGTGGAACTGCGCCAGTAGCCGTGGAGCCTCACGTCTCCGCCGCGATCTTCTCGTGCAGCCAGGCCGCGTGACGCGGGGCCTTCTTGGTGCGCGCCCATTCCTCCAGCATGTCGTCGGCCACGGCCTTGAGCTGGGCCATCTGGCCGGAGCTGCCGAACTGCCAGGCGAGTTCGAGGCGGTGGCCGTTGGGATCGAACAGGTAGATCGACTTGAAGACGCCGTGATGGACCGGGCCGACCACCGAAATGCCCCGCGCCTCGGCCCGCTGCTTGGCCGAAAGGAGGTCCTGCTCGCCCTCCACCTTGAAGGCGATGTGCTGGACCCAGGCGGGGGTCGCCTCGTCGCGCCCCATCTCGGGCGAATTCGGAAGCTCGAAGAAGGCCAGCACATTGCCGCCGCCGCAGTCGAGGAAGACGTGCATGTAGGGATCGGGGGCGCCGGTCGAGGGCACTTTGTCCTCGGCGATGGCCAGCATGAAATCCATGCCCATCACCTCGCGGTAGAACGCGACGGTCTCCTTCGCGTCGTGGCAACGGTAGGCGACATGGTGGATCCCACCAAGTTTCGGGGCCAAAGTCGCGTCGGGCATCGGGGCTGGCATCGGGCTCTCGTCAGTCATCTTCGGTCTCCCGGGAATTGCAGGCGAGCCTGCGTGGGCCCGCCCGTCTCTCCCAATTTCGTGTGCGCCGCGCCGCTTATCCGGCGGGCTCTTCCACCTTCAACACGCCGCGGCGGATCTGGTCGCGCTCCATGCTTTCGAACAGTGCCTTGAAATTGCCGTTTCCGAAACCGTCGTCGCCCTTGCGCTGGATGAATTCGAAGAACACCGGCCCGACGCGGGCCTCGGCAAAGATCTGGAGCAGCAGGCGCGGCTGGCCGCCCGCGCCGACTTCATCGGTGGTGCCGTCGAGCAGGATGCCGCGCATCTTGAGCTGGTCGGCAGGCTCGCCATGGCCGGGCAGCCGCTCTTCGAGCATCTCGTAGTAGGTTTCCGGCGGCGCGGTCATGAACGGCACGCCCAGCGCCTTGAGCTTGTCCCAGGCGCCGACGAGATCGTCGCAGATCAGCGCGATGTGCTGGATGCCCTCGCCGTTGAAGGCGCGCAGGAACTCGTCGATCTGGCCCTTCCCGCCCTCGGCCTCTTCGTTGAGCGGGATGCGGATCTTGCCGTCTGGCGCGGTGAGCGCCTTGGAGGTGAGGCCGGTATATTCGCCCTTGATGTCGAAATAGCGGATCTCGCGGAAGTTGAAGAGCTTCTCGTAATAATCCGCCCAATAGGCCATGCGGCCGCCGTAGACGTTGTGGGTCAGGTGGTCGATCACGTCGAAGCCGGCGCCGACCGGGTGGCGATCGACGCCGGGCAGGTAGTCGAAGTCGATGTCGTAGATCGACAGGGCGCCGTCGCTTTCGCCGTTTTCATCGGCGCGCTCGTAGCGGTCGATCAGGTAGATGATCGAGTTGCCGATGCCGCGGATGCCCGGCAGGTGCAGTTCCATCGGTCCGGTCTCGACCGAAACCGGCTCGGCCGAGCGGGCCAGCAGTTCGGCATAGGCGGCGCGGGCGTCGCGAACGCGGAACCCCATGCCGCAGGCCGAAGGGCCATGCTCGCGGCTGAAGAACCAGGCCGGGCTGTGCGGCTCGTAATTGGTGATGAAATTGATGCCGCCCTGGCGCCAGAGTTCCACGTCCTTCGAGCGGTGACGGGCGATCTTCGTGAAGCCCATCGCCTCGAACACCGGCTCCAGCACGCCCTTTTCCGGCGCCGAGAACTCGACGAACTCGAAGCCGTCCAGTCCGATGGGATTTGGCTCGATGGAGGTTTCGAGAAGGTCGGTCATGGAAGCGTTTCTCCGAAAGGAACTTCGCCGGAAAGCGTCTCTCCGGCAGGAATGGGCGGCGCCGCGCGCCAGGTTTCGTAGACGGGGCCGAAATCCAGCCCGACCAGATCCTCGATCAGCTGCGGCAGGCTCTCCAGGACGAAGTAGGTCTTCTGGAAAGCATCGATCATGTAACCGGTGCGCATGACGCGCACGGCATCGAAGGGCAGCCGCAGGACCGCGCGATCCTCGATGGAAAAGCGGGTTTCGCTGGCCGAGGAGATGATGCCGGCGCCGAAGACCTTCAACGCGCCGTCCTCGCGGACCAGCCCGAATTCGATGGTGTACCAGTAGATCCGCGCCAGCATCGCCAGCGCATCCATCGCCATGGCCCGCGCCCCGGCCTTGCCGTAAAGCTCCAGGAAATCGGCGATGGTGGGATCGAGCAGCATCGGCACATGGCCGAAGAAATCGTGGAACACGTCCGGCTCGACCAGATAGTCCAGCTCATGCTCCTCGCGCAGCCAACGGGTTACCGGGAAGCGGCGATGGGCAAGGTGGTCGAAGAACACGGCATCGGGAATGAAGCCCGGCACGCCCACCAGCTCCCAGCCCGTGGCGGGGCCGAGGATCGCGTTGGCATCCTCGAAGCGTGGGATGCCGTCCGCGCAGTCCAGCCGCGCCAGGCCCTCGCGGAAGGCGCGGCAGGCATATGTCTCGACAAGCGCCGACTGCCGCGCATGAAGGCGGCGCCAGCGTTCGTGCATTTCGGGGGTGTAGGCATGCCAGTCCTGCCCGACCGTGTAGTCCGCGGCAGCGCCTTCATACTCTCCCCGAAGCTCGCTCGTCGATGTCTCGGTGGAGGGCTTCTTCATTCCCTAGAGAATACCACAAGTCTCATGGCAGATTCGTGCGATTGCGCGCGCGCTGGCGGCCTGTAAAAGGGGATTCCACCAGTAAGTCGGATCAAGGCAGGGGATTCATGCAGCTGGATTTATTCGACCGCAAGATCATCGCGTCCTTGCAGGAAGACGCGCGCATGCCGGTGGCGCAAGTGGCCGAACGCACCGCGCTTTCCGCCACGCCGGTCAGCCGCCGCATCAAGCGGCTGGAAGACGACGGGGTGATCCTGGGCTACGCGCCGGTGCTCGACCCGCGCAAGCTCGGCTTCGAATTGGAAGCCTATGTGCTGATAAACCTGAACGCCCATATCGACGAGAACATCACGCGCTTCGAACAGGCGATCCGCGACAATCCCTATGTCATCGCCTGCCACGCCGTGACCGGCGACATGGACTACATCATCCACATCATCGCCCGCGACGTGGAGCACTTGTCGCAGATCACGCTGAAGACGCTCGTGCGCATTCCCGGCGTGCGCGACGTGAAGTCGAGCATCGTGCTGGAGGCGATCAAGGAACCGCGCACCCTGCCGCTGGAGTGAGGGGTGGTTTGGGTGTGGCGGGGATGGAGGTGCGGCAAGGCACTCGGCCTGCCCCGCTATGCTCGTCATCCTGAACCTGTTTCAGGATGAAGAGTGAGATTTCGGCCGACCTGCGCGCTGATGATGGGCCGTGTCCGGCCATCAACTCGCCCCTACGCCCGTCGTCCTCACGCTCCCACACTCCTACGCCCCTGCCCCCCACCTTCGTCAATGCGAGGAGGCGAAGCCGACGAAGCAATCCAGGGCGGCTCTGCGCGACTCTGGATTGCTTCGCTCCGCTCGCAATGACGAAAGGAATGGAGACGGGGCAGGAGAAAACCCCTGCTCCGTCTCCACTTACCGCCCGAGCAGGTTCCTTGCCTGGCTGGCGATCTGGGCCAGCATGGCGGGGCTCAGCGGCACGGTGTTTTCCGCGCGCTGCACCATCGCGCGGAAGGTCTGGATCGCGGCGATATGCGCGCGGCCCCATTCCTCCGCGGCGGCGGCCGGGTCGGACTTGCCGGCCTTGGTCGCGGCCAGGCGCTTCAGGAAGTCGAGGCGCATCTGCTGGAAGTCGCGGGCAAGACCGGCGACGAGCAGGCGCTCCCACGGGTCCGAAGGGTTCATGATCGAGGCACTGGCCTGCGCCCAGTCCAGCCCCAGTCCCGCGCCGATGCGGGTGAAGGCCCCCACCAGCTGACGCGGATCGATCCCGGCATCGGCCGCCAGCGCGGCGATGCCTACGGCCCCGTCGAGGTCGTAGAGGTTGGCCACCATGCCCGCCTCGTCCTCGGGCGCGCCGAGTTCGAGCAGGCCGCTGCGCAGCTTCTTCGAATGCGCGACGATGCGTTCGCCCAGCAGCTCGTGCGTGTCGACCGAGAGCGTGGCCACCGGCTTGCCGATCCGGGCCATGACTTCGGACGGCGCGGCCTGTCCCGCGCCCGCCCGCAGCAGGTCCGCCATGTGCCCGCGCACCACGCCGGCCGTGCGGTCGAACAACGCGATGCGGGCGTCTTCGCTCATCGGCGCCACTTCGAGGCGTTCCCAGAGGGCGTCGAGATCGAAGAGCTGCTCCGCCAGCGCGAAGGCGGCGGCGACTTGCGCAAGGTCCGCGCCCTCCTCCTCGGCCAGTTCGAAGGGATGGACGATGCCCAGGCGATTGACGATGCGGTTGGCCAGCTTGGTGGCGATGATCTCGCCGGCCAGGCGGTGGCCTTCGATGAAGCGGGCGAACCTGGCCTGCATCGGCTGCGGGAAGGCCGCCAGCAGCATGGGCTGGAGCGTTGCATCCGTCGCCAGGGCCGAGTTCTCGATCGCCGCCTGAAGCACCAGCTTGCCGCTGGACAGCAGCACCGCCAATTCGGGGCGGGTCAGCCCGCGTCCGTCCTGCGCGCGGCGGCCGAGCGTTTCGTTGTCGGCCAGGCCCTCGGTCTTGCGGTCGAGATTGCCGCCTTCCTCGAGCGTCTCGATCAGGCGGATATGCGAAGGCATGGCCGTCGCCCCGCCGCGCTCGGCGATGGAAAGCGCCAGGGCCTGGAGGCGGTTGTCCTCCAGCACCAGCTCGGCCACTTCGTCGGTCATCTCGCGCAGCAGTTCGACGCGCTCTTCCTCGGTGAGCTTGTCGGCCCGCTTGGCGGCGGCCAGCGCGATCTTGATGTTGACCTCGTTGTCCGAGCAATCGACGCCCGCCGAGTTATCGATGAAGTCGGTGTTGATGCGCCCGCCCCTGGAGGCGAACTCGATGCGCGCGGCCTGGGTAACGCCCAGGTTGGCGCCTTCGCCGATCACCCGCACGCGCAGTTCGTTGGCGCTGACGCGCAAGGCATCGTTGGCCGGATCGCCCACAGTGGCGTTGTTCTCGCCGGAGGACTTCACGTAAGTGCCGATACCGCCGAACCACAGCAGGTCGACCGGCGCCCAGAGGATCGCCGAGATCAGCGATTCGGGGTCCAGCTCGTTCGCCTCGATGCTCAGGGCGGCGCGCACTTCGTCCGTCAGCGCGATCGACTTGGACTTGCGCGAGAACACGCCGCCGCCCTTGGAGATCAGCGCCTTGTCATAGTCTTCCCAGCTCGAATGCGGCAGGTCGAACATGCGCCGACGCTCGGCCCAGCTTTTCGCGGCATCGGGGTCCGGGTCGAGGAAGATGTGCCGGTGGTCGAAAGCGGCCACGACCTTGAGCGAGCGGGAGAGCAACATGCCGTTGCCGAACACGTCGCCCGACATGTCGCCGCAGCCGATCACGCGGACCGGGTCGTTCTGCACGTCGACGCCCATTTCCAGGAAGTGGCGCTGCACCGAAAGCCAGGCGCCGCGCGCGGTGATGCCCATGGCCTTGTGGTCGTAGCCGTTGGAGCCGCCGCTGGCGAAGGCGTCGTCCAGCCAGAAGTCGCGCGATTCGGCGATGCCGTTGGCGACGTCGGAGAACTTGGCAGTGCCCTTGTCCGCCGCGACCACGAAGTAGGGGTCCTCGCCGTCGAGGATCACCACGCCCTTGGGGTGCACGACCTTGTCCGCCACGATATTGTCGGTGATCGAGAGCAAGGTGCCGATGAAGATCTCGTAGCTCGCCTGCCCCTCGGCCGCCCATCCGGCGCGGTCGAGCGCGGGATCGGGAAGCTGCTTGGGATAGAAGCCGCCCTTGGCGCCGGTCGGCACGATCACCGCGTTCTTCACGCGCTGCGCCTTCATCAGGCCCAGGATTTCGGTGCGATAGTCGTCGCGGCGGTCGGACCAGCGCAGTCCGCCGCGCGCGACGGGGCCTGCGCGCAAGTGGATGCCTTCCACGCGGCGCGAATAGACGAAGATCTCGCGCCAGGGCAGCGGCTTGGGAAGGCCGGGGACCAGCGCGGAATCGAACTTGAAGGCCAGCGCGGTCTCACCGGCGGGCGCGAAGGCATTGGTGCGCAGCATGGCGGCCACGACATCGCGGAAGGCCCGCAGGACGCGGTCGTCGTTGATGGCGTTGACCTCGGCCAGGCCGGCGCGGATGGCTTCCTGCGCCTGAGCCTTGGCCTGGGCGCGGTCGCCCTTGAAGGCGGGATCGTGAATGCCGCGGAACAAGTCGATGATACCCAGCGTCACGGCCGGAGCGCCGAGCAGCGCATCGACCACGGTGCCGATACCGAAGTGCATGCCCGCCTGGCGCAAGTAGCGATACCAGGCGCGCAGCCAGTCGGCCTCGCGCTTGGAGAGGCCGAGGCCGGGGACCAGGCGGTTGAAGGGATCGTTCTCGGCCTGGTTGTTGAGCACGCCGGCCAGGGCGTCCTCGATCATCGGCGCCAGCTTGAGCACTTCCCGCGCATCGCTGCCGGTCGGCAGGGCGAGCGTGAAATCGTGGATCGTGCCGATCCGGCCGCGGTCGAGCGGGGTCGGCATTTCCGCCAGCACCCGGAAGCCGAAGTTCTCCAGCGCGGGCACCGCGTCGGAGAGGGGCAGGCTGCCCTCGGCCTGGTAGATCTTGAGGCGAAGCTGCGGCGCTTCGCCCGAATCGTGCTGGTAGAGGCGCACCCCGCGGCTGCCGCGCGCTTCGGTACCGGCATCGCCGACCACCAGTCCGCGCATGTGGCCGATGTCGATGGCGGCCTCGCCCGGACCGTAGTCGCTGCGATAGGCCATCGGGAAGCCTTCGGCATAGCGGGTGGCGATGGCGGCGGCGCGGCCGGGTTCGAGCGACTGGGCCAGCGCGGCTTCCACCGCCTCGCCCCAGCCGCGCAGCATGACCTGCAGACGGTGGTCGAGCGCTTCCTCGTCAAGCGCCTGGGTGCCCTCGCGAATGTCGAGCGTATAGCGCAGCATGGCCAGGTTGCCCGCCTCGACACTGAGCGCCCAGTCCAGCGTGGGGGCCTGTGCGGCTTCCTCGATCATCGCCTGGATGCGCTTGCGCATCTGGGTGGAGAGCGTGTCGCGGGCGATCCACACGAATGCGAAAAGGTGGCGCGACAGCGGCGAGGCAGTGACCACCAGGCGCGGGCGCGGACGGTCGACCAGCGCGGTCATCGTCGTCGCCAGGCGCTCGACGTCGGCTTCGCCGAAGCCCAGCACCAGGTCGTGCGGCAGGCTGGTCATGGCATGGGCCAGGGCCTTGCCGGTGTGGCCGCCCGGGTCGAAGCCCAGCTTGCTGCCAAGCCCGGCCAGGAGGCGGCGCAGACGGGGAACCCGGTCCGGCGCAACGGCCAGCGCGGCGCTCGTCCACATGCCCGCATGGACCGAAAGCGCGGCGATCTTGCCGCCCTCGATGACCGGCACCAGGAACAGGTCCAGCGGTACGCGGCGATGGACGGTGGAAATGACATTGGCCTTGATGACCATCGGCGCACGCACCTCACCCGCGGCAAGCTGCGCATCGAAAGTCTCGAAGGCGCGGTCGTAGCTGGCGTCGGACAGGAGGTCGCGGGCCTCGCGCTTGCACACGCCGAGCTGGTCGGCATGGCTGCCGTCGCGGCGGCGGGTGACATGGCCCAGCTGGGTGAGCATGCCGCCGGCGAACCAGCGCAGAAGCTCGGCGCCTTCGGCATCGTCGACGCGGTCGGCATCGGCGTCCATCGCCTCGACCATCTTCGGCCAGTCGGCCACGGCGATCCGCACGTCGGCCAGCGTGGTTTCCAGCGCGGCCTGGATGTCGCGGCGCTGGCGCGCATCGGCACGGGCGGTCTCGATGTAGATCATCGATTCGCGGCGCGCGCCTTCGCCGGCCTCTTCCGGAAGGGCGACGAGGTCGCCCTTGGCATCGCGCTCCACGCGAACGACCGGGTGAGCCAGGCGGTCGATCACGAGGCCCGCCTCGGCAATGACCGCGGCGACCGAGTCGACCAGGAAGGGCATGTCGTCGTTGACGATGGCGATGCGCAGATAGCGGCGCTCGTCGTTCTCCGAAGCGATCTCGATCACCGGAGTCTCGGGTGCGCGGTGCGCGGCCAGTTCGAGCAGGACGTGCGCGGCTTCCTCGACCCAGGCGCCTTCATCGGGCGCGTCGCCGGGCAGCAGCGAATCGCGGATGCGCGCCACGATGGCAGGCTGCAGCGCGGAGGCCTTGCGACTCGGCTTGGTTCGGGTCTTGGGGGCGGCGGTCAGATCGTCTGCGCTCATTGCATTCTCCCGCATATCAACGGCAGGCGAGGCGTCGCAGTGCGCCTGCTGCCAGACGACGAATATAGGGCCGGTCCAGCGATCCGGCATCCTTCCGCTTTTCCGCCTCGGGCGAAAGATGACGGCAGGGCCTTTTCAACCACACACATGACGATGCGGCGACCCGAAGCGACCGGCCGGTCTCGTCGGCATGGCGAGGTTGTAACGTGATTTCCCTGTCACGCAACATTCGTTTAACGGTGCGAAATTGATTTATTTGCACTTCGGTGGCGGAGGGAATTGCCGCCTAGCCGAGCCCGGCCCTGGCACCGTCCAGCCGAAGCTGGAGGAAGGGCGCGAAAGTGCCCCCGAAGTGCGCTCTCCCGCGAGGTTTGCCCCGCTTCGGCCCTTCCCCCGGCCCCCGGTAATCGACGAAGCTGGCGACTTGCAGGTCTGGCAGCACCCACCAGCTATAGGCCTGCCACGGCGCGTCCTCGGGATTGGCGAAAACCAGCCCGTGCCCGTTGAGCAGACGCCACGGCGCGCCGATCCCGGTGGAGACCGCCCCGTAAAGCCCAGTGGGCGCGGCGATACCCGGTGCGAAGACACCTGCCTGGGTCGACCAGAAGAGATAGCAGAGTCCCCCATGGCTCACGATATGCGGCCGCTCCAGCTCGTTGTTCACGCCTGCCGCGTCGACCAGCGGCGGCAGCTTGGCGAACATGCCGTCCGACTCTTGCCGCGCCAGACCGATCACCCCGTTATGGGCGCCGCGCCGCACGGCCGAAGAGGCCGTGAACAGCACGTAGCGCGTACCGTCCGCCGCGCGGAACAGGCTGGGATCGCGAAACGCCTTGATCGCCCCGGCCCGGCCGCCGCCCTCGTGCCGGGTCATGTAGTGGAGGTCCGCCGGCGCGACGATTTCCTCCGGCTCGGACCAGTCTCCAAAGGCCCCTCCGCTCTCCGGCAGCCGCGCCCGGCTGGCAAAGAGGCGCTGACGGAACGAGGGATCGCGCTCCCCCCGCAGCCCCGCCGCGGTGAAGCGCAGTGTCGCCACCCCGTCCTCTATCGTGGCGGAACCGGACCATTCGCGGCTGCCGGGCGTGAACCCGTCCGGGAACGTCGCGCCGAGATGGCGGAAGCGTCCGTCCTTGCGATGGAAGTGGTGGATGCGCGCGTGGGCATGGCGCATCTCGGGGTCGGCAAAGGCCGGAGCGGCGAGTGCGAACCACAGTTCGCCGCTGCGCCAACGCCGCGGCGTGCCATCGATATCGGCCAGCGGCCAGGCGTCCCAGACGTCCAGATCGCGCGAAATGCGGCGGACGTCCGCGTCCTCCAGCCGCGGCGCCCTGTCGAACGCGCCTGCTTCCAGCCGCGCGAGATCGCGGGCCGTCCACGGCAGCGGCGAGAGGGCCAGTTCGGTTTCGGGCATGCGCGAATATCCCTGCAATCGAGGACTTTAGACTCGGAGCTTCACGGCTCGGCAGCGAGCAATGGATTGCAGGGTATCCGTGACTTTTCGTCAATTCCGCAATTAAACCTAGGAAATCGCCTCTAAAACCCCGGCCCCATGCCAGGGCGGTAGATCGACGGATTTGAAGCGCACCGGTTTCGCGATAGAACGAGGCACGGCCGCAAGTTCGGAGGAGCCCATGAATCCAGGCGCAAAGCCCGAACTCTCGCTGCTGCGCATCTGCGAAATGAACCTCGGTTTCTTCGGTCTCCAGTTCAGTTTCGGCCTGCAACAGGCCAATATGAGCCCGATCTACCGCACGCTCGGCGCTACCGAGGCGATCCTGCCGCTGCTCTGGCTGGCCGGGCCGATGACCGGGCTGATCGTGCAACCCCTGGTCGGCGCGATGAGCGATCGTACCCGGTCCCGCTTCGGGCGGCGCACGCCCTACTTCCTGATCGGCGCGGTGATCTGCTCGCTGTGCCTGCTCGCCATGCCCTATTCGCCCTCGCTCTGGGCCGCCGCAGCCCTGCTCTGGTTGCTGGACGCGGGCAACAACATGACCATGGAGCCCTACCGCGCCTATGTGGCCGACCGGCTGCGTCCCGCGCAGCGGGCCACCGGCTTTCTCACCCAAAGCGCCTTCACCGGCCTCGCCCAGACACTGTCCTACCTTGCGCCTTCGCTGCTGGCCGCCACGATCGACCGTGACCTGCTGGACGCCAACGGCATTCCCACCATCGTGCGCGTGGCCTTCGCGATCGGCGCCGTGCTCTCGCTTTCCACCGTGGTGTGGTCGCTCCTGCGCGTGCCGGAACTGCCGCTTGCGGAAGCGGATGGCGCGCTGCAAACCGGCCGCGAAATCGCGACCTCCCTCGCCCCGCGCGCGTTGCTGCGCGAGCTTGGCGCGGCCTTGCGGGAGATGCCGGCGCCGATGCGGCGGCTGGCGCCTTCGATGCTCTGCCAATGGTATGCGATGTTCGTCTACTGGCAGTTCATAACCGACGCGCTGGCCCGTTCGATCCACGGCACGTCCGACCCCGCCACGCCCGCCTATCGCGCGGCGATCCTGGAGACCCAGCAGCTCGGCGCACTCTACAACGCCATCGCCTTCGCCGCGGCGCTGGCGCTCATCCCCCTTGTGCGGCGATTCGGCGCGGCATGGATTCACATGGCCTGCCTCGCCGCTTCGGGACTGGCCATGTGCTTGATACCCCACGCCAATTCAATGGCCGCCCTGGCGCCGCTGATGGTCGGGCTTGGCCTCGGCTGGGCCGGAATGATGGCAAATCCCTACATCATTCTCGCCAGCGCGATCCCTCCCGAACGGACGGGGCTCTACGTTGGTCTTTTCAATATTTTAATCGTGGCGCCCATGTTGATCGAGACGGTGACGATGCCATTGATCTATAAATCGCTGCTGGCTTCGGATCCGCGCAATGCGCTGGTCCTGGCCGGGTTCCTGATGCTGGCCGGTGCAGGCGCGACGCTTCTGGCAGTCGCCCCGCGCCGGCCGCAGCGTGGAACACACAGATATCAAACGGACCACCCGTTTCCGCCGCGGGATTCGAACAGTTAGCCGGCCGGAAAAAGGAAGATGGATGGCGGGGAACGACGATCAGCTGATGGACATGCCGGCGCCCGGCCCGCTTGAAGGGACCGAAGCCGCGCCGAATGAGGGTGGCCTGCGCGAAGGGGGCCTGCATGGTGGGGCTGGACATGGCGGGGCTGGGCATGACGACCGCCCCCATGTCCGCACCCTGGCCGATCTCGCCCGCATCGCCGGCGTTTCGGCAGGAACCGTCTCGCGCGCCCTGGCCGGCAAGGCCCTGGTCAATGCCGAGACGCGCGATCGCATCCAGGCGCTGGCCCGCCAGCACGGATTCAAGCCGAACCAGATGGCCAGCAAGCTGCGCACCGGGCGTACCGGGGTGATCGGCGTGGTCATTCCGCTCGGCCATGAAAAGCGCCAGCACATCTCCGACCCGTTCTTCCTGACGCTGCTGGGCCATCTGGCGGACGAACTGACCGAGAGCGGCTACGACGTCATGCTCAGCCGCGCGATGCCGGACGGCTCGACGGACTGGCTGGAGCGTCTCAGCGGGTCGGGCATGGTCGACGGGATCATCGTCATCGGCCAGTCGGACCAGTTCCCGGTGATCGAACAGGTGTCGCAGACCTACCGCCCCATGGTCGTCTGGGGCCACTATCGCAGCGGCCAGAGCCACTGCGTGGTCGGCACTGACAACGAACTGGGCGGCCGCATCGCCGTGGAGCATCTGCTGGCTGCGGGCGCCCGCAATCTCGCCTTCCTGGGCCAGACCGGCGGGATCGAGATCGCCACCCGCTATCGCGGCGCCGCCATGGCGGCCGAGGCGGCCGGCGCGCCCTTCGTCCATCTCCCGGTCGAACTGGCGGACGAATCGATGGGACCGCAGATCGAACAGGCGCTCGCGACGGCCGGTCGCGCGATCGATGGCCCGATAGACGGTATTGTCGCCGCGTCGGACCTGATTGCCATGTCGGCCCTGCGCATCCTGCACGACATGGGCCGCGCGGTTCCCGGACAGGTGCGGATCGTCGGTTTCGACGACCTGCCGCTGGCCGCGCAGACCACGCCGCCGCTCACCACGATCCGACAGGAAATCGCCGAGGGCGCGCGGGCGCTGGTCGAAAAGCTCAGGGCCCGGATCGAAGGGCTGCCCACGCAGAGCCTGGTCATGCCGCCCCGCCTCGTCGTGCGCCAGACCACGCAGAGCTGATCGCCGCCGGCTTTCGTCTCCATCCTTCCGTTTCCCGCTCTTTTTCCTGCCTGGGCATTTCCCGGCCTTCTGGTGATTCCACCTGCGCCGAAAATGCTCTAGGCAACGATTGCCTCGCCGGTGGAATCACGCCCGGCGGGACAAAGTGCGAAGATGAGGGGGTTTTTTCGGTGGTCCGGGAAGTGAGCGGCACGGCGGGATGCTGATCGGGATCGATCTGGGGACGACGAACAGTGCCGTGGCGATCTGGCAGGACGGCGAAGCCGTGCTCGTGCCCAATGCCCTGGGCGAATTGCTGACCCCTTCCGCCGTCTCCGTCGCAGCCGGCGGCCAGGCATGGATCGGCCGTTCCGCGCTGGACCGCCTCGCCGCGCATCCGCAGGATACCGCCACCAGCTTCAAGCGCCTGATGGGCACGGCCGCCACGGCCCGGCTGGGAAGCCGGCTCGGCGGCAAGGACTACGCTGCCGAGGACCTCTCGGCGCTGGTGCTGAGCGCGCTCGCCGCCGATGTCGAGGCGCTGACCGGCGAACGCCCGACCGAGGCCGTCATCACCGTCCCCGCCTACTTCAACGACCGCCAGCGCAAGGCGACGCGCCGTGCGGGCGAACTGGCCGGACTTGCCGTGCGCCGCCTCATCAACGAACCGACCGCCGCCGCTCTTGCCTTCGGCCTTCAGGACAAGGGCGACCGCGAGCCGTTCCTCGTCTTCGACCTCGGCGGCGGGACGTTCGATGTCTCGGTGGTCGAGATGTTCGACGGCATCGTCGAAGTGCGCGCCTCGGCCGGGGACAACCGGCTGGGCGGGGACGATTTCGACCATGCCCTGGCAGCCTTCGCCAAGCCGCGCATCGATCCGGAAGCCAGGCTGGACGCCTTGCCCGCCGACCGGCGCGAGGCGCTGCTCAAACGCGCGGCCGAGAGCTGCCGCCGCGCCCTGACCACAGCGCCCGAGGCGGAATTCGCAGTAGTTCTGGGCGAGGAACGCCTCACCGGCACGATTACCCAAGCCGAGTTCGAAAGCGCCTGCGAACCGCTGCTGCGCCGGCTGCGCGAACCCGTCGTCCGGGCCTTGCGCGATTGCGCGATAGACGCTTCGGAACTCTCCGAGATCGTGCTGGTCGGCGGGGCAACGCGCATGCCGGTGATACGCAGGGCGATCACCCGCCTGTTCGGCCGGTTCCCCAATGCCTCGGTCCATCCCGACCACGCCGTCGCGCTGGGGGCGGCGATGCAGGCCGCGCTGCTGGGCCGCGATGCCGCGCTGGACGAGATCCGCATCACTGACGTGTGCCCCTTCACGCTCGGCGTCGAAGTGGCGGAGCAGGACGGTCACGGCGGCTTGCAGCGCGGGCTGTTCTCGCCGGTGATAGAGCGCAATACCCCGGTGCCGGTCTCGCGAGTGAATACCTATTCCACTCTGGGCAACAACCAGAAGACGCTGGAATTCGGCATCTACCAGGGCGAAGCCCGCGAAGTGCGCGGCAACGTCAAGCTGGGCCACATCGCCATCCCCGTGCCGCCGCGCCCGGCCGGCGAAGTCTCGGCGGAAGTGCGCTTCTCCTACGACAGTTCCGGGCTGCTGGAGATCGACGTCCACATCCCGGTCAACGGTACCGAGCGCAACCTCGTCATCGTCGACGAGGAGGACCGGCCCGGCCGCAAGGAACTGGACGAGCGCCGCGCGGCCCTGGCCAGGCTCAAGTTCCATCCCCGCGAGGATGCCGCTCACGTCGCGCTGATGGCCCGCGCCGAACGCTGCTACGAGGATCACATCGGCGACGTCCGCCAGGCGATCGGCCACTGTATCACGCTGTTCGCCGGCGCGCTGGATACC
This sequence comes from Novosphingobium sp. BL-S-34, assembly GCF_056857015.1. NCBI lineage: Bacteria > Pseudomonadati > Pseudomonadota > Alphaproteobacteria > Sphingomonadales > Sphingomonadaceae > Novosphingobium > Novosphingobium sp. BL-S-34. The sequence goes on from NZ_CM166472.1 coordinate 1,464,912, forward strand.
CAGGACCCGCGAAGCATCGCCGATGCCCGCGCCGTGCTCGCCGCCCGGCTGGACGAAGTCGAAGGGAGCAGCCCCTTATGAGCGCCCCCTGGTCGATCCTCGGCATCGGCATGACGGCCGACACCGCCGCCATCCGCAAGGCCTATGCCGCGCGGCTGAAGGCCATGGACGTGGACCGGGACGTCGAAGGATTCGCGCAGCTTCGCGAGGCCCGCGACCACGCGCTGCGCCTGGCGCGGGGCATGGCCGCCGCCGCGACCGAAGAGCCGGAACCGATCGACGAGGATGCGGAGTTCGAGCCGGAATTCGGACCTTCTCCCGAAGCGCCCGCGCGCTGGACTTACGCCGCGCCGGAACTGCCGGGCGAATGGAGCGGCGCCCAGCCGCTGGCCGCCCGCCCGGGCGAGCCGGACGACACCACCATGCTCGGCCGCATGGCCTGGGCCGCCGCCGCCGCGCGCGAGGGCGTGAGCGGCGCGGGCATTCCGCTCACCACCATCGATCCGTTCACCGCGCCCTTCCTGCCGGGCAACCACGCCGCCGACGATGCGCTGGGCCTGCGGCCCGGCGAAAGCCCTGCCGAACGACTGGCGATCCTGCTCGATCCCGAGAGCGCAGCAGCCAGCGAGCCGCTCTCCGAAACCGAGGCACGGCAAGCCACGCGCGCCTTGCGCAAGATCCTGGACGATGCCGCGCAGGCCCATATCACCCGCGCCCAGCAGATCGAGGACTGGCTGGCCGAAGTCCTCGCCCGCGGATGGCCCCGCTCGGCGCCGTTGCTGGAGGATGCCAATGCCGCCTTCGGCTGGGAACGGGAATGGGCCGCTCATGACGCGCGCCCCGGCGTCGCCTTCCTTGGCGCGCGCCTGCGGGGCTATCGCTTCCAGCAGAACGTGCTCCAGCCCGGCCACCGCTATCACAAGGCGTGGAACGAGTTAGCCCGACCCGGCAAGGCCGGCCTGTTCCGCATGCTCCGCAAGCCCGCGCAAGGCGACGTGGACGGCCTGCTGCGCGGCGTGCGCAAGAACTTCCCCGAACTGGAAACCCATTTCGCGCCGGAACGCGTCGCCTCCTGGGAGGGCGGCAATCCTTTCGCCGCCGGTCTCCTGGTGCTGCTGGGCGTGATCGCCCTGGGAGTCGTACTGGCATTGGCGGACAGCCCTTCGGGCCGTCGCTCCACGCTGGAGCACGATAGCTGGGCCGCCATGCAGGCCGCCGTCGAGGAGACCTTCGGAGAAGGCCACGATCCGTCCTGGCTATGGGACCGTCAGCCGGAACTGGCCGGGCTGCTCAATGCGCAGGCGCGCGACCTGCTGGAGAACGGGCAGGACCAGTCCGCCGTCGTGCGCAAGTCCGTGGAGATCGTGCGCGGCCGCAGCTTCCTCAATGGCCGCGAATTGCCGGGCGCGGACCTCGACACCGCCATGACCCTGCGCCTTGCCCAATTGCGCGCGGCACGGGCGCAGAGCGATGCGGCCTGCATCCACTTGCGCAATTCCGGCGTGCTCGACGGGATCACCCCGGTCCCGCCCGAACTGCGCGGGAAAGAGCGCGAATTCGCGGCGCACCTCGCGGAAACCGGCAAGCTCGGTCGCCCGCAGGACCACGGCGAGCGGACCGCCATGGTGCCCGGCGAACTGATCGACGAAGTGGTCGACACGACTCGCCTGAGCCATGACAAAGTGCGCGAGGCCATGTCGGGCAAAGGCGACGATGCCACCGGCTGCGCCGTCACGATCGCCCTGCTGGACCGCACACTGGCCTGGAAGGGCGCGAACCGCCGCGAGATCCTGATGACGCTGTGACGCGGCGCCCGGGCAGAATTTCGCCGGGCCCGCGCCAGAGACACCCGAGGCCGCTAGAGCGCCAGTCCGGCGGCGCGAGCGCTGGCCCAGGCCCATTGGAAGTTGTAGCCGCCCAGCCAGCCCGTCACGTCGGCCGCCTCGCCGATGACGTAGAGCCCCGGCACCTTGCGCGCTTCCATGGTCTTGGACGAAAGCGCGCCGGTATCGATCCCGCCCGCCGTCACTTCGGCCTTGGCGAACCCTTCCGAACCGTCCGGCACGAATGGCCAGCGCGCCAGCTTTGCTTCGGCGGCGCCCAGCGCCTTGTCGGACATGGCGCCGAGTTCGCCGGGGAGGGCCAGCCTCTCGCAGAGCGCTTCCGCCAGGCGGTCCGGCAAGGCCTCGGCCAGAACCTTGCGCAAGCTGGTGCGCGGGCGTTCGCGCTTGGCGTCCTTGAGCCAGCCTTCCGCCCGACCGGGCATGAACTGCGTGGTCACCGTCTGGCCGCGCTGCCAGTAGCTCGAAATCTGGAGGATCGCCGGACCGGACAGCCCGCGATGGGTGAACAGCGCCGCTTCCCGGAAGGCCGCCTTCCCCGCCTCCTTGCCGCTGACCCGCGCGATAACTTCCGTCGAAACGCCCGAAAGCTCGCGGAACAGCGCCTCGTCCCCGGCCAGCGTCAGCGGTACCAGGGCCGGGCGCGGCTGCACGACCTTGAGGCCGAACTGCCGTGCAAGATCGTAGGCGAAGCCGGTGGCGCCCATCTTCGGGATCGATGGCCCGCCGGTGGCGATCACCAGCGCCGGAGCCTCGGCGACGCGGCCGCCGAAGGCCACGCGGTAGAGGCCGTCGGCATGAGCGATCTCACCCAGGGCATCGCCGCAGTTCACCTCGACCCCGCCCCTGGCGCATTCTTCCAGCAGCATGTCGACGATCTGCCGCGCCGATCCGTCGCAAAACAGCTGGCCCAGCGTCTTCTCGTGCCAGGCGATGCCGTAGGCCTCCACCAGTTCGAGGAAATCGGCCGGTGTGTAGCGGCTCAGCGCCGACTTGGCGAAGTGCGGATTGCTGGAAAGATAGCGATCGGGCGCCGTGTCGAGATTGGTGAAATTGCACCGCCCGCCCCCTGAAATCAGGATTTTCTTGCCCGGCTGATCGGCATGGTCGAGCAGCAGCACGCGCTTGCCCCGCTGCCCGGCGGAGGCCGCACAGAACAGCCCGGCGGCTCCTGCGCCAAGGACGATGGCGTCGTAGGCGTCTTTCAAGGCCTGGGCCTTTCGGCTGACAGCGGACGAGCAGTGGGGATCGCGGGAGCCTTGGAGAAAGCCCGCCCCTGCGCCGGGTGCGAAAGGATCACTGGCCGGTCTTGCCCCCATCCCCTGCCGCAACCGGAGCCAGCTCCAGCGCGAGCGCCTCCGCCACGCGGATGCCGTCCACCGCTGCCGAGAGGATGCCGCCGGCATAGCCCGCGCCCTCGCCTGCGGGATAGAGCCCACGCGTGTTGAGGCTCTGCAGGTCCCGGCCGCGGGTGATTCGCACCGGCGAGGACGTGCGCGTCTCCACGCCCGTCATCACCACGTCGGGGTGGTCGTAACCCGGCACCTGCCGTCCGAAGACCGGCAGCGCCTCGCGGATGGCGTCGACGACGAAGTCCGGCAGGCAGGTCTTCAACTCGGTGAGGTGAACGCCCGGCTGGTAGCTTGGAATCACTTCGCCGAATTCGGTGGAAGGCCGGTCCGCAAGGAAATCTCCCAGCTTCTGGCCCGGCGCCTTGTAGTTCTCGCCGCCCGCCTTGTAGGCCAGCTCCTCGAACTTGCGCTGGAAGGCGATGCCGGCCAGCGGGTCTCCGGGATAGTCCTTGTCGGGATCGATATCGACGACGAGGCCGGAATTGGCATTGAATTCCGCGCGCGAATACTGGCTCATGCCATTGGTGACGACGCGGCCCGGCTCGCTGGCCGCCGCCACCACGCGCCCGCCCGGGCACATGCAGAAGCTGTAGACCGTGCGGCCGTTCGAGGCCTTGTGCGCGATCGAATAGGCCGCCGCCCCCAGGATCTTGTTGCCCGCATTGTCGCCGTAGCGCGCGGTGTCGATCCAGCTTTGCGGGTGCTCGATGCGAACGCCGATCGCGAAGGGCTTGGCCTCGATGTAGACTCCGCACCTGTGCAGCACTTCGAAAGTGTCGCGCGCCGAATGGCCCACCGCCATGATGACGTGACTTGCAGGCAGCAGTTCGCCGGTGGAGAGATGCAGGCCGGTGATGCGGCGTTCCCCGTCCGCGCCCTCCTCGACTTCGAAGTCGTCGACACGGGTGCCGAATCGATATTCGCCGCCGAGCTGCTCGATGGTCTCGCGCATGGACATCACCATCGTCACCAGGCGGAACGTGCCGATATGCGGATGGGCCTCGGTGAGGATGTCGTCCGGCGCGCCGGCCTTCACGAATTCGGTCAGGACCTTGCGGCCGAGGTGGCGGCTGTCCTTGATGCGGCTGTAGAGCTTGCCGTCCGAGAACGTGCCCGCGCCGCCCTCGCCGAACTGCACGTTGCTCTCGGTATCCAGCACCGAGCGGCGCCAGAGGCCGAACGTGTCCTTGGTCCGCTCGCGCACGGCCTTGCCGCGTTCGACGATGATCGGCCGGAAGCCCATCTGCGCCAGGACCAGCGCCGCGAGCAGGCCGCAGGGCCCTGCCCCGATCACCACCGGGCGCGGGCCGTCGAAGCCTGCGGGCGCATGCGTGACGAACTTGTAGGAGGTGTCCGGCGTCAGGCGGACGTGCTGGTCGCCGTGGTGTGCGGCCAGGACTTTCGCCTCGTCCCTGACCGCCACGTCGAGGGTATAGACCAGCTTGATCGCGTTCTTGCGCCGCGCGTCGTTGCCGCGGCGCACCACGGTGACACGCTCGAGTTCGCCGGGCTCCAGACCCAGCCGCGCGCAGACGGCGGCATCGAGATCCTCGGGAGCATGGTCGAGCGGCAGGGCAAGGTCGGACAAGCGTAGCATCCGCGCGCCCTTATACCCGTTCGCGCCGCGACGCCACGGGTTTGCGGAGCGGCGGACCGAGAGCGCCGCCCGGACATGCCCTCGCGGCCCTGGGGCGGCGCAAGGGCCGGGACGCTAGGGCCTGGTCTTGCGAGCCGCGCGAACCGGCGCGCGGGCGAAACTCCAGCCGCCGGCATTGGGGCGAACCACGAGATCGCCGATCGAGGCAGGGCGTCCCTCGCGCAGGCTTTCCAGCAGGCGCGCCACGGCGCTGCCGCGCGGTTCCTCGCCGCCGAGTTCGGTGATGCAGCGCGCCAGTACCCGCAGCGCGACGGCGCGCGGGGCCTGGGGACGATAGCGCAGGCCCATCGGCTCCTTGCTCACGCAGGAGCGCCATTCGAGCGCTGCCATCCAGTCCAGCGCGGCATCGGCTTCGGCGAGATGTTCGGCGCTGCGCGCGATCGCAGCCACGTCCAGCCAGTCCGCCCCGGCCAGTGCCTTGCGGATCCGCACGCGGTCGAAACGGTCGTTGGTATTGCTCGGGTCCTGCACCGTGCCGATCCCCGCGACGACTTCGGCAAGCGCGCTGCGCCGCCAGTCCAGCACCGGGCGCAGCAGTAGTATCGCCGTCAGCGGTACATGGCCGCGGCTGCGCGCGCCGGCCAGCCCGGCCACGCCGCTGGCGCGGTTGAGGCGCATGAGCAGGGTTTCGGCCTGGTCGTCGGCATGGTGGGCGGTAGAAAGGGCCGCAAGGCCGCGCCGCTCGATCCACTCCGCCAGCGCCGCATAGCGCGCCGCGCGGGCCTCGGCCTGGACATTGCCGGGCGCCAGCGACACCTTCAGCGTTTCATGCGGGACACCCAGGCGGAGGCAGAGCGCGGCGACATCGTCCGCCTCCTGCCCGCTTTCGGGGCGAAGGCCATGGTCGACGGTGGCCGCTTCCACCCGCCCCGGCAGGGCCGCCTGGGCCAGCAGGAGCAGCGCCGTGCTGTCAGGCCCGCCCGACACCGCCACGGCGAGCCTAGCCTCCGGCGCGTCGACGCCTTCGGGCCAGAGCGCCGACAGCCCTGCCCGGAACCGTTCGACGGCTTCGGGCGCGGGCGTCAGCTCGGGATCAGGCGCAGCCCAGTCCACTGCGCGTGGAATCGTAAGTGCCCTTGAGGCGGCCGGCGGCCTCGCTGGCATAAGTTTCGCTGAATTCCGCCAGCGCGATGCAGGCCCGCTTGTTGTCCTTGAGCTGCTTCATCGACACCGCGAGGTACAGCAGGCTGTCCGGCGCGCGATCGCCGCGCTTGTCGGTCTGGTAGTTCTGGACGAACCACTTGGCCGCCTCCAGCGGATTGCCATCGTCCAGATAAGCGCGGCCAAGCAGGTTGCGGCCCCAGCTCGAACGGGCGTGCTTGGGATACTTCTCTAGGTAGAGCTTCAGCTGCTGCTGCGCCTCGGGGTAGAACTTCGCTTCCCACAGGCGGTAGCCATAGCTGTATTCGTCATCCGCGGCATCGGCGGTCTGCGGCTTGACGATGGCGCGAACGGCCTCGATCCGCGAATTCGACGGTCCGGCCGGGCGCGCGGGCGTAGCGGCGACGGGCGTTGCCGTGGGCGCCGGGGTCGCGCCGGGCGTCGGTGCCTTGCCGGGAGACGGCGAGAACGATCCGGGCTGCTGGCCCTGCTCCGATGCCATGGCACCGGGCATCGGCGCCGCCGGAGCGCTCGCCGCCAGGCGGGCCTCAAGCTGGTTGATGCGGTTGGTGTTCTGCTCGACTTGCGAGGTCAGCTGGCGAAGCTGGCCTTCCACGGCATCGATGCGCAGCAGCATGTCGCTGATCGGCGTCGAGGCGGGCTGGCCGGGAACCGGCGTGGGCGTGGGCGTGGCCGGCTTGATTTCGGGCTCGAAGAACTTGCCGTCGCCGCCCGGGAAAACCTTGCGCTGCAGCGCGCGCACTTCGGATTCCACCTTGTTCAGGCGGGCGCCGGTATTGTCCTGCGCCTGGGCCGGCATGCTCGCGCCGACCAGCGCCAGGGCCACGACAGCCGTTGCGGCCAGCCGCATCCGGCGCACTTCCATGGAAAAACGGTTCATCGCCAAGTCTACTCCGTGCCAGGGCGCGCCGTGCGCCCTCTCGGGTTCCGGGACGCCATGGACAGGAGAAACGGAACCGCGTGTTAACCAGAAATGCCTTGCGGGCGGAATTGCCGCAAACGCTGCCTCCTTGTCGAGGCAGGCTCAGTTGGAAGTGGTGGAAAGCGGCGCCGGAGCCGAAGCCCCGGCCGTGGGGACCGTCGCGGGCGCTGCCGGAGCAGGTGCTCCCGACGCAGGCGCGCCTGCCCCCGATTGGCCCCGCGCCAGCAAGTCCGCCGGAACCAGCGAAACGCCGGACATGACCATCGGCTTGGTGGCGAGCGGCGCGATGGCCTTGCCGCCGACCGTGATCGCCAGACCGTCCGGCCTGCCGAGCCGAAGCTGCGGCGCCTGCGCGCCCTGGGGCACGGTCCAGCTCTCGTTCTGCTTCAGGGTCTTTTCCACCAGCTTGCCGGTGGTATCCGTGACGCGCAGCCAGACGCCATCGACCGTGGCCGTCAGCACGACCGGGCCGTTCGTCGGCTGCGGCGCGGGCGCCGGAGCCTGCGGCGCGGCGGCACTGGGCGCGGCGCTGGGCGTATCGGACGTGAGATCGGGCAGCTTGCCCTCCGGCGAGAGGTAGTTGCTCCAGAACACCAGCAGCACCGCGATCACCACGATCGCGCCGGCCGCGGCAACCCAGGCAAGGCGCAGCGACGGAACGCGGGCGGGATCGCCGGGCTCGAAATGCGGGACCACCACCGGTTCGCGCGCACCCTCGGCATCGAGCTGGCGGCGCACTTGTTCGGCGATCGCCTTTTCGTCCAGCCCCAACGCCCGGGCATAAGTCCGCGAGAAGCCCACCGCATAGGTGCGCGCGGCAAGGTCACCCAGCCGGTCTTCCTCGATGGCGGAGAGATGGCGCTCGGCAATTCTCGTCTGGACGGCGATCTGCGCGAGGCTCAGCCCCGCAGCTTCACGCGCCCGGCGCAAGGTCGCACCGACCGTGGACGAAGAACTTCCGGCCGCAGCATTGGCCAAACCTTCGGACGGCCCCTGATTTTCAACGTTTTCCATTCCGCTCCCGAAGGGATGGTAACTGAACCTGACGGGAATCCACCAAACCGCGCGAGAATCCAAAGTCAATCACGACAAGGCAGATAACTCGAATACTTTGCGGCGGATGCGACCCCGTGCACGGCGAGTAACATCCGCGCAAGTCTGCTTTATGTCAATCGGGGCGCCGGGGCTGAAACGCCCGATCCCCGAAAACACGGGGATCAATCCACTGCAATGTCGCGTTCGGCCGCCCAGGCGGTCAGCGCGGCGCGCATGTCCGCCGGCGGATGGGCCAGCCACTGGTCCATGGCGGCGCCGATTTCGCGCAAGTCGACCTGGCCGACCAGGTCCTTGGTCGGCCCCACCGAGGCGGGCGTGATCGACAGGCGGCGAATGCCCAGGCCGAGCAGCGCCAGCGCCTCCAGCCGGCGCCCGCCCATCTCGCCGCAGACGGCGATCTCGACATTGTGGCCATCGACGCTGCGGATGACCCGGCGCAGGAAGCGCAGGATCGCCGGGCTCACCCAGTCGTAGCGCTCGGCCAGCTTGGGATTGGCCCGGTCCGCCGCGAAGAGGAACTGGGTCAGGTCGTTCGTGCCGATCGACAGGAACGAGATCTTCGGCGCCAGCAGGTCGAGCTGTTCGGCCAGGGCCGGGACTTCCAGCATGATGCCGTAGTGGATCGCCTCTGGAAGAAGCTTCTTCTGGCTGCGCAGGAATGCGAACTGCTTTTCGAAGACCGCCTTGGCCTGGTCGAACTCCCAGGGCTCGGCCACCAGCGGGAACATGACGTGGAGCGTGCGCCCGCCCGCCGCTTCCAGCAGCGCGCGCGCCTGCACCTTGAGCAGGCCCTCGCGCTCGAGAGCGACGCGCAGGGCGCGCCAGCCCATCGCCGGGTTTTCCTCACCCTCGCCGTCGTCGTGACGCAAGTAGGGCAAGGTCTTGTCGCCGCCGATGTCGACCGTCCGGAACTTCACCGGCTTGTCGCCCGCGGCTTCCATGATGTCGCGGTAGAGGCGGGTCTGGCGCTCGCGCGAAGGGAGCGTGGCGGAGACCAGGAACTGGAATTCGGTGCGGAACAGGCCGATGCCGTCCGCCCCGGTCATGCTGAGGTTGGCGATGTCGTCGCGCAGGCCGGCATTGATCATGACCTGGATGCGGGTGCCGTCCAGCGTGGTCGGCTGCACTTCGCGCAAGGCGGCATAGGCGGCCTGGCGCTGGCGGCTCTTGGCGAAACGCGCTTCGAAAGCCTCGATCACGCCGGCCGGCGGGCGCACCATCGCCGTCGCCTGGTCGGCATCGAGCAGGAGCTGGTCGCCTTCGCGCACCACGCCGCGCAGACCGCGCACGCGCCCGAGCACCGGAATGCCCATTGCCCGCGCCACGATGACGACATGGCTGGTGAGCGAGCCTTCCTCCAGGATCACGCCCTTGAGGCGGCGCTTGTCGTATTCCAGCAATTCCGCCGGGCCGAGGTTACGGGCGATCAGGATCGCATCGTTGCGCAGCCCCAGCGAGGCCGCCGTTCCCATCTGGCCGGAGACGATCCTGAGCAGGCGGTTGGCCAGATCCTCCAGGTCGTGCATGCGATCCGCCAGCAGGGGATCGTCGATCTGGCGCATGCGCATGCGGGTGCGCTGCTGCACGCGTTCGATGGCGGCTTCGGCGGTGAGGCCGGAATCGATCGCCTCGTTGATGCGGCGGGTCCAGCCTTCGTCGTAAGCGAACATGCGGTAGGTCTCGAGCACTTCCTCGTGCTCTCCGCCCATGCCGAATTCGGCCTGGCTGGCCATGCGGTCGATCTGCTCGCGCATCTTGTCGAAGGCATGGATCACGCGCTGGCGCTCGGCCTCGGTGTCTTCCGCGACGATATGCTCGATATTGACGCGCGGCTGGTGATAGACCGCCTGGCCCGAGGCCAGACCCTTCACCAGCGTCAGACCGCGAAGCTGCTCCGGCCCGGTCTGCGCGGCGCCCAGGGCATGGACGTCCACTTCGTCGATCAGGTCGGCATTGGTGATGAGTTCGGACAGGACCATGGCCACCGTCTGCAGCGCCTCGATCTCCACTTCCTCATAGCGACGCGGCTCGACATGCTGCACGCAGAGCACGCCGGCGGCCCGCTCCCGGCGCACGATCGGCACGCCCGCAAAGGAGTGGAAGCGGTCTTCGCCGGTTTCCGGGCGATAGGAGAAGTCCGGATGGGCGGCCGCTTCGGCCAGGTTCAGCGTCTCGATCCGGTCGGCGATGCTGCCGACAAGGCCCTCGCCCACCGCCATGCGGGTGACGTGGACGGCTTCCTGCGCCAGGCCGCGCGTCGCGAACAGCTCCAGCATGCCTTCGCGCAGGAGATAGATCGAGCAGACCTCGCTATCGAGGCATTCGCCGATCACTTCGACCACCGTATTCAGCTTGGCCTGGGCGTGATTTCGCGACGCCATGACCTCGTGGAGGCGGGTGAGGATGGTTCGTGCTGCTTCTACGGCTCCGCTGGTCATGAAACCCGAGTAACCCAAAGCGAGCGCTTTGGAAACGCGGCCGTTGTGAAAAGATGTGTCGGGAAAAACGTCCGCGCGAAATGCGGATACCTCCAAGGCGGCCCCCGGCACGTTGCCGCACCGAGGGCGCCTGAGGGAGCGGCTTCACCGCCCGGGAAATCGGCCTCGATGCAAGGGAGACCGAGGGATCGCCACGGGGGATGGCTGCTCTGGTACTGACCCAGTCAGCGACAGGTCAGTGACGAGAGATTTCTTCCTTGATCCTGAGCTTCCGCTTCTTGAGGGCCTGGATCATGGCTGCGTCAGGTATCGGACGGCACAATTCGTCATGAATCTGCCTTTCAATTCCGGCATGCTTGAGCTGCAAAGCGCTGACGTGCGAACTATCCATGGACGGTTCTCCTCTTTGTTCGGGGGGTGGGCCGGCCCCTTTGCCTGCGACCTCTCTTGGCGACTCGGCATGGGCAATCCGGCGCAAAACGGATGGAACCACATCCTGCCCATCTTGCGAAGACCGCGAATGGTTCATATCGGTGAATCGCGTGCCTGCTGCGTCGAGCGGGGCATGTGAATGTCGCATCCGCAGACTGTCATTCGAGAGTAGGAAATCCTGGCGTGACCGAAGAGGAAATGCGCAAGCGCCTCGAAATCCTCAAGATCGAGCACCGCGATCTCGATGCGGCTATCGATGCGCTCACCGTGCCCGGCGCCGGCGACCAGCTGCAGATCGCGCGCCTGAAAAAGCGCAAATTGAAACTCAAGGATCAGATCGCGGTGATCCAGGACTTCCTGATCCCCGATATCATCGCCTGATTTCTTGCGCAGGATGGCGCTTCAGGAGTGCCGGGTGCGCTCGTCACGTCCGCGGCGAGCTTGCGGCACCCCCGCTTTTGCCTGACCGCACGCCCGCGTAAAACGTACCGATAGGGGACAAGCACCGGATTCGTTTCGGAAAATGCCTTAAGGGCAGTTGCCGCGGACTCGCCGGTAAGAAATATGGGCAGCGCATGCCCAACTCCGCGACCATAAACCCGCGCATCGTCGAGGCGCTCTATTGCGAGGCGCTTCTGCTCGCGGACGAGGTGCGCGAGGCGTTCGCCCTGCCCGGCCCGCCGCGGGAAGCAGCAGCGGAAGCAGGTTTGAGCGAGGCGCTGGAAACGAGTGACGAGCCGGAGCGTATCGCCCTGTCGAGCGAGGGCCTGCGCACGACCACGCGCATGATGCATGCGATCGCCTGGCTGCTGAACCAGCGCGCCTTCATCATGGGCGAGATCAGCCAGTTCCAGCTTCGCCGCAATGGCCGTCTTTCGCCGCTCCTGCGCCATTCGGAAGTCGCGCAGCTCGCCCGCCTGCAACCGGAGATCGTCGACCTGGTGGAAACGACGCAGCGCTTCTACGACCGCCTGCTCCGGATCGACGGCCGCTGGCGCCTGCGTGACGACATTCAGCCAAGCGCGATCGAACGCCTGCGCGAACGGATCGAGCGGCGACTGGCGAGCTGAAGCACAGGGGCTCCGCGCGCGCGCCTGACTGGAAGGCCGCGCTCGACAGGCCCCTCGCGAATGCCCATATCGGCCGAATGGACGCGCTGAAAGACATCGACAAGCCTTATGCCGAAGCCGAGCGGATCGCGCCGCTCGTCCGCCGGGTGCTGGCCCGCAACCCCTCGCCGTTCACGTATACCGGCACGCAGACCTACATCGTCGGAGACGGCGCGGACGTCGCGGTGATCGACCCCGGCCCGGCCGAGGACGAGCATATCGCCGCGATCCTGAGCGCGGTCGGCGAAGCGCGAATCGCGGCGATCTGCTGCACTCATACTCACCGCGACCATTCGCCCGCCGCGGCGCCTCTGCAGGCCCTCACCGGCGCGCCGGTGGTCGGCTGCGCGGCACTGACGCTGGAGGACGACGGCCCCCGCGCGGACGCCGCCTTCGATCCCGACTACCGCCCCGACCGCGTGCTGCACGACGGCGAGACGATCGGCGGAGACGGCTGGACGCTCGAAGCCGTCGCCACGCCTGGCCACACCTCCAACCACGTCTGCTTCGCCTTGCCCGAAACCGGGGCGATGTTCACCGGCGACCACGTCATGGGCTGGTCCACCAGCGTGGTCTCCCCGCCGGACGGCGACATGACGGACTATCTCGCCAGCCTGCAGAAACTCTACGAGCGCGAACAGGACAGCGTCTATTTCCCGGCCCACGGCCCCGCGGTCGAGAAACCGCGCCAGCTGGTGCGCGGCATGATCGGCCATCGCCGCCAGCGCGAACGCCAGATCCTGAAGCAGATCGAGGCAGGACATGGCACCGTGGCCGCTATGGTGCCGCAAATGTACAAAGGCGTGGACAAGCGGCTCTGGCCCGCCGCAGGCCGATCGGTACTGGCTCATCTTCTTGATCTGGAAAGAAGAAGCCTGGTAACGCGGCAAAATGACGATTGGTCACTGGCCCTTACGGAACAGTAATTTACCGAATTACTGTATCTCTACTTGTCGATGAAGAGTATACCCCGCCCAACTCATGGGGTGAGGGGATTTTTCATGGCAACATTGCCTTTGGCCCGCCTTGGCGCGCTATCGTTCTGGCAGAAGATGGCGATCGGCCTTTCGCTGTTCATCGTCTTCGCTTTCGGACAATTCGCAATGCGGGGCTTGGTCGACTATCGCGGCGCGCCGCTCGTCATGCACCTGCACGGCCTGATCATGCTGACATGGCTGGGGCTGCTGGTGACTCAGTCCTTGCTGGCCGGACGGGGCGGACTGGCGATCCACCGCCGGCTCGGCTGGGCGAGCGCGGTCATGGTGCCGCTCATGGTCGTCTCGATGAGCGCGCTCTGCATCACCGCCCTGCGCGCCCACGCCCAGCCGCCGTTCTTCACGCCCGCCTACTTCCTGGCCACCGTGCACATCGGCGCGGCCTTCTTCGCGCTGCTGGTGGCGCTGGCGGTGTCCCACCGCCGCCAACCGGACTGGCACCGCCGGCTGATGCTGGGCTCGACGATCCTGCTGACCGACCCGGCGCTGGGCCGGGTGCTGCCGATGCCGCTGATCATGCCCTGGGGCGAATGGGTGTCGCTGGTGGTTCAGCTGGGCTTCGTCGCGCTGATCCTGCGCCATGACCGGCGCACCATCGGCCATGCCCACCCCGCCACCATCGCCGCGACGATCGCCCTGCTGCTCACCCATGTCCTGACCGAATTGCTGGCGATCACGCCCTGGTGGATCGATCTGGCGACAAGGGCCTCGGCCGCCTGAACCCGGCGCATATTTTCCTTGGGCATTGCCGCAAGCGTCCCTAGATAGGCCCCAAATCCCGGCAGCCGGCCAACCCCAGACGGGGAAGGCCGGTAAAACGCCGGAGCGACCAGACAGAGGGACACCATGACCGTAATGCCCGCCGACCTTTCCGGTATCGACGTGCGCGCCGAAATCGAGCGGCTGCGCAAGGAACGCAATGCGGTCATCCTCGCGCATTATTACCAGCGCCCGGAACTCCAGGACATTGCCGACTTCGTGGGCGACAGCCTGGAACTCAGCCGCAAGGCCGCCGAGACCGACGCCGAAGTGATCGCCTTCTGCGGTGTGAAGTTCATGGCGGAAACCGCCAAGATCCTCTCGCCCAACAAGATCGTGGTCCTGCCCGACGTCGAAGCCGGCTGCAGCCTGGAAGATTCCTGCCCGCCCGAAAAGTTCAAGGCTTTCCGCGAGGCGCATCCCGATCACATCGCGCTCACGTACATCAACTGCTCGACCGAGGTGAAGGCACTGTCCGACATCATCGTCACCAGTTCCAGCGCCGAGACGATCCTCCAGCAAATCCCTGCCGACCAGAAGATCATCTTCGGCCCGGACCGCCACCTGGGCGGCTATCTCAGCCGCAAGTTCGGCCGCGAGATGCTGCTCTGGCCCGGCGTCTGCATCGTGCACGAGGCGTTCTCGGAAACCGAGCTGCTGAAGCTCAAGGCCCAGCATCCCGCCGCTCCGATCGCCGCGCACCCGGAATGCCCGCCGCATATCGTCGATCATGCGGACTATGTCGGTTCGACTAGCGGCATTCTGCAATATGCCAAGACCACGGATGCCGACACGCTGATCGTCGCCACCGAGCCGCACATCATCCACCAGATGCAGTTGGCGATCCCGAACAAGACCTTCATCGGCGCGCCGGGGGCGGACGGGAACTGCAACTGCAACATCTGCCCCTACATGGCGCTCAACACCATGGAGAAGCTCTACGTCGCCCTGCGCGACCTGGAGCCGCGGATCGAGATCGAGGAGCAGCTGCGCCTCGATGCCAAGAAGAGCCTCGACCGCATGCTGGACATGGCGAGCGGAACCGTGGGCAAGGGTGATCTGGGCACGCGCTGAGCGCGCCCGACCCCCGACTGTTCACGATTGCACACTGCCGCCATAGCCCCGGCAATGGCGCAATGCCGCCGTTTCACGCCTCAATCCCGTTGCCGTTAGGTATTCGCAACGGAGCGTGTTATATCGGCGTGGCTGATGTCGAATTTGCGACGGGTGTCGCCAATCTTCGTTCGGGTTCGGAAATTTTTCCGCGCAAGAACGGGTTGGGACGATTTCCTTTCAATTGACGAACTGACGCACGACCGGATCCCGCAATTTCGCAGGATCCAAAATTCGTTTCTTGAAAGGAACCTAATATGCCGATCGGCACCGTGAAATTCTTCAATACCGACAAGGGCTACGGTTTCATCGCTCCGGAAGACGGCGGCCAGGACAGCTTCGTCCACATCTCGGCCGTTCAGAACGCCGGCATGCACACCCTCGAGAAGGAACAGCGCCTCTCGTATGACGTCGAAGTCGGCCGCAATGGCAAGGCATCGGCTGTCAACCTGAAGTCGGCCTGATTTTCAGAGGTGCGCGGCGGCCGGGCTTCGGTCCGCCGCCGCGCGCTTCTTCCCGGTGCTTTGCCCCAAGGCGCCGATACATAGCGAGCAGGCAGATGGCATTTACCCGTGACTTCTGCGAATCGCGCGCCCAGGAGGCAGCCGAGGCCGCCTCCATCGCGAAACTCGCCAATGTGCGCGATCGCGAGCTTCGCTCCGAAGCCGCCTGGCGCGCCATGTCCGACCAGATCCGACGCATCGAGGAAGGGCGCAAACCCGCGTTCTGACCGGCCGACCTGACAGCGCCGTCGCGCGAGGTTCGGCAGATGCCAGCTCTGTCGTTTGAACACGCTTCGAAGCGAACGGACTTCGAAAGCGGCAGGCAATATCGGTTCGCGCCCTTGCGCGTCCGCCTCTCTGCAGGATTCGCGCGGATATCCGCTCGAACGAATCCAGGAGCCTTGCCTCGGCCTGCAACCGCGAAGCCGGCTCTCTCCCCTTCCCGCACGCCTGTCCCAGACATGCCCCCCCAGACATGAAAAACCCCCGAAGGCTTCGGCCTGCGGGGGTTTTTTCCTGTGCTCTAGGTCGGGCGGTGTCAGTCCACCATGGCGGCGACGAGGCGCCGCAGGTCCTGCCTGGAGAGCGCTCCCGGTTCCACGTCACGCCGGAATCCGACGGTAGGAAGCGAGAAGCGGTGGGGTACGGATTGGACGCGATCACATGCGTCCGCTTTATGGTAGTTCATGTATTCCTTGTTCGCGGCTCACTGCCGCATCTGTCATCTTTTGAAATTGCTGCGCCGTTTCGGCGGGCCGCCGGTCTGACCAGGCGTACGTTCGCGGAACACGATCCGACCCTTGGTCAGATCGTAGGGCGTCATTTCAACGTGCACGCGATCGCCCACGACCGAGCGGATGCGAAACTTGCGCATCTTGCCCGCGGTGTAAGCGATAATGCGATGCTCATTGTCGAGCACCACAGCGAAACGTCCGTCGGGAAGGATTTCTTCGATGAAACCCTCCATGGTCAGCAGTTCTTCCTTGGCCAATGCATCCTGTCCGAAAAAAGGGTTGCCCCAAGTCTGCCGCGCGCGAAGCACGCTTCGGCCTTGAGGGCCAGGCAGCTGTAAAGGGGAGGAGTGGCTGCCGGAATGCAGCCGCAAGTTCCCGTCGCAGGCGACGTAGCTCGGCCGATATAGACTATATCGGCGAAATTGCAACACCAACCGTCAAATGGTGACTTCGCGCCACTCGCCCGGCGCCAGGCCGTCGAGCGCCCAGTCCCCCACCCTGTCCCGCACGAGGCGCAGCGTGGGATGGCCGATCGCGGCGGTCATGCGCCGAACCTGGCGGTTGCGGCCTTCCGCGATGGTCAGTTCGATCCAGCAGTCCGGCACCGTCTTGCGGAACCGGACCGGCGGATTGCGCGGCCAGAGCTGCGGCGCGTCGATACGGCGCGCCCGCGCGGGCCGAGTCGGACCGTCGTTCAGGATCACGCCCTTGCACAGCGCCGCGATCGCGGCCTCATCGGGCTCGCCTTCGACTTGCGCCAGGTACGTCTTGGTGATCTTGAAGCGCGGATCGGAGATTCGCGACTGGAGCCGGCCGTCGTCGGTCAGCAGCATCAGCCCCTCGCTGTCGCGGTCGAGCCGCCCGGCGGGATAGACGCCCGGCACGTCGATGAAGTCCGACAGCGTCGCGCGCGGCGTGGGCGAGCGGGCATCGGTGAACTGCGACAAGACATCATAAGGCTTGTTGAAGAGAATGAGGCGGGCCATCGCGGCGCTCTAGCAGCGAGCGGGGCCGGAGTCCTTCGCAAAAGGCACCCTGCCCCGCCCCCCCCCCCAACCGGCCCCGCCGACCATGCGGCCGACGGCGGCCGGCGGGAATCCGACCATCCGGACTAGGCGCTCGGCAGTTCGCCGCGTGTCTTCCACAAGGACCAGCCCACGCCGCCCGCGATCAGCGCCAGCGTCACGCCCAGGCTGATGAGCGGCGGGAACTTGGCCCCGCCCAGCACGAAGTCCGCAACCAGGATCTTCGCCCCGATGAACACCAGCACCAGGGCCAGAGCATACTTCAGGTAGTGGAAGCGGTGCACCATCGCCGCCAGCGCGAAATAGAGCGCGCGCAGGCCCAGGATCGCCATGATGTTGGACGTGTAGACGATGAAGGTATCGGTGGTGATCGAGAAGATCGCCGGCACCGAATCCACCGCGAACACCAGGTCGGCCAGATTGATGACCACCAGCGCCAGGAACAGCGGGGTCGCGGCCCAGACGAGCCTGCCCGCCGCATTGTGCTCGCGGACGAAGAAGTGCTCGCCGTGATGCGCCTTGGTCACGCGCATGTGGCGCGAGATCCAGCGGATCGCCGGGTTGTTGCCGATATCCGGGTCCTGCTCCTTGGCGAAGAGCATCTTCACGCCGGTGAACACCAGGAAAGCGGCGAAGATATACATCACCCAGTGCGCCTGGGAAACGAGCGCCACGCCGCCCGCGATCATCAGGCCGCGCAGCACGATCACTGCCATGATGCCCCAGAGCAAGGCACGGTACTGGTACTTGGGCGCGATCGCGAAGAAACCGAAGATCATCGAGATCACGAAGACGTTGTCGATCGAAAGCGCCTTCTCGATGAAATAGCCGGTGAAGTAGGCGATGCCGTCCTCGGAACCCTTGGCCCACCACACCCAGCCGCCGAAAGCCATGGCGATGGCGATATAGAACACCGAGAGCCTCAGCGATTCGCCAATGCCCATTTCCCGGTCCTCCTTGTGCAGGAAGCCGAGGTCGAAGGCGGTCAGTACGAAAACGAGGCCGGCGAATGCCAGCCAGAACCACGCCGGCGTACCCAGCAGGTCATAGAAGAGAAAATCCACGGGACACTCCCGAAACGCGGCCCAAACCTGGGCAAAACAGGAAGCGCCGGCGCGAAAATGGGGGGAAACGCGCCGGCGCGAGGGTTACAGACTGCCTGCAACGGTTGCTGGGGGGAGTAGCAACCGCGCGAGTCTGCCCCTGAACTCCTGTTTCAGTCTCTTCAGCTTCGCGATCTCGAAAGGATCGGGAGAGCGTCTGCCCTGCGCGAGGCGCAGCAGGGCGTCGAGCTTCTGGTGTCGCTCGAGCATACGGAACATAATGTCGGTCATCGTAAAATCCCTATCGAACGGAAATGGGTTCGATCGGGTGAGCCTGACAGGTATCCTGTTGCCTGAGCTGTACGGGCTGGATTGAGCCCCTGGACCCTGCATCGGTTTCACCCGATGCGGTCCGACATCACGAGGCGTTCCAGGACAGGAACGCCGCGCCAGAGGGGCCCGGCCCGCAATCCCGACATAGACGGCGCCCGGGCGATTTTCAACCCTGCTTGACCAATTGTGCGCTTTTGATATTAATGTGATATCACTTTAAACAAGGACACGCCCGATGGCCGAGTCGCACCTTCCGATGAATTCCTCCCGGGAATCCACAGGCTCAAGCATGAACGGCTACTTCATGCTGCTGATCTTCCTGGGGATCATGGCCGCGATCCTGCTGGCGCTGTTCTCGCTGGCCGGCATCGACCCGTCACCGGGCGGAATCCTGGGTATCTTCGCCTTCATCGTCCCGGCCATCGCCGCCGAAGTGCTGATCGCCGCGGGCTTCTACATGATCCAGCCGAATCAGGCGGCGGCCATCACCCTGTTCGGCTCCTATCGCGGCACGGACCGGGTTGCTGGGCTGCGCTGGGTCTGGCCGTGGATGGCCAAGCGCAAGATCTCCGTGCGCGCCAACAATGTCGTGTCCGAAAAGCTCAAGGTGAACGACTTGCGCGGCAATCCGATCGAGATCGCCACCAATGTGGTCTGGCGCGTCGCCGACACGGCCCAGGCGCTTTACGACGTGGACGACTACAAGGCCTTCGTGAACGTGCAGATCGAGGCCGCCGTGCGTTCGATCGGCTCGCGCTATGCCTATGACGATGTCGAGGATGCCGAGATCACCCTGCGCGGCAGCCATGCCGAAGTGAACGCGGAACTGCGCGCCGAACTGATCGAACGCCTGCGCGTGGCCGGCATCACGGTGGACGAATGCGGCCTCACCCACCTGGCCTATGCGCCCGAGATCGCCGGCGCCATGCTGCGCCGCCAACAGGCCGAAGCCGTGATCGGCGCGCGGCGCAAGCTGGTGGAAGGCGCGGTCTCGATGGTCGAGATGGCGCTTTCGCAGCTCTCGGAAAAGAACGTGGTCGAACTCGACGACGAGCGCCGCGCCGCCATGGTCTCGAACCTGATGGTCGTGCTCTGCGGCGAGCGCGACACCCAGCCGGTCGTCAATACCGGCACGCTCTACCAGTAAGGCGACCGGGCGGATGGCGAGTCCCGGCAAGAAAGCATTCGCCCTGCGGCTGGATCCAGCGCTTCACGAGGCGCTGGAACGCTGCGCCGCGGCCGATTTCCGCTCGGTCAACGCCCAGGTCGAAGTGCTCCTGCGCGAGGCGCTGTCCCGGCGCGGTCTCAAAGTGGATGTCAGCGAGCCCGCACGCCGGGGACGCCCGCCCACGGCGATGGAAGAAACGGAGGACGAGGCATGATGCACGAATCGCTCGACGACGGCGCCTGGTTCGCACCCAAGCGCTTCGGCATCGGAGTCGGCCTGCCGATCGCCTGGCAGGGCTGGCTGTTGCTGGCCACCTATTTCGGGGCGCTGGCGGGGACGAAAGTGCTCATGCATTCCGGTTTGGCTGGCAGCCGGCCTATGGCCTTCGCGCTGTTTCTGGCCGCCACTGCCGTCTTCCTGGTCGTGTCGCACCGGCATACGCGCCGCAGGACGGCTACAGCAACGGCCGAGGCCAGCCTGGCGGAGGCGGCGAGGACATCCGACCAGGACACGCTGTTCCTGTGTTATCGAAGCGGCTTGAAATTCACCTGCCAGCCGCGCGGCAGGGCCGGATGGTTCGCACTCGCCGCCTGGACGCTTCCCCTCCTGCCGATGAGCCTCTGCCTGGCCTGGCTGCTCCTGCGCTTTCCGGAAAACGTCCTGCCGATCGGGATCGGCTTTTCGCTGATCGTGCTGTTCTGGTCGGCGGTCATGGTGTTCTGGATCCTCAGTCGCAGCGAGATGATCGACCTGAAGGCGCTGCCGAAACCACCCCGCCGGGGCAAGCGCGGACCGGGGCAACGATAGCACCGGGGCTTGTCCCGCTGTGGGACGCAGCGAAACGGGCGCCTGCGTTGCCCCGCGAAGGCGCTAGACCTCCCGCATGAACCGTTCCGCCCGACTCGCCCTCGCCTTTGGCATCCCCTTGCTCGCGGCCGCTCCCGCCGCCGTCTCGTTCGGGCAGGCTGCCGACAATGCGCCTTATACGGTGGCGGAAACCGGGCGCGGCTTCACCCGCCTGCAGGACGCGGTCGATGCCATCGGCGACGGCAGCGGCACGATCCGCTTCGCCTCGCTGCGCTTTTCCGACTGCGCGGTGCAGAGCAAGGGCGAGATCACGTACCAGGCCCAGGTCCCCGGCCAGTCCGTGCTCGACGGCAAGGCCTGCGAAGACAAGGCGGCGCTGGTGCTGCGCGGGCGCGGCGCCCGGATCGAGGGCATGGTCTTCGCCAATATCCGCGTGCCGGACAAGAACGGCGCGGGCGTGCGGCTCGAACACGGCGACCTCTCGGTGTCGCAGGCCTGGTTCCGCGACAGCGAACAGGGACTGCTCAGCGGCGAGGACCCCCAGGGTTCGATCCGTATCGACAAGTCCACGTTCACCCGCCTCGGGACCTGCGAAGGTTCGGGCTGCGCGCACGCGGTCTATATCGGCAATTACGGCGCGCTCACGATCACCCGCAGCCGCTTCGAGGCGGGAACCGGCGGCCACTACGTCAAGAGCCGCGCGGCGCACGTCGAGATCACGGATTCCAGCTTCGACGATGCCGCCGGCCGCGCGACCAATTACATGATCGACCTTCCCGAAGGCGCCACCGGGCGTATTGCCGGCAACTGGTTCGTGCAGGGACGCGACAAGGAGAACTACTCCGCCTTCATCGCCGTGGCCGCGGAGCACCGCAGCCACCCTTCGGCAGGGCTGACGGTGGAAGGAAACAACGCCCGTTTCGCGCCCGGCATCGACCGCAACAGCGCCTTCGTGGCGGACTGGTCCGGCGAGCCGCTGAAGATCGGCCGCAACACCCTGGGCACGGGAATCGCCGGGTTCGAGAAGCGCTGAACGCCATTTGCGCTGGACCGGCGACCGGGCGGACAAGCGTCCCCCTCGATCCGTCATTTCGAGAGTGTCGGGTTGTGCGGGCCGCTGGCCCAGGTTCCGTTCGCAGGTAACGGAGCGCGCGCTCCGGACGCTTACAATATATGCCCGGTCCGGTCCCGCTTGGTGTCGAGATAGCGGGCATTGTGCGGGTTCGGCGGCAGTTGGTGCGGTACGCGCTCCACCACCTCAACGCCCACGCCTTCCAGCGCCGCGACTTTGGCCGGGTTGTTGGTCATGAGCCGGATCGCCGAGACGCCCAGCAGGTCGAGCATCCGCGCCGCCACCGGGAAATCGCGCGCCTCCGTGGGCAGGCCCAGGCGGTTGTTGGCGTCCACCGTGTCGTAGCCGAGGTCCTGCAGGCTATAGGCCCGCAGCTTGTTGACGAGACCGATGCCGCGGCCTTCCTGCCGCAGATAGAGCAGCACGCCCCAACCACCCTGCTTCGTTTCCTCGGCCATGGCGCGCAGCGCGGCGTCCAGCTGCGGGCCGCAATCGCACTTGAGGCTGCCGAGAATGTCGCCGGTCAGGCATTCCGAGTGGAGCCGCACCAGCGGTGCCCGGTCGCCGTCCTGAGTGCCGATCACCAAGGCGACATGCTCGCGCAAGTCGTCCAGCGCGCGGAATGCGACGATCTCCGCCTCTTCGCAGGCTGCCACCGGCAGGCGCGCGCGCGAGGCCACCACCAAGCGGCTGGTGTCCTTCCACTCGGCCAGGTCGGCGGGAGCAACCGTCTGCGCTTCCCCCCCGATGTCGGGCGCCACGAGGAACGCGGGCAGGATGCCGGCGAGTCGCGCCAGCTCCATGGCGGTTCGCGCCATGTCCATGTCGCCGATGTGCTCGGCCGCGAACGGCCCCTTCATGGGATGCGCAAGGTCAAGCGCGGGGTCGGCCACGGCGCGGGCGGTCTCGAGATCGAAGGGCTCTGCCGCGCGGATCAGCACCGGCGCCTCGGGCACGGCCGCTTCGCGCTGGTTCGCCAGCTTGAGCGTGACGGCGCGGGCAGCGGAGATCAGCATGCGCGGCGCCGTGACACCCGGCGCGAAGCCGGTCTCCGCGGGAAGCAGGACGGCGCCGTTTCCCTCGCCTTCCGGCCCCATCCGCACCGGCCAGCCATGACGCAGCGCATCGAGCGCCAGCGCCACGCGGCGGGCACCTGCGGAAGGCAGCGCCTTCCCGGGTGCGTCGGCGCTCAGAGTTCGAACTCGGTGATCAGCGGGACGTGGTCGCTCGGCTGCTCCCAGCGGCGCGTTTCCTCGACGAAGCTGTGCGCGCGGGCCTGCTTCGCCAGGTCGGGCGAGGCCCACATGTGATCGAGCCGGCGGCCCTGGTCCTTCTGGCGCCAGTAGCTGCGGTAGGACCACCAGGAATAGTTGCGCTCGGGCGCGGGAATGAATTCACGGCCGAGGTCCACCCAGCCATGGGCATCGCGGAAGCGGGCCAGTGTCTCCACCTCGATCGGCGTGTGGCTGACGACCTTGAGCAGCGCCTTGTGGTTGTAGACGTCCGATTCGAGCGGGGCGATGTTGAAGTCGCCCACGATCAGCGTGGGGCGGTCCACTTTGTCGGCCCAGCGAGTCATGCGTTCGAGGAAGTCCAGCTTCTGCCCGAACTTCAGGTTCACCTCGCGGTCGGCGATGTCGCCGCCGGCGGGGATGTAGACGTTCTCCAGTATCATGCCCTGCCCGGCGCCCTGAAGCTCCACGCCCACATGGCGCGCCTCTCCGTTGTCCTGCCAGTCGTAGCGGCTGAATTCGGTGAACGGCACGCGGCTGACGGTGGCCACGCCGTGGTAGCCCTTCTGCCCGTGGATCGCGCGGTGGGTATAGCCGAGTCGCTCGAACATATCGTGCGGGAAGAGATGCTCGGCGACCTTGATCTCCTGAAGGCAGAGCACGTCGGGCGACTGTTCGGTCAGAAACCGCTCGACCTGATCGATGCGAAGGCGGACCGAATTGATGTTCCAGGTGGCAATCTTCATGCCGCAGGCTTTAGGCATGGCGCCCCGCAATTGCCAGAGGCGCCAGCGAAAACACTGCTGCCGCCTTCCATCGAAAGAGAAAATTGCGTCGCTTTTTCGGGCTGATTTTTTCGTCCGGCGGGAGCGAGAATGCTGCCGATCGAGAACCGGAGCGCAGCGGCCTTCTGGCCGTGAGCACCGGAAGCGCAGAACAGTGCCGTTCGCAGCCCGGCATGGGCCAATCCACAACCCCACAAACAAAAACCCTCGGTCCGGGGGCAGAGGACCGAGGGTTCATGTAAGCGTTCGTCACGCTAAATCAGAGGACCCTTGTGGAGGCGTGGGCAACAGGGGGGAAACCCGCCTCGAGCCGCTCTGACCATTTCAATCTAGGCGCTGTTGGCTTGCTGCCAAGTGAACGGAATTCAGAAAAGTGTCGCATTCCGTCGCAGCCAGCGGGCAACTCGCGACCAAGCGTTCCCCCTTATCGACGAGACCTATCGGCGGGTCCGGGGACGCGGATCGTTCCAGCGGAAATCGTTGTCGGAGACCGGAACGCCGTAGCGCTGATTCGACAGCGAGATCGTGGTGCGCTTGTTCTGCGAATCGAGCGAGACCCAATAGGTCAGCTCAAGGCCGCCGGGCGCAGACGCCTTGCGGGTGAAGATCAGGGTGATGACGCCATATTCGGGATGCGAACGATCGCGGACCTCGATGCTGACGACATTGGGATTGCCGGTCTGCTTGACCGAACCGTACTTGGCGACATCGCGCTTGGGATCGAGCAGCGCGCCGAGCGGGCTGTTGCTGATCGGCCAGCGCTGCACCTGCTTTACCGAGTAGTCGATCATGGTCAGCGCCTTGCCGTCGCTGACGATCAGCATCTGGGCGCTTTTCTCGTACTGGAAGCGGATCTTGCCGGGACGCATGAGCGTCAGCTCGCCGGTCAGGCTCTGGCCGTTACGGTCGGTCTGGACGAAGTTGGCCTTCATCGTCGAGATCGCGCGCAGCGCTTCGACGGCCTGGCTCAACTGCGCCGCATCGGCGGACGGGGCCGCGAGCGCGGGCGTCGCCGGAAGGAGGGCAGGAACGGAAAACGCGGCCGCGCCAAGAAAAACCTGGCTGGCCGCGCCTACGCAAGAGCGAAAGATCTTGAAGGTGCGGTTCATAATGCTCCCATTGGGTTTGCAGGCTTGAACCGCCCCTGAATTGTAAGGTTCCGAAGAACCTTACTTGATCTTGGCTTCCTTGAACTCGACGTGCTTGCGCACGACGGGATCGTACTTGCGGAAGTTCATCTTCTCGGTCGTGTTGCGCGGGTTCTTCTTCGTGACGTAGAAGAAGCCGGTGTCGGCGGTCGAGACAAGACGGATCTTGACGGTTGCGGGCTTCGCCATGGCGGTTTCCTGTATCTCTCGTTTCAGCCGCCCTGGCCGGCCGGCGTTCCGTTGAAAAATTTCAGGGCGGCAATCGAGCGCCGCCCCTCAAGGTTGCGGCCCATGCGATAGTGACAGGCCAAAGTCAAGCGGAAGAGGCTTGATTCACTCCGTGTCGAACGGCTCGATCGGCTTCAGAACGCCGAATTTCTCGTTGTAAGGTGCGTGATTCAGTTTCGGCATCTTGATCGTCTGCGGCTCGACCTTGGTGTCCGGCAGCCGGTCCAGCAGGTCGCGCACGAGGGTGAGGCGTCCGATTCGCTGGTCGTTGAAGTCCACCACCGTCCAGGGCGCGTGCTTCTTGTGCGTGGCCTTGAGCATCGCCTCGCGCGCCTTGGTGTACTCCTCGTACTTTTCGCGCGCGGCGACGTCGATCGGCGAGAGCTTCCAGCGCTTCAGCGGATCGTCGAGACGTTCGTGGAGTCGCTCCTCCTGCTTCTCCTGGTCGCAGGACAGCCAGTACTTGAACAACAGGATGCCATCGTCGACGAGCATGCGCTCGAACACAGGGACCTGCTTGAGGAAGCGCTTCACTTCGGAGCCGGTGGCGAAGCCCATGACCTTTTCCACGCCGGCGCGGTTGTACCAGCTGCGGTCGAACAGCACGATCTCGCCGCGGGTGGGCAGATGCTCGACATAGCGCTGGAAGTACCACTGGCCCTGCTCGCGCTCGCTGGGCGCGGTGAGCGCCACGGTGCGGCACTGGCGCGGATTGAGCTGGCCGCCGACGGCCTTGATCGCCCCGCCCTTGCCCGCCGTATCGCGTCCCTCGAACAGGACGACGATGCGGGCGCCGGTGGCGGAGGCCCAGCGGGCCATGCCCACCAGCTCCTCCAGCATCGGCTCAAGCTGCCTTTCGTAGTCCTTGCGCCCCAGTTTCTGGCCGAGTTTCTTGTGATCGTCCTCGGCCATGGCGTAAATCCCTGATCAGACCTGCGAAAGCAGGAAGAGTGCGAGTGCGCCCGCCACGATACGATACCAGGCGAACGGTGCAAAGCCCGAGCGGCTCACGAAAGCCATGAAGGCCTTGATGACCACCAGGGCCACCACGAACGAGACGACGAAGCCGACGCCGATCTCTCCCCAGCCCACCGGGCCGGTGCCGGCCATCAGCTCCTCGTGGTGCTTGAGCAGTTCCAGCGTCGTTGCGCCGACCATCGTGGGCACGGCAAGGAAGAAGCTGAACTCGGCCGCCGTGCGGCGCTCGATACCCATCGCCAGCGCGCCCATGATCGTCGCGCCCGAACGGCTGACGCCCGGAACCATCGCCAGGCACTGCGCAAAGCCTACGCCGATGCACTTGATGGCGGGAAGCTCGGAAACGCCGGTCAGCGGACCGGGCTTGGCCACTTTCTCGATCCCCAGGATGGCGATGCCGCCGATGATAAGCGCCCAGGCGACCACGGCAGGTTCGCCCAGCAGTCCCTCGATGTAATTATTGAGCAGCAGGCCCAGCACGGCCGAGGGAATGAACGCCAGCAGCACGTTGCGCACGAAACGGATCGAGTTGGGATTGAGCTTGAGCAGGCCCATGCCCACCGCCCAGAACGTGCGCCAGAACTGGACGATGACCGCCAGGATCGCGCCGAGCTGGATGACGATGTTGAACGTCGCCCACTGCGAGGCGTCGTAGCCGAACAGGCGGGTGGCGAGGATGAGATGGCCGGTCGAGGAGACGGGCAGGAACTCGGTGAGGCCCTCGACAATGCCGAGGAGGATCGCGGTAAGGGTGAGGCTCATGGGCCGCAGGTCATGCCGGACGCACCGGCCAAGTCAACCCGCTGCGCGGCTCTCTAGTACCTATAGTCGTTCAGAAAATACGGTTTGGCGCGTTTTGGACCAAATGCAGCGCACGGCGAAGTTCGCCAGAAGAATTCAGGGCCCGGTCGCTATCCGACCGAGCCCTGTTTTCTTACAGTTTCCTTACCAGATGCGCACGCGCTCGGCGGGCGGGAGGTAAAGGGCGTCGCCGGGCTTCACGCCGAAGGCCTTGTACCATTCGTCGAAGTTACGAACGATGCCGTTGATGCGGTAATGGGCGGGCGAATGCGGGTCGGTGATGAGCTGCTGGCGTACCGATTCCTCGCGGTACTTGCTGCGCCATACCTGCGCCCAGGCCATGAAGAAGCGCTGGTCGCCGGTCAGGCCGTCGATCACCGGGGCATCCTTGCCGTTCAGCGAGAGCTTGTAGGCACGGTAGGCCAGGCTGAGGCCGCCGAGATCGCCGATGTTCTCGCCCATGGTCAGCTTGCCGTTGACGCAGGTCTTGCCGTCGTCGAACGGGCAGAAGCTGTTGTACTGGGCTTCCAGCTTGTCCTGCAGCTTCTGGAAGTTGGCCTTGTCGGCCGGGGTCCACCAGTCGCGAAGGTTGCCGGTGCCGTCGGACTTGGCGCCCTGGTCGTCGAAGCCGTGGCCCATTTCGTGGCCGATCACCGCGCCGATGCCGCCATAGTTGACCGCAGGGTCGGCCGAGACGTTGAAGAACGGCGGCTGGAGAATGGCGGCCGGGAACACGATCTCGTTATAGGGCGGGTTGTAGTAGGCGTTGACCGTCTCGGGCAGCATGAACCATTCGGTCTTGTCGACCGGCTGGCCGATGCGCTTCATCTGGTCGTCGTTCTCCCACGAACCCGCGGCGATGGCGTTGCCGAGCGGATCGGTGGCCGAGAAGGTCAGGCCTTCGTATTCCTTGAACTTCGCCGGGGCGCCGATCTTGGGCGTGAAGGCGTTGAGCTTGGCTTCGGCCTCCTTGCGGGTTTCCGGGCCCATCCAGGCGAGGCTCTGGAGGTTCACCGCCATGGCCTTGCGCAAGTTGGAGACGAGGTCGGTCATCGCCGCCTGCGCTTCGGGCGGATAGTACTTTTCGGCGTAGATCTTGCCGACCAGTTCGCCGGCCATGCCTTCCACCGCCGCGACGCCGCGCTTCCAGCGAGCCCGCTGCTCGGGCTGGCCGCTCATGGTCTTGCCGTAGAAGGCGAAAGTGGCGTCATCGATGTCGGTGGGCAGGACCGAGGCATTGCTGCGCAGGAAATGCGCGGCGAGCCAGGCCTGCCAGGTGGCCACCGGCACTTCGGAGATCAGCTTGCCCACTTCCGGCACGCCGCCGCCGAACAGCGTCTGCGCCTTGGCGGGATCGATGCGGGCGGCCTTCAGCTCTTCGGCCGTCGGCGGCATCTGGTCGACGATGATATAGGCAGCCTTGCCGGCGCCCATGGTCTCGACGAAAGTGCGCATCAGGCCGGGCGCGGCGAGCGCTTCGAACTCGGCGACCGTCAGCTTGTTGTAAGTGAGGTCCGGGTCGCGGCTGGCAGCGCGGTCCCACTGGGCCTTCGCCAGGCGGGTTTCGAGCGCGAGCACCGATTTCGCGGCCGATCCGGCGTCGGCATAACCGGCCTTGCCGAGCACGAAGGTCAGGTAATCGAGGTACTTCGCGCGCAAGTCCTGCGAGCGGGCATCGTTCTTCAGGTAGTAGTCGCGGTCGGGCAGGCCGAGGCTGCCGACACCGACTTCGAAGGCATTGACGTCGCTCTGCTTCGCATCGGCGGTCACATAGGCGCCGAGCGGCGAGGCATAGCCGGGCGCCGCGAAGATCTTCATCAGGTCGTCAGGTGTCTTGGCGGCGAAGATGCGCTCAAGGTAAGGCTGCGCGGGGGCGAGGCCGGCCTTGTTGATGGCATCCACGTCCATGAAGGCGGCATAGGCTGCCTCGACACGGGCGGCATCGGTGCCGGCGGCGGGCTTCGAGGCGATCAGGCCGTCCATGATGCCGTGCACGCGCTGTTCCGAAAGGTCGCGCAGCGCCGTGAACGAGCCCCAGTTGGTGCGGTCTGCCGGCAGCACGACGGCGGCTTCCCACTTGCCGTTCACGAACTTGTCGAAGTCCGCGCCGGCCTTGGCGGCAGGGTCCTGCCACTGGGTCTGGATGCCGGACTTGCCCCAGTCCATCTTCGCCGGATCGATCTGCATCGGATCCGAGGAGGCCGGTGCATCGGCCAGGGCCGGCATGGCGGAAAAGCTGAGTGCGGTAGCGAGCGCCGTCGAAGCGAGCACCCGGCCGAGAATGCGGGTCATGGTCCCACCCTTTCTGAATTGCATGACACGAACGGTCTGGCGACAGGCCGGAACGGCCCACCGATGATGGCGCAACATAATTGCCATATTCGGCAACGCCAGCCCTGAAATGCAGTTCGTCGGGGTGAGTCAGCCGTTCGTCGAACGGGAGAAAGCGGCCACCGCGTCGGAATCGAACTGGAGCGACGCCAGCCGGGCATAGAGCCCGCCGGCCTGGCTGAGGCTCTCGTGCGTGCCCTGCTCGGCAATGCGCCCGCCGTCCATCACCACGATCCGGTCGGCCTTGCGCACCGTGGCCAGGCGATGCGCGATCACCAGGGTGGTGCGGTGCTCCATCAGGCGTTCGAGCGCATCCTGCACCAGCCGCTCGCTTTCGGCATCGAGCGCGCTGGTCGCCTCGTCCAGCAGCAGGATCGGCGCATAGCGCAGGAGCGCGCGGGCGATGGCGATGCGCTGGCGCTGGCCGCCGGAGAGGCGCGCGCCGTCTTCTCCCAGGAACGTATCGAGCCCTTGCGGCAGCTCGCGCAGGAAGCCTTCCGCATTGGCGGCACCGGCCGCCTGCCAGATGGCCGCATCGTCGGCCTGCCAGTTGCCGTAGCGCAAGTTGTCCCGCGCGGAGGCGGCGAAGAGTACGCCTTCCTGCGGCACCAGCGCGATCCGCTGGCGGATCTCGGAGGGATCGGCCGAAGTCAGCGGCACGCCGTCGATCTTGATCGCCCCGCTCTGGGGATCGTAGAACCGCTCGGCGAGCTGGAACAGCGTCGACTTGCCGGCGCCCGAGGGGCCGACGATGGCCACGGTCTCGCCCGGCTCGATCGACAGGGTGAAATCGTGCAGCGCCACCATTTCCGGGCGCGAGGGGTAGCGGAAAGTCACGCGCTCGAAGGCGAGCTTGCCGCGGCCGGGCGAAGGCAGCGTCAGCGGACGCGCGGGCGCCGAGATCGTGGGATGTTCGCTCAGCAACTCGGCCAGGCGGCTGGCCGCTCCGGCCCCGCGCACAAGGTCTCCGTAGACTTCAGTGAGCGAGCCGAAAGCGCCGGCAACGATGCCCGCCGTCACCACGAAGGCGGCGATGGTGCCGCCGGTAATCGACCCCTCGGCCACGCCGATCGCACCCCGCCACATGATGACGGTGATCGAACCGAAGATCAGGAACATGATCACCGCCGTCATCACCGCGCGCAAGGCGATGCGCCGCTTGCCGGTTTCGAACGTGCGTTCGACCGCGCCGGAAAAGCGCTCCATCTCGCGCCCTTCCTGATTGAAGGCCTGGACCACGCGCAAGGCGCCGAAGACTTCGCTGGTGGTGGCGCCGATATCGGCAACGCGGTCCTGGCTCTGCCGGGCGACGGCGCGAAGGCGGCGGCCGAAGGCGGCGATGGGCAGGATCACCACCGGGATCGCGACGACGAGGCCCAGCGTCAGGTGCGGGGCCAGCACGAAGAGATAGGCCACTCCGCCTGCTGCCATGATCGCATTGCGCAGCGCCACCGAGACCGTGGTGCTCACCACCGTCTCGACGATGGCGGTATCGGCCGTCATGCGGGAGGCGATTTCCTTGGGGCTGTTTTCCTCGAAGAAACTGGGCGAGAGCGTCAGCAGATGGCGCTGCACGCGCAGGCGCACGTCGGCCACGACGCGCTCGCCTAGCCAGGAGACGCTGTAGAAGCGCACCGCCGTGGCCACGGAAAGCACGATCACCACGCCCAGCAGCATGATGAACCACCAGCGGATCGCCGCCGGATCCGCGCCTTCCGCGAACCCCTGGTCGACGATCTGGCGGAAACCGTAAGGGATCGCGAGAGTCGAAGTGGCCGTGGTCAGCAGCGAAAGCCCGGCCACGGCCATGCGGCCGGGGTAGTGGAACAGTTCGCGCCAGACCATGCGCAAGGCGCCCAGACTGCGCGGGCGCTTGCCTGCTTCCGGACCGCGCGCTTCGGCGCTGCCGGCCCCTGCGGCGGGGGTCGCCTGGCCCGTTGCAGCGTTCTCGTTCTCGGGCGGCCGTGCCTGCCCCGCGTTGGCATCCATGCGCGCCCTTAACTTTTCCTTGGAAAACGTCCCCACCGGAGCGTTTTCGGACCGGCAGGTGCCGGAATGGTCGAACGGGCTCTTATCGCGTCCCCGGCTTGAGGAAAAGGTGTATGAAATGCGCCTTTACGATCAGCATGATCGCCGCGCTGGGCCACCTGGCTGCGCGCGATTTCGTTTATGCCGCATTGCACAAGCAACGATTCGGTATCAAATGGCGTTGATAACCACGCAGGATGGCCGGGGTCGCTTCGCCGTCCGGGAGACGCACTTTGCTTTACAACGCCTACGAATTGCAGCGCACCATGCTGAGCGGGGCCGCCGCCTGGGCTTCGGTAGGTGCCGAACTTCTCTCGAACCCCGCCCTGCCGATGGGCTATTTCGGGTTCGGCCCGGTCATGGCCTCGGCGCTGGACGTCTTCGCCCATGCCGCCGCCCCGCGCGGAAAGCCGGCCTTCGACATCGAGAACGTGACCACGGGCGGCAAGTCCTACCCCGTCACCGAATCGATCGTGCTGCGCCGCCCCTTCGGCGACCTGATCCGCTTCACGCACCCTGGACTGGCCAAGGACGCGCCGAAGCTGCTGGTGGTTGCGCCGATGAGCGGCCACTTCGCCACCCTGCTGCGCGGCACCGTCGCCCGCATGCTGGAAAGCTGCGAGGTCTACATCACCGATTGGGCCGACGCGAAGCTGGTGCCGGCCGATGCCGGCCGCTTCGATCTGGACGACTATATCGACTATGTGATCGGCTTCCTCGAACACATCGGCCCCGGCGCGCACATGCTCGCCGTATGCCAGCCCTCCGTTCCGGCTTTCGCGGCCGCGGCGATCATGGGCAAGCAGGAGCATCCCTGCCGCCCCGCCACGCTCACCATGATGGGCGGCCCGGTCGACACCCGCGAGGCGCCCACCAGCGTCAACGACGTGGCGATGCAGCAGCCGCTCTCGTGGTTCGAGAACAACGTCATCGCCACCGTCCCGCTGAACTATCCGGGCGCCGGGCGCCGGGTCTATCCGGGCTTCCTGCAGCTCGCCGGGTTCATGGCCATGAACCTCGGCAACCACATGATGAGCCATTACGGCATGTTCAAGCACCTGGTTTCCGGCGACGGCGAAGGCGCGGCATCCACCAAGGCCTTCTACGACGAATATCGCTCGGTCTGCGACATGACCGCCGATTACTACCTCCAGACCATCGAGCACGTCTTCCAGAAGCACTCGCTGCCGAAGGGCGAATTCGTCCATCGCGGCGAGCGGATCGATCCTTCGGCGATCCGCGACACGGCGCTGCTGGCCGTCGAGGGTGAGCGCGACGACATTTCCGGCATCGGCCAGACCAAAGCCGCGCTCAAGCTGGCGACCCACCTGCCCGATGACAGCAAGAAGTACCTGCTGGCCGAGAATGTCGGCCACTACGGCATCTTCAACGGCAGCAAGTGGCGCACCCGCATCGCCCCGGTGCTGGAAGACTGGATGCGCCAGCACGCGCGCAAGCCGGCCAAGACCACAGCCTGACGAATCGCGGGTTCGCGGGCCCGCTTTCAGGGCTGGTTCGCGAACCCGTTCAAAACGTTTGAAGGGCGGGGGACTTCGGTTCCCCGCCCTATCCACAGCGCGAATCGTCCTTAACGACAAGGCGGTTGGCGCTTGCGGCAACCCGCACCCCTGGCGGGAACCGATCCGACAATCGCGCTGGAAAGTTCCCCGCGATTAGGTTAACTTACCAGTATGGAACAGACGTTGGGTCGGCGTGCTGTCCTCATGGGCGGGTTGGTGGCAGGCGCAAGCCTTGCATTGCCATCGCGTGTGCTGGCAGCAGAAAATCTGGTAGGAACAGCGACAGGACAGATCGGTCCTGCCGGAGTGCAAATCGGCCCTGCGGGAGCAGCTCCGATCGGCATGGGCGCGGTGCCGAGCGCCCTTACGCCCTACCAGCGCCGCGTGCTGGACGTGGCATCCCGCCAGGTGCAGCGCCTTGGCACGCAGATCTGGCGCCATGACCTGGTCGGTATCGCCGATTTCGCCCAGCCCTCCTGGAAGCCGCGTCTTCATTTCGCCAATATCGAGGCGGGCACCGTGCGCTCGTTCCTGCTTGCCCATGGCCGCGGGTCGGACCCGATGCACAGCGGCTGGCTGCAGAGCTTTTCCAACATGCCCGGCTCCGAAGCCACCTCGCGCGGGGCGTTCCTCACTTGCGAGTGGTATTCGGGCAAGTACGGCACCTCGATCCGCCTCAAGGGGCTGGACAACGACAACTCGATGGCGCTGGAACGCGCGATCGTGATGCATCCGGCCTGGTACGTCGATGCCGCCATGATCGAGAAGTGGGGCAAGCTCGGCCGCAGCGAGGGCTGCTTCGCCATGAGCAATACCGACTTCAACGAGGCGCTCTGGCACCTTTCGGGCGGCCGCCTGCTCTTCGCGGACCGAATCGGCGAATACTGAATCCCGTTCATCACGGCATGCCGAAATCCGCCATACCGAAGTCGGGTGCGGTGGATTAGACACCCTTGAGGCAGGGTGTTACGGGTCGTTCATGGACGGAAATCTCGCGGGATTCAGGAAAGACGCGCCCACCGATGCGCGGCAGGTGCGCTCACGCAAGGCGCTCAACGCAGCCATGCTGTGCCTGCTGGAGGAAAAGGCCTTCGACCAGATCACCATCCGCGAGATTTCGGCGCGGGCGGGAACCGGTTACGCCACTTTCTTCCGGCACTACCCCACCAAGGAAGCGCTGCTGGGCGATGTCGCCTCCGAAGAGATCGCCGGTCTGCTGGCGCTCTCCATCCCGCTCCTTCACAATGCCAACAGCTACGAATCCACCTTGGCGCTCTGCACTTACGTCGGCGAGCACAAGGCGCTGTGGTCTGCCCTGCTGGGCGGCGGCGCGGCGGCCATCGTGCGCGACGAATTCATCCGCCAGGCGCGCGGCCTGATCGAAGGCGTGGCCCGCCCGGCCGACTGGCTGCCGCAGGACCTGGGCGTGGTGCACGGCACCGGCTCCACCATAGACATTCTCGCCTGGTGGCTCACCAAGGGCCAGGACCAGAGCGCCGCGGATGTCGGCCGTATCCTGCACCGGCTGGTCATCGCCCCGCTGGTCGGCGACCATGTCGAAACGCGCGCGCCCCCCGGCGGCAGCAGCAGAATGACGACACTGGGATGATCCCATGAGCGGCGAGATCGAAGGCGCGGACTGGCCGCTCTTCGGCTGGGTGGACGATATCCGCGCGCCGCTTGCGGAAGCCCGCCGCCGCGGCCGCCCGGCCGCCCTCGCCACGCTTTACAAAGTAGAAGGCAGCGCCCCGCGCGGCCCCGGCGCGCAGATGCTGTTCGTTGAGCCGGGCGGACCGGAAGAGGCGATCGCCGCCAGCGGCTATTTCTCGGGAGACTGCATCGAAGGCGATGTCGCCAGCCATGCCGCGCATGTCCTGGCGGACGGCATGCCCCGGCACCTCCACTACGGGGCGGGCAGCCCCTGGATCGACATTCGCCTGCGCTGCGGCGGCGCCCTCCACGTCCTGGTCGAGCGGCTCGCGCCGGACTCGGCCGCGGCCGGCGATGTACTGCACCATGCCGAAGCGCGCAGCGCCTGCCGCTGGCACAGCGACGGCAAGACGCAGCAGGTCACGCCGGACCGCGGCCCCCTGCTCGATTTGCACGAGGCCCCGTTCTCGCTGGCGCGCCGCTACGATCCGCCGCGCCGGCTGATCGTTTCCGGCGGCGACCCCGGCGCCCTGGCCGCGGCGCAACTGGCCGCGCTTTCCCAGTTCGAGACGATCCTTCTGCGCCCGGACGGCCCGCACGAACCGCCGCCCTTCGCGGTCTCCCGCTATCTGCGCACCGAGCCGGCAGCGGCACTGGCCGAGCTGGGGGTGGACCGCTGGACCGCTTATCTCGGCGCCACGCACGAGGATCATCACGACCTCGGCGGCTGCCTTGCTGCGCTCCGGGGCGGGGCCGGCTATGTGGGCATGATCGGCGCCAGGTCCCGCGCCGGGGCGCGTCTGGCCGCGCTGGAAGCGGCAGGGGCAACGCCCGGGGAACTGGCGAGGCTGAACCTTTCGCCGGGGGTCGCCGGGCTCGGCAAATCGCCCTGGGAAGTGGCCACCGGGATCGTCGCGGAAATCATGCAGGCGCTGAACCCCGCCCACGAACGCGCGTGAAGCGCCCCGGCACTTTGGCGGCACTGGTGCTGGCCGCCGGGGCCTCGCGCCGGTTCGGCGGCGACAAACTCTCGGCCCCGCTCGATGGCGAACCGCTGCTGTTCCATGCCATCCGCGCCGCCCGCGCCGCGCCGGTGGCCCGCGTCCTCGTCGTGGCGCGGCCGGGGCTGGACTGCGGCGCCTGGCCGGAAGGACCGCCGGTGGAGGTGCTGCGGATCGACAGCCACGCGCTTTCCGAATCGCTGAAGGCGGGAATCGCCGCGCTGGACGAGGCCGAGCAGGTCTTCGTGTTCCTGGGCGACATGCCGCGCGTGCCTCACGGCACGGCATCGCAACTGGCATCGGCGATCGGAGGGGGCGTTGCCGCCCTGCCCCGTCACGGCGGCCGGCCCGGTCATCCGGCGCTGCTGTCTTCCCGCCTGTTTCCCGAAATCGCCGCGCTTACGGGCGATCAGGGCGCTGGCCGGTTGCTGCGGGACCGGTTGCGGCTTGGACTCGACGATGTGGTGTTCGTGGAGAGCGACGATGCCGCGATCCATCTCGACATCGATCGCCCGGAAGATCTTTCGGCGCTGACGAATCGGCCGGTCAGGCCCTCACCCGGCACCTGATACGGGAACGGCGCGGATCAGGCCGCGCCATCCCATACTCAGGCGCTGCCGGTCTGGCTCGACAGCAGCGCGGGATCGATACCCTCGGCCCGCCAGGTCGCGGTCCAGCGGTCATCCACCGCGGTATCGAACAGGATCTCCGGATGCGGATCGGCCGCATACCAGCCGTGCTGCCGCATCTCGCCTTCGAGCTGGCCCGGCGCCCAGCCGGCATAGCCCAGGGACATCAGCCAGCGCTCCGGCCCCCGCCCTTCGGCGATCGCGCGCAACACATCCATCGAGGCGGACAAGGCGCAGAGCGGATGCACCTCGATCGTATCGCTGCCGCCCCATTCGGTGGAATGAAGAATGAACCCGCGCCCCGGCTCCACCGGTCCGCCCTCGTGCACTTCGCAATCCGGCGCGACGCCAGGGTCGATGCCCAGCTCGTCGAGGATTTCGTGGAAGCGGACGCCTTCGCGCAGCCGGCCGATGCCGATGCCCAGTGCGCCGTTCTCGTCATGCACGCAAAGTACGCTCACGCTGTGGTCGAAGCGGGGATCGAACATGCCCGGCATCGCCAGAAGGAGTCGCCCGGCAAGGAATTGTTTCTCGGTCACAGGGGCAAATGTAAGCCCTTCGCAGGGGACGGCAAGCCGCTTGCACTTTTCCCGGCGGGAATCGCGCTTTATGCCTCGCCGCCAAGCAAGGGAGGAAATCGCGAGTGAGCCTGCTGTTCGAACTGCCCGAAGTCCCCGCCGTCCCCGTTCTCGGGGAAGAAGCCCGCTACCCGGTGCGCCGCATCTTCTGCGTCGGCCGCAACTACGCCGCCCATGCGCGCGAACTCGGCAATGCCGTGGACCGCGAGGCGCCGATCTGGTTCACCAAGGCCCCGGCCGCGCTTTGCCATTCCGGCACGGCCATCGCCTATCCGCCCGGCACGCAGGACTGCCACTACGAGATGGAACTCGTCGTCGCCATCGGCGGCCATGGCTTCGAACTGGCGGCCGAACAGGCCATGGACCTGGTCTACGGCTATGCCTGCGGCCTCGACATGACCCGGCGCGACCTCCAGAACGCCGCCAAGGCCAAGGGCTATCCCTGGGATACCGGCAAGGACTTCGAGAACGGCGCCGTCATCGGCCCGATCACCCGCGCCGACGCCTTCGGCCAACCGGGCGAGCAGCGCATCTCGCTCGCGAAGAACGGCGAGACGAAGCAGGAAGCCCCGCTCTCCGAGATGATCTGGAGCCTGCCCGAGCTGATCGCCGACCTCTCCCGCCTCTATCACCTCGCCCCCGGCGACCTCATCTACACCGGCACCCCTGCCGGCGTCGGCCCCGTCGCGCCGGGCGACCGGCTGGAAGGCCGCGTCGAGGGACTGGAGCCGGTCGTGCTCGCGATCGATCCCGCCTGACGTGACCCGTCCTCACCACCGCGCCGCATGGCTGGCGGGCTGCGCCGTCCTGTTCACCGCCCCCGCCATGGCCGAAGAGGCCGCCGACGCCGGCCAGACGCCCGGCACACCGATCGTCGTCACCGGACACGGCCTCGAATCGGGGCCGGCCACCCCGGCCTACGATGTCGAGACGATCGAGCGCGACGCGGTGATTTCCAGCGCGTCGGGCCGGATCGAGGACGTGCTGAACGCGGTCGCCGGTTTCGCGCAGTTCCGCCGCTCGGACAGCCGCTCGGCCAATCCCTCCTCGCAAGGCGCCACGCTGCGCGCGCTGGGCGGCAATGCCTCCAGCCGCACGCTCGTGCTGCTGGACGGCGTACCGATCGCGAACCCGTTCTTCGGCTATATTCCCTTCAGCGCCATCGCACCCGAGCGGCTCTCCGCGATCCGGGTGACGCGCGGCGGCGGATCGGGCGCCTTCGGGTCGGGCGCGGTGGCGGGCACCATCGAGATGACCAGTGCGGGTCCCGACCAGATCGGCATGTTCCAGGGCTCGGCGCTCGTCAACGATCGCGGCGAGACCCAGGCTTCGGCCACGGTCGCACCGAAACTGGGCGCGGGCTTCCTCGTCGCCAGCGTGCAGTGGGACCGGGGCGAAGGCTTCTGGACCACGCCCCGCGACCAGCGCGTCCCCGCTTCCGCCCGCGCCGCCTATGACAGCTGGTCCGCCTCGCTCCGCGCCGTCGCGCCGATGAGCGATACGGTGGAACTGCAGGCCGCCGCGCTGGCCTATGGCGATGCGCGCACGCTTCGCTTCAAGGGGGCGGATTCCACCTCGGACGGCCAGCAGGCCTCGCTGCGGCTGGTCGGCCGGGGCGCGTGGCAGTTCGACGTGATCGGCTACGTTCAGGCGCAGGACTTCTCGAACGTGGTCATCAGTTCGAGCACCTATCGCAAGACGCTCGACCAGCATCGCACCCCCACCACGGCCATCGGCGGCAAGGCCGAACTGCGCCCGCCGGTGGGCGAGAATCACGTCCTGCGAATCGGCAGCGACTTGCGCCTGACCGAGGGCAAGCTGCTGGAACTGCCCTATAACGCCAGCGGCGCCTTCACGGCGGTGCGCCGCGCCGGCGGCAACCAGTCCGACCTCGGCTTCTATGCGGAGGACGACTGGACCCTGGGCAAGCTCGTGCTCACCGCGGGTGGCCGCGCCGACCGCTGGACGATCCGCAACGGGTTCTACCGCTCGGTCAGCCCCACCGGCGCCGTGACCGAGAACGATTCCTATGCGAATCGCTCCGGCTGGATGGGCAATGGCCGCGCCGGTCTGGTCTGGCACGCCGGCAAGGCCGTGAGCCTGCGCGCCGCGGCCTATACCGGCATGCGCCTGCCCACGCTCAACGAACTCTACCGCCCCTTCGTGGTCTTCCCGGTCACTACCGAGGCCAATGCGGCTCTCAAGCCCGAACGCCTGCGCGGTTATGAGGCGGGGATCGACATCCAGCCGCTTGCGGCGCTGACCCTGTCGCTCACCGCCTTCGACAACAAGGTGAAGGACGCCGTCGCCAACGTCACCGTGGCCACCAACACGCGCGAGCGGCAGAACGTGAACGCGGTCCAGGCACGCGGGCTGGAAGCCAGTGCGGCGCTGGATCTCGGCACGGTGCGTTTTGACGGTTCGCTGGCCTGGACCGACGCCAAGGTCAGGGCGGACGATCCCGATCTCGACGGCCTGCGGCCCGCACAGACCCCGAGATTCGCCGCCAGCGCCACGCTCGCCTGGCTCCCGCGCGAGGGCTGGCGCCTGGCGGCGACGCTGCGCCATGTCGGCGCGCAGTACGAGGACGATTTGGAAACATACGTGCTTCCGGCCGCGACCACGCTGGACGGCTATGTGCAATTGCCCGTGGCCGGTCCCGTCTCCCTGGTCCTGCGCGCCGAGAACCTGACGGACGAGACCATCGTCACCCGCAACCAGGACGGCTCGATCGATCTTGGCACCCCGCGTACGTTCTGGGCGGGTGTGCGCGTGGCGCTTCGTTGAGGGCGATCGGTGCGGCGCGATTCGCAATCGGCACGACAGGCCGTGCATGAGCACCGGCCCGTCGCACGGCGCGCACTGGCGCAGCGGCGCCTGCGCGCATAAGGAGGCCGGATGCCGCGCCTGACCGTCAACGATCACCCGGTCGAAATCGCCATGGACCCGCAGACCCCGCTTCTTTGGGCGCTGCGCGACGGAGCGAATCTGACCGGCACGAAATATGGCTGCGGCGTGGGCGACTGCGGCGCCTGCACGGTCCTGGTCGACGGCGGCGCCTTGCGCGCCTGCCTGGTGACACTGGGCGAGTGCGAGGGGCGCTTCGTCACCACCATCGAAGGGCTTTCGGCCGACCGCTCGCACCCGATGCAGCAGGCCATGGTCGCCGAACAGGCGATCCAGTGCGGGTTCTGCACGCCCGGCATCGTCATCGGCGGCGCCGCGCTGCTCGCCCGCAATGCCAATCCCAGCGAGACGGAGATTCGCGAGGCGCTCCCCAATCTTTGCCGGTGCGGCGTCTATCCGCGCCTCGTCGCCGCCGTCCAGCGCGCCGGCCGGGTCATGCGGCGCGAGGAAACCATCAGCGCCGCCCCGGCTCCCGGCATCGCCCCGCGGGATGCCGCGCGGGCGGTTCCGGCCATGGCGCCCCTGAAACCGGCGTCCACACCGACATCCCAGGCACAACAGGAGAAGCGCCCGTGAAGGCAACCATCTGGCACAACCCGAAATGCGGCACTTCGCGCAAGACCCTGGCCGTCCTTGAGGAAACGCCGGGCGTCGAGGTCGCGGTGATCGAATATCTCAAGACCCCGCCCTCGGCGGAAAAGCTGGCGCAACTTTACCGCGATGCCGGCATCACGCCGCAGCAGGGCCTGCGCCTGCGGGGCACCGATGCGGCCGAGCGCGGCCTTCCCGATGCCGACGATGCCACCGTCCTGGCGGCCATGGCCGCCGAGCCGGCGCTGATCGAACGTCCCCTCGTGGAAACCGAAAGGGGCGCCAGGCTTTGTCGTCCTCAGGAAAAGGTCCACGAGATTCTGTAATCCCCACGTAACATTGGCCGACGCTCGCTTGCATTGTCGGCCTCGATCTGTCACCGAATCGCCCTTCGCCGGACGACAACAAAAGCGAGAGCTTCCTCCAGCATGACCAGTACCGAGCTTGCCCGAGAGGCGCTGCCCCAGCGGATCAAGCGGAAGATCAAACATAGCCTTGGACCCTGGGGCGTGTTCATCGAAGGCTTCCTGCGCAATCCCGTGATGGTCGGTTCGATCGTTCCGTCCTCGCGCTTCACGATCAATCGCATGCTTGGCCCGGTGGACTGGGCCAATTGCAAGCTCTTCGTCGAATACGGCCCCGGAGTCGGCACGTTCTGCCGCCCGGTGCTCGACCGCTTGGGGCGCGACGGCCAGCTGATCGTGATCGACACCAACCCGCTGTTCATCGACTATCTGCGCCGCACCATCACCGACAGCCGCTTCATCGCGGTGCTCGGCTCGGCGGCCGATGTCGAGGACATCGTGCGTGCCCATGGCCACGACAAGGCGGACTATGTCCTGTCCGGCCTCCCGTTCTCGACGCTGCCCGACGGCGTCGGCCCGGCGATCGCTTCCGCCACCTACCGCGTCATTCGCAAGGGCGGCGCGTTCCTGGTCTACCAGTTCACGCCCAAGGCGCGCGAATTCATGGCGCGCCACTTCAAGCGGATCGACAACGGCATGGAGCCGATCAACGTCCCGCCCTGCTTCCTGTTCTGGGGCTGGAAGGACGAGGATTGAGCAGGCGCTGACGCCTTCTCATGTCTCCCTATATGAAAAAGGCCGGCGCTCAGCGCCGGCCTTTTTCGTTGTGCGTCCCGATCCGCCGGGGGTCCGAACGCGCCGGGGCCGGATCGACCCAGACCCGGCGCGATTCGCTTGGCGGTCCTATTCGAAAGGCCGCGCCGGGCTTTCCTCGCCCCTGCCCGCCAGCTGGCGATGGACCTGCGCCACGACCGCCACGAAATAGAGCGCCATGATCGTCGCCATGATCGATTCGACGATGGCCGCAACCACCCGCACCACTTCTCCGGGGGCCAGCAGCGTGACCGGCAGGGTCAGGATATTGCCGAAGATCATCAGCACGATCATCGCCAGCATCAGCAACGCATAGAAGCCCAGGAGCCGCGCCGTATTGCCCTTGGTGAGAGTCCACGACCGGCCCAGGGCAAAGATCGGGTTGAGCGTCTTCTCCACGGCCACGACCGGCGCCGTCACCGAAAAGCGCACGAAGATGACGAGACCCAGCACCAGCGCGAGGAAGAGGCCGATGGTGGCGCCGATCGCGCCGCCCGCCGCGCCGAGGCCTCCGGCGACGACCAGGGCGAACAGCCCCAGCGCCAGGCCGATCACGATCTGCGCGACCAGATAGGGCACCAGCCCCTTCACGCCCGCCCGGATGGCTTCCCCCACGGTGGGCCGACGGTCGGTGTCCAGCAGGCAGAGCAGCGACAATGTGCCCAGCGCCTGAAGCAGGGCGATGGGAATCATGATCGGCAGGATGGAGCTGTAATAGCTTTTCACCGCCGCCATGACCTGCTGCTCGTTCATGCCGGTGCCCATGTCCGGCTGCGGGAAGAAGATCGCAAAAACCAGCTGCGGCAGCAGGAAGAACACCCCAGCCAGCGCCAGGACAACCTCCCTGTTCGCGGAGACCGCCTGGGACGCCTGGCTCCAGGCCCTGTTGCTGTCGAACTTCATAACTGCTCCTGATGCCGCCAAATGAGGGGCCAAGTGAGAGCCGAAGTGAAAGACGACCCTCAAAGTGACTTGATAACCGCAGGGAATGACGCCACGCAACGCGGCATGACTGTTCCCTCCACGCTTCCGGGTGATATCGAACTGCGCGTCAGCGCCGAACCGGTGCCCTACCGCGCCGCGCTCGAGGAAATGACCGAGCGCAATGCCGCCATCGCCGCCGGGGAGGCGCGCGAACTGATCTGGCTCCTCGAACATCCCCCCGTCTATACCGCCGGCACCAGCGCCGTGGCCGGCGAATTGCTGGATCCCCGCTTCGAAGTGGTGGAGGCCGGACGCGGCGGGCGCTACACGTACCATGGGCCGGGCCAGCGCGTTGCCTATGTCCTGCTGGACTTGCGCAAGCGGGCACGCGATGCGCGCGGCTTCGTCCATGGCCTCGAAGGCTGGGTGATCGACACGCTCCAGGATTTCGGTGTCGACAGCTTCCGCAGCGAAGGCCGCATCGGCATCTGGACCCAGGATGTCGACGGCCGCGAAGCGAAGATCGGCGCCATCGGCGTGCGCATCCGCAAATGGGTGACGATGCACGGATTCGCCGTGAACATCCGGCCGAACCTCGCGCATTTCACCGGCATCGTACCTTGCGGGATCGAGGAATTCGGCGTCACCAGCCTCGCCCGCCTTGGCCGCCAGGTCGAATTCGAAACCTGGGACGAGGCGCTGATCGCCCGCGCCCCTGCCTTTCTTGCGGCGCTCGACCGCCCCTGCCCCCCGGAGAAGCCCGCATGACCCCGGCCCGCCACGCCACCAGGCTGACCCTGCTGCTCGCCGCTTCCGCCTGCCTGTCGCTCGGCGCCTGCAAGAAGGAAGAGGCTCCGGCCCAGAATGCGGCTACCGGCGCGAAGATCCTGCCGCGCTCGGTGAGTGACGACATGCTGCCGTACGATACGGTCCGCTCGCAATCGCCGATGGCAGCGCCGGTGGCCGAAACGCGCAGCGGCCGGTCCGCGACCAGCAGCAGTGCCAGCGAGGCGGCACTGCCGGAAGACACCGCTGCCGATGCCGCCGCGGCGGCCGCAGCGGATGTCGAGGCCGCAGCCGCGCAGCCTTCCCCGCAACCCTGACCGGGGCAGGATCCGGGCGCGACCGAAGTCGCGGCCCGGATCGCTCCCGCCCGAACGGCCCCCTCGGGGCCGCTCGCGCCGCTCAGAGCGCCTTTTCGTAGATCGCGTATTCGCGGTTCATCTTGCTGTCGATGGCACCGGCAATGGCCACCATGCCCTGGTTGTCCTCCAGCACCCAGCCGATCTCGCCGCGCCTGGCGCCGAACTTGCTGACGGCCGCGCGG
The DNA here is from genome assembly GCF_056857015.1 of Novosphingobium sp. BL-S-34. Lineage (NCBI taxonomy): Bacteria > Pseudomonadati > Pseudomonadota > Alphaproteobacteria > Sphingomonadales > Sphingomonadaceae > Novosphingobium > Novosphingobium sp. BL-S-34. The sequence goes on from NZ_CM166472.1 coordinate 1,508,169, forward strand.
CGGATATATTCGATCATCATGAAAGCCAGCTGGCTGGCGAGACGCGAGGACTGCAGCTTCTTGCGCACGCCCATCAGCGGCACGCGCATGTCGGCCGGCTTCGGCTTGCGCAGCCAGAGCAGCAGGCGAATCAGTCCCAGGATCGACGGCTTGCCCTTCGGTCCATTGAAACGCTTCTGCGCCTGGTTGAGGTCCGGCCAGGTCATCATGAAGGCCACCGGCTCGCCTTCATATTCGGCGATGCGGATCAGTTCGGGATGGACCAGCGGCTTCAGGGCCTTGCCGGTATATTCGATCTCGCGGTCGGTGAAGGGCACGAAGCCCCAGTTGTCCGACCAGGCATCGTTGAGGATGTCGCAGATCAGCGCCGCTTCCTCGTCGAACCGCTTGGGATCGACCTCGCGGATGCGGATCTTGGCGTTCTTCTCGCCCGAGGAAATGATGCGCTGGATCAGCGGCGGATATTCCTTCCGCACGTCGATATCGTAGGTGTAGAGCGTCTTCACCCGGTCGTATCCGGCACCCTCGATCCACGGCTGATAGGCCGAATCGTGGTGCGCCATCATCACCATCGGCGCATGGTCGAATCCGCTAACCTGCAGGCCCGGCTCTTCCCAGACCGAAAGGTTCATCGGCGCCAGGACGCGGGTCATGCCTTCTTCGCGAAGCCACTGTTCGGCCGCGGCGATAAGGGCCCTGGCGACGTCTTCGTCCTCGGCCTCGATCGCGCCCCAGTTGCCGGTGCCGGGACCCATGCCCTGCTCCGCCGGCTGTTTCAGCGCCAGTTCATCGATGTGGGCCGATATGCGCCCGACGATGAGATCGCCCCGCTTGGCGAGGAAAAGCTGGCCGCGGGCATGGTCCCAGAAGGGATTCTTGCCCGGGGTGAACTTGGAGATCTCTTCCGAGCGCAAGTTCGGCACCCAGTTTTGATCTGACGCATTGTGCCGATAAGCGTAATCGACAAAGGCGCTCCTGTCGGCCTTGCTGGACACGGGTGTGATGACTAGTTCGGCTTTGGCCACGATCCTGCCTTTGTTCCGCTTTATGGGAATTGCTGGATCGCGACCTGCGGTCGGTCCCGGCACCTTGTCAAGCCGGACCGCGTGGCAGGGCCGCCCACAACACACGCAGCGGGCCGTTTATGCCCGGGGACTTTGGACTTGAAGAGTATGACTGCCCAGGAAGCCATCGATCTGTCGCCCTCGGCGACCCGTCCGGCCGCTTTCGCCAGAGAAGCGGCTCGCCCGCGTTCGTCGGACATTCCCGACGACAAGGCGATGCTGCGCGCCGCGGTGGAACTGACGCGCGACATCTCGCACGCCCGTCCGGAAATCTATTGGCCGGACATGCTGGCCTCGGCCGCGGTCGGCTATGCCGCGCTGGCGGCTGCGATTCTCGTCGACGGCGTCTGGGCCAGCGTGGCTTTCGGCCTGCTTTCGGCCCTGGCGCTCTATCGCGCACTGCTGTTCATCCACGAACTGACCCATATCCACCGCGATGCCCTGCCCGGCTTCCGCTTCGCCTGGAACGTGCTGGTCGGCATTCCCATGCTGATCCCTTCGCTGATGTATGAGGGGGTTCACACGATCCACCACACCCGCACCCGCTACGGCACGGTGGAAGACCCGGAATACCTGCCCCTGGCGCTGATGAAGCCGTGGAGCCTGCCGGTCTTCGCGCTCACCGCGATCCTGCTGCCGGTGGCGCTGCTGATTCGCTCGGCCGTGCTGATACCGCTCGGCGCCGTGATCCCACCGCTGCGCAAACTGGTATGGGGCCGCGCCTCGGCGCTGGCCATCAACCCCCAGTTCAGCCGCCGTCCGCCCGAAGGCGCTTTCGCCCGCATGGTGTTCTGGCAGGAACTGGGCTGCTCGGTCTGGGCGATCTCGGTGCTCGCGGCGAGCTATGTCTATGGCTGGCGGCCCCTGCTGATCGCGCTCTGCGTGGTTTCGCTCACCGCCTTCCTCAACCAGGTCCGCACCCTCGTTGCCCACCTCTGGGAGAACGACGGCGACGCCATGACGGTGACGGCGCAGTACCTCGATTCGGTGAACGTGCCCCCGCCGGCCCGCTTCTCGGAGCTTTGGGCGCCCGTGGGCCTGCGCTACCACGCGCTGCACCACCTGCTGCCATCAGTGCCCTATCACTCGCTGGCAGAGGCTCACCGCCGCCTTGCCCGGCATCTCGGCACCGATTCGACATATGCCAAGGCCAACTACCCCGGCCTCCTGCCGCTGGTCGGCCGCCTGATCGAAAGCACCATGCGGAGCCGCTGACGGCGCCCACGACAATTCGACAACAAAAAAGGGCCCGCGGAAACGCGGGCCCTTTTTCGTTTGTCCGGAAGAGCGGATCGCGGATCCCGAGGTCTATTCCTCGGTGCGGATCAGCACCGTCTCGCCGATCAGGGCGAAGAGCACGAAAGGCGCCCAGGCCGCGACCAGCGGCGGATAACCGCCGAAATTGCCCATCGCCAGCGCCGCATTGTCGAGCACGAAGTAGGCGAAGCCCAGCGCCATGCCGATCACGGCGCGAATCAGAAGCTGGCCCGAACGCGCCAGGCCGAAGGCCGCAACCGCGCCCAGCAGCGGCATCAGCATCGAGGAGAACGGCCCGGAGAGCTTGTGCCACCATGCCGCCTCCAGTTCGCTGGTACGCCGCCCGGCCACTTTCATCGCCTCGATCGAGGATGAAAGCTGGAACAGGTTCTCCGAATCGGCATCGACGTTCGAGATCATGATCTTCGCCGGCGTGATGCCGGGAGCGACCGTGGCGGATACCAGCTTGGTGGTGCTCGTGGTCGCCACGTCGAATCGGGTGGCATTCTCGAAGCGCCAGCCCGGATTGGCGAAAGCCGCGCGGTCGGTCCGCAGCTGCTCGACGATGATCCCGTTGGCATCGCGGCGGTAATAGGTCACCCCGCGCAGCACCATGCGGTCGTTCTGGCCTTCCAGGCTGGAGGCCAACAGCAGGTCCCGCCCGTCCGCCAGGTACAGGTTGGCCTTGACGCCGGGGTCCTTGGGGATCGGCCCGTATTTCACCGCCTGCCAGGCATTGAGGGTGGCGGTGGACCGGGTGACGACACGCTCGTTGAAGGCGAGGCTGGCCAGCGAAATCGCCAGCGCCGTCAGGATCAGCGGCGCCAGCACCTGATGCGCCGAAAGCCCCGCCGCCTTCATCGAGATGACCTCGCTGTTCTGGTTCAGCGTGGCGAGAGTGATGATCGTCGCCAGCAGCACCGAATAGGGCAGGAACCGCGCGATCAGCTGCGGCACGCGCAAGGTCACGTAGTAGAGCAGCTGCTCCTGGCCATTGCCGGGATAGGCGAGGATGTCGCCGCTTTCGCCCAGCAGATCGAGCATCTGGAGCACGAGGACCAGCATCAGCAGCACCGCCAGGATGCGCGTGATGAACAGCCGCGCGAGATACCAGGTCAGCGTGCGCGAAGGGAAGAATTCGAACTGCATCTCAGGAAGGGTCCGCCGGTTCGGGCAGGAGCGGCCCGCGCTTGCTGCGCTTGAGCAGCGACTTGAAACGCTTCACGACGATCTCAGCGCCCTTCTCCAGCCAGCCGATTGCCTGACCGCCCGGAACGTAGGCGACGCGCCAGTACATCCAGAGAATCAGCGCGGCGAAGACGAAGAAAGGTCCCCACAGGCCGAGAATAGGGTTCATCTTGCCGAGCGAGGCCACGTCGGCCGCGTATTGGTTCACCTTGTGATAGGCGACGACCATGACGATCGAGACGAACAGGCCCAGCGCCGAAGTCGACCGCTTGGGCGGGATCGCCAGCGCCACCGCCATCAGCGGCAGCAGCAGCATCATGATGACTTCGACCATGCGGTAATTGAAATTCGCCTGGCTCGAAATGCGCTCTTCCTTGGGCAGGTTCTTGTTCCAGCCCAGGTTCGCGAGTTCGGGCAGCAGATATTCACGCTCGGTGCCGCCGCGCTTGCGGAACTTCTCGATCTGCGGAAGCTCGATGGGCAGGTCATGCCGCGTGAAGGACAACACGCGGGGCTGCTTGCCCGGCATGTCCTGGATGATCTGGCCCTGGTCGAGTCGCAGGATGATCGTGTCCGGCGCGCCCTTGAGCGCGAGGAACTGCCCCTGCCGCGCGGAAATGGACAGCACCTGCCCCTTCTCGTTCGCGACGCGCGCGAAAATGCCGATCAGGCTGCGGCCGTTGTCGCGGCTTTCGTCCACGCGCAGGGCGATGCGGTCCTTGAGCGAGGTGAACTCCCCGACCTTGATCGAGGCGCCGAGCGCACCCGATTTCAGCTCGTAGTTGAGTTCCTCGTAATAGTAGCGCGCCAGCGGCTGGAGATAGCCGACGATCGCGAAATTCAGCCCCGCCAGCAGGATCGCCAGGATATAAGGCACGCGCAGGAGCCGCGTGTAGCTGAGCCCCACGGCGCGCATGACGTCCAGCTCGCTGGAGGTGGCCAGCTTGCGGAAGGCGAGCAGGATTCCCAGCATCAGGCCCAGGGGAATGGCCAGGCTGGCGTATTCCGGCAGGAGATTGGCCAGCATCTTGAAGACGACGCCGATCGGCCCGCCCTCCGTCGCCACGAAGTCGAAGAGCCGCAGCATCTTGTCGAGCACGAGCAGGGATGCCGCGAGCACGAAGATGCCGAGCATCGGCATCAGCACGAGGCGAAAGATGTAGCGATCGATGGCGCTGAGGAATTTCACGCTGAAAGGTTCACCGGGGGCGTCGTCATAAAACCGTGCTCCACAAGCCCTTAACGGCTTGGCGCCTAGGGGCAAAGCGAATTGTCTTGCCGGGTTCCACCTTGCGCGAAAGTCATCCCCGGCAAAACGACCAGCCGGAGCCGGGCCGCGCCGAAAGGTGCGGGAATGACCGGAGGCCCAGGCTGAGGGACCGCCGCCGTTTCACCCTATGTCACAGTTACATGCGCCGTGCACCCATTGCCTTCCCGGCGCTGCGTCCTCCATGTCGAAAGACGGTCACATGGCGCGAACACCGAAAGCGGGCGCCGGACCCTCCCCCCGAAAGAAGCCTCGGCCCCCCGAAAACCCTGGCTCCCTCGAAGAAGATTGCCCTCTTGGAAGAACCTGATGCGCAGGCGCTGCTGGCTGCCTGCCGGAATATCGCCGATTTCGCAGATCCGCTGCTCGAACGGGAATTGCTGAGCTTCGCCCGTCGCGCCCGCGCCGCCACGCGCGGCGAAGCCCCCAGGATCGTGCGCGAGGCACTACTGGTCCTTGGCCGCTGGGGCCGCGCGATCGATGCCTGCTGCTGGCAGGCGCGCGAAGAGCGGGCCACGCAATTGCTGAACGACGGGATTTGCGGACGCGCCGCGGTCACGCTGCTGCCGCGCGGCGTCACTTATGAGGTCGAGACTCTCAGCCCCTTGCATGACTGGGCAAGTGTGACGGTGCCTCAACTGGGCATCAGGACCGAAGCGACCGCCCATTCCATCGCCGCGGCACTGGTCTCCGCACAGCTGCAAGCCATCGCGCAAGCTATCCGGCTTGGCGAGGCCGTGAACGGGAAAGACGAGCGGGCGAAGGAGCCTGAAATTCAGCGCTGAGGCGCGCTTTCAGGGCCGCTGCCACCGAGTTCGACCCTATGGGCCTGGTGCGATCTGGAGATCGCGCATTGGCCGAGGCTCGGGTCCAGGCCTTTGGCAGTGCGGGCCGCGATGGCGGCCTCGATCATCTGCTAGCGCTCAGGCCTTTTCGAGCGTGCACTGCAGCGGGTGCTGGTTCTGCCGGGCGAAGTCCATCACCTGGTTCACCTTGGTTTCCGCGATTTCATAAGGGAAAATCCCGCAGACGCCGACGCCCTTCTGGTGGACGTGCAGCATCACGCGCGTCGCCTGCTCCAGGTCCATATGGAAGAAGCGCTTGAGCACGAGGACGACGAACTCCATCGGCGTATAGTCGTCGTTGAGCATCAGCACCTTGAACTGGCTGGGCTTCTTGGGCTTGGCACGGGTCTTGGTGGCGACACCGAGCTGGTCGTCGCCATCGGTTCCGCCGTCATTGCCATTATTGCCCCCATCGTCGGAATCCTGGTCGCCAGCCGCACGGATGGAAACATCCGGAGCCTGCGACAGGCACGGATATGCGCTTCGAGCGAGCATGGGACGGGGCAGTCTGGAATCGGCAGCGAGAGATAGCATGATGACAGAATATCGTATTGCAGCGCCTGGAAACAAGATGCCCTGTCCAGATCGGGGGTAGTTTTGAGGACGGAACAGGTCCCGATCACGGCAAAACGGCCGGGTGGGAGATCCACCCGGCCGTCTGCTAGACGTCAGGAAAGTCCGTCAGGACCGTCCGGTGCGGCTCAGGCCGCGACGTGACGGGCCTTCTCGACGGCAACGCTGACGCGGCCGGAAATCGGCGCCATCGTGTCGCTGAAGAGCTTGAGAGCGGCTTCGCTGTTCTTCGAACCGTAAGCGACGGCGCTGTCGAAGTTCTTGCGCATGATGTCGCCCTGGAGCTTGAAGAAGTCGGTCGGCGACTTGGCCGCTGCGAGTTCCTTGATGTCACCGGTGAAGGTTTCGAAGGCGGTACGGCCTTCGGTGACCATTTCCGAACCGAAGCCCTGAAGGCCCTCGGCAAGGATCTTGCCCGATTCGAGAACCGCTTCCACGTTGCCCTTGGCGAAATCGCCGGCTTCGCCGAATGCAACCGAGCTCTTTTCGAAAGCGGCCTTGGCCTTGGCCTGGGCTTCGGTCACGGCACCCTGGAAACCGGCGAAGTTAGCGCTAATGTCCATCGTTTTTTCCTCGAGGATGAAGGGATTAAACAGTCCTGCAAACGTATTCGTCTTCGGGTCGGCGATCTTTTCTGCCGCCTTCATGGCTGCCGCGGCAGGCGTGGCAACATCGATGACCGGCTTCGCCGTGGCAGCCTTGGCCGAAACGGAAGAAGCTGGAACAACTTTCTTGGCCGGCACCGGCTTGGCTGCCTTCGCAGCCGGAGCGGGCTTGGCCATCACCGGCGGCTTGGCGGCCGGGACAGGCGCCTTGGCTACGCTGGCCTTCGGTGCGGCGGCCTTGGGCGCGGCGGTCTTGACCACGGGCGCCTTGACCTCGGGAGCCTTGGCGGCCGGAGCTGACTTGATCGCCGGCTTGATCGCCGACTGGGCGACCTTGGGCTTGATCGACTTGCCGGCAGCCGGCTTGGCCGACGGCGTGGAAATCGGGGCCGGCTTGGATATGGGAGCCGGGGCAGCCGGCGCCGAAGCCTTCACAGGCTGCGGCAGGCCGGGGAGCGGCTTGGCCGCAGCGACGGCGGGCTTGGAATCGGAGGCCTTTTCAGCCGCGTCGTCCGCCTTCGCGTCGGCAGCCTTGAGGGGTGCAACCGGGGTTTTCGCCGCTGCAGCCTCATAGGCCTTTTCAGCGAGCGCTTCGTCCTTCGTTTCTTCCTGGCCGGCCATGTGACTTCCTGCTTTCTGCTGGCAATCGTGTCTCGGGCGGATCGCAGGCTGGGCAGGGGGACGAGCGGACGTTGTCGTTCCGCGTTCAGTTCATCCCCACCCGTCTGCGATTCGGAATTTGTCTTTGCTGCGATGCACAATATGGGTTTGCAAAAGCGAAGTCAACGGGCTTATGCTGCACTGCAACATAAGCGAGCAAGCGCTCCTCCTGCCGCAAACCAAGGCTTGCGCGCCGTGACGGCCATCCTTCCCGAAAGAGGTAACACCCCTTTCCTCGAACGCCTTAGCGCTTGCGGAAGTTCCGGAAAATACGGAAAAACCTGAAGGCGCCTGCCCTTCTTGCGGCAGTCGCGAAATCACCGGCGCCTCGCACCGGCTGCGGACACAGGCACTCCCTGGCCTGCGTCATGTCCGGATCGGCCGTTTGGAAACCACCGATCCGGAGACAGATTTTCGGCGCAAGTATTGCCGGGTTCAACGCATGGCGACGTAGCGGCCGGGGGCGTCCTCGATCACCTTGTCGCCGCGGCCGCCGGGCCGCCGCTTGCCCCGTGCCGCCACTTCGGCAGCGTCGAGCTTGCGGATCCATTCCGCCCAATGCGGCCACCAGCTTCCCGCATGCTCCTGGGCACCGTCCACGAAAGCATCGAGACTGTCGGGCCGGGCGTCGTTGACCCAGTACTGATACTTGTTCGAGCTGGGCGGGTTGACGACGCCGGCGATGTGCCCGGAACCGGCCAGCAGGAACGTCCATGGCCCGGCCAGATAATGCGTGAGCTTCCACACACTCTGCGGCGGCGCGATGTGATCTTCGCGCCCGGCCTGGATGTAGACCGGCGTGGCGATCCGGTGCAGGTCGATCGGCACGCCGCATGCGTGCATGGAATCCGCCACGACCAGCCGGTTGTCGCGGTAGAGATCGCGCAAGTAGGCACGATGCCAGTGCGCAGGCAGGTTGGTGACGTCGCCGTTCCAGTGGAGCAGGTCGAAGGCCGGATAGTCCTCGCCCTTGAGGTAGTTCTTCTCGACGTAGCTCCAGATCAGGTCGTTGCCGCGCAGGACGTTGAACGTCGCCGCGAGGTAACGCCCGTCGAGATAACCCTCGGGAGAGAGCTTGCCGAGCGTCTCGATCTGCTGGTCGTCGACGAAGTTCTTGAGGTCTCCGGCTTCCTCGAAATCGACCTGGGCCGTGAAGAAAGTGGAGCTGGCGACTTTGTCCTCCTCGCCCTTGCGCGCGAGCACGGCGAGCGTGGCCGCCAGTGTCGTTCCGGCGACGCAGTAGCCGATGGTATGCACGGAAGGCACGTTCAGCCGCGCACGAACCGCGTCGATCGCCTCGATCTGCGCGGCGATGTAATCGTCCCACACGATGTCGGCCATGGAGGCATCGGCGGACTTCCACGAGACCATGAACACCGTCAGCCCCTGCTCCACGGCCCAGCGCACGAAGCTCTTCTTGGCGTTGAGGTCGAGGATGTAGAAACGGTTGATCCAGGGCGGGAAGATGAGCAGCGGCGTGGCCAGCACCTTGTCAGTGGTCGGCGTGTACTGGATGAGCTGATAGAGCGGCGTTTCGAACACCACCTTGCCCGGCGTCACGGCGATGTTCTCGCCCAGCACGAAGGCGCCGGGGCGGGTGTGCGTGAGCTGGCCCTTGCGCATGTCGTCGAGCAGGTTCTCGAAGCCGCGGACCAGGCTTTCGCCGCGGGTGCGGTTCGCCGCTTCCAGCGCCACCGGGTTGGTGAGCGGGAAATTCGCCGGACTCAGCGCATCGACGATGGCGCGCGTGGCGAACAGAAGCTGCGCTTTCTTCGCGGGTTCCAGCCCCTCGGTCGCTTCGGCCAGGCCCATGATCTCGGCCGAGAGCAGCAGATAGACCTGATGCAGCACCGCGAAGAACGGCTGGCGGCGCCACTCGGGATCGGCGAAGCGGCGGTCGCGCAGCGGCAGCTGCGGACCGGCCTCGGAAGTATCGCCCGCAGCGGCCTGCAGGCCGGCCTGGGGGCCCAGGCCATACTGCCCCAGCACCGTGTTTATCAGGGCGGAAATCCCGTTCCACAGCCGCTGCTGCACTTCGGGACTGGCGAAAGGCAATTGCCGCATGACCCCTTCGCCCGTGGCGATCCATTTCATCGGATCGGCATAGTGCGGCGGGCTCTCCTGGGTCTTGCCGAGTTGCTCGACCTGATACTCGGTCCAGATCGTGTGCATCCGGCTGGCGATCTGCGCCCATTGCACCGCGCTTTCCGCCTCGGGAGACCCTTTTCCGGGAACAAGCTGGCCGAACAGGCCCGTGATCTGCTCCATGGTCTGGCCCATGACTTGCTGGGACTGGTTGCGGAACATTTCGGTGAACAGTTCGGTGGCATCGGTCGCCATGGGCAGTGCAACTCCGCTGCGTGCAGGGGAGCCGGACGAATCCCCGCTCCCTATTCCTATTGCCTCGTTCCTATCGACTGCCCGGGCAATCGCCAACCAGACAAAAGTTGCGCATTCCACCGCGCGCGCCTCTCACAATTGCGCATCGGCCATTTGCGCTCGGGCTTTATTCCCCTACAGGAACCCGCGCGGCACTTTCGCCGCGTGTTTTATGGATTCACAGAGGTCATGGAAGACGAGTTCTACCGCATCAAGCGACTGCCGCCCTACGTTATCGCCGAAGTCAACGCGATGCGTCATGCGGCACGCCAGGCGGGTAGGGACATCATCGACCTCGGCATGGGCAATCCCGACCTGCCGCCGCCCGCACACGTCATCGACAAGCTGTGCGAAGTGGCCCGCAAGGAAGACGCCCACGGCTATTCGGCCTCCTCCGGCATTCCCGGCATCCGCCGCGCCCAGGCCAACTACTACGGCCGCCGCTTCAACGTCGATCTCGATCCCGAGACCGAAGTGGTGATGACCATGGGTTCGAAGGAAGGGCTTGCCAGCCTCGCCACCGCGATCACCGCGCCGGGCGACGTGGTCTTGGCCCCCAACCCCAGCTACCCGATCCACACCTTCGGCTTCATCATCGCCGGCGCGACGATCCGCTCGGTGCCGACCACGCCGGACGAACGCTATTGGGAATCGCTGGACCGCGCGATGGCCTTCACGGTGCCGCGCCCCTCGATCCTGATCGTCAACTACCCCTCGAACCCCACGGCCGAGACGGTGGACCTGGCCTTCTACGAGCGCCTCGTCGCCTGGGCGAAAGAGAACAAGGTCTGGATCCTGTCGGACCTCGCCTATTCGGAACTCTATTTCGACGGCAACCCCACGCGCTCGATCCTCGAAGTGCCGGGCGCCAAGGACGTGGCGGTGGAATTCACCTCGATGTCGAAGACGTTCTCGATGGCCGGCTGGCGCGTCGGCTTCGCGGTGGGCAATGCCAAGCTGATCGCGGCGCTGAAGCGCGTGAAGTCCTACCTCGACTACGGCGCCTTCACGCCGATCCAGGCCGCGGCCTGCGCCGCGCTGAACGGCCCGCAGGACATCGTCGAGAAGAACCGCGCGCTCTATCAGAAGCGCCGCGACGTGATGGTGGAAGCTTTCGGCCGCGCCGGTTGGGACATCCCCAGCCCCAAGGCCTCGATGTTCGCCTGGGCGCCGCTGCCGCCGGCGCTGAAGGAAATGGGCAGCCTGGAATTCTCGAAGCAGCTGCTGACCGAGGCCGAAGTCGCGGTGGCACCGGGCGTGGGCTACGGCGAGGACGGCGAAGGCTACGTGCGCATCGCCATGGTGGAGAACGAACAGCGCCTTCGTCAGGCCGCCCGTAACATCAAGCGCTTCCTCGTTTCCAAGGGCGTGAATACGCCTGCGGGGTAAAATTCAGGCTTCCAGGCGGGCTATTACAGACATTTCATAGCCCGCCTGTAAGAATTTAGGTGTTGTCCCCTAGGGGGGATGTCCCAGTATATAGGCCATGTTTTCACCACTGGCGAAACAGATTGGGGGGGGAATGACCTATCTGGGAAAGAGCGAGTGCCACGCACCACGGTTTCGATGGCTGGCACCCGAGAAGATGTCCGAACGGCTTGACCTGCAACGCTGCGGCTGGATCCTCGATCCGGAAGGCGTGCCGGCCACGAACTGCGTCGGCCTGATCGACGCTGCCGATCTCGACAGCGTGGGGTGGATGCAGGTCCTGTCCTTCCTGCCGTCAGAAGCGCGGCGCTGCGTCCTGGTGGCCGGCGTGGGCGAGGCGCAGGATCGCACGTCGCTGCTGCAGATCGGATTCGGAGACGTCGTTACCGAGCGGATCGGGATCGAGGAACTCGGTGCACGCGCCAGTCGCCTCGCGCAGTTCACCGACTGGCTGCCCCGCACCCGCCGCGTCGGCCGCCTGACGCTGGACCTGCTTTCGCGCGAGGCGTTCGGCGATGGCAAGCCGCTCAATCTCAATCCGCGCGAATTCGCGCTGATCTGGCGTTTGGCGGATTCCATCGATCAGTTCGTCAGCAAGCAGGCGCTCATCTACGATGTCTGGCGGATGGGCTTTGTGCCCGAAACCAACAGCGTAGCCGTCCATATGTCGCGCCTGCGCCGCAAGCTGGCCTTCGTGGGGCTTGCCGGGATCATCGAGACCTCGCCCACCGGCGGCTATCGCCTCCACATGCCGGACGACGTGCCGCTGGCGGACCGGACCCTGCTTACCGCCGACTCCTCGGCCCCCCGCTCGGGGGATGGCCGTAACGCCTCTCTGGCGCACTAGCCCCTCCCCGAACCGGCCCCGGTTCCGCTAGTCGCGGGCCGGGTGCCTGCCCGCGAGCGCGGCCAGATCGCCGGGGGTGTTCACATTGGCGACCAGCGCCGGGATCTCCACCAGACGCGCGCCCAGGCTTTCGGCGAAGCGGCGCACCGAATGGCTCTCATCGCTGTGGAGGAGCGCCTCCAGCGCCGTCGCGGCCGAACTGGGCCAGATACCGATCACCGGCTGCTGCGCCAGACAGGCCGGTGCCGGTCCCAGCAGGCCCGGCAGGTCATCCGGCAGCAGCACCGCATCGACGCCGCAAGTCAGCACCGTGTCATAGCCTTCGTCGAGGGCGGCATGCAGCGCGGCCGCCAATCCGCCCAGCGGCCCCATGCCCGGCCGCGGCCAGTCAGGAAGGGTTGGCGCCGGCGCGGTTTCCCGCCCGACCACCACGACTTTCTCGGACCAGCCCGAGAGCGCGTCCACTGCCAGCGAAATCAGCGTATGCCCGCCGAATTCGGCCAGGGCCTTGTCGCTTCCGAACCGGCTGGACAGTCCACCGGCAAGAACGGCTCCGAGAATCATGCTGTGACCTTTTCGAACAATCGGGAATGACTAACGATCCTCGCCTGGACGCGTTCCGCTACCCTCGGGCAAGCGGTCGTTTCGCGGGGATGATGGCGGAGGGCCGCGCCGCTTGCAATTCGCGGCGACCTGCCCTCCAATCCGCCCGATGAAGACGCTTGTCGATCCCGATCGCCTGCTGGACCAGGGCCTCGCCCGTCTGCGCACCCGCTTCGCCATCCCCGAGGCCTTTCCGCCCGAAGTGCTCGATGCCGCCGAGAAGGCCGTCAGGCGCCCGCCGGATCGCCATGCCGACCGCACTGCCTTGCCCTTCGTGACGCTCGACCCGGCAAGCTCGACCGATCTCGACCAGGCGTTCGCCATCGAGGCGAGCGGAGCGGACTGGCTGCTGCACTATGCCATTGCCGATGTCGCCTGGTTCGTCGCCGACGACGATCCGCTGGACAAGGAAGCCTGGCGCCGGGGGACGACGACCTATCTGCCAGACGGCAAGGCCAGCCTCTATCCGCCCGTCCTGTCGGAAGGCGGCGCCAGCCTGCTGCCGAACGTCGATCGCCCCGCGGTCGTTCTCAGTGTCCGCATCGACCCGGCGGGCCTCTCGCGCCTCGACGGCGTGGAGCGCGCCGTGATCCGCAGCCAGGCCAAGCTCGCCTACGAGACGGTCAGGGACGAGGATCTTCCGGACGGCTTCCTGGAGATCGCCCGCCGGATCGAGCGGGCCGAGGACCGCCGCGGCGCCCAGCGCGTCGATCCGCCCGAGCAAGTCGTGGAACGGGACGCGGCAGGTCGTTTTTCACTCGGCTTCCGTCCGCAGCTCCCCTCCGAACGCCGTAATGCCGCCCTGTCGCTCGCCGCCAATCTCGCGGTGGCGCAAACCATGCTCGACGCGCAGACCGGGCTGTTCCGCGTCATGGCCATGCCCGATGCCAGGGCCGAGGAACGCCTGCGAGCGACGGCCCTGGCCCTGCGGCTGGAATGGCCGGCCACCATGCCGCTCGCGCAGTTCCAGCGGCGGCTCGATCCGCGCAGGCCCGCCGAAGCGGCATTCATGCTGGCGATCCGCCGCTCGGGCTCCGGCGCGAGCTATCGCCCTTACGACCCATCCAGGGCCGATCAGGCGGAACTGCCATGGCACGCCGCCGTGGCCGCGCCCTACGCCCATGCCACGGCCCCGCTGCGCCGCCTGGCCGACCGCTACGTCCTGCGCACCGTGCTGGCCCTTGCACAGGGCGAGGCCGTGCCCGAAGCGGTGCTTTCCGCCTTCCCGGAGATCCCCCGCGTCATGGCCCGGGCCGCTTCCCGCGATGCCCAGGTCGACCGCTCGGTGATCGATCTGGCCGAAGCGACCATGCTTCATGGCCAGGAAGGCACCGCTTTCCCGGCCATGATCACCGATGTGCGGGACAAGAAGGCGCAAGTGCAGCTTTGCGAACTGCCGGTGATCGCCTCGATCTCCATCCCCCCTGCCCCCGCCACCGATGTGCTTCCCGGAAGCCCGGTCACCCTGCGTCTCGCCCGCGCCGACCCGGCCGAGGGCGCCTTGTCATTCGAACTTGTCGATTAAATTCGCCGGATCGGAAAATGGGCGTTGCGCTAGTCCCGATCCGTTGTTAGGGGCGCGGTTCTCCACACGGATGGCCCGATGGCGGAGTGGTGACGCAGAGGACTGCAAATCCTTGCACGCCGGTTCGATTCCGGCTCGGGCCTCCATCTTGCTCCCTGGTTATCCAGGCGCAGCATCTTCCCAGATCCCGCACTTTTCACCACTTGCTGCAGCAAGGCGGGCGCCTTTGCGCATGTTGCGGGAACGCTGCCGGGGCGCGCCGGATCGCATTGCCGGTTTTTCCACGTAATTACTTCAAGTTAATGGGCAATAACGCCATCTTAATGGTGTTTGTTACGCTTCCTTAGTCGTCACGCGTTAGCTTGGGTGTTTCGACGAAGCAGGGTGCGGATGCAGAAGCGCGATAGTATACTTTCGCCGAACAAGGCGATGACAGCAGCACGGCGCCTGTCGGTCCATGCCGTTCAGGCCTGCTGCGCGGTCTGCGCGGTGTCCAGCGTTCTGGCAGAGGGCACGACCGCCCGCATCCTGGCGGGGATGGCAGCGGCAACGGCGCTGTTCACGCTGGGCGTCGGCATCCGCTACGGACGCCGCGCGGTGGCCGAACTCGACGGGCATCTCACACTGGTCGCCCAGACGGGCGCCGCCCGCGCGCAAGTCGAAGAACTCTTCGCCATGGCGGACATGCTCCAGGCCGCAGACGACCACGAGGACGCCGGTGCCGTGCTCATGGCCAGCGCGGAACGGCTGCTGCCGGAATTCGACGGCGCACTCTATGTCTTCAACAATTCGCGCGACCGGCTCGACCTCGCGCGGTCGTGGAGCCGGAAGGATGGCTTTGCGCCGCCCGCCACGCTGTTTCCGGGGAGCTGCTGGGCGCTCAAGCGCGGCAAGCCCCATGTCAACGACAGGCTGGGAGGATCGCTCTGCTGCCAGCACGCGATCGGCGGCGCTTCCACCATCGAAGTCCCGATGATGGCGCGCGGGCAGGTGTTCGGCTTGCTCGTCATCGCCAGCGAGGCGGAAGATGCCTCGGCAAGGCTTCTGGACGTGACGCGGGTGGTCCGCGCCCTGGCGGATTCGATGTCGCTGGCCCTGTCCAACATCGCCCTGCGCGAGAAGCTGCGCACCCAGTCCCTGCGCGATCCGCTGACCGGGCTCTACAACCGGCGCTACATGGAAGACGCGCTGGAGCGTTACATCAATCTGGCCCAGCGCACCGGCACGCCGATCTCGGTGCTGATGATCGACCTCGACAACTTCAAGCGCCTCAACGACGATCACGGCCACGCCAAGGGCGATGCCGTGCTGTGCGATGTGGCGGGCCAGCTGGTGGAAACCCTGCGCCCTTCCGACGTGATCGCGCGCTATGGCGGCGAGGAGCTTCTGGTCATCATGCCCAAGTGCAGCCTCGACCATGCCGCGGCCAAGGCCGAACTGCTGCGCCAGCGGGTGGAAGCGCTCTCGGCCGCGCACGGCACCCCGGTCAGCGCCTCCTTCGGCATCGCCACGGTGCCCGAGACCGCGACCGGCGCGGGCGACGTGGTGGCGATGGCGGACAGCGCGCTCTATGCCGCGAAGCAGTCCGGCAAGAACCGCGTGGTCACCGCCCCGCGCCGTGCCCGCAGCGACGACAAGGCCATGCCGCTGCTCACCGCTGCCGGGCGCTAGGACGAGCGGGACAGCCTTCCAGCTTCCGGTCATTGCCATCCGACGTCGCGTCTGGCCGCGCGGGATGGCTGCGTCGCGCCTCCACATGGCGACGCCTGACGCGAACGAGGCCCTACAAGAACGAGGAAGACGCCATGCCGATCGATGGCAGCCCGCCACCTCACCCCCGCACCGGATCATAGACCGCACGAAAAAAGGGGCCGCATCGCTGCGGCCCCTTCTTCTTTTCGTTCAGGTCGCGAGACCCGAGCCGATCAGTCTTCCTTGAGGAAGGCCGGCAGGTGGTCGGGATCGCCGCCACCGTTGCCGCCGTCACGCGGACCGCGGGGACCGCGATCGCCACGGCCTTCGCCGCGCGGACCACGATCGTTGCCGCCACGGCCGCCATCACGGCGCGGGCCGCGACGGTCGCCGCCACGATCGTCACGGGGACCACGATCGCCGCGCGGTTCGCGCGGTTCGCGGGCCGGACGGGTGTCTTCCAGCTCGGCGCCGGTTTCCTGGTCGACGACGCGCATCGACAGGCGAACCTTGCCGCGCGGGTCGATCTCGAGGACCTTGACCTTGACGAGCTGGCCTTCCTTGACGACGTCGGTCGGCTTTTCGACACGCTCGTTCTTCATTTCGGAGACGTGGACGAGACCGTCCTTGCCGCCCATGAAGTTCACGAAAGCGCCGAAGTCGACGATGTTGACGACCTTGCCGTCGTAGATCTTGCCGACTTCCGCTTCCTCGACGATGCCGAGGATCCACTTCTTGGCGGCTTCGATCTGGGCGATGTCGGACGACGAGATCTTGATCACGCCTTCATCGTCGATGTCGACCTTGGCGCCGGTTTCGGCGACGATCTCGCGGATGACCTTGCCGCCGGTGCCGATGACGTCACGGATCTTCGACTTGTCGATCTGGATCGTCTCGATGCGCGGAGCGTGGGCCGAGAGTTCGGTGCGAGCCGAACCGAGGGCCTTGGTCATTTCACCCAGGATGTGCGCGCGGCCGGCCTTGGCCTGCTCGAGCGCCTTGCCCATGATTTCCTTGGTGATGCCGGCGATCTTGATGTCCATCTGCATCGTGGTGATGCCGAGTTCGGTGCCAGCCACCTTGAAGTCCATGTCGCCGAGGTGATCCTCGTCGCCCAGGATGTCCGAGAGAACGGCGAAGTCTTCGCCTTCCAGGATCAGGCCCATGGCGATGCCCGAAACCGGACGGATCACGGGAACGCCCGCGTCCATCATGGAAAGGCAGCCACCGCAGATCGTCGCCATCGAGGACGAGCCGTTCGACTCGGTGATGTCCGACAGGATGCGGATGGTGTAGGGGAAGTCTTCCTTGGCGGGCAGCACGGGGTGCAGCGCGCGCCATGCCAGCTTGCCGTGGCCGATTTCGCGGCGGCCCGGAGCGCCGAAGCGGCCCACTTCGCCGACCGAGTAGGGCGGGAAGTTGTAGTGCAGCATGAACGACGAGTACGACAGGCCTTCGAGGCCGTCGATCATCTGTTCGGCGTCCTTGGTGCCCAGCGTGGTGGTGCAGATCGCCTGCGTTTCACCGCGGGTGAACAGCGCCGAACCATGGGTGCGCGGCAGGAAGCCGACCATCGATTCGATCGGGCGGACCTGGTCGAGCTTGCGGCCGTCGATACGCTTGCCGTCCTTGAGGATGGCGCCGCGCACGATTTCCGCTTCCAGCTTCTTCATGGTCTTGATGGCGACCATCTGAAGCTGCGGGGTTTCGCCGGAGAAGGCTTCCTTGGCCTTGGCGCGGGCGGCGTTCAGCGCGTTCGAGCGGGCCGACTTGTCGGTCAGCTTGTAGGCAGCGGTAACGTCCTTGCCGACGGCCTTCTTGAGCTTCGCCTTGATGTCGGCCGTGTTGTCCGACAGGTCGATTTCCCAAGGTTCCTTGGCGGCCTGCTCGGCCAGGTCGATCACGAGGTTGACGACCTTGCGGCATTCGTCATGCGCGAACATGACGGCGCCGAGCATCTCTTCCTCGGTCAGTTCCTTGGCTTCCGATTCCACCATCATCACGGCGTTGCCGGTAGCGGCGACGACGAGATCGAGGCGGCCGTCTTCGAGAGCAGCGTTCTGCTTCGGGTTCAGCGTGTATTCGCCGTCGACGAAGCCGACGCGGCAGGCGCCGATCGGGCCCATGAAGGGCACGCCCGAGATGGTGAGCGCGGCCGAAGCGGCGATCATCGCAACGATGTCGGCCTCGGTTTCGCCGTCATAGCTCAGGACCTGGCAGATGACGTTGATTTCGTTGTAGAAACCTTCGGGGAACAGCGGGCGGACCGGGCGATCGATCAGGCGGCTGGTCAGCGTTTCCTTTTCGGTGGCGCCGCGTTCACGCTTGAAGAAGCCACCCGGGATGCGCCCTGCGGACGAAAACTTTTCCTGGTAGTGTACGGTCAGCGGGAAGAAGTCCTGGCCTTCCTTCACCGACTTGGCGGCGGTCACCGCGCAGAGCACGACCGTTTCGCCGTAGGTGGCAAGGACGGCGCCGTCGGCCTGACGGGCCACGCGGCCGGTTTCGAGAGTGAGCGTCTTGCCGCCCCACTCCATGCTTACGGTTTTGACGTCGAACATAAGAGGTTTTCCTCAGCCCGCCGGCCCTATTGCAACAGCGGGGTTTACTGCCGGGTATGCCGTCCCGGTCCGGTGTGGAGCCGTTTCGGGGCTCCTGGGTCTGCCGCCGAATTGCGGACGGACCCTTGGTTCTGTTTTACCGCGTTTTCCGGGTCATCAGGTGATCCCACCCGATTGGAAGACGCTCTAATGCAAGAAGCGGCCCGCTAGGGGCCGCTTCCCGTTAGTTCTTACTTACGCAGACCCAGCTTCTGGATCAGCGAGTTGTACCGCGCGACATCCTTCTTCTTAAGGTAGTCGAGCAGCGAGCGGCGCTTGTTGACCATGGCCAGCAGACCGCGACGCGAGTGGTTGTCCTTGTGGTGGGCCTTGAAGTGCTCGGTCAGGTTGCGGATGCGCTCGGTGAGGATCGCGACCTGAACTTCCGGGCTGCCCGTGTCGCCAGCGACGCGTGCGTTGTCCGAAATGATGTCCTGCTTCTTTTCAGCGGTAACCGACATAGTACTTTACTCCGCGACATCCGATAGGTTGAACCCCCTGACAACGCGGACTTCTCCGCTCGAAAGCTCCACGAGCGCGACGGGAATGGTTCCCTCCCGCGCCCAGTAGAGCCCGTCATCGTGGGGCAGTTCGGTCAGAACGCGGCCCTGTCGGACCGCCCTTGCCTGCTCCGAACCGAGGTCGATGGCCGGGATGTCGTCCAGCCCCACCTCCAGTGGCAAGAGTATCTGTTCAAGCGTCGCGCCCTTGCCGATTTCGTTCAATTTGTCCAGCGAAATCGCTTGGGACAGGTCGAACGGGCCGGCCTTCACGCGGCGCAAAAGGGTCACGGTGCCGCAGGTTCCAAGGGCCCTGGCGATGTCCCGCGCCAGGGAACGGATGTAGGTGCCCTTGGAGACGTGGGCGAGCAGGGTGGCGCCTTCCTCCGCATCGAATCGGTCCAGGCGCAGCTCGAACACGGTGACCGCGCGCGTCTTCATCTCCACCTCCTGCCCGGCGCGGGCGAGATCGTAGGCGCGCTCGCCGTCCACTTTCAGGGCGGAATAGATCGGCGGCACCTGCTCGATGGGGCCGGTGAACTGCGCCAGCACGCCTTCGACTTCGGCCTGATCCGGGCGCACGTCGCTGGTCGCGATCACTTTGCCTTCGAGGTCGAGCGTGTCCGTTTCCGAGCCGAAGCGCACGGTGAAGAGGTAGCTCTTGCTGGCATCGAGCATGCGGCCGGCCAGCTTGGTCGCCTCGCCCAGCGCTATCGGCAGCACACCCGTGGCGAGTGGGTCCAGCGTGCCGCCATGCCCGACCTTCACTTTCTTGCCGTAACCCGCCTCGCGCAAGTTGCGCTTCACGGCGGCGACGGCCTGGGTGGAGCCAAGGCCGAGCGGCTTGTCGAGGACGATCCAGCCATGAGGGGCCGGGCGGGGAGGAACGGTGGAATTCATGGCATCCCCCAAGGCCCGCGAGGCCGGTTTGTCAACGCCCGGACAGCCGGGTGCTCAGGCCCCGGCCACGAACTGCGCCAGTGCGTAATAGTGATCGGTCGCCCAGATCACCGGCGGCAGGACCAGGCGCCGCACCACGCCCCATTGCGGGAAGAAGTAGGGCACCACCAGCAGGAGCACGATCAGCAGCGGGAAACCGTAAGGCCGGAACCGCTCGTATTGCGCCGCTGCGGCGCGCGGCAACAGGCCCTCGACGATGTGCGATCCGTCGAACGGCGGGATCGGCAGCAAGTTGAACAGGGCCAGGAAGACGTTGATGGTGATGAAGTTGTTGAGGTTCATCGCCGCAAAGGTCAGTCCGGCGCCTTCGGCGTTCCCGGCAAAGCGCACCAGCAGCCCCAGCAGCAAAGCGCCGACAGCGGCGAGCACCAGGTTGGTGCCCGGTCCGGCGGCGGCGACCACCATCATGCCCCGGCGCGGATCGTTGAGCCGCCAGCGGTTGACCGGCACCGGCTTGGCCCATCCGAAGATCGGCAGCCCGGTCAGCGCCAGGAACCCCGGCAGCGCGATCGTACCCATCGGGTCGACGTGTCGCAGCGGGTTGAGCGACAGCCGCCGTTGCTCCTGCGCGGTCGGATCGCCGAGCGCGAGAGCAGTCCATCCGTGCGCCACCTCGTGGAAGACGATGGCGATGATGAGGGGGATGATGAGCGCCGCGGCCTGCAGCAGGGTCTGGTTCATGGCGCTGATCTAGGGGCGAGCGCCCCCGCCTGCAATGGATCAGGACCGGGCGAGGCGGATGCCGCTACGAAAATCCACCCAAGGGCATTGTGCAGGCCATCTCGCCCGGCCAATTCGGGGCCCCGGCGTCACCGGGCCATGGCTTCGCCGAAATGCTTGCGGCAAAGCGCGACATAGCGATCGTTCCCGCCGATTTCCGTCTGCGCCCCTTCATGCACCGCGGCTCCGGCGGCATCGACGCGCAAGTTCATCGTCGCCTTGCGGCCGCAGTGGCACACCGCCTTCAGCTCGATCAGGGCATCGGCAATGCCCAGCAGGACAGCGGACCCGGGGAACAGCTCCCCGCGAAAATCCGTGCGCAAACCGTAGCAGAGCACGGGGATGTTCTCGCGGTCGGCAACATGGGCGCATTGCCAGGCCTGCGCCGGGGTGAGGAACTGCGCTTCGTCCACCAGAACGCAGGACAGCGGCTCCACCGAATGGGCCGCTCTCACTTGCGAGACGAGGTCGGTATCGGGCAGGAAACGGTGCGCCGATGCGTGCAGGCCGATGCGGCTTTCGATCGCATGGTCGCCGCCGCGGGACTCGCTGCGGTCGTCTATCGCCGCAGTCCACAACATCGTGCGCATGCCGCGCTCGTGATAGTTGAAGTTGGCCTGAAGCAAAGTCGCCGATTTGCCGGCATTCATGCTGGCATAGTAGAAATAGAGTTTAGCCATCGGAGTTGGGGATAACATGCCCCTCGGCCGCCCGCACGGCGTCCCTCGCGATTGTCCCCGCTTGAATGAAAGCCCCTGCCGTTATCTAATCCCGTCAGCCGAAACCGGCGTCCGGGCATCTGGAGTCTCGGCAGGGCCGGAAACAGGCTGAGCTGGAGTTAGACAGGCCCCGAAGTTAGACAGGCCCCGAAGTTCGAGAGGCCCGAAGTTCTAGGCAGGGAGTTGGGCATGAAGAGATGGATCGCCTTGGTCGTGATCATCGCGCTGGCCGGAGCGGCGGCCGGATATGTCGTCGATGCCCCCTTCGCCCCGCACGTCGCCGCCTCCTCCCGACAGACCGCCGCCCTGTTCGATAGCGCCGCCGCAGCGCTGGTCGCCGCTCTGGGACGCGGCGGCGCCATCGCTGCCCCGCTGGTGCTGGGCGCCCTGCTCTGCGCGCCGATACTGCTGCTCTGGCCCCGAACGCCGGCGCTCAAGGCGCTCCCCGGCCCGGTCTGGCGGCCCGAACCCTTGACCGCGGACCCGTTGAGCGTCGAACAGCCGACGGGCGAAGCCGACATGTTCGACCCCGAAGCTCCCCTGCCCCGCCCGGTCGTGCTGATCCGCAAGGCCCGGTCGCGATCGCGGGACTGGTTCGGCGATGCCAGCTGGCTCGGCGGCCTGCCGAAGCTGGCCGGCATTCCCTGGCCGCGCGGCAGCGGCGGTGCGGCGCTGCCTTTCGCCGCGCAGATCGACCTGGCCGAGATCGCCGCCGCCTGCCCGGAGACGCCGCTGCCGAAGTCCGGCTCCCTGGCTTTCTTCGTTGGGACCGGCGCCGTCGTGCCGGTCCCGGCCGGAGCGCACGAGTTCACCGATCCTCCCATGGGCAGCGAGGGCGGCCTGTCGCTGGCCGCGGCGGACCGGGCCCCGGATGACGCGTTCTACCCCTTCTGGCCGGTGGAAGCCGTTGCCGTCCCGCTGCCCGAAGAGCTGCGCGACCGGCAAGAACTCGGCAACGAGCAAGCCGTCGAGCAGGCGATGACCGAGTGGCTCGCCATGCGCTATCCCTTGCGCGACGGGCCGCTGACCGTGCGCGAGCCGGTGGAGCGGGTCTGGTGGCATGGCGCGATCCACCTGGCCGCGCGTTTCCATGCCGCCCTGAACGAAGCCTCGCGCCTGGTGGACAGACGTACCGACAGGACCGCCGACGCGCGCGAGGATGTCGAACTGCTGGGCGCCGATCCGGGCACGACATCGCTGCGCCTGGAAGCCGCCCAGCGCGCCTTCGACCGGGAGGACGCGAAACTCCACGCCACATGCGAGCAGCAGGCCGCGCTCGCGCAAGTCACGCAGGCCATGGACGGCTTCACCAGCGAGCGGGATCCCTGGACGCCGCTGACCCACGACGAGTTCGCCGTGCTTCAGGATGTCCTGGCTCATGTGGCCCGTGATTGCGCCGACCTGGTGCGGAACCGCGCGCCGGCGACGATGGCGGAACTCTCCGCTTTCTCGCTGCGGGCGATGGTTTCAGGGCCGCCGGAGGCTCTGGCGCAAGTGTCCGATGCGGAACTCGCGCGGATCAATGCCGGCTACCGGCTCGCCAATGCCCATCAGCACGAAGTGTTCGGCCCCGGCGGCTGCCACCGTGCGGCGCGCGACGACCATCGGGGCGAGATCCTGCTGCTGCAGCTTGCCAGTGACGACATGATGGGATGGCATTGGCGAGAATCGGGCGGCGATACGGGGAGAGCCTCGGGGCTCTACCAGTTCTGGATCAGCCCGCCCGATCTGGCGCGGCGCCGATGGGACCGGGTTTCGCTGACGTTCGAACCCGGCTGACCGGGCGGATCAGTCCTCGAGGTCGCGCTTGACCCGCGGATCGTTGAGCAGCGCGTCGATCCGGCTCGCCTCTTCGAAAGTATCATCGGTGCGGAAACGGATCTTGGCGGCAAACTTCAGCTTCAGCCGCTGCGCCACTTCGCGCTGGAAGAACGCGGTATGCGTCTGCAGCGCCTTCAGCACGATTTCCTCATGTTCGCCAAGCAGGGGCTTCACGAAGACGGTGGCGATGCGCAGGTCCGGCGTCATGCGCACTTCGGTGACGGAAACCGAATGCGTGCTCAGCGTATCGTCGTGAACCTGCTGGCGCGTGAGGATCTCGGAAAGGACGTGGCGCACCTGCTCACCCACCTTCAGGAGGCGGACGGAGTGCTGTTCGGATGTGACTTGCTGGCGTACCATGGCTTTGTTCCATGTGGGCGGACGACGACAATTTGCAACAATTGATTACGGCTCCAAGGCTCATTTGTGTGGTTTAGCCCTGTGAAACCACCATTTCGAGGAACCGGAAATGCACAAGTTCACCGCCACCCTGCTTGCTGCGGCGCTCGTCGCCCCCACCGTCGCCGCACCGGCTATGGCTGCGCCGGACCGCCACACCTCTTCGCATGCGGACACTTCTCATTCGGGTAGCGGCCATGCCGACAAGGGCCCGCACCAGTTCCGCAAGGGCGAGAAGTTCGACCAGAGCCGCGCCACGCACTACCAGGCCGTGGACTACCGCAAGTACCGCAATGTGAAGGCCCCGCCGCGCGGCTATCACTACGTGCGTTCGGGCAATGACCTGCTGCTCGTCGGCATCACCAGCGGCATCGTTGCCGCCGTGACGAGCGGCATGTTCCGCTGATCCCTCCCGGATAGACGAAACCGGCCAATGGGGCGTCGCGCTTGGCGGAGCGCGGCGCCCTTTGCGCATCACATCTTCGCGACGATCCGCGCCAGCGTTCGCACATTGCGCGCGGCCCCCCGGCTGCCGAGGCGCTTTTCGATGAAGGCCATCGTCAGCGGACTTTCGCTCATCGGCCCGCCGAAATCCACGAAAAGGCAGCGATCGCCCAGCGCCAGTCGCTCGGCGCCGATGCTGCCGTGGTCGCCCACGAGGCGGCCGAACTGCTGCTTGGTGGGTTGCCGCTCCAGCAGCACGCTATGGACGAAAGTGTCCTCGCTGCCCACGAACGGGTTTTCCTCCACGGCCGCGCGGATCTCCGCGCGATTGCGCACCGCCACGAAGGCGCCCATGTCGAAGCGATCGCGCATCAGGTAGGCCAGGAGGTCTTCCAGGCCCTCGGTCGGACGGTCCTCGTAATCGAACAGGACATTGCCGCTGGAGATCACCGTTTCGGCATTCTCCAGTTCCTCGCGCGCGAAGGCGTAGCGCAAGTCCGCCATCGACAGACGATCGCCGCCCACGATCAGGGACTCGAAAAAGGCGCAATAGCGGGTCATGGCAGGGTCATCGATTCCATAAGCTGAATGGCTGCCGGGCATGTCTGCCGGGCGCTTCCTCACCTGCACGAGCCGCGGAGAGGCTGCAAGTCATCCCGCAAGCCGCCATCTGTCGCCGCAGGGCGCCGTCGTCCGGCCAGGCGGCACAAACGGCAACGGCCACCGCCGGGTTTCCCCGACGATGGCCGTTCATGGTCTTCAACCGAAACCGGCAGCTATCAGCCGACGGTACGTTCGCGGTGGCTGACTTCGAAGACTTCGAGGTGGTCGCCCGCCTTGATGTCGTTGGTGTCGGCCAGGACCACACCGCACTCGAGACCGGCGCGGACTTCGTCCACGTCGTCCTTGAAGCGGCGCAGCGAGGAGATCGTCGTTGCCGAAACGATGACGTCGTTGCGGGTAAGACGCGCGCTGAGACCCTTGCGGATGAAGCCTTCGACGACCAGCAGACCGGCGGCCTTGTCGCGCTTGCCGGCCGGGAAGACCTGCTTGACTTCGGCGCGGCCGACCACGGTTTCGATGCGCTCCGGACCCCAGATGCCGGCCATCTGCTTCGCGACCTCGGCGGTCAGCTCGTAGATGACGTCGTAGTACATCATCGGGGTCTTGGTCTTCTCGATCTGCTCGCGCGCCTTGGCGTTCGGGCGGACGTTGAAGCCCACGATCGGCGCACCCGAGGCCGAAGCCAGCGCCACGTCGGTCTCGGTGATGGCACCGACGCCCGAGTGCAGGATGCGCACCTTGATCTCGTCGTTCGAGAGGGCATGGAGCGCGGCGTTGATCGCCTCGACCGAACCCTGCACGTCCGCCTTGACCACGACCGGGTACTCGATGACGTTCTGCTTGGCGGCAAGCGCCGAGAACATCGTGTCGATGCTGGCCGGCGCCATGGCGGTGCGCTTGGCAGTCGCCTGTTCCTGACGGTAGGCCGAAACCTCGCGGGCACGCTGTTCGCTGTCCACGACGCTGAGGAGGTCACCGGCCATCGGCACGCCGCCGATACCGAGGACTTCCACGGGCATCGAAGGCGGAGCGACCTTCACCTGGCGTCCCTTGTCGTCGAGCATGGCGCGCACGCGGCCGCTCTCCGTACCGACGACGAAGATATCGCCGACCTTCAGGGTGCCGCGGTTGACCAGCACGGTCGCGAGCGGACCCTTGCCCTTGTCGAGCTTGGCTTCGATCACGGTCGCCTCGGCCTCGCGGTCGGGGTTGGCCTTCAGTTCCATCAGTTCGGCCTGGAGCAGGATCTTCTCGATCAGATCGTCGAGACCCGCGCCGGTCTTGGCCGAAACTTCCACGTCCTGGACATCGCCCGACATGGCCTCGACGATGACTTCGTGCTCCAGCAGGCGCTCGCGCACCTTCTGCGGATTGGCCTCGTGCTTGTCCATCTTGTTGATGGCCACGATCATCGGCACGCCCGCGGCCTTCGTGTGATTGATGGCCTCGATCGTCTGCGGCATGATGCCGTCGTCGGCAGCGACCACCAGGATCACGATGTCGGTGACGTTCGCACCGCGCATACGCATCTGGGTGAAGGCGGCGTGACCAGGCGTGTCGAGGAAGGTGACGAGGTCACCGCCCTTGGTCTTGATCTGGTACGCGCCCATGTGCTGGGTGATGCCGCCGGCTTCGCCGCGCACCACGTCGGTGCCGCGAAGCGCGTCGAGCAGCGAGGTCTTGCCGTGGTCGACGTGGCCCATGATGGCGACGACCGGGGGACGCGGCTTCAGCGTCTCTTCGGCATCGACGTCGATGGAGGTGTCGATGTCGACATCGCTTTCGGACACGCGCTGGATGTTGTGGCCGAATTCGGTGACGAGCAGTTCAGCGGTATCCTGGTCGATCGTCTGGTTGACGGTGACCATCATGCCCATCTTGAACATCGCCTTCACCAGGTCGGCGCCCTTTTCGGCCATGCGGTTGGCGAGTTCCTGAACGGTGATCGCCTCGGGGACGATCACGTCGCGGACCTGCTTCTCGCGCTGCTGCGACTGGCCGCCGAAGTGGGCACGACGTTCCTTCTCACGGGCGCGCTTGAGCGCGGCGAGCGAACGGGCGCGGGCGCCCTCGTCGTCGTTGAGCGCACGGTTGACCGTGAGCTTGCCCGACTGGCGGCGGTCGCCGCCCTTGCGGTCGCGATCCGGCGTGCTGCGCGGCGGCGGCGGCGGAGCGCCCTTCTTGGCTGCGGCCGGACCCTTCGGTGCGGCGGCAGTGCCGCTGCTGGCGGGGCCGGCATTGCCGGTGGTTGCGGCAGCTGCATTACCGGCATTGCCAGCGGCGGCGTTGCCTGCGGCAGCGTTGCCGGCGGCGGCGGCCGGAGCCTCGGGCTTGCGGGGCTGAGGACGTGCAACCGGGGTAAAGCGGCGCGGCGCGGGAGCCGGAGCGGCCACGGGCGCGGCAGCAGCCGGCTTCGCAGCAGCTTCAGGCGCCTTGGCGGCAGGCGCGGCGGCGTCCGGAGCCGACGCTTCGGCGGCAGGCGCAGCTGCGGCTGGTTCGGCAGCGGCAGGCGTCTCGGCAGGCGCTTCCTGCACGGGAGCCGCAGTATCCTGGGCCGGAGCGTTCTGGGCCGGAGCGTTCTGGGCCGGAGCGTTCTGGGCCGGAGCGTTCTGGACAGCCTCGGCTTCGCGAGCCTTGGCAGCTTCCTCTTCGGCGCGCTTGCTTTCCTGGGCGCGGTTTTCTTCGGCGCGGCGCTTTTCTTCTTCCATCGCGCGCACCTTTTCCTCGTGCTCGCGGCGGTTCGATTCCTCAAGCGAGGCGAGTCGGGCTTCCTCGGCCTCACGCTGAAGACGGGCGACGCGCTCCTGCGGCGTCTCGTTCGACGGAATCGGCTTGCGGGGCGCGGCCGGCGGCGGCGCAGCCCGCTGCGGTGCGGGCTGGGGAGCCGACGGGGCCGGGGCAGCGGCCTGCGGAGCCGGGGCGGGAGCCTGGGGCGCGGGAGCGGCCTCGACAGCGCCTTCGGAGCCCGGCTTGCCGAGCACCTTGCGGCGCTTCACCTCGACCACCACCTTGTTGGTGCGGCCGTGGCTGAAGGTCTGCTTGACCTCACCCGCTTCCACGGAACGCTTAAGCCCCAATGGCTTGCGGCCCAGGGTCGGTTTGTTGTCGGTCTCGCTCATATCTCTCGTCGTGCCCTTCAGTCTCAATTCGTCGCCTCGGGCGCGGCGCTGCGTGCCGGCCCGTTGCTACCATCCATACCGTCCCCGTCCGTCTCGGTGCGGGGCTGCCCCTGGAAATGCAGAAGGCGCTGCAGCAGCGAAGCGACTCGTTGAGCCGCGCCACGATCATTCAGCGCCAAGTGAACGACGTTGTCGCGGCCCAATGCCACAGACAGCGTCTCTCGGTCCAGAGGCAAGCGTGTGCCCTTGAGACCGCTTCCTTCCGCCTCGCTCCCGACTCTCCAGGCCTGGTCGAGCTTGCGCGAGCCGTCTTCGCTCGCATCGGCGGCATGGGCAAGCCATGTGACCCGGCCCTCTCGCGCGTTCTGCGCGATACGGTCGGAGCCCATAAGCAACTTGCCCGATTTCAGTTCGAGGCCCAGCCGGTGAGTCAGTGCGCGGATCAGCGCCTGTTCTATCCGTTCGGCGAGGTCTTCCGGGATCGTGAGCGCGGCACCTTTATAGGCGCGCGCCATCGCTCCCTTTAATTTGCCCTTCTCGAGCGAATTTTCAAGAGTGTCACGAGAAACGCCGATCCACGCGCCGCGCCCGGGGGCACGCGCGTGGATGTCGGGAAGAACGAGTCCGTCCGGCGAGATCGCCAGACGGATGTAGTCTTCACGCGCACCGACCTCCCCGGAGAGGATGCATTTCCTCTCCGGCCCGGCGCCGTCGATGTCGGAGCTTACGCGCTCATTGCGAGGATTCCGCATCGGCGGCCTCCTCGGGTTGCGGTTCTTCGTCGAACCAGTGAGCGCGGGCTGCCATGATGATTTCGTTACCCTGTTCTTCGTTCAGGCCGTACTCGCCGAGCACGCCGCCCTTGTCTTCGTCACGCGCACGGCGGTTCACCGAACCGTCGCGGCGGCGCTGCTCGGAGCGCTTCTTGGCGATCAGCTCGTCGGTGGCGAGATCCGCCAGGTCGTCGAGCGTCTTGATGCCGGCCTTGCCGAGAACCACCAGCATCGCCTCGGTGAGGTGCGGCAGTTCGGCCAGGGCGTCCTCGACACCGAGACCGCGGCGTTCCTCGCGCGAGGCTTCTTCGCGGCGCTCGAGCGCTTCCTGGGCACGGCTCTGCAGTTCCTGGCCGAGTTCTTCGTCGAAGCCTTCGATGGCGGCCAGTTCGTTGAGGTCGATGTAGGCGACTTCCTCAAGCTCGCTGAAGCCTTCGGCCACCAGCAGCTGCGAAAGGGTCTCGTCCACGTCGAGCTCTTCCTCGAACATCTTCGAGCGCTCGGTGAATTCCTTCTGGCGCTTCTCCGAAGCCTCCGCCTCGGTCATGATGTCGATCTGCGAGGCAGTCAGCTGCGAGGCAAGGCGCACGTTCTGGCCGCGGCGGCCGATCGCCAGCGAAAGCTGGTCATCGGGCACGACGACTTCGATGCGGCTTTCTTCCTCGTCGATGACGACGCGGCTGACGGTCGCGGGCTGGAGGGCGTTGACCACGAAAGTCGCGGTGTCTTCGCTCCAGGGGATGATGTCGATCTTTTCGCCCTGCAGTTCCTGCACGACGGCCTGAACGCGGCTGCCCTTCATGCCGACGCAGGCGCCGACCGGGTCGATCGAGTGATCGTGGCTGATCACGCCGATCTTGGCGCGCGAACCCGGATCACGGGCGGCGGCCTTGATCTCGATCACGCCGTCGTAGATTTCGGGCACTTCCTGCGCGAAGAGCTTCTTCATGAAGTCCGGGTGCGCGCGGGAAAGGAAGATCTGCGGCCCGCGGTTCTGGCGCTCGACACGCATGACCAGCGCGCGAACGCGCTCGCCGACGCGGGCGGCTTCACGGGGGATCTGCTGGTCGCGGCGGATCACGCCTTCGGCGCGGCCGAGATTGACGATGACGTGACCAAATTCGACCGACTTGATCACACCGGTGATGACTTCGCCGGCGCGGTCCTTGAATTCTTCGTACTGGCGGTCACGCTCGGCATCGCGGACCTTCTGGAAGATCACCTGCTTGGCCGACTGCGCGTCGATGCGGCCGAGGTCCACCGGGGGCAGCGGGTCGACGATGAAGTCACCCAGGGCCGCGCCCTTCTGAAGCTTGTCGGCCTGCTTGAGGTCCACCTGCTTGAAGTAGTCCTCAACTTCTTCGACCACTTCGACGACGCGCCACAGACGCAGGTCGCCGGTGCGCGGATCGAGCTTCGCGCGAATGTCGTTTTCCGCACCGTAACGGTTGCGGGCTGACTTCTGGATGGCTTCTTCCATCGCCTCGATGACGATCGACTTGTCGATCATCTTCTCCGAAGCGACGGAGTTCGCGATCGCGAGCAGCTCGGCGCGGTTGGCGGAAATCGCACTGGCCATGGCTTAGTCTTCCTGTTCCTCGACAATCTCGTCGGCCCCGCTGTCATCCAGCGGGCGGGTTGCTGCGATCAGCTTGTCCGTGAGGACCAGCCTTGCGGAATGAATGTCGCCGAGTGGGAAAGTCACCCGGCCGGACTTCTTGTCGTCGATCGTGATCTGATCGCCGTCGATGCCGACCAGGTCACCGGTCAGCCCCTTGCGGTTGCCTTCCACGGGTGCGGTCAGGCTTACCTTCACTTCGTGCCCGGCCCAGTTGGCGTAATCCTTCGGGCGGGTCAGCGGACGATCGATGCCGGGCGAGCTGACTTCGAGGCGATAGGCTTCCTCGATCAGCGTTTCGCCGGCTTCTTCCAGCGCGTCCATGCGATCGGAGATGCGGTGCGAAAGCTTCACGCAGTCATCCAGCACGAGCTGGCCGGTGGCCGGGTTCTCGGCCATGATCTGCAGGGCGATCTCATCGTCGCCCACTTCGCTCTTGCCGAAGATTCGCACGCGCACCAGGTCGAAACCGAGGGCGTTGACCTCAGGTTCGATGACTTCGGTAATGCGTGCAATGTCGGCCAAGCCGTATCTCCGGTAAAAATCGTGCTGTTCGGCAACGCAGTTTCGCGCCGGCCCCTTCCGGCGCCAGCCCGAACCTTGTGTCACCAATGTCGGGATGAGGCGCAGATAAGCGCATCGCCGGTAAAAAGCAAGAGAGAGGATTCCGGCCTGCCGGTCGGGCGAAACCGATGTCCGGGGCTTCGGGCCAAGGCATTGCCGGGGCGTGGGCCGGTGCCGCTCGAAGACGGACGGACGCCCGTTCTTGCCGATCGGAAAGGTCGATTAAAAAGTGCAGGCCGGGCGAGTGTTCGGGTGGGGGGGGGGCTCGCCCGGCCTGCGTCCAGCGGGGGGAGGGCCGCCCGCCGGTAAGTTGGGAGTCACGTCACGGCGCGACTCATCAGCCCGGCCCGTCGCATGGAGACCGCGCTGCGTCCTCCGACCACGAGGTGGTCGTGGAGCTCGATTCGCGCGGTCTCGCACAACGCGGAGAGCCGGCGCGTGGCGATCACGTCCGCCCGGCTGGGCAGCGGATCGCCGGAAGGGTGGTTGTGCACCAGCACCAGGCCGACGGCCCGATGCTCCAGCACGCGTTGCAAAAGCGACCGGGAGCCGGCCCTGATCGTGGCCTCGCAGCCTGTCGTGCAGGCCACTTGTCCCACCAGCCGCCCTTCGGCATCGAAAGGCAGTTCAAGCATCACCTCGCGGCGAAGGCAGCCCAGGTGGGTTACCAGCGTTTCGAGGAGACTTCGCGAGAGCGGCCGGATGCGACTGCAACCCGGGACCAGTCCTGCCACGAGGGATCGTTGCCAAGCCGCTGCTTGCGCCAGACATGCAGGATCGTACCGATCGCTATCGCCGAAAGCGCCAGGAACGTGGGCGTCCCCCGCATCACGGCGTAGACCGTTGGCGGAATTCCGATGTCCGCCCATCGTGCGAAATGCGCGCTGAGGCTCAACAACTGCAACGAGGTTGCCCATAGCGGCCAAATCCTTCGGGCCTGGAGCGCGAGATAGCCGAAACCGGCCGTTCCCACGGCATCCGTCAGCAGCGACGTGGGATCCACGCTCCTGAAACGACTGGGCAGCAGGCTTTCTCCGCCGACTTGCAGCAGGACCATCGCCAGGATGATCGCGGCGCCCCACCGTTCGGGCGCGCCGCCCTGCCAGAAGGCCAGCGCCACGGCGACGACCAGCAGCAGGAAGAAAGCAAGCTGTTCAGAGTTTCCCAAGGACGCTCCCCATTTCGAACGAGTCCCCGATCAGGCCGCGATTTCGGCGAGCGGCTGATGCTCGCCTTCGGCCTTGTCCGGGCAGCGGACCGGAATATCCATCGTCTCTGCCAGTTTCGACAGGTCGCTATGCGCACGCACCAGTTCGGAGCGGGCCTCGATCAGGCTGCGCTGCATGGCTGCAACGCGCGCCATCGGGCGCTGGGTGCTATGGGCGTTATCGACGATCGCAAGGCGGCCGCGAGCGATTTCCGCCATGAGTTCGCTGGCCTTGGCGAGAAGCTCATCCATGTCGTTCTCGACCGACTGGATGCTCCGGGTGATCCGCATTCCGACAATATCCGGTGTCATATTCGTCGCCTCCCACGGGGAATTCCGAGATCGAAGGCATCCGGCAAGAAAGACCACCGGGTCGGTGGACCGGATCGGTGGACCAGCGCGCCGCTAAAGCAGTTTTTCCAGAGCCTCGGCGATCGCCAGGGTGGCCGCAAGGGTCACCGCCATGATCAACGCCAGCAAGAAAACCGCCCCTACGCGCCCCGCCCTTCCGAACCTTGCATCGAATGCCTCCAGGCCTGCCGGCTCGGCAACCCGGGCATCGAACCAATCGGGATGCCGTGCCATGGGCCGTGCATCGGAGAGGACGAAGACCGGATCCGCCGTCAGATCCTGATCGCTCTCATCCCCCTCTCCCGACCCCGCGTCGATACGGGAAAAGCCATATGTGGATTTGCCACATAGCTCCACGAGCTGCCCATAAAGGCGCGCCGTATCCTTGCGGTTGAGGGTTCCCCACTTGTCGCGCACGGCATTGATGCGCTGGTCCACCGTGTTCGGCGCGATGCCGATCTCGCGGGCGATTTCCTTGGTGGTACGGTGCATCAGCAGCAGGTCGAGAACTTCGACCTGCTTGGACGTCAAGTTTTCCAACAACCCTGTTGCTTCGGAAATGTCGGTTATCTCTTGCACATCGGCCCTCATTCGCGCCTTCCGTGCACTATAACGGCAAATCCCACTAGGGAAAATTAAAGCAAAACGGCAGACAGACTTTCCTAAACGGCCGCTTAATGCTTGTTATTCACCGAGATTTCGCGGCCGTGACTGGGCCGGTGGTGGCGCGGAGGGTGCCTGCCCGCCTTCCGACAGACGGTGCTTCTTCATGCAATGGCGCAACTGGTCATAGGACAATCCCATAGCCGACGCCGCGCGGCGCTGGTTCCAGCGATGCCGGTCGAGCGCCTCGACCAATAGCCCGCGTTCGTAAGCCTCAACCGAAGCCCGCAGCCCGGCGCCCGCTTCCACGGGCGCAGCCGGCGCCGGCCTTGCCGGGAGGGCGGCCACCGGAATCGGCGTGGGGGAAGGCTCGGCAGCGGCGGCGGGCATCCAGGGGTTCTCGAAAGGATCGAAGACGATTTCGGCGATCGGCGCGTGTTCGTTCGCCCAGCGATAGACCGCCCGCTCCGTCACGTTCCGCAGCTCGCGCACATTGCCCGGCCAGTCATGCGCCTCCAGCACCGCCATGGCCTGCGGCGAGAAACCGGGCCAGGTATCCCACTCCAGCTCGCTCGCCATGCGCCGCCCGTAGTAGTCGGCCAGTTCGTAGACATCGCCTTCCCGCGCCCGCAGCGGCGGCAGGTTGATGACCTCGAAACTCAGGCGATCGAGCAGGTCGGCGCGGAACGTGCCTTGCTCGGCCATGCGCGGCAGGTCGGCATTGGTGGCGGCAACCACGCGCACGTCGACCTGCACCGGGCGCGAGGCACCGATTCGCGCGATCTCGCCATATTCGATGGCCCGAAGCAGCCGCTCCTGCGCGGCCATCGACAGGGTGCCCAGCTCGTCGAGGAACAGCGTCCCCCGATCCGCTTCCTCGAACCGGCCGGCCCTTGCCCGCACCGCGCCGGTGAAAGCCCCGGCCTCGTGCCCGAACAGCTCCGCTTCGATCAGCGTTTCCGGCAAGGCGGCGCAGTTCATGGTGATCAGCGGCTCGCCCCAGCGCGGCGAGAGGTGATGGAGTCGCTGGGCGATCAGTTCCTTGCCGGTCCCGCGCTCACCGATGACCAGCACCGGGCGCCGCACCGCCGCGGCCCGACTGGCGCGCTCCACCGCGTCGAGGAAGGCGGTGGATTGACCGATGAACTGAACGTCTCGCTCCATTCCCAACTCTTAGCGAATTTCACCATTCATTGGCAATTCATCTTTTGCACCCTCCCCCACCAAGCGTCTGAAATCGCAGAAAACCGCATGTTCTCGAGTTTGGCACGCCCCTTGCGATGACATGGGCAAATTCACGAGATCCGACAGAGGAACACCAGGATGTCCTTCCAGAACGCCAGCATCGTTGCCAGCAGCCACCCGAGCAAGCAGCCGGCCGGCTTCCAGGCCAATGGGCGGGAACGCAGCAAGCTCGACTGGGCGATCATCGCTGCCGTGCTCGCCATGGGCACGCTGAACCTCTTCGCCATGAGCGACCGCATCGCCCCGCCGGCCCATGCCGCTCCCGTTTGCGGAGCACCGCTGCAGTGAGCAGGCTCGACGCGGAAATCGAAATCCTGCAAGCATCGGAGCAGGACGCTCCTCGCTTTCAGGAAAGGCGCGCCCGCCCGTTCGACACCGCCTCCGGTTCGGGCGAAGGCTCCTTCTTCCGGGAGCCACGCTTCAGCCAGGCCCGCAAGTTCAATCCCACCTCGATCAAAGGAACCGCCAGGATGGGTATCTTCTCCCGCACCCGCGACATCATCGCCGCCAACTTCAACGACATGTTGGACAAGGCCGAAGACCCCGGGAAGATGATCCGCCTCATCATCCTGGAGATGGAGGAAACCCTCGTCGAAGTGCGTACCAGCAGCGCGCGCACCATTGCCGACCAGAAGGAACTGCGCCGCCATGTCGGCAAGCTGGACCAGCTTCAGCACGACTGGGGCGACAAGGCCCAGCTCGCGCTGAGCAAGGACCGCGAGGACCTGGCCCGCGCCGCCCTGCTCGAAAAGAAGAAGGCCGGCGACATGGCCGAGCAGCTTCGTGCCGAGATCGCCGTGCTCGACGACGCCCTGCGCGCTTACGAGGAGGACATCGAAAAGCTGCAGAACCGCCTGCGCGAGGCCCGCAGCCGCCAATCCTCGATCGCCGCTCGCTTGCAGAGCGCCGAGAATCGCGTCAAACTGCGGACCTTGCTGTCGAGCGAGCGCGTGGACGAGGCCCTGGTGCGCTTCGACCAGCTCGAGCGGCGCGTCGATTATGCCGAAGGCCGTGCCGAGGCGATGAGCCTGGGCGACAGCCGCCAGCCGACGCTCGCCGAGGAAATCGCCGCCTTGCAGGACGGCGATACGATCGACGCCGAACTCGCCGAGATGAAGCGCGCGATGGGGAATGGCCAATCGACCGCAGGCCAGCCGACCGCAGGCCAGTCGACGCCGGAATGACAGCGGCACACCTGACATCCCGGCAGGTGCCTTGCCGAAACGTACATGCCGCCCGCGAAGGGCCATGACCGGGAACCCGGGTCTGCCGACCCGACCACTGTCATAACGGGCAAGCCCGGATCCACGCCGGGCAGCCCGAGGGAAAGGGAACAACCAGTGTCACGCGGACAATTCTATCTCGACAAGTCGAACGCCAAGCTGGCCGGCGTCTGCTCCGGCATTGCGGACTATACCGGCGTCGACACGCTCTGGATTCGCATCGCAGCCGTGCTGCTGACCTTCTTCGTCTCCTTCGTGACGATCCCGATCTACATCGCCGTCGCCCTCATGGCGGACAAGCGGCCGATGAGCCTCTACAGCGAAGACGAGGAAGAGCGCCTGCTGCGCCGCATGGAACGCCGCCGAAATCGCCAGGGCTTCGGACACAACCTGATGCGCTCGGCACCAAACCGCGAGTCCGCAAACCGTTCCGGCCGCCTGCGCAGCGAACTTTCGGACATCGACCGCCGCGTCGCCGAGATGGAAGCGCACTACACCAGCAGCAATTCGCGCCTCGCCGCCGAAATCGACAGTCTGCGCTGATACGCAGGCTGCCAACACCGGGTAAACAGGGATTAGCCCAAGATGGATTCTCACACTCTCGCCCTCCTCATCCCGCTGGCCCCGTTCATGATTGCGGGCTTCGCGATCTGGACCCGGCACCAGCGCCGCATGGCCGAACTGCAGGTGACGGCCACCGCCGAAAAGGCCGCGCAATACGCCTCCCACTCCCGCGAGCTGGAAGAGCGCGTGCGGGTGCTCGAACGGATCATCACTGACGGCGGCTATGACACCGCACTCCAGATCGAGGCCCTGCGCGACGTTCGCGAGACGGAAAAGACCCCCGAGGACAAGGCGACCCGCCAATGAGCTTCGGGGACTTCGTCGGGCTGGCCACCTTCATGGGCGGGATGGTCGCGATAGCGGCGATCCTGGCCGGGGCCTACAAGCGCCGCCTCGCCTTCC
Organism: Novosphingobium sp. BL-S-34; assembly: GCF_056857015.1. NCBI lineage: Bacteria > Pseudomonadati > Pseudomonadota > Alphaproteobacteria > Sphingomonadales > Sphingomonadaceae > Novosphingobium > Novosphingobium sp. BL-S-34. The sequence goes on from NZ_CM166472.1 coordinate 1,544,498, forward strand.
TCGAACGCAAGCTGGAGATCGCGGCGGGGCAAACGGCCGAAAGGGCCGCCCGCCACGCCGCCCCCAATGCCGCGATCGAGAACCGCCTGCGCGTGCTGGAAACCATCATCACCGACGGCGCCTGGGACACCGCGCGCCAGATCGAATCGCTGCGCGCCCCGGACGGCGAGCCGCGCGCGAACTGACGGGGGGCCGACGAACATGGATTACTCAACGCTCGAAATGCTCATGCCCGTCCTGGTCACGGCCACTGCGCTGGGCATCGGCGGCTGGATCTTCAACAACTGGCTGCGCATGCGCCACGGCTATCCGCTGGAGAATTCCTGGGGCAAGGCCGTCTATCCCAAGGACGACGCCGAAGCGCAGGCCCGTGTCCAGTTGATCACCCAGGAAAACGCCCAGCTTCGCGCAGAGATCGGCGCGATCAAGGACCGCCTCGCCAGCGTCGAGCGGATTGTCACGGATCAGGGTTATGATGTAGCCCGTCAGATCGAGAGCCTGCGAGAGGCTCGCCACGATGCCCGCCGCGAGGTGACCCAATGAGCTTCTGGACTGCCGTAGTCGTCATCTTCGCGATCGCCGCGGTAACCTGGCTCCGTGCCCAGAAACTGCGCGGAGAAAAGCCGGGCTTCCGGCTGGATGGCCATGGCGAGCGCGAGCACGAACTGGAAACCGAAGTCGAGAAGTTGCGCAAGCGCATCGCCGTGCTCGAACGCATCGCCACCGACGAGCGCCGCGAAAAGGACCTCGCACGCGAAATCGAGTCGCTGCGGGATTGAGATGACGTCGTCCCGGATCAAGGCCGGGACGACGCCTTCTTTCACGGCACCTTCGCATCCAGTTCCGCCAGCCAGACCGCCGCGCTGGCATCTGACGGCGCGCGCCAGTCTCCGCGCGGAGACAGCGCACCGCCGGAGGACACCTTCGGCCCGTTCGGCACGGCGGAGCGCTTGAACTGGCTGAACGCGAAGAACCGGCGCAGGAACTTCTCCAGCCAGGAACGGATCGTGGCGAGGTCGTACGCGTTCTTGCGATCGTCCGGGAAACCCGCAGGCCAGGTGCCCGCCGCCGCTTCGCGCCAAGCGTGGAGCGCCAGGAACGCCACTTTCGACGGCTTCTGCCCGAAGCGGACGATGTGGTGCAGGAAGAAGTCGTTGAGTTCGTAAGGCCCGATCTTCGCCTCGGTGCTCTGGATCGCGCCGTCCGCCCCGGCTGGCACGAGTTCCGGCGAAATCTCGGTGCCGAGAATCGCCAGTAGCACCTCTTCGGTCTCTGCGCCGAACTGGTCGGTCGTGGCGCACCAGCGGATCAGGTATTGGATCAGCGTCTTGGGCACGCCGGCGTTGACCGTGTAGTGGCTCATCTGGTCGCCGACGCCGTACGTGCACCAGCCCAGCGCCAGTTCGGAGAGGTCGCCGGTGCCGATCACGAAGCCGTCGTTCTGGTTGGCCAGGCGGAACAGGTAATCGGTGCGCAGGCCCGCCTGCACGTTCTCGAACGTCACATCGTAGACCGGCTCGCCATTCGAGAAGGCATGGCCGATATCCTTGAGCATCGTCGTGGCGGCGGGGCGAATGTCGATCTCTTCGGCGTGGATGCCCACGGCCTTCATCAGCGTCCAGGCGTTGGACTTGGTGCCCTCGCTGGTGGCGAAACCGGGCATCGTGTAGCCGCGAATGAACGTGCGCGGCAGGCCCAGCCGGTCGCAGGCGCGCGCGGCAACGATCAGCGCGTGAGTCGAATCGAGGCCGCCCGAGATGCCGATGACCATCGACCTGGCGCCCGTCGCCTCGATGCGGCGCATCAACCCGCCCACCTGAATGTTGAACGCCTCGTAGCAGTCGGCATCGAGCTTGTCGGCGCGCGAGGGCACGAAGGGGAAGCGCGAGACCGGACGGATCAGGCCGATATCGCCGCCCGCCGGGGCATGGCGGAAAGGCACGGTGCGGAAAGTCTCGTCCGGCCGGCCTGCCACTTCACCCGCGTCGTTGAACGTGGGTACGCGGATACGGTCCATCATGATGCGGTCGACATCGACATCGGCGATGCAGAGTTCCGCTTCCAGCGAGAAGCGCTCGCTCTCTGCCAGCAGGTCGCCCAGTTCGTAGACGATGCCCTGCCCGTCCCACGCCAGGTCGGTCGTGCTCTCGCCATGCCCGGCAGCGGAATAGATGTAGGCCGCCGTCGCGCGGGCGGACTGCGAGCGGCAGAGCAGATGCCGTTCGTCCGACTTGCCGATCACGATGTTGGAGGCGGAGAGGTTGCACAGGATCGCCGCCCCGGCCAGCGCGCCCAGCGAGCTTGGCGGGGTGGCGGCCCAGATATCCTCGCAGATCTCCACGGCGAAGCGGAAGTTCGGCAGCACTTCGGACGCGAAGACGAGATCGACGCCGAAGGGCACGTCCTGCCCGTTCACGCGGATGGTCTGGCCCTTGATGGTCTTGCCACTGGCGAACCAGCGCTTTTCGTAGAACTCGCGGTAGTTGGGCAGGTAGGACTTGGGCACCACGCCCAGCAGCCGTCCATGCGCGATGGCGAGCGCGCAGTTGTAAAGCCGCCCCTTGTTGGGCAGCGCCGCGCCGACCAGCAGCACGGGGGAGAGATCGGCGCTTGCCCGCACGATCTCCGCCACGGCCGCTTCCACCGCCTCGATCATCGCGCCCTGCAAGTGCAGGTCGTCGATCGCGTAGGAGGAGATGCAAAGTTCCGGGAAGACCACCAGGTCGACATGCGCCTCATGCGCGCGCTGCGCCTCTGCCAGCACGGCGTCGCGATTGAAGGCGACATCGGCAGTGCGGACCTTGGGCGTGGAGGCGGCGACGCGCACGAAGCCGTGTTCGTGCAGGGCGTAGAAAGGATGTGCACTCATGGGCAAATCCCTGACAGGAACCGCGACGTGAGGCAACTTCCCCTTGCCCTCCCCCGTGCCGCGCTTAAATGGCGAGAGATGCGCAGCCTCGACGACATCCGCGAAGAATACGAGTTTTCCGAAGGCGATGAACGCTATCGCCTGCTGATCGGCCTTGGCGCCGAACTCGATCCCATGCCCGACGCGCTGAAGACGGACGCCACCAAGGTGCGCGGCTGCTCGGCCAGCGTCTGGGTCTATCCGATGGCGCGGGAGGACGGCACGCTGCACTTCCTGGCAGACAGCAATGCGGCCATCACCAAGGGCATCGTCTCTCTGGTGATCGCCGCCGTGCAGGACCGCCCCGCCGCCGAAGTCGCCGAAACCGACATCGCCGCCGCCCTGGCGCCGTTCGACCTCAAGAACCAGCTCTCGTCCAACCGGACGCAGGGCGTGCCGAACATGATCGCGCTGATCCGCGAGACGGCCGCCCGCTACGCCTCCGGACAGAACGCAGGCAGCACCACTTGAAGAAGGCCAGCCGCCCGCTCTGGATGGCAGCGGGGCTGTTCTTCGTCGCGCTTGGAACGATCGGCATCTTCCTCCCGGTCATGCCGACCGTGGTGTTCTACCTGCTGGCGGCCTGGTGCTTCGGCAAGAGCCATCCCGAATGGGCCGAGCGGCTCTACAACCACCCTACCCACGGTCGCCACTTGCGCGATTGGCGCGACCGGCGCGCGATCAGCCGCAAGGGCAAGGTCTCCGCGATCCTGGCGATGAGCGCTTCGATACCCTTCACATGGTTCACGGTGGGCTGGCCCTGGGTGCTGATCCCGGCCGGAGTGCTGCTGGTGATCGGCCCCTGGATCTGGACGCGCGCGGAATAGCCACGACGTCGCCCCCGACTTGATCCGGGAAGAGGGGCTCGCAGCGCTACTCCACCGCGTCCCGCAGCACGGCGATTCCCTGCTGGCGCTGGCGGCGCAGTTCCTGCTTCAGCACGGCTGGATCGCGCGCGATCACGAAGCCGAAGCTCACCCCGCCCTCCTTGCCGATGGTCGCATGGTGCAGCTTGTGCGCCTGGACCAACCGCTTGGCATAGCCGCGCTTGGGCACCCATCGGAAATAGCGCTGATGGACGAGACCGTCGTGGATCAGCGTATAGATCACGCCGTAGAGCAGTACGCCCAGCCCGATCCAGGTTCCCGGCGCCCATGCCCCGGCGCCCATGACCAGCGGCGAACCCAGCGCAAACATCGAAATGCTGATCGCCGCGCCGACCAGCGCGTAGAGATCGTTCCTTTCGAGGAGGTTGTCGTGCGGCTCGTGATGGTCGCGGTGCCAGGCCCAGCCGAACCCATGCATGATGTACTTATGGCTCGCCCAGGCGACGAATTCCATCGCTGCGGCAGAAGCGAGCACGATCAGGGCGGCGGAGAGAAACGACATGATCCGCGTTCTAGTCGCTTGGCTGCGCCTTGTCAGGTGCCGAGCATGGTCAAATGACGGTGTCGGCAGAATGTGCCGCGCGGCGGCCAGCCAGGCGGGGAAAGTTTGGAATGCAGATGCAGCCGCAGCGGCGCGGGGCCGGTGCGGCTGCCCTGCATTCCTTATCTTTCAGGCGGCCTCTCCCGTCGGGTCGCAGAGGCCGTCTACAGTCTCGCGGCTGCGACACTTAGTTACAAATGCCGACAGGACTGTGACCGGTGAGTCTTCTGCCGTTCATGTTGAGACTTCTAAATCTGAATGCACGGAACAAATCCCGGAAAAAGAAGGAAAGTCCCATGCGCAAGATCACCCGTTTCATCGCTCCCGCCCTCGTCGCGGCCCTGGGCTTCTCGGCCGTCGCGCCGGGCATTGCCGAAGCGGCCGCGCCGCACCGCGAAGCCGCGCGCATCACGCCCAATCGCGAAGCGAAGATCCGCTCGGACATCGCCGGACTGCGCGGCGAGATCGACCGCGCCGCCGCCCGCCGCACGATCAGCCAGCGTGAAGCCACCGGCCTGCGCAACGACGCCGTCCAGATCCAGCGCCTCCATTCGACTTACGCCCGCGGCGGCCTGAGCCCGCGCGAGATGCAGACCCTGCAGGGCCGGATCGACCGCGTCCACGCCGCGCTCCATGCCGAACGCAACGACCGCAACGGCCATCGCCGCTGAGGACCGCGACGCGCAGGCAGCCGGGGCGAGAAGCCCCGGTTGACCGCTTAGCGAATAATGTTGCGCGAAAAGGCACGCCCGTTCCCCTTGAATTGCGGGGCGGGCGGGCCTAATCGCGCTTTCACCATGACCACGAAACCGCGCACCCTCTACCAGAAGATCTGGGACGCCCACGTCGTCGACACGCGAGACGACGGAACCAGCCTCATCTATATCGACCGGCACCTCGTCCACGAAGTGACGAGCCCGCAGGCCTTCGAAAGCCTACGCGTGGCCGGCCGCCCGGTGCGGCGCCCCGATCTTACCCTTGCGGTTCCCGACCACAACCTGCCGACCACCGCGCGCAAGGATGCGCAGGGGCATGTGTTGCCCATCGCCGACCCCGAAAGCGCGCAGCAGCTGGCCGCGCTCAAGAGAAATGCGCCGGAATTCGGCATTCGCTATATCGACGCCACCGATGCCGAGCAGGGCATCGTCCACGTCGTCGGCCCCGAGCAGGGCTTCTCGCTCCCCGGGGCCACCATCGTCTGCGGTGACAGCCATACGGCCTGCCACGGCGGCATCGGCGCGCTGGCCTTCGGCATCGGCACCAGCGAGGTCGAACATGTCCTCGCCACGCAGACCCTGCTGCTCAAGCAGTCGAAGAGCTTCGAAGTCCGCGTCGACGGCAAGCTGGGCGCGGGCATCACTCCCAAGGATGTGGTGCTCCACATCATCGGCGTGATCGGCACGGCCGGCGGCACCGGCTACGTGATCGAGTTCCGCGGCAACGTCTTCGAGGAGATGTCCGTCGAAGGCCGCCTGACCGTCTGCAACATGGCGATCGAGGGCGGCGCCCGCGCCGGCCTGATCGCTCCGGACGAGACCACGTTCGCTTATGTCGAAGGCCGCCCCTACGCCCCGCAGGGCGATGACTGGGACAAGGCCCTGGCCTGGTGGAAGAACCTGGCGACCGACGAAGGCGCGACGTTCGACAAGACCGTCTCGATCCGCGCCGAGGATATCCAGCCGACCGTCACCTGGGGCACCAGCCCCGAGGACACGTCGGCCATCGGCGGCGTCGTTCCCGCGCCGGAAGACTTCGCCGACGCCTCCAAGCGTGACGCGGTGAAGGTCAGCCTCGACTACATGGGCCTCACCCCCGGCACCCGCCTCACCGAAGTGGAAGTGCAGAACGTCTTCATCGGCTCGTGCACCAACAGCCGCATCGAGGATATCCGCGCCGCCGCCGCCGTGCTCAAGGGCCGCCACAAGGCGGACAACGTGAAGTGGGCGATCGTCGTCCCCGGCTCGGGCCTGGTGAAGGCCCAGGCCGAGGCTGAAGGGCTCGACAGGATCATCATCGAAGCGGGGCTGGAATGGCGCGAACCGGGCTGCTCGGCCTGCCTCGCCATGAACCCCGACAAGGTGCCGGCAGGCGAACGCTGCGCCTCGACCAGCAACCGCAACTTCACCGGCCGCCAAGGCCCCGGCAGCCGTACCCACCTGATGAGCCCGGCCATGGCCGCCGCCGCCGCGGTGACCGGCAAGCTCACCGATGTGCGCGAACTGGTAGGATAAGAACGACATGTCCAACGATTCCGAAAACAACCTCGCCGGCCGCGCCGCTCTGGCAGCCGGTGCCGCCATCGGCTCGGCCGCGATCGCCGCGGCCCTGCTCTTCGTGAAGCGCCGCAAGGCCCGCGCGAACGAAAAGCCGCTGCACCCCGAACAGGCGCCCGAGACCGACTGATGCAGGCCATTTCCCACGTCGCCGGACGGGCCATCCCGTTCGGCCGCAAGAACGTCGACACCGACGTCATCATCCCGGCCCACTGGCTCAAGACCATCACCCGCGAAGGCCTTGGCAAGGGCGCGTTCGAGGCGGTGAAGAAGGAACCGGACAACGTCTTTGCGGACCCCGAGTTCGCAGGCGCGCCGATCCTGATCGCGGGCGACAACTTCGGTTGCGGCTCCAGCCGCGAACATGCCGCCTGGGCGCTGCTCGACATGGGCGTGACCTGCGTGATCGCGCCGAGCTTCTCGGACATCTTCTCGGGCAATGCCTTCAAGAACGGCATCCTCACCGTGGCGCTGCCGCAGGCGGCGATCGACCGGCTGATGGAAGTGGCGCAGACCGATCCGATCGACATCGACCTGGAAACCCAGACCGTAACCACGCGCTTCCAGGATCGCTACGGTTTCGAGATCGACCCGTTCCGCAAGCACTGCCTGCTGGGCGGGCTCGACGAAGTCGGCCTGACCATGGCGCAGGGCGATGCCATCTCGGCCCACGAGGCCAGGGCGCGCAGCGACCTGCCGTTCCTGGCGAAGACTCCGGCGAGCGCCTGAACCGGCTGTCGTCCCGGACCCGGTCCGGGACGACGCAGCGCAAATCGCCATTGCCCCGACCCGCTTCGCGCCCTATCGGCAGGATAAGCCCTAGATCGAGGTTATCCGATGACGAGTTTCCAGGACCGCGAACGCGCCGAAGAGGCCAAGTTCGTGCATGACGCAGACACCCAGTTCCGCATCCAGGCGCGCCGCAACCGCCTGCTGGGCGAATGGGCCGCCGTGCGCATGGGGCTTTCTTCCGCCGAGACCGAGGCTTACGCCAAGGCCGTCGTCCAGGCCGACTTCGAGGAAGCCGGCGACGAGGACGTGATCCGCAAGCTGCTGGGCGATCTCATTGCTGCCGGTGTGGACGCGTCCGAAAACGAAATCCGCACCGCACTCGAAGCCAAGCAGGTCGAGGCGCGCCGCGCCTTCCTGGGCTGAACAGTCGTTTTCGGGCCGCGCCGGACATTCCGGTCCGGCCTGAAGATGCCCCGGCCAAGAGCCGAACGAAAGGAACCAGGCCATGGCCATGTCCGCCAGCGAAATCGAAGCCATGATCCGCACCGCCCTGCCCGACGCATCGGTCGAGATCACGGATCTTGCCGGTGACGGCGACCACTATGCCGCGCGCGTCACCAGCGCCGCTTTCGCGGGCAAGCCCCGCGTTGCCCAGCACAAGATGGTCTACGAAGCCCTGGGCGGCCGCATGGGCGGCGTGCTCCACGCCTTGCAACTCACCACCGCCGTCCCCAACTGAAGCCGGCATCGGAGCATTTTCAAGTCAGGTGAAATCACCCGACGGCCCGGAAAATGCGGCGAACAAAAGAAACGCAGAACATGATACGTTCATGGTCTAGTCTGAAGGTTTATTGAAATGTCCGACGTCAACGCGCGCATCGACGAGATTGTAAAGAACAACGACATCGTCCTGTTCATGAAGGGCACCCCGCTGTTCCCGCAGTGCGGCTTCTCCAGCCGCGCGATCGCCATCCTCGAACAGCTCGGCGCGCCTTACGAGAGCGTCGACGTGCTGCAGGACATGGACATCCGCCAGGGCATCAAGGCCTATTCGGAATGGCCGACGATCCCGCAGCTCTACGTAAAGGGCGAATTCGTCGGCGGCAGCGACATCATGATGGAAATGTACGAGGCTGGCGAACTGCACCAGCTCTTCATCGATACCGGCCTCGCCACCCAGGGCTGATCCCGGATCGATCGAATGCAAAGGCGCCCGGGGGCAACTCCGGGCGCTTTTTCGTGCGCGCCCTCCCTTCGCAGATGCAGATGCACCCCGCCTGGGGCGTGCAAACTTCGGAGGGGCGATTTCGGGGGGTGGAGGGCTCGGGGAGACGGGGCCGGGAGACATTCGGCCCCGTCTCGTTCGAGACTACTCGAGGGTACGTTATCCTATAAGCATGAGCCGTGCCAAATGGCAAATCTCCCGGGTTTCCGCCAATGGCCATGCACCCGCGCCTTCCAGGAACCCTGCAAGTGTAAAGCCGCCCGACAGTTTTCAGCCGGATCGTCGCGCAAGGCCGGCATGACAATTCCGCTTGCCTCTCCGCCTAGGGCACGCAAACTCGCGGGCATGACTCTCTATGCTCCCAGCAATGATCCGATGCCGGCAGATGGCCCCAAAGTGGTGCCGGCAGCGACCCTGGTGATCTTCCGCAACGCGGCCGACGGCGGCCCACCGGAACTGCTGATGGTCCAGCGCGCCCGCGAAATGCGTTTCGCCGGAGGGGCCGCGGTGTTTCCCGGCGGCCGCGTCGACCCGGCCGACCGCGAACTGGCCGCCGCGCTCCTGCCCTCAGAACCCATCGAACTCGCCTCCGCGCGCATCGCCGCCATTCGCGAAACCCTGGAAGAGACGGGGTTGATGGTCGCCACGCACCGGCCCGTCAGTGCCGAGGAAGCCGCTCAGGGCCGCCTGCTCCTGCTGGAACGCGGCACGCTGGCGCCGGTGCTGGAACATTTCGGCTGGGACCTCGCCCCCGAACGCCTCGTGCTCTACGCGCACTGGTGTCCGCCGTGGGACAAGGGCTTCGACACGCGCTTCTTCGTCACCGACCTCGGCACCGGCGCGGTGGACGTCACGGTCGATGCCACGGAGAATACCCGCCTGTTCTGGACGAGCGCGGCGCAGGCGCTGGACATGACTGCGCGCGGCGAGATCGCGGTGATCTTTCCCACCCGCCGCAATCTGGAGCGCCTTGCCCGCTTTGCCAGTCACGCGGAGGCGCTAGCCGATATCCAGCGCCATCCCGTGGAGCGCATCCACCCCCGGATCGAGACGATCGAGGGCGAGGAATGGCTGATGATCCCCGACGGCCACGGCTATCCGGTGCGCGGGCAACTCAAGGCCGCTGCCGACCGCGGCTGATCCGCGATCGGCCAGAAGCCGGGTTCAGGCAGGCTCAGGCCAGCTCCGGCTCGGATTCCAGCGAGGCGCGCGGGCCTTCGACTTTCGGGCCGGTCGCTCCGTAGAGCCCGAAAGCGACCGCGAGTGCGAAGAACACCACCATGCCCTTGATCGCGGCATCGTAGCTGCCGGTAAGTGTGAAGGCCTTGGCCGAACCGATCACCGCCGAAGCGATGAACGGCAGCCCGATCAGCGTGTTAAGCCCGAAGCCCCGGCTGTAGCTGGCCTGGCCGAAGCTGTCTGACAAGCCGCGGCCCAGCGTCGGGATCGCGCCCACGCCGTGCATGCCGATCAGCGCCACCACCACCGCGGTCATGGCAAAGGGCGGGTGCAGCAGCAGGACCAGCCACAGCAGCGCGCAATCGAAGCCGATCAGCGCCAGAGAGCGACCGCCGCCCAGCTTGTCGGCAATCCAGCCGAACATCACCGATCCGGCGATCCCGGCCAGCGACATGATCGACTGGAGCTGCGCCGACTCGGCCCGGGTGAAGCCCCAGGATTCGCCCATGGGCACCAGCAGCGAACCCAGCATCACCGAACTCGTCATGCTGGCGATTCCCGCAAGACACAGCGCCCAGAAGCGCGGCCTGGCAAGAAGCTGCGCCACGCTGAGCGAGCCGTCCGACGTGCGCCGGCTGCCGGCCGCGGGCGCGGCGGTCTCCCCGCTGGGAGGATGGTCGATGGTCATCAGGCTGAGCGGGATCATGACCGCTGCGGCCACCAGTCCGATCGCAAGGTAGATGGTGGTGGGCGCCACGCCGTCGAGCGTCTCGTGGAGCAGCCAGGGCATGATCGCGATCACCACCGGCAAGTGCACCACGCCCAGCGCCAGTCCGCGATTGCGATGGAACCAGCGCGTCACCAGGGTGGCCGGGCCCACCGATCCAGCCAGGCTCAGGGCGGGGCCAAAGAACAGGCCGTAGGCGACGAGGTAGAGCGCATAGCTCTGCGTGAAGGCCAGCAGCAGATAGCCGCCCACCGTCAGCAGCGCGCCCACCAGCAGGAGCAGCCGCAGCGAGACTTTCGCGATCAGCACGCCCACGAAAGGCGCGAGTATCGACGAGCCGACCAGGACCAGCGGAATCCCCGCCGCCGCCGCCTCTGCGCTGACGCCCAGGCGCTGCTCGACCGACGCCAGCAGGATGCCGAAGGACCCCATCACGGTGCCGATCACCAGATTATGCGAAACCCCCGCGATCACGCCCATTCGGACGGCCTTGGGGTGGTTGGGAATATCCGGCGTGTTGCCGGCTGCATGGGCCATGGTTCTCTCCCGGATGGCGAAGTGCCGGCTTTTCGCCGCGCATGTCTTTGCCGGGAGGATACGTGGGTGCGGGACGCTGGCGAGGAGATTGGCCGCGCCGCCGGGAAATACCGCCCCGGCGAAAAGGTGATGGCCTGCCCGTTTGAAGAGAGACAGTCGGAAAAGGGCGGCGAGGGTAAAAGCGGCGGTTAGCCGACGGCGCGCCACTCCGGCGTGAAAGTGGCGTGCAGGCGCACCAGATGGTCCACCACCGGCCCGTGGAGCGGGCGGTCGAACTCGACGCCGGCGCAGTCTCCGCTGATCCAGCGGATGATGCCGGTCAGCCCTTCCAACGCCTGCGGACGAATCACCACGCGCATGCCCACGCGGAAAAGCAGCCCCGTCGTCGCCACGCAGCAGCCCTCTGCCGTGATGTCCGAAATCTCGCCCTCGTCACGCAAGCCATTGGCAGTGCGGCATTGTGCTGCCAGCGAGATCGGCTGTCGTCTGGATCGGCGCTGCAGGAAGGGGCGGTTCATCATCCGGTTATGGCGCAAACCGGTTGATCAACCCTTAAATCGCCTCAGGCCGGAGCCTCGACGCCGCGCTTTTCTTCCTGCCCTTGCGCCGCCAGTCTCCGGGCGAGCACGGCGCAGACCATGAGCTGGATCTGGTGGAAGAACATCAGCGGCAGGATGATCGCGCCGACCTGGGCGGCCGGGAACAGCACGCCCGCGAGCGGAACGCCGGTGGCCAGGCTCTTCTTGGAGCCGCAGAACAGGATCACCACCCGGTCCTCGTGCGAAAAGCCCAGCATCCGGCCCAGCAGGTTGCCGATCACCATGATCGCGGCGAGCAGGGCCAGTGACAGCAGCGCGATCAGGGCCAGTTCGCCCAGCGTCACCTTCTGCCACAGCCCGTCGAGCACCGCGGCGCCGAAAGCGGTATAGACCACCAGCAGGATCGAGCCGCGATCGGTGTAGCCCAGCATCCTCTTGTGCCGCTGCACGAAGCCGCCGATCCACGGCCGCAGCAAGTGTCCTGCCACGAAGGGAAGAAGGAGCTGCAGCGAGATCGAGACGATCGGGTCGGTGGAGAAACCTTGCGCCTTGCCGGTGATAAGCAGCGCCGTCAGCACCGGCGTGATGAAGATGCCCGCCAGGTTCGAGAACGAGGCGCTGCACACGGCCGCCGCCACATTCCCGCCCGCAATGGCCGTGAAGGCGATCGAGGACTGCACGGTGGAGGGCAGCAACGTCAGGAACAGCACGCCGGTCGCCAGGGAAGGCTCCAGGCCGGGAATGGCCCGGATGCCCAGACCCAACAGCGGGAAGATCACGAACGTCAGGCTCGCCACGGTCAGGTGCAGCTTCCACGCCCGCGCGCCGTCGAGGATCGCTTCCCGCGAAAGCTTGGCGCCATGCAGGAAGAACAACAGCGCGATGGCCGCGTCGGCAACGCCGCCGGCAATGCCCGCCCAGATGCCGCGCGCCGGCAGTACCGAGGCCAGGCCGACGGTCGCAAGCAGCATGAGAAGATAGGGGTCGAGGTTCAGGCGGGCGAGAAGGCGGTTCATGCCGCCCTCTCTAGGGCGGCAGGCCGCGCGGCAAAAGCCCCCGGAATGCACCGTGGACGCACAAAAACTTGAGAACGCTCCCCTGGTACCGGCCTGACCCCGGCAATGCATGCGTGAAGAGGGAGCAATTGGCGCGCCCGACAGGGTTCGAACCTGTGACCCCAAGCTTAGAAGGCTCGTGCTCTATCCAGCTGAGCTACGGGCGCGCGTCGCGCTCCCCATAGCGCGGTTCGCCGCAGAGGCAAACCGCGCTATGGACGCAACTTGTGCTTTGCCCCGTTGCGGCGGCAGGTTACGCACAGCCGATGAGCGAAGCAGACCTTTCCAGCCCAGCCTCTTCCAGCCCCGCATTTTCCGACGCGGGCCTCTCGCGTATCGACGGGATGGCCGGCGCTCGGCGTCATTTCCGCTATTTCGACTATATGCTGGTGGCTTTCGTGGTCATCCTGCTGCTCTCCAACCTGATCGGCGCAGCCAAGCAGGCGGAAGTCTCCTTCCCCGTCATCGGCCCGGTCACGTTCGGCGCGGGCGTGCTGTTCTTCCCGGTCTCCTACATCATCGGCGACGTGCTGACGGAGGTCTACGGCTATGCCAATGCCCGGCGCTGCATCTGGACGGGCTTCTTCGCGCTGCTGTTCATGGTGGTGATGAGCGTGGTCGTGGTGGAAATTCCTGCCAGCCCGGATTGGGCGCTCGCCTCCGCGACCTACACCGTTGCCGGCAAGCAGGTGACCGCACCGAACCAGGCGGCCTACTACGCGATCTTCGGCCAGACCCCGCGCATCGTCTTCGCCTCCGTCTGCGCCTTCTGGGCCGGGGAGTTCGTGAATTCCTTCGTCTTGGCGCGCATGAAGGTCATGACCCAGGGCAAGCATCTCTGGACCCGCACGATCGGCTCGACGATCTTCGGCGAAGGCGTGGACAGCGCGCTGTTCTACCCCCTCGCCTTCCTCGGCGTGGCCGGCTTCACCCCGCACTCGATCGCCTTGCTCGCGCTGACCCAGTGGCTGATCAAGACCGGCTGGGAAGTGGTGCTCACCCCGGTGACGTACCTGGTCGTCGGCTGGCTGAAGCGGCGCGAAGGCGTGGATGTGTTCGACAGCAACGTGAACTTCTCTCCTTTCGCCAAGACCCGCAGGGCGGCGGCACAGGCCGAATAAAGGCTCCGAATAAACCGCGCCTCCCGCTTGGCATGACCGGCCCGCGCCGGTAGGCCCGCCGGCGACCATGCTCGATCGCATCCTCCTGTCCCGTTTCCGCAACCACCGCGAGACCGCGGTGGAAGGCACGGCGCAGTTCAACCTGCTGGTGGGGGAGAACGGCGCGGGCAAGACCAATGTGCTGGAGGCGATCTCGCTGCTTTCGCCTGGCCGCGGTCTTCGCCGTGCCGGGCTTGCCGACATGCCGGGGCAGGATTTCGACGGCGGCTTCGCGGTGAGCGCGGCCCTGCTCGTGGCGGACGAGGAGCCGGTGCAGCTGGGAACCGGCGTCCTGCCCGAGCGTCCCGGCCGCCGCCTGGTCCAGATCAACGGCGCCGAAGCTCCGGCCGTGCGCTTGGCGGAATGGATGTCGATCGGCTGGCTGACCCCGGCCATGGACCGGCTTTTCGTGGAAGGGGCCGGTGCCCGGCGGCGTTTCCTCGACCGGATGGTGCTCGCCGTGCGGCCGGACCACGCCAGCCATGCCACCCGGCTGGAAAACGCGCTGCGCGAACGCAATCGCCTGCTCTCGGACGACATGCCGCCCGATCCGCGCTGGCTGGACGCAATCGAGCTGCAACTGGCGGAATCCGGATCGATGGTCGCCGCCGCCCGCGCCGAACTGGTCGAGCGACTGGAGCAGACCCTTGCCGCCCTGCCCGATTCGCCTTTCGCGCGTCCTTCGCTGGCCTATCAGCCGGGTGGACCGATCTCTTCCGAGGGCCTCGCCCGTGCCCTGCGCGAAGGCCGCGCCCGCGAACGCGCCGCGCAGCGCACTTTGACCGGCCCGCATCGCGACGAGATCCTGGTGACCATGGCCGGCAAAGGACCGGGCAAGGGCCAGGCCGCCGCCGAATGCTCCACCGGCGAGCAGAAAGCGATGCTGATCGCGATTACGCTGGCCCATTCGCAGCTGCTGGAAACCGGGGCCGAACAGCGTCCCCGTCTGCTGCTGCTGGACGAAGTCGCCGCCCACCTCGACCCCGTGCGCCGCGAAGCCCTGTTCGACCGCCTGCGCGCGGGCTCGGCGCAAGTCTGGCTGACCGGTACCGAACTCGCCCCTTTCGACGCCATCGCCGGGGAGGCCGCCGTCTGGGAAGTGCGTTCGGGCGCGGTGCACCGGCTGGGTTAGCCCCTGCTGGGATAGCCCCCCGCCCCTTGCGCTGCGGGTATCGTCAGCCGCCCTGCTTCGGCAAGGCATCCACCACGTCGTCCACCGTCGCGCTGACGATGGCATCGATGCCCAGCGCAGTGGGATGGACGTGGTCCTTCTGCATCAGGTCCGGCTTGTCGATCACCGGCTGGAGAAAGAACGGCACCAGCGTCGCCCCGTATTTCTGCGCGAGTTGCGGATAGATCGGGTTGAAGGTCGCGGCATAATCCTTGCCCAGATTGGGCGCCGCCATCATGCCGAGCAGGACCACGCGGATATTGTCGCCCTTCAGGCGCTTCAGGATTTCCTCGAGGTTCCTGCGCGTCTCCGCCGGGGGCAGCGAGCGCAGCATGTCGTTGCCGCCCAGGCTGACGATGGCCAGCTCCGGCTTGGGAGACTGGCTTTCCAGCGTGAAATTGAGCCGTTCCAGACCCGCCGCGGTGGTATCGCCGGAAACCCCGGCATTGGCGATCTTCGCGTTGACGCCCCGCACGCGCAGCGCCTGTTCCAGCCGGTCCGGGTAGCTTTCGCCGTCGTCCAGGCCATAGCCTGCCAGCAGCGAATCCCCGAAGGCGAGGATCGGCCGCTCCGGGCCCATGGCCGGAATCGGCGGCGGCGCATCGACGGCGCTCTGCGTCCGGTCAGGCGCGGGCGGCGCGGCCTTGTCGCAGGCGCCGAGCAGGAATGGCAGCAAGAGCGAAGGGACGAGCAGGGCTTTCGCGTGAACGCGCAAGGCTTTCTCCTTGAACTACGGGGCTTTGCCCACCCATATGGGACCGGTGAGCAATCCTTCCCAGCCCCCCGCCCCCTCAATTCTTGCGCAAGACCTGCGCCTGACCCTCGGCAGCGGCGACAGCGCCGTCGAAATCCTGAAGGGCATCGACCTTTCCGTGCCGCAAGGACAGACCCTGGCGCTGCTTGGCCCGTCCGGTTCGGGCAAGTCTTCGCTGATGTCGGTGCTTTCCGGGCTGGAGCGTGCCAGCAGCGGTGCGCTGAGCGTGGCGGGGCAAGACTTTTCGGCCATGGACGAGGACGCCCTCGCCCGCGCCCGGCGCGGCCGGATCGGCGTTGTGCTCCAGGCCTTCCATCTCCTGCCGACGATGACGGCGCTTGAAAACGTGGCGACGCCGCTGGAACTCGCCGGGATGGACAATGCCCGCGAACGCGCCGAGGCGGAACTTGCCGCGGTCGGGCTGGGGCACCGCCTGTCACACTATCCGGCCCAGCTTTCCGGCGGCGAGCAGCAGCGCGTGGCCATTGCCCGCGCGCTGGCGCCGCGCCCTTCGCTCGTCTTCGCGGATGAGCCGACCGGCAATCTCGACGCTGCCACCGGCGCCACCATCGTCGACCTGCTCTTCGCCCGCCGCGCGGAAGCGGGCGCCACCCTGCTCATCATCACTCATGACGAAAGCCTTGCCGACCATTGCGAACGCGTGGTGACGCTGGCGGACGGCCGGATCGCCAGCGACCGGTTCCGGGCGCAAGGCGCGAGCGCTGGTTTTGCCTGACCCCGCCTCCGCGCCGACGCTGCCCTGGCGCACCGCCTGGACCCTCGCCCGCCGCGACCTTTCGGCGCGGTTCAAAGGCCTGCGGCTGCTGCTCGTCTGCCTGTTCCTGGGGGTCGGCGCGATCGCGGCGATCGGCACTCTCACCGGCTCGATCGAGCGCGAACTGACGACGCGCGGCCGCGAAGTGCTGGGCGGCGATATCGAGTTGAAGACCTGGCAGCGCAGCCTTTCGGACAAGGAACTGAACGCGCTTTCCCGCTACGGCCAGGTCTCGCCGGGCTTTCGCCTTCAGGCCATAGCCCGCAAGGGCGATCTCACAGCCCCGGTCGCGCTCAAGGCCGTCGACGCAAAATGGCCGCTCTATGGGCGGCTCGAACTTCAGGACGGCCGCAAGGTCGGCGCACCGCCTGCCGGATCGGTCTGGCTTTCGGAAGGAACCGCCGCGCGCCTGGGCGTAAGCCGGGGCGACAGCGTCTCGATCGGCGGCGTGGAGCAGCGGGTGGGCGGCGTGATCGCCAGCGACCCGGAGAAGCTTTCGGAAGGCTTCGCGCTGGGCGACACCGCGATCTCCGCGCTCGACCTGCCCTCGCGCGCCGGGCTGACCGACCCCGGCGCCATGTACCGCAGCGCCACGCGCGTCCGGTTCGCGGATGCGATGCGCGACCCGGACGCCGTGGTCGATGCACTGAAGAAGCGTTTCGGCGACGATGCCTTCGACACCCGCACCCGAAAGGCCGCTTCGCCCTCCACCCAGCGTTTCGTCAGCCGCATGGGCCAGTTCCTCGCGC
Organism: Novosphingobium sp. BL-S-34; assembly: GCF_056857015.1. Lineage (NCBI taxonomy): Bacteria > Pseudomonadati > Pseudomonadota > Alphaproteobacteria > Sphingomonadales > Sphingomonadaceae > Novosphingobium > Novosphingobium sp. BL-S-34. The sequence goes on from NZ_CM166472.1 coordinate 1,561,710, forward strand.
TTGTCGGTCTGGCCGCGCTCGTCATCGCCGGGATCGGCATCGGCGGCGGCGTGTCATCCTATCTCGAAGCGCGGCGCGCCTCGATCGCCACCCTTAAGGTGCTGGGCGCGACGAGCCGCGACATTGCCCGCATCTATCTCCTGCAAGTCGGCGCGGCGGCGCTGGTCGGCAGCCTGGCCGGACTGCTGGCAGGCGTGGTGGTCACCCCGCTGCTGGCGCGCTCGCTCGGCTCGCTCCTGCCTGTCGACACGGGCTTCACCGTCTCTCCTGCGGCCCTGCTGACGGCAACGGGCTACGGCCTGCTGGTCGCGCTCGTCTTCGCCGCGCCGCCGCTGGCCCGTGCGCGCAGCTTCCCCGCCATGGCGCTGATGCGCGCGCAAGTCTCGCCGCTCATGGCCCCGCGCCGGACCTGGTTGCTACCCGTCGGACTGGGACTCGCCGCCATCGTCGCCCTCGCCCTGCTCAATGCCGCGCAGCCGCTGGTGACGCTGGGCTTCCTCGGCGGCGCCGCGCTCATGCTCGGCTTGCTCGCACTGATCGGCCTGGGCATTCGCCGGGCCGCCGCGCACCTGCCAAGGCCGCGCGACCCGATGCTGCGCGCCGGCCTCGCCAACCTCTATCGCCCCGGCGCCCAGACCGGCGCCCTGGTGACCGCCCTCGGCTTCGGCCTCTCCGCTTTCGTGCTGATCGCCGCCGTCCAGACCAGCCTCGACGCCAATATCCGCAAGACCGTGCCCGCCCGCGCGCCGGACTTCTTCGTGCTCGACGTGCCCAAGGACAAAGCCGGAGCATTCCAGGACATCGTCGCGCAGCAGGTTCCCGGCGCAGTTGTGAAGATGGTTCCAAACTTGCGCGGCCGGATCCTCGCCTATGGACCGCGGGACCACATGACGCGCGTGTCCGACCTGAAGGAAATCCCCGAGGACGCCTGGGCGCTGAAGGGCGAGCGGGGCCTGACCTATTCGGTCGGCGTGCCTGAAGGCAGCACCGTCACGTCCGGCCGGTGGTGGCCCGAGATCCACCGCGGTGAGCCGCTCGTATCGCTCGACGAGAAATTCGCCCAGACCGTGGGACTGAAGGTGGGTGACTATGTGACGGTGGGCGTGCTCGGTGTCGAGCGGACCGCGCGGGTGGCTGCACTGCGCCGGATCGACTGGGACACCCTGGGGTTCAATTTCGTGCTGGTCTTCTCGCCCAACACTCTGGCCGGGGCGCCGCACAACCTGGCCGCGACGATCGAAGTGCCGCCGGGCCATTCCACGCGCGGGCTGCTGCCACGACTGGCCCGTGCCTTCCCGTCCAGCTCGGTGATCGAAACCGGCACCCTGCTGCGCGATGCGCGCGGACTGCTGGACCAAATGACCCTGGCCATCCTCGCGGCCGCTTCGGTGGCGGTGCTGGCCGGGCTGGCCGTGCTGTTCGGCGCCATCGCCGCGGCGCGCGCCAGCCGGACCTACGACAACGTGATCCTGCGCGTGCTGGGCGCGAGCCGGGGCCAGCTCCTGCTGCTCCAGCTTGCCGAATACGGCCTGATCGCCGCCGTGCTGGCGCTTGTGGCACTGGCTGCGGGCAGCGCCATGGCCTGGGCGGTGATCGTCAAGCTCTTCGAGTTCGACTGGCTGCCGGACTGGCCGCGCATCCTGATGGTGCTGGGCGCCGGCCTGGTCGTGATCCTGACTTTCGCCCTGGCCGGTTCGCTGCCGCTGTTGCGAGCGAAACCGGCACGGGCCCTGAGGGAGCTTTAGCGCCGGACGACCGGCGCCGCCTCAGGCGAAGACTTCGGCGCCGGTGGGATCGCGGGGATCCATGCCGAAACGGTTGGGACCGGGCGTGCCGGGCAGGCAGGTGATTACGAAAGAAGCGATGGTCGCGATCCAGCCCACAAAGGGAATCAGCCCCAGCACGATGAAGCCGAGATACCACCAGCCGCTCATGTCACGGTCGTGGAATCGGCGCACGGCAACGGCGATGCTCGGAATGAAGACCGCAAGGCTGTAGAGACCGGCCAGGCCGATCAGGACGAAAAATCCGGTGCCGAACAGCAACGAGGGATCGCCGCCCTGCTCGATCTGCTGGAAAGCGCCCAAGGACAGGCCGAGCCCCATCGAGATGCCGAAAATCACCGCGAAGACGATGAAGTTGAGCAAGGCGAAGCCCCAGTATTCGATGCGAAGCGAACGGCCCGAAAAGTCGGCATAACGCTTGAATGGCATGATCATGTATTCGAACATGTTTTCCCCCTCAGGTTCGACAGCGTGTTCAAGGACTTGCACTATAGACGCCCGCTTCGGGACGGCAAGCCGCGCATGGCAGGCCCTGCGAACAGCCGCTGAGGTCAAGGAACGCCAAAGGAAAAGGGGCGCTCGGGCAAGACCCGGCGCCCCTGGCTGAGTTTGCGTTCCCTTGCGTCTCCTCCCTGCCGCGCGGGTTCGCCTTGTCACGCTCCGGCTGTGTGCCGGTAACGCGCCGCCGCGCCCGTAGAGGCGCAGCTGGATTCTTTATCGTCGGTCTGGCGAAGCCGCCCTTGCTGGGGGAGCCTTCGGCATTCCTCTCCCGGCGGCGGTGCTCTTTTCGGTCACCGTCTCACCCTGATTACGAAGCCGACCCTAAAAGGATAAAGCGGGCAAAACAATCACTCATGCGGCTGATCCTCCGCTTCCCGTTCGATTGTGACACAGGCGCAACAATTGCGCAGGGCCGCTCCGCGCTTGCCGGATTTGCATAGATCGGCTAATGGCGCGCCAATTTTGCGGTGCAGCATGCGCCGCTGGCCAACTCCTCGAACCGATAGGCACTGCATGTCCGCCCCGCTTCCCTTGCGCAATATCGCGATTATCGCGCACGTCGACCACGGCAAGACCACTCTTGTCGACCAGCTCTTCCGCCAGTCCGGCACCTTCCGCGACAACCAGCGCATCGAAGAGCGCGCCATGGACTCGAACGACCTCGAAAAGGAGCGCGGGATCACGATTCTCGCGAAGCCGACTTCGATCGAGTGGAACGGCTACCGCATCAACATCGTCGACACCCCCGGCCACGCCGACTTCGGCGCCGAAGTCGAACGCATCCTCTCGATGGTCGACGGCGTCGTCCTGCTGGTGGACAGCTCTGAAGGCGCGATGCCGCAGACCAAGTTCGTCACCGGCAAGGCGCTGGGCCTCGGCCTGAAGCCGATCGTGGTCGTCAACAAGATCGACCGTCCCGACGGCCGTCACGCCGAAGTGCTGGACGAAGTGTTCGACCTCTTCGTCAGCCTCGACGCCAATGACGAGCAGCTCGACTTCCCGACCCTCTACGCTTCGGGCCGTAACGGCTACGCCGGCTACGATCCGGACGCCCGCGAAGGCGACCTGACGCCGCTGTTCGAAAAGATCGTCGAGCACGTTCCCGCGCCCGACCTCGACCAGGACGCGCCGTTCTCGTTCCTCGCCACCCTGCTCGACCGTGACAACTTCATGGGCCGCGTCCTCACCGGCCGCGTCCAGTCCGGCAAGCTGAAGGTCAACGACCCGATCCGCGCCATCGACATGGACGGCAAGGTCATCGAAGTCGGCCGCGCCACCAAGGTGCTGTCGTTCCGCGGCCTCGACCGCGTGCCCGTGGAAGAAGCCCGCGCCGGTGACATCATCGCGCTGGCCGGCCTCGAAAAGGCCACCGTGTCGAACACCATCGCCGATCCTTCGGTCACCGAGGCGATCCAGGCCCAGCCGATCGATCCGCCGACCCTGGCGATGCGCTTTGCCGTCAACGACTCGCCGCTCGCGGGCCGTGAAGGCGACAAGGTCACCAGCCGCATGATCCGCGACCGCCTGATGCGCGAAGCGGAAACCAACGTGGCCATCCGCGTCACCGAATCGGCCGACCGCGACAGCTTCGAAGTGGCCGGTCGCGGCGAACTTCAGCTGGGCGTCGTGATCGAAACGATGCGCCGCGAAGGCTTCGAGCTGGGCATCAGCCGCCCGCGCGTGCTGTTCGGCAAGGATGAGAACGGTGGCCGCACCGAACCGTACGAAACCGTCGTGATCGACGTGGACGACGAGTTCTCGGGCACCGTCGTGGAGAAGATGCAGCGCCGCAAGGCCGAGCTTACCGACATGCGTCCTTCGGGCGCCGGCAAGACCCGCATCACCTTCTCGGCCCCGTCGCGCGGCCTGATCGGCTACCACGGCGAGTTCCTGTCGGACACCCGCGGCACCGGCATCATGAACCGACTGTTCGAGAAGTACGACAGCCACAAGGGTCCGATCGAAGGCCGCCAGAACGGCGTGCTGATCTCGAACGGCACCGGTGAAGCCGTCGGCTACGCGCTGAACAGCCTCGAAGATCGCGGCATCCTGTTCGTGAAGCCGCAGGAAAAGATCTACGAGGGCATGATCATCGGCGAAAACGCCAAGCCCGACGATCTCGAAGTGAACCCGATGAAGTCGAAGCAGCTGACGAACTTCCGTTCGACCGGCAAGGACGACGCCATCCGCCTCACCCCGCCCCGCGTGATGACGCTGGAGCAGGCGATCGCCTACATCGACGACGACGAAATGGTCGAAGTGACCCCGCAGTCGATCCGTCTGCGCAAGGCCTTCCTCGACCCGAACGAGCGCAAGAAGCAGAGCCGCAAGAAGGATTCCTGATCCCTCGGCGCTTCGGCGCCGCAGTTCAGGCTCTCTTGAGACGAACATGGAAAGGGCGGCAACCTCGCGGTTGCCGCCCTTTCTTTATGTGGGGCCTTGTGCCGGCCCTCTCCCAATCTCGGGCAATCTCAAGGATGCGCGGTCAGAACTGGAAGCCCACCGTCGCGCGCAGCGAGTGATACGAGAAGTCCTTGTTCGAACCCTTGATGTTGGTCGAACCCGAATCGATCAGGAACGGGTTGGTCGCCGGTGCGGTGCCGGGGCCGACTTCCACGTTGTACTTGTTGTCGTTGTAGCGGTTGTAGAGATACTCGAGGCCGAGGCTGACGTTGCGGGCCACCATGATCTCGCCGCCGCCGCCGGCCTGCCAGCCCCAGACCAGCTTGTTGTTGCGCTGGGGGTCGAAGGAATTGGCGGTGTTGGTGGTGAGGAAGCTGTGGTCCAGCTTGGCCACGCCGCCGCCGCCGGTCACATAGAACAGCGCGCCGCCGCCCGGGGTATAGCCGGCGCGGACGCGGGCCGAAAGGCCGTAGTCCAGCTTGCGCTGGATCGTGTAGCTGGCAGGCGTGGTGCTGTAGCCCGAGGTCGCGTCCTTGGCGTCGCTCTTCACGCCTTCGACGAGGCCGCCGAGCACGAAGTTGTTGCCCATGCGCTTGTCGTAGCCGAAGCGCACGCCGTATTCGGCGCCGTCCTTGTCGCTGCGGCAGCCACCGTCCGGCGTGGCGCCCAGGGCGCGGCCGTTGCAGAAGCCGGGGCTGAAGGCATTGGCGCCGGCTGCGGTGTTCACGGTGTTGTCGTAGCGGCCGTCTCCGTCCGTATCGAAGCGCAGGCTGTCGCCGCCATCGTTGCCGCGGGTGGAAAGGCCGCCGAAGGCCTGAACATAGGGGCCGTCGAAGTGGCTGTCGCGAGCGGGGGTGTCGGTGGCGATGGGAGCATCGCTGTCCTGCGCCATGGCCGGGAAGGCCGCGACGGCGACCGCGAGGCCGATCGCCGACGAGAGGAGGCGGGCAGTGTTCATTTGGTAATTTCCCTGTCAAATTTCGTACTTGGCCCTCCCCGAAGTCCAAGCTGCCGTTTTTGTTTCCTTTTCTGCGATGAAGTGAGGAGCGCTTTCCGATGGGCCGAGCAAATGGCGCGGAGGCGTTCCGATCGATTCATACAAAGTCGTACAAACCTGAACGGAATCTGCCGATGTCGCTTCGATGCGGTTCAGCTAGGCAGGCGTAGAAGAAACTCAACAAGGGACGAGACCCCGGCCCCACCGGAGCCCCTGCCCAGCAAGGAGTTTCGTACAATGACATTCTTCCGCAACGCCACGCTTGCCACTGCCCTCGCTGCCACCGCCTTCGCCACGGCAACCCCGGCCATGGCCCGCGACCACTATCGCCACAATGACAATACCGCCGCAGTCGCCATCGGCGCCGGCGTGATCGGCGTGGCCCTGGGCGCGATCATCGCTTCCAGCAGCAACAACGACCGCTATCGCAACGACGATCGCTACTACAACAGCGGCTACTCTTACGGTCCGGCCTATAGCAGCAACTGGCAGTACCGCGACGGCTGGTACTGGGACGGCAATGGCGGCCGCCACAGCCGCGACGACTACGACCGTTACCAGCGCGGCGACTATCGCCGCGGCTACGACCACGATCGCGGCGACTACCGCCGCGGCTACTGATCGCCGAAAGCCCCCGACGATCGGGGCCTCGCGGATAAACCCCTCTCCGCCTGGCCCCGGGAAATCGGGAAACCGAGACGCCCGGCCACCCCTACGGCCGGGCGTCCTTGTTTCGGCGGCAGCATCATGGCGACGGCGCCGCGCGGCTCGTCGCATGTGACGTCAAGTTCACGCGAAGTTCACTGGCCAGGGCGAAATCTCGGGGTCCGACATGCCCGCCGATTCCGCCGTAACTTGGTTGGCCCGGATAGGAGTGCGATAAGATGAAACTGAACTGGAAGTCCCTGGGGCTGGCGACGGCTCTGGCCGCATCGGCCCTCACGGCATCCGCGCCTGCCATGGCGCGGGACTACTACGACCGGGGCGGCAACGATGCCGCCATCGCCATCGGTGCAGGCGTGATCGGCCTGGCGCTCGGCGCCGCGCTCGCAGACCGCGACGACGGCCGCTACTACGATCGCGGCTATTACGGCTCCCGCCGCTACGTCACCGTGCGCGACCGGCCCGGTTACTACTACTATTACCAGGGCGCGCCGAACCGCTACTACCGCGATCGCTACTACGACCGGTACTATGCGCCCTACTACCGCGAGCGCTGGGGCGGCCGCGACCGCTGGCGCGATGGCCGCCACGCGTGGCGCGACGACCGCCGTGGCTGGCGCGACGACCGCAACCGGTGGGACCGCGGCCGTGACGGCTGGCGCGGCGATCGCCGCCATGACGATTACCGCCGTGACGACCACCGGCGCGACGATCACCGCCGTGACTGGCGTCGCTAAGGGCTGACCCCGAAGACGGGCCATCCACCAAGGGATGCCGCCGGACTGCCGAACCGCAGTCCGGCGGCGTCCTGCCTTCGGCGCAGAAGACCGTTTATCGGCCATCTGCGCTTATCCGGCGCGCCGAAGCAGCGGTTTTCCTCAGGAACGGCGCGGCATCTGTGAAGCCCACTCGCCAATCTCGGCGGGGAACGCTATGGGGCTGCCCACCATGGAAACCGCCGACCTGCGCATTGCCCTGTTTTCGGGCAACTACAACTATGTCCGAGACGGCGCCAACCAGGCGTTGAACCGCCTCGTCGGCTATCTGCTGCGCCAGGGCGCCCAGGTGCGCGTCTATGCGCCAGTGGTGAAGAAGCCCGCGTTCGAGCCGACCGGAGACCTGATCGGCATTCATTCGCTGCCGATCCCCAACCGCCCCGAATACCGCGTTCCGCTGGCCATCTCGTTCAAGGCGCGGCGCGACCTGAAGGCCTTCGCGCCGAATGTCGTCCACGTATCCTCGCCCGACCCCGTGGGCCATCAGGCCGTGTCCTGGGCGCGTGCGCGCAACCTGCCGGTACTCGCCTCGGTCCACACCCGGTTCGAAACCTACTTGCGCTATTACAACATGGCCTGGGGCGAACCGGTGGTGGAGGCGATGCTGCGCCGCTTCTATCGCCGCTGCGACGCCCTGGTCGCTCCTTCGGAATCGATGGCCCAGCTCCTGCGCGAACAGCGCATGAACTACGACGTCTCGATCTGGTCGCGCGGCGTCGACCGCGACATCTTCCATCCCGAACGCCGGGACCTGGCCTGGCGCCGCGCACAGGGCATCGCGGACCATGAAGTGGTCGTCGGCTTCCTGGGCCGCCTGGTCATGGAAAAGGGCCTCGACGTCTTTTCCGACACGCTGGACGACCTGCGCCGCCGCAATGTCGCTCACCGGGTCCTCGTCGTGGGCGAGGGTCCGGCGCGCGAATGGTTCCAGGCCCGCCTGCCGCAGGCGGCCTTCGTCGGCTTCCAGCAAGGCGAGGGTCTCGCCCGCGCGGTCGCGAGCATGGACGTGCTGTTCAACCCCTCCGTCACCGAGACGTTCGGCAATGTCACGCTGGAGGCCATGGCCTGCCGCCTCCCGGTGGTGGCGGCCGCGGCCACCGGCAGCCAGAGCCTGGTCGACGACCATGTCTCGGGCAGGCTGATCCCGCCGGGCGCCATCCACCAGTTTGCCGAAGCGCTGAAGGCCTATATCGAAGACCCGGCCCTGCGCGCCAGCAACGGCCTGGCAGGCGAAAACCGGGCGCTCGATTTCAGCTGGGACCGCATCAACCAGGACGTGGCCGATACCTACTTGCGCCTCGTGCGCCAGCGCCTGCGCCGCTGAGCGCGTCCCCGGCCAGCCTCTTTCCGCTCAGCCTCTTTCCGCTCAGCCTCTTCCCGCTCAGCCTCTTCCCGCTCAGCCTCTTCCCGCTCGCCCTATCAGCGCAGCACGCCGATCCGGCGCAGCCGGATCGCGTACCAGAGCAGGAACACCGCGATCGCCCAGATCGCCAGGGTAATGCCGATGCTGGCGGGGCTGGTCAGCATGGCGGGCGTCCGGGAGACGAAGGGATAGATCTGGTTCACCGCCAGCCCCAGCAGCGAAATCGTGAACGCCGCCACCGCCCAGCGCGAACGCAGGAGCAGCAACAGCGATCCCGCCAGCCCGCCCCAGACCCCCAGCGCCCAGGTCGCCACGGTCCAGCTCGGCGCAGCGTCCAGCCAGTCGATCATCTCGGGGGAAAGCGGCGCCATCCATGCCGGATTGCGCGTCACCGTCATGGAAAAATCGGTGCAACCGAAGGCGTTCCACACCAGCGCCAGCACGCCGACGATCCACAGGTGGCGCGGGGCCCTGACGCGCAAGGTTCCGATCATCGCTGTGCCTCCCTGCCTGCTTCAAGCCGGCAAGGATACGCGCCTCGGCCAGACGATGCAATTCTGCGGGACAATGGCTAGATAGGTCCCATGGCCGACCTTTTTGCCGACGACCTTCCCCCGTCCCCCACGCCCGACACCCCGCGGGAAGATGCCCCGCTTGCCGATCGTCTCCGCCCGCGCACGCTGGAGGACGTGGTCGGACAGGAGCACCTCACCGGGCCGGAAGGCCCGATCGGCCGCATGGTGGCGGCGGGGCGGCTTTCCTCGATGATCCTCTGGGGGCCCCCCGGCACGGGCAAGACCAGCACCGCGCGGCTGCTGGCCGATGCGGTGGGCATGCGCTTCACGGCCGTCTCGGCGGTGTTTTCGGGCGTGGCCGACCTCAAGAAGGCTTTCGCCGAGGCCGACCTGGCTGCCCGCGCGGGCCAGCGGACCTTGTTGTTCGTGGACGAGATCCACCGGTTCAACCGCGCCCAGCAGGACGGCTTCCTGCCCTTCGTGGAGCGCGGCACCGTCACCCTGGTCGGCGCGACGACGGAGAATCCCAGCTTCGCGCTCAACGCCGCCCTGCTCAGCCGCGCCCAGGTGCTGATCCTGCACCGCCTCGGCGCAGAGGCGCTGAACACGCTGCTCGGCAAGGCCGAGGCGCTGGAAGGCCCGCTGCCCCTCGATGACGACGCCCGCGCGGCCCTGGTTGCCTCTGCCGACGGCGACGGGCGCTTCCTGCTCAACCAGGCCGAGACACTCTACGCCGCGCAGATCCCGGAGCCGCTCGACCCGGCCGGGCTCGGCCAGTTCCTGCAGCGGCGCGTGGCCGTCTACGACAAGGACCGCGACGGGCACTACAACCTGATTTCGGCGCTTCACAAGGCAGTGCGCGGATCGGACCCTCAGGCCGCGCTCTATTATCTGGCACGCATGATGACCGCCGGCGAGGAGCCGCTGTTCCTGCTGCGCCGCCTCGTCCGCATGGCCAGCGAGGACATCGGCCTGGCGGACCCGCAGGCCCTCGCGCAGTGCCTGGCGGCCAAGCAGGCGTATGAGTTCCTCGGCTCGCCCGAAGGCGAACTGGCGATCGCGCAGGCCTGCCTCTACGTCGCCACCGCGCCGAAATCGAATGCCGCCTATGTGGCCTGGAAGGCCGCGGCCCGCTCGGCGCGCGAGACCGGTTCGCTGATGCCGCCGGCCAATATCCTCAATGCGCCGACCAAGCTGATGAAGGACATCGGCTACGGCAAGGACTACGCCTACGACCACAATGCGCCGGACGGCTTCTCCGGCGACGACTACTGGCCCGAGGACATGGAGCCGCAACGCTTCTACGAGCCGGTCGAGCGCGGCTTCGAACGCGAGATTCGCAAGCGCCTCGAATGGTGGGACCGCAAGCGGGCCGAGCGGCAGGGGCAGACCTGATGGACGAACGGGCCTAGGCCTTGCCCCGTCACTTGTCCGGCTCCCCGGCCCGTTTCCGGCACTTCATGGCCATCGACTGGTCCGGCGCCCTCGGCCCGCGCCAGAAGGGCATCGCCGTCGCCCTCTGCGGGCTGGAGGGCGCGCCGCGGCTGTTGCATCCTGCGGATCATCGCCACTGGTCGCGTGAGGCGGTGCTGCACCTGCTGCGGGACGACTTGCCGCAGGACACGCTGGTGGGGCTGGACCTCGGCATCTCGCTGCCTTTCGCCGATGCCGGGGCTTTCTTCCCCGATTGGCCGGCCAGTCCCCAGGACGCCCGCGCGCTCTGGGCACTGATCGATAGGGTCTGCGCCGAAGACGCCCATCTCGCCGCGGCCAGCTTCGTCGACCATCCCGAAATCAGTGCCTACTTCCGGCGTCACGGCGGCCGCGAAGGCCTGCGTTTCCACCTTCCCGGCGCAGGCCACCGCCGCGGACGCCTGCGCGTGACCGAACAGGCGCAGGCCCGCGCCGGGTGCAGACCCTATTCCAACTTCAACCTCGTGGGCGCCGCGCAAGTCGGCAAGTCCAGCCTCACCGGCATGCGCCTGCTGCACCGCCTGCGCGGCACGGTTCCGGTCTGGCCGATCGATCCCCTCCCCGTATCCGGCTCGGTCGTGACCGAGATCTACACCACGCTTGCCGCCGTCGCGGCGGGCCGCTCTGCCGGGCGGGCGAAAATGACCGACCATGCCGCGCTCGATACCGCGCTTGCCGCACTGGGTTCGCCGCCGACAGGGGGAACCGGCCCGATCGACGATCACAGCGCGGATGCCCTCCTCACCGCGGCCTGGCTGCGCACGGCGGCCCCGCGCGAAGACCTGTGGAAACCCCTTGATCTCACACCGGAACTGGCCAGGACGGAGGGCTGGACCTTCGGCGCGCCATAGCCCAGAACCTGTCCCCATCGGGGCCGCGAACGACCGGCCTCCAACATGACTGACAGGGACAGTTCAGCTATGAAACATGCACTGCTGGCGGGGATCGCCTGCCTTGCTCTCGGTCTGGGAGCACACGTCTCGAATGCGGCCCCCGCGCCCAAATCCGCTCCCCCAGCCACGCCCGCCGCCACCCCGGTATCGGTCGCGCTCGGCAAGCCGGCCACGCCGTGGAAGAGCTTCGTGAACCGGACGATAGAGAGCTGGATGGCGCAGGATCCCTCCTTCGCGGTCTATCAGGGCGCGCACCAGTTCGACGGCAAGCTGCCCGACTGGAGCCCCGCCGGGCTCAAGGCGCGCGGGGCATTCCTGAAGAAGGTGATCGCCGATGCCGGCGCCTTCGCCAGCCTTTCCGCCGAAGACCGCTTCGAGCGCGACTACCTGGTGCAAGTCGCCAAGGGCCAACTTTTCTGGCTGGAAGACGCCGACAAGCCGCACAACAATCCCGGCTTCTACATCGAGAACGGCCTCGACCCGAACGTCTACGTCAGCCGCGCCTATGCCGACAAGCCGACGCGCATGAAGGCCATGATCGCCTTCTTCAAGGCCGTGCCCACCGCGGCCGCGCAGATCCGCGGCAACCTGAAGACGGCGATGCCCGCCAGCTTCATCAAGCTCGGCACTGCGGGCTTCTCGGGCTTTGCGGAATATTACCGCGGCGACGCCCGCACCGCTTTCGCCGATGTGAAGGACGCCGCGCTCCAGGCCGAGTTCAAGGCCAGCTCGGAAAGCGCGGCCAAGGCCATGCAGGACCTTTCCGACTGGCTCGGCAAGGCCACGCCCACCCAGGACTTCGCGATGGGGGCTGAGCGCTTCTCGCGCATGCTCGCCGCCACCGAGGCCGTCGATGCCCCGCTCAGCGAGTTGGAAGCCGTGGGCCGCGCCGATCTCAAGCGCAACCAGGACCTGCTCAAGGCCGCCTGCGCCGAATATGCCCCCGGTAAGGACATCCAGGCCTGCTTCGACAAGATGCGCGCCGACAAGCCGGAAGGCGGCCCCGTCGCTGCCGCGCGCCTGCAGATCCCGGAACTGACCGCCTTCGTGCGCCAGCACGATATCGCCACGATCCCCGGCACCGAACAGGCGCTGGTGGAGGAAAGCCCGCCCTACAACCGCCAGAACTCGGCCTATATCGATCCCGCCGGGCCGCTGGAGAAGGGCATTTCCTCGGTCTACTACATCTCGCCGCCGGACCCTTCCTGGTCGCAGCAGATGCAACAGGACTACATCCCCGGCAAGAATGACCTGCTGTTCACTTCGGTGCACGAAGTCATGCCCGGCCACTTCCTGCAATTCCTGCACTCGAACCGCTCGCCCTCCTGGGTGGGCCGCCTCTGGGTGGGCTACGCCTATGCCGAAGGCTGGGCGCACTATGCCGAGGAAATGATGTGGGACGCGGGCCTGGGCAAGGGCGATGCCGGCGTTCACGTCGGCCAGCTGTCGAACGCGCTGCTGCGCAACTGCCGCTTCCTCTCGGCCATCGGTCTCCACGCGCGCGGCATGACGCAGGAACAGTCCAAACGCATGTTCATGGACGAGTGCTATCAGGACGAAGGCACAGCCGAGCAGCAGGCCGCGCGCGGCACTTACGATCCGGCCTATCTCAACTATACGCTGGGCAAGCTGATGATCCGCAAGCTGCGCGACGACTGGACCGCCTCGCGCGGTGGCCGCGCGGCCTGGAAGCCATTCCACGACCAGTTCCTGAGCCACGGCGGCCCGCCGATCCCCCTCGTGCGGCAGGCGATGATGCAGGAAGATGCGCCCCACGCGATTTTCTGAGCGGATATTTCATAAAAGCAACTGGACCGGCGCCCCTCCCTCGCGGTAAGGGCGCCGGACTTGTCGCGCGCATCGCTCATGCCGATGCGCCGGGCCGGCTTAGCTCAGTTGGTAGAGCACCTGATTTGTAATCAGGGGGCCACGGGTTCGAATCCTGTAGCCGGCACCACTTCCCGACATCCTTGGAAACAACGAAAGCCGCGGCTTCAGACCGGGAGCGCGCCCATCGAGGCGATCTCGCCGAAGTAGGCGGCCAGGCGGTCCGCGGCATCGCCCGTGAGTTCGATGAAGGCGCGGCGACGATCGTTTTCGTCGCAGACGCGCTGGAACAGGTTGGCCTGGACGAGCGCCCCGATCCAGCGCAGCGCCGTAGTGGGCGGAACGCCCGAGGCGATGCAGAGCGAGGTGACGGAGACTTGCTTGCCCTCCACCCGCGCCGCCGCGAGATCGAGCAGCATGTCCCAGGCGGGGTCCGCGAAGAACTCGCCTTCGATGAAGCGCGAACGCAGCTGGCGCTGGCGGATCACGCGGCGGATCAACCGGGCCTCGGGCAGCGCCGCCGTACTGGCAAGGGGGATCGCGCGTCCTGCCGCCATGTCGCGCGGTGATTGGCCCGACGGCGCCGCGCCGCGCGGCGCGGTGACGGCGCCCGCGGAACCGGACGATCTCGCGAAAGGCGATTCGGCCTCGCGCGGGGCCAGGCGGTCGATATGACCGGCGATCTGGCCCACTTGTTCGGTAAGGCGCAGCAGCATCAGCCGGTCGTCTTCGGACAGTTCCCTCAGGCGCGCGGCGGGAAAACCGGCCAGGACCTGCCCCAGCGCGATCACCCGCTCGGCGCGGTTGGGATCGACCAGCAGCAGCGGTGCCGACATGTCCATGCAGGCAAAGACGTCGTCGAGCGCGTCCACCGAAGTCGAGACGATCAGCCGCGTACCCCCGCCGGCCGCCTGCATGTCCAGCCGGGCGAGCGCCGCCATCGTAGCGGCATCGACCAGGGGACAATCGAGCAGGACCACGTCGGCCTGCGGCTTTCCTGCATTGCCGAGAAGCGCATCGAGAGGGGCGGCCACGGCAACATCGAGCCCGGCGCCCACGGCATCCTCACGCATGGTCGCGCGCAGATGCGGTCGGTCCGCGAAGATCGCCAGCGAGACCGCCCGGCCGCCGGATGCGTCCTGCTGCCCGCCATAGGTGAAATCGGCGAAGTCCCTATCCCGCATCTTCGTTCGCCCCCGCTCCGAAACCTGCCGACAACGGGTAGGACGAAGCCCGGGGGAGTCAACGCGAACTAAGGTTAAATCCTTGTTACCAGCCGGATAGCTCGCGCCTGACGAGGGCTTCGAGCATGTCCATGCCCGCGGCCCCGTCGTTCAGGCAGCCGAGCACGGCCATCGTCTCCCCACCCGCTTCCTCGAAGACTTCGCGCCCGCGAATCGCCAGTTCCTCCAGCGTTTCCACGCAGTCTGCCGAAAAGCCGGGCGCTGCTATCGCAAGGCGCCGTGTTCCGGCCTTCGCCTCGGCCGCCAGCACGTCTTCGGTCGAGGGTTCCAACCAACGTGCCCGGCCGAAGCGGGACTGGAAGCTCGTCTCGATCCGCAAGTCCGGACGGCGCCGGGCCAGGCGCTCGGTCAGCAGGCGGGCGGTTTCGAGGCAATGGGGATAGTAGGGATCGCCCAGGTCGGCCGTGCGCTGCGGCATGCCATGGAAAGAGAGCAACAGCACTTCGGGCCGGAAGTCCAACGCCTCCACCTGGCCCAGCAGGTCGGCCTCCAGGGCATCGATATAGGCGGGGTCGTCGAAATAGGGCGGCAGGGTGCGGATCGCGGGCTGCGCCCGCATCGTGCCCAGCGCCTCGCCCAGCTTGTCCATGACCGAAGCCGTGGTCGCACCGGAATATTGCGGATAGAGCGGCGCGATCAGGATGCGCTCGCAGCCGGCCTGCGTCATCGCCTCAAGCCGCGAGGGCAAGGACGGATTGCCGTAGCGCATGGCCCAGTCCACGCGCGCGCGCGCGCCCAGCCGCTCCTGCAACCGCCCGGCCTGGGCCCGGGTGATCGCGGCCAGCGGGGAGCCGTCGGGAGTCCAGACCTGCTGATAGGCATGGGCGGACTTGGCCGGACGGGTGCGCAGGACGATGCCGTGGAGGATCGGCTTCCAGGCGATGGCCGGGATCTCCACGACGCGCGGATCGGACAGGAATTCGGCCAGGTAGCGCCGCACCGCCGGGGCAGTGGGCGCATCCGGCGTGCCGAGGTTCACGAGGAGCACGCCGATCCCGCCATCGGCCTGTTCGGCGCGGCGCGGTTCGGCCGATTGCCGGTCTCTGGTGGCCATTACATATCCTCGGCAAAGAGCGGAAGGCGGCGGAAGCGGAGTCCCGTCGCCGAAAAGAGAGCATTGGCCACCGCAGGGGCAACCACAGCAACCCCCAGTTCGCCCGGATCGGCGGGGTCTTCCGTGCTCTCGATGAAGTCGACCTCGATCGCCGGGCAATCGGCAAGGGTCGGCAAGGCAAGGTCGGACAGGCGCTCCCCATCGGGCCGGCCGCCCGCATAGTTCGGGCTGCATCCCAGCGCGAGGCCCAGGCCGAAGACAAGCCCGCCCTCGACCTGTTGGCGGGCCACATCGTAGTTCACGATGCGGCCGATGTCCGCCACGGCGCTCAGCCGGTCCACGCGCACGCCGTTCTCGTCGCGCCGGGCGCTGGCGACCACGGCGATCCGGCCATCGCCGATGACGTGGCAGGCGATGCCCTGCCCGCTGTTGTCGCCGCCGCCGCCCCACTGCGCCAGGCCCGCCGCGCGCTGGAGGCATTCGGCCAGGCGCGGGTCATGCCCCAGCATCGCCATGCGGAACGACAGCGGCTCGCGCCCGGCCCGGTGCGCCAGTTCGTCCACGAAGCTCTCGTTGAAGAACGCGGTGTAGCCATGGGCATTGCCGCGCATCCGGCCGGTCGGCAGGCCGATCGCGGCCGGAATGTGGTCGACGGCCAGGTTCGGTACCGCATAGGCCGGAACCGCCCCTTCCACCGCCATCGGATCGGCAGCCTCGGCCACGGCGTCCAGCGCATCGAACGCGGACTCTCCCGAGAAGAAGCGCCGACCGAACGCGCGCGCCGTGGCCGGCGCGGCGATCCTTGCGCGCCAGCCGGTCGGCCGCCCTTCCGCATCGGGGCGGGCAGCCATGACCGCAACGGCCGGCACCCGCGGCAAAGTGGTGAAATGCTCCTGCCGCCGCGAGAAAGTAAGCTGAACCGGCCGCCCGGCCTCGCGGGCCAGAACCGCGACTTGCGCGGCATGGGCGCATTCCAGGCGCCGGTCGAAGCTGCCGCCGATCGGCATCGGATAGAGCACGACATCGACCGCCTGCAGACCCAGCGCACTGGCCGCAGCCACGCGGGCGGCCTCAGGCGCCTGAGTGCCGATCCAGAGTTCGAGGCGCCCATTCTCGTAGCGCGCGGTCGCGCTAGCCGTCTCGATCGTGGCATGGACGGCGGGAGCGACCTCGTAGCGGATCTGGACCGGCAGCGCGCCCGCGATGGCCTCCGCATCGCCCGCCATATGGAGGCGGCTGGGCGAGCCCATCGCCATCGCCTCGTCCAACGCACTGTCGACATCGCCGCTGTCGCTGCCCCGGGCAACGCGAAAACGGGGGCTGGCGCGGGTCAGCGCCGTCTCGGCCGTCCACCAGTCCTCGGCCAGCGCCGCCACCCAGTCCGGCCCTTTGACGAAACGGAGGAAGCCGCGCAGGTCCTTGCCCGCGCCATCGTCCAGGCCCGAGAGGCTCGCCTTGCCGATCGGCGCCTGACGGATCGCGGCGCGGACCATGTCCGGCAGGCGGACGTCGCCGGCGAAAGTCCACGATCCGTCCACTTTCGAGGGAAGGTCGAGCCGCGGGTAGCGCAAGGGAGCGCCGGGCAGGAATTCGCCGGGCTTCTCGGCCATGGCCTCGGCCCGCAGCGGGGGCGGGTCGGGCGGCGAGAAAGTCGCCGCTTCCGCAGCCAATGGTCCGAAATTCAGGCGCTTGCCCTCGTGCAGGACGAGGCCGCCGGACACTTCGCACGCCTCGGGCGCGACGTTCCAGCGCGCGGCAGCGGCCTGGACCAGCAAGGCGCGGGCCGAAGCGGCAGCCGCGCGGGCGGGGCCTTCATAGGCGGCAACTGCGGTACCGTCTGCCGTGGCGTTGAAGCGGTGATCCTCGGCCCAGCGGCGCGCGGCGAAGCTGTCCGGCGCTTCGGCCAGCGCTGGCATGGCGGGCATCCACAAGGGCGCCCACTTCGCGGCCAGCACGGCATTGGCATAAAGCGCGCTGACCGGCGCGGGTTCGACCGCCACCTGCCGCCAGTCCGCGCCGAGTTCGTACGCGACGATCTGCGGCAGCAGCGTCGTGACACCCTGCCCCATCTCCACTTGCGGCACCGCCACGCTGACCACGCCGTCCGCCGCGATCTTGATCCAGGCGCCAAAGGCATATTCGTCGCGGCCGGGTTCGAGCGGCAGCGGAAAGCGGCGGGGGCGCAGCAGGTAGCCCACCGCCAGCCCGCCGCCCGCGAGCGCGCCGACCAGGATCCCCCGGCGCGAGATCCGCGCGCCGGACACTGAGCGCTCGGAAGCATGCCCCCCGGAAACAGAGAGGCGCGGCCCGGCCATCAGTGGCTGTCCAGCCAATCCGAAACGCGCGCGGCAAGCGCGGCGAACGCCTCCGCCTGCGGTCCGTTTCCGGCCGCCGGGGGCGTGCCTGCATCGCTGTCGCGGCGGATGACGATGTCGAGCGGGATGCGGCCCAGGAAAGCCTGGCCCATGTCCCGCGCGGCCGCCTCGGCCCCGCCCGCACCGAAGGGATCGCTCACTTCGCCGCAATGGGGGCAGGCATAGCCCGCCATGTTCTCCACCACCCCGACGATGGGCACGCCGCTCTTTTCGAACAGCTCGATCGCGCGGGTCGCGTCCATCAGGGCCAAGTCCTGCGGCGTAGAGACGATCACCGCGCCGGCGGGCTTGAACTTCTGCAGCATCGTCAGCTGGACGTCGCCGGTGCCGGGCGGCAGGTCGACGACGACGATCTCGGCATTGTCCCAGTGGCCTTCCAGCAATTGAGTCAGCGCCCCGGCCACCATCGGCCCGCGCCAGGCGATCGCCTGGCCGGGCTCCAGCAGATTGGCCATCGACAGCACCGGCACGCCGAACGCGCTGGCCACCGGCACCAGCCGGCTTTCATGGGCCACGGGCCGCTGTCCCTCGGTGCCGAGCAACCGGGCCTGCGAAGGACCGTAGATATCCGCGTCCACCAGGCCGACCTTGCGGCCCATGCGGGACAGCGCCACCGCGAGGTTGGCGGCCAGGGTGGACTTGCCGACCCCGCCCTTGCCCGATCCCACTGCCAGGATGCGCCGCGAGGGTTTGTCCGCCATCACCGCCACGCGCACGTCGGCAACGCCGGGAGCGCCCTGCAGCGCCTCTGCGACACGGGCTTCCAGCCCGGCACGGTCCTGCACCGAAAGGCCGGTGGCATCGATCACGACGCTGGCCGTGCCCTCGGCCAGCCGCAGCGACTGGACGCGTTGGGCGACCTCGGCCGGCAGGAGCGCTTTCAGTCGATCGGCGTCCGGACTTGTCATCTCATCCTTTTCCAAAGCTTGGGGGAATTTGCGGTTCAGGTGGAGCACTGGGCGAAAAAGGGCAAGAGAGGCACTGTTTTTGTGCGAATAGCGCACCTATAGATAAGGGCATGAAAGCTATTGGTGATGCAATCTCGCCCGAAGGTCTTGCCATGAGCGGGCGCCAAAGCCCCTGGGGCGGTGACGGCGGGAACTCGGGCGACGGCCCGCGGGAGGGGTCCGAAGGCGGATCCGGCGACGGTCCGGCCGGCAGTTCCGGCGAAGGCCACGACGGCGGCTCCGATGAGGGCGCCTCTGGCGACGGCGAAGCGGCGAAAGGTCCGCGCGGCGAAATCCCGCCCCGCCCATCCGACCGTCCGGCCGACAAGAAGGGCCCGCGCAATCCCTGGCTTCCCAGCGGCGATACCCCGCCGCGTCGCTCCGCCGGTCTTGACGACATTTTCCGCCCGCGTGAACCGCGCCGCACCAGCGGCGGTGGCGGCGGCGGGTTCGGTCCCGGCGGCGGCTTTCCCAACATTCCGCGCCGCGCCGACGGCAAATCGTGGCTGCCGCTCGGCATCGGCGTGGCCGTGGTCGCGCTGCTGGCCATGAGCAGCGTCCACATGCTCGGCCCCAAGGACCAGGGCATCGTCACCCGGCTGGGCGGCTATTCGCGGACCATCGATTCCGGCCTCTCGCTGAGCCTGCCCTGGCCGATCGAGGCCGTGGACGTCAGTGACGTGCGCAGCTTCAAGGTCTATTCGATCCCCGACGGCGACGGCGAGAAGCTGATGCTGACCAGCGACAAGAACCTGGTCGACCTCAGCTATCTGGTCCGCTGGAACATCAAGAACCTGAAGGACTACAGCTATCGTCTCGCCGACCCGGAAGAGACGGTGCGCGAAGTGGCCGAAGCGGCGATGCGCGCCTCGATCGCGCAAGTCACGCTGAACCAGGCGCTCTCGGGCGCCGGCCGTGCCACCGTGGAGCAGGACGTGCGCGAACGCACCCAGCGCATCCTCGACTATTACCGCTCCGGCGTCTCGATCCAGGGTGTGGAAGTGAAGAAGGCCGATCCGCCGGCCAAGACCCGCGAGGCCTTCGACCAGGTCAACGTCGCCCAGCAGGAAGCCGACCGCGACCGCTCCAAGGCCCGCGCCTGGGCGCAGCAGACCCTGGCTCGCGCACAAGGCGCCGCGGCTTCGTTCGACAAGGTCTACGAACAGTACAAGCTCGCCCCCGAAGTGACGCGCCGCCGCATGTATTACGAAACGATGGAGGGCGTGCTGCGCGACAACGACGTGGTCGTCAGCGATTCCAAGAACATGACGTCCTACCTTCCCCTGCCCGAAGTCCGGCGCCGCCCGCCCGCCAGCGACGAAACCGTCGTGACCGTGCCCGCCGGCCCTGCCGCCGGTTCCGCGACCCCCGCCACCAAGGGAGGCCAGTGATGAACAGCTTCTGGCAGGACTTCAAGCTTCCCCTCGTGCTGGGCGGCGTGGCCGTGGTCGCGCTCATGATGAGCATGATCGTGGTGCCCGAAACCGAGCAGGCCGTGGTGGTTCGCACCGGCCGGCCGATCACCGTCTACAACCCGTTCAAGCCCAAGGCCGACTACGGGCAGACCGGGGCGGGCGTGCATTTCCGCATCCCCCTCGTCGACCGCGTGATCCGCATCGACAAGCGCCTGCTCTCGGTGGACATGCAGCAGCAGCAGGTGCTCTCCACCGACCAGCTCCGCCTGAACGTCGATGCTTATGCCCGCTACCGCATCATCGATCCGGTGAAGATGGTCGAAACCGCCGGCACGACCGAAAACGTCACGCAGCAGCTGGAGCCGATCCTTTCCTCGGTCCTGCGCCAGGAACTGGGCAAGCGCACGTTCGAATCGCTGCTCACGGCCGAGCGCGGCAAGGCCATGGAGAACATCCGCGACGGGCTCGACCGCGAGGCCCGCGAATATGGCGCCCAGGTCGTCGATGTGCGGATCAAGCGCGCGGACCTTCCCGAGGGCGCGCTGGAAAGCGCCTTCACCCGCATGCAGGCGGCCCGTACCGAGGAATCGCGTACGATCGCCGCGCAGGGCCAGAAGGATGCCCAGATCATCCAGGCCGAAGCCGAAGCGCAGGCTTCCAAGATCTATGCCGACAGCTTCGGCAAGGATCCGCAGTTCTACGACTTCTACCGCTCCATGCAGAGCTATTCGGTGACATTCGCCAAGGGCGACAACGGGAAGACCATCCTGCTTTCGCCCGACAACGCCTATCTGAACCACTTCAGGGAACCCTGACCGGCGCGAAGCGCTGAATGGCCGCCTATTCAAACCCGGTTAAGCTCTCACAGGTTCAATCGGAACAAGTCGGCGGATGGTGACGCTGCACCGCCAAGACGGAGGAATTAAAGGACGTGAAGCCCGTGCGATACGCTTATGGACTGACCACAGCGCTCCTGCTGGGGGGCGCGACCGCCACTTTGGTGACAGGCTTCCCCGCCGGAGCCCAGGTTGCCCAGAACGAAGCCAGCCAGATGGCCCGCGTGGTGCCCCGCGCCGGCGCGCCGGACAGCTTTGCCGACCTGACCGAGCAGCTTCAGCCTGCCGTGGTCAACATCTCCACGCGCCAGCGCGTGCAGGTGGCGGGCGGCGGCGCCAACCCCTTCGCAGGCACGCCTTTCGAGGGGCTGTTCGGCGGCGGCGGCGGATCCACCCCGCAGACGCGTGAAGCGCAGTCGCTCGGCTCGGGCTTCATCGTGTCGGCGGACGGCTTCATCGTCACGAACAACCACGTGATCACGGCCGAGGGCAAGGGCGAGGTGGAATCCATCACCGTCATCATGCCGGACGGTACGGAATATCCCGCCAAGCTGATCGGCAAGGACGCCGCATCGGACCTGGCCGTGCTCAAGATCACCGCCCCCAAGGCCCTGCCCTACGTCAAGTTCGGAGACAGCTCCAAGGCGCGCGTGGGTGACTGGGTGATCGCCATCGGCAATCCCTTCGGCCTGGGCGGCACGGTCACGGCGGGCATCGTCTCGGCCGTCTATCGCAACACCGGCGCCGGCGGCGCCTACGACCGCTACCTGCAGACCGATGCCTCGATCAACCGCGGCAACTCGGGCGGCCCCATGTTCGACATGAAGGGCCAGGTGATCGGCATCAACAACGCGATCTTCTCGCCCACCGGCGGCAGCGTCGGCATCGGCTTCGCGATCCCGGCCGAGATCGCCTCGCCCATCGTCGAGAAGCTGATGAAGGGCCAGGCGATCGAGCGTGGCTATCTCGGCGTGACGATCCAGCAGCTCAACGAAGACCTCGCGGATTCGATGGGCCTGGAACACAACAAGGGCGAGTTCATCCAGAGCGTCGTTCCCGATGGTGCCGGCGCCAAGGCCGGCATCCAGGCGGGTGACGTCGTGGTGAAGGTGAACGGCAAGGAAGTGACCCGCGACCAGACGCTGTCGTTCCTGGTCGCCAACACGGCGCCCGGCACGCGCATCCCGGTCGAGCTGATCCGCAACGGCCGCCGCATGACGGTGACCGCCACCGTCGCCAAGCGCCCGACCGACGACGAGCTTCAGCAGACCTTCGATCCGGGCACCGACCAGGACAGCGATCCGCTGGGCAATTCGCCCAAGCAGGCCGACAGCGCGGTGCAGAAGTCGCTGGGTCTCTCGGTCACCCCGCTGACGCCGCAGATCGCCCGCCAGATCGGCGCGGCGGAAGGCACCCGCGGCCTGGTGATCGTCGGCGTCGATCCCAGCTCGGATGCCGGCCAGAAGGGCTTTGCCCGCGGCTTCATCATCCTCTCGGCCAACAATGCCCCGGTGACCACCCAGGCGGACCTGGAGAACGCGATCAAGGCGGCCAAGGCCGACGGTCGCAGCGCGATCCTGCTGCGGGTCCAGCCGCGCGGCCAGCCCGCCGCCTACGTCCCGGTGCGCCTGCGCTGAGACCCGGCCCCGCCGGAAACAGAAAAGCCCGCCGGAGCGATCCGGCGGGCTTTTTCTTGGGCAGGACGCGTTAGCCTTCCGGCGCTTCGTTCGGGGGAAGGAAGGGCAGCGTCAGATCCGGTGAGCACGCTGCAGCGGATGGCAGGCTCTATGAGGCCCGCGCTCCATCTTCCTTCCAGCGACATGTCCTGAGCCGGTGGGCAGACATCGCAGCCACAAAAAAGCCCGCCGAAACGCGCGGCGGGCTCTTTCGTTCTTACGGGAAGAGGGGTCAGTCGCCCGGCGTGCGGGTCGCCGTGGGCCGCGGGCCGGCGGGTACGGGCCGCGCGCCGGGCGCCGTCTGCCGCTGCCCCGGAGCATTGCCCAGGCCCTGCCCGGCACGAAGCCCCGGATCGTCGCTGCGCGAACGGCCGGTGGCGCGGTCGAGGAAGTCCTCGTTCGCTGCCGGCGGGGTCTGGCCGGGGCCGTAGTCCGGCATCTGCGGCTGGCCGGGGCCGGCGCCGGGTCCTACCGAGCCATCCTCGTAGCGCGGCTGGCCATCCGGTCCCGGCGCGCCCGGAACCTGGCCGCCTGCGCCGTCTTCCGGGCGCACGATGTTGCCGTTCTCATCGACGTAGTAATAGTCGTTGGGATTGCCCTGCATGGCCTCGTCGTCAGGTTCGAGCTGCCATTCGGGAAGCTTCACTTCCGTCTGGAACTGCTCGACCGGACGCTTGGCCACCGCCACCTTCATGTAGTCCGAGAAGGCGCGCGCCGGGGCATGGCCGCCCGAAAGGCCGGGCACCGGACGGGCATCGTCGCGGCCCATCCATACGCCGGTGGTGATCCCGCTGGAGAAGCCGAGGAACCAGCCGTCCTTGTTCGAGCTGGTGGTGCCGGTCTTGCCGGCCACGGGACGGCCGATCTGCGCGGCGCGGCCGGTACCGGTGGCGACCGTGGTCTGCAGCAGGTCGGTAATGCCCGCCGCGACATTGGGCGGCACCAGGACCTGTCCGCGCGCGGACTTGTGCTCGTAGAGCACGTCGCCCGAGGCTGCCGTCACCTTGACGATGCCATAAGGCTCCACCGAAGTGCCGCCTGCCGAGATCGCCGCGAAGGCGCGGGTCATGTCGATGACGTGGACCTCGGACGTACCCAGGACCATCGCCGGCTTGGTGTTGATCGGGGTGGTCACGCCGAAGCGGCGCGCCATGGAGGCGACGGTGCCGAAGCCCACTTCGTTGCCGAGCTGCGCGGCCACGGTGTTCTTCGAATAGGCGAAGGCGGTGCGGATATCGATCTGGCCGGCGAAGTTGCGGCCATCGTTCTGCGGGCTCCAGCCGTCGATCGTCACCGGTTCGTCCACCACGCGGTCGTCGGGGGTGTAGCCCGCTTCCAGCGCCGAAAGGTAGACGAACAGCTTCCACGCCGAGCCGGGCTGGCGCAGCGCGGTGGTGGCGCGGTTATAGTTCGAATTCACGTAGTCCGTGCCGCCGACCATCGCCAGCACAGCGCCGTCGCGGTCCAGGCTGACCAGCGCGCCCTGAGCGCCCTTGGGGGCATTGGCGGTGATCGCGCTCGTCGCGGCCTGCTGCATCTTCGGGTCGAGCGTGGTCCAGACCTCGATCGGCTCGTTGGTGTCGGGCAGCAGCATGTCGAGCTGGGGCAGCGCCCAGTCCGTGAAGTAGCGGACCGCGTTCTGGCCCTTTTCCTTCACCACCTTCACATCGGCGATGTCGGCCTGGTCTGCCTCGCTCTGGCTGATGGCGCCGTTCTTGACCATGAGGCCCAGCACCACTTCGCCGCGATCCTTCGCCGCTTCCACATCCGCGGTCGGCGAATAGTTGGAAGGCGCCTTCACCAGGCCCGCGATGATCGCCGCCTCGCCGGTGGAAAGCTCGGTGGCCGGGTGGCCGAAGAACTTGCGGCTGGCCGCGTCGATGCCATAGGCCCCGCCGCCGAAATAGACCTTGTTGAGGTAGAGTTCGAGGATCTGGTCCTTGTTGAACTTGCGCTCCAGCGCCAGCGCCAGCACCGCTTCGCGCGCCTTGCGCGTGAAGGAGCGGCTGTTGTTCAGGAAGACGTTGCGCGCCAGCTGCTGGGTGATCGTCGAGGTGGCCTTGGCCCGGCCGCCGGTCGTGGTCGAAACGTAGACGGCGCGCAGCAGGCCCAGCGCGTCCACGCCGATATGTTCGTGGAAGCGGCGGTCTTCCACGGAAACCATGGCGCCTTTCATCACTTCGGGAATCTGGTCGTAGCTCAGCCACTTGCCATAGCTCGGCCCGAGCGAGACGAGTTCGGTGCCGTCACGCGCGCGGACCACGATCATCTGCCCGTTCTGGCTGCTCTTGAGCGCGTTGTATTCCGGCAGCTCGCTCATCGTGAAGACGACGGCGGTGCCCAGGAATATCACGCCCAGGACGACAAGCGCGCAGCCCCATATCAACACGCCGCGAACGATTCGGCGCCAGAGGGGTTTTTTCTTGGCAGAAGAGGAAGGCCCGCTGGTGGAGCGGCGCCGGCCGGAATCATTGGCCATTTTCTAGGTACAAATCCCTTAAGCGGGCCAAGCGGCCCGAGCGCTTCCTACACCGTGGACGCGCCTATTGTAACCCGGCGTTAACGGGCAAATGACGATCTGGACATCCGCCCATGGAGCCGCCTCTTCACAGCGTGGCGTAGAGCGCCAGCATCCGCTGCCAGGCCTTGTCCGCGGCATCGGGGTCCCACGCCGGGGAATCGGGCACGCACCAGCCGTGATCGGCCGGATAGACTTCGACTTCCGCCGGGCGGCCTGCGGCCGCGGCTGCCTGCTTCAGCTCGGACTTCTGCGCCGGCTGCTTGGCATCGTCGTTGCGGGCGATGGCGAAGAGGAACGACGCTTGGGTCCGCGCCAGAAGGCGGTGCGGACTGTCCGCCTTGTCGGTCACCAGCCCCGCCCCGTGGAAAGAGGCGGCCGCCCGCACGCGCGTCGGCACGGCCGCGGCCGCGCGCACGGTGAACGGGCCGCCCATGCAGTAACCGTTCGAGCCGATGCCGCGCTTGCGGTCCACGGCTTTCTGCTCGTCGAGAAAGGCGACATAGGCGGCGGCATCGCGGGAGATCGCCTCGGGCGTCAGCGCGGCGCGCAGCGGCTCGACTTTGGCCTGCCCTTCCGGGGTGCGGAATGCGGCGAAGCTCTCGAACACCGGGGCGGGCTCTCCGCGGTAATAGGGGTTCACGACAAGGACCGCATAGCCTTCCGCGGCCAGAGTGCGGGCCATGATCTTCTTCGCTTCGCGCAGGCCGGCGATATCCGGCCACATGATCACGCCGGGGTGGCTACCCTTGGCGGGATGGACGAAGAAGGCATCGGCCACGCCGTCCGCCGTCGTGATCGAGACCATCCGCTCCTGCACGGAATTGGCGGGATGAGTCTTCATGATGCTGGTGCTGCAGCCTGCCAGCGCGGCGCTGGCGCCAAGCGCCGCGAACTCGCGCCGGTTCAATCCCCGGCGCGCGAGGTTGCCATCTTCAGCTTCGGCCGTGAAGTCATCGCACATCGAAAGGCGCTCCGGTCCTTGGAAATCAGGTTGTTGCGGCAAGGCTACCCAACCGGGACCGGGAAGGCGAGCATTTGCTACGCCGGGCGGGACAGATTCAATCGCCCGGGAAATTGAGTTCCAGGTTCACCGCATTGGGATCGACCAGGAATATCTGCCGCAGCCCCAGCTTCGGATGGTCGCTCACGCGGTGGGCAAGGCCCAGTTCCTCGATCTTCGCCGCAGTCTCGGCAAAGCCGGTGCAGCGCAGGGCAAAGTGGTGGAGCGCATTGGTCGGCTGCCCGGGACGATAGGCCTCGTAGCGGTCGCCGGCCGTCGTGCGGTCGACCAGGTGAACGATCGCGCTGCCCTGCCCGTCGCGCATCCAGTAACCGGCGATGCCCATGGCGATCGTGGGGTTGTCGCTCCGCGTGAGCCCGAGGACCTGTTCGTAGAACGAGGCCGTCTTCTCGAGATCGTCAGTGAGGATATTGACGTGATCGACGCCGCTGACAGGCATGGCCGCTCTCCCTGGTTTCAGTTCGCCGAAAGCGAATTTGGCGGCACCCGCCCACGAAAAAGCCCTCTCGGGCGTTTTCGGACAAAGACTCGTAAACGCACACACCATCGACCGATGCGCGCCCCGCCGCAAGGGTCAGCTGCGGAAGACCACCGTGCGGGAACCGTTCAGCAGCACGCGGTCCTCCAGGTGCAGGCGCACGGCCTCAGCCAGGACGCGGCGCTCGATGTCGCGGCCCTTGCGCACCATGTCCTCGGGCGTGTCCGCGTGAGTCACGGCTTCGACATCCTGGTGGATGATCGGGCCTTCGTCGAGATCGCCGGTCACGTAGTGCGCGGTGGCGCCGATCATCTTCACGCCGCGCGCATGGGCCTGGTGATAGGGCTTGGCGCCCTTGAAGCCCGGCAGGAACGAGTGGTGGATGTTGATGCACCGGCCAGAGAGGAACGCGGCCATCTCGTCCGAGAGGATCTGCATGTAACGCGCCAGCACCACCAGCTCGGCCCGGGTTTCCTCCACCAGCGCGCGGATCTGCGCTTCCTGCTCGGCCTTGGTTTCGCGCGTGATCGGCAGGTGATGGAAGGGGAAGTCCCCGATCATCAGCGAATTGATCGCCTCGCGCGGGTGGTTGGAGACGATCCCCACCACTTCCATCGGCATTTCGCCGATGCGCTGGCGATAGAGCAGGTCGGCCAGGCAATGGTCGAACTTGCTGACCAGCAGCAGCACGCGGCGCGGCCGGTCGCGGCGCGTCATCGACCAGGCCATGCCATATTCGTGAGCGATGGCCCCGAAACCCTCGCCGAACGCCTCGCGGTCGGCTGAGCCGGGATCGAAGGCCACGCGCATGAAGAACTTGTCTTCTTCGAGGTCGTTGAACTGCTGCGCCTCGATGATATTGCCGCCCGTCTGGGCAAGGTAGCCCGTGACGCGGGCGACGATCCCCGGACGGTCGGCGCAGGACAACGCCAAAATCAGCGGTTCGGCCATCGACCCGGTCCTCAGGCGGAACGGTTGGAAAGCGCGGCCTCGGACTCGGCCATGAGCGCGGCAATGATCTCCGTCACCGGCTCTTCCTTGCTGACCATGCCCACCGACTGGCCGGCCATCACCGAGCCGCTCTCGACGTCGCCGTCGATCACCGCGCGGCGCAGGGCGCCCGCCCAGAAGTGCTCGATCGCCAGCTGGGCTTCGCCCATGTCGACCTCGCCGGCGTCAAGGCGCTTGGCGACTTCGATCTGCTTGGCGGTGAACTCCTCGGTGCCCTTGTTCTTGAGCGCGCGCACCGGGATCACCGGCAGGCGCGGATCGACCTGGACGGAGGTCACGGCGTCGCGGGCAGAGGCGCGGAAGAAGGCCTTCTTGAACGCCGGATGGGCGATGGATTCGCTCGCGCAGGCGAAGCGCGTGCCAAGCTGGACGCCCGAAGCGCCCATCTCCAGGTAACCGGCCATGGCCTCGCCGCGGCCGATGCCGCCCGCCACGAAGACCAGGTGCTCCTCGGCCAGCGCCGGCAGGATTTCCTGCGCCAGCACCGAAGTGGAGACCGGGCCGATGTGGCCGCCGGCTTCCATGCCCTCGATCACCAGGGCGTCCGCGCCCGAGCGCAGCAGCTTCTTGCCCAGCGCCAGCGTCGGCGCGAAGCAGATGACCTTGGCGCCCGATTCCTTGATCGCTTCCAGGCTGCCCTTGGGCGGAATGCCGCCGGCCAGCACGACATGGCCGACCTTGTGCTTCGCGCAGACCGCGATCAGGTCGAACAGCTGGGGGTGCATGGTGATGAGGTTCACGCCGAAGGGCTTGTCGGTCAGCGCGCGGGTGGCCGCGATCTCCTTGTCGAGGAGTTCGGGGTTCATCGCACCGCAGGCGATCACGCCGAAGCCGCCCGCATTGCTGATCGCCGACACGAGATTACGCTCCGACACCCAGGACATGGCGCCGCACAGGATGGCATATTCGGTGCCGAAGAATTCGCGTCCGCGCGTCATCAGTGCGGAGGTCTTTGAGGTGGCCATCGATGCTCCCATAGCCGGCAATTCCATAATGAGCGTGCGCCATAGATGGGCGGAAGGCCGTGCACAAGCGCCGCCGCCGATGCACGCTTCCCTCTAACTAATCGCCTGGACCGATCACACTTACATCTTCGTATAGTTTCACCGATCTCCATGCAGGCGTTAAGCCCTTCGCATAGCCGAGAAAATCGACCCGATTTCGATGAGACAAGGAGTGAGACCATGACCGAGACCCCACCCAATGGCGGCAAGTGCCCCTTTGCCCACGGCGAGACCTCGCTCACTCCTACCCCCCTCACCACCGCCTTCGGCGCGCCCGTGGTGGACAATTCCAACTCGCTGACCGCCGGTCCGCGCGGTCCGTTGCTGATGCAGGACGTGTGGCTGCTGGAGAAGCTGGCCAACCTCAACCGCGAAGTGATCCCCGAACGGCGCATGCACGCCAAAGGCTCGGGCGCTTTCGGCACGTTCACCGTCACCGGCGACGTTTCCAGGTACACGCGCGCGAAGTTCCTGGGTGAAGCCGGCAAGCAGACCGAGATCTTCGCGCGCTTCACCACCGTGGCGGGCGAACGCGGCGCGG
This sequence comes from Novosphingobium sp. BL-S-34, assembly GCF_056857015.1. Lineage (NCBI taxonomy): Bacteria > Pseudomonadati > Pseudomonadota > Alphaproteobacteria > Sphingomonadales > Sphingomonadaceae > Novosphingobium > Novosphingobium sp. BL-S-34. The sequence continues at coordinate 1,591,028 of NZ_CM166472.1, forward strand.
CCGATGCCGAGCGCGACATTCGCGGTTTCGCGGTGAAGTTCTACACCGAGGAAGGCAACTGGGACATGGTCGGCAACAACACGCCGGTGTTCTTCGTGCGCGATCCGCGCAAGTTCCCCGACCTCAACAAGGCCGTGAAGCGCGACCCCCGCACCAACATGCGCAGCGCCACCAACAACTGGGACTTCTGGACCCTGCTGCCCGAGGCGTTCCACCAGGTCACCTACGTCATGGGCGACCGCGGCATTCCCAAGAGCTACCGCCACATGGACGGTTTTTCGAGCCATACGTACTCGTTCTATAACGAGGGCGAGCGGTTCTGGGTGAAGTTCCACTTCAAGACCCAGCAGGGCCACGCCCACCTGACAGACGCCGAGGCGGCCGAAGTGGTGGCGGGAGACCGCGAATCGAACCAGCGCGACCTCTACGACGCCATCGAGCGCGGGGATTTCCCGAAGTGGAAGGTCATGGTCCAGATCATGGCCGAGGAAGAAGCGGCAACTTGCGGCTTCCATCCCTTCGACCTGACCAAAGTCTGGTCGCAAAAGACCTATCCGCTGATCGAAGTCGGCATGATGGAGCTGAACCGCAACCCGGACAACTTCTTCGCCGATGTGGAACAGAGCGCCTTCTCGCCCTCGAACCTCGTCCCCGGCATCGGCGTCTCGCCCGACAAGATGCTCCAGGCGCGGCTCTTTGCCTATTCGGATGCGCAGCGGTACCGCCTTGGCGTCAATCACCACCAGATTCCGGTGAACGCCGCGCGCTGCCCGGTCTTCACCAACCACCGCGACGGCCAGGGCCGGGTCGACGGCAACTATGGCGGCCTGCCGCATTACCACCCGAACTCGTTCGGCCAGTGGCAGGGCCAGCCCGAATACCGCGAGCCGCCCATGAAGATCAACGGCGCTGACGGTGCTTGGGCCGACTTCTGGGACTTCCGCGAGGACGATCACGACTACTACAGCCAGCCGCGCGCCCTGTTCGAACTCATCGACGCCGACCAGAAGCAGCGCCTGTTCGACAACACCGCCCGCGCCATGGGCGATGCGCCGGACTTCATCAAGCAGCGCCACATCGACAACTGCACCCGCTGCCATCCGGCTTATGGCCTGGGCGTCGCCAAGGCACTGGGCATGAGCGTGAACCCCGCGCTTTCGCCGGTACCCGAAACCGCCGACTGACCTCCCGGCCGTCGCACGTTCCCCCCGCCCGGCCCTCCCTGGCCCTGCGACGGCCCCGATCCCGCCCCCTTTCCCCCGAGGGGGCGGGATCTTTCTTCTGCAGAACGAGACGCAATCCCGGCGGGACGCGGCCATGTCGCGCGCAGGCCCCGCTTCCGGTCTTCCCCTTGCTTCCTGCCGATGGCACACCCGGACCCATAGAAAAAAGAGTGGGATCATGGACGCCAAGCAGATCTACGCCGCCAAACTGACTTCTGCCGACGAGGCGGTCCTGGCCATCGCCAGCGACAGCGACCTTGCCATGGGTATGGCTGTCGCCGAGCCGCCCGCGATCCTCGCCGCGCTTGCCCGGCGCGCCGAAGCCGGAACGCTGCGCGACTTGCGGGTCTGGTATCTCCTCTCGCAGACCCATGCCGGAACGACGATCCTGCGCCGCGACTTGCTCGACCGGATCCTGCCGCGCTGCCTGTTCATGGGCGGGGTCGAGCGCGCCCTCGTCAAGGCCGATCCCGCGGCGGAAGCACTCATCGATTTCGTGCCCTGCGCCTTCAGCGGGTCCCCCCGGCTGCTGCGCGACGAATGCGCGCTGGACGCCTGCGTACTCACTGTCTCGCCGATGGACGAAAGCGGCTATTTCAGCTTCGGCGCGGCCAATGACTATACCTCCGTTGCCGCGCATTGCGCCCGGACGGTGATCGTCGAAGTGAACCCGGCCATGCCCCGCGTGGCCTGCTCGACGCCGCTCCACGTCTCGCAGGTTGCCGCCATCGTCGAGAACGCCGTCCCGCTGCTATCGTTTGGCGAAGCGCCGGCCACACCCGAGGACGAGGCCATTGCCGCGCGCATCGCCGACATGATCGACGACGGCGCCTGCCTCCAGATGGGCATCGGCAACCTTCCCGCGGCGGTCTGCCGCCGCATCGAAAGCCGCCGCGACCTTGGCATCCATACCGAATTGCTCACCCCGGCGATGGCGGGGCTGGTCCATGCCGGCGCCGTCTCCAACCGGCTGAAGGCCACTCATCCCGGCCGCAGCGTCTATACTTTCGCCATGGGCGACGCCCCGTTCTACCGCTGGATGGACGGTAATCCCCAACTCTACTCGCTGCCGGTCGACGTGGTGAACGACGCCGCCGAGATCGCCCGGAACGACAAAGTGGTCTCCGTCAACGCGACGATCCAGGTCGACCTTCAAGGCGCCTGCAATTCGGAATTCATGGGCGGGCGGCAGTTCTCGGCAGCGGGCGGCCAGCTCGATTTCGTGCGCGGCGCCTATGGATCGAAAGGCGGCCTCTCGATCATCGCCTGCCGCTCGACGGCGAAAGGCGGCACCGTCAGCCGCATAGTCCCGCGGCTCGACGGCCCGGTGACGACGCCCCGCAACGACGTCCACTGGATCGTCACCGAGCACGGCGCCGCCAACTTGCGCGGCAAGAGCCTGCGCGAACGGGCCGCGCTGCTGATCGGCCTGGCGGACCCTCGATTCCGGGACGAACTCGCCAAGGCGCTTTGACGGGAGCCGTCAAGAGAGGCCGCGGGCAACCCCTACACCACAGGACGCGCCTGCGGCCGCGCCGCGACCTTGTCTGCGGAATTCGATCCAGCGCCATGTCGGAGCGCCAGAGCCTAGATCGCCGCCGCGCCCAGTCGCACGATCCAGTCCGCATGACGCCTCTTGAGTTCCCGCTGCCAACCGAGCCCGATTTCCTCGCCATCAAGCACTTCCAGCACTTCGAAGGCCAAGGATTCCGCGCCGTGTTCATTCCACGCCGCCTGCAGGCCGGGATGCGGGGAACCGCCGTGGCGCAGGCTGAAGAAAATCCGGTTGCCGATCGTCGCAAGGTCAGGCGCGCGGCCCACCCACACCAGCGCCGCCGCCTCGCAGCGCACCGCGTAGATGCCCCGCTCCGGTTTGCGCTGGCGATATGCCGCGACTGCCGCCTTGCGATCCATGATTTCCCTTTCTCGAGTCCTGATATTTTCACCCGGATAAATTGACTCGGCCGCAAAATCAAATTACCCGGGCAAAAATCATTCAGGATGGCTCGATGACACGGAACTGCACCGCCTTTCTTGGCATGACCCGCATAGCGCGCGGCAGCCCGGACCAACTTGTCGCGGCGCTGCGCGGGCGCCAGGACGGACTGCTCGTGTTCGACGATGCGGATGGCAGGGCCGTCGATCTCGACTGGCGCGGCGTTCCCGCGCTTGCGCAGGAAGAGGCGCCCCGGCGCCGTGGCCGGCCCAGGCTGGGCGTCACCGCCCGCGAAGTGACCCTGCTGCCGCGGCAGTGGGACTGGCTGTCCCGCCAGCCGGGCGGTGCCTCGCAGGCCCTGCGCCGTCTCGTCGACGAAGCGCGCAAGGCCGACGGCGGACGTACCGCGCGCCGCACAGCGCAGGAGCGGGCCTACCGCGTCATGTCCGCGCTCGGCGGCGACCTGCCCGGCTTCGAGGAAGCCTCACGCCTGCTTTTCGCGGACAAGCTGGAGGAACTGGCCGCAGCGCTCGCGCCGTGGCCTGCCGACCTCAGGGACCATGTGCTCGAACTCGTCCAGCCGCGCGCCGAAGACTGAAACGAAAAAGGCGGCGCTCGCCGCGCCGCCTTTTCCTGTTCGATGTCTCGCACCCAATCGGGTGCGCCGTCGCGCTGCGCCGTCAGGCGGCGGCGTCGAGCCCGTAAGCGGTGTGCAGCACACGCACGGCCAGTTCGGTCTCGTCCGTGTCGATCAGGACCGAAACCTTGATCTCGCTGGTCGAGATGGCGATGATGTTGATGCCGCGGTCGGCCAGGGTCTTGAACATGGTCGAGGCCACACCGGCGTGGCTGCGCATGCCGACACCGACGACGCTGATCTTCGCGACATTGCTGTCGGCGATCATGCGGTAGTAGCCGATGGCTTCCTTGCGTTCTTCCAGAAGCGCCTGCGCGCGGACGAGGTCGGCCTGCGGCACCGTGAAGGTGACGTCGGTCTCGCCTTTGTCCTTGGCGACGTTCTGGATGATCATGTCGACGTTGATGTTCGATTCCGCGAGCGGCGCGAAGATCGCAGCCACGGCACCCGGACGGTCCGGCACGCGGGTAAGGGTAACCTTGGCTTCGTTCTTGTCGGCGGCGATGCCGGTGATCAGCTGGCGTTCCATGTCGCTTCCTTCTTGTTCGGCATTGGCCAGTTCCTCGTCGCTCACGATCATCGTGCCGGGCAAGGTATCGGCGGCCGGGGCATTCTCGTCGATGAACGAGGACAGCACCTGAACCCGCACGTTTTCCTTCATGGCCAGCGAGACGGAACGGGTCTGCAGGACCTTCGAACCGACCGAGGCCAGTTCGAGCATTTCCTCATAGGTCACCAGCGGCAGCTTGCGCGCCTTGGCGACGATGCGCGGGTCGGTGGTGTAGACGCCGTCGACATCGGTGTAGATGTCGCAGCGGTCGGCCTTGACCGCCGCCGCCACGGCCACGGCCGATGTGTCCGAACCGCCGCGGCCCAGCGTGGTGATGCGATTGTCCGGCGAAACGCCCTGGAAACCGGGGATCACCGCGATCTCGCCCGCCGCCATCGAGGCCAGCAGCGCTTCCGAATCGAATTCCTCGATACGGGCCTTGGCATGGGCGTCGTCGGTCTTGATCGGCAGCTGCCAACCCAGCCAAGAGCGTGCCTTGCAGCCCATCGCCTGCAGCGTCAGCGCCAGCAGGCCCGAAGTGACCTGCTCGCCCGAAGCCACGACAACGTCGTATTCGGCGGGATCGTAGAGCGCATTCGCCTCGCGGCAGAAGTTGACGAGGCGATCGGTCTCGCCCGCCATTGCCGAAACGACGACCGCGACTTCGTGGCCCGCTTCCTGCTGGCGTTTGACGATACCCGCCACGCGCCGGATTCGCTCGGTGCCGGCCATTGAGGTGCCGCCGAATTTCATCACGATACGTGCCAAGGTGCCGTTGCCCCCTTCGGGTTGTGCGCAGGAGAGATGCGCGTGTGGATAAGAGTCGGCCGGGCTGTTAGGGGGGAGTCATGGATAATGCAACTGCTTCGAACACGCCTTCTCGCGCAACAATCGATCCGAAGGAAGCCGCTCACTTCGGCGCGATGGCGGCGGAATGGTGGGATCCCAAGGGTTCCTCGGCCATGCTGCACAAGCTGAACCCGGTACGCCTGGCCTTCATCCGCGCCGAGATCGACCGCCACTTCTCCACCGACTCGCGCATGCTGCGGCCTCTTGCAGGCAAGCGCGCGCTGGACGCGGGCTGCGGCGCCGGCCTGCTTTGCGAACCGCTCGCCCGCCTGGGCGCGGCCGTGACGGGCGTGGATGCAGCGGCCGAGAACGTGGCTTCGGCACGCAGCCATGCCGAAGCCATGGGGCTACCCATCGCGTACCGGCACGGCGAACTCGGCCAGCTCGGCCTCTCGGGCTTCGATCTCGTCTGCTCGCTGGAAGTGATCGAGCACGTCACTGACAAGGCGCTGTTCATCGGCCAGCTTGCCGAGGCGATGGCGGACGACGGGCTGATGTTCCTTTCCTGCCCCAACCGCACCCCGGCCTCGCGCCTGCTGCTGGTCGAGGCGGCCGAGCGGCTGGGCAAAGTGCCGCGCGGCACGCACGACTGGAAGGAATTCGCCACCCCCGACGAATTGCGCGATCTGGCGGCAGGCGCCGGTCTGGTGCTGGGCGAGCCCAAGGGCATCGCCTGGTCGCCGACGGCAGGACTGCACCTTTCGGACGATCTCTCGCTGAACTTCATCGCGACCGCACGGAAGAAATAGGCCGCCGCTCCGGCGAGGACGCCATGTCGGCTAGAGCGTCCTCGCCAAGGCCGATATGGCGAGCCGGGCCTGCGCCTCGCGCTCCTGCCAGGACCCGCCGATCCGCGTGAAGGGCACCTCTGCGCGCACCAGCATCTCTTCCGCGAGGGCAGCAAAGCGCGCGCGCCTGTCGTCCGTGCCGAAGAAACGGGTGCCGTCATCACGCCATGGCACATCGGGCGCGAAGAGCAGGTAGTGGTCCGCCTTGGGATAGGCCAGCAGCGCCGGCGGCACGTCGCCGAACAGCATCTGCGCCCAGGCGGCGGTCATGAGCTGGTCGGTATCGAGGAGCAGGACCGGCGGGCGCGCGGCCATGGCCTTGCGATTTTCCTCGGCCTGGCCCTCGGCAATGGCAAGAAGGTCCGCCATCGTCAGGTCGGTGCCGTGCTCCTCGCAATACGTGCGGCCGTATTCCGGCACCCAGGGATAGCCCAGCCGCTCCGCCAGCACCGACTTCCCGGTGCTTTCCGCGCCGTGGAGGCACAAGGTGATCACGCCGCTTCGGCTTTCTCGGCCGCGATCCACTCGCGCAGGCCCAGTACCGACATCGCCAGCAGCACCACGTAGAGCGCCGTCGTCGGCCAAAGCCCCTTGTAGATATAGACCCCGATCGAGGCCACATCGATCATGATCCACAGCACCCAGTTCTCGATGCGGCGGAAGCCCAGCAGGATCTGCGCGGCGATACTGGCCCCGGCTATGGCGGAATCCGCATAGGGCAGCGACGCATCGGTGAACTTGTGCATGACCCAGCCCAGGTTCAGCGCCAGCGCCGCCGTGCCCATCAGCCAGAGCAGCCGCGCGAAATTGCCCAGGCGGCGGACCGGAACCCGGCTTTCGCCGCCCCCCGCGCGCACCCAGAGCACCCAGCCCCAGATCTGGGCGGCGAAGAAGAACAGTTGCAGCCCCGCTTCTCCGTAGAGCTTCGCGTCCCAGAACACGACGAAGTAGAGCATGACCATGGCCATGCCGAACGGATAGTTCCACACGCTGCGCTGCACGAGGAGCGCGATATTGGCGAGCCCGAGGGCCGCCGCTGCCCATTCGATCGGATCCATCGCGACGCTTCAGCCGGCCTGCATCATGGTCATCACCGCCGGCCCGTCAGCCCAGCGCCGCCTCCCATTCGGGCGCCTTGAAGCCCACCAGCAGTCCGCCGGGATATTCCACGACCGGCCGCTTGATGCAGCTTGGGTTGGCCGCCATGATTGCAACCGCCTTGGCGCCATCGATGTCGGCCTTGTCGGCCTCGGGCAGCTTCCTGAATGTGGTCCCGGCGCGATTGAGGAGCTTTTCCCAGCCGGCCTGCGCCACCCACCGCTCGAGTCGGGCCGCTTCGGCGCCTTCCTTCTTGTAGTCGTGGAAAGTGTATTCGCTGCCTCGGGCGTCCAGCCAGTTCCTTGCCTTCTTGACGGTGTCGCAATTCGGAATGCCGTAGAATTCGAGGCTCACGTCTTCACGTCCTTTGGAAGCGGTGCACCCGCGGCGAATCGCAGGTGAAGAGGGTATAGCTCTCGTAGTAGCCTTCCCGGCCGCGCTTTTGCACGACGATATGTTCGGCATGGCGCGCCCAGCCCCGTGCGGACGGCTCATCTTCCCATTCGGACATGGCGATCACTTCCCCGTCGTCGCTGAGGTAGCTTTTGAAGGAGAGAAAGCCCGGCTGGTTTCGGGCGAGTTCCTCCATATGGTCGGCATCGTGGACATAGGCCTCGGCATCGATGTCGACGCGTTTTCGGTTGCGGAAGACGACGAGAAACATGGCGCACCCCTTATCGATTTTCCCCGCTCCTAGCCGTCCGCCCGCGCCATTCAAGCGCAGGAACAACCACTTCTGCTGAATTTCGCCCCCGCGGAGGGATCGGCACGATCCGAAAAGAGCGATCTGCCCCGTGCGCGGGACGTCATCTGTCGCGTGCGCGAGATGTCATCTGTCGCGTGCGCGAGGCTGGACAAACCGATCCTTGCGCGACAAAGCGCCCCCATGAGCGTGAACACATTCGGACGCCTTTTCCGTTTCACCACCTGGGGCGAAAGCCACGGACCGGCCATCGGCGCCGTCGTCGACGGGTGCCCGCCGGGCCTGGCGATAGACGAAAGCACGCTCCAGCCCTTCCTCGACGCGCGCCGCCCCGGCCAGTCGAAGTTCACGACTCAGCGCCAGGAACCGGACCAGGTCCGCATCCTTTCAGGCGTGTTCGAGGGCCAGGATGGCGTGCGGCGCACGACGGGCACGCCGATCAGCCTGATGATCGAGAACGTCGACCAGCGCTCCAAGGACTATTCGGATGTCGCCAAGGCCTATCGCCCCGGTCATGCCGACTATGCCTATGACGCCAAGTACGGCTTCCGCGACTATCGCGGCGGCGGGCGCAGTTCCGCGCGCGAAACCGCCAGCCGCGTGGCGGCCGGCGGCGTGGCGCGGCTGGTGATCCCTGAAGTGCAGATCCTGGCCTATGTCTCCGAGATCGGCGGCGATGCGATCGACATGGCGCAGTTCGATGCGGCGGAAATCGGCAACAACCCGTTCTTCTGCCCCGACGCGGAAGCCGCGAAGCGCTGGGAAAAGATCGTCGACGATGCACGCCTGTCCGGCTCCTCGGTCGGCGCGGTGGTCGAATGCATCGCCACCGGCGTTCCCGCCGGCTGGGGCGCGCCGCTCTACGGCAAGCTGGACGCCGACCTTGCCGCTGCCATGATGGGCATCAACGCGGTAAAGGGCGTGGAGATCGGCGACGGTTTCGCCGCCGCGCGCCTGACCGGTGAGCAGAATGCCGATCCCATGCATCCGGGCGTTGGCGGCCCCGAATTCAGCGCCAACCACGCGGGCGGCATCGCTGGCGGCATCTCGACCGGCCAGCCGGTGGTAGTGCGCGTGGCCTTCAAGCCCACCAGTTCGATCCTCACCCCGCAGCCGACGATCAACCGCGAAGGCGAGGCCACCGAACTGCTCACCAAGGGTCGCCACGATCCCTGCGTGGGCATTCGCGGCGTGCCGGTGGTCGAGGCGATGATGGCGCTGGTCCTGGCGGATCACAAGCTGCTGCACCGGGGCCAATGCGGCTGATCGGGCCGATCTGCCGGCACTGAGAAGGCGGCCTGAACCCCGGGACGCCGCCTGCGAACGCTACCTGCGTTTCTTGAGAACGACGTAGATCGCGCCTTGTCCGCCGTGGCGGCGATGCGCGCCGCGGATGGCGACGATGTCGAGCGCGTGGTCGCTGGCTGCGAGCCAGTCCGTGATCTTGGCGCGGATCGCACCCCGCGCGGTGCCGCGGTCCATCGCATCGACCGGCCGGGGCTTGCCCGTGACGATCAGCACGACCCGCGCGCCCATGGCCTTCGCCTGCGTGAGCCCGTGCATCAGCCGCACATAAGCCTGATCGAGATTGGAACCGTGAAGGTCCAGGCTGAAGTCAGGAACCAGCGTCCCCTTGGAAATGCGCTTCTCCCAAGAGCCATCGAGGTGCTGCGGCGCGTCCGCCTTCGGCTTGGCCGCAACCGGCTTCGGCGGCAGGGGCGCCGGTATCCGGCCTTTCACTTTCTTGGGCGGCGAGGCGGGCGGAAGCACCACCGTCCGCACCGGTGCCGCCATGAGAGCCGTGGGAATGGCGACGGGCCTGCGCTTTTCAAGCGGCGTCACGGTCCGGGCGACTTGCGCCCAGATTTCCGCTTCATCCGCTGTCAGTCGCCGCCCCGGTCGCCGCATCGCCGTTCTACCGCACGCCGAGGCGGGACAGGGTGCCCTTCGGCACCAGGATCAGCGCCTCGCCCCGGCCGCTCATGCCGCCGGCGGTAAGCCGCGCCTGCTCGCCCGAGCCCCAGAACGTGTCGAAGCGGTTGGCGCCCTTGATCGCTCCGCCGGTGTCCTGCGCCACCCACAGGCCGGTCGCCTCGCGTCGGTCCAGCCGCAGCCACACCGGAGCGCCCAGCGGCACGAATCGCGGGTCGGCCGCCACCGAGGCATGGGCACGCACCGGCACGTTCAGCGCGCCGAGCGGACCATCGCCCTTGAGCTCCTTGAAGAACACCCACGACTTGTTCTCGCGCATCAGCGCCGCGCCATCGGCGGGCCGGTCGTGGATATATTGGATGATGCCCTGCATCGATCCCGAATATTGCCCCGGCGCCGAACCAACGAGGCCGCGATCGCGCATGACGCCGCCGATCCCGGTATAGGGCAGGCCATTCTGCCCGGCATAACCGATCCGCATCACGCTGCCGTCCGGCGCGCGCAGACGGCCCGATCCCTGGACCTGGAGAAAGAAGAACTCGATCGGATCGGCGACCCAGGCGATCTCCAGCCCCTTGCCCGCGAGCACGCCTTGTTCGATGGCGGCGCGGTCGTAATAGGGCACGAAGACGCCGCTGACATCGTAGCGACCCAGCGGCATCCGCCCGCTGGAGGTCGGCGCGGCATCGCCCGCCTTCGCGCGCACCAGGTCGCCCGGCATCGAATAGACCGGGACGGCATAGCCTGGAACGGGCAAGCGGGAGCCGGCGATCTCCGGCTCGAAATAGCCGGTGGCAAAGCCCTTGCCGTCACCCACGCGCGCGGTTTCGAAATAGGCGGCGAAGAACTGCGCGGCCGGTTTGCCGCTCCACGCCGCAGCGGCGGCGCAGGCCTGGCGCCAGTCGGCCGGACGAGTCAGCCCGCTCGCATCGGTGCGCACGGTGACGCGCGGGCAGCTTTCGCGGAACGAGGCCAGCGCCGCGGCGGCATCGGTCGCGTTCATCGGCAGCGAAGAAACCGAAGGCCCTTGCTTGACCCCCGCGGCGACGGCGCTGGCGGGCTGCGGCACAGCCGGTTGGGCCGGGGCGGTCGGTCGGGGCTGCTGTGCCGGCGGCCGGGCGGGCGGACGCGAAGGCCCCTTGGGTCCGGGCACGACCTGCACGCAGGCGGCCAGCAGCGCCGGCAAGACGAAGGCAGATATACGGCGCCATGGAAAACGCGACTCCCGATGGCGCGACACGCTCCCTCCCCGCAAAATCGATCTCCGAAACCTGATAACAACAAGGCCGGACCTTTCGGCCCGGCCTGTCGATCCTTGTGGGATCATCGGCGTGAAATCAACCGCGCGGGGCGATCAACCGGCGTCGGTTTCGTCGAGCAGCCAGTCGGGACCGGACGAATTGAGCTGACGGCTGAAGGTCCAGACGTCCACCGCCTCGATCGCATCGTCGAGCGAACCGGCGATCACATGGCCTTCGGCGTCGCGCGTGACGGCAGCGATATCGGAGCGGAAGCGCAAGGTGATGCGGGCAAGGCCGCTTTCCACCCCGGCCGAGACGATCGCGACATCCTCGATACGGATGAGGCGGTTGTCCATGGTCTCGCCGGCAGCAAGACGCGCGTCGATCGCGGCGGCAAAGCTGTCATACACATCGCCTTCGCAGAGGGCGCGAAGCTCGGCCTTGTCGCCCTTCCAGAACGATTCCAGGATCAGGCGATAGGCACTGCGCGCGCCTTCGAGGAAGGCATAAGCGTCGAAACGACGATCCGCGCTGGAAATCTCCGCCAGGCCGCGCTCCACGGAGGGCGGCGCAAGCGGCATTTCGCGCAGGCGCTGGGGCTGGCCGACCCGGCCGCGTTCGTCTCCCTTGGCATCGCCCTTCGCATCGGGCTTGCCGTCCGCCTTGGGGGCAGGGACGCGCGGCGCACCGGGCTGGCCCTGGCGGCCTTCGAAGCGCCCCTGGATCGGCTCTTCCTCATGCTCGGCGCGGCGGCCGAGTACCGAATAGAGCCGCAGGCCAAGGAAGGCTGCGATCATGGCCAGGATCACGATTTCCGGTGTCACGTTCCTTTGTCCATCCTTGTGTTGGACGCTTCTGGGATACGGGTGGAGCGTTTCACGCCATCCGCCCGAAGGCGCCATCATAGACCCAGATAGGTACGGTTTTCAAATGAACAACGCGTGAGCAACGGTATCTGGGATTTTTCCGCCGTTACGAGTGCTACAACCGGACCAACGCCCCCGGCCCGCAAGCGTTCCCTGTCCTCCCTGCGCCGCCCCCGCGCGCGCCCTATGCCCGGTTATGCCGCTATGCCTGCGAATCGGCCGGCGGCGTGCCTTTGCACCCCCGCTGAAGGGCGGTTTGCAACAATTTACCCCTTCTCGGGTGTTCCACCGGCCCGCAAAATGCTTTAGGCGCGCGGCCAGACTTCAATCCGTGCGCCCGTAACGGGCCAATTTATCGGGAATCACCAAATGGCCGACGAAGGCAACGTCATCTCCGATCTCAACCTCGGCAACGGCGAGGATTCCGCGCCGGCCGCCGGCGTCATCTCGCAGTACGTGAAGGACCTCTCGGTCGAGAATCCGAACGCACCGCAGAGCTTCTCCTGGCAGGACGAGCCGCAGATCGAAGTGCAGTTCAACATCGGCGCCCGCCAGATCGACGGCGAAGTGCATGAAGTCGAACTGAAGATCACTTGCGCCTCGAAGGGCCCGCAGGGCACGGCTTTCGTGGTCGATCTCGCTTATGCCGCCCTCGTCGGCATGCGTAACCTGGAAGAGAGCCAGGCCCACGCGTTCCTCTACGCCGAAGCCCCGCGCATCCTGTTCCCCTTCGCCCGCCGCGTCGTTGCCGACGCCGTGCGCGATGCCGGTTTCGCGCCGCTGATGCTGGAGCCGATCGACTTCAACGGTCTCTACATCCAGCAGATCCAGGCGCAGCAGCAGGCCGACGCCGCGCAGGGCGAGCCGGTCGGCCACGCCTGAGGCCACAGCTTGAAAGGCGCATGACGCGCGTTTCTGCACTATCGGCCCGCGCCTCCGACCTGGAGACGTGGGCCGTTGGTTTTTCCGGGACCGGCATTTCTGGAACCGGGACCAAGGCGATCATCGGGAAGTTCCGGGCATGAACCTTACCAAGGCGCTCGCCAGTGTCGGCGGCCTCACTCTGGCCAGCCGCGTGCTCGGTCTGGTCCGCGACAGCCTGTTCGCCCGCTTCGTGGGGGCAGGCTTCGCCTCGGACGCCTTCCTGATCGCCTTCCGCCTGCCCAACATGTTCCGCGCCCTCTTCGCGGAAGGGGCCTTCGCTTCGGCCTTCATCCCGATGTTCAACCAGAAGGTCGCCAACCGGGACGGTCAGGGCCTGCCCGCCGGGATCGCCTTCGCCGAACAGGCGCTCGCCGTGCTCCTGCCCATCCTGCTGGCGATGACGCTGGTGCTGGAAGTCTTCGCCTGGCCGGTGACGTTCCTGCTTTCGGGCAATTTCAACGGCGTTTCGCAGGAGCAGTTCGCTTTCGCGGTGCAGCTCAGCCGGCTGACGATTCCCTATCTGGCGCTCATCAGCCTGGTCTCGCTTCTGGGCGGCATCCTCAATTCGCTGAACAAGTTCTGGGTCAATGCGGCCGCACCGATCCTGCTGAACCTGACGCTGATCGTGGCGCTGCTGGGCTTCCATTCCGCCGATGCGCTGGTGACCGCGCGCAACCAGGCCATCGGCGTCTCGGTGTCCGGCGCGCTCCAGTTGCTCTGGCTGATGTGGGCCTGCCGCGCGAACGGCGTGTCGATGCGCCTGCGCATGCCGGTGTGGAATGCCGACGTGAAGCAGCTGATGAAGCTGATCCTGCCCGCGGCGGCCGGCGCCGGTGCCGTCCAGATCAACCTCGTGATTTCCACCGCGCTCGCCGCCTCGCTGCTGGCGCACGGCTCGGTCACTTACATCTACATGGCCGACCGCCTGAACCAGCTTCCCCTCGGCCTGATCGGCATCGGCCTGGGCACCGTGCTGCTGCCGACGATCTCGCGCCAGCTTGGCGGCGGTGACGAGGCCGCGGCGATGGACACCCAGAACCGCGGCATGGAACTGGCCCTGCTGCTCACCCTGCCCGCAGCCGTCGCCCTGATCGTCTGCGGCCAGCCGATCGCCGCCGCGCTGTTCGGCTACGGCAAGTTCGACGCCGTGGACGTGGCGCGCACGGCGGAGGCACTCGCCGCCTTCTCGATCGGCCTGCCCAGCTATATCCTCGTGAAAGTGCTCACCCCCGGCTTCTACGCCCGGCAGGACACGAAAACGCCGGTGCGCTACGCGATGATGTCGATGGGGGTGAACCTCGTGCTCAACCTCGCGCTGATCGTGCCGCTCCAGCACATGGGTCCGCCGCTGGCGACCGCGATCGCCTCCACCGCCAATGTCGCCATGCTCTACTGGACGCTCGTCAAGCGCGGGCATTTCCAGTCCGATGCCCGCCTGAAGCGCCGCGCCCCGCGCCTTGCACTTGCGGCCGGGGCGATGGGCGTGGTGCTCTGGTTCGGGCAGGACCTGCTGACACCTTATCTCCACGGCACCTGGCTGGTGCGCGGTCTCGCGCTGGCCGCGCTCGTTTCGGCGGGCGGCGTGGTCTATGCGCTGGCGACCCTGGCGACCGGCGCCTTCACGCGCGACGATCTCGCCCTGCTACGCCGCCGCAAGGCTGGCTGAGCCGGCGATGGGCGCCCTGGGCCGCAGCATCCGCGAATCCAGCGCCGCCGCCCGCGGGCAAGCAGCGGCGCGCCGGGACCGAGCCCCCCCTCTTCCATCCCGGCAAAGCTGTGCTATGAGCCCTGCCCATGCACGGCCTTTCGCACACGAAGTCTGCCGAATCCCGTCGCCTCTCGTGGCGATGGCGGGGCGCTGCGCGCAAGACGCGCTGAACCGGGGCGCGCCTGCCGCGCCGACACCGCCTGCATCGGCGCCCGCCCGGGCGCACCTTTAGATCCCCGACCACTCACAACTCGCGAAGGACGCGTCCATGCGTATCGTCTCCGGCATCCAGCCCACCGGCAACCTGCATCTCGGCAACTATCTCGGTGCGATCCGCAATTGGGTCTCGATGCAGGACGAAGTCGCCGCGCAGGGCGGTGACAGCCTCTACTTCCTGGCCGATCTCCACGCGATTTCCATGCCGCACGACCCGGCCACCCTCTCCGCCAACACGCGCGAGATGGTCGCGGCCCTGGTCGCCTGCGGCGTCGATCCCGACCGCTCGATCCTGTTCAACCAGACCCAGGTTCCCCAGCATGCCGAACTGCAATGGCTGCTCAACGGCACCGCGCGCATGGGCTGGCTGAACCGCATGACCCAGTGGAAGGACAAGGCGGGCAAGAACCGCGAAGGCGCCTCGGTGGCGCTGTTCACTTATCCGGTGCTCCAGGCCGCCGACGTGCTGCTCTACCAGGCCACTCACGTCCCCGTGGGCGAGGACCAGAAGCAGCACCTCGAACTCGCCCGCGACATCGCGCAGAAGTTCAACAACGACTTCGCGCCCAAGGACGAGAACGGGGAAGACGTTCCCGTCTTCACCCTGCCCGCGCCGATCATTCCGCCCGAGGCCGCCCGCATCATGTCGCTGCGCGATGGTTCGTCGAAGATGAGCAAGTCCGACCCCTCGGACATGGCGCGCATCAACCTGACCGACGATGCCGACACGATCATGCAGAAGGTGAAGAAGGCCAAGACCGACCCCGAGCCGCTGCCTTCCGAAAAGGAAGGCCTCGAAGGCCGCGCCGAGGCGCGCAACCTCGTGGGCATCTATGCGGTGATGGCCGGCACCACGATGGAGGCGGTCCTGTCCGACTTCGGCGGCGAGGGCTTCGGCAAATTCAAGCCGGCGCTGGGCGAGCTGCTGGTGGAAAAGCTGGCACCGATCAACGCCCGCTTCGTCGAACTGCGCAGCGACCGCGGCGCGCTCGACGCCATCTTGCGCAAGGGTTCGGAAAAGGCCCGCGCGCTCGCCGTGCCGACGCTGGACAAGGCCTACGAGGCGCTCGGCCTGGTGCGCTGAGGACAGCATGGCGTCGTCCCGGATCCGGTCCGGGACGACGCTTCGCTCAGGAATCCAGTCCCAGGAGCTTCGCCCGGCGCCGCATCCACGTCGCCGCGAGTGCGCCTACCTCGCCCAATGCGTCCAGCCCCTCGCGGTCCTTCTTGTGCTCGCCAGCGATCAGCAGGCCGAAGACCCGGCGGACGCTCCATGCGGGCCAAGGCCGCTCGGCCAGCACCATGCGGTCCCCGGCGGCGACTTCGCCTTCCTCCAGAACCCGGTAGTACCAGCCCGACCGGCGCGACTTCACCACGCCGGCGTTGACGGCCGAGCCGTCGAAGCGGTGATCGAGCTTCCAGCAGGGCTGCCGCCCCTGCGACACCTCGACCAGGGCCGTGCCCAGCCGCCAGCGATCGCCCACGCAGATCATGTCCTCGGTCAGGCCCTCGGTGGCGATGTTCTCGCCGAAAGCGCCATAGTCCGAGAGAAGCGGATGGCCGCCGATCGAGTCGCGCCAGAAGGCATAGTGATCGTGCGGATAGTGATGGATCGCCTTGTCCGGCCCGCCGTGGACCGCAAGATCCGCCTGCTCGTCGCCCTCCAGTCCCAGCCGTCGGACGCGAACCGCTCCCTCCACCGCCAGCTTGCCGATGGCGCTGGGTTCGTCCGCGCCGCGAAAAGGCCTGACTTTCCCGCATTGCACGGAGAGAATCGCGATGGAATTCGTCTCGGGGGAACTGTTCAACATCGCCGGCGCTTCCTACATGATTACCCTGATCTCAGGCCGTGACTCACGGCTGAATGGACAAAGGCCACATCAAACGGCTTATCGCCGGTTAGCCTCCATTCAACCGCTATTCAGGGCATTGATATTAAGGCAGAGTCGCAAGGAATCACAGGCCGCGCTTGGGAAGGGCGTTTCGGACCTGGCAGGTTCGTGGAGTGAAACCGATGACAGAACATCCCGGAACCCATCTCGGAAAGCTGAGGCTAGCAGCCGCGGCTTTCATGCTGATGGCCCTCGCCGCCTGCGCAACGCCCTTCAAGGCCGACGTTTCGCGTTTCCAGTCGCAGCTTCCGGCACCGTCCGGCCAGACCGTCGCCGTCGTGGCGGACGATCCCAAGCTTGCGGGCGGCCTCGAATTCGCAACTTACGCCCGCCTGGTCAGCGATCGCCTGCAGAAGGTGGGCTATGCCACCGTGGACGATCCTTCGAAGGCAACCCTGATCGCCCGCTTCGACTACGGCGTCGACACCGGCCGTGAGCGCGTCCGTTCGACGCCCGCAATGGGCGGCGGCTACTGGGGCCCGTGGTATGGCGGCGGCTGGGGAGGCCGTGGCTACTACGGTCGCGGCTGGGGCGGCGGCTGGGGCTGGGGCGGCCCGTGGCGCTATGGCTGGTACGATCCGTTCTTCGATGGCGGCGTGGATTCCTACACCGTCTACACCAGCGGCATCACGCTGAAGATCGACCGGGCGGCCGACAACCAGCGCCTGTTCGAGGGCAAGGCCGAGGCCGTTTCGGCTTCGAACCACCTGCAGTACCTCATTCCGAACCTCGTCGAATCGATGTTCACGAATTTCCCCGGGAACTCGGGCGAGACCGTGCGCATTACCGTCGCGCCGGAAAAGAAGTGATCTTTAGAAAAATGAGCTGATTGGCTCCCCCTGCGAAGAGGGAGGCACCGAGGGGCGGGTCCGCTGAAATATGCGGGCCCGTCCTTTCTTTTTGCCGGTCCGGCCCGTATCGCAGCCGCTCCGGTTGACCGCCGCCAACCGCACGGGAATGCTCGCCGCCTAATGAACACCTTCATGGCCATCATGTCGCAGCTCTTCTGGGGCGTGACCGTGGGCGCCCTTTCCGCAGCCTTTTCAACGCTTGCCAAAGGGCTCGCGGCGATCGCCGGGATCGGCGGGGTGGGCTGGTATTCGCTGAAGCGCCGCCGCGACAAGCGCGCGCGACTCGATCGCAAGGATTGACGGAAAACAGGGAGCATTGCCCCCGCCCCTTCAAAACGGCCAAAGTCAGGTGCCGGCGCGCCCATCGCGTCCTCCAGGGACCGACCGGCACGCCGCAGCAAACGCGCAAGAAAGCTGAAATATCGAGGGTCCGGGGGATAACCCCCGGGACGTCCCTCAGCTTCCCAGGGCGACGACCCCGCCGGTCGAACCGAACCCGCCTTCACCGCGCTCGGTGGATTCCAGCTCATCCACCGTCAGCCAGGCGGCGCGCGTCACCGGCGCCAGCACGAGCTGCGCCACACGGTCGCCGCGGCGGATCTCGAAAGCCTGCGCGCCGTGGTTGATCAGGATGACCTTGAGTTCGCCGCGATAGTCCGAATCGATCGTGCCCGGCGAATTCGGTACCGAGATCCCGTGCTTGAGCGCCAGACCCGAACGCGGACGGACCTGGATCTCGAAGCCCGGCGGAATCGCCATGGCCAGGCCGGTGGCAACGGCATGACGGCCGCCCGGTGCCAGCGTCACGTCTTCCGCCGAGACCACGTCCATGCCCGCCGCGCCGTTCGTGGCGTAAGCGGGCAAGTCCAGCCCTTCGCCGTGAGGCAGGATCTTGACGGGGACGGGGACGTCAGCGGGGGAGTGCATCTGCGAACCTTTCGACGAGGGCGCGCGCGACGTCCTCCTTGGGCATTTCCGGAAGACTGATCACATCGTCCGCGCGCACGATGTGGACCGCATTCACATCGCCGCCCATGACATCGCCCGACACGTCGTTGGCGATGATCCAGTCGGCACCCTTGCGTTTGCGTTTTTCGGTGGCGTAGCGAATGACGTCCTGCGTCTCCGCCGCGAAGCCGATCACCAGCGGTGGCCGTTCGGGGCTGGTCGCGAGCGTGGCCAGGATGTCGGGATTTTCGGTGAGCAAGAGGGCCGGCGGCGCGGAGCCGCGCTTCTTGAGCTTCTGGTCGGCCGTATGGGCGACGCGCCAATCGGCCACGGCCGCAACCATGACGGCGATGTCGGCGGGCATGGAGCGCTTCACCGCCTCGGCCATCTGCAAGGCGCTTTCCACATCCACGCGGTCGACACCGGGCGGCGTGGGCAAGTGGACCGGCCCCGCCACCAGGGTGACCCGCGCGCCGGCCTCGGCAGCGGCGGCGGCGATCGCGAAGCCCTGCTTGCCCGAGGAACGGTTGGCGATGTAGCGCACGGGGTCGATCGGCTCCCAGGTCGGCCCGGCAGTGACCAGGACGTGGCGCCCGGAAAGCGGCCCCTCGAAAGGCGCCTGCGCCAGATGCAGCGCTTCGGGATCGGTGGCGGGCGCGGCGCGCGCCTCGCCCTTGCGGGCCGCCAGCGCGGCTTCTTCCGGCGTGAAACCGAGATCTTCATGGCTCGCGGCAAGGCCTGCGTCCCGGCCGTCGCTTCCGCCGTCGCCAAAGGTGATGGCCTGCTTGCCCTTCTGCCGCCCGCGCGCGATCAGGCCGCCGGAAAGGCCGCCCAGGCCGATATCGTCGGGTTCCGAATGCTCGGGCTCAGGCGTCGCGAACTGCGGCTGCCAGCTGAAAGGATCGCCCCCCGGCAACGGCGCGACTTCCACCGGGCCGAGGCCGAGCGCCCAGGCGATGCGCTGCCAGATCGCCAGCGGATCGGGCAGCCGGCCGGGACCGTATTCGCCGCAGGCCATGGTGCCTTCGTCAGGCTCCATCACGTCCACCCCGGCATCGCGCAGCACCTGGACGTTGCGCGTGGTGGCGGCGTGCTGCCACATGCGCACGTTCATCGCCGGGACCGCCATGACCGGCTTGTCCGTCGCCAGCAGCATGGTCGTGGCGAGATCGTCGGCAATGCCCGACGCCATCTTGGCCAGCAGATCCGCCGTCGCCGGGCAGACCACGACGAGGTCCGCCTCCCGGCTGAGCTGGATATGCCCCATCTCGGCCTCGTTTTTGAGGTCCCAGAGCGTGGTGTAGACCGGCTTTTCGGACAAGGCCGCAAGCGCCATGGGCGTGACGAAGTGCGCTCCGCCCTCGGTCAGGACGCAAGTGACTTCGCCGCCTTCCTTGCGGATCTGCCGGACGAGTTCGCAGGACTTGTAAGCGGCGATACCGCCGCCCACGACCAGGAGAATGCGTGGTCCACTCATGCTCGGGGCTTGTGCAACACCGCGCCGGAGGGCGCAATCAGTTTGGGAATGCCGGCCTCAAAAACGGCGCATCATCCCATCAGCGCCCAATACGTCAGCCCCCAGGCCGCCGCACCGCCCAGCACCGCTGCAAGGCCGCGGCCCAGCCAGGGGTTGCCCTCGGGCTTGTGCTTGCTGCGGCGCTCCCAGATGAGGTCGACATCGGGCAGCGGCGCCTGTTCGGGCGCGCCGCCCTTGGGCGGGAACTTCTCCTCGATCCGCCGCACCAGCGCCGGCAGGCGCAGCAGCGTGCCGAGATCCTCGCGCAGGCGGTCGGCAATGACCGCCTCGGGGCCGAGTTCGTCGCGCAGCCAGCTTTTCACGAACGGCGCCGAAACGTCCCACATGTTGATGTCGGGATCGAGCGCGGTGGCCAGGCCTTCGACCATGACCATGGTCTTCTGGAGCAGCAGCAGGTGCGGCTGCACCGCCATGTCGAAATCGCGCGTGATCGCGAACAGCCCGTCGAGCATCTGGCCGACCGACAGTTCGGAGACCGGCTTGCCGCGCATGGGCTCGCCCACCGCGCGCAGCGCCGTCGCGAACTCTTCGACGGTGTGGTAGCTCGGGACGTATTGCGCCTCGAAATGGATTTCGGCCACGCGGCGATAGTTGCCGGTGGTGAGGCCGTAGAGGATCTCCGCCAGCCAGAGCCGGGCCTGCCGGTTGATGCGGCCCATGATGCCGAAGTCGATGGCAACGATGGTGCCGTCGTCCTCCACGAACAGGTTGCCCTGGTGCATGTCGGCATGGAAAAAGCCGCTGGAGATCGCCTGGGTGAGGAACGTGATCACCAGCTTGTGCGCCAGCCGGGGCAGATCGTGGCCGGCCGCGCGCAGACCGGCGAGGTCGCTCATCTTGGTGGCACCGATCCACTCGATCGTCAGGACCTGCCCATTGGTGCGGTCCCAGTCGATGTGCGGCACGCGGTAGCCGTGGATGCCCTTCATCGCATCGGAGAGTTCCGACGCCGAGGCGGCTTCCCGCCGCAGGTCCAGCTCGCGCAGGGTCCAGCGCTTGAGGTTGGCGACGACCGCGCGCGGACGCAGGCGCGAGGCTTCCCCGCCCAGCGCCTCAAGATGGGCGGCGGCCCATTCATACGTCTCCACATCGCGGGCGAACTGCTCGCGAATGCCGGGGCGCAGCACTTTCACCGCCACGGTGCGGCCGTCAGGCGTGATCGCCCGGTGCACCTGGGCGATCGAAGCGGCGCCGACCGGGTCTTCCTCAATCGAGGCGAAAACCTGCTCCAGCGGGCGGCCGAAGCTGCTCTCGATCACCTGGCGGATCTCGGAGAAAGCCACCGGCGGCAGGCTGTCCTGCAGGGTCAGCAGATTGCGCGCAGGCCCCTCGCCCACGAGATCGGGCCGCGTCGCCAGCGCCTGGCCGAGCTTGATCGCGGCCGGGCCGATTTCCTGGAAGGCGCCGGCATAGTCCGGCTCGGCGGGCTGGCGGGTGCCGAAGCGGGCGATCCGGGAGAGGCGCTTGACCTGGGCCGGGGCATTGCGGTCGTTCTCGATCCCGCGCAGCGCGCCATGGCGTGCGAGGACGCGCCCCCACTTGAGGAGGCGCAGGACATGCGTCGTGGAACCCGTCACTTGTCCGGTTACACTTTCCAGCCCGAGTGGATCGCGACGAGGCCGCCCATGATCGGCTCGACCTTGGTGTGCTTGAACCCAGCCGCGCGGATCATCCGTTCGAATTCCGGCATCGGCGGGAAGCGGCGGATCGATTCGATCAGGTAGCGGTACGATTCGGCGTCACCGGCGATGGCCTGCCCAATCTTCGGCACCAGGTGGTGCGAATAGGCATCGTAGACTTCCTTGAAGCCGGGCCATTCGGTGGTCGAGAATTCGAGGCAGAAGAAACGTCCGCCGAACTTGAGCACGCGGTGCGCCTCGGCCAGCGCCTTGTCGATATGGGTGACGTTGCGAATGCCGAAAGCGATCGTATAGGCATCGAAGAACCGGTCCCCGAAAGACAGCACCTCGGCGTTCTGGCGCGACCAGACCAGGCCATCTATGCCCTGCTCCATCGCGCGCTCGATGCCGACGTCCAGCATGTCCTGGTTGATGTCGGACACGGTGATCGAGGCGCCCTGCGCCGCCATGCGGAAGGCGATGTCGCCCGTGCCGCCGGCCATGTCGAGAATCTGTTCGCCTTCGCGCGGCTTCACGCGGCGCACGAACTTGTCCTTCCAGAGCCGGTGCATGCCCACGGACATGGCATCGTTCATCACGTCGTACTTGCGTGCGACGCTGGAGAAGACGGCGCCGACGCGCCCTTCCTTCTCGTCGGGGCTGACCTCTTCGTAGCCGAAGGAAACCGTTTCGCTCATGGCGCAGTCCTCTAGCCGTCCGGCCGCGCCTGCGCCACCCGGTGATTTGGTTATTTTGCCGAGGGGGCCGGGTTGCGCGGGGTGTCTGCCGGCTGCGCCGCCCGGCACCCCTAATCGGTGGCCATCGCCCTCTTGCGCGCGGGGTCGGTCTCGATGTCCGCGTTACGCGCGGCGGCAGCCGAAAGAACGATGCCGCCCAGGATCAGGGCCATGCCCGCCACATGATAGCGATGCAGCGCCTCGCCAAGGAGCAGAGCCGAGAGCAATGCGCCGAACAGCGGCATCAGCGTGATCGCCTGCCCCGCCCGCGCCGCGCCCAGCTCATGCGTGGCGCGGTTGTAGATGAAGTACGCGATCACCGATGGGAACACGCCGATATAGGCATAGGCGGCCAGGACTTTCGGGCTCCAGGCCACGACCTGCCCCTGCATGGTTTCCATCGCCGCCAGCGGCGCCATTGCGCAGGCGCCGATCGTGAACGTCAGCAGCAGGAAGCTCGGGGCCGATATCGCCGGGCGCTTGCGCAGGAACACGGTGTAGAGCGACCAGGCCGCTACCGCGCAGAAGATCAGCCCGTCCCCGGGTCCGAAACGCAGCTGCACCAGTGCCGCCGGATCGCCCCGGAACACGATGGCCGCGACCCCGATCGTGGAGACGACCACTCCCAGCACATGCATCCGCCCCGGACGCCCCCTGAAGATCGCGAAGTCCAGCAGCATGACCGTCGCCGGGATCGCCGCCTGCAGCAGCAGGGCATTGGCGGCCGTGGTGAAATGCAGCCCCTTGTAGATAAAGCCGTTGAAGCACACGACCCCGAAGAAGCCGAGCGCCAGCACCCATCGCCAGGCGGCCAGCGCCTCGGCCCGCTCTTTCCAGAGCTGGCGCGCCGCGAAGGGGAGCAGGATCAGCACCGCGATCATCCAGCGCCCGAAGGCCAGGGTGAAAGGCGGGACATCCGCCCGCACCGCCCGTCCCACGATCGAGTTGCCTGCCCAGAACAGCATGACCAGCCCCAGCATAAGGAACGCGCGCGTGTGAGACCTGTTGTTTTCCATGCGCTTGGCTTGCTTCGGAAGCGAACGGAAGAAAAGGGAAAATGCAGGCGCCGTGCTTACCTGCAGGTCTTCCCCTTTTCTTCCTCCCCCCATCCCCTATCTCCCTTCCACGATGCCAGAACTTCCCGAAGTAGAAACCACCGTTCGCGGCCTCGCCCGCTACCTGGAGGGCGAGCGGATCGCCCGCATCACGCTCAACCGGGCAGATTTGCGCCGTCCTTTTCCGCCCGATCTGGTGCAAGTGCTCACCGGCGCCACGGTCACCGGTCTCGGCCGCCGCGCGAAGTACGGCCTCATCCATACCGATCGCGAACAGACGATGGTCTTCCACCTCGGCATGTCCGGCCGCTGGCGCATCGAACCCGAAACGGCCGAGAAACACGACCACCTCGTCATGGAAACCGGGTCCGGCCATGTCCTGGCGCTCAACGATGCGCGGCGGTTCGGCTCGGTCGACCTCGTGGCCACCCCGGCGCTCGATTCCTGGGGTCCTTTCGCGGCGCTCGGCCCCGAGCCGCTGGGCGAAGACCTGACCGCCGCGCACCTCAAGGCGGCCTTTGCCGGGCGCATTGCGCCGATCAAGCAGATGCTGCTCGACCAGTCGATCGTGGCGGGCCTAGGCAATATCTACGTATGCGAGGCGCTGTTCCGGGCCGGCATCCGGCCCGACAAGCAGGCCGGGCTCGTCACCCTGCCTGCCTTACGCAAGCTGGTGCCGGCGATCCGGGAGGTCCTGGCAGAATCGATCGCGGCGGGAGGCTCGACGATCCGCGACTACGCGCAGCCCAACGGCGAACTGGGATATTTCGCCGCCGCATGGCAGGTATACGGGCGCGAAGGGCAGGACTGTACCTGCGGCGCCCCGGTCCAGCGATTCGCCCAGGGCGGGCGCAGCACGTTCTGGTGCGCCCGCTGCCAGAGATAGACGGGGCCCGCATGGCTCAAACAGCGCCTCTCCGCGCCCGGAAACCCGGAAACGGGCCGTTTTCAGCGCCTCTCACGGGTTGACGGAACGGCGCTTCACCGTTAAGGGGCGCGCTTTCCGGCGAGTCCGCTCGCCTAGAGATTCGATCAGGCAATTGGGCCGCCATCACCGCTGTGGGGGGGCCAGACAGAGGAAATTCGATGGCCAATACGCCGCAAGCCCGCAAGCGCATCCGCCGTAACGAGCGCCGCGCGGAGATCAATACGAACCGCATCAGCCGCATCCGCACCTTCCTGAAGAAGGTCGAGACGGCGATCGCCGGTGGTGACAAGGGCGCCGCGACGGCTGCTCTCAAGGAAGCCCAGCCTGAACTGGCTCGCGGCGTGGCTCGCGGCGTGCTTCACAAGAACACGGCTTCGCGCAAGATGTCGCGTCTCACCAAGCGCGTCGCCTCGCTCGGCTGATCATACCCGGCAGGCGCGCCCCTGAGGCGCGCCCACCGTGCGGCACCGGCCCGCGCAGCTATCTGAACTCCCGTCCCGCCGGACGAGATTTCAGGCAGCCGCGCGGGCCGCGCCCGTTTGGGGGCCCAGCACGGCCCTCGCTTAGAGCAAGCGGCACAGGCCTCCCAGACGCCCTCCGGCTAGTTCATGGCCGGCGTGCCGACCCACTCTGCTGACCTCCATCTGCTGCCCCCGATCTGCCGGCCCGATCTGCTGATCCAGAATCGCCCGCGTGAGTCGTGCGGATGTCACAGAAGGGATTCGCGGGAGCGATTCGCCCCCTGCCCGGCAAGACTTGCCGCTTCGGTGAGTACGTAACAGGAACGCCTGGAGCGAGGGCCTGGGCGCCCCATTTCGGGACCCTGACAGGGTGCTGTGCGCCTTGCGGGCGAAAGGCGCGGAAACGTTGCGATTCGCATGCAAGAGAATCGCAACGCGTCACTAACTATCTGTTTTTATGTGATAATTTAGATCATGACGGAAATTGGGCACTGAAGGCGAGTCAACCGCCATATTTTTTTTTATTTGGGGAGTGCTGTCTTGCACGGCGGCCAAACCCGTTCCTAAAAGAAGTCCACAGGCCGGAGCGGAAACCGGCTGGGGAACATCGACAGCGACGAGACTCCTGCTGCAGGCACTCCTGCAGTCGAGGGTCGTTTTGTCCGCGTTTTCCGGCTCCGTACGGGGGCTCACATCGGGATTCACCTCCCGTGGGCACCGGTTCCACGCATGGCATTCAATTTTCGCGGCCCGCTGGGCCACATTCGGGGTAGCTGCCAACAGAGGGGAGTTGGTCCAGTGTCAGGTTCAACAGCGGGTCGGTCTCCGGCAAGTCAGGGCGCAAACGGCGTGATTAAGAAATCGAAGGCGGTACGAGTGGCGATGGAAGAGGATCAGGAAGCCGTGAATCTGGCGGCAGACTGGGCTGACATCAGCCAGGGCCTGCGCAAGGATCTCGGCCATCAGGCGCACAGCCAGTGGATCAAGCCGATCCAGCCGGGCAACTACTGCAAGGAAACCGGTACGCTCGATCTGTATCTGCCCACCGAGTTCTCGGCCAATTGGGTGGCGGATCGCTTTGCCGATCGCCTGTCGCTGGCCTGGAAGATCGCCCGTCCAGACGTCCGCCACGTCCGCATCCTGGTGCACCCCGGTCGCCGGCAGCTGCCCGAACTGCGCCTCGGCAGCGGCGGCCGCCCGAACAGCGCGCCGGCCAACGATTCGGCCCAGGGTTCGGCGGATTCGATCGCGGCCGTCCTCCAGGGCGAGGCTTTCGCCGCGCTCGGCCAGGGTCCGGTCGGCATCGACGCCTCGCAGACGTTCACCTCGTTCGTGACCGGCCAGAGCAACGTGCTGGCCTGCAATGCCGCCCAGCGCATGTCCGCCACCGAGACGCCGCAGTTCTCGCCGCTCTACCTCAAGGGCGCGACGGGACAGGGCAAGACCCACCTGCTGCACGCGATCGGCCACGCCTATCTGGCGAACCACCCGCACGCGCGGATCTTCTACTGCTCGGCCGAGCGCTTCATGGTCGAATTCGTCCAGGCCCTGCGCCAGAACCAGATGATCGAGTTCAAGTCGCGCCTGCGCGGTTTCGACCTGCTGCTGGTGGATGACATCCAGTTCATCATCGGCAAGGCTTCGGCGCAGGAAGAACTGCTCTACACGATCGATGCCCTGCTCCAGGAAGGCAAGCGGCTGGTCTTCGCCGCCGACCGCGCGCCCCAGGCGCTCGACGGTGTCGAACCGCGCCTGCTGTCGCGCCTGTCGATGGGCCTCGTCGCCGACATCCAGCCGGCCGACATCGAACTGCGCCGCTCGATTCTCGAAAACCGCCTTGGCCGCTTCGCCTCGGTCGACGTGCCGGCCGATGTGATCGAGTTCCTGGCCCGCACCATCAATCGCAACGTGCGCGAACTGGTCGGCGGCCTGAACAAGCTGATCGCCTATGCCCAGCTCACCGGGCAGGCCGTCTCGCTCCAGCTTGCCGAGGAACAGCTCACCGATATCCTCTCGGCCAACCGCCGCCGCATCACGATCGACGAGATCCAGCGCACGGTCTGCCAGTTCTACCGGATCGACCGGACCGAGATGAGTTCCAAGCGCCGCGCCCGCGCCGTCGTGCGTCCGCGCCAGGTGGCCATGTATCTCGCCAAGGTGCTGACGCCGCGCTCCTACCCGGAGATCGGCCGCAAGTTCGGCGGGCGGGATCACTCCACCGTGATTCACGCCGTGCGCCTGATCGAAGAGCTGCGCACGCGCGATGCGGACATGGACGGCGACGTCCGCTCGCTGCTGCGCCAGCTCGAATCCTGATCCGGTCCGAAGCATGAGAGGTGGCCGGGGGCTTATCCCCCGGCGCGTCACCAACTTGTCCGCGGGCTTGTCCGCAAACTTGCCCACAGGCCGCCGCGGCAAAGACGCACAGGCGCTGCCTCACCCGGACTTCCCCGGCGATGACGAGCGACAAGTAAAACCACGAAGACAGTAAAACCACGAAGACAAGGGCCTGCCGGTCTTGGCTTGCGGCACTGCCGACTTGTCGTCCTCGGCCCGCAACCTGCTCTATCCGGCTGGGATGCAAAAATTTAACCACTGAATAAGCGTAGTGATGTAGTCTCCATGCGACCCGGGCGGCCTTCGCCCGACGGAAGAGGCTCCCCATGCGCTTCTATCAGGCCACGACTTTCCTGTTCCCCCGGCGCTACGAATGGCGCATCCTCCTCGTCTGCTTCGGGGCGGTGCACGTTCCGCTGCTCGCCTGCGTCGCCTATCAGGCCGCTACCGGGCAGTGGCAGCCGGCGATCCTGCTGATTTTGCTGGCCGCCACCCTGCTGGGTACCCTGTTCGGCCTCGCGGCGATCCATGCGCTGCTCAGCCCGATCACCACCGCCACGGAGATGCTCCGGTCGATCCAGGCCGGGGAGCGCGTGGGCATGGTTCCCGTGGGCAACCAAGACCTCGTCGGCCGCCTGCTCCACGGGGTGGCCGTGGCCGCCAACGAATCGGCGGCACGGATCGAGCGCCTGATCGAGGCTTCCGAACGCGACGAACTGACCGGCCTGCGCAATCGCCGCGGCTTCCTCGATTCGGCGCGGCGGATCCTCGCGGCCGATTGCAATTCGGTCTTCGCGATGGTCGATATCGACCGCTTCAAGGCGATCAACGACCGCTTCGGCCATGCCACCGGCGACGCACTGCTGCGCGAAGTGGCGCTGCGGCTGGAACACGGCGTGCGCCGGTCGGACGTGGTGGCCCGTTGGGGCGGCGAGGAATTCGCGATTCTCTTCCCGGATACCCTGCTGGAAGAAGCGCGCGTGGTGATGGAGCGCCTGCGCGCCAGCATCGCGCTCGACCCCACCTTGCGCGGGGACGAATGGCCGGTGACTTTCTCCTGCGGGCTCGCCCCGATCCGCAATTTCGCCCATCTCGACCAGGCGACGCGCAATGCCGACGGCGCGCTCTATGCCGCCAAGAACGGCGGGCGCAACCGGGTTCAGATCTCCAAGGACGAATAGCCGCTGCGCGCAAGCCGGGTCGCGGCCGGCCCGGCAAGGCATTTCAGACAGGCTGGCCCGCCTTGCCCCACCCGGCCCCGATGCTGTAGGCCCCGGCCATGAGCCCCGCCCTTCCCGCAGCCTATTCGCAAGCCGCCCTGCGCGGCGTGCGTTGCCGCTGCCCGCGCTGCGGCGAAGGCCGCCTGTTCCGCAAATGGCTGAAGCCGCTGGAACGCTGCCCGGTCTGCATGCTGGATCTGACGCCGCAGCGGGCGGACGATTTTCCGGCCTATATTGCTATGATCGTCACCGGCCACCTGATGGCGCCGCTGATCATCACCCTGTCCAAGGACTTCCACCTTGGCCCCGCGGCCATGTTCGCGATCCTGATTCCCCTGGCGGTGGCGATGATGATCGGCATGCTCCAGCCCGCCAAAGGCGCGGTGATCGCTACCCAGTGGTGGTTCGGCATGCACGGTTTCCGCAAGGAACGGCCGGAACCCCTGCCGATCCCGGCCGAGCCCGATGGGGTGTCGGGCGGCGCGACCGGCGGCGAAGCAGGCCGCGAATGAGCCTTTCCCCGGAACGCCTCCAGCGCTTTGCGCGCCACATCGTGCTGCCCGAAGTGGGCGGCGCCGGCCAGGTCGGCCTGGCGGAGGCGCATGTGGTGCTTGTCGGCTGCGGCGGGATAGGCAGTCCTGCCCTTCAATATCTCGCCGCAGCCGGCATAGGACGGCTGACACTGATCGATGACGACACGGTGGACGTCAGCAATCTGCAACGTCAGACGATTTATACGCCATCTGATATCGGCAAGCCCAAGGCGGAAGCGGCGGCCGAATGGGTGCGGCGCTTTGATCTTGGCCTTGAGGTCCTGCCGATCGTAACGCGTCTCGGGGGTGACAACGCGGCAGAGATTCTCTCCGGCGCGAGCGTGGTACTGGACGGGTGTGACAACTTCGCGACTCGGCTGCTGGTGTCAGATTCCTGTGTGAAACTCGGCATTCCCCTCACCAGCGGGGCGGTTGGCCGATTCCAGGGCCAGGTCGCCAATTTCGCCGGGCACCTGCCGGAGCAGCCTTGCTACCGCTGTTTCGTGGGCGATGCCTTCGATGCGCAGTACTGCGATACTTGTGCGGCGGACGGTGTGCTGGGAGCCATGGTCGGCATGGTCGGCACGTTTGCGGCCATGCATGCCATGCGCGTCCTGCTGGAAGGCAAGGCCGCGCTGGGCGTTCCGCAATATGGCACGCTTCACCTGATCGACGGCATGGCGCCCTCGCTACGGCCGCTCAGGATCGCCAAGGATCCCGGCTGCCGCGCCTGCGGGACCGCAGCGCCCGTTCAGGCCGATCTGCCGTCGTAAGCGTAGACCGATAGCCGCGCGAGCAGTGCGGGATCGAACAGGCGCATGTTCACGCCCATCCGGTCCTGCGCGGGATCGACCGGGCTCCAGTGCGTGGTGCAGCCGCAGTGCGGGCAGTGCCAGAAGGTGAGCACTTTATCGCCGGTCTGGTAGCCCGCCAGCGGACCCTCGATCCGCACTTTCGCGGGGCTGTGATAGGACCATAGCGCCCCCAGCCGATGGCAGACCGAACAGTTGCAATCGCAAACCTCGTGCGGCTGATCCGCCAGTTCCAGCGTGACCGCGCCGCAGTGACAGCTCCCCTTGTGCATCGTCATAGGCCGAGCACTTCATCTACCCAGGCGCTGACCAGTGCGGTGGCCGGCCCATGGCGCGCCTCATCGAACCAAGCGGTCCCCTGCGAAGGTTCGAGGTTCAGCTCCAGCGTCTCCGCCCCGAATTCGCGCGCGTTGCGCACGAAACCGGCTGCGGGATAGACCGCGCCGGACGTGCCGATGGAGACGAACAGGTCCGCCTGCTCCAGAGCCTCGAAGATCTCGTCCATGCGGTAGGGCATTTCTCCGAACCAGACGATGTCGGGCCGCAGTTCCGCGGCGCCGCATTCGGGACAGGCGGGGCGATCGCGCAGCGGGCCGGTCCAAGGTGAGCGCACGTCGCAGGCCGTGCACCAGGCGTTGAGATGCTCGCCATGCATGTGGAGCACCCGTTTTGCGCCGGCCCGTTCGTGCAGGTCGTCCACATTCTGCGTGACGATCAGCAATTCGCCCTCCCATTCGCGATCGAGGCGCGCCAGCGCGAGATGGGCGGCGTTGGGTTCCTTGGTCTGGATCGCCTCTCGCCGCATGTCGTAGAAGCGCAGCACCAGATCGGGATCGCGCGCGAAAGCCTCCGGCGTGGCCACGTCCTCGACGCGGTGCTGCTCCCACAGCCCTCCGCCGTCTCGAAAGGTATCGATGCCGCTTTCGGCGCTCACGCCCGCGCCGGTGAGGATGACGATGTTGCGGATGTCCTTCATCCCCGCCATGAGACCAGCCTTCAACGGAGACGGCAAGTGGCACGAATCGGAATTATCGGCAGCGCAGGGCGCATGGGACAGGCGATCGCACAGGCCATCGAGGCTGCCGGCGAGGACCTTTCCGGCGGTATCGGCCGCGACGGAGACCTCGGCGCACTGTCGGCCCATTCGGACGTGCTGATCGACTTCTCCACCCCCGTCGCGCTCGAAGCCAACCTCGATGCGGCGGTGGATGCGGGCATTCCCATCGTCGTGGGCACCACCGGGCTAGAGGAACGCCATCACTGGCTGATCGATTCGGCCGCGCAGCACATTCCCGTGCTTCAGACCGGCAACACCTCGCTCGGCGTCACCCTGCTTGCCCACCTCGTGCGCGAAGCCGCCAGCAAGCTGGGTGAAGACTGGGATATCGAGATCGTCGATACTCACCACCGCATGAAAGTGGACGCCCCCTCCGGCACCGCCCTGCTGCTGGGCGAAGCCGCCGCCAAGGGCCGCGAGGTCGGCCTGGCCGAAACCGCCGTGCGCGCAAGAGACGGCATCACCGG
Source organism: Novosphingobium sp. BL-S-34 (assembly GCF_056857015.1). Lineage (NCBI taxonomy): Bacteria > Pseudomonadati > Pseudomonadota > Alphaproteobacteria > Sphingomonadales > Sphingomonadaceae > Novosphingobium > Novosphingobium sp. BL-S-34. The sequence goes on from NZ_CM166472.1 coordinate 1,622,153, forward strand.
CAAGCGCGAAGCCGGCACCATCGGTTTCGCGGCGCTGCGCGGCGGCACCGTGGCAGGCGATCACACCGTGCACTTCCTGGGCGACAGCGAGCGGCTCTCGTTCTCGCACATGGCCGAAAACCGCACGATCTTCGCCAAGGGCGCGGTCAAGGCCGCACAGTGGCTGAAGGACAAGCCCGCCGGCCGCTACACCATGCCCGAGGTTCTGGACCTTTGAACAAGGCCGAGATCTTCGAGTTCTTCCGCCGTCTCGCCGAGCTGAATCCCTCGCCCGAGACGGAGCTGGAATTCGGCAACAATTACCAGCTGCTGGTCGCCGTGGTGCTTTCGGCGCAGTCCACCGACGTGGGCGTCAACAAGGCCACCCGCGCGCTGTTCCGCGAGGTGAAGACGCCCGCGCAGATGGTCGAGCTGGGCGAGGAAGGCCTCAAACAGCACATCAAGACGATCGGCCTGTTCAATTCCAAGGCCAAAAACGTCATCGCCCTCTCCGAGATTCTGGTCGCGCGCTATGACGGCGAGGTGCCGGAAGACCGCGATGCGCTGGTCGAACTGCCCGGTGTCGGCCGCAAGACCGCCAATGTCGTGATGAACTGCGCATTCGGGGCGGAAACCTTCGCGGTGGACACGCATATCTTCCGCGTCGGCAACCGCACCGGCATTGCCAAGGGCAAGACGCCGCTGGCAGTGGAGAAGCAGCTGGAGAAGCGCGTGCCGCAACCGTTCCGCGTGGGATCGCACCACTGGATGATCCTGCACGGCCGCTACATCTGCAAGGCGCGCACGCCGGAGTGCTGGCGCTGCCCGGTCGTTGACTTGTGCGACTACAAGGACAAGGTTCTGCAAAAGGGAGCCGCTCGCAAGGCTGCCTGATCGGGAGGACGTACATGCTCCGCCGTCGCATTGGCTTTGCCCCTGCCCTCGCTTTCGCCGCCGCGCCGCTCGCCCTTGCCGCCTGCTCGCAGCAACCGGCCAAACCGCCGCCGCCGGTCAGCCCCGCGGCCGAGGCGATCGGCCCTGTGCAGGACTGCCTGTCGCTCGTGCAGTTCTCCAACACCCGCATCCGCGACGACTGGACCATCGATTTCATCGGCGGCGCCGGCAATCGCGTCTGGCGGGTGACGCTGCCGAACCGCTGTTCGGGCCTGAAATCCGCCGACAGCTTTACGTATGCGACCTCGCTCTCGCAGCTCTGCCGGAATGACATCGTCTATCCGCTCAACCGCGTGGGGGGCGGATTCCAGCGCGGAGCCGGGTGCGGACTGGCACCTTTCACCCCGGTGAAGCTGGCGCAGTAGAGCGGCGACGTGCGGGGGACGCAAACCGCGTCCCTCCGCGCCCCGTCAGCCTTCGTACTGCTCGGGGTCGATATTCAGGCCCCGGCGCCCTTCGGACGACGAATGCGTCGGCGCCCTGGGCATTTCCTCTTCAGGATCGACCAGGGGCTGCAGCATGCCTTCGCTGCGGGTAATCACCGCCGTCGCCACGGCATTGCCCACCACGTTGGTGGCCGAGCGGCCCATGTCGAGGAAAGTGTCGATCCCCAGCAGCAGCGCGATGCCTTCCACCGGCAGGCCGAACTGCGTGAGCGTGGCCGCGATCACCACCAGGCTGGCGCGCGGGACGCCGGCAATGCCCTTGGAGCTGACCATCAGCGTCAGCAGCATCAGGATCTGCGTACCGATCGGCACATGGATGCCGTAAGCCTGCGCGATGAAGATCGAGGCGAAGCTCATGTAGATCATCGAGCCGTCGAGATTGAAGCTGTAGCCCAGCGGCAGGATGAAGCCCGAGATACGGCGCGGCACGCCGAAGCGGTCGAGCTGCTCGAACAGCTTGGGCAGGCTGGCTTCGGAAGAGGCGGTGGAGAACGAAAGCAGCAGCGGCTCGCGGATATAGCGGAACAGCGTGACGATCCGCCCGCGCAGGAAGATCCCGCCGATCAGGAACAGCAGCAGCCACAGCAGCAGCATCGCGAAGTAGAATTCGCTGACCAGCACGCCGTAGGTGACGATGATGCCAAGGCCGCGCGTGGCGATCACGCTGGCCAGCGCGCCGAACACCGCGAAAGGCGCGAAGCGCATCACGTAGTCCGTCACTTGCAGCATCAGCTCGGACAGCGCTTCGCTCACCTTCACGATGATGGCGCCGCGCTCGCCGATGGCCGTGAGGCCCACGCCGACGAAGAGCGAGAAGACCAGGATCTGCAGGATGTTGTTTTCGGCCATCGCGTCGACGGCGCTGCTCGGGAATATCTCCAGGATGAAGTGGCGCAGCGTCAGTTCGCCCACGTCCAGCTTGCCGAGGTCGGCCCCGGTATCCAGCCCGGCGCCAACGCCCGGCTTGAACAGGTTGACCAGCACCAGGCCGAGACCCAGCGAGATCAGGCTGGCCGAGATGAACCAGCCCAGCGCCTTGCCGCCGATGCGGCCCAGTGCCGCACTGTCGCCCATGCCCGAGATGCCGGTGACGATCGTGGCGAAGACCAGCGGCGCGATGATCATCTTGATGAGCTTGAGGAAGACGTCCGGCAGCAGCCGGAAGTAGTCCGACCACTGCACCAGGCGTGGATCGTCGGCAGCCAGGGTGGCATGAAGCGCCCAGCCCACGAGGATGCCGAGCACCATGCCGACCCAGATATAAAGCGTCAGGCGCCTGCCCATTCCCACCTCGCAACAAAATTGCTGGCAAGACTAACAGCGTGACCCGTGCGGTCAACGTCGCCGGCCGGACTTACCGTCAGTTCCAGCCACCGGGCTGCTCCCGCAGGAGCCGGCGTTCAGCCCTTCGCGAGCGCCGCTTCGGTCACGCGGCGGAAGATGCGGACGAGCACTTCAAGATCGGGGATCGCCACGGCCTCGTCGCGCTTGTGCATCGTCGCGTTCGAGAGGCCGAACTCGATCACCGGGGATAGGTCCTTGAGGAACCGCGCGTCGGAGGTGCCGCCGCTGGTCGAAAGCTCGGGCTCCACCCCGGTCTCGGCGCGGATCGCTTCGGCGAGCATGGCGGAAAAGGCGCCGGGCTCGGTGAGGAAAGCCTCGCCGGAGATCACCGGGCGCGCGGTGCCGCCGTGGCGCTCCGCAATCTCGGCCACGCGGGCGGAGAGGCTCTCGCCAGTGTGGAGATCGTTGAACCGGATCGAGATACGCGCCGAGGCCCGGGCCGGGATCACGTTGGTGGCGACGTTGCCCACGGTGAGGTCGGTCACTTCCAGGTTGCTGGCCTGGAACCAGTCGGTGCCTTCGTCGAGCACAAGCGCATCGAGTTCGGCCAGCATGGCCACCAGCCTGGGAATCGGATTGTCGGCCAGGTGCGGATAGGCGACGTGGCCCTGCACGCCTTCGACCTCCAGCCAGATGTTCACCGAACCGCGGCGGCCGATCTTCATCATGTCGCCGAGGCGGTGGACCGAAGTCGGCTCGCCGACGAGGCAGAGGTCGGGGATTTCGCCCACCGCGCGCATATGATCGATCAGCGCCAGGGTGCCGAAGCGCGCGGGGCCTTCCTCGTCACCGGTGATGATGAAGCTGATCGTGCCCGCATCCGCCGGGATCTGCGCGGCCGCTGCGACCATCGCGGCGATCGACCCCTTCATGTCCACCGCGCCGCGGCCGTAGAGCAGTTCGCCGCGCACTTCGGGCGCGAAAGGCGCGCTGCTCCAGCCCTCGCCCGGGGGCACCACATCGAGGTGCCCGGCATAAGCGAAGTGGCGCGAGCCCTCAGGGCCCTTGCGGATCGCGAAGAGATTTTCGACCGGACCGTCCGGCGCTTCTCCCGCCAGGAAACGGTGGACGTGGAAGCCGAGCGGCGCCAGCTGGCCCTCCAGGCAATCGAACACCGCGCCGGTGGCGGGCGTCACACTGGGGCAGGCAAGCAGGGCTTCGGTGAGTGCCAGGACACTCGCGGGGGTCTCAACGGCTTCGGTCATGCCGCGGGCCATTGCACAGGACCGCGCCCAAGACCATAGCGGAACGGCCGTTTCGGGGAGTGATCGCCATGCCCAAGATCGATGTCGAGACCATCGCCGCGTCCAATCGCACCGGATATCCGGAACCGTTCGATGCGGCGGTCGCAGGACGATGGTGGCGGCGGCTCGCTCCGGCCGGCGGACTCAGCGAGATGGGCGCCAGCCATGTCGTGCTCAAGCCCGGCGCCTGGTCAAGCCAGCGCCATTGGCACGAAGACGAGGACGAGCTTCTGGTCATGATCGCCGGCGAAGCCGTGCTGGTGGAGGACGGCGGCCGCACCCCGGTCCGCGCGGGCGAAATCTGCGCCTGGCCCAAAGGCGTCCGCAACGGCCATCACCTCATCAACGAGAGCGACGCGGACTGCGTGTTCGTGGCCATCAGCGCCGGCAACCCGGACGGCTCCGGCGCTTATCCGGACATCGACATGACGTTCGACGCCGAGGGCTATCATCACCGGGACGGCAGGCCGTATCGCACGGCTCGCCCCCGCTGATCGGCCGCTGATCGGCTATTCGACCGGGTTCTCGTACTGTTCGATCACCCAGTCCTCGGCCTCGGCAGCGTTGATCCACTGCTGCATCCATTCGTGCTCCCACACCGCCTGCATATAGGCCTGCGCGAAGCCGGGAACGCCGATGCCATACGTGAGGAACCGGCTGACGACCGGCGCATAGATGATGTCGGCCGCACCGAACGTGCCGAACAGGAAGGGACCGCCCTTGCCGAACCGCGCACGCGCCTCGGCCCAGAGCGTGAGTATGCGCACCACGTCGGCGCGCACGTCGTCGCCCAGCGAGACGCCCTGAACCCGGCTGCGGATATTCATCGGGCAGGCCCGGCGCAGCGGCATGTAGCTGGAGTGCATTTCTGCCACCATCGAACGGGCCATGGCGCGCGCGGCATCGTCCTTGGGCCAGAACCGGTCGCGGCCGACCTTGTCGGCAAGATATTCGATGATGGCCAGGCTGTCCCAGACCACGGCTTCGCCGTCCCACAGGATCGGCACTTTGCCGTGACTGGGCGCGAGATCGTCGGAGCTGCGCTTGGCCTCCCAGTCGTCTCCGAACAGCGGCACCGTGATCTCCTCGAAGGCCAGGCCCGACTGCTTGCAGGCCAGCCAGCCGCGCAGCGACCAGCTCGAGTAGTTCTTGTTGCCGATAATAAGCTTCACTGCGCAGTTCCCCGTAGGTCGATCATCGGGCCTATCGGTTCAGACTGGCAAAGTCGAGGATGAACGGCGTCGCAAGATGTCGCAGAAGAGCGAGCATGACGGCCGGAGATCGCCGACCTCCTGCGCCGCCAATACCTTAGTCTCGCGCCTTGCACCGCAGGACATGTCGGCAGCCCCGTAAGAGGCCCACGGCGCCGGGCGCCAAGCAGCATCGGCGTTCCGCGCGCCTGGAGGTCATCCCCCAGGACCGCTCCTGTCCGGTCAGAACAGCCGCGTCAGTTCGAAGAACAGGGCGCCGACGATCGCGCTGGCCGGGATCGTCACGAACCAGGCCACGATCACGCGGCTCGCGACCGACCACCGCACGGCACTGGCCCTGCGCGCGGCGCCGGTGCCGACGACAGCGCCGGTGATGGCATGGGTGGTCGAGACCGGAATGCCCATCGCGCTCGCCCCGAAGACCACGATCGAGCCCGCGGTCGAGGCGCAGAAGCCCGAGTGGTGGTTGAGCTTGGTCAGCTTGGACCCCATCGTCTTGATGATCTTCCAGCCGCCCGAGAGCGTGCCGATGGAAATGGCCGCGTAGCAGCTGATCACAACCCAATCGGGAACGTGGAAACCGCCCTCCAGATGCCCCGTCGAATAGAGCAGGACGGCGATGATGCCCATCGTCTTCTGGGCGTCGTTACCGCCGTGGCTGATCGAATAGGCGGCCGAGGAGAACAAGTGCAGGGTCTTGAAGATCCCGTTGGACGCGCGCGGCGTGGTGCCCTTGAACAGCCAGGAGGTCAGCAGCATCATCGCCATGGCAATGAGGAAGCCAAGCACGGGCGAGGCGACGATGGCGATCACCGTCTTCACCGTACCTTCGGATTCGATGACCCCCGGCCCCGCCGCCGCCACACCGGCGCCCAGCAGGCCGCCGATCAGCGCGTGGCTGGACGAGGAAGGGATGCCCTTGATCCAGGTCAGCACGTTCCAGAACATCGCGCCTACCAGCGCTCCGAACACCACGGCGGGCGTCACGGCGTCCTTGTCGATGATGCCCTTGCCCACCGTCTCGGCGACATGAAGGCCCATGATCCAGTAAGCCGCGAAGTTGCCGAATGCGGCGAACAGCACGGCGACGACCGGCGAAAGCAGGCGCGTCGCCACGACGGTGGCGATGGCGTTGGCGGCATCGTGAAGGCCGTTGAGGAAGTCGAACGCCAGCGCGAGCGCGACGAGGCCGATCAACAGCGGCAGTGCGAGCGTATGATCCATGGTGAAAGGCCGCCGGTCAGGCGTGGTCGATCACGAGACCGTCGATCTCGTTCGCGATGTCCTCGAAGCGGTCGACCACGCGTTCGAGGCGCCGGAACATTTCCTGGCGCACGATGAAGTGCAGGGCATCGCCCTTTTCGCCATTGGGGCCGGTATCGGCCTTGAAAACGCGCTTCAGGCCGGCCGCGTGGATTTCGTCGGCATGGCCTTCCATGCGCACCAGGCGCTCGGTCAGCTCGTGCAGGCGATTGCCGTTGTCCGCGATCTTGCGCAGGAGCGGCATGATCTCTGCCGTCAGACGCGCGGCGTCGACGATGATCGCCGCCATGTCGATCATCTCCGGTTCGAACTCCGCGACCTCATAGAGGTTCACGGCGTTCGCCACCTGCTGCATCTCGTCGATGGCATCGTCCATCGTGGTGATGAGGCTGGTGATCGACGAGCGGTCGAACGGGGTGAGGAACGTGCGGCGCACCGTCTGGAGCACCTCGCGGGTGATTTCGTCGGCATCGTGCTCGCGCTCACCCACTTCGCGGATGTGCTGGGCGCGGCCGGCCCCGCCCTGCGCCAGGCGGGCGAGAGCGTCGGCACCGGCCACAAGCGTGGCGGCCTGCCGCTCGAACAACTCAAAGAAGTCGCCCTGCTGCGGCAGCAACTTCTGGAACCAGGCAAACATGGTATTGATCCCTGTCTTGTCCGCCATCCGGTCAGCCACCGCGCCGATGAGGCGGGCGGGACTGGCCGCGGCGCGAAACTCGCGCGCGCCGAACGAACGGATCAGCGCGCGCAGGTCCTCTTCGTCGACCGCCTTAGCGGCCTCCGCCATCGAGAACCAGCGGCGTTCGCGCTGATGCTGTTCGTCCCAGGAGTCAAGTTCCTCGGTGACTGCAAAGGGAAATACATCCACATCCGCCCACACCGATGCGCCCGAGGCGCGCCGTTTGCGATAGCGATAGGAGCCGAGCGGAATGGGGCAGGCCGCGCCGCGAACGCCGGCTTCTTCCTCTGCTTCCACGGCAGCCGCCGCGTGCGGAGGAAGGCCTTTCATCAGCCCACCCTTGGGAATGACCCAGCGGCGCGTCTGGCGCGAGGTAATCAGAAGAATCTGAATCGGCGCATCAACCGAAGGCCCGGTGGCGCGATAGGGAAGAACGGCAATCTGGCGCATGGCGAGACTCCTTCTTCTCATTGACGCGACCGAGCGCCTCTAGGCGAACCATCACCGTCACGCAATCGTCACATTCGCACTTTTCCGGATGCTTCGTGCAAGTCCGTCCGGTCCGCAGCGATCACCGCCCGGCAAGTCATGAATATCAAAGGAGAAAAGGGTCATTGCGGAGCTATCGCCGCATGTCCCGAAGCGGGACCGGGGCATCGGCAGGCGCCTATAGCGCCCCGCGGATCACGCCTGTCTATGCCGCGAAACAAACCGGGCGGCAGAGGGGTATCGATACGAGCAGACGGGATCGGCGCCGTGAAGGCCCCGATCCCGCCCATTCGGTTCAGGTCTGCGAATCGGAGAGCACTGCGGCCCGAAGCTCGGCGATGCCCAGCCCCTTCTCCGAAGAAGTGACATGCACTTCAGGATAGGCCGCCGGGTGCTTGCGCGCCTCGGCAATCGTCTCGGCATGAACCTTTTCCAGTTCGCTCGCCTTGATCTTGTCGGATTTGGTCAGGACGATCCGATAGCCGACGGCGGCTTCGTCCAGCATCTTCATCATTTCGGCATCGACGGTCTTCACGCCGTGGCGCGCATCGACCAGCAGCAACGTGCGTTTCAGCGCCACGCGGCCGCGCAGATAGTCGCGCACCAGGCGCCGCCAGGTCTCGACGACCGCAGGCGGCGCCTTGGCGAAGCCGTAGCCGGGCATGTCGACGAGGCGGAACTGCAGCGGTTCGCCCACTTCGAAGAAGTTCAGCTCCTGCGTGCGCCCCGGCGTCACCGAAGTGCGCGCGATCGACTTGCGGCCGGTCAGCGCATTGAGCAGCGACGACTTGCCGACGTTCGACCGACCGCAGAAGGCGATCTCCGGCGAATCGCCATCGGGGAGGAACTTGAGCGCTGGCGCGCTCTTCAGGAACGTTACCGGTCCCGAAAAGAGCTTGCGCGCCTGCTCCATCAATTCTGTGTTTTCTTCTTCCATGTCAGTCTCAGGCCTTGCGTCCGGCGGTGCGCGCCTTGTCCTGCGCGTCCTTTTCGGCCTGCGCCCGCAGCTGCGGATGACGGCTGTAAAGGAACTGCTGCTGCGCAATGGTCAGGATATTCGAGGTGATCCAGTAGACCAGCAGGCCCGAGGCAAACGGCGCCATCACGAACATCATGAACCACGGCATCAGCGCGAAGACCTGCTGCTGGGCCGGGTCCATCTGGGCCGGGTTCAGCTTGAACTGGAAGTACATCGTCACGCCCAGCAGCAGGGCCAGCACGCCAATGGCAAGGAAGCCCGGCGGGTTGAACGGCAGCAGGCCGAAGAGGTTCAGGATGTGCAGCGGATCGGGCGCGGAAAGGTCCTTGATCCAGAACACGAAGGGCTGGTGGCGCATCTCGATCGCCAGCATCAGCACCTTGTAAAGCGCGAAGAACACCGGGATCTGCAGGAACATGGGCAGGCAGCCGGCAAGCGGGTTCACCTTTTCCTGCTTGTAGAGCGCCATGATCTCAAGCTGTTGCTTCTGCTTGTCGTCCTTGTAGCGCTCCTGGATCGCCTTCATCTTCGGCTGGATCGCGCGCATGGCGGCCATCGAGGCGAAACCGCGCTGGGCCACCGGGAACATGATGCCGCGAACGATCGCGGTCAGCAGGATGATGGCCACGCCAAAGTTGCCGACAAGGCTGAACAGCTTGGTGAGCAGCCAGAAGATCGGCTTTTCGAACCAGCGGAACCAGCCCCAGTCGATCGCCAGCCCGAAGTTGGCGATGCCCGACTTTTCGTAGGCGTCGAGCACCTTGTGCTCCTTGGCGCCGGCGAACAGCTTGGTTTCGCGGGTCAGGCTCTGGCCTGGCTGGATCACCGACTTGTCATAGACGACGTCGGCGCGGAAAATGCCGTTGCCCTGCGAACGGAAGGTGCCCTGGGCCTTGGCGTTGACCGGGATGACGGCCGACATCCAGTAGACGTCGGTGAAGCCGATCCAGTCGGTGTTGCCCGGCTGCGGCATCGTGCCGTCCTTGGCGAGCGCGTCATACTTCGGACCGAAAGCGACCGAACCGTCGAACGCGCCCACGCCGCCGGTACGCAGCGTCCAGGCATAGGCCGCCGCGGTACGGTCGGTACGGTTCACCAGCGCGAAGGGCTGGATCGCCACGGCGCCCGAACCACGGTTCTGGATTTGCTGGTCGGCGGTGATCAGATAGTTCTCATCCACCTTGAGCGTGATGGAGAAGAGTTGGCCCTGGCCGTTGTCCCAGGTGAGGACGACAGGCGTCGACGGCGTGAGCCGGGCGCCCTGCGCCACGGTCCATACCGTCTGCGCGGTCGGCGCGGCCACACCTTCGCCGACCCAGCCGAACTGGGCATACTGCTGCGCCGGGGTTCCCGAAGGCGAGAACATGCGGACCGGACCCGAATCCTTCTCCACCGTTTCGCGGTGGCGATTCAGGACGAGGTCGTCGAGCAGCGCGCCGGTAAGGTTGATCGAACCCGAAACGCCGGGCGCGGCGATGGGAACGCGGCCGGGAGCGGCGAGCGCGGTCTTCAGGTCCTTCTGCTCCAGCGCCAGGTCGGCCGCATCGCGCAGGCCGCCTTCACGGGTGGGCTTGCCGGCACTGGCAGCCGCATCGGTCGGGTTTCCAGCATTCTGGGCGACCGGTGCCGGCTTGTTGGCCTGCGGATAGAAGTACCCCATCCCGGCTTCCCAGCCGAAGAGCACGAGCGCGGTCAGGACGACCGCCAGGATGATGTTGCGCTGCTTATCCACGAAGGTTTTCCTGTCGTATTCGCGTCCGCGGCAGCGACCAGGGCTGCCTCGATTTCATTCAGTCAGGGACGGGGTCGTAGCCGTGCCCACCCCAAGGTTGGCAGCGCAATATACGCTTGAACGCCAGCCAGCCACCCTTAATCGCACCATGCTTGCGGACCGCCACGATGGCGTACTGCGAGCAGGACGGCGCATAGCGGCAGGTCGGCGGCATCACACGCGACGGGCCGAGTTGCCAGGCCCGCGCCACCAGAATCAGCAGGAGCCCAGGCACGGAAGCTAGGATGGCGAGCGCCCTTTTCACGGCCGCGCGTCCTTGTTCGAGGCGTCCGAGCCCCCGCCCATCTTGCCAGGGCCGCCTTTGGGCGGGCTCCCCTTGCCGCCCGGGCCACGCTTGCGACCGCGATGGCTACGGGGCGGATCACCCTTGCCGGCCTGGGCGCGGCCGAGCGCCGCCAGCAATTCGTCGCGAAGCAGGGTGAAGTCCCGCTCGACGCCGTTTTCGCGGCCGATCAGGACGTGATCGGTATCGGCCAGGCCGTGCTCCGGCAGCATCTCGCGCAGCAACGCCCGAAAGCGCCGCTTCATGCGGTTGCGCACGACGGCATTGCCGATCTTCTTGGTGACGGTAATCCCCGCCCGCATGCCCTGCCCACCATTCGGTTTGGCCAGGAGCACGAAACCGGCGCGCGCGACTCGAAGACCGCCGTTGGCCGCAACGAAGTCGGCCCTTCTGGTCATCGTGGAATAGGCGCTGGTCATTGCGGTCGAAGATAGGGGCGACGGCTCTCGATCACAAACGGCGCCCTTCGCAAATGGCAGGGATCGCCAGAACAAGCGATCGTGAGCCGCGCGCGGCGCCGGATTGCGGCCGCCCCATACGGCGGCGACCCGTGCCGCCACCCGAATCCCCGAAGGCAGGGGAACTCGGATGGCGGCACGGGCCGTGCCGCATCCAGCCGTGAGGCTGGAAGACTTAGGCCGAAAGCTTCGAACGGCCGCGAGCGCGGCGCGCACGAAGCACCTTGCGGCCGCCGACGGTCGCCGTGCGGGCGCGGAAGCCGTGACGGCGGGCGCGAACAAGGCGGCTGGGCTGGAAAGTGCGCTTCATGACGGTCCTCGAAATTCAAATACGGCCCCGAAGGACCCGAACAAAAAGGGCCGCCCAAAGAAGGTCGACCGCAAAACAGAAGCGCGCCGTTACTGGACCGGTGCGGGAGAGTCAAGGCAAAGGCACATGAAACGGCAGATCCGAAGAGGCCTCCGGCGCACCGAGGCTGCCCAGCCTGGATCGCCTTCGCCATTACCCACAATGCCCCCGCGCGTCTACTGGAGCGCCACGTCCCGAGCCTCTCCATCCATGTTAGCATCGCGGCCGAAGGCCGGTTTTCGGCGGCAGAAACGGTGGGTGCGGCGAAGTGATGGCTATGGAAGAGCGTATCAGCGTGCTGGTGGGATGGGCCTCGCGCGACCTTGGCCCGAACATCCTGCTTGAACTTCAAACCTTCGAAAAGGAAGGCTGGGACTCCGGCGACGAGCCCGACAACGCCCGATTCTTCCTGACCCGCAGCCAGGCCGCGGTCCTGGCGAATCACCTGCTTCAGGTCAGCGGGGCACAGCGGCCCGCGCGGCGCGGCGGTTGGCTCGGCTCGCTCTTCAAATAGAACGCCTCGCAGGCCGCACCTTCTGCCAATTCGCCCGGATCCGCCCCCTTGCGCGCGAACGGTCAGCGCCAAGGCGCTCGGGCAAAGGGATTCGATTCGCTCCGGCGTGAGAAGGGCATTGCCCTCTTTCCTTCTGCAGATCCCGTCAGGCGGCGGCAGAATCGCAGCAGGGGCCGCTCGACCATGAGATGCGTCACGCCGCCCACGAAGCAGGCAAGGACGACCACGGGCAGCACCAGCAGATACTGCGGTATCCGCGCCACTTCCGGAGATCTCAGGGCCAGGCCGTAAGCCATCAAGACGAAGAAATGAGAGAGATAGAGGGCGTAGGAAGCATTGCCCAAGGCAACGAGCGGCTGCACGACGCGTCCAATCCAGCCGCGGCCACCACTTGCCCGCACTCCCAGCAGGCCGGCAACGATCACCGCTCCCGCCGTGCCCCAGGTAGCAACCCTGCCCCATCCGCTGAGGCCATGCGTTGTCTCGTGGGCGACGAACAGCGGTGCGACATAGAGCAGGGCGAAACCGCAAAGGACGAGCAAAGCCCCAAGTCGGGTTGCGCGCTGGCCCGCGATCAGCCCCGAATGAAACTGCGCCAACCCCAAGCCCAGCAGGAATTCGAGCGGGATCGGATCGGTAAGGAAGCGCCGGATCTCGCTTTCCGGCAGGCCATGAGCCAGCAGCAGGACCGAGACGATGATCCCGCCCGTCCCCAGCAGCGTGGCCCTGCGAGAGCCCGCCATCAGGCAGACCGCGAAGACCAGATAGAAGTACACTTCGTAGACGAGCGTCCAGGCCACCCCGATGATCGGCTGTCCTCCGGGGAGCAGCGCCAGGCCGGCCACGATGTCTCCGGTCGAGAGCGTGCGCGATTGGAAGAACCCCAGGGCCATGAGCGACAGCATCGCCAGGCAGGCAAGCCAGTAGAGCGGATAGATCCGCGTGGCGCGCCTTTGCAGGAAGGCGGCTGGCGAAGGCGCGGGGCGCCCTGGAACAAGGCTGGTATGAGCCATGATGAAGCCACTGATGACGAAGAAGATGTCGACTCCGCCGGCTCCCCCCGTAGTGAGCCAGTCCGGACTGAAAGCGCCGGGGACGCCGTTCGACGTTTCCAGAGCATGGTGAAAAGTGACCGACAGGGCGGCCAGCGCCCTTGCCACCTGAAGCCCGACCAGCGAACCCAAAGCGCCGCTATCGGCCGCGTCGGTCCTGTTCAGACGCTTTTGCCCGGGTCGGTTGCCCGTGCCGTTCTCCGCCAAATCCATTGCATCGACCCGCATTCCGCGCCAGCCCCCCGCCCGCGCAACGGATCGATCATGCTGTGGATCTCAGCTCTCCTCCAAAGGAAGACAGGTCCGTTATCGTTGCAACAGGGTAAGTTGCGTGGAGGTCCAGCTGCGCGTCCGGTCCAGCCTGACCCAGCGCGCCATCTCTTCCGCCCCGAACCAGCGCGCGGATTCGAAGGGAATGGCATTGGTCATCGCGTAGAATGCCTGCGCTTCGCGAAGATCCATTCCCATCTGCTGGTAATAGTCCAGATATCGGCGGTTTTCCGGTGCATTGGCCGCATAGTCGCGCGGGGTGCGTCCGGTATCGTCGAGCCAGGCATGAACGGCGAATTCCGACCCCGGATCGGCATAGCGAAGCCGCCCAGCCAGAAACAGCTCCACAGCGCCGGATCGCACCGACCCACCGGTGGGTACATGAGTCGTAAGCCCGCGCGCCCGGATCATGCGTCCCAGCCGCAGATTGGCAAGATCGTCCTCAGTCCCCGGGCACTCAATCATCTCCAGTTCGGAGATATTCGGATAGTCCCGCAGCAGCGCCGCGAACTGTTCGGGGCTGCGCGAATCCGTGGCATCCACGAGTGCGGCATGCGTGCCGTCGATCACGCGAAACGGGCCGTAGCGGGCGATCCCGCGCGGAATGCCGGCAGGCGCGGACTGCCAGAACGCAGCCTGCTGCTGCGCATCCTGCGCAAGGCCCTGTTCCTCGTCAGCCGCCGCCAGAGCGACTTGTTCGGCATAGCTGGGATCGACCAGCCCGGCGGGGCCTGAGCCGGCCCCGGCCTCTACCAATTCGTAGGAAATCCTGCCATCCCGCGCCGCGACCGGGCCTGCTCCGAACAAGGCGGAGGTCAGGATCGCCAGAGCGGGAATGGAGGCAAATGCGCGCATGTCCATGAGATGCAGTCCATCTGCTTACTCAAGTCACTAGAGCTAAGGTTAAAACACTTTAACCTAATGGACAACTGCAATTACTTGGGTCAAATTTCGTTATACAACGTGATTAACATTTTGATTACGACCGCCGCTCTGATTACGATTGCATCAAGGAATTGGTTGCGTGGTCGCTCTCGTTTCCACTGTCGCCTACTTGGGGTTGGAAGCGCGTGCGGTTGAGGTCCAGTGCCAGGTCGCGCCCGGAATGCCGGGTTTCGCGCTGGTCGGACTGCCGGACAAGGCGGTGGGAGAAAGCCGCCAGCGCGTGAGCGCGGCCTTGACGGCCATGGGCCTGGCCCTGCCGCCCAAGCGTATAACCATCAACCTGTCCCCGGCCGATTTACCCAAGGAAGGCTCGCACTACGATCTGCCCATCGCGCTGTCCCTGCTGGCGGCCATGGGCATTGTCGACAGCGAGCAATTGGCCGACTTCGTGGCGGTGGGCGAACTCGCGCTCGATGGCCGGGTGATCCCTTCTCCCGGCGTCCTGCTGGCCGCGCTTCACGCCAGTGAGCGCGACCTCGGATTGATCTGCCCGGCGGCGCAGGGCAGCGAAGCACGCTGGGCCGACGGCATTCCAGTGGTGGCCGCGCCCAACCTGGTCAGCCTGCTCAATCACCTGAAGGGCACGCAAGTGCTGCCGCAGCCCGAACCCGGCCGCGCCGATCCGCCCAAGCGCGGACCGGACCTGAAACAGGTCAAAGGGCAGGAGGTCGCTCGCCGGGCGCTGGAGATCGCCGCAGCCGGATCGCACAACCTGCTGATGAGCGGCCCTCCCGGCGCCGGAAAGTCGCTGCTCGCCGCCTGCCTGCCCGGAATCCTGCCCGAACTCACGGCCGCAGAGGCGCTGGAAGTCTCGATGATCGCCTCCGTCGCGGGGACGCTGGAGGAAGGCCGCATCAGCCGTGCCCGGCCGTTTCGATCGCCGCATCACTCCGCCTCGATGGCGGCCTTGACCGGCGGCGGCCTCAAAGTGCGCCCCGGCGAAGTCTCGATGGCCCATCTCGGCGTGCTGTTCCTGGACGAACTGCCGGAATTCCAGCGCGCCGTGCTCGATTCGCTGCGCCAACCGCTGGAGATCGGAGAAGTCACCGTCGCGCGGGCCAATGCCCATGTCACTTATCCGGCCCGGGTCCAGTTGATCGCCGCCATGAACCCTTGTCGCTGCGGCTATCTCAGCGATCCCGCGCTCGCCTGTTCCCGCGTGCCCAAGTGCGCGGCCGACTACCAGAGCAAGGTCTCCGGCCCCCTGCTCGACCGTATCGATCTTCACGTGGAAGTGGACCCGGTGCGCGCGGTAGACCTTGCGCTTCCCCCGCCCAGCGAGGGCAGCGCGCAAGTTGCCGCCAGGGTCGGCCAGGCCCGGGCCGTCCAGACCGCACGCCTGGCGGGAACAGGCAACCGCACCAACGCCGAACTCGACGGCGACCTTCTGGAGACTTACGCCACGCCGGACGAGGCCGGCCGCAAGCTGCTCATGCAGGCGGCCGAGGCGATGCATCTCTCTGCACGAGGTTACACGCGCATCCTTCGGGTTGCGCGCACGATCGGCGATCTGGCGGGGGAGGAACAGGTAAAGCGTATCCACGTTGCGGAGGCGCTCAGCTATCGTCGGCGGCCACCGACGGGCTGAGCAAGAGGATGACGCATGCCTTCGATGCCGACAATCCTGGTTTCTTGCCTGGCCCTATCGCTCGGGGCAACGCCCGGGCGGAGCGAACCGCCCTCGATCACATCTGCTGCCGAGACCTGCACGGTGCCGGAAGGTTGGGCCGAAATCGCGAATCTGCAGCCGCGTTATATCGTCTTCGGGGAGCTTCATGGAACGCAGGAAAGCCCGGCATTCGTCGGTGATCTGGCGTGCGCGCTCGCCTCGCAAGACCAGCGCGTTCTCCTTGCCATCGAATTTGATTCGGGCGCCGATGCCGCCTTGCAGGACGCCTGGCGATTACCTGCGAACCAGTTCGCGCAAGCCTTGCAGAAGTCCGGATGGAAGGGGCGCACGGATGGCGTCGCCAGCGAGGCGATGTTCGCGATGCTGGTTCGTCTTCACCGGCTGAAGGATGCAGGCCGCCCGATCGACGTGGCGGCGTTCAACGGCCCGCGCGACGAATCCCAGCGCAAGCGCTTCGCCCATCTTGCGGGGCAAGGCCCGCATGAGGCCGCCCAGGCGGAGAATATTCACGATGCCGCGAGCAGCGGCAGCTATGACCGCGTCCTGGTTCTGGTCGGCGGGTTTCATGCCGAAACGGTTCCTTACGGCGAAGGCGCAAAGAGCTTCGACCCGATGGCAGCACGCCTCGCCCGGACCGGCCGCGTGGTCAGCCTGAAAAT
This sequence comes from Novosphingobium sp. BL-S-34, assembly GCF_056857015.1. Taxonomy (NCBI): domain Bacteria; kingdom Pseudomonadati; phylum Pseudomonadota; class Alphaproteobacteria; order Sphingomonadales; family Sphingomonadaceae; genus Novosphingobium; species Novosphingobium sp. BL-S-34. Next base: position 1,638,693 of record NZ_CM166472.1, read on the forward strand.
GCGCTTCGCTGCCGGCAGCGCATGGAACTGCATTGCCAAGCCCGGCAGGCGTTTCGAACCTGGACAGGCCATTCCCAAGGACGCGATCGAGTGCGGCAACCATCCCGCCAAAAGCGACGTCGATCTGAAACGCGCCCCCTTCATGCAACTGGGTACCTTTCCGGGAGAAGCGCCGATAGCAGGCTTCGACGGCTTTTTCTGGCTGGGATCGGTCCACGGGTCTGCGCCTCAAGTTCGGGCGGATCCACCGGAGCAGCGATAGGCAGCACCACAAAGAGAGCAGCGGAAATCCTGCCCTCCCCACTATCGGCTTGCCCCGCGTCGCCAGTGCAGGCATCGCGCGGGGCATGACCGCGACGACCGACCGCACCGTACTTCTTGCCGGCCTCTCCATCGTCGTGGCGCAAGCCTCGATCAATCTGGGCGCGGCCTTTGCCAAGAGCCTGTTTCCGGTCGTGGGGCCGGAAGGCGTCGCGGCCCTGCGCACGACGATTTCGGCCGTGATCCTGCTGGTCATTGCACGCCCCTGGCGCAGCCGCGTGACCGGGCGGCAGCTTCGCTGGCTGCTGGTCTATGGCCTCGTGCTCGGCGGCATGAACCTGATGATCTATTGGGCCTTCCGCCGCATCCCCATCGGCATCGCCGTCGCCATCGAGATCTGCGGACCGCTGGCCGTGGTCCTGGCGACTTCGCGGTCGCTGCGCGACTTCCTCTGGCTCGCCCTGGCGCTTGGCGGACTGGCCTTGCTGATACCCTGGCCCGGCCGGGCGCAGCCGCTGGACCTGGCGGGAATCGGCTTCGCCCTGGCCGCCGCGGCTTGCTGGGCACTCTATATTCTCTGCGGAAAGCGCGCCTCCGAAGTGGGCAGCACGACGGCGGTCTCGATCGGCATGACCGTGGCCTGCCTCGTCACCATGCCGTTCGGGATCGCCTCGGCACCGGCGAGCCTTCCGCTTCACGCGCTCGGCCTGGGCATCGTTGTCGCGATCCTGTCGAGCGCCCTGCCCTACATGCTGGAGATGCGCGCGATGGGGCAGCTCTCCAGCCGAATCGTCGGCCTTCTGAGCAGCATGGCCCCCGCGCTCGGCGCCATAGTGGGGTTCCTGGTGCTGGACGAGCGGCTGACGGCGCTGCAATGGCTGGCCGTGGCGATGATGATCGCGGCAAGCGCCGGGTGCTCCCTCGGCGCAAGAGCGCCAGTGGCCAAGGCGCGCGACGACGTGATGGCCTGAACGGAAGCCCGCATCGGGGCATTCGCAAGCCAGCGTCGACCCGCTCAGTCCTCGATGTCGAGTTGCCGGAGCACTTCGGCGATGACTCGCGGATCGCTGGCGAAACCCAGGTGCGAGCAGCGGATCGGCACGGCCCGGTCGCGTTCATGCGGCCAGCCGCAGGCCGAGCGCGGGTGGATCACCCCGTCGCGCGGGCTCCACAGCGCCACTGTCGGCACCGGCGGCTTCTCGGCGAAGTCGCAGTCGATCGGCGGCGCGTCCACCGAGTGCCCGGTCACCACCTGATAGGCGCGCCAGGCATTGTTGGCCCTGGGATCACCGGAAAACGGCGTGCCCATCGTCACCACTTTGCCCACGCTTGCGGGTTGCCGACGGGCGATTTCGCGCGCGAACAGCCCGCCGAGGCTCCAGCCGACCAGGGTGATCGGGGCGCGGTGCCGCCGGGCCAGCGCGCCGACCCGGCGCATCAGGAACTCGAAATTGTGCTGGTTGGGGCCGAAGTTGAAACCCAGGCCCCATTCGTGAACTTCGTGCCCGGCCTGGGTCAGCGCCTCGGCCATCGGCTTCATCCGGTTGGGATGAGCGCCGAAACCGGGCAGGAGCATGACGGGCTGCGGGTGAAGCGCGGTCTCGATCCCGAGCAGCTTCTTGCCGCCCCGGCGCAGCGAGGCCAGTTCGGCAAAGAACAGCCGCAGCGACGGCTTGCGGACACCCTCCGGATGCGGCTCGCGCGCAAGCGCAGCGCGGCGCACGATGGCGCTGCGCATCATGTCGAGTTGGCGCGGGGCCTGACCGTTCACTTTACCCTTCTAACTCCTGTACGGTCGGGCCCTGCCGAAACGGGGCCTTATCCCTGACAATCTCCGATGCGTTTCGTGGTGACATGCATCGTCATCTTCATCTGCCCACCGGGCTGGGAGCCCATCTGGGGCCCACCGCTCATATCCATCTTCACGGTGATGTCCGAGTTGTCCTCGGCCACCGTGCCGTCGAGCGCCAGAACGGCCTTGCCGCCTTCCTTCGACGCACATTCCATTTGGGCATCCAGCTTCCCGCCATCAACGTCGAAGCGCGAATAAGTGCATTCCCGGCCCTGCCCCACATCGTGGAACATGTCGCGATAGCCCTTTTCGGCTTCGGCGGACGTCAGGCAGAACTTGCTGACCTGAGACTTCTGAAGCGTCGACTTCATCTGGTCTGCCATCTGCTTGGGCAGCCCTGGAACGTCGATCTGCTTCACTTCGCTGGTCTGCGCATACTGTCCGGGGCGCGGTTTGTCGAGCTTGGCGGCTTCCTGTCGTACTTCTTCCTGCGACTTGCCCGGTGCGCCCGCCGCCTCGCCGGACTTCTCCTTCGATCCGCAGCCGGCCGCCAGAAACGCCAGGCCCATCGCTGCAAGGGTCATGAATGGCTTCATATCAGCACCTTCCTTCGCACCGTTTCGTGACGCAAGACGTATCACCGGCCCTTCGCCGCCACCATACCGGAGGGGGTTCAGGGCGGGGGCGCGCGCCGGTGCCGTACAAAAACAGCCGAACCGCCGTTTTCGCCCGACTTCCGGGTCGGATCCCCATAGAACCCGACTCCCATTGCGGGCCCGTGGCACATACCCCATATGTTCTGCCATGGCAGAGCTGATCATTCGCCGGGGCCTTGAGGAACCGGACACCTCGGGCACGTTCGTCCCCCACAAGCCGCAGCGACCCGACAAGTCGATGCCCGGCCGGCCCTTCAAGGTCGTTTCCGAATACGAACCGAACGGCGACCAGCCGACGGCCATCGCCGATCTCGTTTCCACGGCGGGCGACGGCGAGAAGACGCAAGTGCTGCTGGGCGTCACCGGATCGGGCAAGACCTTCACGATGGCCAAGGTGATCGAGGAACTGCAGCGCCCGGCGCTGATCCTGGCGCCGAACAAGATCCTGGCGGCACAGCTCTATGCCGAGATGAAGGACTTCTTCCCCGAGAACGCGGTGGAATACTTCGTCTCCTACTACGATTATTACCAGCCGGAGGCCTATGTCGCCCGGTCCGACACGTACATCGAGAAGGAAAGCTCGGTGAACGAGGCGATCGACCGCATGCGCCACTCGGCCACGCGCGCGCTGCTGGAGCGGGACGATGTCATCATCGTCGCCTCCGTCTCCTGCCTCTACGGCATCGGCTCGGTCGAGACGTACTCGGCCATGATCTTCGACCTCAAGACCGGCGACACGCAGGACCAGCGCGAGATCATCCGCAAGCTCGTCGCGCTCCAGTACAAGCGCAATGACGCCGCCTTCACCCGCGGCACCTTCCGCGTGCGCGGCGACAATCTGGAACTGTTTCCCTCGCACCTGGAGGACACCGCCTGGCGCATCTCGTTCTTCGGGGACGAGATCGAGGAGATTGCCGAGTTCGATCCGCTCACCGGCAAGAAGGGCTCCACGCTCGAAAAGGTGCGGGTCTATGCGAATTCGCACTATGTGACGCCCGGCCCGACGATGAAGCAGGCCAGCGAAGCGATCCGCTTCGAACTGACCGAGCGCTTGAAGGAGCTGGAAGCCGAGGGCCGCCTGCTCGAAGCCCAGCGGCTGGAACAGCGCACCAATTTCGATCTCGAAATGATCGCCGCCACCGGCTCCTGCGCGGGGATCGAGAACTATTCCCGCTTCCTCACCGGCCGTCTGCCGGGTGAACCGCCGCCGACTTTGTTCGAATATCTGCCGGACAACGCGCTGCTGTTCTTGGACGAAAGCCACCAGACGGTGCCGCAGATCGGCGCGATGTCGAAAGGCGACCACCGCCGCAAGATCACGCTGGCCGAATACGGCTTCCGCCTGCCGAGCTGCATCGACAACCGCCCGCTGCGCTTCAACGAGTGGGACGCGATGCGGCCGCAGACCATCGCCGTCTCCGCCACGCCCGGCCATTGGGAAATGGACCAGTCCGGCGGCGTCTTCGCCGAACAGGTGATCCGCCCCACCGGCCTGATCGACCCGCCGGTGGAGATTCGCCCGGTCGAGGATCAGGTGCAGGACTGCATCGTCGAGTGCAAGGCCACCGCCGAGAAGGGCTATCGCACCCTCGTCACCACCCTCACCAAGCGAATGGCCGAGGATCTCACCGAGTTCATGCACGAGGCCGGCGTGCGCGTGCGCTACATGCACAGCGATGTCGAGACGCTGGAGCGCATCGAACTGATCCGCGATCTGCGCATGGGCGTCTACGACGTGCTGGTGGGCATCAACCTGCTGCGCGAGGGCCTCGATATTCCGGAATGCGGGCTGGTCTGCATCCTCGATGCCGACAAGGAAGGCTTCCTGCGCAGCGAAACCTCGCTGATCCAGACCATCGGCCGCGCCGCGCGCAACGTCGATGGCCGGGTGATCCTCTATGCCGACCGCATGACCGGATCGATGGAGCGCGCCATCGCGGAAACGGACCGTCGCCGCACCCGCCAGGAAGAATACAACACCCAGCACGGCATCACTCCCCAGACGATCAAGCGCCGCATCGCCGACATCGTGGCAGACACCGCCAGCCGCGACGGCGTGCTGGTGGACATCGACGCAGAGGGCCAGAACAACCTCGTAGGCCACAACTTGCGCGCCTATATCGAGGACCTCGAAAAGAAGATGCGCGCTGCCGCTGCCGACCTCGAATTCGAGGAAGCCGGCCGCCTGCGCGACGAGATCAGGAAGATGGAAGCCAGCGAACTGGGCATCCCCGACGAGCACAAGAAAGCACCGATCGTCGGCCGCAGCAACGAAGGCAAGCCGGGAACCCGCAAGACGCGCTATGGGAAAGTGCAGCGAAAGTGGGGCAAGTAGCCGGCTTCCGGGCGTAAAACAGCTCCAGATGTCGAGCTGGCTGCCAAAGGCCGCCTGAAGGCTTCGGCCAACTCGGCATGCCGATCCCCGAGCCGCGCTGCCACCCGTCCATCCACGCGGCCGGCCGACCTGGCGGCCTCGCGCCCGTCCCCGCGAAAAGAAAAGCCCGAGACCTGCGGTGCAGGCCTCGGGCAGTTATCTCAGGATGGCTTGTCGCCGATCCCTCGGGTCGCGATTCGGTTGTGGACCCGTTTCGGATCAAGGGCATACCATGTTCATGGTAGCCGCCCGGAAGCTGCGTTCGATAACAGGACTTGTTAAGCACGCCCGGCCGTTCCATGACGGATTCGTGGGCAGGGACAGGGACGAGACGCGCGCGGACGATCTGGCTGGTCTTTTCGCGCGCGCGCCGTTCGAGGCCAATGGCTGGGACACGGCGCTGAAAGCACTCGCCAGCCACACCGGCTCGGCCCGCGCGCAATTGCTGGCGCTGGGCGAACGGCACGCCGCATTCAATTGGGTGACGGACGCCAATCCCACATTCCTGACGGAATTCGACACGATCGGGGGATATCGGCCTGACGTTAACTACCGGGTCGCCACCACGCGTGCGCCGCTCGAACTGACCTGGGAAGTTCATTACACCGCAGCACGCGCCATTTCGACGAACGAGGCCTACCTCGATTACGTGCGCCGCCACGATGCCGAATTCGGGGTGCAGATGGTGCTCAGCCAGCGCCCCGGCGTGCTCTTCGGGCTTGCCGCGCTCCATGGCCAGGCCGAAGGGCATACGACCGAAGCCCAGCGCGAAGTATTCCGCCGGATCGGACCAACCGTGCTCGATGCGATCCGGCTGCAGGACGCGATCGAGCACCAGGGCGCCGCGCTGTTGAAGGGCTCCCTCGAATCGATGAGCAGCGCGGCCATCCTGCTCGACGCGGTCGGCAAGGTCTGCGGCATGACATCGGCCGCGCAGGCCCTGCTCGGGCCCTGGACGCTCCAGGTCCGCTCTGCCGCGCTCCATGCGGTGCGGCAGGATATCGACCAGCGGCTCCAGGCCCGGATCGCCGCCGCGCTGGCCGGACTGGACACCGGCCCCGCCGATCTGTGGCTGCGGAGCGAGGACAGCCTGATCCTCATCGACGTGCGCACCCTGCCGCGGCAGGACTGGTCCTTCGGCTTCGCCCCGCGGGTGCTGGTCACCTTGCGCGCACCGCTTGCTGCCAGCCACGTCCCTGCGCAGAGACTGGCCGAGGCGCTGCACCTGACCACGGCCGAAGCAGAAGTCGTGATGTTGCTGGCCCAGGGCCATTCGCGCCAGACCGTGGCGCAGATGCGCAAGGTCAGCGTCCAGACCGTCGTCGCGCAGTTGCGCACCATCTTCCAGAAGTGCGGCGTCAACCGCGAGGCGGAACTGGTGGCGATCGCCCGAACGGTGATAGAAATGGCCTCGCGATAAGGCCGGAAAAGGGCGCGGAGCATCGGCCGCAGGGCCATTTTGTCATGCATCCGCCGCAACCGTCTGGTTGGACTTTGCACTGGATTCGCCGCCCCCGGAGGCCGACTGGCGCAGCAAAGGTCAGTCAGAAAGGATGAGGTTGCCATGCGCATCGAGAGTGTTGAGCTTCGTTCAAAGGTCATGCCCGCAGAAGAGGCCGCGCGCCTGATCGAAAGCGGCACCGCCGTGGGCATGAGCGGTTTTACCGGATCGGGCTATCCCAAGGCCGTGCCGCTGGCTCTGGCCGCGCAGATCGAGGCCGAGCACGCCGCCGGCCGCGCTTTCAAGGTTCGCATGTGGACCGGCGCATCGACCGGCCCCGAACTCGACGGCGCGCTGGCGAAAGCGGACGGCATCGAGTTCCGCCTGCCCTACAACTCCGATCCCATCGCCCGCGAACGCATCAACAAGGGCGAGATGAACTACTTCGACATGCACCTTTCGCAGGTGGCGCCGATGGCCTGGCAGGGTTTTCTCGGTCCGCTCGACACGGCGGTGATCGAAGTCTCGGGCATCCGCGCCGACGGCAGCCTGATCCCCTCCTCCTCGGTCGGCAACAACAAGACCTGGCTGGACCGCGCTTCCAAGGTGATCCTCGAAGTAAATTCGTGGCAGAACGAGGCGCTGGAAGGCATGCACGACATCTACTACGGCACCGCCCTGCCGCCTTCGCGCGTGCCGATCCCGCTGGTGAAGCCCGATGACCGCATCGGTGAGCCTTACCTCAAGGTCGATCCCGCCAAGGTCGTCGCCGTCGTCGAAACCGACCGGCCGGATCGCAACGCGCCCTTCAGCCCGCCGGACGAGAAGGCCAAGGCCATCGCCGGCCACATCCTGGAATTCCTGAACCACGAAGTGAAGCTGGGCCGCCTGCCCTCGGCGCTGCTGCCGATCCAGTCGGGCGTGGGCAATATCGCCAATGCCGTGCTGACCGGCCTGGTCGACTCGCCGTTCGACAGCCTGACCTCCTATACCGAAGTGATCCAGGACGGCATGCTGGACCTGCTCGATTCCGGCAAGCTGCGCATGGCCTCCGCCACTGCCTTCTCGCTCAGCCCCGAGGCCGCCGCGCGCGTCAATGCCGACATGCACCGCTACCGCGACAAGATGATCCTGCGCCCGCAGGAAATCTCGAACCACCCCGAACTGATCCGCCGCCTGGGCTGCATCGCCATGAACGGACTGATCGAAGCCGACATCTACGGCGCGGTGAACTCCACCCACGTCATGGGTTCGCGCATCCAGAACGGCATCGGCGGTTCGGGCGACTTCGCGCGCAATGCCTATATCTCGATCTTCATGACGCCCTCCACCGCCAAGGGCGGCAAGATCTCGGCCATCGTGCCGCAGGCCAGCCATGTCGATCACATCAACCAGGACGTGCAGGTGATCGTCACCGAGCAGGGCCTGGCCGACCTTCGCGGCCTCAGCCCCAAGGAACGCGCGCATGTCATCATCGCCAACTGCGCGCACCCGGACTATCGCCCGCTGCTGGAAGACTACTACGCCCGCGCGCTGAAAGGCTCCTATGGCCTGCAGTCGCCCTCGCTGCCGGGCGAGGCACTGTCCTGGCACCAGCGCTTCATCGATACGGGTTCGATGCTGCCTTGAAGAATTCGGGCGGCACCCCCGAGCCGTCCGAACGCCTGACCTGCCCTGCCTTCCGATGGACCATTCCCATGGCCCGATCTCCGGAAGGCAGGACGGGCCAGGCACCTTTTTCCCGCTCGGACCCTTGTCGTATACTATTTCAAGGTTCTACTGATCGCCCCTGACGTCCGTTCGGACGCATCGATAAAAGGGGTCGTTCCTTCCATGCGCAAAGTTTCGCTGGCCTGCCTGGCCATGGTGCTCGCCGCCTGTTCCGTCCCGGCCTTCGCTGCCGACAAGCCTGCCGAAAGCGCCGAAGCGAAGAAGGACGCGGAGGGCGACGAAATCCCGCTGCTGCCCGCAGCCAAGTCGATCAAGCAGAGCGCGGTGATCGGCGGCAAGACCGTCAACTACGTCGCCACCGTCGGCGCGCTGCCGATCAAGGACGAGAAGGGCAAGACCATCGGCGAGGTGGTCTACACCGCCTATACCGTGCCCGGCGCCCCCACCGCGCGGCCCGTCACCTTCGCCTTCAACGGTGGCCCCGGCGCAGCCTCGGTCTATCTGAACCTCGGCGCGATCGGCCCCAAGCGCGTGCAGTTCGGCGCGCAGGGAGATGCGCCGTCCGACCCCGCCGTGCTGCACGACAACCCCAATTCGTGGCTCGACTTCACCGACCTCGTCTTCATCGACCCGATCGGCACCGGCTTCTCGCGCAGCCGCGTCGATGCCGAGGCGACCAAGAAGGCGTTCTACACCTCCGAGAACGACATCAAGTACCTCAGCCGCGTGGTCTATGACTGGCTGAACCAGAACGGCCGCCTGACCAGCCGCAAGTATCTCGCCGGCGAAAGCTACGGCGGCTACCGCGTGCCGCGCCTGGCCTACAATCTCCAGACGCAGATGGGCGTAGGCATTTCGGGCATGACGCTGGTTTCGCCCTATCTCGATCCGCCAGCCATCGGCGAGGACGATGCGCTCTCGCCGCTGCCCTGGATGATCAACCTGCCGGCCATGGTCGCCGGCCACTTCGAGCGCCAGGGCAACCTGAGCGAGGCGAGCATGGCCCCGGTCGAGCAGTATATCCGCACCCAATACGTGCAGGACTTCCTCGCCGGCCCGCAGGACAAGGAAGCCACCGACCGCCTTTCCGCCAAAGTCGCGGAACTGACCGGCCTCGACCCCGCGCTGGTGCGCCGCATGGACGGCCGCGTCGACATCGCGACGTATTTGCGCGAGATCCGCCGCGATCAGGGCCTCGTGGGGTCGGTCTACGATTCCAACTACACCGCTTACGATCCTTTCCCGGCCAGCGCCCGTCCGCAGTACAGCGACCCGCTGCTGACCACGCTGATCGCGCCGACGACCTCGGCCATGGTCGATTTCGTGACCCGGCAGGTCGGCTGGAAGATCGACGCGCGCTACAATGCGCTGTCCTACGAAGTGAACGAGGCCTGGACCCGCGACGACAGCGACAACCCGGTCAAGGACTTGCGCCAGGCGATCTCCATCGACCCGAAGATGACCGTCGACATCGTCCACGGCTGGGACGACCTTTCGTGCCCCTACTTCGGCTCGCGGCTGATCATGGCGCAGATGCCGCAGTTCGGCCGCCCGGACCGCGTGCGCCTGCACGTCTATCCCGGCGGGCACATGTTCTATTCCCGCACCGACAGCGGCGCAGCCCTGCGCCGCGACATTCTGGAAAGCTACCGCGCCGCGTCCTGAGGGATAATTCTACCGTCGTCCCGCACTTGAACCGGGACGACGGTAGCAAAAAGCCTCAGGCATCCACTTCGGCGTAGTGGCTGGGCGGCTGGATCACTTCCATGCGCTCGCTCAGCAGCGGCCGGAACGAGGGGCGCGACTTCATCACCAGGTACCAGCCCCGCGCCTGTTCGTGGCTCGACCAGTCGAGCCCGCCCAGGTAATCCGCCACCGAGATCTGCGCCGCGGCGGCGAGGTCGGCCAGCGTCATGGTCGCGCCGGCCAGCCAGGGGCGGTTGTCGATCAGGTAATCGATGTAGTCGAGATAGTCGTGCGCCAGCTTCATCGATTCGCGCAGGATCTTGGCATCCGGCGACTGGCGCAGCACGAGACGCTTCTTCATCCGCTCATGCAGCAGCGGACCGGACACGTCGTTGTAGAAATTCTCGTCGAACATCGCGATCAGGCGGCGGATTTCCGCGCGCTGGACGGCCGTGCCGCTGATCTGCGGGTTACGATCGACGGTTTCCTCGAAATATTCGCAGATCGCGCGGCTGTCGACGACCACGGTGCCGCGTTCGGTTTCCTTGACCACCGGCGTGCGCCCTGCCGGGTTCATCTCGAACAGCCGGTCCTCGCCTTCCCAGGGACGCGCGGTCTGGAGTTCGTAGGCGATGCCCTTTTCGGCCATGAGCAGCCGGACCTTGCGGCTGAAGGGGCAGAGCGGAAACTGGAAGATGTGCCACATGGCGATTTCGAATGCCAAACCTGCCCGCGAGCGTCCACCCGAAGCACAGGCCCCGCCCGGAGAGGGGGGCGAAACGCGTGGATAAGTCCCGCCTTCGCCGCATCGCCCGCAATCATCGTGGCGGCGGAGAAGCCGCGATTGACCGGGCGCGGGCCGCGATCCACACCCTGGGCGTTCGCTGCAGCGCGCCCATCGTGACGCTGCCGGGCGGAAGGCCAGTTCAGGGTGAAAAGGCCCAACTGGCGGCACCGACCCGGCTCGGTGCGACAATCGGAGGAGGAAGAAGATGATCCTGAAGAGCCTGCGCCTCGGCACCAACGATCTCGGCAAGGCCCGTGCCTTCTATGATGCGACGTTCGCCGCTCTGGGCGTCGCGCCCTGCGCCGCGTCCAGCGAATATCCGATCGTGCTGTGGGACCTCGACGGCTTCAAATTCCTCCTCGGCCCCGCCCGCGATGGCCAGCCCGCCACCCATGCCAATGGCGGAACGATCATCTTCGAGGCGCCCGACGAAGACGCCGTCCGCGCCTGGCACGCAGCGGGCCTTGCCAATGGCGGCACCAGCGAGGGCCAGCCGGAACCCAAGCCCCAGGCCCGGAATGCCTTCGGCGCCTATATGCGCGACCCGGACGGCAACAAGCTCGGCATCTACTGCGGCCTGACGATGGGCGGCTGACCGGGGCGGCGGTAACCGCGCCGCGGAAGTGACCGCGGCCGGGACCGGCGCGTCGGAACGCCCCCGGCCTAGCGCGTCAGCAGGAACACCGCATGCTCGGCGCGGAAATTGGCCGCTGCCGGACTGCAGGTCTGGTCGCCCGAGAGGAACCACGCGCCTTCCACCGTGATCCCGCGCGAGCGCACCAGTTCCCGGAAATCGTCGACCGTCAGGTGGTGGATGTTCGGCGTCTCGTACCAGGCGACCGGCAGCAGGCGCGTCACCGGCATTCGCCCGCCCCAGAGCAGCGAGAGCCGCACGCGCCAGTGCGCGAAATTCGGAAAACTGACGAAGGCGCGGCGGCCGATCCGCAGGAGTTCCTCCAGCACCATGTCGGGTCGCATGGTCGTCTGCAGGGTCTGCGACAGGATCGCATAGTCCACCGACTGGTCGGGATAGAAGGCAAGGTCCCTGTCGGCATCGCCCTGGATCACCGAGAGGCCCTTGCCCACGCAAAGTCCGACATTGGCGGAATCGAGTTCCATGCCGCGCGCGTCGCAGCCCTTGTCGCGCAAGGCCAGCATCAGCGTGCCGTCGCCGCAGCCCACGTCCAGCACGCGCGATCCGGGGGCGACATTGGCGGCGATGACGGCAAGATCGGGCCGCAGCAGGCTCACGAACCCGCCTCCAGGATCGCGGCGAACGGCCCCGACAGCTTCTCCATCAGCCGGTCCGGCCGCACCAGCGGGGTAAAGCCGAGCCGCGCATAGACGCCGTGCGCGTCCTTGGTGGCCAGCATGAAGCGGCGAATATCCGCATAGTCCGGGTTATCGAGGAACCAACTGACCATCCGGCGCCCCAGCCCCTGTCCGCGCACGCTTTCGTCCACCCATACATCGGCCAGCCAGGCAAAGCTCGCGCGGTCGGAGATGACCCGCGCGAAGCCCACTTGCGTGCCATCGGCCAGATAGGCGCCCAGACAATGCGAACCGGCGATCTGGCGCTCGACCTGCGCACGCTCGACTCCGGGCGTCCAGTAGCTCGACGCCAGCCAGCCGTGGATGTGCGCAATATCCAGACGCGCAGCGTCGTCGCTGAGTTGGATTGGCGCCGCGTTCAATGTCCTTCTCCCAGGAAGCCTTCGACGACACGGTCCAGCGCGGGCACGTCCAGCAAGAAGGAATCGTGCCCATAGGGCGCCGAAAGCTCGACGAAGCTCACCGGCAGGCCCGCCGCGTTCAGCGCGTGGACGACGTTGCGGGAATCGGCGGTGGGGTAGAGCCAGTCGGTATCGAAGCTGACCAGGCAGAAGCGCGCCTTCGACGCGGCGAAGGCATGGGCCAGCAGGCCGCCATGCTCTTCGGCCAGGTCGAAATAGTCCATGGCGCGGGTGATGTAGAGGTACGAGTTCGCGTCGAAGCGGTCGGTGAAGGCGAGCCCCTGGTAGCGCAGGTAACTTTCGATCTGGAAATCGGCGTCGAAACCGAAGGTCTTTTCCTCGCGGTCCTGCAGGCGCCGGCCGAACTTCTCGGTCAGCCCCGCTTCCGACAGATAAGTGATATGCGCCGCCATGCGCGCCACGGAGAGGCCCTTTTCGGGGCCCTTTCCGCCATTTTCGCGGGCTTCGTAATAGGCCCCCTCGCGCCATTCCGGGTCGGCCATGATCGCCTGGCGGCCGACTTCGTGGAACGCGATATTCTGCGCCGAATGCCGCGCGGTGGAGGCGATCACCAACGCCGCGCGGGTGCGGTCCGCGAAGTTGGAGGCCAGGCTCAGCGCCTGCATCCCGCCCATCGACCCGCCGACAACGGCATGGAGGCTGTCGATCCCAAGGGCATCGAGCAGGGCGACGTGGCCGCGCACCATGTCGCGAATGGTGATGACCGGGAACCGCATGCCCCAGGGCCTGCCGTCCCCGGCCAGGCTGGCCGGCCCGGTCGAACCCATGCAGGAGCCGATGACATTGGCGCAGATCACGAAGAAGCGGTCGGTGTCGATCGGCTTGCCCGGCCCGACCATGCGCACCCACCAGCCGGGCTTGCCGGTCTTGGGGTGGTCGGAAACCACATGATGGTCGCCGGTAAGGGCGTGGCAGATCAGGATCGCATTGTCGCGGGCCGCATTGAGCGTGCCCTGCGTCTCGTAGGCGATGCGCACGCCGGGAAGGCTCTGGCCGCCGTCGAGCGCCAGCGGCTGGGCAAGGTCTAGGAACTGGCTGGTGTCGGTGCTGGTAGACATGATGCAGGAAGGGAGGTGGGGGAGCGGCGCAGACCTGTCAATCGTGCCCACCCCGGTGAGGTTAGTTCCCCGCCTGCGGGCTCATTGTCAGGACGATCACGGGAGGAGGTCATCCGGGCAGAAAATGCAGCGCCTCTCTGCCGCATTTTCCAAGTCGTCAGATGATTCCATCTGACTTGAAAATGCAGCGCCCCTCTGCCGCATTTTCCGAGTCGTCAGATGATTCCATCTGACTTGAAAATGCAGCGCCCCTTTGCCGCATTTTCCGAGTCGTCAGATGATTCCATCTGACTTGAAAATGCTCTAAGGCCGGCGCGTCATGACCGATAGCCAGATCACCAGCAAGCAAGCCCCGCAGCCAAAGCCATGGATCGAGGCGATCCATGCCTATGTTCCGGGCAAGTCCAAGGGCAAGGACGGGCGGCCGTTGATCAAGTTGTCGGCCAACGAGAATCCGCTCGGCACCAGCGAGGACGCCCTCGCGGCCCGCGCGCAGGCTCCCGCGCTCTATCCCGATCCCGACAGCACCGCCCTGCGCGAAGCTATCGCGGCGAAGCACGGGCTCGCCGCCGCGCGGGTGGTCATGGGCACCGGCTCCGACGAGCTGCTCAACCTTGCGGCCCAGGGCTACGCCGGTCCGGGCGACGAGGTGATCTACGTGCGCTACGGTTTTTCGGTCTACGACATCGCCGCGCGCCGCTGCGGCGCCGTGCCGGTGGTGGCGCCGGATGCCGATTACGGCACCGATGTCGATGCGCTGCTGGCCCTCGTCACCGAGCGCACCCGCGTGGTCTTCGTCGCCAATCCGAACAATCCCACCGGCTCCTACCTGCCCCGCGGCGAGATCACGCGGCTCCACGCCGGACTTCCCGCCGACGTCCTGCTGGTGCTCGACCAGGCCTACGGCGAATATGTCGCGCCCGAGGATGACGACGGATCGCTGGCCCTGGCCGAAGCGCATGACAACGTGCTGGTGACGCGCACGTTCTCCAAGATCTTCGGCCTCGCCGGAGAGCGCATCGGCTGGGCGACCGGCGCGCCGGGCATCGTTGCCACGCTCAACCGCATCCGCGGGCCCTTCAACGTCTCCAACACCGGACAGGCCATGGCGCTGGCCGCGCTGGGAGATGCCGCCTTCGTCGAGGCCAGCCGCATCCACAACCGGGACGAACGCGCCCGCTTCGTCGCAAAGCTCGATACCCTGGGCAACCACGGGTTGCGGCCGCTGCCGAGCCAGGCCAATTTCGTGCTGGTGCTGTTCGAAGGCGCGCTGACGGCCGAAGCCGCTTTCGAGGGTCTGGCCGATCGCGGCTATATCGTTCGCTGGTTGCCGGGGCAGGGCCTGCCTCAGGCGCTGCGCTTCACCATCGGCAAGCCGCAGGACATGGACACGATCGCCGAGGCCCTGCGCGAAATGGCGGAAGCCGCGCAATGAGCTTCCAGAACGTCGCCATCATCGGCCTGGGCCTGCAGGGCGGATCGATCGGCCTTGCGGTGCAGGAATACCTGCCCGGCGTGGCGACCACCGGCTACGACCTCAGCCCCGCCCACCGCCAGCGCGCCGCCGAGCGCGGCCTGGTTGCGAAAGTCTGCGACACCGCAGCCGAAGCGGTGGCCGAGGCAGACCTGGTGATCTTCTGCGTTCCGCCGGGCGTCATGGGCATCGCCGCCGAACAAGTGCGCGAAGCCCTGCCGCTCAACGCGCTGGTCAGTGATGTCGGCTCCAGCAAGCAGGCCATCTCCAAGGCCCTCGGCACGGCCCTGCCCGATCATATGGTGATCCCCGCGCACCCCGTGGCCGGCACCGAAAACTCCGGCCCCGACGCCGGCTTTGCGCATCTGTTCCGCAACCGCTGGTGCATCGTCACCCCCGCGGCGCGGACCGATCTGGTCAAGCTCAGCGAACTCGTCGGCTTCTGGGAAGCGCTGGGCGCCAATGTCGAGATCATGACGCCCGAGCATCACGATCTCGTCCTGGCCGTCACCAGCCATGTCCCGCACCTCATCGCCTATACCATCGTCGGCACCGCGTCCGACCTGGAGGACGTGACGCAGGGCGAAGTGATCAAGTATTCGGCCGGCGGCTTCCGGGATTTCACGCGTATCGCCGCCTCCGACCCGACGATGTGGCGCGACGTGTTCCTGTCCAACAAGGACGCGGTGCTGACCATGCTCCAGCGCTTCACCGAGGATCTGACCGCGCTGCAACGCGCGATCCGCGTGGGCGACGGGCAGGCCCTGTTCGACCAGTTCACGCACACCCGGGCCATCCGCCGCTCGATCATCGAGGAAGGCCAGGACGATTCCCGCCCCGACTTCGGCCGCGGCGACCATGAGGGCGAACAGAAGACGTGACGACCGGGCGGGAGCCAAGGCCCGGTTCGCGCTTTGATCGAAATGCGGTTCGAACGCGAATTTCCGTTCAGGCCCCAATCTTCGTTCAGGCCCCACTCCTCGTTCAGACGCGTCAACCGGCGCAAGGGACTTCCGACGCCTCATGAAGCTCTCGATCTCCGCGCTGCTCGACTACTCCCTGGCCGGTCCCACCGACGTTCTCCTCCAGCTGGAGGCGGCGCTGCTGCCCGAGCAGATCGTGCACCGCGCCCATATCACCCTGCCGCCTTTCGAGCATTTCGCGCGCCTGCCGGGCCACGACCAGATCGGCGACCGCATCTGGCTCCACGTCACCGACCGGCTGACCGTCCGCTACGAGGCCGTCGTCGAGCCGCGGCGGTATCTCGCGCCGATCGAAGGGCTGCCCGCCATGCCGCCGCACCTGCTGCCCGGCGAGACGGTGGATTACCTCCTCCCCTCGCGCTACTGCCCTTCGGACACGTTCCTGCAGTTCACGCTCGACATGTTCGGCACGCTTGCTGGCGGCGAGCGGGTCGCGGCCATGCGCGACTGGGTGAGCGGCCACATGCGCTACGTCCCCGGCTCCAGCAATTCCCTGACCACGGCGGCGGACAGCTTTGATTCCGGCGAAGGCGTCTGCCGGGACTATGCCCACCTGATGATCAGTCTCTGCCGCGCCAGCGCCATCCCCGCGCGCTTCGTCAGCGTCTACGGGCTGGGCGTGGAGCCGCAGGACTTTCATGCCGTGGCCGAAGTGTTCCTCGACGGGGCCTGGCACCTCGTCGACGCGACCGGGATGACCCGGCCGGAAGCCATGGCGAAGATCGGCGTCGGGCCGGACGCCGCCGGCGTCGCCTTCCTGACCAGCTACGAGCCGGTCACGCTGCAGGCCCAGTCGGTGGAAGTGCGCGAGGTTCCCTGAACGTCAGGTGTTGAGCGCGTTGATCGCGGTGAGGACTTCCGCTTCCACTTCCTCGCGCGGGCGGCCCGGCTCGATCCTCTGGCCGACGCGCATGACGATCGTGCCCGGCTTCTTCCAGAGGCGGTGATAGAGCCGCCCGCTGTCCACCGCCACGGGGACCACGGGCAGGGCCAGAAGCTTGTAGAGCCCGGCAAAGCCAGACTGGAGCGGGGCCTGCTCGCCATGGGGAATGCGCGTTCCTTCGGGGAAGATCGCCAGCGGCCGCCCCAGCACTGCGAAGCCGCGCGCGGAACTGACCATGGCGCGCAGGGCCTTGGCGCCCTGGTCGCGCTCCACCGAAACCACGCCGTACTTGCGCGCCGCCCAGCCCCAGCCGGGCAGGCCGACCAGTTCGGCCTTCGGGAAAGGCGCCGGGAAGTTCATCAGCGCGGGCAAGTCGATCGCCTCGTAGAAGCTCTCGTGCTTCAATGCCACCAGCACGCCTTCCTCGGGCATCGTGCCCTCGATCCTGAGCCGTATCCCCAGCAGGTACCGGCAGCAGAGGCGGTGGAACTGGCTCCAGCCGCGCACGGTGCGCCGCATCGGCTCGGTGCCGATCAGCGATGTCAGCCCCACCCCGGTGACGAAGAACAGGGTTCCGGGATAGAACACCAGGTAGAACAGAAGACTGCGAACGACATCGAGCGGGGTAGCGCGCATCAATTGGCTTTCCAGGGGGGCCGGTTCCAGAGGTCGAGTGCCATACGCCCAAAATACTTATGGTACTCGAGGAAAAGCGTGCTCAGGCTCGGACGGGAGGGCACCCCATCCTCGAGAATGGCAATATGGTCGGGCAGTTCGCGCGCCAGCTCGTAGGCGGCGCGGCGCATGTGCCAGTCGGCCGTGACCAGCCGCACCGAACGCGCTTTGCGCCGGGCCAGCCAGTTCGCCGCCTCCACCGCGTTCGAGCGCGTGTCATAGGCTTCGTAGCCCAGCGTGATGCAGCATTTCATGAGCCGGTCCGGGATACGGAACTCCGCCGCCAGTTCGCGCGGCTTCACCTCGCGGTCGACCCCGGAGATCAGCAGGCGCGGCGCGCGGCCCGCGTCGAGCACGGTCAGCGCCCGTTCGATGCGCCCCTTGCTGCCGGTCAGCACGATCACGGCATCCGTGCGCACGGCATCGTCCAGCGGCCCCGGAAGCGTCACCGCGAACCAGAGGAACCCGAAAAGCCAGATCAGCAGGAGGAAGGCGGCGGTGCGACGGAACATGAGCGATCTATAGCGACTTGCGTAGACTATAGCATCTTGCGCAATGCGTGCAGCACCGTCAGGCGTGCCGTCAGCATGGCGAGCAGGGTGGAGAGCAGCGGGACCAGCGCCAGCAGCAGCCAGTCGCTCCAGACCAGAGCGCCGCTGTCCACCAGCCCGGCGCCGAGACTCGCGAAACGACGGCCCAGCGAAAGGATCACCACCATCGCCAGGGCCAGTCCCACGGTACCGCCGCCCGCCGCGTCATAGCCGATGGAGCGCTGGAACACGCGGGCGACCTGGGTATCCGTTCCGCCCAGCAAGTGAACGATCTCGATCACGTCGCGATTGGCGCCCAGCGCCGAACGGGCGGCCAGCAACACCGCCGCGGCCAGGGCGCCGGCGAGCAGCACGACCAGCGAGATCGACAGCACCTGCAAGGACACCATCGCATCGAACACCGGCTTCAACCAGGTGGATTGGGCATCGACTTTGGCCGAAGGCGCGACCCGCGCGATGGCCTGTTCGATCGCGCCGAGCTGCTGCGGCGTCGCCGGCCCCTTGAGGCGCACGTCGATCAGCGAAGGCACGGGAATCGCCGCGCCGGTGGCAGCGGCAATGCCGGTGCCGAGCCAGGGTTCGATCAGGGCGTCCAGCTCGGCTTGGGGCACCTGGCGCAGGCCCGCGACATGCGGCAGGCGCTTGATCTCCTCCACCGCCGCGGCGGCTTCCCTTGCGCGAATATCGTCGCGCGGCTCGATCACCTGGATGGTGACGCCGCCCTCGATCTCGGCCCGGGCCGAGGAAATCGCATTGCCGAGCGCAAGCCCGGCCGCGAGCGCGATGGCGGTCATCGCCACCATGATCGCGATCACCCAGGGCATCGGCCCGGACATGCGCGTCTGCGGGATCAGCTCCGCGCCGCGCACGCCCAGCCGCCGCCAGCCCCAACTCCAACGGGAACCCGCGCCCGGTTCAGCCCCTCGGCGGGACCGACCCGCCCCGGAGATGTCGTCCCCGCTCATGACGGCCGCCGTGGGGGATAGCGCAAGGCGCCGGTGGGGTCGGCCAGGCGCCCGCGGTCCAGCCGCATGATCAGGCTGTCCGGCACTTTGCGCAGCAAGTCGAGATCGTGCGTGGCGACAACGACGGTCGTGCCTTGCCGGTTGAGCATCTCGAACAGGCGCAGCAACTTGAGCGCCATCTCGGAATCGACGTTGCCGGTCGGCTCGTCCGCCACCAGGATCGCCGGGCGCGCGATCACCGCGCGGGCAATGGCCACGCGTTGCTGCTCACCGCCGGAAAGCGTCGCCGGGCGGGCGTCCATCTTGTCCGACAGGCCGACCCATTCGAGAATGTCCCGCACGGGGCCGCCGATGTCGCGCTCCTGATGGCCGGCGACACGCAGTGGCAGGGCGACGTTATCGAAGGCCGAGAGATGCGGGATCAGGCGGAAATCCTGAAACACCACGCCGATCCGCCGCCGCAGCCCCGGCAGACGGCTGCGCGGCAGGGTTATGGCGTCGGTCCCGAACATGCGGATCGCCCCGCGCGAGGGGCGCTGCGCCAGATAGAGCAGCCGCAGCAGCGAGGTCTTCCCCGCGCCGCTCGCCCCGGTGAGAAAATAGAACCGCCCCGCGAAAAGCGTGAAGGTCAAATCGGACAGCACCTCGCGCTCCGTACCGTAGCGCAAGCCGACATTGTCGAAATGAACGATTTCCCCGTCGGCGATCATGCTCGTATAATCTATGCTGCGTCTGGTCCGAACGGGCGACCCGATGCGCTATAGCGAGCATTGAATGTGGAAAAAAGGGCGTTCCGGCTTGTGCCCACAGGTCGATGCCTTGTCGTAAGAGAGTCACTCGTGCTTTAGCTTGTTATCATGATCATTGCCTGCCCAGCTTGCTCTACACGATATGCCGTGCCGGACAGCGCGATCGGCATCGACGGCCGCACGGTACGCTGCGCCAAGTGCCGCCACAGCTGGTTCCAGGAAGGCCCCGAGGCTGCAGCCGAACCCGCCCCGGTTCAGGACGCGCCGACTTACGCGGCAGAGCCCCGCCCCGCCGAACCACGGCCAGTTGAGCAGCCGCCCGCGGAAACCTGGCCCGCGGAACCCGCGCCTGTTGCCGCGCGACCGACTCCCGCCGCGCAGCCGGCTCCCGCCGTGCCCGTGCAGCCGGCCGCGCCGCGCGAAGCGATCCGCGTTCCGGGCCGCACCGCCGCCCAAGCCGCGCCGGAACCGGCACCGGCCCCCACATCGGCAAGCCCCCAGGGCGAGGCTTCCCGCGAAACCGAACCGGTATCGCCGCCCGCCGCCGTTGCCGGCGACAGCGAGCGGAGCACCCGCAAGTCCGGCGCGGTCTACGACGACACCACCGCCGTCCACTATGCGGACGAGGGCCATTCCAGCTTCGACTTCGCCCCGCCGTTCCGCCCGCGCCGCAACTGGACGCGGATCGCCACGTTCGGCTCGGCGCTCTTTGCCGTCGTCGCCCTGGGGCTGACGGGCGCAGTGGCCTGGGGCGGCCTGCCGGACTGGCTGCCGATCCCGCACCAGACCTTTTCGCAGGCCCAGCCCGATCTCCAGCTGGACTTTCCGCGCAAGCGGCAGGACCGCAAGCCCCTGCCCGACGGCACCGAGTTCTTCTCGGTCAGCGGCACGATCAGCAATATCGGCAGCGTGGCCCGCAACGTGCCCTCCCTGCTGGTGGTGCTGCGCGACAAGCGGGACCGCATCGTCTACGAAAAGGAAGTGGTCCCTTCCAAGCGGAAGCTGGCCCCCGGAGAAGCGATCACCGTCAACGAGGCCCTGACGGACATTCCCAAGGCCGCCGCCGCCGCCGAAATCGGCTGGAAGCCCGAATAATTTCCGCAGCATCGGCCGGCACTCCGCTGCCGGCTTTACAGCGCGCCCGGGCGCAAGGCCTGGGCGCGTTTCTGCATGGTCACGCGAATCCGCCACAAAATCGGTGACCTGCAAAATAATTCGATCTTTTTGAAAATAATTGGCGGAAGCCACTTGCCGGGTTCGGAACCCTTTGCTAGTGGCGCGCTCCTGCCAAGGGGCGGCTTCGAAGCCCCCCGGTGATTTAGCGGTCATGGCGGAATTGGTAGACGCGCAACGTTGAGGTCGTTGTGGGCGAAAGCCCGTGGAAGTTCGAGTCTTCTTGACCGCACCATCACTCTTGTAGATCAAGATTGGACAAAGCCTTCGGGCCCCCGCAAGGGGGCCCGAAAGTCGTTTGGGCTCCTGAGAATCGTCGCCTCGCCAGCCGCGCAGCCGACATGGCGGACTGCCCGTCCAGGCTTCCATTTCCATCTCTATAAGCAGATCGCGGCGCCGCTGCCCTCAGTGCAGCAGGATGCCTCAGGCGACGGCGCGCGCCACGCCTTTGCCGAGTTCGTCGGGAGAGACAGGCGTGCTGTCGCCCAGCAGGTCGCGCACGATCGCGTAAGTCCGGTCGTTGTCGACATCGATGGCCTGGGTACCGTCGGCCATGATGACGGCGCGCACCCGCAGGCCCATGCGGCGCGACGCGCGCACGACGGCGCCGGACAGCGATTCCATGCCCAACTTGATCATCACCAGCCCCACCAGGCCGATCGCCCGCAGGATGCGTGCGCTTTCCCGTCCGCCGATGCGGGCGCCGCGAAACACGTCCACGGCATCCACGAAGCGGGCCCCCGCCATGCCGTAGAGATCGCATGTCGCGAACTCGCCGTCGCGCAGCGCGATATAGTTGCGCAAGGCGCTGGGATGCGCTGCCTCCACCGCATCACGCCGGGCAAGCGCGAACGTCACGTCGCAGCCCTCCAGCATGTCGGCCATGGCATCGATCGATTCCGGGCTGAGCAGCGCATGATCGGCCGTGGTGACGAGCAGCGGCCCGTCCCAGTCTTCCGCCGCGGCGCGCACGCTTTCGGCGATGTCCTCTTTCGCTTCGACCAGCGCAATGGTGCCCCGGCCCGGCAGGCGGGTGAGCACGTCCCAGATCGGATCGAACGCCTCACGCTCGACGCAGACGGCCAGGCTGGCGACGCGCGGATGCTGCGCGGCGGTCTGCAGCACATGGGCGATCAGCGGCCGACCCGCCAATGGGATCAGGCAGCGGTGCTTCTCTCCGAAGCGTTCCGCCAGAGGGTCGACGCCCGCCGGGCCCAGCCCATGACCGGCCAGGACGACCAGGCGGAGGGGTGGGTGTTCGATGTCGTCGATATCGGGAGAAACCGGAGGAGTCATGATCCCTGACGCTATGCCCCGTACTTGTGACAGCGCCGTGACTTCGGCCACCGCCCTGCCGCGCGCCGGGCGCAGAACTCCGCGATTCTCGCAGGCGGATCGGCCGCCGCATGTTCAAGCTATGGATAACGCGCCCGCTTCGGCTTGCCTCTCGCCGCCCGCTTGCCCAAGGCAGCAGACGTGAGCGCCAATATCGTGATCGGCCAGACCCCGCAGGGCGAGTCGATCGAGATCGACATCAAGGAACTACTCGCGACCCGCCTGCTGGTGCAGGGCAATTCCGGGTCCGGCAAGTCGCATCTGCTGCGCCGCCTGCTCGAAGAGAGCGCCTCGGTCGTGCAGCAGGTGGTGATCGACCCGGAAGGTGACTTCGTCAGCCTTGCGGAGGAATTCGGCCATGTCGTGATCGACGGCGCCGCTTATGCCGAAAGCGAGATCGTCCGCCTCGGCGCACGCATCCGCGAGCACCGCGCCTCTGTCGTCCTGGCGCTGGACGAGCTGGAAATCGACCAGCAGATGAAGTGCGCCGCGCAGTTCCTCAATGCCATGTTCGATGCCCCGCGCGAGCAGTGGTATCCCGCGCTGGTGGTGGTGGATGAAGCGCAGATGTTCGCGCCGGCCGCTGCCGGCGAAGTTTCCGAAGAAGCGCGCCGGGTCAGCCTGGCGGCCATGACCAACCTCATGTGCCGCGGACGCAAGCGCGGCCTGGCCGGCGTTATCGCCACCCAGCGCCTCGCCAAGCTGGCCAAGAATGTGGCGGCCGAAGCCTCGAACTTCCTGATGGGACGCACGTTCCTCGACATCGACATGGTGCGCGCGGCCGACCTGCTGGGCATGGAACGGCGCCAGGCGGAATCGATCCGCGACCTCGCACGCGGCCAGTTCCTCGGCCTCGGCCCGGCGATCAGCCGCCGCCCGGTGGCGGTCAACATCGGCTCCGTGCTGACCGGCGCGAAGTCGGTCACCCCCGGCTTGATGCCGCTGCCCACCGCCTCGACCGACGAGCTGCGCGAACTGCTGCACGACAATCTGCACGTCGAGCCGGACCGCCCCGAATTCGCCCGCCCCGCACCGCGCCCGGCAGTGGACGTCGACGCGTTGAGCGAAACGATCGCCCATGGCCAGCCGGCATCCGCCGCGGCGCCCCCGCGCCTCGAACGCCCAGAACCCGAGCCCGAGGAAAACCGCGCGGCGATGCTCGAAATCCTCAACACCATGGCCCAGGACCCGGAATGCACGTTCCAGTCCTCGACCACGCTGTTCCAGGACTTCACGATCCGCTGCCGCATGAAGGGCATCTCGGTGCGCGGGGTGGACGCCACGATGTTCCGCCGCGGCTTCGCAGCCGCCATGGCCGGTATCGAAGATCCCGACGACGAGCGCTGGTTCGATCTCGTGAACCTGGCCAAGCACGTCCCCGACGATGCGCTGGCGCCGTTCTACATGATCGCCCGCGCCGCGATGGACGGGCTGCCCTGCCCGGATGACATGACCCTGGCCCGGATCTACGGCACCAGCAGCCCCCGCCGCGTCGCGCGCCTGCTCGACTACCTGGAGAAGGATGGGCTGATCGTCGTCCGCACGGACTTCTCCGGCAAGCGCTCGGTAGGCCTGCCCGATCTTGGCGTCACGACGGCACCTGTCGAGGGCTGAAGTTCCGGGACCTCCTGCAGGAGGTGCCGGTCCCTTGCTCCGCGAAAAAACGGCGTTGGCCGGCTCGTTTCGGAGACGCTTTCTCGTCCTGACCCGCGGTCATGGCATGCCGGAATTGCCGCTTCAGGGCACCAGCACGGTATCGTGTGGCTCGGCCTCGGCCCGGGGATAGTCCAGCGTGAAGTGAAGCCCCCGGCTCTCGTGCCGGTGCAGCGCCGAGCGGACAATGAGTTCCGCCGTCTGAAGCAGGTTGCGCAGCTCGATCAGGTCGGTCGAGACGCGGAAGTGGCGGTAGTATTCCTCGACCTCGCCGTTGAGCATCTGGATGCGGTGCATGGCGCGTTCCAGCCGCTTGGTGGTGCGCACGATGCCGACATAGTTCCACATGAACCGGCGGATTTCCGTCCAGTTCTGCTTGATGACGACTTCCTCGTCGGAATCGATCACCCGGCTTTCGTCCCAGGCGCGGACGGGGGGCGGACTGTCGAACGCGTCCCAGTGGTCCAGGATATGGGCCGCGCAGGATTCGCCGAAGACGAAGCATTCGAGCAGCGAATTGGACGCAAGCCGGTTGGCGCCGTGAAGCCCGCTCTCGGTGCATTCGCCCGCCGCATAGAGACCCGGCAGGTCGGTCTTGCCATCAAGGTCGATCAGCACGCCGCCGCAGGTGTAGTGCTGGGCGGGCACGACCGGGATCGGCTCCTTCGTCATGTCGATGCCCAGGCCCAGCAGCTTCTCGTAGATGTTCGGGAAGTGCTCGCGGATGAATTCCTCGGGCTGGTGGCTGATATCGAGGTGAACGTAGTCCAGCCCGGAGCGCTTGATCTGGTCGTCGATGGCGCGGGCCACGACATCGCGCGGGGCCAGTTCGGCGCGCTCGTCGTAGTCGGGCATGAAGCGGTGGCCGGTGACCGGGTGGAGCAAGTGCCCGCCCTCCCCGCGCACGGCCTCAGTGATGAGGAAGTTCTTGACCTCCAGATTGTAGAGGCAGGTCGGGTGGAACTGCATCATCTCCATGTTGGAGACGCGCGCACCCGCGCGCCAGGCCATGGCGATGCCGTCACCCGTGGCCCCGCGCGGCGCCGTGGAGAACTGGTACACGCGTCCCGCGCCGCCTGTCGCCAGGATCGTCGCGCGGGCGGTATGCGCCGCGACCCGGCCGGATTTCTCGTCGAGCGCGTAGACACCCCAGACCCGCCCCGAACCCGAATAACGCAGTTCGTGCCGGCCGGTGATCAGGTCGATGCACGACTGCCCGGGCAGCAGCGTGATGTTGGGATGGTCTTCCGCGGCCTTGAGCAAGGCGCTCTGCACCGCCCAGCCGGTGGCATCGGCGACATGGACGATGCGGCGATGCGAATGGCCGCCCTCGCGCGTGAGGTGAAGCTCGCTGCCCTCGGTGTTGAACGGCACGCCCAGTTCGACCAGCCGCTCGATGGCATGGGGCGCGCGCTCGATCACGAACTCCACCGTTTCGCGCCGGTTGAGGCCCGCGCCGGCCACCATGGTATCCTC
Source organism: Novosphingobium sp. BL-S-34 (assembly GCF_056857015.1). Taxonomy (NCBI): domain Bacteria; kingdom Pseudomonadati; phylum Pseudomonadota; class Alphaproteobacteria; order Sphingomonadales; family Sphingomonadaceae; genus Novosphingobium; species Novosphingobium sp. BL-S-34. The sequence goes on from NZ_CM166472.1 coordinate 1,664,090, forward strand.
GATATGTTCGTCGAACGTATCGCCCGCATCGAGCACCGCGGCGATCCCGCCTTGCGCCCAGGCCGTGGAGCCGCCGGTCAGCCCGCCCTTGGCCAGGACCAGGACCTTCAGCTTGTCGGCCAGTTCCAGCGCCGCGGTCAGCCCGGCCGCGCCGGAGCCGATCACGATCACATCGTGTTGCGGCCAATCGGACGGGGAAGGGTCTTGCGCGGGGACGGGATCAATATTCGTAACCATTCCGGCTCCATGCCGGGACTGGGCGCGTCACGCAATATTTAGCTTTGCCCGCCAAGCCCGCCCGCAATCATGTTGCAGTGCAGCGTTACAGTCTCTAAACTCGCCGGATATTCATTAAGAGGGTAACATCGCCCCAAACCGGCCCGCGCAGAGAAAGCCGGACCGTTTCTCGACCGACTTCTTCAAGGTCAGCTTCTTCGGGCCCGCGTTTTTCGGACCCGCATTCTTCAAGAAGCTTCTGCAGGGAGCATGCCGGGATGACTGCCTTTTACCGACACCCCCTCCAGACCATGTTCTGCCATTTCGACCGGCATGCGCCGGACCGCGATTCCGTGCATTGGGACGGCACGCATTACGCGGCGATCTGCAGCCTCTGCAGCCGGACGATCCGCCGCCATGCACACAGGGTCTGGAAGGAATTCCCCGAAGGCCGCGCCTGAGGTCAGTGTGCTGCGGCCCGGGAAAAAAGGTTCATCACGATCACCCCGGCAATGATCAGCGCCATGCCCAGGATCGCGGGCAAGTCCAGCTTCTGCCCCTGGAATATCCACGCGATCCCGGCAATCAGCACGATCCCCGCGCCGGACCAGATCGCATAGGCCACGCCGGTCGGCATGCCGCGCAGCGCCAGCGACAGGCAATAGAACGCCACCATATAGCCCGCCACCATGATCAGCGTCGGCACCAGCCGGGTGAACCCGTTCGACTGCTTGAGAAACGACGTGGCGATCACTTCGGCGACGATGGCAATCGCCAGGTAGAGGTAGCTCACCAGGCCGATCCCTGACGGCAGCACCCTACCGGCGGCGCGATCACGCTGCGACCGAACTGGTGAGGCTGACGAAGACGTCCTCCAGGTCCGCCTCGCGCGTGGTCACGTCGATGATGGCGAAGCCCTGCGCCTGTACGGCCGAAAGGATCTCGCCCGCGTTGCTGCGGTCCTTGTCGTAAGTGATCTGGAGAACGCGCTCCCCGGTCATCTCGCACTTGAGGAAGCCGGGGTGGCTGGGCAGCGCCGAAACGTCGCGGTCCAGCGTCAGCACCAGGATCTTCTCGCGTGCCATGCCCACCAGTTCGCGGGTCGGCTTGTTGGCGATCAGTTCGCCGTGATTGATGATGGCGATCCGGTCGCACAGTTCCTCGGCCTCTTCGAGGTAATGCGTGGTGAGCACGATGGTCGCGCCTTCGCGGTTAAGTTCGCTCACCAGTTCCCAAAGCTGGCGGCGCAGTTCCACGTCCACGCCGGCGGTCGGCTCGTCGAGCACCAGCACCGGCGGCTGATGGACCAGCGCCTTGGCGATCAGCAGACGGCGCTTCATGCCCCCCGAAAGCGTGCGGGCATAGGCGTCGCGCTTGTCGGACAAGTGCACCGCGCGCAGCAGCTCTTCCGAGCGGCGCAGCACTTTGGTGATGCCATAGAGCCCGGCCTGGTTCTCCAGCACCTCGAACGGCGTGAAGAACGGGTCGAACACGATTTCCTGCGGGACGATGCCGATCGAGCGCTTGGCGTTGCGCTGGTTCCTGTCGATATCGAAGCCCCAGATATCGATGGAGCCCGAGGTCTTACGCACGAGCCCCGCCATGATGTTGATCAGCGTGGACTTGCCCGCGCCGTTCGGGCCGAGCAGCCCGAAGATCCCGCCTTCCGGAACGTCGAAGGATACGCCCTTGAGCGCCAGCTTGCCCTCTCCGCTTCCGGCGGGGGCGTAGCGCTTCTTGAGGTCGCGGATCGAGATGGCGGCGGACGTCGTGCTGGTCATGGCCCGCATGTGGGGCAGGACGGCGTCCCAGTAAAGGCCCGGCATGCGCTCCCCGGCCCTTCAAGTTCCGAAAAACGGCCGCTCAGTGCCGGGGCGGGTCGATCAGTTCGCCCTGGTTGCCCTCGTCCGCCTCGCCGATTTCCTGGTGCTGCCGGATCGTCTGCAAGGCGCGGCCCCGGGCGGGATCGAAAACATCGAAAGCACCTTCGAACCCCATACCGATCGCACGGTCCTGGCGCTTGCGCCGCGCGCGCCGCATCATCCGGCCGATCAGCGCCGGCATGGCGATCAGCAGAACCAGCGCCGTGCCCAGGACCACGACCGCTTCCATGGTGCCCCCTTGTCCTGTCCCCTCGGCGCGGATCAGCTGTCCGCGCTGCGGCTATCGAAGAAGTTGCGGCTCGCCTCGATCGCCGGACGGTTGGCGAAGGCCCAGGCTCCCAGTTCCTTCACCGGCAGCGAAAGCGAGCGGCCGAGGTCGCTGAGCGCATATTCGACGCGCACGGGTACGCTGGGATGAACGGTGCGCAGCACCAGCCCGTCGCGCTCCAGCGCCCGCAATGTGCGCGAGAGCATCTGCTGCGAGATGCCGTCGATCGCGCGCTTCAATTCGTTGAAATGACGATCGCCTTCCAGCAGCGTCATGACCACCAGCATCGACCACTTGTCCCCCACCCGGCTGAGGATATCCCCGATCACCCGGCAGGCGCCGGCGGAATGCACCATGTCCGGCGCGGCGGCAGAGACCGGCGCTGCGGGAACCGGCTTCTCAAGGGTAGTCATCTTCATGGTACCTGGTCCTGAAAAAATGCGCTCTTGGCGTTCTTCGCAGTGCAACATAGCTAGAGCCAGTCATTATTCCAGACCAACGCCATTTTCCAGACTGCCCTTCCAGAAAGGCCAAACGTCATGAAGCTTCTCCACCTCGATTCCAGCATCCTCGGCGAAAATTCCGTCAGCCGCGCCGTTTCGGCCGCGATCACCGCCTCGCTGACCAAGGCCGATCCCTCGCTGGAGGTTTCCTACCGCGATCTCGCCGCCGAGGCCCTGCCGCACCTCACCCTCGACGTGCTCGGCAATCCTGAAGGCACGCCCGAGCTGGCCGAATTCCTGGCTGCCGACGTGGTCGTGATCGGTGCGGGCATGTACAACTTCACCATTCCCAGCCAGCTCAAGGCCTGGTTCGACCGCGTGCTCGTGGCCGGCAAGACCTTCCAGTATACTGCCGAAGGTCCGCAGGGCCTGGCCGGCGGCAAGAAGGTCTACATCGCCCTTTCGCGCGGCGGCTACTACGGCGAAGGCCAGCCCGGCGCCGCGGTCGAGCATGCCGAGAGCTATCTGCGCGCGGTCCTGGGCTTCATCGGCATCACCGATCCCATCTTCGTGCTCGCCGAAGGCATCGCCATCGGCCCCGACGTTCGCGAAAAGGCGCTTGCCGACGCCCTTGCCGAAGCAGGCACCCTGGCTGTCCCGGCCTGACATCCAAGGCATCTTCCGGCCGCGCAGTCGGGCACAAACGGGCGCCCGCCCGTTTTTGAGCGGCACCGGCCCGGGTTTGACCCGGGCCGGTGCCGCAAGCCATTCGGAAGTGATGAGCCTACTAAGCAAAGACTCGCTGGAAATTCCCGTGAAGGCTTGGTAATCGGCCGATCCATGAGCACGCAGCCCGAAACCGTCTACACCGATTCCCACCGCGTTTCCTGCGACGGGGCCACCGACATCCGCGCCGCCGGCAACTATGTGCCCGCCGCCCTCGGCCACCCGCGCGTGTGGCTGGAGATCGACGAGAAGGGCTATGTCGACTGCGGCTATTGCGACCGCCATTTCGTCCTGAAGAACGGCCCCGCCGACCAGCGCGCAGCCTGATCCGCATTCCGGGCGCGACCGGGCCCATGGCGGCCCGGCGCCCGATCCTGCCTTCCTCTTCCAGCTACCTGCGTCCTCCCAGCCGGGGAACGCGGGAAAATCCAAGTCTTGCACGCTTGTCATAAACCGGGCAGCATCCCGGTCCGGGAACAGCATGGAGGAAAGCCATGGACGACCTGGACCGCATGAAGGCGAATTCCGGCCCGGATACCGAACGGGGTCCCGGCACGACTCCCGGCTTCGAATTCAATCACCCCACGATCATCAGCCTGCTCTACCTGGCGTCCTGCATCACCGGCGTCACGGCGATCGTGGGCGTCGTCCTTGCCTACGTCTGGCGCGGAGAAGCCGGGGGCGGTTGGGAACGATCGCATTACCAGTACCAGATCAACACATTCTGGATCGGCCTCGTCGGCTCGGTCCTGGGCGTGCTGCTCCTGGTCGTGGTGATCGGCGCCCTGGTGCTCATGGCCGTGGCCGTGCTGGTGATCGTACGCAGCGTGATGAGCCTGCTCAATGCACAGAAGCACGAACCCATGCCCGATCCATCGACTTTGTGGATCTGAACGCCGCCGGCGTCGGTAACCGAATGATAAGAATGATACGCCATATATCGTTTAGAGGGATGCCGGGGGGCGACTGCCTGTGAACATGCTCAGAATACGTGCGCATCAGCGCTATGCCCTTCGCCGCGAAGCGAGCATCCTGCGTGGGTCACGCCGGATCGGCACCGGGCTTCTTGTGGAAGTGTCGCAGGAAGGCTGCCGGATCGGCTGCGTCATGCCTGCCGACCTGCTGCCGGACCCCATCGAGAACGGCGAAGTGCTGCTCATCGCCCCGGATGGCGCGGAGCCGTTCGAGGCGCGGGTGCGCTGGAGCGGCAACGGCACGCTGGGCTTCCGTCTCCTGCGCGCTTTCCACCATCATGAGCTGGACAGGCTGATTCGCACTTGCCGGGGCGAATTCGACGCCCCAGATGCGCGCGAATACGGAACCTGAGGACGCTTCTTCCCCCATGCCAAGACCTTACCGCCGGCCCTCGCACCGGCGCTGGCACCCGGCTTCGATCTGGCTGCTGCTGCCCCTCGTTCTGGTGGCCGGGCTCTATCTCTGGCACGACCAGCGCAGCGGCGCGCCCACGCTGGGTGGCAGCCTGTTTCCCGCCGCGCCCGATACCGAGACCGCGCGCTTCGCCCATTGCTCGGGTCCGGTGCGCAAGACCTGCGTCGTCGATGGCGACACCTTCTGGTACCAGGGCACCAAGATCCGCATCGCCGACATCAACACCCCCGAAACCAGCACGCCCGAGTGCCGCGACGAGGCGCAACTCGGTGCGGAGGCGACGCGCCGCCTGATCGCCCTGCTGAACGCCGGTCCCTTCACGCTTCAGCCCGGCGGCGATGGCCGCGACAAGGACCGCTACGGCCGCGCCCTGCGCATCGTCACCCGCAAAGGCCGCAGCCTGGGCGCGACGCTGGTGGAAGAAGGCCTGGCGGAGCAGTGGCAGGGGCATCGCCGCAGCTGGTGCTGATCGGCACACCGCCAGGAAACGGACCGGCATGGAAAAGGGCCCGGAAGCGCTGCTCCCGGGCCCTTTCCTGTTTCTCGTGAACCGGCTTATTCGGCCGCTTCGGTCGCACCGAACATGTCGGGTTCGGTACCGTCGGCCACGAGCACTTCGTCGTTGGCCTTCACCTTGCGGCGCGAATCGAAGTTCGACCACACGTCGTTCCAGTTGCCGCGCGTCGCGCCCTTCGAATATTCCGTCGAGCGGGTTTCGAAGAAGTTCGCGTGCTCCACGCCGTTCAGCAGCGGCTGAAGCCAGGGCAGCGGGTGATCCTCGATCAGGTAGATCGGGTTCAGGCCCAGCTGGCTGAGGCGCCAGTCGGCGATGTAGCGGATGTACTTCTTGATGTCCTTGGCGGTCATGCCGGGGACCGGACCCATCTCGAAGGCCAGGTCGATGAAGGCGTCTTCCAGGCGAACCGTGGTCTGGCACTGGTCGGCGATGTCGTCCTTCACGGCCTTGGTCAGGCAGTTACGCTCCTGCACGAAGGCGTGGAACAGGCGGGTGATGCCCTCGCAGTGCAGCGATTCGTCGCGCACGGACCACGAAACGATCTGGCCCATGCCCTTCATCTTGTTGAAGCGCGGGAAGTTCATCAGCATCGCGAAGCTGGCGAAGAGCTGCACGCCCTCGGTGAAGCCGCCGAACATGGCCAGCGTGCGCGCGATGTCCTCGTCATTGTCGACGCCGAACTTCTGCAGGTAATCGTGCTTCGCCTTCAGCTCCTCGTATTCGAGGAACATGCCGTATTCGCTTTCGGGCATGCCGATGGTGTCGAGCAGGTGCGAGTAGGCGGCGATGTGCACCGTCTCCATGTTGGAGAAGGCGGTGAGCATCATCTTGATCTCGGTCGGCTTGAAGACGCGCGCGTACTTCTCGTGGTAGCAGTCCTGCACTTCCACGTCGGCCTGGGTGAAGAAGCGGAAGATCTGGGTGAGCAGGTTGCGCTCATGCTCCGAGATGTTCTGCGCCCAGTCGCGGCAATCCTCGCCCAGCGGCACTTCCTCGGGCAGCCAGTGGATCTGCTGCTGCGTCTTCCAGAAGTCGTAAGCCCAGGGGTATTCGAAGGGCTTGTAGGTCTTGCGGGCTTCGAGAAGGGACATGGGCGGACAACTCCGGGGGTTCGATTCGCATGGGGCGCCGGGCGATTCGAAAGGCCGATATGCGGCCTTTCGCGCCTTTCCCGGCGCATGATCTTGGAGGCCCGGAGCAAGCTCCGGGGCCGATGCCCGCCACGATACCCAAATTTGATCGTTTTTGGAGCGGGTTGGCAAAAGTTTGCACAGCAAAAAGGCACATCTTGCGCCTTGACCAATATGGGGACGCAAGGGCTTGTGGGCCAGCGGTAAGTGGCGAATCGTGGAACCGGGCCGGTTTGCAGCGCTTTCTCCCTTATCGACAAGCCCGTCCCCCCCTTCACGGAGGAATAAGCCATGCCCCCTTCACCATCGGACTTCGACCCCGTCCAGACCTCCTGGCCCACCGAATCGGGCGTCGTCAAAAAGGGTATGACGGTGATCGCGGCGGACGGCAGCGCGATCGGCACGGTCGATCATGTCGACGGGCAGGAAGTGGTGCTGGAAGGCGAAGGCTCGTCCTTTATCGCGGTGTCGGAGATCGACGGCGTCGACGGCGACAGGATCCTCCTCTCCCCGCGCGGCGATGCCACCTTCGGGTTAGGGGCGGAGCCCTGAGCGCGCCGGGCGCGGAAACCCTGAACCGCCCTGCCACAGCCTCGCACGAGCCGTTTTGCCTGCGGGACCAAATGCCGGAACGAAGCGCCGAAGCGGGCCGTTAGAAAGGCAGATACTCTCACCCGCACAGGAGAACCCCTCATGTTCGAGAAGCTTCGCATCCGTGAGCACATGGAAGTCACCGATTATACCGGCAAGCATGTCGGGACCATCGACGAGGTCAAGGACGACCAGCTCAAGCTCACCCGGTCCGACAGTTCCGATGGCGCCCATCATTTCATCGCTTTCGACAATGTGGACCGCATCGAGGACAACCGCGTCTACCTGAAGGAAGGCACGCCGATCCCCATGGGCGCCGGCACCAACTGACGCCTTCGTCCCTCGATGACGGATAAGGGAAGCCCGCTCGCTTCCCGACGGAACCCCGGCCTCCCGCCCCCGGACGGCCGGGGTTCCTGCGTCTGCCGCCGCTCTTCGCTCGGGCGATGGGCGCGCAAGTTATGATACACAAAGGCTAGCAACTCTTCCCAAGCCTGCGCGCGGCTGATAGCCCGTGCAACAAGAACAGAAGACGGGCCAGAATAACAGGTAACGGGGGAAGAGCCGTGATTGCACGCCCAAGCACTGCCGCGCTGCGGCTCCTGATCGCGGCCCTGCTGCCGCTCGCCCTGACCAGCTGCGACAAGCCGGCCCAGCCGATCGAACAGGCCATGGTCACGGACCCGGACGAATGGCCGAGCTGGGGCCGCACCGGCAGCGAAGCCCATTATTCCCCGCTCGATGCGATCGACACCGACACGGTAGGCCGGCTCAAGCTCGCCTGGCACTTCGACCTCGAACCCGGCTATACCGCCAGCACGCCGCTCATGGCGGAGGGCAAGGTTTTCCTTACGTCCGGCCACTCCCACATCCGCGCGCTGGATGCCGTGACCGGCAAGCAGCTCTGGGAATACGACGGCGGCACGCGCGAGCGCGCGACTTCGGCGCTCCAGATGTCCTGGGGCAACAAGGGCATCGCCTATGAGGCCGGCGAAAACGGGACGGGCCACGTCTTCCTCGTCACCACCGACGGCTACGTGATCTCCCTTGATGCAAGGACCGGCAAGGAAGTCTGGAAGACTTACGACTTCCCGGACGATTCCCCGCGCAATTCCAACGGCGCCCCGCGCGTGTTCGGCGGCAAGGTGATCGTCGGCTTCGGCGGTGCGGACATCAGCCCGGCGCGCGGCTTCGTCTCCGCCTACGATGCGCGAACCGGCAAGCTCGCCTGGCGGTTCTACACCACACCGGGAGACCCGGTGACGCCCGGGAACGAAAAAGCCGAAGCGGTCATGCGCAAGACCTGGCCCGGCGGCTGGACAAACCCCGACGGCACGCGCCGCGGCGGCGGTGGCACGGCCTGGAACGCCTTCAGCTACGATGCCGAACTCGGCCTCGTCTACCTCGGCATCGGCAACGGCTTTCCCTATAATCAGGCGAAGCGCAGCCCCGGCGGCGGGGACAACCTGTTCCTCGCCTCGATCGTGGCGGTGGACGTGAAGACCGGCGCTTACAAGTGGCACTACCAGGTCTGCCCTGCAGAGCAGTGGGACTGCACCGCCACCACCGACATGACGCTGGCCACGCTGAAGATCGACGGCAAGGACCGCAAGGTGCTGATGCAGGCGCCGAAGAACGGGTTCTTCTACGTGATCGACCGCGCGACCGGCCAGTTCATCTCGGCGCAGAAGATCGCCAAGGTCACCTGGGCCGACCATATCGACGGCAAGACCGGACGCCCGGTGGAAAATCCCGGAATCCGCTATGCGGGCAAGCCCGGCCTGTTCGAACTCTGGCCCGGGCCTACCGGGGCGCACTCCTGGATGCCGCAGGCCTACAGTCCGCTCACTGGGCTGGTCTATCTCCCGGTCATCGAACAGGGCGCGCTCATCGGCGACGGCCAGAAGGGCGGCGGCGAAATCACGGCAGGCATGGGCGTGACGCTGATCCCCGAAGTGGAACTGCCGGGCAGCCACAAGAGCTTCCTGCGCGCCTGGAACCCCGTCACGCAGTCGCTCGCCTGGGAAGTGGAGCTGCCGGGCAACTGGCCGGGCGGCGTCATGGCCAGTGCCGGCGGCCTGGTGTTCCAGGGCCAGATCGACGGCAGGTTCGTGGCGCGGGACGCCAGGACCGGCAAGCAGCTCTGGTCGTTCAAGACCGAAAGCCCGATCGTGGGCGCACCGATCACCTATCGCATGAACGGGCGGCAATACGTCACCGTCATCACCGGCAGCGGGGGCAACGGCGCGGGGATCAATTCGCCCGGCAACGCCGCCTTCCGTACCGACTATCGCCTGCCGCGCCGGGTCCTCACTTTCGCGCTGGACGGCCAGGACACGATCCCGCCCTTCGTCATGCCGGACCTCGTCCCGCCCACCGATCCGGACTTCAAGCCGGACCTCGCCCGCGCCCAGGCCGGCGCCATGCTGTTCGGCACGCGCGCCTGCCTGGTCTGCCACGGCTGGAACGCCGTGGGCGGCGGCGCCGCGCCGGACCTGCGCTATTCCCCGATCATCACCGATGCGGCCACGTTCCGGCAGGTGGTGAAGGAAGGTGCCCTCAAGATGAACGGCATGCCGCCGTTCCCCGCCTTCACGGACGAGGAACTGGAAACCATGCGCTTCTACTTGCGCGCCAGGGCCCAGGCCGCCCCGGCCGAGCAGAAGGCGCTGCTGGACAAGGCCAGGACCGCGCAAGCCAGCCATGCAAAGCCGCAGGACTTCGCGGGCACCTGGAACATCGTGATCCAGACCCCGGTCGGCGCGCAGAAGGCGGTCATGGTCCTGAAGGTGGCGGGCAATGTGGTGACAGGCAAAGTCAGCGCCGACCAGGGCACAGTGGAAGTCGCGGGGGGCGTGAAGGACGGCCGCGCGAAATTCCAGGGCAAGGCCTCGATGCCCATGCCGATCACGGTGAGCTACGACGTCACGGTGCGCGACGGCAAGCTCAGCGGCGAAAACGCCAACGGCCCCTTCGGCAGCTTCCCCCTCACCGGCACGCGCCCCCAGGCGCGGTAGCCGGGGCCATCGAAGGGCGGAGGGCCTGGCTCTTGCGGGCGGAACGACAGGCCCCGGAGCGGCGCGCGCTGCTCTCGTAAGCCTTCTTCCGGGGCCGGCACCCTTGGTACGCACGGGAATCGGTACGGACGTTTCCGATCAACAGCCGCCCCCGAACCGCAAGACGTTCCGGGCGGGCTGGAACACGCGATCGACAAGCGCTTCTCGTTTTATGGCTTTGCAGGCTATACCCATATCGATTCCAACGTGCCGACCCGCGACTACAAGCGCTTCGTCGGCCGTCTAGGCATTCGCTGGAACATCGGCCTTACAACTGACCGCAACAGCACCGGGAGCCAGGCAATGAACAGGTTTACCGCCGTTACCGCCCCAACCGCCGCCCTGGCCCTTGCCCTGGCGACCGGGCTGGCCACGCTCGCCGGCTGCGCGGCGGACGGCGCCCCGCCGCCGTCTGCAGGCCCGGCACCCACGCCTTCCGCCAGCCCCGCAGTTCTGGCAGGCACCTCCTGGAAGCTCGTGCAGTTCCAGTCCTCGGATGACGCCCAGGGCACCAGTACGCCGGGCGAGGGTCGGACCTATACCCTGGAGTTCGCCGCCGATGGCGCGCTGGGGATGCAGCTGGACTGCAATCGCGGGCGCGCCACTTACACGGCGGCGCCCAGCGGCGAAGGCGGCACCCTGTCGATCGGTCCGGTCGCCTCCACGCGCGCACTCTGCCCACAGCCGGACATCGGCCAGACCCTTGCCGCCCGCCTGCCCGACGTGGCCAGCTATACTTTGCGCGGCGGCCACTTGTTCCTTGCCCTCAAGATGGATGGCGGCATCTTCGAACTCGCGCCGCTCTGAGCCGCCCGGCGTGACATCCCGCACTTTCGGTACCGACCGCAGACAGGGCCGAGCCTGGTTGGCGCGCATCTGCATGGCGCTGGCCGCAGCCTGCTGTCTCGTCGGTGCCGCGCCGCCGCAGCACCCTTCCGTCCCGGAAGTGCTGGCCTCGGCCGTCCCCGCCGTGCGCCAGAAGGACGCGCCCCCTCCGCCGCCCAAAGCCGACGACGCCTCCGACCCCGCCCTCACCGCCGGCTTCGAGGCCGATGCCGCCAGCGCCAAGGCCATTCTGCGCAAGCCCCCCAGCCGCTTCGACTACGACGAAGTGCACAAGCTCAACCTGCTGCGCGACCGTCTGGCCGCCGACCGAGACCTGGCGCGCGAACTGGCCGATCGCAGCAACCTGGACGCGCGGATCATCCAGGCCCAGATCAATGCCCTCGGCCCGCTGCCCGAAACCGGCAAGACCGAGGCCTCGGCCATTACCCAGCAGCGCAAGGCACTGGACGCAAAGCTCTCCGTAGCGCTCGCTCCGGTGCTGCGCGCCCGAGAGGCGCAGGCGCGCGCGGCAACGTTGGTGACCGATCTCGACAACCGGATCTCTACCATCGAACGCCTGCGCAAGGGGGAGCGGGCCCGCTCGGTGCTGGACCCGCGGCTGTGGGTGGATTTTGCCTGGGACGTGTCGCGCGGCATGAGCCTGGTGGCTCACAACGTGGCCGCGGCCTACGCCAGGGAAGGCTTCGGCGGCCTGGTCGGCCGCCTGCTGGGCGCCGCGGCGCTGGTGCTGCTTGGGCCGTTCGCCTCCACCTGGGCCTTGCGCGCGGGCAGCCGCGCGCTGGAAAAGCGCATTCCCACCAGCCAGCAGCTTTCAAGCCGCCTGCCTCTCGTCGTGCTGGAGGACGTGACCGGCGCGATCGTGCTGTTCTTCGGCATCGGCTGCACCATCGGTGCATTCGTCCTCGTCCTGAAGCCGTTCATGGCCATGCCCGCGCTGGTCACGCTGAGCGTGCTGCTGGTGCTGGCGGCGCTGATGGTCGCCATCGCCCACTGGCTGGGCCGCAGCACGCTGCGATCCCCCTTCACGGAACTGCGACTGGTGCAATTGCGGCCGGAACTGGTGGACAAGGGCGTCTCGACCGTCCGCTGGATCGGCATCGTCATGGCGCTGGAGGCCGTGGTGGAGGGGCTGGAACAGGGCGGCTTCGCCTCCGGCACCGTGATCGACCTGATCTCCGCCCTGCTGCTGATCGGCGGAGGCTGGTTGATCTGGACCCTGGCCAACCTGCTGCGCGACGGCCGCCAGGAAGAGGCGCACGAAAAGCACACCGTTGGCGATGCCCTCGATTTCGCCGCCCCTTTCAGCCGTGTCCTGAAGCTCTTGGTGATCGGCAGCGTGAGCGCCGCCGCGATCGGCTACATCGTGCTCGCGCGCGAGATCTTTTCCGACGTCGTTGCCTCCATCGCCATCATCGCCATCGCCATCTTCCTCCACCGCCTGATCTCCGCCGTGCTGGACATGCTCGCCCAGGGCCGGCTCAAGCGTTATCACCGCACCCTGCACATCATCCCGATGGTGACGGGCCTGCTGCTCACGCTCGGCACGCTGCCGCTGCTGGCCGTGACCTGGGGCTACAACAGCCGCGAGATCGGCGACGGCATCGTGGCGCTACGCAGCGGCGTGACCATCGGCCGCGTCAACCTTTCTGCCGGAGACGTGCTGACCTTCTTCTTCGTTTTCCTGGGCGGTTACGCGATCACCCGCTGGCTCAAGCGCGTGCTGGACCTGACGGTGCTGCCGCAGTTTGGGCTGGACCGCGGCTCGCAGGCCTCGATCGTGACGATGATCGGCTATGTCGGCGTCGTCCTCGCCACCGTGCTCGCCATCGCCAGTACCGGGCTGGACCTGTCGAGCCTGACGTTCGTGGCCGGGGCGCTTTCGGTGGGGCTGGGCTTCGGCCTCCAGTCCACCGTCGAGAACTTCACGAGCGGGATCATCCTGCTGGTCGAACGGCCGATCCGCGAGGGTGACTGGATCGAGGTCGGGAATTTCTCGGGCATCGTGCGCAAGGTCTCGGTGCGGTCCACCCATCTGGAGAGCTTCGACCGCCACCAGATCATCATACCCAATTCCCAGCTCATCACCGGCAGCGTCAAGAACCTGAGCCTGGGCGCGGCTCTGGCCCGCGTGGTGGTGCCGGTGAACGTGGCCTACGGCTCGGACCTGGAGAACGTGCGCATCGTCCTGCTCGACATCGCCGCCACCCATGCGGGCGTGCTGCAATCGCCCGCACCCACGGTGACGCTGGACGGCTTTGCGGAAAGCGCCGTCAACTTGCGCTTGCTCGTCTTCGTGCCCGATGCGACGGATGGTTCCGCGATCGCCTCGCAGCTCCGCTTCACGATTGCCCAGCGGTTCGGCAAGGAAGGCATCCAGATGCCCTTCCCCCAGCGCGAAATCCACATCCGCAAGGATCGGGACGCCTAGCCCGCCGCGACGGGCGCCAGCTGCGCAGCGCCGGGAAAGTACCGCGCAGCGACGGGAAAACGCCCCGCGGCCCGCTCAATCTCCGGCGATGGTCATCCCGTCGACGCGCAAGGTCGGCACGTTGATGGCGCGGTGCCATTCCAGGTCGTTGGCGGCGCTGAGGCCCGCGAACATCGCCAGCAGGTTGCCCGCCACCGTGAACTCCGCGATCGGTCCTGCAATCTGACCGCCGACGATGCGAAAGCCGGAAGCGCCCCGGCTGTAATCGCCGGTCACGCCGTTGACGCCGTGGCCGATCAGTTCGGTGATGTAGACCCCGTCCTCGATGTCCGCCATCAGCGCTTCCGGCGTCGCCGTGCCGGGCTGGAGATGCAGGTTGCCCACCGAGACGCCCGGCGCCCCGCCGCCTCCGCGCGCGGCATGGCCGGTCGGCGCAAGGCCGAGCTGGCGGGCCGAGGCGCTGTCCAGCAGCCAGCCGGTGAGGCGGCCGTCTTCCACCAGGTTGCGCGTCCGCGTGGCCAGTCCCTCGCCGTCGAACGGGCGCGAACGCAGGCCGCGCCGCGTGTGGGGTTCCTCCACCAGGACGATGCCCGGCGCGAAGATCTGCTCTTCCAGGCGGTCGAGCAGGAAGCTGGAGCGGCGCGCGATGGCGCTGCCGGAAATGGCGCCCGTGAGATGACCGATCAGCGAGCCGCCCACCCGCGGGTCGAAGACGACCGGCATCGGCCCGCTGGCCATGCGCCCCGGATTGAGGCGGGCCACGGCGCGTTCGCCGGCCAGCGCGCCGATCTCGGCGGGCGGCGGCAGATCCTCGCGGTGATGTGCCGAGCGCCAGGCATAGTCACGCTGCTTGGCCGAACCTTCTCCCGCCACGATCGACACGCTGACCGAGTGGCTGGTCGAGCCATAGGCGCCGGCAAAGCCATGGCTGGTGGCGAGCGCGAAGACACCGCTGCCGGCGCTGGCGGTGGCGCCATCGGAGTTGGAAACGCCGGCAATCGCGCGGGCGGCTTCCTCCGCCTCCAGCGCGGCGGCGCGCAGCGCCTGCGGGCTGGGCTCGGCCGGGTCCAGCAGGTCGAGTTCGGGCCAGGGCGCGCGGGTCAGCAGGTCTTCAGGCGCCAGCCCCGCGAAAGCGTCTTCGGGCGCTGCCTTGGCCATGGACAGGGCGCGGGCGGCGAGTTCGTCGAGCGCCTGGGGGGAAAGATCGGAGGATCCGATGCTGGCCGAACGCCTGCCGACGAAGACGCGCAGGGAAATATGCTCGCTTTCGGACCTTTCGACATCTTCCAGATTGCCCAGGCGCACCTGGATCCCCTCAGACGAACTGGCGCCGAACACGGCGTCGGCGGCATCGGCGCCGGCCTTGCGTGCACGGTCGGCGAGGTCCTGGGCGCGGTCGAGCGCTTCCTGGGGGCTGAGCATCTCTTCGGGTCTCCATGCCCTGCGAGACCGGCGCGATACCGGCACAGGGGGAGCGCAGCCCTAAACTCCGCGGCGGCCGAGCGCAAATCTCGCGTGAGGATCGTTCACGCCGTCAGCAGGGAAAGGCCCTTGAACAGCCCGGTGATCGCGAAAGGAAGCCCGATCGCGAGCACCCACAGGAGTATGCGGTCGCGGCGGAAATAAGGGCCCAGCGCGGGATCGTGGGCCTGCTCGTCGTCCAGCCGGTTCCAGCGCGCCTCGAACCGGCGGCAGGCCGGAATGATCGCGACCACCAGGATCACCAGCGCAAGATAGGGCAGCAGCGATTCGCCGTGGGCCTTGAGCGCGCCCACCGTCACGAAAATCTGCAATGCGGTGTAGACCAGCAGGGCATAGGCGATGTTGTCGCTCATCTTGCGGCGCCAGTCGGTTTTCGACCAGTCGTGCATGGAACCGCCTTCGGGCGTCACGGGCTTGTCGGGAAGATGGCCGCCGCGCGATGCGGCAAGCGGATCGGGCAGGGAACCGCGCGCATCCAGGGGTCGGTTCCGGGGCAGGATCCCGGTGCGAGGCGCCGTATCTTGTTTGCCGATCCTGTCCATCATGGTTGTCCCGTCTTGTCTGCGACCTTTGATCTATCCTGGAACCCACTAGATCACTTGAGCGCGTGGATTTCAAGTTTACCCTACAACCCGCAACAATCTTGCCCGGTTCCGCAAATGCGCCGAACCATGCAGGAAACCTGCCATTTGCCTCCATATCCGGGAATTGCCCGCTTGCCGAGCAACGGGGGCATGCGTAAACCGCTCTGAACATGACCGGAACCACCGAACTCCCCCCGCACCCGGCTGACTCCGGGCCGGACCGCCAAGGTGCAGGCCACCACGTGCCAACCGTCGCCGAAGCCGGCGGACTCGAAGTGATCTCGATCGCCAAGAGCTACGACAAGCGCGCGGTGCTTACCGACATCTCGCTGTCCGTCGCCAAGGGAGAGGTTCTCGGCCTGCTCGGCCCCAACGGCGCCGGCAAGACGACCTGCTTCTATTCGATCATGGGGCTGGTGCGCCCCGATTCGGGCCGCATCCTGATGGACGGCGTCGACGTGACGCGCCTGCCGATGTACCGCCGCGCCGTGCTCGGCCTCGGTTACCTGCCGCAGGAAACCTCCATCTTCCGCGGCCTGACGGTGGAACAGAACATCGGCGCCGTGCTCGAACTCAACGAGCCCGACAAGAACGTCCGCGCCAGCGAGCTGGAACGCCTGCTCGACGAATTCGGCCTCACCCGCCTGCGCTCCAGCCCGGCCATGGCGCTTTCGGGCGGCGAGCGCCGCCGCTGCGAAATCGCGCGCGCGCTGGCGGCCAAGCCCTCGATCATGCTGCTGGACGAACCGTTCGCCGGCATTGACCCGCTGTCCATCTCCGACATCCGCGACCTCGTGCGCGATCTCAAGACGCGCGGCATCGGCGTGCTCATCACGGACCACAACGTGCGCGAGACGCTCGACATCGTCGACCGTGCCTGCATCATCTACGGCGGCCAGGTCTTGTTCGCCGGCAGCCCCGAAGCCCTGGTGGCGGACGAAAACGTGCGCCGGCTTTACCTCGGCGAAGGCTTCACGCTGTGACCCTCGCGGCAGGCTCATGCCTGTCGAAAGGCCCGCTCACGCAGGCCCGCTAGGCCATGGCCCTGGGACCGCGCCTGGACCTCAGGCAAAGCCAGTCGCTGGTCATGACCCCGCAGCTCCAGCAAGCGATCAAGCTGCTGGCGCTGTCCAACCTCGAGGTGGAAACCTTCATCGGCGAAACGCTGGAGGCCAACCCCTTGCTCGACGTGGGCGGCGAACCGGCTGCATCGGCCTCCGAAACCGTCGACGTGCCCGAGGAAGCGCGCCGCACCACGCTTGAGGAATCGCCGGTGGACCGGCTCATCGGCGAAGGGCGGGGAGAGGACGACCGCCCGCTCGATATCGACGCTTCCGCGCTCGATCGCGACCGCGACACCGGGGAATGGTCCGCCGACCTACGCCTCGGCGGCGGCGAGGAACTGCCCGCCATCGAGGAACGCGGCCGGGGCGAAGCGACCTTGGTGGAGCACCTCGAAGCACAAGTCGGCGCTGCCACCGGCGACCCTCTGCTGGCCGGGATCGCCCGCTACCTGATCGGGCAACTGGACGAAGCGGGCTACCTGCCGGTCGCGCTCGCGGAAATCGCGGAAGACCTCGCCGTCGATCCGGCCGAGGCGGAGGCGGCACTGGCCGTCGTCCATTCGCTCGATCCCACCGGCGTCGGCGCGCGAACCCTGTCCGAATGCATCGCTCTCCAGGCGCGGGAGGCCGACCGCCTCGACCCGCTGATGGCGCGGCTGATCGACAATCTCGACTTGCTCGCGCGCGGCGAACTGGCCCGGCTCAAGCGCATCTGCGGCGTGGACGACGAGGATTTCGCCGACATGCTGTCCGAGCTGCGCGGCTACGACCCGAAGCCCGGCCTGCGCTTCGGCGGCGAGCCCAGCGCCGCGGTCACCCCGGATATCCTCGTCACGCCGCGCAGCGACGGCGGCTGGAATGTCGCCGTCAACCAGGCCAGCCTGCCGCGCCTGATCGTCAACCGCAGCTACTACGTGGAATTGAAAGGTACATGCGCCGACAAGGGCTCGCGCGCCTGGCTCTCGGAAAAGCTGGCGGATGCGAACTGGCTGATCAAGGCGCTGGACCAGCGGCAGAAGACCATCCTGAAAGTCGCCAGCGAACTGGTGAAGCAGCAGGAAGGCTTTTTCAGCGGCGGCATATCGCAGCTCAGGCCGCTGACTTTGCGCACCGTGGCCGAGGCGATCGGCATGCACGAATCGACCGTCAGCCGCGTCACCTCGAACAAATATCTCAGCTGTCCGCGCGGGACTTATGAACTGAAGTTCTTCTTCACCTCGGGCGTCGCCGCCACCGGCGGCGAAGGCGCCTCGGCCGAAGCGGTCAAGGCGGCCATCCGCCGTCTTGTCGACGCCGAAGATCCCAAAGCCATCCTGTCCGACGATGCCCTGGT
This sequence comes from Novosphingobium sp. BL-S-34, assembly GCF_056857015.1. Classification (NCBI taxonomy): domain Bacteria; kingdom Pseudomonadati; phylum Pseudomonadota; class Alphaproteobacteria; order Sphingomonadales; family Sphingomonadaceae; genus Novosphingobium; species Novosphingobium sp. BL-S-34. Next base: position 1,682,046 of record NZ_CM166472.1, read on the forward strand.
GGACCTGCTGAAGGACAAAGGCTTCGAACTGGCCCGCCGCACCGTCGCCAAGTACCGCGAGGCCATCGGGCTGGGCAGTTCCGTGCAGCGCCGCCGCCAGAAGGCTATTGCTGCGGTGCGGTAAGAACTAAGCAAGCAGATGATAAACAAGACATGTTAAATGCTTGTTGTGCTTAGTATAATTCTATTTGAATTGTTTCGATTCGTGATAGCCTTCTTTCCATGAAGTGCACCGGACTTGCGACCAACCGCAAGCTCGTGACGTCGCAAGAACGCGGTGTACCCATGGAAAGGATTGCCGATGTCCTACGTCGATCGACATTCCACAAAAAGTCTGGCCAACGGAAGCCAGAAGGCACTCACCGGCGGCATCGTGGCCTTGATACAGGGTGGACTCGTTCTCGCCCTGGTCAACGGTTTCGCGGTCACCCTGCTCAGGAGCGATCCGCCGAAGAACCCCGAAGCGACCCAGATCAGGCTGGAACCTATCCCGGTTCCACCTCCGCCCGAGCCCCAGGCACAGCCCGATAGGCCCGTGGATCAGCCGCTGCTGACCGCCCCGACGCCGCGGATCCAGCTTCCTGCCCAGGATCCGGTTCAGGTCTCCACCACGGTGCCCACGGCCACGCCCAGCGCCTTCGAACCCACGGAGAGAGTCGCGGTGGCGCTGCCCACGCCAACCGAGACCCCGGCCCGGTTCCAGCCGCGCGGGGCGCTTCCCAGCAATGCCGCATCGGGCTGGGTCACCACGCAGGACTACCCCACCGCGGATTTGCGCGCCGAACACCAGGGCAGCGTCCGTTTCAGGCTCGACATCGATGCGCGCGGGCGCGTCAGCCAATGCGCCATCGTCGCGTCGAGCGGCTTCACCGGCCTCGACGAGGCCACCTGCAAATACGTCAGCAGGCGTGCCCGGTTCGAACCGGCCACCAATGCCGAAGGCCAGGCGGCCTCCGGCAGTTACCTGGGGACGATCCGCTGGATCATCCCGCGGGACTGACCTCGAAACCCCCAGAGGTCACCCGCCCGGAGCGGCACCGCTTCCGCACTTTGTGTGCCGCTCCGGCTGATGCTCCCGCCCTCGGTGGGGGATGGGCCTGCTTCGCATGTCGCGGAGCAGGCCCGCTTCTTTCTTTACCCGCTTCTCTCATGGCCCGGATCGGTCCTTCTCGGGACAATTCCCTAGCCCCCCTTCGGACTTGATACACCGCATCGCTTTAGCTCTCGGCAGGAACGCCCTCTTCCGCCGGGAGCCGCCTGATGATTCCGAAGAGCTTCCATTTCATCTGGGTGGGCGATGAGGCCCGCCGCCCCGACAATTGCATCGAGACCTGGCGCGCGGCCCATCCCGATTGGCAATTCCGCCTCTGGGGCAATGCCGAACTGGACGGGCGGAACTGGGTGAACGCGGCTCACATGCGGCAGATGGCCCCGCGCGAACTCAACGGCGTGGCAGACATGATGCGCTGGGAAATCCTGCTCGAACATGGCGGCCTGGTTTTCGATGCCGATTCGATCTGCCTGCGCCCGCTCGACGAAACCCTGCTCGACTGCGAGGCGTTCGCCTGCTGGGAAAGCGAAATCGCCCGTCCCGGCCTGATCGCCGCCGGCTATTTCGGATGCGAGGCCGGCAATGGCTTCGTGCGGCAAATCGTCGAGGACATCGCCGCCAGCCCCTCGGTCATCGGCGACATGGCCTGGAAAACCGTGGGTCCGCAGCGCCTGACCGACTGCTACCGCAAGTTCGCCTATACCCCGCTGCGCATCTACCCGAGCCACATGTTCATCCCGCGCCACTTCACGGGCGTGACGTATGGCGGCAGCGACCCGGTCTATGCCCATCAACTCTGGGGTTCCACCCTGCGCACTTACGAGGACATGCACAGGACCGACATCGGCGCCATGGCCAGCCAGTCCCGGCAGCCCCCGGAAACGGCGCCTTCATCGGCGCCGGCAGTGACAGCACCCACTCCGGCAACGCCATCGCCATCACCCCCGCCGCGCGCATCTCCGCTCGAAGGCATCCACGCCCCGTACTTCCTGCAGCGCGTGCAAGTGGGCGCCGAACTGGCCCCGCTCGGCAGGATGGAGGTTCTCGCCAGCCTGCTCGCCGGTCAGCGCGTGCTGCATGTGGGCTGCGCGGACTGGCCGATTACCGATCCGCGAACCTCGCTTCATGTCCAGCTTGAAGCGCATTGCCGGCAACTCGATGGGCTCGATCCCCATGGCGAGGCGCTCGAACAGTTGCGGCCGTTCGTGACAGGACGGCTGTTCACCGACTTCGCGCAAGTCACTGACAGCTACGATGTCGTACTCGTTCCCGAAGTGATGGAGCATGTCGCGGACGTCGAGGCGTTCCTCGGCCAGATCGCGGCGGTGGACGCCAATCTCTTCCTCATTTCCGTGCCTGACGCCTTCCAGTGCCGGTCGCGCCATTTCGACTACGTGGCCGAAACCGAGACGTTCCTGGAAGCCGTCCACCCCGACCACAACGTCTGGTATACGCCTTATACTTTCGCCAATACCTTGCGGAAATACAGCGGCCTGGAATTGCAGCGGATGTGGTTCTTCAACCGCATCTCGCTCCTAGCGCTTCTGAGCAAGCCAGTGCAGGCCGCGCCGCCGTAAGCGAAGCGCGGGGGCAGCAACCCTCGGCCGAGGACGGCAACGCGCCGCCTTGATACGTCTCTATGACTCCATCACACTCGGCTTGCTGGAGCGCTCGATCATGCCGGTCGTGCTCTGCCCGTCCCACGTATAGAAGGCGTGGCTCTGCTGGACGAGCGGGAAGTCCGCGGGCCAATCCACCGGCTTGGCGAACCCGCCGCGCGAACGGACATTGACGAATGTCGTGCCCGCGATCGCCACGCGGCGGCCGTCGACGGTTTCGAGCACGCAGGACACATCCTCGCCGCCGGTGACGAAGCGGCGCAGCCACGGCACTTCCACCGGGCGCGCCGGGGTGTGGACACCGTCGGTATCGATGATCCAGCCCTCGGCATAGTTCGGCTCGCCGTCCTCGCGCGGGGGATAGATATTGAAGCCGAAGGCGCGGCCATCGGGGAAGACCGCCGATTGCCAGCAATGGCCCCAGAAGCCGGCGAAGGCGCGAAAGCCGGTGCGCCGAATGCGCAGCCCGTTGCCCTTGAACGGGCGGGCCACGCCGTCGACAGTGAGCGTGCCGCTGCAGCGAAAGAGCTGCTCGTAGCGCGGGCTCATGAAGCTGCCCTGCTCGCCGCCAAGCGCTGCGGCCGCTTCGGGCAGGAGCGATCCCGGCACCCAGGGCGGCGCGGCCATGTCCATTTCGGCCGCGATCTCCAGGTCGCTCCAGCGGGTTTCCTTGAAATCGGGATCGTCGATTATGGCCTGTGCCGAAGTCTCCGCCGCCTGCCCCCGGTAGGAGACGGTCCAGCGGCGGAAGGGGTCCTCGCATTCGAAGCGGACGGGGCCGGTGCCGCGCACGGTCGGGCGGCCATCGGCACCGTAAGGTGCATGAACCGCTCCGTCCCCGCGTTTCGAGAGCAGGCGGCCATCAGCAAAGGCAACGTCGAGCCAGAATTCGTGCCTGTCCCAGGCATTGCCGACCGCCTCGACGCCGATCCGCATGGCGAAGAGGCCGTTCTCCTCCTCGATCCACACGTTCACGGCATCGCGCAGCCCGTCATCGGGCTTTTCCGCGACGACGAACTCGCGTTCTTCCGGGACGCCGCCGGTAAGATCGAATGCTGCGGTGGCCATGGCTCTCCCTTCCCTGTGTCGGGAAAGGAGGCTGTCATGGCGAAGACGTCAGGTCACGCCCGGGCGCGTACGCCGGGGCGATGACTCGTCAGGCGTAGGGCGGCTTGTGGAGACCCTGGGGGCTGGTGGTGAAGATCTCGCAGCCGGTTTCGGTGATGCCGATCGAATGCTCGAACTGCGCCGACAGCGACTTGTCGCGCGTCACCGCCGTCCAGCCGTCGGACAGCAGCTTTACCGGCGGCTTGCCCAGGTTGATCATCGGTTCGATGGTCATGAACATGCCGGGCTTCAGCAGCGGCCCGGTGCCGGGGCGGCCGGCATGCACGACTTCGGGTGCGTCGTGGAACAGGCGGCCGAGGCCGTGGCCGCAGAATTCGCGCACGACGCCGTAGCGGAACGACTCGGCATAGGCCTGGATCGCCGCGCCGATGTCACCCACGCGGTTGCCGGGCCGGGCCTGCTCGATGCCGATCATCAGGCATTCGTACGTCACCTCGACCAGGCGACGCGCCTTCAGCGAGACATCGCCCGCCAGGTACATGCGGCTAGTGTCGCCGTGCCAGCCGTCCAGCAGCGGCGTAACGTCGATATTGACGATATCGCCGTCCTTGATCGCCTTGTCGGAGGGAATTCCGTGGCAGACCACATGGTTGATCGAGATGCAGCACGAATGGGCATAGCCGCGGTAGCCCAGAGTGGCGGGCACGGCGCCGCCGTCCAGCGTAAGTTCGCGCACTTTGTCGTCGATGGCGGCCGTGGTCACGCCCGGCTGCACCATCGGTGCGATCTCGTCGAGGATCATGGCGGCAAGGCGGCCGGCCTTGCGCATGCCCTCGAAGCCCTCGGGGCCGTGCAGCTTGATGGTGCCGTCGCGCAGGACGGTTTCGCTTCCGGGTTCGACGGTCTGGTATTCGGTCATGAGGGCTACATAACAATTGCGCGCGCAAAATGCGAGATCACGCGTGAGCGCGCGCTATTGCCTTTTCCGCCTCGCTATTTCGCCACCGAGAAGCTGGATCGGTACTGCGGCTTGAGAGCGGCCATGACCGCGCCCGTCACCGGCACCGTCACTTCATAGCTGCCCTCGGCATAAGGACCGGCATTGTAGGGCGGCACGAGCAAGCCGATGCGGTCGAACGTCTGCCGGTTGGTCGAGCCCAGGATCACCACCTGCTCCACCGGATCGATGCATTCGGAGAACATCTCGTCGCTCTTGTCGATCGGGCCGCCGCGGCGCTTGACGCGCTCCTTGTCGAGCGCGGCGCAGAACGCGGTGCGCAGCGCCTTGGACAGGGCTTCCTTGCTGGTGAAGAGGTCGATCGGCTTGCGCGCGGTTTCGGCATGGCGATCCCAGAGAAGCCCGTCGAAAGCGGTCATGCCGTGAGCGCCGCCCGAATAGACGTAGGATTCCGAGGACAGCGAGAGCCACCCCGGCAGGCTGGTCACGACCTTCCAGTCCTCGCCGTAGCTGTAGGCGTGGTAGGGGAAGTCGTTCTTCTTCGCTTCGGCCTGCCCTTCTCTGGCGCTGCTCACCAGATCCGCGCGGGACGTGTCGAGCTGCTGGTCGAGATTGGCCTTGAGCCCTGGAATCGCCCCTGCGGCATCGGGATAGGAATAGGAGAATTCGTAAAGATCGTTCTCGGTCTTCTCCGCGCGGCCGCCGCCCACGACGACGTCACCGGCCTCGGTGCTGGTCTCCGTCGTCGTTTCGTTAGCGCTCTCGGTCTGGGCCGAAATCCCGGCCGATGCGGTTTCCGACGGGGCAGGAGCGGACTTTTCGCCCTTGCAGCCGCTCAGCAGCAGGGCCGCAATTGCAGCGGAGACAAGACACCAGGCACCAGATCGCATCATTTTTCCTCTCGGCTCATGCTCGCAGCAAGGCTAGAGAATGGGACCATGACCGACAAGAACGCATTGATTCAGCCCGATCGCGGCCAGAAGGCCGTCGCCATCCACCTCGTTTCCAAGGACGGGGAGAAGGATGGACTGGAACAATTCATCAAGGGCCTGTCGGTTTCGCAGCGCGCCGCGCTCGAAGCGCAGAAGTTCGTGGGCGATGCGGGAAGCCATGCGATCCTTCCCGATGGCGACGGCTGGCTTGTGGCCGCAGGCGTATCCGATCCGGCCAGACTCACCACCTGGTGCCTGGCGAAGCTGGCCGATGTCCTGCCCGCCGGCACTTATCGCCGCGCCGGCGCCGATGGCGCCAAGGCCGAGATCGGCAAAGCCGCGCTGGGCTGGATCGCCGGGCAATACCGTTTCGATCGCTACCGCTCCGAGCCGTCCGAGGAAGGTCCGCGCATTCTCCTGACCACCGAGGTCAAGGCGATCGACGCGATGATCGCCGAGGGCGAGGCGATCGAGCTGGTCCGCGATCTCGTCAATACCCCGGCCGAGGACATGGGCCCGGGCCAGCTCGAAACCGAGGCGGAATCGCTCGCCAAGGCGTTCCGTGCGGAGGTGAAGATCACCCGCGGAGAAATGCTGGAGCGCGAATACCCGATGGTCCATGCCGTCGGCCGTGCGGCTGGCCGTGCCCATGCACCGCGCCTGATCGAGCTGGAATGGGGCGACCCCAAGCACCCCAGGATCGCCGTCGTCGGCAAGGGCGTCTGCTTCGATTCGGGCGGTCTCGACATCAAGCCCGGCGCGGGAATGCTGCTGATGAAGAAGGACATGGGCGGCGCCGCGCACGCCTTGGCCCTCGCCCGCCTGATCATGGGCGCGAACCTGCCGGTACGCCTGCATCTGGTGATCCCGGCGGTGGAGAACGCCATCGCCGGCAATTCCTTCCGCCCCGGAGACGTGCTGCGCAGCCGCGCCGGCATCACGGTGGAAATCGGCAATACCGATGCCGAAGGCCGCCTGATCCTGGGCGACGCGCTGACCCGCGCCGGCGAGAAGGAGCCTGAACTGGTGATCGACTTCGCCACGCTCACCGGCGCCGCGCGCGTCGCCGTCGGCCCGGACCTGCCCGCCCTGTTCGCCCGCGATGACAAGACCGCGCAGGACATTCTCGATGCCGGGCTTTCCGTGGACGATCCCTGTTGGCGCCTGCCGCTCTACGATGGCTACCGCGAATACCTGAAGTCCGACATTGCCGACATCAACAATGCCGGCTCCAGCGGCTTCGCCGGGGCCAGCACGGCGGCGTTGTTCATGGACCGTTTCATGCCGAAGGGCATGGACTGGGCCCACTTCGACACGTTCGCCTGGCGTCCCGCCGCCAAGCCCGGCCGTCCCAAGGGTGGAGACGCCCTCGGCCTGCGGGCGGCGTGGCTGATGTTGCAGCGGCGCTACACCGGCGACGGCCGCTGAACTTGCGTCTTGGCCATGCCCCCGCTAAGCGCGCGCATCTTTGCATTTGGAGAAGCACCCGCGTTGGCCACTGAGGATTCCTATACCCGCCCTCCCCGGATCGATGGACTGCTGGCCATGACCGGACCGAGTGTGACCGCGGATCCCGGATGCCTTCCCGTGCGCGGCGATCTGGCGCACATCAAGCTGGCCGGTCTCTACTTCGTGCCGCACTATGCCGTGCCGATGCCGCATGTGGTGCTGGACGGCGCCGTGCTGCGGGTGATGAGCCGCGCCGATGCCGAAGCGATTCGCGACCTGCCCTCTGGCGACACGTTCAACGTGCTCGACATGGCGGGCAACTGGGCCTGGGGCCAGCTGGGCGAAGACGGCCAGGTCGGCTATGTCGCGCTCGACGCATTGAAGGCACATAGCTGATGACGAAGACGGTCTTCATCGACGGCGCCGCCGGAACCACCGGCCTCGAGATCGCCGAACGGCTTGCCGGCCGCGCCGAGTTCGAACTGATCGTCCTCGATGAAGCGCGCCGCAAGGACGACACTGCCCGCGCCGAAGCGCTGAACGCGGCTGACTTCGTGATCCTCTGCCTGCCCGACGATGCCGCCAAGGCCGCCGTGGGCATGATCCGCAACGAGACCACCCGCGTGATCGATGCGTCCTCGGCGCACCGCGTGGCGCCGGACTGGACCTACGGTTTCCCGGAAGTGATTGGCCGCGACGCCGTGGCCGCCGCCCGCTTCGTCAGCAATCCCGGCTGCTATCCCACGGGCTTCATCGGCCTCGTCGCGCCCCTGGTGAAGGCCGGCCTGCTTCCGGCCGACTGGCCTTACGTCTGCCACGCCGTCTCGGGCTATTCCGGCGGCGGCAAGGCACTGATCGCCCGTTTCGAGGAAGACCGCGACGTGGCCTTCCGCGCCTATGGCCTGGCGCTCGGCCACAAGCATGTGCCTGAGATGGTGGCGCATGTCGGCCTGTCGATCGAACCGATCTTCGCGCCGGCCGTCGTCCCCGCGCATCGCGGCATGCTGGTGGAAGTGCCGCTGCACTTGTCCGCCATGCCCAAGGCGGGATCGCCGGCCGATCTTCGCGCCGCCCTGGCCGATTTCTATGCGGACAGCACGATCGTCTCCGTGATCGACGACCAGCCTGACGAACTGCTCCTGCGGGCCTCGATGGCGCCGGTGGACACGCTGACGCTGCGCGTCCTGGGTGCCAGCGACGGTTCCCAGGCACGCCTCGTCGCCATGCTCGACAATCTCGGCAAGGGCGCGAGCGGGGCTGCGGTGCAGAACCTCAACCTCATGGCGGGCCTCCCCGAGACCGCCGGGCTGAGACTCTAAACCCCAATACGTCGACCGCGCAAAGAAGGCGCCGGAAGCCCCAGCGGTTTCCGGCGCCTTCTTGCGTTAGCTTATAGGCCCCGCTTTTCGCCTGTCCCCTCCCCCGTTCGTTCGCCCGTACGTTCCTCCAGCTCTTCGTCATTGCGAGCGCAGCGAAGCAATCCAGGGCGGCGCGGCGCGACTCTGGATTGCTTCGCTGCGCTCGCAATGACGAAGGTGGGTGCTGCACTCGCGGAGCAGGCAGGCATGGGGCCAGCAAGGGGTGACGGGTTCGAAGCAAACCTTCCCTCGCCCTCACAGCACGCGTGCACAATTTTGAGGCAGGGTGTGCCCGAATCTTGAACACATAATGTCGCCAACCGGGTAGTTACCCGCATGACTCTGCACATTCGAGGTGTCGAAAGCCAAGATTACGGTCTTTTCGCGGCTGCACAGTTGGCCTACGAGAGGGCCATCCGCATTGGCACGATTCTTGATGGGAATCGCGCGCGAGGCATCTGGTTCCCGGACCGGAATTGTCTTCGGAAAAAGATCCGGGACCATGCAGGGGTCAACACAGGCGTGAAAAAGATCGAAGCTATCATCAAGCCGTTCAAGCTGGACGAAGTGAAGGAAGCACTGCACGAAGTTGGCGTTTCGGGCATCACCGTCACGGAAGCCAAGGGCTTCGGCCGCCAGAAGGGCCATACCGAACTCTATCGCGGCGCCGAATACGTCGTCGACTTCCTGCCCAAGGTGAAGCTCGAAGTGGTGGTTCCCGACGCACTGGCCGAACGCGTGGTGGAAGCCATTGCCGACGCCGCGCAAACGGGACGCATCGGTGACGGCAAGATCTTCGTCGTGCCGGTCGAAACCGCCGTGCGCATCCGCACCGGCGAGCGGGACGACGACGCCCTGTAAATCACGGGAAGCGGAAAGGCTTCGCCCGCGAAGGATTTTCGAGAGCGCAGGACCACAAGGGCGGGCTTTCCCGCCGCCTGTCGCATCCAAGCCGGCGTGTGCCGGAATTCGATTGCCCGGCTTCGGCAGGATCGAAATGATCCTCCGGGCCGGATCGGGACGAACCGGCGGGGGCCGGGTCTTCCCGTGGACAATGCAACACCAAAGCCTCTTTCGGGATCGGAAGAGCATCACTGGAGACTACTCTAATGGCTAGTGCAAAGGACGTCCTCAAGAGGATCAAGGACGAAGAGATCGAGTGGGTTGACCTGCGTTTCACCGACCCCAAGGGCAAGTGGCAGCACCTCACCATGGTCGCTTCGATCCTCGGCGAGGACGAGCTGGAAGACGGCCTGATGTTCGACGGTTCGTCGATCGAAGGCTGGAAGGCCATCAACGAGTCGGACATGATCCTCAAGCCCGACCTCGACGCCGTCTACGTCGATCCGTTCTCGGCCACCCCGATGCTCATCCTGTTCTGCGACATCGTGGAACCCTCGACCGGCGACCTCTACGCCCGCGATCCGCGCTCGACCGCGAAGCGCGCCGAGGCCTTCGTCAAGTCGGCCGGTTTCGGCGACACCGTCTATGTCGGCCCGGAAGCCGAATTCTTCATGTTCGACGACGTGAAGTTCTACGACGGCTACGAAGGCAACGGCTTCAAGCTGGACGACATCGAACTGCCGGGCAATTCGGACAAGTCGTACGACACGGGCAACCTGGCCCACCGTCCGCGCGCCAAGGGCGGCTACTTCCCGGTCGCTCCGGTCGACTCGGCCGTCGACATCCGCGGCGAGATGGTCACCACCATGCTCGAAATGGGCCTGCCCTGCGACAAGCACCACCACGAAGTGGCGGCTGCCCAGCACGAACTCGGCCTGACCTTCGGCACGCTGGTCACCACCGCCGACCGCATGCAGATCTACAAGTACGTCGTCCACATGGTCGCGCAGGCCTATGGCAAGACCGCCACGTTCATGCCGAAGCCGATCATGAAGGACAACGGCTCGGGCATGCACACCCACATCTCGATCTGGGACAAGGGCAACCCGCTGTTCGCCGGTAACGGCTATGCCGGTCTTTCCGACATGTGCCTGTACTTCATCGGCGGCGTCATCAAGCACGCCAAGGCCCTGAACGCCTTCACCAACCCGACCACCAACAGCTACAAGCGCCTGGTGCCGGGCTACGAAGCCCCGGTTCTGCTGGCCTACTCGGCCCGCAACCGCTCGGCCTCGTGCCGCATCCCCTACGGTGCGGGCGACAAGGCAAAGCGCGTGGAATTCCGCTTCCCCGACGCGATGGCCAACCCCTACCTCTGCTACGCCTCGCTGCTCATGGCCGGCCTCGACGGGATCAAGAACAAGATCCACCCGGGCGAAGCCATGGACAAGAACCTCTACGATCTGCCGCCGGCCGAACTCGCCGAAGTGCCGACCGTCTGCGGTTCGCTGCGTGAAGCGCTCGACTCGCTCCAGGCCGACCATGCCTTCCTTCTCGAAGGCGGCGTGTTCACCGTGGACCAGATCGAATCCTACCTCGAACTGAAGTGGCCGGAAGTGCTGCGTTGGGAAACCACGCCGTCGGCCGTCGAGTTCGACATGTACTACAGCGCCTGATCGCGCTTCCTTCCTCCCGTTTCTTCGGAAAGGGGGGAAGGAGCATCAGTTCGCCGAGTGGGGCGCCCGGAGCAATCCGGGCGCCCTTTTCGTTGGCCGTTCGAGCGCATCCGCAGCAGGCGGAGACCGGCTCCCTCGACCGACCGCGCCTTACCCCGCACGAAAAAGAACCTTTGCGCTCAGTGCGAAACGGTGCGGACAGCCCGCTCCTGCCGCGCGACGTTCCGCCGCGACGCTTGGCGACAATCGTGACAGGAACAGCTATCATCCCGCCGCGTTGCCCCCGCAAAGGAGAAGCAGCGATGCCCAGGACTCGCAGGCCCAGTACGCGCAGGCCCAGTGCCCGCAGGCCCAGTACGCGCAAGCCAAGCACCGGCAAGATCGTCACCGGGGTAACCGCCCTGCTCGCCCCTGTGGCGATCGGCATCGCAGGCGGCCACATGGCAAGCGCGCAAGCGGCGCAGGATCGGCCCGGCGAGAGCCGTCCCCAAGGCGACCAGCCGCGTTCGGAACAGCAGCATGCCGAACAGGCACGGCGCGCCCAGCCGGAGCGCCAGACGGGCGGCGACCGCGTCCCGCCGCATGCCGAGGCGCAGAACCGCGAAACCGCCCAGCGCGAGCAGCGCCAGCAGGAAGCGGCCCGCCGCGAGCAGGACCGGGGCGATCGGGAACGCGGTGCGTCCACACAAGGTGATCGGCCGGCAGAGGGGAACCGTCCCGCCCAGCAGGATCCCGAAGCCCGGCGCGCCGATCGGCCTCAGGTCCCGCCGAAGGAGCGCGGCAGCACGCCGCCGGCCGACCCGCGCGAGGGCCGCCCGCATGAAACCCGCGTCGATCCCGGCCTGACCCCGCCCGCACCGCGCGGCGATGTCCGGCAGGTAAGCTACAGGGATGGGCGCGGCCACGAATTCCGCGTCCCCACCAACGACCGCGTGAAGGTGGTCACCGGCCGGCAGGACGCGGGCTGGACCGCCCCGGGCAGGGGTCAGGCGATCGAGGGTTGCCCGGCCGCCATCTCCGGCAAGTACCAGGGCTGCAACCTGCCACCCCGCACACACCCGCCGGAAAAGGCCTGGCATGACCCACGCTGGTTCTCCCGCGATTTCGATGACGACACCCGCTATCGCTACAGCGAAGGCTACCTGCTGCGCCTGGGCGGAGCGAGTGGCGGCGCCCCCGGCGGAAGCAGCGCCGTGGTCGGCTACACGCCGCTGCTCGGCGGCGCGCTGACCGTGGACCGCGCATGGCCCGGCACTTACCGGCCTGTCGCGCTGCCCGGCTACTACACCCGCTACTACGGTCTCGGCGGCGAAGGCTCCTATCGCTACTACGACAACACGATCTACCGCGTGAATGCGGGCGATGCGGCCGCTGCCGATCCCACCATCACCGGCATAGCGGCCCTGCTGCTGGGCGAGACGATCCGGATCGGCCAGCCCATGCCGGGCGGCTACGACGTCTACAATGTCCCCGGACGCTACCGCGACCAGTACCGCGACGGTCCTGACGCACTCTATCGATACAGCGACGGCTACATCTACCAACTCGAACCCGCCACACGCCTGGTGCGGGCCGCCATCGAACTGATCGCCTGAACGGCGTCAGGAGGGGAATTCATGCGCAAGACCGATCTCGCACTCACGCTGCTGGCCGCCGCCGGCCTCTCGCTGGCCGCCTGCTCCGACAGGAACAGCCCGGAGGGACAGGCCAGCGCCACCGCCGATGCGGCCGCCGCCGTGTCCGAGACCCTGCCGCAGGCGCTCGACAATGCCGCCGGCCTCCAGACCGTGGCCGAAGCGCTCAAGGAAACCGGCATCGAGGGCGTGTTCCAGGAAAAGGCCAGCTACACCCTGATCGCCCCGGAGGACGACGCCTTCGCAAAGTTGGGCGATCCGGGCAAGCAACTGACCGAGGCCGACGATCACGCCGCACTGGCGGCGCTGCTCAAGGACCACATGCTCACCGGCTACATGACCCCGCAGGACATCTCCGCCGCCATCAAGTCCAGCAAGGACGGCAAAGTCCTGATCTCGACCTTGGGCGGCGGCACTCTGACCTTCACGCAGGCGGGCGGCATCGTCAACGTGTCAGCCGAAGACGGCACCCAGGCCAGCTTCGACGGCGATCCCGTGACCGGGGGATCGAGCATCGCCATTCCCGTGACCGGGGTTCTCAAGAAACTCTAGCCGGTTCGGCCTTTGCGCCTTTGCAACACAGGTTCGCTTGCACAGTGCCATGGGCGTGACCATAAGTCGCGGCCATGCGTATTCTTCTTGTCGCCGCGCTGCTCGCCGGAACCGCCGCCCCCGCTTTCGCCCAGACCGTAACGGGAGCCGGCACGCCGCCCGCCCCGATCCTCACCACGCCCGAGGCGAAGGACGTGTGGACGCATGCCGAGCCGCAAGTGGCCCGCGTCACCCATGTGGCGCTGGACCTGGACGTCGATTTCGCGACAAAGACGCTGGGCGGCAGCGCCGTGCTGGACATCCTGGCGGCGCCGGGCGCCACCCGGATCGTGCTCGACGCACGGGATCTCGATATTTCCGCGATCACCGACGAGGCGGGCAAACCGCTCCGGTGGACGCTCGGCCCCAAGGACGCGGACAATGCGGACATCGGCTCGGCGCTGACCGTCGAACTCGCCGGGGCCAGCCGGATCCGTATAGCCTATCGCTCCATGCCGGGCGCGACTGCCCTGCAATGGCTGCCGCCGGAAATGACCTTCGGCAAGAAGAAGCCGTTCCTGTTCAGCCAGGGCCAGGCCATTCTCAACCGCTCGTGGGTGCCGACGCAGGACAGCCCCGGCATCCGCCAGACCTGGGAAGCCACCTTGCGCGTCCCCGGCGATCTCGTGGCGGTGATGAGCGCGGAAAAGCTCTCCGGCGACAAGGGCGAACTGCTCCCCGACGGCCGGCGCGCCTTCCGCTTCCGCATGGACAAGCCGGTGCCGCCCTATCTCATCGCCTTCGCCGTGGGCGACCTGAAGTTCAAGGCGCTCGGGCCCCGCTCCGGCGTCTGGACCGAGGCGCCGATGCTGGACAAGGCGGCCAGGGAATTCGTCGATGTGGAGAAGATGATCGACGCCGCCAGCAAGCTCTACGGCCCGTATCGCTGGGGCCGCTACGACATGCTGCTGCTGCCCCCCGCCTTCCCCTATGGCGGCATGGAAAATCCCATGCTCACGTTCCTGACCCCCACGATCGTTACTGGCGACCGTTCGAACACCGACGTCGTCGCTCATGAACTGGCGCATTCCTGGTCGGGCAACCTGGTCACCAATGCGACCTGGTCGGACTCCTGGCTGAACGAGGGCTTCACCACCTACTTCGAGAACCGGATCATGGAGTCGCTCTACGGCAAGGAGCAGGCCGCCACGTATGCCGACCTCGACTGGGACGTGATGAGCCGCGAAATCGCGGCCGGTGGCGGCCAGACCGGCGCCGTCACTCGTCTTCACGGCGATCCCGGCGCGGGCGAAGTGGACTATACCAAGGGCTCGAACTTCCTGCGCATGATCGAGCATACCGTGGGCCGCGCGAAGTGGGATGCCTATCTCACTTCCTATTTCGACCGCCACGCCTTCCAGCCCCAGACCACTGCGGGCTTCCTGGCCGACTTGCGCGAACGCCTGCTGAAAGGCCAGCCGGAGCTGGAACTCTCGCTCCAGCTCGACCGCTGGTCCTACGCTGCGGGCCTTCCCGACAACGCGGTCCATGTGCGGAGCGAAACGCTGGCGAAAGTCGACGCGCGGCTGGCGGCCTTCAATGGCGGCGGACCGGCCAGCGCCGTCGAGACGAAGGGCTGGACCACGCAGGAATGGCTGCGTTTCCTCAATGGCATCGACCGCCGGCAGACGCCTGCGCGCCTGGCCGAACTGGACAAGACGCTGGGGCTTTCCGCTTCGGGAAATGCCTATATCCAGTCGGCCTGGTTCGAACTGGCCATCGCCAACCGCTACGATCCTGCCCTCCCCTTCCTGCGCCGCTACCTTTCGCAGATCGGGCGCGGGTTGCTGGTCTATCCGCTCTACAAGGGCCTGATGAAGCAGGACGAATGGGGCCAGCCGAAGGCGCGCGCCTTCTTCGAGGAAGCCCGGCCGACCTACCATCCCTCCACCGCCGCAGGCATCGCGCGTATCGTCGCGGCGGGGGCAGCACAGGAGTAGCCCCGCCATGTCTTCTCCCACCCCGGGCCGTTTCGGCAATGCGCCCGGCCCCGCCGTCTTCGAGGCGCTGGCCCATGCCGCCTTCGCGCGCATTCCCGAGCCCTTCGCCCGGCACCTCGAAGGCATCTCCGTCCACGTCGAGGAATTCGCGGACGAGGAAACCCTCCATGCCGTGGGGCTGGAGGACGCCTGGGAACTGACCGGCCTTTACCACGGCCGCCCGCTCGACGAGGAATCGGTCTGGGTCGCCGGAGAATTCCGCCCGCGCATCACGCTCTACCGGCAACCGCTGCTGGCCGAATGGTGCGAGACGGGGGTGACGCTGGAAGACCTCGTCACTCATGTGGTGGTGCATGAAGTCGGCCATCATTTCGGCCTGTCGGACGAGGACATGCACGGGCTGGAGGATGAAGCGTAATCTGCTCTGCGGGAGAGGAAAAGCCATTGCCCCGTCATGAAACGATCCGATAGGACGCTGCCATGACTCTCCCCTTCACCCGCAGCCTTCCGCTGCTGACCACCTCGCTGATGGCCGCCCTGCTCGCCGGCTGCGCCACCACGCCCGGAACCCGCCAGCCCGCCTCTCCGGCAGCCTCCTCCGGGCAGGCCGGGCCGATCGAAGTCGGCGTGATCGCGATCAACGATTTCCACGGCGCGCTCGAACCGCCGAACCAGTCGGTCGACGCGCCCGACGGCCACGGCAACGAAGTCTCGGTGCCCGCAGGCGGCGGCGCCTGGCTGGCCTCTGCCGTGGATTCGCTCAAGGCCCGTCACGCCAACAACGTCGTCGTGGCCGCGGGTGACCTCACGAGCGCCTCGCAGCTCGCCTCCTCGCTCTATCTCGACGAGCCGGCCGTCGGCGTGATGAACCGCGTCGGCGTGGAATTCAACGCGGTGGGCAACCACGAATTCGACCGCGGCTGGCAGGAACTGCGCCGCCTGCAGAACGGCGGGTGCGAGAAGAACACGCGCCTCCAGCCGTGCCAGCTGGAGCCGTTCAAGGGCGCCAATTACAAGTACCTGGCCGCCAGCACCACCCTGGCAGACGGGTCCCCGCTGTTCCCCGCCACCGGCGTGAAGACTTTCGGAGAAGGCAAGGACCGGATCACCGTCGGCTTCGTCGGCCTCTCGCTCAAGTCCGTGCCCACCCTCGTAGCGCCCGACCGGGTGGCCGGGCTGAAGTTCGCGGACGAGGCGGATACCATCAACCGCGCCGCAGGCCAGCTCAAGGCTGCCGGCGCCGATGCCGTGGTCGTGCTGATCCACCAGGGCGGCCGCACGGCGGGCACGCCCGATCCCAACGGCTGCAACGAGATGACCGGCGATATCCAGCCCATCCTCGATCGCCTGAACCCCGGCGTGGACGTGGTCGTCTCGGGCCACACGCATTGGGCCTATGTCTGCGACTACGGCGCCAATGCCCGGACCGGCCCGATCCTGCTGACCAGCGCGGGCGTCTACGGCAAGCTGGTGACCGACATCACGCTGCGGTTCGATCCGGTGACGCACAAGCTGCTCGGCCGCCGGGCGAGCAATCTCATCGTCCAGTCGCCGGCCTACAAGTCGGCCAAGGGCGAAGTCCCGAATTCCGACGCCTTCCCCCGGTTCCAGCCGCGGGAAGACGTGGCCGCTTATATCCAGCGCTACAAGGACGCTTCGCTGCATCTGGTCGCGCGTCCGGTCGGCCGCCTTTCCGGCCCGCTCGCCAAGGAAGAGGAAAACGGCGTTGGCAAGGGCGGCGCGCTGGGCAACCTGATCGCGGATTCGCAGCTTGCC
This sequence comes from Novosphingobium sp. BL-S-34, assembly GCF_056857015.1. Classification (NCBI taxonomy): domain Bacteria; kingdom Pseudomonadati; phylum Pseudomonadota; class Alphaproteobacteria; order Sphingomonadales; family Sphingomonadaceae; genus Novosphingobium; species Novosphingobium sp. BL-S-34. The sequence goes on from NZ_CM166472.1 coordinate 1,698,941, forward strand.
GCCACCCGCAAGGCCGGCGCGCAGATCGCCTTCCTCAATCCGTTCGGCATCCGCACCTCGCTGATCCCCGCCGCCGACGGCACCGTGACGTTCGGCCAGATCTACGCGGTGGAGCCGTTCAACAACGAGATCGTCACGATGTCGCTGACCGGCGCGCAAATCCGCGCGACCCTGGAGCAGGGGCTGGACGATAGCGGCGACAAGCAGATCCTGGCACCCAGCCAGGGCATGCGCGTGGCCTTCGACATGCGCCGCCCCTCCGGTGCGCGGATCACCGGCATCACTCTGGACGGCAAGCCGCTCGACCCGGCGAAGAGCTACCGCGTCAGCGTGGTGAACTTCCTGGCCGAAGGCGGCGACGGCTTCAGCGGCTTCGCCCAGGGCACGGAGCGCACGCGCGGGGCCATCGACCTGGAAGCGCTGGAGGACTGGCTCTCGGCCGTGCCGCTGCGCAAGGTGCCGGAGGACGACCGGACGCCGGAAGCCCGCTGAAAGGCAGAGGCCGGGTCCAGGAAAACGAGAGGGAGCGGGCCATGCCTGCTCCCTTTTTCGTTTCTCAGCCGAACAGCCAGTGGCCGAGCAGGCGGTTGAACGGGAAAGTGAAGAAGCCCGCGATCAGCAGGGCGCCGATGATGAGGCCGCGAACGGTCCGGCGGTGACGGACGCCGTTGTGCCGCCTTGCCGCCAGCACGAGCACCGGCACCATGACCAGCACGAACACGGAAAGGACGTGGATCAGGCTGAACCGGCCCGGCCCGCCCGAATGCACGAAAAGGCTGTCCAGCGCCGTCAGCATCATCGCCCCGCTCCAGACATAGCCGTAGACGCGGTGCCGTGCGTCTCCCCGGCGGCGCCACAGCAGCACCGGCGTCAGCACCAGCGCGACGAGGATGGTGGCCAGATGGACCCAGACCACCGAGGGCACGCGCGCCCATTCGTCCCGGCCGCGCAGCAGAGCAGCGAAGATGAAGCCCAGCATGACCAGCGCCAGCAGCCCCAGCACGCGTTCCAGCCTGTCCGGCCCGCGCAAGTCCTGCGGCGTCAGGCCTCTGGGAGGCTTAGGCCCTGCCCCCGCAATCGCCGCCTCGCCCATGTCTGCCCCCTGCACTGCCATGATCGTTTCCCTGTTGAACCCCTGTTCCGATCTCACACCGCGACGGGCCCGGCCGTCATCGGCCCGGCGTCCCCCTTCGCCGGACCTGCGAAGCACTGCCGCGTTCTAGAATCCGGCGCCTTGCGGCCATTGCGGCCCGCTTACGCCCATGACCTTGAACAGGCTTCCCATCTGCTCATCGCTGATAAGCCGATCCTTCGCCCTTTGAATAGTATCGGCATGATGCGGCGCCGCGGCGGCCAGCTTGGCGGCGCGCAGATCGATCCCCAAGGCGCGCAGGAAGGCGCCCTGCGTCACGGTGCCCTGCCATGTCGCGCCCTCTTTCACCGCGATCTCGGCCAGGACGGCGAAGTCCACCAGACAGGTAAGGTCAGCCTCGCCCGGGGCCGTGAAGGGATCGACCTTGGCATGGGCCCGCAGCGCCTGAAGCGTCGAGCCGGTCTGCGGCTCGGCATAGCCATAATCGATCAGCAGCGCTGCGCCGCCCTGAGCCGCAAGCCGCCCGGAAAGCTCCTGCATGACCGCAGCGGCGCCGGGGCATGTCTCCAGCAGCGTGCCTTCTTCGGCATCGGCCAGCACGCCCGGAACCGCGGCGTCCATCGGCTTTTCCCCCGCGACCGGACGGAAGCGGTCCTCCGCCCAGTCGACCATGCGTTCGCGCCAGCCCTTGGCCGTCCTGACCAGCTGGCGAACCGGCAGGGCATCGAGGAATTCGTTGCCGACCACCAGCAGCGGCACGTCGGTGGGAACGGTGCCGAGGTCGTCGTGCCATTGCGCCTGCGGCACGGCCTGGGCCTGGAGCGCCTTGAGCGCGCGGGAGCTTTCGACGAAATGCACCTGCGGATCGAGGCCCACGCGTTTCATCGTGCGCAGCGCGTCGCGCGCCAGGGTGCCGCGGCCCGGACCCAGCTCGACATAGTGGACCGGCACGGGGCTGCCCGCGCGCATCCAGACGTCGGCCAGCCAGAGCCCGACGAGTTCGCCGAACATCTGGCTGATTTCCGGGGCCGTGATGAAGTCCCCCGCCGTGCCGAGCGGGTCCTTGTCGGCATAGTACCGGGCGTTCGATTCGCCCATGTAGTGCAGCAGGGAGAGCGGCCCGTAAGTCCCGATCAGGCGCCGGAAAATGGCCGTGAGCGGTTCGGCGCTCGCCCCGGTATCGTCTGCGGTCATCGCGCCGGGATCAGGCGGTGACCGGACGGACGGTGGCCAGCGCCGGCTTCGCCAGGGCGCGGGCGACCAGCAGCAGGCCGAGCAGGATCAGTGGGATCGTCAGCCACTGGCCCATCGACAGGCCGGTGCGCGCGGCGAAGTCCTGAAGCTGGGCGTCGGGCTCGCGGAAGAACTCCACGGTGAAGCGCGCGCAGGCGATGCCGGTGGTGAACACGCCGACCAGCAGGCCCGGGCGGAACCGTGCCCGCGTCTTCCAGAACAGGGTGAGCATGATGACGATCATCGCCAGGCCTTCCAGGCCGGCTTCATAGAGCTGGCTGGGATGGCGGGGCAGCGGGCCGGCATCGGGGAAGACCATGGCCCAGGGCAGGTTCGGGTTAGTGACCACGCGGCCCCAGAGTTCGCCGTTCACGAAGTTGGCAAGGCGGCCGAACATCATGCCGAACGGCACGCAGACCGCGATATAGTCCGCCACTCGCAGGAAATCGAGCTTGCCGCGCCAGGATACCCAGGCCATCGCCAGCAGCACGCCGATCAGGCCGCCGTGGAAGCTCATGCCGCCGTGCCACAGCGACAGGAGCGCGCCCGGATCGGACCAGAGGCTGGGAATGCCGGTGTCGCCGCCGGTGTAGAACGTCGCATAGCCCAGGCGGCCGCCCAGGATGATGCCGATCGTGCAGTAGAAGAACAGGTCGTCGGCATGGCGCTGCGCCAGCGGCGCGCCGGGCGCCTTGATCATGCGCGAAAGGTGCCAGTAGCCGAGCATGATGCCCGCCAGATAGGCCAGCGAATACCAGCGCAGCTCGAAGCTGCCGATCCGGAACAGGTAGTTCTTGAGGCCCAGGTTGACCCAGTAGATCGGCTGGTGAACTTCGGCGGCGGCGGCGGCTGCGGCAAGTGCTGTCAGGGACAAGTGCTCGACCTCGTAAATCTCGTAAGGTCGCCGGGCCGGACGGCCTCGGCGGTGCTGGGCGCCCGTGCTTGTGCAGCGGTGCTGGGCGCCCGTGCTGTGCGCCTTCTGGCATAGGCTGCGGGGCGATGGTAGGCCGGATTTTGCGTCGCCGCCCCCAGGACGCCGCAAAATCTGCTGGATGCGACACGTCGCTGTTCCCCCCAAGCCTTTGAATGTCTAGATATCGCCCGACATGAGCGTAATCCGCATTCCCTCGCCCCGTTCCGTGATCGACCGCCGCGCGCTGGTCGAGGCCATCGAAGCCGTCGTTGCCGGTCCGGGGGCCGCCAAGGGCCGCAAGCAAGTGGTCGAACTCCTGCGCGAGGCGCTGGAGCAGGGCCGGGCCGAAATCGCCCGCCGCCTCGTGGAAAAGCCCTCCGCCGGGCACGAGGTGGCCGAAGCGCAAGCCTATCTGGTGGACCAGCTGCTGCGGGTGATCCACGATCACGTCTCCACGCACGTCTATCCGGCGATGAACCGCTCCAAGGGCGAACGCTTGTCGATCATCGCCGTGGGCGGCTATGGACGCGGCGAGATGGCGCCCCATTCCGACGTCGACCTCGCCTTCCTCACCCCGATCAAGCAGACCGCCTGGTGCGAGCAGGTGATCGAGGCGATGCTTTATTTCCTCTGGGACCTGGGGCTCAAGATCGGCCATTCCAGCCGCTCGGTGGACGACATGGTCCGCATGAGCCGCTCGGACCTCACCATTCGCACCGCCATGCTGGAAGGCCGCTACGTCTGGGGCGACCAGGACCTCTACGAGGAAGTCCGCGCGCGGTTCTGGAAGGATGTCGTCGCCGGGACCGAGCGCCAGTTCGTGGTCGAGAAGCTGGCCGAGCGCGAGGAACGCCACAAGCGCATGGGCGACAGCCGCTACGTGGTCGAACCCAATGTGAAGGAGGGCAAGGGGGGCCTGCGCGATCTGCACACGCTCTACTGGATCGGCAAATATATCCACAAAGTGCGCGACCCCAGCGAACTGGTGGACGTGGGCCTGCTCACTCACAAGGAATACCGCGCCTTCCGCCGGGCCGAGAACTTCTTCTGGGCGGTGCGCTGCCACCTCCACACGATCACCCGCCGCGCCGAGGATCGCCTGACTTTCGACCTTCAGCGCGAAGTTGCGGCGCGGATGAACTATTCCGACCGCCCCGGAAAGAGCGCGGTCGAACGGTTCATGCAGATGTTCTTCCTCCAGGCGAAGATGGTCGGCACCCTCACCGGCGTGTTCCTGGCCCAGCTCGACGACCAGTTCGCCAAGCGCCAGCCGCGCGGGCTGCTGGCGGGCTTCCGCGCCCGTCCGCGCACGCTGAAGGGCTACAAGGTCTTCGGCGGCCGCATCATGGCACCGGGCGAGACCTGGTTCGAGGCCGATCCCGTGCGCCTGATCGAGATCTTCGTCATCGCCGACCGCGAAGGCCTGGAGATCCATCCCGAGACCATGCGCCTCGTCTCGCGCGATGCCGCCCTCATCCGCGAGGACGTGCGCCGCGACCCGCGCGCCAACGAGCTGTTCATGGAACTGCTCACCAGCCGCAACAATCCCGAAGTGGCGCTGCGCTCGTTCAACGAGGCGGGCGTCTTCGGCCGATTCGTCACCGAATTCGGCCGCGTCAACGCGCAGATGCAGTTCGACATGTACCACCACTACACGGTGGACGAACACACCATCCGCGCCATCGGGCTGCTCGCCCGCATCGAGAAGGGCGAGCTGAAGCAGGACCATCCGCTCAGCCACGAGATCATCCACAAGGTCCGCTCGCGCCGCGCGCTCTATGCCTCGGTGCTGCTGCATGACATCGCCAAGGGCCGCGGCGGCGACCACTCCGAGATCGGCGCCGAGATCGCGCTGAAGCTCTGCCCGCGCTTCGGGCTGGACGAGGAGGAGACCGAGCTGGTGTCCTGGCTGGTGCTGCACCACCTCATCCTGTCCGCCACCGCCTTCAAGCGCGACTTGTCCGACGCCAAGACGATCACCGATTTCGTCGAACTCGTGCAATCGGTGGACCGCCTGCGCCAGTTGACGCTCCTCACCATCGTCGACATTCGCGCGGTGGGGCCCGGCACCTGGAATTCATGGAAGCGCCAGCTCATCGGCGAACTCTACGGTGCCACCGAGGAACGCCTGCGCCTTGGCCACGTCGAGTTCGGCCGCGAAAAGCGCGTGGCCGCCAAGAAGGCCATCGTCGCCGACAGCGCCGCCGAGAATGCCGCGCTGGTCGACGAACTCGGCACCCAGTTCGCCGATGCCTACTGGATCGCCGAACCCGAAGACGTCATCATCAAGAACCTGGCGCAGTTCCACGCCTCGCAGGAAGAGCCGCTTTCGATCGCGACCGAGTACTATCCGGCGCGCGGCGCGACGCTCGTCACCGTCATCGCCTCGGACCATCCCGGCCTGTTCTACCGCATCGCCGGCGGCATCCACCTGGCCGGCGGCAACATCATCGATGCCCGCATCCACACGACGCGCACCGGCCGCGCGGTGGACAACTTCCTGGTTCAGGACCCGCTCAGCCGGCCCTTCATGGAAGAGACCCAGCTCGCCCGCCTGCGCTCCTCGATCGAGAACGCGCTGGCCAACCGCATCAAGATCCTGCCGCAACTCGTGGCCCGCCCCGATGCGCGGCCCCGCGCCGATGCCTTCGACGTGCGCCCGCGCGTGCTGGTGGACAACAAGGCCTCCAACCGCCTCACCGTGGTCGAAGTGAACGCCCGCGACCGTCCGGCGCTGCTCAACCGGCTGGCCCATGCGCTGTTCGAATCGAAGCTCATGGTCCACTCCGCCCACATCGCCACGTATGGCGAGCGCGCGGCGGATACCTTCTACGTCACCGATCTGCTCGGCGAGAAACTGACGTCCTCCAGCCGGATCAAGGCCCTGGAGCGCCGCCTGCTCGAAGCGGCGAGCGAAGGGAGCCTGAGCGAAGTGGCGGCGTGACGAGGTTGCGGCGCTCACCAGATCCCCCCCGAATAAACTATTGAAAGCCCGGCCCAACGGTCCCACTTGTTGCATCGCAACATCCCCATGCGCAGGACCCTGCCCATGAATGCCGAAAGCGCTGCCGTTTCGTCTTCGTCTTCCGACGCCCCGCAGTCGGTGCTCGTCCTGCAGGGCGGGGGCGCTCTTGGGGCCTACCAGGCCGGTGTCTACGAGGCGCTGGCCGCAGAGGGCCACGCGCCGGACTGGGTAGCCGGCATCTCGATCGGCGCGATCAACGCGGCGATCATCGCCGGCAACGCGCCCGAAGAGCGGGTCGGCAAACTGCGCAGCTTCTGGGACGGCGTAAGCCACGAGCTGCTCTACCGGCTGGACGTGGGCAACGGCTTCGCCCGCCGCGCCTTCAACGAGACTGCGGCCGCCTGGGCCGCGACGTTCGGCGTCCCCGGCTTCTTCACGCCGCGCATTCCCACGCCTCTGCCGGAATGGCCTGACGAAATCGGCCGTCTCAGCTTCTACGACACCACCCCCTTGCGGCAGACCCTGCTCGACCTCGTCGATTTCGACCGCATCAACCACGGCGAGACCCGCTTCTCGGTCGGCGCGGTGAACATGATGACGGGCAACTTCGCCTATTTCGACAATGCCAGGGGATCCGGCACCAGCGACCGCAAGATCGGCCCCGAGCATATCATGGCCAGCGGCGCCCTGCCTCCCGGCTTCCCCCCGGTGGAGATCGACGGCGAGTGGTACTGGGACGGCGGCCTCGTCTCCAACACGCCGCTGCAATACGTGCTCGACAACCGCAGCCCTTGCGAAATGACGGTGTTCCAGGTCGACCTCTTCCCCTCGCGAGGGGCCGTGCCCAAGACCATGGCCGACATCGCCCAGCGCGAGAAGGACATCCGCTTCTCCAGCCGCACGCGCCTGAACACGGACTTGTCCAAGCGCCTCCAGGACATGCGCGCTGCGGCTCAGCGGCTTTGCCACAAGCTGCCGCCCGAACTGCAGGACGACCCGGACTTGCGCCAGTTGCTGGGCTGCCGCCCCGCCGGCGCGGTGGCGGTCCTCCACCTCATCAACCGCCCGCGCGGCTATGAAACCATGTCGAAGGACTACGAGTTCTCGCGCATGACGGTGACCGAGCACTGGGAAGCCGGCAAGGCGGACGCGCATTTTTCCCTGCGTGACGGCCGCTGGACCGGACGCCGCCTCAAGCCCGACGAAATCATGACATTCGACCTCGCAGGCAAGCGCCGGCCCAGGCACCCCCAGGGATCGAACAATGAGGAGTAGGTAGATGAAACTGAAGGACAAGGCCTGCATCGTCACTGGCGCCGCCAGCGGAATCGGCAATGCCATCGCCCACAAGTACGCGGCCGAGGGCGGGAAAGTGGCTATCGCCGACCTCAACATAGACGCCGCGCAGAAGGCGGCCGACGAGATCGAGGCCAAGTACGGCACTGCCGCTCTCGCCGTCGCCATGGACGTGACCAGCGAGGATCAGGTGAATGCCGGCGTCGCCAAGGTGGTAGAGGCCTGGGGCACCGTGGACGTGCTGGTTTCCAATGCCGGCATCCAGATCGTCAATCCGGTGGACCAGTTCGCCTTCTCCGACTGGAAGAAGATGCTGGCCATCCACCTCGACGGCGCCTTCCTCACCTCCAAGGCCGTGCTGCCGCACATGTACGCGCAGAATTCCGGCTCGATCATCTTCATGGGTTCGGTCCATTCGAAGGAAGCGAGCCCGCTGAAATCCGCCTATGTCACCGCCAAGCACGGCTTGCTCGGCCTGGCGCGCGTGATCGCCAAGGAAGGCGGCAAGAAGGGCGTCCGTTCGAACGTGATCTGCCCCGGCTTCGTGCGCACGCCCCTGGTGGACAAGCAGATCCCCGAACAGGCCAGGGAACTCGGCATTTCCGAGGACGAAGTCGTCAGCCGGGTGATGCTGGGCCAGACCGTCGACGGCGAATTCACCACCGTGGACGACATCGCCGAAGTGGCGCTGTTCTTCGCAGGGTTCCAGACCAACGCGCTCACCGGGCAGTCGCTGGTGGCGAGCCACGGATGGTTCATGGAGTAACGCAAGGATCGCACCGCGTCAGGCGGCGCGCGGCGAACCCATTCCGAGGGTCTGGGGGATCATCCCCCAGACCTTCTTTATTTCCTCAGCCTGCCACGACCTTGAGCCGCGCCAGAGCCTCTTCGCGCCCGATCAGCGGCAGGAGCGCGCCCATGTCAGGCCCATGCTCCATCCCCGTCAGCGCCAGGCGCAGCGGCAGGAACAGCCCCTTGCCCTTGCGCCCGGTGGCATCCTTGAGCGCCCCGGTCAGCGCCTTCCACGCCCCGTCGCTCCATTCGAGCTTCGACAGTACGGCGACCGCCTCGGCCAGATAGGCGCGGTCTTCCTCGGCCAGCGCGGGCACCTCGATCGGGCCGATCACCACGGTCCACCAGTCGGCCGCCTCGTGCACATATGACAGGTTGGGGCGAATCGTTTCCCATGCCCCGGCGTCCATTTCCTCCGGGAGCCGGTCGGAGACGGCCTCGAAAGGCAGCGCATGGACCACGGCGGCATTGACCCGCTGCAGTTCCACCTCGTCGAAACGGGCGGGCGCGCGTCCGAAGCGGGAAAGATCGAAGGCCGCCGCCAGTGCTTCCGCATCCAGCGCGGGATCGACCGGATCGCTGGTGCCAAGGCGCCCGAGCAGCGCCACGACGGCCTGCGGCTCGATGCCGATTTCCCGGAAATGCGCGACACCCAGCGAGCCGAGGCGCTTGGACAGCTTGCCTTCGGTACCCACCAGCAGCGCCTCGTGCGCAAAAGCGGGGACCGGCGCGCCGAGCGCGGTGAACATCTGGACCTGCGCCGCGGTGTTGGAGACGTGATCCTCGCCGCGCAGGATCTGGGTGACGCCCATGTCCACGTCGTCGATGGCCGAGGGCAGCATGTAGAGCCAGGAACCGTCGGCGCGGCGAATCACCGGGTCGCTCATCTGCGCGGCATCGAACTTCTGGGGGCCGCGAATGCCGTCTTCCCAGACGATGGGTTCGTCCCGGTCGAGCAGGAAGCGCCAGTGCGGCAGGTCGCCGCTGGCGATTCGCGCCGCCTTCTCCGCTTCGGACAAGGCCAGGGCGCCGCGATCGTAGATCGGCGGCAGGCCGCGGCCGAGAAGGACCTTGCGCTTAAGCTCCAGTTCCTGCGGCGTTTCCCAGCAAGGATAGACGCGCCCGGCGGCCTTCAGCTTCTCGAATTCCCGCTCGTAAAGCGCGAAACGGGCCGACTGGCGCTCCTCGCCGCTCCAGGCGATGCCGAGCCAGGACAAGTCGGCGCGGATGCCCTCGACATATTCCTCCTTCGAGCGCGCGGCGTCGGTGTCGTCGATGCGCAGCAGGAACCGGCCGCCCGCCTGCCCCTCGGCACCTTTTCGTGCCAGCAGCCAGTTGTGCAGCGCCGTGCGGATATTGCCGACGTGGAGGTGCCCGGTGGGCGAGGGAGCGAAGCGGGTTACGGTCATGTCCCGCGCGTTACGGCGGGCCGGCCGGGAGGTCAATTTCGGCGCGCGAAAACCGCCTTGGCCGCCAGGGCGGCAACGCCGGCCAGCAGCCCCCAGAACGCCGAGCCGATGCCGAGCAGCGAAACGCCGGACGCCGTCGCCGCGAAAGTCAGGATCGCGGCATCGCGCTCGGTCTTCTCGATGAGCATGTTCTCGACCGCACCCGACAGTGGCGCGATCAGGGCGATGCCGGTGAACGCGGCGATGGAGGCCTTGGGCATGGTCAGGAAGAACTGCACGAGCGGCGCGGAGAACAGCGCCAGGGCCAGGTAGCACCCGGCGTAGATCAACCCCACCGTCCAGCGGCGCGCCTGATCCGGGTGAGCGTCGGAGCTGGTGCAGATCGCCGCGGTGATGGCCGCCAGGTTGACGCCGTGGGCGCCGAACGGCGCAAGCAGCATCGTCGCCAGCCCCGTGCCCAGCAGCAGGGGCTGCGGCCGAGGCTCGTAACCGGCGGTCCGCAGCACGACGAGGCCGGGCAGGTTCTGCGAGACCAGCGTGACGAGGAACAGCGGAACGCCGATGCTGGCCACGGCCTTTAGGTCGAAAGCGGGCATGACCGGCTCCAGCCCGCCGATCAGCGAGCGAGGCGCGAATCCGGCGACATCACCGCGCGTCAGTACGACCGCCACGCCCGAGACGAGCACCAGCAGCAAGGCATAGAGCGGAAAACGCTGTCGGGCGATGACGAAGACCAGCAGCAGGACCACGACCAGCAGCGCGTCGGTTTCCAGGGTGCGGAACAGCTGGAGGCAGAACGGCAGCAGCACTCCTGCAAGCATGGCCGAAGCCACCGAGGCGGGGATGCGCGCGGCCAGCCGCCCGAGTGCGGGCACCAGCCCCAGCAGGCACATCAGCGCCGCCGCCGCCATGAAGGCGCCGATCGCGACCGGCCAGGCCGCGCCGCCGTTGCTCGCGGCCAGCAGAGCCGCACCCGGCGTCGACCACGCCAGCACCACCGGCATGCGCGTCCCCAGCGAGAGAATCGCCCCGGCCACCGCAATGCCGAGGCAAAGCGCCGTCACCGCCGAACCGACCTGCCCGGCCTCGGCCCCCAGCGCCTGCATGGCCTGAACCACCAGGGCAACGGTACCCCCGAACCCGATCAGGGCGGCGATCAACGCGGAAGTCCAGGAAGCGAGCGGCGGCAATGACGCAGAAACACGGGAAAGCATGGCGGTGCTATGGGCAGGTTTGTCCGGGATGGGAAGACCTTGGGCCCGGCCCTGCAGTGCAGCGTCATTGCCGGACCCCGATGGCCTGCACCCCGTCCGCGCTTCTCGCGAAACCGGCAGGCAATGAGCATCGGACAGGCAATGGGCCTGACAGCATCTCTCTGATAAATCGGGAAGTTCGCGAATGTCGCGGGGAAATGGTGGAGCCTAGCGGGATCGAACCGCTGACCTCCTGCATGCCATGCAGGCGCTCTCCCAGCTGAGCTAAGGCCCCGTCCATTTCAGCGGATCGCACCTGGGCGGGCGATCCGGTCCCGCGCGCAGCGGCGTGGGAGGCAGCCCTCTAGATCGGCTTTTTCGATCTGACAAGAGAAACATTCACGGGTTTCGAAAGTTGTTCGAATGGTCATGAAACGAAGAGCGCGGAAGCGCCGACCGGCAGCGGGGCGGGCACAGCCGTCCGGCGGCACGTAAAGGTTCAGATGGCCAGGTTCATACGGGCGACATCTCGCCCGGCGCAGGCAAGTACAGAGGCATTGTGCGAAGGTGCGAAAGGGAGAGCGATCATGATTCGCAAGTTGATGACCGTCGCCGCGGCAATCGGCGTTCTGGCAGCCACCCCATCACTGGCAGCCAATTCCTGCCGCGATGCGCAGGGCAAGTTCGTGCCCTGCAAGACCGTGACGACCAAGAAGACCACCACCAAAGTCACCACCGCCAAAGTCACGCCCGGCGTGGTCAAGGGCACGGACGGCAAGTGCCGCTTCAGTTCGGGCGCCAAGAAGGGTCAGTTCACCAAGTGCCCGTGACCTGAATGTCGCCGGGAGTTTCCAAGGCGGGTTTTTCGCTGCGGGCTCCCGAGCGTCGGCCTGAAAAATCGGGCGAAATGGAGTGAGGCGTGCACGAATCGGGCAGCGCAGCCATGCAAATAATGCTGTGCAAAATGCCTCTCGCCCAGGGCAAACGCGCCTTCGCGGTGCGGGCAAATAAAAAACCCTCCCGGAGGGGAGGGCTTTTTCCGTCTCGGACGGACTTTCCGTGATCCCTCTTGATTTCCAAGAGAGGCGGAAAGCAACTGGGGGCCGGCAGACCAAGAAGGTCGGTGCGCGGCCCCCGAACCGATTACTCGGCAGCCGCGGTGGCTTCTTCGGTAGCCGCTTCGGTGGTAGCAGCCAGAGTTTCCTCGGGCAGGGTCTCAACCGACTCGGTAGCAGCTTCGGTGGGCTTTTCGCCACCGCAAGCAGCGAGCGACAGAGCGGCAGCCGACGCGAACGCGGCAAAAGCAATCTTCTTCATGCGAATCCCCTTGCATTGTTTGGCGCACAGGCCAACGCTTGCAGGCAAGCCTGCGGTGCCATTCTTTAGACGAGACAATGGTGCAACGCAAACGGGAAGTAAGGGGCCGGAAATCCGCAGAAATCCTAGGGCTTGCACACATATAAAGATATCTTTATATGCCAGACCATGCAAATCGACCCCCTTCTGAGGGCTCTTTCCGAGCCGACGCGGCTACGCATCATGCGTCTGCTCGCACACATGGAACTGGCGGTCGGAGAGCTGGCGCAAGTGCTCGGGCAGAGCCAGCCGAGAGTGTCCCGCCACGTCAAGATCCTGTGCGACGCGGGCCTCGCCCAGCGCCGCAAGGAAGGTAGCTGGGTCTTCCTGCGCACGGCCGTGAAGGAAAAAAGCGAGCCGCCGATGGGCGCCGCCGCCGCACAGCTCCTTGCCATTGCCGAACGCGACGATCCGGCCTTTTCGGCGCGCTGCAACGAGGATCGCCGCCAGCTTGCCGCGATTCGAGAGGCCCGCGAGGCCAGCGCCCAGGCCTACTTCGCCAGCCATGCCGAAGAATGGGATTCGCTGCGCCAGCTTCATGGCGCGGATGGCCCGGTCGAATCGGCACTGCTCGCCGCCTTCGGACGCCAGAAGCTGGGTGCGCTGCTCGATGTCGGCACCGGCACCGGACGCATGGCCGAGCTGCTCGCGGGCAAGGCCGGCCACGTCACCGCGCTCGACAAGAGCCCGGACATGTTGCGAATTGCTCGTGCACGGTTGCAATCTTTGCCAGCGGACAAGGTTTCGTTGCTGCAGGGCGACTTCACCGCCCTGCCCTTCGTACCTGCCAGTTTCGACACCGTGCTGTTCCACCAGGTGCTCCACTATGCACAGGCCCCCGGCATCGTCCTGACCGAAGCCGCCCGCGTCACGCGCGAGGGCGGGCGCATCGCCGTGGTCGATTTCGCCGCGCACGAACGCGAAGATCTTCGCGAGCGCCACGCCCACGCCCGCCTCGGTTTCGCCGACGAGCAAATGGAGACGCTGCTGACCGACGCGGGCTTCGCGCCGGAACCGCCGGTGGCGCTGCCCAGCGATGCGCTGACCGTAAAGATATGGACGGCGCGGCGCCTGCCCGCTGCCGAACCCTTCGAGAACCCCGAGACTCAAGACAGAAAGACCGAACTCCCATGACTTTCGCCGAACGACCGGTCTCAGCCCCGCTTTTCGAGGACCTGCCGGGCGACATTTCCGTTTCCTTCGAGTTCTTCCCGCCCAAGACGGAGAAGATGGAGGAACAGCTCTGGGACGCGATCACCCAGCTTGCGCCGCTCGACCCCAGCTTCGTCTCGGTGACTTATGGCGCCGGCGGTTCCACGCGTGAGCGCACGCACTCCACCGTTTCCCGGCTGGTTCGCGAGACGCAGCTGGTCCCTGCCGCCCACCTGACCTGCGTGGGCGCGAGCAAGGACGAGATCGCCGAGATCGCCGACCAGTACTGGGAGGCCGGCGTACGCCACATCGTCGCCCTGCGCGGCGATCCGCCGCCGAGCAGCGGCGGTGTCTTCACCCCGCACCCGCAGGGCTATGCCGGCGCCGCCGACCTCGTCGCGGGCCTGAAGGCACGGCACGATTTCGACATTTCGGTGGCGGCCTACCCCGAAGTCCATCCGGAAGCGGCAAGCGCCGATGCCGACCTCGACAACCTGAAACGCAAGCTGGATGCCGGTGCGAATCGCGCGATTACGCAGTTCTTCTTCTCGACCGACGCCTATTTCCGATTCCTCGACAAAGTGCTGGCCGCAGGCATCTCCGCGCCGATCCTGCCCGGCATCATGCCGGTGACGAGCTTCGCCGCGATCCGCCGCATGTCGGGAAATACGGAGATCCCGGGCTGGCTCGAAACCATGTTCGAGGGCCTGGACGAGCGCCCCGGCCCGCGCGCGTTGGTCGCCGCGGTCGCCGCTGCAGACTTGTGCCGCAGGCTCTATGAAGGCGGCGTGCGCGATCTTCACTTCTACACGCTCAACCGCGCCGAGCAGGCCTATGCGATCTGCCAGCTCCTCGGCCTGCGTCCGAAACCGGGCGCCTGAACGCGGACGAGCATGCAGGCTTGTCTCCGGGCCGTTCGTGCAGCAAGGCGCGATCGGCCCGAAGCGGACCCGGAACAACCGGCCCCGAGTGCGGGTGAGTAAGGACGAAAACCATGAGTGCCAGAGAACAGTTCCTCGCCGAAGCCGCCAAGCGCATCCTCATCACGGACGGCGCCTTCGGCACCGAAATCCAGCGCTGGAAGCTCAGCGAAGCGGACTATGCCGGCAACCTCGGCCTTACCCATGACCAGAAGGGCAACAACGACATCCTCGCGCTGACCAAGCCCGAGGTGCCGGAATCGATCCACCGCGCCTATTTCGAGGCCGGGGCCGACATTGCCGAGACCAACACCTTCTCGGCCAACCGCATCAGCCAGGCCGACTACGGCGCCGAGCACCTCGTGCGCGAGATCAACGTCGAATCGGCCAAGCTCGCCCGCCGCCTGGCCGACGAGTACCAGGCCAGGGACGGCCGCCCCCGCTTCGTGGCCGGCGCGATCGGGCCGACGAACAAGACGCTCTCGCTCAGCCCCGACGTCAACGATCCCGGCTACCGCGAGATCGACTGGGACGAGCTGGTCGACGTCTACAAGGAACAGGCCGCGGCCCTCGTGGAAGGCGGCGCGGACTTCATCCTGATCGAGACCGTGTTCGACACGCTCAACGCCAAGGCCGGGATCATGGCCGTGCGCCACCTCGAAGCCGAACTGGGCCGCGAAGTGCCGATCATGATGTCCATGACGCTGACCGACCTGTCGGGCCGCAACCTTTCCGGCCATACGGTGGAAGCCTTCTGGCACGCGGTGCGCCATGCCCGGCCGGTGACGATCGGGCTCAACTGCTCGTTCGGCGCCACCCAGCTTCGCCCGCATGTGAAGACGCTGTCCGAACTCGCCGACACGCTGATCATGATCTATCCCAACGCCGGCCTGCCCAACGAACTGGGCGCCTACGACGAAATGCCCGAGACCACCGCGGGCTTCGTGGGCGAATGGGCCGTGGCGGGACAAGTCAACGTGCTGGGCGGCTGCTGCGGCTCCACGCCGGACCACATCGCCGCCATGGCGCGGACAGTGGCGGGCCTGCCCCCGCGCCACCTGCCCGCCCTGGCCCCGGTCACGCGCCTTGCCGGCCTTGAACCTTTCACCATGGTCGGCTGACGGGATGACCGAATTTCCTATCTGGCGCATTCGCCCGGCGGGCGCCGACGATGCCGATGCGCTGTCCCTCGTGGCCGCCGCGACGTTCCTCGAGAGCTTCGCCGGCCTCGTCGACGGCGCGGGCATCGTCGCGCACTGCCTCAAGCAGCATTCGGCCGAGAACTACCGCAAATACCTGGCCAATGGCGCGCGGGCCTGGCTGGCCGAAGTCGAACCGGGCCATGCCCCGGTCGGCTATGCCCTGCTCTGCCGGCCCGAACTGGAACTGGCGGGTGAAGGCGACCTCGAACTCAAGCGCATCTATCTGTTCTCGCGCTTCCAGGGTTCGATGATGGCCGGCACCATGATGCGGATCGTGCGCGAGGCTGCCGCGACCAGCCACTCCCGGCTGCTGCTGGGCGTGAAGAACGACAATCACCGCGCCCTCGCCTTCTACGCCAAGCACGGCTTCGAAACGATCGGCACCCGGACTTTCGACGTGGGCGGCAAGACCTACGACGATTTCGTGCTCGCGCTCAATTTAGCGAACTGATTCGCTGGCCAACTGATTCAACGAGAACCACACACCATGACCTCGATTCATTCCGGCGCCCGTTTCGTCAACATCGGCGAGCGCACCAACGTCACCGGCTCGGCGAAGTTCAAGAAGCTCATCATGGCCGGCGACTATCCCACCGCCGTCGACGTGGCCCGCCAGCAGGTGGACAACGGCGCGCAGGTGATCGACGTCAACATGGACGAAGGCCTGCTCGACGCGGTCGAGGCCATGACCACCTACCTCAAGCTGATCGCCGCCGAGCCGGATATCGCCCGCGTGCCGGTGATGATCGACAGTTCGAAGTGGGAAGTCATCGAGGCCGGGCTCAAGTGCGTGTCGGGCAAGCCGATCGTCAATTCGATCTCGATGAAGGAAGGCGTCGAACCGTTCCTGGCCCAGGCCCGCAAGTGCATGGATTATGGCGCCGCCGTCGTGGTCATGGCCTTCGACGAGACCGGCCAGGCCGACACCCGCGAGCGCAAGATCGAGATCTGCTCGCGCGCCTACAAGCTGCTGACCGGCATCGGCTTCCCGCCCGAGGACATCATTTTCGACCCCAACGTCTTCGCGGTCGCCACCGGCATCGAGGAACATGACCGCTACGGGCTGGACTTCATCGAGGCCGTTGTCGAAATCCGCAAGGCCTGCCCGCACGTCCACTTCTCGGGCGGCCTTTCCAACCTCTCGTTCTCGTTCCGCGGCAACGAGACGGTGCGCCGGGCGATGCACTCCGTATTCCTCTACCATGCGATCCCCGCCGGGCTCGACATGGCGATCGTCAACGCCGGCCAGCTGGACGTCTACGACCAGATCGACCCCGCCCTGCGCGAGGCTTGCGAAGACGTCATCATGATGCGCCGCCCCGGCGTGGGCGAGGATGGCAAGACCTCCACCGAACGGCTGATCGAACTGGCCGAGAGCTTCAAGGGCAAGGACGCCGTGGCCGAAAAGGCCGCCGAGGAATGGCGCGGCTGGGACGTGGTCAAGCGCATCGAACACGCGCTGGTACGCGGCATCGACGCTCATGTCGTCGAGGATACCGAGGAAGCCCGCGCTGCGATCGCGGCTCGCGGCGGCCGCCCGATCGAAGTGATCGAAGGCCCGCTGATGGGCGGCATGAACGTGGTCGGCGACCTGTTCGGCTCGGGCAAGATGTTCCTGCCGCAAGTCGTGAAGTCGGCCCGCGTCATGAAGAAGGCCGTGGCCCACCTCATCCCCTTCATCGAAGCGGAAAAGGACGCCAAGACCAAGGCGAAGGGCCGGATCATCATGGCCACTGTCAAGGGCGACGTCCATGACATCGGCAAGAACATCGTCGGCGTCGTGCTTCAGTGCAACGGCTACGAAGTGATCGACCTTGGCGTCATGGTGCCCTGGAGCAAGATCCTCGAGGCCGCCAACGAGCACGAGGCGGACATCATCGGCCTCTCGGGCCTCATCACCCCCTCGCTTGACGAGATGGTGACCGTGGCCGAGGAAATGCAGCGCGCCGGGATGACCATCCCGCTGCTGATCGGCGGCGCCACGACCTCCAAGGTCCACACCGCCCTGCGCATCGACCCGGCCTACGAAGGCCCCGTCGTCCATGTGCTCGACGCCAGCCGCGCGGTCGGCGTCGCCTCGCAGCTGCTGTCCGACACCCAGGCCACCGGCTTCATCACCGCGACGGCGGACGAGTACGAGAAAGTCCGCGTGGCCCGCGAAGGCAAGGGTCAAAGCGAACTGCTCTCCATCGCCGACGCCCGCGCCAACGGCTTCTCCGCCGACTTCGCGCAGAAGCCGGGTGCACCGGTGAAGCCCGGCCTCCATGTCTTCGAGGACTGGAACCTCGACGAACTGGTCGACGTGTTCGACTGGACGCCGTTCTTCCGCGCCTGGGAACTGGCAGGCACGTATCCTGCCATTCTCGAGGACGACGTGGTGGGCGAAAGCGCCCGCAGCCTGTTTGCCGACGCGAAGGCGATGCTCGCGCAGATCGTCGAGGAAAAGTGGCTCACCGCCAAGGGCGTCTGCGCCTTCTGGCCGGCCGCGACCAAGGATGACGACGTGATCGTCGGCGCCGGCGGCATGGACCCGCAAGTCGTCTACGACGCCATCCAGCAGGGCGTCCATGAAGGTCCGGACTTCGTCCGCCTGCCGTTCCTGCGCCAGCAGTTCAAGAAGAGCCGCGGCCGCGCCAACTACTGCCTGTCCGACTTCGTCGATCCGGCGGGCGACTGGCTGGGCGGCTTCGCGGTGGGCATCCACGGCATCGAACCGCACCTCGAACGCTTCCAGGCCGCGCATGACGACTATTCGGACATCCTGCTCAAGGCGCTGGCCGACCGCTTCGCCGAGGCCTTCGCCGAACGCCTGCACCAGCATGTCCGCACGACGCTCTGGGGCTATGCGCCGGACGAGCAGTTCACCAACGAAGCCCTGATCCGCGAGGAATATCGCGGCATCCGCCCGGCGCCCGGCTATCCGGCCTGCCCGGACCATTCGCTGAAGCCGATGCTGTTCGACCTGCTGAAGGCGCAGGACAATGCAGGCATCACCCTGACCGAAAGCCAGGCCATGCTGCCCACCGCTGCCGTCTCGGGCTTCTACTTCGGCCACCCGGAAAGCCAGTATTTCGGCGTGGCCCGCATCGGCCGCGACCAGCTCGAAGACTATGCCGAACGCCGCGACGTGGACCTTGCCGTGGCCGAACGCTGGCTGCGCCCCAACCTCGACTGACAACAAGGTCGGGCATCGCCCGAATTACATGAGCGGAGACCTCCTTTTCGTCGCCCGACGAAATGGGGGTCTCACGCTCCAGGAAATGAGGCGTGAGGGCGGCCGGCAACGCACTCATTCGATTGCAATCCGGAAAACTCCCGGAAAAACCCGGCGGTCCCGATTGTCCATTCCGACCGGGCAAGGCATCCATCCCCCCGATAAGAAACATGGGAATGGGGACCCGATGGGGACGACCGAAATCTATCTGATCGCGTTGACGATCATCCTCGGCGCGCCGTACCTGGTATGGCGGCTGCTCCGCACCGAACATTGGGCGCCGCTGGTCGTCGTCCAGATCATCGGCGGCATCCTGCTCGGCCCCGGCGTGCTCGGCCATGCCGCGCCCGCGTTCCATGCCTTCGTCTTCAATCCGCAAGTCATGACCGCGCTTAACGGCGTGGCATGGTGGGCGGTGATGATGTTCGTCTTCGTCGCCGGGGTGGAACTCGATCTGTCCGACGCCTGGAAGCACCGCGGCGAGACCACGCTCACCGCCGCCTGCGCCTTGCTGACGCCGCTGCTGTTCGGATCGATCGCCGCGGCCCTGCTGCTGCGCACGCCCGGATGGATCGGGCCGAAGGGCACTTATCCGCAGGCCGTGCTCGGCGTGGGCATGGCCTGTGCGGTCACGGCGCTGCCGATCCTGGTGCTGCTGATGGAAAAGCTGGGCGTGTTCCGCGAACCGCTCGGCCAGCGGCTGCTGCGCTATGCCAGCCTGGACGATATCGCCATCTGGGGCGTGCTCGCCCTGATCCTCGTCGATTGGGAGCGCGTGGGACGGCAGGGCCTGTTCCTTCTCGCTTTCGCGGCGGCCTCGTTCCTGGTCCGCGCCCTGTTCAAGCGCCTGGGCGAACAGGACCGGTGGTTCGTGTCGTTGATCTGGCTGGCGCTGGTCAGTTTCGCCGCAGACTGGTCCGGCCTGCACTTCATGGTCGGCGCCTTCCTTGCCGGTGTCGTGCTCGACGCCCGCTGGTTCAGCCGCGAGAAGCTGGACCTGTTCCGCGAATTCCTGCTGCTCACGGTCATGCCGGTATTCTTCCTCAGCACGGGGCTTCGCACCGACTGGGGCATGGGCGGCCTGCTGGTCATGGGCGCGGCGCTGCTGTTCCTGCTGGCCTCGGTGGCAGGCAAGCTGGCCGGCGTGCATCTGGCCGGGCGCCTGCTGGGCTGGAAGAAGGGCGATGCCACGGTGATCGGCTGGATGCTCCAGACCAAGGCCCTGATCATGATCATCTTCGTCAACGTGCTGCTCGACAAGCGGATCATCACGCCCGAGACCTTCACCGCCCTGCTGCTGATGGCGGTCATGAGCACCATGCTGACCGTGCCCATCGTCAAGCCCCGCCTTGCCCGGATGGGGCAGGACGGGGCCGTCTGACCGGAAGCCGATTTCACCCCGGGCGGTTGACGGCCTGGCCCACGCCTTCCCGGCCGGACAGTTTCTCCGCCGCCTGCCAGAACGCCTCGACGAAAGCCGCGTCCTCGACCAGGGGATTGGGCTTTCGGCGCGCCCGTTCGAACCAGTAATCGCCGCTCGATTCGCCCGGTTCTGCCGCCGTCGCCAGCCAGATCACCGTATCGGCGCCCTGCGCCGGCGACAGCTTGGGCGCGTCGCCATAGGCGGCCTGGACGCTCTCCGGCGTGTGGGAGAAGAAGTTGCTGCCCACCGTGCCGGGATGGACCGAGTGCGCGACGATCCCATCCTTCGCCAGCCGGGGCGCCAATGCCCGCGCGTGCAGCACATTGGCAAGCTTGCCGCTGCAATAGGCCGCGCCGGGGCTCCAGTTGTCCAGGTTCTGGAGGTCTTCCAGGTTGATCGCGGGAATCATCTCGCTGCCGTCCGAGGCGGTGTTGACGATCCGGACGCTGCCGGCCGCTGCCCCGCCGCTCCTGGCCGCTGCCTGGCGCAGCAGCGGCAGCAGCCTTGCGGTCAAGGCGAAAGGCCCCAGGAAATTCGCCGCGTAGTTCGCCTCGAAACCCTCGGCCGTGATGGCCTGTTCGCGCGCCATGCCGCCCGCATTGTTAACCAGCACGTCCACGCGGTCGACCTTTCCGGCGATCTCGTCCGCCAGACGGTCCACGTCCGCCAGCAACGAGAGATCGGCGCGGAGCATCTCCGCTTCGCCGCCGTCTGCGCCGTTCTCGGCCGCAAGCGCCGCCGCGGCTTCGGCGCAGCGCCCGGCATCGCGGCCCACGCCGATCACCCGGAAACCCTGCCGCGCCAGCGCCTTTGCCGTCTCCAGACCGATGCCCGAACTGGCGCCCGTCACCACCGCCACGCGCCCTGATTGTGCTCCAGACCCCATGCTTCACGCTCCTCTCGCTTCTCGTTGCCGCCATTTCGACTACTCGCGCGGCCAAACCGCAAGCGATTGGGGCGGAAACGGAGGAAATCATCGGTTCGGCGGTTTTCAGACCTGCCATCGCTCTGCCATAAGCGCCCCGTGCCAGACGCTGACCCTCTTGCCGATCTCCTGCCTGACGCGCACGAAGCGCTCCATGCCACATTCGGCTTCAACGCCTTTCGCGGCGTGCAGGAACAGGTGGTCACGCGCGCGCTTTCGGGCCGCTCCACCCTGGCGGTCATGCCGACCGGCGCGGGCAAATCGCTGACCTATCAGCTGCCCGCGGTCATGCTGGAGGGCACTTGCGTGGTGGTTTCGCCGCTGATCGCGCTGATGCACGACCAGTTGCGCTCGGCCACTGCCAACGGCATCCGCGCCGCCACGCTGACCAGCGCCGATGCCGATCGCGGCCTCACCATGGACCGCTTCCGCGCGGGCGAGTTGGACTTGCTCTACATCGCCCCCGAACGCGCGAGCCAGCCCCATTTCCGCGAGCTGCTCGAACAGTCGCGCGTCGCCCTTTTCGCCATCGACGAAGCGCACTGCGTTTCCGAATGGGGCCACGATTTCCGGCCGGACTACCGCCTGCTGCGGCCGCTGCTGGACGCTTTCCCGCAAGTGCCGCGCCTCGCCCTGACGGCCACGGCAGACCATCATACCCGCACCGACATTCTCGCCCAGCTCGGCATTGCCGAAGAAGGGCTGATCGTCGCCGGGTTCGACCGTCCGAACATCCGCTACACCATCCGCCCGCGCGACAATGCGATGCGGCAGCTGAAAGCGGTGATGGAGGAGAACCCCGGCCCGGGCATCGTCTACGCCCCCACCCGCGCCCGCGTGGAGCAACTGGCCGAGACTCTGGCCTCCGCCACCGGGCGGCGCGTACTGCCCTATCACGCCGGGCTCGATCCCGAAGTGCGCGCCCGCAACCAGGCCGCCTTCGTGGCCTCGGAAGACATGGTCATGGTGGCCACGGTCGCCTTCGGCATGGGCATCGACAAGCCGGACGTGCGCTTCGTCGCCCATGCCGGCATTCCGAAGTCGATCGAGGCCTATTACCAGGAAACCGGCCGCGCCGGGCGCGATGGCGATCCTTCGGTGGCGATGATGTTCTGGGGAGCCGACGATTTCGCCCGCGCCCGCCAGCGCCTCTCCGAGATCGAACCGCACCGGCTGCAAAGCGAACGCCAGCGCCTCGATGCCCTCGCGGGTCTGGTCGAAACCGCCGAATGCCGCCGCGCGGTCCTGCTCCGCCACTTCGGCGAGACGCCCGCGCCTTCCTGCGGAAACTGCGACAATTGCCTGGAGCCGGCAGGTGTGATCGACGTGACGGAAGTGGCGCGCAAGCTGCTTTCGGCCGTCTATCGCACCGGCCAGAGCTATGGACTGGGCCACCTCGAAAAGGTCCTGACCGGCGCCAGCGACGACCGTGTGCTGCAGCGCGGGCACGACCAGCTTTCGGTCTTCGGCATTCTCACCGAGGAAGAGCAGCCACTGCTCAAGCCGCTGGCCCGCGCACTCCAGGCCCGCGGCAGCCTCTTGCCGACCGAACATGGCGGCCTCTCGCTGGGCGGAGACGCGCGTGAAATCCTCAAGGGCGAGGCTTCGGTGCAGATCGTCGTTCCGCCCAAGCGCGAGAAGAAGCGCCGCGGTGGACGCGGCGCGGCGGACGGCGGCGCCAACCCGGTCGGCGATCCCCTGTTCGATGCCCTGCGCGCCTTGCGCCGCGATCTCGCCCAGGAAGCGGGCGTGCCGCCCTATGTCGTGTTCCATGACGCCACCTTGCGCGAAATGGCCGCCGCGCGCCCATCGTCGCTGGCACAGCTCGGAGAGATCGGCGGCGTCGGCGCCCGCAAGCTGGAAGCCTATGGCGAGGCCTTCCTCGAAGTCCTGCGGCAGTTCTGAACCTTCCCGTTTCGCGCCGAGCCGGGTCGATCACGCCTCCGGTCGCCATTTGCCGCCCAAAGCGCTAAAGGGCCCACATGATCCGCATATTGATCGATGCCGACGCCTGCCCGGTGAAGGACGAGACCTACAAGGTTGCAGCCCGCCACAAGGTGCCGGTGGTCGTCGTCAGCAACAGCCCCATCCGCGTTCCGCAAGGCCCACTGGTCTCCCGCAAGCTGGTGAGCGACGCGTTCGACGCCGCTGACGACTGGATCGTCGAGAACACTGCGCCTGGCACCGTCGTGATCACCGCCGACATCCTGCTGGCCGACCGCTGCCTCAAGCTCGGCGCCGAAGTGGTCGCGCCCAACGGCAAGCCTTTCACCACGTCCTCAATCGGCAGCGCCATCGCCACGCGGGCGATCATGGCCGACCTCAGGGCAGGCGGCGACGTGGTGGGAGGCCCGCCGCCCTTCAGCAAGACCGACCGATCGCGCTTCCTCTCCAGTCTCGACGAGACGCTGGTGCGATTGCAGCGCCGCCAGGTCTAGGCAGCGCGGGCTCATGACGGACCACCGGCAGACGCCTGCCCGCACAAGGGTCCGCGCTGCGCGGCGGCCGGTACGCGGGCCGGGAAACGATCGATTAGCCCAGCCGGTAGGGCGTGGGATCGCCGCCTTCACGGATCAGCATCTGCCGCGCTTCCTTGCGCAGGCGCAGGCAGACTTCTTCGCGGGCCTCGTCGCCCAGCCTTTCGGGAAATCCGCGAAGCGCCGCCTCGTATCCGTGTTCGACGAGCGCATCCAGCACCGCCGCTTCATCGGTTGCGAAAGCCCGCGCCATCAACTTGAGGGTCCGGACGGTTTCGCGAAATTCGAAATCGGTAAGGCGGCCGGATTCGAACTCTTCCTTGCGAAGCAGCGCCCGCCGCAGATCCCACACCATCATCGGCCTCCCCAAGAAACCGCGAACCGGTCCAAGGTCGTGAACGCAGGAATAGCGCCATCGAGGTTTGAGGTGAAATGGTTCGGCGCCAGGCAGGAAGCCGCAGGAATAACCCGGTGGTTCAGAGGCTCCCGGCATGGCGAGAGACCTTTTCGGGCAAATCCGGACCGCCCGCCAAGATTGCGCCGCTTATGCGGTCACGGCCTAATCCTCGCGGCCGTCGAAGGAAACCGGCACGGCCAGGCGGAATGGCAGGTCGGGGGAGGCGATGCGCGATTCCGTGCCGTTGTCGTGGATCAGGACGGCCCGTCCGACGCCCGGCGTCGCCACAACGGCAACGACACTGTCCACCCAAGCATGCAGCAACGCCTTGGCGCGTGCGAGTTCGGAAGCTTCGCGGGTCGTGGTGCCGGATGCTTCGAGTTCGGCTTCCAGCTCGGCAATGCGCGAGGTGGCTTCCGCGATACGATCGCCGTGAGCGCCGTCACCCAAGGAGCCGTCACCCAAGGCACTGCCGGCGCCGCTGCCGGTTTCTTCGCTGGCCTGTTCGCTCATGCTCTGGTCTCCCGCGCCCGGATGGTTCTTGTTGCCTGACGACTAGGTGGCCACCGGGACCAAGAGAGGCAAGGCCCCGGCAATCGCTCTCGCGGTAACCGGGGCCCTGGAACGTCTTTCCGCGATCGACGCGGATTCCTCAGGTCAGAGAGGATTGTCGAGCTTGATGATCTCTTCCTCGCTGGCACGCTGGGTCGTCTTGAGCTGGCGCGGGCCGGCAAAGCTGTCGAGCACCGGCTTGTCGCGGGCATAGAGATCGTCGAACGGCTTGAGCTGGCCGTCGATCGAGCGGGCATAGGTGAAATAGGTGAGGTAGACCGGGAAGGTCCGCGTCATCTCGACCTTGGTATAGTCGCCCGAGCGGGAGATCTCGGCGGCTTCGGCGGCGGTCTTCTTGGCGCCGAGGATCGCCATGGTCATGCCCAGTTCCACGGCGCGCTCGGTGCGGATGCAGCCGTGGCTGAAGGCGCGCACGTCCGAGTTGAAATACTGCTTCGACGGGGTGTCGTGCAGGTAGATCGCGTGGGGGTTGGGCATGTCGATCTTCATCAGGCCGAGCGAGTTGTTCGCGCCCGGCTGCTGGACCACGGTGATCGTGCCGTCGCCGTTCTTGGTGGCCTTGTAACCTGCCGAACGCGCCCAGCCGGGGTTGTTCAGCACTTTGGCGCCCAGGCCTTCGCCCTTCACGATCGACTGCGGCACGGTCCAGGTGGGGTTGAAGACCACTGCGCTCACCGTCTCGGCCAACTGCGGCGTGGCCGTGCGGCCGGGCTTGCCGACCACGGTCTTGTAGCTGCGGATGATCTTGTTCTTGACCACCAGGCGGAGCTGGAATTCCGGAATGTTGGTCATCAGGTAGACGTCGCCGAGGTCGCGAGCGAGCCAGCGCCAGCGGTCCATGTTGGCCTGGATCAACGCGCGGCGCGCCTTGTTGGCCATGGGCGTGGCGTTGAGATCGGCCTTGAGCGCGGCATAGTCGGGGTTGGTCGGCGCGAGCTTGTCCACCACGCCGGCCACGTCATGCTCGGAAAGCGACTGCGCCATGATCTGCGCGGTGGGCATCACGTCCTGGTCGGGGTCTACCGCAAACCACTGCACGCGGGCCTTCATCGGGGTGCGGCCGTCGCGCAGATCCTCGATCAGCCAGCCGAACACGCGGCTTGCCAGCGCGTCAAGCTCGTCGCCTTCGCCCTTGGCGATCGCGGCGCGCAAGGCCGAGGGCTGGTAGTCGGCCGGCACGAGACCTTCCTTGCCGATATATTCGACAGTGGCGAGCAGGGCCTTGGCGTCCGCCATGGACCAGGCCATGACCGGCTCGGCCACGACGACGTCCTGCACCACCGGCTGCGAAACCGTGGGGATCGCAGTGGGAACCACGGCAGGCGGGACCACCGGCTGCACCGCTGCCGGGCGCGTGGCCGTCTTGGCGGCGGGCTTCGCAGTCGCCGTGGGTTTGGGCGTTGGTGTGGGCGTGGGGGTCGCCTGCGTGGTCGGCAGAATAGAGGTGGGCGCCGAGACGGTCTTCTTCTTCGCCGCATCGGTCTTGGAGGACGCGGTCCTGGTATCCGTCTTTCCGTCCGACTTCTGGGCCAGAGCCGGCTGCGCTGCAAGACCCGTCGCCGCCATGACCGCCAGCACGCTGCAACCGAACCTCATGAAACTCGCCATTGTGATCTGAACCTGCCCTTGGTGATGCTGGAATGATATCGAGGGAAACGCAGCCAAGGATAACTGGCTGCAGACCTTGCCGCTTTGCCCCCATATAGTGCCTTCTTCAAGGATTTCGCCTGTCCCTGCGATGAATTGCTTGCATTGGCGCTTGCGCGGGGCCGCGCGGGAGACGAGAGCCGGGGCCTGATGAGCGCTCCTGCCGCCCCTGATATAGAGTCTTCGCCTGGCTCGCCGCTCGGCCTGCACCCCGCCGGTCGCCCCTCGGCGCTGCCGGTGCTGGCCGTCATTGCCGGGATCGCCACGTTCAGCGCCATGGACGCGATGATAAAGGGCGCCGGGCTCGCGGTGGGCGTCTATACGGCGCTGCTGCTGCGCAATCTCTTCGGCACGTTCCTGACGTTCCCGCTCTGGCTCTCGGCCGGGCGGCCACTGCCTTCCCGCGCGGTGCTGAAGGTCCACGCCCTGCGCGCGGCGATCACTTCGGCCATGGCCGCACTCTTTTTCTATGGCCTGGTACGAATTCCTATGGCCGAGGGAATCGCCATTTCCTTCGTGTCCCCGATCATTGCGCTCTATTTCGCAGCGCTTTTCCTGGGCGAGACGATCCGGCCGCGCGCCGTCGTCGCTTCGCTGCTGGGCATTCTGGGCGTGCTGGTGATCACTGCCGGCCGGCTCGGATCGGGCGCCTATTCTGACGAAGCGATAGCGGGCACGGCGGCGATCCTGCTCTCGGCCGTGTTCTACGCCATGAACCTGGTGCTCCAGCGCAAGCAGGCGCTCCTGGCCAGGCCGGTAGAGATCGCGCAATTCCAGAACCTGCTGGTAACGTTGATTTTTCTGGTGTTTTCACCCTGGCTTGCGGTCATGCCCGATCCCCGCAGCCTGCTGCTGATCCTGGCCGGCGCCGTGCTGGCGACATGCGCGCTGCTGTTCCTGTCCTGGGGCTATGCCCGCGCCGAGACGCAAGTGCTGCTGCCGATCGAGTATACCGGCTTTTTCTGGGCCGCCCTGCTTGGCTGGCTGATGTTCGGAGAGCGCCTTGATCTCGCAACTGTTGCCGGCACGATACTGATCGTTATCGGCTGCTGGACAGGTGCACGCAACGCAAGAGTCGAGTCCCAGGTACCACGCAAGCCCCCCTTGACCTGA
Source organism: Novosphingobium sp. BL-S-34 (assembly GCF_056857015.1). Classification (NCBI taxonomy): domain Bacteria; kingdom Pseudomonadati; phylum Pseudomonadota; class Alphaproteobacteria; order Sphingomonadales; family Sphingomonadaceae; genus Novosphingobium; species Novosphingobium sp. BL-S-34. The sequence continues at coordinate 1,726,234 of NZ_CM166472.1, forward strand.
GGGCCGCGAGCGCGCATCGGCGGGGCCGAAGAATCCGCTTGTCGCGATGCAGCACGGCGATCATTTTCGGAACCTGGGCTAGTGGGTTGCGAAATAGCCGCTCTTCTCGTGGCACGCTCCATACAGAAGGGGATAATACCCAAATGACCCAGGTCGGACAGGACACGCTCGGCACCCGCAGCACCATGACAGTCGGCGGCAAGCAGATCGCCTACTACTCCCTCAAGAAAGCCGCCGAAAAGATCGGCGACGTTTCGCGCCTTCCCTTCTCGATGAAGGTCCTTCTCGAGAACCTCCTGCGCTTCGAAGACGGCGGCTTCACCGTCGCCACCAAGGACATCCAGGCGATTGCCGACTGGCAGAAGAACCCTGCCACGGGCGAGGAAATCCAGTACCGCCCGGCCCGCGTTCTGCTTCAGGACTTCACCGGCGTGCCCTGCGTGGTCGACCTGGCCGCGATGCGCGACGCCATCGCCACGCTCGGCGGCGACACCAGCAAGATCAACCCGCTGGTCCCCGTGAACCTGGTGATCGACCACTCGGTCATGGTCGACGAATTCGGCCACCCCAAGGCGTTCGAAGAGAACGTGGAAATCGAATACCAGCGCAACATGGAGCGCTACGACTTCCTCAAGTGGGGCTCGAAGTCGCTCGACAACTTCTATGCCGTTCCCCCGGGCACCGGCATCTGCCACCAGGTCAACCTGGAGAACATCGCCAAGACCGTATGGTCCAGCGAAGACCAGAACGGTGAACTGGTCGCCTATCCCGACACCTGCGTCGGCACCGACAGCCACACCACCATGGTCAACGGCCTGGGCGTGCTGGGCTGGGGCGTCGGCGGCATCGAGGCGGAAGCCGCGATGCTCGGCCAGCCGGTCTCGATGCTCATCCCCGAAGTCGTCGGCTTCAAGCTGACCGGCGAACTGAAGGAAGGCGTGACCGCCACCGACCTCGTGCTGACCTGCACCGCCATGCTGCGCAAGCACGGCGTGGTCGGCCGCTTCGTCGAATACTTCGGCCCCGGCCTCGCCTCGCTGTCGCTGGCCGACCGTGCGACGCTCGCCAACATGGCCCCGGAATACGGCGCCACCTGCGGCTTCTTCGGCATCGACGACAAGACGATCGACTACCTGCGCCTCACCGGCCGCGAGGAAGAGCAGATCGCCCTCGTCGAAGCCTATGCCAAGGAGCAGGGCTTCTGGATCGACCCGGCCGCCGCCGACCCGATCTTCTCCTCGACCCTCGAACTCGACATGTCGACTGTCGTGCCTTCCCTCGCCGGTCCCAAGCGCCCGCAGGACTGGGTCGCGCTTCCCGACGTGGACGACGTGTTCAACAAGGACATGGCCGAGACCTACAAGAAGACCGCCGCCCGCGTTCCCGTGGAAGGCAAGGACTTCGACATCGGTGACGGCGACGTCATGATCGCCGCCATCACCAGCTGCACCAACACCTCGAACCCGGGCGTGCTGGTTGCCGCCGGTCTCGTCGCCAAGAAGGCCGACGAACTGGGCCTGAAGCCGAAGCCCTGGGTCAAGACCTCGCTGGCGCCGGGTTCGCAGGTCGTCACCGACTACCTCGAGAAGGCCGGTCTCCAGTCGCACCTCGACAACATCGGCTTCAACCTCGTCGGTTACGGCTGCACCACCTGCATCGGCAACTCGGGCCCGCTCGCGGAGCCGATCTCGAAGGCGATCAACGAGAACGGCCTGGTCGCCAGCGCCGTGATCTCGGGCAACCGCAACTTCGAAGGCCGCGTCAGCCCCGACGTGCGCGCCAACTTCCTGGCCTCGCCGCCGCTGGTCGTTGCTTACGCCCTCAAGGGAACCGTGGTGGAAGACTTCACCACCACCCCGATCGGCGTCAGCAAGGACGGCACGGACGTGTTCCTCAAGGACATCTGGCCGACCAACCTCGAAGTCAGCACCACGATGAACGCCTGCGTCGATCGCGGCATGTTCCAGGCCCGCTATGCAGACGTCTACAAGGGCGACAAGCACTGGCAGGCGATCAACGTCGTCGGTTCGGACACCTACTCGTGGCGCGCCGGTTCGACGTATGTCGCCAACCCGCCGTACTTCGAGGGCATGGAAATGACCCCGGCGCCGGTGAACGACATCATCGAGGCCAAGCCCCTGCTGATCCTCGGCGATTCGATCACCACCGACCACATCTCGCCGGCCGGCTCGATCAAGGCCGACAGCCCGGCTGGCCAGTGGCTAATGGAGCACCAGGTCGCCAAGGCGGACTTCAACTCCTACGGTTCGCGCCGTGGCCACCACGAAGTCATGATGCGCGGCACTTTCGCCAACATCCGCATCCGCAACGAAATGGTCCCCGGCATCGAAGGCGGCATGAGCCGCTTCGGTGAAGAGGTTCTGCCGGTCTACGACGTCGCGCAGAAGTACAAGGAGCAGGGCACGCCGCTGGTGGTCGTGGCCGGCAAGGAGTACGGCACCGGTTCGTCGCGCGACTGGGCGGCCAAGGGCACCAACCTGCTGGGCGTCCGCGCCGTGATCGTCGAGAGCTTCGAGCGTATCCACCGCTCGAACCTGGTCGGCATGGGCGTGCTTCCGCTTCAGTTCAAGGACGGCGACAGCCGCCAGTCGCTCGGCCTGACCGGCGACGACGCCTTCACGATCAAGGGCGTCGCCAGCCTGAAGCCGCGCCAGGACGTGGAAGTGGAAGTGACCCGTCCGGACGGTTCGACCTTCACCTTCACCGCGCTGTGCCGCATCGATACCGCCAACGAAGTGGAATACTTCAACAACGGCGGCATCCTGCAGTACGTGCTGCGCAAGCTGGCCGCCTAAACAGCCGCCAGCCGCAAGGCTGAGAAAAACCCCGTCCCGCGTTCGCGCGGGGCGGGGTTTTCTTTTGGGAGAAGATGTCCGGCCGCCCCGCCAGGCCGCAGAGAGCATTTCCGGCGCGCGAAGGGGCTTGCTTCCACACGCCCGCCCCGCACACGAAAAAGGGGTGAGCGCCCCCCGACGCTCACCCCCGTCTCCAGCTGGCCGCGTATCGCGGCGCGCTGGCTGGCTGCCCTCAGCCGGACTTCTTGCGCACCAGACGCTGGCGGCCGACTACCGCTGCCGCGGCCGCGCCGAACAGGATCAGCATCGGCGGGGCGGGAACGTCGGTCGGCGGCGTGGTCGGCGGCGGATTGTCGCCGCCCGAGGATGTCGAGGTAGAGCTGGAGGTCGAGGACGACGTCGAACTGGAGCTGCTCGACGACGAGGACGTGGAGCTGGACGAGCTTGTGCTGGTCGAGACGTTGCCCGAGCTGGACGAACTGGTGCTGGTAGAAACATTGCCCGAGCTGGAAGAGCTGGTGCTCGTCGAGACGTCGCCCGAGCTGGACGACGTCGTCGTGGAGGTGATGCCGCCGGTCGTCGTGGTCAGTCCGCCGGTGGTGGTCGTGGTCGTCAGGCCGCCAGTCGAGCTGGAGGACGAGGTGGAACCGCCCGTCGTGGTAGTCGTCAGGCCGCCGGTGGACGAAGAGCCCGAGGTGGAGCCGCCGCTGGAGGTGGACGAAATGATGACGTTGCCGCCGCCCGATCCGCCGCCGCCGAAGAAACCACCGAAGAAGCCGCCTCCGAAACCGCCGAAGCCGCCGCCACCGCCGCCGACCACCACCGGGGCACCGCCGCTGCCACCCGCATAGGACGGCGCCGGGGCGGGCGGGATATAGGGCGGGGGAAGCGGGACGGAGACCATCTGCGGCACGTCGGGCCGCGGGATGATGCGGCGCGCGCGCTTCACTTCGCGCGGCGGATCCTTGCGGACGATCCGCTTGGCCGGATGGCGCGGCTTCGCCGTCTTGGCCATCTTGACCTTGCGGTACTCCACCGACTTGCGCTGCGTCTCGGCCACATGGACCGCGCCACCGCCGATGATAGCGCAGCCTGCCGCACAGGCAGACAGTTTAGCGAGGGCCATACGAACCGACATGATCGTCTCTCTCTTCGTTCTGTTCGGCCCTGCCCGTTCGGGAATATGCCCAAAGGGGAACACGGGAGCCGACTTGCCCTGAACAAACGCAGAGAGCGGTTAACGGAACAATGGTATTTACCGAGATTCGACAGCGCCGAGGCAGAAAATGCGTTAGTTTTCGGAGGTAACGCGCAAGCTGTACCGAACCGGGACTATCCGAAGGCCCATCTGTAAACGCCCCCGACAGTTTGTTGCGCGGAACGCGTGCGCGTTCAGTCCCCGTCCGAATCGAACAGTGCCCCCTGCGGCCCCTGTCCGCTGCCGCCATTCGGCGGCGTCATGCCCAGGTGCGTCCAGCCCCGGTCGTTGAGGCAACGGCCCCTTGCCGTGCGGGCGATGAGGCCCAGCTGGATGAGGTAGGGCTCGATCACTTCCTCGATCGTGTCGCGCGGTTCGGACAGGCCCGCCGCCAGCGTTTCGACGCCCACCGGGCCGCCCTTGTAGATGCCGGCGATCATCTGCAGGTAGCGGCGATCCTGCGCGTCGAGACCTATGGAATCCACTTCCAGCCGGGTCAGGGCATCGTCGGCGATTTCGTGCGTGATGACGTCGGAGCCGGCGACATGGGCAAAGTCGCGCACACGGCGCATCAGGCGCCCGGCGACGCGCGGCGTACCGCGCGAGCGGCGCGCGATCTCGGTCGCCCCGCCCTTGTCCATGCCGATGCCCAGCAGGTTGGCGCCGCGCGTGACGACTTTCTCCAGCTCTTCCACGGAGTAGAACTGCAGGCGCACCGGAATGCCGAAGCGATCGCGCAGCGGGGTCTGGAGCAGGCCCTGCCGCGTCGTGGCACCCACCAGCGTGAAGGGCGGCAAGTCGATCCGCACCGAGCGCGCCGAAGGCCCCTCGCCGATGATGAGGTCCAGCGCGCGATCTTCCATCGCCGGGTAGAGCACTTCCTCGACCACGGGATTGAGGCGGTGGATCTCGTCGATGAACAGCACGTCGCCATGCTCGAGATTGGTCAGCAGCGCCGCCAGGTCGCCCGCCTTGGCGATCACCGGGCCGCTGGTGGCGCGGAACCCCACGCCCAGTTCCCGCGCGATAATCTGCGCCAGGGTTGTCTTGCCGAGGCCGGGAGGCCCGAAGAACAAGGTATGATCCATCGCCTCGCGCCGCGACTTGGCGCTCTCGATGAAGACGCGAAGGTTGTCCTTCGCCGCCGCCTGCCCGACAAATTCCGCCAGAGTCTTGGGCCGCAGGGCCGCATCTGCGTCCTCGGGCTGGCGGGTTGGGGTAAGGATGGGGTTATCGGTCATGGGTTGGGCATCTGACGAGGAATGGAACCTGAAACGGGTGCAGGGTGACGAAGTTCTCTACGGAGCCGCGTCTGGCGGATTGCAGCCATCATCCCGCCGCCTTCTTCAGCGCCACGCGGACGAGGTCGTTGAGCCCCGCATCCTCGCCCAGTTCCTCCACGGCCTTGCCGACCGCCATGCTGGCCACCGCGGGCTTGAAGCCCAGGTTCTGGAGCGCGGAAACGGCATCCGCGCTGGAAAAACCGGCAGGTGCGACGGCCGAGGCCAGACCGGGCACGCCCGGTGCGGTGGGCATGCCGCCGGCCTTGTCCTTGAGTTCGTTGACGATGCGGCTGGCCAGCTTCGGCCCGACGCCGTTGGCGCGCGCGACCATGGCGGAATCGCCGCCGGCGCAGGCGCGCTGCAGTTCCTCGGTCGTCAGGGCGGAGAGGATCGCCAGCGCCACTTTCGAACCGACGCCCTGCACGGCCGTCAACAGGCGGAACCAGTTGCGTTCCGCGCCGCTGGTGAAGCCGATGAGGCGCTGGTCGGTTTCGGAAACCTGCATCTCGGTATGGACGACGACCTTGTCCCCCCGGATGCCGAGATGGTCGAGCGTCCGCGCCGAACAATGGACGAGATAACCGACGCCGTTGACGTCGATGATCGCCCAGTCGGGGCCGGTGTCGTCGAGCAGACCTGTAAGCTTGGCGATCATGGTTTGTTCCTATGGCAGGAACAATCGCGCGACGCCAGCCCCGCCGGGCGCCTTCAGGTGTTTGCCTGTTGATCTTCGGAAACCTGGTCCCACGGCCGGTAATAGAGCGCTGCGCAGGCCTGCGCCATCACGCCGCCGGTCACCGAGAGGTCGTCCTTCCAGGCGTCGGTCACGAAATCGAGTGTCGAAAGGTGGCGATCCTCGAAATACATGACATGCACGTCCGCCCGGCCGGCACCGTAGACGATCCGGCTGACCCCTGCCCAGATCGCCGCCATCGTGCACATTCCGCAAGGTTGCAGCGTGGAATAGAGCGTTGCCCCCTCCACGCGCATCGCGCCCACGGCCCGGCCGGCAAGGCGAAAGGCTTCGATCTCGGCATGGGCGGTGGCGTCGCAGCGCTCGGCCGTGCGGTTGACCCCGGCCGCGATCAGCTTTCCATCGAGCACGACGAGCGCGGCAATCGGGGTGTCGGCGGGATCGGTGCCCTTTTCGGCCACGGCGATGCGGATCGCCTCGGCCATCCAGCGGGCATCGGCCCGGTCTTCGTCGCTGCCTCGTTCTTCGCCGTGCGGTTCCATGACGCGCACAACGCGCCGACCTAACGGTGGCTCCCGAGCATGTTGGCATGCGTGATGGCCACGGCCAGGGCGTCGGAGGCGTCCTCGCCCGCCAGCTTCACGCCGGGCAGCAGCACTTTCAGCATGTGCTGAATCTGCTTCTTGTCGGCGCCGCCGGTGCCGACGAGCGCCTTCTTGATGACCTTGGTGGAGTATTCGGCCACCGGCAAACCGGCCCGCGCGATCGACAGCATGGCGACGCCGCGCGCCTGCCCCAGCTTCAGCGTCGACTGCGGGTTCACGTTGACGAAGACCTCCTCCACCGCGCCCGCATCGGGCCGGTGGAGGAGAATCACGTCGGTGAGCGCGGCATCGAGCTCGACCAGCCGCTCGGCCATGCCGGCCTTCGCGTCGGTACGGATCTGCCCGTTGGCAACGTGGCTTAGGCGGCTTCCGCTCTTGGCGACCACCCCCCAACCCGTGCAGGTGAGCCCCGGATCGAGGCCGATGATGATCACGGCTGGGCTTAGCCCAGCTTTTCCATGACTTCGTCGGAGATGTCGTAATTGCCCCAGACGGTCTGGACGTCGTCGTCTTCTTCGAGGGTGTCGACCAGCTTCATCAGCGTGCCGGCAGTGTCGGCATCGACGTCGACAGTGAGGTTGGGCTTCCACGCCAGCTTCACGCCCTCGGCTTCGCCCAGGACCTTTTCCAGCTCGCGGGCGACTTCGTGCAGCGAATCGACCGAGACCCAGATCTGGTGGCTGCCGGGATTCTCGTCGCCATCGCCCATATCGCTTTCGACATCGTCCGCGCCGGCTTCGATGGCGGCTTCGAGGACCTTGTCCTCGTCACCCACGCTGCCGGGGTATTCGATCAGGCCGAGGCGTTCGAAACCGTGCGAAACCGCGCCCGAAGCACCAAGGTTGCCGCCGTTCTTGGAGAAGGCGGTGCGCACGTTGGTGGCGGTGCGGTTGCGGTTGTCGGTCAGCGCCTCGACGATGAGGGCCACGCCGCCGGGGCCGTAGCCCTCGTAGCGCACTTCCTCGTAGTTCTCGGCATCGCCCTTGCTCGCCTTGTCGATCGCGCGCTGGATGTTGTCCTTGGGCATCGACTGCGCCTTGGCCGCGTTGACGGCGGCGCGCAGGCGCGGGTTCATGTCCGGATCAGGCATGCCCATCTTGGCCGCGACGGTGATTTCGCGGGAGAGCTTGCTGAACTGCGCCGAGCGCTTTTTGTCCTGCGCGCCCTTGCGGTGCATGATGTTCTTGAATTTGGAATGGCCTGCCATGGGTCCGCTCTTGCTTCGCTCGTCTGCCTGCCTGCGGACTGATCCGCGAGGCCCGGAGAATGAGGTCCGGTGAATGTTGTGTGCCAATTGACGCAGGGCGCGCCTTACAACAGGCCGGCACCCGAGGGCAACCGCCCGCTCCGCACGCCGATCATGCGCCGCATCGCACAATGAATTGGCAAGGATGACGGGGCTATCAGGAACGGGCATGGCTACCCGAACCCACCCGCCCGCCCATTCCACGCCGCCCTTCGCACCCTTGGGCATGCTGCGCGAACTGCCGCCTTTCCTGCGGCGGCCCGCCGTGCTCACGCCGATCGGCCTGCGCAGGCGCGAAGGCTGGGCGGCGCTCGGCGTGCTGGAAACGGTTCACATCGCCGGGCTTTTCCTGGTGGTGCTGCCGCTCATCGGGATCTGGCAGCAGGCCATGCACCTTTCCCCGCCCGATGCTTTCGACAAGCTGCCGGGAGGCTGGCTGCTCCCCTTCACGATCCTGATTGCCCCGATCGCCGAAGAGGCGCTTTTCCGCGGCTGGCAGATGGGACGCCCCCGCGCGCTCTGGCTATTGGCCTGCACCGTGGTGCTGGCGATCCTGGTGGTCTGCGCGAAAGGCATGGCGCCGATGGTGCTGGCAGGCGCGCTGGCGGTGCTGGCCCTTGCGGCGCTGGGCGGCTGGATCGCCTTGCGCAAGCGGCGCGCGCCCATGGCCGAATTCCTTGCGGCCTATCCGGCGGTGTTCTGGATCGTGGCGCTGGTCTTCGCGGGCGTGCACCTGACGAACTACCCTGCCGTCTCGGTGCTGACGCTGCCGCTGGTGCTGCCGCAATTATGGGCGGCGCTGCTGCTGGGCTTCACCCGCCAGCGCGTGGGCCTGCACGCCGCCATGCTCCAGCACGCCGGCGCCAATGCGGCGACCATGCTGCTGGTGCATTTCGGGACGTGACGCGCGTTTCTGCCCGGCCGTAAGGGCGGGGCGAGACGCCGGAGTCTTCGCCGGTGCGCTCGCCACGAAAGTGACGAGCTTGCTGCACCGGCCCAAGTCTTTGTCGATGCGCCTTCGATGGATGTCGAAGGCTCGCGGCATCAGTCGATGCCGAGTGCCGTCTTGTAGGTGTCGAGCAGCATGTCCATTTCGCGGCGGTCATCCGGCTTCATCTTACGGATGCGCACGATCTGGCGCATGATCTTGACGTCGTAGCCGACTGCCTTGGCTTCGTTGTAGACGTCGCGGATATCGTCCGAGATGCCCTTCTTTTCCTCTTCGAGGCGCTCGACGCGCTCGATCAGCAGGCGCAGGCGATCGTCGGTGGTTTCGGCCATCGGTGTAGTGCTCCAATAGGAATCGTGAATCGGTTTGGCGGCGGCTGATAGCGACTGCGCCGGATTCGGGCAAAGCGCCGACCTGTGGAAATCCTGTGTGTAATCCGCAGCAAGGGCGCCCGGCCCTTCCCCGTTGCATCCCCGACGGGCCCGCGTTATTCGCCCCGCGAGCGGCGACCACGTTCCCGCCTCCCCGGCCGAACCGACCTCGCGCCCGGGAGCATCAAGACCGGGACGGCCCGGCAACCATTTCAGGAGGTTGCCCCCCAATGCCCACTGCCATGCCCTGGATCGTTCTCGTCATTGCCGGCCTGTTCGAAGTGGTCTGGGCCTCGGCGATGAAGCAGTCCAACGGCTTCACCCGCCTCTGGCCCAGCATCGTCACGATCGCGGCCATGCTGGCGAGCTTCGGCCTGCTGTCCTGGGCGATGCGCGTGCTGCCGCTGGGCACCGCCTACATGGTCTGGACCGGCATCGGCGCGCTGGGCGCCTTCATCGTCGGCATCGTCCTGCTCGGGGAATCGGCCAGCGCGATGCGCCTCGCCGCGGCGGGGCTGATCCTGGCCGGGCTGGTCATGATGAAGCTCGCGAGTTCCTGAGGGCGCTGGCACGCCCCCGAAACCGGCCCCGGGACATCGCCCTAGGGCGTCAGTGCGATCCGCCGTTTTTCTTCAGGCTTTCCTCCATCCGCGCGATCTGCTCGGGCGTGGCCTCGCTCTGATAGGCATCCTTCCAGGCGCCAAAGGGCATGCCGTGGATCACTTCGCGCGCCGCGGCCTTGTCGCCATCGTAGCCCGCATCGCGGATCCAGTCCGCCAGGCAGTTGCGGCAGAAGCCGGCCAGCCCCATCAAATCGATGTTCTGCGCATCGTGGCGGGTCTGGAGGTGCCGCACGAGGCGACGGAACGCCGCAGCCGCCACAGCGTCGTCGAGTTGGTCGATCTGGTCGTTTCCGTTCATATTTCTGGCAATCGTCCTTGGTTTGTCATGCCGCCTTTGCCATATGTCGCCGAAATATCGAAAGAGAGGCAGACAGATTTTGGCCACCACCCCTCCGTTTCGTCGTTCGCCGCACCATCGCGGCATCAAGCGCCAGCGCAAGGTGAAGATTCTTGCCACCCTGGGGCCGGCCAGCCGCGACAAGGAGACCATCGCCAAGCTGCTCAAGGCCGGCGCCGATGCGTTCCGCGTCAACATGAGCCATGGCGATCACGAGACCCATCGCGAAACCATCGCCAATATCCGCGCGGTCGAAAAGGACCTGATGCGCCCCGTGGCGATCCTTTGCGACCTCCAGGGCCCGAAACTGCGCGTCGGCACTTTCGCCGAGGGCAAGGTGTTCCTGCGCCACGGCGCTCACTTTACGCTCGATCGCGATCCCACGCCGGGTGACGAGAACCGCGTCTGCCTGCCGCATCCCGAACTCTTCGGCATTCTCCAGAAGGGCCAGCGCCTGCTGATCGACGACGGCAAGCTGCGCCTGGTGGTTATCAAGCCGGAAGCCGATTCGATCCTCTGCACCGCCGAAGTCGGCGGCTTCATTTCCGACCGCAAGGGCGTGAACGTGCCCGACGCGATCGTGCCGGTCCCCGCGCTGACCGACAAGGATCGCCGCGACCTCGCCTTCTCGGTGGAGCAGGGCGCCGACTGGATCGGCCTGTCGTTCGTCCAGCGCCCCGAAGACGTGGCCGAAGCGCGCCGCCTGATCGGCGGTGCCTGCGCGCTCATGTCGAAGATCGAAAAGCCCGCGGCGGTCGATTCCATCGACGGGATCATCGAGCTTTCGGACGGCATCATGGTCGCCCGCGGCGATCTGGGCGTGGAACTGCTGCCTGAAGAAGTGCCGCCGATCCAGAAGCACATCATCGCCAAGACCCGCGCCATCGGCAAGCCGGTGGTGGTCGCCACGCAGATGCTGGAATCGATGATCACCAGCCCCTCGCCGACCCGCGCCGAAGTGTCCGACGTGGCCAATGCCGTCTATGACGGCGCCGACGCGGTCATGCTCTCGGCCGAGACGGCAGCGGGCCAGTGGCCGGTGGAAGCGGTGACGATCATGGACCGCATCGCCATCAAGGTGGAGACCGACTCCACTTATCGCGAGCGCATCCACCTTGCCCAGACCCCGCCCGACGCCACCACGGCCGACGCGCTCTCCGCCTCCTGCGCCACCATTGCCGACACCCTGCCGATCGAGGGCATCATCGTCTTCACCGGATCGGGCGGCTCGGCCCGCCGCGTCGCCCGCGAGCGTCCCGCCGCGCCGATGCTGGTGCTCACGCCCTCGCAGAAGACCGCCCGCCGCCTGGCCCTGCTCTGGGGCGCGCATGCCGTGACCACCAAGGACATCGGCAGCTTCGAGGAGATGATCGCCAAGGGCAAGCGCATGGCCCTGCGCCACGGCTTCGGCGCCGCCGGTACACGCCTGGTGGCACTGGCCGGCGTCCCCTTCGGCACGCCGGGTTCGACGAACCTGCTCCATGTGGTAACGCTGACCGGCAACGAGCTGGAAACGCCGAACTGAGGTTCGATCCGGAGATGCGAAGAAAGCCGCACCGCACCGCCGCGTTGCTGGCGTTCTTCGCATTTCTGGGTTCGCCGCTTGCAGCCGGAGCAAGCCCTTCGTCGGCGTCGGAAACGCCCAGCGCGCTCAACCTGGGCGAAGGAATTTACGCCGCACATCGCGATGTCCTGAACGGAACCGGAAGCAGACCGCTGCGCAAAATCGCGGACGACGTCATCCGTTTCAGCTCCACGCCCGCCCTGGGCGCGCCCGGATACATCATCGAACTGCACGGCAAGACGCGGGATCAGGGCCCTCAAGTCCTTGCACGCTTCTTCCGCCATGGGATCGACCGATGGGACCCGGACGGCGAAATGCGTTTCGCTCTTTCCGAAGATGCCTACGATGATCTTGCAGGGACGATCGACGAACTGCTCGCCCAAGGCACTCCGGAAAGCCGAGGGCAGGTTCGCTGGATCTGCATGGACGGGCCCGGCTTCGTGACCGAACGCCTTACGAAAGGCCGGGCTCACTGGCTCAGCGGTTTCTGCGGCGACAATCCGAACAATGCCATCGCGGCCTTGCTGGACGGGCTGCTGGAACAACAAGTCGCCAGCCGCCTTCCCTCGCTCAAAACGCGCAAGTCGCCGCGGCTTTAGACCGATCCCGCGCGACGGAGAGTTCGCGCTTCACAAGCGGCCAGCGGTCCCGGATCAAGTCCGGGATGCGCCGGCTTTAAAGTTCAGATCAGCCCCGCGCGCCGAACAGGGCGCTGCCGACGCGGACATGCGTGGCGCCGAGCATGATGGCGGTCTCGAAGTCCTCGCTCATGCCCATCGAAAGCTGCGACAGGCCGTTGTCCGCCGCAATCTTCGCCAGGAGCGCGAAGAACGGCGCTGCCTCGATGCCCTGCGGCGGCACGCACATCAGGCCCGCGACCGGAAGCGCGGCCTCGCGCGCGGAAGCCAGCAATGCGGGCACTTCGGCAATGGCGCAGCCGCCCTTCTGCTCCTCGGCGCCGATATTGACCTGCACGAAGCAGGGCACCCGGCGGCCGGTCCTGTCCATCGCCTTGCCGAGCGCGGACACCAGCGAGGGCCGGTCGACCGAATGGATGCAGTCGAACAGGTTCAGGGCATCCTCGGCCTTGTTGGACTGGAGCTGCCCCACGAGATGAAGCGAAATGCCCTCGTGCTCGCCGCGCAGGGCCGGCCACTTGGCCTCGGCTTCCTGGACGCGGTTTTCGCCGAAGACGCGCTGGCCCTGGGCGATCAGGGGCGCAATGGCCTCGGCGGGGTGAGTCTTGGAGATGGCGACGAGTTCCACCGATTCGGCCTCGCGCCCGGCAATGCGGGCAGCGTGGGCGATGCGGGCACGGATGTCGTCGAGAGGAGATACTGGCTGATCCATGGCGCGCTGCTATAGCGGCTTCGTGCCGAACCGCCACCCGCCTCTTCCCGACATCTGGCTCGTCACCGACGCCCGCAACGACGAAGCCCTGGAGCGCACCCTCGCCCGCCTGCCGCGGGGATCGGGGCTGGTCTATCGGCACTATCACCTGGCCCCTGCCGCGCGCCGCGCCCGGTTTGCAGCGCTTGCGCGCGCGGCCCGCCGCTTCGGGCACAGCGTGTTCCTGTCGGGCCCGGCGCGGGAGGCGCGGGGCTGGGGCGCAGACGGCGCTTATGGCGCGCCCGCAAGGCTGGCGCGGGGGCCCGCTTGCCCGCGCCTCGTCACCGTCCATTCCCTGCGCGAACTGGGCCGGGCCCACCGCGCCCGCGCCGACGCCATCCTGCTCTCGCCGGTCTTCGCAACCCGCTCTCATCCCGGCGGGGGGACGCTCGGCCGCGTGCATTTTCACTTGCTCGCCGCCCGTTCCGCCGTTCCGGTGATTGCGCTGGGCGGCATGACAGTGCATCGGGCGCGCACTTTGCCGTCGAGGAAATGGGCTGCGATTCAGGGCCTTGCCCGCTAGCCCACAGGGCTGTTCCCGATCCATTCTTGACGGCGAGTCCCGCCAGAGCGCATTATCCGGGCCTGATCAGAGGCCCGATTTCCAGGGGGAATTCTTAATGGCCACCCGGCCCATCGCACCAGGACGGCGGATCGCCAAGCCGAACTGGCGCGCCGTTCTCAAGCGCTCCCTGCGCCGCGCCTCCGAACTGAGCGGCGCGCTGACGCTGTTCGCGGCCATGGCATTCCTGGCCCTGGCACTCGTCAGCTATCACCAGACCGACCCTTCCGCCTCCACCGCCGCAGGGGGTCCGGCGCAGAACTGGATGGGCTCCGTCGGCGCCTGGGTGGCCGAGCGCGCGCTGGTGCTGTTCGGCCCGGTTTCGGCCTTGTTCGTGCCGCTGCTCTACGTCTTCGCCCGCAAGCTCTGGCTGCTGGTGGAAGAGGACGACAACGAGATCGAGCATTCCAACCAGCGCTGGTGGCGCCCGGTGGCAGTGCTGGCGATCGCCATGACGCTGATCGCCACCGTCATGTCGCTGGTCTTCACGGCGCCGGGCGGCGTGCTGCCCGCCTCGATGGGCGGCATCACCGGCCTGCTGGGCGCCAAGGGCATCACCGGCATCGCGGCCTTCGCGCCCGAAGTCGTCCAGGGCTGGATCAAGCTCGTGCTGGCGCTGCTCTGCGCGCTGGCCGGCGTGGCCCTGGCCGGACAGGTCTTCGCGGTCGACTGGGTGCGCCTGCTGACACTGCCGGGCCGGATCGGCCGCCTGCGCGGCGAAGGCGAGGCAGCGCCCGCCATGTCCGAAAAGACCAAATCACGCGACAAGGGGGCACGCGATACAAGCGCGCGCGACACGGGCGAGGAAATGGCCAAGCCCGCGCCCCGCATCGATGCGCCCGCCGCCGCTTTCGACGCCGCGGCCGACAAGCCGCGCAAGGCGCCCGAAATCAGCGATCCCAAGGCCAGCGCCGCCCCTGCGCAGCTCAACCTGGGCAACCGCCAGAAGGACATGTTCGACAAGTACGAACTGCCCGGGCTCGACATCCTGGCCGATCCGCCGCCCAATTCGCAGCCCAAGGTCGACAAGCTCAGCCTGGAGCGCAATGCGCGGCTGCTGGAAACCGTGCTTGACGACTTCAACGTCAAGGGCGAGATCACGGCCGTGCGCACCGGCCCGGTCGTCACCATGTACGAGCTGGAGCCCGCTCCCGGCATCAAGGCCAGCCGCGTGATCGGCCTGGCCGACGACATCGCCCGCAACATGAGCGCGATTTCCGCGCGCGTCGCCTCGATCCCCGGCCGCACGGTCATGGGCATCGAGCTTCCGAACGCCGACCGCCAGATGGTCTCGTTCAAGGAAATGGTCGCCTCGGAGGCTTTCGCCAACCACAAGGGCATGCTGCCGATCATCCTGGGCAAGGACATCGCCGGCGAGCCCGTGGTGGCGGACCTTGCAACCATGCCGCACCTGCTGGTCGCGGGTACCACCGGGTCGGGCAAGTCGGTCGGCCTCAACGTCATCCTGCTTTCGCTGCTCTACCGCCTCACCCCCGCGCAGTGCCGCCTGATCCTCGTCGATCCCAAGGTTCTCGAACTCAAGAGCTACGACGATATTCCGCACTTGCTCTCGCCGGTGGTGACCGAGCCGCCGAAGGCCGTGCGCGCGCTGAAGTGGGCGGTAGAGGAAATGGAGCGCCGCTATCGCCAGATGAGCGAGATTTCAGTGCGCAACCTTGCCAGCTTCAACGAAAAGGTCCGCGCCGCCGCCGCCAAGGGCAAGCCGCTCGGTCGCCGCATCCAGATCGGTTTCGACCCGGAGACGGGCGAGGAACTCTACGAGGATCGCCAGCTCGATTACGAGACGCTGCCGCAGATCGTCCTCATCGTCGACGAACTGGCCGACCTCATGGTCACGGTGGGCAAGGAAATCGAAGTGCTGATCCAGCGCCTCTCGCAAAAGAGCCGCGCGGCGGGCATTCACCTCATCATGGCCACGCAGCGCCCCTCGGTCGACGTCATCACCGGCGTCATCAAGGCCAACCTGCCGACCCGTATCTCCTTCGCCGTCACCAGCCGCATCGACAGCCGCACCATCCTGGGCGAACAGGGCGCCGAGCAGCTGCTGGGCAAGGGCGACATGCTCTACAAGCCCAGCACCGACCCGATCAAACGCGTCCACGCGCCCTTCGTCTCGGACGAGGAAGTCGAGCACGTTGCCGATCACTGGCGCGGCCAGGGCAAGCCGGACTACGTCGATGCCGTCACCGAGGAGCCGGAGGAAGGCTCGTTCGGCTTCGACGACCTCGACGCCACCGCGTCGGACCAGCCGGAAGAGCGCAAGTACCGGCAGGTCTGCCAGCTGGTGTTCGAGAACCAGAAAGTCTCGGTCTCGTGGCTCCAGCGGCAGATGGGCGTCGGCTACAACACTGCTGCCAAGTGGGTGGAGCGCATGGAGAACGACGGCTACGTCGGCCCCGCCAACCACGTCGGCCGCCGCGACATCTACCGCGACGAGAACGGCAGCCCGCTCTGATGCGAGCGGGAAAGCGCGGCCTGACCCTGCTCGGCCTGCTGGCCGCGCCCGCCCTGGCCACGACGGGCGTGGCGGCGACGGGCGGGGCCGCGACGGGCGTGGCGGCGACGGGCGTGGCGGCGCAATGGCAGCGCCTGTTCGTGCCCAGCGTGGAGAACACGCTCGGCCGCAGCGTCTATGTCGACAAGGCCAGCGTGAAGGCCGGCATGATCGGGCGGCAGTTCCGGCAGATGCAGGTCCTGCTGCGCGCCCATGCCGGCTATCCGCAAGGCACCGTGCTCTACACCGAGCGCGCGGTGGACTGTACCGGCAGCCGCGCCCTGTCCTATCACTGGCGCATCGTCCGCCCGAACGGCACGGTCCTGCGGGACTGGAGCGATGCCAATCCAAGCGTCTCCGGCGTGCAATGGGCGGGCGAGGACGGGCTGGTGCTGAAATATGTCTGTACCGGCGTGCTCCCGCGCTGAGCCATCGCAGGCCCGGCCCCCGATAGGCGCGCCCCCCGATAGGCGCGGCCCGGTTGGCGCCACCCGGATCGGTTGGCCTTTTCTGGCCCCTCCCTTCGTCTAGGGTTCCGCACCGCAGCGTGACGCCCTAAGAAGACCGTCCGCACGCAATTTTCGCTTCCCGCCCGAAAGGCCCCGATGGAAGATCATACCCAGGCATTCCTCCTGCGCGACGGCTTCCTGCTGCTCGGCACGGCGCTTGCCTTCGTCCTGCTGTTCCGCCGCCTCGGCCTGGGTGCGACCTTGGGCTACCTGCTCGCAGGCGCCATCCTCGGGCCTTACGCGCTGGGCCTGGTCGGCGATCCGGAGAACAAGCTGGGCATTGCCGAGCTGGGCATCACCCTGCTGCTGTTCATCGTCGGCCTGGAACTGGCGCCGCGGCGGCTCTGGCGGATGCGCAACGAGATCTTCGGCCTCGGCTTCCTGCAAGTGACGCTCTGCGGCCTCGCGGTCTCTGCGGTGATCTATTATTCCGCCGGGTTCAGCCTGGCCGCCTCGCTGGCGCTGGGGCTGCCGCTGGGGCTGTCCTCGACCGCGCAGGTCCTGCCGATGCTTCAGAGCGCCGGGCGCCTGAACACGCCTTTCGGCGAACGCTCCTTCGCAATCCTGCTGTTCCAGGACCTGTCGATCATCCCGCTGATCACGATCATCGCGGCGATGAACCGCAACCCGCATTTGCCCGAAGGTCCTCCGGGCTGGATCCTGGTGCTGGAGACCCTGGCCGCCATCGCCGGCCTGATCCTGGCCGGGCGCTTCGTGATCCGCCCGCTGTTCCGCCTGATCGGCAATCTCGGCGAGCGCGAGATGTTCGTCTTCGCCGCGCTGTTCACCGTGATCGCCTCTGCCGCGCTGATGCAGTCGCTCGGCCTTTCGACCGCGCTGGGTGCCTTTATTGCCGGCGTCATGCTCGCCGATACGCCTTACCGCCACGAGCTGGAGGCCGACGTCGAGCCGTTCCGCTCGATCCTGCTCGGCCTGTTCTTCATGTCGGTCGGCATGATGCTGGACCTTTCCGCCATTGCCGAGCGCCCGCTGTTCGTCGCCACCATGGCGCTGGCCCTGATCGCGGTGAAGGCTTCGGTGATCTTCGGGCTGGGCCTGCTGTTCCGCATGAACTGGCGCAGTGCGCTGGCGCTCGGCCTGCTGCTGAGCCAGGGCGGCGAGTTCGGCTTCGTGCTTTTCGCGCAGGCGCAGAGCGCCTGGCTGATCGAGCCGCGCGCCGCCAGCCTGTTCAGCGCCATCGTCACCCTGTCGATGGTCACCACCCCGTTCCTGATGATGGCCACCGCGCGCATCCGCGAAATGCCGACCAGCAAGGAAACCCGCGAAGGGCCCCGCAAGGACGGCGCCAAGGCCCTACTGGTGGGTTACGGCCGCTTCGGCCAGACCGTGGCGCAAGTGCTGATCGCCGCCGAAATCCAGGTGACGCTGATCGATACCGACATCGAGATGATCGACGTCGCCAGCGGTTTCGGCGCGAAAGTCTGGTTCGGGGACGGCACCCGCATCGACCTGTTGCGGCAGGCCGGCGCCGGCGGCGCGCAGATGATCGTGTTCTGCATCGACGGCGACCAGCTCTCGGACAGCTTCCTCCAGAACGTCCACGAGGCTTTCCCCGATGCCCGCATCCTCGCCCGTGTCTATGACCGCCGCGCGATGATCCGGCTGATGGATGCCCCCGTCACCTTCATGGTCCGCGAAGTGATGGAATCGGCCGTCGCCCTGGCCCGCGAGGCGCTGGACGACCTTGGCCTCTCCATCGAGCAGATCGACAATGCCGAGGAAACCTATCGCGCCAGCGACCGGGAGCGCTTGTCGATCCAGCACGAGACCGGCGACTTGCGCGCCGCGCGGGATCGCATCCTGACCCAGGACCTGCGCGACGCGCATTGACACTGGCGGGCGGCATCCATCCGGGAAGCGCACCTTCGGGGGACGCCTTGCCCGCGGGCGCTCACGGCACCGAATAGCCCTCGAACCGCTTGATCCGGCGCAGCGCGAAGCTTGTCCGCATCGACGATACCCCCGGCAGCCGCGCCAGGCAGTCGCGGTGGATGCGGTCGTAGTGATCGAGGTCCGAGGCGGCGACACGCAGCTGATAATCCGCCGCGCCCGACATCAGGTGGCATTCGAGGATATCGTCGAAGTCTCCCACCGCCCGCTCGAAACGCTCCATGGCCTCGCGGCTCTGGCTGGTCAGCGTGATCTCGACGAAGACTTCCATCGACAGGCCCAGCCGCCGGGCATCCACCCGCGCGGCATAGCCCAGGATCAGGCCCTGCTCCTCCAGGGCGCGGATGCGCCGGTGGCAGGCGGAGGACGACAGGTTCACCAGAGCCGCCAGTTCGGCGATTGAGCGCGAGGAATCGGCCTGCAACGCTTCGAGGAGTGCGCGGTCTGCCCGGTCCATGGAAAATTCTCTTGTCGTTTGTTTCAGGACTGGGAAATATTCCTGCCTCGCTTTCTGACAAGCCCCAATTCGGTGAAACATTGCAGAGGCCCGGGTGTATCTCATCGGCAGGAGAGTTTTTCGCGGAGTCGATAATATGCGTGTCGGTACGGTCAGGGAAATCAAGAACCACGAATATCGCGTCGGCCTGACGCCGGAGAGTGCCCGCGAACTCGTGACTCACGGGCACGAAGTCTGGGTGGAAAGCGGTGCCGGCCAGGGCATCGGCGCCAGCGACGCCGACTATACCCGCCAGGGCGCCAAGATCGTGGCGACCGCGCGGGAGATCTTCGAAGGCTGCGAGATGGTCGTGAAGGTCAAGGAACCGCAGGCGGGCGAACGCGCTATGCTGCGGGAAGGCCAGATCCTCTACACGTACCTGCACCTCGCCCCCGACCCCGAGCAGACGGCCGACCTGGTGAAGTCCGGCGTCACCGCCATCGCCTATGAAACCGTGACCGGCCCCGGTGGGCAGCTTCCGCTGCTCAAGCCGATGAGCCAGGTGGCCGGGCGCATGTCGATCCAGGCCGGCGCCACCGCGCTGGAGAAGGCCCATGGCGGGCGCGGCGTGCTGCTGGGCGGCGTACCGGGCGTGATGCCGGGCAAAGTCGCAGTGATCGGCGGCGGCGTGGTCGGCTTCAACGCCGCGCAGATGGCCGTGGGCCTCGGCGCCGACGTCACCATCCTCGACCGCAGCCCCGACGTGCTTGAACGGCTGGGCATCTATTTCGAGGCCCGCGCCAAGACCCGCTTCGCCAGCACCGCCAACCTGGCGGAAAGCGTGGCCGATGCCGACCTCGTGATCGGCGCGGTGCTGATCCCCGGCGCGGCCGCTCCCAAGCTGGTGACCCGCGACATGCTCGGCACGATGAAGCCGGGCGCCGTGCTGGTGGACGTCGCCATCGATCAGGGCGGCTGCTTCGAAACCAGCCATGCCACCACTCATGCCGAGCCGACTTTCGTGGTCGACGGCATCGTCCACTACTGCGTGGCCAACATGCCGGGCGCCGTGGCCCGCACCAGCACTTACGCGCTGAACAACGTCACCCTGCCCCACGCCCTGGCGATCGCCAACCTCGGCTGGAAGGCCGCGCTACAGGCCGATCCTTATCTGGCCGAGGGCCTCAACGTCCATGCCGGCAAAGTGACCTTCGAGGCCGTGGCGACCGAGCTGGGGTACGACTACGTGCCGGTGAGCGACGTTCTGGGCTGATGATCTGGCGGCTCTCGTCCCGGCCTTGTCCCGGGACGAGGGCTGCCCGAGCTTCCGGGACCATACCAAGGGTTCAGCGGAACAGGGTACGCGGAACGGTTGCCGGGGTCAGTCAGACCCGTCCCAGAAGGGCGCCGCGACCTCGGGTGGCACGCGCATGAGGCGTTCGGAGGCGATGTCGATCATGGCCCAGGTCGTCCGGGCGGAAACGAGCACTTTGCCCGTTTCGTTGCGGAAATCCACGCGGCGCACGAAGCGCGCGCCGCTCGGACCTTCGGGAATGAAGGTCTCTCCCGTCACGCTTTCGCCCTCGCGGATATTGCCGCGATAATCGATCTCGTGCCGGGTCACGACCCAGGCGTAGAGCGCCTGGTGCTCGGGCCGGGCCACCGCTTCCCAGTGCGCGGTGGCCATGGCCTCCATCCATTGCACCCAGACCGCATTGTTGACGTGGCCCATGACGTCGATGTCATGGGCCTGCGCCGTGAATGTCCGGGTGAAGGGCGGCTTCACTCGGAAACGCCGAGCTGCCAGAGGATGAACGCGAACTCCTCCGCGGTTTCCTTCAGGCTCTCGAACCGGCCGGACTTGCCGCCGTGGCCCGCGCCCATGTTGGTCTTGAGAATCAGTTCGTTGCCGTCCGTCTTCAACTCGCGCAGACGGGCGACCCACTTGGCGGGCTCCCAATACGTCACGCGGGGATCGTTGAGCCCGGCCGTCACCATCAGCGGCGGATAGGCCTGGGCCTTGACCTGATCGTAGGGCGAGTAGCTGCGGATAAGCTCGAAGGCCGCGCGGTCCTCGATGGGATTGCCCCATTCCGGCCATTCGCCCGGAGTCAGCGGCAATGTGTCGTCGAGCATGGTGCTCAGCACGTCCACGAAAGGCACATGCGCCACCACCGCGCCGAACAGGTCGGGATCGGAATTGATGACCGCGCCCATCAGTTCACCGCCTGCCGAGCCGCCCGAGATCGAGATCTTGCCCGCCTCCGTGAAGCCGCGCTCGATCAGGCCCTTGGCCACATCGACGAAGTCGTTGAACGTATTGGCCCGCTTCTCCAGCTTGCCGGCCTTGTACCAGGCGCGGCCCAGATCGTCGCCACCGCGGATATGGGCAATGGCATAAGCGAAGCCACGGTCGACGAGGCTGAGGCGCGCCGTCGAGAACCCCGGATCGATGGAGATGCCATAGGCGCCGTAGCCGTAGAGATGCAGCGGCCCGGCACTCGTGCGGTCGCGGCGATAGACGACCGAGACCGGGATCGCCGTGCCGTCGCGCGCGGTCACTTCCAGCCGCTCGGTGGCATAGAGCGAGGCGTCGTAGCCCGAAGGGATTTCCTGGACCTTCAGCAGCTCCAGCGTGCGGTCCTTCACGTCGTAGTCGTAGACCGACGAGGGGCTGACCATCGATTCGTACGTCACCCGCAGCACGTCCATGTGCCATTCGGGATTGTTGGAAAGCCCGGCCGAGTAGCTGGCCTCGGGGAAGACGATCGGCTCGACGCGGGAGGAATCGTCGTAGTAGCGCAGCTCGATCTGGTCGAGCCCGGCCCCGCGCCCGGCCGTCTTCCGGCCTTCGACCACGTAGAAGTCGCGGAACAGGTCCACGCCCGTGAGGTAGAAGGCATCGGCCCCCTCGATCAGCGTCCTCCACTCGCCGGGATTATCCAGCGGCGCGGTGGCGAGGCGGAAGTTCTCGTGGCTGTCGTTGGTATGGATGTAGAGCACGCCCTCGCGCTCATCCACGTCGTATTCCACGCCCTTGACGCGCGGCTTGACCAGGATCTGCGGGCCCAGCGGATCGTCGGCAAGGACCATGCGGCATTCGCTGGTCTCGTGATCGCTGGCGCCGATCAGCAGCCACTTCTCGTTGGAGGAGAGCGAAGAACCGACGCGGAAACCCTCGTCGTCCTCGTGATAGAGTTCGACATCGCTTTCCAGCGGCTGCCCCAGCCAGTGCAGGCGGGCATTGTCGGTACGCCACTGCTCGTTGGCCAGCGAGTAGACGAGGCCCTTGTCCTGCGCCACCCACACCAGCGCCGAGAGCGTGCCGGGAATTTCGTCAGGCAGGAGTTCGCCCGTCTCCAGGTTCTTGATCCGCGCGGTGAAGCGCTCCGAACCGTTGTCGTCATAGGCATAGGCCAGCAGCTTGCCGTTGGCGCTGGTGGAGATCGCGCCGAGGTTGAAGTATTCCTTGCCCTCGGCCAGGGCCACTTCGTCCAGGATCAGCTCGTCGGCGCTGCCGTCTTCGCTGGCGCCCACGGGGCGGCGCCACCACTTCTTGTATTCGGCGCCTTCCTCGAATTCGATCCAGTAGAGGAAATCGCCGTCCTTCTGCGGCACCGACTTGTCGGCTTCCTTGATGCGCGCGCGCATTTCCTTGAACAGCGCGTCGATCTGCCCCTGGCGGCCTTCCATGCGCGACTCGAACCAGCGGTTTTCCGCTTCGAGATGGTCCAGCACCGCCTTGTCGGTGACCTCGGGATAACCCGCGTCACGCAGCCAGGCGTAGTCGTCTTCCACGCTCAGGCCGTGGTGAGTGAAGGAATGCGGCTTCTTCGCCGCCTGTGGAGGACCTGCAAGGGCCTGGGTGGAATCTGCCATTGCCTCCATCTATGTTGCACACATGACCCCCGCAAGCCGGATACCCACCTCATGTTGATGAATACCCACGAAGCGCGGCTCGATGCCTTGCGCCAGGAACTCAAGTCGCGCGGCCTCGACGGCTTCGTGATCCCCATTTCCGACGAGCATATGAGCGAATACGTCGGCGCCTATGCGCAGCGCCTCGCCTGGCTCACCGGCTTCGGCGGCTCGGCCGGAACGGCCGTGGTGCTTACCGATCCCACGCTCTCTCCCGCCGCCGCCATGTTCGTGGACGGGCGCTACACGCTTCAGGTGCGCGAGCAGGTGGACGGCAAGGCCTATGCCTACGAAAGCGTGCCGCAGACCAGCGCCGCCCGCTGGCTGAGCGAGCACGCGCCCAAGGGTGCGAAGATCGGCTACGACGCCTGGCTTCACGGCTCCAAATGGGTGGAAGCCGCCCAGGCCGCGCTTTCGCACAAGGGCGGCACGCTCGTGGCGGTGGACGGCAACCCGATCGATGCCGTCTGGCAGGACCAGCCCGCCCCCTCGCCCGCTGCGGCGATCGTCCATGACGATGCCTTCGCCGGCGAATCGAGCAAGGCCAAGCGCGCCGCCGTCTCCGAATGGCTGACCGCGCGCGGTCTCGATGCGACCGTGATCTCGGCGCTCGATTCCATTGCCTGGCTGCTCAACTTGCGCGGCACGGACGTGGAGCGGACCCCCGTGGCGCTCTCCTACGTCGTCGCCCACGCCGACGGCACAGCCGATCTCTACATCGCCGAGGAAAAGGTGACGGCCGAACTGCGCCAGCACCTTGGCAATGCGGTTCGCATCCAGCCGCGCGATGCCTTCGTCGCGGGCCTCGGCAAACTGGCGGGCAAGCGCGTCTCGGTCGATCCCGACAATGCCGTGGCCGCCGTGTTCGAGACTCTGCGCGCCGCCGGCGCCGCGATCGTCGAGGAACGCGATCCCACGATCCTGCCCAAGGCGGTGAAGAACCCGGTCGAGCAGCAGGGCCACCGCAAGGCCCAGGCCATCGACGGGGTGGCCGTCACGCGCTTCCTGCACTGGCTCTCGGTCGAAGGCCCCAAGGGCGAAGTGACCGAGATGAGCGCTTCGGACCGTCTCCACGCCTTCCGCCAGGAATGCGGCGATCTTCGCGACCTCTCGTTCGACACGATCTCCGGCGCCGGCCCCAACGCCGCCAGCCCGCACTACCGCGTCTCGGACGAATCGAGCCTGACCCTGGCGCCGGAAAGCGTCTACCTCGTCGATTCGGGCGGGCAGTACCCTTGCGGCACCACCGACATCACCCGCACCGTGTGGATCGGCAGTCCGGAAAATGAGAGCGGCGCCCCGCCGGCCGAAGTGAAGGACCGCTTCACCCGCGTGCTCAAGGGCCATATCGCCATCGACCGCGCGGTCTTCCCCAAGGGCACCAACGGCGGCCAGCTCGACGCGCTGGCACGTCAGTTCCTCTGGGCCGTCGGGCTCGACTACGCCCATGGCACCGGCCACGGCGTGGGCAGCTTCCTCTCGGTTCACGAAGGACCGCAGCGCATCGGCAAGCCGGCGGGCGGCCAGGCCGGCACATCGCAGGAACTGCTCGCGGGCATGATCCTCAGCGACGAGCCGGGCTACTACAAGGCTGGCGAATACGGCATTCGCATCGAGAACCTGATCCTCGTCGAACCGCGCCAGTTCGCCGGAGCGGACGGGGAATACTTCGGCTTCGAAACGCTGACCCTGGTGCCGATCGACCGCCGCCTTGTCGACCTTTCGCTGCTTACCGCGGAGGAAGTGGCCTGGTGGAATGCCTACCATGCCAAGGTGCTCCAGGTAATCGGCCCGCAAGTAGAGGGCGAAGTGAAGCACTGGCTCGACGCGCAGTGCCGCCCGTTCTGAGCGCGCGGCTTCCGATGTTGTGAGCCTGCGGGCTCAGGCGTAACCTCCTCCCGGAAACAGGCTGGCCGGGAGGAGTCGCCCGATGACGGACGCAGTGCACGATCTCAGGACCCATCCGGTCCATCTCGGCCTCGGCGCGGTGGCCAGGGCGCAGCCCGCTTTCACCGGCATGGAATGGTACGCCGGCTATATCGAGCGTAGCGCCGCCGACGGGGCCGAGGGCCGCCTCGTCTCGATGTACGATTTCGACGAAAGCTGGGACAGCTGGGAAATGCACCCCGCCGGCGACGAACTCGTGGTCTGCCTGGGCGGGGCGATCACGCTGCACCAGGAACTGGCGGACGGCACGGCGCGCACCGTGTCGCTCCAGCCCGGCGAATATGCCATCAACCCGCCCGGCGCCTGGCATACCGCCGATGTCGACGGCCGGGCGACGGCGCTGTTCGTGACGGCGGGGATGGGAACGCAGCACCGGCCGCGATGAAACGGCGCAAGGCTTGCCTCCGCATGAATAGAGTGCCAAGCCTGTGACAATTGGCGACAATAAAGCCGCAAGGCGGCACAACTGCGCGACAAGCGGTCGTTAGACGGGATCTCAGAAAGCCGCGGGGCTGTTCTTCCCCCTCCCTTCCCCGTCCCCCGGCTTTCGCCCTATTCGCCCGAAGAAAGAGAGCCCAGAGGATGAACCGCTTCAGCAAGATCGCCGTAGGCATCTTCGCCGCTGCGCTGGCCGTTGCCGGGGTGGCCTGTGCCCAATCTCCGGCCCAATCTCCTGCCCAATCTCCTGCCGGTCCGCAGCGCGACCGTCCCGAAACGCGCACCGAAACGCGCGCCGAAGCCCAGAGCCGGGCGGAGGAAATGTTCGCGCGTCTCGACGTGAACAAGGACGGCAAGCTCGACCGCGCAGACCGCGAGGCCCGCCGCCAACAGATGCGCGAAGCCGCGTTCGACCGGCTCGACACCAACAAGGACGGATCGATCTCCAAGGCCGAATTCATGGCCGATCGCGGACCGCGCGGTGACGGCGATCGACCCGATGGTGACCGGCCCGATGGTGACCGACCCCATGGTGACCGACTGGCCGACATGCCCCCACCGCCCCCCGGCGCGGAAGGCGCGATGCCGCCGCCGCCTCCCGGTGGCCCCGACATGGCCGGCCCCACGGGGCGCCCTGGAAAGGATCGCCATGGCCGCCACGACGGTCCGCGCGGCGGCATGAAGGGTCCGATGATGGGCTTCGGCAAGGCGGACGCCGATGGCGATCGCTCCGTGACCCGCGCCGAATTCGTCGCAGCCGCCCTCCAGCGCTTCGATGCCGCGGACACCAACAAGGACGGCAAGCTCACCCCCGAGGAACGCCGCGCCGCGCATGACAAGATGCGTGCCGAGTGGCAGGCCCGCAAGGGCGAGCGTGGGGAGGCCCGGCGCGGCCGGGGCGATACCCCGCCGGCGCCCCCGGCCCCTGCACCCGCGACGAAGTAACCCGAGACCCCGCCCGCGCGACCGGACGGAAAAGGATTGGAATGAACGACATCTCGCCCGCCCGCGTCCTGCTGGTCGACGACGAAGCTGCACTCCGCGAGCCCCTGGCCGACTATCTGTCGCGCCAGGGGTTTGCCGTCACCCCGGCCACGAGTGCAGCCGAAGCCCGCAGCAAGCTGCGCGACGACAGGCCCGATCTCGTCCTGCTTGACATCATGATGCCGGGCGAGGATGGCCTCTCGCTCTGCCGTCACTTCGTGGAAGCGCAGGACATTCCGGTGATCTTCCTCACCGCGCGCGGCGAGGCGACCGACCGGATCGTCGGGCTGGAGATCGGTGCCGACGATTACGTCGTGAAGCCTTTCGAGCCCCGCGAACTGGTCGCCCGCATCCGCTCCGTCCTGCGCCGCGCCGCCCGCATCCCTGCGCAGGCGCCGGAGAACGAGGCCTTCGCATTCGAAGGCTGGTTGCTCGATCCGCTCAAGCGCCGCCTTTCCGATGCCGAAGGCGCGACCGTGCCGATTTCCTCGGTCGAGTTCCGCCTGCTCATGGCCTTCCTCGAACACCCGCGCCAGGTGCTCAACCGCGATCGGCTGCTCGACATGGTGCAGGGCCGCGAAGCGCATCTGTTCGACCGCGCGGTGGACAACCAGGTCAGCCGCCTGCGCCGCAAGATCGAGGTCGATTCGCGCAACCCGCAACTGATCCAGACCGTGTGGGGCGGCGGCTACATGCTGGCCACGGACGTCCGGCGCGTGCCGCTGGACGCGGACTGAGCGAAACCCGCAAGATGTCGAGCCTGAAGATGCCGCGTCCCCACAGCCTGATGGGCCAGATGCTGCTGGCAGTGGCCGTCGCGCTGATGCTCGTGCAGGGCCTGGGCGCGTTCCTGGTCTATCGCGCCCAGCGCGAGGGCTACGAGGCGAGCATGCTCAATGCCTCCGCGTTCCGCCTCATCATGGAAACGCGCGGCCCCCGCGCGCTGTCGCGGCGGCATGACGGGCCGCGCGTGCCGCTCTCCGGCCCGCCGCCCAAGGGCTACCATCTCGAATACAGCACGCGCTCCCCCGCCGGTCCCGGGGAAACGCGCGACCGGGAAGCGGAAGTGGGCCTGGCCAAGATCCTGGCCGACCAGGAATTCCCGGTGCGCGACATCGTCGTGGTCCACCGCGACGTCGGCCGCGACCGCGTCGCCCGCCGCAACGCGCTGGATCGCGCCGCCAATTACGGCCTCGCGCGTGAGGAAATCGACCGCATCATGCGGGCCAACCTGCTGGTGGTCGGCGTGCGCACGGAAGAAAACGGCAGCTGGATCATCTCGCGGGTGCGCGCGCCGAGGCCGGAAAATGTCTTGCTGACGCCGGTGCTGGTCCAGACGATCATCATCTACATCGTCGTCATGGCCGCCGTGGCGCTGATCCTGCGCCGCATCACCCGGCCGCTCGCCGCCCTGACGCGCCGCCTCGAACGCTTCGCCGCCACGCAGGACGTGGAGGGCCAGTTGGCCCCTTCCGGGCCGGAAGACATGCAGCGCCTCATCATCGCCCACAACGCCATGGAATCGCGCATCGCCGCCCTGCTGGACGAGAAGAACGTCATGCTGGGCGCCATCGGCCACGATCTCAAGACCCCGCTGGCGGCACTGCGCGTCCGCATCGAATCGGTGACGGACGACGTCGAGCGCGGCCGCATGGCAGCCACCATCGAGGACATCGTCCACACCCTGGACGACATCCTGTCCCTCGCCCGCGTCGGCCGACCCAGCGATCCGCTCGAACGCACCGAACTCTCCGCGCTGATGTTCTCGGTGATCGAGGAATACGAGGACATGGGCGAGCCGGTCGAAGTGGGCGACACCGCGCGGATGGCGCTGGAACTGCGCCCCACCTGGATTCGCCGCGCCTTGCGCAACCTCATCGGCAATGCGCTGCGCTACGGCGAACGCGCCCGCGTCTCGCTCTCCCGCGCGGAGGGCCGCGCCGTCATCCTGATCGAGGACGATGGCCCCGGCATTCCCGACGATGCGATCGCGGACATGATGAACCCCTTCACCCGCGGCGACCCCTCGCGCAACAGCGCCACGGGTGGCGCCGGGCTCGGCCTCGCGCTCGCCCGCGCCATTGCCGACCAGCACGGCGGCGCCTTGGTTCTGTCCAACCGGCTCTCGGCAGGCGGCACCGTCGAGGGCCTGAACGCCCGGCTGGAGCTGCCTCTGGGCTGACGTTCGCGGCGCAGTCGGTTAATTCCAGACAGCGGACGGCGCTTCAGGCCGTCATTTCAGCTTGGCGAACTCGGCGTCGATCTGAGCACCCAGCATGTCGTCGAGCAAACCGCAATTGCGCACGCGCTCGATCGCGCGGTCGAGTTCGAGAGCTCCGGGCGTTCCCGCCAGCCGCGCCTTGAAGTCGCGCGCGATCCGGGTGGCCCGGTCCACCGAGCAGAACCGCCCGAGCATCTGCGGCAGGCGCCGGACCAGGAACGGCCCATCGCTGCCGTCCAGCAGCCCGTCCAGATGCGCGAGCGCCCAATCGTAACCCAGCTCGCGCGTGGCGCTGCGCGCCATCACGCCGTCCAGCAGGTCGCGTCTTTCGCTTTCGCGCAGACGCGGGTCGTCCATGGCGAGCAGCCAGGCCGCGAGCCTGGCATCTCCGGTGCGGGAGGCGGCCGCCAGCGCCGCAGGCCGGAACACCGGGTCTTCCGAGGCGAGCGCCCGGTCCACCAGATCCCGCGCCGCTTCGGCAGGCCGCCGATAGAGGTAGAGATCGAGCGCATGGTCCAGCCAGGCAGGGTCGAGCGCGGCATGGTCACCGGCCAAATAGGCCGCCATGGCATCGGCGAGCTGGTCGCGCAGGCGCGCGCCGCGCCCGGTGTTGAGCAGGGCGGCCACCACTTGCACGCGGCGCTGGGTCCGCGCCGGCGCCTCATGGGCATAGACCCCGAGGCGAGGGTCGAAGCCGAGTTCCTTGAGCAGCGGCGCATAGAGCCGCTCGCGCAAGAGACCGAAGCTGCGCCGCGCCGGAGTGCCGACGAAGCCTTCCATCATGTAGCGGGCCAGTGCCTTGTCCGGCGCATCGGCGGCGTGAGGGTCCGGATGGCGGATCAGCTTGCGAGCCAGTCCCGCCATTTCCGCCACGTTGCCGCGCCCGGCCCGGATCGAGGCATCGAGCGAATCGACAAGCGCCAGGGCCTCGCCGCCGGGCAGGCGGTCGGCCTCGGCGATCAGCGCCTTCCAGTGGTTGGCGGTGAGTTCGAAGCGATAGTAGCCGCTGCCTCCGGCATTGGGGAACACCGGCCCTTCTCCGGGCACCGAGAAGGCCTGCGTGCCCTGATCCATGATCGTGCACAGGCGCTGCGGCCCGCGATGAAAGCAGAGCGGGATCGTCCAGCGCGCCTCGGGCGGCGCCACACCGGCCGTGGTATAGCGAAGCTGCGTCACCGTGACCCGGTCCCCGGCCTGGCGCATGGCGAGCAGCGGCACGCCCTGCTGCTCCACGAAACTGCGCATGGCCGGCACCAGGCGAGGGTCTCCGGCCACGTCGGCCAGGGCGGCAAAGAAATCGGCGCTGGTGGCACTACCCTGCCGGTGCGCGTCGATGTAGCGGCGCACGCCCTGGCGGAAGCGCTCCTCTCCCAGCCACTGCGCAATCATGCCCACGACATGACCGCCTTTCCCGTAAGTGATCGAATCGAAGGCAGAATCGATCCGCTCGCTGGTCTCGATGGGCTGGCGGATCGGCCGTCCGGCGAGCAGGCCGTCGATGTCCATCGCCTGATACCCGGTGCCCAGTGCATCGCCCGCAATGCCAAGGTCCGGCCGCCACTGCTCGCCCACGCGGTAGCCGATCCAGTTGGCGAAGCTCTCGTTGAGCCAGAGATCGTCCCACCAGTCCGGCGTGACGAGATCGCCGAACCACTGGTGGCCGAGTTCGTGCGCCACGATCATGCCGAACTGGCGCTGCTGCTCCACCGGCGCGTTCTCGTCCATGACAAGGATGTCGTCGCGGTAGAGGTCGGCGCCGGGGTTCTCCATGGCGCCGGGCAGGATCGGGCTGGTCACCTGGTCGAGCTTCGGGAAGGGAAAGCGCTCTCCGAAATAGTCCTCCAGCAGGGTGACGATGCGCTTGCTGCCCTCCAGCGCGAAGGCGAGGTTTGCCGCGTTCTGGCGGGTGGAGACGATCCGCAGCGGCAAGGGTTCTGCCCGCTGGGGCGAAGGCGGCACTTCGCCGGACACGCTGGCGAATGGCCCGGCCATGATCGCCACCAGGTAGGTCGGCAGCGGCGGGCCGGGGGCGAAGCGGTGAACGGCCAGGCCATTCTCGATCACCGCGGTACCCACTTCCGGGCCATTGCTGATCGCCATGAGGCCAGGCGGAGTGCGCAAGGTGACGGCGAAAGGCGTCTTGAAGCCCGGTTGGTCGAAACCGGGAAATACGGCGCGCGCGTCGATCGACTGGAACTGGCTCCAGGCATACCACGCGCCTTCCACTTCCACCCGGAACAGACCGGCGGGGCCCTGACCGAACGCCGCCGAGTAGTCGAAGGAAAGCGTGAGCCGGCCGGGGGGCAGCGGCTCGTCGAAACGCACTTCGGCCAGCCCGTTCGCATCGAGCTGGCGCCAGTGCGCCGAGACACCGCGCGCGCCGATCCGCGCTTCCGCACGCGTGACATCGAGATCGCGGCCATGAAGATAGATCCGCGAGGTTCCGGCGGCCAATGTCAGGTCGATCTCGACATGGCCGGAAAACCTTGGCTTCGCCGGATCGAGCGTCATGTCCAGCCGATAGGCCAGGGGCCTGACGGAATCGTCGAGGCGGCCGAAGGGAAGGTCTGGTCTTTCCGCCGAGACGAGGATGCCGGACGCTTCCGCGACCGGCCCCGATGCCGCATCCTGCGCGCGCGCCGCCCCGGGCGCTGCCAGCAGCGCGGCAAACACGACCGGGCGGAGACCGACCCTCATCGGGTCAGCGCATCAGGCCCCCGATAAGGTTGCGGGCGAAGCGGCCCAGCCCCGGGAAGCCGATGGCCTTGCCGAAGGCGTCGCCCACGGTGCCGGCGGCCGCGCTGGCGGCCGAGGCCTTGGGATCCGCGCGGCTCTTCTTGCCCTGCATCGATTGCGCCAGGATCGACCCCGCGCTGGCGGCCGCCGCGCCGGCCGCCGCCTTGGCGACCTTGCCGCCCAGCCCGTCCCACAGGCTGGGGTTCTTGCGCTCCTGCCGGCCGACTTCCTCCTTGCCCTTTTCCGCCACTTCCTGGGCCGTCGCCGCAGCATCGGCGGCCTTGGCGGCAAGCACTTCCTCGGCGCTTTCGCGGTTTACGGGGCTGTCGTACTTGCCCTCGAAAGGACTGATCGACTGGATGATCGCCCGCTCCTTCGGCTCGATCGGCCCCAGCCGCGAGCGTGGCGGCGCGATCAACGTGCGCTGGACCACGGTGGGGGCGCCTTCCTCGTCGAGCGTGGAGACCAGCGCCTCGCCCACTTTCAGCTCGGTGATCGCCGTTTCGACGTCGAGCGCGGGATTGATGCGGAACGTATCGGCCGCCGCCTTGATCGCCCGCTTGTCGCGCGGGGTGAAGGCCCGCAGCGCATGCTGCACGCGGTTGCCGAGCTGTCCGGCAATGTCCTCGGGAATGTCGATGGGATTCTGCGTCACGAAGTAGACGCCCACGCCCTTCGACCGGACGAGGCGCACCACTTGCTCCACTTTGTCCTGAAGCGCCTTGGGCGCATCGTCGAACAGCAGGTGGGCCTCGTCGAAGAAGAACACCAGCCGGGGCTTTTCGGGGTCGCCCACTTCGGGCAACACTTCGAACAGCTCGGACAACAGCCATAGCAGGAAGGTGGCGTAGAGCTTGGGGCTGCGCATCAGCTTGTCGGCGGCGAGCACGTTGATGAAGCCGCGCCCCTTGTCGTCGCAGCGGATGAAGTCGGCGATTTCCAGCGCCGGCTCACCGAAGAACTGCGCCGCGCCCTGGCTGTCCAGCGCCAGGACCTGCCGCTGGATCGTGCCGACGCTCGCCTTGGTGACATTGCCGTACCTGGCCGAAAGCGCCGCGGCATTTTCCGCCACATGGGCCAGCATCGCCTGGAGATCGGGCAAGTCGAGCAGCAGCAGCCCCTGCTCGTCGGCATAGCGGAAGACGACGTTGAGCACGCCTTCCTGCGTGTCGTTGAGGTCCATCAGCCGCGACAGCAGCAGCGGCCCCATTTCCGAGATCGTGGTGCGGACGGGATGGCCCTGCTCGCCGTAGATGTCCCAGAAGATCGCGGGATTGTCCGAATAGGCATAGTCCGCCATGCCGATTTCGCGCGCGCGGGTTTCCAGCACGGCGGCGTTCTTGAACTGCGGGCTGCCCGGCATCGAGATGCCCGAAAGATCGCCCTTCACGTCCGCGAGGAATACCGGCACCCCCGCTGCGGAAAACTGCTCGGCAATGGTCTGCAGGGTCACCGTCTTGCCGGTGCCGGTGGCACCCGCGATCAGCCCGTGACGGTTGGCGCGGTCCAGCCGCAGCACCTGACGTTCACCATTGGCCCCGAGTCCCAGGAAAATCTCGTCCATTCACCGCTCCTTGCACCCGCCATGGTGATAGAGCGGCCTTGGCGCCAGCGCGAGAGGGATTCTGGGAACGCGCGCGCTCATCGCCCCGGCCGTCCGCGCCGCATGGGCTGGTGCGGTTCCCGAACCCTCGCTAAAGGCGCGGCAAGACCATGTCCGAAATATTCGTCCTCCTCGATGATGCCCGCCGCGAAGGCGCCGGCGACGCCCGGCTCTACCGCGCGCCGAGCGAGATCGTGATCGCCCGCAGCGCCGAAGAGGTGGTGCCGGCGCTCGCGCGGATCGAGCAACTCGCCGCGGAAGGGCTGCACCTGGCGGGCTACCTGGCCTACGAAGCCGGACTGGCCCTCGAACCGCGGCTGGCGGGGCGCCTGCCCGGACGCACCGGGGTGACCGGCCCGCTCGTGTGGTTCGGCGCCTTTGCCGGATACGAGACGATCGCCGCGCTGGACGTGCCGGACTGGCTCGCCCGCCATGCCCCGCCGGGCCGCGTCTGCATCGGACCGCTGGAACCGCAGATCACGACCGGCGACTATGACCGGGTCTTTTCCCGGATTCACGGCGCCATCGAGGCGGGGGACATCTATCAGGCGAACCTCACGTTCCCGCTGGCCGGTCCCTGGCATGGCGATCCGCTGGCGCTCTATGCCGCGATCCGGCCTTCCGCCGCGGCCGGCTATGGCGGTGTGGTCTGCGACGGTGCGCAGTACCTGCTGAGCTTCTCGCCCGAACTGTTCTTCGCGCTGGAAAACGGCCGGGTGACGGTGCGCCCGATGAAGGGCACCCGTCCGCGCGGCCAGGATGCGGCGCAGGACCAGGCCCTGCGCGCGGAACTCGCCGGCTCCGCAAAGGACCGGGCAGAGAACCTCATGATCCTGGATCTGATGCGCAACGACCTCTCGCGCGTGGCCGAAGCCGGCAGTGTCCGCGTGGAGGATGCCTTCGCGATCGAGAGCTATCCCACCGTCCACCAGATGGTCTCCACCGTCCGCGCCGATCTGGCGGAGAGCAAGGGCGCCGTCGATATCCTGCGGGCGCTGTTTCCCTGCGGCTCGATCACCGGCGCACCGAAGATCCGCGCCATGGAGCTGATCGCCGAAGGGGAATCCCATGCCCGCGGCCCCTATTGCGGCTCGATCGGCCGGATCGATCCTACTGGCGATGCCGCCTTCAATGTGGCAATTCGCACTCTGCATCTAACGGGGCGCCTGGCGCCGGGCGAGAACGGGGCCGGCCGTGCGGTCCTCGGCGTCGGCTCGGCCGTGGTCGCCGATTCAAAAGCGCTTCCCGAATGGCGGGAATGCCTGGTCAAAGGGGGTTTCGTGAGAGAGTCGGCAGGGGCATCCTCGCCCGCCAGTTTCGACCTGATCGAGACGATGTGCTTCACGCCCGAAAAGGGCATCCCGCTGCTCGAACATCATCTCGAGCGGATTCGCGGCAGTGCCGAGACGCTGGGCTTCAGCTTCGATCGCCATGCGGTGCGCAATGCCATCCAGGCGCTCTGCTTCGATGCGGAAAGCCCCTCGAAGCTGCGCCTCGTCGCCTCGCGCAGCGGCGCCTATGCGCTGGAGCTGTCCGAACTGCCGCAGCCGATGGGCGAGCCGGTCAGCGTGGGCGTGCTGCGCCTGCCGGTGGACAGCGGCGACTGGCGCCTGCGTCACAAGACCAGCGACCGCGGCTTCTATGAGGCGGGCCTGGCCGCCGCCAAGGCCGCCGGCGCACAGGAAGCGCTGTTCCTGCGGGACGACGGGCTGGTTACCGAGGGCACCTTCACCAATCTCTTCGTCGAACGCGATGGCCGGCTGCTGACGCCGCCGCTGGCTCTGGGCCTGCTCGCCGGCGTGCTGCGCCGCTCGCTGATCGAGGAAGACCGCGCGGTGGAAGCCGAACTGACTTTGGACGATCTGGCGGAAGGCTTCTTCATCGGCAATTCCCTGCGCGGGCTGCTTCCCGCGCGGCTGCTGGCGTGACGCGCGGCACCATGCACGGTTCCGCCGCCCTTGCGCGCATCGCCCCTTCCGGCACCACCGCGATGACCGACCGCGCGATCGAACTGCGCGAATCCGGTCTCGACATCATCTCGCTCTCGGTGGGCGAGCCCGACTTCCCCACTCCGCCCCATGTGATCGAGGCCGCCAAGGCCGCGCTCGATGCCGGCCAGACGAAGTATACCGCGGTCGGTGGCACCTCGCAGCTGAAGCAGGCCGCCGCCCTGCACTTCGCGCGCGACCTGGGGATCGAGGTTCCCGCCTCGCAAGTGACGGTCAGCGCGGGCGGCAAGCAGGCGATCTTCCATGCCATGCTGGCCACGGTGAGCGAAGGCGACGAAGTAATCGTGCCCTCGCCCTGGTGGGTGAGCTATCCCGAGATCGTGCGCTTCGCGGGCGGCAAGGTCGTTCCGCTGCTGACTTCGGCCAAGGACAACTTCCGCTTCACCGCCGCCGATCTCGAAGCGCAGATCGGGCCGCGCACGCTCTGGGTGCTGCTCAACAGCCCCGGAAATCCGACCGGCGCCTATTACCCGGAGGAGATGCTGCGCGGCATCGGCGAAGTGCTGCGCCGTCATCCGCGCGTGATGGTGCTGTCCGACGATATCTACGCGCCGATCAACTACGCCATCGACAGTGATGGCGGCCGCCCGCATGCCACGCTTGCCAACCTCTGCCCCGATCTTGCCGACCGCATCCTGACGGTCTCGGGCGTGTCCAAGAGCCACGCGATGACGGGTTTCCGCATCGGCGTGGCGGCCGGCCCGCAGTGGCTTATCAAGGCGATGGAAAAGCTCCAGTCGCATTCCTCGGGCAATCCCTGTTCGATCAGCCAGGCCGCCGCCGTCGCCGCTTTCGCGGGGCCGCAGGACTTCCTGGCCGAATGGCGGGAACGGTTCCGGCAGCGGCGCGACAGGGTGGTGGCCGCGATCAACGCGATCCCCGGCCTCTCCACGCCGACCCCTGACGGCGCGTTCTACTGCATGATCGACGCCGCCCCGCTGATGGGCCGCTTCGGGGACGACGTGAAGCTCACGCTGCACCTGCTGGAACACGGCGTGGCGCTGGTTCCCGCCTCCGCCTTCGGCGGGCGTGACGGCTTCCGCATCAGTTTCGCCGCGGACGACGCGCGGCTCGAAGAAGCGCTTCGGCGCATAGAGAAAGCATTGACGTAACATGGAACTGGAAATCCTCTTCGAGGACGGCGAAGCGCTGGTCATCGACAAGCCCGGCGGCCTTCCGCTCGACACGCCCCGCGCGGGCGGTCGCAGCCTCGAAGACCGGCTCGAGGAATTGACGCTGGGCTTTCAGCGGCTGCCTATGCCGGTGCACCGGCTTGACCGCGACACGTCGGGATGCCTGTTGCTGGCGCGCAATCCCAAGGCGCTGAAGCGCTTTTCCGCCGCTTTCGAGGAAAAGCTGGTCAAGAAGCGCTACCTCGGCATCGTCGCCGGCACCCTGTCGGAAGAGGAAGGCACGATCGCGCTCAACCTCTCCAAGGTCAGCACGGTCAAGGACGGCTGGCGCATGATCCCGGCGAAGAAGGGCAAGCCCGCCGTTACCCACTGGCGCAAGCTGGACGAGAAGAACGGCTTGACCCTGGTGGAATTCCGCCCCGAAACCGGCCGTACCCACCAGATCCGCGTCCACGCCGCTTCCGGCCTGGGCCTGCCGCTGCTCGGCGATCCGGTCTACGGCAGCAGCAAGGGCGCACCGCGCACCATGCTTCATGCGGCCGGCCTCACCGTGCCGCGCGGCGACAAGGAGCCGATCGTGGCCGTCGCGCCGCTCCCGGCCGATTTCGCCGCTTTCGGCTTCAGCGATGAATGAGCGAGGTTGAGGAGACCGTCGGCCGCGCCCAGGCCCTGGCGAGCGAGAGTTTCATCGCTTCGACCGGGCCGGGCGGGCAGAACGTCAACAAAGTCGCGACCGCCGTTCAATTGCGGCTCAACGTCTATGCGTTGCGCCTGACGCCGCCGGTCTTCGCGCGGCTGAAGGAACTGGCGGGCAGCCGCATGACCGCGGCGGGCGAACTGATGTTCACCGCCCGCCGCTTCCGCACCCAGGAAGCCAACCGCGCCGATGCCCGTGACCGCCTGGCGGACATGCTGCGCGATGCTCACAAGCTGCCGGAAAAGCGCGCGAAGAGCCGCCTCAACCGGGTCGGCAAGGAGCAGCGGCTCAAGGGCAAGAAGTTGCGCGGCTCGGTGAAGGCCGGGCGGGGCAAGGTCAGCTTCGACTGACGCTCACTCGGCCTGCGTGACGGCAGCGCCCGTGGGCGCCGAGGTCGAGGCAGGTTCGGGCCGGGCATCGAACATCTCCGCCGCCTCGTCTAGCGCCCGCGCCTCGCCGACCGTGACGCCGTCCGGTCCCGGCGGATCGGACTGTCCGCAAGCCGCCAGGGACAGGGTTGCGATCAGGAAGCAGAGCGTTCTCATAAAGGCTGCTTAACCCAGCGCGGCCGCCATCTCAAACGCCTGAAATCAAGCATCGCACCAGAACCCTCGCAACCCTGACGCTTCCCCGGACTTCCCACTGACACCGTTTGCCCCGATACCTGTCGTCGGCAGCAACCAGCCATGAGGAGTCGTCATGTCGAAGATCGTCGTCGTCGTCGGAAGCCTTCGCGCCGAATCGTACAACCACCAATTCGCGAAAGCCCTGACCCGGCTGCCGGCGGCCTCGGGCCACGATTTCGTGTTCGCGGATATCGGGTCCCTGCCGCTCTACAACCAGGACCACGATGGCGACCAGGCGCAGCCGGTGAAGGATCTGAAGGCGCTGGTGCGCAGCAGCGACGGCGTGATCTTCGTGACGCCGGAATACAATCGCTCGATCCCCGGCGTGCTCAAGAACGCCATCGACAACGCCTCGCGGCCCTATGGCGACAGCGCCTGGGCGGGCAAGCCGGCAGGCGTGATCGGCGTGTCGATCGGTGCGATCGGGACCGCGCTTTCCCAGCAGCACTTGCGCAACGTGCTGGCCTACCTCGACATGCCCACCCTGGGCGCACCGGAAGCCTTCATCCAGTGGAAGGACGGCCTGCTCACCCCGGACGGCACCGTGGGCGAGCAGTCGGCCGGGTTCGTCGGCGGCTGGCTTGAAGCGTTCCTCGCGCTGGTGGACCGCCACCGGGATTGAGGCAGAACGTCGTCCCGGACTTCGATCCGGGACGACGTTCTTGTCAGAGGATGCCGGCCGTCTTGCCCGCGCGGGTGAACATGCCGATGATCTGCTGGACCTGCTCGGCCGAGTGTTCGGCGCAGAGCGAGCAGCGCAGCAGCGTCATGTTCGCAGGCGTTGCCGGCGGCCTTGCGAGGTTCACGTAAAGCCCTTCGTGCAGCAGCGCTTCCCACATCATCGCGCCGCGTTCGAGATCGGGCATGATGACAGCGATGATCGCGCTCTGCGGTTCGTCCGTGCCGAGCTGGAAGCCGGCATCGGTCAGGCCCTTGTGCAGCGTGCGCGAGCCTTCCCAGAGGTGGGCGCGCTTTTCCGCCGCCGTCATCAGCTTGCGGATCGAGGTCGTCGCGGTGGCGACGACGCTGGGCGGCAGGCTGGCGGTGAAGACGTAAGGGCGGCAGACCAAGCGCATGATCTCGAACTTGGGGTGGTTCGAAACGCAGAAGCCGCCGACGGTGCCGACCGACTTGGAGAACGTGCCGATCACGAAGTCCACGTCTTCGAGGCAGCCCTGGTCCTCGGCCACGCCGCGTCCGTTGGGGCCGATGAAGCCCATCGAGTGCGCTTCGTCCACCAAGACCATGGCGCCGTACTTCTTGGCGACCGCGATCATCTCCTTGAGCGGGGCGATGTCGCCCAGCATCGAGTAGACGCCTTCCAGCACAACCAGCTTGCCCGCGCCTTCGGGAATGCGGCGCAGGCGCTTTTCCATCGCCTCGATGTCATTGTGCTTGAACGGCACGACTTCGGCGTCGCCCATCTTGCAGCCGTCCCAGATGGAAGCGTGGCTGTCGATGTCGAGGACGATGTAGTCACCCTTGCCGGCGATCGTCGAGATGATGCCCAGGTTGGCCTGGTAGCCGGTGGAGAACACCATGGCGTGCTTCATGTCGTAGAAGTCGCATAGCGCTTCCTCAACCGCCTTGTGCCCGGCGTAAGTGCCGTTGAGCACGCGGCTGCCGGTGGTGCCGGCGCCGAAATCGTCCAGCGCCTGCTTGCCGGCCGCGATCACGTCAGGATCGAAGGTCATGCCCATGTAGTTGTAGGTGCCGAGCAGGATCGTCTCGCGCCCGTTGCACAGGGCGACGGTGGGCGAGATCACCTTTTCCATGACGAGGCCGAACGGATCGGTGACGCCGGTCGACAGCAGATCGCGGCGCATCTCGATCAGGGGATCGAACTTGCTGAACAGGTCCGCGTGGCCCTGGGTTTCGTTTTCGCTGAGCATATCGGTCATCGCGATGGATCCCTCAGCCCTGGAGCTTGACCACGGCGTCGACGAGCTGGCCGTAGTTCTCGATCTCGGCCTGCTGGTTCATCGAGATGATGATGTCGAATTCGTCCTCGATCGCGGCCACGAAGTCCATGACGGTCAGGCTGTCGAACTCGAGGTCGTCAGTGAAGCGGGTCGCGTCGGCGACTTCGATGCCCTTCTTGTTGAAGGGCTCGATCAGCGCGGCGATGCGGGCCGAGGTCTCTGCGCGGTCCATGGTCATTTCAACTCCGGTAATTTCGGGCGGCGCTCTGGCCGATAATTGCGGCGCAAAAGCGGCGACGGGGGGTAAAGTCAAGCACAGGCGCGACACTTGTCGCTTCCGCCGCGAAGACGGTTGCGACATCGCCGCCATATCACAGCAAGTCGCGGACCGCGCGCATGAACGGGCCGATCGACACCGGCTTGGCCAGATAGCCTTCGGCGCCGGCCTCGCGGATCCGCTCCTCGTCGCCCTTGCCGGCATAAGCGGTGACGGCCAGCACCGGGATCGTGCGCAGCACCGGATCCTTCTTGGCCGCCTCGATCAGGTCCAGGCCCGATACGTTGGGCAGCTGGATATCCATGATAACGAGATTGGGCACGAATTCCCGGGCGCGCTCCAGCGCGTCGAGGCCATCGGCCACCGGCTCCACGGCGAAGCCCTGGCTCCTGAGCACATCGCAAAAGAGCTTCCGATTGAGGTCGTTGTCCTCGACAACTAGGATACGCTTTGCCATTCGACGCGTGATCACCATCTAAGGGCGGGGAAACCCGCTCTATGACAGGCAAGCGAGACTGACAATTCTTCGAGAGTCGCCATCCCCATCGCAGGACCCGCAGGCCCTTGCGCTCAATGCCCTCGGTTGGGTGCTGGCAGACCAGGACCGCGCCGAGCGTTTCCTGGCGCTGACCGGCCTGACGCCCGATGTCCTGCGCGCCTCGCTGGGACAGCAGGCCACGATGGCGGCGGTCCTGGAGTTTCTCTGCTCGCACGAACCGGACCTCGTCGCCGCGGCCGAAGCGCTGGACGTCGCGCCGGAAATGCTGGTCCGCGCAAGGGAAAGGCTCGGCACATGACGAATCGCACCGGCAGGCCGCTGCTCATCACCGATTGCGACGAAGTGCTCCTCTACATGATCTCGCATTTCCGGGACTGGCTGGCCGAGGACGAAGGCGTCACCTTCGCCATGGAGCGCGGCGAATTTTCCGGCGCGATGCGGCGCACGCAAGGCGGCGACCTGCTCGAACAGGCGGAAATGTGGTCGCTCCTGAACAAGTTCTTCGACGGCCAGATGCATCGGCAGACCCCGGTGGACGGCGCCGTCGCGGCGATTCGCGAGATCGCGCATCATGCCGACGTGGTGGTGCTCACCAACCTCATGGATTTCCGCCAGGAAGCCCGCCGTCAGCAATTGCTGGAGCACGGGATCGACGTGCGCGTCTTCACCAACCAGGGACCGAAAGGCCCTGCTCTCAAGGCGATTCTCGACGAGTACGCGCCTTCGCGGGCGGTCTTCGTGGACGATCTGGCCCAGCACCACGGCTCCGTGGCAGGCGTGGCGCCGGAGATCGGGCGCCTGCACCTCTGCGCCGAACCGCTGCTCGCCCCGCATATCGCCTGCGCCCATGTCGCCGGCCATGCCCATGCGCGAATCGACCGCTGGCAGGACGCCGCGCCCTGGCTGATCGACTGGCTGACACGCAGCGACGCTACCAAGACCGAATCCTGATCCCGTTCCTCTCACAAGGAAGACGCCGACGATGAGTGCTATCGAATCCCGCCTGGCCGAACTGGGCCTGACCCTTCCCGAACCCGCCGCCCCGGTTGCGGCCTATGTGCCGGTGGT
Organism: Novosphingobium sp. BL-S-34; assembly: GCF_056857015.1. Classification (NCBI taxonomy): domain Bacteria; kingdom Pseudomonadati; phylum Pseudomonadota; class Alphaproteobacteria; order Sphingomonadales; family Sphingomonadaceae; genus Novosphingobium; species Novosphingobium sp. BL-S-34. The sequence continues at coordinate 1,767,320 of NZ_CM166472.1, forward strand.
GGTCGCGGGCGGCCTCGCCCATGTTTCTGGCCAGCTGCCTTTCGTGGAAGGCAAGCTGGTGACCGGCCGCCTGGGTGAAGACGTGGACCTGGAATCCGGTGTCGAGGCGGCGCAGGCCTGCGCGGTGATGATCCTGGCGCAGCTCAAGGCCGCGCTCGGCTCGCTCGACCGCGTGGAGCGCGTGGTCAAGCTGGGCGCCTTCGTCAATTCGGCCGGCGACTTCACCGACCAGCCGAAAGTCGCCAACGGCGCTTCGGAACTGATGGTCGCGGTGTTCGGCGAGGCGGGCAAGCATGCCCGCAGCGCGGTCGGCGTACCGGTCCTGCCGCTGGGCGCCGCTGTCGAAGTGGACGCCATCGTTGCCGTTCGCCCTGCTTGACCGCTGGTGCTCGCCGCCGCCCGATCCGCGCAAGGTCGGGTGGATCGGCGGGCATGACTATGCCCATCGCGGGCTGCACGGTGCGGTGATTCCCGAAAACTCGCTCGCGGCTTTCCGGCTGGCGATCGAGGAAGGCTATGGCATCGAACTCGACGTGCAGCGCGCGGGGGATGGCACACCCGTCGTGTTCCACGATTCCACGCTGGAGCGCCTGACCGACGAGGCCGGCGCAGTTTCCCGGCATAGCGCGGCGCAACTGGCCGCGTTCACCCTGGGCGGCACGGCCGAGAGCATTCCCAGCCTGCGCCAGGCGCTCACCCTGATCGGCGGCCGCAAGCCGGTGCTGATCGAGCTGAAATCCTCGCGCGGGACCCGGGTCGCCGCGCTCTGCCTGGCGGTGCGGCGGGTGCTGGAGGGTTATACCGGCCCCCACGCCGTGATGAGCTTCGACCCGCGCGTCTCGCGCTGGTACCGGCGCCATTCGCCTCACACCGTGCGCGGGCTTATCGTATCCGAGGGCGAGGATCGCGCCCTGGCCGGAAAAATCCGCCGCCGACTCGCGCTCTGGCAGGCCCGGCCGGACTTCCTGGCCTACGACATCCGCGACCTGCCCAGCCGCTTTGCGGCTGCCCAGCGCCGCCGCGGCCTGCCGGTCGCAACCTGGACCGTGCGCAGGCCGGACCACCGCGAGCGCGCCGGCATCCATGCGGACGCCGTGATTTTCGAGCGCCCTTCGGAAGAACCGGCATGAGCGCCGGGTCCGGCGAGGAGGAAGACAAGCGCAAGCCCGGCGGCGAATTCATCGCCCGGATCCACGGCGGCGTCGACGGACTTCCGGCAGCGGAATGGGATGCCCTGACCGGCGGCGGCAACCCCTTCGTTTCCCACGCCTTCCTGGCAGCCATGGAGCAATCGGGAAGCGTCGGCGGCGATAGCGGGTGGACGCCCGTGCCGATCACCATCGCCGGGCCCGACGGACAACTGGCCGCGGCGCTTCCGGCCTATCTCAAGGAACACAGCCAGGGCGAATATGTGTTCGACCATGCCTGGGCCGATGCCTGGCACCGGGCCGGCGGATCGTACTACCCCAAGCTCCAGATCGCCGCGCCCTTCACGCCGGCTACCGGCCCGCGCCTGCTCACGCCGCACCCGGAACTGGCCCCCGCGCTGATCGCCGCCGCCGAAACCGTCTGCCGCGACAATGGCCTGTCCTCTGCCCACGCGACGTTCATCGAACCTGCGCAAGTGCCGCTGTTCGAGGCGGCCGACTGGCTGCTGCGCGAGGACATCCAGTTCCACTGGGAAAATCGGGGCTATGCCAGCTTCGACGAATTTCTCGGTGCCCTCTCCTCGCGCAGGCGCAAGGACATTCGCAAGGAACGCGAAAAGGCGCAGGAAGACGTCGAGATCCGCAGGCTCACCGGCGACGATCTGCGCGAGGAACACTGGGACGCGTTCTGGGAATTCTACCAGGACACCGGCGCCCGCAAATGGGGCCAGCCCTACCTGACGCGCGAGGCGTTCTCGCTCATGGGCCGGACCATGGCCGACCGCATCCTGCTGGTCCTGGCCTATATGGATGGGACGCCCGTGGCCGGGGCGCTGAACTTCATCGGCAGCGAGGCGCTCTACGGCCGCTATTGGGGCGCCGTGGTGGAAAAGCCCTTCCTGCATTTCGAGCTTTGCTACTACCAGGCGATCGACGCGGCCATCGCGCTCGGCCTCTCGCGCGTGGAAGCGGGGGCGCAAGGCGGGCACAAGCTTGCGCGCGGCTATGAACCGGTGCGCACGATCTCGGCCCATTACATCGTCCATCCGGGGCTGCGCGCGGCCATCGCGGACTATCTCACGCAGGAGCGCTCCGGCATCGCGGGCGACCAGCTGCTGCTGGACGGACGGACGCCCTTCCGCAAGAGCTAGGCCGGAAAGGGCCTCAGGCCGCCTTTCGTCCTGCGGCGCAAAGCCACTGGCGCGCGCGGCGCTGGGCTTCGGCGATTTCGCGCGCGGTCATGTCCTCGGCCACTTCTGTGCGGCAGGTCGCCGCTTCCTCGTCACCCCGGGCCGCGGCGAGATTGAACCACTTGTGCGCTTCGATGAGATCGCAAGCCGCGCCGTGGCTGCCGGTGGAAAAGGCCACGCCCAGATCGAAGCAGGCCGAAAAATCACCGATCGCGGCAGCGGCCAGGCGCTCTGCCAGGAACAGGTCCCCGACGGCCCCGGAAAGACCTTCCGTTACTTCGGTGAAGTGTTCTCCAGATATCCAGACATGGTCCATAGTCAGCTAACCCCCGGTTTACGGTCCTTTCGGTCCAGTGCTGCAAGGCTGGCACCGACATGGTCAACAAAGCGTTAAGGATAGATCTGAAACATTCCCTGTAAGTTTACGCTACAAGCTCGCGGGAGAAACTTGTGCCTGTCCGAAACGGCATTCAGGTTTTTTGTGGACTGCCATGGTTATAGCCTTGTGCAGGGTGAGGGGCGGCCCTATAGGCCGCCGCACCGCGGTTTGCCGGGAGGCCACTGGAAAAATCCGGGGTCGCAGGGCGTAGGCAGACCGGGGGGATTCGTGCGGAGATTCTCTGGATGGCAACGGCCCTAGCTGACGAAATTGATGTCCTCGCCAAAGCCAAGCGCATGCTTGGTGGTTCTTATGTTCCCGTAGAGAACGAAGCCTACATGTGCGAGGCTCAGCAAGACTACTTCCGGCGGCTTCTGCTGGCCTGGAAGAAATCGATTCTCGACGCCTCTGCCGGCACCCTGGCACAGCTTCAGGACGGTCCGATCCGCGAGCCGGACCTCAACGATCGCGCTTCCAGCGAGACCGATTGGGGTATCGAACTGCGTACCCGCGACCGCCAGCGCAAACTGATCGCCAAGATCGATTCCGCCCTGCGGCGGATCGAGGAAGGCGAATACGGCTATTGCGAAGTGACCGGCGAACCGATCGGCCTCGGCCGTCTCGAGGCGCGTCCGATCGCCACCATGACCGTGGAGGCACAGGAAGCGCACGAGCGCCGCGAAAAGGTCTCCCGCGAGGAGTGATCCCCTCGCAAATACAGCTTTTTCGCCCCGCCCGAACGGGATGCCCGGTTTATGGAAGGCCGGGCCTTCCACAGCGGACGGGGCGTTAAGGCTTTCTTTGCCACTCGCCTCTAGGTATCGACGGTAAGCACGCTTCGCGCGTGAGGCTATGGCTATCGCGGGCCAAGGTTCGTGATATCATCTGCCTGACCGAATGCCGGACGAGAACGCATGACCGAGATCGAAAATCGCCAGATTGCGCGCGACAGCCTGTTCCTCATGGCCGATTTGCGCATCGACGGGCTGGACGGCGAATACCGGATCAAGGTCCGCAACCTCTCCGCCGGCGGCATGATGGGCGAAGGCGGAATCCAGGTCATGCGCGGCACGCTGGTCGCAGTGAACATCCGTAACATCGGTTGGGTCGCAGGCTCGGTCGCCTGGGTGCAGGAAAACCGCTTCGGCGTGGCCTTCACCGAGGAAATCGACCCCAAGCTGGCCCGTGCCGCCGTAACCCCGGTCCCGGACGACAAGCCGAATTTCGTGCGCACGTACGAAGCGCAATATTCGCCCCCCACAACGCCCGCGAAAAACCTGCGCAAGCTCTGATTTCTGCCCGCCCGGCGAAAAATCGACCCCGCGGCGCGCCAGCCATTTGCGCTCTGCCACAAATCGACTAGTCCCAAGGCCATGTTCGCCAAGCGCCATGCCTTTCGAACTCCGGTTCCCTTCCGCCTGATCCCTCTGGCCACTGCGCTGGCGCTTGCCGCCTGCGGTTCTCCGGACAATTCGGCCTTGAGCGTCGCCGTGCTCGGCAGGTCCGGCGGCACATCCGGCGCGCCCTTCGACATTGGCGAAAGCACCACCCTGGCCGGGCAGCTCCTGCGCGCCTCCACCACCGAGGGCCTGGTGGCCTTCGATGAAAAGGGCCGCGTCATTCCCGCGCTCGCGGATCGCTGGATCGTCACCGACGACGGGCAAAGCTACATCTTCCGGCTGCGCGACGGCGATTGGCCATCGGGCGAGCCGCTGACGGCGGAATCGGCCAAGAAGGCGCTGCAGACCGCGCTCGATGCGCTGGACGGCACACCGCTCGCGCGCGATCTGGCCGGTATCGACGAAATCCGCACGATGGCAGGGCGGGTCGTCGAGATCCGGCTCGGCCGGCCGATGCCCTATCTGCTGCAACTGCTGGCCCAACCGGAACTCGGCCTGGCCTTCAAGAACCGCGGTGCTGGTCCGATGCGCCTGGAACGCGCCGGTAGCGCGGCCCGCCTCGTCCCCATCGATCCCGCCAGCCTGGGACTGCCTGCGGTGGAAAACTGGCCGCAGCGCAGCCGCCGCATCGACTTGCGGGTGCTTGACGGTCCAGCCGCGGTCGAGGCGTTCAACGCGGGCGAAGTCGATATCGTGATGGGCGGCGAGATCCAGGACTTCCCCCTCACCCGCTCGGTCGGCATCCTGCGCGGGACGATCCAGCTCGATCCCGTGGTCGGCCTGTTCGGCCTCAAGGTGATGCGCGACAAGGGTTTCCTGGCCGACCCCGCCAATCGCGAGGCCCTGGCCATGGCGATCGACCGGGAGGGCCTGATCGCGCCGTTCAGCCTCGGTGGATGGTCGCCCACGACCCGGCTCGTTTCGCCCAGCCTCGATGGCGACCTTGGCACGATCGGCGAACGGTGGAGCGAACAGTCGCTCGACGACCGGCGCGCGGTGGCCGCGGCGCGCGTGCGCCGCTGGGCATCGGGCGCAAGTGGATCGACCGGCGAGCGGCCCGCCGCTCCGGCCGCACCGGCCGCCGCCCAGCCACCCGGTGCCGCGCCGAAGCAGGCGACCAAGGCAACGCGCGGCGCAGCCCCCGCGCCGGTTCCGCCCGCCGCCAACGGCCCGCACCTGTCGATCTGGCTCCCCGCCGGCGACGGATCGGATACCCTGTTCGGCAAGCTCGCCGCAGACTTCGCGGCCATCGGCGTCCATCTCCTGCGCAACAGCGACATCGAAGCTGCGGACCTGCGGCTGGTGGACGATGTCGCCCGCTATCCCCGCGCTGCGTGGTTTCTCAACCGCCTGGCCTGCAGCGACGGACAGGGCCTCTGTTCCACCGAGGCCGATGCCCGAGTGAAGGAAGCCACCACGGCCACCACGCCCGAGGAAAGGTCCGCGCTTCTGACCGAGGCCGAGGCCGAACTCACGGCCGCCAACGTGTTCATTCCCTTCGGAACTCCGATCCGCTGGTCGCTGGTACGCGGCAGCGTCGCGGGCTTCGCGCCCAATACCTGGGGCTGGCACCCCTTGATGCCATTGGCCTGGGTCCCCAGATAATTCGCCTATCCCTTTCGAGGAGAGGTACGACTTTGGCGACTGGACAGACTTCCGCACGGCGCATGGACCTGGAATTTCCGCTCGGGTCCGATCCGGTTTCCATCTCCCGTCGCATCGAAATGCTCGAGCATGTGCTGGAGCGTGCCATCTCGCTTCCCGGCATGCGCCGCAAGGTGGGGCTGGACGCGGTGATGGGCCTGGTTCCCGTGGCCGGCGATCTCGTTTCGGCGGCGCTCGGCATGTATATCGTGTGGGAAGCCCGGCGGCTGGGCATGCCGAAGTGGCAGCTCGCCCGGATGACCGTCAATGTCGGCGTCGATACGCTGCTTGGCGCGGTTCCGGTGGCCGGCGATCTGTTCGACTTCGTGTTCCGCTCCAACAGCCGCAACCTGAAGATCGTCCGCAAGCATATCGCCAAGCATCACCCCCATGCGCGGGTGATCGAGGGCTAGGCCGATAAGGGCGCCGTCGCGGACGGCGCCGTCATTTCCCCCGCGCGCGGCTGCCGGGTCAGGCCTTGGCAGCGGCGGCGAAGTCGCACTTCTGGTTGGCTTCCTTGGTGCCGCCGCCCAGGAAGGCGACCGCCAGGAAGCCGGCGACCACGGCGATGGCGAAGGCCGCCGTGACTTTGCCGAGGTGCTTGTCGATCACGGCCTTGATCGGTGCCCCGAACAAGCGGAACAGCACGCCCACGATCATGAAGCTGATTGAGCGCGAGACGACCGAGGCGGCGATGAACACGCCCAGGTTCATGCCGATGAAGCCGGCCGTGATCGTCAGCAGCTTGAACGGGATCGGCGTCGCGCCCTTCACCACGATGATCTCGGCGCCGTATTCCCGCAAGTAGCAGGCCGCCTTGGGGAAGCTGTCCGCCAGCCCCAGCGCGTGAAGCAGCGCCTCACCGAAAGCGGCATAGGCGAAGTGGCCGATGGCATAGCCCAGCAGGCCGCCCACGACCGATGCCAGCGTGGCGATCATCGCGAAGCGAATCGCCTTCTTCGGCTCGGCCAGGCACATCAGTCCCAGCAGCGGATGCGGCGGCACGGGGAAGAAGCTGGCTTCCATGAAGGCGAACAGGGCCAGCCACCATTCGGCATGGCGGTGCGCCGCCTTGGCCATGGTCCAGTCGTAGAGGCGGCGCAGCATCGAGTTCTCCGGCTGTCATGAGATCGGGCGCCGCAAGAAGGCGGCACGCGTGCCGTGCTTAGTAGGCCGGCGCGGAGGCGGCAAGCTATAACCCATTTGGTTATATCTGCTTGACATTACGACGCTGGATTGGTACAAAACAGGAACAAGGGGGGCAGCCGATTCGTCCGGCTCTCCTTTCGATCCGCACCACATCAACTCCGGGATGATCCCCTATGGTCGAGCCGAAACGGGCTACGTCCGGCGCTGCACGGTGCCGGCGTGGCAAGACGATCAGCCCTGTCTCCACGGCGCGTGAGCCCGGGGACGAGCGCCCCATCAACAACCGGCGGTGGCGTGCGGATTTCCTCGCCGCGCTGGCCGAAACCTCGAACGTCAGTGCCGCCAGCACCGCCGCCGGAGTGCCGCCGGGCAAGGCCTATAGACTGCGCCGGACAGACCCGGAATTCGCCCGGGACTGGCACGTCGCCCTGCTCGAAGGTTACGAGAACCTCGAGATGGAAGTGCTCTATCGGCTGCGCTTCGGCGATCCCCGGGACGGCGAGGTCAAGTTCGACAACGCCACCGCCCTTCGCCTCCTCGGCCTCCACCGCGAAACCGTGGCGCGCGAGCGGGCAGCGCGGGAGAACGAGGATCTGGCCGCCGTGCGCGCCTCTATCCACGCCAAGCTGGCGCAGCTGCGCCAGCAGATCACGGCGCGCCGCGCGCTCGAAACGGGCAAGGAGGCCGATCATGGCTGAAGCCGATCCCCTGCACTGGCTGGCCGAAGCCGAAGACGGCGAACTGGAATCCTTCATGACGGGTCTTGGCGCCTCCGGACAGCGCGAATGGCGCTGGGACTGGCGTCTCTGGGCCCGGCCCTCGCAGATCGCCCCCGCCGGGGACTGGCGCGTATGGCTGGTCATGGCCGGGCGCGGCTTCGGCAAGACGCGCTGCGGCGCCGAATGGGTGAACGAGGTTGCCGAGCATCATCCCGATGCCCGCATCGCGCTCGTCGCCGCCCATCTCGGCGAGGCGCGCTCGGTGATGGTGGAAGGTGAAAGCGGATTGCTGTCGATAGGCGCGCCCTGGAGACGGCCCCTTTTCGAACCTTCGCTGCGCCGTCTGACATGGCCGAACGGCGCGCAGGCCACGCTCTATTCCGCGGCCGAGCCGGAAGCCCTGCGCGGCCCCCAGCACAGCCACGCCTGGTGCGACGAAGTGGCCAAATGGGACAATGCCTCGGGCAGGGCCGTCGCGAGCTGGGACAACCTGCTCATGGGTCTCCGGCTGGGCCATGACCCCCGCGTCGTGGCCACGACGACGCCCCGAAGCGTACCTCTGGTCTCGCGATTGCTGGCCGAAAGCCAGGACGGCGAAGTCGCCGTGACGCGCGGCAGCACCTTCGACAATGCCGCCAACCTGCCCGCCCGTTTCCTCAGGGCCATGCGCCGGACGTTTTCGCAAAGCCTGCTGGGACGGCAGGAGATCGACGGCGAACTGATCGCCGATGTCGAAGGCGCGCTCTGGAGCCGTGCCCTGCTGGAAGGCTGCCGGGAGGACGCCGCGCCCGCATGCGACCGCGTGGTCGTCGGCGTCGATCCGCCGGCCTCGGCCGGGGGCGATGCCTGCGGGATCGTGGTCGTGGGCATGGGGCAGGACGGCACCGCGCATGTCATGGCCGATGCCTCGGTGGAGAAGGCGGGTCCCGAACGCTGGGCCCGCGCCGTCGCCGGCACCGCCGAGGCCTGGCATGCCGACCGGGTGATCGCGGAGGCCAACCAGGGCGGCGCCATGGTCGCCTCGGTACTGCGCGCGGCCCAGCTCTCTCTGCCCTTGCGGCTGGTCCACGCCAGCCGCGGCAAAGTCGCCCGCGCCGAGCCGGTCGCCGCGCTCTACGAGGCCGGGCGGGTCCGCCATGCCGGGCTGTTTCCCGCGCTGGAAGACGAGATGTGCGGCCTCATCGCCGGAGGTGCCTACCAGGGCCCGGGACGTTCGCCGGATCGTGCCGACGCCCTGGTCTGGGCCCTGAGCGAACTGATGCTCGGCCGGAACGGCGAGCCTCGCGTGCGGCTGGCCTGAGTTTACCGCACCGAACCGGGGATCTGCGCGCCTTTGCGCGGACACCCTGGACGCCAGGCAGAACCCTCCCTGCGCCATTTCCGGCCTCAGCGGCCTGCGGAGCGATCCGCTCGTGAAAACCCCATTGAAAGGAAACCCTGCAGTGTCCTTCCTCGAAACGCTCGTCGCCGCCTTCAAGGGTGAGAGTGCCCGCGTGCCGCTGGCGCGCGGACCGGCCTCGCCATGGTTTTTCGCCGAGAGCGGCGGCGGGCGTGCTCCCTTCGAATATGGCTCGGCCGTGCGCCGCGCCTATCTTGAGAATCCCGTGGCCCAGCGCGCGGTGCGTCTGGTTGCGGAAGGCATCGGCGGCGCGCCGCTGCGCCCTGCCGATCCGCGGCTTGTCTCTCTCGTGACCGAAACGAGCGCGGGACAGTCGCTGCTGGAGACGCTCGCCTGCCACCTCCTGCTCCACGGCAATGCCTATGTGCAGGTGCTCAAGGACGCGCGCGGCCGTCCGGTGGAACTCTTCGCCTTGCGGCCCGAGCGCGTCTCCATCGTCGCGGGCGAGGACGGCTGGCCTGCCGCTTTCGCCTACGACGTGGCCGGGCGGCGCCTGACGATCCCGCTGCTTGACGAGGACGCCGCGCCCAACGTCATCCACATCCGCCATTTCCACCCGGCGGACGACCATTACGGCGCGGGTTGCCTGGCCGCCGCCGACGAGGCGATCGCCACGCACAACGCCGCGTCGCAGTGGAACCGCCAGCTTCTGGAAAATGCGGCCCGTCCGTCCGGGGCGCTGGTCTACGAGGCGGGCGAGGGCAATACGCTCACGGGTGACCAGTTCGACCGGCTCAAGACCGAGCTTACCCAGGCCTATGCCGGATCGGGCAATGCCGGGCGGCCGATGCTGCTGGAGGGCGGCCTGAAATGGCAGGCGATGGCCATGACGCCCGCGGACATGGACTTCGCCACGCTCAAGGCCGCCGCCGCCCGTGACGTGGCGCTGGCCTTCGGTGTGCCGCCGATGCTGCTGGGCCTGCCCGGCGATGCCACTTACGCCAATTACCGGGAGGCGAACCGCGCGCTCTGGCGCCTGACCCTGCTGCCACTGGCGAGCAAGATTCTCGCCGGTCTCTGCGAGGGGGTTTCGCCCTGGTTCCCGGAGGCCGCCCTGGCCATCGACCTCGACCGCGTACCGGCCTTGTCCGAAGACCGCGAACGCCTCTGGGCACAAGTCTGCGCGGCGGACTTCCTGGCGGATGATGAGAAACGATCCCTGCTGGGACTCGCGCCCAAACCGGCGTCGACCCTGGAAGACGTGGAGAACAAATCATGAACCAGAAGGACATGCTGGCCGGCCTGCTCGCCCAGGCGACCACCGAAGGCAGCGAACTCGTGACCCTGCGCGCCATCGTCGAGGAAGCCAGCGAAGTGGGCGCGCGGCGGATGCTGTCACGGATCGGCCTCGACGATGCGACCGCGCCCGGCGATCTCTCGGAACTGCGCGAACTGCTCCAGGCCTGGCGCGACGCCAAGGCCAGCGCCCAGGCCGCGGCAATCGGCTGGCTGGTGCGCGGCGTGCTCGCCCTGCTCCTGCTCGGCCTTGCGGTTCGCTTCGGTACCGGGGAGCTGCTGCGATGACGCCGCAGGCCCCGCATGCACGCGCGCTGCGCTTCGCCGGCTACGCCGCCCTGTTCGGCCACCGCGATGCCGGACGCGACGCGATCCGGCCCGGCGCCTTCGCCCGGACCCTGGCCGAGCGGCGCGATCCCCTGCCGCTGTTCTGGCAGCACCGGCCGGACCTGCGGATCGGCTGGGTGCAGACGGCCACCGAAGACGCACGCGGCCTGCGCGTGATCGCCGCGGTCGACAACCCGGACGGCGCGGCCGGACTCGCGCTGCGGCGCGGGGCCGTGACCGGGCTCTCCTTCGGCTATCGCGCCCGCTCCAGCCGCGCCGGCGCCGAGGGCCGCGATCTGCTCGACCTCGACTTGTTCGAGGTGAGCCTCGTCACTCACCCGATGCAGCACGGCGCCCGGGTCCACCTGATCGCCTGATCCCTTCCCCCGATTGATTTCCCGCCGCCAATCCGGCGGCTCCAACCGAAAGGTAAGTGCCCGATGGAATCCATTGCCCCGGTCGAAGCGCTCGACGCTTCGTTCGACCTCGTCGCCCGTCAGGACGCCACCGAAGCCGCCGTCGAAACCCTGCGCGGCGATGTCGAGGACGTGAAGGCCCGTCTCGACCGCGTCAGCCGCGCGGCCTCGCGCCCGGTGATCGAAGGCGGCGCCGCCAGTTCCGCCAGCCTCGAAGTGAAGGGATTCGTCGATGGCTACTTGCGCCTGGGCCGCGAGACGGAGGTGAAATCGCTCTCCGGCATCGCCGCCTCGGACGGCGGCTATGCCGTGCCGCGCGAAGTGGACGCGCTGATTTCCGCCAGGCTGCGGGACATCAGCCCGATCCGCGCGATCGCGCAAGTGGTGCAGACCGGTACGGCGGGCTACCGCAAGCTCATCACCACCGGCGGCACCGCCTCGGGCTGGGTGAGCGAAACCGGCGCCCGCACCGAAACCGCCACGCCCAGCTTTGCCGAAATCGCGCCGCCGGCCGGTGAACTCTATGCCAACCCGGCCGCCAGCCAGGCCATGCTCGACGATGCCGCCTTCGATATCCAGTCCTGGCTGGCGGACGAAATCGCCTCTGAATTCGCGCGCGCGGAAGGGCGTGCCTTCGTCAGCGGCACCGGCATCAACCAGCCGATGGGCTTCCTCATCGCGCCCAATGCCGCCACGGGCGACGCGGCGCGCCCCTTCGGCTCGTTGCAGTTCCTTGCCACGGGCAATGCCACCGGCTTCGACACCGCGCCCGAACTCAAGCTGATCGACCTGGTCCATGCGCTGAAGGGCGGCCACCGCCAGGGCGCAAGCTGGGTGATGAATGCGAAGACCCTGGCCGTGGTGCGCAAGCTCAAGGCGTCGGACGGCTCCTTCCTCTGGCAGCCCGGCCTGATGGAAGGCCAGCCGAACCGCCTGCTCGGCTACCCCGTCATCGAGGCCGAGGACATGCCCGACGTGGCGGCGGGCGCCTTCCCGATCGCCTTCGGCAACTTCCGCGCCGGCTATCTGATCGCGGAACGCAGCGCCACCTCGATCCTGCGCGATCCGTTCACCAACAAGCCCTTCGTCCACTTCTACGCGACCAAGCGCATCGGCGGCCAAGTACTCGATTCCGACGCGATCAAGCTGCTCAAGATCTCGGCCTGACGCCCCCGGCCCGCGCGGGGGAGGAACCCTTCTGCTTCCCCGGCGCGGATCCTGAGCAGCAGCCCGCGCCACCTTCGGGCGGCGCGGGCTACCCGCCCCCTCCCTTCTCATCGGAGACACCCATGAACCGGGTCATTCTCACGCCGGCCGTGCTGCCACCCTCGGCGCTTGCCGAGCTCAAGCAGTGGCTCGGCGTGACCACCACGCGCGACGACGGACCGCTTTCGGCCCTGCTCGCCAGTGCGCTCGAAACCTGCGAGGCGTTCACCGGCCGCATGCCGCTGGCCGCGCAGTGCGAGGAAGTGCTGCCGGCGGAAGCAGGCTGGCACGCGCTGTCCGCCCGCCCGGTACAGGCGATTACCGCCATCCATGGACTCGGCCCTGACCCTATCGGCACTGGCACTGGCACTGGCAGCAGCAGCAGCGCCAGCGAGCGCTTCCCGCTTCCGGCAGGCACTGCCGAGATCGACCTCGGCGCCGATGGCGGCGGCCGGGTGAGGCTGTCCCTGCCGCCGGATCCCACGCGCTCCATCGTTCGCATCGCGGTGCGCTTCACGGCGGGGCTGGCCGAAGACTGGGACCACCTGCCGGACGGACTGCGCCACGGGATGATCCGCCTTGCCGCGCACCAGCACCGCGAACGCGAGAGCGAGGGCGCCGCGGCTCTTCCCCCCCGCCTCGGTAGCGGCGCTCTGGCGCCCGTGGCGGCGGATGCGCCTGCGATGAGCGGGACCATCGCCGCCGATGCGGAAGCCGCTTTCGACGATCTCGCACGCCGCCTGGCCGCCCGCGCCGCCGCGCTCGCCGCCGCCCACGCGCAGGCCCGCCACCTTGCGGCCCGACGTGACGAAAGCCGCTGGCGCCGGGCCGACCTGGTCTGGCCGCTCTTCGCGAAAGGATAGGGAATGGAAATCGCCCTGCGCGCCGCCCTCATGGACTGGCTCGGCGCCGATCCGGTGCTTGCCGCCCAGCTCAACGCCATCGTCGAGGAAGCCCCCTCGCGCACCAGCCTGCCGTGGCTCGCCATCGCCTCCAGCGCCAGCACGGACTGGAGCTGCAAGACCGCGCCGGGCCGCGAGGTGCGCGTCGCCCTCGAACTTCACTGCCGGGGCGAAACGCCCGACGCCGCGGCCTTCCTCACCTCTGCGATCGAGGCGCGGATCGAAGACCTTCCCCGCGACCAGCCGACCTTCCAGGTCGTCGCCGTCCAGTTCCTGCGCGCCCGCGCCGAGCAGCGCGGCGAGAGCCGCCGCGCGATCCTGCTTGAATATCGCTTCAGGCTGCTCGCCGCCTGATCCCTGAAACCAGCCCTGCAAGACAAAGGAGCCATCCATGCCCGCCCAGAAAGGCAGCGCCTTCCTTCTCAAGATCTCCGACGGCAACATTCCTGCCGCCTACCAGACCGTGGCCGGCCTGCGCACGACGCAGATGTCAGTGACGGGTGATGCCGTCGTCGTCACCAGCAAGGACAGCGGCGGCTGGCGGGACCTGCTGTCCGGCGCGGGCGTTCGCGCGGTTTCGGTGAGCGCGGCCGGCATCTTCCTCGGCAGTGCGGCCGAGGCGAAGATCCGCGCCAATGCCATGGCCGGCACCCTGGACGACTACGAACTGAGCTTCGAAGACGGAGAACGGCTACGCGGCCGCTTCCTCGTCCAGCGCCTCGACTACGCCGGGGATTTCAACGGAGAGCGCAATTACACGCTCCAGCTCGAAAGCTCCGGTCCGGTGGCCGCGGCATGACGGGTGGACATGAGGCCCGGCCCGCCAATTCGCTGCGAGGCGAGGCCCTGCTGGAGATCGGCGGAACAGCGCATGTCCTGCGCCCCAGCTTCACCGCGCTGATCGCTGCCGAGGAGGAACTCGGTCCGCTCTTCGCGCTGGTGGAGAGGGCCGGGGCCGGACAGCTGCGCCTTGCGGAGATCACGGCGCTGTTCTGGCATTGCCTCGATCCGCTGCGCGCGGTGCCCCGCGCGGCGGTGGGCGAAGCCGTCGTCGCGCAGGGGCTTGCCGCCTCCTCGGCGCCCTTGCGCAGCCTGCTTGGCCAGATCCTCAAGGGTGGCGGGTGAGCGAGGATCGTTTCGCCGCGGCGGCACTGGCGCTCTGCGGCCTTGCCGCGCGCCAGCTCGGATGGAGGCCCGGAGAATTCTGGGCCGCCACCCCCGCCGAACTCGCCGCCGCGCTCGGCCTGCTCACTGCCCCCACGGCATCCCCTTGTGACCGGTCCCCTCTCGAAAAGCTGATGGAGCACGATGATGAGCGATGAAATCGACAGCCTCCTGGTGGAAGTCCGGGCCAGTACCGATGGCTTTTCCCGCGACATCGCCCGGATGCGCGGCAGCATCGACAACGATCTCGTCTCCGGCTTCACCCAGGCCGGACAGGCGCTGGAAAAAGGCCTGACCAGCGCCATCCGCCGCGGCAGCCTGGGGTTCGGCGACCTCAAGCGCGCCGCCCTCGGCACGCTGGGAGAGATCGCCGCGCAGTCGGTGCAGGGCCTGCTCGGTGCGGGAACGGGCCGCTCCACGGGCGCATCCGGGGGCGTGGCGGGAATGCTCGACCTCTCCGGCCTGTTCTCCAGCGTGCTGGGCCTGCCGGGCCGCGCCACCGGGGGCAATGTCTCGCCCGGGCGGGGCTATGTCGTCGGCGAGCGAGGGCCGGAAATGTTCGTCCCCACCTCGGCGGGACGGATCGAGGCATCCCCGGGCACCCCCGCGCGCGACGTGAAAGTCGCCATCCACCTCAACGCCCCGCGCGGATCCAGCGCACCCCAATCGCTTCAGCGCTCCTCGCGCCAGGTCGCCAGCGCCGTCCGCCGCGCGATCGCCGCCCGCTGACACCATCGGAGCAACCGACATGGCATTCTGGCTTGCAAACAAGCGCAACGGACAGGCGAGCGACTGGATCAAGCGCTTCGACCCGCGTTTCTGGACCGTCAACTTTCCGCGACCGATGATGGCCTCCCTCATATCGACAGGCCCCGATTCGCTGCGCCTCGACGCAGCTTTCCTGCGCAAGGGCGATCTCGGGGGGCTGATCTGGGACAGTGTCGACAGCCTCGACCACCCGCTTCTCGCCTACCGGACCGACCGTGATTACGCCCATACCGCGCTGAGCTTTCGCTGGCGCTCATCGGGCGTGATCCCGCTCGATTCCGGCATCGGCCCCACCCTGACCGTCGAGGGCAAGGACGCCGCGGGCGCGGCGCGCGTCTGGTACGTCCGCCTTTGGAACTATGCGGAAGGAACCGGCGAGGACGCCCGCATCGACTTGCGTTTCTCCGAACTCGACGCCGGTTTCTCGCTGCCTTCCGCTGACCGGGTATGGCCCCATGCGATCGACCGCATGTTCATCTCGTTTTGCCCGCCCGGTTATAACGGCAGCGCCGAACCCCTGCCGGCCGAAGCCGAAGGCTGGATCGAACTGAGCGAGATCCGCACCGATGGCGCGCGGGCCATGCTGGAAATCGGCGACGTGATCCTGCCGCCCAACGGCCTCGCCATGGCAACGGGCTTCGACGATCAGGGCGTGCAGACGCCCGCGCGCCTGCTGCGAAACGTGCGCCAGCTCGGCTACCGGGGCTCGGTGATCCACTATGTCGGCATGAGCCATTACTTCCGGCTCGCCCCGGCGGATGGCGGCTATTTGGCCGGCGCGACCGCAGACCCGCTCAATGCGCCGACGCGCAACTGGCACCGCGCCTTCTTCCGGGAATGCATGGACCTGGGCTTCAGCCCGGTGGCCTCGCTGTCCTACGAACTGCTCGACCAGCATTGCCCTCCCGCATGGAAGCAGCGCGATCATCTGGGCAATCCCGCGCTGACCGGATGGGAACCGCCCTCCACCCTGCTCTCGCCGGCGAACCGCGCGGCGATGGCCTGGCTGCAATCGGTCGGCGCCGCCTTTGCGCGGATCATGATCGAGGCCGGTGCGCCGGTGCGCTTCCAGGTGGGCGAGCCCTGGTGGTGGTGCTTCGCGGACGGCCGCATCTGTCTCTACGATGCCGAGGCTCTCGCCACCTTTGGCGGCACGCCCGCCGTCATTCCCGACATGCGCGCGCCGCTGGACGCTGCCCAGCAGGCCCTGCTCGACACGGCCGGCGCGGTGCTGGCCAGGTCCACCGCCGATCTGGTCTCCGCCGTGCGCGCCGCCGCGGCGCCCGCAGCGGCCGAAGCGCTGGCGCTGGTCTTCACGCCCACCGTGCTCGACGCCGCGATGCCCGAGATGCGGCGCGCCAACCTGCCGGTGGGCTGGGCCGCGCCCGCCTTCGACCGGCTGCAGGTGGAGGACTACGACTGGCTCACCGCCGGTGCCGACGTCTTGCGCCGCCGCGCCTATGCCACGGTGAACGAGCGCCTCGGCTACCCGCCCGAGGACCAGGACTATCTCGCCGGCTTCGTGCTGACCGCCGCGCAGAGCGACCATTGGCGGCGGATCGACGCGGGCATCGACGAGGCCCTGGCCCGCTCCCCGCACGAGGTGGTCGTCTGGGCTCTGCCGCAAGTCGCCCGCGACGGCTTCGTCCGCCTCCCCCCACCGTTCCAGCCTTCAGGAGCCGAACCCATGCAGGCCTTCGACGACGTGCCCTACCCCCTCGCGCTTGGCCGGGATGCTGCCGTCATTCCCGAATTCTCCACCTCGATCTCCGTGACTGCCTCCGGCTTCGAGCGGCGCAACAGTCTGTGGTCGAACGCCCGCCTGCGCTTCGACGTGGGGCCGGGCGTCCGATCCGAGGCCGAGTTGGGCACGCTGATCGCCTTCTTCCGTGCCCGCCGCGGCCCCGCACGCGGTTTCCGCCTGCGCGATCCCAGCGACTTCAGCTCGAACGGCATGGTCGCCGCGCCGACGCCGCACGACCAGTACCTGGACACCGGCGACGGCGCCCGCGCCGGCTTCCCGCTGGTCAAGCGCTACGGAGACGTGGAAGGACAGGAGGATCTTGGCCAGGTCCGCCGCATCACCCGGCCGCAGCCCGGCACCCTGCGCGTCTCGGTCGGCGGCACGGAGCAGGAGGGGAACTGGTCGCTGGAGCCGATGGGTATCGTGCTGTTCGACGATGCCCCGGCTGCAGGCGCCGTCGTCCGCGCGGGATATCTGTTCGACGTCCCGGTGCGCTTCGCCGAGGATCGGCTCGAAATCACCGGCTCTGCTTTCGCCGCCGGTGAAGCACCCAGCGTGCCTGTCGTAGAGATCCGGGAGGCGTCATGAGCCGCATCTGGTTTTCAGGCGACCTCGAAACCGCCGCCGCCTTCTGGCGCATCGACCGCCGAGACGGCGTGACGCTGGGCTTCACCACGCATGACGCCGACCTCTGGTTCGACGGGCTGCTCCACCGGGCCGCGCCCGGCATGGTGCCCTCGTCGATCCGCAAGTCCGCCGGGTTCGAGGCCGATAGCGCCGAAGTGCGCGGCACGCTCACTCACGAGGCGATCTCGGCCGAGGACCTGGCCGGGGGCCGCTTCGATGGTGCCTTCGTCCGCATCGGCCTGGTCGATTGGGAAACGCGGGAGCGCACCACGCTCTACACCGGCACGATCGGCGCCGTGTCGCAGGAGGACGGCACGTTCTCGGCCGAACTGGCATCGCGCAAGGAAGAGCTTGCGCGGGATCCCGTGCCGCGCACCAGCCCCTCGTGCCGCGCATCCTTCTGCGGACCGGGCTGCAATCTCGATCCCCAGCGCTTCACCCGCGAGGTCAGCATCGCGGCCGTGGACGCGGAGGACACCTCGCTTCTGCTCGGCACCACCGTCGATCCCGCCCTGTTCGCAGGCGGCAGCCTGCGCTGGCTGGAGGGTCCTTATGCCGGCATGACGATGAAGATCGCCGGGTGGACGGGTGACCGCCTGAGGCTCGGCGATCCGCTCGACCGGCAACCACCCCCCGGCACACGGGCGTTCCTGCGCGAAGGCTGCGATCATACCCTCGGCACGTGCGGAACCCGGTTCGGCAACGCCGCAAACTTCCGCGGCGAGCCCTTCCTGCCCGGCAACGACCTGCTCACCCGCTACCCCGCGCCCGCCGCATGACCGGGGACGAGATCGCCGCCGCGGCAAAGGGCCTCGTCGGCGTGCCGTTCCGGCTGCATGGCCGCGACCGACACATCGGGCTCGATTGCCTCGGCGTCGTCGCACTCGCCCACGGAGGCGCGATGGAGGTGCCTGCCACGTATCGGCTGCGCGCACTGGAAGGCGGGGAGCGGGACTCGCTCGTCGCCGCCGCCGCAAGGTCCATGGGACTTGCGCCTGCCAATGGGCCTGCAGTGCCGGGAGACGTGCTCATGCTGCGGCCCGGGGCATGCCAGCTCCATTTCGCCGTGGCCGTGGACCGGCGCCGGATCGTCCACGCCCATGCGGGACTGGGCCGCGTCGTGCTCGGCCCGATTCCCGAAGACTGGCCGCTTGCCGGGCTCTGGCGCCAGGCCTGCGATCCCATCACCTAGAAGGACATGACATGGCAACGCTCGTTCTCAATGCCGTCGGCACCGCGATCGGCGGGCCGGTGGGCGGCGCGATCGGCTCGATGGTCGGCAGCCAGTTCGACGCCGCGATCTTCGGTTCTCCGCACCGGCAAGGCCCTCGCCTGAAGGAACTGGAGGTCACCAGCTCCAGCTACGGCCAACCCCTGCCTCGCCATTTCGGCCGCATGCGCGTGGCCGGGCAGGTGATCTGGGCCACCGACCTCGTCGAAAGCAGCGAAACACTGGGCGGCGGCAAGGGCGCCGCCTCGATCACAACCTACAGCTACACCGCCAGCTTCGCCGTGGCGCTTTCCAGCCGGCCCATCGCGGCCCTCGGCCGGATCTGGGCCGACGGCCGCCTGCTGCGCGGCACAGAGGGGGACCTCATGGCCGCCGGCACCTTGCGTCTCCACCTGGGGCACGGGGACCAGCCCTGCGACCCGCTGATCCTTTCTGCCGAGGGCGAGGCGCGCTGTCCTGCCCACCGCGACCTCGCCTATGTCGTCTTCGAGGATCTCGACCTTTCCGAATTCTACAACCGCATCCCCGCCCTGACGTTCGAAGTCCTGGCCGATGAGGACTTCGATCTGGCCGATGTCCTGGGCGATCTGGTCGCGGATGCGGACGCGGCGGTCCCTCTGGAAGGCTTTCGCGGCCTGACCTGCGACGGCCCGCTGGACGGTGTGCTGCGGACCATCGACCAGGTCCTGCCGCTCGATATCGACGCCGGACCGGACACGCTTGTCGTGTCCCGCAGACGCAGCCAGGACCGCCCGATCGCTTTGCCCGAAGCAGCGGTTTCGGCCGGCGACGACGACTTCGGCGGCGCGACCGGCTTCAGCCGGCGCCGCCTTGCCGCCGAAGCCCAGCCCATCTCCCTGCTGCGCTACTTCGACAGCGAGCGTGATTATCTTCCCGGCGTGCAGCATGCCCAGGGTCCTGCGGGCAACAGCAGCACCGGGGCGCCGCGCGCGATCGAACTGCCCGCCACGCTTTCCGCGGACACGGCCCGGACCATGATCGAGCAGGTACGGCAGCGGATCGACTGGTCCCGCGAGCGTATTTCCTGGCGAACGAGCGAACTCGATCCCGAAGTGGCGCCCGGCGCCCTGGTCACGTTCCCGGGCATCGCGGGGCAATGGCGCGTGCTCGAATGGGAATGGCGCGACACGGGTATCGAACTCTCGGCCGAGCGGCTGGCGCCCGTCCGGGCCAACGATCCGGAGCAGTCGGCCGCCGATCCGGGGCGGCTCAATGCTCCGCAGGACCTGCCGGCCATGCCCACTGTCCTGGCCGCCTTCGAACTGCCCTGCGATCCGGCAACGGCAGGCACGGGCGAGGCGCGTCTCTTCGCCGCGCTTTCCTCGGCCGGCAGCAACTGGAGCGGCGCGGCCCTGTTCGCCGACCGCGGCGACGGCGCGCTTCACCCGCTGGGACCGAGCGGGCGCAAGCGGGCGACGATGGGCAGGGCGACAGACGCGCTGCCGCCGATGAGTCCGCTCCTGTTCGATCGCCGCTCGCGCCTGGAGGTCACTCTGGTGGATGCCGCGATGCAGCTCGTTGCCGCCACGACCCGCCAGCTCGCAGAAGGGGCCAACCTCGCATTCCTCGGCGAGGAAATGATCCAGTTCGCCCGGGCCACGTCGCTCGGCAATGGCCGGTGGCGCCTGGAGGGCCTGCTGCGCGGGCGCGGCGGCACCGAGGGGGCGGTGTCAGGCCATGTCGCCGGCGAGAGTTTCGTCCTGCTGGACGGCAGCGCCGTCGCGCTCGATCCCGCGCTGGTCGGCACGGCGATGAACCGGAAGGTCGTCGCGCTGGGCCGCGGCGATGCGGGACCTGTCACGGCTCCGCTACAGGCAAGCGGTCTGACCCTGCGCCCCCTGGCGCCCGTCCATCCCCGCGCGGCCATGCTGCAGGACGGCACACTGCGCCTGGAATGGACCCGGCGCGCGCGAGGGAACTGGGTGTGGCAGGACGGCATCGACGTGCCTCTCATGGAACACGCGGAAAGCTACCTGGTCACTGCCGGGCCCCTCGCAGCGCCGTTGGCGAGCTGGACCGTATCCTCGTCCCGCCTCGACATTCCGCCCGGCACGCTTGCCCATCTCGCGGCGCTTGCCCCCGGTGAAATCCTGAGGGTGCGCCAGCAGGGGACTTATGCCCTGTCCGATCCGCTCCCTCTCTTCCGCCTGCCCTGAACACCGCCCCACCAGAGTACGAGGACTCATTAGATGAGCGATTCCATTACCTTCGAAAACACCACCCCGCGATTCGCCCTGCCGCTTCTCCAGGTGGGCCAGGCGCAGAAGGAAGCGTTCGTCAACGAAGCGCTGTCGCGCTGCGACATGATGCTGCACGGCACCGTGTCGGGCGAGCGTGCCGATCCGCCCGGCGATCCCGCCGCGGGCGAGACCTGGCTGGTTGCGGAGGGCGCAACGGGCGAGTGGTCCGGCAAGCAGGGCTGTCTGGCCGGCTTTCACGGCGGCAACTGGCTCTTCGCGCAACCCCGCGAGGGGCTCAGGATTTACGACTTATCCACCCGCCAGGAACGCCTCTTCGACATTTTTTGGAGAAAAGCTTCCCTTCCCGTGGAACCACTTGGCGGAATGACAGTTGATGTTCAGGCTCGGGCGGCGATCGCTGAAGTGATTGTCGTTCTGCAAGCCTTGGGTATCGTTCCTTCAGCATAATGAGTGGCATTGAACAGGGGTAATACGGTGCAGTCGATTTCCAATAAAGGGGTCACACGCTTCACCAACCCCCCGAAAACGCGACATTTCTGCAACAGTCGCGTTCAATGTGCGCTTGCACACGTAAAGCTGAGGGGGTAGACACTCGAGGCACTCGGTGGCTCCAAATCTCTTAGTAGGGGAAACATATGAGGAAACTCGTCCTTGGCCTGGCGCTGGCTTCTACAGCTATCGCCACGCCCGCGCTTGCGCGCGACAACTCGTGGTATCTTGAACTCGACGCCGGCGCGATGATCGTCGAAGACGCCGATCTCGACGTGAACGGCGTGAACAACGTCGCGACCGCCGAATTCGGCACCGGCTTCGACGGTGGCGTTGCTCTCGGTTACGACTTCGGTCCCTTCCGTCTGGAAACCGAAGCCAGCTACCGCCAGGCTTCGTTCATGGGCAGCAATGGCCCGGATGCCAGCAACCTGACCTTCATGGTCAACGGTCTGCTCGACTTCGGTCCCGATGATGGCCTTCAGGGCTACGTCGGTGGTGGCGCCGGCGTTGGCCGCGTTCACTACGACATCTTCGACGATTCGGACACGGGCTTCGCCTGGCAGGCAATCGCGGGTATCCGCGCGCCGATCAGCAGCCACGTGGACGTCGGCCTGAAGTACCGCTTCAGCAACGTCAACAACCTCGACTTCGTCGATGTTGCCGGCAACGAGATCAGCACCCGCTGGCGCTCGCACTCGCTGATGGCGACCCTGGGCTACAACTTCGGCGAACCGGCAGCTCCGCCGCCGCCGCCGCCGCCGCCGCCCCCGCCGCCCCCGCCGCCGCCGCCGCCGCCGCCGCCGCCGGTTGTGGAATGCAACAAGGGTCCGTACATCGTGTTCTTCGACTGGGATAAGTCGGACATCACGCCGGAAGCCGCCACCATCCTCGACAGCGCCGTCAGTGCCTATGGCAACTGCAACAGCGTTCCGATCATGCTGGCCGGTTACACCGACCGTTCGGGTAGCCCGAAGTACAACATGGGTCTGTCGTCGCGTCGTAACGACTCGGTTCGTGCATACCTGACCAGCCACGGCATTCCGGACGGCTCGATCTCGAGCCAGGCCTTCGGTGAAGCCAACCCGCGCGTTCCGACTGCTGACGGCGTGCGCGAGCTGCAGAACCGTCGCGTCGAAATCACTTACGGTCCGGGTTCGGGCATGTAAGCGAACCGGCAACGGTTACAGATTGGGGGGTCGGAGCAATCCGGCCCCCTTTTCTTTTGCCTGCTTCAGACGGCTGGTCCGGATGAAGCCCTCTATTGAGGGCACAAAAAAACGCCCCGCTTGCGCGGGGCGTTCGTGTGTTTCCGAAAAGAGAGAGTGGTCAGACCGCGTAAGGCGTCGGATCGATGAGCCCGGCATCGGCGAAACCGGCCTTGCGCAAGCGGCAGCTGTCACACGCACCACAGGCCAGGTCACCCGGCTGCGGATCGTAGCAGGACCAGCTCATTCCGGCATCCATGCCCAGCCGCGCCGCCTCGCGCGCGATGTCCGCCTTGCCCATGTACTGCAGCGGCGCGTGAATGCGGAAGTTCGTGCCCTGGTCGCCTTCCTTGGTCGCCAGCTTCGCGATGTCCTCGAACGCGGCGATGAACTCGGGCCGGCAATCGGGATAACCCGAGTAATCCAGCGCGTTCACCCCGATGAAGATATCCGAGGCCCCGATCGCTTCCGCCCATGCCAGGGTCAGCGAAAGGAACACCAGGTTGCGCGCCGGAACGTAAGTCACCGGCACGTCAGTGCCCACGCCGTCCTTGGGAACATCGATATCGTCCGTCAGCGCGGAGCCGCCGAACTGCCGCAAGTCGAGCGGAAGAATGACATGGCGCTCTGCCCCGACGAACGCGGCAATCGTCCGCGCGGAGTCGATTTCGCAGCGGTGGCGCTGGTTGTAGTCGATGGTCAGCGCGTTCACGGCGAAACCCGTTTCGCGGGCTATGCCGGCCGCCACCATGGAGTCGAGACCGCCGGAAAGAAGCACGACCGCCTTCCGGCCTTCGGTATTTTGAGAAAGCTGCATGGGCCTGCGCTAGGCTTTCGCCGGAGCGATGACAACCGTGTGCTTACCCTAGTTGCGGCAGGCACCCAGCCGGCGACCTTCGCCCGCATAAGCGAAGGGCAGGCCATTGACGATGCCTTGGGTGTCGATCTGCACCAGGGCATCGGTCTCGCGGCGAATGCGCGTGCGGCCGTAACCCTGGCCCGCGCACGTATATTGCACCACGACTTCGGCGGGCGAATCTTCGACGACCACGGAATTGCAAGCCAGCCCGGCATGGCGGAGCTGGATCAACTGGCGCCCGCTGCGAACGCAGACATCGTTGACGGAGCCACCCTGCCCCCGCTCGCGCAGCTCCCAGGAGCCCGACTCCAGCTGGTCCAGCATGTCCAGAGACCGCTTCTGTCCCATC
Organism: Novosphingobium sp. BL-S-34; assembly: GCF_056857015.1. Taxonomy (NCBI): domain Bacteria; kingdom Pseudomonadati; phylum Pseudomonadota; class Alphaproteobacteria; order Sphingomonadales; family Sphingomonadaceae; genus Novosphingobium; species Novosphingobium sp. BL-S-34. The sequence continues at coordinate 1,791,096 of NZ_CM166472.1, forward strand.
ACCCCCGACCCGGCGCCAAGGGCCGCGCCGACAGTCAGGACGATAAGGGCCGTCCGCATCCGCAGTTGTAAAACAGGGGAGCCCTTGCGGGCCGAACGGGAGGTATTTCGTGCCTGGGGCTTGGTCATGGGCCCCATATCGTCATTCCCCGCCGACAAGACAAGCCGGTCGGCGGGATGAAAATTACTACACGGGGACGTGCAAGATCTTGGAACAGAAAGCACAATCCACGGGAACCATACCCGTTTCGTCTCGCATGTCGGCCTTTTCGCTTTCGGGGAAGCGTTCGAGGATGTTCCGATAGTATTCCACCGAACAGCGACAGCCGCGCTCCAGCGGCTCCAGCGGCTCGACCCGGACTTCGTCTTCCTCGTGGAAAAGCCGCCAGACGAGCTGCTCCAGATTCAGCACCGGATCCACCAGTTCGGCCGGCTGGACGCTCTGGGTCATGATCGAGACATGCTCCCAATCCGGATGCGTCTCCTTGGCATGGAGCCGCTCCTTGCCTTCCTCGCCGTCCGGCAGGTGCTGCACCAGCAGTCCGCCGGCCACGCAGCGCAGTTCATTGGAGCGAACCGAAACGCGAATGACCGTAGGCAACTGCTCGGACTGCGCGAAATAGTTCTCGCAGGCTTCCGCCAGCGAGGCGCCTTCCAGCGGCACCACGCCCTGATAGCGCTGGTTCGAGGCTTCCAGATCCAAAGTGATCGCCAGGTAACCGGCACCGAAGATCGCCTCCAGCGAGCAATCTTCCTCAAGCCGCTCGACCAGGTCCGGATCGTGGCGCAAGTAGCCACGCAGTTCCCCGTTACGATAATCGCAGACGAGCAGGTCCACCGCGCCGCCCTCGGCCTGGGCCTGGAAGGTCAGCTGCGCGCCGTCTTCCTTGAGCAGAGAGCCCATCAACGCGGTCAGCACCAGCGCCTCGGCCAGGACATGCTTGACGACCTTGGGATAGCTATGCGCGGAAAGCACCGTTTCCAGCACCGGCCCCAGCCGCACGACACGCCCGCGCGCGTGGCGCGCGGGAACCGTGAAGGCCAGGACGCGATCGAACCCGGTGTCGTCGCTGCGCAGCGTATCGTCGATCACAGCTTGCCCAGCGCCCAGAGCAAGACGGATTTCTGGGCGTGGATGCGGTTCTCGGCCTCGTCCCAGGCGCCGGACTGCGGTCCGTCGATCACATCGTCCGTCACTTCCTCTCCGCGGTGCGCGGGCAGGCAGTGCAGGAACATGGCATTGTCGGCCGCAGCGCCCATGAGCGCCGGGTTGACCTGGTAGGGCTGCATCGCCGCGACATGCACCTCGCCGCCGGCCTGGCCCATCGAGACCCAGGTATCGGTGACGACCACTTGCGCGCCGCGAACGGCCTCGACCGGATCCTGCGTGAAGATCACTTCGCCGCCCGCTGCGCGGGCGCGCTCGACGAAGCCGGCATCGGGCTCATAGCCTGCCGGACCGCCGATACGGATGGTGAACTTCATCAGCCCTGCCGCCTCGATCAGCGAGTTGGCCACGTTATTGCCATCGCCCAGCCAGGCGAGCTGAAGCCCGGGCAGCGAGAAGCCGCGCTCGACGATGGTCAGCAGATCGGCCACGATCTGGCAGGGGTGCGAAAGGTCGGTCAGTCCGTTGATGACCGGCACGTCGGCATGGCGCGCCAGTTCCTCGATCTTGGCGTGATCGTCAGTGCGGATCATGATCGCATCGACCATGCGGCTGAGCACGCGGGCGGTATCCGCCACCGTTTCGCCGCGGCCGAGCTGCGTCGAACCCGATTCGAGGATCAGTGCACTGCCGCCGAGCTGGCGCATGGCCATGTCGAAAGAGACGCGGGTGCGAGTCGAGTTCTTCTCGAAGATCATCGCCAGCACATGACCGTCCAGCGGAGCGTCGGCATCGGGCTTGCCCTTGGGCCAACCCTTGCGTGCCGCCTTGCGGTCTATGGCATCGTTGATCATCGCGGCCAGGACGGGGCCGCCGGCGTCACTCAGGTCTACGAAATCCCGGCTCATCAGGCCACCCCTTCAGGCTGGTAGCTTGCCGCAGCCGCGGAAAGCCGGTCCATGAACTCGTCGATATGGCTGTCGTCGATCACCAGCGGCGGCAGCACGCGCACGACGTTGTCGCCGGCCGAAACGGTCAGCACCTGATGATTGTCGCGCATGTGGGCCACGAAGGCGCGCGGTTCGCTCTTCAGCTTGATGCCGATGAACAGGCCGCGCCCGTGGACCGATTCGAACAGCTCGGGATAATTGCCGATGAACTGTTCCAGCCGGGCTCGCAGGCGTTCGCCCTTGGCGCGGACATCGGCGAGGAAGGCCTCGTCCGAAACCACGTCGAGCACCGCGCCGATCGCGGCCATGGCGAAGGGATTGCCGCCATAGGTCGAGCCATGCGCGCCGATCACCATGCCGCGCGCGGCCTTCTCGGTGGCGAGGCAGGCGCCGACGGGGAAGCCGCCGCCGATGCCCTTGGCGGTGGACATGATATCCGGCACCACGCCGAACTGCTCGTAAGCATAGAGCGTGCCGGCGCGGCCGACGCCGCTCTGCACTTCGTCGAGGACGAGCATGAGGTCATGCTCGTCGCAAAGCTGGCGCAGGCCCTGGAGGAATTCGTCGGAGGCGATGCGCACGCCGCCTTCGCCCTGGATCGGCTCGACCAGGAAACCGGCCGTGTTGGGGCCGATCGCAGCCTTGGCCGCTTCCAGGTCATTGAAATCGAGGTACTTGAAACCAGGCAGCAGCGGCAAGAAGCCCTTGTGCATCTTTTCCTGGTTGGAGGCGCTGATCGTCGCCATGGTCCGGCCGTGGAAGGCGTTGTTGAACGTGATCAGCTCGTACTTGTGGTCGTTGCCGACGTGCTGGTGATAAGCGCGCGCAGTCTTGATCGCGCACTCCACCGCTTCCGCGCCGGAATTGGTGAAGAACACGGTATCGGCGAAAGTCAGGTCGATGATGCGCTGGGCAATCGCCTCGCCCTGCGGGCTGCCGTACAGATTGGAGACGTGCATCAGCGTCTCGGCCTGCTTCTGGATCGCGCCGATTAGGCCGGGATGCGAATGACCCAGCAGGTTGACGGCGATGCCGCTGGCGAAATCGAGGAATCGGCGACCGTCTTCACTGATGAGGTGGCAGTGTTCGCCGCGAACGGGCCGAACGCCGCACCGGGGGTACACAGGCATCAGCGGAGTGATCGACATGACGGAATTCCTCGATAACGAAACAGTGAAGTGAAAACGGGAATCGCAAACGACAAATGGCGGCCCTATCCGGACCGCCATTTGCGCGCTTTTAGGTGTTTGCAGGCTCCCGGTCAAACACCGGAAGCGTTGCAGGCTGATCAGCCCTGGAGCGGCGCCAGGTTGACCGCCGAGTACTTGCCTCGTCGATCGACCTCGATGTCGAACTCCACGCGATCGCCTTCGTTCAGAGCGCCAAGGCCCGAACGCTCGACAGCGCTGATGTGAACGAATGCGTCCGGCTGGCCGTCATCACGGGTGATGAAGCCGAAGCCCTTCATGGAATTGAAGAACTTCACGGTGCCGGTGGCCTTTTCGCCGGTCAGCTGACGCTGCGGCGCAGGCTCGCGCTTTTCGACAGGGATCACGTCGCCGACGACGACGAGTTCGCTGGCCGAAATCTTGCCGCCGCGATCGACGAGCTGGAATTCGAGCTGCTGGCCTTCAGCCAGGCCTTCGAGGCCGGCACGTTCCACTGCGCTGATGTGCACGAAGACGTCTTCGCCGCCTTCATCGCGCTGAATGAAACCGAAGCCCTTGGCGCCGTTGAAGAACTTTACGACGCCCTTGCCCTGGCCGACGACCTGGGCAGGCATTCCGCCGCCACCGCCGCCACCGCGGGGTCCGCCGAAGCCGCCACCGCCGCCGCCGCGCGGGCCGCCGAAGCCGCCGCGATCACCGCCGCCGCCGCCGAAGCGGTCACCGCCGCCGAAACCACCGCGGTCACCACCGCCACCGCCGAAGCGATCGCCGCCGCCACCGAAACGGTCACCGCCACCGAAACGATCCTGGCCGGCGAAGAACGGATCGAACTCGTTCTCACCAAAACCACCATCGCGCTTGTCGCGTCCCCTTCCGCGACGACCTCTGTCAAAACCCATGTCTACGAACGTACCTTCGCTGCGCCCCAAAAAGCATAAACCCGGTCACGTGGACGAACCGCGCCGGGCGGCAAGCAAGACAGCCGGGACAAGCCGGATCCTACCTGCGATCTCCAGTCATACACGAGGTTCTGCCACATGGCGAACACAATTACGGTCCAGAATCCCGTCCAATCGACGAAATAACGCATTTTCACGACGTTCCGGCTTGCTTTTAGCGGGAACAGGGCGCTTGACGTGGACGAATTTCAGGCCGAACCGGGGCGCAAACAGCCCGTTTCATACCGGAGACTCGCTTTCATGTTCCGCCAGATCACCGACTCCGTATTCGCCAGCCCGCAAATCGGCACCGAAGCCATCGCCGAAGCGAAGGAAATGGGAATCGTGCGGATCGTCAACAACCGCCCCGAGGGCGAGAGCGACGATCAGACCCCGGGCGATGCGATCGAGGCGGAAGCGCGCGCCGCGGGGATCGATTATGTGGCCATTCCCGTGGGGCATGGCGGTTTCAGCCAGGCCCAGGTCGATGCCATGGCCAAGGCCCTGGATACTGCCGATGGTCCGGTTCTGGCCTATTGCCGTTCGGGAACGCGATCGACCCTGCTCTGGGCGCTGGCCCGTGCCAAGGCGGGGGACAACCCTTCCGTGATCGCATCGAAGGCCGCCGCAGCGGGCTACGACGTCTCGCCGATCCGCCAGCTTATCGATATGTTCGCCGCCGGCAATTGAGCCTGCCGGCTGCACGGCGCTTCGGGGCTTTCGCGCGCTAGAGCGCGATTTCGCCCTGTTCGCCGGTGCGGACGCGCAGCACATCGGCCAGGTCGAAGACGAAGATCTTCCCGTCGCCGATTTCCTCGGTGCTGGCCGTGTTGCGGATGATCTCTATCACCGTGCCGGCAAAAGCATCCGAAACGGCGATTTCCAGCTTCAGCTTGGGCACCATGCTCGAGGCGTATTCCGCGCCGCGATAGATCTCGCTCTGCCCCTTCTGCCGGCCGAAGCCGCTGACTTCCGAGACTGTCAGGCCCGAAATTCCGGCGGCGGACAGCGCCTCCCTGACTTCGGCGAACTTGAACGGCTTGATGATCGCGATGATGTACTTCACGCCCGTTCTCCTGGCCGGTTCAAGCCCCGAAAGGCCGCTTCGAGTACCCGAGGGCTCCTGCGCGGAAGCTGCAGGGCGAGCATCCCACATCCGGGCGCGACCACAAAGCGATTTGGCACGAAAAATGGGCCGGAGCGGCTGGCTCCGGCCCTTGAGTTTGTGTTCGCAGGAGGAACATCTGTAGGCGGCGACGGGTGAGAGGAGAGGAGGAAGTACCCGCCGCCGCCAAACTTGAAGCTTAGTTGTAGGCGCGCTCGCCGTGCTCGCCGATGTCGAGACCTTCCAGTTCGACTTCGGGAGCGACGCGCAGGCCGGTGACTGCCTTGGCGACATAGATCGCGACGACGGTGCCGATCGTGGAGATCACGATCGTGGCGAGAACCGCTTCGAACTGAATCACGAGCTGCGAGCCGATCGAGAAGTCCGCCTTGCCCGGGCCGCCGAGCGCCGGCGAACAGACGATGCCGGTGCCGATGGCGCCGACGATGCCGCCGATGCCGTGGACGCCGAAGGCATCCAGCGCGTCGTCATAGCCGAGCATGGGCTTGAGCTTGCTGACGGCGAAGAAGCAGATGATCGAAGCGACCGCGCCGAGAACGATGGCGCCGAAGGGACCCGAGTTGCCAGCTGCAGGGGTGACGGCGACGAGGCCGGCGACGACGCCCGAGCAGAAGCCCAAGGCCGAACCCTTGTGACCGGCCAGACGCTCGGCGAGCATCCAGAACAGGCCGGCAGAGGCGCTGGCGACGAAAGTGTTGATCATGGCAAGGCTGGCGGCGCCGTTGGCCGAGAGAGCCGAGCCGGCGTTGAAGCCGAACCAGCCCACCCACAGCAGGCCGGTGCCGACGAACGTCAGCGTGAGCGAGTGCGGCGGCATCGGTTCGTTGGGATAGCCCTTGCGCTTGCCCAGGATCAGCGCGGCCACCAGTGCCGAAACGCCGGCATTGATGTGGACCACGGTGCCGCCGGCGTAGTCGAGCGCGCCGAGACCGAAGAAGTAGCCGGTCGGTGCCCAGACCATGTGCGCGATCGGGAAGTAGACGATCGTCAGCCAGATGGCCGCGAAGACCATGACTGCCGAGAACTTGATGCGTTCGACCGTCGAGCCCAGGACCAGCGCGATGGTGATCGCCGCGAAAGTCATCTGGAAGCAGACGAAGACGTATTCGGGAATGGTGCCCGAAACCGAATCGGGGGTGATGCCCTTGAGGAAGGCTTTGCCGAAGCCGGCGACGAAGGCGTTGCCGCCATCACCGAAGGCCATGGTGTAGCCGTACATGACCCAGATCAGCATGGCGAAGCTGGCCGCTGCGCCGATCTGCGTCATGGTGGAGAGCATGTTCTTCGAACGGGTCAGGCCGCCGTAGAACAGGGCGAGGCCAGGCAGGATCATCAGGAAGACGAGCAACGTCGACGTCAGCATCCAGGCGGTATCGCCCTTGTCGATGGTCGGCGTGGCGGCGGCGTCCTGCGCCCAGGCAGGCATGGCGGCGAACAACGACGCACCCAGTGCGCCGGCGCCGCAAAGAATCTTGCGGTTCATCGTGGTTTCCCTCCTGTCGAAAGCGCCGGTCAAAGCGCGGTATCCCCGGACTCGCCGGTGCGGATGCGCACGGCTGCAGCCAGATCGAGGACGAAGATCTTGCCGTCGCCGATGGCTTCGGTGCTGGCGACCTGCTGGATCGTTTCCACGATCTTTGGCGCCAGATCGTCCGGCGCGGCCACTTCGATCTTCACTTTCGGGAGCATGTTGGTCGAATACTCGGCCCCACGATAGATTTCGGTCTGACCCTTCTGGCGCCCGAAGCCCTTCACTTCGGACACGGTCATTCCGGCGACACCGATTGCGCCCAACGCTTCCCGAACTTCGTCGAGCTTGAAGGGTTTGATGATGGCTATGATGAACTTCATGCCTATCCCCTGTTTGTTACCGGCCCCGCGCCGGCTGAAAACAGGATATGCAAAGGGCGTGCCAATTCTTCGATTGGCTCAATTCGGCCTGAATTTAATCAGCCGAACGCAAGTGCAGCATGATGCGTCGCTCGATTCGTGAGCACTTGCCTATTTTTTAGGCAGCTCTAGCGAGGCGAACACGGGCAGATGATCGGATCCTATCGCCGAGAGCACACTGTGGTGCACATTTGTTCCCAGGACAGACCACTGCTCGGACACAATGATGCGGTCCAGCCTGGCCATCGGCCTGCGGGAGGGGAAGCTGCGGCCCGGCACCAGAACATGCCAGGGCGCGTGAAACTCCCGGAAACAGCCGCCATTGGCCGACCATTCGTTGAGATCGCCCATCATCACGGTGGGCACGGCGCCATCGCAGCGGGCGCAATGGTCGAGGACGCTTCGCACCTGCAACCGGCGGCGCAGGCCGGAAAGGTCGAGATGCATGCCCACGACCCGGAAACGATGCCCTTCCAGCGAGAGATCGGCCCGGATCGCTCCGCGCGGCTCCAGCACCGGGAGCGGGACGGGCTCCGCCGCGAGCAGTTCGATGCCCTTGCGGACCAGGATGGCGTTCCCGTGCCAGCCCAGGCTGTCCGGCTTCATCGACAGCGGCACCGGCACATAATCGGTGGTGGTATGGATCGCATCGAGGGGAAGCGCGCTCATCCGGCGGCCGAAACGGCGGTCCACTTCCTGCAGGGCCACCACATCCGCATCGATCTCGCGCAGGACGGTCAGGATGCGCTCAGGGTCTCGCCGCCGGTCGAGACCGACGGCCTTGTGAATGTTGTAGCTGGCGAACTTGATCTGCAACGAACGACTTTCCGGCCAAGGGGATAGCGTAGCAATCCGCCGGAATAGCATGAGGTTCCCGGTTCGTCGTCCCGGACCTGATCCGGGACGACGAGATCCTCAACGCTCCTTGGTGGCGCTGAAGGTCAGGTCCGGGTTGCGTTCCTGCTGATAGCTGACGTCCCAGGCCGAGCGCGCCATGAACACGGGGTCGCCGTCGCGGTCCTTGGCGAGGTTCATCTTGTTGAACTCGGCGAAGTCGCGCAGCGTCTTGTCGTCGCCCTTGATCCAGCGGGCGGTGTCGAAGGGCGAGCCTTCCAGCACCGCCTCGACCTTGTACTCGGCTTCGAGGCGGCTGATCAGCACGTCGAGCTGGAGCTGGCCGACCACGCCGACGATCCATTGCGAACCGATCTCCGGGTAGAACACCTGGATCACGCCCTCTTCCGAAAGGTCGTCCAGCGCCTTGCGGAGCTGCTTGGTCTTGGTCGGATCCTTCAGGGCGACGCGGCGCAGGATTTCGGGCGCGAAGTTCGGCAGGCCGGTGAAGCGCACCTGGTTCTTCTCGGACAGGGTGTCGCCCACGCGCAAGGTGCCGTGGTTGGGAATGCCGATGATATCGCCCGGCTCGGCATTGTCGGCGATCTCGCGGTCCTGCGCGAAGAACAGGATCGGCGAGTGCACCGCGATCGGCTTGCCCAGGCCCGAGGGCGTCAGCTTCATGCCGCGCTTGAAGGTGCCCGAGACCAGCCGCATGAAGGCGATGCGGTCGCGGTGCATGGGGTCCATATTGGCCTGGACCTTGAAGATGAAGCCGGTGACTTCCTTGTTCTCCGGCTCGATCGTGCCCTCATTCGAAGGCTGCGGGCGCGGCGGCGGAGCGAACTTCTCGATCGCGTCGATCAGTTCGGTGACGCCGAAGTTCTTGAGCGCCGAGCCGAAATAGACCGGGGTTAGGTCGCCGCCGCGATAGGCGTCGACGTCGAATTCGGGATAACCGGCCTGGGCCAGTTCCAGTTCCTCGGCCACGGCTTCGGGCAGGGTCACGTTCTCGTCGACTTTGCCGAGGAATTCCTTGCTCGGCCCTTCCGGACGGCTGACCTTGCCCGTGGCGATGTCGAGAATGCCTTCGAACAGGCCCCCCATGCCGACCGGCCAGGACATCGGGCAGACGTCCAGCGCCAGCATGTCGGCCACTTCGTCCATCAGGTCGAAGCAGGCGCGGCCTTCGCGGTCGACCTTGTTGATGAAAGTGATGATCGGCACCGAGCGCAGGCGGCAGACCTCGAAGAGCTTGCGGGTCTGCGGCTCGATGCCCTTGGCCGCGTCGATCACCATGATCGCCGAATCGACGGCGGTGAGCGTGCGGTAGGTGTCTTCCGAGAAGTCTTCGTGGCCCGGCGTGTCGAGCAGGTTGAAGGTGATTCCGTCCCGCTCGAAGGTCATGACCGAGCTGGTCACGGAAATGCCGCGCTGCTGCTCGATCTTCATCCAGTCCGACCGCGCGCGCCGCGCGGCGCCGCGTGCCTTGACCTGCCCCGCCAGATGGATCGCGCCGCCTTGCAGCAGCAGCTTCTCGGTCAGGGTGGTCTTACCGGCGTCAGGGTGCGAGATGATCGCGAAGGTGCGCCGGGACTGGTGGGGGACATTGCTCATCGGCGCGCTATTAGTGGGCGCGGGGCAAGATGGAAAGGGCGGAAAGGGGACACGGCCCACCGCCGCTACCCAGCCCACCTTCGTCATTGCGAGCGGAGCGAAGCAATCCAGGGCAGTTCCGCGCCGCTTTGGATTGCCGCGTCGGCTTCGCCTCCTCGCAATGACGAAGGTTGGGGAGGCGGGAAGGCGGGAAGCCGCGCTCAGCCTGCCGCGCGACCCGGAAACCCGAGGTTGCGACGACCTGCCAGGCGAACCCTCTCTAGCCTGCCCGCCACTTTCGTCATTGCGAGCAGAGCGAAGCAATCCAGGGGCCGTCTTGTGCCGCTCTGGATTGCTTCGTCGACTCAGCCTCCTCGTGGATGACGAAGGTTGGGGCGCGGGAGAGAAGCCGCGCTCAGCCCTCCCGCGCGACCTGGAAGCCGGCGAAGGACTGGCTCACCGGCATCAGCTCCAGGGTGTTGATGTTGAGGTGCGCCGGCAAGGTCGCCACCCAGAGCACGGTTCCGGCGATATCCTCGGCCGTCATCGGATTGGCGCCGCCATAAAGGTTGTCGGAGGCCTGCTGGTTGCCGCCCGTGCGCACGAGGGTGAACTCGGTCTCCACCATGCCCGGCTCGATCGAGGTGACGCGCACGCCCGTACCCGCAAGGTCCGAGCGCAGGCCGAGCGAGAACTGGTGCACGAAGGCCTTGGTGCCGCCGTAGACGTTGCCGCCGGTGTAGGGATAAGTCGCCGCCACCGAGGACAAGTTGACGATCGCGCCCTTGCGCTCGACCAGCGCGGGCAGGAGCTTGTGCGTGAGCGAGACCAGCGCCGTGACGTTGGTGTCGATCATGGTCTTCCAGCTTTCCAGCGAGGCGCTCTGGGCCGGCTCGGTACCGAGGGCGAGACCGGCATTGTTCACCAGGCAATCGATGCCTGCGAATTCGGCCGGGAGCGCGGCAAGGGCAGCGTCGCGCGCGGCTTCGTCGCGCACGTCGAAGACGGCGGCGTGGAACGTGTCCGCGCCCAGTTCGGCCTTCAGCGCGTCCAGGCGCTCGGCCCGGCGGCCGGTGCCGACCACGCGCCAGCCGGCTGCGATGAACGCGCGGGCACAGGCTTCGCCGATTCCGGACGTGGCGCCGGTTACGAGTGCGGTCTTCATCGGGAAAGGTCTCCTAGTCGGCGGTCAGGACGGTAACGTCCATGCGAAAGCTGCGGTTTGCACCGGGGTCGAGCGAAAGCACGCCGGGCTTGGCGCGGAATTCGCCGGTATAGCCCAGGGGATCGGCGATGCCTTGCCACGGTTCTATGCAGAGATAGTTCGCCCCCGGCTTCTGCCAGATCCCGAGCATCGGCGTGTCCGGGAAAGCAACGGCAAGCTGCCCGCCGCCGGGTGCGCCGAACGTGAGCGCCCGGCTGGCGAGCCGGTCCCAGATCAGCGCGTCGGTCTCGAACTGCGCGGGCTCGGGCGTCAACAGATGTCCCTCGACCGGCGTCACCACCGGTTCGGGCAGAACGAGGCCGGTCGGCATGTCGATGCGGCGAATCGGCTGGGGTTCCGGCTGCTCGAAGGCGATCGTGTGATCGGCCTTGGCCGCGCCGCCCGGCAGCGGCCAGGCGAAGGCGGGATGATAGCCGAAGCTGAACGGCATGACCTCGCCGCCCGCATTGGTCACCGTGGCCTGGGTGTGGAGGCTCATGCCTTCCAGGCGGAAGTCCAGGTCCAGCGTGAACGCGAAGGGATAGACCTTGCGCGTCTCGTCGCTGTCGCGAAGGCGGAGGCGGACGTGATCGCCCGCAATCTCCACGAGTTCGAACAGCGAATGGCGCGCGAAACCATGCTTGGGCAGTTCGTATTCGCGGTCACCCAGCCGATAGCGATTGCCGTTCAGCGCGCCGACGATGGGGAACAGGATCGGAGCATGGCCGGTCCAGAACGCCGGATCGGCATCGGTCATGTATTCGAGGCCCGCGTGGTCGGTGAGCGACCAGAGTTCGGCCCCGAACAACGCGATTCGCGCCGTGAGGTCGCCGGAAGAAATCGTCACGAAGTCCATGTCGGTCACCGGCTATCTCCGAAAGGGTTCGTCGCCCCGGACCAAGTCCGGGACGACGTATTGCATCAACCCCGCAGAACCGCGCCCAGCTTGGCGGCGGCGGCGGTCACCTTGTCGCTGATCGCCTTGAGGTCTTCTTCCTTGTAGCTCTTGTCCAGAGGCTGGAGCGTGACTTCGAGCGCCAGCGACTTCTGGCCCTCGGGCACGCCCTGCCCCCGGAAGTCGTCGAACAGGCGGACCGCGACGATGTTCGCCTTGTCCGCGCCCGCGACCATGCGGACGAGATCGCCCGCGGCCAGTTCGACCGGTACGAGGAACGCGAAGTCGCGCGTCACCGCCTGGAGCGCCGGGGGCGCGTAGCGGGTGCGGGCGAAGGTGGCGGCGCCCTTCTTGCCGGGGATCGCGTCGAGATAGATCTCGGCCACGGCCACCGGGCCTTCGATGTCGAACTGCTTGGCGACCGTAGGGTGCAGCATGCCGAAGCGCGCCAGCACGTTCTTGGGGCCGAGGCGCAGCGTGGCCGACTGGCCGGGGTGGAACTGCGGGCCATGCCCGGAGTCGTCAACGCCCATGACCTGAAGCTTCTCGACCGGCGCACCGGCCTCTGCCAGCAGCGCGGTGACTTCGGCCTTGGCGTCGTAGGCGTCGAAGGCAGTCGCCTTGCCGGTGGCCCAGCCGCGCGAGACCTTCTCGCCAGCCAGCACGAAGCCGAGCGCAAGGCGCTCATCGCTCGCACCGCCCGCGCCGCGCAGATAGCGACGGCCGAGTTCGAACAGGCGCAGCGACGACGCACCGCGATCGAGGTTGCGCTTGGCCGCCATCAGCAGGCCCGGCAGCAGCGAAGGCCGCATGACCTTCATGTCCTCGCTGATCGGGTTGGCGAGCGACCACAGGTCATTGCCGTCCGCAAAGGCATCGGCCTCGGCGGTGGGCAGGAACGACCAGGTGACCGCCTCGTGCAGCCCCCGCGCAGCGGCGGCGCGGCGAACGCGGCGTTCCAGCGCCTGGGTCGGCGTGGCGGTCGGGCGGGCAACGCCATCGGCGCGCGGCAGGGCGACGCTGGTCACCTTGTCGAGCCCGTTGATGCGGACCACTTCCTCGACGATGTCGGGCGCGCCGTCCACGTCCGGACGCCAGCCGGGAACGGTGATGGCCCATGACTTGTCGAAGTTTGCCTGCTCGGCGACGACCGAAAAGCCCAGGCTCTCCAGGATGCGCTGCTGTTCGCCGGGCTCGATCGTCACGCCGCCCAGCTTCTCGGTCAGCGCCGGATCGAAGTGGACGATCTTCGGCGTGGCCGGAGCCGCACCGCTGCGCACGGCCTGCGAAGCCTCACCGCCGCAGAGCGTCTGGATCAGCTGGGTGAGGTGGTCGAGGCCGGTGTCGAGGAAGTTGGGATCGATCCCACGCTCGAACCGGCTGCGCGCGTCCGAGGTGAGGTTGAGCTTGCGGCCCGTCTTGGCGATGCGCTCGGGATCGAAGTAGGCGATTTCGAGCAGGACGTCGGTGGTTTCTTCACCGCAGCCCGAATGCTCGCCGCCCATGATGCCGGCAATGTCGTGCACGCCCGAATCGTCGGCGATCACGGTCATCTCGGCGTCGAGCGTGTAGGTCTTCTCGTTCAGCGCGATGACCGTCTCGCCGTCCGTCGCGCGGCGCGCAACGACCGCACCGTTCAGCTTGGCGAGGTCATAAGCATGCGCCGGGCGGCCATAGGCCAGCATCAGGTAATTGGTGGCATCGACCAGCGCCGAGATCGGACGCTGCCCTGCCGCCTTGAGGCGATCCTGAAGCCACTGCGGCGAGGGGCCGTTCTTCACGCCCTTGATAACACGGCCGTAGAACGCCGGGCAGCCCTCTGCATCGTCGGTGCGCACGTCCACCGGGCAGGGGAAGCTGCCGGGAATGTCCAGCACTTCGATCGGCTTCAGCGTGCCGATGCCGACAGCGGCAAGATCGCGCGCGATGCCGTAGACGCCCATGCAGTCCGGACGGTTCGGGGTGATGGCCACCTCGATCACCGGATCGGCGCCGTGGTAGTCCGCGAAAGGCGTGCCGACCGGCGCGTCCTCGGGCAGTTCGATGATGCCCTCGTGGTCTTCGCCCAGCTCCAGCTCGCGCGTGGAGCACATCATGCCGTTCGATTCGACGCCGCGCACGGCGGCAACCTTCAGCACCATGCCGTTGGCAGGCACCGTGGCACCGGCAAGGCCCAGCACGCCGACAAGGCCCGCACGCGCATTGGGTGCGCCGCAAACGACCTGGAGCACGCCCTCGCCCGTATCGACGGTGAGGACCTGCAGCTTGTCCGCCTGCGGATGCTTGTCCGCCGTCAGCACCTTGGCCACGCGGAAGCCGGCCAGCTTGGCGGCGGGGTCTTCGATGCCTTCGACCTCAAGGCCGATGGCGTTGAGCTTCAGCGCGATATCCTCAAGCGAGGCGTCGGTCTCAAGGTACTGCTTGAGCCAGGAAAGCGAGAACTTCATTTTCTAGATCCTTCCCGCGCTCAAGCCGGAGTGCCAACGCCGCCCGAAAGGGTCGGCACGTCGAGGGCGGAGAAACCGTAGTGGGAGAGCCAGCGCACATCGCCGTCGAAGAAGGCGCGCAGATCGTCCATGCCGTACTTCAGCATGGCAAGGCGATCGATGCCGATGCCGAAGGCGAAGCCCTGCCATTCGTCGGGATCGAGCCCGGCGAATTCGATGACGCGGCGGTTGACCATGCCCGAGCCGAGCACTTCCATCCAGCCGCCCTCGCCCTTCGACGGATCGCCGCCGATCACGCGCTTGCCGTCGATCAGGGTGAAGCCGATATCCGCTTCCACCGAGGGTTCGGTGAAGGGGAAGTAGCTGGGGCGCAGGCGCAGGACGATGTCCTCACGCTCGAAGAATGCCTTCAGGAAGGTTTCCAGCGTCCACTTCAGGTGGCCCAGGTGCACGTCCTTGTCGATCACCAGGCCTTCGACCTGGTGGAACATCGGCGTGTGGGTGGCGTCGCTGTCAGAGCGATAGACGCGGCCCGGCGCGATGATGCGCAGCGGCGCGCCCTGCGCCAGCATCGTGCGCATCTGCACCGGCGAAGTGTGCGTGCGCAGCAGCATCTCACGGTTCTGGGCGTCGCGGTCCGGGAAGTAGAACGTGTCGTGCATCGCGCGCGCCGGGTGGCTTTCCGGCATATTGAGCGCGGTGAAGTTGTGCCAGTCGTCCTCGATCTCCGGCCCGGTGGCGACCGAGAAGCCAAGGTCGGCGAAGATCTCGGCAATCTCGTCCATCACTTGCGAGATGGGGTGCACGGTGCCGCGCGGCGCTTCGGGTGCGGGCAGCGAGAGGTCAATGGTCTCGGCGGCGAGGCGGGCGTTCAGCGCCGCCGTCTCCAGCGCGTCCTTGCGGGCGGCGAGCGCGTCGCTCACGCTTTCACGCAGCGCGTGGATCTTGGGCCCTTCGACCTTGCGCTCTTCGGGATCGAGCTTGCCCAGCGTCTTCAGCAGGCCGGAGATCGAACCCTGCTTGCCCAGAAACTCGACACGCAGCGCCTCCAGCGTATCGAGATCGGATGCTTCCGCAATCCGCGAGAGCGCCTCCTGGCCGGTTGCTGCGTAGTCCACTGGTGGTCTGCCTGACTGTTGCTGATATCTGGAAGCGCGGTCCTTAAGGGGACGGCCGGCAAATCGCAACGGCGGCAATCGCGATGACACTTATCCGGACGGCATGTCGCCGGCCCCGACTAGCGCAAGGCGAGACGGGCGTGGCGCGCCCTTTCGCGCATGAGCGGCCCGGTCACCGGCTTGTCCAGCTTGGCGTATTGCCGCGGGGTCATGCCCATGAAGGCCCGGAAATCGCGGACGAACTGGGCCTGGTCGTGATAGGCGGAATCGATCGCGCCGATCCACTTGCGCTTGGGTTCCAGCGTGAACTGCTCGATGCTGCGCAGGAACCGCTGCCGGCGCAGCAGGAGTTTGGGCGGGAAACCGAAAGCGGCGCGGCAGACGCGCTCCACCATGCGCGGATGCGCGCGGACGCGGGCGGCCAGGTCGGTGGCGGAGCGCACTTCCGGATTGGCGAGCGCTTCGCAGATGGCCAGGATAAGGTCTTCGTGGACCACCGGGCGGCGCGGCATGGCGGCGACGAAAGCGGTCAACCGATCGAGCTGATCGCCCGGGCTATCCTCGGCCGCCAGGGCATCGTGAAGCGGCTTGAAATGGGCGAAGACCGGATCCGCGTCGCCATCGACCAGCACATTGGCATAGCGGTCGGCCGGCACGCCCAGGAACGTCGCCCAGCCGAGCGGGGTCAGGCCGAAGCCCCACTCCCGCGCCGTGGCCATGGAGAAGCGCACTTCCTGCGAACGCGGGCCGGTGACCGAGAAGCGGCAGCTTTCCAGTCGAGATCCGGCGCGAATCTCGCCATCGCCTGTCGACCCGAAATGGAAGCGCAGACTGGCCCAGTCGGGAAACAGGACGTCATGGAGACGCTCGTTCTCGCCCAGTTCGATTTCACAGTAAAACAGCACCGACAGGTAGCGATCGAGGCCCGCTGGTACGGGACAATACTGTATGACGACCCGCCTAGCTGTCATTCCCTGTCTATTCTTCGTGCCACGCTTTACCCCTGTCCTTTTGGTACGAGGACTTGCAGGGGAGTGCAAACTTTTCGAAGGCGTGGATAATTTACCGCACAAACAATTCGGGGCGCGGATGCCTTAAGCACCCGCGCCCCGAATGTGTTTCGCGTGATCCGCGAAGACCGGCGCCTAGGCCCCGGCTTCGACGGTTCAGGCTGCCGGAATGGCAGCCTTCGCCTGAGCGACCACGGCCGAGAACACCGAACCTTCGTTCATGGCGAGGTCGGCCATCGACTTGCGATCGAGTTCGATGCCGGCGAGCTTAACGCCGTGCATGAACTGCGAGTAGGTCAGGCCTTCGGCGCGGACGGCAGCGTTGATGCGCTGGATCCAGAGAGCGCGGAAGGTGCGCTTCTTGATCTTGCGGTCGCGGTACGCGTACTGGCCGGCCTTTTCGACGGCCTGGCGGGCAACGCGGATCGTGTTCTTACGACGGCCGCGGTAACCCTTGGCCTGTTCCAGAAGACGCTTGTGCTTGGCGCGGGTGGTAACACCCCTCTTGATACGGCTCATAGGTCAGTACTCCTCAGTTGAGCCCGTAGGGCGCCCACTTCTTGATCGTCTTGGCATCGGCGTCGGAAATGACTTCGGTGCCGCGATTCTGGCGGATGTACTTGCCGTTATGGCTCATCAGGCGGTGGCGCTTGCCGGCTACGCCGTGCTTCACCTTGCCGGTGGCGGTGAGCTTGAAGCGCTTCTTCACACCGCTCTTGGTCTTCAGCTTGGGCATTTTCGTCTCCTTTCACAGGGACACGTCCGGTCAGCCATGGCAGCCCTTTTCGCCAGGCGGACGCGCGAATCTCTTTGGTTAAAGACTCAACCGTGTCGATTGAAGGGGGCGCCTTTAGTGAGAGAATCGGCGGAAGGCAAGGGGTGAGCGCGTTGCCAGACGCGGTGGTCCGCAAAAACGGCCGCCGGGCGTTCCGGGCGGCGCCAGCGCCAGCCCGACCCGGGCACACACGCGCCCGACCCGGCCTAGTCCCCCGCGTAGATCATCTTGCGGGTCATGCCCCCGTCCACGACGATCTGCTGGCCGGTCACGAAACCCGCGCCTTCTCCCGCCAGCCACTCGACGGTGGCGGCGATGTCCTCCACCACCCCCACGCGTCCCACCGGGTGCTGCGCGCGGTCTTCGGCCGAATGCCGCGGCTCTTCCCGCCTTGCCGCTTTCTGCCAGGGGCCCGTCTCGATCCAGCCGGGCAGGACCGCATTCACCCGGATCTCCGGTCCCAGTCCCACGGCCATGGCATGGGTCAGCGCGCAGAGCCCGCCCTTCGAGGCGGCATAGGCATATGTATGAGGCTCCGACTGCAAGGCCCGGGTGGAGGCGATATGCACCACGCTTGCCGGGGCGCCGCTGCGAAGCAGGCCCAGCGCCTCGCGGGTGCAGAGGAAAGCGGAAGTAAGGCTTGCATCGATCCAGCCCTGCCACGCCTCCAGCGTAAGGTCCTCCAGCGGGCCGGCATAGGGATCGGCGATCCCGGCATTGTTGACCAGGAGGTGGGCAGCCTCGGTCCACTTGCCGATCCGGGCGAAGGCGGCGCGGACCGGCTTCTCTTGTCCGACGTCGCACGTCAGCGGCAGGAAACGGTCTTCCGGCAGCAGCGCCGCCAGTTCGCCAAGCGCCTCTTCATCGCGGTCCAGCGCCGCGACCCGCCAGCCGAGGCCCGCGAAGTGCAGGACCAGCCCGCGGCCGATGCCCGCCCCGCCGCCCGTCACGATTGCCGTCCTGTCCGTCATGTCCATCTCCTCGGGCGCCCTCTCAGGCGCCATTGCGCGGAGTGGTAAAGGCCTGGCGCCCCGTCAGTTCCAGCCAGGCGAGATAGTCGCCGGTCAGGATCGGCGGAGAGCCCTTGGGCAAGGCAATGCGCCAGAGATAGATTTCCGCCTGGCGCCGCCTGCCGTTCGAGCCGCGCACGGGCATCGTCCGGCGCCGGTACTCGCGCCCCTCGTAGCGGTCGAGCTTGGCAAGGTCGCCCGGATGGAGTGCCAGTTCGCAAAGCGTTCCCTGCACCCGCGCTCCGGACTTGGCCGGCACGAGCGCGGGAAACCAGCCGTCCCCGCCGCGAATCGCGCGGATCCTCCCCGGAACGCTGGCCGGCTCGGCCGAGACCATCCGCGCCGCGACCCAACGCCCCATGCGGGTTCCGGCGTGGGGCTGGAGCGTTCCATAGACGAACAGCCGGACCTTGCGCATTGCGGGCCTCTGCGCCGGAGTCAGTGGTGGCAGTCCAGCGCTTCCACGACGTCTTCCAGCCGTGCCGGGTCGCCAATGGCCAGAACATGCCCATCCGACTGCGCATGGAGCGGTTCGCCGTTCCAGTCGCACATCGTCCCGCCCGCGCCTTCGACCACGGGGACCAGGGCGGCCCAGTCGTGCAGCTTCAGCCCGGCCTCGCAAACGACGTCGAGATGGCCGCTCGCCAGCAGTCCGTAGTTGTAGCAGTCGCCCCCCATGACCATCCGCTTGTGATCGGTCTTGGCCGCCAGGGTCATGAAGTGCTCGCCCTGGTGGTCGTCGAAATAGTGGGGGCCGGTGGTTGCCAGCATGGCGTCGGAGAGTTCGCGGCAGGGGCGGGTGCGCACTTCCTTGCCGTTGAACGTGGTGGGGAAGCCGCTCGCGCCGACCCAGCGTTCGCCCAGGATCGGCTGGTCGATCACGCCCAGCACCGGCCAGCCATCGACGAGCAGCGCGATCAGCGTGCCGAAGATCGGGCGGCCAGCGATGAAAGAGACGGTGCCGTCGATCGGATCGAGCACCCAGGTCCGGCCCGAAGTGCCTTCCTCGCTGCCGAACTCCTCGCCGATGATACCGTCGCGCGGGACTTCGGCCTTGAGCATCCGGCGCATCGCTTCCTCGGCGGCGCGGTCCGCGACAGTGACCGGCGAGGCGTCACCCTTGCGCTCCACCCCGACGCCGGAGCGGAAGTGCGGGCGAATCGCGTCCCCGGCGGCGTCGGCAAGGCGCAGGGCGAGGGCGATGTCGTTGTCGAGTTTCATGCCCCCTGCTCTGCCCGCCACGGCGATGGCAGGTCAAGGGACCATCGGAAAAACCGCCAGATTGGCCGCAATCCGGGCCTGTGGAGAAACTCTATGGGTTTTTCCCACATTGCAGCGCTCCGGACACGCACTTATTCCATGGCTGGGGCCGCAGCGAATGCAGAAGAACGGAAGCAGGGTACATGTACCATAAAGTGCGGCCGGCCATCGACAGTGCGATCGTGCCGGAACAGGGAACGACCAAGGGCGGACAACCGCTCAGCTACAACAGAGCACCCGCCCCGGACCTCGCGCCCTGGATCGGGCGGCTCTATGTCACCAAGGTGGCGGCACCGGCGGACTACACGCTGCAATGCGGCCTGTTCAACGACACCGCCTTCCTGCGCATCCAATTGGCCGGTCTCTGGGAGGCCGAGACCGCCGGCGGCCGGATAGAGGCAGGCAATGCCGCGATGTTCTGCGGCCCGCAATCGCATCGCATGCCGATCCGCGTCACCGGCAGCTTCATCAGCGTGGGCCTGGCCTTTCGGCCCGGCGCCTGCACCGCGCTGCGCGGGCCGCGCGTGGGCGAGCATCTCGACCGTCTGGCCTCCACCGATCTCGTCGGGATCCCCTCCGACCGGATCCTGGCCATGCTCGAACCGGATGCCGAGCCGGAGGAATGGCTCCACGCCCTGGAAGCGATGATGCGCAAGCGGATCGAACATATGGGCGCGCCCCTGCCCGACCCGATCAGCGCCCGGTTCGAGGACATCAGCTACCGCGATCCCGCCATGTCGATCGCCGATGCCGCGGCGGCCTGCGGGGTCGAGCGGCGCAAGCTGGAGCGGGTGGTCAATCGCGACTTCGGCATGGCCCCCAAGCAGGTGCTGCGCCGCGCCCGCGCGTTGGACATGGCCAGCTTCCTGCGCGGCGTGGCCGACAAGGACGAAGCCGACGAAATGGCCCTGCGCTATTATGACGAGAGCCACCTGATCCACGAGTTCACCGAGCTGTTCGGCATCTCGCCCCGCCAGTTCGCACAGACTCCGCAGCCGATCCTCACCCTGTCGCTGGAATCGCGCCAGGCCCGGCGGCTGGAAGCGCTGCACCGGCTGGAGCCCGGCCAGACGCGGCCCTGGGAATAACGGTCCCGGCCCGGAAAGAGCGCGGGCCGTAAAACGTTCCACATGAAACAAAAAGGCGCGCCCTCCCAGGAGGACGCGCCTTTTTTGCTGGTTGGCGGCCCGGCGCTGGTCCGGGCGGCCGATCAATCGAACAGGCTGGAAACCGAGCTTTCGTCGGCAATGCGGCGGATGGCCTCGCCGATCAGCGGCGCGATCGTCAGGATGCGGATCTTGTCCGACTGCTGGGCCGCTTCGGTGGCCTGGATCGAATCGGTGATGACCAGTTCCTTCAGCGCCGAGTTGGTCACGCGCGAAACCGCCGCGCCCGACAGCACGCCGTGCGTGATGTAGGCGGTGACGCTGGTGGCGCCCTCGTCCATCAGGGCCTGCGCGGCGTTGCAGAGCGTGCCGCCCGAATCGATGATGTCGTCGATCAGGATGCAGGCGCGGCCCTTGACGTCGCCGATGATGTTCATGACTTCCGACTGGCCGGGGCGATCACGACGCTTGTCGACGATCGCCAGCGGGGCGTTGTCGAGGCGCTTGGCCAGCGCCCGGGCGCGGACCACGCCGCCGACGTCGGGCGAAACCACCATCAGCGACTGGTCGCCGTAGCGGGCCTGAATGTCGGCCGCCATGACCGGCGCGGCGAAGAGGTTGTCGGTCGGGATATCGAAGAAGCCCTGGATCTGCCCTGCGTGCAGGTCGACGCAGAGGACGCGGTCGGCGCCGGCTTCGGTGATCAGGTTGGCCACGAGCTTGGCCGAGATCGGCGTGCGCGGGCCGGGCTTGCGGTCCTGCCGGGCATAACCGAAGTAGGGCACCACGGCGGTGATGCGCTTGGCCGAGGCGCGGCGCAGGGCGTCGATGCCGATCAGCAGTTCCATCAGGTTGTCGTTCACCGGGTAGCTGGTGGGCTGCACGATGAAGACGTCCTCGCCGCGGACGTTCTCGTGGATTTCGACGAAGATTTCCTCGTCGGCAAAGCGACGCACAGCCGCATCGGTGAGCGGCAGTTCAAGATACCCCGCGATCGCGCGTGCGAGCGGAAGGTTGCTGTTGCCGGACATGATCTTCATTGCGAATCCCCGAGACGGCTTGAGGTGATGGGTGGCTGGACGCGGTCGCCTCTAGCCATGAGTCATCGGATTGCAACAGAAAGCGTCAGCCTGTCACCGTGACCCGGATGTGAAAACGCCGGCTCCGGAGGTTCCGGAACCGGCGGTTCGATGGACTAACCATCTGAGCACAAAGACGAGTCCCGCTGCGGGACGCGCATGCGCCGCGGCACGTCACCGGTCCCGGTGCTCGCCCTTGATCCAGCGCACCGTCCCGGAACTGGCGCGCATAACGACGCTCTCGGTGGTCATCTTGCCGCCCTTGAGGCGCTTGACGCCGGAGAGCAGCGAGCCGTCGGTCACGCCGGTGGCGGCGAAGATGCAGTCACCCTTGGCCAGGTCGCTGAGGGTGTAGATCTTGTCGAGATCCTTGATGCCCCACTTGCGCGCCCGGCTGCGCTCGTCCTCGTTGCGGAACAGCAGGCGGCCCTGGATCTGGCCGCCCACGCAGCGCAGCGCCGCAGCGGCCAGCACGCCTTCCGGGGCGCCGCCCGAACCCATGTAGATATCGATCGTGGTGTTCTCGTCGGTCACCGCGATCACGCCGGCCACGTCGCCGTCGGGGATCAGGTGGATGCCGCAGCCGATCTCGCGCAGTTCCTCGATGAGATCGGCATGGCGCGGGCGATCGAGCACGCAGACGATGATCTCGTCCGGCTTCACGCCCTTGGCCGCCGCCACGGATGCGACGTTCTCGGTCGCGGTCCGGTTGAGGTCGATCACGCCCTCGGGATAGCCGGGGCCAACGGCCAGCTTCTGCATGTAGACGTCGGGTGCGTTGAGCAGGCATCCCTCTTCCGCGGCGGCCAGTACCGCCAGTGCGTTCGGCCCGGCCTTGGCGGTTATCGTGGTGCCTTCCAGCGGATCGAGTGCGATGTCGATCTTCGGCCCGCGACCGGGCGCCCCGCCCACCTTCTCGCCGATGAACAGCATCGGCGCTTCGTCGCGCTCGCCTTCACCGATAACCACGGTGCCATCCATGTAAAGTGTATCGAAGGCCTTGCGCATCGCTTCGACTGCGGCATGGTCTGCCGCCTTCTCGTCTCCGCGGCCGACGAGGCGCGATGCGGCAATGGCCGCGGCCTCGGTTACGCGAACCATTTCGAGTACGAGGACACGGTCGAGAACTTTACTTGCAGGCGTCTTGTTTTCAGGCATGTTCACTCCGGATTAATCCGAGGAGGAAAGGTTCTGGGAGCGGCTTAGACAGAGGATTTTCAATTGTCGAGAAGAGGGCGGATCCTATTCGCAATCGCATTACTAGCTCCCGCTCCGGCGATTGCCCAGCAATCGGCTGGCGCTTCTGCCGGTACGGCCGGCCAGACGAAATCCACTTCGGCAAGTAATGGAAACGGCTCGGTTTCCGCGGAAGACAGGGCCATTGCCCAGCGCATGATGTCCGGCGCCGGCAGGGTCACGCCGGAGACCGCACGGCAGAAATGCCTGAGCGACACCCGCAGCGCCCGCCCGGGCGAGATCGTCGTCTGTGCCCCGGATGAGGACAAGTTCCGCGTCCAGTCCACGTCCCAGGAAGACCCGATGTCCGACCAGGCCTTGAACGACGGCCGGCTGACGCCGCCCGACGTCGCGGGCAACGGCATCTTCAAGGGCAAGGCCACCGCCACCTTCGGCAAAGTGGAAAAGCCCTACCTGATCGACTTGTCGGCCATCCCCGAAGCGCCTGCCGGGTCGGACGCGGACAAGGTCGCCAGGGGCGAGATGCGCGCGCACTGATACGAAAAACGGGCGCATCGCTGCGCCCGTTTTTCATCTGGAACATTCCGCGCCGCCGACCAAAAGCCGCCGGCGCAGACCCCTGTCAGCCTTCGATGATCTGCATCACCAGCGGACGCGCTGCGAGGCTCTGCGATCCGTCGAGAATACGCAGCGCCTCGGTCACCGCCGATTCCGGCCCTTCGTGCGTGACCATGGCCAAGATCACCTCGCCGGTCTGCGCGTCCTCGCCCTTCTGGATCATGCTGGCGATCGAGACACCCGCATCGCGCATGGCGGCCGTGATCTCGGCCAGCACGCCCGGACGGTCCGGCACGGCGAAGCGGATATAGCTGCGGCCACGGCGATGGCCGGTTTCGGCCGGCTCCATGGCTTCCAGCTCGCCTTCCGGCATGGAGAAGGCAGCGCCTTTCTCTCCGCGCGCGATGTCGATGATGTCGGCGACCACCGCGCTGGCGGTCGGCCCGTCACCGGCGCCCGCGCCCTGGAACAGCAGGCGGCCCATGAAATTGCCCTCGGCGACGACGGCATTGGTGGCACCGTCGACGTGAGCGAGCGGATGGTCGAAAGGCACGAGATGCGGATGGACCCGCTGGAACAGGCGGGCGCTGCCGCCGGTGCGGTCGATCTCGCCCATGCCCAGCAGCCGGATGACGTAACCGAGCGAGCGGGCCTGCTCGATGTCGGCCGCCTTTACCCGCGAAATGCCGGTGGTCTCCACCGCATCGAAACGCAGGCGCGAACCGAAGGCGATTGCCGCCAGGATCGAGAGCTTGTGGCCGGCATCGATGCCTTCCACGTCGAACGTGGGGTCGGCCTCTGCGTAGCCCAGGCGCTGGGCTTCGGCCAGAACGTCGCCGAAATCGCGCCCGGTGTCCTCCATGGTGGAGAGGATGTAGTTGCAGGTGCCGTTGAGGATCCCATAGACGCGGTCGATGGCATTGGCCGCCGCACCCTCGCTGAGCCCCTTGATGACCGGGATGCCGCCCGCGACGGCGGCCTCGAACTTGAGCGCCACGCCTGCCTTTTCAGCGGCCGAGGCCAGTTCCAGCCCATGGTGCGCGATCATCGCCTTGTTGGCGGTGACCAGCCCCTTGCCCTGGCCGATGGCATTGCGCGCCAGGGTCAGCGCCGGTCCGTCAGACCCGCCGACCATTTCCACCACCACGTCCACGTCGGGACGGGCCGCGAGCGCGGCGGGATCGTCTTCCCAGTCGTAATGCGACAGGTCGACACCGCGATCCTTGGTGCGATCGCGCGCGCTGACGGCGGCAATGCGGATCGGCCGGCGCGCCCGGCGGGCAATGAGTTCGGCATTGGTCTCGATAAGACGGACGACGCCCGTTCCGACAGTGCCGAGACCGGCCAGCGCAATATTCAGCGGTTCAACCATGGACAACCCTTTCGGGTCCGGGCCCTAGGGGAGCCCACGGTGAAATTCCAGTACCTTCGCCGGGGTCCGTCCCGAAACTTCGGGCGCGAGGACCCCGGCGCCGGGAATCAGCCGGAAACCTTGGTGCCCTGGTTGAGCGTCCGGCGGCATTCACCGAGCTGACCGATCACCGTGCGATAATCGGCCTCGGCCTGGCGGCGCTCGGCAATGCCCTCGGCCACGTTCGTGCCCGGCGGCGGGTTATTGGGCAGGAAGCAGGCCAGGCGGTACCATTCCACTGTCTCGGGCTGCGGCGGATTGCCGGTGTCGGCCACCAGCTCGGAGAACGAAACGCCCCAGGCGGGCGCCGCACCCGGCTCGTGATGCACCGTGATCGAGGCCGCCGAATTGTCCTTGGTCTTGAGGAATATCTGCGTCTCGCCCTGCCCTGCCAGATTGCCCGGAACATAAAGCAGTTCGCGCACGCCGGTGATCTTGACCGGGGCATTGCCGGAGAGCAGCGAGCGCAGGATGCCGCGCACGCGCGCCTCGGCCTGCTCGCTCCAGAGCTGCTGGGCCGTGGGCGTCACCAGTTGCAACTCGCCGGGGCGGCCGGGAACGGCGCGGGCGAAGAGCAGCACGTCCTGCTTCTTCAGCTTCGGCGCCTTGCCGCGGGAATCGAGCGGAAGGTCCACCAGATAGACGAACGATTCGCCGATCGGCGCCTTGCCCGCGATCAGCGCCTGGGTCTGCGCGGTCATGTAGAAGCGCGCCATGCCCTGGGCGAGGCCGGGGGCCCGCGCATCCTCCACGCGCACCATCTTGCGAATCTGTGCCTTGACCACCAGCCCGGCCGATTCGGACAAGTCGGCGATATCGGCAAATGTCGGTCCGCCCGCGCTCGTCAAGTCACGCGCGCCGGCTTCGTTCGAATTGCCACCGGTTACCCCCTGGGCCAGGACCGGAACAGCCTGCACGGCCAGCGCAACGCCCGCCAGATTCGCGACAAGTCGGTGCAGATGGGATGACATGGGGGACACTCTCCGTGGAAAAAGGCCAGCCTATAGCGGCTTTGGGGCCCGGCCACAAAATCCCCCTTTTCCGATTGGAACTTATCCGCCCTGAATTGACCGTTAACCGTTGACGTGCCGATAAGGCGTTGCACACATGCAACTGTCGGGCTAAGGAAACTCGCAAATTGGGGCAAAAAAACGAATAAGCCCCGCGGTTCGCCTCCCGTTAAAAGTTTACGGATGGGCTGACTGTCAGCCGTCAGGGTGGGTAAGTTGGAGTTTCGTCATGGACCTTGCCTCAGGGTGAGGGCCATGGGCGCCCTTGGACACGTCCGGCACGGGCTTTCCCGGGGCTAGATAATGGAGTGATGCGTTTGAATGGCTTACGCTGACCAGCAAATGAGCGGTAACAAGATTACCGCGCTTGTCATTGTTGCGCTGATCCACGTCTTTGTAGGCTATGCGCTCGTCACGGGCCTGGCCTATCAGGCTGCGCAACAGGTCATCAAGAAGGTGACCACAGTCGACATCAAGGAAGAGAAACCGAAGGAGGAAGAGCCGCCGCCGCCGCCGCCGAAGCAGGAAGAAGCTCCGCCGCCGCCGATCGTCGCGCCTCCGCCGCCGATCAACATTGCCCCGGCCCCGCCGCCGGTGCAGACCGTGGTGACGGCTCCGCCGCCGCCGCCGGTGGTGATCACGACCGCGGCTCCGCCCGCACCCCCGGCTCCGGCTCCGGCACCTCCGGGTCCGTCCAAGGCCCGCGGCGCTTCGCCGAAGGGTCAGGGCAGCTGGGCCGCCCGCATTCAGGCGAACTATCCGACCCGCGCCGCTCGTGAAGAGCGTGAAGGCCGTGTCGGTGTGCGCGTCGGAATCGGTCCGGACGGCAAGGTCACCGCTTGCTCGGTCACCGCATCGAGCGGCAGCCCTGACCTTGACGAGGCAGCTTGCGACGGCATGACCCGCTACGCGCGGTTCAACCCGGCGCTCGA
Organism: Novosphingobium sp. BL-S-34; assembly: GCF_056857015.1. Classification (NCBI taxonomy): domain Bacteria; kingdom Pseudomonadati; phylum Pseudomonadota; class Alphaproteobacteria; order Sphingomonadales; family Sphingomonadaceae; genus Novosphingobium; species Novosphingobium sp. BL-S-34. The sequence continues at coordinate 1,817,718 of NZ_CM166472.1, forward strand.
CGATGCCGGCAACCCGACGAGCGGCCAGTTCTCGACGGCCATCGTCTACAAGCTGAACTAACTCCTTTTAAGACTGGTTAGGCCCACACCCCGGCCGGAATCAGTCCCTGCATTCTTCTTGAGAGGTAAATCGCATGCTTATCGTTGATATCCTTGCCGCAGCGGGCGAAGCTGCGCCCCAGAACAAGTTCGGTTTCATGGAAGCCCTTCAGGCTGGCGGCTTCATTTCGTACGCCACCGTGATCATCATGGGCATCATGTCCTTCGGCTCGTTCTACATCCTGTTCACCAAGTGGTTCGAACAGTCCAAGATCATGCGCCAGTACAACGTTGTGCGCACCACCTTCTGGAAGGCTCCGACCCTCCGTGAAGGCGCCACCAAGCTCGAGAAGAACAGCGCCTGGCGCCAGCTCGTCGACGACGGCATCGCCGCCGAAGACCAGCACGCCAAGATGACCGATTCGCTCGAAGCCCATGACTGGATGCACGCTTCGCTCGCGCGTTCGGAAGCTTCGATCAACGCTCGCCTTGCTCAGGGCCTGCCGTTCCTCGCCACCGTCGGCGCGACCGCACCGTTCATCGGTCTGTTCGGTACCGTGGTCGGCATCTACCGCGCCCTGATCGCCATCGGCATCGCCGGTTCGGCTTCGATCGACAAGGTCGCTGGTCCGGTCGGTGAATCGCTGATCATGACCGCGCTCGGCCTGATCGTCGCCGTTCCTGCAGTTCTGGCCTACAACTACCTCCAGAGCCGCAACAAGCGCATCGCCGAAAACCTGACCGGCTTCTCCAGCGACGTTCTCGCGAACATCAACTCGCGCGGCGCCGTGAAGCCGATCGTTGCTGCTGCCCCGGCGAAGCCCGCCGCTGCTCCGGCCAAGCCGGCTGCTGCTCCGGCCAAGCCGTAAGCAGCATGGGATGGGCCTGTCGCAGGACGGCAGGCCACATCCGAGGGACTCAGGCGGCGGTGCGTTGCATGCGCGTCCGTCGCCTGCCCAGGGCAACGCAAGGATTAGGATAAAACTATGGCGATATCCTCGGGCGGAGGCGGTGCCGAGACACCGATGTCCGACATCAACACGACGCCGCTCGTCGACGTCATGCTGGTGCTTCTGATCATCTTCCTGATCGCGGTTCCGGTTGCGATCCAGACGATCGAAAAGCTGAAGATCCCCGTCGTCGAGGCCGTTGAATCGAAGGACAAGGTCGAAAACCTTCTCCTCACCGTTTCGACCACCGACGATGCGGGCAAGGCAGCGGGTGAACCCGGTTACGTCGGCGCTTCGCGCAACGGCGAATGCCGCGTCTACTTCAACAACATCACGCCGGTGACCTCGCAGGAACTGCGCGACCAGGCTTTCAAGCGTCTCGATGCAATCGTGAAGCGCGAAGGCGGCCCGCAGGCCCTTCAGGCCAACCCCGATCTCGTGCCGCAGGTCCACATCCGTGGTGACGTCAACGCCCCGTGGCGCTGCGTTGCCGGTGCGATCTACAACGTTCAGATCTCGGGCTACCCCACGGTTGGCTTCATCACCAACCCGGTCGACCCGAACGGCTGACGTTCAGGCAGGAACAGGAGTAACTTTCCATGGCAATGTCAGGCGGCAAGGAAAATGGCGAGCCGATGATGGAAATGAACACGACGCCGTTGATCGACGTCATGCTCGTTCTCCTCATCATGTTCATCATTACCATCCCGGTTGCGACCCACTCGATCGACATCGATCTTCCGGTTGCGACCCCTCCGACGAACACGCCTCCTCCGGTCGATCCGATCCGCAACAAGGTGGTTCTCACCGCGGACGACAAGATCCTCTGGAACGGTACGCAGGTTGACGGCCCGGGTCTCGCGAATCTGCTCAAGCAGTCGCTGAGCTACGCGGTCGAACCCGAACTGCAGTACCAGCCGGAAGCGAACGCCAGCTACGATCTCTCGGCCCAGGTGCTGCAGGTGATCAAGGCGGCGCAAGTCACGAAGTTCGGCTTCGTCGGCAACGAACAGTTCCGCGACTTCGGCAAGTAAGCCGAACGAACGGAACCGGTCTCTCAAGGACCAATGAAGGGGCGGAGCGATCCGCCCCTTTTTTGTTGTCTGGAGCAGCCTTAGTCTGGAGCCGCCTTAGTCCGGCCCAGTCCTATTCAGGCCAAGCCCTATTCAGTCCAAGTCGTTGCCTGGCTCAGTCTTCCTCAGGCTCGGCCACCGGGTCCACTCGCATGGCCATGGAGGCCAGGCTTTCCGCCTCCACGAGCAGATCCTCGTCGGCCGATCCCGAGGGCAGCGATTCCCGCCCGATCATCGAAATCGCCGGCACCGAGAGCGGGCTGATCCGCTCCAGCCGCACATGGTCCACTTCCTTCGCCGCACGGTCCAGCACATCGGCCACGCGCGCCACGTCGGTCATCCGCGCCCGAGCATCGGCCCAGGCCGCCTCGATCAGGAGGTGATCGGGTTCGTACTTGCGCAGGACATCGTAGATCAGGTCGGTCGAGAAGGTCACCTGCCGCCCGGTTTTGCGCTTGCCCGGCTGCTGCCGCTCGACAAGGCCGGAAATCACCGCAACCTCCCGGAAAGCCCGGCGCAGAAGATAGGACTGCTGCACCCAGTCGACGAATTCGTGCGTCAGGATGTCCGGCGAGAGCAGCGAGGCCGGATCGTCCACCGGCTTGAGGCCATAGACCACCAGCGCATAGTCCGTCGCCACGAAGCCGAGCGGCCCCAGCCCCCGGTCTTCCATCCGCCGCGTCACGAGCATCCCCAGCGACTGGTTCGCCGGCCAGCCCTCGAAGGTGTAATAGGTGGTATAGGCGCGGCCCTGGTGCGGGAAGCTCTCCACCAGCAGACGCCCCGGCGCGGGCAAGTGCGAGCGCCAGTCCTGCACTTCGAGCCATTCACGCACGTCGTCGGGAAAACGCGACCAGCCGGCGCGGTCGAACAGCATGGCACGCACCCGGTCCGCAAGATGGGTCGAGATCGGCATGCGCTGGCCCATGTAGCTGGGGATCGTCGCCGAGCGCCGCGCCGCGCGCACGACCAGCTCCAGTTCGCGCAGCGCCTCCACTTCCAGGTCCATTCCGGCGAAGCGGAAAGTGTCCCCCGGCTTGAGGCTCGCCCCAAACCCCTCCTCGACTTTGCCGAGCGAGCGGCCATTGCGAAAGCGCACGTCGAGCATCTCTGAATCGACGATGATTCCGGCGTTGAGCCGGTGGCGTGCGGCATGCTCGGGGTGGGTCAGCCGCCAGGTCCCGTCCTTCTCGCGCACGATCCGGCGGAAGCGATCGTAGGAGCGCAGCGCGTATCCCCCGGTCGCCACGAAATCGAGCACGCGCGCGAAAATGGCCTTGTCCACCCAGGCATAGGCCAGCGACGAGCGCACTTCCGACAGCAGCGCATCCTCGCGAAACGGACCCGCGCAGGCGACGGCCATGACGTGCTGGGCCAGGACGTCGAGGCCGCCGGGGCGGAACGGTTCGCCATCGCGCTGTCCCTCGTGGACGGCCTGCTGCGCGGCGAAAGCCTCGAGAAACTCGAACCGGTTGCCCGGCACCAGCAGCGCCTTGCTCGGCTGGTCGAGCCGGTGATTGGCGCGGCCGATGCGCTGGAGCAGGCGCGACGATCCTTTCGGCGCGCCCATCTGCACGACCAGGTCGATATCGCCCCAGTCCACCCCGAGATCCAGGCTGGCGGTGCAGACCAGGGCCCGCAGCCGCCCCTCCGCCATCGCCCCTTCCACCTTGCGCCGCGCCTCCTTGGAGAGCGAACCATGGTGGATGCCGATCGGCAGGTTGTCCTCGTTGGCGTTCCACAACTCCTGGAAGATATATTCCGCGAGGAAGCGCGTGTTCGTGAAGATCAGCGTGGTGCGGTGGGCCTTGACCTGCTGGATCAGCTGCGGGATCGCCCAGGTGGCGGCGTGGCCGCTCCACGGGATGCGTTCTTCCTGCGGCAGCAGGATCGACACTTCCGGCTCGGCACCGGCCTCGCCTTCGACGAGCTGGACGGCATCGATCTCGCCCCAGGGCGCGAGCCAGCCGCGAAAGGCGTCAGGGTCCGCCAGCGTCGCCGACAGGCCCGCGCGTTGCAGCGCCGGCGAAAGCGCCTGCAGCCGGGACAAGGCCAGCGCCAGGAGATCGCCGCGCTTGCCGGTGGCGAAGGCGTGAATTTCATCGATCACCACCCGCTGAAGCCCGGCAAACAGCGTGGGCGCCTCGGGATAGCTCAGCAGGAGCGAGAGCGATTCGGGCGTGGTCAGCAGCACATGCGGCGGCCGGGCGCGCTGGCGGGCCTTGCGGTCCGAGGGGGTATCGCCGCTGCGGGTCTCGATGCGGATCGGCAGTCCCATCTCCTCCACGGGCGTCAGGAGATTGCGCTGAACATCGTGCGCCAGCGCCTTGAGCGGCGAGACGTAGAGCGTATGCAGGCCCTCGGGCAGCGGCCCGCCGTCCCGCCGCGAGGGGCAGAACGCCGCCAGGGTGGGCAAAAAGCCGGCCAGCGTCTTGCCGGCGCCGGTATCGGCAACCAGCAAGGCGTGAAGTCCGCGGTCGGAGGCTTCCAGCATCTCCAGCTGGTGCCGCCGCACGCGCCATCCGCGCCCGGCGAACCAGTCGCCAAGCTCGGGAGGGACGGCCGTTGCCGGCGTCATGAAGTCGATCTCGGCACGGTCATCGCTCGGGTGGTTGCAGCACGGCTCCGTTGAAGCATGGGGGCGAACAACAGGAAAGCCCGAGCATGCGGCGCGGTTGCGCCAATCTTCTTGCGTACTTGTGCCCCTTCGCGGATGGTCGGCCGGTTCCCAGCAGCGAGGGCCAGGGTGACGATGCCGACGGATCTCGATCTCAGACACCTGATCGCCCTGGCCGTCAGCCTCGCACTGGGGCTGCTGGTGGGCCTGCAACGCGGCTGGGCCGCGCGCGAACAGGCCGACGGATCGCGCTTTGCCGGCATCCGCACTTTTGCCCTGATGGGCCTTGCCGGCGGGCTTGCGGGCATTCTCTTCGCCCCCGCCCCCGGCCCGGCCACCGTCCTCCTTGGCGCTGCCGCCCTGCTGGTGATCGTGGGCTACTGGCGGGACGCGCGGCTGAACAGCAGCGTCAGCGGCACATCCGGCGTCGTCGCGCTGCTGACTCTGGCGAGCGGCCTGATGGTGGGCCTGGGCGAGCGGCTGATCGGCACCGTGATCGCGGTGGTCATGGTCCTGCTGCTCGCCATGCGCGAGCAATTGCACGGTTGGATAGATCGCCTCAGCCAGCGCGAGGTGCTCTCGATCGCCCGCTTCGCCCTGATCGCGCTGGTGATCCTGCCGCTCCTGCCCAACCAGGATTTCGGCCCTTACGGCGCGTGGAATCCGCGGAAGCTCTGGCTGATCGTGGTGCTGGTCTCCGGCTTTTCCTTCGCGGGCTACTTCGCCACCCGCATCGTCGGCGCGGCGCGCGGGGTCATCGCCACGGCCGCGGCCGGCGCGCTGGTCTCCTCGACCGCGGTCACCGCCTCGATCGCCAACCGCATGAAGGACGGCGCCATACCGGCGCCCGTGCTGGCCTCTGCGGTATCGGTATCCTCCGTCGTCATGTTCCTGCGCGTGATGGTCCTGACCGGCCTGCTCGCGCCGGCCGCCTTGCCGATGCTGGTCAGGCTCATCGCCCCGGGCCTCACGGTCAGCCTCGCGCTGGCCGCCTGGTATCTCCACCGCACGCGCTTCGCCGAAGTGGGCGACACCAGCCACGAGATGACGATCCGCAATCCCTTCGACGTCGCCCCCGCGCTGATGCTCGCCGGTCTGGTCATGGTGCTCACCGTCGCCTCGCTATGGGTGCTGCAGAATTTCGGGGACCGCGGCCTTGCGCTGGTCCTGGCGATCTCGGGCACGGTGGACGTCGATTCCGCCATCATCACCATGGGCGGATTGGCCGGCCAGACGCTCGATCCGCGTACCGCCGGGCTGGTCCTGGCAGTGCCGGTGGCGCTGAACACCCTGTTCAAGGCCGGCGTGGTCGCCAGCGTGGCGGGATGGGAGAAAGGCCGCGACGGCGTGATCCCCCTCGTCGGCAGCGCCCTGGCCGTGGGCCTTGCCTGGCTCGTCCTGCGCTAAGGGCGGCTAGTGCCCCGCCTGCGGCCCGCGTTGCAGGCCCGAGGCCGCCAGTTGCCCGTCGATCTCGCCCACCAGCCGCTTCAGCCCCTCGGCCGAGTGACTTTCCGCACGGGCGACGAGCACGTCCTGCGTATTGGAAGCCCGCAGCAGCCACCAGCCATCGGGCGTGGTGACGCGAACGCCGTCCATATCGACGAAAACTGCCCCCGCCTCGGCAAGCCGCGCGCGCACTTCCGCGACGGCCGCGAACTTGCGCGCCTCGTCCACCTGGAACCGCAGTTCCGGCGTATTGAGCATCTCCGGCATCGCGCCGCGCAGTTCGGTCACCGAGCGCCCCAGCCGGACCGTGGCCGCCATCAGCCTGACCGCCGCATAGAGACCGTCGTCGAAACCGTAGAATTCGTCCGCGAAGAAGACATGGGCGCTGGTCTCGCCCGCCAGCGCCGCGCCGGTCTCCTTCATCTTGGCCTTCATGTGCGAATGGCCGCTCTTCCACATGAGTGGGCGCCCGCCGTGGCGCGCGATCGTGTCGAACACGGCGCCGGATGCCTTGACGTCGGCGATCACCGTGGCCCCCGGCATGCGCGCCAGCACGTCTTCCGCGAAGATCCCGAGCAACTGGTCGCCCCAGATCACCCGGCCCAGGCCGTCGATGGCGCCGATCCGGTCGGCATCGCCGTCGAAAGCCACGCCGAAGTCCAGACCCTTCGCGGCCACGAGCGCCTTCAGGTCCGCCAGGTTCCGCTCTTCCGTGGGATCGGGATGGTGGTTGGGGAAAGTACCATCCACTTGCGTGAACAGCAGATGGTGCTCGCCCGGCAGGCGCGCCGCGAGCCGCTCCAGCGCCGGTCCGGCCGCGCCGTTGCCGGCGTCCCAGCCGATCCGCAGACCGGCAAGTGCCTCGTGCGAGAGCCCCGAAACGCCCTGCGCGATGCGATCGACATAAGCCTCCAGCACCTCGCGCTGCTCAACCTGCCCGGCGCCCTCGTCCCAGTCGCCCACCGCCGCCATCTCGCCCAGGCGGACGATATCGGCGCCGAAGAACGGCCGCCCGCCCAGCACCAGCTTGAAGCCGTTATGATCGGCGGGATTGTGACTGCCGGTGATCTGGATGCCGCCCTGCACGTCGCCCGACGTCGCCTCGGCATAATAGAGCATCGGCGTCGGCCCCAGGCCGATGCGGACCACGTCCGCGCCGCTGGCGCGCAGCCCTTCGACCAGCGCCGCTTCCAGCATCGGGGAACTGAGGCGGCCGTCATAGCCCACCGCCACCTTGCGCCCCCCGGTGCGGCGCAGCACGGTGGCAAAGCCCCGGCCAATCGCATGCGCGTCCTGCGGCCCGAGATCCCGGCCGACCACGCCGCGAATGTCGTATTCGCGCAGGATGGTGGGATCGAACCTGTGGCCCATGTTCAGGCCTGCGGGCTGCTCAGCCTGGCCAGCAGGAGATCGCGCGCCGCGTTCGCTTCGTGAACTTTCTCGTTCGTGCCGCCCCGGTCGGGATGGACTTGCGCGACGACGCGGCGGTGCGCGTCGAGGATTTCGCGGCGGTCCGCGCCTTCACTCACGCCCAGCAGCGCCCGCGCCTGCGCGCTGGCGTGAACGTCCGCGAAGGAGGGACCCGGCAGCGCCTTGCCCTGCCACGGCCAGCGCCCCTTGATCAGCCGCCAGGCAATGCAGCCGAGCGCGATGAGCCAGAGCAGTTTCATTCGTCGCCGGCGAGTTGGAGATCCGGCTCACGGTTCGTCGGCATCGGCAGGTTGAGCCCCGCCACCAGCTGGCGCAGTTCCTGACGTGCCACGAGATGGCTGGTCCCGAGTTCGCCAAGATGCCCCTTGTCGAGCAGGGTCAGGCCCGAGGGGAACAGCTCGCGGAAGATGACTCGCTCGGAAAGCCCGTTGGAAATGCGGAAGCCCACGCGCTTGGACAGTTCGAGCAGCGCGCCTTCCAGGCGGCGCATGTTCTTCGCCTCGACGTGCTGGACGCGGTTGCGCACCACCACCCAGTCGAGTTCGCGGCGACCTTCGTTGATGGTCTTGAGGCCGCGCTTCTTGCGGGTTTCCCACATGAGTTCGGCGTAGAACGAAAGCTTCTTCACCTTGAACGATTCGCTCTCGACCTGGCCGATGAGGTCGAAGTCGATGAAGCTGTCGTTCAGCGGAGTGACCAGGGTGTCGGCCGTTGCCGCGACGTGGCGGGCGAACTGGTCGTCACGGCCGGGCGTGTCGAAGATCAGGAAGTCGTAACCATCGGCGATGGCTTCGGCCAGATCGTCCAGCTCGCCGATATCCTCGCCGTCGTAGACCGAGAAGCGAGCGCCGGGCAGCGCGATTTCGCGGCGGCGCTCGGTTTCGACGCGGTTCTCCAGATAGCGGTACAAAGTGCGCTGGCGCGGATCGAGATCGATCGCGGCGACCTTGGCGCCCTGATAGGCGAGCGCGATGGCGACGTGGACGGCCGTCGTGGACTTGCCGGTGCCGCCTTTTTCATTGGCGAAGACGATGCGATGCGCTGTCACGGACCCTGTTCGCTTTCCCTGTTGCCCCCGGACCCTAGCCCGGATTCGCTGCCCCCGGACTTTAGCCCGGGAAGCGAAATCAAATCCTTAACCGCCGAAGCGGGTCAAACCCATTGCCGCCCGGGGCGCGGTGCGGCTAAGGGCAGGCGCGACCACCGGTCAAGTGCATCCTATCGGAGCAGTGACACCCAATGCAAACCCTCCACAGCCTTGATCCACTGCGCCGTGCCGTTGCCGCCTTGCGCCAGTCGCCCGACGGGCCGAAAACCGTCGCCCTGGTGCCAACCATGGGCGCGCTCCATGAAGGCCATCTGACACTGGTGCGCGAAGCGCGGAAGCAGGCGGATCACGTCGTCGTCTCGATCTTCGTGAACCCGCTGCAATTCGGCGCTAACGAGGATCTCGACAAGTATCCCCGCCAGCTGGAGCGTGATTGTGCGCTGCTGGAAGCGGAAGGGGTGGACCTGGTCTGGGCACCCACCGTGGAGGCGATGTACCCGCAGGGTTTTGCCACCAATATCTCCGTCACCGGCGTCAGCGACGGCCTTTGCGGCGCATCGCGCCCCGGTCACTTCGACGGCGTCGCCACCGTGGTGTGCAAACTGTTCCACCAGGTCCTGCCCGACGTGGCGCTGTTCGGCGAGAAGGACTGGCAGCAGCTCGCCGTGATCCGCCGCATGGCCCGCGATCTGGACCTGACCAGCCCCCACGCCGACGCCGTGCTGGGCGTGGCCACCGTCCGCGAGGAGGACGGCCTCGCCATGTCCTCGCGCAATGCCTACCTCACGGCCGAGCAACGCCTGCAGGCCGTCACCCTGCCGATGGCCATGAAAGTCGCGATCGCGGGCATTCGGAACGGCGAGCCCGTAGCGGCCTGCATCGGCCACCTGAAGGACGCCTTGCTGGCAGGCGGCTTCTCCTCGGTCGACTATGCCGAGCTTCGCGATGCCGACAGCCTTGCCCCGCTGGATTCGCGCGGGACCGCGCCGATGCGTCTTTTGGTGGCGGCGCGGATCGGCACGACCCGCCTGATCGACAACATGGCGGTCTTGCCGGAATAGCCGCTGCGCCATCCCGATTTTTCCTTCGGGAAATCTCACAGCAATAGTCATTTGCGTGCCGGGAATTCCGGCTTAAGGTCGAACCGGGTTGGGAAGGCCGGGTCGCCCCGCGTCCGGTGCAACAGAGGGAAGTCATCATGAAGAAATTCGCCTGTGCGCTCGCCGCACTTGCCGTCGTGGCCGGCGCGCCCTCGGCTTTCGCCGAAGACCGCTCTTCCGCGCGCAAGGTCCAGGACAAGGGCACCCAGGAAATCCCGGTGTGCCGCAAGAACCTCGGCACCGTCGCCATCGTCGAGCCCGAGAACCAGTGGTGGCGCGAACTGAGCCTGGGCAGCCCCGAGGCGATCCTGCGCGTCTTCGTGCAGAAGTCCGGCTGCTTCACCATGGTGAACCGCGGCCGTTCGCTGCAGAACAGCGCGATGGAACGCGCGCTGGCCGAACAGGGTGAGCTTCAGAAGGGCTCGAACATCGGCAAGGGCCAGATCAAGGCGGCGGACTACTTCATCCAGCCCGATATCGTCTCCACCAACAACAATTCCGGCGGCGGCGGTCTCGGCGCCGCGCTTGGCGGCGTGGGCGGCCTGTTCGGTCGCGGCTTCGGCGCGATCGCCGGCGGCCTCAACGTCAAGAAGGGCGAGGCCAACGTCACGCTCTCCATCGTCAACGCGCGCACCACGGTCGAGGAAGCGCTGACCGAGGGCTATGCCCGCAAGTCGGACGTCAGCTTCGGCGGCGGCGGTGGCGGCTTCTTCGGCGGCACGTTCGGCGCGGCAGGCGGCGGCGGCTACCAGAACACCCAGATCGGCCAGATCATCGTGCTCGCCTATCTCGATGCCTATACCAAGCTGGTCACCCAGCTCGGCGGCCTGCCCGAAAGCGCCTCGGCGGCGGCCCCGCAGGCCACCAACGCCCAGGCCCACTGATCGACACGATCTTGCGGAATGACCGGCCGGGGCCTTTTCCCGGCCGGTACGACGCAGCAGCGAACAGCGCCATGAGCGGCCCGAAAACCCTCTATATCGAAGACGACGTCCGCGCCGCAACGCAAGTGAAGGAGCTGGCCGCGCAGGCGGGCATCCCGCTCGTCTGGGCCGAAAGCGGACAGCAAGGCCTCAAGCTGGCCGGCTTCGAGCATTTCGACGTCATCATCCTCGACCGCATGCTGCCCGATCTCGACGGGCTGACGATCCTTTCGCGCCTGCGCGAAAGCGGCATCGGCACGCCCGTGCTGATGCTTTCCGCGCTGGGCCGCACCAGCGACCGGGCCGAGGGGCTGGACGCCGGGGCGGACGACTACCTGGCCAAGCCTTTCGAAGCGCCGGAACTGCTCGCCCGGCTCCGCGCGCTTCACCGCCGCGCTTCGGGGCGGGCGCATAGCGCGGTGATCCTCTACGGCGCCTTCGAGTGCCATGTGAAAGCGCGCACCGCCTTCCGCAACAATTGCCACCTCGCGCTGAGCCCCAAGGAATTTGAGCTTTTCCGCTATTTCATGGAAAACGCCGGCGAAGTGCTGACGCGCGAGATGCTGCTGCGCGACGTGTGGAAGATGAACTTCGACCCGCAGACCAACGTCGTCGACGTGAATATCGGCCGCCTCCGCCGCAAGCTGGAGGAAGGCTTCGATACGCCCGCGCTGGAGACGATCTGGGGCTCGGGCTACCGCCTGCTCGACGGGCGCTAGACGCCATGGCGCGCCTCGTGGAAATTCACAGGTCGATCTTTACCCAGATCGTGGCCTGGGCGATCCTGATCGCGGCGATGATCACGTTCGGCCTCTGGCTGCTGACCGATACCACGATCCAGCGCACCAACCGCCTGGCGCTGGAACGCGCGGTGGACGTGGACCTTGCGGGCATGGTCGACATTTTCGCCAGCGGCGGCGCGGTCGAGCTTTCGAACCGCATCAACGACCGCCTCGCGCTTCAGCCGCGGGATGCCAACCCGGCGCACTATCTTCTGGCCGACGCCAGGGGCGCCCCGCTCGCGGGCGACCTTCGCGCATGGCCCGGCCTCCACGCCGGCGTCTCGGAAACCGGCGACGTCACTTTGCCCGATGGCCAGCGCGCGCTGGGCCGCGCCACGCAGCTCGGGCCGGACCTGCGGCTGCTGGTTGCCCACGAGTACCGCGACCTCGGCCTGCTGCTGCGGCAAGTCGCGCTGGCCTTCCTGGCCGGCGGGCTGCTGGCGGTGGGCGCCGTGGCGCTGGCCGGCTGGTTCGCCGCGCGCCGCCTGGCCGGCCGGATCGAGCGCATCAACGCCGCCTTCCGCCACCCCGACGATGCCGCGCTGGCCCAGCTCGCCAAAGGCTCCAAGGACCGCGACGAGATCGACGAGCTGACCCGCCACTCCGGCGATGCCCTCGCCCGCCTGCGCCGCCTCGCCAGCGCCCAGCGCGAAACCACGGACCAGGTCGCGCACGAGATGCGCACCCCGCTCATGCATCTGGACAACCGCCTGGTGCGGGCGCTGGCCGCGACGCCCGACGGCGAAACGTCGGCGCGGATCGTCGATGCCCGGCTGGAGATCCGCGGCATCATCCGCATGCTCGAATCGCTGCTGGACATCGCCGCCAGCCAGGCCCGCCGCGGCGACCGCCATGGCCTGGCCCCGGTGGACCTCAGCCTTCTCGCCGAGCGACTGGGCGAACTCTATGCCGACAGTGCCGAGGAATCGGGCCACGGGTTCGAACTCGCCATCACCCCCGGCGTCGTGGTGGAAGGCGAGGAAATGCAGTTGACCCGGCTCATCACCAACCTGCTCGACAATGCCTTCAAGTTCGTCCCCCCGGGCGGAAACGTCAGGCTGGAACTGGAGAAGGGGCCGCTGCTGACCGTGCGCGACGACGGCCCCGGCGTTCCGGCCGAAGAGCGGGAGCGCATCTTCGAGAAGTTCGGCCGCGCGGCCAACCGGGACGGCCAGAACGGCGCCGGGCTGGGTCTTGCCCTCTGCAAGGCGATTGCCGAGCGCCATCATCTTGAAATCACTCTCGCGCCCACCGAAAAAGGCGCCTGCTTCACGATTGCACCGGAGTCGAAACCATGAATGCGCCCAGGTCCGCCCTGAACGTCCTGGCCGGCGCGGCGCTGCTGGTCGGTACGCCGGCACTCTGCGTGCCTGCCCCAGTCTCAGCCCCAGTCTCAGCCGCAGCCCCAGCCGCACCAGCCCTGCCGCTGTCGCGGGGCGAGCGCGTGGCCCAGGCCCTGCTTGCCGCGCAGGAAGCCGCCGGTTCCGCCGACCCGGCAGCGCTGGGCGATGCGCTGCGCGTGATCGACCGTTCCGGCGCCCGGCCGATGGAAGGCTGGACCGGCGCCGATCCGGTCCCCGCCTGGCGCGCGCTGGTGCCGGAGGCGGCAGGCTCGCCCTTGCGCGGCAGTCCCCTCGGACCGGGCTACCGCTCGGGCCAGATCGGCGCGGGCAAGAGCGATTCCTTCCAGCAGGTGTTCCTTTCGGGCCGCAAGGCCAGCATCGCCCTTTCCGCCGTCGGCGGCGAGCCGCTGAGCCTGCGCGTCGTCGATGCCGACCACAAGCCGGTCTGCCTGGCGGACGCCCAGCGCCGCGCCTGCCGCTGGGTGCCGGTGTTCACCCAGCGCTACCTGATCGAAGTGCGCAACGGCGGCCAGAGCCAGGCCAACTATTTCCTGGTCGTCGACTGATCGCCGCCGCGAAAAGCCCCTCTGGGCCGCCTGGGACATTTTCGCCTGATGACGCACCCGGTCTTTGCGGGTAGACGATCCGCCGTGGGCACTCTCAGGCAGTTCTTCCGGGCCCGTCCCGGCCTTGCGGCAATGCTGCTGGCCGCGGCCCTGTGCCTCAAGATCTTCGTGCCCACCGGCTACATGCCTTCGGCCCAGGGCGGCGCGCTGACGGTGGAGCTTTGCTCCGGCTCGGCACCGGCCGGCTCCAAGGTGCTGATCCACGTCGAGCGCAAGGGCGGCAGTCACGACGCGTCCAACACCGCCGATCACCCTTGCGCCTTTTCCTCGCACTCCGCGGCCGCGCTCGATGCCGTGCTTCCGGCGCTCGTCGCGGCGGCCTTGCTGTTCGTCTTCGTCGCGGCCGTCCTGCACCGTCCGCTGGCGCTTCGCCGCCTTCGCGCGCAGATCCGTCCGCCCCTGAGAGGGCCGCCCCTCCCCGCCTGATTCCGATGCGACGCTGCCGGCCCCGAGCCTGCGGCACGACATGACGCGCGCATGCCGATCCTCATGGACGGCCTGTCGATCAGGTGAATATCCCCATGCACAGATTCCTGCTCGCGCTCGGCGCGACGCCGCTTGCCCTGTTTTCCGGGGCAGCCTTTGCCGAGGACGCCGATGCGGCGCCCGGCTCGACCATCCTCGTCGTCGGCCAGCGCGACGCCCCCATCAGCCTGGAAGCCCGCGGCCTTTCCGTCAGCCTCGGCAACGAACAGTTCGCGGGCGTCAATGCCCGCAACGTCGAAGACCTGATGAAATACGCGCCCGACTTCTTCGTGCGCACCCGCTACGCCGGCGATTCCAACGGCGTGCCCGGCTTTCGCGGCACGCACTCCACCCAGAGCGCCCGAACGCTGGTCATGGTGGATGGCTTCACGGTCTCCAACTTCCTGGGCAACTCCTTTGCCTATGCGCCCAAATGGGGCGTGGTCGGCCCGGGCGAGGTTTCGCAGTTCGACGTGGTCTATGGCCCCTACTCGGCCCACTATGCCGGCAATTCGATGGGCGGGGTGGTCAATATCACCACCCGCTCGCCCGAGAAGACCGAAGCCTTCGTCTCCGTCCAGGGCATGAACCAGCCCTATGACCAGTACGGCACCCATGACAGCTACTGGGGCTATTCGGCCGAAGCGGGCATGGGCTTCCGGCAGGAAGACGGTCCCTGGTCGATCCGCCTGTCGGGCCGCCACTTCCGCAATGAGGGCCATCCGCAGATGTTCTACGGGCTCTCTCCGAGCACGGCGAGCGTCGGCGCCTCCGCCCTTCCGGCGGTGACCGGCGCCGTGGTCGATCCTGGCCAGCACATGACCAGTGCCCCGGGCACGGCGACCAACCCGATCTTCGCAGCGCAGAGCCCGGCGATCATCACCCAGGACCAGGCCAAGCTCCGCCTCGGCTACGAGGGCGCTTCCGGCGTGACCGGCGAGGCGCTGCTGGCCTATTGGCACAATCTCGACAGCCAGACCGCGCCCGACTGCTATTTGCGCGATGCCGCAGGAGGCACGGTCTGCGACGGCACCGTGACCTTCGGCGGGCAGGCCTACACCGCCAGCGGCGCCAACTGGTCCCGCACCATCCGCGACGAACTGCTGGCAGGGATCAAGCTTTCCGCGCCGGTTTCGGATGCGGTGACGGTGACGGCCAATATCTCGACCTACCAGATCCTGCGCTCGGACGCCTTCACCTCGAAGGGCTACAATGCCGGCGCGCAGGACGGCGCGGGGACGCTCGCACGGCAGGGGCCGACGGCATGGTACACCGGAGAGCTTGCGGCCACGGCCCGGCTGGGCGGCGCCGAACTGGCCGGCGGCACCGCGGCCAACCTCTATCGCACCGACCTCATCACTTACAGCCTGGCCAACTGGCGCCGCGACACGGGCCGGACATTCGCGACCCGCAGCTTCGGCAAGACCCGCACGCTTTCCGCCTGGGCCGAACTGCGGGTGCCGGTCGAGGCCGTGACACTCACCCTCGGCGGCCGGTTCGAGGACTGGCACGCCTTCGATGGCGGGCTCGGCCGGATCGGTTCGAACGGCCTTGCCGTGGACAACCGGTATGACGGGCGCCATGCCGATGCCTTCCAGCCCAAGGCCTCGGCCGAATGGTCCATCGACGGGGATACGAGACTTCAACTGAGCCTCGCCAAGGCCACGCGGTTTCCCACGGTGGGCGAGTTGTTTCAGGGCAGCCTGGACGGCAACGGCCTGTTCGACCCCCAAAGCTTCGATCCGAACCTGAAGCCGGAGCGATCCACCGATGCCAATCTCGTGCTGGCGCGGCAGTTCGGCAAAGTAAAGCTCACCGGCTCCGCCTTCTGGCAGCGGGTGCGCAACACGATCTTCTCGTTCACCGGATTCAACCAGAACGGGGTAACGACGTCCACGTACAAGAACATCGACCTGACCCGGCAATATGGCTTCGAGCTGATCGCGGAAGCACGCGGCGTGCTGCTGGAGGGCCTGGATCTCGATGCCAATGCGGCCTGGATCGATTCGGCCACCTTGCGCAACGACAGCGCGCCAGCAGCGGAAGGTGTGCAGTTCCCCCGCATCCCCCGCTGGCGTCTCAACGGCAACTTGCGATATCGCGTGGCGCCGCCGGTGCTTGTCTCGATCGGGGTGCGCTATGCCAGCCGTCCGAACACCGACCTGTTCGGGCTCCAGCGCGGCGACACTTACGGCTACACGTCCGAACTTTTCGCGCTCGACGCCAAGGTGAGCTGGGACGTTACCGACCAGCTTCGCTTCAGCGCGGGCGTGGACAATCTCACCAACGACCGGGCCTGGGTCTATCACCCCTACCCGCAGCGCAGCTTCCTGGTGGAAGCGGGATGGAAACTGTGACGACGATCCGAACCGTGAACGCAGCCGCGCCGCGCACCGAACGCTGGTATCGCGCCGTCTGGCGCTGGCATTTCTATGCCGGGCTGTTCTGCCTGCCGTTCGTGCTGTGGCTGTCGGTGACGGGGGGCATCTACTTGTTCAAGCCGCAGATCGAGGGCCTGCTCTATGCACCTTTCCGCGATGTCGCGAGCGGCCCGGCCCCTGCGCTGGCGCCCGCGACGATCGCGGCGCGCGCCGTTGCCGCCGTGCCGGGGTCGGTGCTCCACAAGTACGTCCTGCCCGAGGCCAAGGGCGATGCCGTGGAAGTGCTGGTGGGCCAGGGCACGGAAGAGGTGCGGGTCTGGGTCCATCCGCAGACCGGCCGGGTCCTTCACCAGATGGCCGAAGAGGACAGGCTGATGCGCGTCGTCTTCCGCCTTCACGGCGAATTGCTGGCGGGGAATCGCGGATCGGCCCTGGTCGAGACGGCCGCGTGCTGGACCATCGTCATGCTGCTTACCGGCCTGTTCCTCTGGTGGCCCCGGCAGACGGGAGGGAAATTGGCCGGTGTGGTCTATCCGCGCCTGCGCCGCGGCCGCGCGCTGTTCTGGCGCGACATCCATGCCGTGACCGGCCTGTGGATCTCGCTCGGTGCGCTGTTCCTGATCGCTTCCGGCCTGCCCTGGGCCAATGCCTGGGGGGACTACTTCCGGAACATCCGCGCGGTCACCGGCACGCTGGAGGGGGTGCAGGACTGGTCCGCCGGCTCCGCTGCCGATGCCGATCGCCGCGCCATCGCCGATGCCGGCATGCGGGCGATGATGGCGGAACACGCCGAGCATGGCGCGCAGAGTGCGATGGCCATGCCCGGGGGAATGATGATGGCCGCGCCAGAGGCGATGACGGCGCCGGAAGAGAAGGCGCTCGATGCCGTCGTGGCGCAGGCGCAGGGCCTTCACTTTGCCGCGCCGGTCGAAGTGAGCCCGCCCATGGCCGAGGGCGCCTTGTGGCAAGTGCGCAGCCAGGCCGAGAACCGCCCCGCCCGCGACAGCGCCGAGATTTCCGGCGATGGCCGACTGGTCGGCGTGCAGCGCTTCGGCCAGCGCCACTGGATCGACCGCGCAGTCGGCTATGGTGTCGCCGTGCACGAGGGCGCGTGGTGGGGACTGGCCAACCAACTGGTCAACCTCGCCGTCCTGCTCGGCCTCGTCATGCTGTGCCTGTCGAGCGTGGTGCTCTGGTGGCGTAGGCGGCCGGATCGGGTGCTGGGCGCGCCCGCCGCTTTCGCGCCGCTGCGACATAGCTGGCTGCTGGTCGCGCTGGTCTTCGCACTGGCGCTGGCGATGCCGCTTTTCGGGTTGTCGCTCGCCCTGGCGGCCGCGCTGGAAGGGGCCGGCAAGCGGCTGGCGCCCCGGCTGGGCGCATGGATGGGCTGGCGGGCACCACACGTTTCCAGCTGAGACTCCAGCTGAGATCGGGGCGGAGCAAGGAAATGGTGGCGCTTCGCTCCGGCGAATTCTTGAACACCCGTTCAGCACACCTCTTCTGATGGCAGCCGTTTCGGTCTAGCCCGGTGGGGAAGCGCGCCGGGCCCGGCCATCGATCCAGGCCGAGACAGGCGCCGCAACGGGAGAATGCGTGTGTCCTACAAGGTTGCCATCGTCACCGGCGCCGCCGCCGGCATCGGCGCGGCCTGCTCCAGGCGGCTGGCCAGACAGGGCGTGGCCGTCGCCGTGCTCGACCTCGATGCCGAGCGCTGCGCCGATACCGTCGCTGCCATTCGCGAGGCGGGCGGCACGGCCCTGGCCGTGGGGGCCGACGTGTCGAGCCGGGCCTCGGTGCAGGCCGCCGTGGAACAGGTGCGCGAGGCGCTGGGGCCGATCTCGATCCTGGTCAACAATGCAGGCGTCACCGACTTCACGCCGTTCGAGGAACTCACGGACGAGCGCTGGGACTTCATCTACGCCGTCAACGTGCGCGGCCCGTTCATCATGACGCAGGAGTGCCTGCCCGACATGAAAGCGGCGGCCTGGGGCCGGATCGTCAATATATCGTCCTCCAGCGCGCAGACCGGGGCGATAAACATGATCCCCTATTCGTCCTCGAAAGGCGCGGTGGTGACCATGACCCGCTCCATGGCGCAGGAATTCGGGCCTTACGGGATCACCGTGAACAACATCCCGCCCGGATCGGTGATGGGGACGATCATGTCGGAAGCGAACCGCGACCGCTTCCAGATCCCGACCGAGGTGCTGCTGCAGTCGGTCCCGGTACGCCGCCTTGGCGAACCGGACGACATCGCCAATGCCTGCGCCTGGCTCTGCCACGAGGATTCGGGCTACGTCACCGGCCAGACCATCGGCGTCAACGGCGGTCGCGTGGTGACCTGAGAGGGGCCTGGCCCCCGGTCAGGGCTCAGGCCAGACCGGCGGGCCGCAGCCTCGCCTATGGGGCCAGGCTTGCCCGGACAAATGTAAAGGGCCGGCGGTTTGCACCGCCGGCCCTTCGTTCCACATGGGGGGTGGTGGAATTACTGGAGGAAGATCAGGCCTCGGCCTTCTTGCCCTCGGTCTCGTAGCGTTCGATCGCCTCGACGACGATGCGGCGGGCTTCCTCAGCGCCGCCCCAGGTGCCGACGCGGACCCACTTTTCGGCCTCGAGATCCTTGTAGTGAGTGAAGAAGTGCTCGATCTGGCTGAACACGATCGGCGGCAGATCGCCCTTTTCCTGAACGTCGGAATAGTAAGGGAAGGTCTTGTCGTCAGGCACGCAGACCAGCTTCTCGTCGCCGCCGTGCTCGTCTTCCAGGTTCAGCACCGCGATCGGGCGAACGCGCACCACCGCTCCGGGGACGAAGGGCGAGCGCGCGACGACCAGCGCGTCGAGCGGATCACCGTCGGGCGACAGGGTGTGCGGCACGAAACCGTAATTCGCCGGATAGCGCATCGGAGTGTGCAGGATACGATCGACGAACAGGGCGCCGGAGTCCTTGTCGAACTCGTACTTCACGGGCTCACCGCCGATGGGGACCTCGATGATGACGTTCAGGCTCTCCGGCGGGTTCTTGCCGACAGGAATCATGTCGATGCGCATGTTGGTCCTTCATTACAGGCACGGGTCAATAGTGCCGGTTAGTCTTTGACCGCGGGGCTTAGCCTTGCAACTTATGCACCGCAACTGCCTTATCGTGGTAGATGTAGCCAGTTTGCGACACATGCGCCGCTGCGATAGACGAATCCCCTCAGACACCGATGGCCCGGCACGAAAAAACCCGGAAGCGGACGGGGATCCGCTTCCGGGCTATCTCGTTGCCTGCAAAGGCTAACTTGCGCGATGACCCCCGCGCGGACTGAGCGTTACTTGCTGCGCGGCGCCAGCAGGCGGTCGAGCCCGTTCACCTTGCCCGGCGTGGTGCTTTCCAGCCACGGCCAGCGCAGGCCGCCGTGATAGTCGATGGTCACGGTGCTGAAGGCATCGCCGCGCTTCACCAGCAGCGAGATCGGCTCTTTCGCGGTCTTGGCCGCGGTGATCGCGTCCTTGATAGTCTCGCCGCTATAGGCGGTGCCGTTCACCGCCATGACCTTCACCCCGCTGACGAGACCGGCATTGTAGCCCAGTCCATCGAACACGGCGCCCGTCACGGTGCCCTCGTTGTCCAGCGAGACACCCAGCGAATAGCTGAGGTCCAGCGACTTGCGCGAATCCGCGATGCCCTTCTCATAGCCGTTCTGGGTGTCCTTCCAGACCAGCTTGTATCCGGCCATCTCCACGCCCTTGGTCGGCGCGGGCTGGTTGGTGTCGTAGATGCGGGTCTTGAGGAAGCTGGCCCAGTCGTAGGGGTAGACGCCGTTCAGCGTCTTGACGACTTCGTCGAAGTCGTACGTCAGTTCGCCCCAATCGCCGTCGCGAACGCCGAAGAAGGCCTTGGCGAAATCGTCGAGGCCTTTCTTGCCGCCGGTGCCCTGGCGGATGATCTGGTCCGCTTCGAGCCAGGTCAGCGCGCCTTCCACATAGTAGTCCTCGGTGCGGGTGACCGAGGTGTAGGGCAGCGGGCGGCGCATGTTGAGGACCGGCGCGAACGTGGTGTCCTCCACCGAACGCCAGCCGCGCCCCGGCGTCGCTTCCGCATAGCGCGCGACCGCGCCGGCCAGCGTGTCGAGGATGGTCTGCTTGGTCTGCACGCCCGAACGCGCGGCCAGGATATAGCCCCAGAACTGGGTCTGGCCCTCATAGACCCAGAGCAGCGTGTTCTGCATCGGCTGCTGGTAGTCCGGCGTCCACAGATCGGCCGGGCGGCGATACTTGCCGTTCCAGCTATGGACGAATTCGTGCGGGATCACGTTGCGATCGAAGTCCATCTTGTCCCACTCGGTCCAGACCTTAGGCTCCATCTGGTTTTCGCTCGAACGATGGTGCTCCAGGCCGATCCCGCCCATGCGGTCCGTCAGGGCCAGCAGGAAGTCGTAATGGTCGAAGTGGCGCGCGCCGAACGTCAGCAGCGCTTCCGAGACGAGGTTGCGGTAGGTCTTCATGTTCTCGGGCTTGATGCCGAGCAGCTTGGCCTCGTCCGCCACCACGTCCATGCTGACGTCATGGCCAAGGTCCCAGCGCTGGGCGTACTTGCCCGCGAAGATCGGTTCGTCGACCAGACGCTCGTAGTCGGTCGGCGCCCAGGTCACGGTGTCGCCCTGCTGGCTTTTGCCATCGAGCGCGGTGTAGACGGTCCAGCCGGCCGGGAACTTGACGGTGGGCTTCACGGTCAACCCGCGGGTGTAGTAGCCCGAGGGATAGAGGCTCATCTTTTCCCACTGCAGGTTCAGCATTTCCCGCGTCATGGTGATGCGGCCTTCCTTGGCCTGCACCGGCGAGGTGTGGATGAACCTGGCCGTGACGACCTGCGTTCCTGCCGGCAGTTCCAGATGGAAGGCGTTCACGGCCACGGTGTCGCGCTGCCACTTGATCTCCTTGCCATCGGCAAAGAAATGGACCTGCGCGAGCAGCGCCGCGGGGCCGGTGGGCGAATGGTTGCCCGGCAGCCAGCTCGGCTGGACGAGGATCAGCTTGTCGGTCCCGGCCGCAACGGGGAATTGCTGCGTGACGCGGTAGACGCCGTGGACGACATCGCTGGCATCGATGTCGAGCGCGATCGTGCCGGGATAGGCCTTGTCCTGCGCGGCGGGAAGCGGTGCGGGCAGCGCGGGGGCCGCAGGACGGCTGCGCTGCGCCGTGTCCTGCGCGAGGGCCGGGGTTGATACGGAGAGAAGGGCGAGGAGCGTGACGACCGCGGAACGATATTTCATTACGTCATTCTTTGCGACAGTTGCCCGATTTGGCAACCGTCCAATCCACTAAACCGGCCGGGGCCACTTTCCCCGCCGCTGCAATCGGGCTAAGCGCGCGCGTCATGAGCACCACACCACAGGCTATTCGCGGAACCCAGGACATCTTCGGCACCGATGCCGAGGCTTTCTCCCATGTCGTCGCGACGTTCGAGCGTGTCCGCAAGCTCTACCGTTTCCGCCGCGTGGAGATGCCGGTCTTCGAAAAGACCGAAGTGTTCTCGCGTTCGATCGGCGAGACCACCGACGTGGTGTCCAAGGAAATGTACTCGTTCGAGGATCGCGGCGGCGAATCGCTGACCCTGCGCCCCGAATTCACCGCCGGGCTGGCTCGCGCCTACCTGACCGATGGCTGGAAGCAGTTCGCCCCGCTCAAGGTCGCCACTCACGGCCCGCTGTTCCGCTACGAACGCCCGCAGAAGGGCCGCTACCGCCAGTTCCACCAGATCGACGCCGAACTGATCGGCTCGCCCGAGCCGCTGGCCGACGTGGAACTGCTGGTCATGGCCGACCACCTGCTGAAGGAACTCGGCATTTCCGACGGCGTGGCGCTCCAGCTCAACACCCTGGGCGACGTTGCCAGCCGCGATGCCTGGCGCGCGGCGCTGATCGAATATTTCCGCGCTCACAAGGCGGAATTGTCCGAGGATTCGCAGGACCGCCTCGAACGCAACCCGCTGCGCATCCTCGATTCCAAGGACCCGCGCGACAAGGTCTTCGTCGGCGATGCGCCGAAGATCGACGCCTATCTCTCGGCAGAGGCGCAGGACTTCTTCGCCGCGGTGACTGCCGGGCTCGATGCCGCCGGCGTCGCCTATGAGCGCGCGCCGTCGCTGGTGCGCGGGCTGGACTACTATCGCCACACCGCCTTCGAATTCGTCACCACCCGCCTCGGCGCGCAGGGCACCGTGCTCGGCGGCGGCCGCTATGACGGACTGATGGAAAGCCTCGGCGGCGCTGCCACCCCGGCCGTGGGCTGGGCGGCAGGGATCGAGCGACTCGCCATGCTGGTAACCGATGCCGGCACGCTCACCGAAGCGCCGCTGACCGTGGTGCTTGCGGTCGAGGACGATGCCGCGCTGGGTTATGCCCAGAAGGTCATCACCGCGCTGCGTTTCCAGGGCCTCGACGCGGAGATGGTCGCCACCGGCAGCCCCCGCAAGCGCTTCGACAAGGCCGTGAAGATGGGCGCCAAGGTGCTCGTCTCGTTCGGCGCCAAGGACGGCCAGCCCAGCGCCAACTTGCGCGCGGCCGAGCCGACCGCCGAATATCTCGCGGTCGAGCAGGTCCTCCAGTCGGTCCATCCGTGAGCATATCCGACACCCGTCTGGCGCAGATCGCCGCGCGTTTCTCCGAGCTTGAGGCACGCCTCGCCTCGGGCACGCTGGAAGGCGACGCTTTCGTTACCGCCAGCCGCGACTATGCCGAGCTGGAACCGGTGGCGCGCGTCGCTGCCGAAGTCGTGTCGATGCGCGGGGAAATGGAATCGCTCCAGACGCTGGAAGACCCCGACCCCGACATGCGCGCCCTGGCCGAGGAGGAAATTCACCGGATCAAGGCCGAACTGCCCGAGGCCGAGCGGCAGCTGGCCATCGCCATGCTCCCGCGCGACGCGGCGGACGTGCGCCCGGCCATGCTGGAGATCCGCGCCGGCACCGGCGGTGACGAAGCCGCCCTCTTCGCGGCCGACCTCTATCGCATGTACGAGCGCTATGCCGCGGAACAGGGCTGGCGGGTCGAGATGATCTCCGTCAACGCCAACGATCTCGGCGGCTTCAAGGAAGTGGTCGCCAATGTCGCCGGCGCGGGCGTCTTCGCCAAGCTGAAGTTTGAGAGCGGCGTCCACCGGGTCCAGCGCGTGCCGGTCACCGAATCGGGCGGCCGTATCCACACTTCGGCGGCGACCGTCGCGGTGCTGCCCGAACCGAGCGAAGTCGACGTCCAGATCGAGGACAAGGACCTCAAGATCGACATCTTCCGCGCCTCAGGCGCGGGCGGCCAGCACGTCAACACCACCGATTCGGCCGTGCGCATCACGCACTTGCCCAGCAATCTCGTGGTGATCTGCCAGGACGAGCGCAGCCAGCACAAGAACAAGGCCAAGGCCATGCAGGTCCTGCGCGCGCGTCTCTACGAGAAGATGCGCGAAGAGGCCCATGGCGCCGAGGCCGAAGCCCGCAAGGCGATGGTCGGTTCGGGCGACCGTTCGGAGCGCATCCGCACCTACAATTTCCCGCAGGGCCGCGTGACCGATCACCGCATCAACCTGACCCTGCACCGCCTGCCCGAAATTCTCGAAGGTCCGGGCCTTGCCGAAATGGTCGACGCTCTGCTGGCCGAGGACGAGGCCAAGCGTCTCGCGGCCATGGATGCTTGAGGATCCGGCTTTCGCGCCGGGTGCCTGTCAAGCGCCCCGCGCCTGCTGACCGCGCCCAACCATGACTGACCCCGTGCTCACGGCCGGCGAGGCGATTCGCGAAGCCGCCGGACTTCTCTCCGCGACCAGCGACACCGCCCGTCTCGACGCCGAAGTGCTCATGGCCCACGCCATCGGCTGCTCGCGCTCGTCGCTGCTGCTCTCGCGCATGCGCGATCCAGCGCCCGCAGGTTTCGCCGCATTGGTCGCGCGCCGCGCGGAGCACGAACCCGTCGCCTATATCACCGGCGCTCAGGAGTTCTTCGGCCTGCCGTTCACGGTCGGGCCGGACGTGCTGATCCCGCGCGGGGATTCGGAGATTCTCGTCGAGGCGGCACTGGCCGCCCGGCCCGCCGCCCGCGCCGTGCTGGACTGCGGAACCGGGTCCGGCGCCCTGCTGCTGGCCGTGCTCGCCAATTTGCCCGAAGCGCGCGGCGTCGGTGTGGACAGTTCCCCCGGAGCGCTCGCGGTGGCGACCGGCAATGCCGGAGCGCTGGGCCTTGGCGCGCGTGCCCGCATGGCGCTGGCCGATTGGCACGCGCCCGGCTGGGCAGATGCGCTGGGCGGGCCGTTCGACCTGATTCTCGCCAATCCTCCCTATGTCGAGACGACCGTGACGCTTGACCGCTCCGTCGCCGGGTACGAGCCGGCCAGCGCGCTCTACGCGGGCGAACTGGGGCTGGACGACTATCGCGTGCTGATCCCGCAATTGCCGGGCCTGCTTGCCCCGGGCGGCGCCGCGCTGGTGGAGATCGGCCACGAACAGGCCGAGCCCGTCGCCGCGATCGGCAGCGAGTGCGGCCTCTCCAGCCGCCTCCATCGCGATCTGGGAAATCGTCCCAGGGTGCTGGAGTTTTCAACAGCTGCGTAAGTTTTCACTTGGAATTCCGGCCCGGAATGCCTAAGGATTACGGCGAACCAGCACATGGATGGAATTTCCCATGTGGGTGGTTCGCCTCCAACCTTTGCAGATCGTCGCGGCCTGAAGTGGCTACGACCCGGCAACGGTGGAGTTCACGGCACTCGGGGGCGATCCGTGATCATGTGACGTGTGGCAGATCGGCCCGACGGGAACAGGCCGATGCCCTGGGTTTTTGAGGAAATAATCCTTGAATAATAATCGTGGTAATAACCGTCGGCGTGGCCGCGGTAACAATCGCCAGCAGGGCGGTCAGCAGATCAATCGGATCGACAGCAGGGCTCGCGGCAATGCGCCGCAGTTGCTGGAGAAGTACAAGAAGCTGGCCCATGACGCGCATCTGAATGGTGACCGCGTGCAGGAGGAATATTACCTCCAGTTCGCAGACCACTACTTCCGCGTCCTTGCTGATCAAAAGCAACGCCAAGAAGATTCGCGCCAGCCGCGCCGCGACGATCGCGGTTCCGACTATGGCGACGATTACGCAGTCGACGAATATGGCGACTACGAATCGCCCGCCCCGGAACGGCAGGAACGTTCGGAACGCCAGGAGCGTCCGGAGCGCAACTTCGATCGGCAGGAGCAGCGCCAGGAGCGCCAGCCCCGCCGCGAAGATTCGCGCCGTGACGATAGCCGTCGTGACGATACCCGCCGTGAGGATGGGCGTCGTGAGGATACCCGCCGCGAAGACAACCGTCGCGACGACAGCCGCCGCGACGAGCGCGCTCCCCGCCCCGAATCGGTCGAGGAAGAGGCGGTTGCCGCACCCGGCAACGAGGCGGAAGTCACCGGCGATCCGATGGTCTACGAACCGGCGGAAAACCCGTTCGTTCGCGACAATCGCGCCTCGCGTGGCCTGAAGCAGCGCAAGCCGCGCGGCCGCCGTGACGAAGAAGCAGCGGGCGAAAATGCCGGTGAGGAGGCTCCCGCCGTGGAAGCCGAACCGACCGGCAACCTCGATCCCGCGATCCT
The DNA here is from genome assembly GCF_056857015.1 of Novosphingobium sp. BL-S-34. Classification (NCBI taxonomy): domain Bacteria; kingdom Pseudomonadati; phylum Pseudomonadota; class Alphaproteobacteria; order Sphingomonadales; family Sphingomonadaceae; genus Novosphingobium; species Novosphingobium sp. BL-S-34. The sequence continues at coordinate 1,843,543 of NZ_CM166472.1, forward strand.
GCCGCCCGCCATCGCCGCCGCTCCGGCCAAGCGCGCACCCCGCGCCGCCAAGGCTGCGGAAAAGCCGGTTGAAAAGCCCACCGAGGAGGCCGAGGCCGCCGAGGAAAAGCCCCGTCGCCGCCGCACCCGCAAGGCTGCGCCGTCGTCGGACGAGGGCGGTGAAAACCCGCTGGAAGCCGTCAACTCGTAAGAGCCTGACCGGCCGGGCGGAAACGTCCAGCATTTCGCGACCCACGTCTCGCCGCAAGGCAGGACGTGGGTCGTCGCTTTTCCGGCCCGGCAATATGCGGAGCCAGTTCAGGGAAGGGGCAGGCAAATCCGCTCTTTTCACGAACTTCGCTTGCCTCCCACGACAGGCCCCTACATAGCGGCGCCATTGGATTCCCATCGGCGCGAGGCCCGGCTCTGAAACCCGTAATGGACTTCCTCGATCGCCGCCCGCGCCTTGCGGCCGGACTTGTCGCGATTCTGGCCGGCGTCATCGCCGCCTGCGGCTTCCAACCGCTGGGCCTCTGGCCGCTGACCCTGCTGGGCGTGGCCGTGCTGGTGGAACTCATCGCGCGGGCGTCCACCGGGAAGCGCGCGTTCTTCATCGGCTGGTTCTTCGGTCTCGGTCACTTCACGCTCGGCGACAACTGGATCGCGACGGCCTTTACCTATCAGGCCTCGATGCCTGCCTGGCTGGGCATGATCGCCGTCTGCCTGATCTCTCTCTATCTCGCGGTATATCCGGGCCTCGCCGCGCTGGGCGCCTGGCTGCTGCTGCGGCTGGACCGCGGCCGAACCCCGGAAAGCCCGCCGAATGCCGCCGGTCCCGGCGCTTTCCTGCTTCTCGCGCTGGCCTTTGCCCCAGCCTGGATCGTCACCGAATGGCTGCGGGCCTGGGTCTTCACCGGCTTTGCCTGGAACCCGCTTGGCGTGGCCATGCTCGGCGGTCACGATACCCGCGGACTGGCCCTGCTCGCGCCCTGGGTGGGGACCTATGGGCTGTCCGGGCTCCTCGCGCTGATCGCCTGTGTCCCCGGCCTGCTCTGGCGGCTTTCGCGCAGATCGCGCGGCGGCGCACGCTGGGCCTGGGTACTTCCTGCCCTCGCCCTGTTCGGGCCGCTCGCGGCGCTGATGACCCTGCCAGACCCCTGGGCCGCGCGCGCCGAAGGCGCCGTTCGCTACACGCTTGTCCAGCCCGACATTCGCCAGGAATTCATCGACGACCCGCGCTTCTATGAGGCCAATTTCGTCAAGCTGGCGCGCTTGTCCCTGCCGCGCGCGCCGGGTGACCGGCGCGTGGTGTTCTGGCCGGAATCGGGCCTGGGCGACTATATTCGCGATGGCTATCCGCAGTTCCTCTACCGCATGTATACCTATGCGGAGGACCCCGTATTGGCGCGCGAGCGTATCGGCCGGGTCATCGGCCCTTACGCCGTGCTGATGACCGGCGCGGTCGACCTCGTCATCAAGGACGGCGAAGGCATCGCCGCACGCAATTCGGTCTCCATGATCGACGGCAACGGCAATCTGCTGGCGAGCTATTCGAAGGCCCATCTCGTCCCTTATGGCGAGTACCTCGCGCTGCGCTGGTTGCTGGAACCGCTCGGCGCGACGCGCCTCGTGCCCGGCGCGCTGGATTTCTGGCCCGGACCGGGTCCGCGCACGTTCGACCTCGGCGCCTGGGGCAAGGCGGGGGTGCAGATCTGCTACGAAATCGTCTTCAGCGGTCAGGTGGCAGACCCGCGCGTGAGGCCGGACTATATCTTCAACCCTTCCAACGACGGCTGGTTCGGACGCTGGGGCCCGCCGCAGCACCTCGCCCAGGCCCGGCTTCGCGCGATCGAGGAGGGGCTTCCGGTCATGCGCTCCACCACCACCGGGATCAGCGCGGTGATCGATGCCGATGGCCTGGTGCGCGCCTATGTGCCCTGGCACAGCGCTGGCAGGCTTGACGGACGCATCCCGCCGCCCCGCGAACCGACGCCTTTCGCAATATTCGGAAACTTGCTGCCGCTGACACTTGCCACGGCTTTCTGGACGCTTGCGCTTTCCGTTATTGCGCTCCGCCGTCGTCGTCGCTAGACCAGTGCCCACATAAAGATTTCTTTATATGTGGTGTCACGATGCGAAATGACTATGTCTTTACCTCCGAGAGCGTCTCGGAAGGCCATCCCGACAAGGTTTCGGACCAGATTTCCGACGCCATCGTCGATCTCTTCCTTTCGAAGGACCCGGAAGCCCGCGTTGCCTGCGAAACCCTGACGACCACCCAGCGTGTCGTCCTTGCCGGCGAAGTGCGCGGCAAGGGCATGATCGACAAGGACGGTCACTGGGAAGACGGCGCGCAGGAGGAAATCCAGCACATCGTCCGTGAAACCGTGAAGCGCATCGGCTACGAACAGGCCGGCTTCCACTGGCAGGACCTGCTGTTCGAGAACCACCTGCACCCGCAGAGCGCGGACATCGCGCAGGGCGTGGACTCGGCCGGCAACAAGGACGAAGGCGCCGGCGACCAGGGCATCATGTTCGGTTTCGCCTGCGACGAAACGCCGGACCTCATGCCGGCCACGCTCGATTACAGCCACAAGATCCTCGAACGCCTCGCGGCCGACCGTCACTCGGGCGCCGCGCCGTTCCTCGAACCCGACGCCAAGAGCCAGGTGACCCTGCGCTTCAAGGACGGCGTGCCCGTGGAAGCGACCGCCGTGGTCGTCTCCACCCAGCACAAGGCCGGCTACCACGAAGGCGGCAAGGACGCGGAACTCAAGGAATACGTGAAGAAGGCCGTGGGCGAGATCCTGCCCGCCGGCTTCGTCACCGAAAACACCAAGTTCCACATCAATCCCACCGGCAAGTTCGAAATCGGCGGCCCCGACGGCGATGCCGGCCTGACCGGCCGCAAGATCATCGTCGACACCTACGGCGGTGCAGCTCCGCACGGCGGCGGCGCCTTCTCGGGCAAGGACCCCACCAAGGTCGACCGTTCGGCCGCCTACGTCACGCGCTACCTCGCGAAGAACGTCGTCGCAGCCGGCCTCGCCAAGCGCTGCACGATCCAGATCGCCTATGCGATCGGCGTGTCCGAGCCGCTTTCGCTCTATGTCGATACTCACGGCACCGGCTCGGCCAGCGACGCGGATCTCGAAGTGGCGATCGCCAAGGTCGCAGCGGACAAGCTCGGCGGCCTGACCCCGCGCGGCATCCGCACGGGTCTTGGCCTCAACAAGCCGATCTACGGCAAGACGGCTGCTTACGGCCACTTCGGCCGCAAGCCCGAAGGCGACCTGTTCCCCTGGGAACGCACCGACCTTGCCGACGCGCTGAAGGCCGCTCTGGCCTGAACCGCAGTCCGGTCCGGGACCTGATCCCGGAATTCGGCGGACGGCCTTGAAGCGGGCCGGGTTTCCCAAGCGGAAACCCGGCCCGTTTTCGTTCCGTCCAGCCAGGTTCGGACTTTTCTCCCCACTGTCATCCCCCTGCGCCCGGTGCTGCGCTATTCGCGATGCGCGGCGTCGACAGCGCGCCCGGCTTTGGCCTAATGGCTTCCGATCTCTTCTCCGAGGCATTCCCGATGGCTTACGACACGCTGATATCCGTCCCGCAGTTGCACGCGCTCTTCGCGGACGGTGCGGACGTGCTGGTGCTCGATTGCGATTTCGAACTGGGCATGCCGGACAAGGGCCGTGCCGCCTATCGCGCCGGGCACTTGCCGGGCGCGCGCTACGCCCATGTCGACGAGGATCTGGCCGGCCCGCCCGATGGCAGCAACGGCCGCCATCCGCTGCCCGCGCGCGTCGCTTTCGCGGCCTGGCTGCGGACTCAGGGACTCAAGCAGGGCCAGCAGGTGGTGGCCTGCGATTCCAGCGGCGGCGCCTGGGCGGCGCGGGCCTGGTGGTTGCTGCGCTGGATCGGCCACGCCAGGGTCGCCGTGCTCGACGGCGGCAAGCAAGCCTGGACGGCCGCCGGCCTGCCGCTGGAGACCGGCGACGCCGCACCCGCCGTGCCGGGCGACTTCGTCGCCGGCGATCCGCTCGTCCCCTCGCCGGCCACCGCGCGGGAGGTCCTGGCCAATATCGAGCAAGGCGCGGCGCAAGTGCTGGACGCGCGCGACCCGTCGCGATTCCGGGGCGATCCCAACCCCGTCGACCCGGTAGCCGGGCATATCCCCGGCGCCCGCAACCGCTTCTTCCGCGACAACCTCGCCGCCGATGGACGTTTCCGCCCGGCCGACGAACTCGGCGCCGCCTTCGCCGCCCTGCTGGCAGAGCAGCCGGCCCTGCTCTCCTGCGGCTCGGGTGTGACCGCCTGTCACAATGCCCTGGCGATGGCTGTGGCTGGCCTGCCGCAGCCAAGGCTCTACCCCGGATCATGGAGCGAATGGATCGCCGACCCGGCACGGCCCGTCGCCACCGGAGACGCCTGAGCGCCCCTCCTGAAGCAGGGTTTGCGCTGTCAGAACAATTGGATGCTTGCTCGAAGCCCGGATTTCTGCCCTTGAAAGAGCGTTGCCGGTTTCGATGAAGGGGATTCGCCCCGGCCATCGACTTACGGCGGGGGGCAAGCATGAAGACTCGGCTCTGGGCCTGCCTGGCAGCGGGCCTTCTGGCGGAAATGACGGTGGGCGTTCCGGCGGCGCTGGCTTCGACCCGGACTGCGGCAGGAGTCTCGGCAGCGCCCGGGCCAGTTTCCGCCGTGGCCGAACTTCGCGCCCTTGCCGACTACGACACCTCGGGCGATCCCAAGGCCGCGCTCCGCCGGATCGATGCCGCACTTGCCGGTGCCCGCAAGGCCGGCGCCGTCGATCCCGTGGACCGCCTCATGGCCGAAGCCACCCGGGCCGAAGCGCTGTTCTGGATGGGCCGCTACAAGGAAGCGCTGGCGGGCTTTCGCGATTTCGACGCGGAGATGACCGCGCGGAATCAACCCATGACGCCGCGCCGCGCGGAAATCGTCAACAACATCGGATCCGCACTCTCCAGCCTGGGCAAGCTGGACGAAGCGCGAACCTACAAGCTGCGTGCACTGGAATTGAGCGAGACCCTCGCCGGGCGCGACAGCAGCGAATATGCCGCCGCGCTCTACGGGCTGGCGCTGATCGACTACCGCCGCGGACTGCCTCTGGAAGCGATTCCCAAAGTGCAGCAGGCCGTGATCGTGGCCACCCTGGCCAGCACGCGGACGGGCCGTAACAACGAGAGTCCCGCCGTCTACGGCATAACCCTCAGCACCCTGCAGATTCAGGCCGGCGATTCGACGTCCGCGATCGCCGCCGCCCGCGCCGCCGCGATCTGGGCCGACACGCATCTCGGCAAGGAGCACCGCCTGACGCTGGCCACGCTCAATGCGCTGGGCGCCGCGCTCAACGATGCGGGGCTTTACGCCCAGGCCACGCCGATCCTGCGGCGGGCGCTGGACTTGCGCATGGCCAAGAGCGATCCCGACCCGCGCGATCTGGGCTATTCGCTCAATGCCGTGGCCTATGCGCTGGATCTGGCCGGATTTTCCGAGGACGCCTTGGGTTTCTACGAGCGCTCGGCGGAAATCTTCGAAAAGCTGCCCGCTTCGGACCAGCCGATGTCCGGCGCCAATGTCTTCGGGCAGATCGCCCGGATCGTCCGCGACGACGGCCAGATCGACCGCGCCCTCGCGCTCGACCGCAAGGCGCTGGGCATGGCGCGGCGCATCGCCGCCTCGCCCGACGATCCCGAAGTGCTCCGCGCCGAACTCAGCCTGGCCAAACTGCTCCTTGCCACCGGAGACATCGATGCGGCGCAGGCGCTGCTCGACCATGTCAATGCAGCCTATGCGCGCCGGGCGCTGCCGACCAATCTCGACCGGGTGGCCGCGCTGGCCCTGCGCGCCGCCGTCGACGCCCGCCGGGGCGATCCGGCAGCGGCGCTCGCTGCGGCAAAGCCCGCACTCGAGCCTCTGCGCAGCCATCTGCTGGATCGCACCAGCGCCGCCACCGGCACGATTCGCCTTCGCGACCAGGCCGCGGGCACATTCGTCCTCGAAGCCCGGATCGCCATCGCCGCAGGGGACCGGGAAACCGCGTTCGACGCCTTGCAGATGGCGGGGATGGGCGATCTCCAGACCGCGTTCACTTCCGTCGACGCCATTGCCGATCGCTATGGTCCCGAGGCCAATGCCGCGATCCGCGCCTATCTCTCCGCCAGCGCCGAACTGCGCGAATTGCACAAGCAGCGCGACCGCGCGCTCACCCGGGACCGGACCGGCGCAAGCCCGAACGAGAGCCCCGACACGACCGCCGAGAGGATCGCCGCAGCCGAGGAAAACCTCCGCGCACTGGACAAACGGATCGGCGCGCTGGTGCCCGGCTATGCCTCGCTGACGGGTTTCGAACCTGCCAGCCTGGCCGCCGCCCGGTCCCGACTGGCGCCGGGCCAGGCGCTCCTGCTCTACGGGCAGGACGCGGAGGGCCTGGTGATCATGGCCGTCACCCGCAAGGCCGTGACGGCGGCGGAAACGCCGATCCCCGGACGCCGCCTTGCCGAATTGCAGCGGCGGCTTCGCGCCTCGATCGAGGACGGCGTGCTCACCGACGGCAAATCCGCCTTCGACCGCGATTCGGCCTACCAGCTCTACCGGCTGCTGTTCCCCCAGCCGATCGCCAGGGCGCTGCAGGAAAGCCGCGATGTCGCGATCCTGGCGCCGGGCATGCTGTCCGCCCTGCCCTTCGGCGCGCTGGTGACAAAGCCCCCGACTGGCGACGATGCCGATCCGCAGGCGCTGCGCCAGACCGACTGGCTCGCCCGCCATCACGGCGTGAGCACGCTGGTGACCGCAGCGCCGCTCGCCCGCCCCGGCGAGCGCCATGCCCGCCCGCGCGGATTTGCCGGGATCGGTGCGCCGCTTCTGCCCCGGGGCGGAACGGAAAGCTGGACGAACTCCCTCGAATCCACGCTCGCCGGCCTGCCCGAACTGCCGGGTGCAGCGCAGGAACTTCAGGCCATGGCCCGGTCTTTTCATGGAGAGCGCCAGGTTCTCGTGGGAGCGGGGGCGACCGAGGCGGCCGTGAAAGCAGCCCCGCTCTCAGCCGCCGGGGTGATCGCCTTCGCCACTCACGGCCTCGTCGGCGGCGCGTACCGCAACCTGGTGGAGCCTGCCCTGGTGCTCACGCCCGCCCCCGGCTCGGATGGCTCCGAAGATGGCCTGCTGACCGCTTCGGAAATCGCGCGATTGAACCTGGATGCGGACTGGGTGATTCTCTCGGCCTGCGACACCAGCGCGGGCGAGAGCGAGAATGCCCCGACGTATTCGGGCCTGGCCCGCGCTTTCGTTTCGGCGGGAGCCCGCGCGCTCCTGCTGTCGCACTGGCCCGTCCGCGACGATGTCGCCAGCCGCATGACGCTGCGCACCGTGCGGGCGGCGCATGGCCGGACCAGCCGCGCCGAGGCGCTGAGACGCGCGCAGATGACCGTGCTTGAGGACACCCATGTGCCTGGCGGGGCCCATCCCGCCACATGGGCGCCTTTCGTCCTCGTCGGCGAATGAGCAGGTGGCCGGACCGGGGACCTCCCCGTCCGGCCCGCCCTACCTTCACTTGGCCAGTTCGCCCTCGATCGCATCCACCAGCAGCGGATCCTGCGGGGTCGTGCCCGGCGCGAAACGTGCGACCACGGCGCCCTCGCGCGAGACCAGGAACTTCTCGAAGTTCCACAGCACTTCGGGATCGTCGTTCGGGGTCATGCCATAGCCCTTGAAGCGCTCCTTCATGCCATCGACATCGCCCTGCTTGGTGGGAATGGCTGCGGTGAGCGCGGCATAGAGCGGCTGCTTGGCTTCGCCGGTAACGTCGGCCTTGGTGAAGAGCGGGAACGAGACGCCGTAGTTGAGCTGGCAGAACTCGACGATTTCCTCGTCGGTGCCCGGCTCCTGCGCGCCGAAATCATTGGCCGGGAAGCCCAGCACTTCGAAGCCCTTGCCCTTGTAGTCCTCGTAGAGCTTCTCCAGCCCTTCGTACTGCGGCGTCAGTCCGCACTTGGAAGCGACGTTGACCACCAGAAGGACTTTGCCTTCGTGATTGGCCAGGCTGTCGGCGCTGCCATCGATGCGGGTCAGCGGAATCTGGGCGATATCGGTCATTCGAGGCTCTCCAGGGGATGCGAGGGAATAGGTTCGGGGACGGAGACTGCGTCAGCTTGGTGACGCAGGCAAGGCATTGGCGGCAAGGCTGCGCGCGATCAATCCGCGTTGCGGTAGTCGGCGATCACGTCGCCGCATTCGGCCAGTTCCGCCTCGTGGCCTTCCTCACGCCAGGTCTCGGCCAGGGCTTCGGCTTCCCACTGCTTCATGGCGGGGTGATCCAGCACGGCATCGACCCAGGACTGGCAGGTGCCGACGTCGAGCCCGTAAGTGCGGATGCGGAAGGCGACCGGGGCGAAGAAGGCGTCCACGGCGGTGAAGCTGGCCCCGGCCAGCCAGGGGCCGCCGAAGCGCGAGAGCCCCTCGCTGAACAGCTCGCGCAGCCGGGCCACATCGCGGACCAGCCCCGGCCGCATCGGCTTTGGGCGAACGCGGACGCCGACATTCATCGTGCAGTCGTTGCGCAGGGCGGAGAAGCCGCCGTGCATTTCCGCGACCGCGCATTGCGCGAAGGCGCGTGCCGCTTCGTCGGCCGGCCAGATGCCGGGATGGCGGTCCGCCAGATAGAGCGTGATGCCCAGGGAATCCCACAAGGTACGGTCGCCGTCGATCAGCGCGGGCACTTGCCCGGTGGGCGAGAAGCTGCGGAATGCGTCGTAGTTCGCAGGCGCGGTGAAGGGCTCGATCCGATCGGCGAAATCGATGCCGAGCGCCTTCATCAACAGCCACGGCCGCAGCGACCAGCTGGAGTAGTTCCGATTGGCGGTGATCAACGTATAGGCCATCCGGAACTCTCCTTCGCGGGACATCAGGTCGTGTAGTGCGCCGTGGTCTTAGCCGCGACTTCGTCGGCCGTCACGCCCGGAGCCAGTTCGATCAGCTTGAACGGGCTCTGGTGGTCGGGCCGCTGGAACACGGCCAGATCGGTGACGATCATGTCGACCACGTTCTTGCCGGTGAGCGGCAGAGTGCACGCCGGGATGAACTTCGGATCGCCGTTCTTGGCATTGTGTTCCATTACGACGATGATCTTCTTCACGCCGGCCACGAGGTCCATCGCGCCGCCCATGCCCTTGATCATCTTGCCGGGGATCATCCAGTTGGCGATGTCGCCATTCTCGGCAACCTCCATCGCGCCCAGCACGGCCAGGTCGATGTGTCCGCCGCGGATCATGCCGAAGCTGGTGGCGCTGTCGAAATAGGCCGACTGCGGCAGTTCGCTGACGGTCTGCTTGCCCGCGTTGATAAGGTCGGCGTCGACTTCGTCGGCGTAAGGAAACGGCCCGATGCCGAGCATCCCGTTTTCCGACTGGAGCGTCACCGTCATGCCGCCGGGCACATGGTTCGCCACCAGGGTCGGAATGCCGATACCGAGGTTCACGTAGAACCCGTCCTGGAGTTCCTTTGCCGCGCGCGCGGCCATCTCGTTGCGGTCCCAGGACATCAGGCGGTCTCCCTCTCGCGCGTGGTCGTGAATTCGATCTTCTTGTCGTAGGGCGCGCCGAGGACCAGGCGCTGGACGAACACGCCCGGCAGGTGGATGCCGTCCGGATCGAGCGAGCCGGTGGGGACGATCTCCTCCACTTCGACCACGCAGACCTTGCCGCAAGTGGCGGCCGGCACGTTGAAGTTGCGGGCGGTCTTGCGGAACACGACGTTGCCGGTCTCGTCCGCCTTCCACGCCTTCACCAGGCTGAGGTCGGCGAAGATGCCTTCCTCCAGGATGAATTCCTCGCCGCGGAAGACTTTCACTTCCTTGCCCTCGGCGATCTGGGTGCCGACGCCGGTCTTGGTGTAGAAGCCCGGAATCCCGGCGCCGCCGGCGCGCATGCGCTCCGCCAGAGTGCCTTGCGGGCAGAATTCGACTTCGAGTTCGCCCGAGAGGAACTGGCGTTCGAATTCCTTGTTCTCGCCGACGTAGGACGAGATCATCTTGCTCACCTGCTTGGTGCGCAGCAGCTTGCCGATGCCTTCGTTGTCGATACCGGCATTGTTGGAGGCGAACGTCAGGTTCCTCACGCCCGAATCGCGCACTGCATCGAGCAGGCGCTCAGGGATGCCGCAAAGGCCGAAACCACCGGCGGCGATCAGCAGGCCATCCTTCAGCAATCCGTCCAGCGCGGCATCGGCGCTGGGATAGACCTTGTTCATGCCATTCTCCCGTTAGAGCGTCTTCCGATCGGGTGGCATCACCCTCTGGCCCGGAAAACGCGGCAAACCAAAATCTTGGAGCATCCGGGCCGTTCTGGTCGGCTCGGAAAATCGCTCCGGCAAGCGAGCCTAGACAGGCAATTCCATTACGAATAGCGATTGTTATTTATCGGAATGGATAAGACACGGTTATGAAACGTATCGCCCTTTTCCATCTCGAAACGCTGATGTGGATTGACCGGCTCGGCACGTTTGCAGGCGCGGCGCAAAGACTCAATACCACCCAACCCGCCATCTCCGCGCGGGTTCGCGAGATCGAGGAGCAACTCGGCGTATCGCTGTTCCAGCGCGACGGACGGCGCATGGTGCTGACGGCACGCGGCCGCCGCCTGGTGCAGGATTGCGAGCCGCTGCGGCAGGGTCTGGAGCGCGTGCTGCTCGATGCCAGCGACTTCGCCGGGGCCAGCGGCACCGTGCGGATCGGCTCGGGCGAGATCGCGGCCGCCACCTGCCTGCCCGGCTTCATCGGCGCGATTGCGCGCGAACGCCCCGGCGTGACACTGGAAATCGAACTCGACCTGACGGCCCGGCTGCTCCAGCAGCTTCTCTCGGGCACCCGCGACATCGTGTTCCTGGCCGGCCCCGTCGCCAGCCCCGGCCTGCGGACCACGCCGATCGGCGCCGTCGACCTGGTCTGGGCCTCCAGCCCCGCCTTGGCCGAATCCGCAGATTTGCGCCGCAACGGGACGCCGGGCGCTCATTCCTTTCCCGTCTGGTCCCTGCCAGACCACTCTCCGCTCCACGGAGTCACGCTGGAGACCCTGGAGCAGCACCGGATCGCACCTCGCACGCTCAACACCTGCAACAACGTGCGCATGCTGATAGAGATCGTCTCGCGCGGCCAGGGCGCGGCAGTGCTGCCCGAAACCATGGTCCGCCGCGAGCTGGAACGCGGCATCCTGGAGGAAGTGCTCCCCCGCCCGCAGCACAAGGTCCATTTCGAAGCCGCGATCCGCACGCGAGAGCGCGATCCCATGATCCTGGACCTGTTCGAGCGGGCCACCCGCCTCTCCATAGAAACGGCCGGAGAAGCGGAAGTTTGATCTTCGTCATGGCAATTCCATGACCTTACGATAGGTTACCGGGCCATAGGTTAGCTGCCATCAACGGGAGAAATACCATGCGCTCGATACTCGTGAACGCCGATCGCAAGCCCGATAGCGACAGCCGCGTCGCCACCGCGCTCGAACTCGCCCGCCACATGGACGGCCACGTAACCGTGCTCGTCGATACCCCGGTGTCGCGCTACATCGCCATGGACCCGATGGGCGGCAGCTATGTCATCTCCGAAGCGCTCGACAAGGCGCGCGGCGAGGACGACAGCGCCGCCGAGGCCATCGAGGCACGCCTGACGCGCGGCGACATTCCCTTCGAAGTGATCCGCAGCGAGGAAGACCCGGTTCCCGCCCTTGCCGGCGCCGCGCGCCTGTCCGACCTGGTGGTCGTCTCGCGCTCCAGCGGCATTGCCGGGCAATTGGCCATGGTGGCCCGCGCGCCGGTCCTGGCCCTGCCCGAAGGCCGCACGCTGGCCCTGCCGATCCGCCGCGCCGTCATCGCCTGGGACGGCGGCGAGCAAGCCGCCAGTGCCCTCAAGGCTGCCGTGCCGCTGTTGCAGAGCGCGCAGACGGTCAAGCTGGTGACCGTGATCGAGAAATCCGGCGGCTTTCCGGTGACCGATGCCTTGCGCTATCTGTCGCGCAACGGACTCCATGCGGAGTACGAGGAATACGAAAGGCGCGGTTCCACCGAGGAAACCTTGGCGCTGGCCGTGAACCAGAACCACGCGGACCTGCTGGTCATGGGCGCCTACGGCAAGAGCCGCCTGCGCGAATTCCTCTTCGGCGGCGTCACCGCCCACTTCCTGTCCGAAGCGAGCGCCCCCGCGGTCCTGTTCTCGCACTGACGAGTTCCCGCAAGGCGCGGGGGTAAATCGTATCGAGGGCGTCGGTGCCGGCTTCAGGCCGTGCCCCGGCGCCCTTTCGCATGATCGGGCGCCTTTTTCGCTGGATACTCAGCACGGTGAGCAAATGGCGCGACGCAACAGTCAACGTTTGCATTATGGCGGACAGGGGCATCGCCTTGACGATTGCGTCAAGACCGACATGAAAGCTGATTCATTTCATAAGTCATTGTTTTATTTAAAATGCAGGTCGTATACCCCGGGTAGTTACCAGCCGCGCAACGTTGCTTGCGCGTTTCGCAATCTCAAATCGGTGTTTTCGCACTTGCACAAAAACCCGATTCGGAGCATATAGAAGCTGCCTTTCAGGCATCCTCTCCCAAAACTTTCATGGCCCGGCCGGCAACGTCCGGGCCTTCTTTTTGCCTTTTTGAGAACGGCGTTCTCAAAGAGTTCCATCGGAAACATCCGCAGTGACCGTTGGTTGGTTTGAAATCCGGGAGACCGATACCTAGTTCCTGATCCACACCCCGGACGGCACGCACGAAGCGGTGGATGCCGGCATCGGGAGGACGAAAGGACACTCATGGCGGACGCCCAGACCAACGTCGACGATCGGACCGTGAAGCTGCAAGTCGCGGCTGCCCGACAGGAAGAAAGCGGCCAGGGAATCGCCCGCCTCTCGCGCGCGGCGCTTTCCGAGATCGGCGCGATGGAAGGCGACGTGCTGGAAATCACCGGCAAGGCCGCCACCGTTGCACGCGCCGTGCTCGCCTATGACGAGGACGAAGGCCTTCAGGTCATTCGCCTGGACGGTCTCCAGCGCGGCAATGCCGAAGTCGGATCCGGCGATCACGTCATCGTGCGCAAGGCGGAATCGCGCCCCGCGCAGCGCGTGGTCTTCGCGCCCGCGCAGAAGGATATGCGCCTCCAGGGGCCCTCGGCCGCGCTGAAGCGCAACTTCTTCGGCCGCCCGATGGTGCAGGGCGACCTTGTCGCCACCACCGGCCAGCAGCAGGTCGCGGATATTCCCCCGCAGCTTCGCCGCATGTTCGATGCACCGGCCTATGCGCTGACCCAGATCCGCCTCAACGTCGTTTCCACCACGCCGCGCGGCATCGTGCACATCGACGAGAACACGGAAGTGGAACTGCGCGAGGTCTTCGAGGAAGCCCACGACGCGCGCGGCGACGTCAACTACGACGATGTCGGCGGCATGAGCGACACCATCCGCCAGCTGCGCGAAATGGTGGAACTGCCGCTGCGCTATCCCGAACTGTTCACCCGCCTCGGCGTCGCCCCGCCGAAGGGCGTGCTGCTGCATGGCCCGCCGGGCACCGGCAAGACGCGCCTCGCCCAGGCGGTCGCCAACGAGAGCGAGGCCAACTTCTTCACCATCAACGGTCCCGAGATCATGGGCTCGGGCTATGGCGAGAGCGAGAAGGCCCTGCGCGAGGTGTTCGAGCAGGCCACCAAGGCCGCGCCGGCGATCATCTTCATCGACGAGATCGATTCGATCGCGCCCAAGCGCAGCCAGGTTCATGGCGAGGCGGAAAAGCGCCTCGTTGCCCAGTTGCTCACCCTGATGGACGGCATCGACAGCCGCGCTCATGTCGTGGTGATCGCCGCCACCAACCGGCCCGACGCCATCGACGAGGCCCTGCGCCGTCCCGGCCGGTTCGACCGCGAGATCGTGATCGGTGTGCCCGACGAAGCCGGCCGCCGCGAGATCATCGGCATCCACACCCGCGGCATGCCGCTGGGCAGCAAGGTCGATCTGAACGAACTCGCGCGCACCACCCACGGCTTCGTCGGCGCCGACCTGGCCGCCCTCGCCCGCGAGGCGGCGATCGAGGCCGTGCGCCGGATCATGCCCCGGCTGGACCTCGAAGCCCGCACTATCCCTCCCGAAGTGCTGGAGGAATTGCAGGTTCTTCGCGAGGATTTCGTGGCCGCGCTCAAGCGCGTCCAGCCTTCGGCCATGCGCGAAGTCATGGTGCAGGTGCCCAACATCGGCTGGGCCGACATCGGCGGCCTCGACAATGCGCAGCTCAAGCTGAAGGAAGGCGTGGAACTGCCGCTGAAGAACCCGGAAGCCTTCCACAAGCTGGGTATCCGCCCGGCCAAGGGCTTCCTGCTCTACGGCCCGCCGGGCACCGGCAAGACCCTGCTCGCCAAGGCCGTCGCCAAGGAGGCGGAGGCGAACTTCATCTCGATCAAGTCGTCCGATCTCCTGTCCAAGTGGTACGGCGAGAGCGAGCAGCAGATCGCCCGCCTCTTCGCCCGCGCCCGCCAGGTCGCGCCTTGCGTGATCTTCATCGACGAGATCGACAGCCTCGTGCCCGCCCGCGGCATGGGCGGCGGTGGCGGCGAACCGCAAGTCACCTCCCGCGTGGTCAACACCATCCTTGCCGAGATGGACGGCATGGAGGAACTGCAGTCGGTCGTGCTGATCGGCGCGACCAATCGCCCGGCGCTGGTCGATCCCGCCCTGCTGCGCCCCGGCCGCTTCGACGAGTTGGTCTATGTCGGCACGCCTGACGAGGCCGGACGCGAGCACATCCTGGGCATCCACACCGCCCGCATGCCGCTGGCCGACGATGTCTCGCTGCGCGATGTCGCTGCGCGAACCGAGCGGTTCACCGGCGCGGACCTTGAGGACGTGGTGCGCCGCGCCGGTCTGATCGCCATCCGCAAGCGCGGGGCCGAAGTGGAACAGGTTCGCCGCGAGGACTTCGACGATGCACTCGAGGACAGCCGCGCCACGGTGACCGAGGAAATGGAAGCCGAGTACGAGCGCATGAAGGGCGAACTGAAAAAGCGGGCCATGGAAGTGATCCCGATCGGTTTCATCGCCCCCGGCATGGTCGAATCCCGCCGCGAAAAGAAGCACGGCGATTGAGCGGTACGTCGTCCCGGACCCGGTCCGGGACGACGGCCCCTCCCCATCCCATCGCCTCTTGCGGAGGCCGCGCCCTTGCGGCACCTGCATCGCATGAATTCTCCCGTCCGCGCCTTGCTCGCCGCCGCACTCGCCCTCACCGCTGCCCCTGTCGCGCAGGCGAAGGACGTGCCGGTCTGCGGATACCGCATCGACAACGCCTTCCCGCATGACACCGCCGCCTTCACCGAAGGCCTCTTCTTCGACCGGGGCCTGCTCTACGAAAGCACCGGCCAGAAGGGCGATTCCCGCATCGTCGTGCGCAAGCTGGAAACGCTGGAGCCGGTGGGGCAGATCGAGATCGATCCTGCGGTCTTCGGCGAAGGGCTGATCGACTGGAACGGCCAGCTCATCAGCCTGACCTGGCGCGACGGGATCGGCTATCGCTGGGATCGCACGACGCTGAAACCGCTGGGAACCTTCCATTACGAAGGCGAAGGCTGGGGCATGACCCGCAACGGCAACACGATCTACCAGAGCGACGGGTCCGCCGCCCTGCGCCTCCGCGATCCGGCGACCATGCGCCAGACCGGCAGCCTCGCCGTCACGGCCGAGGGCAAGCCCGTCGAGAATCTCAACGAGCTGGAATGGATCGACGGCGAGATCTGGGCCAATGTCTGGATGACCGACCGCATCGCCCGCATCGACCCGAAGACGGGCAAAGTGAAGTCCTGGCTCGACCTTGCCGGGCTGCGCGAGCAGGCGGGCGGCGCCGGCGTCGATGCCGTGCTCAACGGTATCGCCTGGGACGCGCCGGGCCGCCGCATTTTCGTGACCGGCAAGAACTGGAACCAGATATTCCAGATCACCCCGGCCTGCACCAAAAGCGCCTGATTCGTCCATGGGCCGACTTGCCCATGGAAGCGCGTTGAGGTAAGGAACCCGTCGCAACCGAAGGAATGGATCGATGGACATCTGAGCACATA
The DNA here is from genome assembly GCF_056857015.1 of Novosphingobium sp. BL-S-34. Classification (NCBI taxonomy): domain Bacteria; kingdom Pseudomonadati; phylum Pseudomonadota; class Alphaproteobacteria; order Sphingomonadales; family Sphingomonadaceae; genus Novosphingobium; species Novosphingobium sp. BL-S-34. Next base: position 1,859,615 of record NZ_CM166472.1, read on the forward strand.
GCCCGTTTTTCCCAAACGCTATCTGCCGGTGTTCCCATGACATTTCTGACTCTCGACCGCGTTGCCTGCTCGGCGCCCGACGGTTCTCCCCTCTTCCGCGATCTCACTTTCGCGCTCGGCCGCGAAACCCTGGGGCTGGTTGGCCGCAACGGCGCGGGCAAGAGCACGCTCCTGCGCGCCATTGCCGGCGAAGTGCCGGTTTCCGAAGGCACGATCACGCGCCAGGGCCGGATCGGCCTGCTGCGCCAGCTTCCCCCCGATGAGAACGCCAGCGTCGCCGAGGCGCTGGGCCTTGCCGCGCACTTCGCCCGGCTCGACCGCATCACGCAAGGCCGTTTCGAGGACGACGATTTCGATCTGGCCGACTGGACCCTTGCCGAACGTTTCGAGAAAGCCGCCGCCCTGGCGTGTTTCGCGGAGCTTGACCCCGCGCGCCGGCTCGCCAGCTTCAGCGGCGGGCAGCGTACCCGGCTCATGCTGACGGGGCTGCTGCTGGGCGAACCCGACGTGCTCCTGCTCGACGAGCCGACCAACAATCTCGACGATGCCGGACGCCAGGCCGTGGCCGACTTGCTGGGTGGCTGGAGCGGCGGCGCCCTCGTCGCCAGCCATGACCGCGACCTGCTTCGCCGCGCCGACCGCATCGTCGAACTGACGAGCGTGGGCATCCATATGGTCGGCGGCGGCTGGGACGCATTCGACGAACAGCGCAGCGCCGAACGCGCCCGCGCGGCCTCGGCGCTCGAACGCAGCGAGGACGCCCTGCGGCAGGCCCGGCGCGAGAAGCAGCAGGAAGCTGAGAAACAGGCGCGCCGCGACAGCAAGGGCCGCAAGGACGCTGCGAAGGGCGGCGATCCGAAGATCCTGCTCGGCGCGCGCAAGCAGCGGGCCGAGGAAACGGGCGGGCGACAGCGCAAGCTGGGCGATGAACTCGTCGGCCGCGTACAGGAGCAGTTCGACGTGGCCCGCCGCGAAGTCGAAGTGCTGGCGCCGATCCATATCGACCTGCCGCCGAGCGGACTGCCTGCCGGCCACACCCTGATCGAGGCGCGGGGCCTATGCTGCGAGCGCGGCGGGCGGCGGTTGTTCGGTCCGCTCGACCTCATTCTGCGCGGCCCGCGCCGGATCGCCGTGACCGGGCCGAATGGCTCGGGCAAGACCAGCCTGATCCGCATCCTGGCCGGGCTCGACCGGCCCGACGCTGGCGACATCCAAACCGGCGATCTTCACTCCAGGAATGCGCGCATCGCCTTGCTGGACCAGCACGTCTCCCTGCTGGGCGAGCGCGGAAGCGTGCTGGACGCCTACTTGCGGCTCAACCCCGATGCCGACCGCCACGCCGCCCACGCCGCCCTTGCCCGCTTCGGTTTTCGCAGCGCCTGGGCCGAGCGAGACGTTGCCACCCTCTCCGGCGGCGAGCGGATGCGGCTGGCTTTGGCCTGCCTCTTCACGCGCCGGGACGTCCCCTGGCTGCTGATCCTGGACGAGCCCACCAATCACCTGGATCTCGCCTCCGTGGAGATGCTGGAGCAGGCCCTGCGCGGCTATGACGGCGCCATCCTCTGCGTCAGCCACGACGCGGATTTTCGCGCGGCGCTGGAATTGGGTGAAGAGATCGCGCTAGGCTAGCGCCCACGTCCCGGCCGCCCGGTCAGTTCGCCTTCCTGGCCTCGCCATTCGCTGAGGCGACGACAAGTTCGGCCAAACCCGCGGTGGCACCCATTTCCACCGGTCCGACCGGCAGGGTCCGCCGCCGCACGAGCGCCTCGGGCTGGTTCCGGCGGATCCAGTCCATCATGCTCTCGCGGATCTCGCAGCGCAGGTCGAACAGGGTCGGGCCGTCCTTGGCGCTCATGAGCAGACGCACTTCGATGGCCTCGTCCTTGCAATCCGTCACTTGCAGCACCTGGGCGCGCTTGTCCCACAGGCGGTGCGCCGTGATCTGGCGGCTGTATTCCTCGCGGATCGGGCCGATTTCGGTGCCCTGGTCGAGATAGAGGAACACCGTGCCCAAGAGCTGCGAGGTCGTCTTGGTCCAGTTCTGGAAGGTGTCCTCCAGGAAGCGGTTGGACGGTACCACCAGCCGCCGGTCGTCCCACAGCCGCACGACCACGTATGTCGTGCGGATATCCTCGATGCGGCCCCATTCGCCGTCGAGGATGATGACGTCGTCGATGGAGATGGGCTCGGTCATCGCCATCTGGAAGCCGGCGATCAGCGCCTTGAGCGCGGGCTGCGCCGCCGCGCCGACCGCCAGGGCCGCCAGTCCCGCCGAAGCCATCAGCGTCACGCCGATCTCCCGCACGCCGGGCACCGAGGCCAGCATGCCGGATACGGTGAGGAACACGATGAGGAACGTGCCGATACGGCTAAAGATCGCCAGCCGGGTCCGGCGGCGGCGGGCATTGCGGTTGTTCTCCACCGAAATGTCGGCGCGCACGATCATCGCTTCGACGAAGGCGCGCAGCACGGCCACGGCGACCCAGCCGGTGAGGAGAGGCATGACGAAAGGCGCGAACCGCTCCCAGATCGATTCCAGCGCCGGGGTCTCGCGCGCGGCCAGCACCACGCCCATCGCCAGGAAAGCCCAGCGCGTCGGCCGGTTGAGCCGGTTCACCACCAGGTCGTCCGCCTCGCTCGCGCTGCGATGGGCAATGCGGTTGAGGATTCGGAACAGCAAAGTGTGCACAGCGAGTGCCAGCACCAGCCCGATCAGCGCGGCCAGCACCGCCATGAGCGGCCGCTCCGCCCAATCGGGCAACCCGTCGAGGATGCGATCGATGAACTGGATCATGGTGCTGAAACAATGCTGCATCGCAGCAGTTTCATCCCGGGCTTCGGTTCATCGGTGTTGCGGGGCGGTTCGCGCGAAGCGGAGGCCGTCGCCGGTCTTTCCGCGGGCCATTTCGAGGGCCCATGGCGCTTGGTGGCGGCATACCGCCTCATGCCCAGCCGTAAAGGAATCGATGTCCCGGATAGCTGACACCGTCCTGCCGTCGCCTGACGGGAATGGCCTGGGGTGGGGGAAGCTCCCTGGCAGGACCAGTGGAAGCTAAGCGCTGCCCGGGGATCGGCGCCGCGGCTCACTTGCCGCCGGCGCCTCCCCCAACCCTAGCCGTCAGTGCGCCGCGCCCCAGCTCAGGCCCGAGCCGATTTCCACGCCCAGCGGCACATCGAGGCTGACGGAAGGCGCCGCCGCGCCGGCCATCACGCTGCGGATCACGTCGGACGCGGCCGCGACATCGCCTTCGGGCAGTTCGAACACCAGTTCGTCGTGCACCTGAAGCAACATGCGGACATGGCCGAGCCCCGCTGCCGCGAGCGCCGGGTTCATGCGGACCATGGCGCGCTTGATGATATCGGCGCTGGTGCCCTGGATCGGCGCATTGATCGCCGCGCGCTCGCTGCCCTGACGCTCGGCGCCGTTCTTCGAGGTGATGCGCGGGAACCAGGTCTTGCGGCCGAACAGGGTCTCCGAATAGCCGCGCTCGCGCACTTGTTCGAGGGTGTGGACGATGTAGCGCTGGATGCCCGGGAACCGCTCGAAGTAGCGGTCGATCATGGCCTGGGCCTCGTCCGCCTCGGTGCCGAGACGGCCGGCGAGGCCCCAGCGCGAAATGCCGTAGAGGATCGCGAAGTTGATGGTCTTGGCGCGCCCGCGCGTGTCGCGGTCCACGGTGCCGAACATCTCCATCGCCGTGCGCGAGTGAATGTCCTCGCCCTCGGCGAACGCTTCCTTGAGGCTTGGCACGTCGGCCATGTGCGCGGCCAGGCGCAGTTCGATCTGCGAATAGTCGGCGGCCAGCAGGACATGGCCCGGCTCGGCCACGAAGCAGTCGCGGATCTGGCGGCCGATTTCGGTGCGGATCGGGATGTTCTGGAGGTTCGGGTCGGTGGAGGACAGACGCCCGGTCTGCGCGCCGACAAGGCTGTAGCTGGTGTGGACGCGCCCGGTCCGCGGGTTGATCGCCGCCTGCAGGGCCTCGGTATAAGTCGAGCGCAGCTTGGAAAGCTGGCGCCATTCCAGCACCTTGGTGGCGACTTCCGCGCCCTGGGTGGCCAGGCCCTCCAGCACCGACTGGTCGGTGGAATATTGCCCGCTCTTGCCCTTCTTGCCGCCCTTGTAGCCAAGCTTCTCGAACAGGATATCGCCAAGCTGCTTGGGGCTGCCGATGGTGAATTCCTGACCGACCTTGCCGTAAATCTCGCCTTCCAGCGCGCCGATCGCCTCGGCGAACTGGCTGGAGAGCCCGGCCAGCTTCTCGCGGTCCACCTTGATGCCGTGGCGCTCCATCTGCGCCACGACCGGGATCAGCGGGCGGTCGACCCGCTCGTAGATGCGCGTGCCGCCTTCGTCCGCAAGCCGCGGCTTGAGCAGGGCGTGGAGGCGCCAGGTCACGTCGGCATCTTCGGCCGCATAAGGCGTGGCGCGGTCCAGCGGCACCTCGCCGAAGGGAATCGCCTTCTTGCCGGTGCCGCAGACGTCCTTGAAGGCCATGGTCTTGTGCGAAAGGTGGCGTTCGGACAATTCGTCCATGCCGTGCCCGCCGCCGATGCCTTCGATCTGGCGGCCCGCGTCGAGGCAGAAGCTGACGATCATCGTATCGTCCACCGGCGCCACGTCTATGCCGTGGCGGGCCAGGACGTTGAGATCGTACTTGATGTTCTGGCCGATCTTGAGCACCGCATCGCTCTCCAGCAGCGGCTTGAGCAGCGCCAGCGCAGTCTGCAGCGGCACCTGCTGCGGCTTCTCGGCGAACATGTCGGTGCCGCCATGGCCGAGCGGAATGTAGCACGCATCGTTCGGGCCGAGCGCAAGGCTGACGCCTGCCAGATCCGCTTTCATCGAATCGAGCATCGATGTCTCGGTGTCGATGGCCACGACATGGGCGGCCAGCCCGCGCGCCACCCAGCGCTCCAGCGCTTCCACGGTCTGCACGCATTCGTATGCCGCATAGTCCACTGCCGGCCATTCCGGCAGCGACTGGCGCGCCGCGCCCTCGGTGGGGCCGCTGGCTGCCGTGACCGGCTTGGCCGGGTGAAGCTGGGTCGGCCGATCCGGGCTGCCGGTGCCGCCGTCCAGACGCTTGAGCAGGCTGGTGAAGCCGTGCCTGCCAAGGAATTCCGAAAGCGGCGCGGGCGGAATCGCGTCCAGCTTGAAGTCCTCCAGCGCCATCGGCAGCGTGCAGTCTTCCTTCAGAGTGACCAGCACCTTGGACAGGCGGGCCTGCTCGGCCTGTTCGATCAGGCGCTCCTGGAGCTTGGACTTCTTCATCGCAGGCGCGGCGGCGAGCGCGGATTCGAGGTCGCCATAGTCCTGGATCAGCTTCGACGCAGTCTTGGGGCCGACGCCGTAGACACCGGGCACGTTGTCCACCGAGTCGCCCATCAGCGCCAGCACGTCGCCCACCTTTTCGGGCGGGACGCCGAACTTCTCGACCACTTCTGGAATGTCGATGCGCTGGTTCTTCATGGTGTCGAGCATGTCGACGCAGCCCCCACCGATCCCGCATTTGCCGACCAACTGCATCAGGTCCTTGTCCGAGGACACGATGGTCACGTCCCAGCCCTGCGCCGTGGCGGCGCGAGCGTAGGAAGCGATCAGGTCGTCCGCCTCGAAGCCTGCTTCCTCGATGCAGGGCAGCGAGAACGCGCGGGTGGCGTCGCGGATCAGCGGGAACTGGGGAACCAGGTCCTCGGGCGGCGGCGGGCGGTTGGCCTTGTAGTCGTCGTAGATATCGTTGCGGAACGAATGGCTGCCGGCATCGAGGATCACCGCCAGGTGAGTCGGGCCGTCGGCCTTGTTCAGGTCGTCCGCGAGCTTCCACAGCATCGTCGTATAGCCGTAGACCGCGCCCACCGGCGTCCCTTCCGGGTTCGTCAGGGGCGGCAGACGGTGATAGGCGCGGAAGATGTAGGCCGAGCCGTCGACGAGGTAGAGATGCTGCTTGGAATCCATGGCAAGACCACTAGCAGCGCGGGCGCGGGCCGTCAGCAGGGCAGTGGAAAGAGACGGGTGAAATCACCCGGCGGAATAGATGGAACCAATTCGCTCCCCCGTCGTTTGCCCGCGACTGCTTGAATCGCGCGTCCGAGCGGCCTAGTTTCTCCTTCCACGGGGGGAAGCCGCCCGCATCCGCGCGGATGGGCTCACAGGGTTTGTCTTTTCAGCAAACGCTTTCAGCAAACGAGGGAATACCGAGAACATGCGCAAGATCGTTATCGCCGCCACTGCCGCCGTCGCGGCCCTGTCGCTCGCCGCCTGCTCCGAGAAGACGCAGGACGCCGCATCGGACACCGCCACTTCGGCTGCCAGCGACGTGTCGGACGCTGCCGATGACGTGGGCGATGCCATGACCGATCTCGGCGCCAAGGCTTCGGACGCTGCGGGCGACGCTGCCGACGGCGTGAAGGATGCCGCGGCCGACGCTGCCAAGAAGGCCGAAAAGACCACTGACGACATCGCCGCCGATGCCGAGAAGGCCGCCGCCGACGTCACCGATGCGGAAAGCACCCCGCACGACGCCGCCGACCAGCACTGATCCTCGCGGACCGGGCGCCCGCCGCCCGGTTGCGATTACGAAAAAGGCGCTTCGGACCCGGTCCGAAGCGCCTTTTTCGTGGCTTTCTTCAACGGCCGGGGCCGTGCAGAAGCTCAGCGCACGGCAGTGCGGTAGGAAGAGCCTTCCGCCAGGTAGCCCTCGTAGATGGCGCGGGCGATGCTGGCGATACGCGCCTCGCGGTTCGGGCGCGTGCCCTGTCCGGTGACATAGATCGCCACGGCATAGGCCCGGCCGTCCGGCGTCTCGATGATGCCGATGTCGCTGGAGGTGTTGTTGAGCGATCCGGTCTTGTGCGAAACCGAAACTTCGGCGGGAAGCCCCGCGCGAATGCGCCGCTTGCCTGTGACGGTGCGGCTCATGGCGCCGAGCAGGACGTCGCGGCCCTGCTTGCTCATCCACTTGCCCTGGTAGATGCCCGAGAGCAGTTCGACCACCGCGATCGGCGTCGCGCTGTCGCGCTTGTCGACGACCTTGGCGGGATCGATGGCGCCATCGTCGCGGACCAGGGTGGCGATGTCGCGGTCGATATGCCACTCATCGATGCCGGTCCGGCGGACCCAGGCGTTCACGGCCGATGGCCCGCCCACCACCTTGAGCAAGGCGTCCGTGGCGTAGTTGTTCGAGCGGGTGATCATCAGCTCGATCAGCTGGCGGGCGCTCATGTAAGTGCCGGCCCGCACCGGCGCGACGGCGCTGGAGAACGGCGCGGAGGGCACTGGAACCATCAGCGGGAACTCGCTGGAAAGCGTCCATTTGCCCTTGTCCACGCCTTCCAGGAATGTCGCGGCAATGGCGATCTTGCTGGTGCTGGCCATGGGAAAGCGCTGGTTGCCCAGCACGTCGACCATGCGTCCGGTGGACAGGTCCATCGCGGCAACGCCGATGCGGCCCTGCGAGGCGTTCGCCACCGAAGCGAGCTGCTTACCGAAATCGCTGGAATAGGTGCGTGGCGCCCGTTCCTCGGTGCCGAACACCGAATCGAACGAATCCTGCACATCGCCGATGGCCCCGGCCTGATAGCTGGAGCCCGACGCATTGACGGCACCCGAATGGGCGCGGAACTGCGTCCGGACTTGCGCCTGCGCCGGTGCCAGCGACAAGCTGCCCAGCGAAAGGCCCGCGGCGACCAAGCCCGCAATCTGAAGGAAGCGCCCCGTGCCCTTGCGGCACTGCGCAACGAGTTTCTCTGCCCCGATCATGCAGATCCCACCCTGTACTTGTACATGTTCCTACAGAGTTAACGGTAGCGAGATAAAGCGCCAGCCCGGCGCGACGAACTGCATGTTCCATGCGGGCAATTGCTCGGAATCGTACAATCCTTTCGCCCAGATGAACGAATCCGTTGAGCGAAGGTAACACTGGCTGGATGAAAACCGCTCCCATCCTTTCGTCATTGCGCGCAATGACGAAAGGATGGGAGTAGGCGAATGTCGTTGCCGTTTACCCGGCCAAGAAAAAGGGCCGGAAGGATCGCTCCTTCCGGCCCCAATTCGCGTCGGTGACGGGAGTGGCTTAGAAGCCGCCCATGCCGCCCATGCCGCCCATGTCGGGCATTGCCGGCATGGAGGCCTTGTCTTCCGGCTTGTCGCTGATCGCCGCTTCGGTGGTGATCAGCAGGCCGGCGACCGAAGCCGCATCCTGCAGCGCGGTGCGGACGACCTTGGTCGGGTCGATCACGCCGGCAGCCTTCAGGTTCTCGTAGACGTCGGTCGCGGCGTTGAAGCCGATGTTCTCGTCGGTCTGGTCGAGCAGCTTGCCTGCAACGACGGCGCCGTCGCTGCCGGCGTTCTCGGCGATCTGCTTCACCGGAGCCGAGATCGCCTTGCGGACGATGTCCACGCCGCGGGTTTGGTCTTCGTTCGCGCCGGCCAGGCCGTCGAGAGCGCGGATCGCGTAGAGCAGCGCGGTACCGCCGCCGGGGACGATGCCTTCTTCAACCGCAGCGCGGGTCGCGTGGAGAGCGTCGTCGACGCGGTCCTTGCGTTCCTTCACTTCGACTTCGGTGGCACCGCCGACCTTGATGACGGCAACGCCGCCGGCCAGCTTGGCCAGGCGTTCCTGCAGCTTTTCACGGTCGTAGTCCGAAGTCGTGACTTCGATCTGCGAACGGATCTGCTCGACGCGGCCCTTGATTTCGTCATGCGAACCGGCGCCGTCGACGATGACGGTGTTGTCCTTGTCGATGGTGACCTTCTTGGCTTCGCCAAGCATGCCGAGCGTGACGCTCTCAAGCTTGATGCCGAGGTCTTCCGAGATCATCTCGCCGGCGGTCAGCGTGGCGATGTCGCCCAGCATGGCCTTGCGACGATCGCCGAAGCCCGGAGCCTTTACGGCCGCGATCTTCAGGCCGCCACGCAGCTTGTTGACGACGAGCGTGGCGAGGGCTTCACCCTCGATGTCTTCGGCGATGATGAGGAGCGGACGACCCGACTGCACCACGGCTTCCAGGATCGGAAGCAGCGCCTGGAGCGACGAAAGCTTCTTTTCGTGGATGAGGATGTAGGGGTTTTCGAGCTCGACCGTCATCTTGTCGGGGTTGGTGACGAAGTAGGGCGAGAGGTAGCCGCGGTCGAACTGCATGCCTTCGACGACATCGAGTTCGAATTCGAGACCCTTGGCCTCTTCAACGGTGATCACGCCTTCCTTGCCGACCTTCTCCATCGCTTCGGCGATCTTCTCGCCGACTTCGACGTCGCCGTTGGCGGAGATGATGCCGACCTGGGCGATTTCGGCCGAACCGGCGACCGGGGTCGAGCGGGTCTTGAGGTTTTCGACGACCTTGTGGACGGCGAGGTCGATACCGCGCTTGAGGTCCATCGGGTTGATGCCGGCGGCAACCGACTTCATGCCTTCGCGAACGATCGCCTGGGCGAGGACGGTCGCGGTGGTGGTGCCGTCACCGGCCTTGTCGTTGGCCTTCGAGGCCACTTCGCGCAGCATCTGCGCGCCCATGTTCTCGAACTTGTCCTTGAGTTCGATTTCCTTGGCGACCGAGACACCGTCCTTGGTGATGCGGGGAGCGCCGAAGCTCTTCTCGATCACGACGTTGCGGCCCTTGGGGCCCAGGGTCACCTTGACGGCGTTGGCGAGGGTGTCGACGCCGGCGAGAATGCGTTCACGCGCGTCGCGGCCGAACTTTACGTCCTTGGCTGCCATTTTGAATTCCTTTTAGAAAATCTGGAAAATGCGGAAATCGTCGATTCTCAGCCGATAACGCCGAGGATGTCCGATTCCTTCATGATCAGCAGGTCTTCGCCGCTAACCTTGACTTCGGTGCCGGACCACTTGCCGAACAGCACGCGGTCGCCGACCTTGACGTCGAGCGGAGTGATGGTGCCGTTTTCGGCGCGGGCGCCGGTGCCGACGGCGACGATTTCGCCTTCAGCCGGCTTTTCCTTGGCGCTGTCGGGGATGATGATGCCACCGGCCGTCTTTTCTTCGGCCTCGACGCGGCGCACGAGAACACGGTCGTGCAGCGGGCGGAAAGTCATGGGGATCTCCCTAATCCTACGAACTAAAGGGCAAGAAACTGGAATTGGCACTCATGGTTGTAGAGTGCCAACGGCCGTGGATATGGTTCTGGCCCGAGGCGACGTCAAGCGCATCGCTTCCAAAAATTTCTCACCCGGTATGGGCGCGGGATGAGACGAGACGGTTACACCCGGTCGAGGTGGAACTCATCGCGCCAGTGCCAGCGCGCCAGCAGCAGCACCGCCGCCACGGTCAGCCCCACGGCCAGGCCGATCCACACGCCCACGCCTTCCAGCGGGGTGAACAGGCCGAGCAGGGCCGAGGTGGCGAAGCCCGTGACCCAGTATCCGAACAGCGCGATGGCCATCGGCACGCGGGTGTCCTGGATGCCGCGCAGAGCGCCGGCCGCCACCGCCTGGAGCCCGTCGGTCAGCTGGAATATCGCCGCCACGAACAGGAAATGCAGCGCAAAACCCACGAGCACGGCGTTCTGCGGCGCCTCCACGTCGACATAGGCGGAAAGGATGAAGCGCGGCGCCAGCAGCATGGTCGATGCCGAGAGGACCATGAAGATCATCGCCACGGTGATCGCAGCCCAGCCTGCCAGGCCCACGCCGATGCGGTTGCCCGCGCCGTAGTGATAGCCGACCCGGATCGTCGCGGCCTGACCCACGCCAAACGGCACCTGGAAGGCAAAAGCCGCGATCTGGAGGGCGACGGTATGGGCGGCAAGCTGCGCTTCGCCGATGCGCCCCATCAGGAACGCGGCGCCGCTGAACAGTCCGCCCTCCGCAATGAGCGTCGCCGCGATCGGCAGGCCGAGCGAGAGGATCTGGCGCAGGCGCTGCCATTCGGTCCGCCAGATGCGCCCAAGCACATGATAGCGGCGCAGGCGGCGGTCGCTGCGGATGGCCACGATATAGGCCAGCACCATCACGCAGGCCGTGGTGATGCTGGCCAGCGCGGAACCCATGAGGCCGAGCGCCGGAAAGCCGAAGTGTCCGAAGACCAGAACGTAGTTGCCGGTGGCATTGACGCCGATCGCCAGCGCCGTGATCACCGTGGCGAAGAACGGCCGGCCCAGCGCGGAAACGAAGGTGCGCAGCACGTTGGCGATGGTCATCGGCAGCACGGCGATGCTCACCAGCCTGAGGAAGGCCGACGCCGTCACGGAAACCTCGGGATCCTGCCCGGTGGCTTCCATCAGCAGGTTGCCCAATTGCGACAGCGCGATGGCGCCGAGGCTGAACAGGACCGCCACCCACAGCGCCATGCGCGTCGAGCGGCGCACTTCGCGCACGGAATTGCGGCGGCGGCCGATTTCAGCAGCGATCAGCGGGGCAACCGCGCCGGTCACGCCATTGATGCCCATCATCATCAGCGCGACGATCGCGATCGCCAGGCTTGAGGCCGCCAGGGCCTGCTGCCCCAGGCGTGCCACGAAAATCACATCGGTGGCGAAGACCGCCATCTGCAGCAGGTTGGCGAGCGCCAGCGGCCCGGCAAGACGCATGGTGGCGCCCAATTCGGCGCGAAAAGTCGAAGGTAGAAGGTGCGAAGCCATTATCGGTCAGGGCGATACGGGAGCGGACCGACAAGCGAAAGGAAATTCCTGCCGTTTTCCTGCGGCTTCAAAGGCCGATTTGCGCTGCGTCATGGCTTTCCATCCCACGCCCGGTCGAATAGGCACCACCGCAGCGCCGGAGGAACCATGACGCCTGCACGCCTTATTACTGTTGCTTCCCTGATCGCCCCCCTGCTCGTCCTCACCGCTTGCGGCGGATCGGGTCAGGATAGGTCCGAAACCGCGCAGACTTCCGCGGATGCCGGAACGTCCGCCAGCCCCGCGCCGGGCAGTGCCCAGGCTGCCGCCGATGCGCCGGCGGCCTTTGCCGTCTGCCGTTCTTGCCACGCGGTGGAACCGGGCCGCAACGGCGTCGGCCCCTCGCTGTTCGGGATCGTCGGCACCAAGGCCGGCGATGTACCCGGCTACAACTTCAGCCCCGCCCTCAAGGGTTCGGGCGTGACCTGGGACCGGCAGTCGCTCGACACCTGGCTCCAGGGTCCGATGAAGATGGTGCCCGGCACGAAGATGGTGATCGGCGTGCCCGATCCGAAAAAGCGCCAGGACGTGATCGACTACCTCGAATCCCTGAAGTGAGACCGTCGCTCGGCCCCGGCCGGGTTACCATCGGCGACAATTTACGACCGCGATCCGCCGCTTCACGCTGCTAGGGCCTGCCATGGTGCGACATGGCTTCCAGCAGAAGAAGAACGGATGGACAGACAGGAACGGGAAGGCCTTGCGGCGGACCTGACGCGGATCGAACAGATGAATCTCGGCCGGCGGCGAATGCTTTCGCTGGGCGCGATCGGCGGACTCGCCGCACTAGCCGGCTGCGCTGCGCCTGCGGGCCGGAGCGGACCGCCGGAAGGGCCGCCGTCCGGCGGCTGGGGCGGCCCGCCGGCTGACGGCATGCGCGGCCCACCGCCCGGCGGCAGGCGCGGTCCCCCGCCCGGCGGCTTCGGCGATCATGGCCCGGGAGGACCGCCGCCGCAGATCGACAACGGCCCGGTCGTCACCGGCACCGCACCCGACGGCACGCGCTGCGTGGCCTTCGCGCGTGAGACTGAGGGCCCCTATCCTGCAGATGGCTCCAACACGGCGCGCGGACAGATGGCCAACGTGCTCGGCCGCTCGGGCCTGCAACGCCAGGACATTCGCAGCGACATCGGCGGCGGCAACACAGTGCCCGGCATCCCGCTCGACCTCTCGCTGCGCCTTGTCGACGTCAACACCGGCTGCATGCCACTTCCGGGCCATGCCATCTATCTCTGGCACTGCGATCCGAACGGCCAGTATTCGCTCTACGACCAGCCGGATCGCAGCTGGCTGCGCGGATTGCAGGTCACTGACGACAACGGCCTCGTCCGGTTCCGCACGATCGTGCCGGGGTGCTACATGGGCCGCTATCCCCATATCCACTTCGAAGCCTTCACCAGCCTGCCAGTCGCGACGGCGGGGAAATTCGCGCGCCTGACCTCGCAACTCGCCGTCCCCGCCGAGACCTGCGACGCGGCCTACACGTCCTCGATCTACGCGCGCTCGGCGCGAACCTGGGCGCAATCCCGCGAGATCGCGCGCGACATGGTTTTCGGCGACAATGGCGCCGAGCGGATCAAGGTGATGACACTGGAGGTCGGCGGCTCTGCGGCGGACGGCTTCCAGGGAAGCGCCGTCATCGGCCTGGCCGGCTGACTTGGCCTGGCCGGCTGACTTGGCCTGGCCGGCTGACTTGGCCTGGCGGCTGACTTGGCCTGGCCGGCTGACTTGGCCTGGCCGGCTGACTTGGCCTGGCCGGCTGACTTGGGTTGCGAAATGAAGGGCGCCGCGGGTACGCGCGGCGCCCTTCTTTCCACCGGTCCTTGCGGGGGGTGAGGCCGAAGGTGCGGCCGGAGCCAGGACCGGGAAAGCGAATCAGACCTTGCGGCCGGGCGGGACCTGCTGCTCGGCAGCGGGCTCGATCCGGGCGGGGAGAGTGGCCGGGATGGCACGGTTCGTGGCCCCGGCGGCATCGCAGCCGTCCGAAGCGGCTTGCGTCAACTTCGGCGCCGCCCCGGAGCCGTCGGAGCTGTAGGAGACCGAGCGTGTGCAGCCCCGCGCGTCGGTGGACGAGGAATAATACGTCACATGCGAGCCGGCCGGCATGTCTCCGGCCAGGATCATGCCGGGTGCACCCTGCGCGTTGCCGCCGGCCACCGCCTGCTGCTGCATCTGCGCGGCATGGCGTTGGACGAGCGCCGCCTGCTGCATCATCGCATCCATGCGCGCATCCATCGCTGCCGAGATCCGCGCCATTGCCATGAAGGGATCGGCCATGACCCCGCCGTCACTGGCATCACTGGCATCACCGGCATCACCGACCTCGGCGGCGGCTTCCACGGGCACGACTTCCACTTGCGGCGCGGTATCGCCGAAGTAGCGAACCTGGATCTGCGAACCGTCCGGCGCGTCGACGTTCATCGTGTGCAGCCTGGCCGTGGCTGCTTCGGCCACGCCCGCGCCCAGCAGGGCCAGCGCGGCAGCGCCGAAAAGATATGTCCTCGAAGGCATTCGCATGGGCAAACAACTCCTGAAAGCGAGCCGTCGGTGCAGCCCTTCCGGAGGCGAAAGCTGCGCCCGCCAAGCTGAACGCCGGATGACGGCGCCCCTTCGCTTCAGGCCCGCGCAGGCTCAGCTCATCGCCTGTGGAGCATGGCCACGTCGCACCGCTCGTAGCGCGCGCCGTACAGCGCCATGATGCCGGCATCGTGGCGGAAACCCAGCTTTTCGTAGAGGTGGATCGCCGCCTCGCAGTGCCTGTTGGTCAGGAGATAGAGCGGATCGGCGCCCATCTCCCCTGCCCGCGCAATCATGGCATCGAGCAGGAATTCCCCGGCCTTCAACCCGCGTGCAGAAGCCCGCACCCCCATTTTCGTGAGTTCGAACGACCGCTCGCCCGTCTTCTGCAACGCGCAAGTGCCGACGATCCCCAGCCCTTCCGCTTCCACGAACAGGATCGCCCCGCCCGGATCGACGATCCGCTGGCGCGGGTTTTCCAGAACCTCGCGATCGGTGGGTTCGAGGCGGAACATCGCCGCGATCCACTCCGCATTGATGTCATGGAAATCCTGGGCAAGGCCATCCTCGAATTCGCGAATGCGCAGGACGGGCGGCTTCAGCCGATCGTAGCGCGCCACCATCGAGGATTCGTCCAGCGCGTTCTCGACCCGCTCCAGAAGCGCCAGCAAGGCCGCGGTGTCGCCGCCGCACATCTCGTCCACGGCCAGCCCGATGCCGGGCCAGACATGCATGCGCGTCCGCGCCATGGCCGTTTCGCCGGCCGGGGTGAGCGATACGTGCCGCTGGCGAAGGTCGCTGCCCTGGGCCGTCTGAACCAGTCCCTGTGCGGCGAGCTGGCCGATCGCGCGGGTGACGCCGGGCTGACTGGAGCCCACGGCCTCGGCAAGCTGGCCGATCGTTCTGGCGCCATCGTCAAGCGCGGTCAGCAGCGGCATCTGGCCCGGCTGCGCGGGAATCCCCGCCGCCTGGATGATCTGCGCGGCATCGCCCTGGAGCCGCTCGGCCAGGCGCTTGAGGCGGCTGCCGAGATAGACACCGCCGAGGCGGGCGATCACATCGGTCATGCATTCAACTCCATATCACGTTATATATCGCGTTATGGAGATATACCCGGACCGTCAAGCGGGCAAAAAGAAAGGGCGGCTCCGAGGAGCCGCCCTTCCCTGTCTGCTCGGAAGACCCGAGAGATCGATCCCGGAGCGAATCCGGGAGAATCCTTGCGGGCCGAAACCCGCAGCGGATTACTTGAGCTCGACGGTGCCGCCGGCTTCTTCGATCTTCTTCTTGATGTCTTCGGCTTCGGTCTTGTTGACGCCTTCCTTGACAGCCTTGGGAGCGCCTTCGACGAGAGCCTTGGCTTCAGCGAGGCCCAGACCGGTGATGGCGCGGACTTCCTTGATGACCTGGATCTTCTTGCCACCGTCGCCGGTGAGGATGACGTCGAATTCGGTCTTCTCTTCGACAGCGGCGCCAGCGTCGCCGGCCGGGGCAGCAGCCACGGCAACAGCGGCAGCGGCGGAAACGCCCCATGCTTCTTCAAGGGCCTTGGCGAGGTCAGCGGCCTCGAGGACGGTCAGCTGCGACAGTTCTTCAACAAGCTTGGCGATATCGGCCATGATAATAACTCCTGATCTGTGGTCCCGGGGTGCTGGATGCGGTCCACCGGGATAAATCGAAACGAATAGAATTGCTTAGGCTTGCCCTTTGGCGATCTGCGAGAGACCGCCTCAGGCCTGAGCTCAAGCAGCCTTGTCGGCGTAGGCAGCGAAGACGCGCGCCAGCTTGGCCGCCGGAGCGGTCTGAAGCTGTGCGATCTTGGTCGCCGGAGCCTGAACGAGGCCGATGAGCTTGGCGCGCAGTTCGTCGAGCGAGGGCATCGAGGCGAGAGCCTTGACACCATCGGCGTTCAGAACCTGCGAACCCATCGCGCCGCCGACGATCTCGATCTTGTCGGTCGTCTTGGCGAAGTCGACGACGGCCTTGGCTGCTGCGACGGGGTCCACCGAGGTGGCGATGGCCGTCGGGCCGCTGAGGAAGTCGCCGATACCGACATAGTCGGTGTCCGCGATGGCAAGCTTGGCAAGACTGTTCTTTGCAACCTTATAGGTAGCACCGGCATCACGAATCTTGCCGCGCAGGGCGGTGGACTGGGCCACCGACATGCCGAGGTTACGGGTGATGACCACCACGCCGACCTCGTTGAAGACTGCGTTGAGCTGGGCGACCGAATCGGCTTTCTGCAAACGATCCATGCCTTACTCCTTCACATGTGACCGCTTGGGACTTGCATCCCGCACGGCCGGCTACGTTTGTCCGAAGCGCAAATGCACTTCGGGCGAGTCCGTTGGCGATGGGGAAGGAGTTTTTCGTGCCGAAACACGAACCTGGCACCACATTCCGCGAAGGAATGCCGGGCCGGAAATTTTCCTGTTCCCCGTCTAGGCTGGAAATTAAGCCCTCGCAAATCGAGGGCACCAACTGTCTCGGACGGATGAACCATGGGCCGGGACCCATGTGGTTCGGCCGCGCCTTTGGCTGAAAGCGCGGCCCGAGTCAAGTTTCGCGAGTCAATCGATCTCAGATGGCATCGCCGGCGGCATCGTAGCCCAGCAGGTCTCCGGGCTGGCAATCCAGTTCCCGGCAGATCGCTTCCAGCGTGGAGAAGCGGATGGCCTTGGCCTTGCCGGTCTTGAGGATCGAGAGGTTGGCCAGGGTGATGCCGATGCGCTCCGCCAGTTCGGTCAGCGTCATGCGGCGGGCATGGAGCAGGTCGTCGAGCTTCACCACGATATTGCCTCCTTCTGTGCTGTCTTCGCCCATCAGACCGTCCCTTCCAGTTCGGCGCGCATCTCGGCGCCCTTGCGGAAGACCCGCGCCAGGATGAACAGGATCAGCATGAGCAGCAGGCCATTGCCCGAGATGCCGCCGATCGAGTCCAGATGAGTCTCGCCCTTGCCGATCTTGTTGATCAGCGCGCCCAGCGCCGAGAGCGGCAGGCCGAGAAGCTGCACGACAAGGCTGAGCCACGCCATCTGCGTCAGCCGCCGGGCGTTCTCGGGGACGAAGGGGTCGCCGTCGCCCACGGTGCCGACGATGCGCTTCAGCAGCTGGAATATCCGGAACAGCACCCGGCAAAGGACCGCCGCGAGGACCAGGATCCCGCTGACCACCCAATAGAACTGCGGCAGCAGCAGCGGCATTTCCCTGGCCATTTCCGCCGAGATCTCGTTCTGGAACGCCAGCATCGCCGGGATCGCGACGAGGCAGGCGCCGATGGCGAGGGCCATCGCGCCCATCAGGAACCAGAGCATGCCCTTGGCAATGGCGAGCAGCGGATCGCGGGTGAGCGCGTGCATGGTGGAAGTCATCGTCCTGCCCCTTTTCTGTTCGGCTTACATCAAGGCCGGCGCGACGGGCGCGGCGATGACGATGCGCGTGACGGCGCCGTCGCGGGCGGCCGTCTCATGGACCGCCGTATCGGCCGCATGCGCGGGCGTGGAGATCGTCGGCAGCCAGAAGCCGGCAACGAAAGCCAGGGAAAGGGCAATGGCGAAAGGCCGGCTGGCGGCCTGGGTAGTCGAGAAGATCATTGTTCGTTCTCCGATATGCCTGATATCGAAATTCAATAAACTCGATTCGGCATATCGTCAAACAATAATATTGAAAAACGATATGAGGCTCGTTGCTTTTCGAGAAGCACCGTCGAAAATGCACGAGAATCCGCCACTCTGGATCCAGTTCCCGAGTGCCCCCACACCCGGTTCCATGGCCGCGCGGGAAGCGACGGCCGTGCCAGGTCTGTCAGGTCAGGACCCGCGAATCGCGCAGGCAACGAAAAGCGGGGCGGCTCCCTGAGGAACCGCCCCGCACACGCCGGCTTGCCGCGTAGGGGTTACGGCAGCGCGGCGTCAGACCTCGACCGGCTCCTTGCGCCCGGCAATTGCCGGCGCGGCGGGCGTGGTCGTTGGCTTGTAGGTGCGCCAGTCGAAGGGCTTGCCCTCGGTCTGCGCATGCTCGCGGCGTTGCAGAATCAGGCGCGCGCGGCGCATGCGGCCCTTGCGCGAGGTGAAGGGATTGGCGGCGTCAGGCGGCGCATCGACCATGGCTTCGAGCAAGGCCCGGCGATCCTGCTGCAAGGGCACGGGACCTTCCGCCATCGCATCGGCCGAAGGACCTGTTGGCGGCGGGATCACGGCCGCGGTCGCAATCGGCACGGCGGCCTCGGCAGGGCGCGCCTCCGCGGCGGGTTCCAGCGGCTGCACATAGGCCCTGTCGTCGACGGAGGTCGCTGCCCAGGGCTCGGAATAGGAATCGGCCTCCGGTTCGGGCTTGCGGCGACGCATCATCATCGCCGCGATACCCGCACCGGCCACGCCAAGGGCCGCCAGCAGGCCAAGGACACCCTCGACCGGCAGACCCTCGTTTCGGGCCGCTCCATTGCCGGCAGGCGCGCTGGCAGCGGGTGCAGCCAGCGCGGCCGCGGATGGGCTAGAGGACGATGCATCACGCGGCGGCGCAGCGACAGGCGGCGGAGCATCGCCGCGGGCGAGCGCCCCGTCACGCGCGGCGCCCGCATCGGCCGCCGTGGGCACGCGGGTCGGCTCGGGAGCCGAGCGGGCGACAGCCCGCGCCGGCGCCGTACTGCCAGCCGCCCCGGCAGGCGCTGCGGGCAGCGGCGCCGCATTGCTTGCGCCCGAGGCCGCTTCAGGGGCGGCTGCTTCCGGCGCAGCCACGGCCGGTGCTGGACTGAAATCGGGCAGCACAACCTGGGGCGCCACCGGCGCGGGCGCCGGCGGCACGGCGCTGGGCAGAGCAGGCACCACGACCGTGCTGGGAACCGGCGCCGAGCCCGGCTGGGTCGGCAAGGTGGTACCGGACGTCATGTCCTGGGCCTGAGCGGGGGCCAGAGCCGAGGTTGCAGAAAGCACGAAAACGGCGGCAATCGCCGTTACCGCGCCATACGAGCGGGGGGCGGGATCTTTTTCCATGCAAGCTCAATGCATGGGAGACGATGAAGTTACGCCGAAATGACTTGCCAAGAGACGAAAGGAAATGAAAAGCCGGACGAAATGCACACATCTACGCATTTATACACATATCCGTTCGACTCTGCCGCGCTCTATTAAATTGACCCCGCCGGATGTTAATTTTACGTTCACGCGAAAATTGACGATACTGTCGCTTCTGGATTGACGCGCGCCCTCCGCTTTCGCGAATCTTTCTGCGCGCCATCGCCAGACGGTTTGACACCAGGCCCCTCCACTTCTATATGACGCCCTCGCTCGATCGCTTCGAGCAAGGCTTGTCCATGCGCGGGGACAGGCCCGGGAAGGAAGCGATACGGGTTTCATCTGACGCAGAAGGCTGCTGGCCGCATCGGTAAAACTCCAGGTTTTCCGCGCGTGCCGGGCGGCCTTTTGGCGTTTCGGATGCCCTGCCCACGCAGGGATAACGTCACTCGCGACGACGAATTTTTCCGGCCCGATTCACGCGAATCGGTCCTTTGAAGCGAAGAGGCAAAGACCAGCTCATGGCCACCAAGCCCGCAAGCGTCCGCTCTGCAAAGAAGCGGATCCGCAAGATCTTCGGCGACATCCACGAAGTCGTCCAGATGCCCAACCTGATCGAAGTCCAGCGCGAGAGCTACGAGCAGTTCCTGCGCTCGAACCCTGCGACGGGCTACGTCTCGGGCCTGGAAAAGACCCTGCGTTCGGTCTTCCCGATCCGCGACTTCGCCGGCACCAGCGAACTCGACTTCGTGCACTACGAGCTGGAAGAGCCGAAGTACGACGTGACCGAGTGCCGCCAGCGCGGCATCACCTATGCGGCCCCGATGAAGGTCACGCTGCGCCTCATCGTGTTCGAAGTCGATGCCGAGACCGAGACCCGCTCGGTCCTCGATATCAAGGAGCAGGACGTCTACATGGGCGACATGCCGCTCATGACCGAGAACGGCACCTTCTTCATCAACGGCACCGAGCGCGTGATCGTCTCGCAGATGCATCGTTCGCCGGGCGTCCTGTTCGACCACGACCGCGGCAAGACCCACTCCTCGGGCAAGTTCCTCTTCGCGGCCCGCGTGATCCCCTACCGCGGTTCCTGGCTGGACTTCGAGTTCGACGCCAAGGACATCGTCAACGTCCGTATCGACCGCAAGCGCAAGCTGCCGGTGACCTCGCTGCTGTTCGGCCTCGGCCTCGATAACGAAGCGATCCTCGACTACTTCTACGAGACGGTCACCTGGAAGCGCGGTTCGGGCGGCTGGCAGCTGCCCTATCAGTCGGAAGCCTGGCGCGGCGCCAAGCCCGCCTTCGACATCGTCGACGCCAAGTCGGGCGAAGTCGTGTTCCCGGCCGGCACCAAGATCAGCCCCCGTGCCGCCAACAAGGCGCAGAAGGACGGTCTTGAAGAGCTGCTGATCCCGACCGAGGAAATCTTCGGCCGCTATTCGGCCAAGGATCTCATCAACGAGTCGACCGGCCGCATCTACATCGAAGCCGGCGACGAAGTTTCGCCCGAGAACCTCGAGGCGCTCGACCAGGCCGGCATCGACCAGATCGACCTGCTCGACATCGACGACGTGAACACCGGTCCCTGGATCCGCAACACGCTCAAGGCCGACAAGGCCGAGAACCGCGACATGGGTCTGGAAGCGATCTACAAGGTCATGCGTCCGGGCGAACCGCCGACGAAGGAAACCGCCGAAGCCCTCTTCGCTGGCCTGTTCTTCGACGCCGATCGCTACGACCTCTCGGCCGTGGGCCGCGTGAAGATGAACATGCGCCTGGGCCTCGATGCCGAGGACACCGTCACCACGCTGCGCGTCGAGGACATCCTCGCCGTGGTCAAGGAACTGGTCGGCCTGAAGGACGGCAAGGGCGAAATCGACGACATCGACAACCTCGGCAACCGCCGCGTGCGTTCGGTGGGCGAGCTGCTCGAGAACCAGTACCGCGTCGGCCTGCTCCGCATGGAGCGCGCCGTGAAGGAGCGCATGTCGTCGGTGGACGTGTCGACGGTCATGCCGAACGACCTCATCAACGCCAAGCCTGCCGTGGCTGCCGTTCGCGAGTTCTTCGGTTCCTCGCAGCTCTCGCAGTTCATGGACCAGACCAACCCGCTGTCGGAAGTCACTCACAAGCGCCGCGTTTCGGCCTTGGGCCCGGGCGGTCTCACCCGTGAGCGCGCCGGCTTCGAAGTCCGCGACGTTCACCCGACGCACTATGGTCGTATCTGCCCGATTGAAACGCCGGAAGGCCCGAACATCGGTCTGATCAACTCGCTGTCGACTTTCGCGCGCGTCAACAAGTACGGCTTCATCGAAACCCCCTACCGCCGCGTCGTCGACGGTCATGTTTCGAAGGACGTCGTCTATCTCTCCGCCATGGAAGAGCAGAAGCACACCGTCGCGCAGGCGTCGGCTGAGCTGAACACCGACGGTTCGTTCGTCGAGGAACTCGTCTCGGCTCGCCAGAACGGCGAATTCGTGATGAGCCCGCGCGACCAGATCACGCTGATGGACGTTTCGCCCAAGCAGCTCGTCTCGGTGGCCGCCTCGCTCATTCCGTTCCTGGAAAACGACGACGCCAACCGCGCGCTCATGGGCTCGAACATGCAGCGTCAGGCCGTACCGCTCGTGAAGGCGGACGCTCCGTTCGTCGGCACCGGCATGGAAGAAACCGTTGCGCGTGACTCCGGCGCCGCGATCTCGGCGCTGCGCGCCGGCATCGTCGACCAGGTCGACGCAACGCGTATCGTCATCCGCGCCTCGGGCGATATCGAACCCGGCAAGTCCGGCGTCGACATCTACCGCCTGCAGAAGTTCGAGCGTTCGAACCAGTCGACCTGCATCAACCAGCGTCCGCTGGTGAAGGTGGGCGAAGTGATCCAGGCCGGCGACACCATCGCCGACGGTCCTTCGACCGAGCTGGGCGAACTGGCCCTGGGCCGCAACGTGCTCGTCGCGTTCATGCCCTGGAACGGCTACAACTACGAAGACTCCATCCTGATCTCCGAGCGGATCGTGAAGGAAGACGTCTTCACCTCGATCCACATCGACGAGTTCGAAGTGATGGCCCGCGACACCAAGCTGGGTCCGGAAGACATCACGCGCGACATCCCGAACGTCGGCGAGGAAGCCCTGCGCAACCTCGACGAAGCGGGCATCGTCTACATCGGCGCGGAAGTGCACCCGGGTGACATCCTGGTCGGCAAGATCACGCCGAAGGGCGAAAGCCCGATGACGCCGGAAGAAAAGCTCCTCCGCGCCATCTTCGGTGAAAAGGCTTCGGACGTCCGCGACACCTCGCTGCGTCTGCCGCCGGGCGTTTCGGGCACCATCGTCGACGTGCGCGTGTTCAACCGCCACGGCATCGAGGTCGACGACCGTACCCGCGCGATCCAGAACGAGGAAATCGAACGCCTCGCCAAGGACCGCGAGGACGAACGCGCCATCCTCAACCGCGCCACCTACAACCGTCTGAAGGACATGCTCCTCGGCCAGGTCGCCGCTTCGGCGCCCAAGGGCATCAAGAAGGGCGTGGACATCACCGACGAGGTGCTGGACGAGGTCGAGCGTCACGAGTGGTGGAAGTTCGCCGTTGCCGACGACCACATGCAGTCGCAGCTCGAAGCGGTGAAGACCCAGTACGACCTCACGGTCAAGGCGATCCAGGAGAAGTTCGAGGACCGCAAGGAGAAGCTGGAGCGCGGTGACGAACTCGCGCCCGGCGTGCTCAAGATGGTCAAGGTCTTCGTGGCCGTGAAGCGCAAGCTTCAGCCGGGCGACAAGATGGCCGGCCGTCACGGCAACAAGGGTATCATCAGCCGCATCCTGCCGCTGGAAGACATGCCCTTCCTCGAGGACGGCACCCCCGTGGACTTCGTGCTGAACCCGCTCGGCGTGCCTTCGCGCATGAACGTCGGCCAGATCTTCGAGACGCACCTCGGCTGGGCCGCCCGCGGCCTGGGCGCGCGTATCGGCGCAGCTCTGGACGACTGGCGCGCAGCCAATCCGGATCCCGTGGCCGGCGAACCGCCGGAAGCGGTCCGCGAACTGCTCAAGGAAGTCTACGGCTCCAACTACACCGCCGAGATCGAGGCGCGCAGTGACGAGCAGATCGTCGAATTCGCTCAGTCCGTCCGCAAGGGCGTGCCGATGGGTTCGCCGGTCTTCGACGGCGCCGTCGAGAAGGACGTCACCGACATGCTTCGCCTCGCCGGTCTCGACGAGTCGGGCCAGGTGGACCTTTACGACGGCCGCACCGGCGATCGTTTCGACCGCAAGGTGACCGTCGGCTGCAAGTACGTGCTCAAGCTGCACCACCTTGTCGACGACAAGATCCACGCGCGTTCGATCGGCCCCTACTCGCTCGTCACCCAGCAGCCGCTGGGCGGTAAGGCGCAGTTCGGTGGCCAGCGCTTCGGTGAAATGGAGGTCTGGGCTCTCCAGGCCTACGGCGCGGCTTACACGCTCCAGGAAATGCTGACGGTGAAATCGGACGACGTGGTCGGCCGCACCAAGGTCTACGAAGCGATCGTCAAGGGCGACGATACCTTCGAGGCCGGCATCCCCGAGAGCTTCAACGTGCTCGTCAAGGAAATGCGCTCGCTGGGCCTCAACGTCGAGCTTACCAGCCACGACGACAACGAGGACGACGACGGCGTGGCCCTGGCGGCGGAATAACGGGATCGGGCGGGGCCCGCGCGGCCCCGCCTTCCCTTCCTTCCGCCTCGAGAATTCACCCCCAGAGGGACTGAAACATGAACGACCTGACCAAGTTCACCAACCAGATGGCGAAGCCCGAGACCTTCGATCAGATCCAGATCGGTCTGGCCTCGCCCGAGCGCATCCGCTCCTGGTCCTTCGGCGAGATCAAGAAGCCGGAAACCATCAACTACCGTACGTTCAAGCCTGAGCGTGACGGCCTTTTCTGCGCCCGCATCTTCGGTCCCGTGAAGGACTACGAATGCCTTTGCGGCAAGTACAAGCGCATGAAGTACAAGGGCGTCGTCTGCGAAAAGTGCGGCGTCGAAGTCACCGTCACCAAGGTGCGCCGCGAGCGCATGGGCCACATCGAGCTGGCCGCACCGGTCGCGCACATCTGGTTCCTGAAGTCGCTGCCTTCGCGCATCGGCCTGCTGCTCGACATGCAGCTCAAGCAGCTTGAGCGCGTTCTCTACTTCGAAAGCTACATCGTGATCGAGCCGGGCCTGACCCCGCTCGAGAAGTACCAGCTCCTCACCGAAGACGAGATGCTCGACGCCCAGGACGAGTACGGCGAGGATTCGTTCTCCGCCGGCATCGGTGCCGAGGCGGTGAAGCACATGCTCATCAACCTCGACCTCCAGCAGGAGCGTGCGGACCTTCTCCAGGAACTTGAGACGACCAAGTCGGAGCTCAAGCCCAAGAAGATCATCAAGCGCCTCAAGGTCGTGGAATCGTTCATCGATTCGGGCAACCGCCCCGAGTGGATGATTCTCGACGTCGTGCCGGTCATTCCGCCCGAACTGCGCCCGCTGGTGCCGCTGGACGGTGGCCGCTTCGCGACCTCGGACCTCAACGACCTCTATCGCCGCGTCATCAACCGCAACAACCGCCTGAAGCGCCTGATCGAGCTGCGTGCGCCGGACATCATCGTCCGCAACGAAAAGCGCATGCTGCAGGAAGCGGTCGACGCCCTGTTCGACAACGGCCGCCGCGGCCGCGTCATCACCGGCGCCAACAAGCGTCCGCTGAAGTCGCTGTCCGACATGCTCAAGGGCAAGCAGGGCCGCTTCCGTCAGAACCTGCTCGGCAAGCGCGTCGACTATTCGGGCCGTTCGGTCATCGTGACCGGACCGGAACTCAAGCTGCACCAGTGCGGCCTGCCGAAGAAGATGGCGCTCGAGCTGTTCAAGCCGTTCATCTACGCCCGTCTGGACGCCAAGGGTCTTTCCATGACCCTGAAGCAGGCCAAGAAGTGGGTCGAGAAGGAGCGCAAGGAAGTCTGGGACATCCTCGACGAAGTCATTCGCGAGCACCCGGTCATGCTGAACCGCGCGCCGACGCTTCACCGTCTGGGCATCCAGGCGTTCGAGCCGGTCCTGATCGAAGGCAAGGCGATCCAGCTGCACCCGCTCGTCTGCTCGGCGTTCAACGCCGACTTCGACGGTGACCAGATGGCCGTCCACGTGCCGCTCTCGCTGGAAGCCCAGCTCGAAGCGCGCGTGCTGATGATGTCGACCAACAACATCCTCTCGCCGGCAAACGGCAAGCCGATCATCGTTCCTTCGCAGGACATGGTTCTCGGCCTGTACTACCTGTCGATGGACCGCATCGGCGAGCCGGGCGAAGGCATGAAGTTCGCGGACATGGCGGAAGTGCACCAGGCGCTTCACGTCGGTGCCGTGACGCTGCACTCGAAGATCGAGGCCCGCGTGCCGCAGACCGACGAGAACGGCGAGCAGTACATGAAGCGCTTCGAGACCACTCCGGGCCGCATGCTGCTGGGTGAATGCCTGCCGAAGTCGCACACCGTGCCCTTCGACGTCGTCAACCGCCTTCTCACCAAGAAGGAAATCGGCGACGTTATCGACCAGGTCTACCGCCACACCGGCCAGAAGGACACGGTGCTGTTCGCCGACGCGATCATGTCGCTCGGCTTCCGCAACGCGTTCAAGGCGGGCATCTCCTTCGGCAAGGATGACATGATCATCCCGGACTCGAAGGAAGCCCTGGTCGGCGAAACCAAGGAACTGGTTGCCGACTACGAGCAGCAGTACCAGGACGGCCTGATCACCCAGCAGGAAAAGTACAACAAGGTGATCGACGCCTGGAGCCGTTGCGGCGACCAGGTGGCGAACGCCATGATGGAAGAGCTGAAGGCTCAGCCGGTCGATCCCGAGACGGGCCGCATGGCCCAGATCAACTCGATCTACATGATGAGCCACTCCGGTGCGCGTGGTAGCCCGGCACAGATGAAGCAGCTTGGCGGTATGCGCGGCCTCATGGCCAAGCCGTCGGGCGAGATCATCGAAACGCCGATCATCTCGAACTTCAAGGAAGGTCTGACCGTTCTTGAATACTTCAACTCGACCCACGGTGCTCGTAAGGGCCTGGCGGATACGGCGCTCAAGACGGCAAACTCGGGTTACCTGACCCGCCGTCTGGTCGACGTGTCGCAGGACTGCGTCGTCGTGATCGAGGATTGCGGTACCGAGCGCGCGCTGGAAATGCGTTCGATCGTGCAGGGCGGTTCCACCATCGCCTCGCTCGCCGAGCGTATCCTGGGTCGTACCCTGGCCGAGGACATTGCCGACAAGGAAGGCAACGTCATCGCCGCCAAGGGCCAGCTCCTGGACGAAGCCGCCGTGGCTGCGATCGAGGCGACCGGCCTGCAGGCTGCCCGCATCCGTTCGCCGCTGGTCTGCGAAGCCCAGCAGGGCGTTTGCGGCAAGTGCTACGGCCGTGACCTCGCGCGCGGTACGCCGGTCAACATCGGTGAAGCTGTCGGCGTCATCGCCGCACAGTCGATCGGTGAACCGGGCACGCAGCTCACCATGCGTACCTTCCACATCGGCGGCGCCGCCCAGCTGAACGAAACCAGCCACCTGGAATCGATCTGCGAAGGCTCGGTCGAATATCGCGACATCCCGACGATCGTGGACAAGCGCGGCCGTCGCCTCTCGCTGGCCCGTAACGGCGAAATCGTCGTGATGGACACCGAAGGCCGCGAGCGCGCCATGCACCGCGTGCCTTACGGTACCGTGCTGCTCCACACCAATGGTGCGAAGGTGAAGGAAGGCGAACGCCTGGCCGAGTGGGATCCGTTCTCGCTCCCGATCATCACCGAAACCTCGGGTACGGTGAAGTATCAGGACCTGATCGACACCCGCACGCTGACCGAGCATGTCGACGATGCGACCGGCATGACCAGCCGCGTCGTGACGGAAGACCGTTCGTCGCGCACCGCGAAGAAGAAGGAGGACCTGCGTCCGCGCATCACCCTTCTCGACGACGCGTCCGGCGAATCCGCGCGCTACATGATGGCGCCGGGCACGACGCTCTCGGTGGAAGACGGCCAGACCGTCGAGGCCGGCGACATCATCGCCCGTGCCTCGCGCGAAGCCGCCAAGACCCGCGACATCACCGGCGGTCTGCCGCGCGTTGCCGAACTGTTCGAGGCCCGCAAGCCGAAGGACAACTCGATCATCGCCAAGGTCTCCGGCCGCATCGAGTTCGTGCGTGACTACAAGGCCAAGCGCAAGATCGCGATCATCCCGGAAGAGGGTGATCCGGTTGAGTACCTGATCCCGAAGAGCCGCGTGATCGACGTGCAGGAAGGCGACTTCGTCAAGAAGGGCGACAACCTGATTTCGGGTTCGCCCGATCCGCACGACATTCTGGAAGTTCTCGGCGTCGAGGCACTTGCGGAATACCTCGTGGCGGAAATCCAGGAAGTCTACCGCTTGCAGGGCGTGAAGATCAACGACAAGCACATCGAGACGATCGTTCGTCAGATGCTGCAGAAGGTTGAGATCACGGCCGGTGGCGATACCACCCTGCTGCCGGGCGAACAGGTCGACTACGAGGAAATGTTCGAGATCAACAGCAAGCTTCCCGAGGGCAAGATGCCCGCGGAAGGCAAGCCGGTGCTGCTCGGCATCACCAAGGCCTCGCTGCAGACCCGCTCGTTCATCTCGGCGGCCTCGTTCCAGGAGACCACCCGCGTGCTCACGCAGGCGGCTGTCGAGGGCAAGAAGGACTCGCTCATCGGCCTCAAGGAAAACGTCATCGTCGGCCGCCTCATCCCGGCGGGTACCGGTGCCGGCATGAACCGCGTCCGCGTGGCGGCCACCAGCCGCGATGCCGCCCTGCGCGCGTCCTACCGCCGCCTGCAGGAATCTCTGATCGCCGCCAACACGGCGGAAGAAGAGCATGCAGCCGAACTGGCCCAGGGCCCGGAAGCCGCGATCGGCAACGATCCGCTTGCCGCGGTCGAGGGTGAAACCCATGGTCTGGACGCCGATGCCGGCGATTACCTGATCAAGGGCGACGACCAGTCGGAAGGCGAACAGCCGGAAGGTGGCGACGAGGCGTAAGTCTCCCCGCTACCGCCTGACAGGCAGAATAGAGGCCCCGCCGGAGCGATCCGGCGGGGCCTTTTGCTTTGGGCATGACGGGCCTGCGCAGGACGGTGCGGCCAGGAGGCGGCTTCGATGGGCGGCTTACCGCGCTCGACGGGCGACATGGCTCGCGGGCGCCTTTCCGGGCATAGCGACCACACCCCGCTCTCTCGCAAGGCTGGTTCCGGATGGGCAACCCTGAGTCCAAGATCGTACCTGCCGCGATGGCTTCGGTCATCGCCATGGCTGCGCTCGCAGTCTGGTCCAGCCTTGCGGGATTCAGCGCCTTCGCCTGACGCCCATTCCTGCTGGATCGGCATTTCAGGGGACGCCGACGTCCGATCGCGGAGAGATAGAGCCGTTTTCGATCCGATTATGCAGGATCCACGGCGCTCGTTTCTGATCCATCGCGTTTTCCGAATCGTCAGTGGCTGTCACCGTGCGCAGGGCGCTGCAACGATCGCTGCCAACTTCCGCTTTTAGCCCGCCTTTAGCCGCGGGCTCTCAACTGCGCCCTTATGGCCTCGTGACGGACCTCATGCGGAAGCCGCCACGCGAATCATGCCGGATCGGCCAAAGCCCGGACTCGGCTTGTCAGCCCGCTCTTTGCCAGAAGGTATAGCCCCGGTGCAGGCCCGTACCGGCCACTGCCGCCATGAGTCCGACGACGAGGGCATCCCAGGCCATCAGCGCCCAGACGAGCGCCTGGGGCTGCCCCAGGACGACCATATGGTCCCAGCGGTGCAGCGGCTGCAGGACGGCCAGCGCGGGGGCGATGTAGATCAGCATCCGCAGCGCCTTGCCCCAGCCGCGCCGATAGGCATCGGCCAGCCCGGCCTCGCGGTCGCCCAGCAATCCGCCAACCATGAGGACGAGGCCCGGCATGCTGGCGATCGTAGCGAGGATCGAGATGGCGAACGCCGCCGCTGGCATCCGGAAGTCGACCAGGCCCGGCAGCGTGAAGACAACCTGGACCAGAAATCCGGTCAGGACCTGCTTCCAGCCGATCCCGGCCAGGCTCAGGCTGCGCAGGCCCGCCTCTCGGTTGGCCCAGAAGCGCGCCGCCAGCAGCATCGCGAAAACCAGTCCCGCGACTTTGACCGAACCCAGCGAGAGTCGCGCCGGGTCCGAGCCCAGGGCGGCGAAGGCATCGCGGCTGGCGAACATGCCGAGGCGGATCTCGACGACATGCTGGGCGAATTCCGGAATGGCGGCGAGCGCGGGGATTACCGGCGCCAGTTTCCACAAGACGAGGCTGTCTCGCAGCGAGGCGAAGAAGCCGCGGGCCTCCGCGCGGAGCCGCTCCATCGGCGCCCCCGCCCCTGCTTCCATCGCCGCAGGCGCGTGCGCCGCCCTTCGCGCGGACGCGCGCAGGGCTTTCGCCTTCGGCGCTCTGCCCGGATTCATTCCGCGGCTTGCGCCTGCGCCTCGTTCGCGGCTTCGATTTCGGCCGCCTTGGCTTCGACCAGCTTGACGATGTGGTCCAGCATGTCTTCGGACTGCACGACGTGGTCGGTCACGCCGGACAAGTAGACCATGTGCTTGCCATTGCCGCCGCCGGTGAGGCCGATATCGGTTTCTCGCGCTTCACCGGGGCCATTGACCACGCAGCCGAGCACCGAGAGCGAGAGCGGCGTCTTGATGTGCTGCAGCCGGTCTTCCAGCGCTTCCACCGTGCGGATCACGTCGAAGCCCTGGCGGGCGCAGGACGGGCAGGACACCACGCGAACGCCGCGCGTGCGCAGGCCGAGCGCCTTGAGCATCTCGAAGCCCACGCGCACTTCCTCTTCCGGCTCGGCCGAAAGCGAGACGCGCAAGGTGTCGCCAATGCCCGACCAGAGCAGCATGCCCATGCCGATCGAGGATTTCACGGTGCCGCCGATGAGGCCGCCCGCTTCGGTGATGCCCAGGTGCAGCGGGCAGTCCACCGCATCCGCCAGGCCCTGGTAGGCGGCGACGGCCAGGAATACGTCGCTGGCCTTCACCGCCACCTTGTATTCGTGGAAATCGTGGTCCTGGAGCAGCTTGATATGGTCGAGCGCGGATTCGACGAGCGCTTCGGGGCAAGGCTCCCCGTACTTTTCCAATAGGTCCTTTTCGAGGCTGCCCGCGTTCACGCCGATGCGGATCGCGCAGCCGTTGGCCTTTGCCGCGCGCACCACTTCGGCCACGCGGTCGTCGGAGCCGATGTTGCCGGGATTGATGCGCAGGCAGGCAGCGCCGGCGTCGGCGGCCTCAAGCGCACGCTTGTAGTGGAAATGGATGTCCGCGATCAGCGGGACGTTCGCGGCGCGCACGATTTCCTTCATTGCCGCCGTGCTCTCCACGTCGGGACAGGAAACGCGGATGAGGTCCGCCCCGGCTTCCTCGCAGCGACGGATCTGGTCGATCGTCGCCTTGGCGTCGGAAGTCAGGGTGTTGGTCATGGTCTGCACCGTGATCGGGGCATCGCCGCCGACGGGAACATTACCGACCATGATCTGGCGGCTCTTGCGGCGCTCTATATCGCGCCAGGGACGTACGGAAGACATGCGCCCCCTATAGGCCTTTGCAGTGACGGTTTGAAGCACCATTGCGCAGGGGTCCGCAATCCCCTTTCGGGTGGCCGATCGAGCGGTACCCGAGAGGCGCGTTCACGGCGCCCGTCCGGCGCCGCCAGTCACAGCATTCGGGCGTAGAGGAATTCCTCGTCGCGCTGTTCGCCGACCATGAAATGGATGTCGGCCACTTTGCCGAAGCCGTAGCGGGCATAGAACTTCTGCGCGCCGTCATTGCCGCTCCATACCGAAAGCTGCATTTCCCCGGCGCCATGCTCGCGCCCGATCTCCAGCGCGCGGTCCATCAGCGCAGCACCGATGCCGCGCCCGGTCGTTTCCGGATCGGTGTAGAGCTGCTTGAGTTCCACCACCCGCTCGTGCCGCGCATGTTCGGGCCAGCCGCAGGCCATGACGAGCTTGCAAAAACCCAGCAGCGCGCCGTCCTCTTCGGCCAGCAGCACGCGCATGGCCGGGTCCGCGATCTCCTTGGCCACTTTCGCCTCGCTGTGCGAATCGGCCAGGAAATTCTCCAGATCCTGGGGCGTGTACATATGGCCGAACTTCGCGACGAAACTGCGGGCGCCGAGTTCGGCCAGGGCCGCGGCATCGGCGGGGTTGGCGGGGCGAAGATTCATGTCAGTTCCCGGGTCATGCACATGGAGAAGGGATCGTGCTCATAGCTGCCGAAAGGCGGGCATTCCGTGAAGCCGTGCGCGCGATAGAGCGCATGGGCGGCGTGGAACGGCTCCGGCCGCCCGGTTTCCAGGCTGACGCGGCGATAGCCCCGCGTGCGCGCTTCCTCGATCAGGCGCAGAAGAATGGCCTTGCCCACGCCCCGCCCCCGATAGTCCGGCGCCGCGCGCATCGATTTCAGTTCGCCGTGGCCCTCGTCCAGACGCTTGATCGCCCCGCACCCGGCCAGGTGCTCGCCATCCCAGGCGGAGAAGAACGTGACATCGGGCTGGCGCAGGCGGGCGGCCGGCATGGCGTGGACACTCTCCGGCGGCGACCACTGGTGCATTTCGTCGAGATGGAACTGCAGCAGATCGAGTACGTCACGGCCCGTCAGGTCGTCTTCCACGATCGTCAGATGAAGCGTCATTCCTGGCTCCCGGAAAACTTGTCTGCCTTGCGGCGGCCCATGCGCATGCCTGCTTCCAGGCGGGCACGCAACTGGGTGTAGTAGTCTTCCAGGAAGGCCCGCTCGTCGTTCCAGCCGTCGTTGCGGTCGATCTTGCGGGCGATGGTTTCGTAGACGCTTTCGAGCGATTGCGCCCGGTCGTCGCGCAGGACGCGTTCCAGCGCCTGCAGCTCGTATTCGCCGTAGACCGCCAGTTCGGCTTCCTCGAAGCGATAGGTGCGCCGCGCCGGCGCTGCGCCGGCATCGAGGGCGACCTCGTCCTCATGCCTTGCCGCAGGCGTGCGCGCGAGGGACATCGCCGCCTCCAGCTTCTGGCGTGGCCGCTCCAGCACCCAGGTCCCCGCGATCATGTCGCCGGCCCGCAGGGCGTCGCGGTTGAACAAGGGCATGAGCAGGAAGATCGCCAGCCAGCCGGTGGCCGTCAGCCAGCCCATGCCGCTTTGCGCCCCCGCCTGCAGGATGAAGACGATCGGCAGGAACAGCTCGATGTCGCGCAGGAGGTTGCGGGCGATCACCATGTCCGCCGTCAGCCGCCCGCCATCGCGTGCGGCGATGCGGATGCCGGCGATACGCTTGCCCGGCGTGGCGCCGCGCGGTCCCAGTTCGAAGAACAGGAAATAGGCGTTGCGGAACAGGAACATCGCCACCAGCCAGACGATGACGAGAAACTGCAGGGCATGGCCCAGCGCATTCTTCTGTTCGAGATTGCGATCGATCCCGGTCAACCCGCCGGCGATTTCGATGAGCCCCCAGGTCGTGAGGCCCATGAGCACCAGGATCACCAGGAAATCGAGCATGAGCGCGCCCACGCGCGATCCCCGGCTGGCCACCGTCACCGGGACCGAGATGCCTTCCGGCGTCACCAGCACGCGGTCGCGCGAGGTGCGCCGGTAGCGGGTCGGCACCACGCTCATGCCGCGCGCACTTTGCCGCGGTTGCCCCGGAAGGCGAAGAAATAGGCGCACCAGGCCGCCAGCATGAAGCCGCCGATAGCGAATCGTCCGAAAGTCTGGTCGACGAGCTGGCGCGCAAAGCCTTCGAGCAGCGCGGCGACGATCAGCATGAGCACCACCCCGGTCATGACCAGCGCCGCGCGCCGCCCGGCTTCCGCCGTCGCCTGAAGCACCGGCCGGTTGCCGGGAAAGGCGAGCGAGCGGCCGATGTGCAGCCCTGCCGCGCCCGCCAGCATGATGGCGAAGAGTTCCGTCGTACCGTGGACGGCGAGCCATCCGGCGAAATCGGTCAGCAGCCCGGCCCCATGGTAGAGCCAGAGCATCGCCCCCAGCATGGCCATGTTGTGCACCAGCAACAGGAGCGAGGGGATGCCGAAAGCGAAGCCCAGCGCGAAGGCCAGGATCGAGACTTGCGAATTGTTGCTGAACAGCTGGGTCGCGAACAGGCTCATGCCGTTGCGGCCGCTATCGCCGAACAGCGTGTGGCGCAGGGCTTCGCGGGTCGCCCCGGGTAGGCGGCCGCCCGCCATGTCGCCGCCGACAAGGGCATGGTACCAGTCCACGTCGTGCGCCACGAGCAGCCAGCCCACCACGGTTCCGGCCACCATCACCGCCAGCGCGACCAGGATGTCCAGCCAGATCGCCCGCACCGCCGCGCTCCAACCGCCGCCCAGGAAGCCGCGCAGCCAGTCCCACAGCGAACTGCGCGGGCCGTAGACGACGAACCAGGCGCGCTGCACCAGCGCTTCGAGATACGCCAGCGTCGCGGCATCGAGCGAGGTTTCCCGCGCGATCGACAAGCTGGAGGCCACGGTACGGTAGAGCCCCGGAAGAGCCAGCAGGTCTTCGTCCGACAGGCGGCGGAGGCGGCCCTTCTCCATGCTGGTGACGATCGCTTCCAGCCGCTGCCAGTCGGCCTCGCGTTCGAGGCGGAAGCGGTCGGAGCGCAGCGCCGCGCTCTCGATGGCGGAGACGGAATCGGGAAGCCCGGTACCGGAGCGCCCCGTACCTGAAAGCAGAGTGGCGGCGTTCATCCGATCGCTCCCGATCGCTTGATTTCGAGATAGGCATCGATCAGCCGGGTGCCGATCGTGTGATAAGGCGCTTCCACCACGTCCACGCCCAGCTGTTGCAGCCGCCGGGTGACCAGCGCGCGCTGGCGCAGCAGGGTATCCGCGGAAACCGCCATGGACAGCGTTTCGAGGTCGTCCGGCGCCGCGCCCGAGATCGCCTCCAGCTCGTCGTCGGCCATGGTGACGAACAGCACGACATGGCGCGAGACGAGCCGGCCGATCGATTCGATCATGAGCTGGGCGCTGGTGGGGTCGGTGAAGTCGGAGAACACCACGATCAGCGAACGGCGCTGCAGGCGCGCGGCCAGGGTGGCCAGCGCCAGCGTGAAATTCGGCTCTTCGGAGCGATATTCCAGCCCCGCCGCCGCGCGTTGCAGCCGGTGAAAGTCGCGCGATGCGGTGACGAAAGGCGTCGCCACTTCGGGCCGCGCGGCGAAGCCGAACAGCGAGACGCGGTCGCCGCCCTTGAGCGCCACGTAGCTGGTGGCGAGCGCGGCGGAAACCGCGCGGTCGAGCCGGGGCATGCCCTGGATCGGCTCGCACATCGTCTGTCCGCAATCGAAGGCGAAGACGATCTGGTTGTTCCGCTCGGTCTCGTATTCCTTGGCGTAGAGGTGGACGTGCCGCGCCGAGCTTTTCCAGTCGATCCGGCGGCGGTCCATGCCCGGCTCGTATTCGGCCAGCGATTCGAACTGGGTGCCCTCGCCCCGGATGCGGCGGGCGATCAGGCCATATTGCGCATCCTTGAGGAAGGTCTGCAGCGCCGGGGAGCGCACGGCGGCAATGTTGGGCCAGACGCGCACTTCCCGGCCGAGTTCACCGCGGAACTGCCGTGCGCCCAGCCCCATAGGCCCGGTCCAGCGCAGCCAGGTCCGCGCGATCCGGCCGGTGCCGCGGCGCGAGGGGCGGAAGGCGAGCGTGCCGCGCCAGCCGTCCTCACCCCGGTGGGCCAGAGTGAGGCTGGCCCGTCCGCCGGGAACGAGGCGTGGATCGCATTCCAGGGCGAGTTCGACCCGCGAGGCCCGCGCAGCGGAAAGATCCAGCGCGGCGGTCAGTTCGGCCGGCTCTCCCACTTCGACATCGGCCGGTACCGCGATCCGCAAGTCGCCCAGGCGCCCCGCCAGAAGCGCGTCGATCGCGATCAACGCCAGCACCGCCAGCCCGAACACCGGCGCCACGACCCAGGCTTCGGGCCGCGTCGCGCCGATCACCAGCGCCACCGGCGCGGCCAGCGCCAGTAGCCCGGCCGCACGCGCGGTGGGCACCATGGGAGCGGAGCGCAGGCTCATCGGATCAGGACCGCAGGATCACCGGGGCGCCTCGGTCTGCTCGACCAGCTGGGCGACCAGCGCCTCCACCTGCTTGCCCTCGATCTCGGCGGCGGGGCTGAGCAGCAGGCGGTGGCGCAGGACCGACCCGGCGAGCGCCTTGACATCGTCGGGCACCACGTAGTCGCGCCCGTCCAGCGCGGCGCGGGCGCGCGCGGCGCCGGCCAGCAACACGGCCGCGCGGGGGCTGGCGCCGCTCGCAAGGTCCGGGCTCTCCCGCGTGGCGCGCACCAGGCGGACGATATAGTCGGTCACGCTCTCGGCCAGGGTCACTCGCGAAACCGTACGGGACGCCGCCTCGATCACCGCGTGATTGGCAATGGCTTCCACCCCGCAGGCGGCCGGGCTGGGCGCGCCGCGATTCTCGCCGAAGCGCGCGACGATGCGCAGCTCTTCCTCGAAGCTGGGGTAATCGACGCTCACCTTGAACAGGAACCGGTCGAGCTGCGCCTCGGGCAGCGGATAGACGCCCTGGCTCTCGATCGGGTTCTGCGTGGCCACCACCATGAACTGCTCCGGCAGGGCGTGGGCGGTGCCATCCAGCGTGACGCGGCGCTCCTGCATGGCTTCCAGCAGCGCGGCCTGGGTCTTGGGCGGCGTGCGGTTGATCTCGTCCGCCAGCAGCAGGTCGCAGAAGATCGGACCATGAGTCAGCGTGAACTGGCTGGTCTGGAAGTTGAACAGGTTCGAGCCCAGAATATCGCCCGGCATAAGGTCCGGCGTGAACTGGATGCGGCCGAAATCCAGGCCCAGGGTCGCGGCGAAGCACTGCGCCAGGAAAGTCTTGGCCGTGCCCGGAGGCCCTTCCAGCAGGACATGGCCGCGCGCCAGCAGGGCGATCAGCAGATGCTCCACCGTCGCGCTCTGGCCGACCACCGCCTTGCCGATCTGCTCGCGAATGCTTCCCGCAAGCACGGCGACCCCGGCGAGATCGACCGCGAAATCGCCCCGAGCGAAATCGCCTTCGGCATTCGGGGAGTGGGCATCGGTCATCGAGTCAGCATCCTTTCGAGCGCGTGAAGATCGCGCGCAGCCTTGACGAGATCGTGCGATTTGCGCGCATGGCGAAGGCGCGCGGAAATCGCGGAAAAGGGTTCGGCATCCGCCCTGCGCGAGGCAAGGGCGCGGTCGATCGCGGCGTCGGCCTGCTCGGGCGGGAGCGTGCGCGGCAGGGCGAGAGCACGGATCAACCGGTCGCGGGCATGGTCGGCATAAGGTCCGCCGATCAGGTGCAGTCTATGCGAGCGGCGCACCAGTCCGGCAGAATTGGCCACCAGCGCGCGCTTGCCGAAAGCGATGGCCCGCTCTCCCGCCAGCGGCGGCCCGAAGCGCAGGAAAGCGCGCCATCCCAGCACCAGGGCGGCCAGCAGCAGGCAGAGCGTGGCGGCCAGGAATGGCGGGGTGAAAGCCAGGGTCAGCAGATTCTGCGCGCGCCCGAAACCGTTCATGGTGAGGTCGAACGTCACCGTGCCACGGGGCTCGACTTCGCTGGCCGCGACCAGCGCGTCCACCAACTGCGCGGCGCGGCGGTCGGCCATGCCCCAATTGTCGACGAGGTCGGGTTCGAACACCAGGATCAGGGGGTAGAGGTCCTCGTCCTCCGGGTCGCTGCTCATACCTGTCAGCGCCGCGTCCTCAAGCGCGGGATAGCTGCCGCCGTCGTCGATGAAGGCGGCGAGAACGCGCCCGTCCTGCTCCTCCACCACCGGCACCAGCGTATCGCCCTTGCCCGATTGCAGCGCCTTGCGGCTGGGCAGCGCGCCCTCCAGGCCGAAGCCGTGCCAGCGGGCCTTCGCGCCGTTGGCGTCGACCTCGCCCTGCACGACCGTCACGTCATCGAGGAAACCGCGCCATTCGAGCGGCCGCATGCCCTGGAGATTGACCCAGCCGGTCTTGGCCTTTTCCTGCTCGCGCCCGGGCTGCAAGGCCATCCACTTGGGCAGGATCACCAGCGTCGGCCCGATGTAGCGCCGCTTCGAGACGATCTTCTCGATATCCTCGCCATCGGCCCCGGCAGGCGGAGTGAGCACCAGCAGGCCCGGCTTGTCGAGCGCGCCCACGTTGCGCGCGCGAACCACCGGGTGCCCGCGCTTCTCTATATAGCGCGCCATGGCGGCATAGCCGTTGAGGCCGCGCCCGTCGGCGTGGGACTGGCCGTCGTTGGTGGAGCCGAAGCCGGTGCCGGTCCCGATCATCCACAAGAGCGAAAGGAACAGCGCCGATCCGATCAGCACCAGCGCCAGCACCGCCCAGCGCGAGAACGGATTGGCGCCGACAGGAATACCGGCTTCCGCAGCAGGTCTCGCATCGGCAGGCGCTGTTGCTGTCATCTCGCTCATGCGCGCAGTTCCAGCCGGGCGAAGCGGGCATAGGCCTCGCGCGCGGCGGCCCAGTCGTCGGCGCCCAGTTCGCGCAGCGCGAAGCGGCTGCGCTCCACGCGGGCGGCGATCGTGGCGAACGCCTCGCGGCCGCTGTCCGGAAGCGAGGGCAATACCGAAATTTCCCGCGCGGTGCTGGCCGGGTGCAGCCAGTCCGGCCGCGCCTGCCGGATCTGCCCCACGCTGCGGCGCAGGAGCAAGTGAGTGGCCTCGTCGAACCGGCCCTCCCCGGCAAGGCGGTCCGCGTCCTCCAGCAGGGCCAGCGCCTCGGCCTCGGCCGGCACCCAGGCCTCGGGCGCTTCCTCGCGGCTGCGGCCGCGCCAGGCCTCGATGACCGGGCCCACCAGACGCCAGAGGATGAACAGCGCCAGAAGCACCGCCAGCGCGATCAATATGTTGGAGAACACCGGCCAGGACATGCCCAGCAACCTTCCAAGCGGCGCGAAGATCGCCTCCAGCATGCGGCCGAGCGCCTGGAGCCATTCCGGAACCTGCCCCGGAGGATCGGGTTTGAAGGGCGGCAACGGCGCGTACTGGATATCGGCCGCGCCACGCACGGCTTCCCAGTCGCTCGCGGCGTCCCGGGCCGCACCCGCCATCTGACCCCTAGCAGCCATTACCCGCCGATGATTGGCATGGGCCGGGAGCAGGCGCAAGCCGTTGCGATGAAAGGATTGGATAGCGATCGAGGAGGGGTTGCGGCCGCCTGTCCGTCATGGACGGCACGGCGCGCGCCCGGCCAGGACGCGCGCCGTGCCGGACCGAACCAGGATCGCCTATCCGCGCGAGCGGGCCTGCTTGTAGGTGCCGAGCGGACGCACGTACTTGCAATGGAATGCAAGTTCCTGAAGCGCCATGTCGATGCGCGGCTCGCCGGGGGCACCTTCGATGTCGGCGTAGAAGGTGGTGGCCGCGAAGCTGGCACCGATCTGGTAGCTCTCCAGCTTGGTCATGTTGACGCCATTGGTGGCAAAGCCGCCCAGCGCCTTGTAGAGCGCGGCGGGGATGTTCTTCACCTCGAAGATGAAAGTCGTCACCGCCTTCTCGCCCTTGAGCGCGAAGGGATCGAGCGGCTCACGCGAGAGGACGACGAAGCGCGTGGTGTTGTCCGCCGCGTCCTCGACATTCTCCTCGACGATCTTGAGGCCGTAGAGTTCCGCAGCCAGGTTCGGGGCGATGGCGCAGGCCGCGGTATCGCCCTGCTCGCGCACGAAGGCGGCAGCGCCGGCGGTATCGGCATAGGCCATCGGCACGATGCCCCGCTCGCGCAAGTAGTGACGCGACTGGCCGAGCGCCTGCGGGTGGCTGTAGGCCCCCGAGAACGGCCCCATGGTGCCGTCCGCATTGGGCAGTGCCATCAGCGCATGCTCGATGCCCATGAAGTGCTCGCCCACGATCGACAACCCGCTTTCCGGCAGCAGGAAATGGATGTCCGCCACGCGGCCGTGCTGCGAATTCTCGATCGGGATGATGGCCCGGTCGGCCCGGCCGTCCTTCACCGCATCCAGCGCATCCTCGAAGGAAAAGCACGGCAGCGGCAGACAGTCGGGATCGTGTTCCAACGCCGCTCGGTGCGAATTGCATCCGGGGGCGCCCTGGAAGGCCGCCGCGC
This sequence comes from Novosphingobium sp. BL-S-34, assembly GCF_056857015.1. Taxonomy (NCBI): domain Bacteria; kingdom Pseudomonadati; phylum Pseudomonadota; class Alphaproteobacteria; order Sphingomonadales; family Sphingomonadaceae; genus Novosphingobium; species Novosphingobium sp. BL-S-34. The sequence continues at coordinate 1,898,900 of NZ_CM166472.1, forward strand.
GCGAAGGATCGGCCGCAGCGGCCTCGTTCATGCGGGCGACCAGGTCGAGAGCGGGTTCGGGATAGGAATGCATAGCGTCCGCGCGATTAAGCCGCAAAGGCGATGTCCGCAATGGCTCTTGCACTAACCTGCTGGCAACTCTAGAGCCTCAACCCAAAGAGGATGAGAAAAAACTCCACCCGTGGGGCAAGGGCAAACAAGAAATGGATGATCGTTTCAACACCATTGCCGGCTGGGCTTTGTTCGCCGGTATCGTCGGTCTTGGTCTGACCACCGTCAGCTCTCATTACTTCCGTGCAGACAAGCCGCATCGTCCCGAGACGATGGGTTACGCCATCGAAGGCGTGGAACAGGAAGGCGAAGCAGGCGCCGAAGCGCCGATCGCCACGCTTCTTGCCAGCGCGGACCCGGCCAAGGGACAAGCCACTTTCGCCAAGTGCCAGTCCTGCCACACGATCAACCAGGGCGGCACCAACGGCATCGGTCCCAATCTCTACGGCGTGGTCGGTGAAGGCATCGGCCAGGGCGTCGGCGGTTTCGCTTTCTCCGACGCGCTCAAGGGCGTTGGCGGCAAGTGGGACTTCGACAAGCTGAACGACTGGCTGAAAAGCCCGAAGGCTTTCGCGCCCGGCACCAAGATGACGTTCGCCGGCCTGCCCAAGGGTGAGGATCGCGCCAACGTGATCGCCTACCTCAACGCCCAGGGTTCGAACCTGCCGCTTCCCGCCGCACCTGCAGCAGCAGCAGCAGCAGCACCGGCAGCCGGCGATGCGCCCGCCGCCGCCAGCAGCGAAGCCGCAGCCGCGCCCGCAGCCGCCGCGGCTGCCGAGTAATACCCGATTTCCGGTAGCGGTCTGGCCTGACTCCGTCGGGCGGACCGCCCGGTCTAGGAATCCGGCCAGGCCGGCAGAAAACGGTCCCGCGGGCGCCACCGAGTCGCCTTGCGGGCCGTTTTCGTCAGGACGTAGAGGCGGCCTCGGCCCCGATCGCGAACCACTTTCGAGCAGGTGGAATCACCTGATGACCCAGAAAAACGCGGCAAACCAGAAGCCTGGAGCAGTTGATCCGATGCATCCAGATTGGAAACTGCTCTAGTCTTCGATCTTGCCCGTCAAACCATCTTCGAAGCGGCGGAGCTGTTCGCGGCCCCAGGACCAGTCGCCGAGGCCACTTGCGGCATTGATGTGCCCCAGCGCCCCGGCCTCGACGAAGGACGCGCCCCATTGGCGGGCGCGCATACGGGAATGGACGAGCGGACCATAGGGATCGTCCGAACTCGCCACGACCACCGCCGGAAACCGCAGGAAAAGCTCGGGCGGATTGCCGAAGCTCGCCGCCTCTTGCGGAAAATCCGGGCCTTGCGGATCCGGCATCGCCACCAGGAACGCGCCTCGCACCGCCCGGTCGGACCGCGCGCTCCAATGCGCGACGAGCAGGCAGGACAGGCTGTGAGCGACGAGGATCGGTGCCTCGGAGCACGCGGCCACGGCCGCGTCCAGCGCGGCGATCCACTGATCGAGCTGCGGCGCGTCCCAGCTGTCGGGCGCGAACCGCCGCATCTCCGGCTCGGCGGCTTCCCACCGCGTTTGCCAGTGCTCCGGCCCTGAACCGCCAATGCCGGGCAGGACCAGATAGGCGCTCATTCGCCGCTGTCCGCCGGCCCCTTGAACCCCTTGGCGATCACGTACCACTCGGACGAACCCTTGCGGCTGGCCGGCGGCTTGGCGTGCTTCACGCTGGTGAAGCGCCGCTTGAGAATGCCGAGCAGCTCGGTGTCCGTACCGCCCGCGAAGACCTTGGCAACGAAAGTACCGCCGGGCGCCAGGTACTGGATCGCGAAATCGGCCGCCGTTTCCACCAGCCCCATGGTGCGCAAGTGGTCCGTCTGCTTGTGGCCGACGGTATTGGCCGCCATGTCCGAGAGGACGAGGTCCGGCGCGCCTTCCAGGGCCTGTTCCAGCGCCGCGGGGGCCTCGTCGGCCATGAAGTCCATCTCGAAGATGGTCACGCCCTCGATCGGGTCGGTGGGCAGCAGGTCGATGCCCACGACTTTGGCCTTGGGGGCCTTGAGACGCAGCACCTGGCTCCAGCCGCCCGGCGCGATGCCGAGGTCGACCGCGCGGGTCACGTTCTTGAAGAGGTCGAATTTCTCGTCGAGTTCCAGCAGCTTGTAGGCGGCGCGGCTACGGTAGCCGTCGGCCTTGGCCTGCTTCACGTAAGGATCGTTGATCTGGCGGGTCAGCCAGCGCGCCGAACTGGTCGTGCGCTTCTTGCCAGTGCGAAGCCGCTCGTTGGGATCGCGTCCGGAACGGCTCATGGCCGGTTCTCCAATAGGTGTGATGGCGCGGGGGCTACCGTGGGCCTGCCGCTGGAATGGGATGCGATGAGGCTGCGCAGGATGCCTTCGCGAATGCCGCGATCGGCCACGCCCAGCCGCGCCGCGGGCCAGAGGTCGAGGATCGATTCGAGGATCGCACAGCCGGCCACGACCAGGTCCGCACGCTCGCGCCCGATGCAGTTCACCTCGCGCCGCTCCTCGATCGACATCGAGGAGAGCCGGGAACTGATGTCGCGCATCGATTCGGCCGGAACGATCAATCCGTCCACCATGCGGCGGTCGTATTGCGGCAGTTCGAGGTGGAGGCTGGCCAGCGTCGTCACCGTGCCGCTGGTGCCCAGCAGGCGCAGCGGACCCGTTTCCGCCGCGCTGCCGCGCGCCGGGCCGACGCGCTTGGCAAAGGCGGAAAAGCTTTCCGAGACCAGGCCATGCATGTGGCGATAACGCGCGAGGCGTTCCTCCAGCGTCGTGCCTTCCGGCCCGCAGCTCTCGGTCAGCGAAACGACGCCCCAGGGCACCGATTGCCAGTCGAGGATACGCGGCACGGTGCCGGTGCTCTCGATCAGGACGAGTTCGGTCGATCCGCCGCCGATGTCGAAGATCATCGCCGGGCCGAAGCCTTCCTCCAGCAGCACATGGCAGCCGAGCACGGCCAGCCGCGCTTCCTCGCGCGCGCTGATGATGTCGAGCGCGATGCCGGTTTCCTCGCGCACGCGCTCGATGAATTCCGGGCCGTTCTCCGCGCGGCGGCAGGCCTCGGTCGCCACCGAGCGGGCGAGATAGACATTGCGGCGCATCAGCTTTTCGGCGCAGACCCGCAGTGCGGCCAGCGTCCGGTCCATCGCCGCCTCGGACAGACGGCCGGACTGCGCCAGGCCTTCTCCCAGCCGCACGACGCGGCTGAACGCATCGATCACCGTGAAATTCTCGCCCGATGGCCGGGCGATCAGGAGACGGCAATTGTTGGTGCCGAGGTCGATGGCGGCATAGGACTGCCGGTAGGACGGGCGCGACGACGGCCCGTTCGCGCCCGGAAGGACGGGCGTGAAGCCGGCAGGCACGAAGCTGGCCGCCGGGAAGCCGGGTGCAACGGTCTTCGCTTCTGCCGGCACCGTCTTGGCGGCAACGGCTTCGCCCTGGGCGCGCGGTTTCTTGGAGGAACGCGCCGCGCCCTTGCGGGAGCCGCGCTTCCGGGCAGCCGCCCGGCGCGATTCCGGCTGGCGGGGCGACGCCTGCGAGCCGGATGTCTTCTCTTCGCGCGGCGCTCCGCCTGCCTCGGCGGCGCCGCCCGGAGGGCGCGCCTTCGCCTTGGCCGTGTCGGGTCCGGACGAGCGTGACTTGCCCTTCCTCGCCTTGCGCCGCCTTCCAGTGCGGCCCGACACATCGACTCTTGCTGCCGGCGGATCTTGCTCCGCCATGATATGTAATCTCGTTCGAATAAATCTTACCGCCGTGCGCGGCGGATACCTGGGGCGATGCTAACGCCCCCCGGGCCAAGGGGCAACCCTGACTGCAAAAAGGGTGCTTGACGCGAATCAGAAGCCCTACTAGAGGGGCGCCTCCCGATGCCCCGTCGTCTAATGGTAAGACTACGGATTCTGATTCCGTCTATCGAGGTTCGAATCCTCGCGGGGCATCCAATTCTCCCTAAATCGCTGAAATCCGCTTCTTCTTCGGGAAGCGCGTCTGGCATCGCCGGACGCTTTCGCATGCCCTGGCGGCGTGCGAATCGTGCCGGATCCCGGCGGTTTTCCGGTTCATGTCTGGAGTTGGCGCCCGCCCGGAAAGAGGGGCGGCCCTTCGCGGGGAAGAGCCGCCCGAAGTCGGGGAGAAGCGGTTGCCACCGCCGGCAAGGTTCGACTTGGCGGTGCACGACCGGCACGGCCCATCTGCCAGCCCCCGCTCCGCACTGCATTGATCGTGGTCAATCGACCGATTCGCGCCTGCCCCGGCCTTCAATTTTTCGCCGATTCGCCGTCCTGCCGAAAATGGATGATCCGCATTTCAGGCCCACACCGATCCTGCGTGAACGCCGCCGTAGCCGCTGCGCCCATGTCACGCTGATGGATTCGCACGGCAGGCCGATCGACGTGATCGTGCGCAATGTCTCGTCACGAGGGTTGAGCGCGGCGGCGGCGGGCCAGCCGCCTGCCTGCAACGAAGTCGTGCGCGCGGCGATGGACGACGGCCGCGAACTGTGGGGCCTCGTGCGCTGGGTGGACGGCAATCTCTTCGGCGTGGAATTCGACATTCGCCCCTGAGGGAGCAAGGCGCCGTCAGACCGCCGAACTGAACCGTCGCAGCGAATCCTTGCGATAGGGATCGAAGCGCGCCGCGATCGAGCGGGCATAGGGCAGGCCCTGGGGCAGGATCACCAGATCCTCTCCGTCGCTGTCACAGAGCCCGGCATCGAAATAGGGCAGCAGCAGCGGCCAGGCCTCGCATTGCAGGTCGCGCGGGATCGGCGCCCTGCCCCGGCACAGCAGCGCCTCGATCACCGCGCCGCGCCGCCGGTCTTCGCCGCTGCGGCGAATCCCGCGGTTGGCGGCGATGCGGTCCTGCGAGAGCATCATGCGATAGCGCCCGGTGTTCTTCTCGTTCTGGACCAGCAGCTCGGGAAAGCCGCTGATCGACGAAGCGCCCAGACCCAGCAACACCGGCGCCTTGTCCTCGGTGAAGCCCTGGAAGTTGCGGCGCAGGCTTCCCGATAGCGCCGCCTGCGCCAGGGCGTCTCCGGGCCGGGCGAAGTGATCGAAACCGATGGGTACATAACCGGCCTCGACCAGAAGCGCATGGCCGCGCGCGGCCATGGCGAATCGCTGCTCCGCATCGGGCAGGGCACGGGCATCGATCTTGCGCTGGCGCGCGATCAGGTGCGGCACATGGGCATAGCCGAACAGCGCGATCCGGTCGGCCCCCAGCGCGGCGGTTCGCGCCAGCGAATCTTCCAGATCGGCCATCGTCTGCCCGGGAAGCCCGTACATCAGGTCGAAGTTAAGCGAATCGATGCCTGCCGCGCGCAGCATCGCGGTCGTTTCCTCGATCATCCACGCCGGCTGCACCCGGCCTATGGCCTGCTGAAGGCCCGGCGCGAACGTCTGCACCCCCAGGCTGGCGCGCGTGATCCCCACCGCGCCGATCACGGCCGCCCATTCGCGGCCCATCGTGCGCGGGTCCAGCTCGATCGACAGGACCGGGCGCGATGCGGGGAACTGCAGCGTCAGCGCGTCCACCAGCCGCACGAAGTCGACCGGGGGAATTCCGTTGGGACTGCCGCCACCAAAGGCGATGCGCGTGACCCGGGCGCCTTGCGGCAGGCGTTCGGCGACAAGGCCGATCTCGCGGTGGAGGGCATCGAGATAGCCGGAAACGCGATCGGTGCGGTTGGCGACGCTGGTGTTGCAGCCGCAGTACCAGCAGATCTTCTCGCAGAACGGGATATGGACATAGAGCGAGACCTCGCCGTTCACCGCCTCCAGCGCCTGCACGAAAGCCTCGGCGCCGACGGTCTGGTCGAATTCGGCGGCGGTGGGGAAGCTGGTGTAGCGCGGCACGGGCACCGCAAGCAGTTCGGGGTGATAGGTCCACATGCGCAGACCCATCGCGCCTGGAGGCGGCCGCGTCATTGCGCTCGATCAACGGGCGGGAAACCGGCTCGATCTGCCGATTTTTGCGCGCGATCAATGTCCCCGCCGCGCGGGAGGACCAAAGCGGCCCTGCTGCCGCTCAAGAGGGGGGACCCGCACGGTGCGGCCCCGGCGGCGCAGGAAAGACCCAAGATGCGCAAGATGTCCATGCTCGCGGCCGCTGCCCTGACGGCCGCCGCCGCCACCGCGATCGTCACCCCGGCCCAGGCCGGAAGCCCGGACGGCAAGTGGCAGGTCAAGGTTCTGGGCACTGCCGTGCTGCCCGACGGCAAGATCGACAAGATCAGGTCGATCGACACCGACACCGCGCTGGGCGGCACGCTCGCCGGGCTCGAAACCGTGGGCACCAAGGCGAACGACAACCTGGTGCCCACGCTGGCGGTGGAATATTTCTTCAGCAACGCCTTCTCGGTGGAGACGATCTGCTGCTTCACCCAGCACCATGTCAGCGGCACCGGCGACGTGGCGGGCGCCAGCCTGGTCGATCACGTTCTCATCCTGCCGGCCACGGTGACCGCCAAGGCGCATCTCGACACCGGAACGCCCTTCAAGCCCTATGTGGGCGCCGGCCCGGCCTGGTTCTTCGTGTTCGACGAGAAGCCGGGCGATACGGCGCGCGCGCTGGGCGTGGACAGAGTGAAGATGTCGAACAAGGTGGGCTTCGCGCTGCAGGGCGGCGTGGACATCGCCATCAACGACAAGGGGCTGGGCCTCTCGCTCGATGCCAAGAAGTACTGGGTGAAGCCCACCGCCTCGTTCTACGAGGATGGCGTGCTGGCGCTGAAGACGCGCCACGATCTCGATCCCTGGGTCCTGAGCGCAGGCGTGTCCTACCGCTTCTGAGAGACGGTCCGGTTCCGGCAGGCACTTCGGCCATAGCCGGATGCCCGTCGTCCCCGCAAAAACGGGGGCGGCGGGCTCGCCTGCATTACCGTCAGGAGAGCGGGATCAAGGCCTGATCCGGGGACCGACGCCCCTTCAGCCCGCCTCGGCGGTCAGCGCCTCGTGGTCCAGGAGGATCACGTCGCGGCGCGAAGGCAGGTCGATCAGCCGCTCGTTCTTGAAGCGGGTGAACTGGCGGCTCACCGTCTCGATGGTGAGGCCCAGCACGTCGGCGATCTGCTGGCGCGAGAACGGCAGGGTGATGCGGCGCGGGCCGGCATTTTCGAAATTCCAGGCGCAGCCGGGGGGCTGCAACCGCTCGGCCATTTCCAGCAGGAAGCTCGCCAGCTTTTCCGAGGCCGACTTGCGGCCGAGCAGCAGCATCCAGCGGCGCGTGCGGTCCAGTTCGCCCAGGGTCCGCTCCAGCAGCTTGTGTTCCAGCGCCGGATGCTCGCGGGCGAAAGCGTCGAAATCGCGGCGGGAGAAGACGCAGACCGTCGCTTCCGTCAGGGCGGTGGCGCCGTGGCCGGTGGTGCCGCCGAAGGGACGTCCGATAAAGTCCGAAGGATAGACCACGCCGACGATCTGCTCGCGCCCGTCCTCGGTATTGGTCGAAAGCTTCAGCACGCCGTCGATCACGTTGGCCACGAGAACCGAGTCCTCGCCTTCCCAGATCAGCGATTCGCCGGGCTGGATCGTGCGGGTACGCCCGATGGCGTTGAGCGCTTCCAGCTCTTTCGCATCGAGGGATGAACAGATCGCCCGGTTCCGAACGACGCACAGGTCACAGTTGGACATGTGCCCGCGATAACAGTCGCTTCGCCATGTCTCAAGTGCAGGGCAGGGGGACTTGCGTCAGCTTACGCAACCGCCGCCTCCAGCAGGCGCATCGTCCCGGCATCGGCGTCGATCTCCACCGGCAGGCCCACCGGCACGCTGAGCTGCGAGGCGATATGGCCGATCTGGAGCCCCTGGAACGCGGGAACCCTGAGGCCGGAAAACTGCCGGTCGAGCACTTCGTAGATCGTGAAGTTCGAATAGCCGCCGTCGGGGTTCTGGCAGCCGGTGCATTGGCCGAAGACGACCCCGGCCACCCGGTCGAAGATCCCCGCCAGGGCAAGCTGGGTGAGCATGCGGTCGATGCGGTATTCGGATTCGTTGGTGTCCTCGATGAACAGCACGGCCCCCGTGAAGTCCGGCAGGTAGGGCGTGCCCACCAGCGCGGAAAGCACGCTGAGATTGCCGCCAAGCAGCCGGCCGCGCGCCTTGCCGCCGCGGAACGTGCGCAAGTCCTTGCCCCGGCCCGAAAGATTGACGCCCGCACCCTCGGGCACTTGCCAGGTCGGCGTCGCGCCTTCGAAGGCCAGCCCATGGAACGAAGCCCAGGCCGCCGGCGGCCACGAGGCGGAAGCATTCGGCCCGTGGATGCTGGCCACGCCGGTCCGCGCCGCGAAAGCCAGGTGGAGCGCGGTATTGTCGCTGAAGCCCACGAAGAGCTTCGGGTTCGCCGCGATCCTGTCGAAATCGAGCAAGGGCAGGATGCGTGCGCAGCCCCAGCCGCCACGCACGGCCATGATGGCGCGGACCTTGTCGTCGGCGAACATGGCCATGAGATCGTCTGCCCGCGTCCGGTCGGAGCCGGCCAGATAGCCTTCGCGCTGGAGCATGTGCAGCGCCGGCCTCGGCTCCAGGCCCATGGCGCGCACGGTCGCCATGATCTGGTCCAGTCCGAAGCGATCCCCCACGAAGCCCGCCGGCGCGACCAGACCCAGCACGTCGCCTTCCTTCAGGCGCGGGGGCTTCACCAGCTTGCGCGCGGTGCTGCGGACCTGGGCCGAAAGAGCGGGGAGTACCGGCAGCACGGAGCTTGCGGCCACGGCGCCGAAACCGGCCATCGCGGCGCGGCGTGTCATGGTCATGTTCGACATGTCGTGCAGCCTAGAGCGTTTTCCCAGCAGGGGGAATCACCTGATGACCCGGAAAACGCGGCCAACCGTGAAACTGGTGCATCGGGCCTGCTTGCAACCGCATGCCGTGCTTGCGCGCAAGCGTATCATAATTAAATCCTTATCCCTCGACGCCGCGCCTCCCAGCGGCCATGGAATGCAGATGACCGAACAAGAAGACAAGAAAGTCACCAACCGCCGGTTCTACAAGGCCGAGCAGGAAGCCAACTTCGCAGACGCGCAGGAAGGCACGATCCAGACGCAGAACCCGGCCTATCGCCTGGCCTTCCAGGACACCGAGTTCCTGCTGCGCGACGAACTGCGCCCCGTCCGTTTCCAGCTTGAGCTTCTCAAGACCGAGATGCTGCTGGAAGAAGCCAATATCGGCTCGACCATGGTGATGTACGGCTCCGCCCGCATCCCCGCGCCCGAGAATGCTGAAAGCGTCCTGGCCCAGGCCAAGACCGAGGAAGAGAAGAAAGTCGCCGAGCGGCTCGTCGCCAAGGCGAAGTATTACGAGGAAGCCAAGACCCTCGCCAAGCTGGCCAGCCAGTGCTCGGTGGTGGAAAAGGGCATGCGCCAGTTCGTCGTCTGCTCGGGCGGCGGCCCTTCGATCATGGAAGCCGCCAATCGCGGCGCTTCGGAAGTCGGCGCGGAATCGCTGGGCCTCAACATCGTGCTGCCCCATGAGCAGGCCCCCAACCCTTACGTGACGCCGCGGCTCTCGTTCCAGTTCCACTACTTTGCGCTGCGCAAGATGCACTTCCTGCTGCGCGCGCGCGCCGTGGCCGTGTTCCCGGGCGGTTTCGGTACCTTCGACGAATTCTTCGAGCTGCTTACCCTGATCCAGACCGGCAAGATGAAGCCGATCCCGATCCTGCTCTACGGCAAGGAATTCTGGGAACGCGTCGTCAATTTCGAGGCCCTGGCCGACGAAGGCGTCATCAACCGGCAGGACCTCAAGCTGTTCCACTGGTGCGAAACCGGCGAGGAAGGCTGGAAGGTCGTGCAGAAGTTCTACGATCTCGACTGCTGCTGAGGTAAGGGCGGCGGCCGCCGGGCCGCCCCTTTTCCGGACGCACACGCTTTGGCCGGCCCAGTTCTTCGGCTCTCTTGCGTTTCTGCGGCAGGCCCTGCCCGGGCTGTCCGCTGCCTAGCCGCGAACGTGATGTCCCAGCGGGCCATGTCCCGCGCCGTAGCCCGGCGCATTGAACAGCGCCGCGCGCACATAGCCACGCGCGCTGACGATCGCCGCTTCCAGGCCGGCGCCCTGCCCCATGAACGTGGCGATGGCACTGGAGAACGTGCAGCCGGTGCCGTGAGTATGGCGCGTCTCGATGCGCGGTGCGGTCCACGACATCGGCGGTTCGCCGGGCCGCAGCAGCCTGTCTTCCACGATCGGCCCCTCCGCATCGCCGCCCTTGGCGATATAGGCCACTCCGCGCGCCGCCATGGCGCGGTCCCCGCCCAGCGCCTCCAGTTCGGGGACGTTCGGCGTGGTCAGCGTGGCGAGGGTCATCAGCCGTTCGAAAGCGGCAATGGTGGCCGCATCCGCCAGGACCGAGCCGCTGGTGGAGATCATCACCGGATCGAACACCACCGGCACGCCCAGCCGCTCCAGCCGTTCCGCCACGACATGGGCGATCTCGGGACTGCCGAGCATGCCGATCTTCACCGCGTCCACGCCGATGTCGCTTACGCAGGCGTCGATCTGCGCCGCCACCATTTCCGGCAAGAGCGCCGCCACATGCGTAACTCCGCACGTGTTCTGCGCAGTGATCGCGGTGATCGCGGTCATGGCATAGCCGCCGAGCATCGTGATGGTCTTGATATCGGCCTGGATACCGGCACCGCCCGAACTGTCGGAGCCGGCGATGGAAAGGATGCGGGGCGGTGTGGTCATGACGGGCTGATGGCACCCGGGGTGTCGTTCGGCAAGCATGCGCCGGATGGCATCGCGCAAAGCCGCCAAGGCGCGAAGACGTGGCGCAGCCGGCGAAGCCGCCCTGCCCGCTTCGCGCCCTTGCGGGAGCCGATCAGCCCTTGAACCTGCGCTCCTTCGACGGGGGCGCGGAATCGAAATGCCGCTTGGCCCGCGTCGGCCGGTCGAGCAGTTCGCCGCTGCAATTGGGGCAAAGCTCGTCAAGGTCGTCCGCGCATTCGGCGCAGTAGGTGCATTCGAAGCTGCAGATGAACGCGCCGGGGGCATCGGCCGGAAGGTCGGTACCGCAGCGTTCGCAGTCGGGGCGCATTTCGAGGGCCATCAGGCTGCCGCCTCTTCCACGGCCGCGCAAATCGAGGCCACGGCGGCCTCCACCTGCCCGGCATCGTCGCCTTCCGCCATGACGCGGATCAGGGGCTCGGTGCCCGAGGCACGGATGACGAGGCGGCCGCTGCCGTTGAGCGAAGCCTCCGCCTCGGCAATGGCAGTCTTCACGCTGGCCGCCTCCAGCGGCTGCCCGCCCGAGAAGCGGACGTTGCGCAGCAGCTGCGGGACCGGGTCGAAAAGGTGGAGCAGTTCGCTCGCCCGCTTGCCGGACTGGACCAGCGCCGCCAGCACCTGCAGCGCCGCCACGGTGCCGTCCCCGGTGGTCGCATGGTCGAGCAGGATCATGTGGCCCGATTGCTCGCCGCCCACGTTGAACCCGCCCGCGCGCATGCGTTCGAGGACGTGGCGGTCACCCACCTTGGTGCGTTCGAGCGTGAGGCCCTGCCCCTGCAGATAGCGTTCGAGGCCCAGGTTCGACATGACCGTCGCCACCACGCCGCCGCCGCGCAGGGCACCGCGCGCGGCCAGCTGGGTGCCGATCAGCGCCATGATCTGGTCGCCGTCCACGGTCTTGCCCTTTTCGTCCACGACCAGCAGCCGGTCGGCATCGCCGTCAAGCGCGATGCCGATATCCGCTCCGGTCGTGACCACGGTTTCCTGAAGCAGGTCGACGTGCGTGGAGCCGCACTTGTCGTTGATATTGCGGCCGTTGGGCGTGACGCCCACCGCCACGACTTCGGCACCGAGTTCCCACAGGGCCGAGGGCGCGACCTGGTAGGCGGCGCCATTGGCGCAATCGACCGCGATCTTGAGCCCGTCCAGGCGAATGTCATGGGGCAGCGAGCGCTTGACGGCGTGGATGTAGCGCCCGCGGGCATCGTCGATGCGGCGGGCGCGGCCGATGTCCTCGGACGGGGCGAGCGCCAGATCCTGGGCCAGCATGGCCTCGATCGCCAGTTCGTCCTCGTCGGAGAGCTTGAAGCCGTCGGGGCCGAACAACTTGATGCCGTTGTCCTCGTAAGGGTTGTGGCTGGCCGAGATCATCACGCCCACGTCGGCGCGCAGCTCGCGGGTCAGCAGGGCGACGGCCGGGGTCGGCATCGGCCCCAGCAGCACCACGTCCATGCCCACGCTGGTGAAGCCGGCGACAAGCGCGTTTTCCAGCATGTAGCCCGAGAGGCGGGTATCCTTGCCGATCACCACGCGGTGCCGGTGCTTGCCGCGCAGGAAGCGGGTGCCGGCCGCCTGGCCGACCTTCATGGCGATGGCCGCCGTCATCGCGCCCTGGTTGGTGCGGCCGCGGATACCGTCGGTGCCGAAGAATTGTCTGCTCATGACCTGCCCCTTGGAGACTGTCTCGTGAATACCGGATGACGTCCGCAGCCCGCTCGCGCGGCTCCCTCGCCCATCCTCTAGCCGCAGCGCCGCCAAATTGCCAAGAGCGGCGGCACCGCTTATGAGCAAGGCCGACCCCGCAGGCCCCCGCGCGGCCATATCTCCCAGGAGCCCGATGAGCACCCCAAGTCCCGCAAAACCCGGAAATTCCTCGCGCATTCCGGATATTCGCGTTCCTGGAAAGCTGACCCTGGCCGGACTCGTCGCGGGGCTGGTGCTGGGCCTCGTGCTGGCGGGCGATCCGCGCGCCATTCCGGTGCTGAAAGTGGCCGGACCGATCGGCTCACTATGGCTGCAGGGGCTGCAGATGACGATCCTGCCGCTGGTCGCGGGCCTGCTGTTCAGCGGCATCGTCGAAACCATCGCCGTCGCCCAGGCCGGCGCCATGGCGCGGCGCACGCTGGGGATCATCATCGGCTTCCTGGCCTTCAGCGCCGCGCTGGGCGCGGTGGCCATGCCCCTGCTGCTGGACCTGTTCCCCGTCCCTCCCGGGGTGCGCTTCACTCACGGCGAGGAACCTGCCGCAGTGCCGGGCATCGCCGACTTCCTCTCCTCGCTCATGCCCGAGAACGTCATCTCCGCCGCCGCCGCCAATGCGATGCTGCCGGTGATCGTCTTCGTCGCCCTGTTCGCCGTCGCCTCGACCCGGCTTGCGGACGAGCCGCGACGCGCGCTCGCCGTGCTGTTCGAAGGGGTTGCCGGCGCGATGATGGTGGTGATCGGCTGGGTGCTGGCGCTCGCGCCGATCGGCGTCTTCGCGCTCGGCTTCGGCCTGGGCGTGCGCAGCGGCGGGGCCGCGCTGGGCGCGCTCGCCCATTACATCGTGCTGGTCACGGCGGTCGGAACCGTCGTCATGGTGGCCGGATACCTGATCGCCGCTTTCGCCGGGCGGCGCCGCCTTTCCGCTTTCGCCGCGGCCGTGCTGCCCGCGCAAGTCGTGGCCATTTCCACCCAGTCCTCCATCGCCACACTGCCCGCCATGCTCGCCTCCAGCCGCCGCCTCGGCGTTTCGGGCACGACCGCGGAGTTCGTCCTGCCGCTGGCCGTCACGCTGTTCCGCGCGACGGGTCCGGCGATGAACATGGCCGTGGCCGTCTACGCCGCGCGGCTCGCCGGCATGGAGCTGACCACCGGCGCGCTCGTGGCGGGTGCCCTGGTGGCCTTCGCCACCACGTTCGGCGCCGTCTCGCTGCCCGGCACGATCAGCTTCGTATCCTCGATCGGCCCCATCGCGGCGGCCATGGGCACGCCGCTCTGGCCGCTCGGGGTGCTGGTGGCCGTGGAAGTGCTGCCGGATCTCATGCGCACCGTGGGCAACGTGACGATGGATGTGGCCCTGACCACCGCCGTCGGCCGCGGCGTGGAGGGCGAGGAAGCCGAAACCCCGATCGAGACCCTGCACTGACCATAGCTGCGCCGGCGGAACCGCGCCGGCCCTGAGGCGCTCCTGATCCGACAGGAAAGGAGCCCCGCATGACTCACTGGCGCGAAGTCCCGCCGTCCCACGCCCGGCAGTTCCTCGAACCCGGGCCGGTCGTCCTGCTGGCGACGCACGATGCCGGCGCGTCTGCGGACAACGTGATGGCCATGGGCTGGCACCAGGTACTGGAATTCACGCCTGCGCTGATTTCCTGCCTCGTTTCGCGCGGAAACCACAGCCATGCGCTGCTGCGACGGAGCGGCGAGTGCACCATCAACGTGCCCACCGCCGACTTGCTCGACATGGTCGTGCGGATCGGCAATTGCAGCGGCGCGGACAGCGACAAGTTCGCCGATCTCGGCATCGAGCGCGAACCGGCCGCCCATGTCGCCGCCCCCCTCCTTCCGCAATGCCACGCCCAGCTCGAATGCCGTCTCCATGACGACGCCATGGTGGGCCAGTACGACCTGTTCATCCTCGAAGTCCTGCGCATCCGCGCCGCAACCAGCCCGAAGGCGCCGCAATTCGTCCACTACCTGGGTGACGGGCAGTTCATGCTGTCCGGCAAGCGGGTGTCGCGAAAAAGGCTGTTCAAGCCGGAAATGCTGGGCATCTGATGCGGACAGCCCCCTGCCTGGCACTCGCCGCGCTCTTCTTCACAAGCGGTTCCTCCGCTTTCGCGGACCAGCGCGCCGCCGTCTACACTTGCCACTTCGCGCGCTACGGTGAGGTCGTCATCGACACCCGGCCCGAGGGTCCGGGCATCACGGTGGGGGGCAAGACTTATGCCGCCCAGGCCGGCGCCTACTTTTTCCAGACCGAAGACGGGAAAGTCGCCTTCTTCAAGCCGGGTATGAAAGCGTGGTCCTACGCCGACGCGCGCGTCGATCCCGACCTGAAGGCCGTCGAGGCCAGCCGTTGCCGTCGCGGAACGGGGAAGCGCTGAGTTCGGGAGGCGCGCCCGCGCCGGGCGGCATTGGAGGGCTCAGGCCTCCAGCTCGATGTCCCAATAGAGCCAGTCCCGCCACGTTTCGTGGAGGTAGTTCGGCGGGAAGGCCCGGCCGCGCTCCTGAAGCTGCCAGCTCGTCGGCCGGATCGGGGCCACCAGCGGCGGCATGTTCGCCTGCTTGGGGGTACGGCCGCCCTTCTTGAGGTTGCAGGGCGCGCAGGCGGTGAGGATGTTTTCCCAGCTGGTCCTTCCGCCCAGACGGCGCGGGACGACGTGATCGAACGTCAGTTGCTGGGGAGAGCCGCAATATTGGCAGCTGAAACGGTCGCGAAGGAAAAGATTGAAGCGGGTGAAGGCGGGGAATTCGGAAGGCCTGACATATTGCCTCAGGGCGATCACCGAGGGGATCTGCATCGACCAGCTGGGACTGTGCACCACCCGGTCGTAGCTGGAAATGATGTCCACCCTTTCCAGAACGATCGCCTTGATCGCGGTCTGCCAGGGCCAGAGACTCAAGGGGTAGTAGGAAAGCGGCGTGTAATCCGCATTGAGCACTAAGGCAGGACAGTCGGAAAGACTTCGGGAGGGGTCATCCTCCGCGCTGCGGAACCGGGCCGCGCGCTCGATCAGCTCCGACTTGAGCATGGCCTCCTGTCGCAGGCCCTGATTGCGGTTTCATGGCAACGCATGAGTTTCTTTGCAGCATTTACGCGAGTCGCCGTCAAGCCGGGACCGGGTTCGCGCCATACAACAATCCACAGGTTCGCCACAAGCATTCCACAGGATGTCCTCAGGCTGCCAACGCCCGGCACACAGGTTATGCCAAGCTTATCCACACGCCTGGGTGTGCGTGAAGTCCTGCCGCTTTCGGCCCTACTTTTCGTCATTGCGAGCGCAGCGAAGCATTCCAGAGCCGCGCAGAACCGCCCTGGATTGCTTCGCTGCGCTCGCAATGACGAAGGGGGGGCGGCGGTCGAGGCAAAGGCAGGGCAAGGCCAGGGGACACCGGCAGAGGCGAAGGCACAGCCAGAACCCCGCCGGAAGCGCGAAACGGAAACGCCTATCGCCACTTGCCCTTGCGGCACGCCGCAGCGCGGCTAGGAGCAGCAGCGATGATCCGCACCCGCTTCGCCCCCAGCCCCAACGGCCCGCTGCACCTCGGCCATGCTTATGCGGCCATGATGGCGCATGACCTTGCCCGCACGCGGGGCGGCGCGTTCCTGCTGCGGATCGAGGATATCGACGGAGAGCGCAGCCGCCCGGAATTCGTGGAGGAATTCTTCCGCGACCTCGAATGGCTCGGCCTGGAATGGAATGAAGACGTCCGCTTCCAGTCCCGCCGCCTGGACAGTTATGCCGAGGCGGGAGAGCGCCTGAAGGCGTTGGGCCTGCTCTATCCCTGCCGCTGCACCCGCGCCGAGATCGCCGCCGCAGCCACCGCAATGGGACCGGACGGCCCGGTCTATCCAGGCACCTGCCGCCACCGGGAGATCGACCCCGAAGGCGCGGCTTGGCGGCTCGACGTCGCAGGCGCGCTGGACCTGACCGGCCCGCTCGAATGGACCGACGAGGGGGCCGGTACCCTGCGTGCCGCGCCCGAAATCTTCGGTGACGTGGTGCTGCTGCGCAAGGACCTGCCCGCCAGCTATCACCTGGCCGCCACGCTGGACGACGCGGCCGACGGCATTTCCCTCGTCACCCGCGGGATGGACCTGTTTCCGGCGAGCCATGTCCACCGGCTGCTGCAGGCGCTGCTCGGCCTGCCGGTGCCGTTGTGGCATCATCATGCCCTGCTGGTGGAGCCGGACGGGCGCAAACTCGCCAAGCGGCGCGGCGCGCCCTCGCTGGGTGACCGGCGGCGCGCGGGAGAGGACGGCAAGGCCATCGCCGAGGCGCTTCGGCAGCACCGCTTCCCTGCTGGCATTTCGCTTTCGGCGGGCCTACACCAAAGCCCATGAGCACCATTCTCATCCCCATCATCATCCTGCTGATGATCATGGTCGTCGTCAGCCTCGTGCGCGGTATCGTGGCCTTCATGCAGGGCGCGAAGGAAGATCTGAACCGGGATCCCGCCTCCACGGAGCCCACGGCGAACCAGCTCCTCCAGAACAAGATGATGTTCAACCGCATCAAGTATCAGGCCGCGGCGGTGATCGTCTGCGCGATCCTGCTGGCCATGGCGCGCTAGGGCTTTCGCCGCCAAAATCCGCCTTGGGCGGATTTTCAAAGGATTCCACCTTGGTCCGTCTCAACAAGATCTACACCCGCACCGGTGACGACGGCACGACCGGCCTGGTCGACGGCTCGCGCCTGCCCAAGAATGCCGCACGCATGGAAGCGATCGGCGCGGTGGACGAGGCGAACTGCGCCATCGGCCTCGCCGTCTGCGCGCTGACGGAAACGCCGCACGGTTCCGTGCTCACCCGCATCCAGAACGACCTGTTCGACCTTGGCGCGGATCTCGCGACGCCCAAGGCCCCTGGTGACGAGAATTTCACGCCCGGCGAGATGACCCTGCGCGTGGTCCCCTCGCAAGTGACGTGGTTGGAAACGGAGATCGACGCGATCAACGCCCATCTCCAGCCGCTGCGCAGCTTCATCCTGCCCGGCGGCAGCGAGGCCGCCGCGCGTGTCCACATCGCCCGCGCCTCCGCCCGCAAGGCAGAGCGCGCCGCCGTCGCCATGGCCGCCGAAACGCCCACCAATCCGGCGGCGCTCGGCTATCTCAACCGGCTCAGCGACTATCTCTTCGTCCTCGCCCGGGCGGTGAATGGCAATGGGACCGACGACGTGCTTTGGGTACCCGGCCAGAATCGCTAGGTTCCCTCGCCGAGCGCCGATGATAATCCTTCCGGCGCAAAGGGATCACCAGAGGAGTTTGGCAGTGCGGAAAGTCGGAATCATCGGCGCGGGCATCATGGGTTCGGGCATCGCCCAGACCGTGGCGAGCAAGGGCATGGACGTGGTCCTGTCCGACATCTCGGTCGACATCGCCGAGAAGGGCAAGGCCGGCATCGCCAAGGGCCTGGCCCGGCTGGTGGCGAAGGAAAAGATCGCCCAGGCCGACTTGGACGCGCTGCTGCCCCGCATCACCACGGCCGGAGACTACTCGGGAATGGGCGACTGCGACCTCATCATCGAGGCCGCGACCGAGCGCGAGGATATCAAGCTGAAGATCTTCGCCGCCGTGGGCGAAGTGCTGGGCGCGAACGCAATCCTGGCCTCCAACACCAGTTCGATCCCGATCACCCGCATGGCCGCCAGTTCGCCCGATCCGGCGCGCTTCTGCGGGCTGCATTTCTTCAACCCCGTGCCGGTCATGGGCCTGGTGGAAGTGATCCCCGGCCTCGCCACTTCCGAGGAAACGACCGCGCGGATGAAAGCCTTCGGTGAGGCCCTGGGCAAGACCGTGGTGCTGGCGGGCGATGCCCCCGGTTTCGTGGTCAACCGCATCCTCTGCCCGCTGCTCAATGAAGCGATCTTCGTGCTGGGCGAGGGGCTGGCCTCGGTAGAGGACATCGACGCCGGCATGCGGCTGGGCGCGAACCATCCGATGGGCCCGCTGACGCTTGCCGACTTCGTCGGCCTCGATACGCTCTACGAGATCATGAAGGTGTTCCTGGCGACCACCGGCGATCCCAAGTACCGCCCGGCGCCGCTGCTCCAGAAATATGTTGAGGCCGGCTGGTACGGCCGCAAGTCCGGCCGGGGGTTCTACGATTACTCGGGCGAAGTGCCGGTTCCTACTCGCTGACAGGTGTGGCGCGCTGACAGGTCCGGCGCGCGGACAGGGAACGCGACGGGAAGCCGTTTCCCGTCGCGTTCGTCCTATACCGGAACCCGCGTGTTTCCTTAGCCGTTATCCCGGCAAAGGAGACACGCCATGACCGAACGTCCCGACGATTCCGCGCCCGAAACCTTCAACCCCGAACAGGATGACGAAGAAGCGCAGGCCCAGTCCGTCGCCGAAGAGGCACAGGACCGCGCCACCGCGCCTTTCGGCCTGGAAGACAGCGAGAAGGTGAAAGGCGGCATTGACGACGAGGATGACGTCGAGGATCTGGTCGATCACATGAACCAGATGGACACCAGCGGCGTCATCGACATGTCCGCCTATCGCGGTGAAGAGACGATGGACGACCTCGAAAACCGCTACGGCACCCAGAACGCCGCCGACGAGGATTTCGAAGACGACGACAGCTGACTCGGCGTTGAAGGCCGGGACCGATGGCGAAAACCAGGTTCCGGGGCGCTTTTAACGGAAACAGGCCGCTCCCTGCACAGGGGGCGGCTCCTTGCCGTCAGATGCCGCGCGGCCTGAAAACCATGGGACCCGCGCCTTTCGACGGAGTCGGACCTGCGAATCGGCCTTCGTCAGGAGCGCAAGCCGGGCTTTCGGCCCGGCTAGTTCGCCGGCTTGTCCAAGGCCCAGGGATTCCGGTGCGCCGGCGGCTGCTTATCGGCATGCGCCGCCAGGGTCCCGGCCAACTGGGCAGCGTCATTCGCATCGCCGCCCTCGTCCGGCGAGGGCACGGAGCAATAGGCCGTCAGCAACATGCTGGCAGACCAGAACAGCGCATGCCACCGGCTCTTGAAGACATTCCTGATCTTGGGCCCGAACATCCGCGCAGACTAGCGGCGCAGGGTTAAGAGTCCGTACCCGCCTCGCGCTTCAGATCGTAGAGGATTTCCAGCGCATCACGCGGCGAAAGCGCGTCGATGTCCATATCGCGCAGCTTGTCGCGCAGGGCGTCGCACTGTTCCTCATGGGCATCGTGCGCCGCCGCGAACAGCGGCAGGTCGCCAAGGCCCGCTGCCAGCCCGCCCGTCTCGGCGCGGCCCTTCTCCAGCTTGTCCAGCACCGACTTGGCGCGGCTGATCACCTTGGGCGGCACCCCGGCAAGGCGTGCGACGGCCAGGCCGTAGCTGCGATCCGCCGGACCTTCGGCCAGTTCGTGCAGCAGCACCAGGTCGCCCTTCCACTCGCGCGCGCGAACGTGGTGGAGCGACAGCGCCTCGCAGGTCTCACCCAGCCGCGCCATCTCGTGATAGTGCGTGGCGAAGAGGCAGCGGCAGCGGTTGGTTTCGTGCACCGCTTCGGCAACGGCCCATGCCAGCGCCAGGCCGTCGTACGTCGAAGTCCCGCGTCCCACTTCGTCGAGGATGACGAAGCTGCGATCGGTCGCCTGCGCCAGGATCGCGGCGGTCTCCACCATCTCGACCATGAACGTCGACCGGCCGCGCGCCAGGTTGTCCGAAGCGCCGACGCGGCTGAACAGGCGGTCCACCATGCCGATCTTGGCCGACCTGGCCGGCACGAAGCCGCCCGCCTGCGCCAGCAGCACGATCAGCGCGTTCTGGCGCAGGAACGTCGACTTACCGCCCATGTTGGGGCCGCCGATCAGCCAGAGCCGGTCATGGCTGGCAAGGCGGCAATCGTTGGCGACGAAGCGCTCGCCCTGAACCTTCAGTGCGGCCTCGACCACGGGATGACGGCCGCCCTCGATATCCAGCGAGAGACCGTCCACCACTTCGGGCCGCGCCCAGCCGCCCTCGACCGCGCGCTCGGCCTGTCCGGCAGCGACGTCGAGCCGGGCGAGCGCCGCGGCGGTGCGGGCTATCGCATGGCGGGCGGCGACCGCTTCGGCCACCAGTCCCTCGAAATGCGCTTCCTCGGCGGCGAGCGCGTGGGCACCCGCCTCGGTGATGCGGCTCGCTTCCTCATGCAGGGCGAGCGCGTTGAAGCGCATGGCCCCGGCCATCGTCTGGCGGTGCGAAAATCCGCTGTCCGGCTCCAGTAGCTTGTCGGCATGGCGCTGCGGCACTTCGATGAAGTAGCCGAGCACATTGTTATGCTTGATCTTCAGCGCGGCGACGCCGGTTTCCTCACGATACTTCGCTTCCAGCGCGGCGATGGCGCGGCGGGCATTGCCCGAAGTAACGCGCAGTTCGTCCAACCCGGCATCGTAGCCGCTGGCGATATAGCCGCCCTGCCCGCGCTCGGTCGGCGGGGTTTCCACCAGCGCCTGCGTGAAGTGATCGACCAGGGCGGCCCAATGATCCTGGCTTCCGCCAAGCTCCGGCATCAGCCGGTCGAGCAGCACCGGCAACCCATCCATCTGCGCCAGTCGCTCCCCGATCCGGCGCGCGCCCGACAGACCGTCGCGAAGCTGACCCAGGTCGCGCGGACTGCCGCGCCCCGCCACCACGCGGCCCAATGCCCGGCCGATATCCGGCTGCGCCCGCAGCGCGGCGCGCATGTCCTCGCGCAGCAGGGGGTCCTCGTGCAGCCATTCGACCAGTTCCAGCCGCTCGGCAATCGCGTGGCGATCGGTCAGCGGCGCGGACAGGTCTTCGGCCAGCTGGCGTGCGCCGGCGCCGGTCACGCAGCGGTCGATCGCCTCGACAAGGCTGCCCTTGCGTCCGCCCTGCGACGATTCGAGAATCTCCAGGCTGGCGCGCGTCGCCTCGTCCATCGCCAGCGCCGCATCGCTTGCGCGCGCTTCCGGCGGCAGCAGCAGCGGCAGCTTGCCGCGCCCGACATGGTCGAGATAGGCGATCAAGCCGCCCGCCGCCGCCAGCATGGCGCGCGTGAAGGTGCCGAAGCCGTCGAGCGTGGCGACGCCGTGGACCAGCTTCAGCCGCTCGTCACCGCCGTCGGACGAAAACTCGTGCCCCGAACGCGAGATCGCGCCGTCCGGCGCCAGCTCCCAGCCCTCCGACACCACCAGTTCGCGCGCACCGAGACGCGCCAGCGCCGCGCCCAGCCGCTCGGGCGGGCACTCTTCCAGCTCCATGCGCCCGGTCGAGATGTCGCAGGCCGCGATCCCCACCGTGCCGCGCAGATCGCAGGCCGCCGCCAGCACATTGGCGCGGCGCGGTTCCAGCAGCGATTCCTCGGTCAGCGTGCCGGCGGTGACGAAGCGCACGATATCGCGCGCGACCAGCGCCTTGGAAGCCCGGCCTTCCTTTCTGGCGCGCTCCTTGGCTTCGGCGGGCGTTTCGGTCTGTTCGGCAATCGCCACGCGGCAGCCCGCCTTGATCAGACGGGCCAGATAACCCTCCGCCGCATGGACCGGCACGCCGCACATCGGGATGGGCTGACCGCTGTGTTCGCCGCGAGTGGTAAGTGCAATGTCGAGCACTTGGCTTGCGATTTTTGCATCCTCGAAGAACAGCTCGAAGAAGTCGCCCATGCGATAGAACAGCAGGCAGTCCCCCGCCACCTCCCGCAAGGCAAGGTACTGGGCCATCATCGGGGTCACCCCCGCTTTCTCGGACGCTGTGCTCATGGCTGTGAGCGTTAGCCCCGCGCGTCCCTTTTTGTGAAGCGCCGGGGCGCCGCCTTTCCCCTATCGCGTGGCGATAACATTCGTTAGGGCCACTCCCAAATCGGGAGAAATCGCTTGTCCGAAAAGTCGAAGATCCAGTTCACCGAGCGCGAAGCGCTGTTCTATCACAACACCATCCGCCCCGGTAAGATCGAGATCATTGCGTCAAAGCCCATGGCCACGCAACGCGACCTCTCGCTTGCCTATTCGCCGGGCGTCGCCGTTCCGGTCCAGGCCATTGCCGACGATCCCGCCACGGCCTACGATTACACCGCCAAGGGCAACCTCGTTGCGGTGATCTCGAACGGCACCGCGATCCTGGGCATGGGCAACCTCGGCGCCCTGGCATCGAAGCCGGTGATGGAAGGCAAGGCAGTGCTGTTCAAGCGCTTCGCCGACGTCGATTCCATCGACATCGAACTCGCCAGCGAGGATACCGACGCGCTGATCGAAGCCATCGCCATGATGGAGCCGAGCTTCGGCGGCATCAACCTTGAAGATATCAAGGCGCCCGAATGCTTCATTATCGAGCAGGCCCTGCGCGAACGCATGAACATCCCGGTCATGCATGACGACCAGCACGGCACCGCGATCATCGCCGCCGCCGGCCTGATCAACGCCTGCCTCATCACCGGCCGCAAGCTGGAGGACGTCAAGGTGGTGGTGAACGGCGCAGGCGCTTCGGCGCTGGCCTGCACCGCGCTGATCAAGTCGATGGGCGTGCGCCACGAAAACGTGCTCGTCTGCGATACGCGCGGCGTGATCTATCCGGGCCGCGAACGCGTGGACCAGTTCAAGTCCGCCCACGCAGTGAAGACCGACCGGCGCACGCTGGCCGAAGCGCTCGAAGGCGCGGACGTCGTTCTCGGCCTCTCGGCCAAGGGCGCGATCACGCCCGAAATGGTCAAGACCATGGCCCCCGAGCCGATCATCTTCGCCATGGCCAACCCGGACCCGGAAATCACCCCGCCCGAAGCCAAGGCCGTTCGCCCCGATGCCATCGTCGCCACCGGCCGTTCGGACTATCCGAACCAGGTCAACAACGTGCTGGGCTTCCCCTTCATCTTCCGCGGCGCGCTGGATGTCAGCGCCACCGCCATCAATGAAGAGATGAAGATCGCTGCCGCCACGGCCATCGCCGAACTGGCGCGCGAGCAGGTTCACGAGGACGTGGCCGTCGCTTACGGCGAATCGCAGCAGTTCGGCCGCGACTACATCATCCCCGCGCCGTTCGATCCGCGCCTGATGGAAGTCGTGCCCATGGCGGTGGCCAAGGCAGCCATGGATTCGGGCGTCGCCAAGCGCCCGATCGAGGACTTCGAGGCCTATCGCGACCAGCTAAAGGCGCGTCTCAATCCCACCACCTCGGTGCTCACCCGCGTCTACGAACAGGTCCGCGCCAATCCCAAGCGCATGATCTTCGCCGAAGCGGACAACGAAGTGGTGCTGCGCGCGGCGATCCAGTACCGCGACTTCGGCTATGGCGAACCCGTGCTGGTCGGCCGCACCCAGGTCATCCTCGACAAGATGGCCGAGCTGGGCGTGCCCAACCCGGAGAGCTTCCATATCGAGAATTCGATGGTCTCCGAGCATGTCGCCCCGATGGTGGAGATGCTTTACGAACGCCTGAAACGTCGCGGCTTCCTGCAGCGCGACGTGCAGCGCATGGTCAATACCGATCGCAACATCTTCGCTTCCGGCCTGCTCAAGCTGGGCGTGGGTGACGGCCTTATCACCGGCATGACCCGCCCCTTCGCACAGTCCATCAAGGAAGTGCGCCGCGTGCTGGATCCGGCCGAGGGCAAGCTGGCCTTCGGCATCCACATGCTGGTGGGCAAGAACCACACGGTGTTCATGGCCGACACCACCATCAACGAGCGCCCCACCGCCGAGCAGCTCGCGGTGATCGCCAAGGAAACCGCGGCCGTCGCCCGCCGCCTGGGCCATGAACCGCGCGTGGCCTTCCTCAGCTACTCCACGTTCGGCAATCCGTCGGGCAAGTGGCTGGAACAGACCCGCGAGGCGATCCGCATCCTCGACGAGGAACAGCCCGACTTCGAATACGAAGGCGAAATGGCCCCCGACGCCGCGCTGAACCCGAAGATCATGGCGCTCTATCCCTTCAGCCGCCTTTCGGCGCCTGCCAACGTGCTGATCATGCCGGGCCTGCAGTCGGCCAATATCTCGGCCAAGCTGCTCAAGGAAATCGGCGGCACAACCTCGATCGGGCCGATGCTGCTGGGCGCGGAAAAGCCGGTGCAGATCGTGCCGATGACCGCACTGGCACCCGACGTGCTGACGCTGGCGGTACTGGCTGCGGCCGGGATCGCCGGATAACGAAAAAAGCGGCGCCCGGATCATGCCGGGCGCCGCTTTTTCAGACATACCGTTCAGAAGAGCGCCTGCCCGCGATTTGGGCTGTTCATGGCCCGCGGTCCCGGATCAAGTCCGGGACGACGTCATCTCCACGACGTCACTTCCCGCTCACTTCCGGCGATAGCGGAAATACCAGACCTCATGCCCATAGACGGTGCGCGCCTTGTTTTCGTAGCGCGTTTCCGGCCAGCCGCCAGGACGGACCTGGAAGTCCTGCGGCTTGTCGCAAAGCCACTCGAACTGGTCGGTATGGCGCTGCATCACCATCAGCGCATGGCGCACGTAGACCGCATGGTCGGTGCCGAAGCGGAACTCGCCGCCGGGCTTGAGCTTGGCCGCGAACATGTTCACCGGGCCGTCGTTCATCATGCGCCGCTTGGCGTGGCGCGCCTTGGGCCAGGGGTCCGGGTGCAGCAGGTAGAGGAACGAGAGCGAGCCGTCCGGAATGCGCGAGAGCACTTCCAGGGCATCGCCGTGATGGATGCGGACGTTGCCGAGCGGCGGCTGCGCCGGCCCGCCGCCTACCGGATTCTCGCCCGAGACATGGGTGAGCGCCTGCGCCACGCCGTTGATGAAGGGCTCTGCACCGATGAAGCCATGCCCCGGCAGCAGGTCCGCACGGAAAGCCAGGTGCTCGCCGCCGCCGAAGCCGATCTCGAAATGAAGCGGGCAATTCTCACCGAACAGCAGCTCGGCCGTCACCGGACCTTCGAGGGGAACCGCGATTCGCGGCAGCAGGTTGTCGACCAGCGCCTGCTGGCCCGCGCGCAGGGGCTTGCCCTTGGCGCGGCCGTAAAGGCGGTTGAGCGTGGTCGGATCGCCGGATTTGTGAGCCGTCATGGCGCGGGCCACTGGCACCGATGCGGGGCAAGGTCAACGTGGCAGCCGCTAACGGGGCCGTGGAGGCGGCGATTTACCGGCCGAGGGTGGGGTTTCGTGGGCCTTTTGTGCGTGATTGGGGGTAAGGTTTCGGTCCGGTCCTGCGCGCCCTGTGCCTCGCACTCTGGCACTCTGGCACCCTGGCACCCTGGCACCGTATGCCCGACCCACCCCCACCTTCGTCATTGCGAGCGTAGCGAAGCAATCCAGGGCAGTTCCACGCCGCCCTGGATTGCCACGTCGGCTTCGCCTCCTCGCAATGACGAAGGAGGTGGTGAGAGCGAGTATCGATCAGAGTCGGGGTGCCCAGCGGGGCGGGCACAAACATCGGCATGTGCCAAGCATGCGCCCGGAACGCGCCGGTGCCCAGCCCAGCCCCACAAACAAGGCCCGCAAAACGAAACGGCCCACCCCGAGGGGCAGTCCGTTCCATTCGCGCGTCACATCCCCGTCAGGGGCGCGCAAGGGGTAGGTTTTACGCGACTTCCTGAAGCTCGTCCGGATCGCGCAGTACATAGCCGCGGCCCCAGACCGTCTCGATATAGTTGGCGCCGCCGCAGGCGTGGGCCAGCTTCTTGCGCAGCTTGCAGATGAAGACGTCGATGATCTTCAGTTCCGGCTCGTCCATGCCGCCGTAAAGGTGGTTGAGGAACATTTCCTTGGTCAGCGTGGTGCCCTTGCGGAGCGAGAGCAGCTCCAGCATCGCATATTCCTTGCCGGTCAGGTGCACGCGGGCGCTGTCGACTTCGACGGTCTTGGCGTCGAGGTTCACCACCAGCTTGCCGGTGCGGATGACCGACTGCGAATGGCCCTTCGAACGACGAACCACGGCGTGGATACGCGCGATCAGTTCTTCGCGGTGGAAGGGCTTGGTCACGTAGTCGTCGGCGCCGAAGCCGAACGAGCGCACCTTCGAATCCATTTCGGAGATGCCGGAAAGAATGAGAACCGGCGTCTGCACTTTGGCCACGCGCAGCTTCTTCAGCACGTCATAGCCGTGCATGTCCGGCAGGTTGAGGTCGAGCAGAATGATGTCGTAATCGTAAAGCTTGCCGAGATCGAGGCCTTCTTCACCGAGATCGGTGGAGTAGACGTTGAAACCTTCGGCCGTCAGCATGAGTTCGATGGCCCGCGCAGTAGTCGGTTCATCCTCGATCAGCAGCACTCGCATCGGAATTCCCTTTCGCCCCCCGTCCATCGGCCCAAATCCCCAGCCGGAACGGATATTTCCATGTATTAACCATAGGACCAATGAAGGTTAAAGGTTAATTTGCCGTAAATGCGAATGCCCGGGCATTTTCAGGGCGATAGGGAATCCGCGGGTGTTAGGAATATTTCATCGCGGAAATCCGGTGCGCGATGTCCGAAAGCCGGGTCAGGCAGTTCGCATGGCCGTCTTGGCGGGGCGAATCGGGGCTTGCGGCAGCCGCACGTCGATGCGCTTCAGATAGCTCCAGAACCCGCATTGCAGCCCGATCAGCATGAGGATGAACGGCTGGAAGGCGATGCCCACGAACAGCGATCCGATCAGGTAGACCACCTGGGCCAGCTGGAGCGACACCGCCAGCGGCGCCACCCAGGCCTCGTCCGGACCGGTGCGCTTGCGCCAGCGGCGGCGGATCTGCTCCATCTGCAGCAGGCCCGTCAATTGGAGCAGGATCCATAGCCCGAAACCGGGGAAGCCCTGCTCTCCCAGCATCTCGAAGTAGCTCGAATGGAAGGCCCGGCCCTCCTCCACCACATGAGTGCGCCGAATCTCGGTGCTGCCGTCCACGGTCGTCTTGGCCACGGTATCGTATTCGACGCGGCTGGACTGGTTGACCACGAAGCCGCCGCCCAGGGGATGCTGCTTCACATAGCCCCAGGTCCATTTCCACACGCCCAGGCGCGTGCTGGCGGACTGGTCGGCCTCGTGATTCTCGATCGTGCCCATGCGCGCCAGGAAGGCCGGTGGCAGGAACGGCACCACCACCATCACCGCCAGCGCCATGCCCCCGGCGATCAGCACTTTGTGCTTCGCGGTCCTCAGGTAGAACAGGCAGAGCACGCCGAGGCACACCAGCCCGGTGCGGGCTTGCGTGCCCACCGGGATCAGCGAAGCGGCGAAGATCAGCGCTCCGGCAAACAGATAGACGCGCCAGTCCGCCGGGAAGACCGTGCCGTACTTCACCAGCCAGAGGATGATGGGAATGATGGAGATCGCCACGGCCGAGAGGATCGACCCTTCGTAAAGGCCAGTGTTGTTCTCCACGAAGATGCGCAGCGTGCCGTAGCCGCCTCCGCCGCCCGCCGTCTTGAGCCCGCCGTCGATGATGAGCGCGCTCGCCGCCAGCACCATCACGAGCGCCACTGCCTCGATCCGGAGGCGGGTCCGCAGGGTGAACGGCAGGAAGATCGCGAAGACCAGCGCCTTCCACACCCAGGCCCACTTTTCAGCCGCTTCGGCCGGATAGACGGCAGTCCAGGTGGTGAAGCCGCAATAGAGCAGCAGCAGCACCAGGATGCCCTGCCGCCAGGTGAACCGCGAATCGCGCTTGTCGTCCAGGGCCACCCAGCCCAGGAACGCCGCCGCGAAAGCCATCAGCGAGATCGGCAGATGGGCCAGGATGCCCCAGGAGATGATCTGCGGGGAGACGATGTCCACGTAGAGATAGCATAGCACCCAGAGGAACGGGCGCCGGAAGCCGATCAGCAGGAAGCAGGCGACGAAGCCCGTCAGCGCAAGGTCAAGCATCGCCGTCCTCGCGCGGGTCGTCTGCGCCCGGCCAGCGCATCTCGCGGCGGACGGGCGCGGTTCTCGACCGCGAGGCCGGGGCCTTTCCACTGGCAGCCGGCGCCGTGTCGGCTGGAGAGGATGCGTTCCCGCGCACCGATTCGACATCGAGATCCGGCCGCATCAGCAGCCGCCAGGCGGCCAGCGCCAGCAGTCCGTGACTCAGGGCAAGGGCAAGGATGTCGACCATCGGCGCCGGGCCTAGCAGTGCGGAGTTGACGCGGCGTTAAGCCTTGCAGACTTACGACCTGGCTCATGACCCGCGTCCTTCACGTCCTCGACCATTCGCTGCCGATGCAGAGCGGCTACACCTTCCGCACCCGCGCGATCCTGAAGGCGCAGGAGGCCATGGGCTTCGAAGTCCGGGGCGTCACCGGCATACGCCACAAGGCGGCCGGCCCCGCGGTGGAGGAAGCCGATGGCCTGGTGTTCCATCGCACGTCGGGATCGGTCGCCGGCCCGCCGGTCCTGCGCGAATGGCGCGAGATCGGGCTCTTCGCCGAATCCATCGAGCGGGTGGTGCATGAATGGCGGCCGGACGTGCTCCATGCCCACTCGCCCTCGCTCTGCGGCGCGGCCGCCGCGCGCGTCGCCCGGCGCCACGGCATTCCCCTCGTCTATGAAATTCGCGCCTTCTGGGAAGATGCCGCGGTCGGCAACGGCACGGGCCGCGAAGGCTCGCTGAAGTACCGCCTGACCCGGGCGCTGGAGAACCGCGTGGTGTCGCGCGCCGATGCCGTCGTGACGATCTGCGACGGCCTGCGCCAAGACCTCGTCGCGCGCGGCGTTCCGGCGGGGAAGATCACGCTCATGCCCAACGGTGTCGACCTCAGCCTGTTCGGCGCGCCGCCCCCGCGCGATCCCGCGCTCGCCCGCGAACTCGGGTTCGAGGTGGAGGGCCCCGCCGGCGCCCTGGCCTGCCCGGTGATCGGCTTCATCGGGAGCTTCTACGACTACGAAGGGCTGGACGACCTGATCGCCGCCATGCCGCTGCTGCTGGAACGCCAGCCCCTGGCGCGGCTGCTGCTGGTGGGCGGCGGCCCGCGCGAGGAGGCGCTGCGGGCGCAGGCGCTGGCTTCTCCCGCTGCCGGCGCGATCCGCTTCATCGGCCGCGTGCCGCATCAGGACGTGGAGCGCTATTACGCGCTGGCCGACGTGATGGCCTATCCGCGCAAGAAAAGCCGGCTGACGGACCTCGTCACGCCGCTCAAGCCGCTGGAGGCCATGGCGCAGGGCAAGCTCGTGGCCGCCAGCGACGTGGGCGGGCACCGCGAACTGGTCACTCACGGCAAGACCGGCACTCTCTTCGCGCCAGACGATCCCGCCGCCTGCGCCGCCGCACTTGCGGGCTTGCTGGAGGCGCGCGAATCGTGGGATGCCTACCGCCGGGCCGGGCTCCAACATGTCCGGGAACGGCACGATTGGGCCGTCAATGCCGGTCGTTATCGAGACGTTTACCAAATGGTGGCACCTCTCGATGCACGAAAAAGGCTGGAAACCGCTGCCTGAGCTGGCGGCTTCCGCTCAAACAGATCTGAGAACGGGGTTTAGAAACGTGGCGAAACCAGAGAACAGGAAGCCCCAGCCGATCAGCCGTCATCCCTTGTTCCCCGCCATCGTGGCCTTGTGGTTCGCGGCCCTGTTCGGCCTGGGATCGATCATCGTCAGTCCGGCGCTGATCGAACATATCGTCCTGTCGACCGGCATTGCCAAGCTGGTGCCCATGGCCGCGCCCCCGCTGGGGACGACCGCCCGCATCCTGTTCGCCCTGGGGCTTACCGGCCTGGGCGGACTGATCGGCCTGGTGGCCGCCCGCCGCGTGGCCCAGACCGCCGAAGCGCAGACCTCGCAAACCGGCACGGCGCGCATGCCGTTCGCCGGGCTGGAACCTGCGGAAACCGATCTCGAACCCGAAGCCGACCCGGCGCAGGACCGCAAGTCCGCCGCCATGCCGCGCCGCCGCCGTGCTTTCGCGCTGGTGGCCGAGGAAGCGCCCCGGCTGGAAGAGGCCGATGCCGCAGCCGAAACCGACGCCGAAGTTTCCGGGAACGGCCAGCCGCCGATTCTCAACCTCTCCGATCTCGACCTGGAAGGAATCGAGGCCGCCGGCCTGACCGACCCGGCGCTCCCGCCTGAGCAGCACGCCTATCGCCAACCGACCCTGGCCGAGAGCGACCTGGACACGGCCGGCGCTCTCGAAACCGCCGAGATGCCCGAATCGCACATGCCCGAATCGCTGGCTGCCGAATGGTCTGTCGCGAACGAGGACGAAGCCGAAATCGCTTCCGAGGCCCGCGCTGAGGAGGCCAAGCCGGAAACCATCGACCAGGTCGTTCCTGGCCAGGGCGGCTTTGCCGAAGACGATCACGGCCCCTTCGGCCGCATCCCGGAATGGCTCGAACCGCGCCAGGAAACCCACACTTTCTCGCCGGCCGCCTGGGCCGTCTCGCAGGACGATGTCCCCGAGCCTGCCGCATCCGCACCGGCGCCCGAAACCCTGAACAACCGCCTGTTCGAAGCCTATTCGCGCTCCTTGTCCGAAGTGGCCGAAACCCCGGCTTCCGAAGGCCGGCCGCTGTTTTCCCCCGAAACGGCGGAGACGGCCGATATCGCCGTGTCCTTCCGGGCCGCAGAAGAGCTGCCGCAGGCTGCGGAGCGGATTGCCGGCGCCGATCTCGAAGACCTTTCGCAAGTCGAACTGCTCGAACGCCTGGCGCTGGCCATGGAGCAGCAGCGCAGGCGCCGTCTTCAGGCCGCCACTCCTGACAGCGCGCCGTCCGACGGCACCGCTTCAGGAATCACCGCGCCCAACGGCACCGCAACCGCCGAAATGCCGGCGCCGCTTTTCGATCCCGCATCGCCGGGCACCGAGACCATCGCTTTCCCCGCGCCTGCCACTTCCCTCTCCACGCTCCCGCGCCTTGCCTCGGTAGCGCCGTTCACGGCGCCCCTGCGCCCGGTCCCGGACGAAGCATCGCCGGATCGGGAATCGCCGGAGCAGGACATCGTCCCTTCCGCCACCACCCGCATCCCCGCGGCCCTGCGTCCGGTGGGCTTCGATGCCTTCGGCCATGACGAAGCCGAGGACGCACTGCCCGGCTACGTCCCGCCCCGCCACATCGGCCTGGCGCCGGCCCGCCCGATTTCGGTCCTGGCCCGCACCCTGGCGGATGCCGAAGAGGCGGAACGGCTTGGTGATGAGGCCGAGGCCGAGGATCTCGGCAAATATGCCGCCTTCGACCCGCTCTCGCAGGACTTCGACTATGCCGAGGCTCCCGAGGACGACGAACAGGAGGCCGTGCTCGAGCAGGGTTACTCCTCGCTGCTCAACCTCTCGCGCCAGGCGCCCCGCCAGAACTTCGTGCGCTTCGACGAGAACGCCGCCCCCGCCGAGGCTTTCGGCGAGGACTCAGGCCCGGTGGAAGAGGCGCACCTTGCCGAGGACGGTGGGCACCGCCCGTTCGACCCACCCGCGCGCCCCGATCCCAGCGAAACAGAAAAGGCCCTGCGCGCCGCGCTTGCCACGCTCCAGCGCATGAGCGGGGCCGCCTGAACGGTCGGTCCCCGGGACTGGCCTTTAAGCGGCCGGTCCCTGCCAAAACGCGTTCCACGCAACTGAAACACGTTTTCGCATAACAAAATTCCCTTTTTTCCCGCGCACACGCACTAAATTTTGCGCGCACCCCTGCCTTCACCATTGCAAAAGCGTCCCGCAATCGTCATGGGGGCGCGAGGGACCACCATGACGCGCACCGGCGCCGCACGATTCGTGCGCGGCGGGGCGTGGACAGGTCCCCGGCAAAAAATGACAGGATGGGTTTATATCGATGGGATTTCCTAAGCCCCAGGGCCTTTATGATGCGCGTAACGAACACGACTCCTGTGGTGTGGGCTTCGTAGCCCATATCAAAGGCCAGAAAACGCATGCTATCATTACTCAGGCGCTGGAAATCCTGAAAAATATCGACCACCGCGGTGCGGTGGGTGCCGACCCGCTGCTGGGTGACGGCGCAGGAATCCTGACTCAGCTTCCCGATGGCCTGTTCCGCAGCTGGGCCGCCGCGACCGGCGTCGAGCTGCCGCAGCCGGGCGACTATGCCGTCGCCATGTGCTTCCTGCCGCAGGACGAGGCCAGCCGCGACCTCATCACGCAGACCTTCGAGAAGTTCATCGCCAAGGAAGGCCAGCACCTGATCGGCTGGCGCGACGTGCCCGTCACGCTCGATGGTCTGGGCAAGACCGTCATCAACTCGATGCCGGTGATCCGCCAGTGCTTCGTCGGCCGCGGCGACAACTGCGCCGACCAGGACGCTTTCGAGCGCAAGATCCTGGCGATCCGCAAGCAGACGCAGAACCCGCTCAAGGCCATGGCCGAAAAGCACAAGCTGCCCGGCCTGACCGAGCTCTACATGCCGAGCTTCTCCAGCCGCACGATCGTTTACAAGGGCCTGCTGCTGGCGACCCAGGTCGGCTCGTTCTACGACGATCTGCGCAATCCAGAGTTCGTCTCGGCGCTCGGCCTCGTGCACCAGCGCTTCTCGACCAACACCTTCCCGAGCTGGAAGCTGGCGCATCCGTTCCGCTTCATGGCCCACAACGGCGAAATCAACACGGTTCGCGGCAACGTGAACTGGATGAACGCGCGCCGCCGCACCATGGAATCCGAGCTGCTCGGCGCCGATCTCGACAAGATGTGGCCGCTGATCCCGCATGGCCAGTCGGACACCGCCTGCCTCGACAACGCTTTCGAGCTGCTGCTGGCGGGCGGCTATTCGCTCAGCCACGCGATGATGATGCTGATTCCGGAAGCATGGGCGGGCAACCCGCTGATGACGCCGGAACGCCGCGCCTTCTACGAATATCACGCTGCCCTGATGGAGCCCTGGGACGGTCCGGCCGCCGTGGCCTTCACGGACGGCCGCCAGATCGGCGCCACGCTCGACCGTAACGGGCTGCGCCCCGCGCGCTTCCTCGTCACGGACGACGACATCTGCGTCATGGCGTCGGAATCCGGCGTGCTTCCGATCAAGGAAGACAACATCGTCCGCAAGTGGCGCCTCCAGCCCGGCAGGATGCTCCTGATCGACTTCGATCAGGGCCGCATCATCGAGGACGAGGAAATCAAGACCCAGCTTGCCAATGAAGAGCCCTACGAGAAGTGGCTCGACCAGGCGCAGTACAAGCTGGCCGATCTCGACGTGATCGAACCCGAACTGGCCGAGCTGCCCGCGCCCACCGGCACGCTGCTCGATCGCCAGCAGGTCTTCGGTTACACCCAGGAAGACGTCAGCCGCTTCCTGGAGCCGATGGCCGTCGCTGCCGACGATCCGCTCGGCTCGATGGGCACCGATACGCCGATTCCGGTGCTGTCGAACAAGGCCCGCCTGCTTTACGACTACTTCAAGCAGAACTTCGCGCAGGTCACCAACCCGCCGATCGACCCGATCCGCGAGGAACTGGTCATGAGCCTCGTCTCGATGATCGGCCCGCGCCCGAACCTGCTTGGCCACGATGCCGGCACGCACAAGCGCCTGGAAGTCAGCCAGCCGATCCTGACCGACCTTGGCCTCGCCAAGATCCGTTCGGTGGAAGCCGCGCTCGACGGCGCCTTCCGCACCGCCACCATCGACATGACCTGGGACGCCAAGACCGGCGCCGCGGGCATCGAAATGGCGATCAAGGAAATGTGCTGGGCCGCGACCGAAGCGGTGCTGGCGGACAAGAACATCCTCGTCCTGTCCGACCGTGCGCAGGGCCCCGACCGTATCCCGATGCCGGCCCTGCTGGCGACGGCCGCCGTGCACCACCACCTCGTTCGCCAGGGCCTGCGCATGCAGACCGGCCTCGTCGTGGAAACCGGCGAAGCGCGTGAAGTCCACCACTTCTGCGCGCTGGCGGGCTTCGGCGCCGAAGCGATCAACCCCTATCTCGCCTTCGAGACCATCGAGGCCGTGCGCGTTCGCAAGAACCTGCCGGTTTCGGCGGAGCAGGCCGCGAAGAACTACGTCTATGCCGTCGGCAAGGGCATCCGCAAGGTCATGTCCAAGATGGGCATTTCGACCTATCAGTCGTATTGCGGCGCGCAGATCTTCGACGCGGTCGGCCTCTCGACCGCCTTCGTGGACAAGTACTTCACCGGAACCGCCACCACCATCGAAGGCGCAGGCCTGACCGAGATCGCGGAAGAAGCCGTCCGCCGCCACGATGCGGCCTATGGCGACAACCCGATCTACGCCAGCATGCTCGACGTCGGCGGCATCTACGGCTCGCGCGTCCGCGGCGAGGAACACGCCTGGACGTCCGAGAACATCGGCGCCCTCCAGCACGCCGTGCGCGGCAATATCCCCGCCAAGTACGAGGAATTCGCCCGCACCATCAACGACCAGTCGACCCGGATGCTCACCATCCGCGGGCTGATGGAGTTCGTTCCCGGCCAGGCGATCCACATTTCCGAAGTGGAGCCTGCCAGCGAGATCGTGAAGCGCTTCGCCACCGGCGCGATGAGCTACGGCTCGATCTCGTGGGAAGCGCATACCACGCTGGCGATGGCGATGAACCGCATCGGCGGCAAGTCGAACACCGGCGAAGGCGGCGAGGATCCCTCGCGCTTCAAGCCCCTGCCGGGCGGCGATTCCATGCGTTCGTCGATCAAGCAGGTCGCCTCGGGCCGCTTCGGCGTGACCACCGAGTACCTCGTCAACGCCGACGACATCCAGATCAAGATGGCCCAGGGCGCCAAGCCCGGCGAAGGCGGTCAGCTGCCGGGTGACAAGGTGGACAAGACCATCGGCGCCACCCGTCACTCGACGCCCGGCGTCGGCCTGATTTCGCCGCCGCCGCACCACGACATCTACTCGATCGAAGACATCGCGCAGCTCATTCACGATCTCAAGAACGTGAACCCGACCAGCCGCGTCTCGGTCAAGCTGGTGTCCGAAGTGGGCGTGGGCACGGTTGCCGCGGGCGTTTCCAAGGCGCGCGCGGACCACATCACGATCTCGGGCTACGAAGGCGGCACCGGCGCTTCGCCGCTGACCTCGCTGACGCACGCGGGTTCGCCCTGGGAAATCGGCCTGGCCGAAACCCAGCAGACCCTGCTGCTCAACAACTTGCGCAGCCGCGTGGTGGTCCAGGCCGACGGCGGGCTGCGTACCGGCCGTGACGTTGCCGTGGCCGCGCTGCTCGGCGCGGAAGAGTTCGGCTTCGCCACCGCGCCGCTGATCGCGGCCGGCTGCATCATGATGCGCAAGTGCCACCTCAACACCTGCCCGGTCGGCGTCGCCACCCAGGACCCCGTCCTGCGCGCCCGCTTCACCGGCCAGCCCGAGCATGTGGTCAACTACTTCTTCTTCGTCGCCGAGGAACTGCGCGCGATCATGGCCGAACTCGGCTTCCGCACGATCGCGGAAATGGTCGGCCGGGTCGACAAGCTCGACATGAAGAAGGCCGTCCAGCACTGGAAGGCCAAGGGTGTCGACCTGTCCAAGGTTCTCTACCAGGCACCGCTGGGCGACAGCCCCTCGCTGGGCTGGAGCGAAGCGCAGGACCACGGTCTTGAGAACGCGCTCGATAACGAGCTGATCGCCGCTTCGGACGACGCCCTGGATAACCGCCAGGCCGTTCGCATCGAGAAGAGCGTCATCAACGTCAACCGCACGGTCGGCGCGATGCTCTCGGGCGAAGTGGCCCGTCGCTACGGCCATGACGGCTTGCCCGACAACACGATCAACGTGAAGCTCACCGGCGTCGCCGGCCAGAGCTTCGCCGCCTGGCTTGCCCACGGCGTCACGCTCGACCTGACCGGCGATGCCAACGACTACGTCGGCAAGGGGCTTTCGGGTGGCCGCGTGATCGTGCGCCAGCCCGGCCATGTGAACCGCGATCCGCTCAAGAACATCATCGTCGGCAACACCGTGCTCTACGGCGCGATCTCCGGCGAGGCGTTCTTCAACGGCGTCGGCGGCGAGCGCTTTGCGGTCCGCAACTCGGGCGCGATCGCGGTCGTCGAAGGCTGCGGCGACCACGGCTGCGAATACATGACCGGCGGCGTCGTCACGGTGCTGGGCAAGACCGGCCGCAACTTCGCGGCAGGCATGTCCGGCGGCATCGCCTACGTCTATGACGAGGACGGCGAGTTCGAGAAGCTGGTGAACCCGGCGATGGTCGACCTCATCCGCATCTCGGCCGAAGACGAAGACGAAGAGGGAACCGGCCGTCCCCAGCAGCGCACCGTCTCGGTCCGCGACCTGGGCATGGGCGACATGCTGCGCCACGATGCGGAGCGCCTGCGCATCCTGCTCGAACGCCACCACCTGCACACCGGCTCGAAAAGAGCCCGCGCGCTGCTCGACGACTGGTCGAACGCGCTGGGCAAGTTCGTCAAGGTGATGCCGCGCGACTATGCGAAGGCTCTGCGCCAGCAGGAGGCTGAACGCCTCGAAGCCGCCTCGGTCGCAGCAGAATAAGATCTAGGAACGTATCAAGATGGGCAAGGAAACCGGCTTCCTCGAACTGGACCGCCAGGATCGCACTTACGGCGACGCCACCGAGCGCCTGAAGAACTACAACGAATTCGTCGTCCCGCTGTCGACGGAAGCGCTGAAGGACCAGGCATCGCGCTGCATGAACTGCGGCGTGCCGCACTGCCATACCGGCTGTCCGGTCAACAACATCATCCCCGACTGGAACCACCTGGTCTACGAGGACGACTTCAAGAACGCGCTGGAAGTCCTCCACTCGACCAACAACTTCCCCGAGTTCACCGGCCGCATCTGCCCCGCCCCGTGCGAGGCCGCGTGCACGCTGAACATCATCGACCAGCCGGTCACCATCAAATCGATCGAATGCGCGATCGTCGACAAGGGCTGGCAGGAAGGCTGGATCACGCCGAAGCCTGCCGAGAAGAAGACCGGCAAGTCGGTGGCCGTGGTCGGTTCCGGCCCGGCAGGCATGGCCTGCGCGCAGCAGCTGGCCCGCGCCGGCCACTCGGTGACCCTGTTCGAGAAGAACGACCGCGTCGGCGGCCTGCTTCGCTACGGCATTCCCGACTTCAAGATGGAAAAGCACCTCATCAACCGCCGCCTGGTGCAGATGATGGCTGAAGGCGTGGAATTCCGCACTTCCACCGAAGTGGGCGTGACGGTCTCGGTCGCCTCGCTCAAGGAAAACTTCGACGCTGTGGTGTTCTCCGGCGGTGCCGAAGATCCCCGTCCGCTGAACATCCCCGGCTTCGAACTGCCGGGCGTGCGCTTCGCGATGGAATTCCTGACCCAGCAGAACAAGCGCAATGCCGGCGACGACGAGTTGCGCGCGGCTCCGCGCGGCACGCTCTCGGCCACCGGCAAGCACGTCATCGTCATCGGCGGCGGCGACACCGGTTCGGACTGCGTCGGCACTTCCAACCGCCAGGGCGCCGCTTCGGTGACTCAGCTGGAAATCATGCCCAAGCCGCCGCTTCACGAGAACAAGGCGATGTCCTGGCCGAACTGGCCGCTCAAGCTGCGCACCTCGTCCAGCCACGAGGAAGGCGTCGATCGCGACTGGGCGGTGCTGACCAAGCGCGTCGTCGGCGACAACGACGTCCGGGCCCTCGAATGCGTCCGCGTCGAGTGGAAGGACGGCAAGATGCAGGAAGTGGAAGGCAGCGAGTTCACGCTCCAGGCCGACCTCATCCTGCTCGCCATGGGCTTCGTCGGCCCCCGCAAGGCCGGCATGCTCGACCAGTCGGGCGTCGATCTGGACGCACGCGGCAACGTCAAGGCCACCATGGTCGACTACCGCACCAGCGACCCGGCCATCTGGTCCTGCGGCGACATGCGCCGCGGCCAGTCGCTGGTGGTCTGGGCGATCCGCGAAGGCCGCCAGTGCGCCCGCGCCGTGGACGAAGCGCTCATGGGCGCTTCCGAACTGCCGCGCTGAAGCCGGCCGGTCCGCTGGATTGAAAAAGGGCGTTCCGCTGAATTGAAAAGGGGCGTTCCGCAAGGAGCGCCCCTTTTTCATGCCGGCATTCCGTCCGGGCGATCACTCCCGGCCGGCGATTGACCCAAGGCCGGGACGCGGCGAGGCTCGCTCGTACCTGTCCCCCGGAGAACGCCCGAATGCTGCTGGAAATCGCCGAGATCGAAGTGCGTCCGGGCGCCGAGGACGCTTTCGCCGCGGCCATGAACGAAGACGGGCTGGCCCAGCTCGCCGCCTGCAAAGGCGTCGTCTCCGTCCGATTCGGCCGGGGCGTGGAGAATCCGTCGAAATTCACCTTCAACGTCGTGTGGACATCGATGGAAGCCCACGAGGCTGCCCGCGCGCTGGACAGCTTTACCCGCTTCCGCGCCGCCTTCGGCGACATGGGCGTGGGCGGGGCGATGAGCCATTACGTCATGGACGAGGCCATATCCGGCGTCTCCGCCTGAACGCGCCGCTGTGACGCGGCGCCAACGGCCTACCAGTCGATCCGGCCGCGACCGTTGGCCTCCAGAAAGGCATTGGCCTGGCTGAAGGGCCGGCTGCCGAAGAATCCGGCATGGGCAGACAGCGGGCTGGGATGCGGCGCGGTCAGCACGAGGTGATGGCTGGAGGCCAGACCCGGCACCCGCATGGCTTTCTTCTTCGCGTGATTGCCCCAGAGCAGGAACACGCAGGGCTCCGCTTTCGCGGCGACGGCGGCCACGGCAGCATCGGTGATCGCCTCCCAGCCCTTCTTCTGGTGAGACCCGGCCTGGCCCTCCTCCACTGTCAGCGCATTGTTCAGCAGCAGCACGCCCTGCCGCGCCCAGTGCTCCAGGTTACCGTGTCCCGGCGCCGTGACGCCGCAATCGGTCGCCAGCTCCTTGTACATGTTCGCCAGCGAAGGCGGCACCCGCACGCCATGCGCCACCGAGAAGGCCAGGCCATGCGCCTGTCCGGCGCCGTGGTAGGGATCCTGCCCCAGGATGACCACGCGCACTTCGTCCAGCGGCGTCAGTTCCAGAGCACTGAGGCGGCTGCCGCGCGGCGGATAGATCCGCTTTCCGGCGTCTTCCTCGGCCTGAAGCCAACCGCCGAGATGGCGCGATTCGGGGGAATCGAGCACCGGACCTAGCGCGGCCTGCCAGGATGGCGGCACGCCCTGCATGGCTCCTGAAGCGTCCACTTGCGGCTTACTCCCGATCTGTCGGCGGCCATCGGCGTCCCGGACTTGTGCGTTCGGATCAAACTCCGGCCGCCTTGGCCATTGCCTAACTCAGGCCCAGTCCCTAAGCATTTCCGGACCATGGCTGTCTATCTCCACGAAGAAGATCTCCCCGAAGGCGTGCTTGCGCCGGGACCCGTCGCCGTCGACACCGAGACGATGGGCTTGATCACC
Source organism: Novosphingobium sp. BL-S-34 (assembly GCF_056857015.1). Lineage (NCBI taxonomy): Bacteria > Pseudomonadati > Pseudomonadota > Alphaproteobacteria > Sphingomonadales > Sphingomonadaceae > Novosphingobium > Novosphingobium sp. BL-S-34. The sequence goes on from NZ_CM166472.1 coordinate 1,938,443, forward strand.
CCGCGCGACCGCCTTTGCGTGGTCCAGATTTCCGACGGACAGGGCGACGAGCATCTCGTCCGCTTTGCGCCCGGCAGCGACTTTGCCGCGCCGAACCTGAAAGCGGTGCTGGCCGATCCGGCGCGCCTGAAACTCTATCACTTCGCGCGGTTCGACCTCGCGGCGATCGAGCACTACCTGGGCGTCACCGCCGCACCGGTATTCTGCACCAAGATCGCCAGCAAGCTCGTGCGGACCTACACCGATCGACACGGCTTGAAGGACCTGGTGCGCGAACTGCTGGGCAAGGAAGTCTCCAAGCAGCAGCAGTCCAGCGACTGGGGCGCCGCCGAACTGACCGAGGCGCAGAAGGACTATGCCGCTTCGGACGTGCGATACCTTCATGCGATGCACCAGATCCTGGTGATGCGCCTTGCGCGCGAGAATCGCAGCGACATCGCCCAGGCCTGTTTCGACTTCCTGCCCGCCCGCGCCCGGCTCGACCTGGCCGGCTGGCCGGACCACGATATCTTCAGCCACGAAGCCGCCTGATCGGAGCGTAAACAGGCATGTCGGTCGAAGCCAACCAGGTCCGCAACCGCCGCCGGCACTTTGCCGCGCCCGGCGGCTCGCACGATCGCATGGTGGCCTTCCTTGCCAAGGCACTGCCCGCGGGCATCGGGCTGGTGGCGGCCGTCATGATCCTGGTGCCGCTCTCCCCGCGGGGCGAGATCAGCTTCCTGCTCGACCGTAACAAGGTGGCGACCACCGGCGAGCGTATCGCCGTCGACAACGCCGCCTATCGCGGCCAGGACAACCAGGGCCGCGATTTCGTGGTCACGGCCGGCACTGCGGTGCAGCGCTCGCCCGAAATCCCCATCGTCGAGATGCAGAAGCTCATCGCCAGGATGAACTTGCGCGACGGCCCGGCCGACATCGCCGCGCCGCGCGGCGCCTACAATTTCGACAATGACACCATGGCGGTGGACGGCCCGGTCAACTTCAAGTCGTCCGACGGCTATACGATGACCACCAGCAAGGTGGACGTCGACATCAAGGAGAAGACGGCGGTCGCATCGGGCGGTGTCCAGGGCACCGTGCCCTCCGGCACCTTCAAGGCCGACAAGATGCACGCCGATCTCGACACCCGCAATATTACGCTCGAAGGCAATGCCCGGATGCGCATTACGCCCGGCAAGCTGAGGATGCCGCAATGACCCCCCGCGCCAAAATGACCTTCCGAGCCAGCCTGCCCAAATCGGGCCTGCTCCAGTCCCGCCTGTTCCGCGCTTCCATCGCGGCCCCGGTGGCCGGGCTGGCCCTGTTCGCCGCCGGCCAGCAGCTGGGCGCGCAGGCCATTTCGGGCCACAATTCGAATGCGCCCGTCGATTTCGGTGCAGACCGCATCGAGCTGCAGGACAAGCAGAACCGGGTCGTGCTGACCGGCAATGTCGACATTACCCAGGCCGACCTGCGCCTGCGCGGCGCGCGCACGGTGATCGACTTCACCAAGGGCGACCAGACCCAGGTGCAGCGCATCACCGCCAGCGGCAATGTCGTCGTCACCCGTCAGGACCAGGTGGCCACCGGCGATACCGCCATCTACGACTTCAACCAGCGCATCATCACGATGGTCGGCAATGCCAGCCTCAAGCGCGGCACCGGCGATACCCTGCACGGCGGCCGCTTCGTGATGGACCTCAAGAGCGGCGTCTCCTCGGCCTCGGGCGGCCGGGTCAAGGGCACCTTCAACGTCCCCAAGAAGACCAACTGACGCCGAAGGGTCGATACGTCTCAGGGCACGCCCTCAGGACGAAAGCGCATTCAGCAGACACAGCAAAAAGGCCGGTCACGACCCTGGGGTCATGACCGGCCTTTTTGCTGTGCCGGGACCTTCTTCCGGGCGGAGGCGGCCTTCGGGAAAGGCCGCGCTCCGCGCCGGGTCAGAAGGCGCGATCGTGGACGAGAACCCGCAGGGTGAGGAACATGATGTGCAGGTCGCGCATGATGGTCCAGCCTTCGAGATATTCGAGATCGGACTGGAGGCGATTGATCAGGTCCGATTCCTGGTCCGTGGCGCCGCGATAGCCGCGCACCTGGGCCAGGCCGCTCAGGCCCGGCTTCAGGCAGTGGCGCTGCCAGTAGCGGCGATCCACTTCCCAGAACAGCTTCTCGCCCGCCAGCGAGCCCGTGGCATGGGGACGCGGCCCGACCAGGCTCATGTCGCCCAGCAGCACGTTGAAGAGCTGGGGCAGCTCGTCGATGCTGGTGCCGCGAATGAAGCGGCCGACCCGGGTGATGCGCTGGTCCTCCTTGGAGGCCGAGACGTTGCCGTTCGTGTCGCACAAGGCCTGCGTCATGCTGCGGAACTTGTACATGTTGAAGAAGCGGTTGCCGCGGCCCATCCGGCGCTGGACGAAGAACACCGGTCCGCCGTCCTGCAGCTTCACGGCCAGTGCCACGACCAGCAGCAGCGGCGAGAGCGCCAGGATCGCCGCGCCGGAGAAGGCGACGTCGAAGATGCGCTTGATGGCGCGCTCGCGTATTCCGAGCGGCCCTGCCGAGACGAGCAGCAGGCCGTGCTGACCCGTGACGCGCGCGCCCTGGGCACCCAGACGGGCGACTTCGTCGTCCAGCACTTCACCGTCGACATTGGCGCCCTTGAGCACCATGGCCCATTCCGCGCGGCGGTCGGCCGGGCAGCTCACCACGACCCGGTCGATGTTGCGCAGCACGAGGCCGACGCGGTCGAGCGAATCGGGGTCCTTGAGGTTGGGCCGCAGACCCATGGCCGCCGCCGAGACGCGGATCGCGCCCGGCATGCGCAGCTGCGGACCGCCATCATCGATGATCAACTCATTGATGACATTGGCACCGCAGCGCCAGTGGACGAAGCTGCGAAGCTGCAGGCGCGACCAGGCGATAAAGCCCATGGCGCAGATCACCCCGCCGCTGAACGCCCCGCGGGACAGCTCGGCGGAGGACTTCATGAGGAACTGCACGAAGACGACGACGACGACCGCCACCACCATCGACACTTCCGCACGGAAGATACCTCGCCAGCCGTCGCGAAGCGCGTCGGTGGAGTAGGCGGCATTGTACAAGGCCAATGTGAGGAAAATCGGCAAGAGCACTTGTCCGTAGACGAGTGCCATCTGAAATCCCCGGCCGGTATCATAAAGCCAGCCAGCCAGTGCGAAGCCAGCCAGCAGGGCCACAAGGTCCCCAACCAGCAAGGCAAGATAACATTGAAGCCGTCTACGTTCGAGCGAAGGTGCGACGAGAAGTTCGTCTGCTTCGGAGCGCTGAACGGCTTGGGTCGATACTGCAAATGGCGCATTCATGCGTTCAACACTCCCGAATTGTCGAACTCATGCCCCCCGGATCCCCTCGTCCTGTCCTACCACCAATGCCACGAATGAAAGTCCGTGCTGCACTGCAATAGGCGAATGTCCTTATGAACATTCCATCGGCGCGGGAAAGCCGATTCAGTTAAGCTGTTCTTTTTATCCGTTGTTTGCCATCAAGCGTAGCAATTCTAGCTATTTCGACTAACCCTTCCGCGAGAAGAAGGTCAGCATCCTGGCTATTACCCAAAAGGGTTTGGTGCATTGCAATAAGACGGGCAACCAGCCGTTCCAAACGATTACCACGCCAGATCCGCAATTGCACCCCAAGTGCTGGTTTGTCTTTCCAGAAAATTCGGCGGGAAGCCGCTTCCGAATCGATCAGGGCGGCCACGTCGCCGCTTCTTCCAAGCCGCGAATTCAGCCCGGCGAGCTGCGCCGTGCGCCGCTCGAAGGCAAGCAGCAGGCCAACGGCATTGATGCCCTGGTCGCGCAAGCGCTTGAGTTCGGGGCCGATCGCATCCCGCTTGCCGCCCAGCACCGCGTCGACCAGCGGTCCGAAATCGTCGTCCTCGGTCGCAGCGCCCACGGCATCGAGATCCGCGGCGGATACCGGGCGCGGCGTCTCCGCGCTGGCATCGAGATAGAGCGCCAGCTTGGTCACTTCCGAGCGCGCCAGACGGGTATCCAGGCCGGAGGCCCGGGCGATTCGCTCGGCAAGGTCGCTGCCCATCTTCAGGCCGGCGCCATTCGCCATCGTGCGCACCGCGCTGGTCACCGATGACAGGTCCGGCGGGTAGAACATCGCCACCAGCCCGTCGGGCCGATTCGCCAGAAGCTTGGCGGTGCGCGACTTGTCGGTGGCGCCGGTCGCCACGATCAGGACCGGGCAGGCGTCCACTTCGTTTTCGAGCAGGATCTGGACGGCATCGTGTGCTTCGTCGCCCTGGGCGCGCACCCAGATATGGCGCGATGTGCCGCCGAACAGCGAATTGGAGCGCGCCTCGTCACCCAGCTTGACCGGGTCGCGGCGCAGTTCGGAGCCGGCGATCTCCACCCGCTCGCCCGGTTCGGGCAGGAAAGAGAGGATCTTCGCCGCGGCGTCGCTCGCGCCGGCCTCGTCCGGGCCGCAGAAGAAGAAAACCCGCGCCTGCTGTGCGGCGCGGGCTGCAAGGCCGCCGAAGTCCTTCTGGGTGGCCTTCACGCCCCCGCTCCGCAAGGACGCACGGGCGCTGGCCTCATTTCTCTGGGCCGCATCGGCCCGGTTACTGCTTGGTGTCGCCGCGCAGGCGCAGCGCGACGGCGGTGACGATCCGGGTGGCGACGTCCTTCGACATGTTTTCGAGCGCGGTCTGTTCCGCCGCGATCGTCGCATAGTCCGAAGAGACGACGTCGATGCCCGCATCCGATCCGGCAGTGGCGTCGAGCACGATCTCGTTGCTGGACATGTCGACCAGCTGATAGCGCGCGCGAAGCGTGCGGCGTTCACGGCCGATGGTATCGTCCGAAAGCAGGGCGAAGCCTTCGAGCTTGTCGTCCAGACGGATGTCGAGGCGGTAGCGCGGCGCTACGCCGCTCTTTTCCGCGCCGAGCTGATCGACCACGGCATTGCGGACCAGCCAGCCCGCACGCCCTTCGATCGCGGCGACCTGCACGCCCTGAAGCCCGCGCGCGACGGCACCGCTGCCGCCCCCCGCGTACATCGGCTGGAGACCGCATCCGGACAGCACAGCGGCCCCGAGAAGAGCCGGGCTGACGAGACGCAGGAAACGAGGGCGCAGGAAACCCTTCACGCGACGAGATTTACCAGTCGGTCGGGAACGACGATCACTTTCCTCACCTCGGCTCCATCCAGTGCACGCTGCACTTTCTCGCTGGCAAGGGCAAGCGCTTCAAGCTCTTCCTTGGACGTGCCCTTGGCCACGGTCAGGGTGTCGCGCAGCTTGCCCTTCACCTGGACCGCCACGGTCACTTCGTCCTCCACCAGCAGTGCCGGATCGACGGCAGGCCAGGCCGCCTGGGCGACGAGACCTTCGCCGAACTGGGCGAAAGCTTCCTCGGTCAAGTGCGGCATCATCGGCGAGACGAGCAGCAGAAGCGTACGGATCGCGTTCGAGCGGCTGGCCGAAGGGGCCGCCTTCTCCACCGCGCCGGTCAGTTCGTAGATGCGCGCCACGGCCTTGTTGAAGCCGAGCGATTCGATGTCCGAAGCGACAGCGGCCACCGTCTGGTGCGCCTTGCGGTCGATCGCCTTGTCCTCGCCCGTTGCCGAGGCGTCGTACTGGGCGAACAGGCGCCACAGGCGCTGCACGAAGCGGCCGCAGCCCTCGATACCGGCTTCCGACCACGGCAGGTCGCGTTCCGGCGGGCTGTCCGACAGCATGAACCAGCGGATCGCGTCGGCACCGTAAGTCGCCACGATCTCGTCGGGGTCGACGACGTTCTTCTTCGACTTCGACATCTTGATGACGCGGCCGATCTCGACCGGAGCGCCATCGGCCTTGAGCGTGGCGGTTTCGGCGCCGCGCTCGATCTCGCCGGGCGAGAAATAGACCGGCTGGCCATTGGCATCGTTGATGCGGAAATAGGTTTCGTGCGTGACCATGCCCTGCGTGAACAGGCTGGCGAAGGGTTCCGTGACCTCGATCTTGCCGATGCGGGCCAGCGCGCGCGTCCAGAAGCGGGCGTAGAGCAAGTGCAGGATCGCATGCTCGATACCGCCGATATACTGCTCAACCGGCAGCCATTCAGCGATCTTGGCCGGATCGAACGGACGATCTTCCGGCTGGCTGGCGAAGCGCAGGAAATACCACGAGCTGTCGACAAAGGTGTCGAGCGTGTCGGTTTCGCGGCGCGCGGCATGGCCGCACTGCGGGCAATCGACATGCTTCCAGGTCGGGTGACGCACCAGCGGGTTGCCGGGGGTCGTGAAATCGACGTCCTCGGGCAGCGTGACCGGCAGGTGCTTCTTGGGCACCGGCACCACCCCGCAAACCTCGCAGTGGATGAACGGGATCGGCGTGCCCCAATAGCGCTGGCGCGAGACGCCCCAGTCGCGCAGGCGCCACACGGTCTTGCCCTCGCCCCAGCCTTCCGCCTCGGCACGCGCGATGACGGCGGCCTTGGCGTCCTTCACGGTCATGCCGTTGAGGAAGTCGGAGTGGACGCAGACACCGTCACCTGCTTCGGACTCGCCGTCGAACGGCTTGTCGGCATCGGCCTCGCTCGCCGCGACGACGCGCAGGATCGGCAAGCCGTACTTGGTGGCGAATTCGAAGTCACGCTGGTCGTGGCCGGGAACGGCCATGACCGCGCCGGTGCCGTAGTCCATCAGCACGAAGTTGGCGATGAACACCGGCAGGTCGGCCCCCGTGAACGGGTGCTTCGCCTTGACGCCGGTATCGAAGCCCAGCTTCTCGGCGGTTTCCAGTTCGGCCGCGGTCGTCCCGCCCTGCTTGCACAGCGCGATGAAATCCTCGACCTCCGGGCGGCCCTGGGCCACCGCCTGCGCGATCGGGTGATCGGCGGCGACGGCGACGAAGCTGGCGCCGAAGATCGTATCCGGACGGGTCGAGTAGACTTCGACCGAGCCGATGCCGCCCACTTCGGCGGTAAGGTCGAACTTGAACTGCAGGCCCTGCGACTTGCCGATCCAGTTCTCCTGCATCGTGCGGACCTTTTCGGGCCACTTGTCGAGCGTGGAAAGACCGTCCAGCAGTTCGTCGGCGAAGTCGGTGATCTTGAGGAACCACTGGGAGAGCTTGCGCTTCTCCACCAGCGCGCCCGAGCGCCAGCCGCGCCCGTCGATCACTTGCTCGTTGGCGAGCACGGTCTGGTCCACCGGATCCCAGTTGACCGCCGATTCCTTGCGGTAAACGAGGTCATTTTCGTAGAGATCGATGAACAGCGCCTGCTCGTGGCCGTAATATTCCGGCTCACAGGTGGCGATCTCGCGGCTCCAGTCGAGCGCGAAGCCCAGGCGCTTCAGCTGCGCCTTCATGTTGGCGATGTTCTCGCGCGTCCAGCCGCCGGGATGGACGCCCTTTTCCATGGCCGCATTCTCGGCCGGCATGCCGAACGCGTCCCAGCCCATCGGATGGAGCACTTCGTGCCCGGTCATGCGCTTGTAGCGCGCCAGCACGTCGCCCATCGTGTAGTTGCGGACGTGGCCGATATGGATGCGCCCCGAAGGATAGGGGAACATCTCAAGCACGAAGCTGCGCGGCTTCGACGAGGTGTCGTCCGCCTTGAAGCACTGCGCGTCGTCCCACGCCGCCTGCCAGCGCGTGTCCGCCTGAGCCGGATCGAACCGCTCGGTCATCTTAATCGAGTCTCCTGCGGGTAAGCCCCCGCACAGTCGCGGCACCGGCCGGTGCCGCGTTCAAAAAACAATCAGCCGCCGATCGAATCGCGGCGAAGGTCGCGGGCGCGGGTGAGGATGATGTCCTCAAGCTTCTGCACGGTGGCAGCCTGCACCGGTGCCGCAGCCCAGCCGCCGTTGGCGGAGACTTCGCGCTGCGCGGTGACGCGCAGGGCGTCGGCGCGCAGGTCCTTGTCGAGGATCATGACGGTGACCTTGACGCGCTCACCCGGCTGCTTGGGATTCACGTACCAGTCGGTGACGATGACGCCGCCGGCGCTGTCCGACTGGAGCAGCGGCATGAACGAGAGCGAATCGAGGCTGGCGCGCCACAAGTAGCTGTTCACGCCGATCGTGGTCACCGCCGAGGGCGCGATCGAGGAATTCACCTGCTTGCGGCCACCGCCACAGCCGGCCAGTGCAAGCGCGGCCACGGCGCAGAAGCCCGCGGTTGCCAGCGATCGAGCAGAGAGAAGGCCGGTATGGGTGCTGCCTGTCATCGTAATTCCCAGTTCCTGTCTTGGCGAAGGCGCCGGACTTTCCGCGCGCCTGCCGTGAAACGCCTCTATAGCCGCCATTGCCCGGCGGCAAGTGCGGCTTCTTCAGCTTGCGGCCATAACCCCTGCAAGGCTAAACGCTTGCTGAACGGCGGCGCGGCGCGGGAAAGCGCCTTTCTGCCCCTTCCCCGCGTGGATCAGCCTGTGTTAAGATGCCGCGGCCAGAATGGAGCTACCTGCTATCGCCTTTCGCCACGCCATCCTGCAGGCCGGCATGGCCGGACAGGGTGTTTTGGCACCGGAAGGCGAAATTGGGGCCGGCCGGTATGGAAGACGACTGGGACTTGAAGTGACGGAAAGCGAGCGCAATCACGCGTCGAAAAGCGGCATGAGGACCAGCATGATGCTGGCCTGCTGCGTGACCGTGCTCGCCTTGCCCAGCGCCGTCCTGGCCTTCACCACCACGTTCAAGGCCGATCCCTCGAATCGCGCCCTCGATGCGCTCGATGCCGAGACTTCGCCCGAGAATCTGTCGCGCGCCATTGCCATGCGCTCGCTGGGTAATGGCGATGCCTTCCCGTTCACTCCGGCCGGGGCCGCGGGCCGCCGCGAACGCGCCGTCACGGTGGCGGTGCGCGTCGATCCCCAAGCCGCGCAGGCGATCATCGTGCGCAATCGCAACCCGATGCCGCATAGCGAGCTGGCCAGCGTCGGCGGCCTGAAGATCGCGCCCGCCGCCTTCAACCTGGGCGTGGCGCGCGGCTATCAGAACTTCGCGGCCGACATCACTCCGGCCGCCCCCCCTGCCCGCGGCCTTGCCGACGCGCCGGAACTGAAGAAGTTCAGCCTTCAGGCCGGAACGCCTTCGCAGAAGGAGCCGCGGTTCACCACGCGCCTGTCGATCGACGAAAAGCGCGCGCCTGGCCGCGCACCGCACACTTTCGTGGGCGAAGCGGGTGAGGTCGACCTGGCCGGAGCCTACCGCGTGACCGACAATCTAGATCTGACGGCAGGCGTTCGCTACTCGCAGGATCGCGAACGCCTGGTGCCCCTGACCGACGGCAGGCAGGACAGCCAGGCCGTCTATGTGGGCACCCAGTTCAAGTTCTGATTTTTGCAACTCGGGCTGCATTTCTCTCAATCCGACATGGCGTAATTAAAGCTTGCTGCGGGAGGGCTTCCGCTTGCCCTTGCGCACGGCATTTCCTAGCCTGTGCTTGGTGGATGCTCACTAAGCGAAAGGCTATTTGAATGGCGCGCGTTGCTATCGTTACCGGCGGAACCAGGGGTATCGGGGAGGCTGTGTCGCTGGCCCTCCAGGAGAGGGGCCACACCGTAGTTGCAAATTATGCAGGCAATGACGAGAAGGCCAAGGCTTTCACGGACAAGACCGGAATTGCCGCCTACAAGTGGGACGTAGGCGACCATGAAGCCGTGCTCGACGGCGTCTCGCGGGTGACCGAGGAAGTCGGCCCCGTCGATATCGTCATCAACAACGCCGGCATCACGCGCGACGGCGTGCTTCACAAGATGAGCTTCGATGACTGGAACGAGGTGATGCGCATCAACCTCGGCGGGTGCTTCAACATGGCGAAGGCCACGTTCTCCGGCATGCGCGAGCGCGGCTGGGGCCGCATCGTCAACATCGGCTCGATCAACGGCCAGGCCGGCCAGTACGGCCAGGTGAACTATGCCGCGGCCAAGTCCGGCATCCACGGCTTCACCAAGGCGCTGGCCCAGGAAGGCGCCAAGTACGGCGTCACCGTCAATGCCATCGCGCCCGGCTACATCGATACCGACATGGTCGCCGCCGTCCCGGCGCCGGTCCTTGAGAAGATCGTCGCCAAGATCCCCGTCGGCCGCCTCGGCAACGCCTACGAGATCGCGCGCGGCTGTGCCTTCCTCTGCTCCGACAATGCGGGCTTCGTCACCGGCTCTACCCTGAGCATCAACGGCGGCCAGCACATGTATTGAGCCATCGGCGGACCGGCCCGCGCGTCGGGTCGGTCCGCCCTACTCTTCTGGCCTTTGGGTTCAGACCTTGTGCGGCCCGAAGAGAATCATGGCCGCGCCCACCAGACAGACGGCCACTCCGCCGAGATCCCAGCGATCCGGGCGAACGCCCTCGGCGATCCAGAGCCACAACAGGGCCGACGAGATGTAAATTCCGCCATAGGCGGCATAGGCCCGCCCGGCATTGCTGCTGTCCACGAGCGTCAGCAGCCAGGCGAAAAGCACCAGCGAAGCGCAGCCCGGCAATAGCCAAAGGGGAGACTTCCCCATCCGCAGCCAGGCCCAAAACGCAAAACAGCCCCCGATTTCGGCCAGCGCCGCGCCGATGTAGATGATAACGCTCTGCATTCCCGATCGATAGCGAGGGGCGGCCAGCCTGTCTCCCGGCTTCTCGGGCCATGGCGCAAGGCCGAGGCTGCGGGCGACGAAAGCGCCGGCGTCCCGGAATCAGCGTCGCAAGTCAGCCTCACGCGAGTCCAGGCCATTCACCCGGGTCGCGCCGCCTGCTAGGCAAGGGCAATGACGTCGATCTACCACCCGCCGGTCAAGCGCTCGATCGAGATCGCGGGTCACAAGACCTCGATCAGCCTCGAACCGGTGTTCTGGGACCTGCTGCGCCAGGTCGCCGCCGAAGGGGGGATTCCGATCAACGCGCTCGTGGCGCGGATCGATGCGGAGCGGCTGGAAGCGGAAACCCCGCCCGGTCTGGCAAGCGCCATTCGCGTATGGCTGGTCGCGGCCCTGCAGGCCTGAACGCCCGGCCTTGCGATACAAAGCGGTGAGGCGCCAAACGGTAAGGGGCGGAAACCTTGCGGTCCCGCCCCTTGGGTACACTGCGATGGCTCGCAGGAGATCGTGTTCCCGCAGGAAATCAGTAGGTGGACGGCGGATCGCTGGCCGGGAAGCTCTCGTCGATCGCCTCGTCGGTCTTGGACCAGCGCGGCGGCTTGTGAGTCATGTTCTCCGGCCCGGCATCGCGCACGCTATAGTTCTCGGACCCGCCGGCGGTTGCCGCCTGCTGGCCGTCGCGATTGGCATACTTGTAAAGCGCGTAGCCGATGGCTCCGGCTGCGGCCAATTTGATCAAGCCCATGGTCGTTGCTCCTCCTGGGGTGTCCGGACCCTTTCGGGTATTCGGGGGAGCAACGCGCCATCGCGCCGATAGGTTGCGTTACTCGCCGCCGACCCGTTCGATCTGTGCGCCGACCAGAGCGAGCTTTTCTTCGAGCCGCTCGTAGCCGCGATCGAGGTGGTAGAGGCGGTGTACCTGCGTCTCGCCCTCCGCCGCCAGGCCGGCGATGACCAGGCTCATCGACGCGCGCAAGTCCGTGGCCATCACTTCGGCGCCGGTCAGCTTCTGCACGCCGTGGACCACGGCGGTGCGGCCCTTGGTCTCGATATGCGCGCCCATGCGGTTGAGTTCGGGAACGTGCATGTAGCGGTTCTCGAAAATCGTCTCAGTCAGCACGCTGGAACCTTCGGCACGGCACAGCAGGGCCATAAGCTGGGCCTGCATGTCCGTGGCGAAACCGGGGTAAGGCGCGGTGGAAAGAGTGACGGGCTTCAGCGGACCGTCGGCCGCGACATGGAGGCCGTCAGCCGTCGGCTCGACATGGACGCCGGCATCGCGCAGGGCCTGCACGGTGGCTTCCATATCCTCGATCTTCGCGCCCTTCAGCGTCACTTCGCCGCCGGTGATCGCCGCCGCGCAGGCATAGGAGCCGGCCTCGATACGGTCGGGCATGACCATGTAGGTCGCGCCGTGAAGGCGGGACACGCCTTGGATGGTGAGGTCCGAAGTGCCGATCCCTTCGATCTGCGCGCCCATGGCGACCAGCAGGTTGCAGAGGTCGACGATCTCGGGCTCGCGCGCTGCGTTGTGCAGCGTGGACTTGCCGGTGCAAAGCACGGCGGCCATCAGCGCGTTCTCGGTCGCCCCGACCGAGACCACCGGGAAGGAATAGCGGCCACCGGGAAGGCCGCCGTCCGGCGCGATGGCGCGGACGTAGCCGGCCGCCATCTCGATCTGGGCGCCGAGCGCTTCCAGCGCCTTCAGGTGCAGGTCGATCGGGCGGTTGCCGATCGCGCAGCCGCCGGGCAGCGACACGGTCGCCTCGCCCATGCGGGCCAGCATCGGGCCGAGCACCAGGATCGAGGCGCGCATCTTGCGCACGAGATCGTAAGGCGCGACCGAACTGGTGATGCGGGTGGCCTGGAGCGTCATCACCCGGCCGAAATCTTCGGGACGGCTGCCGGCGATCATCGTCGAGATGCCGAACTGGTTCATCAGGTGCTGGAACCCGTCGATGTCTGCCAGGCGCGGCAGATTGCGCAGGGTCAGCGGCTCTTCGGTCAGCAAGGCACAGGGCAGGAGCGTCAACGCCGCGTTCTTCGCGCCGGAAACGGGGATGGTGCCGGAGAGGCGCTTGCCGCCTTGGATGATGATCTTGTCCATGGCCCGCTCTTTAACGGGATTTGGCCGTGCAGCAAGCACACCTCGGAGAAAGATGGATAGACTGTTGCGCTGCATCTGCGAAGCGGCTTTAATCGCATTGTAACCAAACGGAGTCAGACCTTTACCCATGTCTGCACCACAGTTCAAAAAGCCCGTCCGAAAAGCCGTATTCCCGGTAGCAGGACTTGGAACCCGCTTTCTTCCCGCCACAAAGGCGATTCCCAAGGAACTTCTTCCGGTCGTCGACCGGCCTCTGATCCAATACGCGGTCGACGAAGCCCGCGAAGCCGGGATCGAGGAGTTCGTCTTCGTCACCGGCCGCGGCAAGACCGCGATCGTCGAACATTTCGATACGGCCTATGAACTGGAAGCGACCATGTCCTCGCGGGGCAAGTCGCTCGATCCCCTCGAACCGACCCGCATCCAGCCGGGCAACCTGGTGACCGTGCGCCAGCAGGTCCCGCTCGGCCTGGGCCACGCGGTCTGGTGCGCCCGCGCCGTGATCGGCGATGAACCTTTCGCGATCTTCCTTCCCGACGAACTGATGTACGGCTCGCCCGGCTGCATGGCGCAGATGGTCGAAGCCTATAACGAAGTGGGCGGCAACCTCGTCTCGGTGCTCGAAGTGCCGCAGGAAGAAGTCTCCAGCTACGGCGTGATCGCGCCGGGCGCCACGCTCGACGTGCTCGGCGGTGCGCTGACCGAAGTGAAGGGCCTGGTCGAAAAGCCCAAGGTGGCCGAAGCGCCCTCGAACAAGATCGTTTCGGGCCGCTACATCCTCCAGCCGGAAATCATGGATCTCCTGGCGAACCAGGGCAAGGGCGCCGGCGGCGAGATCCAGCTCACCGATTCGATGGCCAAGCTGATCGGCCAGCAGCCGTTCCACGCCGTGACGTTCGCCGGCCAGCGGTTCGACTGCGGTTCGAAGGTCGGCTTCGTGGAAGCCACGCTCGCCATCGCGCTCGATCGCTCGGATATCGGCGAGGAAGTGCGGACCATCGCGAAGAAGCTCCTGGGCTGAGCCTTTCTTCCCTGTGATTCAGACGAAAAGCGCGCCCCGCAAGGCGCGCTTTTTTCTTGGGCGGGAAAGATCGGAAGAGCGCCGTCGAACCGCTGGCTCCGGCGTTCTGTCTGCCGGAGAGCGATCACACCGATCGGCGCGTTATCAGTGGCGGACCGGGTCCGTCAGGCGCGCCATGATCGAGGCGACATAGGCCTGGGTCTCGCGGATGCGCGGGATTCCGCCCGCCTTCTGCACGCGGCCGGGACCGGCATTATAGGCCGCGAGCGCCTTTTCGATATCGCCGCCGAAAGCATCCAGCTGCATGCGCAGATAGCGCGCGCCGCCTTCGAGGTTGGCCATCGGGTCGCCCGCATTGACCCCCATCTGCGCCGCCGTGCCGGGCATGAGCTGAGTCAGCCCGCGCGCGCCGACGGGTGAGAGCGCCGCTTCGTTCCAGCGGCTTTCCTGCCAGACCACCGCTTCGAACAGGGTCGGGCTGATGTCGTACTTGGCCGCGAGTTCCGCCACCCGCGCCCGCCAGCGGGTGGGACCCGCAGCATCGAGCGCCTGGGTGATCGACTGGGGATGAAGCTGCGAGGCTTCCAGTCCGGCCGGAACCGGCTCGACCTCGGCCACTTGCGCGCCCACGGTGTCACCGCCCTGCCCCGCCGGACCGCCGGCCACCCACTGGTAGCCTCCGGTGCCGACCTGGAGGACATCGGCCAAGGCGGCCTGCGGACAAGCGGAGCCGGACACAGCCATCACGGCCGCGCCGGCGATTCCCATCATGTGATTCGTGATCCGCGTCATCGCCGCCCTGTTACTCCAGCCCGGTACACCCCCTCAAGGCCGGAGATTCGCAGGGCGGCGGCACGCATCACTGAATGCCCAGAGCCGTGCGAATCGCGCGCCAGGACAGCATCTTGAAGTTCTGCGCTTTCGGGGCGTTGTCCCCGTCCTGCGCGACCATCAGGCCCTCCGGGAACTGCGGACCGAAATCGCCGAGCGCGACTTCGATGCCGTCGGTGTCGCTGGTTCCGCCGATCAGGCCGCCATTGATGCGGAAACGGCCGGAGAGCTTGCCCGAAGACAAGTCGAACAGGGCATAGGCATTGTCGCCCTGGCTGGAAGCCACGAGCCAGGCCCGGCCCCCGCTTTCGCGCGCGATCGCCAGCCCCTCGACATCGGCGACGAGGCCATCCTGCGCTCCGACACGGGCGAAGGGCTCGGCCACCAGGGTGGCGCCGGCCAGCGGCACCTTCCAGATGCCGACGTCTTCCTCGGCCACGAACAGCACCTTGCCGGCATCGTCCACCACGCAGCCTTCGGACTGCGTCGCGAACTTCACCAGCCGCACGTAGTCCGCGGCAATCCGGCCGTCCTTTTCGACCAGGCGGCTCTCCGCCACCGAGCCGTCCTTGAGCACGACATAGGCGCGGGCCAGTTCGTCACGCGCCAGGGGGCTGCCCATGCAGAAGCCGTAAGCCTCGGCCGGGGCATGGCCGGCGGGCAGGAACGTCTCGGACCCGAGCGCCGCCAGCTTGCCGGTGGCACCGTCCAGCGCGAAAAGCGCGATGCGCGGCTCGGCGCGGTCGGTACGGTCGCTCGCGCCCACGAGGATCCGCTGCGAACCGTCGGCGAAGCGCACTTCGCGCAAGTCGGCATTGTTGAGCGCGCCTGCCGCGGCGAAGTCCCGCACTTTGCCGTCGAGGCCGTAGACGTAGAGACCCGCCTTCTTGTCGGTGCCCAGCACCAGGCTGGCGGCCGGATCGGCGGCATTGCGCCAGATCGCCGGATCGTCGGCGGCATCGACATTGGCCGTGCCGACCGGGTCGGTCTCGGCCTGCGCGGGAACATCCGTGGCTGGAAGCATGACGGCGGCAGGCGCCCCGTCCGTCGTCGCGCATCCGCCAAGGGCGCCAAGCAGAAGGGCCGGGAGCAATGCTCCCGACCCCTGCTTCACGATTCCCGAAAGGTTCGTGAAGGCTGCCTTCATCAGAAGGTCACCCGCGCGCCGAACTTCACGGTCGAGCCATATTCCTCGTACTGGAGGACGCGCTTGGCGCCGCCGAGGTTCTGATAGGCGAAGTACTTGGCATTGTTGACGTTCACCCAGTCCGCGAAGAGGCGGATGTTCTCGGTGACCTTGTACTTGGCCGAGAGGTCCATCTGGAAGTGCTGGTTGACCGTGCGGTCGGTCTCGGCGTCGTCGCCCACTTCGTCGAGGTACTTGTCGCGGAAGGTACCGGCGGCGCGCAGGCTGACCGGGCCCTTCTCGTAGCCGAGCACGACGTTGAAGGTGTTCTTCGACGCGTTCGGCAGGGCGATGCGGCGAGCGATCTGCGTGCCGTCATCGTCGGAGAACACGGTGCCGCGGGCATAGGTGTACGTGTAGTTGATCTGCGTCAGCAGCCCGTCGAACGGCGAGGGCAGCATCGAGAACACCTGGCTGAAGCTGGCTTCCAGGCCGGCGATCGTGGCGGTGTCGCCGTTCACCGGAACGGTCAGCTCGTCATAGGCGATGCCGTTGTAGACGCCGCTTTCCTTCGAGTTGTAGCTATAGGTGTAGTCCTTGACCGACTTGTAGAAGCCGCCGATCGAGAGGGCACCATTGTTCGTGAAGTAGTAGTCGAACCCGGCGTCGAAGTTCCAGGCCTGGTAGGGCTTCAGCTCCGGATTGCCGACTTCCAGCTCAAGATCGTCGTTGATCGTGTTGCGCGGGGCCAGCTGCGAGAGCTTGGGGCGCACGATCGTCTTGTAGCCGGCCGCGCGGGCGACCAGGTTCGGCTGCGGGCTGAAGCGCAGCGTCAGGCTGGGCAGCCAGTTGGTGTAGTTGCGCTTGTAGTTCAGCGGATCGATGGTGATCGTGTCGTCGCCATTGTCGGTGACGAGGCTGCCGTTGAGTTCGTTGTGCGTGCGCTCCATGCGCACGCCGCCGATCACGCGGAGCGTCGAGCTGTCCCAGCGGGCCATCGCGTAGCCGGCCAGGATGTCCTCACGCACCGAATAATCGCTGACGGCCGAGTTCAGGGCACTTTCGTAATCGTTTATGACGAACGAGTCCGGGTTCGACAGCAGGTAGTCGGCCGGGCCGGTCTTGCTGGCGACCGGGCCCATGTCGACCAGGCGATAGGTCTGCTTGCCCAGCACGTCGGCCAGCGTGTAGTCCGGCGCGCCGTCGGCCAGTTCGTAGTAGTTCATGTTGAAGTCGTAGGACTTCTTGCGCCAGCGCGCCTTGGCGCCGGCCTGAACGGTGAAGTCGCCATTGTCGCCGGCAAAGGTGCGGGCGAGGTCGGCCTTGACGGCCCATTCCTCATCCTGGCTGTCGGACAGGGTGGTCAGCTCGGTCTTGTTGAATTCATAGGCCGAGGCATCGTTGAACTCGCTGTCCGGGTCGGCGGTGACCGCGTAAGTCGGATAGTACTTGTTCGCGTAGTCGGTGGCGACCACCACGCCTTCGTTGAAGCGGGCGCGGAAGCGGGTCGGGTCGATCGAGAACGTTTCCTTCTCGCTCGACTTGGCATAGCTCGCCTGCCAGTTGAACTTCCACGTACCGGTGTCGGTGTCGCTGCCGATGGCAACGCTGCGGATGCGCTGGCGTTCGAAGCGATCCTTGAGGTCGCGCTCGACGGTGATGCGCTCGTCATCCGAATCGAAGGTGGCGCTGGAGTCCGTGCTGCTGCTCGGACCGTCGAAGTCGCTGAAGTCGAGCGTGGTACGGCGGCGATATTCGTGATCGTCGAACTGCGCCCAGTTGCCGCGCACATAGGCCTTGGTCGTGTCCGACACGCGCCAGTCGGCCGAGAGCGCGGCATTGATGCGGGTGCGCTCCACGTCATAGTCGCGGTATTCGACCGATTCGGCCCAGGCATTGCCGCTATCGTCGACGTTCCAGCCGCCGGTCTCGACGTTGTCGGTCTCGAACTTGCGCTTGTAGTAGCTGACCGAACCGGCGATGCCGAAATCGTCGCCCAGCTTCTGGGTGAAGTCGAACGAACCCTTCGGCGTGACCTTGCCCGAATAGTCGTTCCAGCTGCCCTCGGCGCTGAGCGAGTAGCGGTTCTTCTTCGAATCGAAGGCGCTGGTGGTCTTGATCTCGACCGAGGCGCCGATGAAGTCGCCGTCCATGTCGGGGGTGAAGGACTTCTTCACTTCCACCGATTCGATGGTGTCCGACGAAACCACGTCGAGCGCGACCGAGCGGGCGTCCGATTCCGGCGCCGGCATGCGAACGCCGTTGATCGAGGTGCCGTTGAGGTCGGGATCGAGGCCGCGAACCGAAACGTAGCGGCCTTCGCCCTGGTCGTTGAGGATGTTCACGCCCGGCAGGCGGCGCAGCGATTCGGCGACGTTCTGGTCGGGGAACTGGCCCACGGCGTCACGCGTCAGCACCGAGACGACGCCGTCGGCAGCCTTTTGGCGCGACAGGGCGCTGGTGAGGTTCGCGGTCTGGCCGGTGACGAGGATGTCGCCGCCGCCGATCGCGGGCAGGTCGAAGTTGCTGGCGATGCGGCCGGTGGCGGCCACCGAGACGCTCTGCGTGGTCACTTCGGCGCCGACATAGCGCGCTTCCAGGGTGTAGGTACCGGCGGGCACGTCACCGAAGATGAAGTTGCCTCCGCGGTCGGTCTCGGCCGAGCGGTTCAGTTCGACGATGCGAACCGAAGCCGACTGCAACGGACGCACGCCCGACGCGTCATGAACGCTGCCGGCGACTTCGCCGGCGTGCGCGATCGTGGCGAACGATGCCGAGGCGAGCAGGCCGGCTGCGATCCGGAAGGAGGTTTTCATGTACTGGAACCCTGTTTTGCGACGAATTGCGGCGCGTCTAGGCAGGGTTCGTGACAGTTACGTGCCAATGTCATGGCACTTTCGTGACATCGCTGCAGTGCAGCAAAAAAGCCACAGTCCGCGTGTTTTCACGTGGAACATCCGCAACTTGCTTGCGGTTCACCGAATCTCGATAAGGGGAGAATGGTGCTGCTGGGGAGGATTGAACTCCCGACCTCGTCATTACCAATGACGCGCTCTACCACTGAGCTACAGCAGCGCTCTTTTCCGTGTCCGGAAAGGCTGTGTCCCGGCGACCCGGGGCAGGGGCGGGCTAATGTCCGTGACCGGCCTGATTGTCAAGCGCCTCTTGCGCATTCTTTTTCAGAAAGCCATTTCCAGACCCACCGAAGACCGTTCCGAAAGACGCCTGACCATGACGCAAGCCCAGCAAACCCGCGACGAAAGGCTCGCCGCCAAGCTTCGGGAAAATCTTCGCCGCCGCAAGGTCCAGGCACGCGCACTGGCTTCCGATGCCCCTGCCTCCGCCAGCGAAGCGTCGGCAGGGGACGCGGATAGCGCCGCTGCGGGCGAATCGAACGCTGAAAACGAATCAGCCGGTCTTTCCAAACCCGCCCCGGAAAGCTAGGGGCTGCGCCCAGACATAGAGTCAGTCTGCCAACGGGCGTTTCCCGAGGGGATCGCCGCTGAGACCTGGGAGTACGCCTTGCCTCGCCTGATCCTCGTCCGCCACGGCCAGAGCCAATGGAATCTCGAGAACCGCTTCACCGGATGGTGGGACGTCGACCTTACCGAAAAGGGTGAGGAAGAAGCCCGCGCCGCAGGAACGCTTCTGAAGGAAAAGGGCATCCTGCCCACCGTCGCCTTCACCTCGCTGCAGACCCGCGCGATCCGCACCCTGCACTTCGCGCTCGAAGCCGCGGGCCTGCTCTGGATCCCGGAGACTAAGGACTGGCGCCTCAACGAGCGTCACTACGGCGGCCTCACCGGCCTCAACAAGGCGGAAACCGCGGCCAAGCACGGCGACGACCAGGTCAAGATCTGGCGCCGCAGCTTCGACACGCCGCCGCCTGTCCTGGAGCGCGGCAGCGCGTTCGATCTCTCGTCCGACCCGCGTTACGCCGGGATCGAGGTGCCGATGACCGAAAGCCTCAAGGACACCATCGCACGCGTCCTGCCTTATTACGAAGGCTCGATCGTCCCGCACCTCAAGGCCGGTGCCGACGTGCTCGTCTCCGCCCACGGCAACAGCCTGCGCGCGCTGGTGAAGCACCTCTCGGGCATCTCGGACGACGAGATCACCGGCCTGGAAATCCCGACCGGCCAGCCGATCGTCTACGAACTGGCAGACGATCTCGCAGTGCTCGACCGCTATTACCTGTCGGAGCGTTGACATGAGCGGGGTGGGGGCTCCTGTTGCCATCGTCATGGGCAGCCAGTCCGACTGGCCGACCATGCAGCGCGCTGCCGACATGCTGGACAAGCTGGGCGTCGCTTACGACGCGCGGATCGTCTCGGCGCACCGCACGCCGGAGCGGCTGGTCGATTTCGCCAAGGGTGCGGACGGCGAAGGCTTCAAGGTCGTGATCGCCGGTGCGGGGGGCGCTGCCCACCTGCCCGGCATGATCGCCTCGATGACCCACCTTCCCGTGCTGGGCGTGCCGGTACAATCCAAGGCGCTTTCGGGACAGGACAGCCTGCTCTCGATCGTGCAGATGCCCGCCGGCATTCCGGTGGGCACGCTGGCGATCGGCGAGGCAGGCGCGGCCAATGCCGGCCTGCTCGCCGCCGCGATCCTCGCCACGGCCGACCCGGCCCTGGCCGAACGCCTCAAGACGTTCCGCGCAGACCAGACGGCGAGCGTCGCCGAACGTCCCTCCTGACCGATCGAGCAAGCACCTGAAGATGATCCCTCCCGGCGAAACCATCGGCATACTCGGCGGCGGCCAGCTCGGCCGGATGATCGCGATGGCCGCTGCCCAGCTCGGCTATCGCTGCCACATCTACGCACCGGAGGCCGATTCCATCGCCGCCGAAGTGAGCGCGGGATTCACTTGTGCCGCCTGGGACGATGCCGAAGCGATGGCCCGCTTCGCAGCGGGCTGCGCGGTCGTCACTTACGAGTTCGAGAACGTGCCGGTGGCGCCGCTCGCGGCGCTGGGCAAGGTACCGCTGCTGGCCCATGCCCGCGCGCTCGAAACCGCACAGGATCGCCTGAGCGAGAAGCGCTTCGTCACCGAACTGGGCGGCACCCCTGCCCCCTTCGCGCCGGTGGATTCGGCCCAGGACCTTGCAAAGGCGGTCGCCGCGATCGGCGCACCGGGCATCCTCAAGACCCGGCGCGACGGCTATGACGGCAAGGGCCAGTGGCGCATCATGACGCCCGAAGACGCCGAGGGGCTCGATCTTCCGGACCAGGCGCTCATCTACGAGGGCTTCGTCACGTTCTTCGCCGAATTCTCGGTGATCCTGTGCCGCGGCGCGGACGGCGACATCCGCTACTTCGATTCCGCCCACAACGTGCATGAGGGCGGCATTCTCTCGGTCAGCACGGTGCCTGCCCCGCAGCGCCTGCTCGACCAGGTTCCCGCCGCGCGCGCGCTGGCCGCCAAAGTAGCCGAAGCGCTGGACTATGTCGGCGTGCTCACGCTGGAATTCTTCGCGACCGAGGACGGACCCGTCTTCAACGAGATGGCGCCGCGCGTGCACAATTCCGGGCACTGGACCATCGAGGGCGCGGTCACCAGCCAGTTCGAGAACCACGTCCGCGCGATCTGCGGCCTTCCGCTGGGCGAAACCGGCCTGGCCGCCGATGCCGTGGAAATGCGCAACCTGATCGGTGACGAGGCGGACGACTGGGCCAAGATCCTGGCCGATCCGGCCAACCATCTGCATCTCTACGGCAAGGGCGCTTCGCGTCCCGGCCGCAAGATGGGCCATGTCACCCGCCTCTCCTTCCAGCGCGACTGACCCAGAGCCTTGGCGCAGGACCTCTTCCTCATCTACGCCCGCGCCGCCAACGGCGTGATCGGCCGCGACGGCGCCCTGCCCTGGCGCCTGCCCGCCGATCTCCGGCGATTCAAGGCCATGACCCTCGGCAAGCCGATGATCATGGGCCGCAAGACGTTCGACAGCTTCCCTTCTCCGCTTCCCGGCCGCCGCCATATCGTGCTCACCCGCGACGCGGCATGGACGGCCGAGGGCGCGGAAGTGGCCCATTCGGTGGACGAAGCGCTGGCGCTGGCGGGTGACGGCGAAGTGGCGGTGATCGGCGGCGCCGAAATCTACCGCCTGTTCCTGCCGCTGGCCCCCCGCATCGAACTGACCGAGATCCACGCCGACTATCCCGGCGATACCGAAATGCCCGCGGCAGGCCCGCAATGGCGCGAAGCCGCGCGCGAGGAGCATCCCGCCGCGGGTGATTTTCCCGCGCATGCTTTCGTCACGCTGGTCCGGGACTTATAGGCCTGATCTGACATGATTCGTCTCGACAACCGCGAACCCGTTCCCGAATCGATGCGCGGCGCCGTTCTGGCGCTCGGCAACTTCGACGGGTTCCACCAGGGCCACCAGGCCGTGGTGGGCGAGGCCATCCGCTGGGCCCGCGAACTCGGCCGGCCCGCCATCGTCGCGACGTTCGATCCCCATCCCGTCCGCCTGTTCCAGCCAGACGCGCCCGCCTTCCGCCTGACCACGCTGGACCAGCGGCAGGACCTGTTCGAGGCGGCCGGCGCCGACGCCATGCTGCTGCTCCATTTCGACCGCGCCATGGCCTCGATGGAAGCGGCAGACTGGATCGAACAGGTGCTCGGCCGGCAGCTTGGCTGCGTCGGTGTCGTCACCGGCGAGGACTTCACGTTCGGCAAGGGCCGTGGCGGCAATCCGCAGGTCCTGCGCGAGGTCGGCGCGCGCATCGGCCTGATCGGCCGCACCGTGGGCGCCGTGCACGACGAGCGGGGCGTCATCTCCTCCAGCCGCATCCGCGACGCGCTGAAGCTGGGCGAGTGCGAGACCGCCACCCGCCTGCTCACCCGCCCTTTCGCGGCGCGCGGCGTGGTGCAGCACGGGGGCAAGCTGGGCCGGACCATCGGCTTCCCCACCGCCAATATCGACATGCACAACTACTTGCGCCCGCGCTACGGCATCTACGCCGTGACCGGGCGCATGCCGGACGGACGCGTGCTGCCCGGCGCCGCCAACATGGGCGTGCGCCCGACGTTCGAGCCGCCGATCGAACTGCTCGAACCTTACTTCTTCGATTTTTCAGGCGATCTCTACGGACAGGAGATCGAGGTGGCCTTCCACCACTTCCTGCGTCCCGAAGCCAAGTTCGATTCGCTCGACGCCCTGGTGGCGCAGATGGGCCGCGACTGCGACCGGGCCCGCGAGCTGCTGTCGCACATCGGCTGAGCAAAGCCCGCTCGCCTCAAGAAACGAAATCGCCCTGAAACTAGTCTGGAGCGGCGAGCGCGCTGCACAGAGCTTCGTCGCGATCGAAACCCGCGTATCGCCATGCCTGCGAACTCTTCCAACAGGCGCGCAATTGCTCTAGTGCGCAGCGCATATGACCGAACAGCGCGATTATAGAGCGACCGTCTTCCTTCCGAAGACCGATTTCCCCATGAAAGCCGGGCTCCCCCAGAAGGAGCCGGGTATTCTTGCGCGCTGGCAGGAACAGGACATTTACCGCAAGACGCGCGAAGCGCGGGCCGACCGCGACATGTTCGTGCTGCACGACGGTCCGCCCTACGCCAATGGCGACATGCACATCGGCCATGCGCTGAATCATATCCTCAAGGACATGGTCGTCCGCACCCAGACCCTGCTGGGCAAGAATGCCCCGTATGTCCCCGGCTGGGACTGCCACGGCCTGCCCATCGAGTGGAAGGTCGAGGAAGAGTACCGCAAGAAGAAGAAGAACAAGGACGAGGTTCCCGCAGAGGAATTCCGCGCCGAATGCCGCGCCTATGCCCAGAACTGGGTCAATGTGCAGCGCGAGCAGCTCAAGCGCCTCGGCGTCAATGGCGATTGGGACAATCCCTACCTGACGATGGACTTCCAGGCCGAAGCCACCATCGTCGGCGAATTGCTGAAATTTGCCGAGAACCAGATGCTCTACCGCGGCGCCAAGCCGGTGATGTGGAGCCCGGTGGAAAAGACCGCGCTGGCAGAAGCCGAAGTCGAGTACGAGGACATCGTCTCGACCCAGATCGACGTGGCCTTCGAGATCACCGAATCGCCCATCGCGGAACTGGTCGGTGCCCATGCCGTGATCTGGACGACCACCCCGTGGACGATCCCGACCAACCAGGCGATCGCCTATGGGCCGGAGGTGGAATACCACCACTACCGCGCGCATGACGGCCGCCGCTTCCTGATCGCCGTGCCCTTGCTCGAAGCCTTCTTCGCGCGCACCGGCCTGGGCCCCGTGGCCGAGAACATAATCGGCGATGCCGACTTGTCCGAATACGCGCTCGGCACTTATCGCGGCGCCGACCTCGCCGGCACTCTCGCTCGCCACCCGATGCATGCGCTGGGCGGCTTCTTCGCCGAACCGCGTCCGCTGCTGGCAGGCGATTTCGTCACCACCGAGAGCGGCACCGGCCTCGTCCACATGGCACCCGACCACGGCGAGGACGACTTCCTGCTGTGCAAGGCGCATGGCATCAATCCCAAGTTCGTGGTCGAAGCCGACGGCAAGTACCGCGAAGACTGGGGCTGGCTGGGCGGCCAGGGTTCGGTCATCAACCCGAAGTTCAATGCCCCCGACGGCCCGATCTGCTCGGACCTGCGCGAGGCCGGCGCGCTGCTGGCGGCTTCGGCCGACTACAAGCATTCCTATCCGCACTCCTGGCGTTCCAAGGCCAAGGTGATCTTCCGCTGCACCCCGCAGTGGTTCGTGCCGATGGACAAGGCGATGACTCACATCTCGCCCAAGAGCCGCGCCGATACCCGCTGGGAGAACGAAGGCGGCGCCATCGATCCCGCCGAGGAAAACCTGGACGACGCGCCCACGCTGCGCGAAGCCGGGCTCCAGGCCATCGCCGACACGCGCTTCGTTCCCGAAAAGGGCCGCAACCGCATCGGCGCCATGGTCGAAGGCCGCCCGGACTGGGTGCTCAGCCGCCAGCGCGCCTGGGGCGTGCCGATCACCCTGTTCGTCGACCGCAAGACCGGCGAATACCTCGTCGACCCCGCCGTCAACGACCGCATCGTCAATGCCATCCTCGCCCGCGGCGTGGACGCCTGGTCCGATGAAGCCGCGCAGGACCTGCTCGGGCCGGACTACAGCGCCGACGACTACGAGCGCGTTGCCGACATTCTCGACGTCTGGTTCGATTCCGGCTCGACTCACGCCTTCGTGCTCGAATCGGGCCGCTGGCCCGACCTCTTGCGCCCCGAAGGCTACCAAGGGCCCAAGGCGGACCTCTATCTGGAAGGCAGCGACCAGCATCGCGGCTGGTTCCAGTCCTCGCTGCTCGAATCCTGCGCCACGCGCGGCCATGCGCCTTACAAGGCAGTGCTGACTCACGGCTTCACGATGGATGCCAAGGGCTTCAAGATGTCGAAGTCGCTGGGCAACACGATCAGCCCGCTGAAGGTCATGGAAACCAACGGCGCCGACATCATCCGCCTCTGGGCGCTCTCGGTGGACTTCACCGAAGACCACCGCATCGGCGACGAGATCCTGAAGGGCGTGGCCGACCAGTATCGCAAGCTGCGCAACACCCTGCGCTACCTGCTGGGCGCGCTGGATGGTTTCTCCGACGAGGAGAAGCTGCCGGTTGCCGAGATGCCCGAGCTGGAACGCTACGTGCTCTCGCTGCTGGCCGGCGTCGACGCCGCGCTGCGCCAGGCCGTCGCGGACTTCGACTTCAATACCTACGTGCGCACCCTGCTGGACTTCTGCAACGAAGACCTTTCGGCCTTCTTCTTCGATATCCGCAAGGACTGCCTCTACTGCGACAGCCCTGCCGATCCGAAGCGCCGCGCCTATCGCACGGTGCTGGACACGCTGTTCCACGCACTGGTGCGCTATGCCGCGCCGGTCACCGTCTTCACCGCCGAGGAAGTCTGGCAGAGCCGCTTCCCCGGCAGCGAGAGCGTGCACTTGCTCGAATGGCCGGAAGTCCCGGCCGTGGAAGCGGACGCTGCCCGCTGGTCCGAACTGCGCGCCCTGCGCGTGAAGGTGACCGAGGCGATCGAACCGCTCCGCCGCGAGAAGATCGTCGGCTCCAGCCTGGCCGCAGAAGTTACGGTTCCCGCCTCTGCGCCCGCCAGTGCCTCCGACGCAGATCTGGCCGAACTGTTCATCACCGCGAAAGTCGCGCGTGGGCAGGGGGATGACGTGACCGTCACGCCTTCCACCAACCACAAGTGCGGCCGCTGCTGGCGCCATCTTCCCGAAGTTACGGAAGACGGCGCCCTGTGCGACCGCTGCGATGACGTGGTCGGCGCGCTGGAGACCGAGGCATGAGCGCCGAGATGACCGTTGGCCGCAAGCGCCTCATCGGCTTTCTGATCGCCGCGGTGGTCTTCATGGTGGACCAGGGCTTCAAGGCCTGGGTCGTCACCGGATTGAAGCTGCGCGACGTGGGCGTGATCGAGCTGGCGCCGTTCTTCAACTTGCGCTGGACCAAGAACCTGGGCGTCTCGCTCGGCCTGTTCACCGCGGATTCGCCGGAGGGCCGCTGGGCCCTGGTGGCGATGACCGGCGCGATCGCGCTGTTCGTCCTCATCTGGATGCTTCGCGAACGCAAGCTGGGCGAAATCGCCGCGCTGGCCATGGTGCTGGGCGGTGCGCTGGGCAACATCCGCGACCGCTTCACCATGGGCTACGTGATCGACTATGCCGACCTTCACTTCGGTGAATGGCGGCCGTTCCTCATTTTCAACATCGCAGACGTCGCCATAACCGTCGGCGTCCTGATTATCCTTGCCCGCTCATTGCTTTCGCGCGACAAGCCGGAAACGAATGGCGGACATGACACGGCGCCCGACGCCGCCCCGGAGATTTGAGTTGATGCCCATGAAGAAGACCGGAGCCCTGATTCTCGTCGCCGCCGGTGCGGTGCTCGTGTCCGGCTGCGGAAGCAGCGGCCTGCTGAACCACAACCGCCCCGATGAATTCGCCGTGCAGCGCCAGTCGCCGCTGGTGGTGCCGCCCGATTTCTCGCTGGCCCCGCCGAAGCAGGGACAGCCTCGCCCCAATGACGACAATCTGCAGCAGCAGACCCTCGACGCGCTGTTCGGCGGCCCGCAGGCCCGCAGTGAAATCGAGAAGTCGACGCTGAGCATGGCCGGCCCGGCCGCGCCCTCGATCCGCTCCACCGTGGGCGATCCGGGCACGTACACCGTCGCCAAGGGCCAGGTGACCCGCGCGATCCTCGCCGCCCCGGAAGGCGACGGCCGCGACGCGCAGACGACTATCGAGGGCTGATCCCCTCTTCGACGAACGCGAAAAGGGCCGGAGCGGCATGGCTGCTCCGGCCCTTTTTCATGCCTGCTCTGTCTGAAGATTCGACGCGGGCGGATGACGGCGGCACGCGAGAATATCCTTTTCGGGAATTTTCCCGAAAGGCTGTCAGATCCCGCCCGGGAACATTGCCAGCAGCTTGCCCAGTCGGTCGTGCACCAGCCGTTCCTGCTGCGGATCGCTTTCGCCAAGGCGCACGATGGTGAGCAGCTGATCGGGCGAGCCGATCACGTATTGGCCATATTCGCCCACGCAGGCGAAAACGTTGCCGGGCGCCATGCCCGGGAACAGCACTTCCTCGCCCCCTGCCCCGACTTTCGCCTTGGCCTTGTTGAGCCAGACCCCGGCGCCATAGCCGGGATTACGCGGCGAGGATTCCAGCATGAACTGCACCCAGCGGCGCGGCAGGATCTGCGCGCCCTGGATCGAGCCGGTATGGCGCAGGAATTCGCCCAGCTTCGCCCAGTCGCGCGCCGAGGCATGGACCATGGCCGAGCCGACCATCGTGCCCGCACGGTCGAAGCCAGCGGTGGCCGAATCCATCCCGATCGGGGCGAAGACGCGGTTGCGCAGATAGTCGTTCACGGCCTTGCGGCGCCGATCGGGGTTGCGATCGGACGAAAGCACGCGCGCGGCCAGGTCGGAGAGAATGACCGAGGTTGCCGCGCTGTCCACGAACCGCGCGCCCGCCGGAGCTTCCAGGGGCTGCGCCTCGGCATAGGCCGCCATGTCGTCACGCCCGTCGAGATAGAGCATCCGCATCCGGTCGGACTGGCGGGCCGGACCGCCGGTGACCGATGCGGCCGTTTCGGAATGGCGCAGGCCCGAGCGCATCTGCAGCAGCTGCTTGAGCGTGATCTCGCCGCGCGGATCGCCCGGGCGCTGCCACGCAGGGATAGGGGCCGATTCGGCGAGGCGCAGCCGTCCATCGCTGACGAGCTGCCCGACCATCAGCGCCGTGACGCATTGGCCCATGCCCAGCCCGTCCAGCCGGGTGTCCGGCTTGACCCCGGCGCCATAGCGCTCTGCGATCACGGAGCCGCGCTTCATCACCACCAGTGCCTGGGTACGGCCGAGATCCTCGTCGAACAGTCCGTCGATGGCGCGGCCGAAGGCGGCGCGCGGCGCTCCGCCATCGTCCTTGATCGCCGCCTGCGATTCCGCGCTCGGCGGCGGCGGCCCCTGCTGCGCATCCTGTCCACAGCCGGCAAGCGCGCTCAGCGCCAGGGCTGGCAGGACGGAAAGGGCAAGGATAAGGGGGGGACGGCGCACCGGCATGACGCGCGGTGTGATGTGCGAGGCGCAGGAATATGGCAACAGGCACGAGGTACACGACCGGGGAAAGCCCCCCAGGAGATGGGCCTGCTGCAAACGGGCCTGCCGATAACGGCCCCTCCGGAAGCACCCATCGCAGCCGCCAGCCCTCGCGCTGGATCCGCAATTCGCTGCTGCTGGCCCTGCTGGCGGTGGTGCTGGTCATGGCGATGTCGTGGCGCGGCCTGCGCGAACAGGCGCTTGTCGGCACCTCCTACGGCGCCCGCGTCGCCTGCGCCTGCCGCTTCGTCTCGCAGCAGGACCTGGGCACCTGCAAGGGGCAGATCGCCATCGCCGGGCTGGGCCGCACCGCGTCGCTGATGATGCTTTCCGAAGATGCCGAGAATCGCTCGGTCAAGGCCAGCGTCCCGTTGCTGGCCAGCCAGACCGCCACCTTCGCACCCGATCGCGGATGCCAGCTCGAACCCTGGGCCAACTGACGGGCCACGGCGCTTCTAACATCGGGCGCCGGGCCCCCTTACGTACCTTCAGTCCAGCGGAACGGCGGACTCGGTCCCCTCGATCCAGCCGCCGCCCACCACCCGGTCGCCGGCATAGATCACCGCTGCCTGCCCCGGCGCAACGCCATATTCGGGGTTCGCGAAACGGATCGTGACTGCCGCGCCGCCGCCGAAGTCGCCTTCGAGCGTGATCGGCACCGGCTTCGCCAGCGAGCGCACCTTGGCCGTCAGCGGCGCATCGGGAAGCGGGCCGATACGGTTGGTCTCGGTGACGAGGGCGGCGGCAACGCCCAGCAGCGCGCGCGGGCCGACCAGGACGCGGCGTCCCGGCGCATCGATGCGCACGACATAGAGCGGTTCGGGCTGGCCGCCGATCTCCAGCCCCCGGCGCTGGCCGACGGTGTAGTGGATGATGCCGCGATGCGTGCCCAGCACTTCGCCGGTGAGCGCATGAACGATCTCGCCCGGCGCTTCACCCTCCGGACGGACGGCGCGCACGATCTTGGCATAATCGCCATCCGGCACGAAGCAGATGTCCTGGCTGTCCGGCTTGTCGGCAACGCGCAGACCTGCCGCTTCGGCCAGGCGGCGGGTTTCGCTCTTCGGCAACCCGCCCAGCGGGAAGCGCAGGAAGTCCAGCTGCGCCTCGGTGGTTCCGTAAAGGAAGTAGCTCTGGTCGCGCGCGGGATCGAAGGCGCGGTGCAGCTCGGAGCCGGCCGGTCCCTCGACGCGGCGCACGTAGTGGCCGGTGGCAAGGCAGTCGGCCCCGAGGTCACGGGCCATCGTCAGCAGGTCGGTGAACTTCGGACCCATGTTGCAGCGGATGCAGGGGATCGGCGTGCGCCCGGCCATGTAGTCGTCGGCGAAGCGCTCCACCACTTCCTCGCGGAAGGCGCTCTCATGGTCGAACACATAGTGGGCAATGCCCAGGCGGTCTGCCACGGCGCGGGCGTCGCGGATGTCGTCGCCGGCGCAGCAGGCGCCCTTGCGGCCGGTCGCGGCGCCGTAGTCGTAGAGCTGGAGCGTCACGCCGATGGTTTCGGCGCCGGTGGCTGCGGCCAGCGCGGCCACGACGGAACTGTCGACACCGCCTGACATGGCGACGACGATGCGGCGGGCCGAAAGCGGCGCAGGCAACTGGAACAGGGCGGCGGGGTCGAGGCCGGCCACCAGTCCTTCAAGATCGGAAAGGGCGGTCATGCGCCGCCCCATACAGCCGAACGCGCCGGATTCCTACCTTTGACGATGGAGGACCGGCAAGACACCCGCTTTCATCCCGTCGGCCACGGCGGGGCCTTCGCCCGGTCAAGGATCATGGCGCTCGGTTAAAGGTCATGGCGAAGCCGGTGTTAAGAATATTTAACAAAAGGTAAGTCCGGCCTTTACTCTCCCTTGACCAAGCGCCGTTACAAGCGATCGACATGAACATCGCTCATGATCATGAAACCTGCAAAGCGGGGCATGCGTCGGGTCGCGACAGCGAGGAGTTCATGCCGGTCCGTTTTCCAATCGACTGGTTTTCCTTGCGTTCCCGGCTCTTCGCCGCGCACGATCTGCGTGCGGCGTTTGCCGAGACGTCCGCCTCGCCGCGCCTCCACCGCTTCGGCAGTTTCGCCGGGTCGGTCGCTTATGTGATTCATACATATGCGACAGTCTCAAGAACTGTTAACCCAAATGCTTCAGGCAATCGCAAGCCAGCGCAGGCCAAGGTCCTTTCCGTCGCCGGCAATCCAAGCACCGGCGTACGAGGGTGATGATGATCGAAAACCAGAAAATCCGTCCTGCCCAGGTAATCGGGCCGCTCGGCGAGCCGTTGACGCTGGAATCGCTGCCCCCGGCGAACACCACCCGCTGGGTCGTGCGTCGCAAGGCGGAAGTCGTGGCGGCCGTGAACGGCGGCCTGCTGTCGATCGACGAGGTCTGCGATCGCTACCAGCTCACGCTCGAGGAATTCGCGTCCTGGCAGCGTGCCGTGGACCGTTCGGGAATGCAGGGCCTGCGCGTCACGCGTATTCAGCATTACCGCGATCTCTACGAGCGCCAGCAGAAGTATTGAGCGCACTACCTATTTGGTCCCCAAAGGACCTGAAAGCGGCGGCGGACCTCGGTTCGTCGCCGTTTTTCGTATATCTCCGGGCAATTCTCGAAAGATAGCAGGGGCCTGGCCGCCGGATACTGTCGTCGACGCTGGTCGACCCGGGTCGGCGACACGGCGACTGCTGATTGCCACCCGTCCGCCGCAGGTATATGTCGTTTCGCAGGAAATTTGGCCGTCGCAGCGGCGTGGACCGACGTGTCCGCGCTCCGGCGGCAGATCGTGCCTTCCGGCCACCCCAGGGGCGACATCGCTTTCGCGGGGCAAGGGCATCCGGACGAGGCATTCGGGACTGGGGGCAATCGCAATTTTTGCGGTGACACGATGAATTACGACAGCAGGATCGACGTGACGGAGAACGAGGGGTTGGCGGCCACCGGAAGCGGACTGGGCGGCAATCCGCTCGAGAGCGACAATGAGCAGGACCGCGCATCGCGCCGCTGGTGGCTGATCGCCATCGTTGCCGCGATCGTGCTGGCCACCGGGATATGGTTCGCCGTGCGCGGCGGCGAAAAGACCGAAAAGGCCGGCGCCGCAGACATCCAGATGCCTGCGGTCACCGTCGTCGTGCCGGGCCGTGCCTCCGTCGAAGGCGAGATCACCGCCACCGGCTCGCTGGCGGCACGCCGCCCGATGCCGGTCGGTTCGGTCGGCGAAGGCGGCCAGGTCCGTTCGGTTCTGGTCGAACCGGGTGACTGGGTTTCCCAGGGTCAGGTGCTCGCTGTCATCGATCGCTCGGTCCAGTCGCAGCAGCAGGCCAGCCAGTCCGCGCAGATCGCGGTGGCCCAGGCCGACGCCCGCCTGGCCCAGGCCAATCTCGACCGCGCCCTCAAGCTTGTCGACCGCGGCTTCATCTCCGCCGCCGATGTCGACCGTCTCACTGCGACGCGCGATTCGGCCAATGCCCAGGTCAAGGTCGCGCGCGCCACGCTGGGCCAGCTCCAGGCGCAGACCGCCCGCCTCAACATCGTCGCGCCGGCTTCCGGCCTCGTACTCGAACGCAATGTCGAACTGGGCCAGGTCGTGGGCGGCGGCAGCTCGGTGCTGTTCCGCCTTGCCAAGGGCGGCGAAATGGAACTGCTCGCCCAGATGAGCGAGGATGACCTTGCGCGCATGAAAGTGGGCGTGGAAGCCACGGTGACGCCTACCGGCAGCAACCAGAGCTTCACCGGCCAGGTATGGCAGATCGCCCCGGTGATCGACGCCACCAACCGCCAGGGCATCGCCCGCATCGCCCTCGCCTACAATTCCGCCCTGCGTCCCGGCGGCTTCGCCAGCGCCGTGATCAACAGCGGCCAGACGGTGGCCCCGGTGCTGCCCGAATCCGCGATCCAGAACGACGACAAGGGCGCCTTCGTCTATGTCGTCGATGCCAAGGACGTGGTCCACCGCCGCGCCGTGCAGACCGGCATCGTCACCGCACGGGGTATCACCGTGAAGCAGGGCCTCGACGGCAGCGAGAAAGTCGTGCTGCGTGCCGGTGGCTTCCTCAACGAGGGCGACAAGGTCAAGCCGCGCATGACCGCCGCCGCCAAACCGAACGCGGGCGAGTAAATACGCGATGAGCCTTCGCAATATCTCGGCCTGGTCGATCCGCAATCCGATCATTCCGATCGTCTTCTTCATCGGCGTGATGATCGCCGGCGTGGTCTCGTTCATGCGCATGGACGTGAACAACATGCCGGACGTCGAATTCCCCGGCGTCCACGTCATGATCTCGCAGCCGGGCGCCGCCCCGACCGAGATCGAGACGCAGATCACCCAGATCATCGAGGGCGCCGTGCGCTCCGTGCCGGGAATCGAGGAAATCCAGTCGACCGCCTCCGAAGGCACTTCGACCACACTGGTCTTCTTCACGGTCGGCACCGATCCCGATGTCGCGACCAACCAGGTCAAGAATGCGGTCGATCAGGTTCGCGGCCAGTTGCCCGACGGCATTCTCGAGCCGATGGTCACCAAGATCGAGGCCAATGGCGACAATCTCGCCTATTATGCCGTCAGCGCCGACGACATGACGATGGAGCAGCTCAGCTGGTTCGTCGACGACACGATCTCCAAGACCCTGCTCTCGATCGAAGGCCTGGCCTCCGTAGAGCGCAACGGCGGCGTCGACCGCGAGATCCGCGTCGTCGTCGATCCCGAGCGCCTGATCGCGCTGGGCCTCACCGCCAACGACATCAACGGCGTGCTGCGCCAGGTCAATACCGACGCGGCGGGCGGCCAGGCGGAAATCGCCGGCTCGCGCCAGTCGGTTCGCGTGCTCGGCAATGCCCAAGACGCCTTCCAGCTCTCGCAGACCCGCATCAACGTGGGCGGCGGCCGGCAGGTCAAGCTGTCCGACATCGCCAAAGTCTACGACGGCTATTCCGAGCAGACCCGCATCGCCAAGCTGCGCGGC
The DNA here is from genome assembly GCF_056857015.1 of Novosphingobium sp. BL-S-34. Classification (NCBI taxonomy): domain Bacteria; kingdom Pseudomonadati; phylum Pseudomonadota; class Alphaproteobacteria; order Sphingomonadales; family Sphingomonadaceae; genus Novosphingobium; species Novosphingobium sp. BL-S-34. Next base: position 1,971,632 of record NZ_CM166472.1, read on the forward strand.
CGCGAAGTGGTGACTTTCGGCTTCACCCGCGCCCTCGGGGCCTCCGACGTCGCCGTCTACGACGGGGCCGAGAAGGCGCTGGACAAGATCCGCAAGGAAAACCCGAACATCCACATCACGCGGCTGTTCTCCGACGTGGACTACACCAAGGGGCAGTACACCAGTTCGATGGAGGCGCTGGTCGAAGGCGCCGTCCTGGCCATCGTCATCGTCTATCTGTTCCTGCGCGACTGGCGGGCGACGATGATTTCCGCCATCGCCATCCCGCTCTCCGCGATTCCGACCTTCTGGTTCATGGACATGCTGGGCTTCACGCTCAACTTCCTCTCGCTGCTGGCGCTCAGCCTGGTGGCAGGTGTGCTGGTCGACGATGCGATCGTGGAGATCGAGAACATCGTGCGCCACATGCGCATGGGTAAATCCGCCTACCAGGCCTCGATCGACGCGGCGGACGAGATCGGCCTGGCCGTCGTCGCCACCACCTTCTCGATCGTCGCGGTGTTCCTTCCGGTCGGCCTGATGCCCGGCATCCCCGGCCAGTTCTTCAAGGCTTTCGGCCTGACGGTCGTAGCCGCAGTGCTGATGAGCCTTGCCGTCGCACGTCTTATCACGCCGATGGTCGCGGCATACTTCCTCAAGGCGCACGGCCATGCCGAACATGGCGGCGGGCGGGCGATGGACTTCTATCTGAAGATCCTGGCCTGGACGCTCGATTCCAGCGAAGCGCACCGGCTGAAGGCACGCCTCGTCAAGAGCCCGGCGCGCTGGTGGTACTATGTGGTCGCCGCCGTGGCCGTCATCGCCATCCTGGCGGGCGGTCTCTTCGCCGCGTCCCTGCTCTTCATGGGCGTCAAGGCAGTCCTGACCAAGGCCGGTCTCGACAAGGCCGCCCTGGTGCTGGCGGCGGTCGTCGCACCGCTTGCCGTCCCGGTCGTGATCTTCCTGCTCGGAGCGGGCATGAAGATCCTGCTGGGCGCGATCGGCCGCTTTGGCGTGTGGTATCGCTACTTCTCGGACCGTTTCGCGGCCCGCATGCGCGACCACCGGTTCTACGCCTTCTGCGCGGGTATCTACGCGCTGGTGCTGACGTTCGCCCTGCTCGCCGGCCTGCCCTCGCAGTTCCAGCCGAACACCAATAACGACACCAGCACGGTCAATCTCGAGATGGTGCCCGGCACCACCATCGAACAGACCGCCGCCGTGGCCGACAAGGTCACCCGCCTGCTGGAAAGCCAGCCCGAAGTGCAGCACATCCTGGAAGCCTCGCGCGAGGGCAAGGGATCGCTCTACATCGCGCTCAAGCCTGCCGACCAGCGCAAGGCGACCAGCATCGAATTCGAACGCCGGATGGCGCCGCAGCTTCAGGACATCCCCGATGCCCGCGTGACTTTCGCCACGCAGTCGGGCGGCTTCGGCAGCGGCCGCGACATTTCGGTCATGCTTTCGGGAAGCGATTCGGAACTGCTGCGCAAGACGGCGCAGAAGCTGGCCGATCAGATGCGCACGATCCCCGGCGTCATCGCCCCGCGCATCGCCGCCGATCTTCAGCGCCCCGAACTGGTCGTGGTGCCCCGGCTCGACCTTGCGGCACAGCTCGGCGTGACCACGGCCGCGCTCAGCCAGACCATCCGCATCGCCACCCTCGGCGAAATCGACCAGAACGCCGCCAAGTTCTCGCTGAGCGACCGTCAGGTGCCGATCCGCGTGATCCTGGCCCGCGCCTCGCGCCGGGATTTCTCGACGATCGAGAATCTTCCGGTCACCACGGCCAGCGGCGGTTCCGTGCCGCTCAAGCGCGTGGCGGAAATCCGCTTCGGCGCCGGGCCCACCCAGATCCAGCGCTACAACCAGTCGCGCCGCATCTTCGTGGGTGCCGACCTCGGCGAGGGCCAGGTCAAGGGCCCGATCATGGAGCAGATCCAGAAGCTGCCGATCATGAAGGACTTGCCGACCGGCGTCTCCAACGCCCCCGTCGGCGAGGACAAGTGGCAGGCGGAGATGGTGAACAGCTTCGTCATCGCCGTCATCAGCGGCATCTTCCTGGTCTTCGCGGTCCTGGTGCTGCTCTACCGCCGTTTCGTCTCGCCGCTGGTGAACATGGCCTCGCTGCTGCTGGCCCCGCTTGGCGGTCTGCTGGCGCTGGTGATCGTCGGCCAGCCGATCTCGATGCCGGTCTACATCGGCATCCTGATGCTGCTGGGCATCGTCGCCAAGAACTCCATCCTGCTGATCGACTTCGCGATCGAGGAAATGGAAAAGGGTGTAGACAAGCTCACGGCGATCATGGACGCGGGGCACAAGCGTGCCCAGCCCATCATCATGACCACCGTCGCGATGACGGCGGGCATGGTGCCCACCGCGATCTCGCTCTCGGGTGACGCCGCCTGGCGCGCGCCGATGGGCATCACCGTGATCGGCGGCCTGCTGCTCTCGACCATGCTCACCCTGGTGATCGTTCCGGCCGCCTTCAGCCTGGCAGACGGTTTCGAAAAGCGCCTCGGCCCCTGGCTGCGCCGCAAGCTGCTCACGTACGAGCCGCATCATGCACAGGAAACCGCCCATGGTGCCGTGCCCATGCCTCAGCCGATCGCGGCGGAATAAGGGATAGGGAGGAACATTGCCGGCCCCCAAGCGTAGCATCCCCGTGGCACGGCAAGACTTTTTCCAGCCGGGTCCGGTCCCTGGCGATCGGGCCCGCCGCATGCGGATGTTCGCGGGCGGGCTGCTGCTGTTCATGGCGGCGGCTTTCGTCGTGCTCCGCCGTGTGGCCGTATTCCATCCGGAATGGAGCGTGCCGCTCGGCTACGCGATTTCCTTTACCGAAGCGGCGATGGTGGGCGGACTGGCCGATTGGTTCGCGGTCACGGCCCTGTTCCGCCATCCGCTCGGCCTGCCGATCCCCCACACCGCCATCATCCCGGTCAACAAGGATCGCATCGCCGATTCGATGGCGACTTTCCTGCGGGACAATTTCCTGACTCCCCAAGTCGTGGCCCGCCGCCTGCGCGGCTTCAACCTCGCTGCCGCGGCCGGGGGCTTCCTGGCCGATCCGGCCCGTGACGAGCAGTCCCGCATCCGCGCGGGCGCCGCCAACCTGCTGGGCGACGTGCTCGAATCGCTCGATCCCGAACAGATGGGCGGCATGGTCAAGGCCGGCCTGCGGCGGCAGATCGAGAAGATCGACGCTGCCCCCCTGCTCGGCCAGATGCTCTCCAACGCCATTGCCGACAGGCGACACCTCCCGGTCCTGGAAAGCCTGCTGCGCAAGATCGGTGAAGCGATCGAGGCGAACGAGCCGATGATCCGCGAGATGATCCACCAGCGCGCCAATACCGTCATGCGCTGGACCGGGCTCGACGAGCGGCTGGCCAATGGCGTGCTCGATGGGGCCTATCGCTTGCTTGCCGAAGTGATCGTCCAGCCCGACCATCCCCTGCGCGCCCGCATCGACGAGGCGCTCGCCAAGCTGGCCGACGACCTCCTGCATCGGCCCGAGACCCGCGCCAAGGTCGAACGCATCAAGGGAGAACTGCTGGACAACCCGGCCATGGCATCGTGGCTCGACGGCATGTGGGAACGCGCGCGCGGGGCCTTGCTCAAGGCCGTGCGCAATCCCGATCAGGCGCTCGCCGGTGCGCTCGGCGAAAGCCTTGCCCAACTCGGCCAGGCCCTGGGCGAAGACCCGAGACTGCAGTACATGGTCAATCGCTTCGCACGCCGCACGCTCGTAGGCGTCGTATCGCGTTATGGGGGAGAGATCGTGAGGCTGGTGTCGGAAACCGTAAAGCGCTGGGATGCGCGTACCGTGACGGACCGGATCGAAGGCGCCGTGGGCCGCGATCTGCAGTTCATCCGGATCAACGGTACGCTGGTAGGCGGCCTGTTCGGCGTCTGCATCCACGTTGTGGACCAGTTCCTGTGAGCGTCGCAGCGCTGGATGGCCCGGTTCTCGTGACCGAGCGCTTCGAACTCTGGAAACCGCAGGCGAGCGATCTCGGCGACATGATTCGCCTGATTGCCGACGAGGAGACCCGCACTTTCCTGGGCCAGGCGCAGCCGGAGCCCAAAGGCGTGTTCGAAAGGCTGGAACGCAACGCCGGATCCTGGTCGCTACGCGGCTACGGCACTTTCCCGGTGCGCCGGCGCGGCGGCGATGAGATCGTCGCGAATTGCGGCGTCTTCCACTCCTGGCGCGGCTTCGGCAAGGGCATGGACGACGTCCCCGAAGCAGGCTGGATCGTGCGCCGCGACCATTGGGGCCAGGGCCTCGCCAAGGAAGTCATGCGCGCCGCCCTCGAATGGTTCGACAAGACCCACGGCCAGCGCCGCATTGCCTGCATGATCGAAGAGGGCAACCAAGCCTCAGAGCGCGTCGCCGCCGCCCTGGGCTTCGTCGCCTATGGCAGCCACGACCTTGGCCACAGCGACAAGTCAGTCATCGTGAACCTGCTGGAGCGTGGCGCGGATTAACGCGCTTCGGCTGGTTCCTCAGGATTTGTAGACGATCACCGTGGTGTAATAGGAAGCCGTTGCGCGGCCATCCTTATCTCTGGCAGGCGTAAAGCGCGCGTCCCTGAGTATGATGCCGCAGGCCCGTACCTTGAAATCGGTGTTATCGAACGCCTGCCAGGTATCGCAGTTCTTGGGCATGCCCTGCTCATCGACAATCACGAGGACATTAACCCTGGCCTCCTTGTTCTGAGCGAGCAAATCCGACGGGTACGACGCCTGGATTTTTTGTGCCCAGGTCCGGATATTTTCCGTCTTTGCGCGTGAACTCAGACTGGCCTGAACCGCAGGATCCAGTCCCCATCCTTTGACTAGATTATCCGTGCACTGGCGAAGGCTGTCGAGCGCCTTCTTCATCGGTCCCGTATTCAAAACGAGCTTGCGATAGGTGGTCGTCAGTGCGATCCGGTCCAGCTGTGCCTCGAAGGGCACATCGGGATAGGCGCGAACCTCGCGACTTTCCTCATCGCTGTCGTCTCCGTCCTTTACGGCCATCTCTCCGGAAAAGATCAGCGCCGGCCCATACTCGGCGATGCGGCCGACCTGGTATCTGCGAATTTCGATCGGTGAGCCCGTCCCATAGGCAATAGAGAAACTCTTGGGCGGCTGCAGTTGCGACATGGCCTTGCCGGCTATCGTCATTTCGAAATGATAGCTGGGGGTATAGGTCCGCATACTCAGCCAAAGCGGGGCGTCCGCCGTTCCGAACTTGCGTGCCAAAACACAGCTGTGATCGGCCCAATCGACCAGCCAGTTCGACGAGCCCTTCAGCGAGACTTCCTTGACTTTCGTCATCCCTGGGACCGGAGCAAGAGCCATCCCGATCATGGCCAGGGCAGAAAGATAACCAGCAGGAGGCATTGGGTAACTCGCTTCTACAATCCGAAAGCTCGATGGCGTTCAGTCCACGCCCGACAACACAGAGAGTCATGACGCTGCCACTCGCCGGGCCTGCACGTCGATTAGTCGTTCTTCCCGAATGTGGCGAGCACAGACCAGCGGCTGAAAAAAGAAAACCCCGGCCGTTTCCGACCGGGGTTTTCGGTATTCCCATTATTTAACCGCTCAGAGCTTGCCGGTGAGTTCCGGCACGGCGGTGAACAGGTCCGCGACGAGGCCGACGTCGGCGACCTGGAAGATCGGGGCGTCTTCGTCCTTGTTGATGGCGATGATGGTCTTGGAGTCCTTCATGCCCGCAAGGTGCTGGATCGCGCCCGAGATGCCGACCGCGATGTAGACTTCGGGCGCCACGATCTTGCCGGTCTGGCCGACCTGGTAGTCGTTGGGCACGTAGCCCGCATCGACCGCAGCGCGGCTGGCGCCAACGGCGGCGCCGAGCTTGTCGGCCAGCGGCATGATGACCTGCTCGAAGGTTTCCGAATCCTTCAGCGCGCGGCCGCCCGAGACGATCACCTTGGCGCTCGTCAGTTCCGGACGTTCCGACTTGGCGAGTTCGGCACCCACGAAGCTGGACAGACCCGCGTCACCGGCACCGGCAACGTCTTCGATGGCAGCCGAACCACCCTCGGCAGCGGCCTTCTCGAAGGCGGTGCCGCGCACGGTGATGACCAGCTTGGCATCGCTCGATTCGACGGTGGCGATGGCGTTGCCGGCGTAGATCGGACGCGTGAAGGTCTTCTCGCCCTCGACCGAGAGGATGTCCGACAGCTGCATCACGTCGAGCAGCGCGGCGACGCGCGGGGCGACGTTCTTGCCGGTGGTGGTGGCGGGCGCCAGGAACGCGTCGTGGTGGCCCATGAGGTCCACGATCAGCGGCGCGACGTTCTCGGCCAGCGCGTGTTCGTAGGCGGCATTGTCGGCCAGATGAACCTTGGCGACGCCGGCGATCTTGGCAGCGGCCTCCGCAGCGGCGCGGCAGTTCGCACCGGCAACCAGCAGGTGGACTTCACCCAGCTTGGCTGCGGCAGTGACGGTGTGGAGCGTCGCGTCCTTGACCGACGCGTTGTCGTGTTCGACCCAAACGAGCGTCTTCATCTTAGGCGACTCCCAGTTCCTTGAGCTTCGTGACCAGCGCGTCGACATCGGCGACCTTGACGCCGGCGACACGCACCGGCGGCTCCGAGACCTTCAGGGTCTTGAGGCGCGGGGCGATGTCGACGCCGTAATCGGCGGCGGTCTTCACATCGAGCTGCTTCTTCTTCGCCTTCATGATGTTGGGCAGCGAAGCGTAGCGCGGCTCGTTGAGGCGCAAGTCGGTGGTGACGATCGCGGGCAGCGACAGCTTGACGGTCTCCAGACCGCCATCGACTTCGCGGGTCACGGCAACGTGGTCACCGTCGATCTCGACCTTGCTGGCGAAGGTGCCCTGCGGGCGGCCCAGCAGCGCGGCGAGCATCTGGCCGGTCTGGTTCGAATCGTCGTCGATGGCCTGCTTGCCGAGGATCACGAGGCCGGGATTCTCTTCGGCGACGATCGCCTTGAGGATCTTGGCGACGGCCAGCGGTTCCACTTCCGTATCGGTCTCGATCAGGATCGCACGGTCGGCGCCCATCGCAAGCGCAGTGCGTAGCGTATCCTGCGCCTTGGCCGGGCCGACCGAGACGGCGACGATCTCTTCCGCCTTGCCCGCTTCCTTGATGCGGATGGCTTCTTCCACCGCGATCTCGTCGAACGGGTTCATGCTCATCTTGACGTTGGCCAGGTCAACACCCGTGCCATCCGCCTTCACGCGGGGCTTCACGTTATAGTCGATCACCCGCTTTACGGGCACGAGGATCTTCATCTGATCGGGTCCTCTCAGTTTCAGGCACGGCGTGTTTAGCCGCTCGATTAAATCCACTCAAGGCCCGCCTAATAGGCAATTGACGTAAGCGTCAAGACCTGCCGCAGCGAGATGAGCCCAGCGTGGGCTACAAAGCGCGCCATATCGCAAATCCGCGAGATTGCGCATCGCCCCGGCAGAAATCGGAGGCCCAGAATTACTATGAAGCCGAAAAGGCCGGCTTCCTGCGCGCTTCAAACGCAAACGGCGGGGGTCCGGAAACCCCCGCCGCTGCATTATCCATCACGGGATCGTGCAAGATCCAAGAAACGGGGCCCTGTCAGGCGACGTTCTTGACCTCTGCCACGATCTTCTTGGCGGCATCGCCCAGGTCGTTGGCGGGGACGATCGGCAGGCCCGAGTTGGCCAGGATGTCCTTGCCCTGCTGGACGTTGGTGCCTTCGAGGCGAACGACGAGGGGAACCGAGAGGTTCACTTCCTTCGCGGCGGCAACGATGCCGTCGGCGATGACGTCGCACTTCATGATGCCGCCGAAGATGTTGACGAGGATGCCCTTCACGTTCGGATCGCGCAGAATGATCTTGAACGCCGCGGTCACCTTTTCCTTGGTGGCGCCGCCGCCAACGTCAAGGAAGTTGGCCGGGAACGAACCGTTGAGCTTGATGATGTCCATCGTCGCCATGGCGAGGCCGGCACCGTTGACCATGCAGCCGATGTCGCCATCGAGCTTGATGTAGGCCAGGTCGTACTTCGAGGCTTCGACTTCCGCCGGATCTTCCTCGGTCTCGTCGCGCAGGGCCTGCACGTCGGGGTGACGGTAGAGCGCGTTCGAATCGAAGCTCATCTTGGTGTCGAGGACGAGCAGATTGCCGTCCTTGGTTTCGACGAGCGGGTTGATTTCGAGCATGTCGCAATCGAGCGCCACGAAGGCTTCGTAAAGCTGCTTGGCGATCTTCTGCGCCTGCTTGTTGAGGTCGCCGGTCAGCTTGAGGGCGAAGGCAACGGCACGGCCGTGGTGCGGCTGGAAGCCGGCGGCGGTGTCGATGGTGACAGTGGTGATCTTCTCGGGGGTGTTGTGAGCAACATCCTCGATGTCCATGCCGCCCTCGGTCGAGACGATCATGGCGACGCGGCTGGAAGCGCGGTCGACGACCATCGAGAGGTAGTATTCGCTGGCGATGTCGACGCCGTCGGTGACGTAGAGGCGGTTCACCTGCTTGCCGGCATCACCCGTCTGCACGGTGACGAGGGTGTTGCCGAGCATTTCCTGGGCGAAGGCTTCGACTTCCTCGACCGACTTGGCAAGACGCACGCCGCCCTTGGCGTCGGCGCCGAGTTCCTTGAACTTGCCCTTGCCGCGGCCGCCGGCATGAATCTGGGCTTTCACGACATAGAGCGGTCCGGGGAGCTGCTTGGCAGCTGCAACCGCTTCCTCGACGGTGAGGGCGGCAATGCCGGCCGGAATGCCGACGCCGTACTTCGCGAGCAGTTCCTTCGCCTGGTATTCGTGAATGTTCATCGCTGAAATCGCTTTCTGCTGGAGTGTCCGAGGAAAGGAGTTGTCCAAAAGCGCGGGAGGGACCCCGAACTTGATCCCGGCCGCATAAGCACATCCCTGCGCGCTTGAAAAGTCCCGTTCCCTGCGCAATGGGATCGCGCGAGCACTCAGATCGCCCGAATAACGAGAACGACTCGCGCATGATCGATCGCGACAGACTGGAAGCCATTGTCCGTGAAGCGGGCCGGATCGCCATGGCCGGCTGGCCCGGCGACGGCCACGTCCTGGAACATTGGGAAAAAACTCCCGGCAGCCCGGTGAGCGTCGCCGACATCGAGGTGGATTCCTTCCTCAAGCGGGAATTGTCCGGCCTGCTGCCCTCGGCCGGGTGGCTCTCGGAAGAGACCGTGGATTCGCCGGCACGACAGGGACACGAGCTTGTCTGGCTGGTGGACCCGATCGACGGGACCCGCGATTTCATCGCCGGCCGCACCGGTTGGGCGGTGTCCGTGGCGCTGGTCAATACGCGGCGCCCGCTGATCGGCTTGCTCCATGCACCGGCCCGGGCGCGCGAGGCCGGGGGCGAGTTCTGGTATGGCGAGGCCGGCAAGGGAAGCTGGCGAAACGGCGAACGCCTCCGGGCCAGCCACCGCGAAGCCCTGGCCGGTGCGCGGGTTCCGGCAAAGAAGCTGGCACCGGAGGATGCCGATCTCGTCCTGGTGGACCAGCCGAACTCGATCGCCCTGCGCATGGCGATGGTCGCGGCCGACGAGGCGGATCTCCTGACGACCCTGCGATGGGGCTACGAATGGGACATCGCCGCCGCCGGGCTGATCGCGCGCGAAGCGGGGGCCTCCGTCACTGACGCTTTCGGCAAGCCGCTCAACTACAACAAGCACGACCCTCGCGCTTTCGGGGTGATGGTAAGCTCTCCGGCGATTCACGAGGCGGCGGTGGAGCGGCTGGCCGACCGCGCGCGTCGCTACTCGGCGTAGTCTTTCGGGCCGGAGCCGGTGCCGGGCGCCCGCATGTAAAAAGGGGCCGGACCTTGCGGCCGACCCCTTCCCCGATCCCGCTTTCGCGGAAATCCCTTATCAGTGCGCGGCGGCAGCTTCGTCCTGCGTGACCGGCGTGATCTTGATTTCGACGCGGCGATTCTTGGCGCGTCCTTCCGGGGTGGTGTTGTCCGCCACGGGGTAGTTCTTGCCCATGCCCTGGGTCTGGATGCGCGACGAGGCCACGCGGCGCATGATCAGGTAGCGTGCCACCGAATCGGCGCGGCGCTTGGACAAGTCGAGGTTGTAAGTGTCGGACCCGGTCGAATCGGTGTGGCCGTAAACGTCGATCAGGCTGTCCGGGTACTTCGTCATGCTCTGTGCCACGTTGTCGAGCGCGGCCTGGAACGAGGGGCTGATCTCGGTGGAATTGACCGCGAAAGTCACGTCCGGCAGGTTCACCAGGATGCCGTCTCCCTCCTGGGTGACGTCGATGCCCGAACCGGCAGTGTCTTCCTTCAGTTCCTTGATCTGCTTGTCCATCTGGTAGCCGACGACACCGCCGGCCACGCCGCCGATGCCTGCACCGACGATGCGGGCGGTCTTGCCGCCGATCACGCTGCCCAGGAGGTAGCCGAGGCCGGCGCCGCCAGCGCCGCCGATGGCCGTGCGCGACACCTTCTTCTCACCCGTGTTCGGATCGGTGACGCAGGCCGAAACCGCGACAAGCGAAAGCGCGGCAAGGGCGGAGGTCATCAGGCGTGATTTCTTCATGGTCTTCCCTCCTGTTCAGAAACACTTCCAGGCACGTCTGTGTTATAGTGCACATGAATAACAGATGGCTGATCCCGGCGAAACGATCACTGTCCGCTTGGGTTCCCGCCCGCGTCGGTTCCATCGTTTCTGTCCAAGCGGTGTTTCCCGCCCGTGACGATTATGTCCAAGCGCAACACGCGCTTCGCACTTGCGGCGATTTCTGCTAGCGCTGAGGTACTGTGACACCATTTCCCTGGACCGACCTCCTCATCATCGCCGGCCTGATCCTGCTCAACGGCCTGTTTTCCATGTCCGAGCTGGCCATCGTGTCCGCACGCTCCGCGCGGCTGAAAGTCTCCGCCGACAAGGGCAGCGGCGCCGCGCGCACCGCGCTCGAACTGGCGGCGGACCCCGGCAAGTTCCTCAGCACCGTTCAGATCGGCATCACCCTGATCGGCATCATCGCCGGCGCTTATTCGGGCGCCAGCCTGGGCGGCCCGGTGGGCGAACGGCTTGCCGCGATGGGCGTTCCGGCGCGCTTCGCGGGTGAAGCCGGCTTCACCCTGGTCATCATCGCCACCACGTTCGCCAGCCTCGTCGTGGGCGAACTGGTGCCCAAGCAGCTGGCGCTGCGCATGGCCGAGCCGGTCGCCATCGTCATGGCCCGGCCCATGGCCTGGCTGGCCCGGATCATGGCACCCTTCGTGTGGCTGCTGGACAAGTCCTCGGGCCTGATCCTGCGCCTCTTCTCGATCCGCGGCGGCGGGCAGGAACAGCTCACTGCCGAGGAACTCCAGATGATCTTCGCCGAAGCGACCCGTTCGGGCGTGATCGAGGAGGAAGAGCGCGCGATGATGACCGGCGTCATGCGCCTGGCCGAACGGCCGGTCCGCGAACTGATGACGCCGCGCAACCAGATCGACTGGATCGACGTCAACGCCAGCGAGGAAGCGCTGCGCGCCAAGATCGAATCCTCGCCGCATTCGATGCTGCCGGTGGCCGAGGAAGGATCGCCCGACAATATCGTGGGTATCCTCAAGGTGCGCGAGGCCCTGGCCGCGCTCGTCGAGGGGCGCCCGGTCGCGATTGCCGCGATGATGAAGAAGGCCGAGGTCATCCCCGACCAGCTCGACGCCATGGACGCCCTGCGCAAGCTGCAGCTGGCGGAAGTGACGATGGCGGTGGTCCATGACGAATACGGCCATCTCGAAGGCCTGGTCACCACGTCCGACATGCTGGCCGCGCTCGCCGGTACATTCGTGGGCCACCAGGACGAGGGCGACGAGCCGATGGTCGTGGAGCGCGAGGACGGTTCGTTGCTCGTTTCCGGCGCGATGCCGGCCGACGCCCTGGCCGATCGCCTGGCCATGACCCTGCCCGACGACCGCGAATATGCGACCGCCGCCGGCTACATTCTGGCCGCACTCAAGAAAGTCCCGCGCGAGGGCGAGTTCTTCGCCGACCGCGGCTGGCGCTTCGAGGTCGTCGACATGGACGGCCTGAAGATCGACAAGATACTCGTCTCCCGCATCGACGAGGATGGCGGCGCCGATGGAGTTGCCGGAGAGGCATAAGGAAAAGGGCCCCGTGCCAAAGGCAGGGGGCCCTTTTCGATGAGTTGAAAGGCCGGCCCCCATGTCATCGCATGGGGGCCGGCCTTTTTCATTCGCGGATCAGCTGGCGCGGCGGACGGCACCCTTGTGCGTGCCGACGGTCTTGCCGCCACGCGGACGGAAGCTGCGCTTGCGCTCGCCTTCCTCGCCACCATGCTCGCGGCGATCGCCACGCGGTGCATCGCTGCGCGGACGATCGTCGCGGCGACGCTCGTCACCGCGGCGCTCGGTACGCTCGCCCTGGGGACGGTCGCCCTGGGGGCGGTCACCATGCGGACGATCACCATGCGGACGGTCGCGGCGGTCACCGCGCGGCTGCTGGCTGCGGTTGCCACCACGGCCACCGTCGCGGCGGCCTTCGCCCGGACGACCACGACCGTTGCCCTGCGGCGCGGCCGGAGCCTGGCGCGAGGGCGCGGGAAGGCGCGCAGCCTGCTTCTGGAAGTCCTCGGGCAGGCTGAGAGCGGCCAGCTTGACGCGGGTCAGCTTCTCGATGTCGCGGATATAGGGCTTCTCGTCCGGCGCGACGTAGCTGATCGCAACGCCATCGGCGCCGGCGCGCGCGGTGCGGCCGATGCGGTGGACGTACTGTTCGGCAACGTTCGGGATTTCGAAGTTGTAGACGTGGCTCACGCCGCTGACGTCGATGCCGCGGGCGGCGATGTCAGTGGCCACGAGCACGCGCACGGTGCCCTGGCGGAAGCCGCCAAGCGCGGCGGTGCGCTGGGCCTGGCTCTTGTTGCCATGGATGGCAGCGGCAGGAATGCCGGCCGCGACGAGATGGCGGACCACGCGGTCGGCGCCGTGCTTGGTGCGGGTGAAGACCAGTGCGCGGTCGATCGCGCCGTGCTCGGCCTTCTCGGCAGCGTCTTCGGCCAGGCCGTCACGCAGGCTGATGGTCAGCAGCGCCTGCTTTTCGGCCTGGTTGATGAAGGTGGCATACTGCTCGACGCGCTCGGCCGTGGTCGACTGCGGGGCGACTTCGACCTTCACCGGGTTGTTGATGAACTGCTTGCCCAGTTCGGCGATCGCCTGCGGCATGGTGGCCGAGAAGAACAGGCTCTGGCGCTGCTTGGGCAGAAGGTTCGCGACCCGCTTCAGCGGAACGATGAAGCCGAGGTCCATCATCTGGTCGGCTTCGTCGAGCACGAAGATCTCGACATGGCGCAGCGTCAGGGCGCGGCTGTCGATCAGGTCGAGCAGGCGGCCGGGGGTGGCGACGAGAATGTCGGTGCCGCGCTCGAGCGCACGGGCCTGCTTGCCGGCAGGCACGCCGCCGAAGATGCACTGGACCGAGAGGTTCAGGAACTTGGCATAGCCGCGCATGTTCTCGGCGATCTGGGCCGCGAGTTCGCGCGTCGGCGAGAGCACGAGCATGCGGCAGCCGGCATTGGTGCGCGGCTTGGGGTCGTTTGCCAGGCGGTGCAGCGAAGGCAGCGAGAACGCGGCGGTCTTGCCGGTGCCGGTCTGCGCGATGCCGAGGATGTCACGACCTTCGAGAAGCGCGGGAATGGCCTGGCGCTGAATCGGCGAAGGATCGGTGTAGCCCTTGGCCGCGAGCGCACGGAGGATCGGCTCGGCCAGACCAAGTTCGGAAAAATAGGACATGTGTCACTTTCACAAGGTGCGGGGCACGCGGAAGGTACTTGGCCCGCGCACACAGCAAGGTGTCGTTACGGGCGACCCTGCGTGAAGAAGGAAGCTGGTTCAAAGGGACAACCGCTCGTCCGGGCCGGTCCGCATCGGGACCTCACGCTGCTCACGGATTGCGGCAGGGAAGAACCCTACGCGCCGGTTGTCGGGGTGCATTTAGTGCATGTTTCGGGAAAACGCAAGATAATTGCTTTACTGCCTCTTCGCCGGTCCCGACCGCGGCCCCGGCCCCGCGCCGATGGCGCGGTACAGGGGCCTTAGCTGGTGAACAGCGCCTTGCGGATCACCGCGTGAACGCCGTAGTTGCCATTGACGATCTGCGACACTCCGAAGTCCACGCCGACCGACAGCAGCGAGATCGCCTCGTCCTCGGTCAGCTGCTTGGCCGTCATCAGGAAACGGCGGGCCTTGCGGAAGGCGTCGCGCATGGCGGCGTCGATCGAGGATTGCTTGTAGACCTCGCTCTGCGCATCGTCGCCCAGTTCCTTCAGGTAGTTCGGGTGGCTGAAGCCCATCACCACCCACTCGGTCTCTGTCTCGATCAGCGGATAGTCGACATCCCTGAGCTGCTCCATCAGCCCCGCCGCCTTGTGATGGATCACCTGGACAAGCCCGGTCATCGAGCATTCGATGGCCGTGCCGCACAGCTCGCTGTCCCCCTGCGACGCATGGGGATCGCCCAGGGACAGCAGCGCACCGGGTACCTGCACGGGCAGGAACACCCGCGCGCCCGGCCCGGTCCGCCAATTGTCGAGATTGCCGCCGAAACTCGCCGGAGGCACCGAATCGACGAGGCCGTTATAGGCAGGCGCCACCGCAATCACGCCGAAATGCGGGCGGATCGGAATCTCGACATTGCGCAGAACGTCGTAATTGCGCTCGATGGAGGCGGGATCGACCGGGACTCCAGGATAGTCGTAGCGCGCATGAGTCACGCCCGAGGGGTCCACCTGCGGCGTCCAGCGATAGGAATAGACCGCGTGCGCGGTCGGCAGGCGGCCTCCTGCGGCTTCCACTTCGTAGATCGTCACGACCTCGCGCATCTTCGGCTCGGTCAGCAGGTCGTTATAGTGGAAGCCCCAATAAGTGGCCGCGTTGGAGCCGAAGCATTTGCCGGCAAAGCGCGGATTGCCGCTGGGGCGGGGCTTGAGGTCCAGTATCCGCACTTCGACGAGATCGCCGGGCATGGCTTCCTCGATGTGGATCGGCCCGGTGCAGATGTGCACGCCGAAGCCCTCGCCCGGACCGCGGCCGACCGCGCTGGCATCCATCGGCCCTGCCCCGCGCCGGTCCACCGCCTTGCCGGTCTCGTCCCAGCGGTAGACGCTCTCTACCCCCGGATCCCCCTCCACCATGCGCTCATGATCGTCGTTGGCGTGGTGAGTCAGGGCCTCGATCGTCACGAAATCGCCCGAGCGGATGTGCAGCGCGGGTTTCAGGTCCTTGCTGAGATAGCCCCAGTGAATGGTCTCGGGCGTGGCGGGCAAGTGATGGTGGCGCGAAATGCCGGTATCGCCCAGCAGCGCCGGCCCCATCGGCGCTTCCGCCAGCCGAGCGATCTCCTCGCCCTCTCCCGCCAGTTCCGGCTCGCTCTCCATCGTCTCGACCCGCGCGGCCCGCTCCTTGCGGCCGGGGCGACCGCGGCGCAGCAGCTCGACCGCCTCCTGCTCCTGCGGCGGCGCCTTGCGGTATTCGCGGGGCGAAATGCCGTACTGCTCGCGGAAAGCGCGGGAGAACGAGGCGCTGTCGTTGAAACCCCATTCGAACAGGATGTCCGAAATCGACTTCTGGACGTGCAGCGGGCTGCGCAAGTCGAGCCGGCAGCGTTCGAGCCTGCGCACTTTCACATAGTGCCCGAAGCTGTCGTTGATCGATTCGAACAGCTTCTGGAGATAGCGCGGCGAAATCCCGTGCTCGGCGGCGACCTGCTGATAGCTCAGCTCAGGGTCGGAGAGGCGAATCTCGATGGTCTGGAAGATCCGCTCCAGCAGCGCAGCGCGCATGCCCGCGGCGCCGCCCATGGCCTTGGCGGGGGCGTTGTCGAGCAGGCTGGTGACGAGGAATTCGGGAAAGGCCAGCTCGATCGGCCGGGCCTGGTCGGTGGTGATGTCCGAGATCGTGTCCGCCAGCGAGCGCAACATGCCCGAGAACACCCGCGCCGTGCCGCTTTCCGTTGCGATCTTGCGCGGCGGCCCGCTGATCGGGGTTTTGAGCCGGGCGCTGAGTTCGCTGTGCGGCACTTGCACGATCAGGCTGCGATTGTCGCCCGAGAACGAGAGGTGCACCGGGCTGTCGCCCCGGCCGCAGATCATCTCGCCGTCGGAAAGGCGCAGTTCCTGTTCGGAATCACGCACGGTGGCGGTGCCGTCCAGCACCAGGGCCAGCCAATAAGTGGCAGGGCGATCGCGAAAGTCGATGGTCCAGGACTGGGGCGTGCCGGTGACGCGGATGAAGTCGATGCCGGTGCTGGCGCGGAACTGGATCAGTTCGCCGTAGAGGGCGGCGTCGTCCGCCTCGTCCAGCGTCAGCGAAAGCCGCTTGAGCGCAAAACGCCAGGCGTCGCGCCTTTGCTCCTTGGGATAGACATTCGTCGTTATACGCAAGCGGAAACCACCTAGAAGCGGGTGGCACCCTTCCCTGTCGGGCGACCAATTTCGGGGACTTTGGCGACCTTTATGACAAAGGTCTATCGGCCGCCGCCCCCCTCGGCAAGAGTGCGCGAAAGAGCTATTCGAAGGGAGTCTCATTCCCGTACACGCTGGTGCCTCCCGCCGCAGCGGGCGCCTCGCCGCGGCCGCAGACGGCCAGCATGGTGAGGGCATAGACAAGCGCGCTGGAGGCCATGTCCGCCGGCGTCGGCCGCCAGCGCGGCATGCCGGTGGTGACGGCTGGCACCCGGTGCATGTTGAACACGTTGTGGTCGCGCCACATGCTGGAGAACACCGGGTGCGCCGGCTCCAGCGCCGTGCCGCGCGCCAGCCGCGTGGCGGCATCCACCGCACCGACCAGCGGCGCCACTTCGGAAGGCCGCGCCTCGAATCCGTGGCGCACGACCATGGGCTCCACGTCGAAGTCCTGCACGTCCACGCCGCGCATGGCCTCCATGATGCCGTGATAGGCATCGGCCGCCTTCTGGCGCGGGTTGAGCGAGACGTCGATGTAGAGCGCGCAGACTTCCGTGCCCGCGCCGAAGTCTATCGGCATGCCGCCGCG
This sequence comes from Novosphingobium sp. BL-S-34, assembly GCF_056857015.1. NCBI lineage: Bacteria > Pseudomonadati > Pseudomonadota > Alphaproteobacteria > Sphingomonadales > Sphingomonadaceae > Novosphingobium > Novosphingobium sp. BL-S-34. The sequence continues at coordinate 1,988,612 of NZ_CM166472.1, forward strand.
AACCGAGGCGATCTGGACCTTGGGGTGGATCGCGCCGCTGGCGGTTTCCATGATGGAATCGGCCTCGAACTTCAGGCCCCAGGCGTGGAGCGCCTCGATCACCGCGCCAAGGCGGTAGATCGGGTTGGGATGCGCGCGGGGGTCGGCGGGAGCGTCGAGGATCGGGGAGAACACGCCCTGCCCGAATATCCGCACGCGGTAGAGCGCATAGCCGCAGCCCTGCCAGGTCAGCCCGAAGTCCGTGCCTTCCGCGGCAATGACATAGTCCGGCGCGACGCCGCCGTGGTGGAACAGGTAATGCGCGCCGATGTCCTTGCCGTTCCAGCCGATGCCGGAAAACTCCTCGATCGGCTCGGGACCGATCTCTCCCGGACAGGCGGTGAGCCAGGTCTTGCCGGAAAGGCCGATCCCCGCCTTCTTCAGCGCCTTGGCGGCGATCAGGAAGCAGGACATCGGGCCGCGATCGTTGCTGATCGGATAGCCGCGAAGTCGGCCGTCCTCGTCCAGCCAGCACTGCGTCCACTCGGGATCGGCCAAGGTGGAATCGCGGTAGCGGAACTTGTCGTGCTCGGGCAGGCCGCTGGGCGATTCGGTGTCGAGGTGAGCGGTGAACAGCAGGTTCGCCCCGCGTCCCCCTCCCCTTACCGAGCCGCCGTACTCGCCGATCACATTGGGACGTTCCGGCGTGGCCCCGACTTTGCGGGGGTTGAAGCCCTCCTTCGCCATCCAGGCGTGGACGAATTCGGCCGCCGCCAGTTCCTCCCGCGATCGGCTGGGGATGTTGCCAAGGGTGAGCGCCAGTTCGACCAGCTCGTCGCTGTCGATGGCGGCGGCGATGGCGGCGCGTTCCGCCTCGCTCACGGCGTAAGGCGCCTTGGCGGGATCGGCGAAAGTCGGGACGGGATCGGGCATGTCGGCCAAAGTCGGGGCTCCGTGTATGATCAGTGCGCGGCGGCGAAAAGCGGCCCATCCGCATCCGCGCCTTCCGCCCCCCGGCCGTAACGGGGGAGCAGCATGAGCAGCAGCGCCCCTGCCAGCAGCGCGGCGCCGACACCGACAAGCGCGGGGCGGTAGGAATGGCGCGCGTCGAAAACCAGGTCGAGCAGGATCGGCGTCGTCCCCTGCGCGGCGATGACCGCCGAATACATCGCGCCGATCACCGAACCGAAGTGCCTGGTGCCGAAATAGCGGGCGATGAAGTAAGGCAGCGCGCCGAACTGGCCGCCCAGGCCGATACCGAGCAGCGCCCCGCCCGCGATCAGGAGCGGCATGCCTTGCGCGGTTTCCAGCAGGACCAGGCCCACGACGGCCATGAGATACATCGGCACGGCCACGCGCGGGGTCTGGATCTTGTCCATGATCCGTCCCGTGGCGATCTGCCAGCCGGATGTGACGAGCGCGAAGACGCTGACGACCGCCGTGCCCGCCGCCACCGAGAAGCCGCGGTCGGAGAGGATCGGCACGACATGGCTGAACACCGCGGTGGTGCCGCCCGCCCCGGCCGCCAGTGCCAGCAGGATCAGCCAGAACATCGGCGTCTGCGCCGCTTCGCCAAGGGTCATCCCCTCGCGAAGGCGCATGGTATCCGCCGCGCCCGAAGCGGCCCGATCGCGCAGCAGCACGAACAGCAACGGCAGGGCCACCACCAGCATGAAGGCGCTGATGCCAAGGTAGCCGGCACGCCATCCCCAGGTCTGCACCAGCACCGCCGCCATGACCGGCAGCACCACCGAGCCGATCCCGCAGCCGCCGCCCGCGCTGATGCCGAGTGCGGTGCCGCGATTCTCGTCGAACCAGTCAGCGATCACTTTCTGGAAAATCGGCGTCCCCGCCATCGCCCCGAAGGCCGCGAGCACGGTGAACGTGGCGTAGAACTGGAAGAGGCTGCCGTTGGTCAGGGCCAGCGCCGCGATGGAAAGCGCCAGCCCGAAGGTGCCGACGAGCAGCGTCGTGCGCGCGCCGGCCCGGTCGATGTGACGGCCGATCAACGGATACGTCACCGCGCCCACCAGGGCGAGGATGCCGAGGACGCCCGAGATACTCGCCCGGCTCCAGCCGAACGTCTCCGACAAGGGCACCAGGAACAGCCCGAAGACCGCGTGGACAGCCGGAGTCACGCTCACTGAATTGCCGAGCGTGCAGGCGAACAGCACGCCGCCCTTCGATCCGCGGGGGGGAGTGGTCACGGTCATGGGCGGCGGCTCCTGATTGGGATGGGGGCGGCAGGGCTCGGTGAAGCGACTCAGGTCCGCCAGGCGTTCTCGACCGCGCCGGTGGTGGTCAGCAGGACGCAGTTCTTCTCCATCGCCGAGAGGGAACTCTCGTGAAGGCCCGGCTCGTAGGCGGCGCTGGCATCGGAAACGAGGAACACGTCGTAGTCGTGGTGGAATGCCGAGCGCGCGGTCTGGTCCACGCAGCAATCGGTGGAGAGGCCGCAGATCACCAGCGTCTTGATGCCCCGCGCGCGCAGCTGCGCATCGAAGTCGGTGCCGTGAAAACCGTCGTAGAGCAGCTTGGCGATCTCGATGTCACCGGGCTGGGGGAAGATGCGGTAATAGTCCGCACCGCCGTCCTCGGCGCGGCAGATCGCTTCTCCGCCCGGCTGGCCGCGCCGTGCCATCAGCGTCTTGAGCGCCCGCGAATCCGTTTCGGCGCTGGTGACGACGCGCATCAGCGCAACCGTGGCCCCGGCGCCGCGTGCCGCCGCCACCAGCTTCTCGCAATTGTCGATCGCCGCATCGGCGGATGAGAGGTCGACGCCGTAGCCGCCGAGCAGGCCGTGCGGCGCCGCGAAATCGACCTGGATGTCGATGACGACCAGCGCCGTCTTCGCAGGATCGATCATCGCCGCCAGTGCGGCCGGATCGACGTGCGGCAGGTCTTCAGAGCACGAGGGCGGGATATGGGGCGGGATCGGGGCCATCGACTCAGCCTGCCACCGGCGCGGCGACCTTGCCGGGGAAGCGTTCGCGCAGGGCCGGCAGGATCTCGGCGCCGAAGACCGGCAGCCCCTTCAGGTAATCGTCGAAAATCAGCATGAGGCCGTCGGTGCCCGAGGCGTCGAGCAGTTCGCCGAGCTGTTCGGTCACGCTTTTCGCGCTGCCGACGATCTGGGCGGACATGAACGAGCTGCGCGCCTTGCGGGTGAAGTCGTTCTCCTTGCCGATCTCGGCATCGAGGAAGCCGTAAGCGCGCATCATGCCCGCCAGCGCGCCTTCGTCCAGCCCGGCGGCATAGTGTTCGGCGCGGGCCTTGGCCGCCGCATCGCTGTCGTCGATCACCAGGGTCATCATCGAATACGTGCGGATGTTGCGGCCATATTCGGCGGCGATGATCTTGGCGCGGTCGCTGTTCCTGGCCAGTTCCGGCGCGGTGCCGCCCGACAGGAAGATCGCATCCATCTCTTCCGAGGTGAGCCGCATGCCGATCTCGGAAGACCCGGCGCAGACCAGGAATGGCCGCTGCTCCGGCTTGGGCCAGGATTCGCAATCTTCCAGGGTGAAGTAGTCACCCTTCATGGTGACAGAATCCTCGCTCCACAGCGCCTTCACCGCGCGGACCCATTCATAGGCGAGATCGTAGCGCTGGTCGTGATTTACGTCCTCAGGCCAGGCGCCCATCTGCGCGAACTCACCTTTGTAGGAGCCGGTCACGACATTCAGCCCCGCGCGGCCGCCGCTCACCTGCTGGAGCGTCGCCATCATCTTGGCGGCGACGGCCGGATTCTGGAGCAGGGTGTGCAGGGTGGTGACGATGCGGGTCTTGCGCGTCACTTCGCTGAGCGCGGCCATGAGCACGATCGGATCGAGCGAGGAATCCCAGTGCTTCGTCTCGCCGCCATAGCCGCGAAACTTCGACATCGACATGATGAAGTCCATGCCGGCCGCCTCGGCCAGCACGGCGCACTGGCGGTTGTAGGCATAGGAGCCGTCAAGCTCGGGCTTGTTCTTCGACAGGATCCAGCCGCCGTTGGCGACCGGCAGGAACAGGCCAAGGTCCTTGCCGCCGTGGTCCGAAGGAAGTCCGAAGGGCGTCATGGGAAACTGGTTCATCGCGTCCTCTTGTTGGCCGGTCGTCTGGGGGCGGGCCCCCGGATCCGGATCTGGTCCGGCACCGCTCGAAGTCAGCTTAGGGATGCCGCCGAAGGCTTCTTGATTGGCAGCGCATGTTCTGTTGCCGGCCGCCCGATCAGATCCTCCACCGCCGCGCGCATCGGCATGGCCGGTGCCGCGCCCTGGCCCAGGGTGCAGAGCGCCGCGGCCACGGTGGCATAAGGCAGGGCTTCCTCCAGGCAGCGCCCCTCGTCGAGCAAGGCCGCCAGCGCGCCGCAGAAGCAGTCCCCCGCGCCGATGGTGTCTACGGGTATCACCGGTAGGGCGGGGACGTGGAGCTGCCCGTCCGCACGCACGGCCAGGGCGCCCCCGGCGCCGAGCGTGACGATGACGGTCTGCCCCTCGCGGCAGAGCAGGCCGCGCGCGGTCTCGGCCACGGCGACCATGTCGTCGTTGACCGGCGCCGCATCCAGGCCGAGGAATGCCGCCATCTCGTGCTGGTTGACGATCAGGATGTCGACATGCTCGAACAGCGCCCTGCCCTCGATCACGGCCGGGGCGGCATTCAGGATGCGGAGCGCCTTGGAACGGGCAAAGACCGGAAGCAGCGCCGAAACCGGCACTTCCAGCTGGGCCAGCAGCACGCCTTCCGCCGCGGGCAGGGCATCGCGCAGGCGGGCGTTGGCGCCGGGCACGACGATGATCTGGTTCTCTCCCAGCGAGTCCACGGCGATATAGGCCGTGCCCGTATCGACGCCGGGCAGCGTGGCGACGCCGCTGACATCGATGCCGTCGGCCTTGAGGCGCGAGAGCATCCAGCTTCCCGAATCTCCCTCCCCCACGGCGCCCACCATGCGGGTCTGCGCGCCCATCCGCGCCGCCGCCACCGCCTGGTTCGCGCCTTTCCCGCCGGGCAGCCGTGCCGTTGCCGTGGCCATGACCGTCTCGCCGGGCCGTGGAAGATGGTTCAGCGACGTGATGATATCGAGATTGATCGAACCGAAGATGTGAACTGCCAAAGCTGCCACCCCAACTTGCTCAGGGCGCCAAGCCGTTCCGCGCCCTTGCTTTCCTCATGGGCTGCATGGCGCCTTTGGACAGGTCAAGCGCCACCCGCCGCCGTGCGCGCTGCCGCAACAATTGCGGTTGCCAGCGCAAAGAGCGCGGATTGGCCCGGATCCTACAATGCGCTTGATCGAGGCCGCACCGGCCTGCAGCAATCCTCGCCGCAAAGCATGATCGGCGCAATCCTGAAGGACATCGAAGATGACGAAATGGCTCATCACGGGCATCGGCGGCGGCCTCGGGCGGGCCGTCGCGAAGGCGGCGCTGGCGCGCGGAGACTCGGTGGTCGGCACCACGCGCAGCGCGGGAGACGCAGCGTTCGAGGCGCTGGCACCGGGCCGCGCCCATGTCCTCTCGGTGGACCTGACCGACGATGCTTCGGTTCGCGCTGCCGTCGCCCGGGCCGAGACGCTGACCGGCGGTATCGACCGCCTGCTCAACAACGCCGGCTACGGCCTGGTCGGGGCGATCGAGGAAGTCTCCATCGACGAGGCGCGCGATCTGTTCGAAATCAATGTCTTCGGCGCGATCCGCATGATCCAGGCAGTGCTCCCCGCCATGCGGGCGCGGCGGGCGGGCCATGTCGTCAACACTACTTCAGTGTCCGGCCATGCGCCCTGGGCGGGTACCGGCGTCTACGGGGCCAGCAAATATGCGCTGGAATGCGTGGGCCAAACCCTTGCGCAGGAAGTGGCACCCTTTGGCATCCGCGTGACCAATGTCGCGCCCGGAGGGTTCCGCACCGGATTCGCGGCCTCGGGCCTCAAGGTCGCGGCGAAGGACATCGCCGATTACGAGGACGGCGCTCACTTCGCGCGCCGCAGCCTCACCGCGGGCGCCGGCGCCGAAAAGGGCGATCCTGCGCGCGGGGCCGAGGCTATCCTGGCCGCCCTCGACGCCACGGAGCCCCCGCTCCACCTGTTCCTGGGCGAAGACGCGCTGCACTACGCCCGCGACCAGATCGCATTCGTGGGACAGCAGATGGACGCTTGGGAAACGCTTTCGCTTTCCACCGCGTTCGAGCCGGCCTGAGGGAGGAGCGGCAATCGTCAGCCGCTCATGCCGGATGAGAGGTCCGGGGCCCGGGGAGCTTACCTTGCCCCGCCCCGGGCTGTCGTCACTTCCGGGATTTCGGCTGCGGCAGGGCTACGTCGGTGGCATTTGCCTTGGCGTCGGCGTCGGCCTGCTGGCGGCGCTGCTGGTCGAAATAGGCCTTCTCGGCTTCCTCGACGCGCTTCTGCTGAGCGGCGGCATCTTCATCGATGGTGGAAAGGCGCTTTTCGCGCTCGGCCTCGATCAGCTTGCTGAACTGCACTTCCGAGCCGTTCTTCCTTTCGGAATAGGCCTGGTTGATCAGCTTCTGGGTGCAACCCGAAGCGCCGCCCGCGCCGACCGGCGAGCAGCTCATGTTGCCGAAGGCACCGACCGTCTCATAAGCCTGCACTTTGTTGCTCCAGGCTTCGGACTGCGGCCGATCGATACCGCGCAGCGGCTCGGGAATGCGGAAGCGCTCCGCTTCGGCCTTGCGCGCGCAGACGGTGATCTCGTTGCCGGACGAGGCAGGGCAAGGGTCTTCGCCGTAGACGATGAGCTGGTTCACCTTCTCGTCGCCCGACCCCAGATCGTCCGTGGCAACCTGGGGCGCCTGCGCCAAGGCGGGCATGGCGCCCATGGTCAGCCCGCAGGCGGCGCCGAAAGTGGCCAGGGCTGCGGCAGTCGTCAGGAGGCGCGTCATGGAATTGCTCCAGCTTTGGTCGATGGCTTAGCGGTGCCACAAGATGGCCGCGGCAGCCTTGAACGGTATCCTGGAGCAATTCCGATCCGAATGCATCGGATCCACTGCACCAGGCTCCTGGTTTGTCGCGTTTTCCGAGTCATCGGGTGATTCCACCTGATTGGAGAACGCTCTAAGGTAACATGCCGCCCTTCTTGGTCGACAGTATAACGTGCGGATGTCAGATTCTTTCCGAGAGCTTGATTGCCACCCGGCAACCAAGACGGATCGCGTTGAACAGCAGGGGATAGGCCGGTGCCTTTTCCGCGCCTGCCGCCAGCGCGGCATCGCGGTGTTCGCGTTCCTCGTCCCGGAACTTGCGGATCACGTCGCCCAGTTCGGGATCCTCGTCACCCAGGTCTTCGATCTGCTCGCTGTAGTGGCGGTCGATCTCGGTTTCGATCGCGGCGGTGCAGGCCATGGCCGCTTCCGGCCCGATCAGCGCCGTCGCGGCGCCCAGCGCATAGCCGGCCGCCGACCAGACGGGCTGAAGCAAGGTAGGCCGCACGCCCCGCTCGGCGATCATCGCGTCGAACCGCGCCTGATGCTCGGCCTCCTGCTCGGCCATGCCGGCGATCTCGGTGGAGTGCGGCGCGCGCGCCCCCATCACCGCCAACTGGCCCGCGTAAATGCGCGTCGCGCCGAACTCACCGGCCTGATCGACCCGAATCATCCGCGCGGCCTTCGATGACGTCATGACGGAACCTTGCGGCTGCGGGCGACGAGGCCGAACACGGCCAGCGCACCCAGGGTGGAAATGAGGAAGTTGAAGCCCGCCAGCGAAATGCCGCCCAGGGTCCAGGGCGCGACGTCGCAGCGGATCACCGGCGCATTGAGGATCGCTTCCATCGGGTCCACCCCGGCCGCGAAAGGCGTGGAAGTGCAGGCGGTCATGCCCTGCCACCAGCCATATTCCACGCCGGCATGGTAGCCGCCGATCAGGCCCGAAGTCAGGATGCCCACCGCGGCCACCGCCACCAGCGGACGGACCGGACGCCAGAAGAACGCCAGCGCCGCGAAGACGATGGCGAACATGTGCGGATAGCGCTGCCACCAGCACATCTCGCAAGGATGAAGTCCGAAGACATACTGGCTGACATAGGCCCCGCCCAGCAGGACCACGGGTACGGCCAGCGCAAGCGCGCGGGCGGCGCGCAGGGGAGCGGCAACGGCAACGGTCATGACGACGGCCTCAGTCCTTCTGCGCGGTCTTGGGCACGGGCGGAACCGTGGCGGGCGGCGCGGTATAGCGGGCGAGTGCCGGCTTGCCCGCGGTGCGGCGCAGCGTGTCGATGGCGTAAGTCAGCTGGAAGTCGTCGATGCCCTGCTTCTTCAGCTCTTCGGCAGAGGCCTTGAAGCGCGGATCGTCCGCCTTGTCGGTCTCCAGTTCCTTGTCGTCCAGCGAGGCCTCGTTGATGAGGTGGCCGCGAAGGTCGGATTCGCGCACCGCCCGTTCGGCCCGCAAACGCGCATCCGGGTCGGAAAGCTGCGGCACCTTGATGTCGGGCAGGATGCCGCCCTCCTGAACCGAATGGCCCGAAGGGGTGAAGTAGCGCGCGGTGGTCAGCTTCACGGCGCTGTTCTTGTCCAGCTGGATGAACGACTGGACAGAGCCCTTGCCGAACGTACGCTCGCCCATGACGACGGCACGATGCTGGTCCTGAAGCGCGCCGGCGACGATCTCGGAAGCCGAAGCCGAACCCGCGTCGACCAGCACCACGATCGGCATGCCCTTCACGGCATCGCCCTTGAACATCGTTTCCGCGCGGTAATACTGATTCTCGCTGGCGATGCGGCCACGCTGCGACACGATCACGCCCTTGTCGAGGAACAGGTCGGACAGCGCCACGGCCTCGTCCAGCGAACCGCCGGGGTTGGAGCGCAAGTCGAGCACCAGGCCATCGAGCTTGGTGCCCTTGGTCGCGGCCTGCTTCTTGAGATCGGCAATGCCCTTGTTCACGAAGTTGCCGACATCGCGCGAGAACTCGTTCACCGAGATCACGCCCACGTCGTCCTTCAGCTCCCAGGTCACCGGTTCCAGTTCGATCACGCCGCGCGTCACAGTGACGTCGAAAGGCTTGTCGCGGCCGGGACGGTAGATCGTCAGGCGGATCGAGGTGCCGGCCTGGCCGCGCATCTTCGACACTGCCTCGTCCAGGTCGCGCTCGTAATAGAGCACGCCGTCGAGATGAGTGATGTAATCGCCCGCCTTGAGCCCGGCCTTTTCCGCGGGGCTGCCCTTGAACGGCGAGACGATCTTCACGGCGCCGTCGTCCTCGACCACGGAAAGGCCGAGTCCGGTATAATTGCCGTCGATCATCGTCTCCAGCCGCTGCAGCGAGGGGCCGTCGAGGTAGTTGGAGTGCGGGTCGAGACTGGCCAGCATGCCGTCGATCGCGCCCTTGATGAGCTTGTCGTCGTCAACCTGGTCTACGTAGTTCGCCTTGACCAGTTCGTAGATCGTGAAAAGCTTGCTGAATTCTGGATTCACGCGGCTGTCCACCGCGGCAAGACCGGACGTCGCCGCAGGAAGGACGGCAACGGCCGACACCAGCAGGGCAGCGCGCATCAGGGGTGCGAATTTCATCGGGCTTAGGGGCCTTTTCGTGGGTCACGCCGGCCGGGGGCCGGGGAATTCCTGACTGTAATCCTACAGGACCGCGCGCACAATTGCCAAGAACGCGCAAACCTGTCGCGAGGCTAGAGGATCGAGAATGAACGCGGCAGGAATGGAGAGGCTGCCGCGCGCCGCGAAGGAACGTTCATAGCGAACGGATGTATTGTAGAGGATTCACCGCTTCGCCCTGCCGCCGCAGTTCGACCATCACGCGCGGATCGCGCGGCCCCGTCGTGCCGATCGGCGCACCGGCCACCACCTGCCGGCCCACCTCCGCGTCGAGCCGCGTCAGCCCCGTGATCAGCGAGGTCCATCCGCCGCGATGCTCGATGATGACGATCTGCCCATAGCCGCGATAGGGACCGGCAAATGCGATGCGCCCGGCGGCCGGTGCCACCACTTGAGCGCTGGCCCGTGTCGCCAGCGAAAGTCCGCGCGAAGGCGCCTGTCCCGGCAGGACTTCCCCGAAACCTGTCACCAGCCGCCCTGTCACCGGCAGCATGTAGCTGGCCAGCCCTTCGGGAACGGGCACGAATTGCGAAGCCTCGATCACCCGCGTTTCTTCCGGTCGCAAGGGGCGCATCGTCGGGCCGGGCAGCGCCGCAAGCTGTTCGCGCAGCGCGCCCTGCTCGCCCATCCGGTCCACCAGGTCTCCGAGATCGCGGGCCTTCTCCGCCAGGGCGAGCGCCCGTTCGCCCTCGCGCGCGGCAATGCCGCTGGCCTCGCGCCCGGCAAGGCGCTGGCGGGATTCCAGAATGGCCAGGGCCTTGCGCCGCTGGCGCATCTCGCCCTCCATTTCCGCAAGCTGCCGTCCGGCCGCGCGCGCCTGCTGCTCCAGCGCACGGCCCCGTTCGATCTCGCTGCGCAGCCCGCGGGTGCGGCGCTCGACTTCCGGCAGCATGGTATCGAGCAAGGCGCGCAGATAGACCGCGTCGCGCACCGAACCCGGCCGCAGCACGGCCAGCAGCGGCGGACGGCGCGACAGGCGCTGGAGCGAACCCGTCAGCCGCGCCAGCGGGGCCTGCTTTTCCGCCAGACGCTCGCGCAAGTCGACGCGCTCGATGGCGATGAGCCGGACCTGGGCGCGCTGCGCGGCAATTCCCGCTTCGGTTTCCTGGATGCGCGCGGCGACAGCGGCGGTTTCCCGCGCGGTCCGTTCGGCCTGCTCAGTGACATCCCGGGCCCGGGCTTCCAGCTTTTCCGCGCGGCGGCGCGCCGCATCGCCCTCCTTTCGGGCGACGAGCATCTCGCGCTGTGCCTGGGTCGCATCCACCGCCGGGTCGAGCACGGCCAGCGCCCCGGACTGGGTCAGCCCCTGTCCGGCAAGCACGGCCGTTCCGACTGCCAGGGCAGCGGAGGCAGTGACGATGAAAGTGCGCAGTCCCGGCTTCACGCGGGGATGATTAGGCCAGCGCGAGTCCCGCGGAAAGAGGAAACCTTGCGCTTTCCTGGGAGATATTCGGCCTGCGACGACCGAAACCGATGGCCGCCGCCGTGCCTCTCGCTCAGCCCGAACGGTGGTACGGATGCCCCGCCAGAATCGCGGTCGCGCGCCAGAGCTGTTCGGCCAGCATCGCGCGGGCCATCAGATGAGGCCAGGTCATCTTGCCGAAGCACAGCAGGTGATCGGCCTGGGCGCGGGCCTCGTCACCGTGACCGTCGGCCGCGCCGATCAGAAAGCGGCATTCGCGCACGCCTTCATCCCGCCAGCGCCCGAGCAGCGCGGCGAATTCCTCCGAACTCATGACTTTGCCGCGCTCGTCCAGCAGGACTTCGCGGAAGGGGGTCTGTACCGGCGGCGGCACTCTACCGCCCACGTCCGGCAATTCGCTATGGCGGAAGGGCCAGGTGAGCCGCTTGGCATAGCGATCGAGCAGTTCCGCCTCCGGCGAACGCGCGATCTTGCCGCGGGCGATGATATGCAGAAGCATGGGTGCCCAATCTCAGGCGCAAAAACGCGAAATGCGGCAACCACGGGCGCAGCCTGGGCGGCGCGCCGCGAGGTTCAGCCGGATCCCGGCCGCACTTGGCGGCCGGGTGATCCCAGTCCGTTCCGATCGGGACCCGGGGCCGTTACCGCCTGAGCCCATGAAGGCTCAAGCCGCATTCGGCTCAGGCCGCGCCCGACGGTCCGTCGAAGCCCCACATCCGTTCAAGGTTGTAGAAGCTGCGCACTTCCGGACGGAAGAGGTGAACGATCACGCCACCTGCGTCGACCAGAACCCAGTCGGCTGCCGGCAGACCCTCGATGCGGGAATGACCGAAGCCACCCTGCTTGAGGCGTTCGCCGAGTTTCTGGGCCATGGCCGCCACCTGGCGGGTCGAACGGCCCGAAGCGATCACCATGAATTCGGCGATCGTCGACTTGCCGGCGAGGTCGATGGTCACGATGTCCTGCGCCTGGTCGTCATCCAGGGACTGCAGGACGAGGGCCAATTGCGGGTCGTCTGACTCGACCATGGCCGGGGGCGTTGCGCCGGTTGAAGCCGGCTGTATCTGTGCCTGTGGCATCTTAAGTAGGGTCTGCTCCTTTCAGCGACCGACCGGGCCGGGCATGAAATGCCCTGCCGCACTCGATCTGATCATTGGATTTCCGGCATGCGAACGAGAGGCATCAAGCCTGCTCACGCTGCATCTCCGGGTATCGGGCGGTGGGTGACATCGTCTCTGAGCGAATCGATGCCCCAATGTTCCACGGTATCGGAGCCTGCCTGCGGAAGCCTGTTCATCAGCTTCCGGGCCCACTCCGGATCAGCCCGGCGTAGAGCCGTGGCCGACCGCGTATCGGGGTCGAATCGCAATGTCACCAGCGCGGGTGCGCTCCACCTTTCCGGACCACGAAGACTAGGACGGGGCCTCCGGAACCTCCCCAACCAGACCATCGCGGGGCTCGCGAAGGCATCCCCATCATACCCCGGACGCGCGATAACCGCAATCGGCATGAGTCTCGCGATGGCGCGCCAGTCTTTCCACTGATGGAACTGGGCCAGATTGTCCGCTCCCATGAGCCAGACGAAGCGGCGTTTCGGGTAGCGCCGGACCAGCTTTTTCAGCGTATCGACTGTGTAGCGCGTACCCAGTTCACGCTCGATCGCCGTCACCCGGATCGGCGCACGGCGGGCCTGCCGGCGGGCCGAAAGCACCCGCGCGGCCAGCGGCGCCATCCCGGCCCTGGGCTTCAGCGGATTGCCGGGCGAGACCAGCCACCAGACCTCGTCGAGTCCCAGCGCCTCTGCCGCGAACAGGCTGATGCGCCGGTGCCCGCCATGGGCCGGATTGAAACTGCCGCCAAGCAGGCCGGTGATCGGGCCGAGGCGGGTCCTGCGGTCAGCCATGCAAGGGAATCGCGGTGCGCGGAACGGTCAGGGCCGTTCCTGCCCGGTGCCGCGGACCAGCCACTTGTACGTCGTGAGTCCCTCCAGCGCGACCGGGCCGCGCGCATGGAGCCGGCCGGTGGCGATGCCGATCTCGGCGCCAAGGCCGAATTCGCCGCCGTCGGCGAACTGGCTGGAGGCGTTGACCATCACGATGGCGCTGTCCACTTCGGCCAGGAAGCGCTCGGCCGCGGCCGGATCGGCAGCGACGATGGCATCGGTGTGGTGCGAGGAATGCGCGGCGATATGGTCCATCGCCGGGTCCAGCCCGTCCACCACCGCCACCGAGAGCACGGCATCGAGATATTCGGTGTCCCAGTCCTCGTCACCGGCAGGCAGAACCCGCGGGTCCAGCGCCTGTGCGCGGGCATCGCCGCGCAGTTCGCAGCCCGCATCCGCCAGCGCGCGCACCACTTCGGCAGAACCGGGGAACTGCGTATCGAGCAGCAGCGTCTCCATCGAACCGCAGATGCCGGTGCGGCGCAGCTTGGCGTTGACGGCGATGCCGCGCGCCATTTCCGGGTCGGCGGAGGCGTGGACATAGGTGTGGCAGATACCGTCCAGGTGGGCGAGCACCGGCACGCGGGCATCGGCCTGGACCCGCGCCACCAGGCTCTTGCCGCCGCGGGGCACGATCATGTCGATCAAGCCTGCCGCAGTCAGCATGGCGCCCACCACGGCGCGGTCCTGCGTGGGTACGAGCTGAACTGCCGCGGCGGGAACGCCCGCCTGTTCCAGGCCCGAGACCATCGCTGCCAGAATCGCGCGGTTGGAATGCAAGGCCTCGCTGCCGCCGCGCAGCAGCACGGCATTGCCCGAGCGCAGGCAGAGCGCCGCCGCATCGGCGGTGACGTTGGGGCGGCTTTCGTAGATGATACCGATCAGCCCGATCGGAATGCGCACGCGCGACAGCTTGAGGCCATTGGGGCGCGCGCTTTCGGAGATGATCTCGCCCACCGGATCGGGCAGGCCGGCCACTTGCTCGACCGCAGCGGCCATGGCGGCAAGGCGACCGGCATCGAGGCGCAGGCGATCGAGCATGGCGCCCGTCAGCCCCTTGGCCTCTCCCGCGGCCACGTCCCGCGCATTGGCCTCCAGGATGGCTGGCTCCGCGGCCCGCAGCGCATCGGCGGCGGCGCGCAGGGCATCGGCCTTCTGCGCATCGGTGAGCCGGGCCAGCAGGCGCTGCGCGGCGCGGCCATCGGTGGCCAGGCGGGCTACAAGCGCCTCAGGCGTCTCATCGACAGGAGCCTGTTTCTCGGCGACGGGAGTGGTCTGCAGGTTCATGGCCAGCGGCCTAGCACCGTTGGAAGGGGCTGTCACCGACCGGACATGGTCCGAGAGCCGATCCTGCGCGATCCCGACAATGCGATTGAAAAACCGAAGTTTTTCGACGAATCACCCGAAACGGGAGATGAACGGCCCAGCCCGCAATCGAAACGGGTTCCTCCGTTTATCGCAAGCACAGTTCGACTCAGCGGGATTCCGCAAGGACTCACGGCAAGTCGATTCGCCTTGCCGCCCGCCCCCTGCTAGCTCGCCGGCCCGGGTTCAAGCCAAAAATTCACGCCGAGAAACTACGCGGGGTCGTTTTGAAATCAACATCTGCCGGGACGCTCAAGCGGCGTCTCAAGGCGGCGTTCCCGGATCGCGAACTGATCGTGCGATCGCAGGGGCAGGTCCGCTTCATTCGTATCTCGTCGGGAATGCAGAAGGCCGCCGCCGGCGTGGCCGTCTCGCTGCTCGGCGCCTGGTGCGTCTCGATGGGCGCCCTGGCCTTCTCGCAGTTTTCGGCAACCAGCGAATCCGCCGCCCTGGCCACGCGTGAGGCGCGTGTCGCCGCCGCGGCCAGCAACGTCGAAAAGTATCGCGACAATCTGGACGGCACGGTGGCCGACCTCGCCCGCCGCCAGCAGTTCATCGAGAAGATGATCGACGCGCACATCGGCGAGCTTCCCGAAGAAGCCCCGGCCGAGGACGCAGCGAAGGCCGATCCGGCGCAGGCTGACGCGGCGAAGGCCGGCGAGCCCGCCCGCAAGATCAGCGCCGTCCTGCCCGAGGCCGGCAAGCTGGCCCAGCTCGAAGCCGGGCAGATCGCGCTCGTGGAACGGCTGACCCGCTATGCCGACCACCGCGCCGCCCTTGCTTCCGACACGATCCGCAAGCTCGGCCTGAACCCTGCCCCGATCATGGCCCGCGCCCGCTCCAAGGTGGCGGAAGGTGGTCCGCTCGAAAGCCTCGCCACCGCGGCCGACGGATCTCTGGATCCCCGCTTCCAGCGCCTGGGCCTCAGCCTTGCGCGCATGGACGCGCTGGAGAACGGTCTCGCCTCGATCCCGCAGGTGCAGCCGGCCCATGTCGCCTACGTCTCCTCCAGCTACGGCTACCGGTCCGACCCCTTCACCGGCGGCGCCGCGTTCCATGCCGGGCTCGATTTCCCCGGCCCGATGGGTTCGCCGATCTACGCCGCCGCCAAGGGCAAGGTGTCCTTCGTCGGGCAGCGCCAGGGCTACGGAAACTGCATCGAGATCAGCCATGGCAATGGCCTGATGACCCGCTACGGCCACCTTTCCGCTTTCGGCGTTCGCGTCGGGCAGGAAGTGGACGGCGGAACCCGCATCGCCGCGATGGGCAGCACTGGCCGCTCCACCGGCTCGCACCTCCACTTCGAAGTGCGCGTCAACAATCGCCCGATGAATCCGCGCCCCTTCCTGGAGGCCGCCCGCAATGTTCAGCAAGAAGCCCGATAACACCATGGTCAAGAACTTCACCAGCCACCGCACCGGCCCGACCTCGGGCTTCTCGATGCTCGGCAACGACATCACGCTCACCGGCAATGTCGAAGCCTCCGCCGATCTCCATATCGACGGACGGGTGATCGGCGACATCACCTGCAAAGCGCTCGTCCAGGGCGAGGAGAGCGAGATCTCCGGCGGAATCTCCGCCGAATCGGTGCGCATCGCCGGAATCGTGCGCGGCACCATCGCCGCTCGCGAAGTGGTGATCCTCAAGAGCGCGCAGATCATCGGCGACATCGCCTACGATGCCCTCACCATCGAGCAGGGCGCGCGCCTCGAAGGCCGGCTCAGCCCCAATGGCGGCCAGATGCCCCCGGCCCTCGCGCGCCTGCCGCACGCTTCCGCGGAAGCCGAAGTGGAAGTGCTGGCCGCCGAGTAAGCGGCCCGCATCCCCGAGGCGGGGACGGCAGACAGCAAAAAGGCCCGCGACAGATGACTGTCGCGGGCCTTTTTTCGTTCCGGTGAAGGATCGCTGCGCGCCGGATCGCTCCGGCGCACCGCGTCGACGGGATCGATTACTCGCCCCGGTCTCCGCCCGTTTCGCCCGCCGCCTCGGCGGCACGCTTGGCTTCGAGCCAGGCAGCGACTTCGGCTTCCTGCGCGGCTTCGCTGGCGGCGCGCGATGCGGCCTCACGCTCGGCGCGCAGTTCCTCGATCAGGGCTTCACGGTCGTCGGTCAGACGCTCGTCGTTCTGGCCGTCATCCTGGATGCCTGCCTTCTTCGCGGCCTTGAACACGATCGCATCGAGTTCGCGCTGCGAGCAGAGGCCCAGCGTAACCGGGTCCTTCGGGGTGATGTTGGCGATGTTCCAGTGCGAACGGTCGCGGATGGCCGCGATCGTGTTGCGGGTGGTGCCGATCAGCTTGCCGATCTGCGCGTCCGACACCTCGGGGTGGTTGCGCAGGATCCAGGCGATGCCGTCCGGCTTGTCCTGGCGCTTGGACACCGGGGTGTAGCGCGGGCCCTTGGTGCGGTTCGAAGTGACCGGCACCTTGTGCATGCGCAGCTTGTATTCGGGGTTGGCCTGCCCCTTTTCGATTTCTTCCATCGTCAGCTCGCCCGAACGAACGGGGTCGCGGCCGGTGTACTTGCTGGATGCCAGATCGTCGGCCATCGCCTGCACTTCGAGCATGTGCAGGCCGCAGAACTCTGCGATCTGCTCGAAGGTCAACGCAGTGGTGTCGACCAGCCAGGAGGCGGTCGCGTGCGGCATCAGCGGAGTGGGCTGGCTCATGTCTCTATCTCCGGCGGAAACAATAAGGGCCGCCCCTTCGCGGAGCGGCCGTACAGAGCCGATTTAGGGAAACTTTGCGCATTCGGCAAGCAAAAGCCTAGCTTTCGGCAACTCTATTATCCATGCGGCTCGACTGACCGCGAGCACGATTCGTGCCCGGCCGCCTCCAGGCAGGCGCGCCGGAGCCGCTCAGACCTCCAGCACGATCTTGCCGACGTGATCCCCCGCTTCCATCCGGGCGTGGGCCGCAGCCGCCTCCCGCAAGGGGAAGCGGGTATCCATCACCGGACGCAGCGCGCCCTCCTCCACCAGCGGCCAGGCATTGGCGCGGATCTCCTGGGCGAGCAGCGCCTTGAAGGAATCCGTGCGGGGCCGCAGGGTCGATCCGGTCAGGGTGTAGCGGCGCGCCATGACGACGGCCATATTGATCTCCGCCTTCGCGCCGCCCTGCACGGCAATGGTGACGTGGCGGCCGTCCGGCGCCAGGCACTTGAGGTTTCGCGCGACATAATCGCCCGCGATCATGTCCAGCACCAGGTCGACGCCCCGGCCCTCGGTTATCCGTGCGACTTCCTCGACGAAATCGGCGGCCTTGTAGTCGATGGCGTGATCGGCGCCGATCTCCAGCGCGCGGGCGCATTTGTCGGGAGAGCCGCAGGTGACGATCACGGTCAGGCCGAACTGGCGGCACAGCATCGTCGCCATCGTGCCGATGCCGCTGGTGCCCCCGTGGATCAGGATGGTCTCGCCTTCCCGCGCCCAGCCGCGTTCGAAGACATTGTGCCAGACGGTGAACAGCGTCTCCGGCAAGGCGGCTGCTTCATCCAGGGCGAGCGAATCGGGGACCGGCAGGCAGGTGCCGACCTTGGCGATGCAATATTCGGCATAGCCACCGCCCGCCACCAGCGCGCAGACCTTTTGCCCCGGCGCAAGTTCGGTCACCCCTTCGCCCAGCGCCACCACCTGGCCCGAGACTTCCAGGCCCGGCAGCGGCGATGCGCCGGGCGGCGGCGGGTATTTCCCCTGGCGCTGCACGACGTCCGGCCGATTCACGCCCGCAAAGGCGACCTTGACCAGAACCTCGCCCGCTCCGGGTACCGGCACGGGCACGGTCACAGGCTGGAGAACCTCGGGGCCGCCGGGCGCCTCGAAGCCGATCGCGGTCATCATTGTGGGTGAGTTAGCTAACATGCTTATCCTGTTGCCACAGTCCCACTTTGAAGTGGAACATATTTTCTGGCCATTGACAGTCCCAAAGTACAGTCCGATGCTGCGGTGCAATGGACGAGGACGATCGACCGCGGCGGCGGTCGCCCGAAGGTGACTTCGGAGCTGCCAGCCTTCTCGCCAGCGAAAGCCTGGATCGCTTTTCGCTGGACGAACTCGACGCACGCGTTGCCCTGCTCGAATCAGAGATAGCCCGCATCAAGGCGCATCGCCACCAGGCATCCGCGCATATGCGGGCCGCAGAAGCGCTGTTCAGGCCGAAGCAATCATGATCGGCGTCACTCTCCTTCACGGTAACCTCGCAAGGACCCGGAGCGTCCCTATATATGAGTTGAAACGAAGCCCGGCCAAATTCGCAAGGCCAGCAAACTCCCCTACAAGGCCAGAAACCGCCGCAAGGAGAGTCCCCCTCCCAAATGAAAGTCTTCTAGATGCCTAGTTTCGCGCAAAGCCTGGAAAAGACACTGCACTCGGCCCTGTCGCACGCTTCCGAGCGCAGCCACGAGTATGCCACGCTGGAGCACCTGCTGCTCGCCCTGATCGATGATCCGGACGCGGCACAGGTCATGCAGGCATGCGGCGTGGAACTTGGCGACCTCGGCGACGTGGTCCGTCAGTACCTCGATCAGGAATACCAGTCGCTCAAGACCGAGGAAAAGGGCGATCCCGCCCCGACCGCCGGATTCCAGCGCGTGATCCAGCGCGCCATCCTGCATGTTCAGTCCTCAGGCAAGGACACCGTAACCGGCGCGAACGTGCTGGTCGCGCTGTTCTCCGAGCGCGATTCCTATGCCGTCTACTTCCTGCAGCAGCAGGACATGAGCCGCCTGGATGCCGTCAGCTACATCAGCCACGGCATCGGCAAGGGCGGCAAGCGCGTGGAAGAACGCAATTCCAAGGGGTCCGAGGAACACGCCCCCACGCCCGAGGAAAAGGCCGAAGCCAAGAACGCCAGCAAGAAGGATTCGGCGCTCGACCAGTTCACCGTCAATCTCAACGAAAAGGCGCTGAACGGCAAGGTTGACCCGCTGATCGGCCGCGGCCCCGAAGTGGACCGCACGATCCAGATCCTCTGCCGCCGCTCCAAGAACAACCCGCTCTACGTGGGCGACCCCGGCGTCGGCAAGACCGCCATTGCCGAAGGTCTGGCCCGCAAGATCGTCGAGGGCGACGTGCCGGAAGTGCTGGCCGAAGCGGTGATCTACTCGCTCGACATGGGCTCGCTGCTGGCAGGCACGCGGTATCGCGGCGACTTCGAGGAACGCCTGAAGCAGGTCGTCTCCGAACTGGAGAAGATGCCGCACGCGATCCTGTTCATCGACGAGATCCACACGGTGATCGGCGCCGGCGCCACCAGCGGCGGCGCGATGGATGCCTCGAACCTGCTCAAGCCCGCACTGTCCGGCGGCACGATCCGCTGCATCGGATCCACCACCTACAAGGAGTTCCGCAACCACTTCGAGAAGGACCGCGCCCTGCTGCGCCGGTTCCAGAAGATCGACGTGAACGAACCCACGGTGGAAGACACCATCAAGATCCTCAAGGGCCTGCGCACGGCCTTCGAGGAGCACCACAAGGTCAAGTACACGCCTGACGCGATCAAGACCGCCGTCGAGCTTTCGGCGCGCTACATCAACGACCGCAAGCTGCCGGACAAGGCGATCGACGTGATCGACGAAGTGGGCGCGATGCAGATGCTGGTGCCCCCCAGCCGCCGCAAGAAGACGATCACCGCCCGCGAAATCGAGCAGGTGATCGCCACGATGGCGCGCATCCCGCCCAAGTCGGTCAGCTCGGACGACAAGAAGGCGCTGGAGAATCTCGAACGCGATCTGAAGCGCGTCGTGTTCGGCCAGGACAAGGCCATCGGCGTGCTCGCCACCGCCATGAAGCTCAGCCGCGCGGGCCTGCGCGATCCGGACAAGCCGATCGGCTCGTTCCTGTTCTCCGGCCCCACCGGCGTCGGCAAGACCGAAGTCGCCCGCCAGCTCGCCTCGATCATGGGCATCGAGCTGAAGCGCTTCGACATGTCGGAATATATGGAGCGTCACTCGGTCAGCCGCCTGATCGGCGCGCCTCCGGGCTATGTCGGCTTCGACCAGGGCGGGTTGCTGACGGATGCGATCGACCAGAATCCGCACTGCGTGCTGCTGCTGGACGAAATCGAGAAGGCCCACCCGGACCTGTTCAACATCCTGCTTCAGGTGATGGACAACGGCCGACTGACGGACCACCACGGCAAGACCGTGGACTTCCGCAACGTGGTCCTGATCATGACCACCAATGCGGGCGCATCCGACATGGCTCGCCAGGGCATCGGCTTCGGTGACACGTCCAAGGCGGATGCCGGGGACGAGGCGGTGAAGCAGATGTTCACGCCGGAATTCCGCAACCGTCTCGATGCCATCGTGCCCTTCGCCTATCTCGCCAAGGACACCATCAGCCGGGTGGTGGACAAGTTCATCCTCCAGCTGGAACTGCAGCTGGCCGACCAGAACGTCCATATCCAGTTCGACTCCGACGCGCGCACCTGGCTGGGCGATCGCGGCTACGACAAGCTCTACGGTGCGCGTCCGATGGGCCGTGTCATCCAGGAGAAGGTCAAGCAGCCGCTGGCCGAGGAACTGCTGTTCGGCAAGCTGAACCACGGCGGCGAAGTGCATGTTTCCGTCAAGGATGACGGGCTGAACTTCGAACTGACGCCCGCCGCGCCCAAGATGGTGAAGGGACGCAAGGCGCCCGCCGCCAAGAAGTCGGCGAAGAAGCCCGGGCCGCCGTCGGAAGCCAATGCCGACGACTGAACCGGGTCGTCACGGCCAATCATCCCGGACCTGATTCGGGATGACGAAATAGAGGGGGCGGGAACCACGCGGTTCCCGCCCCATTTTTCATGCATGGCCCGCGATTTCTCCTGGATCAGACCCGAACCCTGGGGAATTCACGTCGTCCCCGCCGACTGCTGGATCGACCCATCCCGCCCCGTCGACCGCGCCCTGGTGACTCACGGCCATTCCGACCACGCCCGCGGCGGTCATGGCGAGACCGTCGCCACCCCGGAGACCCTCGCGATCATGAAGTTGCGCTACGCAACTTCCGAAGGCGCCGTTCCAGTGGCCTATCACGAGACCCTGAGCCTGCGCGGCGGCGTGTCCGCAACCTATATCCCGGCCGGACATGTGCTGGGCTCCGCGCAGATCCTGCTGGAGCACGCGGGCGAGCGCATCATCGTCACCGGCGACTTCAAGCGCCGGGCGGATCCCACCTGCCCGCCTTTCGAAGTGACGGCTTGCGATGTCCTCATCACCGAGGCGACTTTCGGCCTCCCCGTGTTCCGCCATCCGCCCGTAGAACACGAGATCGCCAAGCTGCTGGCCGCCCTCGCCGCCAATCCCGAACGCTGCGTGCTGGTGGGCGCCTACGCTCTCGGCAAAGCGCAACGCCTGATCGCCGAGCTGCGCCGCGCGGGACATCATGACGTCATCTATCTCCACGGCGCGATGGAGCGCATGTGCCGCCTTTATGAAGAATTGGGCGTCGATCTCGGCGATTTGCGGCTCGTCAGTGACGTCACGAAGGCAGACCTTGTCGGCCGAGTGGTGGTCGCGCCGCCTTCCACGCTCAACGACCGCTGGAGCCGCCGCCTGCCGGATCCCATCACCGCCATGGCTTCGGGATGGATGCGGGTGCGCCAGCGCGCGCGCCAGCGCATGGTCGAGCTGCCGCTGGTGATCTCCGACCATGCGGACTGGGACGAACTGACTCAGACGGTGATCGACGTAAATCCGGCCGAGACCTGGATAACGCACGGCCGCGAGGAAGCGATGCTCCGCTGGTGCCAGCTCAACCAGCGCCGGGCGCGGGCACTGGCGCTGGTGGGATACGAGGATGAAGATGATTGACGGGACTCCCGCAGAGGCGCCAGGAGGATGCCCGGCGTCGCAGGCATGCTTCCGCTTTCCGGCATCGCGCCACGCGCAGGCACATGCTCCGAGAGTGGATTCCCCGCGAGCGTTGCCTCTTCGCGCCTTTACGCCTTTGCGCGAACGGGCTGCTCTCTTCGCTGCGCCACCGCGCTTCCGCGTGCCTTCATAAATGGAGCGTTTCGCCGCCCTTATCGACTCGCTGGTCTACACCCGCAGCCGCAACGCCAAGCTCAAGCTGCTGGCAGACTACTTGCGCGAGACTCCCGATCCGGACCGCGGATGGGCCCTGGCGGCGCTCACCGACGGGCTCGACTTCCCCGCCGTGAAAAGCTCGACCATCCGCAACCTGATGAGCGAGCGGATCGATCCGGTGCTCTGGACGCTGAGCCGCGACTACGTGGGCGATTCGGCGGAGACCGCCAGCCTGCTCTGGCCCACCCCGGATGCTCCGCCCGATCCGCCGACCGTAAGCGAAGCAGTCGACGCGCTCGCCCGCATGACTCGCGCCAATGTCATGGCCGAACTGCCGCGCCTGCTCGACCGTCTCGACGCCGAAGGGCGCTATGCCCTGCTCAAACTGGCGACGGGGGCCATGCGGATCGGGATTTCGTCCCGCCTGGCCAAGACCGCCTTCGCGCAGGCTTTCGACGTCTCGGTGGAGGATGTCGAGGAGCACTGGCATGGTCAGCAAGCGCCTTACAGCGCCCTGTTCGACTGGGCGGCCCATGGCGCCGCCGCGCCTTCCTCCGAAGACCTGCCGCTGTTCCGGCCGTTCATGCTGGCCCATCCGCTGGAGGATGCCCAGCTCGACCTTGCGGACTATGCGGCCGAATGGAAATGGGACGGCATTCGCGTGCAGGTGGTGCGGGTCGCAGGGGATACCCGGGTCTATTCCCGCTCCGGCGACGATATTTCCGGCACTTTTCCCGAAATCGCCTCTGCGCTCGACCTCGACGCCGTGCTTGACGGCGAATTGCTGGTGCGCGGCATCCATCAGGGCGGCGAGGAAGGCGGCGCGGCCAGCTTCAATGCGCTTCAGCAGAGGTTGGGCCGCAAGACCGTTTCGAAGAAGATGCTGGCGGAATCTCCCGCGTTCGTGCGTCTCTACGATGCGCTCATCGTCGAGGGCGAGGATTTGCGCACCCTCCCCTGGCGCGATCGCCGGGCTAGACTCGAAACCCTGGCGGCCGGGCTTGACCCGCAGCATTTCGACCTGAGCACGGTCATCCCGGCCGCCGACTTCGCGGAACTCGCCGCGATCCGCGAGCGGGCGCGGGATGATGCCATCGAAGGCGTCATGCTCAAGCGGCGCGACAGCCTTTACGTCGCCGGGCGCAAGACCGGGCTCTGGTACAAGTGGAAGCGCGATCCGCTGCTGATCGATTGTGTGCTGATGTATGCCCAGCGCGGCAGCGGCAAGCGATCCTCTTTTTATTCCGACTACACATTCGGCTGCTGGGACGGCGACCCGGATGCCGGCGCCGAACTGCTCCCGGTGGGCAAGGCCTATTTCGGCTTCACTGACGAGGAGCTGAAATGGCTGGACCGGCATGTGCGCAACCATACGGTCAATCGCTTCGGCCCGGTGCGGGAGACGGACAAATCGCTGGTGCTGGAAGTCGCCTTCGATTCGGTCCACCTCAGCAAGCGCCACAAGTCCGGGCTTGCCATGCGTTTTCCGCGAATTCATCGGATCCGCATGGACAAGCCCGCGCATGAGGCAGACCGGATCGAGACTCTGAAGGCAATGGTCCGCGATTGACCGCGATCAAGTTCCACGTGGAACAGATCGGCTATATCCTGAGGCTCTCCCCTGCCCCCGGACAAGCCGCCGAAAGAGCCGATCATGACGAAACAACCCGAGACCCCTGCAACGCCGCACGATCTGCTCGGCGGCGCTCCGGCGTTCGAGGCAATTGCCCATCGCTTTTACGACCTGATGGAGCAGGACCCGGCCTATGCGCAGCTTCGCGCCATGCATGCCGAGGATCTCGCGCCGATGCGCCGGTCCCTCCCGCGGTTTCTGGCGGGCTGGGCCGGCGGCCCGCGTGACTGGTTCGAAGCCAATCCCGGCAAATGCATGATGAGTCTGCACCGGGACTTCCCGATCGACCGCACCACCGCCGATCAATGGGCCGAGGCCATGGCCCGCGCCATCGCCGAGTTCTCGCCGCAGCCCGAGAATGTCGCAAATGCCATGACGGACGTGCTGACCCGCATGGCCCGGAGCATGGCGCGCTAGCGGTGTTGCCGCGGTTTTTCCGCGATGGAAGCCGTCAAAGTTCCACGTGGAACTGCTTCTCGCGCGAAGTTGCGCCGCGCAACAAGGCCAGGCGGGACGGCGCCAGACCCAGGGCCGCCGCCAGCAGAACCCGCACCGCCTCGGTCGCTTTGCCATCTTCCGGCTTGGCCCGGACTTTTACCAGCAGACGGCCTTCCGCGATCTCCAGCCCTTCCATCTTCGCGCCCGGCGTCACCCGCACGGCAAGCCGGCTATCGGAATCGATCAGGTCGCGGAGCACCGCGGCCGGCGGCAAGGCGATCCTTGGCTTGGCCATCAGGGCGTAAGACCCAGCGCCTTGGCATGGAGGCGGCCGTTCACGACATAACCCTGCACGCCGGCCTGGTTCGCAGCGATGGCTTCTGATTCGAGGTCCCGCAGATACTTCGCCGGTCGCCCCATCCAGAGTTGCCCCGCGCCGATGCGCTTGCCGGTAAGCTGCGCGCCCGCCGCCAGCATGCCGTCGGATTCGATGTGGCTGCCGTCCATGACGATCGCCCCGAGACCGACGAATGCGCGATCCTCCAGGATGCAGCCGTGGACCATCGCCATGTGCCCGATCAGCACGTCCTCGCCGATCAGGGTGGGATAGCCTTCCGGTCGGACAGGCTTTGGGCTGTCGCAGTGAATGACGGAACCGTCCTGGATGTTCGTCCGCGCACCGATCACCACCCGGTTCACATCCGCGCGGATCACGCAATTGTACCAGATGCTGACGTCCGGGCCGATCTCGACATCGCCGATGATGCGGCAGCCGGGGGCAATGAACGCGCTCGAATGAATGCGCGGCGCCTTGCCGTGAATGGCGGCGACGGTGATATCGGTTCGGCTGTCGATCATGCTCTCTACCCCGCGTCTCGATAGGGCTCGTCTATGCGGCCCATTCCTCGCGCGTGATCGAATAAACGATCGTATGGCGCAAGGGTGGCTCGAAACGCAGATCGTCGTAATCGAGATCCTCGCGGCGGCGCATGCCCAGCCGGCGCATCAGGCCCCAGCTCGCTTCGTTGCCGGTCACGGTGATCGCGAAGATCTCTTCTGCCCCGAAAGTGCCGAACCCGGCATCGAGCGATGCCAGGGCGGCTTCCTTGGCATAGCCTTTTCCGTGCGCGTCGCTGCGCAGGCGCCAGCCGATCTCGAAGGCTCCGAGGAACGAGGCGCCCGGGGCGTCGATCTTCTTCAGCCCGCAGAAGCCCAGCATCTCGCCCGAGAGATCGCCGCCGTCTGCCAAGCGCTCGACGATCCAGAAGGTGTGGCCATATGTCTCGTGGAAGCCCAGCATGCGGGCTTCCGAGGCGGCCAGCCGCTCCGCGTCCATCACGCCGCCCAGCCAGCGCATGACGTCGGGCGTGTTGGTCACTTCGGCGAAGCGCGCCATATCGCCCGCCTGCCAGTTGCGCAGCACGAGGCGATCCGTTTCCAGGCGGAAATCGGTCATGACGTCATTTCCGCAGCAGGCGCGCGGCATGGACCGCGTGGTACGTCAGCACGCCCGAGCAGCCGGCCCGTTTGAAGGCCAGCAGCGTTTCCAGCACCATGGCATCGCGGTCCGCCGCGCCGGCCGCCACCGCCGCCTCGATCATCGCGTACTCGCCCGAGACCTGATAGGCGAAGACGGGAACCTCGAAGGTGTCCTTCACCCGGCGTACGATATCCAGATAGGGCAGGCCCGGCTTGACCATGACGCTGTCCGCACCCTCGCCCAGATCCAGCTCGACCTCGCGCAGGGCTTCCTCGGTGTTGGCCGGGTCCATCTGGTAGGTCTTCTTGTCGCCCTTCAGCAGCCCGCGCGTGTTCACGGCATCGCGGAACGGGCCATAGAAGGCCGAGGCATACTTCGCGGCGTAGCTCATGATCTGGACATTGACGAAGCCCTCGTCCTCAAGGGCGTCGCGGATGGCGCCGATGCGGCCGTCCATCATGTCGGAGGGGGCAATGATGTCCGCGCCGGCCCGCGCCTGATTCAGCGACTGGCCGACCAGCACTTCGATCGTCTCGTCGTTCAGCACGTAGCCGTCATCGCCGAGCAGGCCATCCTGCCCGTGGTTGGTATAGGGATCGAGGGCCACGTCGGTCAGCAGGCCGATGCGATCGCCGAGTTCCGCGCGGATGGCGCGCAAGGCGCGGCACATCAGGTTGTCAGGATTGAGCGCCTCGGCGCCGTCGTCGCTGCGGCGCTCGGGCTGGGTATCCGGGAACAGCGCCAGGCAGGGAATGCCGAGGTCCGCAGCTTCCTTCGCACGCTCGACCAAGAGGTCCACCGACCAGCGCGACACGCCGGGCAGCGAAGCGATGGGCTGTTCCACGCCCTCTCCCTCGGTCACGAAAACCGGCCAGATCAGGTCGGCGGGGGTCAGCACCGTCTCGCGGTGCATGGCGCGGCTCCAGGCCGTGGCGCGCGCGCGGCGCAGGCGGGTGTGGGGATATGCTCCGGTCATGGCCGGAGTGATTGCCGCAAAAGCCCAGCCGGTTCAATGAGACGGACTGTCCTAGGCGAGAGGACCTGTCACGGACCGCCTGCTCACTCGGCGGGCTTGGCCGCCAGCCGGTCGATCTCGCGCTGCATATCCGGAGACGCTTCGGCGGGCCCCTCGATCGTGCCGAGCGCCTCGCCCGGCTGAACGCCCATGAGCGCGGCCAGCCTGGCCCTGAAGGCGTCCTTCTCCTTGCCGTCAATCTGCGGACGCGAGACGAAGCGGAGGCCGGCGGGGTTGATCGTATGGCCGCCGCGATAGGCTTCGAAATGAAGATGCGGTCCGGTAGAAAGGCCGGTCGAGCCGACATAGCCGATCACCTGCCCCGCCTTGATCCGGGCTCCGCGTTTCACCGCGATCCGGCTCATGTGGCCATAGCCGGTGTCCAGCCCGCCACTGTGACTCAGGCGAACGTAGTTGCCGTGGCCGCCGTGCCGACCGGCGAAGTTCACGACGCCATCCGCCACCGCATAGATCGGCGAGCCATAGCGCGCGCCATAGTCGATGCCCGCATGCATGCGCACGAAACCGAGGATCGGATGGCGGCGCTTGCCGTAAGGCGACGTCATGTGTCCGGCCACCGGCATGCCCCCCGGCGCGCCTTGAGGCTGGGTGAGCGCGGACGAGGCGATCATCTCGCCGTCCTTGCCCCAGCGCAGCAGTTGGACGCGCGGCTTTCCGCCATGGTCGAGCCCGGCATAGAGCAAGTTGCCCACTTCGCGCTCGCCTTTGGCAGAGCGCTTGTAGCCGATGACGATGTCGAACTGGTCCTGCGCGGAAATGTCGCGTTCCAGGCTGAGATACTTGTCTATCGCCCGCAGGTAATCCTGGATCGCGCCCACCGGAGCCCCGGCATTGCGCGCCGAGCGGTAGAGGCTGGAACCCACGGTGCCGCGGATGCGCAGCGGGGTTTCGTCCACGCGAATGGGATGGCGCACGAGCGACAAGGCCCCGGCCGGGCCGCGCTCGATGGAAAGGTCGAGATCGAAGCGAGCGCGGAAGTCCATCGAATCGAGCGCCCGGGGGGCGTTCGGCACCGGACGGCGGCCCATGGTGATGTCGAATCGGGTTCCCGAGGAGATATCCCCGACCGGAACGGCCTGGCCGATCAGGCCGGAAATCTGCGAGACGTCCGCGCTGCCCACGCCGACACGTTCCAGCATGCGCGCGAAGCTGTCGCCCTGTCCCAGGGTCGAGACGAGTTGGATCGAGGGCCGCTCCGGCACATTCGCCAGCGGCCGCACCAGCGGGCTGGCACCCATGTGGCGGCCGCTGTCGGCACCGAGTGCCAAGGGAGAAATGGTCTGGCTGCGAAATTCGTCCCGGCTGCGCGCCGCGATCGGCGACGTAGTGGCGGCTTCCACTGCGGAAAAATCCGGCCAGAGCGCAATTGCGGCGGCGCTCAGCCCCAGCATCGTGGCGAGACCGCGATACCAACGGCGACTGCCGATGTCCGATGCGAGGTCCGGAGCGATCTCCACTTCATGGCACCAACGCTCGATCCCGCGCTTCCACCGCGCGAGAACGGGCGGCCTGGCCGGTGCCTCGGCAATCATCTGGTCGTGCGAAAGCGCCGCGACGCGCGCGGTTGCTCCTCCAGCGTGATCCCCGGCCTGATCGAGTGCCTTGAACAAATCGAGTCTTCCCCGCGACCACTTCCGGCATACCCTCGGAAGTGCTGCAAATCGCCTGCGTGCGCCGGCCCGATCCCGCAGGCGGCATGGCTAAGTGGCGACGTTCTGCCCCTTCAAGGTTAATCTGCAGCTAACACTGTGGATTTTCACCCCTGTTTTCGATGAGCCGAGACTTGCGGGGGGCTGGAGGGGGTGCCACATTCCTCCGCATAATGGTTCACGACCGGCATGCCTCGTCGCGAAACGACGCCCCCAGCGGGGTGAAGGCGGTGCTCGGTCCCACGAATACCGGCAAGACTCACCTCGCGATAGAGCGTCTCTGCGCCCATTCCAGCGGTGCCATCGGCTTTCCGCTCCGCCTCCTTGCGCGCGAAGTCTATGACCGGGTCTGCAAGATCAAGGGTGAGAAGAGCGTCGCCCTGATCACCGGCGAGGAGCGGATCGAGCCCAAGGACGCGCGCTACCTGCTCTGCACGGTGGAAGCCATGCCGGTGACGGAGCGCAGCCTGGCCTTCATCGCCATAGACGAAGCGCAGCTTTCCGCAGACCGCGAACGCGGCCACGTCTTCACCGACCGCCTGCTCCATGCCCGCGGCCGGGAGGAGACGATGATCCTGGGCTCCTCCACGCTCGAACCCATGGTGAAAGCGCTGGTCCCCGGCGTCGAAGTGGTCACCCGGCCGCGCTTCTCCACCCTCACCCATGCCGGCGCCAGGAAGCTTTCGCGCATTCCGCCGCGCAGCGCGATCGTCGCCTTTTCCGCAGAGCAGGTCTACGCCATTGCCGAAATGCTGCGCCGTTTCCGGGGCGGCGCGGCCGTGGTCATGGGCGCGCTCAGCCCGCAGACCCGCAATGCCCAGGTCGCGCTCTATCAATCTGGGGAGGTAGACTATCTCGTCGCCACCGATGCCATCGGCATGGGCCTCAACCTCGACGTGGAGCATGTCGCCTTCGCCGGTCTCTCCAAGTTCGACGGCCAGCGGCACCGGCGACTCACGACCTCGGAAATGGCCCAGATCGCCGGGCGCGCCGGGCGCCACCAGACGGACGGCACTTTCGGCACCCTCACCGGGTCCGGCGGACACGATTCCGAGTTCGAGCCCGACGAAGTCTATGCGATCGAGGAACATCGCTTCCCGCCGCTGACCAAGCTGTTCTGGCGTGAACCCGAACCCCGGTTCGACAGCGTCGCCACCCTGATCGCCGATCTGGAGACTCCGCCCGACCGGGACGGCCTGGTGCTGGCGCCCGAAGCCATCGACCTGGCCGTGCTCAAGCGCCTTGCCGATGACGGCACGGTCATGGACAGCCTGCACGGACACGCCATGGTCCGCCGTTTCTGGGAAGTCTGCCGCCTGCCGGACTTCCGCCAGCAGGGCGTGGAGACGCATTCGCGCTTCGTCGCGCGGCTCTGGCAGGATCTGCGCAGCGGCGAACTCGGCGCGGACTACATGGCCCAGCAGATCGCCAGGCTGGATCTGACCGGCGGCGATATCGATACCCTGCAGGGCCGCATCGCCGCCATTCGCTCCTGGGCCTATATCGCCCAGCGGCCGGACTGGGTGCTGGCCCGCGACGAAATGGCTGCACGCGCACGCGCGGTCGAGGCTCGCCTTTCCGATGCTCTCCATGGCAAACTCACCGAACGATTCATCAACCGCAGGACGGCTGTGCTCATGAAGAAACTCGGCCCCGATGCCGGACTCCTTTCGGTCCGCCTCGAAGACGAGGAAGTGCTGGTCGAAGGCGAGCATATCGGCTCCCTCCACGGCTTCGCCTTCCAGGTCGATCCTGCGGCCCGGCTGTCCGACCGCAAGCTCCTGCTGGCCGCGGCCGAACGGCACCTGCCGGGCCTTCTCCAGTCGCGCGCCGATGCCCTGACCGCCGCCGTGCACGAAGGCGTGGCGCCGCTGGCGCTGGAGAACGGCGCACTGAACTGGGAAGGCGCGCGCATCGCCGCCCTCACCCCCGGCCGCTCGCTGCTTGCACCGGTGCTCGTGCCGGACCGATTGCTCGACGCGGTTCCCGCCCCTGCCCGCAAGGCGCTGGTCGCAGCGCTCGAGGCCTGGGTGGAAAGCGCGCTCGAACCGCTGGCTCCGCTGGCCAAGTTGGACGAGGCAAGCCGTTCCGAGGAAGCGGGGCCGGACTTGCGCGCCCTGCTGATCACCCTGGTCGATCGCGGCGGCATGATCGCGCGCGAGGATTCGGGCGTCGACCGGCTCGACAAGGGCCGCCGCACCCTTCTGGCCAAGCTGGGGGTTCGCGTGGGCGCGCTGGATCTGTTCGTGCCGGCCATGCTGCGGCCCGCGCCCATCGCACTCTGGCGGCAACTGGCGCGGATCACCGGCCATTCCGTGCCCGGCGGCGAACCGGACGCCGCCATGCCGCCGACGATGGATACCACCAAGCGCCACAAGGCACCCGGCTACAGGAACCTCGGCAAGCAGCTGGTCCGACTGGATATCGTGGAAAAGCTTCTGCGCGAAGCGCACGAGGCCCGTGTCGGCAGCGACAGCAGCGGCAATCGCGGGCCATCGCGCTCGTTCTCGATCGATCCCGCAAGGGCCGTCTCCATGGGACTCACCACGGGCAGCTATGCACGGCTGCTGCGCTTCGGCGGATTCCAGGCGATGATGCCCCGGCCCCTGGCGGAAGGCGCGCACGGACCGCTCGCGCCGGTGCGCTGGCGCTGGCGTCCGCCGCGGCGGCAGGCCGAGGAAGTTCGCGAGGCACCCCAGCGCACGGACGGCGCCTTTGCGGCGCTGGGCGAACTGCTGGGCAGATAGCGGGGAGGAAGAGCGCGGATGAGGATCGACAAGCTTCTCTGGTTCCTGCGCCTCACCAGGACGCGTCCCCTGGCCCAGGCATTGGCGGAAGACGGCCATATCCGGCTCAACAGCCGCCGGGTCGAGCGGGCGCATCAGAAGGTGGCGGTCGGCGATGTTCTCACCCTGCCGACAGCTCAGGGCGTGCAGGTGATAGAAATCCTTTGCCTTCCGGAGCGCCGAGGCCCTGCCCCAGAAGCGCAAGCCTGCTACAGAGTGCTTGACGCGGGGGCAGATGTTCCCATAGCAGCGGCCAACCGAAACGAGGCCTTCTAAGAGGAATACGCAGCCATGACCTATGTCGTCACCGACAATTGCATCCGGTGCAAGTACATGGATTGCGTCGAAGTCTGTCCGGTGGACTGCTTCTACGAAGGCGAGAACATGCTGGTCATCAACCCCAGCGAGTGCATCGACTGCGGCGTCTGTGAACCGGAATGCCCCGCCGAAGCGATCCTGCCCGATACCGAGAGCGGCCTTGAGCAATGGCTCGAGCTGAACGCCAAGTATTCGGCCGAATGGCCCAACCTCACCACCAAGAAGGACGCGCCGGAAGACGCGGACGCGATGCGCGGCGAGGAAGGCAAGCTGGAAAAATATTTCTCCCCCGAGCCCGGCGAGGGCGACTGATCGGCCTTGGGAAACCTCCGGCTTTCCGCCGGGTTTCCCCCAAGGCAGAGGCACTTGGCGGGTCGAAATGACCCGCACCGGCACATCCTGAGGCGAGCGACGGTTAAACGTTAGCTCGCCTCTGGTAATTTTGTCACATCGGTGCTATATAATCCGACAACTGCCCGGGCCCTCTGCCCGTTCGGCAGGCATTTTCATTGCGAGGCAGGGTTCGAAAAGCAAACGGCTGGGAGAGTTATCTGACCGGGCGGCGGAGAGGCTATTGTCCTTTCCACGTCGCATCCACCCGGGTTTCTCTCACCGTAAGTATGGCAACGGACCACTGCAGGTGAAAGGACGATACATGGCAACCAGGGCCGATGCCTTCGATGTTGGAGATTACGTCGTTTACCCTAAGCACGGCGTAGGTCGTGTCATCGAGCTCCAGAAGCAGGAAATTGCCGGGATGCAGCTCGATCTTTATGTTCTGCGCTTCGAAAAAGAGCGCATGACTCTTCGGGTTCCCGTCAACAAGGTCGAATCGATCGGCATGCGCAAGCTGTCGTCCGACAAGACCCTGCGTGAAGCTCTCGATACGCTCAAGGGCAAACCCAAGGTAAAGCGCACCATGTGGTCGCGCCGCGCCCAGGAATACGAAGCCAAGATCAACTCGGGCGACCTCGTGTCGATCGCCGAAGTGACTCGCGACTTGTTCCGCGCCGACGATCAGCCGGAGCAGAGCTATTCGGAACGTCAGATCTTCGAAGCGGCTTCGTCGCGCCTGGCCCGCGAACTCGCGGCGATGGAAAAGACCGACGAGCCGGCTGCTCTGAAGAAGATTCTCGCGATCCTCAACGAATACGCTCCCAAGTATTACGAGAGCGCTGAAGCAGTCTGATCAGACGCAGCGCAGATCGCACGCAAAGGGGCCGCTTCCACACCGGAAGCGGCCCCTTTCGTTTGTGGTCACCTGTGAGCAGTCGTCGCTTGCAGGGTCGGTGTCGATTGCCCGGCCGGATGTTCGTGTTCGCCCAGATGTTCATTGCCCGGAAACCCGCTTCGTGACAGGTTCCGGGGCACGATGAACCCACGCACCCTGCTCAAGCTCGCCCCCTCGCTTTCGGCCCCCTCGCTTCTGGCACCCGCCGCCGCGCTCCTCCTTACCGGCTGTCTCAGCACGGCCGGAAAGATCGTGACCGCACCGGTGCGTATCGCGGGTTCCGCCGTGGACGCGGTCACGACCAGCCAGTCCGAAGCCGACGAAAAGCGCGGCCGCCAGATGCGCGAACAGGAAGAGAAGCTGGGCAAGATGCAGCGCCAGTACCAGAAGCACTTGCGCCAGTGCGACCAGGGCGACCGCCAGGCCTGCAACAAGGCCCGCGATGACTATGCCGACATGCAGTACCTGATGCCCGGCGCCGTACCGCAGCGCCGCTGAACCGCCAGTGCCGACACGTTTTACCGGATCCGATCCGCGATGACGTGTCTCAGGCCGCGGCCCGGCTCAATCGATCGTTGATCGCCGCGCCGACACCGTCCTGCGGAATCGGCGCGACGGCTATGCGCGGCTGACTCGCGGCCGCGCCCTCATGCAGCAAGGCATAAAGCCGCGAGGCCGCCTCGATCACATCGCCCGAGGCCGAAAGGCTTGCCTCGCCGGCGACATTGCCGAAGCCGATATGGAATTCGTCTTCCGCCGCGGTCTCGGCATTCAGCCGCACCGGCTTGCCCGGCGCATAGTGACTGGCGAGCTGCCCCGGCGCCTCGATCTCCTGTGACGTCACGGCGTCGCATTCGGTGCCGAGAATGGCGCGTATGGCCTCCTGCGGAATCGGACCCGGCCTCAAGACCTGCCAGCGCCCGTCATCGCGCAGCGCAATGATGGTCGATTCCACACCGGCCTCGCAGGCCCCACCATCCAGCACTGCATCCACATTGGCACCCAGCGAGGCAACCACATGCTCCGCGCGCGTCGGACTCACGCCGCCGCTTCGGTTCGCGGAAGGACCCGCGAGCGGCAGCCCGGATTCGGCAAGGACGGCGCGCATCAGGGGATGCGCCGGGCAGCGCAGCGCCACCGTCGGCAGCCCTGCGGTGACGGCGGGGGCAACCTCCGCACCTTCGCGCAAGGGCAGCACCAGAGTGAGGGCGCCCGGCCAGAAGGCTGCGGCAAGCTTCTCCGCGCGCGCATCGAGAACGGCAAGACGGTGCGCCGCAGCAAGATCAGCGACATGGACGATCAGCGGGTTGAAGCTGGGGCGACCCTTGGCGCGATAGATCGCCGCCACCGAGGCATCCCTGTCGGCACGGGCCATGAGGCCATAGACCGTCTCGGTGGGAACGGCGACCAGTCCACCACCGCGCAGCAGCTCGGCGGCGCGCGCGACACCGGCCGCGCCGGCCGCCAGAAGTTCGGGTCGAAGGTTGCGCTCCATACTCCGCCGCTATAGCCCACGCCCCCGAAAGCCAAGAAAAACCGCGCAGAGGATGCTTCCGAATGACCTACACGCCCCCCAGCACCGACCAGATCCTGGCCTTGCGGGTCAATGCCGGGCTGGACGAACTCGCGGCGCATGAGCGCTTCTCCGCGGCCAGTCCCGACCTTGTCGAAGCCATCGTGGAGGGCGCGGGCGCCTTTGCCGCCGGCGAATGGGCCCCGCTCAACCGCAAGGGCGACACCGAGGGCGCGCGCCTCTCCGATGGCAGGGTCGTGCTGCCCGACGGTTTTGCGCAGGCCTATCGCGCTTTCGTGGATGCCGGATGGAACGCCATCGCCGCGCCGGAAGAATTCGGCGGACAGGGCCTGCCTCTCTCCTTGGCGATGGCCGCGATGGAGTGCCTCGGCAGTGCCAACATGGGCTTCTCGCTTCTGCCGATGCTGACCCTCGGCGCGATCGAAGCCGTACTTCATCACGGCACCGAAGCGCAGCAGGCCCTGTACCTGCCGCATGTCGTCAGCGGGGAATGGTCGGCGACGATGAACCTCACCGAACCGCAGGCAGGCTCCGACGTCGGCGCTCTGCGCACCACCGCCACGCCCATCGCGGATGGGCCGCATAA
Organism: Novosphingobium sp. BL-S-34; assembly: GCF_056857015.1. Lineage (NCBI taxonomy): Bacteria > Pseudomonadati > Pseudomonadota > Alphaproteobacteria > Sphingomonadales > Sphingomonadaceae > Novosphingobium > Novosphingobium sp. BL-S-34. The sequence continues at coordinate 2,023,560 of NZ_CM166472.1, forward strand.
GGGCAAGTATCGCATCGCCGGACAGAAGATCTTCATCACCTGGGGCGAACACGATCTGGCCGAGAACATCGTCCACCTCGTTCTGGCCCGGACGCCAGGCGCGCCGGCCGGGTCGCGTGGTATCTCGCTCTTCATCGTGCCGAAGTTCCACGTGGAACATGACGGGTCGCTCGGTGCCCGAAACGACCTGAAGGTCGTCAGCATCGAGCACAAGCTCGGCATCCATGCCTCGCCCACATGCGTGATGAGTTACGGTGACAACGGCGAGTGCATCGGCGAACTGATCGGCCGCGAGAACGAGGGCCTTCGCTGCATGTTCACGATGATGAACAACGCCCGGGTCAACGTCGGCGCTCAAGGCGTCCAGATCGCGGAACGCGCCATGCAGCAGGCGATGGCCTACGCCACGGATCGCATTCAGTCCGCCCGCGCCGGATCGGCCGACAAGCAGCCTGTCGCCATCGTCGAGCACCCGGACGTCCGCCGCATGCTCCTGCGGATGCGGGCGCTTACCGAAGGCGGCCGCGCCCTGCTCTACTATGCGGCCGGCCAGCTCGATCGCGGGTCCCTGGATGACGAAGCCGCGCGGTTGCGGGCGGAGCTGCTGGTGCCGATGGTCAAGGCCTGGTGCACCGACATGGGCGTCGAGGTCGCCAGCATCGGCGTGCAGGTCCACGGCGGCATGGGCTTCATCGAGGAGACCGGCGCCGCCCAGCACTACCGGGACGCCCGCATCGCCCCGATCTACGAAGGCACCAACGGCATCCAGGCCGCAGACCTCGTGACTCGCAAACTCGCTCTCGAAGGCGGCCAGGTCGTGTTCTCGCTGATGGAGGAGATCCAGGCTTATGCCACGGGAGGCGAGTGCCTCTCGCTACAGGAACTTGCCGAATGCTGCCGCCAGACGGCAGAGCATCTCATCGGCGCACCCCAGGGAGACGAGCGCCCCGTTAGCCCGTCCCTCGATAACCGACTCGGCGCCAGCGTACCCTTCCTGGCCGGCTGCGCCATCGCCGTGGCCGCCTGGCAGCTTCACCGCCAGGCTGACGCCCTGCCCTCCGCAGGCCTGTCCAATGCCTTTGCCAAGCGGAAAAAGGTGGTCGCGCGATACTTTATCGAGCATCTGGTGCCCGAAGCCATGGGCTACCTCGCCCAGGCCCAGAAGGGTGCGAGCCTTCTCTACGAACTGACGAGCGAAGAACTGACAGCATGACCGACCAGATCGAAGTCCTCAGCCGCATTGCCGAAGCCCTTGAACGCCTGGCACCGCCCGGCGCCGCGCAAGTCGACTGGCTGGCCCATCCCGCCTATGTCTGGACAGGGGCGGAAGCACGCGGCGTTCCCGAACTGCTCGCGCCGCCGCTCGATCTTCTGCGGGGCATCGATTCCCAGAAGGAGCGCGTGGTCGGCAATGTCGAGCGCCTCGCCGCCGGCTACGCGGCGCACGACATGCTGCTCTGGGGGTCGCGCGGGATGGGCAAGTCCGCGGTGATGCGCGCCGCCATCCGCGCTGCCCAGGCTGCCCATCCCGGCCGCATCGCGCTGGTGCAGGTGGCCCAGGAAGCCCTGCACGGGGTGTCCGCTCTCTTCGCCCTGCTGGGGAAAGTGGACCGCCAGTTCCTCGTCTTCATCGACGATCTCGGCTTCGAGGAGCATGATGGCGCCGGCCCGCGCCTGCTGCGCTCCTGGCTGGAAGGCGGGGTGGAAGCCCGGCCGAACAATGTCCGTCTTGCCGTCACCGCCAACCGCCGCGCGATCGTCTCTCGCTCGATGTCGGAGCAGGATGACCCGATCAACCCACGCGATGTCGTGGACGACCGGCTCGCTCTGGCCGACCGCTTCGGACTCTCGATCGGCTTCCATAACTGCGACCAGCCCTCCTACCTCGCGATCATCGCCGGCTATACCGAACAGTTCGGACTGGCCTTCGACGAGCATGACGCGCTGGAATGGTCGCGACGCCGTGGCGCCCGTTCGGGCCGCGTGGCCTGGCAGTACGTAACCGAAGTCGCTGGCCGGGCAGGCAAGATCGTCTGAGCAAGGGGTCCAGGCGGGCCCCTGCGCGGACACGGAATAGCAGCTCTCAGGCCCTGGCTCCGGCCTCACATACCGATCCACAAAAAAGGGGACCCGAAGGTCCCCTTTTCCTTGTCAGTGGCCCGCAGGCAGCATCTTGTCCGGTCCTTTGGTGAACCCGGCTTCCAGATTGCCGGTAGCGCCGGGAACGGTGGGATCCTTGATCTCTTCCAGCGGCTTCATATGTTCAGTCTCCACCGCCTTGATCGCTGCCGAAGGCGCCGCGCCGGGCGCCTGCACCCGCCAGACCACGCCTGCGGTATCGTCCGTGACGAGCAGGCTGCCGGTCTTGTCAAAGGCCAGCCAGGTGGGGCGGCCGCGCGTATGCGAGGCGTCCTTCAGGAAGCCCGAGAGCACAGGGATCGGCTTCACATCCTGCGGATTGCCATTGGCATCGAAGGGCACGAAGACCACGTCGTAGCCCACCGCCGGACGGCGATTCCAGGAACCGTGGCGAGCGACGAAGGCGCCATTGGCAAACTTGCTGCCCATGCGGTTACCGCCGCCTGCGAAGACCATGCCGAGCACGCTGGCATGCGCGCCCATCGCGTATTCCGGCTTGCGGGTATATTCGAGCATGTAAGTCTGCATCGGCCACTGCACGCGTTCGTCGAACGTCGTCTTCCAGTAGACCCAGGGCCAGCCATACTGCGCACCCACCGGCACGTTGGTCAGATAATCGGGCACGAGGTCCGGGCCGAGCATGTCGCGCTCCTGCACGGTCGCCCACAGCTCTCCGGTAGATGGATTCCAGCCAAGGCCGTTGGGATTGCGCATGCCGGCCGCGAACTGGCGGCGGCGGGCGGTGTCGATGTCGATCTCCCAGATCGCGGCGCGGCCCGTTTCCGCTTCCATGCCATCATCGGCGATATTGCTGGCCGAACCGACCGTGACGTAGAGATGCTTGCCGTCCTGGCTGAGCAGCAGGTTGCGCATCCAGTGGTTTCCGGCCGGCGGCAGGTCCATCATCGTGCGCAGCGGCTTGCCGTCCAGCTTGGTGGCGCCGGGCTGGAAGGCGAATTCGAGAACCTTGTCGTGATTGGCGATGTAGAGTTTGCCGTTCTGGTAAGCCATGCCCGAGGGCGAATGCATGTCGGCGGCACGGAAATCGAAATGCTGTTCCGCCTTGCCATCGCCGTCCGCATCGCGCAGCAGCACGATCTTGTCGGGCGAGGCCTCACCGGCGCCCACCTTGTTGAACATCCAGCCCATCACCATGCCGGTCACGCCCTTGGGCTTGTTGCCGGCAGGCGCATTGGTTTCCGCTACCAGCACGTCGCCATTGGGCAGAGTGAGCATGGTGCGGGGATGGTCGAGACCTTCGGCGAAGCGGGCCACGGCCAGCCCCTGCCCTGCCTTGGGCGCCTCGTTGGCAGCCCAGCCCACGGGCTCCAGCAGCTTGACGCTGGGAATCCATTGCGGGTCCGGCTCGACCAGCTTGGGATCCTTGCCCACCGTGTCGTCGAACGGGAGGTCGGATGTGTTGGAGTACTGGGACCAGGCGATCACGCCGACGACGGCGAGAATGACCACGACGAGGGCCAGGGCGACTTTCGTGAGAATGGAGCGCATGCCCCTGAAATAAGCCGGTCCCGCCTATGCGGCAACAGGGACTTGGAGTAACGGAAGGGTCATGTACGACTTTGCTCCCCGGGGCGATCAGCCCAAGCCCGAACTCTATGCAGACCTTACCTCGGCCGCGAAGGCCTTGGTGGAAGGCGAACCGGACGGCGTGGCCAACATGGCCAACGTTGCCGCGCTGATTTGGCAGTTCCTGCCCGAGCTGAACTGGGCGGGATTCTATCGGAATATCGCGGACGAACTGGTGCTCGGTCCCTTCGTGGGCAAGCCCGCCTGCATCCGCATCCCCTTGGGCCGCGGCGTCTGCGGCACGGCGGCGGCCAGCGGCGAGACTCAAGTCGTTCCCGATGTCCATGCTTTCCCCGGCCATATCGCCTGCGATGCCGACAGCCGCTCCGAGCTGGTGGTCCCGGTCGTTCGCGATGGCAAAGTCGTGGCGGTGATCGACCTCGACAGCCCGATTGCCAATCGCTTCGACCGCGAGGATGCCGAAGGCATCGAGGCGCTCGCGGCCATCATCGCATCTTCGATCTGATTCCTGCCGTCTCTCGCCGGGATTGACTCATGCCGTCTCTCGACGGGACTGGCCGGCGAGAGCGGGAAGCTTGGCCTTTCGCGGCTCATGGTGCTAAACAGTCCGTTAACAGACGCGGCTAATGCCCAGGATCCCGTGAAAAGGCCCAGCGAATGCGTAAGACCCTCAGCACCGCGAGTCTCGCCCTTGCCCTGCTTTCCAGCACTTCGGTAGCTTTTGCCGCCGATGACCAGGCCGGCGCGGATTATCTTCGCGGCACGCCGCAGGCGTCTTCCGCCAGCACCCACGCGATTCGCTACGAATTCGATCCGGCCCAGCGCGATGCCTGGCTGGCCGATTGCCATGGCAAGGTCGCAGCAAGCGGTCGGCCCCGCTCGGGAACCTACCGCGAGAACCAGGGCGCGAGCGGCGAGTGCGAAGCGTATCTCGACGACTATCTCGCCCGCTATCGGCAGGGCCAAGTCGCGGTACCGGTCTATGGCTATGCGGCTCCCGGCTATGCTTACGTCTATCCAGCCCAGTCGATGCGGATGGTATCGATCCCCGTAATCCAGGCCATCGACGGACGCGGCGAACCTATCGCTTATGCCGAGGAAGCCGGCGTTCGCCCCGCCCGCCGAACGATCCCGCGCCGCAATCCCGCCGCGGCCGAGGCTTCCGGCGAGGTCTACGAAGCGCAATAGGCCAAAGAAAAGCGGCGCCCGAACCGAGGTTCAGGCGTCGCCCAATCTTTCCAAAAAGCCGGCCGCTCAGATAGATCCGCCAGTGAGGCGCTGGCAGATCAGGTCGAGCTGGTCGAGCGTGGCATAGCGGATCGTCACCGTGCCTGACTTGGGATCGGCATCGGCGTTGATCTTCACCGGCAACCCCAGAAACTCCTCAAGGTGGCTCTGCACCGCGACGATGTCGGCATCCTCATGCGGGTTGCGAGCAGTGCGCGCCCGGCGCGGAGCAACGTCTCCGCGCGCCTTCTTGCGAACCAGCTTCTCGATCTCACGCACTGACATCTGCTTGGTGATCGCGGCGTCGGCGATCTCCTCGGCATCATCGCAACCGATGAGCGCACGGGCATGGCCCATGGACAGGCTGCCCTTCTCGACCATCGAGATCACGCCGTCCGGCAGCGCGAGCAGGCGCTGGAAGTTGGCGACATGGCTGCGGCTCTTGTCGACCATGCGGGCGATCTCAGCCTGAGTCATGCCCTCGAATTCCGCGAGGCGGTTATAGGCCCGCGCTTCCTCGATCGGGTTGAGGTCTTCGCGCTGCAGGTTCTCGATCAGGGCCAGTGCCATGACCTCGCGCTCAGTAAGCTCCCGCACCAGTGCAGGAATCTCGTGGAGCTGCGCCTTCTGCGCCGCGCGCCAGCGACGCTCGCCCGCGACCAGCTGGTACCGGCCGTTGTCCATCGGCCGCACGATGATCGGCTGAATCACACCGCGATGGGCGATCGAGGCCGCCAGCTCTTCCAGCGCCTCCTCGTCGAAAATCCGACGGGGCTGATCCGGGTGCGGGGTGATGTCGGCGATGGCCAGGACGGCAAGCCCCCCTGCCCGCGGTAAACCGCTACGACCTTCCGACAGGCCGGAAGCGGCCAGAGGTTCCTCGCGGCGGGTCTCGCCCAGCAGGGCACCCAGACCTCGTCCAAGGCCCTTCGGTTTCGCCTTCGAGGCAGAGGCCGAGGGTCCGGGCGCGGCCGATTCCTGAGCGGTCGGATCCTTGACGGGGGGTATGCTGAGGCGGACGATCGATTCGTCGTTCATGCCGCTTTCCTCTTCTCGGGCAGTCGGGTGATAAGTTCGCGCGCCAGGGCCATGTAGGCGCGGCTGCCGGCGCAGGCATGATCGTAGATCAAGGCGGGCACGCCGTGACTGGGCGCTTCGGAAAGGCGCACATTGCGCGGAATGGTGGTCTCGAAAACGAGCTGGCCCAGGCACGAGCGGACATCTTCGGAGACCTGATCGGTCAGGCGGTTGCGCCGATCGAACATGGTCAGCGCAATGCCGATGATGCCAAGGTCCGGATTGAACCGCTGCTGCACCCGCTCCACCGTCTGGAGCAGCTGGCTAAGTCCTTCCAGCGCGAAGAACTCGCACTGAAGCGGCACCAGCAGGGTATCGGCCGCGGTGAGCGCATTGAGCGTCAGCAGGCCCAGCGAAGGCGGGCAGTCGATCAGGCAGACGTCGTAACCCAGATCGACCCGCAGCGCCGAACGGAGACGGTTGGCGCGGTCGTCTGCGTTCACCAGTTCCACTTCAGCACCGGAGAGATCGACAGTGGCCGCCAGAAGATCGAGGCCGGGGATGCTGGTGGGCATGACGCAATCGGCTACCCGTGCGCGGTCGACCAGCACTTCGTAGGAAGTGCGTTCCCGATCGGAGGCCGAAACGCCGATCCCGGTCGAGGCATTGCCTTGCGGATCGAGGTCGATCAGCAGGGTATTCCAGCCAGTCGCAGCAAGCGCGGTCGCGACGTTGATCGCGGTCGTGGTCTTTCCAACCCCGCCCTTCTGGTTGGCGATAGCGATACGGATCACTTGGTCATACCCTTCCTGTCGGCCAGCTTACCGACAATGATGCCTGCATGCGGGTCCGTCAGGGACTGTTCCACGTGGAACATGTGCCGCCACTTGCGAAGGTCTTCCAGTTCTTGCTTTGCCGACCGCCCTTTGGGCAACAGCCAAACCGTGTCGCTTGTGGAAAAACGTGCGGAAATTGTCAGAAGTTTTTCAAGGGGCGCAAAAGCGCGCGCGGAAATCACGCTTGCGGCGAAGCTCTCGACGAGTTCGAGGCGTTGCCCGGCGATACGCGCATTATCCAGTCCCATGGCCACGCGCGCCCGATCGAGCCACTCAACTCGCCGCGTGCGCGATTCGACCATGACCACTTCGCACTCGGGCCTTAGCGCCGCGATGACGAGGCCGGGGAAACCGGCGCCGGTACCAAGGTCGATCCAGGGGGAAGATGTTTCACGTGAAACATAGGGAAGAAGCTGCGCGCTATCGACGATATGCCGCAGCCAGACCTGCTCCAGACTCGCAGCGGAAACGAGGTTCTGCTGGCGGTTCTCCTCGACCAGCATGGCGATCAAGGTCTCCAGGCGAACCCAGGCGTCCTCATCGCATTCGGGCAGCTTCCGCAGCCATTCGCGTGCTTCGTCTTCCGTCGTGATCATGCCGCCTCCCTGCGGGCATGGACCAGCAGCGCCGCCAGCGCCGCCGGAGTGATTCCGGGGATCCGCCCGGCCGCTGCGAGACTCGCTGGCCGGGCCTTGCTCAACCTCTCGACCATCTCTCGCGAGAGGCCGGGAATGTCGGCATATGGAAAATCATCGGGCAGCGTCAGGCCCTCGCTGGCCCGAAGGTCGCGTAGTTCGCGTTCCTGCCGTTCAAGGTAAGGCGCGTAAGCCGCGTCCTCCACCATCTCCTCGATCAAGTCCGAGTCTTCCAGCAGGGCCGGATCAAGCCAGGGGGCAAGGCCAGTCACGTCGACTCCGCCGAACCGCAGCCACTCGCGAATGGGAAGCCGCCCGACATCCGCGCGCACCGGGAGACCGGCCTGCGCCAGTTCATGCCCTGTCACTTCGATGCCGAACGCCATGTCCACTTTGGCCCGATCCTCAAGCCGCCGTTCGAACCATGCCTGGCGCTCCGGGCCGGCCGCGCCGATCTGGATGGCCAGCGGAGTCAGCCGTGTCGAGGCATTGTTCGCGCGAAGACGGAGGCGATACTCGGCGCGCGCCGTGAGCATGCGATAGGGCTCGCTCACGCCGTGAAGGGTGAGATCGTCGATCATCACCGCCATATAGCTGTTGGCCCGGTCCAGCGCCGGGGCCTCGCGTCCAAGCACATCCGCAGCGGCATGCATCCCGGCGACAAGACCTTGCGCGGCGGCTTCCTCGTAGCCGGTCGTGCCATTGATCTGGCCTGCGCAGTAGAGCCCCGACATATCACGCAGTTCCAGACTCGTGCGGAGCGCACGGGGGTCGATGTGGTCGTACTCAACGGCGTAGCCGGGAACGACCATCTCCACCCGCTCCAGGCCTTCCATGGTGCGCAGCATTGCAAGCTGCACATCCGCCGGAAGCGAGGTGCTCACGCCGTTCGGATAGACCAGCGGGTTATCGAGACCTTCCGGCTCCAGGAATATCTGATGGCCGTCGCGATCGGCGAAGCGGTGAATCTTGTCCTCGATCGAGGGGCAGTAGCGCGGACCGGAAGCACCGATCGCGCCGGTGAACAGCGGGGAGCGGTGGAGGTTCTCGCGGATCACGTCATGGGTGCGCGGGTTTGTCCGCGTGATGGCGCAGAAGACTTGCGGAACCTTGCGTCGCCGCGCCGCGCCGTCCTTGGGCGCCATGGCCGACATCGTCCAGTCCTCGCCATCGGAAGGCTGCTCGTCGAGCCGGCCCCAATCGATGGTGCGGCCATCGAGACGCGGCGGTGTTCCCGTCTTGAGTCGCGCCATCGGCAAGGCGGCGTCGCGCATCTGTGCTGCCAGACGCTGCGCGGAAGACTCGCCGATGCGACCGCCGGTGAGCCGTTCTTCGCCCCGGAACAAAGTGCCGCCAAGGAAAGTACCCGTGCAGAGAATCACGGCACGCGCGGCGACCTTCGTGCCGTCTCCGAGTTCGATGCCGACCACCCTGCCCTGTTCGATAACGAGCGCCGCTGCCTCGCCGCCGATCAGGGTGAGATCGCCCTGCTGCTGCAGCAGGCCATGGATAGCCGCCCGAAACAGCTTGCGATCGGCCTGGACCCGTGGGCCCTGAACCGCGCTGCCTTTCGAGCGGTTGAGCATGCGATAATGGATGGCAGCCGCATCGGCTGCGCGCGCGATAAGCCCATCGAAGGCATCGACCTCGCGCACGAGGTGCCCCTTGCCCAACCCGCCGATGGCAGGGTTGCAGCTCATGGCCCCCACCGCATCGAGATCGAAGCTCACCAGAGCGACACGCGCGCCCATACGCGCGGCAACCGCCGCCGCCTCGCAGCCGGCATGGCCGCCGCCGATCACGATCACATCAAAGGAATGCATGGACGATGCGCTTACCCGAAGCGACGAGTCCCGTCAAAGTCGTTGAAAGTGTTTCACGTGGAACATCGCTATTTGCCGATGCAGAAACGGCCGAACAGCGCGTCGAGCATGTCTTCGGTGGTGGCGCGCCCGATCAGGGTATCGAAGGCAACGCGCGCCAGCCGCAGCGACTCTGCAACCAGCAAAGGATCGCGCTCAAGGACCGCCATGGCCAAGGCCCGCTCCGCTTCGGCCACCAGAGCATGCTGCCGCCGGTTGAGCGCTGCCTCACCCGGCTTCGGCATGGAAACGGAAGCGGTCGCCACCAGGTCGTGCCGCAGCGCTTCCAGCCCCTCACCTGTCACTGCGGACACCCGGTGGCGCGGTGCCTGTTTCTGTTCCACGTGGAACAAGTCCGCTTGCGCCGCGATCTCCCAAGCGGCTTCAGGGGCCTCCCCTTCCGGACCAAGCCAGAGCACGAGGTCGGCTTTGTCCAACGCTGCCAGAGCGCGCGAAATGCCGATGGCCTCGATCTCGTCGCCGGTCTCATCGCGAAGACCTGCGGTGTCGCCGAACAGGAACGGTATGCCGCCGAGGGACACGGCGCGGGTCAGGACGTCACGTGTCGTTCCGGCCAGCGGTGAGGTGATGGCGGCTTCGTCTTCCACCAATGCGTTAAAGAGCGTGCTCTTCCCCGCATTGGGCGGTCCGGCGAGGACGACGCGAAAGCCTTCACGCAGCGCTTCCGCGCGCGGCCGGGACATCCATGCCAGAAGTTCGCCGCGGAGACCTTCGAGGCGCTGGATGAAGTCGGCCGGCAGATCGGACACGTCGTCTTCGTCGCCAAAGTCGAGCACGGCTTCTACGGAAGCCGATGCCCTGAGCACATCGTCACGCCATAGCTCTACCTGCCGCGAGAAAGCGCCGCCAGCCATGGCAAGCGCCGAGCGGCGCTGCAGTTCGGTTTCTGCCGAAAGCAGATCGGCCAGCCCTTCCGCTTCGGCGAGATCGATCCGGCCATTGGCAAAGGCACGCCGCGTGAATTCGCCCGGCACGGCGCGGCGCAAGCCGGGAATCTCCGCAAGAGCCGTCTCCACGGCCGAAACCACGGCCCTTCCCCCATGCAGATGGAGTTCGGCCAGATCCTCTCCCGTTGCCGTGCGAGGCCCCGGAAACCAGAGAACGAGCGCCTGGTCGAGAACCGCCCCGGCCCCGTCGCGCAAGGGACGGTAGCTGGCACGGCGGGGCTGCGGAAGCGATCCGCTCAAGGCTTCCAGTGCCGCTCCGGCCCGCGGCCCGCTGATGCGGACGACGCCGATGGCAGCCGGTGGCGCGCCGCTGGAGAGCGCGAAGATCGTGTCTTGAATGTCTTGAGGCATGAGCAACGCGCTACAGGAGCGCGGGCGAGAGGTGAACCCCGCCCAGCATCATGCGCGCCCTCGGCTGCGATCGCTCAGTCGGTCTTCTTGGGCTTGGTGCCACCACTCATGGCCATGGCCGCGCCGCTTTCCATCAATTGCTGGAACAGCTTGAGACCGTATTGGCCCATGGGGGCGACCTGCTTGGTCAGCTCCTGAAGCTGGTCGAAATTGCCGACGCCCTGCATCGCCTTGGCCAGCGCATCGACATAGACGTCGTTCGCCTTGGTGACGTCAGGCAGACCGAGGAACCGCCTTGCCTCTTCAGGCGAGCATTCGACCTCGACATTGACCTTCATCACGGCCTCCCATCTGGAATTTCTGCATCCTGCCTGACACATGGCGTTGGCAAAGTCCATCGCTCATGCCTAACCTCCCGGCAACGTCTGATCGGGCCAAAAGGCTGCCAGGCCCCTCTTCCGCAGGAGACACCCATGACCAATATCGAAATCCCGACTCTCGACGGTGACGGCATGATCCCGGCCTATGTCGCCCGCCCCGAAGGCACCCCGCGCGGCGCCATCATCGTCCAGCAGGAGATCTTCGGAGTCGATGCCGGTATTCGCCGCAAGGCCGATGGCTGGGCCGCCAAGGGCTACCTCGCCGTCGCGCCTGACAGCTTCTGGCGCCAGAAGCCCGGCATCGAACTCAGCCCCTATGTCGAGGAAGAATTCAAGCAGGCCATCGGCCACATGTCTGCGCACGATTTCGATCTTGGCATTCGCGACATCGAAGCGGTGATCCACTGGATCCGCCGCGAGGAAGGCGTGCCGAAAGTCGGCCTCGTCGGATTCTGCATGGGCGGCCGTATCGCCTACATGGTGGCGGCGCGCACCGACATCGATGCTTCGGTGGGCTACTACGGTGTGATGATCGACCAGATGCTGGGCGAAAAGCACGCCATCGCCCGCCCGCTCATGCTGCATATCCCGGTGGCCGACCACTTCGTGGACGCGGCCGCGCAGAAGGCCATCCACGACGGTCTCGACGACCATCCCCGCGTCACCTTGTGGGACTACGAGGGCCTCGACCATGGCTTCGCCGCCGAGATCGGTGCACGCCGCGACGAGGCCGGCGCGGAACTGGCTGACGGCCGAACCGAGGCGTTCTTCGCGGAGCATGTCGGCTAAGCCGATGACGGTTGCCCCGCGCTACGCCGTGCCGCTTGCGGTCGTGATTCTCACGGCCGCCTGCTGGCTGGTTCCATCGTGGCGCTGGGCGCTGATCCTGATGGTGCCGGTCCTGCTGTTGACCGTCTGGGACTTCCTGCAGAACCGGCACGCCTTGCGGCGAAACTACCCGCTGATCGCGCGGGTCCGATGGCTCTTCGAAGACTTGCGCCCTTACTTGCGCGCCTATCTGGTGGAAGGCGACCGCGAAGGCCGGCCCTTCACCATCGAGGAGCGCGGCCTGGTCTATGCCCGTGCCAAGGGCGATGTCTCGTCTCACCCGATGGGCACCGAACTCGATGTCTATTCGGAAGAATACGAATGGCTCGGCCACTCCATCGCCCCCAATGAGAAAGCCCCTGAATCCTGGCGCGTGAAGATCGGCGGAGACCAATGCGCCAAGCCCTACGAAAGCGCCCTGCTCAACATTTCCGCCATGAGCTTCGGCTCGCTTTCGGCCAATGCCATCGAAGCCCTGAACAAGGGCGCGGCCATGGGCGGCTTCGCGCATGACACCGGCGAAGGCTCGATCAGCCGCTACCATCGGACTTATGGCGGCGACTTGATATGGGAACTCGGCAGCGGGTATTTCGGCTGTCGCCACAAGGACGGCAGCTTCGATCCCGATCTCTTCGCGCGGCAGGCGCAGGACGATCAGGTCAAGATGGTGGAGATCAAGCTGAGTCAGGGCGCCAAGCCCGGCCACGGCGGCGTACTTCCCGGACCCAAGGTCACGCCCGAAATTGCCGAGGCCCGCAAGGTCGAAGTCGGAGAGGACTGCCTCTCCCCCGCCGCCCATTCGGCCTTCTCCACCCCGATCGAATTGCTCCAGTGGCTGGAGCAGCTGCGCGAACTGTCCGGCGGCAAGCCCGCGGGCATGAAGCTGTGCGTGGGGCAGCCCCATGAAGTCATGGCGCTTATCAAGGCCATGCTGGAAACCGGCATCACCCCGGATTTCATCGTCGTCGACGGGGCCGAGGGCGGCACCGGCGCGGCCCCGCAGGAATTGACCGACAATGTCGGTATGCCGATGCGCGAGGGCCTGACCCTGATGCGCAACGCCCTGGTCGGCGCGAACCTCAAGCACCGGGTGCGGCTCGGCGCCTCAGGCAAGATTCACTCCGGCGCCGGCATGGCCCGTGCCTTTGCCCTCGGCGCGGACTGGTGCAATGCCGCGCGGGCCTTCATGTTCTCGCTGGGCTGCGTCCAGTCGATGAAGTGCCACACCGGCGAATGCCCGACCGGCGTGGCCACCCAGGTTGCCTGGCGCCAGCGCGGCCTCGTGGTCGAGGACAAGGCAGAGCGAGTCATGCGTTTCCAGAGCGAGACCCTGAAGTCCCTGCGCGAGATCGTGGTGGCCATGGGCTACGACGACCCCTGGGGCCTCAGCCAGCACGACATGTACCAGCGCATAGACAGCGCCAAAGCCGGGCCGCTCGACGAGGTCTATCGCTTCCTCAAGCCGGGCGAACTGCTCGCCGACCCCGAATCCACCCCATACGCCCGCGCCTGGCGCGTCTCGCGCGCGGACACGTTCAGAAGAATCTTCTGATCGCCCTCTTCAAGGACCTGACGACATGACCACCGGATACAGGATGATCGCCCGCACGCACGGCGGTCCCGAAGTGATCGAGCGGGAAGATTTCGACGTTCCCTCCCCCGGCCCCGGCGAGGTGCTGATCGAAACCGAGGCGGTGGGGCTCAACTTCATCGATACGTACTACCGCAAAGGCCTCTACGCCGATCCGCTGCCGATCAAGCTGGGCTCCGAAAGCGTCGGCCGGATCGTCGCGCTGGGTGACGGCGTTTCGGAATTCTCCATCGGAGAACGCGTGGGCACGACTCATGCGGGTGGTGCTTATGCCAGCCACCGCCTGATCAAGGCCGCGCAGGCGATGCGCATTCCCGAAGCGATCGCCCCCGAGATCGCGGCCGCCGTCATGCTCAAGGGCCTGACCGCCTGCTATCTGGCAGAGGACACTTTCGCGGCCGACAAGGGCCACGTCGCCCTGGTGCATTCCGCGGCGGGCGGAGTCGGTTCGTTGCTGGTCCCCTGGCTGCTCGATCGCGGCGTCACCGTCATCGCCCACACCGGCAGCGCCGAGAAGGCTGCGCAAGTGCCGGGCGATCATGTGCTCCACTGCCCCTTCGCGGAACTGCCCGAAGCCGTACGGGACATCACCCGGGGCGAGATGTGCCATGTCGTCTATGACGGCGTCGGCGCAGAATCGTGGACGGCCTCGCTCGCGTCACTGCGCAAGCGCGGCTTCATGGTGACTTACGGCAATGCCTCGGGCCCGGTACCCCCGATCGCGCCGCTGGAGCTTATGAAGGCCGGATCGATCTATCTCACGCGCCCGACTCTGGCCGATTACGTCGCCACGCCGGAACAGCTGGCGATCAGCGCGAAGAAGCTGTTCGACCGCATCGCCAAAGGAATCCTGAAGCCGCACATCGGGCAGACGTTCCGCCTGGAAGAGGCCGCAGAAGCGCATCGCGCGCTGGAATCGAGGGCAACCACCGGTTCCACCATCCTGGTACCCTGACGAGGCTCCACGGCCAATCCTGGGCACATAGCGCCCGACCTTCCGCGGGTTTCTCGACGGTCACCCCAAGGCGGCAAAGAACCGGGCGGCGAACTCAATGCCCTAGAACAGAAAGGGACCCGGAAGGCAGAAGCCTCCGGGTCCCTTTTCCGTTTCACGCTCGATCGTATCAGATCAGGGTCACGATCCCGAGCTGCGGATCCACCCAGCCCTCGTAGATCATCTTCACCGCCACGTAGAGGATGACGGCCAGCCCCACCCAGGCGATCCAGCGATAACGCTCGATGTACCGGGCGATGAAGTTCGCGGCCACGCCCATGAGCGCCACGGCGAAGACGAGACCCACGATGAGGATGCCGGGATGATCGCGCGCCGCGCCGGCGACACCGAGCACGTTGTCGATCGACATCGAGATATCCGCCACCGCAACCGAGATGGCCGCTCCCGCAAAGCTCTTGGCAGGGCGCACGCCGGAGTTTTCGTCACCCTCGATCTCGGGCGAGCCGGGATGATTGCCGCCGTGAATCTCGCGGTACATCTTCCACGCCACCCACAGCAGCAGCAATCCACCCGCGAACACCAGCCCGACAATGCCGAGCAGCCAGGTGACGATCAGCGCGAAGCCGATCCGCATGACCAGCGCGGCGATCACGCCCAGGGCGATCACCTTCTTGCGCTGGTCGGCCGGGAGACCGGCGGCCAGGGCACCCACGACAATGGCGTTATCGCCCGCCAGCACCACGTCGATCATCAGGACCTGGAGGAACGCCGAAAAAGCGGCCGGCGTCCCCAGGTTCGAGAAGTCGTTGACGATGTGCTGCCAGATCTCTGCCGGACCGCCCATGGAGGAAGTCGCGACCAGTGTCTGAAGGATGCTCAAGCCCCCCAAAGTCTCCCAAGCTCCCCTTTACTGATTCATCGTCGAGAAGAAGTCCTCGTTGGTCTTCGAGTCCTTCATCTTGTCGAGCAGGAACTCCATCGCGTCGACGGTGCCCATCTGCATGAGGATACGGCGAAGGACCCACATCTTGGTGAGCTGATCCTTGGGAACCAGCAGCTCTTCCTTGCGGGTGCCGGACTTGCCGACATCCAGCGCCGGGAAGATGCGCTTGTCCGCCACCTTGCGGTCCAGGACGATTTCCGAGTTACCGGTGCCCTTGAACTCTTCGAAGATGACTTCGTCCATGCGGCTGCCGGTATCGATCAGCGCGGTGGCGATGATGGAGAGCGAACCGCCCTCCTCGATGTTGCGCGCGGCGCCGAAGAAGCGCTTGGGGCGCTGCAGGGCGTTGGCGTCCACACCGCCGGTCAGCACCTTGCCCGAGCTGGGCACCACGGTGTTGTAGGCACGGCCGAGACGGGTGATCGAGTCCAGCAGGATCACCACGTCGCGCTTGTGCTCGACCAGGCGCTTGGCCTTTTCGATCACCATTTCGGCGACCTGGACGTGGCGCTGGGCGGGTTCGTCGAAGGTGGAGGAGATGACCTCGCCCTTCACCGAACGCTGCATGTCGGTGACTTCCTCGGGGCGCTCGTCGACGAGCAGCACCAGCAGGAAGACTTCCGGATGGTTGTCAGTGATGGCCTTGGCCATGTTCTGCAGCAGCACGGTCTTACCCGTGCGCGGCGGCGCCACGATCAGCGCGCGCTGGCCCTTGCCCTGCGGCGAGATGAGATCGATCACGCGGGCCGACTTGTCCTTGACCGTGGGGTCCAGGCAATCGAGCTTCAGGCGCTGATCGGGATAGAGCGGCGTCAGGTTGTCGAAGTTGACGCGGTGGCGCACCACGTCCGGATCGTCGAAGTTGACGCTGATGAGCTTGGTGATGGCAAAATAGCGCTCGCCGTCCTTGGGGGCGCGGATTTCGCCTTCGACGGTATCGCCCGTGCGCAGGCCCCATTTGCGGACCTGGTTCGGCGAAACGTAGATGTCGTCGGGTCCGGCGAGGTAGTTCGCCTCGGGGCTGCGCAGGAAGCCGAAACCGTCAGTGAGCACTTCGATGGTGCCCTGCCCGATGATTTCCTCGCCGTCTTCGGCCACTTCCTTGAGAATGGCGAACATGAGGTCCTGGCGGCGCAGCGTCGAAGCGCCTTCAACGCCCAGTTCCTCAGCCATTTCGACCAGTTCGGCCGATGATTTCTTCTTGAGTTCTTTAAGATGCATTTGTCTGGATTCCGGATGGAAATGGTGTGTCGGCCGGCGGGATCGAAGGGCTTGGGGAAAGCGGATCCGGGCAGGAGAATGGGCTCGCCGCCCTATGCCGGAACAGGGCCCAGATAAGCGTTCGCCGGGCCTCGGTCAACGAGTCAATCCGCCAAGCGGCGTGTGGGCGGGCCGAATGGATCGGGCCTCAACGCGGCGGCGAATGGAGCCGTTCGAGTCCCCTGGGTCGTAACGGGGGAGCGCAGAGGGTTCCTGAGTCGCTTTCCTGCGGACCGGTCGCTGCCTGTCCGCGGGCCCGAAACAAGGCCGGGGTGTGGGACTAAAATCGATTCAGAACGGCTTCACGACCACCAGGATCACGATCACGGCGGCGGCCAGCCCCGGAATCTCGTTCAGCAGGCGCAGCTTTCGGCCGGTCAGCGGACGCTCGCCGCGCGCCAGCTTCTTGCCGTAGCCTACCAGCCAGCCATGATAGCCCGAAAGACCCAGGACGAAGAGCAGCTTGGCGTGAAGCCAGCCCTGGTCCCACGCGCCCATGGCAGTGGCGGTGGCGATGCCCAGCACCCAGACGAGGATCAGCGAAGGCGTCAGGATGATCTTGCGCAGCTTGGCTTCGCGATCGATCCAGCGTGCTTCCTCTGCCGAGCCCGGCTCCGCTTCCTGGTGATAGACGAAATAGCGCGGGAGCATGAACAGCCCGGCCATCCAGAAGATCACGAAGATGACATGTCCGGCCTTGAGCCAGAGATAGAGCATGGAAAGCACTTCCTGCATGAGTCCCACGAGTCTGATGGTTCCGGGGCGGCCCTCCTGCACTCTTGCCCTGCTTCGGGCAAGACGATTCCGTCCGTGAATCAGCCGATTAATCCGCTTCCGGGCGGTCGATCGCTGGGCAGGGTCGGGAGGGATGCCTGTTGAGGGCCGCCGCCGGAATGGGCCTATCGCGACCAGTTCCGGACGATGCCGAGTAGCTTCTCCACGTTCTCGATCGGCGTGAACTGGCCGATTCCGTGGCCGAGATTGAAGACGTGCGGCCGGTCGGCAAAGGCATCGAGCACGCGGTGGACCTGACTCTCGAGGTCCTCACCGCCCGAAAGCAGCAACAGCGGATCGAGATTCCCCTGCACCGGCAGGCCCGCCGGCAATTCCCGCGCCGCCCAGATCGGGTCGATGGTCTCGTCGATTCCGACCGCGTCGACACCGGTCTCGCGGGCATAGGATGCCAGTTTTTCGCCGGCCCCCTTGGGGAATCCGATGATCGGAGTCTCGGGATGGCGCGCTTTCACCGCAGCGACGATCTGCGCATTGGGAGCGATGACCCAGCGCTCGAACTGAACGGGAGAGAGCGACCCTGCCCATGAATCGAAAAGCTGGACGGCTTCCGCGCCGGCTTCGATCTGGCCGCTGAGGTAGTCGACAGTCACCCCCACGATAGCCTGGATGATCGCCTGGAACGCCGTAGGGTCGCGATAGGCCATGGCGCGGGTCTCATGCTGATCCCGGCTACCCTCGCCTGCACACATGTACGTGGCGACCGTCCAGGGGCTTCCTGCAAAGCCCAGCATCGTCTTGTCGGCATCGAGTGCGGCGCGAACCTTGCACACGGTTTCGTAGATCGGGGAGAGGCGATCGGGCACGGCGGAGAGACTCTCCAGCGTGCTGTCGACCAGGCGCGGAGTCAGCCGCGGACCTTCGCCGGCCAGGAACTGGAGGTCCTGCCCCATGGCGTAAGGCACGATCAGGATGTCCGAGAACAGGATCGCGCCGTCGAATCCGAAGCGGCGGATCGGTTGCAGGGTGATCTCGGCGGCTGAGTCGGTATCGTAGACGAGGGCCAGGAATCCGCCCTTTTCGGTGCGCAGGGCACGGTATTCGGGAAGGTATCTTCCGGCCTGGCGCATCAGCCAGACCGGGCGCTTGCTCGTGTTCGTTCCGCGCAGGTTTTCGAGAAGAAGGCCAGGCATCGAGATTCAGGTCCGATCAAAAAAATAAAGATTCTTAGAAGGATGATGGAGTCTGTTGGTCCTGTGGATATCGGGGACGATTGAATCTTGCCCGAATTATTCCACGGTGAACAGGTTCAAATCTGCGCGGCGACTCTCCACGGAGTCTGAGTCAAAGACTCTTTATCCCGGTTACCCACAGGGTGTGGGCGCGAATTGAATCATGTTTACGACTCTAGAGATTGAATCGGTTCAACGGGGAGGAAAACCGGGATCCGAGTTGTCACCGGACTAGTCCCGTGGTTTATGCCGGGACATATCCACAAGCCGCCGGGAGGTCTGGCGGCTCCCTCGCGAAAGACTCTGGAAAAGCCTCGAATGGCGCGATTTCATCTCCACCTGCTCTCGGATTCCACTGGCGAAACGCTGGAAATGATAGCCAAGGCCGCCCTCGCCCAGTTCGACGATTCAGACGTCCTGCGGCACTTCTGGCCGATGGTGCGATCCCAGCAGCACCTCGACCGGATCATGGGCGAAATCGCCGCCAATCCCGGACTCGTCTTCTTCACTCTCGTGAACGAGGAAACGCGCGGCAGGCTGGAAGAGCGCTGCCAGCAGCTCGGGCTGCCGGCGATTGCCGTGCTCGACGGTGTCACCGATGCCCTGGAAGCCCTGCTCGGCCAGGAGGCCAAGGGGCGTCCGGGCCGGCAGCACCGCCTGGACGACGCCTATTTCGCGCGCGTCGATGCGATTCAGTTCACCATCGCTCATGACGACGGCATTGCCTGGGAGGACTGGGAAGAGTCCGATATCGTCCTGGCGGGAGTCTCGCGCACCAGCAAGACGCCGACATCGATCTACCTCGCCAACCGCGGGTACAAAGTGGCGAACATCCCCATCGTGGTGGAGAGTCCGCCGCCGCCGCTGCTGTTCGGCCTCAAGCGACCGCTGGTCGTGGGCCTGACCACCGCGCCGGAGCGCCTGATTCAGATTCGCCGCAACCGTCTGCTCTCCCTCAGCCAGTCGCCGGACACCGATTACGTGAAGTCCGATAGGGTGGAGAACGAGCTGAAATACGCGCGCCGCATGTTCGCGGACAATTCCTGGCCGGTGATCGACGTGACGCGTCGCTCGATCGAGGAAACGGCCGCGGCGATCATCAATCTCTATAACGAGCGCAAGGCCGAAGGGACGCAAGGTCCGGTCGGCCCCAAGCCGATCTGACTTCACGGGAAATCGACATGATCGTCCTGGCATCTCAAAGCGCGTCGCGGCGCGCCATGCTCGAAGCCGCAGCCATTCCGTTTCGCGCGCAGCCCGCGCATGTCGACGAGCGCGCCATCGAGGCGGGGCTTTCCGGCAGGCCGCCCGCCGAGATCGCCCTGCAACTGGCGCGGGCCAAGGCGCTGGCGGTATCCGATCAGGCGCCTGGAGAGCTGGTGCTCGGCAGTGACTCGCTGGTCGAATGCGCTGGCCGCCGTTTCGACAAGCCCGCCGATCGCGAGGCCGCCGCCGAACATCTGCGCTTTTTCTCCGGCAAGGCGATGAATCTCCACAGCGCCGCCGCCCTCGTGCGCGACGGCGAGGTCCTCTGGGCCGAAGACGCCGTGGCCTCGCTCCATGTCACGACGCTTTCCGAAGCGTTCATTGCCGATTATCTCGATGCCGAATGGCCCGAAGTGGCGGGCTGCGTCGGCGTTTTTCGTATCGAAGCCCGGGGCGTGCAGTTGTTCGAGAAGATCGACGGCGACTATTTCACCATTCTCGGCATGCCGCTGCTCAAAGTGCAGGCGGCGCTGCGCCGTCTCGGAGAAATCGCGCAATGACTCTGCCTTATGCCGAAGTGATCGGCGATCCGATCGGACAATCCAGGTCCCCGGTGATTCACGGATTCTGGCTGGAGAAGCTCGGCCTCGAGGGTCGCTACGACCGGCATCTCGTTCCGGTTGAAGGCCTGGCCGGCTATCTCGACGAACGCCGCGGCGATGCCGCCTGGCGGGGTTGCAACGTCACCATGCCGCACAAGCTGGCGATCGTGCCCCTGCTCGACAGGCTGGATCCGCTGGCGGCCAGGATCGGCGCCGTGAACACAGTGGTGCGCGAAGCGGATGGCTCGCTGACAGGCTACAACACCGACGCTCCGGGCTTTCTGGAGCCGCTGCAGCCGCTGCTCGACCAGACTCACTTGTTCCGTATGGCGCGCGTGCTCGGTACCGGCGGCGCTGCGCGGGCGATCGTTGCGGCCCTGGCGGAGCGCGGCTTCGTGATCGTGCTGGCCGGGCGCGATCCCGCCAAGGCGCGGGCCATGCTGGACGAGTTGACCGTGCAGAAGGACCATCAAGCCATCGACCTGGCGCATTTCGCCGAGCCTACCGATTTCGCCTTCGACGACCGCGAGCACTGCCTCGACATCATCGTCAATGCGAGTCCGCTGGGCATGGCCGGGCAGCCGCCCCTCGCCTTCGATTTCAGCCATGCGCCGCCGCGCAGCGTGGCCTATGACATCGTTACCAGTCCGCTGGAGACGCCGTTCCTTCAGGATGCCCGCAAGGCGGGACTGGAAACGGTCGACGGCCTGGCGATGCTGATCGGCCAGGCCGACGTCGCCTTCACGCGTTTCTTCGGGGTGAAGCCGCCGCGCGAGCATGACGAGGAACTGCGCGCGCGGCTTCTGGCATGAGTCGCGCCGCGGCCCCGAAGATCCTGGGCCTCACCGGCTCGATCGGCATGGGCAAGTCCACCGTGGCCGGGATGTTCCGCGCTCTCGGCGTGCCGGTCTTCGATGCGGATGCCGCCGTTCACGAATTGCAGGGCCCGGGCGGGTTGCTGGTCGCGGCGATCGAGGCGGCCTTTCCGGGCACCACCGGCCCGGAGGGGGTCATTCGCCAGAAGCTGGGCGCGGCCGTGTTCGGAGACAAGGCGGAACTGGCGCGACTCGAGGGCATCGTCCACCCCGCCGTCGCGGAGGCGCGGCGCCGCTTCATGGCGACGCATGGCAGCGCGTCGCTGGTCGTTTTCGACATACCCCTGCTTTACGAAAAAACGGGCGATCGCGGCCTGGACGGGGTGGTGGTGGTCTCCGCTCCGGCAGAGGCCCAGCGTGCCCGCGTGCTCGCGCGGCCGGGCATGACGGCGGAGAAATTCCAGCAGATACTGACCCTTCAGGTTCCGGACGCGGAAAAGCGCGCGCGCGCCGATTTCGTCATCGATACCGGGACCACATTGGAGGAAACCCGCCGGCAGGTAAGCCGCATCGTGGATGCGCTGGCCGGGTCAGAATAATCGCCTCAGGGCCTTGCGAAGTGGGCCGGGCAGGCAGATATGGAGAGGGATGAGAGAGATCATCTTCGACACCGAGACTACAGGTTTCGACCCCAGGAACGGGGACCGGATGGTGGAGATCGGCTGCATCGAGATGGTCAACCGGGTGCCCACCGGCCAAACCTACCACGCCTATTTCAACCCCGAACGCACGATGCCCGCAGAAGCCGAAGCGGTGCACGGCCTGTCCGATGCCTTCCTGGCCGACAAGCCCCTGTTCGGCAGCTGCGCCCAGGCCTTCGTGGACTTCATCGGCGACGCGCCGATGATCGCGCACAATGCGGGCTTCGACTTCAACTTCATCAATTTCGAACTCGCCAAGTGCGGCTTTGCCGAAGTCTGCCTGACGCGGATGGTCGATACCGTGGCGCTCGCCAAAGTGCGGCATCCCGGCGCCAAGCTGTCTCTGGACGCGCTTTGCACGCGCTACGGAATTGATCGAAGTCATCGTACCAAGCACGGCGCCTTGCTAGACGCCGAGCTGCTCGCGCAGGTCTATGTGGAGCTGAGGGGCGGTCGCCAGATCGGCCTGGAGCTTCTCGCGGAAACCGCCGAAATCACGACGGAGGCGCGCATTCTCATTCGAAAGGATCGCCCGTTTCGTCAGCCGCGTCCACACGCGGCTACCGACGAGGAACTTCTTGTTCACGCAGAGTTTCTCAAGTCGGTCGATGCCCCGCTCTGGGGCGCCTGATTCACAGCAGAGGAGTAATCGCCCATGGACATCCGCGTTTCCGGCCATCAGGTCGACACCGGTGAAGCCCTCCAGAACCACGCCAGCGAGCGACTGACGGCGATCATAGACAAGTACTTCAGCCGAGCGCTGTCGTCCCAGGTCACCTTCGGACGCGCCCCGGCCGGCGCTTTCCGCTGCGATATCGTGATGCATGTGATGCAGAACCTGGTGCTGAAGGGCACCGGCATGGCACAGGACGCCCATATCGCCTGCGACCAGGCCGCCGAAAAGATCGACAAGCAGCTGCGCCGTTACAAGCGCCGGATCAAGGATCGCCACGAACAGTCGGCTCATGCCGTCGCAGTGGAAGAAGCCGCCTACACGATCTTCGAAGAACGCGCGAACGAGCAGGAAGAAGAGCAGGAAATCGACGCACCTGTCGTGATTGCGGAAACCCGTGTGGACGTTCCCGAGGCCACCGTTTCGGACGCGGTCATGATGCTCGACTTGCGCAACACCACGGCGCTGCTGTTCAAAAACGCTGGCACGGGGCGCCATAATATGGTTTACCGCCGCGGCGACGGTTCGATTGGCTGGGTCGAGCCGCACTGACGCCGACCGTAGCGCCGAATAGGCGTCTATACTTCTTTTCGAAGGACAAAGCATAACCCCCGGTTTTCCGGGGGTTATGGACGTTTAGTCCTAGGTAACCCATCTTGGGCCAGAACCAGAAACGCAGATGAGCAGTCTTTTTACCCTGTTGCCAGATGCCGTCGTGACTTCCAGCGCAGACAGCAAGCCCGTGATTCTCGGCCGACTCGCCGACCTTTTCGCCGAGGTTTACCACCTCGATCGCGAAGTCGTGCTTGCGCGCATTATCGAGCGCGAGGAACTGGGCAGCACGGGCTTCGGCCGCCGCATCGCCATACCGCATGCCCGCATGTCCGGTCTTGGGCGGCCCGTGGCCGTCGTGCTGCGACTGGACGCCCCCGTGGAATTCGAATCCGCGGATGGCGTGCCGGTCGATCTGGTGTTCGGCCTGCTTTCGCCCGAGAATGCCGGCGCCACTCACCTTCACGCCCTGGCCGCGATCTCGCGCATGATGCGCGATGAACGCATGCATTCCGCGCTGATCGATGCGCCCGGCCCCGAGGCGCTCTACAGCCTGCTCAGCAACGTCATCGATCGCGATGCCGCCTGAGACTTCGGACTCCGGCGCTCCGGACATGTCCGGCGCCGGCCTGCACTGGCGTGCGCTGGAAGGCCTCTATGCTTCGGCGCCGATCAACCAGATGTTCCGCTCTCGCCTCGATATCGTCGGCGAGGGGCATTCCCGCATCACTTTCGATGTGGAGCCGGACAGTTTCCACGCCGCCGGCGCGGCGCATGGGACGATCTATTTCAAGATGCTGGACGATGCGGCGTTCTATGCCGCCAACACGCTCGTCACCGATCGCTTCCTGCTTACCACTTCGTTCAACCTGCTGCTGAGCAAGCCGATCAAGGGCGGCACCATCGTGGCCGAAGGTCGCTGGGTCAGCGGCCGCCGCCGCGTGCTGGTGGCGGAATCGCGCCTGGTGGATGAGGAGGGCGACGAAGTGGGCCGCGGCACCGGCACGTTCATGCGCTCGCGCATCGCGCTTTCCGGCCTGCCCGGTTACGTCGTCCCGACTGCCCCGGGCCCGACTGGTCCCGGCCCGATCGGCACGGCCTGACATGGACGACCGCCTGCCCGCCCATCTGGAAGTCTCCGGCCTCATACGCGCAGTGGAAGCGGAAGGCGGATTCGGCATGGTTCTCAGCAAAGGTGAGCGCGACGCCGGGACGATCATGCTCGTCCTGCTCGAGAATGGAGGCAGTGCGCGCGCCTATGAACGCATGCCGGGCCTGGATGGCACGCGCGCCTGGCATTGCACTCGCCGCCAGGAGGAATCGGCAGATTTCGGCGAATCGCTAACGGCGAGACTCGCGTTCTCGGACTATGTGGAGAGACGCGGCACGCAGGACCCCGACCTTTGGGTTGTGGAACTGGATGTCGCGAAGCCCGAACGCTTCATCGGGCTTGGTGTATAACCGGGTTGACTTGCACGGCATGCAAGTTAATGGCCTCTTCGCAGACGCGGAAGCGGCTCGGGTAGCATTTCGGCCAACCCGGCTAGCACGCAGACGGGGAATCGTCGGCAGGATCGTTGGAAGGTGAACGCCTCTAAAAGGCATTCCGTTCCCGCCTGCGTCGGATTGGTTCACCGCCCTTGATCTAAAGTTGATGCGAAGCAAAGTTCAGTGGGCAAGCGCAGTGGCGCTGGCCGCTACGATATTGACCACCCTATTCGGCGCACAGGGTTCGGGCGCCGCGGCTCTGGCACCAGTCCTGGTCCAGGCCCAATCGAACCTCGATCCGATCTTCGTCTCGAAGCCGGTCGTCCAGTCCCTCCCCTCGGAAGACGGGGTAGACGCGACGGATGACGACAGTGCAGCAGGCGCAGAAGATCAGGACGCTTCGCAGGACAACCCGGTCGATGCAGACACGCTGGCGCAGCTTGTTGCCCAGCAGTCCGTACCTGGCCGTTTGAGCAGCGAAATGCGCTGCCTGGCCAGCGCGATCTACTTCGAATCGCGCGGCGAAACTCTGGAAGGCCAGCTGGCTGTTGGCCGCGTGATCATCAACCGCGCGGAATCGGGTCGCTTCCCGGCCAGCTACTGCGGCGTCGTCTACCAGCCGGCGCAGTTCTCCTTCATCCAGGGCAAGAAGATGCCCAAGGTGCGCGAACAGTCGAGCGGCTGGCGCGAAGCCGTGGCCGTCGCCAAGATCGCCATGGAAAAGAGCTGGAAGAGCCCGGTCAAGGGTGCGCTGTTCTTCCACGCCACGCGCGTGGAACCGAACTGGCGCCTGACGCGCCTGGCCCGCGTGGACAATCACATCTTCTACCGTTGATCCGGCGGTGATCGGTCTGGGGGCGCGCTGCAGCCCCTGTAGCGGGACATGAGAAGGGGAGCGAAATCGGTGCGCCATGCACCGCTTTCGCTCCCCTTTCTCGTGCCGTTATCGGGCCCGCCGGAATCAGTCCCTCAGATGGACCCAGACCGGGGTATGGTCGCTGGCCTTCTCGCGGCCGCGGTAGGACTTGTCGACGCCGCAGGCCACGAGCCTGTCCGCCAGCTCGGGCGAGAGCAGTGCATGATCGATGCGGAAGCCATGGTCGCGCTGCCAGGCGCCGGCCTGATAGTCCCAGAAGGTCCAGACGCCGCCGCGCGGGTTGTGAGTGGCGATCGCGTCGGTCCAGCCGTCTCCGAGCAGGCGGAAATAGGCATCGCGCGATTCCGGCTGCATCAGGGCATCGGCCGCCATGGCCGGCGGCGACCAGACATCGCAATCGGTGGGGATGACGTTGAAATCGCCGGTGACGATGGCGGGAACTTCTTCGGCCTTGATCGCGTCCATGCGGCGGCGGAGGCGGTCCATCCAGCGCAGCTTGTAGTCGAACTTGGGACCGGGCACCGGATTGCCATTGGGCAGGTAGATGCAAACGACGCGCATTCCGAAGACGTCCGCCTCCAGATAGCGCGAATGCTCGTCCTCAGGCTCCCCATCCAGGCCGCGCTGCACTTCCACCGGCATCTCGCCATCGGCAAGGATGGCCACGCCGTTGAAGCCCTTCTGGCCGTGCCAGATGCCCTTGTAGCCGATCTTCTCGAACTCGGCGATCGGGAAGCCTTCGTCCTGGCTCTTGATCTCCTGCAGGCAGGCGACGGCCGGTCGCGTCTCTTCCAGCCATTCGAGCAGGCGGGGCAGGCGCGCCTTGACCCCGTTGATGTTGAACGTCGCGATCTTCCTCATACCGAGAAGCTCGATCCGCATCCGCATCCGGCCGCAGCCTGGGGGTTCTCCACCTTGAAGGCCGCACCGCCAAGAGATTCCACGTAGTCGACCACGCAGCCGCTCACGAGATCGAGGCTCATCGAGTCCACGACCAGTCGCACGCCGTCCGTTTCCGCGACGGTGTCATCCGCCTCGGGCGCCTCGGCGAGGCCGAACTTGTATTGGAAGCCGGAGCAGCCGCCGCCTTCGACCGAGAGACGAAGAATCGCGGGCTTGCCCTGCTTTTCGGCAATCGCGGCAACGCGCGAGGCCGCCGAGGGGCTGAGAGTGACGGTTTGCTGGTCCATGTCCGCGATGTAGGCCTCCCCGCCCCCCGCGGCAAGGCGCGGAGGGCAGAGGAATCCTGTCCGGCTTGGTAGGGCGATTGCGCCGGGAAGCCTGTGCGGCGGCGCGTCGCCATGCGGCACCGCCCGCGCACTCTGGCGGATCGTTCTGACGGCCTCGCGCGGCCGGAAGGGAGTGCCCAAAGGGAGGCCGGAGCCGGTTCAGGCCATCTGGATATAGTCGCGCATGGCGGCGGCTTCGGATTCCACCTTTTCCAGTCGGTACTTCACGATGTCGCCGATCGATACGAAAGCGACCATGCGATCGCCGACGGTCACCGGCAGGTGGCGAATGCGCCGCCGCGTCATCAACGCCAGCGCAGCCAGGGCCGAGGCGGATGGATCCACCGTGACGGGCGGAGAGGTCATGACTTCGCTGACCTGCATGCCCAGCACGCTCGGCCCGAATTCGTGCAGGCGGTAGATCACGTCGCGCTCGGAAAAGATCCCGACGAGGCTGTCGCCTTCGAAGATCGGCAATGCGCCGATGCGGCGATCGGCCAGAAGGGACGCCGCCTCGCTGACGGTGCAATCGGCCTGGCAGGTGATAACGGCCTCCCGGCCGGCGATGATCCGCTCGATCGTCATCGTTTCAATCTCCCGTAATCGGGTCCTCGACCCGCTCCTCGCACGCCCTCTGTCGGGGCTTGGTCGATGGAGAGTAACACAGGCCCGGCACCGCCACGAGTCCCTTGCGAGCCGGCGCGCGAAGGCGCACATGGGCCGGATGATACCGCGCTCGCCCCTGGATGACCCCGAAAAGGCCGCCCACGCCTGGGCGCGCTATCGCCGCATCATGCGCTATATGCTGACAGTGACGGTGGCTCTGGTGATCGCTTCGGTGATTCTGCTCTACCGTTCCAACGGGATGGTCTCGGTGCACTTCTACATTGCCGCGGCATTGGGCATCGGCTTCACCATGCTGCTGGCGTCCGCGCTGATGGGCCTGGTGTTCCTGTCCAGCGGCACCGGCCATGACGAGGCGGTCGTCGATCCGCTGGACGACGATCACCGGTTCTGAATTTTCGGCTGCGGAACGCCAGGCGCCGGACGAATCAGGTTGCCGCAGGTCTCAGGCGGAATTCCTCGACCGGGTGGCCGCCGATCAGGTGCTCCTGGATGATCCGCTCCAGCACATCCTCGGTGCAGGAGTGGTACCACACGCCGTCCGGCCAGACCACGGCGACCGGACCGGCGAAACAGATGCGCAGGCAATCGGCCTTGGTCCGGGCGACGCCGCCGCCGTCCTGACGCAGGGGGCCGTCGAGCCCGAGCTGCTTGAGCCGCTTCTTCAGGTATTTCCATGAGGCCGCGCCCTGCTGCGGCGCGCAGCACTCGCCCTTCTGGGGTTCGGCGCAGATGAAGATGTGCCGCTGGATTCCGTCGCCTCCGGATTTCGCCAGTGCATCGGCGGCGCGCGCGATGTCTTCGGCCGTGGCGCTCATGCGCGGAACATCCATTGCCGGGCGTTTTCCAGATAGGCTTCGGTCAGCGGCGCAGGGCCGCTTGGACCGACCATGACGATTACGGTGCGGGCGAAAACCACGGGCTTGCCCTCCTGCATCACCACCTGAAGCACGGTCTGGCTGGTCCGTCCCATGCGTTCCACCGCGCCGTGCACGGTGACCGCCTCCGGATAGTGAGTCTCGCCCAGGTAATCGATGGCGATGCTGGCCACCATCGTCGAGAGCCCGGCGAGGTGCTCAAGGCCGCCCGCCGTGCGGAAGAAACGCACGCGTGCGTCCTCCAGAATGCCGGCCATGGCGACGTTGTTGATGTGCATGTTCACGTCGAGATCGCCGAAACGCGGTTCGATCTGACACGAGAACGGGTAGCGCGCGGCGTCTAGCAGCGCGGGATCGGGTTTAGCCATGTTCCGGGAAGTAGGAAGCGGCGGCCGGATGGTCCAGTGCGAACGTGCCGGCAGGCCGCCGGCCGATCTCTCACCGGCGGGGCGCTGTCAGCCCTTCTTGCCCACGATCCGGGCGATCTCGGCAGCGACGAGCCGCTCCACCATCGGTGGCAGGTTCTTGTCGAGCCATTCGGCAAGCGCCGGGCGCAGCAATTCGCGAGTCAGGGCTTCCAGCGAAGTCTCGCCCGAGCGGACGATCTGCGGCGGCACGCCGGGTTCCGAGATCATGGCCAACGCCGCCAGCGATTCGCGCATCGAATTGCGCTTCTCGTCATGAACCAGCGCGGGCTCGTCGGCAGGTTCGTCGGGCACGAGCTGCGCGGTTTCCGCCAGATCGAGCACATCGTCATCCTCGTCCTCGAGCATGACCGCGCGGAGATCCTCCACCGAACGGCGGTGCCGCTCGGCCCGGGCATCGGACCGCGAATCGACACGCATGTCGCGGGCGATCACCTGCTTGATCGACTGGAGAATCTCCTCGACCGAAGGTTCACCGCTTTGACGCATGCCACTTTGCCCCTGCTCGCTGGTCCGGCTGCCTGCTTCAAAGGCCCACCGGACGCGACGAAAATCCTGCTCCGAATCGGAGCAGCCAATTACTGCTGCGGAATGTTCCCGTCCTGCACTTGCGTGTCAACGGTCCGGGTGGACTTGGCCACGGGTGCCGGATCGTTATCCCAGTCGAGAATCTTGCCCTTCACCCGGTCGTAATTGATCTCGGGATCGTAGAGAATTCCGCCGTCCAGGTTGAGATCGCGGGCCTCGGCCTTGCCCATGGCCGCCAGCAGGGTGAAGCCGGCGACGTAAGCGTTGCGCCGTGCCGTCACCAGGGTGACTTGGGCGTTCAGCAGTTCCTGCTCGGCATTGAGAATGTCGAGAATGGTGCGGTTGCCTACCGAATTCTCGGCGCGGACGCCTTCCAGGCTGAGCGAGGCGGCGTCTACCGCCACTTGCGAGGAGCGGATCAGGTCGTTCGAGGCGTTCCACGAGGTGAAGGACGACCGTACCTGGGCGATCACGTCGCGTTCGGCGGCGATTTCCTGTTCCAGCGTGGCGGAAGCCGTGGCCTGGGCCTGGCGGCGCTGCGCGGCGGGCAATCCGCCCTGGAAGATCGGGATCGACAACTGCGCCCCGGCCTGCGCGGCGGTATCGTGCTGGGACACGCCTGAGCTGGGCACGCCGCGTGCCAGGGTATTGAAGTAGTTGTTGTAGGTGCCTTGGCCGAACAGCCGCAGCGTCGGCAGGCGGCTGGCGCCGGCGACGTCGATGTCCTTTTCCGCAGCCTTGGTACGCTCTCGCGCGCCGATCAGATCGGGGTTGGAATCGAGCGCGATGGCGGAGGCTTCATCCGCATTGCCGGGAAGGTTCGGCAGGGGCGGCGGCGCCTCCAGAGCCTCGGGCGCATGGCCGACGAGGCGGATGTAAGTCTCCCGCGCGCCGGCCAGATTGGCTTCGGCGGTGCGCAAGTCGCTCTGGGCGACGGCCAGGCGCGACTGCGACTGCGCCACGTCGGTGCGCGTGAGGTCGCCGATCTGGAAGCGGTCGCTGGTGGCCTGCAGGTTGGTCTGCAGAACGCTGACGTTCTTGCGGTTGAGCCCGACGATCGCCTCGGTGCGGATCACGTCCATGTAGGCCGCGACCACTTGCGAGAAGATCGAGGCTTCCGTGGCGCGCAAGTCTGCCTGTCCGGCGTCGACGCGGATCTTCGCGGCCTTGATGCGGTTCTTCACCGCGCCGCCCGAATAGATCGGCACGCCCAGGTCCGCCCCGGCATTGAAAGTGCGCGCGGGCGCGTTGAACGAATTCTCGCTCTGCTTCAGGAACTCCGTGTAGGTGCCGCTGACGCTGGCGTTCGGCCGCCCCTGGGCCTTGGCGATCGGCACGCCCTCATCCGTGGCGCGCTGCTGCGCGCGCGCGGATTCGAGCGTGGGATTGGTTTGATAGGCGGCAACAAGCGCATCGCGCAGGGTATCTGCCAGCGCCGGAGCGCCGGTCAGAGCCAGTGTCAGACATCCCCCCGCGAGCAGCCCGGCACGCTTTGCGAACCGGGCCACGTTCAGAAGCTCCAGTGTTTGGGAGCAGCGAATTCGGGAAGAACCGGAATCCCCATCTCGATCAGCGGCAGCAGCGAAACCGCGCCGGCAGCCTTCACGCCCGATGCGAGGCGCGTGACGCCGCGCACGACCAGACCGGTCACCACGCGGCCGCCGTCGACCACTTGCGCGGCGAGAGCGGCGGGCAGTTCCTCGATCGCACCGTCGATCACGACGAGCGAATAGCCGCCCTCACCCGCCAGAGCGACGGCTTCGGCAGGGTCCACCACGGTCAGCGAACCGGCGAGCGGACGCAGCAGCGCAGCCAGATAGCCATTGGCTTCGCCCACGAGCAGGACCTTGTCGTCCTGAGTGGGAGCCGCTTCGGCCAGAATCTTGCCGTGAACGAGCGGAGCGGCCAGGAACCGGCCGTTTTCCAGCGCGATCGCGCGGTCGATATAGGCGGCGTCGCGCATGGCGGCCGGAACGAAGTTCTCGCGGGCGACGCGGGCCATTGCGGTGAGCACCCAGGGTTCGTTGACCCCGCTGGTGCGCAGCTGGCTGACGATCATCGCGTGGCGTGCTTCGGTGGCGGACCGATCCTCGGTCAGGGTCATTGCGGCCTATTCCTCATGCTGGCGCGGGAAAGGACGGCAGACGCCTGTACCCCGCAAATACGGACTTTATGCCGGGCCTTCTAAGCGAAGCGGCGATGCAGGCCAAGCAGTTTGAAATACCTTGGTCGATCAATCGTGACGCTTTGACGATGCCGTTCCCGAACATGCAACCCGCTGCGCGTGGAACACAAGAATCGCCGCGCGAAATGCGCTTTTGCGCAAATGTCAAAGCGGGTCTAAGGAGCGCGCAAAACCACGTGATCCGCAAAAAACGGGAGCGCCTAATCCATGACAGAAATGGTGACCATCCGCGAAGACGACCTGATCGACAGTGTCGCCGACGCACTTCAGTATATCAGCTACTTCCACCCGATGGACTACATCCGCGCGCTGGGCGACGCCTATGAGGCGGAACAAGGCCCCGCCGCCAAGGATGCCATCGCCCAGATCCTGACCAACAGCCGCATGTGCGCGGAAGGGCATCGCCCGATCTGCCAGGACACCGGCATCGTCAACGTCTTCATCGAATGGGGCCAGAACTGCCGCCTCGAATCCGAGAAGTCGCTGCAGGAAGTGGTCGATGAAGGCGTGCGCCGCGCCTACAACAATGCCGAGAACAAGCTGCGCGCTTCGGTTCTGGCCGACCCCGCCTTCACCCGCCGCAACACCAAGGACAACACCCCTTCGGTGCTTTCGGTCAGCATGGTCCCCGGCTCCAAGGTCTCGGTGGACGTTGCGGCCAAGGGCGGCGGTTCGGAGAACAAGTCGAAGTTCAAGATGATGAATCCCAGCGATTCCATCGTCGACTGGGTGATCGAGATGCTGCCCCAGATGGGTGCCGGCTGGTGCCCGCCGGGCATGCTGGGCATCGGCATCGGCGGCACCGCCGAGCACTGCGTCAAGCTCGCCAAGCAGAGCCTGATGGAGCCGATCGACATGGCACAGCTCAAGCAGCGCGGCCCGCAGAACGATATCGAGGCGCTGCGCATCGAGATCTTCGACAAGGTGAATGCCCTCGGCATCGGCGCGCAGGGCCTTGGCGGCCTGGCCACCATCCTGGACGTCAAGATCATGGACTGGCCGTGCCACGCCGCCGGCAAGCCGGTCGCCATGATCCCCAACTGCGCCGCCACCCGCCACGCGCATTTCACGCTGGACGGTTCCGGCCCGAAGTACCTCGAAACCCCGAATCTGGACGAGTGGCCGCAGGTGGAGTGGGCTCCCGATGCCGGCGCCATCCGCGTCGACCTCGACACCCTCACCCCCGAGATCGTCCAGAGCTGGAAGCAGGGCGATCGCCTGCTGCTGAACGGCAAGATGCTGACCGGCCGCGACGCCGCGCACAAGCGCATCGCCGACATGCTCGCCAAGGGCGAGGAACTGCCGGTCGATTTCAAGGGCCGCGTGATCTACTACGTCGGCCCGGTCGATCCGGTGCGCGAGGAAGTCGTCGGCCCCGCCGGCCCGACCACCGCGACCCGCATGGACAAGTTCTCGGACACCATGCTCGATCTTGGCCTGCTGGCCAGCATCGGCAAGTCGGAGCGCGGCCCCGCCGCCACCGAATCCATCGCCAAGCACAAGTCGGCCTATCTGATGGCGGTCGGCGGCGCCGCCTACCTCGTCGCGCGCGCGATCAAGGAAGCCAAGGTCGTCGGCTTTGCGGACCTCGGCATGGAGGCGATCTACGAATTCACCGTCAAGGACATGCCGGTGACCGTGGCGGTCGATTCCGAGGGCAAGAACGTCCACCAGCTGGCGCCGCTGGTGTGGAAGGAAAAGATCGCCAAGGAGCACCTGCTTCCGGCGTGATCGAAGCCCGGTCCGGCGGCTTTTCCGTCGGACCGGACCTTCCCTCGGCGCCGCTTCGACGAATGTCGGTCGCGGCCCGATCAGGGAACTGGCGCGCGGGGGATTTTTTGCGCTATCCCCTGCAGATGACGACCCCCATGACGCCCGTCTCCACCCAGCCGCGTGTGCCTGCGCGGCTCGTCCTGCTTTCCCTTGCCGCCCTCTGGGCCTGTTACTTCGTCGTCGCCACGCTGCGCGGCGTCGCGATGGGCTACGACATGTTCTGGCCGATGGTGTCGCGGCGGCTGACGATCTGCGTCCTGTCCATGCTGCTGATGGCGGCGGTCTGGCCGCTGCTGCAACTTCTGGATCGCCGCTCGGCCGGTACGCGCTTCGTGGTGGTGCTGGTCAGCGCGCTGCCGCTGGCGATCGCGCTCTCGCTCATCAACGATGCGATCTTCGCCGACATGAATTCGGACAAGGACGAGCAGTACCAGCACGATTCCGTCGACGGCCCCAGCAATGTGCGGATCAGCCGGGACGATGCGGGCAATATCCTGGTCGATCTTCCCAAGAGCATGTCGCCGAAATCGGAGACCAGCGAATCTCCCGTTGCCGAGGCCGGCGATGGTGAGCGCAAGTCGGAGACGACGACCGAAACCCGTTCGGAAATCAGCGTCGATGCCGAGAAGATGTTCGGTCAGGCCTACGATCGCTGGGCGAACATGGCCGACACCGCCTTCGGCCGCTATTTCCTGGTGCTGGCCTGGGCGGCTCTCTATTTCGCGCTGGTCAAGGCGGAGGAAGCCCGCGCCGCGGAATGGCGCGAGGGCGAATATCGCCGGGCGGCGGCGGCGGCGGAGCTGCGATCGCTGCGCTATCAGGTCAATCCGCACTTCCTGTTCAACACGCTCAATTCGCTTTCCGCACTGGTCATGATCGGCAAGCAGGACGATGCCGAAAAGATGATCCAGAATCTTTCGACCTTCTATCGGCGAACACTTTCCGGGGATCCCACCAGCGATCTTGCACTTGTCGACGAAATCGAGATGCAGAAGCTCTATTTCGCAATAGAAGCGGTGCGGTTTCCGAATCGATTGTTAACGACGATTGATGTTGACGATTCCGTTCTTGGTGCAATGGTGCCCGGCATGATCCTGCAGCCGCTCGTAGAGAATTCGGTGAAGTATGCCGTTGCCGCCACCCAGCGGCCGGTGACGATCGCCGTTCGCGCGCGCCGCGATGACGACATGCTGGAGATCAGCGTGGTGGACGATGGGCCGGGATGCCCGGAAAACAGCGGCGGTTTCGGGATCGGCCTCGGCAATGTGCGGGATCGCCTGCGCGCCCGCTACGGCGCTGCGGCCACGATTGCGTTCGGCAAACGCCCCGAGGGCGGCTTTGCCACGGTCCTGAGAATGCCCCTGGAGGCTGGTTTTGCCTGACATTTCCCCTGAACTTACCGAGGCGGCGCCGCTTCGTGCGCTGATCGTCGACGACGAGCCGCTGGCGGTGGAACGCATGCAGGTGATCTGCTCGCGGATCGAGGGCGTCTCGGTGATCGGCACGGCCAGCGACGGCCAGGCCGCGCTGCGCCTGATCGACGCGCTGACGCCCGATCTCGTCCTGCTCGACCTGACCATGCCGGAAACCGACGGACTCACCGTGGCCCGGCGTCTCTCGGGCAAGCCCGATGCGCCAGCGGTGATCTTCGTGACCGCGCATGACGAGTTCGCGGTCGAGGCTTTCGACCTCGATGCCATCGACTATGTGCTCAAGCCCGTGGCGCCGGATCGGCTGGAGCGGGCCGTGGGCCGGGTGATGTCGCGGCGCGGAGACCAGCGCACGGCGCCGACCAGCCAGTGGCTGGAGGAATTCTGGGTGCCGCATCGCTCCGAACTGGTGCGCGTGCCGGCCGCCGACGTCGAGCGCATCGATGCCGAGCGCGACTATGTGCGGCTGCATGTGCGGGGCCAGAGCTACCTTCTGCTCCAGACCATCACCAGCCTGGAGGAGCGGCTCGATCCCGAACGCTTCATCCGCATCCACCGCAGTTGCATCCTGCGCCGCGATCATGTCACCGGCCTGCGGCACGAAGGGCTGGGGGTGTGGTCGGTGGAAACCGCCAGCGGCGATGCCTTGCGTATCGGCCGGACTTATCTGCCGACCGTAAAGAAAATGGCGGGCCGCTAGGGCCCGCCAGGTCGTATCCGGTTATTTTTTAAGGGACTTCGGGGTAGGGTGTGGGGCGTCTCCAAGGTCGGCCTTACTGGCCGACCGCGAGGCGTTCGGCGCCGGCCTTGTCGACAGCGCCGGCAACTTGCGCGCTGACGTCGGCACGGGCCTTGCTGTAGCATTCGGTGGCATCGGAGCTGCGCAGGCGCGACCCGGTGGTGACGCGGTTGTAGTCGCAGGCTTCACGCGCGGCGGTATCGATGCGGCGTTCCAGCTTCTGCTGGCCTTCCGGCGTCGAGAGATTCAGGTCGGAATAGCGCACTTCGACATTCTTGGCGAAAGCGGGGGCCGGGGCGGTTGCGGCAACAACGGCACCCAGGACAAGTCCGGCAGCAGCGGCGGCGATCATGTTGGTCTTGAACATCGTCTCTTCCTCCTCAGGGGAGCCGTGTGCAGAGAGTTTCGTCGCAACCGGCTCGGTGAAACCTGTTTGCAGCCGAATCGCCGCAGCTTCACGCGAGGCTCGACCGTCACCCGTTCAAGGTCGACGAAGGCCGGGTGGTGGGGATGAACGACATTGGGTGTCGACGAACGACGTCTTGCGATCCGGGCTGCGCGAAAGAACTACGGCGAATCAGCACTGCGAAAATCGCGGTCTATTCGAAAGCTGGCTTTCCTCGCCGTTTGACGGTACCATTTGTATGTACTTATGGGACTGATCCTCGTCTTCTTCCTTGGGATATTCAACTTCGCCGCGCACAAGGCGGTGCTCGAAAGCGGCCATCGAATGCTTTCGCAGATCCCGTGGTTCTTCCAGCCCCTGGGCGGGCGCTTCAGCCTTGTCGTCGAATTCGTGATGCTGCTGGGCGCGATGATCGCCGTGGCCGGCGGGTCGGCGGGCTGGGCCTGGGTCTATATCCTCTACTCCGGTCTCAACGGCCTTTCCGCCTGGCTGATCTCCAGCGGGCGGCTTTGATCGGGAACCCGGCGGGGCGAGGCAGGTTTCTGGCGGCATGACGCAAACGGAACATCCCCGCTCTCGTCCTGGCCAGCAGGCCGGAATCCCGCAGTCCGCCGCGCCGCTGCCCCGGGTATGGCTGGTCTGCAACGCCGCCAGCGGCAGCAATGACGATGCCTCCGTTTCCCGGGTCGAGGAAAACCTGGCCGATGCCGGCTTTCCGGTGGTCCGCACCTTGCGCTTTCCCGAAGAGGATGCGCCGACACCGGCCGTGCTCGATGCCGCGCAAGTGGATTTGCTGGTCACCTTCGGCGGTGATGGCACGACGCATTCGGTGGTCGCGGCGGCCAGCGGCTGGAGCGGCGAGGTGCTGGTGCTGCCCGGCGGCACGATGAACATGCTGCCCAAGCGCCTGCACGGCGATGTCCCCGTGGAAGAGATCGTCGCCCGCCTCGCCGGCGGCCCGCTCGACACGGTGCGGCCGACCGTCATCGCCAGTCGCCACGGAATCGGCCTGACCGGCGTGCTCGCCGGGCCCGGCACCGTCTGGAACGAGGTGCGCGAGGCCATGCGCGCGGTGAATATCGTCGAATTCGTCAACACCGCGCGGCAGGCGATCTCCTGGTCCGCGAACGGCCCCAAGGTATTCTGCGCCGAATCGGATTGCGGCCGCGAGGACGGATATGCCGCCATCACCGTCACGCCCGGCGAAAGCGGGCTGGAGGCGAACGGCTACTACGCCGAATCGCTGGCGGACTATGCCGGCCAGGGCATCGCCCTGCTCAACCGCGACTTTCGCGACGGACCGCACGACTCGCTCGGCAGCCATCGCCGGCTCAAGCTGGTCTGCCCCGATGGCGAGCCGATGGGCCTGCTGATCGACGGCGAACCTTTCGATGGCGGCGTGGAGGAGGAGTTTTACCTCGCAACTTGCGAAGTCGATCTGGTAACGACCCGCAATGCTTCCTGAAAACTCTCTCTCGCCGGGCGATCCGATCCGCCTGTTCCACTTGAGCGACATCCATTTCGGGTTGGAGGACAGACGCGCCATCGATTGGGCGAAGTCCTGCATCGCGCGTGAAAAACCCGATGCCGTCGCCATCACCGGCGACCTGACCATGCGCGCACGCCATCCCGAATTCGACGCGGCGACGGCGTGGATCAAGGGGCTGGACGTGCCGGTGACGGTCGAAGTGGGGAATCACGACATCCCCTATTTCAACCTCTACGAACGGTTTTTCGCGCCCTACAAGCGGTTCCACGCCATCGAGAGCATGGTGGAGGCAGAGCTTCACCTGCCGGGCCTGGCCATCGTTCCGCTCAAGACCACCACGCGCGCCCAGTGGCAGCGCTTCCCCTGGTCGAACGGATGGGTGACGGAAAAGGCGCTGGCCGAAACTCTGGCCGCCATCGATGCCCTGCCAGCGGGAACCCGCGTGCTGATCGCCGCGCATCACCCGCTGACCGAGCGACGCGCCAAGGACAACAAGCTGCTGACGATCAACGGCACCCGGACGATGGAAGTGCTGGCAGGCCGCAAGGTCATGGCCGTGCTGTCTGGCCACATTCACGATGCTTTCGACCTGACCGCCGAGACTCCGGCCGGGCCGCTGCGGATGATCGGCGCGGGCACGCTGTCGAAGCGGATTCGCTCGACCCCGCCCAGCTTCAACGAAATCACCATCGAGGGCGACCGGATCAACGTGGTCGCCCGCAATCTCGATCATGTGCCGACGTCGGCCATGCAGATCGACCAGGTGCCCGAGAACGCCCTGCCCCCGCGCGAACCGGGCGAGCCGGTGGCGCCGGTGGGCGCGGTGCCGCCGGTCGATCCGCCGGTGCATTGATCCGCTGAGGTCTGGCCAAAGACAAAGAGAAAGGGCCGCACCGTCGAAACGGTGCGGCCCTTTTCATTTCTGCCGTCGCTGCGGGAAGGCCCGCGGCGATGGCTCTGGGAATGCTTACTTGTAGTCGTGATCGACGTTGCCGATGCCGTTGATCTCGGTCTTGAGGTTCGCGGGCTTGCGCACCAGGCTGACATTGCCGATGCCGTTGATGGCAACGTCGACCGTGCCGGTGGCGCCGATGGTGATATTGCCTGCGCCATTGACGCGGATCAGGGCGTCGCGGGCTTCGACCTTGCCGAAGTCCAGGTTGCCTGCGCCTTCGGCGGTCACGGCCAGCTTGCGGACCTTGCCCGAGGCTTCGAGGCTGAGAGCGCCGTTGCCGTTCACGGTCAGGCTGTCCTGGTCGAGCCCGGTCAGGGTCACGTCACCCGGCGCTTCGAAATCGAGGCCTTCGATCTCGGGCGCGGAGATGCGGACCTTCAGGCCCTTGCGGCCGTGCCACTTGCCCTTCACGTCCAGGCGGCCGTTTTCCCAGGTCAGGCGGTCGACCAGCTTTTGCGGGCCGGTGACGACCATCTCGGCCTTGTCGCCCTTGGTGAAGACCAGCTGGACGGGGATGTCCATGGCCAGGCGGGCGCCGGGCTGGATCTGGAAGTTGCGGGTGATCTGCGGGCTGTCCGTATCGTCACCGTCCATGGTCCAGTTGAAGTCCCCGCTGTGGATGTCCTGGCGGAACTTGTCCCCGCCGATCAACCAGGCCGCGCTGAAAGCGACGATCGTCAGGATCACGCCGCTGGCGAATACGATGAGCAGTTTCCTGAACATCACTTGGTTCCTTTCTCTCGTTTTTCTCAGTTTTCGGGGTGGATGGCGGGTTCGATCACGCGGTAGTGAAGGCGGCCGAACCACATGAGGGCATTGATGATCCAGATGCTGACCAATGTCAGCAGCGCGGCGATCGCCACG
Source organism: Novosphingobium sp. BL-S-34 (assembly GCF_056857015.1). Taxonomy (NCBI): domain Bacteria; kingdom Pseudomonadati; phylum Pseudomonadota; class Alphaproteobacteria; order Sphingomonadales; family Sphingomonadaceae; genus Novosphingobium; species Novosphingobium sp. BL-S-34. Next base: position 2,062,503 of record NZ_CM166472.1, read on the forward strand.
GCGGCGCTCATCGTGCCGAGGCCGCCCAGGATCGCGACGAGGATGCCGCCCGGAAAGCCGCTGAACGGCCCGGCGATCAGCATGAAGCCACCTGCCACGAACACGGCGATGGCCGCGACGTAGAGGCCGAACATCACGCCCAGCACCGGCAAGACGATGGGCAGCAGGATCAGGATGTCGATGGTCGCCAGGCCCATGAAGGCCAGGATCGCGCCCCAGGCGGAGGACGGCGAGCGTCCGCTTTCCCAGTTGCGGAAGCCTGCCTCGAAGCGGAGTTCGCGGGCAAGGCGGCCGGGATCGCCAAGGGCGGCGGCCACTTCCTGTTCGCTGCGGCCTTCGGCGGCGCCGGCTTCGAAGTGCTCTTCGTAGTCGGCTGCGATCTCGGCGACATCGCCCTGCGGCATGCCCTTGAGACCGGCCTTCAGGCGCCGGATGAATTCGTTACGCGTCATGGCTCGGCTCCTCTGCGATGGGGCCTTCCATCGGAGCATCGGGCGAAGGGGCGGCAGCCTCTTCGATCAGCCCGTCGACGGCGGCGGTGAAGCCGCGCCATTCCTCTACCTGTTCGGCAAGGCGGCTGCGGCCGGTTTCGGTGATGCGGTAGTACTTGCGCGGCGGACCCGAGGGCGATTCCTCCAGATAGGTCGCCACGAGGCCATCCGACTGCATGCGGCGCATGAGCGGATAGATCGTGCCCTCACCCATATCGACCGCCGCGGCCATGCGGCTGGCGATCTCGTAGGCGTAGCTGTCCCCCCGCGACAGCAGGGCGAGCACGCACAGGCCGAGCACTCCCTTTTTCAGCTGTACTTCGATTTCGGACATCGAATCATCTCCTGCGAATGAGGAGTGTATATTGCAAGCTACCGTGTAACGCAAGGTACCTTGCCAAGATTAGTACAGGGCCTCGCAAGGTACCTTGCTATGGCCAGGTATCTGGCACCGTGCAACCCGCCTTGGCCGAGCCTTGGCGGCAGGAAATCCCACTTGTTCCGCGCTTTTGCGCCGTTTCGCTGCAACCACGCGCCGAGCCGTGAATTGTCGGGAGTGGCCAAGGAGAAACACTTTGACACAGCCCCCCTCTCGATTCCCCTCCCCGCATCGCCAGCCCTGGTTCACCGCATTGGTCCTCCTTGCGGTCGGCGCCGTGTTCACAGCCGGCGGCGTCTATCTCGCGACGCTGGCGGGCTCCCTCTATTATCTCGTCGCCGGGCTCGCCCTGATCGCCACCGGGATCCTGGCGCTGCGACGAAGACCGGAGGCACTGTGGCTCTATGGCGCGCTGCTGGTGGGCACCGTGCTCTGGGCCCTTCACGAGGTGGGACTGAACGGTTGGGGGCTGGAGCCGAGGCTGGTGGCGCCCACCGTGCTGGGCCTGTGGCTGTCGCTGCCCTGGGTACGGCGCGGGATCGTGCCGGCAACCGATCGGCGGCCCCTCGCCCGCCATGCCGTTCTGGCCCCTGCCCTGGCCAGCGGCCTGGCTATCGTGGTGCTCATCGCCGGCTTCGCGCAGCCGGTGGGCGTGGCGGGAGACGCCGGAAGCCGCCTCTTCGCCGGCCAGGTGGACGGTTCGGTACCCGCCGAGGACTGGTGGTATTACGGCCGCACCGCCAAGGGAGACCGCTTTTCTCCGCTGGATCAGATCAACACGGCCAACGTGAAGAACCTCAAGGTGGCCTGGACCACCCAGACCGGCGACACGATGCGCCCGGGCGAGGATGTCGGCGGCACCGATGCCGGCCACGAATTCAATTTCGAAGTGACGCCGATCAAGGTCGGTGACACCGTCTACGTCTGCACCGGCCACTCCTGGGTCGAGGCGCTCGATGCGCGCACCGGCAAAGTGAAGTGGAAGTTCGACCCCAAGGCCAATACCGACGCGGACGTCTACCTGGCCTGCCGCGGCGTCGCCTATTACCGTGCGCCGGAGGGCAAGAGCAGCGTCTGCCCCACGCGCATCCTGGCCCCCGTGCTGGACGCGCGGATCATGGCGCTCAATGCCGAGACGGGTAAGCCCTGCGAGGACTTCGGCGACCATGGCTTCATCAGCCTGGCCAAGTACCTCGGCCACGTTCCGGCGGGCTTCCACTTCGTCACCTCGCCGCCGCTGGTCGTTCACGACAGAATGATCCTGGGCGGCTGGGTCTACGACAACCAGTCCCGCAACGAGCCTTCGGGCGCGATCCGGGCCTTCGATCCGGTCTCCGGCAAGATCATCTGGGCCTGGGACGTCGGCCATCCCGATCAGGTCGTCCATCCCGGCGACGATACCGTGCTGACGCGCGGCACACCCAACGCCTGGGGCGTGTATACCGCCGATCCGGACCTCAACATGGTCTACCTGCCGCTGGGCAACGCCACGCCGGACTACTTCGGCGGCGGACGCCGTCCTTTCGACGAGGCATATTCCAGCTCCATCGTCTCGCTGGACATCACCACCGGGACGCCCAAGTGGCACTTCCAGACCACTCATCACGACGTGTGGGACATGGACCTGCCGATCGGTCCGTCGCTGGTGGACCTGCCCATCGGCGGGAAGACGGTCCCTGCCCTTGTCCAATCGTCGAAGCGCGGTGAATTCTGGGTGCTGGATCGCCGCACCGGCAAGCCCGTGGTCGAAACCATCGAAAAGCCGGTCCCGCAGGACGGCGTTCCGGGCGAGACCCTGGCAAAGACCCAGTCCTACCCTGTCGGCATGCCGTCGCTGACGCCTGCCGACCTGGTCGAGAACCACCTCTGGGGCGCGACGCCGATCGACCAGATGATGTGCCGCATCCAGTTCCGCAAGGCGCATTACGAAGGGCAGTTCACACCGCCCCAGCTCAAGCAGACCATCGTCTACCCGGCCTTCGACGGGGTGATCGACTGGCACGGCGCCACCATCGATCCGCAGCGCAAGTTGCTGATCGCAAACTCGAACTACATCCCCTTCATGATTACCATGAAGCCGCGTGAGCCCTTCGAGAAGTCGGGCGCGGTGCCGCCGTGGAACGGTTCGGGCAACGAGCCCAGGATCGGTCCCGGAATCGCACCGCAGTATGGCACGCCCTACGTCGGCATGGTCCACCCCTGGCTGAACCCGATCGGCGTGCCCTGTAACCCGCCGCCGTGGGGCACCCTGACTGCCATCGATCTGGTGACTCACAAGATCGTCTGGCAGCGCCCCATCGGCGACACCCGCGCCACGGGCCTGGGCGGAACCCATACCAACCTGCCGCTGCCGACCGGCATCTTCAATATCGGCGGCAACATGATGACCGCCGGCGGCCTCGATTTCATCGGCGCCACGGCAGACAACATGTTCCGTGCGGTGGACGTGCGGACCGGCAAGACGTTGTGGGAGGCCGGTCTCCCGGCCGGCGGCAATGCCACGCCGATGACCTATTCGGTGGACGGCAGGCAATACGTCCTGATCGCCGCCGGCGGCCATGGCGGCCTGGGCACGAAGACCGGCGACTACCTCGTCGCCTACGCCCTGCCCCAAAGCTGAGTCCCAGGCCGATCGGTCAGCCCTGCAAGACAAGGGGCGCCGCTTTCCGGCGGCGCCCCTTTCGATTTAGCGCCCTGGAATCTTCAGCGCGGCCATGCCGGCGATTGCGGCAATCACGCTTTCGCTTTGGGTAACGCGATTCTCCGCCGAAGCGGTGTAGACCGTCAGGACGAAGGAGCCGCCCGACGGAGGCCGTATGATGGCGATATCGTTGACCGCGCCCGCATCGTTGGTCCCCGGCTTGTTCGCCACCGTCCAACCCCTGGGCACGCCCGCGCGAATGCGCCGGGTGCCGTTCTGCTCGTTCCGCATCCAGCCCAGCAGCGTCGCGCGCTGGTGGTCGCCCAGAACGGTCGACGTCAGCAGCAGGGTGCCCAGCGAACGGGCGATCGCGGCGGGTGTCGTGGTGTCGCGCAAGTCTTCGGGGGTGCCCAGGTTCAGCGCGGGCTCCATGCGGTCCAGCCGTGAAATGTTGTCGCCCAAGGTGCGGAACAGCCGGGTCACGGCCGGTGGGCCGCCGACGAGATCGAGCAGGTAGTTGGCTGCCGAATTGTCGCTGTACTGGACGGCGGCCTTGCACAGCATCTCGGCAGACAATGTCCCGCCGTCCTGCTGCCGGGCGGTCACCGGCGAATTGCCGAGCCGGTCGGTATCGCGGATCGTGACCGGGCGTTGCAGCAGGTGCGGATCTTTGGCCGCCTGGCGGTACACTTCGGCGGCCAGGAAGATCTTGAATGTGGAGCAGAGCCGGAACCGCTCGTCCGCACGGTGGGCGAAATGGATCCTGCCATCGCTGCCGCGCATGACCGCGCCGATGCGCATGCCGTGCTGTCGCTCGATTTCTTCCAGATCGGACGCTGCCTGGGCGGGACAGGCGAGTGCAGCCAGGGCAAGGCCAGCGATCAGGTGGCGGCGGGAAAGGGCATGGTCCATCGTTTCCCTCGGCGCAATCCGGACGAGCATCCGGCTATCTCCCGGCCTTGAACAAAACAGGCGGTGCAACAAAAAACAGGCCGCGCAACAAAAAAGGGCCGCGGTTGCCCGCGACCCCTTTTCGTAAAGCCGAAGCTCTCGGTAAGCGAATTAACGCTTCGAGAACTGGAAGCTACGACGTGCCTTGGCACGGCCATACTTCTTACGCTCGACGACGCGCGGGTCGCGGGTAAGGAAGCCGGCAGCCTTGACGGCGGCGCGCAGGGCGGGCTCGTACTTCGAGAGTGCCTGGGCGATGCCGTGCTTCACGGCGCCTGCCTGGCCCGAGAGACCGCCGCCCTTGACGGTGGCGATCACGTCGTACTGGCCGTCACGACCAGCAACCTGGAAGGTCTGGTTGATGACGAGACGCAGGGTCGGACGTGCAAAGTACACTTCCTGGTCGCGGCCGTTGATGATGACCTTGCCGGTGCCGGGCTTCACCCACACGCGGGCCACGGCATCCTTGCGGCGGCCGGTGGCGTAAGCGCGGCCATAGGCGTCGAGCTGCTGCTCGCGCAGGGGCGCGTTCGAAACGACGGGCGTGAAGGTCTCTTCCGACGTTTCAACGGCGGTAGCGACTTCGCCGAGGTCCTTGAGGTCGGACAGGCTCTGGACGGTTTCGGTATCGGACATTACGCGCCCACCTTGTTCTTGCGGTTCATGGAAGCGACGTCGAGCGCTTCGGGCTGGGTACCACCGTGCGGGTGCTCGGTGCCTGCATAGAGGTGCAGGGCGCGCATCTGGTCACGGCCGAGCGGACCACGGGGGATCATGCGCTCAACAGCCTTTTCAAGCACGCGCTCGGGGAAACGACCGGCGAGAACCTTGTCCGCGGTCACTTCCTTGATGCCGCCGGCATAACCGGTGTGCTTGTAGTAGGTCTTGTCGCCCAGCTTCTTGCCGGTGAACTTCACCTTCTCGGCGTTGATCACGACGACGTGGTCGCCGCAATCGACGTGCGGGGTGAAGCTCGGCTTGTGCTTGCCGCGCAGGAGGTCGGCGATAACGACCGCGAGACGGCCAACCACCAGACCCTCGGCATCGATCAGATGCCACTTCTTTTCCACCTCGGCCGGCTTGATCGACCGGGTGACCTTCGTAAGCGCCTTCATGGCTGGTCTATCCCTAATGTTCATGTCGCGGAGGCCGAATCAATCGCTTTCACGAATCTCCGGCACCGCGGGAAGGCGGCCAAATCGTCGAAAAGGGCCGGCAAGTCAAGCAGAGCGCGGCATTCCAGAGAGGTAAAATGATACCTCTAAGGTTGCGTGCTGCCGATCGCGGCCAGCCAGGCGGTAGTAGCCGGCGCGGCAGTGTCGCACCGCCAGCCCAGCACCGCGGGCGCCTCGTAAGGATGAATCTCGGCCAGCCGCGCCGTGGCGGCATCGAGCAGGGCGGCGTTGGTCTTCACCAGCAGGCCTTGCTCGCGGCTCGTGCCCTTCTCGCCGTTCCAGACGAAGACCGAGGTCATCGCCGGGAGCAGGTTGGCGCAGGCGGCCAGGCCCTCGTCGAGCAGGGCATTGGCAGCCTTCAGCGCGCTCTCCTCATCGGGGAAGGGGCACCAGATGAGCGCGGGGGTAAGCGCCGGGCCGTTGGCCTGCCCGCTCACATGATCCGTCACATGCCAAGCCCGACCTGGTCGCGGCGGCCCAGGCAATGCGCGCCCCAGACCGTGGCCGCAACGAGCAGCGCGCCGCAGAGCTGGTGCGCCACGGCAAGCCAGAGCGCTACGCCAGACCACACCGTGAAGATGCCGAGCAGCACTTGCGTGCCGAACGCGGAATGGACGGCGATCGAAGCGAGACGCGCATGGCGGGCCTTGAGCCTGCGGCCCATCACGATCAGCACGGCGACCACGGCCCAGGCCCACCAGCGGTGCACGAAGTGGGTGAGGAACGGGTCGTTGACCAGCGCATGGAGCGCGCCGCCGGCCCATTCCACGCCGTCGGGGAAGAAGCTGCCCTGCATCAGCGGCCAGGCGTCCATGCTGAACCAGCCCATGCCCGCGACGTAGCCGGCGCGCAGGCCTGCCACCATCGCGCCCATGAAGAGCTGGATGAACAGCATGGCCAAGGCGAGGGCACCGAAGCGGTTGAGGCGGGCAGGGGCCTGGCCGCGTCGCAGTTCGCGAAGATCCAGCGCCGTCCAGACCAGACCGCCCAGGGTCGTCAGCGCCACCAGCAGGTGGGCGGCAAGGCGGAAATGGCTCACCCGGTCCGCAGCCTCGGCGGAGAGGCCCGAAGAGACCATCCACCAGCCGACCACGCCTTGCAGCCCGCCCAGCGCCAACAGCGCGACCAGGCGCGGCTTGTAGCCCAGGGGAATCGTGCGCTTGTACCAGAACCACGCCAGCGGCAGCGCAAAGGCCAGGCCGATCACGCGGGCCAGCAAGCGGTGCACCCACTCCCAGAAGTAGATGAACTTGTATTGGGACAGGGTCATGCCCGCCGGGCCGTTGACATCGATATATTGCGGGATCTGCTTGTAGCGGGCGAACTCGGCCTGCCACTGCGCGTCGGTCAGCGGGGGAATGGCGCCGGTGAGCGGCTTCCACTGGGTGATCGACAGGCCGGATTCGGTCAGCCGGGTTATGCCGCCGACCGCGACGATAAGGATGACCAGCGCGGCAACGATCAGCAGCCAGCGAACCATGGGGGCGATATCGTCGGCTGTACCGAGGAGGGGGCGACCGTCAGGGACTCTCATGACGCAAATCCCTGCGATCTTGCGACGAAATGCGCAAGGGGCACGTCGACCGAATGTTTCATGACACAGTCAGGACTTGATGAATGTTACAACGTCTCATACATGGGCATTCATGCGCACCGCCATCATCGCGATTCGAAACCGGCTGGACCGGGCAGGCATCGTCCTCAGCGGTCTTTGCGCGATTCACTGTATTCTCGGCGTGTTTTTCGTGGGTTTCCTGGGGCTTGGCGGCGAAGTTCTGCTCTCGCCCGAGGTTCACCGCGTCGGCCTGGGGCTGGCCCTGGTGGTCGGCGTGATCTCCCTGGGCTTCGGCGTCGTGCGCCATGGCCGCGTGGGACCGCTGGTGATCGGCGGCCTGGGCCTGGCGCTCATGGCCACGGCCATCGTCGTCGGTCATGGCCTGGCAGAATCGGTGCTGACCATTTTCGGCGTCGCGCTTGTCGCCTTCGCGCACATCCGGAACTTGCACCGCGCGCATTGAAAGTGCCGATTGGGCACTTTCCAAATCGTTTCTCCGCGCTATCTGCGGCCCATGGCTGAAGAACTTTCCCTCACCGTGAACGGCGAACCGCGCCGCGTGGCGCCCGGTTCCTCGATTGCCGATCTCGTGTCGGGCATCGGCCTGGATCCCCGCAAGGTCGCCGTCGAGCGCAATGGCGAGATCGCCCCGCGCTCGACCCTGGCCGATGTGCTGCTGGCCGATGGCGACGTGCTGGAGATCGTCCACTTCGTGGGCGGTGGCTGAACCTGTTCGCCGGACCGATCCCTGACATACCCGTTCCCCGAAAGGACGCGAACCTTGACCGATACCGTCTCCGATTCCTCGACCACCGATTCCTGGACTGTCGCTGGCCGGACCTTCCGTTCGCGCCTGATCGTCGGCACCGGTAAGTACAAGGATTTCGAACAGAACGCGGCGGCGGTGGAGGCTTCGGGCGCGGAGATCGTCACGGTGGCGGTGCGCCGGGTCAATGTTTCGGACCCCAAGGCGCCGATGCTGACCGACTTCATCGATCCCCGGAAAATCACCTACCTGCCTAATACCGCCGGCTGCTTCACCGCCGAAGACGCCATCCGCACCTTGCGGCTGGCGCGCGAAGCGGGCGGCTGGGATCTGGTGAAGCTGGAAGTTCTGGGCGAGGCGCGGACGCTCTATCCCGACATGCGCGAGACGCTGAAGGCCACCGAAATCCTCGCGAACGAAGGCTTCCTGCCGATGGTCTACTGCGTGGACGATCCGATCGCGGCCAAGCAGCTTGAGGATGCCGGCGCCGTGGCGGTCATGCCGCTGGGCGCGCCGATCGGCTCGGGCCTGGGCATCCAGAACAAGGTGACCGTCCGCCTGATCGTTGAGGGGGCCAAAGTGCCGGTCCTCGTCGATGCTGGCGTTGGTACGGCCTCGGAAGCCGCCGTGGCGATGGAGCTGGGCTGCGACGGCGTGCTGATGAATACTGCGATTGCCGAAGCCCGCGACCCGATCCGCATGGCTCGCGCCATGAAGCTGGCGGTCGAGGCTGGCCGCGATGCCTATCTGGCAGGGCGCATGGCGCAGCGCCGCTACGCCGATCCCTCCAGCCCGCTTGCCGGCCTGATCTGAAAATCCGGCCGCGGGGCATTTTTCTTCACGATGGCCGATAGCTCTGTTGCAGCATGGCCGATTGTGACGGAAAAGTGCCGCGGACGGCGATTTTTAAAGCGTCCCGAAATGAAATGCTGCAAGAATCTTGCGGCTATTATCGGGTTCAAACCATTATCCGGTTAAGGCTGTAGCAACCGAAGAGGCGGAGATTGGTTCTAGTGACAGGGAGGATTGTCCTTCCGTGTCACGAGGATCAGGACCATGACTCACACGGGAAAGGCCACCATCACCATCGGGGAGCTGCGGGAATTCGCCAGCTTCACGCCCTGCGAGCAGCGCTACATCCGGCGCAGCCTGGACGTGGGACTGGGCCGGCAGGATGCTCTGGGTCTCTGGGCACGCGACGGCGTCGAAGCCACCTCGATCCGCAAGCAATACGAAGCCTACGCGGATCTCGCTGCGCTGCGCGAGATGCGGCCTGACGAATTCGGCTTCGATGACATTGCCGCGTTCATGGGCAAGCTGCTTTACGTCGCCGCCTTCGATCTCGCCCAGGAACGCATCGAATCGTTCCCGGCCTTCCGTTTCCTTTACGAACGCCTGCTTGGCGGTTGGGTAAGGCCCTGGCTGCCCGGCGCCTTCTGCGGAGCCGCCGCGCTTCCCCAGATCCGCCCCGATCGCCGCAAGACGTTGCTTCACTCGATCAGTGAAGCGGCGGCCACGGCATCTGGCTGGTCGGAGCGCGAACCGTCATTCTATCCCGAATGGATCGAGAAGGAGATCGCCTGAGTTTCGGGCCGATCCGGTGTTTCGGCGCCGGATCGTTTCGCTCGCACGTCAGCTTTCGCTGCCCCATTGCAGGGTCTGCGGATCGCCCAGGGTAACCAGACGCCTGAGCGAAGCGCGGGCCAGACGCTCGGTTTCCACCTTGCGCCGTGCCGCGGCAAGCTGGCGCAGCGGCGCCGGGCGCAGGATTTCGGCATCGTAGCCATCGGCAACGATCACGCCGCACTGGTCGGGCAGGAACGGCTCGGTTTCCAGCGGCGTCCGGTCCAGCGAGGGGGGCAGCCCCCAGTAGAAACGGTCGCAATAGTCCAGATAGTCGGGCCATTTGCCGTCCCCCAGCAAGTCCGCGCGTGAAACCTTGATTTCGACGATGACGACATGGCCCTTCGCGTCGATGCCCATGAGATCGGCGCGGCGCCCGCAGCGCAGCGACATTTCCGGCAGGCACCAGATGTCGTTACGAGCAAAAAGCCGCCCTATTCCGCGCGCCACATCGGCGGCGACGAAAGAAAGAGCGGGAGAAACGAGCGGAGAATCAGCTTCGGCCATCGCGGCATAATAGGAACATAGAGGGAACTTTCAAGCCGCAAGGCATCTGGAGCGCTGGCCCAGCCAGAGTGGGCGACAGGTTTTTCCCAAGTCCATGATGGATCGGAGTGATTTGGCGCTGGCAACACCGCTCATGCTCTGCTAGTCGCCGCGGGCACTGCACCCGTAGCTCAGCTGGATAGAGCGCTGCCCTCCGAAGGCAGAGGCCACAGGTTCGAATCCTGTCGGGTGCACCATTTCCTCCATTTGCGAAGATCAACCGGCTTCTGGGCCATGCTCTGCCGTGTCTGTTCGGGCATTGGGGCGGGCACGGTGGCCGTGATCGGGCGGCGCGGGCGCCGCCCTTCAGGTGTGGCGGGTCAGGCCAGGACGCGGTGGACCAGGTTGGTGTTGTATTGACGCAGCCAGCCCGGGATCAGGAAGGCGTCCACCAGCACCCAGATGCCGAGCGGGATCAGGAACAGCAGGCCGAAGCCCATGATCCAGATGGTCGCCCAGCCGAGCAGGAAGAGGACGAGCTGGACGATGCCGCCGGCGGTCTTGCCAGCGTAGAAGCGATGGGCGCCCAGCGAGCCGAGGAAGAACCACAGGAGATACGTGACGCCGGTGGACTTGGCATTTGCTTGGTAGAGCAGGCCGGCCATGGCCGCAGTGGATGAATTCGTGTCGGTCATCGATACCCCCGTCGATAAGTGAAGGGGCGTATCGATATGGGCATGCCATTAAGAAACCAATGAATTTTTTGAGTTGTAGGTGGCACGGCTCAATGAAAGTCCCGTGAGCGGGGGAGGACCCGCACGTTGCGCGGGTGCTGCGGGCGGACGAATTCGTCGGCGCGGGATAGCTGGGGCTCGGCCTCGTGCACTTCCGAGAGGCGTTTCAGCTCGGGCGTGCGGTCATGGATGCTCTGGGCCATGATATGGATGACGCCTTCGGGGCTGTGCTGGATCAGACCTTCCACCAGCATCAGCCGCGCGGCCATGACTGGGCGGCGGTAGGTTTCGAACAGCCGGGCCCAGATCACCACGTTGGCGATGCCGCCTTCGTCCTCCAGCGTGACGAAAATGGCATTGCCCTTGCCCGGGCGCTGACGAACCAGCACCACGCCGGCGACTTTCACGCGCTTTCCGTTTCGGGTCTTCGCCAGGTCCGTGCAGCGCAGCACGCCTTCCGCCGCGAAGACCGGGCGCAGGAACGACATCGGATGGGCTTTCAGCGAGAGCCGGGTGGTCTGGTAATCGGCGGCGACTTCCTCTGAGAGCGGCATGGCGGGCAGGGCGGCATGGGGTTCCTCTCCCAGTTCGCGGGCGCGGGCGGCGGCGAAGAGGGGAAGTTCGCCGGTTGGGGTGCGGCGTGCTTCCCAAAGGCCCTCGCGGCGGTCCAGACCGATCGAATGCAGGGCATCGGCATCGGCCAGGAGGTTGAGCGCCCGCTGGGGGAGGCTGGCGCGCCGGGCGAGATCTTCGAGGTTGGTGTAAGGGCGGTGGACCTTGATCTGCTCCGCCCAGTTCTCGCGAAAGCCGCTGATCTGGCGCAGGCCGAGCCGGAGGGCGAGTGCGCCTTTCGCTTTGGGTTCCAGGGTGCAGTCCCACTCGCTGTGGTTGGCATCGATGGTGCGCACTTCCACGCCATGCTCCTGCGCGCAGCGGACGATCTGGGCCGGGGCATAGAAGCCCATGGGCTGCGAATTGAGCAGGGCGGCGGCGAAGACCTCGGGGTAGTGGTGTTTGATATAGGCCGAGACCCAGACCAGCCGCGCGAAGGCGAGGGCATGGCTTTCCGGGAAGCCGTAGCTGCCGAAGCCCTTGATCTGCTGGAAGCAGCGCTCGGCGAAGTCCTTCTCGTAGCCACGGGCCACCATGCCGTTCACCATCTTGCTGTGCAGGGAGCCGATCGTGCCGACATTGCGAAAGGTCGCCATGGCGCGGCGGAGCTGGTTGGCTTCGGCATCGGAGAAGTTCGCGGCGGTGATCGCCAGCCGCATCGCCTGCTCCTGGAACAGGGGGACGCCGAGAGTCTCGCCGAGGACACCGCGCAATTCGTCGCGATCGTGGGGAGGGGCCGGAGAAGGGTAGATGACGTCCTCGATCTTTTGTCGGCGCCGCAGATAGGGATGGACCATGTCCCCCTCGATCGGGCCGGGGCGCACGATGGCGACCTGAATGACCAGGTCGTAGAACCTCTCAGGTCTCAGACGGGGCAGCATGTTCATCTGCGCGCGGCTCTCCACCTGAAAGACGCCGATACTGTCGCCCTTCTGGAGCATCTCGTAGACGGCTTTGACGTGAGGAGGGTTGCTCCGGTGATCTTCCTCGTCGCCCGGCACGGAACTCAGCTGGTACTGGCGGCCGATGTGCGTCTCGATCATGGCGAAGGCCTTGCCGATACAAGTCAGCATTCCGAGCGCCAGGATGTCGACTTTCATCAGGCCGAGCGTATCGATGTCGTCCTTGTCCCATTCGATGAACGTGCGCTTTTCCATCGCGGCATTGTGGATCGGCACGGTTTCGTCGAGCCGGTCCTGAGTCAGCACGAAACCGCCGACATGCTGGGAGAGATGGCGGGGGAAGTTCAGGATCGTCCCGGTGAAGTGATTGACCCGCGCGATCGTGGGATTATCGGGATCGAGGCCGGCCTCGATGCAGCGGTTGCGGTCGTATTCCGAGGCGTAGCTGCCCCACACCGTGCTGGCGAGCCGGGCGGTGACGTCCTCGCTGAGCCCCAGCGCCTTGCCGACATCGCGGGCGGCGCTGCGTGAGCGGTAGTGAATCACCGTGGCGGCGATTCCAGCGCGCTCGCGGCCGTAGCGGCTGTAGATATATTGCATCACTTCCTCGCGCCGCTCGTGCTCGAAGTCGACGTCGATGTCGGGCGGTTCCTTGCGCTCGGTGGAGATGAAGCGGGAAAACAGCAGGTTGTGCTTCATCGGATCGACGGCGGTGACGCCGAGGACGAAGCAGACCGCCGAATTGGCCGCCGAGCCGCGCCCCTGGCAGAGGATGCCCTGTATCTGCGCCCACTGCACGATATCGTGGACGGTGAGGAAGTAGGCGGCGTAGCCCTGCTGCCCGATGATCCCCAGTTCCTCGGTAAGCAGGCGGGTGAGCTTTTCGGGGATGCCCTGCGGGTGGAGGTCGCTGGCGCGGCTCCAGACCAGTTCCTCCAGCCAGCCTTGCGGGGTGTAGCCGTAGGGGACCGGCTCGTGGGGGTAGGTGTAGCTCAGGTCTTCGAGCTTGAAGACGATGCCGCCCATGAAGTCTGCGGTGGCGGCGATCGCCTCGGGGGCGGCGGCGAAGAGGCGGGCCATTTCGGCTGCGGGCTTCAAGTGCCGCTCGGCATTGGCGGTGAGGCGGCGGCCGGCGGCCTGTACCGTGGTCTTCTCGCGGATCGCCGTCATGACGTCGTGCAGGGGGCGGGATTCCGGCCCATCGTAGAGAGCGTCGTTGATCGCGATCAGCGGCACGCCGGCCAGGGCCGCCTGTTCGCGCAAGGCTGCCAGCCGGCGCGCGTCGCGGCCCTGCCGCAGCATCCCCGCGCCCAGCCAGACCTTGCCGGGCGCGGCCTGCGCCAATTGGCGCAACAGGGCGTCGGAAGCGGGGGTGGCGACGATGAGCTGCATGTCCTCCAGGAATTCCAGCAGGTCGCTCAGGCGCAGCTCGCAGTTGCCCTTGGTCGTGCGCAAGTTGCCGGTGGTGAGCAGGCGGGTCAGGCGGCCCCAGCCGTATCGCGTGGTCGGATAGGCGAGGATCTCGGGCGTATCGTCGGCAAAGACCAGCCTCGCGCCGACCATGAGGCGGAACGGGGGCAGGGTGACGCCTTCGGCTTCCATCTCCTCCCCGAACCTGCGCAGCGCGGCGAAAGCGCGGGCGACGCCGGATACGGTGTTGCGGTCCGCTATGCCGATTCCGGGGTGGCCGAGCGCCAGCGCCCGCAGCGCCATTTCCCCCGGCGTGCTGGCCCCGCGCAGGAAGGAATAGGCGGTCGTCGTCGCGAACTCGACATAGGGCGGCGTTTCGAGGCTCATGCGAAGACGCCGTGCAGATACCAGCGCGGGTCGGCTTTCTCGCTGCCGTAGAGACCATGGCGGAACAGCCAGAACCGGCGGCCGTCGCTGTCCTCGATCCGGTAATAGTCGCGCGTGGGGCCGGTCGCCTCCACCGTCTTCCACCAGGGATAGGCGAGGCGTTCGGGGCCTTCCTGCCGCACCACCCGGTGCTGGCGTCCCTGCCAGCCGAACCGGCGCGGGGGACCGTCAGGCACTTCGGCCAGCACGGTGACGGGCTGGGGCGGATCGAACAGGAACAGCGGGCGCAAGGGCGGCTCGCCTGCCTCCGGCTGGGGCCAGGGCTGCGGAATCGATGCGGGAGGCACGAGGCGGTCGGCATATTCCGGCAAGTGCTCGTCGCGGGGGGCGAAGCGGTGGACGCATTCGGCGCCGAAGCGCACTTGCAGGCGGTCCAGCAGGGGGGCGAGGTCGGGCTTGCCGGAATTCTCCTCGTCCAGCCGGTCCTGCCCTTCGGAGACGTCCTCGTGCAGGGGCACGGCCAAGCGCAGCAGGTCGTAACCGAAGCCCGGGTCGAGCGGATCGGCGAGCGATTCGATGCGTTCGCGAAACAGGCGGACGACATCGGCGGGTTCGCGCAGGGGCAGGCCGCTGTCCACGGCGAGCCGGGCGACATGGCCATCGGTGCGGAACAGCGAGACTTCGTAGCGTCGGCCGCCCCGGCCGCGGGCGACCAGCATGTCCCGCGCCTGCCCCGCCAGCCATTCGATCACGCCGAGGAGGGGCTTCACGGTCGCCATCGGTTCGGCGAAGCGCTGCTCCACCCAGATCGGGGGCAGGGTGCGATGCGGGGTGATGCGCCGGTCCTGCTCCTCCAGCAGGTGGGCGAGGGCGATCGACATCGCCTTGCCGAAGCGAGCGGCGAGGGGCGCGCGGGGGCGATCCGCAAGCTGGCCCAGGGTGCGCAGCCCGGCGCGCTTCAGCGCGAGGTGGGCATCGTCTCCCAGGCTGAGTGCGGCCACCGGCAGTTCGCGCAAGGTGCTCTTGCCGAAGCGGGCAAGGGCAAGGGCGGCATCCGGCGTTCCGGCACAGGCCGCCAGCGCCCGGAACCCCCGCCGCGCGAGCCGGGTGACGAGATCGCCCCGCACGGCGTCTTCATCCATCCCCAGGCTGTCGAAGCAGCCGGTGAGGTCCAGCACCAGCGCGTCGTCGCGATCGGGGGCCACCATCGGGGTATAGCGTTCGCAGGATTCGACGATGCGCAGCAGCAGGGCATGGTCCGCTGCGGGCCGGTGTTCGAGAGCAGGCAGGTCCGGTTCCAGCGCGCGCGCATCGGCCAGCATCATGCCGGCCGAGAGGCCCAGCGCCAGCGCCGCGGGAGACAGCGCCATGATGCGCTGCGCCCCGCGTTGCTTCGCGATCAGGGCGAAAGCCGCGTCAGGCGGCGCTGCGCCTTCCCGCATCGCCCGTTCGGACGGCAGGAAGGGAAAGGTGACCGCCAGATAGCGGCGCATGGCCAAGCATGGGCTTACGGAAGGTGCCTTGCTCACGATTCCATTCCAGTTGCAGGTTGAGACCCTCCCGCCCGCCGCGCCGGCGCAGCAGGGTCACGTCGAACACCGGATCTCCCGGCGCATTGGCAGGCAAGGGAACCGACGGTGCGCTGGTCACCTGCCAGCGGGTGTGGGCGGCGCTGGGCGTGGGCTGGGCGCCGCTGCGCACGATCATGACCATGGTGCCGCTTTGCTCGGCCGCCAGCGCCAGCCGCCGCGAGGCGGTAAGGTCGAAGGCCGGGGCGCGGCCGTCCATTTCCATCACCACGGCCGCTGCCCCGCCATGCCGCACCGAATCCACGCCCGCGCGCAGCAGGCTCTGGAGATCGGGCAGGCGCAGCAGCACCATGGCGGCCGGGTCTATGCCCAGTTCGGCAAGGCCGGGGGCATAAGGGCGCGAACGGGCCTGCTTGCCCCCGCCCTTTCCATTAACTTTGCCCAGCCGCAGCCAGAGCAGAGGTTCCCGCGCCTTGCGCGCCTGCACCGCGCAAAGCAGCGCCAGCGCCAGGGCGGCCCCGCTGTCCTGCTCGGTCGCGGCATAGAATTCATGAACGCCGTCCTGCTGCAAAGGCGACTCGGGCCAGCCGTCAGGAGACGCCTGAGCGAGGTTTGCAGCCAGTTGGAGGCGACTCGAATCGAACATATGTTCCTTTTATGTTCTATTCCTGTCCTACGCAATCGAGTCTGGAAATGAGGGTGCAATCGGCTGTGGGCACAGCCCGGTCTCCCGATCCTGCCGGCGCAGAACGCAGGGCGAAAAGCTTTCGGGCATCGTTCGCCAAGTCATCGCAAGGCATTCCGCCTAGGGTTCGGGCATCGCCTACCTTACGGCCCCTACCCTCAAAGAAGGACTCACGAAGCATGGCCAGTTCCGCTCCCGCGCCGCTGGAAGCCGTTCCGCCCGTCACCACTGCCGCTGCCTGGCGGGGAGACCGGCTTTCCGAGACCGACGCGTGGATCTACAGGCTGTCCGACGAACAGGTGCTGGAGCTGGAGACGCTCGGTGCCCGCTTCATGGCCGATGACCCGGACCTGCGCACGGTCACCGCCGAGGAATATCCGCTGGTAGCCTGCGCCGATGCGGTGAAGTCATGGGGCGAGGATGTCGATTACGGCCGCGGCTTCGTGCTGGTGCGGGGCCTGCGGACCCAGCTCTATTCGGACGTTCTTTCCAACGCGATCTACTACGTGCTCGGCCTGCACATGGGCGATCCGATCCGCCAGAACGAGATGGGCGACCTGATCGACCACGTCTATGCCACCAGCGACAAGACCATGGACGATCCCACCGCGCTCTCCTCCAAGGTGCGGGACAAGCTGGTCTACCACTCCGACAGCTCGGACATCGTCGCGCTGATGTGCCTGCGCCCGGCCAAGGAGGGCGGCCTGTCCTGCCTCGTCTCCGGCGCGGAGATCTACAACGAGATCCTGCGCCGCCGCCCCGATCTGGCGCCGCTGCTGCTGGAACCCTTCCACTGGGACTGGCGCCGGCAGGACCACAATGCCCCGGCGGATACGTATACCTCGCCGATCGTCAGCCTGGTGGACGGGGTGTTCTCGATGTATGCGGGCTCGCTCTACATCCTCACCGCGCAGGAATATGAAGGTGTGCCCAGGCTGACGCCGGAGCAGATCGCGGTGCTCGAACTCTTCGACACGATCACCTACGAGGAGGGCATGGCTATCGAGATGGATTTCCGCCCCGGCGACATCCAGTGGCTCTCCAATTACGCCGCGCTCCATGCCCGCACCACGTTCTGGGACTGGCCCGAGCCGCAGCGCAAACGCCACCTCCTGCGGTTGTGGCTGAGCCGCGATGCCGGGCGCCCGGTGGTGGAGGGCTTTGGCAAGAACGGCGTTGTGCAGGTTCGCCAGGCCCCGCGCGACGGGCAGGCGGAGCATCTCGATGCGCATTTCGACGTGTTCTCGGTATCGGTACCGCGCCTGATGGGCTGATGGGCCGCGTGCGCAGACAAAGAGGGCCGGAAGTTTCCTTCCGGCCCTCTTTTTGTTGTCCTGAGTGTGCCGATCAGCGGAGGCCGATCAGCTCAGGGCGATGTCCGGTGCGTCTTCCTGCTTCATGCCGACGACGTGGTAGCCCGCGTCCACATGATGCGTCTCGCCGGTCACGCCCGAGGAGAGGTCGGAAAGGAAGTAGAGGCCCGAGCCGCCCACGTCCTCGATCGTGACGTTGCGGCGCAGCGGCGAGTTCAGCTCGTTCCACTTGAGGATATAGCGGAAGTCGCCGATGCCGCTGGCGGCCAGCGTCTTGATCGGGCCGGCCGAGATCGCGTTGACGCGGATGTTCTGCGGGCCAAGGTCGTTGGCGAGGTACTTCACCGAGGCTTCCAGTGCCGCCTTAGCCACGCCCATGACGTTGTAGTGCGGCACGACCTTTTCGGCGCCGTAATAGGTCAGCGTCAGGATCGAGCCGCCTTCGGGCATCATCTGCATCGCACGCTTGGTCACCGAGACCAGGCTGTAGGCCGAGATGTTCATCGTCATCAGGAAGTTTTCGAGGCTGGTGTCGACATACTTGCCGCGCAGCTCGTTCTTGTCCGAGAAGCCGATGGCGTGGACGACGAAGTCGATCGTCGGCCAGCGTTCCGCCAGCGTTTCGAAGGCGGTGTCGAGGGCTGCCATGTCCGAAACGTCGCAATCGATGAGGAAATCGCTGCCCAGGCTCTCGGCCAGCGGCTTCACGCGCTTGGCCAGCGCTTCGCCCTGATAGGAGAAGGCCAGCTCGGCACCCTGTTCGTGCAGTCTCTTCGCGATGCCCCAGGCCAGGGACTTGTCGTTGGCAAGGCCCATGATCAGGCCGCGTTTACCCTGCATCAGACCGGTCATTCGTGTTCTTCCTGTACTTCGTTGTTCTGTGCAGCGGCGCTGCTATTTCCGCCTGGCCCCCCGGCAAGCATTTCCTGCTCCTCGGGACTGACGGTAAGGGCGGCATTGAGTTCCGCGCCCGCGACCATCCCTAGTCCGACAAGCCAGAAAAAGAAAAGCGCGATCATCACTCCGGCGAGACTTCCGTACGTCAAATCGTAAGCGATGAAATTGCGCAACACTTTCGGCAGCAGCCATGCGGCCCCCAGCCACCATGCCGCGACGAACAGAGGACCGGGCCATTTCCGATAGCGGCGAGACTGATAGCGCGAGGGCGTGAGCAGGAAAAACAGGGCGTAGAGCGAGGCGAACAGGGTGGCGGCGGTGATGCCGCGGGAAATGCCGATCTGGTAGTTGAAAGCCTTGAGGCCGGGGAAAACCGTCAGCAGCACTTCCTCGATCACTGAAATGAGCACCTGCGAAGACAGCGAGAGCAGCAGCAGCAGGACCGAGCCGAAGATCAGCCCGCTCGACGCCAGGCGGTTTCGCCAGAACTTCAGGCCCTTGTTCATGCCGTAGGCGCGGTGAAGAATATCGCGGATGGTCTCGATCAGGCTGGTCGCCGTCCACAGGCCCAGCACGCCGCCGATCCAGAGCAGCCAGCCGTGCCGCGCGGCAACGGCATCGCGGGCCACCGGGGCCAGCGCTTCGTCCACGCGCGGGGGAAGGGCGTTGAGCACCGCGTCGATCGCGCTTTCCAGCTGCCCCTGTTCGCCCAGCGCCGAATAGATGGCCGCCAGGGCGATGAAGAAGGGGAACAGCGCCACGATCGTCATGTAGGCGAAGTTGCCGGCGTGGATGAAGCCGTCTTCCCAGGTCCCGGTAAACACGCGCTTGACCACGATATAGGCGCGGCTGGAAGGATCGGGACGGGGAATCCGGTCCTGCATTTCCTGCCAGCGCATGGCCGCGCGTCGCCGGGCTTCGGGCGTTATCGCTGCCGAAGCCGGCGTTCCCGGGGCCTGCACGTCTATCGAATGGTCGATGTTCACCACGCCGAGATAGGCGCTGAAAAGAGGATATTCAAATTTCGGAAGGGGTTAGGTGGGGCGATCCGCAAAGACATCCCCGCCCGCACCCTCAGATCCCGAGCTTTGCGCGCACGTCGCGTGTATCCTTCCAGCCTTCCAGCCGCTTGGCGAGATCGGCGTCGCTCTCTGGCAAGACGATCTGGAGGCTGATCAGCAGGTCGCCGCGGGCGCCGTCCTTGCGGGACATGCCGCGGCCCTTAAGGCGCAGGACCTTGCCCGAACTCGCCCCGGCCGGAACCGACAACATGACCGCGCCGGCCGCGGTGGGCGCTTTCACCTTGCCGCCGTTCAGCGCCTCGTCGAGGGTGATCGGCAGGTCCACGCGCAAGTCGTCGCCGTCCTGGCGGAAGAAGGCATGGGGCTGGATCTGCAGCGTGACGATGGCATCGCCCGCGCCGCCGGGGCCTTGCTCCCCCTTGCCGGCCAGGCGCATCTGGGTGCCGTCCTCCATGCCGACGGGCAGCTTGAGGTCGATCGTCTTGCCGTCGGACAGGGTGATGCGCTGCGGCTTGAGTTCGGCCGCATCGGTCAGAGGGACGGAAAGGCGATAGTTCACATTGCCGCCGCGCGGCGCCGCGCGGCCGCGTGCACCGCCGGCTCCGCCCATTCCGGCACCGAATCCGCCGGGGCCGCGCTGGCCGGAACCGCCGAAGATGCCGCCGAACAGGTCTTCCAGGTCGATGCCGTCGTTACCGCCGAATCCGCCCGAAAAGCCGCGCTGCCCGCCGGGCCCGCCGCCGAATCCGGCACCCCCGAAGCCGCCGGCTCCGCCGCCGCCGAACCCGCCGAAGCCCATGGGATTGCCTTCGGCATCGATCTCGCCCCGGTCGAACCGGGCCCGCTTGTCCTTGTCGGACAGCAGGTCGTAGGCGCCGGTCACTTCGGAAAAGCGCTCCGCGGCCTTGGGATTGTCCTTGTTGGTATCGGGATGAAGTTCCTTCGCCAGCTTGCGATAGGCGGACTTGATGTCCTTCTCGCTGGCCGTGCGCGATACGCCAAGGGTGGAATAAGGGTCTGCTGCCATGGTTTCCTAGCTAGGTGCGGACGCGCGTTACGGCAAGCGGTGCTTTCCTAGTTCCGGTCACGAGTCTATTGGAACCTTCACGCCCCGCCCTGCCGCCGGGAATCGCCGTGAAATCAGCGAGGTCCGGCCCGGCGCGGCTGCGTTTGACCACAGGCACGATCCCAGGAAGCGAACATGGAAGCTGAACAGGCCCGCGAAGTCATCCCCCACGGCGATCCTTTCGCCCTGTTCAAGGACTGGTACGAAGCCGCGCGCGAGAGCGAGCCCAACGATTCGAACGCCATGGCCCTGGCCACCGCCACGCCGGACGGACTGCCTTCCGTTCGCATGGTCCTGCTCAAGGGCTACGGGCCGGACGGCTTCGTGTTCTATACCAATGGCCATAGCCGCAAGGGCCAGGAAATCGCCGCCAATCCCCATGTCGCGCTGCTGTTCCACTGGAAGAGCCTGCGCCGCCAGATTCGCATCGAAGGCGAACTGGTGCCGGTGACCGCCGCGGAAGCCGATGCCTATTTCCATTCGCGCGCCCGCGATTCGCAGCTGGGCGCCGTCGCTTCCGACCAGTCCGCCCCGCTCGACAGCCGCGAGACGTTCCTGGCCCGCTACGAGGATGTCCGCAGCCGCTTTGGCGAAGGCGAGATCGAGCGGCCGGCCCATTGGACCGGCTATCGCGTGGTGCCCGCCGCCATCGAGTTCTGGCAGGACCGGCCCTATCGCCTCCATGAGCGCCGCCGCTTCGTGCGCGGCGCCGATGCGGCAGGCGGCTGGGTCAGCACGCTCCTCTATCCTTGAGCCCGCCCTTGCACGAACAAGCCAAACTCACCCGCAGCGCCGCTTTCGCCAGCATTGGCGTGGCCGTGCTGCTGCTCGGCCTGAAGGGCTGGGCGGCCTGGTCCACCGGCTCCACGGCGATGCTCGGCAGCCTGGCCGATACCACGCTGGACCTCGTCGCCAGCGTGGCCACGCTGCTGGGCGTGTGGATCGGTGCACAGCCGGCGGACGACAAGCACCGCTTCGGCCACGGCAAGGCCGAGGCGATCGCGGCGATGTTCCAGATCGTGCTGATCTCGATCTCCGCGCTCGCCATCGCCAGCCGCGCGGTGGAGGAATTCCTGGCCAGGAGCCGGGTCGAGAGCGCGGAAAGCGGCATCGCCGTCTCGGCCGTGGCGATCGCGCTGACCCTGGCGCTGGTCGCCTGGCAGCGCCACGTCATCCGCCGCACCGGCAGCATCGCCATCCAGACCGACAGCGTCCACTACCAGTCCGACCTCCTGCTCAACGTGGCGGTGATCGCCGCGCTGGTGCTGGACCAATATGCCGGGCTGAAGGGCGCGGACCCGCTGTTCGGCCTGGGCATCGCCGCGTGGCTGGGCTGGGGCGCCTGGAAGGCCTCGCAGGATGTGCTCGACCAGCTGATGGATCACGAGTGGCCCGAGGAGAAGAAGGACCGCTTTCTCCAGGTGCTGGCCCGCCATCCCGATATTACCGGCGTCCATGACTTGCGCACGCGCACGTCGGGCAACCGGGACTTCGTGCAGTTCCACGTCTGGGTCGATCCGAACATGACCGTTCGCGAGGCGCACCGGGTGATGGACGAGCTGGAACACCGGCTCTGCGACGAATTTCCGGATACCGAGATCCTGATTCATCCCGATCCCGAGGGTTTGGTCGACGAAGCCGGTGCGGCCGGGCTCGACGTGCTGCCGCCGATCCGGGTTTCCCCGGATTGAGCGCAGGGGCCGCACTGGCTGGACCTGCCCCACTTGCCGCCTCATCCTGAACCAGGTCCGGGACGACGCGCCTTTGGCGGTGAGAGCATCGGCGCCGCAAATTCGACTGGCTTCAATATCGCCCACCGCGCATAAGCCCCGACATGTCAGCGATTTCCGGTCCCGGCCTGTGGGCGCTCTGCGTTTCCGCCGTCACGATGACGGCGATCGTCGGCTTGCGCTATCTCGGCACCTCGGGCCTCTTCGCCTGGATCACCGCGCGCGCCAGGCCCGGCCTCTATGCCGGGATGGAGGGCCAGATCCGGGGCGAGATCGGCTGGTCGCTGGCCTCCTGCGCGATCTACGGCATTCCTGCGGGCGTGGTGGCCTGGGGCTGGCAGGCCCATGGCTGGACCCGCATCTATGCCGATCCCCTGGCCCTGCCCTTGTGGTGGATGCCGGTATCGCTGTTCATCTACCTGTTCCTGCACGACACCTGGTTCTACTGGACCCACCGCTGGATGCACCGGCCCCGCGTGTTCCGCCGGATGCACGCCGTGCACCACGCCAGCCGCCCGCCCACGGCCTGGGCGGCGATGAGCTTCCATCCGCTGGAGGCGCTGACCGGCGCGGTGGTCGTCCCGGCGCTGGTGTTCCTGGTGCCGATCCATGTCGGGATGCTCGGGCTGGTCCTGACCATCATGACGGTGATGGGAATCGCCAATCACATGGGCTGGGAAATGTTTCCGCAGCGCCTCGTCCATTCGCGTCTCGGCCACTGGTTGATCACGGCCAGCCACCATCACCGCCATCATGAGCTTTATCGATGCAACTACGGCCTCTATTTTCGTTTCTGGGATCATCTGTGCGGCACCGATCGGGGCGTTTCGGCGCCCTGACCCTGCTGGCGGCGGCGCCGATCGTGCTGGGGGCCACGGGGCCGCAGTCGGACGTGTCCGCTGCCGTCACCGGGCTGCGCTCCGCCAAGGGGCAGATCCTGGCCTGCCTGACCGCCGACCCGCAGACCTTCCCCAATTGCGACAAGGACCCCAAGGCCCGCAAGCTGACGATCCCGGCGCAGGGCGAAGTGCGGCTCGATTTCGGCTCGGTGCCCGAAGGCCGCTATGCGATCTCGCTCGTCCATGACGAGAACGGCAACGGCAAGCTGGATACCGCGCTGATGATCCCGCGCGAGGGCTTCGGCTTTTCGCGCGATGCGCCGGTGCGGATGGGCCCGCCCCGTTTCGACAAGGCGGCTTTCGACGTGGGGGACCAGAATACCCGCATGGCGATCAAGATGCGATACCTGCTCTGAACGGCAGAGCGAGCCTTGCCGCCCATCGCGCCGCGGCCTAACCCCGATTCGTGAACAGGCATACTTCATGACCAGGGAAGAGGACATCGTCGAGGAGGTGGTGGATACGGCCACTGCCGGGCTCGTGCCCAAGCCGGTGCACGGCACGTTCTCGCCATTCCGCTATCCCGTGTTCCGGGCGATCTGGATCGCCAACCTCTTCTCGAACATCGGCTCCACGCTCCAGGGCGTCGGCGCTGCCTGGCTGATGACGGAGCTGACCACTTCGCACCAGCTCGTGGCGCTGGTGCAGGCTTCGGCCACGGTGCCGATCATGCTCTTCGGCGTCTTCGCGGGCGCCATTGCCGACAACTACGACCGCCGCCTGGTGATGCTGGCCGCGCAGATCGGCATGCTGACGGTCTCGGCCGCGCTCGCGGTGCTGTCCTGGCTCGGCTGGATGACGCCTTTCCTCCTGCTGGCGTTCACGCTGAGCGTCGGCACCGGCACGGCGCTCAACTCGCCGGCGTGGCAGGCCTCCGTTCGCCAGCAGGTCGCGCGGGACCAGCTTCCCCAGGCCATCGCGCTGAACTCGATCTCGTTCAACATCGCCCGCTCGATCGGCCCTGCCGTGGGCGGCTTGCTGATCTCGCTGTGGAACGTGTCCTTCGCCTTTGCCATCAACGCCGTCAGTTACGTCGGCCTGATCGGCGTGCTGCTCTGGTGGCGGCCCGAGGCGCGGCAGATCGACCGCCGGCCGATCCTGCCCGCCGTGGGCGTGGGCATCCGCTACTGCTTCGGCAACGGCCCCTTGCGACGCCTGCTGATCCGCGGTTTCGCGCTGGGCTTCAGCCTGGCCGCCTACCAGGGTCTGCTTCCCGCCGTGGTGAACGATTCGATGCACGGGTCGGAGATCGACTTCGGCGTCATGCTGGGGCTGTTCGGCATCGGCTCGATCGCCACGGCGCCGTTCATCGGCAGGATTCGCCACGCCATGGGGCTGGAAGGCATCCTCGCGCTGGGTTCGGGAATGTTCATCTTCTCGTTCTGGGCCCTTGCCGCTGCGCATGAGCTGACCTGGGCGCTGACCGCGGCCTTCGTGGCCGGGAGCGCCTGGGTGCTGATCCTCACCACGCTCAACACCGCGGTCCAGCTTCGCTCCCCGGACGAGATCCTGGGGCGGTGCCTGTCGATCTATCAGGCCGTCACGTTCGGCGGCATGGCGCTGGGCGCCTGGACCTGGGGCATGTTCGCGGACTGGAAGAGCCTGGCTTTCGCGCTCCACGCGGCATCCGTCTTCCTGATCGCCTCTTTCGTGATCCTGCGCTTCCTCGCACCGCTGCCGCGCCTGGGCGAAGGCGTGCTGCGTCCGAAATAACGGAACGCCTCCTTTTCGGCGGCTTAAACTTTATTTCACCATGGCCCCTCACAAGGAGGCGGAAGGATCAACGGGGATTAGCGATGGACAGGTTGCGCGGCGGGTTTGCCGATGGGGACGAGCCGGCAATCGGCACCTGGGGCAACTATGCCGAAGCGGGCAACTATGCCGAAGCGCCTGCCCTCGCGCCTGCCATCACCCCCAGCCCGGTTTTTGCCCAGGATGAGCGGCGCATGCAGGTGCGTGCCTACAATTTCTGGGCGAGTCTGCTGGGAGACCGCGCCTTCCCCGATGTCGCCGACCTCGATCCCGCAGCCCTGCCCGATTTCGGCCCGCACGGCGTCCTGCTCGATTTCTCGCAAGGGCTGGAGAATCCCGAGATCGCCTGGCTGGGGGCGGAACTGGCGCAGGAATGCGGCACGGACGGCGCCATCCAGCGGCTGGACGACGTACCCAGTCGCTCGCTGCTGTCCCGCATCACAGATCACTACATGCAGATCCTCGCCAATCAGGCTCCCGTCGGATTCGAGGCCGAGTTCGTGAACCAGCGCGGCGCCACGATCCTCTATCGCGGCATCCTGCTGCCGTTCTCGCGCCACCATCTGGCGATCGACTGCATCTACGGCGTCATCAACTGGAAGGAGCAGGCCGGTTCGCCAACCGGCATGGAGCCGGCGGCTGGTCCGGCCGATCCCATCGATCGCCTGCCGCTGCCCCGCGCGGCGGCCCCGCTGACGGAATGGGCGGACGGCCCGGCGGACGGTGCCTTCGCGCTTCCGCCCGTGGGCTTCGGCAGCGCCGCGCCCCACGCGCTGGACCTCGTCGAAGCCGGGCTGATTACCGGCCTGAATACCGGACTCCCGGAGGACGCCCCCCTCGGCCCCGACCTCGCGGCTTCGGACATTCTGGAACTTACGGCCGACATGGAGCTGGCCGACTGGCTGGCTTCGGCGCGCGAACTGGCACAGGCGGCGCACCGCGCGGAGGATCGCTCGCGCCAGGCGCTCTATGCGGCGCTCGGCCGCGCCTACGACTTTGCGCTGGCCGCAGAGCAGGCGCCGGAGGACTATGCCGAACTCGTGCAGGATGCCGGGCTGAAAGTGCAGGAGCGGGCGCCGCTGATGCCGCTCGTCAAGCTCGTCTTCGGTGCCGACTACGACAAGACGCGCCTGACCGAATTCGCCACCGTGATCGCCCATGGCCGCCGCCTGGGCCTTAAACAGGGCGCGCTGGCCCCGCACATCGCCGGGGCGGACGGCGGCATCAAGGCCCTGGTCCGCGACGAACGCCGCCTCCGCCGCGAGGATGACCGCGATGCGGCCCCCGCCGAATCGCGCCGCGACCGCGTGGCGCGCGGGCTTCGCGCCCTTCAGCCCCTACCGATGGAAGACCTTGGCCGCTCGGGCGAGTTCACCGTGCTGGTGGCCCGGCGCAACGAGGCGGGCGAGCTGGTCCTGCTGGGCGAAGTGGCCGATGACGAGGCCCTGCTCGGCCGCGCTGCCCGGCACCTGCTGGGATGATTCGCAGCGCAGAGCGCTCTTGCCAGCAGGCTTGCCGCCGCTAGGCTGAGGGCTTGATTCGGCAGTTGCCCGATCCGGACGGACAAGCGTCTTCAGCACCGGTTCAGGCCGAAAGGCCCCAGAGTAGAGCATGCCCTTTGCGCGATTTGCCGCACTTCTCCTGAGCTTTCTGGCGCTGCTCGGCTGGTCCGCTGCCCCGGCCAGCGCGCAGTCGATCCTGCGCGATGCAGAGACCGAGGCCCTGCTCAAGGACATGTCGCGCCCGCTGATCACGGCGGCGGGGCTCGATCCCAACCATGTCGACATCGTGCTGGTCAACGATTCCTCGGTGAACGCTTTCGTGGCGGGCGGGCAGGCGGTCTACGTCAACAGCGGGCTGATCAACCAGGCCGATACCGCCGCCGAAGTGCAGGGCGTGATCGCGCACGAGCTGGGCCATGTCACCGGCGGCCATGCCGTGCTCAACCAGGGCGCGCAGCCGGCGTCTAACATCTCCATCCTCTCGCTCCTGCTCGGCGCGGCCGCCGCGGCAGCGGGGGCCGGCGAGGCGGCAATGGGCGTCATCATGGCCGGCCAGCAGGCCGCCATGGGCAAGTACCTGGCCTATAGTCGCTCGCAGGAAGCCTCCGCGGATGCTGCCGGCGCGCAATATCTCTCCGCCGCCGGGATCAGCGGGCGCGGGTCCGTGGAATTCTTCAAGAAGCTGCAGAATCTCGAATTCCGCTATGGATACCGGCCGCAGGAAGGGGACGAGTTCTACTCCACCCACCCGCTCACCGGTGACCGTATCCAGACCTTGCAGGACGTCTACGAGAAGGACCCGGCCTGGGCCAAGCCGGACGATGCCAAGCTCCAGCAGCGGTTCATGCGGATGAAGGCCAAGCTGTTCGGCTACCTGGCCGAGCCGCGCGACGTGTTCCGCGTCTATCCCGAGACGGACAATTCGGTGCCGGCCCACTACGCCCGCGCTTATGCCTTCCACCGCCAGTCGCAGCTCGACCGTGCGCGCGCCGAAACCGATGCGCTGCTGGCGGTCGATGCGAACGATCCCTATTTCCTTGAGCTGAAAGGGCAGATCCTGCTGGAGGCGGGGCAGGCGGCCGAAGCGCTGGTGCCGCTGCGCAAGGCCACGGAACTGACCGGCTACCAGCCGCTGATCGCCACGCTCTTCGGCCATGCCCTGATCGCCACCGAGGATTCCGCCCATTTCGCCGAGGCGCAGACGGTGTTGAAAAACGCCGTCGCGCGGGATCGGGAAAATCCTTTCGCCTGGTATCAGCTCGGCACGATCTACGCCGCCAATGGCGATATGCCGCGCGCCCGGCTGGCCAGCGCCGAGCAGCAATCGCTGACCGGCCAGATGGAAGCCGCGCTGATGAGCGCGCAGGCCGCCGAAGCGGGGCTGCCCACCGGCACGCCGGACTGGCTGCGGGCGCAGGATATCGAGATGCAGGCCCGCGCCGAACTGCAGCGCAAGAAACGGCGATGAATGCCCCGTCCCAGGTCGCAGTCCGGGTCGGACCTTCGGCTCTGGCCGCGGTTCTCATAGCCCGCTAAGGGCAGTGCTCAATTGACAGGATTCTCGACGACGATGGGTAATGGCACGAAGTTCGCAGCGATCGCCGGTTGCATCGCGCTGATCGGCGTCGGTGGCTGGTTCGGCGGCCGGGTGGCGGTTGAGAAGGTCGTTCACGACTATATCCTCGAACACCCCGAAATCCTGCCCCAGGCCATGGACAACCTGCAGCGCAAGCAGGCCAGCCAGCAACTGGCCGGTGTGCGCCAGAATGTGGAGACGCCGTTCCCCGGCGCCGTGCTCGGCAATCCGAACGGCAAGGTCACGCTGATCGAATTCAGCGACTATGCCTGCGGTTATTGCCGCCGCAGCCTGCCCGACGTGGCCCAGCTTCTGACGAAGAACCCCGATCTGCGCATCGTCGTGCGCGAACTGCCGATCATCGGCCCCGAAAGCCCCGCCGCCGCGAAGATGGCGCTGGCCGCGGCCGAACAGGGCAAGTTCCCGCAGTTCCACGATGCCATGTTCGCCATGGGCCAGGTCGACGCCCAGAGCATCGATGCCGCGGCGCAGAAGGCCGGCCTCGACATCGAGCGCGCCCGCAAGGTCGCCGCCGGGCCCGCCGTGGCGCAGGAGCTTTCGCGCAACATGGACATTGCCGGACGCCTTGGCTTCAGCGGTACGCCAAGCTGGGTGGCCGGCGAGCGGCTGATCTCCGGCGCGGTCGGTTTCGACCAGCTGTCCGAGGCGGTCTCCGAGGCGCGCGCCGAACCCAAGGGCGACAAGAAGGGCTGACAAGTCGACTTGCGGAATTATCGGCTGTTTCCGCATGGGCATGATTTCGGCTAGGAAGCGAGAATGAGCGTCCTGCCGATCCAGCCCATTCCTTTCTTCGCCAACAAGGACAAGGCCTTCTGGCGCCTGCAGTTCGTAGGCTGGGGCGGCGCGATGCTGCTTCGCGCCATGTCCACGATCGCCAATGCCCAGCCCCTGTCCTATCTGGTGCTGGTGCTGATCGCGACCGTTACCGGCTTTTCGATCTCGCTGGTGCTGTCCGTCGTCTATCGCGCGCTGATCACCCGACGCGCCCTGGTGACCTGGGGCCTGACAGCGATGATCCTGCCGTTCGCGGTGGGCCTCCACGCCTTCATCGATGCCTGGGTGATCTCGCTTTACCGCACGGACAGCGATTCCAGCTTCGCGCAGCTGTTCATCGGCGTCTTCTATCTGGACGCCACGCTGCTCGGCGCCTGGTCGGCGCTTTACTACGCCATCAATTTCTACCTCCAGGTGGAGGAGCAGAACGACCAGATGATCCGGCTGGAGAATCAGGCGACGCAGGCGCAGCTCGCCATGCTGCGCTACCAGTTGAATCCCCATTTCCTGTTCAACACGCTGAACTCGATTTCCACGCTGGTCCTGCTGAAACAGACCGAGCCGGCCAATGCCATGCTCAGCCGGCTGTCCTCTTTCCTGCGCTACACCCTGATCAACAAGCCGTCCGCCCAGGTCACGGTGGCGCTCGAGGTGGAAACGCTGAAGCTCTACCTCGATATCGAACTGATGCGATTCGAGGAGAGGCTGCGCACCACCTTCAACATCGACCCGGAAACAGAGACCTGTCTCCTGCCCTCGCTGCTGCTTCAGCCTCTGGTCGAAAACTCGATCAAATATGCCGTGACACCGCAGGAATCCGGGGCTGAGATCACGATCGTCACGCAACTCGTCGGGCCGATGCTTCGCATCACCGTCTCGGACACCGGGCCGGGCTTGCAAAGTCCGACGACGGACAACAGGTTGTCGGGCATGACTTACGATGGAGGGGAGCCGGTCTCCACTGGCGTTGGCCTGGCAAATATCCGCGACCGTCTTTCCCAGGCTTATGGCGAGCATCATCGATTCGAGACGATCGAGCCGATCGAAGGCGGATTCGCCGTACTCATCGAACTTCCCGCCGAACGCCAACCCACCCCGGAAGACATGCACGAGCAGCCGCGGCAGCCTGTTTTCGCCGCGCGATGAAACATATTTGGCCCACGTGCGTTAGCCGGGCCGGAGACAATAACTGATGACCATTCGCACGATCCTCGTCGACGACGAGAAACTCGCCATCCAGGGCCTTCAGCTTCGTCTGGAGAAGTATCCGGATGTCGAGATCATCGATACCTGCTCGAACGGCCGCGAGGCCATCCGCAAGATCAAGACCGAAAAGCCCGATCTCGTCTTCCTCGACATCCAGATGCCCGGTTTCGACGGCTTCTCGGTAGTCAAGGGCGTGATGGAGATCGAGCCGCCGCTCTTCGTCTTCGTCACCGCCTATCAGGAACATGCCGTCCGCGCCTTCGAGGCCAATGCCGTCAACTACCTGATGAAGCCGGTGGACGAGACCAAGCTCGACGATACGCTGGCCCGCGTGCGCCAGCGGCTGGCCGAGAAGCGTTCGTCGGACGAGGCGGAGAAGCTCAAGACGGTGCTGGCCGAAGTGGCCCCCGACGCGATCGAGCACATCCCCGAGGAAAGCGACCCCAACGCGGACCGCTACGAAAAGCTCATCAACATCAAGGATCGCGGCCAGATCTTCCGCATCGATGTCGATTCGATCGAGCATATCGAAGCCGCCGGCGACTACATGTGCATCCGCACCGCCGACAATTCGCTGATCCTGCGCGAAACGATGAAGGACCTGGAACGCCGCCTTGACCCGCGCGTGTTCCAGCGCGTCCACCGCTCGACGATCGTCAACCTCAACCAGGTCCGCCAGGTCAAGCCGCATACCAATGGCGAATGCTTCCTGGTGCTCGATTCGGGCGCGCAGGTTAAGGTCAGCCGATCCTACCGCGACGTGATCGCGCGCTTCGTTCACTGATTCCGGAAATGCGGAAGGGCCCCCGGGCTTTTCCGCATTCTCCTTTCACGCTGGGATGCGGAGAGGATAGTCTGCGGCGCAGCCCCTTTTCCGTTGCCGCGCCTTCAGGGCGAGGCTCAGGAGAAAGGCGGGCTTCGCCGCAAGCGCGGTTCCTCTGCGTCTCTGCGCGAATCCTCTCTTCCATACTCGACAACCCCGTCACGACGCGCGAAAGACGCGGGCATGAGCACATTCGCGATCCCGGGTTTCGACCTTGCCGCCTTCGTCGATGCAACGCTTGCCGAGGACCTCGGCGTGGGGCTTCCGGGTGGCGGGCATGACGTTACCTCGGAAAGCGTGATCGAAGCCGGGGCCAGGTTCTCCGGCGTGATGGATTCGCGCGATGCCATCATCGTTGCCGGCCTGCCCCTTGCCGAGGCCTTCTTCCGCACTCTCGATCCCGCGATGGAGATCGAGATTCTCGTCGAGGAAGGCGCCCCGGTCGAACCCGGCGCCAAGCTCATGCGCCTCACCGGCAATGCCCGCGCCATGCTGACCGGCGAGCGTTCCGCTCTCAACACTGTCCAGCACCTCTCCGGCATCGCAACGATGACCCGGGCCTATGTGGATGCCATGGAAGGGCACGCGACGCTGCTCGACACGCGCAAGACCATTCCCGGCCTGCGCCACCTCGAAAAGTACGCGACCCGCATGGGCGGCGCGCGCAATCACCGCATGGGGCTGTGGGACGCGGCCATGATCAAGGACAACCATGTTCTGGTGGCGGGCGGCGTCGGCCCGGCGGTGGCGCGCGCCAAGGCGGCGGGCGTGGCGCAGATCATCTGCGAGGTGGACCATCTCGACCAGATCGAACCCGCCATCGCCGCCGGCGCGCATCACCTCCTGCTCGACAACATGGTGCCGGATACCCTGCGCGAAGCCGTGGCCATCGTCGCAGGCCGCGTGCCGACCGAGGCTTCGGGCGGTGTCAATCTCTCCACGATCGGTGCCATCGCCGCTTCGGGTGTCACCTATGTCTCCGTCGGCCGCCTCACTCAAAGCGCCCCGGCGGCCGATATCGGGCTGGATTTCTCGCCGCTTTAGAAGCGGTTGCGGACGGGAGTGCGCGCCGCCATGTTCCCTCGACCTCGCCCAAAGGGGGGAGGGGAAACGGGGGACACCGCCTTGCGTCCGAATTCCATCATTCAATTCGATCGATTCTTTCTCGGCTCCCTGGTGTTGGCGGGGGTGAATGCCGTCCTGTCGATGCAGGACACGCTTGCCGATCCCAGGCTGGCACGCTCGGGGCTGGGAATGGGCTTCATCGTGGGCATTCAGGTCTTCAGCTTTGCGCTGATGCTGGCGCTGTGGTTCTTCATTTCCCGCAGGGCAGGGAACGCGGCCAGGTGGATACTCACGGTGATGACGGTGCTGGGCATGCTCGTGACGATCCCCATGGTCCCGGTCCTTGCCGAACGCGGGATAGGGAACATGGCTTTCGCGCTGGTCATAACCGCGCTGCAGGTCGCCGCAGTGGCCTTCCTGTTCCGCAGCGATGCCCGCGCCTGGTTCGCCCGCAAGGGCGGCATCGCGCCGGACGACCAGAGCATTTTCAGCTAGTCGCCGGTCACCGTTTCGCCCGGAAGAAGCTGCGGAGCATCTCCGCGGCCTCCGATTCGCCGATTCCCGAATAGACTTCCGGCTTGTGCAGGCACTGGTCGTGCTCGAACACGCGCGCGCCGTGCTCGACCGCGCCGCCCTTGGGATCGGAAGCGGCATAGTAGAGCCGGGCGATTCGCGCGTGGACGATGGCGCCCGCGCACATGGCGCAGGGCTCCAGCGTCACCCATAGCTCGCATCCCTCCAGCCTCTCATTGCCGAGAATCAGCGCCGCGGCGCGAATCGCCTCGATTTCGGCGTGGCTGGTAGGGTCGTGGCGCTCGCGCGGACCGTTGCGGCCGGTGGCGATGACGTTTCCGTCCTTCACGACGACCGCGCCAATCGGCACTTCGCCGGAATCGGCGGCTTCCCGGGCTTGCGCCAGGGCGAGTTCCATGTATTCGGGCAGGGGCCAGCGGGTCATGGCCATGCGCTAGACCTTCAAAAAGCTGTGCGCAACTTGACCTTCACCCGGGGAATCGCTAAGGGCGCGCCTTCCCGTATTTACGGCCACAGACTTTTTCGAGCGAGAGTAGACATGTCCCGCATCTGCGAACTGACCGGCAAGGGCCGCCAGGTCGGCTGCAACGTCAGCCACGCCAACAACAAGACCAAGCGCGTCTTCCTTCCCAACCTTCAGAACGTCACGCTGCTGTCGGACGGTCTTGAGCGCAGCTTCAAGTTCCGCGTCTCGACCCACGGCCTGCGTTCGGTCGAGCACAACGGTGGCCTCGACAACTGGCTGCTGAAGACTTCGGACACGAAGCTGAGCGCGCGCGCCGTCAAGGTGAAGCGCGAGCTGAAGAAGCAGCAGGCCGCCTGATTCTCCCGCTCCCTACGGGGAGCGTGAAGAACACGGTTTCGCAAAAAGGCGTGCAAGCTTGACTTGCGCGCCTTTTCGCATGCCCGGCTGGGATCGGTTTCCCGGTTTGCAGCGCGCCCATTCCTCTTGAATTCCATGAATCCGCCGCGCCGCTGAAGGCGGGGCTCGGTTCCTGTTGTCTCAAGAGCAGGCGGAAGCCGTTTCCGCGCGGCAGCGAATGCCGGTTCGGGCTTACGGCAGTTCGGCTGGGTCGACGCTCATCTTCCACACCAGCGTGCGCTGGAGCGGGGAGAAGTTGTCGTCCGAGATCAGCCAGACGGTCAGCTTGCCGCTCTCCTGCGGGGCGATTGCGATGCCTTCGAAGTTGTCGATGGGCAGATCGGACGAAAGCCGCGCAACCTCGGTGACTTTCCAAGTGCCGCCCGGGCGGATGTCCGCCGGATTGCCGATCGCGATTCGGCCGGCGAATCGTTGCGGCATCGGCCAGATCAGGCGCCGCATCAGGATCAGCAACCGGCCGTCCGGCATTTGCGCCATGTCGGTGGGGCTGAAGCCCGCAGGCGAATCGAGCGTGAAGCCCTGCCCGTTCGGGTTCAGAGTGGGATCTCCGCCGAACAGGGCGGCCTGGTGCAGGTGATCGCTCCAGCCGACATACCCTTCGCGCAGCAGCACGAATCGCCCGTCATGAAGGCGCGTGAGCGCTTCGGGACCGGAATTGACTCCCCAGTCCGCCATGACCGGCGGGCTGGCGCGGCGTTCGATCTCGTAGTCCGGATTCATCCGGTAGACGGCGTTGCGCCCCTCCAGGCCGAGCCAGATCATGCCGGTTTCGTCCTGCGTGGCCGATTCGACATCGCGCGCGGCCTTGTCCGCATCCTTGGAAAGGGGCAGGTCGCCCATGCGGCTTTCCGCCTGCGACTGTCCGGGTGCCCTGAACTCCAGAAATCCGCCCGAATCGCTGAGCGCCAGCATGATGCCGCCGGGCCGCAGCAGCAGCGCGGAATAGCTGCCGAAGGAGTGGGTACGGCTATGCGCCTGCCAGACTTCCTCCAGCTTGAACGATCCCAGACGCGGGTCGGCGCGCCGGGCTGCAGGCAGGGGTAGCTGCTCGAACGACAGTTCGAATGTCTTGAATTTCTTGTGCTGCGGCGCATGCCCCCAGGTCAGCGGCAGCAGGGACAGCAAGACGAGGAGGGCAATGGTGCGGCGCACAAGGGCGGGATAAGCATTCCGGCGAAGGCTGCAACCCGCTTTCGCTGCAGCCTTGCGGAATTGCCGATATTATCGGCGCAATCTCATCGGTTCAGGTCTGGGGGCCGGTGAAGAGGATCGGGTCCAGCCGCGCCTCGTTCCATTTGATCGACCAGTGCAGATGCGGTCCAGTGGCCCGGCCGGACATGCCGATCTTGCCGATCACCTGGCCCTGGCGGACGTGTTCGCCCGGCTTCACCAGGATCTCGGAGCAATGCAGGAAAGCGCTATTGAGGCCCATGCCATGGTCCAGCATCAGCAGGTTGCCTTCGAGCGTGAACGGCTTCTCGGCGGCCAGGATCACCACGCCGTCGGCCGGGGCAACGAAAGGCGTGCCGCTGGTGCCGGTGGCGATGTCGAGACCCGAGTGATAGGCGCCGGGCTCGCCCCGATAGACGCGCTGCGATCCGAAACGGCCGGAAATGCGGCCTTTGGCGGGCCAGATGAAATGTTGGCGCCAGCCCTGGGCGTCGGTCTTCATCGCCCGCGCGGCGTTGATGCGGTCCAGTTCGGGCCGACGCAGGGCCATGAAGGCTTCGGTCGGGCCGCCTGGCTTGCGGGCGATATTGACGTTCTCGATCTGCCAGGCGCGCGGCGAGACGGAAATCGGCTGCGTGATGCGGCGGCCGTTGGCGAGCGTGGCCGTCAGCGTGGCGATGGTGCCGGCATCGCGGTCGAAGGCGGCGAACCAGGTGCCGTCCGGCGCGATCTGCACCGGCTGACCGCCCAGCGCCAGAGCGCTCGTGCCGGCAGGTACTTTGCCGCGGACCCAGCCGCCCTGGGTGAGTTCCCCGCTATAAGTCAGGGTGCCCGGGACAGCCGCAGGCGCCACCGGCGCCGTCGATTGGGCCGCGAGGCCGCTCCACGCCAGCATCGCACCGGCAGCCGCCAGGCCGCCGAGAACCAGCGAGGCCGGGATCAGCGATGCCCTTGAGGCCTTGCGGGCCTTCATGCCTTGGCGGTGAGACGCTTGGTCGCGATTTCGGCGCTGGCGTAAGGCTCCTGGAATTCGGCGCTCCAGTAGCGGAGTTCCTCCAGCGGAATCTTCTCGCCGGTGACGGCGCAGAGCACGAAGTGTCCGCCGCTCAGCACCCGGAAACCATTGGGTCCGTAGGCGAGCTTGGCGGGGCGGTCGGCAGAAGACATAAGCATGGGCGAAATCCTAGCAGAGCCGGCGGTTCAAAACAAATCGCCTTGCCTCGGCTCGCCCGCCTTCGGTCGTGCCGGGCGCTTGGACGCCGGTGTTTCAGGTGCCGGTTCGGCGACGGTTCCAGGCGTCGTGGCGGCCAGGACCGGCGCTTCGGTGCCGACGGCGACCGTCAGTTCGCCGTCCCGGAATTCCAACGTCAGCAGCGATTCCCGCGCCGCCGCTTCGCGACTGGTCAGCGCGCGGCCGTCCGGCCCCTTGGCAAGGACATAGCCCCGCTCCAGCGGGCGCTTCGGGTCAAGCTGCGGCAGCACGCGGGAAACCGGTGCCAGACTGTCGCGCGCCAGAGTCCAGCGGCGGGTCAGCAGGCGCGCGGTCAGGCCGACGCGCGTCAGCCGCTCGTCGCAGCGCTCCACCCGGTGACGCAGCAATGGCAGTGACAGGCGGGAGGCGGTGCGGCCCAGCTGTTCGCGCTTGGCCGCCGCTTCATCGCGCAGGCCGCGGCGCAGGCGTTCGGAAAGTTCGTCGAGCTTCTGCGCCTTGGCGGCGAGAATGGCCTCGGGCCGGGGGAGACGCTGCACCCGCGCTTCCAGTCGTTCGCGGCCGAGCGTGACCGGGCGCAGCGCGCAGCGGCGCTTGCGATAGGCCAGTTCGTCCAGCGTGGCGGCCAGTTCCAGCCGCACCGGCACGGCCATTTCGGCGGCTGCAGTGGGCGTGGGCGCCCGGCGGTCGGCAGCATAGTCGCAAAGCGTGGTGTCGGTTTCGTGCCCGACCGCCGAAATCACGGGAATCGACGATTCCGCCACGGCCCGGACCACGACTTCCTCGTTGAACGACCACAAGTCCTCGATCGAACCGCCACCGCGCGCCACGATCACCAGATCGGGGCGCGGTACCGGGCCGCCGGGCCGGATCGCGGAGAAACCGCGCACGGCATTGGCCACCTGCTGCGCCGAGCCTTCGCCCTGCACGAGGACCGGCCAGACCAGGACGTGGCTGGGGAAGCGGTCGTCCAGGCGGTGGAGAATGTCGCGAATCACGGCGCCGGTGGGGGAGGTGACCACGCCGATCACGCGCGGCAGGAAGGGTAGCTCACGCTTGCGTTCGGGCGCGAACAGCCCTTCGGCGGCAAGGCGGGCGCGCAGCTTTTCCAGCAGCGCCAGCAGTGCGCCTTCGCCGGCGATCTCCATGGTCTCGATGACGACCTGGTATTTGGAGCGGCCGGGATAAGTGGTGAGCTTGCCGGTGGCGATCACCTCGATGCCGTCTTCGGGGCGGAAGGCCAGCCGCTGCGCGCCGCCGCGCCACATGACGCCGTCGATCACCGCCTTGTCGTCCTTGAGCGCGCAGTAGAGGTGGCCCGAGGCCGCCCGCTTCACGCCCGAAAGCTCTCCGCGCAGGCGCACGAAGCCGAAGCGGTCTTCCACGGTGCGCTTTAAAAGGTTCGAAATCTCGCTGATCGAGAGCGGCGCAGCGTTGTCCCCGGCCGCTTGCTTCGCTACCAGCCCACCCGAACGACCATCATCGAATTCGTCGTCATCGAAAGGCACGGCTAATGAACATCCTTCTTCTGGGCTCTGGCGGCCGCGAACATGCGCTGGCCTGGAAGCTGGCGCAATCCCCGCTCTGCGAGACCCTCTGGGCCGCGCCGGGTAACCCGGGCATTGCCGAGGTCGCAAGCTGCATTTCGCTGGATGTCACCGATCACGCGGCCGTCATCGCCTTTTGCGAGAGCAACGTGGTCGGCCTGATCGTCATCGGCCCCGAGGCCCCGCTGGTCGACGGCCTTGCCGATTCCCTGCGCGGCGAGGGTTTCTCGGTGTTCGGACCGAGCCAGGCGGCGGCCCAGCTCGAAGGCTCCAAGGGCTTCACCAAGGACCTGTGCGAACGCGCGGGCATTCCCACCGCCGGTTACGACCGCGTCGCCAACGAAGCGGACGCGATGGCCGCGCTGGCGAAATTCGGGGCGCCGGTGGTGATCAAGGCCGACGGCCTGGCCGCTGGCAAGGGCGTGACCGTGGCGATGACCATGGCCGAAGCCGAGGAAGCCGTGCGCGAGATCTTCTCGGGCCGCTTCGGAGAGGCCGGCGCCGAAGCCGTGATCGAAGAATTCATGGAAGGTGAGGAAGCCAGCTTCTTCGCCCTGACCGACGGTTCCACCATCGTCCCCTTCGCCTCCGCGCAGGACCACAAGCGCGTGGGCGACGGCGACACCGGCCCCAATACCGGCGGCATGGGCGCCTATAGCCCGGCGCCGGTGCTGACGCCGATGCTGGAAGCCGAAGTGCTCGAACGCATCATCGCGCCGACCGTGCGGACGCTGGAAAACGAAGGCACGCCTTACTCCGGCGTGCTGTTTCTGGGCGTGATGCTGACCCGCGAAGGTCCCAAGCTGATCGAATACAACTGCCGCTTCGGCGATCCCGAGTGCCAGGTGATGATGCTGCGCCTCGAATCGGATCTCGTCGAGCTGCTCCATGCCTGCGCCGACAACCGCCTTGCCGCGATCGCGGCGCCGCGCTTCAGCCGCGACACGGCGCTGACCGTCGTGATGGCCGCGAATGGCTACCCCGGCACACCCGAGAAGGGCGGCGCGATCGGCGGCATCGCGGCGGCCGAGGCGGATGGCGCCAAGGTGTTCCACGCCGGCACCGACGTGAAGGACGGCGTGCTCGTCTCCAGCGGTGGCCGCGTGCTCAACGTGACGGCGCGGGGCGCGTCGGTCACCGAGGCGCAGGGCCGGGCCTATGCGGCCGTGGATGCGCTCGATTTTCCGACCGGCTTCTGCCGCCGGGACATCGGCTGGCGCGAAGTGGCGCGCGAGAAGGCCCATGACCAGTAAGGCGGATTCGATCCTGAAGGTGGCGCTGGCGGTGGCGGCGGTGTTTGCCGGCACCGGCGTCGGCTATTACTACGGGGTGTTCCTGCCCGGTCAGGCGTCCCGCCAGGAAGCGCGTGTGGCTGCCGAGCAGGAAGCCCGGCAGAAGCAGGAAGACGCCGTGGCCAAGGCGCAGCAGCGCGAGCAGGCCGAGCAGTCGCGCCGACAGGAAGCGGCTCAGCAGGAGTATCAGGACTGCCTGAACTTCGCGGAGCTGTCCTACAAGCAGCGCTGGACGGCGAGTTGCCGCGCGCAGCACGATGCCGATGTCTCGGCACTGGCCGATTGTGCCGACAACCTGTTCGCCACCGAGGAAGGCTGCCGGGCCAAGGTGCCGATCCGGCCCGAGCGCGACTGCGCCTTGCCGGGGCAGACGGCGCAAAGCTATTCCGACGCCCGCGAGCAGCGCAAGGCCGAGTGCCTCGCGCGGTTCCAGTCAGCCCAACCCGGTGCCCAGCCCAGCACCCAGCCTTTGGCGCCCCAGGGCCAGGCCCTGTCGGAACCGGCGGGGCGGGACGGCGCGATGCCGCAAGCGGATACTTACTGACCGCGCTCGGCCAGCCAGGTCGGTGCGATTTCGATCACCGGGATTTCCCAGGGGTGGGCCGCCATGATGCGGTCCATCGCCTCCAGGAATTCCGGGTCTTCCTCGCTGCAGGGCGCGTGGAGGGACAGGATCACGGTGGGGGAGAGGCTGGTCATGGCCGCTTCGCCCAGCGCCGGTCTTGCGTCCGGCCCGGGCTGGAAGCTCTCCCACCCCAGGCCGATCTCGGCGACTCCCTTGTAGAGGCCGAAATCGCCGAGCGGATTGTCGGCGCGGACGACCGCCAGGATCGCGGCCAGGACCGGGTCGCGCTCGCCGGCGGCGACGTCGCCTGCCAGCATGGCGCGAAAGGTCTCCGGCGAAACCGGAACGTGGATGCGCACCAGCAGGGCTTCGCGAAGATTCATGCGGGCTGTTCCTCGATCAACAGGCGAACGACCAGCGCGAGCCGTTTGGCATCCTCGCGCGCGTGGTGGGCCTTGGGCAGGCGGCGCCTGGCTTCCTCCAGCGCGGCGTCGACCTGCTCTCGGGTAAGGCCGCGCGCGGCCATCCATTCGCCCAGGAAGCGGATCGGGAACGGCAGCTTTTCGTCCAGTTCCTCACACAGCACTTCCAGCCAGAAGCCATCGAGGTCGGCATCGGAATAGACCTCGCACGTACCGACGAACGCCACCATCTCCGCGAAGACTTGCGCGGGCGGCAGTCCGTCGCATGCCAGCATGGCGCGGCTGATGCCGTGGAGCGATTCCGCTTCTTCGGACCAGTCCCAGGTCTGCCAGCGGGGCGGGGGCTTGATCAGCCAGGAGCGGCTTTCCCCGTCGATGCGCGCCACGGCGACCTCGATCGGATAGGACTGGCCATATTCGGGCAGGCAACTCGCCTCGAAGTCGATCAGTGCGGGATCGTGCTTGGCCATGGGCGCTCCGGTTGAGGACGGTGGACCAACGTGTCCTGCGGAGAGGCCGGCGTCAACGCCATGCAAAAAGGGCCCCATTCCTGCGAATGGAGCCCCTTTTTCCAGCCGAAGCCGAAGCGATCAGCCGACGCGTTCGGAAATCAGCGCCTGGAGGTCCGCTTCGGGACGCGCGCCGTAGTGCGAGATGATCTCGCAGGCGCAGATCGCGCCGTACTGCAGGCATTCTTCCAGGCTCTTGCCGCGCACATGGCCGAACAGGAAGCCGGCCGCGAAGAGGTCGCCGGCGCCGGTGGTGTCCACCACGCGCTCGATCGGCTCGGCGCCGACTTCGGCGCGCTGGTCGCCCGAGATCGCGACCGCGCCCTCGGCACCGCGCGTGACGACAAGCACGGGGATCTTCGGAGCGAGCTGGGCGACGCCCTTTTCGAAATCGTCATGACCGACAAGGGCGGCCATCTCGTGCTCGTTGCAGAACAGCACGTCGATCTTGCCGGTGTCGATCAGGTCGAGGAAATCGGCGCGGTGACGGTCGATCACGAAGCATTCGGAAGGCGTGAAGGCGATCTTGCGACCGGCCCCGCGGGCGGCCTCGATGGCCTTGCGCATCGCGGCGCGCGGTTCCTCGGGATCCCAGAGATAGCCTTCGAGATAGAGCACGGCCGCATTGGCGACGGCGCTTTCGTCCAGCGCTTCGGCGGGCAGGTAGTGCGAGGCGCCGAGGAAGGTGTTCATCGTGCGCTGGCCGTCCGGCGTCACGAAGATCAGGCAGCGGGCCGTCGGCGGGTTGCCGGGGCGGGCGGGCACGTCGAAGGCGATGCCGCCGGCGCGGATGTCATGGGTGAAGACGTCGCCCAGCTGGTCTTCCGCGACCTGGCCGATGAAGGCGCACTTCGCACCGAGCGCGGCCAGGCCGGCCAGGGTGTTGGCGGCCGAACCGCCGGAAATCTCGCGGGCCGGGCCCATGGCTTCGTAGAGGCTTTCGGCCTGATCGGCGTCGATCAGCATCATGCCGCCGCGCGAGAGACCAAGCTCGTCGATCAGCGCGTCGCTGCAGTTGGCGATCACGTCGATGATGGCATTGCCGATGGCAATCACGTCGAAAGTGGGCGGCACGGTGGGTTGAGCCATGCGAAAAGGAGTCCTTGGATTGTCTGGAGGTTGTGTCGCGAGTAGCGCGCGGGCCGCCGCTTCGCAAGCGCGGCGAGAGTTGACAGCACCACTGGCCCGCGCAATGCGGTGAGATGTCATGACCCAAGACCGTTCGGCGCTTCACGCCATTCCGATGATCGCTCCCACCCGCCTGCGATGCGCCACCGCCCACTTGCGGGGCGTTGTTGCCGCGGCAGGGCTTGCCGTACTGCTGGCAGGGTGCGCCAGCACGTCCGGCGGCGTGGCCACGGCGCAGCATCCGCCCAAGCGGGGCACGCAGATACCCAATGTGCGCCAGCCGACCCATACCGCGCGGGACCCCAGTTTCCAGGCGATTCCCGGTGCCGAAGGGGTGATCGGATCGAGCGAGAGCCAGCTCGTGCGGATGTTCGGGGAGCCGCGGCTCAACGTCTGGGAAGGCGATGCCCGCAAGCTGCAGTTCACCGGGAAGGCGTGCCTGCTGGACGTCTATCTCTACCCTTCCGCCGCCACGAAGGAGCCGCGCGCATCCTATATCGATGCGCGGCGGGTTTCGGACGGGCAGGATGTCGATCGCGCCGCCTGCATCGCGGCGCTCCGCAAGTAGGCATTTTCCGGGAGAAGCGCTCCCGGAAGCGGGGCTTCAGACCGTGAAGCTCTCACCGCAGCCGCAGGAACCCTTGGCATTGGGATTCTCGAACACGAAACCGGCGGTGAAGTCGTCTTCCTTCCAGTCCATGATCGAGCCGATCAGGTAGAGCACCGAGGCACCGTCGATGTAGAAGATGCCGCCGGGCGTCTCGATCTTCTCGTCGAAGGGCTTTTCCTCGCTGACGTAGTCGACGGAATAGGCCAGGCCCGAACAACCGCGGCGCGGGGTGGAAAGACGCACGCCGATCGTGCCTTCCGGCGCCTCGCCCATCAGCCTGGCGATGCGGGCTTCGGCATTGGCGGTAAGGATCACGGCGGCCGGGCGCTGGCGCGCCGGCTTTACGCCAGGATTCGCAGAAGTGGTCGTGGTCATAGCTTCTTGTCCCAGAACAGCGCCGTGCCCGCTTCCGGGTCCAGCGCGTAGTCTCCGTAGCCGAGCGAGGCGTAGAGGCCCTTGGCGGTCGCATTGCCGCTCAGCACTTCGAGAGTGATCTTGCAGGCGCCGCGCGCGCGGGCCTCTTCCTCGACGGCCAGCATCAGCGCGCGTCCCACGCCCTTGCCGCGCGCTTCGGGCAGCACGGCTATGTCATGGATGTTCACCAGCGGCCGGGCCGCGAACGTCGAGAAGCCGGTGATGCAGTTGGCAAGGCCCAGCGGCCGGCCTTCGGCTCCCTCGTCACTCTCGAAGGCGAGTAGCGAGAACGCGCCGGGATGGGCGGCAAGGCCGGAGACCAGCCGCGCGCGCACGTCTTCGGAAAGCGGCTTGCCCCCACCCATCGGATCGCGCGCATAACTGTCGAGCAGCGTGACCACGCGCGCGGCATCGGCCGCGTCGGCATAATCGGCCAGCCTGACAGAAACAGAACGCACGGTGACGGTGGGGGCAAGCGAGCTCATCAGAGCATGCCCAGTTCGAGCTTCGCCTCATCCGACATCTTGGCCATGTCCCACGGCGGATCCCAGACGAGATTGACCTCTGCATCGCGCACGCCGGGCACGGCGGCCACGCGCATCTCCACTTCGCCGGGCATCGATTCGGCCACCGGGCAATGCGGCGTGGTCAGCGTCATCGTCACCGCGACCGAGGATTCGGGCGAGACGTCGACGCCGTAGATCAGGCCGAGATCGTAGATGTTCACCGGGATTTCCGGATCGAAGATTTCCTTCAGCGCATCGATGACGCCGTCGTAGATCGCGCCGCCGGGCTGGCCGGGGTCGATGCCTTGAGGCTTTTCGGCAAGGAAACCGTCCAGATAGTCGCGCCGGCGCTCGGGAGCGCCCTGTTCGCCAGGGACCTGCTGATCGGGCGCATCCTCCACGCGCGCACGCGGCGCGGGGGTCACCGAATCGACTTCCTCGACGGTGAAGCCGGGGCCAGAAGCGGAAGTGTCGTCACTCATCCAAAAATTCTCCGGGTGCGCTCGATACCCTTCATGAGCGCCTCGATGTCGCTGTCATCACTGTAGAGGCCGAAGCTTGCGCGGGCCGTAGCGGGTACGCCCAGGTGGTCCATCAGCGGCTGTGCGCAGTGATGGCCGGCCCGGATCGCAACGCCCTCTTCGTCCAATATGGTGCCGAGGTCGTGCGGATGCACCCCGTCGAGCGCAAAACTGACGATGCCCACCGAATCGGCCGGGCCGAACAGGGTGACGTCGTTGCGCTTGCCGAGTTCCTCGCGCAGCTTGGCGGCGAGGTGGCGTTCATGGGCCTCCGCCCGGTCCAGACCGAAGGCGCGGAGCCAGTCGATGGCGGCCGCCAGGCCGATGGCCTCGACGATCATCGGGGTGCCGGCCTCGAAGCGCTGCGGCGCGGGGGCGTAAGTGGTCTTCTCGAAGGTCACGCGGTCGATCATCGACCCGCCGCCCTGCCACGGGGGCATGCCATCGAGGATGTCCTTGCGCGCCCAGAGCGCGCCGATCCCGGTGGGACCATAGAGCTTGTGGGCCGAAAAGACGTAGAAGTCCGCCTGCATCGACTTCATGTCGAGTGCGATGCGCGGGGCGGCCTGGCAGCCGTCGACCAGCAGCTTCGCGCCCACGGCATGGGCCAGGCGCGCGGCATGTTCCACGTGAAGCACCGAGCCGAGCACGTTGGAAACATGCGCGAAGGCCACCAGCTTGTGAGCGGGCGTCAGGATGCGTTCGGCGGCTTCGAGATCGATGCTGCCGTCGGCGGTCAGCGGGCAGACGTCGATTTCCACGCCGGTACGGTCGCGCAGAAGCTGCCACGGCACGATGTTGGAGTGGTGTTCGAGCACGGAGACGAGGATGCGGTCCCCCGCCTTGAGGTTCTGCACGCCCCATGTCTGGGCCACCAGGTTGATCGCCTCGGTGGCGCCGCGGGTGAAGACGATCTCGTCCTCCCGGCCGCCGAGAAATTCCGCGACGGTGCGGCGGGCGGCCTCGAAGGCCAGGGTCATCTCGGCCGACCGGGCATAGACGCCGCGATGCACGGTCGCGTAGTCGCGGCCCAGCGCATTGACCGTGGCGTCGATCACCGCCTGCGGCTTCTGCGCGGTGGCGGCGGTGTCGAGATAGTGCCAGTCGGCGGCGCCATCCACCGAGGCCAGCCCCGGGAATTCGCCCTTCACGGCCAGCACGTCTCCGGCTTCGCGCACGAGATCGCTCACAGGATCTGCTCCAGCCGGGCGATGGCCGCCGCGCTCAGTTCCGCCTCGCCGGGCGCGCCGGTGAAGGCTTCGGCGATGAAGGCCTGGAGCATCAGCCGCTTCGCTTCGGGCGGGGTAAGGCCGCGGCTCATCAGGTAGAAGAGGCCGCCGGCATCGAGTTCGCCCACCGCGCAGCCATGCGCCGCCTTGACGTCGTCGGCGTAGATTTCCAGCTCCGGCCGGGCATTGGCGGTGGCCGTGCGGTCCAGCAACATGGCGCGGACCGACTGTTCGGCATCGGT
Organism: Novosphingobium sp. BL-S-34; assembly: GCF_056857015.1. NCBI lineage: Bacteria > Pseudomonadati > Pseudomonadota > Alphaproteobacteria > Sphingomonadales > Sphingomonadaceae > Novosphingobium > Novosphingobium sp. BL-S-34. The sequence goes on from NZ_CM166472.1 coordinate 2,107,257, forward strand.
GCCGTCGGCCCCGCGCTCCACGGCGATGCGGCCGAGGTAAGTGCCGACGGAATGGCCGGCCAGCGCCGTCCGCACGATCTGGCTGGACGTGGCGTTCAGCCCGGCGTGCGTGACTTCGGTGACCACTTCCAGCGTCTCGCTGCCGGTGGCAAGCTGCGCCGCGCCCAGAGTGAAGTCCGCGCCTTCGGCCAGCCGCACGTCGACGGCGATGCGGCCATAGACCGGCCCGGCCGAAAGCACGCGAAGATCGAACTTCGCGCCCTTGCCCAGCGAGATCACCAGGTGCCGGGCGACGGCTTCTGCGCCGTCCTCGACGATCTGGAGCGAATCCTCGGCGCCGTCCGCCACGACGATGCTCTCGCGCGCGATCGGCCAGACGCCGGCCAGCGCGTCGATGTCGGAATAGCGGAAGTCTTCGTGCTTCCGCGTCGGGAGAGCAGCGACTTCGCTCATGCGGCCGCCTCTTGCACCACGGCTTCGTAGCCTTCTTCCTCAAGCCGCAGCGCGAGGTCCGCGCCGCCGGTCTTGACGATGCGGCCGTCGGCCAGGACGTGGACGAAGTCCGGCTTCACGTAGTCCAGCAGGCGCTGGTAGTGGGTGATGAGCAGCACGGCCTTGTCGGGCGCGCGCATGATCGCATTGATGCCTTCGCCGCAGATGCGCAGGGCGTCGATGTCGAGGCCGGAGTCGGTCTCGTCCAGGATGGCCAGGCGCGGGTCGAGGATGCCCATCTGCACCATCTCGGCGCGCTTCTTTTCGCCGCCGGAGAAGCCCACGTTCACCGGGCGCTTCAGCATGTCCATGTCCATGCGCAGCAGGCCCGCCTTTTCGCGTGCCAGCTTCAGGAACTCGCCGCCCGAAAGCACTTCTTCGCCGCGGCTCTTGCGCTGGGCATTGGCGGATTCGCGCAGGAACTGGACGAAGGACACGCCGGGGATCTCGACCGGGTACTGGAAGCCCAGGAACAGGCCGGCGGCGGCGCGCTCGTGCGGTTCCAGTTCAAGCAGGTCCTGCCCCATGAAATCCACCGAACCGCCGGTCACTTCATAGCCGGGGCGGCCGCCGAGCGTGTAGCCCAGGGTGGACTTGCCCGCGCCGTTCGGGCCCATGATCGCGTGAATCTCGCCTGGATTGATCGTCAGCGAGAGACCCTTGAGGATCGGCCGGTTTACGTTGGCTCCGGCAACATTGGCCTGAAGGTTATCGATCTTGAGCATGGTCATCCTTCGGAGCCCTCGTCGAAGCGGCCCTCGTCAAAACGGGGAGTGGCAGTGGTTCCGGCCTTCCGGCGCGCGGAGCGCTTGTCGAAAGGCACGTTGAGTTCGGTGGTGATCTCGCGAACGACGCTGTCCACGCGGTCCAGCACTTCGTCCTCGGAGAAGCGCAGCACGCGGATGCCCACTTCGGTGAGCTTGCGGTCCTGCAATTCGTTGACGTCCGGGTTGGAATCGTCGGCGCTGAGCTGCACGACGATCCAGCGCGAAGGGCAGGCGAAGTCGACGATGGCCGAGCCGACCACCGACTGGCGGATGAACTTCACGCCGCCCAGCTTCGAGCCGGCCAGCTCTGCCCAGAGCGCCTTCTGCGCCTCGCTGGGGTTGCGGCGCTGTTCCTTGGCCCGCTCCTTGAGCGTTTCCAGGCGTGCGCCGGTCACATTGAAGCTGGCCTTGGCGTCGGCCTTGGGCGCGGAGTCCTTGCTGATGCCAAGGGTCTTGCGGGCGGCGGTCATGGATTAAGTCCTTGGATGAAAGAAGTACCAGAAAGCCCCTCCTCTTCAGGGGAGGGGTTGGGGTGGGGGGTAGCCCAACGATCCGACGCTTCGTGCAGAGCATTCAGGACCACGGTCAGAACCCCTTCCATATTGCGCATCACCTCGGTGTTGGTGACATGGATGGTGGCGAACCCCATCCCGGCGAGCGCCGCGTCACGCTTGCGGTCGCATTCGGAATCGTGCGTCTCGCCGTCGACTTCCACGACCAGCGCTTTCTGCGGGCAGAGAAAATCCGCAATGAACGGGCCGATTGGCGCCTGCCGACGGAACTTGAAGCCGCCTAGCTGCGAGCGCGACAGGGCGCGCCATAAGCGCTTTTCCGGTTCGGTCGGCTCATTGCGCATTTCGCGGGCGAATTGTGCGATCTCGGCGTTGCGGGTGACGGATAGCCCCCACCCCCGGCCCCTCCCCTGAAGGAGAGGGGAGTTGATGCGCCTTGCTGTATCGCTAGGCGTCAACATCAACCCACCGAACCTTCCAGCGAGATGCCCAGCAGCTTCTGCGCTTCGACGGCGAATTCCATCGGCAATTGCTGAAGCACTTCCTTGGCGAAGCCGTTGACGATCAGCGCCACCGCCTGCTCGGTATCGAGCCCGCGCTGCATGGCGTAGAACAGCTGGTCGTCGCTGATCTTGCTGGTGGTCGCCTCGTGCTCGATCTGGGCGCTGGGGTTGCGCACTTCGATATAGGGCACGGTGTGAGCGCCGCATTCCTTGCCCAGCAGCAGCGAATCGCACTGGGTGAAGTTGCGTACGCCTTCGGCATTGGCGGCCACGCGCACGAGGCCGCGATAGGTGTTGTTGCTCTTGCCGGCCGAGATGCCCTTGGAGATGATCGTCGAGCGGCTGCCCTTGCCGTTGTGGATCATTTTCGTGCCGGTATCGGCCTGCTGGTAATTGTTGGTGACCGCCACCGAGTAGAACTCGCCCACCGAATCCTCGCCATTGAGGACGCAGCTGGGGTACTTCCAGGTGATCGCGGAGCCGGTTTCCACCTGCGTCCAAGAGATCTTGGAGCGGGCGCCCTGGCAGAGGCCGCGCTTGGTCACGAAATTGTAGATGCCGCCCTTGCCCTCGGCATTGCCGGGGTACCAGTTCTGCACGGTCGAGTACTTGATCTCGGCATCTTCCAGCGCGACCAGTTCCACCACCGCCGCGTGAAGCTGGTTTTCATCGCGCATCGGCGCGGTGCAGCCTTCGAGGTAGGAAACGTAGCTGCCCTTCTCGGCGATGATCAGGGTCCGTTCGAACTGGCCGGTGTTTTCCGCGTTGATGCGGAAATAGGTGCTCAGCTCCATCGGGCAGCGCACGCCTTCGGGAATGTAGACGAAGGTACCGTCGGAAAAGACCGCGCAGTTCAGCGCTGCGAAGTAGTTGTCCTGCACGGGCACGACGCGGCCGAGCCACTTCTTCACCAGTTCCGGATATTCGCGGATCGCTTCGGAGATCGAGCGGAAGATCACGCCCGCCTGCTCCAGTTCCTTGCGGAAGGTGGTGGCGACGGAAACCGAATCGAACACTGCGTCCACGGCCACCTTGCGCGCGCCTTCGACGCCGGCGAGCACTTTCTGCTCCTCCAGCGGAATGCCCAGCTTCTCGTACACCTTGAGGATCTCGGGATCGACTTCGTCCAGGCTGGAGAGCGAAGGCTTCTTCTTGGGCGCGGCCCAGTAGTAGGCTTCCTGGTAGTCGATCGGCGGCACGTTCAGCTTGGCCCAGTCCGGCGGAGTCATTTCCAGCCAGCGGGCATAGGCCTTAAGGCGCCAGTCGAGCATCCACTCCGGCTCGTCCTTCTTGGCCGAGATGAAACGGATGGTATCCTCGGACAGGCCCTTGGGGCCATATTCCTGCTCGATGTCGGCCACCCAGCCGTGCTCGTAATCGGCCACGCGGGCCGCAGCCTCGCGCGCGGCCTGATCGCGCACTTCTACGTCGCGGGCCTCGCCATCGCGGCGGTTGTCCCCATGGACTTCGCGCACCTCGATGGTGCCCTCGGGGGAGGTTTCGTCAGTCATTCATACTTCCTCGACGAGCTGGGTCAGGACCACTTGCGCCAATGCGCCGCGCAGTGCCGCATTCACTTGCGGCCAGTGCGGGCGCACGCTGCATCCGCCTTCCAGCGTACATTCGTGCTTGCCCTGTTCGAGGCAGGCGGTGAGCGCGATCGGCCCTTCCACTGCCTCCACGATATCCGCAATCGAAATCGTTTCGGGTGCGCGGGCCAGTTTCAGCCCGCCGCCAACGCCGCGGGTCGATTGCAGCAACCCCGCAGCGGTCAGTTTGCTCACCAGCTTCTGAACGGTGGGAGCAGGAAGGCCGGTGTCTTCGGCAAGCTGGCCTGCCGAGATGCGGCTCATCCGCGAATCCTGGGGGTGATGCGCACAAGTGCCCGAATGCCGAGTCGCGGCGGACATGATGACAACGGCGTAGTCGGCCATGCTGGACAGGCGCATATCTGCGGCTTTCACGTCTCTGCGGTTAAAGTGGATCAAATCTTTCCGATTTGTGCCACCTAGTGCAGGACCCCTCCGGTTTCAATGGAGTTTCGCACAGGATTTGTGCGACAAAAGCGATCGGGCTGTTGCAAATTTCTCGCTTTTGGAGAGAGTTCGCGCCGGCGAATGGGGAAATCCAAAGAAAAAAGGCGGTCCCCGATCAGGATCGGGAACCGCCGTAAGGTAATAAAGAACTCGTGCGCATCCCGCTACGAGCCCTTCGGGTCGCAACTCTCCTGTATGCCGGGCCCTCGGCGATTTATTGTATAATTGCGACATGCGTGCTCTGGCGGTGACGCCGGAAAACCGATTTTGCGAACGTCACGCAGGATAAGAAGCATTTGAGCAACAGCGCCGAGCCGTTTATGCGGCACCCGTGCTTTACTCCCTGATCAGACCCGCCCTGTTCCGTCTCGACGCCGAATCGGCGCATGGCCTTGCGCTCAAGGCGCTGAAAATGGCGGGCAAGACTCGCGCGCCGGCATTCCCCGCCTCGCTCTCCACACAAGTCGCGGGAATCGCTTTCCCCAACCCCGTTGGCATGGCGGCCGGCTTCGACAAGGACGGGGAAGTGCCTGACGCGCTGCTGGGCCTGGGCTTCGGCTTCGCGGAAGTCGGCTCGATCACGCCGCTGCCGCAGGCGGGCAATCCCAAGCCGCGCCTGTTCCGCCTGGTGGAGGACCGCGCGGTGATCAACCGCATGGGCTTCAACAACCGCGGCGCGCAAGTGGCGCTGGAAGGCCTGACGGCGCGCCGGGATCGTCCCGGCGTCGTCGGCATCAACATCGGCGCCAACAAGGACGCGACCGACCGCATCGCTGACTATGCGACGATGGCCCGCCTCATGGCGCCGCTGGCGACGTATCTGGCCGTGAACATCTCCAGCCCGAACACGCCCGGCCTGCGCGCGCTCCAGGACGAATCGGCGCTGACCGGGCTGCTCGATGCCGTGCTCGAAGCCCGCGCCGAGGTCTGCGGCGAGGGCGGCCCGCCGGTCTTCCTCAAAGTTGCGCCGGACCTCGAACCGGCCGATATCGACGCCATTGCCCGCATTGCCGTCGACAAGCGCCTGGGCGCGCTGATCGTCTCCAACACCACGATTTCGCGGCCGACCCTGCACTCGCCCCACCGCGGCGAGACGGGGGGGCTTTCGGGCGCGCCGCTGCGCGATCTGGCCCAGCAGCGCCTGCGGGACTTCCGCAAGGCCACGGGCGGCGCCGTGCCGCTGGTCGGCGTGGGCGGCATCGCCACGGCGGAAGACGCCTGGGCCCGCATTTGCGCGGGCGCCAGCCTGGTGCAGGTCTACAGCGCCATGGTCTATGAGGGGCCGGGCATGGCCAGGGCGCTCTGCCAGGGGCTGGAAGCGCTGATGAAGCGCGACGGCTTCGCCACGATCGCGGATGCCGTAGGGTCCGAATAGCGTCAAAAGCCACCTATATGGGTGCAAGTACGGATGCGGCTCTGCTTGTCGCAACCACTCCACGCGCCTAGACGTTGATCGGAACGGACAATTCCGCGTGAATAGAGAGGACGGGGCTCGGCATGGATCTTGGTGACTTCGACAAGTGCACCAACCTGGTATCGCTGTTCCTCAAGCGAGCAGACCGATTGGGCGATTCGCCCATGCTCTGGTCCAAGCAGGACGGCCGATGGCTGTCCACGAGCTGGGCCGAGGTGGCGCGCCGCGTCTCGCTGATGGCTGCCTCGCTCCGGCGCATGGGCTTGCAGGCCGGGGACCGCGTGCTGATCGTGTCGGAAAATCGGCCCGAATGGTGCATCGCCGACCTGGCCGTGATGGCGGCGGGCTGCGTCACCGTGCCGGCCTACACCACCAACACCACGCGCGATCACATTCATATACTGGAGAATTCCGGCGCGCGCGCGGCGATCGTCTCCACGGCCAAGCTGGGCAAGGCGCTGCTTCCGGCTATCGTCCAGACGGACTTGTGCCGCCATGTCATCGGCATGGAAGCACTGCCGCAGATGCAGGGCGGCGCCTACGAGGTCCATGACTGGGCGGGCCTCCTCGAAGGCGACGCCGTTCTCGCGCGCGCCGAAATCGACAGCCGGGTGGCCGACTTCCGCCGCCGCGACCTTGCCTGCATCATCTATACCAGCGGCACCGGCGGGGCGCCGCGTGGGGTGCGCCAGCACCACGGCATGATCCTGACCAACGTCGCCGGCTGCGCGCAGATCATCTTCGACGATTTCGGCTGCGACGAAGGCGAGATATTCCTCTCGTTCCTCCCGCTCAGCCATGCCTACGAACATACCGGCGGCCAGTACCTGCCGATCGCCATGGGCGGGCAGATCTACTACTCCGAGGGTCTCGACAAACTGGCCTCCAATATCGAGGAAGTGCGCCCGACGATCATGGTGGTCGTCCCGCGCCTCTTCGAAGTGCTGCGCACGCGCATCATGAAGCAGATCGAGAAGCAGGGCGCCGTTCCCGCGCGCCTGATGGAAATGGCACTGGGCATTGCCGGGCGCGAGCAGGCCGGCCGTCGCCGTCTGCTGGACTACCCGCTCGACATGGTGATCGAACGGACGCTGCGGCCCAAGGTGCGCGCCAAGTTCGGCGGCCGCATCAAGGCCCTGGTTTCGGGCGGCGCGCCGCTCAATCCCGAGATCGGCGCCTTCTTCGACGCGATGGGGCTGACGCTGCTGCAGGGCTATGGCCAGACCGAGGCCGGGCCGGTGATCAGCTGCAACCGTCCCGCCGCCGGGATCAAGCACGACACCGTCGGGCCGCCGCTTCGCAATGTCGAAGTGCGGATTGCCGAGGACGGCGAAATCCTCGTGCGCGGCGAGCTGGTGATGCAGGGGTACTGGCAGAACGCTGCCGCCACCGATGCCGTGCTCCGGGACGGCTGGCTCCATACCGGCGACATCGGCCATATCGACAGTCGCGGCCGGATCATGATCACCGACCGCAAAAAGGACATGATCGTCAATGACAAGGGCGACAACGTCTCTCCGCAGAAGGTGGAGTCGATGCTGACGCTGCAGCCCGAGATCGCGCAGGCCATGGTCCACGGCGACCGCCGTCCCTACATCGTCGGCCTGATCGTGCCCGATGCCGACTGGGCGCTGGAATGGGCCAAGGCCAACGGCGAGAAATTCGACTTCAAGGCGTTGCAAGGCCTCCCGGCGTTCCGGGCGGAGATCCGCGCGGCGATAGACTGCGTCAACACCGACCTTTCGGTGATCGAGAAGGTCCGCCAGTTCACGTTCGCGGACGAACCCTTCGGGATCGAGAACGAGGAAATGACCCCCAGCCTCAAGATCCGCCGCCACAAGCTCAAGGAGCGTTATGGCGAGCGGATGGACGCGCTCTACCGCAACTGAGGCCGCAAACCGGGGTTAGGCGCCGGGTGGCCCTTTACGCCACCTGCCGCCTGGCAGAACCATCGTCACGGCACCAGCGTGGTGAAGAGGTAGGTCGAGAAGATCACCAGATGGACCATGCCCTGGACGAGCGTGGTCCGCCCGGTGCTCAGCGTCATCGTCGCCACCAGCAGCGTCAGGCCGAGCAGGGCGATCGACTTGAAGGAGAGGCCCAGTTCAAGGTCCAGCCCCATGGCCATGGAGGCGATGGCGACGGCGGGGATCGTCAGGCCGATGGTGGCCAGCGCGGAGCCGATCGCGAGATTGAGGCTGGTCTGCACCCGGTTCGCCCGCGCCGCCGACAGCGCGGCGAGGCTCTCCGGCGCCAGCACCAGCGCAGCGATGATGATGCCGACCATGGCATGCGGCGCGCCCATGGCGGCAACGCCCGCCTCGATCGAGGGCGAGAGCGCCTTGGCCAGCAGGACCACGGGTATCAGCGCCACCGGCAGCATGACGCCTGCGGCGATGGCCTTGACCGCCGGAACCTTCTCATGCGTGCCGTCGCTCTCCTCGGGATAGAGGAAATGGTCCCGGTGACGGATGGTCTGGGCCACGACGAACGTCGCATAGAGGATCAGCGAATCCGCGGCGACGAAGATCAGCTGGTTGGCGTTGTAGAAGGGCCCGGCCTCGCTCGTGGTGTAGTTCGGCATCACCAGCGTCAGCACTGAAAGCGTCGCCAGGATCGCCAACCCGTGGTTGACGCCCGATTGCGTATAGCCCTGTTCGTGATGCCGCCCGCCGCCCAGCAGCAGGCAGACGCCGACGATGCCGTTGATCGTGATCATCACGGCGGCAAAAACCGTGTCGCGCGCCAGGGTCTGGGTGCCGTTGCCGTCGCTCAGCATGATCGAGACGATCAGCGAGGTTTCGATCACGGTGACGGCAAAGGCCAGGATCAGTGTGCCGAACGGCTCGCCCACGCGGTGCGCGATCACTTCGGCATGGTAGACCGCCGACATGATCGCTCCGCCGAGCACCAGCGCCAGCACGACCGCCATCGGGATGCCCGAAGGCTTGCCCAGCGCGATGGCGGCGATGGCGATCAGGGGGACGGCGATGGCCCAGGGCGAAAGGCCGAAACAGGGGAATGTCGCGGGCTTCGCGGCGGCGGCTGGGGACGTGTCGCTCATGTCCGGCACTATAGGCGAATTCGGCCCGAGGGCCAGTTTCGCCGCAAGATGGCTGGCTAGCGCTGCACGACCGCCAGTGTCGCCCGGTCCAGCGCCTCGCGCAGCTTCCAGGTCCGCGCCTCGAATGCGCCGGGGATGAGTTCGTTGGTCATGAGAACGGCCACCACGGCGTGCGCGGGGTCCACGAAGAAGTAGGTATTGGCCGAGCCCGACCAGCTTCCGGCGCCGACCGGCAGCCCGCCCCGTGCCTCGGTCCCGGCATCGCCGATGGCCAGTCCCAGGCCGAAACCCGCATCGAGATGCTCTCCGCCACCGGTGCGCAGGCGCGGGGTGAACATGGCGTCGACGGTTTCCGGCCTCAGCAGGCGCCGGCCCCGCCAGGTGCCGCGGTTGGCCAGCATCTCCGCGAAATGGCGATAGTCCTCCAGCGTTCCCGCCAAGGCGCCTCCGCCGTCGCGCAATCGAGCGGGGTCGCGGTATTCCGAGGTTTCCTGGCGGTCCACCGGCCTCAGGCCTTCGGCACTGGCGACATAGCCGGTGACAAGGCGCGGGGCCTGCGCGTCGCTCACCACGAACGTGGTGTCCTTCATCTCCAGAGGGCCGAAGATCTGCGACTGGAGGAAAGCATCGAGACTCGCGCCCGACACGCGCTCGATCACCGCGCCGAGCACCGTAGTTGAAAATCCGTAGCTGAAGCGCTCGCCCGGCTGGTGGAGCAGCGGCGCCTTGCCGAGGCGGGCGATCAACTGATCCAGCGTGGCGGCGGGCGGAACCTGCGGCCCGGCACTGGCCACCGCCGTGGTGCGGCTGACGCCGTTTTCGCGGTACCAGCGCTGGACCGGCGTATCGCCCATGAACTCATAGGTCAGGCCGGAGCGGTGGAGCAGCAAGTCCTCGATCGTGACCGGGCGGGCCGCGGCCACGGTTTCGGCCGGGCTGTGGCTGCTGCCGTCCCAGACCCGCAGGTCCGCCATTGCCGGGAGGTACTTGCCGATAGGGTCGGTCAGCGCGAGCTTGCCTCTTTCGGCAAGCATCAGGATGCCGGCGGAGGTGATCGGCTTCGACATCGAATAGAGCCGGAAGATCGCGTCACGGGCGATCGGTGTGCCGGTCTCGATGTCGGCATGCCCGATGGAGATTTCCACCAGCGGCGTGCCATGCTGCTCGATCAGCACCAGCGCCTGCGGCAATTCTCCCGCCGCGACCATGGCGCCGAGTTCGCCTTTCAGCCTTTCCGCTGGAGAATCGGCCAGCATCGGCGCTGTGCAGTTCAGCGCCGATGCGGCGAGCAGCAGGCGCAGGCCGGCGCGAAGGGTCAGAATGGCCGGTCGCCGGCCACGGTCACGCGGAAGCCGGAGCGGACTTCGGGGAAGTAGTCCCAAACCGCGAAGTGCTGCGTGCAACGGTTGTCCCAGAAGGCCACCGAGTTCTTCCGCCAGCGGAAGCGGACGTGGAAATTGGCGTCCTTGACGTGCTCGAACAGGAAATCGAGCACGGCCTTGCTCTCGGTGCCCGACAGTTCGTTGATCTTCGTGGTGTAGGAAGAGTTCACGAAGAGCAGCTTGCGGCCCGTCACCGGATGGGTGCGGATCACCGGGTGCGAATTGCAGGGGTAGGTCTTGGTCGAATCCGGGAAGATCGCCTTGTAGACGGGATTGGCGTCGTGAACGGCGGTCAGCGGATCGAGGAAGGCCTTCATCGCCGGGGACAGCGCGTCGTAAGCGGCGTACATGCTGGCGAACAGGGTGTCGCCGCCGTCCTCGGGCAGGGTGTGGATATGGAGGATCGAGCCCATCGGCGGCTCGGCGTCGGCCGAAAGGTCCGAATGCCAGTTCTCGCCCGCGACGAACTTCGAATTCTCGTCGGCATGGATGGCCACGACTTCGGGATGGTCGGGAAGCCCGGCAACGCCGGAATGGATCGCCAGTTGGCCGAAGGCGCGGCCAAGGGCTTTGTGGGCTTCGTGATCGATGTCCTGATCGCGGAAGAACACCACCTGGTGCTTCATCAGCGCCTCGTGAATCTCGGTGAAAGCCTGGTTGCCGAGCGGCTGGCGCAAATCGATCCCGAAGATCTCCGCGCCGATGCGCTTGGTCATGGGGCGGACGTCGATCAATTCATAACCCATTGTCGGGCTCCGGTTTTCTTCGTGGGCACGCACCGGATGCGGAGTGAGGGCTCTCGCATCCGGTGCGTTCGTTGTTATCGGGCCGTTCCTATTCAGGATCTCTAACGCTGCCCTTCTCGGGGAAGATTCGGCGTTCGATGCGGCAGTGAATGCCTTGGGTGCCGTCCACCACCTGAGTCACCCCGAAGTCGGCGGCGACGCTCATCAGCGAATAGCCGTCGTTGCGGGAAAGGCCCTGGTGCTCGGTGAGGAGGTGGAGCATGTCGATCGAGGCTGACTTCATCGCCTTGTCTAGGTTCTCGCCGAAGCCGTGGACGATCCAGCAATCCGGCGTCTCCAGCAGCGGCGAGGGGAACGAGAAGTCCTTGCGCAGCACGATCTGGAACAGCACGTCGAGCGAGGCTTCGATGGCCGTGCCGCTGATCTCTCCGTCGCCCTGGCTGATATGGGGGTCGCCGATCGAGAACAGGCCGCCCTTGACCTGCACTGGGTAGTACATCGTCGCGCCCGCGCCGATGCGCCAGTTGTCGATATTGCCGCCGTGAAGGCCGGGGGGAATCGTGCTCACCGCCTCGTTGACGGCGGGCGCGACACCCGCCGTGCCCAGGTGCGGGCGGGCCGGGATGGTGATGCCGGGCAGCGCGGCCGAACGGTCGCATTCCGGGCAATGGGTGATGCGGCCGGGGACCACGTATTTCTCGTCCACGTCATAGGCGTAGAGCGCGCTGGCGGTATTGGCGTTGGGGTCGATCTTGTAGATCGTGACGCGCTCGGTCTCGCCGAATTCCTGGTAGAGATGGCCCCAGTTGGCCGCGAGGTTCGAGCCGTAGTTGAAGCGCGGACGCATCGCCATGTAGCGCACTTCCAGCATGTCGCCGGGCTCCGCGCCCTCGACGAAGATCGGGCCGGTCATGATGTGGCAGCCCGGCGCGCGAGTGGCGGGGTCGATCTCGGTGAAGATGCGGCGGATGTCGTCGTCGAACATCAGTTCCGGATCGTCGCCGGCATGGTGCGTGACGGCCTGCGCCTGGATCAGGTCGCCGCTTTTCACATAGAGCGCCGGTTTGATCTCGGGCGAGAAGTAGCCCCAGTGCACCGTTTCCGGCGTGGCCCGAAGATGGTGCAGGGCCGACGGCTGGAGGGCGGTCTCCCTTGCTGGCTCGGGCTTTAGGCTGATCAGTGCCATCGGAACTCCTGTTGGGAAGGAAAGAGGTCGGGGCGCGTGCGGCTTTACGCGGCGCCGATCCGCACGCTCGTCATGCTGAGCGACTTGTGCTGGATGAAATCGGGCTCGAACGTCGCCGCTTCGTCCTCATGGCGGGCGCCCAGGACGTAGAGCAGCGGCAGGAAATGGTCGGAACTGGGCACCGAGAGCCGGGCGGCATCGCCCAGCGCCGCGTAGTCGATCACGGTCTGCGGATCGTCCGAGGCGATTGCCTTGCACATCGCGGCATTGAACTGCTCAGCCCAGGGATAGGGATCGGCGGCGGGGTTGGCCCAGTCCATGGCGGGCAGGTTGTGGACGATATTGCCGGTGCCCATGATCAGCACGCCTTCGTCGCGCAGCGGGCGCAGCATGCGACCGACCAGCCAGTGCTCGGCCGCGCTCTTGCCAAGGTCCATGCCAAGCTGGATCACCGGCACGTCTGCCTCGGGATAGGCATGGACGAGCACTGACCAAGTGCCGTGGTCCAGGCCCCAGTTGGCATCCAGATTCACCGGCATCGGACTGAGCAGTTCGCGCACGCGCTCGGCCAGCTCCGGGTCGCCGGGGGCGGGGTACTGCACGTCGAACAGGGCCTGCGGGAAGGCGCCGAAGTCATGGATCGTGCGCGGCTGGGCCATGGCGGTGACGGCGGTGCCGCGCGTCTGCCAATGGGCCGAGATGCACAGGATCGCGCGCGGCTTGCCGATGCTGCTCGCGATCTGGTTCCAGGTGCGGGTGACGGCGCTCTTCTCCAGCGCCACCATCGGGCTGCCATGTCCGAAGAAAACGATGGGAAGGCGGCTCATTGTGCGTCTGGCTCCCGGTACTGGGTTGGGGTTGGCGTCTATGCTCGCAGGCTATGGAGAAGGGGGCCGGGCGGTCTTGCGGCGGCGCGCACAAGAACTTGTCGCGCCGCCGGAGAAGCCCGTTTCCTATTCGCGCGTGTAGTCCCCGGGGATCTGCGGATTCTCGCCCGCCTTGCCCCAGAGCAGGATCTCGTTGCCCCAAGGGTCCGCGAAGGCGTGGTTGTAGCCGTTGAACTCTTTCCAGTAGTGATTGCGCCAGAGCACCTTGCCGCCCAGCTTCTCGGCGGTTTCGAGGATGCGCTCGGGGCTGTCGTCGTCGCCGATCAGCACCCAGATGCGCGCCTTGCGGCCCTCGGTGGACAGTGTGCGTGGTTCCACGCCTTCGGGATTCGGGTGTGGGCGGGCATTGTTCGCATCGAACACGCCGAGGTGGAGATTGCCGATCTGGCTGTCGCTGCCGTCCTTGTTCGGGAAGAAGCCGCCGGGGACCATGCGGTGGTAGATGCCGTGGGGGCGCGCGTCGTTCTCCCAGCCGAAGACTTCGGCGTAGAACTCTCCGGTCCTGGCCGGATCGTCAGTGGCGAAATCGACGAAGATGAGGGTGTTGGTCATAGCGGCTCCTTGTGTTTGAAAATCCGCCAAAGGTGGATTTTGGGCGGCACCGGCCCGTTTGGGCCGGTGCCGCCGCTGGCTCGCAAGGGGTAACGGGTGTCCGAACCGGCGCTCGCCATCCCGCGCACGAATCGTTGATTCCTCGCGCCGCTCAAGAAAAGGCGGCGCCCGGTACGAGACCGGACGCCGCAGACCGTCGGGAATGGGTGACGGTAAAACTCTGTGTATCAGGCGCGCAGGCGGGTGATCGGCGCGGGCAGGGGGTTCTGCGGCCCGCGGCGACGGTCCCATTCGCGGCGGTAGCGTTCGACCAGCCAGACGTTGAGCAGCCGCTGGGCGCCCTCCTGCCAGGAATAGCGGCCGCGCGGCGCGAACTTGGAGCGCAGGCCCTGCTGGACCAGTTCGTCGACATGGAAGTCCTGGCTGACGATCTCTTCGACGGCCGTGTCGTTCATCTTCATCTTCAGTTCGAACAGCGGATCGTCCATCGCCTCGGGCACCATCAGCGTGCCGATGGTCAGCGCGTGCGACTGGGCCGAGCGCGGGTCCATGATGAGGTAGAGCACGGTATCGTTGAGCACGACCAGCGAGAGGCTGGGCGGCAGGTTCACGAACAGGAGACGGTTCTGCTCTTCCTCGGTGAGTTTCGGAAACACCGGGAAGATCGCCTTCTGCGTGGCATTGAAGGCAGCGTTCTTGTGAAGCGTGCCGTTGAGCCGGTAGTAGCCCGCCGAATTCTCGGGCACCTCGGGAAACGAGGCCAGCCCGCTCGGGATGAAGTCGTGCAGCGGCCCCGCGTGCAGGCGGCTGGCGTGGTAGCCGTCGTTGTTGTTCTCCAGCATGACCTTCCAGTTCCACTGAAACACGGTGGCCTCCTCGGGACGGGGACCGCGCAAGCTGGCGAAATCGTAGTTGGCGACGACGGCCTCCAGGCCGGCCAGGCGGGGGGTGAGCGGTTCCGCCGCGGGATCGAGGTTGATGAACACGAAGCCATGCCAGATCTCGTGGCGGATCTCGGGCAGGCTCGCCGCTTTCCGGTCGAAATTGCAGGTCCGGTTCATCGCCGGGGCGCCCACCAGCGTGCCGTCCAGGTCATAGGTCCAGTGGTGATAGGGGCACACGAAGGCACGGGCATTGCCGTGCCCTTCCGCCACCAGCATGGCGCGGTGCTGGCAGACCGCGGAGAGCGCCTTCACGCTGCCGTCGCGGGTCTTGGTGACGATGATCGGTTCTTCGGCGCGCGTCACCGTGAAGAAGTCGCCAGGCTGCTCCAGCCACTCGGCGCGGCCGACGCAGAGCCATTCGTGCTCGAACAGCGCGGCCTTTTCGAAGTGGTGGAATTCCTCGTCGGTATAGCAGGCCGGAGGCAGCGTGTCGGCCTCGAGCGTGTTCTTGATGGAGCTGCCGAGGCTGTCGAAGAACGGGTCGTTGAGTAGAGTCATTCCTGCCTGATCCCCATGTCGGTGAGACCGGGGAGAACGCCCTGCGTCCTCCCGCTACCCGGCCAGACTAGCGGGCCTGCGCGGTCCATGCTTTGCACTGGGCGCAGGGACTTTTGGCAGGCGCCTATTCGGCCGGAAGCAGCGCGCCGTCGGCGATGTCGGGCTCGGCCGCGGTGGGCAGGCGCACCGGTGCGCGCAGGAACAGCACGGCGACGATCGTGGCGGCCGCCAGCAGCAGGGCGAAGATCAGGATGGCAAGGCCGTAGCCACCCGTCACGTCGGCGATGCGTCCGGCGCCGATCGGGCCGAGCACGGCGAATGTCGTGGCGGTGGTGGCCATGGCCGTCATGTCCCCCGCGATGCCGGCGCCGAAATAGCGCAGCAGCAGGATATGGGCGGAAAGCCAGGCCATGCCCCAGCCCAGCCCGAACAGTGCGGCGGCGGCAGTGGCCACCAGCACCAGCGAGGCGGACCAGAGCAGCGCCATGGCCAGGGCCTGAAGCGCGAGCCCGGCAATGAGGATGCGGCGCGGATCGACGCGTTCGCACAAGGCGCCGGTCACGCCCTTGGCGCCGGTTCCGGCGAAGGCGAGCAGACTCATGGCGATGGCGCCGGGCGCCGCGCCCTCGCCGAGGTTGGCGACATGGGCCACCAGGATCGAGTGGGCCGAAGTGACGGCGGTCTGCACCACCGTCATGATCAGCGCCAGGATCAGGAAGCTGGGGCTCGTCAGGGCCTGGCGCACGGTCCAGGCGCTCCGCTCGGTGGGAGCGTCCTGTTCGTGGCCCGCGCCCTTCACTTGTTCCACGCTCTCCACTTTCACGGCGTCGCGGATGCAGACCAGGCAGATCAGGCCGAGCGCCAGCGCGCTCACGGCCATGACCAGCCAGTGGAGGCGCCAGTCCCCGGTCATGCCGACGATGGCGCCCACGATCAGCGGCCCGGCGATCCCGCCGGCCGCGCCGCTCATGAAATAGAAGCCGATCATCCGCGCCGAGGTGCGGGGGAACCATGTCGCCAGCAGATAGACGGCGGGGGAGGGGGCGATCAGCGAGAAGCCTACGCCCATCAGCGTGGTGGCCACGAAGAAGAGGGTGAGATGCTCGATCTGGGATGCGATGAAGAACCCGGCCGCCAGCACCAGGCAGCCCGCGAACATCGTCAGCCGCGTGCCGATGGATTTCATCAGCAATGGCGGCAGAGGGCTCGCGAGGCCGCAGGCGAGGCCCAGCAGCGAGAAGCTGAGGCCGGCGGCCGCCTTCGACCAGCCGAGCTGCGCGACCATCGTGTAGAGGACGTAACCCAGCGAGGTGAACGTCGTCGCCGTCACGAAGAAGAACCCCAGAGAGGCGGCGAAAAGGACGAGGGCACTGCGCGGCATTGCTACTCCTGCGGGCTTCGTCCGGACGGAATCGCGGACTGACACGCGGTGCAGGCTCTCATGCTGCGGCTGCACACTCTTGATGACGGGCGCCTAGATAGTTGATCGAAACGCCGGGACAAGGCCCGCGGCGGGGAAGTGGCCGGCATGTCCGGAAACGGGAAGGGCGCGGAGACCGAAGTCGCCGCGCCCTCCTGCTTTCCGGCGAAGGCCGGAAGGGATCAGAACTTGTAGCCGACCGAAAGGATCACCTGGCGCGGCGGAATGTACGTGTCCATCACCTGGGCGCTGCCATAGGGGTCGGAGAACCGCGAGTTGATGCCGTTCCTGTCGAACAGGTTGATCACCCGCAGGGTCACGTTGGTATTGGTGCCCTCCGGCTCGTACTTCAGCATGGCATTGACCTGGGTGTAGGAAGGCGTGAGGTCCACGTCGCCTTCGTTGAACAGGCGGTATTGGTACTTGCCCCGGTAGATCAGCTGGGCGCGGGCGGTCAGCTCGCCCGGGCCGACCTTGCCGTTCCAGGTCGCCGCCACATTGCCCTGCCAGCGCGGCAGCTTGGGAATGCGGTTGCCCTTGATGTCCTCGCGCGCGGCGTCGCGCGCCAGGGTGGCGGCGTAGAAGTTGGTCCAGAACAGGTAGTCGGGATAGCCCGCCGCATTCTGGGCATTCGCGGCATTGGTCGGATCGAGCGCAAGGTAGTGCGAGGTGAACTCGCCTTCCAGCCACGACAGCGACGCGTCGAAGCGCAGGCCCTCGGTGGGGATGTAGGAGCCTTCGAGTTCCAGGCCGTAGACCCGCGCCTTGGGTGCGTTGCTGATGCCTTCGCCGTAGAGGATCGGGTCTTCCTCCAGGAACTGCATGTTCTTGTAATTATACAGGAAGGCAGAGCCGTTGAGCTGGAGCGTATCGCCCAGGAAGCGGTTCTTGGTGCCGATTTCGAAGGAATCGACGGTCTCCTGCTTGTAGGTCGGCAGGATCGAGTAGCTGCCTCCGGTGGAGGCCGCAGAGTTGATGCCGCCCGGCTTGAAGCCGCGCGTCCAGCTTGCATAGACCATGTTGCTGGGCGTGATCTGGTAGTCGAGCGCGACTTTGCCGGTCCAGGCGTCGCCCTTGCGGCCGCCGGTCGAGCTGGGCTGGAGATAGGCGCCCGAGGTCTGGCCGGACGCGCCGCCGGACATCGAATCGTATGTGCCGGTGGCCTTGTCGTGGTTGTAGCGCACGCCGGCCGTCAGCTTGAGCTGGCTGGTGAGGTTGTAGGTGCCCTGCGCGAAGACGGCATAGAGGTCGCGCTTGATCGTCGACAACTCGGCATAGGTCAGGTTGGCGACGAGCGGGTCGTTCCAGGCGGTGTCGGTGGGCAGGGCTTCCTGCAGGAAGTTGTCGTCGTCGCTGCGGTATTCGTTGACGTACTGGTCGTTCGACGAATGGAGATAGACGCCGCCGAGCACCCAGCTGAACGGGCCGGTGCCGTTGGAGGTCAGGTTGATCTCCTGGCTCCAGCTCTTGGTATCCGATTCCCAGAGCGGCACATGGTCGTAAGCGACGCCGGTGAAGCTGACCGGGTTGTAGGTCTGGGCATAGAACAGCGCCGTGTCGAGGCCGTCCGCATCCCAGGCCTGCTCGGAGTGGAGCTTCTGGTAGCCGGTGATCGACTTGATCGTGGCGAAGGGCGTCTCCCACTTGACGACGCCGGTGTAGAGCTGGGTCTTGACCACCGAGCGGCCGGGATAGTCCTGCGTCAGTTCGCGCGGATCCGGGTTGGGATCCAGGATGTTCTTCTGCGCGGGGCCGTTGGTGTTGCTGGTGAACTGGACGGTGTTCAGCACGATCGAGAAGTTGGAGGCCGGCTGCCACTTGGCGCCGAGCCGCCAGCCGGTTTCGTCCTGATCGTCGAGGTCGTACTCGTGGGTGCCCGGCACTTCGGTGGCATGGGCATAGCCGTCGTGCTTGGTGAACTGGAAGGCGCCGCGCACCGCCAGGCTATCGGAAAGCGGCACGTTCAGCGCGGCCGAGCCTTCCATGTAGTTGTAGTTGCCGTAGCCGGCGTTCACATTGCCGCTGATGGCGTCCGTGCTCGGCTCGATCGAGACGACATTGATGGTGCCGCCGGTCGAACCCTGACCGAACAGCGTGCCTTGCGGCCCGCGCAGCACTTCCACCTGGGCCACGTCGATGAAGGCGGCGCTCGCGGCGATCGAGTTGAAGATATAGACGCCGTCGATGTGGTAGGACACGCCCGGCTGGGTGTTGGTGTTCTCCGGCGTTTCCGAGCCCACGCCGCGAATGGTGATGATGCGCTCTCCGCCGCCGCTCTTGGCGACGACCAGGCCCGGTACGGTGCCGTTGAGCCCGGTGATGTCGTTGATGTTCGCGGCCTTCAGCGTCTCGGCCGTGATCGCGCTGACGGAAAGCGGGGCCTGCTGCAGGCTGACGTCCCGGCGTTCGGCAGTGACGACGATGTCGGTAAGGCCTTCCGCCGGCACGGCGGCTGCCACCGCGGCGGCGGCGGCATCGGCTTCTTCCGCATGGGCGCTGGCCGAGGCGAAGGCCAGGAGGGAGACGCTCGAGGCGAGCGCGTAGGCAAATCGAGACGTGCTTATCATCATGGTAGCTCCCCGAACAAAGTCAGACCGATTCCCGGGTGTGCGGCTCGTTTGTGGTTTTGGCCGCTTGTGGGAAAATCTGTCGTGAGGAGCGGATCGGGTCTTGTGCATTTGCGAATAAGTACTTGATCGGTGACCCCTGCCGCGAAGGGCAGGGCTGATGGAAATCGCCGATATTCGGAAGATTATCGACGCGGGGCTACGCCATGTGGGGCGGCCTCTATCCTTTTGCACCGCAAAATGCGGGGGCCACGGGGCGCCCGGGTCAAGCCGCAAAGGCCAGGACGACAACTGCGCCTCCGCGTCTGCCCCGGCCCGGCCCGCGTTGACCGGCCGGATGCTTGTCAACCGAAGCGACTGACAATCTGTGAAATGCGGCCTCAACGGCCTTGCCATCGCCACGAAGGGTGCGGCATGACGGAGGCGTGCTTTCGCAGAAAACCCGCTATGCCATCCGCGCCATGCAGCATCTTGCCGACAACTACGGGCAGGGTCCGATCCAGCTCGCGCAGATCGCAGAAGCACAGAACATTCCGGCCAAGTTCCTCACCACGATCCTGTCCGAACTGAGCCGTTTCGGAATCGTCGATTCCCAGCGCGGCAAGGATGGCGGCTATCGGCTGGCGGTGTCCCCGATCGACATCACTTATGGCGACCTTATCCGCCTGATGCGTGGCTCCCTGGCGCTGGTGCCATGCGCCAGCCGCTTCGCGCACGAGAAGTGCAAGAACTGCCTGGAAGAGGGCGATTGTCGTACGCGCGCCCTGATGCTGGAAGTGCGCGACCGGACTGCCGAACTGCTGGACGGAGTAAGACTTTCGGATCGCATCGATCCCGTCCCCGCCCAGGTCGACGATCAGGACTGATTGCGGACGCGGCGCATAGCCGGGCGCTTTCTTCGACCAACTCCCTCATTTTCAATGGCAATCGGCGAACGAAAAGTCAGCCGTGCCCGTTAAGTCCCCCGAAATTGCCATATCCGTCGAAGGGCAACGCCAGACATCGCTTCGGCGTAAATAGTTTTTGCTTGGGCGCGAAAACGAGAAACTTTCGGCTAGGTGTATTGTCTACTTATTCAGTTGAGAATAGAGAGGGGCAGCGGCGGGGAAGAGCCGCGCTCAGAGGAAGATACGCAATGTCTCAACCGTTATCGGACAACCAGCGATCGGGACGGCACCTCTCCAGGGATTCCGGGAATGACGATCCCAAGGCGGCACCGCTCGAAGTGGTCGCCGATGCCCTGGACCAGATGCGCTACGGCGTCATCCAACTGACAGTCCACGATGGCAAGCTGGTGCAGCTCGACATCACCGAGCGGCGGCGCTTCGCTTCATAAGCGCGCGCTGCCCCGGCAGTTACCAACCCGGCAATCGCTGACCGGGAAAATCAATTTCCTGCCAACCAGACCGGACCACCGGATGTGAGGCCCTTCGAAAAAACAAGGGGGATCTCATGAGAAAGACCATTCGCGGGCCGCTGCCGGCCCCGCTTCCGCTCGCATGCCTGACGTTCACGCTCGCCCCGCTGATGCTGGCCACCACGCCCGCGCTGGCCGGCGAGACCGCACCGGGGGCGGCTCCTGCCGTGGCTACCGCGGATGCCGCTGCAGGTTCCGCCGCCGAACAGGAATCACCGACCTCCGTCGGCACCGGCGCGCATGACCGGGGCAACGAAATCTTCGTGACGGCGCGCCGCCGCCAGGAATCCAGCCAGGAAGTGCCGCTGGCGATCTCGGTGGTGGGCGGAGAGCACATCGATTCCACTGGCTCGTTCAACGTCGGCCGCCTCCAGCAGCTGACGCCGACCCTGCAGTTCTATTCCTCCAATCCGCGCAACACCGCCGTGAACATTCGCGGCTTGGGCGTGCCGTTCGGCCTGACCAACGACGGGATCGAGCAGGGCGTCGGCATCTACATCGACGATGTCTATAATTCGCGTGTCGCTTCGGCCACGTTCGACTTCCTGGACGTTGCCCAGATCGAGGTGCTGCGCGGCCCGCAGGGCACGCTCTATGGCAAGAACACCACGGCAGGCGCCATCAACATCACCACCAACCAGCCGACGTTCGATTTCGAAGGCAAGGCGGAAGTGTCGATCGGCAATTACAACTTCAAGCAGGCCAAGGCCGCCATTTCCGGCCCGCTGACCGACAAGCTGGCGGCGCGCCTGGCGATATCCTCGACCGACCGGCGCGGCACGATCCGCAACGTCACCACTGACCAGTGGATCCAGAGCCAGGACAACCTCGGCCTGCGCGGCCAGCTTCTCTGGCAGCCCACTGCCGATCTGGCGATCACGCTTGCCGGCGATTACAGCACCCAGGACGCCAATTGCTGCGGCTCCGTCTATGTTCGCACCGGCCTCACGCAGCGCGCGCTGAACCGCCAGTACGCCGCACTCGCCGCCGCGCAGGGCTATGTACCGCCCAGCACCAACCCCTTCGATCGGCGCACAGATCTCGACACGCCGCTCCAGGCCAAGAACAAGATCGGCGGCGCTTCGCTGCGCGTGAAGTGGGACCTGGGCGCGGGTCAGCTGACCTCGATCACCGCTTGGCGGTTCTGGGACTGGGATCCTTCGAACGACCGCGACTTCACCGGCCTGCCGATCGTCGCACTCTCGCAGAACCCCTCGCAGCAGGACCAGTATACGCAGGAGCTGCGCTACAACTACAGCAGCGACAAGATCGACTTCGTGGTCGGCGCCTTCGGCTTCTACCAGCGGATCGATACGCAGGGCACCGAAGCGCAGGGCGCCGCGGCCAGCCGCTGGAGCATCGCGCCATCGAATGCGCTTTCCAACGCCCCCTCCGTGCTGAACGGCCTCGTCGCCTACAATACGCAGTATCTCAAGAACACGAGCGCCGCGCTGTTTGGTCAGCTCAGCTGGCATCTCACGCCCGAACTCACCCTGCAGCCGGGCGTGCGGCTGAACTACGACAAGAAGGAAGGCTACTACCAGCGCCGCGTGTTCGACGGCCAGGGCAACGAACTGCTGCTGGGCCAGGCGTCCTATACGGCACGCCAGACCGCACAGCTGGCGATCTACACCCCGCAGGAAATCTCGCCCGAGTTCAGCGACTGGAACTTCAGCTACGATTTCAACGCCAGCTACAAGATAACGCCGGACATCCTGTTCTATGCGACATATGCCAAGAGCTTCAAATCGGGCGGCATCAACCAGAACGGCGTGCCGGTGGACGCCCAGAACAACCCGATCCTGGCCTCCGCCACGGTGAAGCCCGAATCGGTCCACAACTACGAGGCCGGCATCAAGACCCAGTTCTGGGACCGCCGGGCGACCTTCAACCTGTCGATCTTCCGCACCGACATCGGCAATTATCAGGCCAATGTCAGCAACGGCCAGTACGGCGTGCTCCGCGGCTATCTCGCCAATGCCCAGAAGGTACGCTCGCAGGGCGTGGAATGGGACTTCTCGGTCCGTCCGAGCGAGCGCTTCAATGCCTACGTCAACGGCGCCTATACCGACGCCACCTACCGCAAGTTCACGGACGCACCCTGCCCGCCGGAGCTTTCGGGCGGCACCACCGCCACCTCGGCCCAGACCCCCGGCGCGCCCGGCGTTCCCGGCGCGCTCAGCCCGGCCAACTGCAACATCTCCGGCCAGCGCCTGCCCGGCGTCTCGAAGTGGTCGTTCTCGTTCGGCGCAGAGGTCAACAACCCCGCCACCCTGCTCGGCAAGGAGGGTGAGGTCTACTTCGGATATGACGGCAGCTACCGATCGAACTTCTCGTCCAATCCGTCGCCTTCGGCC